>CAVWAJ010000012.1:0-317255 GCA_963752965.1 Terriglobia bacterium | reverse complement strand
AGCAGTAATTCACCCGCCCTGTAAGTCTGAACCCTTCGAGCTGCATGACATCCCCCCTACACCCCCAACCAAATGCCGGCCCGTAGTCGCAAACCAGACTGACACCGAGCGCCGACAGTGGCGCGATACGCTTCTCGCAAAACACCTACAGACCTGTCGGGCCTATACTCCTGAACGCCGAACCTGCGGTCCTCACTGCATTATAGGCAAGGTGATCCGGCACTTTCGGGAAACGGGGCTGCCGCGCTGGTTAGTAGATGACGAGCTACATGCGGTCGGTCTGACGGCTCTAGTGACAGCGCTTAACGAACGGGCACAACCCGAGGGTGAGCCAGCCTACAATCTCATTTGGACAATCATCCGCAACGGAATAGCTGATTTCATCACGACGGAACGAAAGCGGACACGAAACGTTGTCCAGTTAAGCGACGGACATTCTAGGACTGAGGACAGAGAAGCGGGCAACGGCACGGTCGAGCCTAGAACCGACCAACGGCTGGATAAGCACGAGCTTAACCCGGAGGAAAGCGCGGTCCATAATCAGTTAGTCGAATTACTCGCGGCGTTCTTGAAACAACTCCCAAATGAAGAACGCCGCGCCGTGGAACTCTATTACGGCATCGCCGAGGAAAGTGATGGCCAGCAAATCACCCAGGCTGAGATAGCTCACCGGTTGGGGATGTCACAACCCGGCGTGAATAAAGTCCTAACTCGCGCGCTCAGTCATTTACGGAAGCGGTTCCACGCCCGCTGAAGGCGCCCGCCGCGTGTGTCGCGATACCCGCGCGGTCCATTGGTTCCATTTGCCGCGCTTGGCTTAGCTGACCCGCGCAATTTCACGCCAGAGGAGCTAGGTTTCACTGTTGAAAATAAAAAGGCGGCATAGGGCCGCACAAAAATCCTAAATTTTGCGTTAACAAGAGTGTAGGGGAAAAAGAGGGTCTTTGCTAAATTTCCGAGGCTCTATGGTTATAAGTTTGGACGTTTCGCAGACTATTATTACAGAGGGTGGAATTGCGGGGCAGTTCTGTCTTTAGCAACAAAGAGCCATACACCTTACCCGAAAAAACATCATCCATTTAAGCGAACCATCTCCGGACGGTTGAGTTCCGGAAAATCTTCAGGTGTTAAGCAGAATGAAACGACTCCTAACATTGCGGGGCGTTGCTAAGTTTTTGGGCGTGAGTGAGACCACTGTCGCGCGCATGGCGGAAAACGACGAACTGGCCGGCGCAGCAGTCCGGATTCACAAACGGACGCTGTACCAAGCGGACGCACTGGAAAAATGGCTTGAGGCGGGTGGTACGCGCACCCAGGCCAGCGGCGACGCACCTCGCACAGCGGCGTAAGCCGCGTGGCATTTCGGAGAGCACAAAGGAAATATGGACGGCAACGATCTCGGCCGAAGGACTGCTCCGACGATGGTGCTCCAGAGTTCGAAATTTGAAGGAACCTGTCCGGTCGATATTCCCATGCCAGACCTCGGGTGGTTGCTGCGCGTGCCGTCTCTATTAGAGATCGAGCGGACCGCTATTCGGGCCGAGATTCTCCGGCGCCGGCGGGCCTACGGTCAGCGGCGAGCCAAGCTCACCAGGCGCTGGAAACGGCCGTGGGGATTATAAAGTTCCGGGTGGCTGGATTCCTGCGGGTCGCGCCGCTCCTTGCCAGCCACCCGTGCGGCCGGTGGCGTGGCCGCCCGAATCTTCTAGGAGTTTATTTCGCCCCGCGCCGGGGGAATAACTTCGGCGCAAGAAAGGATGTGCATGTTCCATAAGGATTCGAAGTTGGCCGCGGTTGACGCGGCGGTCAGGGTGGCTCGGGAGCAAATCGACGCGGCGATAAATCTTTTAGCGAAACAATCCGCAGCCGTGGCCGCCAAGGAACAGGCTTTGCAAGCGGCTGCGCAGTCCGCGCTGACGGGCGCAGATATAGCGTCGGGCGAACTGGCGCGACTATCTGCGGAAGTTGAGACCTACGTCCGAGTCCGGCCGCTTGCCGCTACAAAATGCCTGGATGCGATTCAGAATATCCCTGCCGTTGCCCGGCGCGACGAACTCGGGAAAGCAGCGACCAAAATAGCGGAGGCGAAAAAGCTCGATGATCTGGCCGCACCGTTCTTCCGGCGACTGGGGGAAATCCTGGAGATTCCCTGCGACAAACGCATGGGACACTATCAGCCGGTAGGTTCATGGCTGCACCTGCCGGATATGAGCCCCGCAACCGAGGACGATACGCCGGGCACAATGGCGGTTGACCCCGGAAACCGGCGACCTTTCGCAACTCCGAAACCCGAAGTGCTGCGGGCCGAAGCGCGCGAGCACGAGGCACGTGCTGCCCGTTTCGAAAAACTGGCTATCGAGCTGGTACCGCACGTCGCGAAGAAGCCGCTGGTGCACCATGACCATCTTCTGCATAACAGCCCAATCTCGATCTTCGCCGCTGCGCAAGACGGACTGCGGCCCCCGGAGCCGATGCCCCTCGCGGAGATCCAAATTTCCGATTTGGAAAATTTGTTCAGCCAAGCGCTGGCGGGCGTCGGCTGCACCGAGTAGATGGAGCCCCTACACCCGGACGATTTAAAATTCTCCGGATACAAAAACCTCGGTTACGCCGAGCGGAAGGCAATTGCAACACTTGCGGGTGACCGCACGGCGAAACGCGCGACTCGGGCATCTAGCCCTGGGTGGGTGCGCCTGATTAGTGGAGCCGAAGTGTTCGCCTGGCACGAGAGCGGACATATCGTCATCGCGGCGGCTTTAAACTTCAACTGTTTTTTTGCTTCAATCGAGCCTAGACCGCATCTCACGATGGGGTCAAACCAGATCTCCGGGGGCCTCGCCGTATACAGCGATGAGCTTACCCAGCAATGCGACCCGGACGATCCTCACGAGCTTGAGACTGACGATGTGCAAGTCGAAAAACTGATCGAGTACCTTGCAATGGACCAGCCGGATCAGGTCAAGGAAATAAGGACACGGCTCGAAGCCAAGGTGGATGAGCTGATCGAGCGGTACTGGCTCGAAATTAGCGCTGTCGCTTTCTATCTTTTGCGTGAGAAAAACCTAAACCGGGAGCGAATCGCAGCGATTCTCGCGCCACGCCGTTCACGGTGGGAATCGTCAGAACGCTGCGCCAAAGGCGGCCCTAAATATGCTGGAAGAACACGACCAAGTTACACCTAATTCGGACTCGCACGATGATCCAGAACCCGTGCGCAGACCGAGCGGCGATCAACAGCAGCCCCAAACCCGGCCGCCTGGAGCACCGCCAAATGCGGGGACGCCTGTACGAGTCGTTCGGTGACCGGGTAATGGCGACACTTCCAGAGCGCGAGAAGCTTTTACCGGGTGTGCGCCTGCGAAGCCCGGTGCTCGGTGACGGCACAGTTATCCAGGTCGAGGATTACTCGAAGCCGGAAAGCAAACGGGGACACGGTCGCTTGCGGGTCACCTTCGATACTACCGGCGAGACGCGCACCTTTGATTTAGCTGCGGCCAGGGCGAATCAATCGCTGGAGCTGCTCGATGGTGAGGCAACAATTCATCTACCCGGACTGCGGCACAAGAAACCAGCCCGCACGGCGGGATTCCCCGAGCGATGTTTTGCTCCAACCGAAAGCGCGCAACCGTTCGGAATTCGCCGGCTAGCGTGAAGTTCCCCGCTAGACGGTCTGGCGGGACGGGGGAGACCGGGGTCACACGCACCGCCCCCGGTCCGCCCCCGAGTCTTGCTTGACGAAACATAGTATGTCTGAGAAGCCTGTCACGATACTCCTCTCGAAGGCAGCGAGTACCCTGGTCGATGCCGATGTCGCACCGTATCTAAATAAGTGGAAGTGGCGTCTAAGTTTGAGGGGTTATGCTTGCCGCAATACCTGGAGCGGAGAGTCTAAGTCTCGTAAAACGATCTTTCTTCACCGACTCATCTGGACTTTATTGTTCGGGCCTATTCCGCCCGGTCTCCAAATTGACCACAAATCGAGACGCCCGCTCGATAATAGGGCTGCCAACTTACGGCTCGCGACTCACTCCCAAAATGCAAGGAACGTGACGCCAGGTAATCACTCGTCAAGATATCGCGGCGTTTCTTGGCATAAGCGGGCCGGCAAATGGATGGCACGGATCAAGTTCAACGGGAAGGATATTTATCTCGGACTTTTTGATGACGAAAGCGAGGCTGCCAAGCGATACGACGCCGCTGCGCGCTGGTATCACTGTGATTTCGCCTCGCTGAATTTTAAAGACACGCCCAGCCCCGCTCCGATCCAACGCGAGTTCGACTTTCGAAGGGTCGCATAGAGCAGGGGAGTTAGAAGCGCGCGCAAAATCAAAGGAGCAGAACAGTTATGGGCCGATGGACCACGTTGAACAGCGGGACTGGATCGCCGGGAACGTCCTATAGTTTTGGCCCCGGTTTCAACGTCTCTGGGACTTCTGTGCAGTTCGCACTGGACGATCCGTCAAACATGTTGTTCGACCCTGGCTTTGAGGACTCTCCCGCGCTTGCCCAGTGGTCTCAGGGTACTCCCGGTGCATTTACGCGAGAGTCTACCGTTACATTCCAGGGCGGATATGCTGTGCAGGCCACGGCTAACGGAGCAAATCTTTATCAGAGCATCCACTGCGACCCGTCAGACCAATTTATTGCGACATGCTACACGCGCAATTCTGCGACAGTAACGGGCAACGCACAGCTTGTAATCGCGTTCCTGGATTCGTCGCACAGTGTCATCGGCCCCACGTATTACTCGGCGGGGGCTACGCCCTCAACGACATGGAACCAAATTCAAGTATCGGCCAAGGCCCCGTCGAATGCGTGCTTTGTTAATTTTTACGTCGTCGCTGGCGGCAGTGGGACGTGGTACTTCGATAACTGTTCCCTCCGTCGCGTGTCCCTCGGGAACAACATCGCAGTTGGAGTTATTGACAATAGCCACATCGTTCCCGGAGCGAACCTGATCGTAATCACGAACGGACTGCCGACGCTCCCGAGCACTAGCTACCCGGCAGGTATCTGTATCTTTAACACGCTGGACGGCTATATCTACAAGAACGTCTCAAACACCTGGAAGAACATCCAGGACCCAGCCGACATGATCGCCGGACAGTTGGCCGCGAACGTGGTTTATGCTGGCACGGTAAGTGCCTCGCAGGTCAATGCCGGCCTGTTTAACGGGTGCTCGCTGATCTGCACGCTGAACGGGATCACGACCACAATTAATAACCAATACGGCAACAGCGGGAAATACTGTGGGGTTATTGTGAATCAGAGCAATGCCCAGACCGAACTTAACCCGCAGGCAGTGTGCGGGTTCTACTATGGCACACAGCAATGGAGCCTCGGAACTGATGTTGGCATTGGGGGCGGTGGCCAGCTATTCTTGACAAGCCCTGGCGGGGTCTGGGTTGGCGGGAACCAGATCATTGCTGGGCGACAGACCGGGCCGGGACTCCCGTCATTCACGACCCTTGCGCAAGCGCTGACTTGGTGCCAGAATCTCTACTACGCACTAAACTCCACTGCTGGTCACGGACTAATCAACTAAGAGGAAAACCATGCTAACTATCACGACGAACGCTCTACCGCTAGGCGTTAACGGAGTACTGTATAGCGGCGCAACCATGACCGCTTCAGGAGGTGTAGCTCCATATACGTGGGCAATTATTGCAGGTACCTTGCCTGTTGGACTGACACTCAACGCGACGACCGGCGCGATATCCGGCACACCCACAGCCGCGTCCTTTGTGGATCTAACGATCCAGGTCACTGACTCGGCCCCGACTCCGGCACAAGCCAGTGCCGTGCTATGCCTGCCCATAGCTCCGGCAGTTCTCAAGATTGGCCTGCAGAGCGACGGAGGGCCGATTGTCGCCGCCACGATACCTACCAGCGCCGTAACGCTCATGGCTCAGCAGGTAGCGCAAGTGCGCAATGGAAGCGGCAATAGGATGTACTCGGACCTATCTGCGCTGGTCAAATCGATGCTCAGCCGCGAGGTCCAAAGTTTGTTATCGATGTATCCACCCGCTGCCGTGGTTCAGGCGCAAGCCGCAATGCAAGCCGCGATTACAGCAACGGTGATTTCATAAACAGGGGACTTTAGATGGAACTCAAGCTTGAACCTGACGAAAAGGCGATTTTTGATGAAATCGCTCAGAACATCACACTCACACGCGGCAACCTCGCCCAACGCCGCACTATCCTCGTCGAGGAACTGAACAAGATCGATATTGCGATGGCGGCGACCGAGGGGCAAGGGAACGGTGCGCTGAGAGCTATCATTCGCCGAAGAAAACTGGAGGGCGATTGGCTTGTCGATTCCGATAAAGGTATCCTTTGCCAAATCGGAAAGACCGGGCAGGTGCCACGGGCCCCCGCGTCGGCTCCCGACACACCCGCCGCGCCAGCGTCAACGAATACCGAGGCCAGTCCAATCTCAGGAGGTTCAAAATGAGCGTGACGTTAGTTCCGAATGTAACTCTTAACCAGCAGGAAATTCTTCCCAAGGTTATCCCAACTGTACAGGAAGATGTCCTGGTGTCCAATTTTCACGTCACCGAATTAGTTCTAACGAATGACGGTAGCGGCCCCGCGCACGTCACAGTTAGCGACAAGCAGGCAAGCCCACTGGCGTTAGTGTCCGGCAAGGCCGCCCTACAAAGTGGCTCAACGGTGATCTTCGAGTTTGGTGGCCGTCTGTGTCCGGGCGGGGTTTCGTGGGTCAGTGACGCGGCGGGCGTTGTCGGTTCCATTCGAGGTTATTAGCCGCCATGGTTAAAATCATCTTACTCTTACTTGCAGCGATAGGCACCGCATTCGGGCAGGTGCAGCAATACCCGAACCCATTTTCCGGGGTCGCTGTAATTCCGCCGGGTACGACGGGCGCCGTTGTGATTGGCACCACGGTCGTGCTCGCGTCCACTGCTGGACCGGTAGTTGATCCGGGTGGCCAAATCGCTTACCAGTTCAACGGGGCTGCCGGTGCATTGACGTTCAACGCTCCGGTCGCCGTAGCCGGCATGTCGCGGTGCTACCAGAACGCAACGGGAAAGAGCGGCGCAATTACCATCCAACTAGTGTAGTGCGGCATGCAGATTAACGATTATGCAGCGCGTGGCGGGCGCGCTTGACCTTTTCCAGAATATCGGACGCTTTGGCGGTCCAGACAAACGGTTTGGGATGGTCGTTGTGCTGGTCAATGTAGTCGCCAATGGCCATGATCAGTTCCTCGACGTCGCGGAAGATGCCTCGCCGCAGCCGATTCTGAGTGAGGTCACGGAAGAAACGCTCCACCATGTTCAGCCATGAACTGCTGGTGGGAGTGAAGTACACGTGGAAGCGCGGATGGCGGGCCAGCCACTTCTCAACCTTGGGATGTTTGTGCGTGGCATAGTTATCCGCGATCAGATGGATTTGCTTGCCTGCAGGGGTGACTTGGTCAATCACGCGCAGGAATTTCAGCCACTCCTGATGCCGGTGCCGGTCGTCGCACATGCTGATTACGGTGCCATCGAGCGTGCTCATGGCCGCAAACAGGGTTGCCGTTCCGTTGCGCTTGTAGTCGTGGGTCATCGTTCCGCAGCGTCCCTTCTTCAGCGGCAGGCCAGGTTGCGTGCGGTCCAGTGCTTGGATCTGGCTCTTCTCATCGGCGCAGAGGACGATGGCGTGTTCTGGCGGGTTGAGATAAAGCCCGATGATGGCGTCCAGTTTCTCGGCGAACTCGGGATCGTGGCTCACCTTGAAGGTCCGCGCCAAGTGCGGCTTCAGACCATGTTTCTGCCAGATCCGGCGCACGCTCTTTTCACTGACGCCTGCGGCCTCTGCCATGGTGCGCGTGCTCCAGTGGGTCGCGTTGTCGGGCTTCTCCTGCGTGGTTCTCCGGATCACCTCTTGCACCTGGGCCGGTGTGATGGTTGGTGTTCTTCCCGGGCGCGGCGCATCTTTGTCCAGCGCCGCAAAACCACCGTCCAGAAACCGATTCCGCCAGCGCGCGGCCTTCTCCGGTGTGATCTTCAACTCCGCCGCGATCTGCTGATCTTGCAGCCCCGCTCCGGCCAACAAAACGATCCGCGCTCGTTCCACGCTCCGTGCCGGCGCGCTGCGAGCTCGGGCCCGAGATTCCAGGATCTCTTGCTGGTCAGAACTCAGAACCACGGGTCGCGCCACGCGCATCGTCTTCGGTCCTCCTATTGTAAAGACGACGCGTATTCTATAATCGTTACTATTTATGCCGCACTACACTAGCTGCATCAAATACCCTCGACTTAGCCGGCACGAATGGAACCTCAGGTGGCTATCTGGTTTCAGCAGGAGCGGCTGGTGATTCCGTCTGTATGTTGTCGGACGCGGCAAATCACTGGTATGCCAACGTGCGCAGCGGCACGTGGACAAATCACTAGAAGCCATAGCGATGGTAACGGTTTCCAACTTCCTGGACAAGTTGATCGCCTTCGTCTCGCCCGACGCAGCGTTGCGTCGGGCGCAGGCGCGGATGGCGCTGAGCGCGGCGTCGCCCGTTTCTTATGGCAAATCCATCTGAACTCCTCGCACGATACGACCCCGTGTACGCCGACTTTCTGTGTCGGAACTTGTGTCTGGAGGCGGACTCTCTGTGTCAGCGGGTCCGCCCGGATGCTGACAAGGCATACAAGAGTGGTCAGTACAAGCGGGCGATTGAGTTATGCGTAAGCGCGGAGTTATTGAATCCCCAGTCTGCGTTGCCATGGGCTAGTGCGGGCACAGCCATGCTCGCACTCGATGACCTCGACGGCGCGCAGTGGGCTGCTGAGAACGGACTCAATAGGGACCCATGCGACCATGTGTCGATCAAGAATTTATATATGGCCGAATTAAGGCAAAATCTGGGCCATCATTCAAGAGCCGCACAGTATGCGATGCAGGCTTTGCGACTCACGAAACCCAGCGACAGAAGATGTTTGTTTCTTTATGGCGTGGTTGTACTTGGCTTACTCGCCCAACTTAATCTCCGTGAAGCAGAGGGTATCTTCTCGGCCACCTTACAGTCGGGCACATTGGAACCAGGCTGTTATCGCTTTGTGCGCGAGGCTTACGCGATCACCCAACTATTCAAAAGACGTTTTCCTGAGTGGTTCGCAACCCACGGCAACGCCGGCGTGGGATCGACGCCAGGCCCGATAGTTGAACTCGCGGAGTTCATGATAGGAGTCGTAGCTAGCTTTGTGTGTTACCAGTTCAATGGGACGGCTAGATCGTGGGATGGAGCCGCCCTGGATGGGCGCAGGTTACTGATACGGTGCCACGGAACCGGTCTCGGCGACGCCCTAAACTACATTCGGTACACCTCATCCGAAGCGTTCAATGGGAGAGTGATAGTGCAGTGTCGCTCACGCATCGCGCCACTGCTTCAACGTATCCCAAGCATTCACCAGGTTGTTACTACAATGCAGTTCGACGAGTTTGACGTGGACACTGGCGTTACGTGCTTGCCTTTCTTGTGCCACGCGACCCCGGAAACGATTCTGGCGAACATCCCGTACCTGACTGTTGAGCCGGAGCGCGTCGAAAAGTGGCGGGTGAGGATTGGTCGTTCTGGTTATGTCAAAGTCGGGATCGTATGGCAATGCGGAGCGGGGAAGACGGACCAATGGCGCAACGTACCGAGCGATGCGCTCTTCTCGCTACGTGACATCCCAGGCATACGCCTGTACAGCCTCCAGCGCAGCCCGGATGGAATAGAGGCCGAGCCGATTCCGGACGATATCGTATCCATCGAAAAGGAGTCGGATGGAACACTCCTCGACAGCGCTGCGGCAATCCTGAACATGGATCTGATAGTTTCGGTGGATTCGATGATCTGTCATTTAGCTGGAGGGATGGGGGTTCCGACTTGGACACTGTTACCAACGAAGCCGGTAGACTGGCGCTGGATGGCGGCCCGCACTGATACGCCATGGTATCCGACCATGCGGCTGTTCAGACAAATCAGCCCCAGCGAGTGGCATTCAGTGATGGATCAAGTCCGAACCGCACTTACCGCGTTGGTGAAGTTGAAAGGAACGATTTAGAGTTTCCGGGCGGTTACCGTTCCGTCCCGGCCCGTTTTTCCCTTCGGAGTAGCGGGTCCAACCGTGTGCAGTAAGTCATAAAAAGCCTCAGTTTTTCAGATACACCCCTGCGAAGGGTGAGAATGCCCGGATCTCCGTTGAAAGTTAGCGACCCTCGACCCTCATAGGCTACGCGACGGCAGTTCGCTTCGCAATCGGCTTCTGGGAAACCGCATTGGTCATGGCGGACAGGAGCACTGGAATCTGGCGATGGCCGATGACTTTGCGGAACTGCCGCTCGGCAACCAGCAATCCAGATCCAACCCAGCGCTCGATCTGATCGCCGGGCTGCCAGCGTTTCACGTTCCGGCAGACGGTTTCGACGATGGAGAAGGCAGATTCGATGACGTTGGTGCAGCTCAGTGTCCGGCGGAGTTGATCCGGTACCCGCAGCCGATGGACTGTGAGCGTCTCCTCCATGCCCTCTTCCAGGCTGCGCGCCGCGCTCGGATTGAGATCCATCAGTTCACGGTGCAATTTCTCCAAGGCGCGTTTGGCGTCGGAGTACTCCGACATGGCGTAGGCGTTCTGGAGTTTCTTTTTGATATCGCCTTTATGTTCGTCGGGCAAGTGATCCACGACGTTCCGTTTCTTATGGACCTGACAACGTTGGATGAAAGCCGCTTCCCCGGCATGGCGGCGCACCGCCGCGTGCAGCGCTTTGCCACCGTCCAGAATGTAAAGCCGCGGCGTCGAAAAGTCCAACCCTCGCTCCACCAACTCGCCCAACAGAGCGCTCACCACGGTCGCGTTCTCCGTCGCCCCCTCGCGGATGCCCAGCACGGTCTTGGTTCCATCGCAGCCAATGCCAAGGGCTACGATCATCTGCCGGTCTTTGAATGGAGTCCCGTCGATCAGCACCGCGCATAAGCGCAACTCGCCCAGCGGCCGCTCCATCAACTGTTTCACCTTCTCCCGGCTGGCTTCGATGAAGTTCTCACTAACCGCCGACTTCTCGATTCCGTAGGCATTCTGGAAATCCTTCACCACGGCTCCGTAGTTGCGCGTCGAGAGTCCGCGCATCATCTTGTCCCACACGCTCGCTTGCATTGGCCCACTACGCTGAAACAATTCGTAGCTGCCTAAATGCTGTTCCCGTTTGTCAGCCGTGCGTAGGCGCGTTCTGCGGATCGGCACCTTCTGGCCGTCCACCACGCAATAACCATCTTCCTTGCCCCAACGCTGTGCCCTGCGCCCTTCGTGTTGCTGGTGGCGCTCACCGGCCAGCGACTTTACTTCCTCGTCCATCACCAGGTGCATCAGTTCCAGACCAGCCTGCCGCAGCAAGTTGCCCACGCCCTGCTGTAACAAGCCGACGATCTCGGCCAGCGGAAGGATCATCTGGATGTTGGGATTCTGTTCGATGGCGATCCGGCGGAACTGCTGCACGGCCCGTTGTTGTTCTATCTGGTATCGTCTCTTCATAGCGACTCTCTCCTTTTTCTTGGCAGAAAAATCGACCCTCGGCCCATTATGGCCGGGGGTTTGAGAGTCGCTACTTTCTACGAACTATCGGGCATCCTCCGAAGGGTCATTGTCGAGGACAAAAATGAAGATCCGCGATAACGCATCACTAGACGATCTTTGCCGCGACTTAATGTCTGCGCTACGTCGAGACAGCCGGAGAACTGCCAGGGTCATGCTCTGGCTTGTAGCAATACTTCATGCTACCCACGGCGCCGTGCTGGTGGCGTTACTGCGGCGGTTACCTAGTCAAGAGTCGGCGCCTGTACCGGATCGGTGGAGAACGGCCGCGAGTTCGCCGGCACGCCCTCGCGATGGATGGCTAACTCGTAGGCGACTTAGGCGATAAGTCTGAACAGTTTTCCTTTTGCGTGCTCCTCTCCCGTGCAAAAGGCTTGGGTCCGCATCTGCCGGCCGGCGGGTGCGGGCCGCGTTTTGGGAGAGAAAAATCGGAGAGACATTATGCTAATCCTAGACCCCGAGGGGCTGTTTAACGGTGATCGCCTTCGACGCTGTTCCGACGCCGCTCAACTCCACTGGCCTCGCCTCTTTCTCGCATCGGACGGATTTGCCCGACTAGAAATTAACTACGCACGGATTATTGGGCGCGCGTACTTGACCTTCCATGAAGTTCCGTCACAACTTGATCTGGAATCTTACTTCCAGGAGTATGCCAAAAACTTTCTTCTGTTTATCTACCAAGCTAACGGCCAATTGTGGGGTCAGTGGGATGCCAGGCTGGATTTAATGCCTCGCTATAAGACCGCGCATGACCGTCGCAGTCCTATTCCCCCGGAACCTGATTTCACTGAGTGGCGGAAGCGCTACCGGAGTGAATCAGAAGCATTTCCGAAATTCTCCAGAAATGTTTCAGGAGAATTTCCGCGTGTAGTTGTAGGTGTAGGTGTAGAAGTAGTTGCAGGAGTAGAAAAGACAAGACAAGAATAAGCGCGCATGCGAATCGCATGCGACGCGTTATGCACGTTGCATTGCATGTGCATATGCATCGCACATGCACGGTGCATGATGCATCCCCAGGGAAAAACCCCAACGAATTAAAGACCTAATCCATAGAGGGGAAGTCATGAAGAAGCGAAAAGCAGCGCGCCAGCCTGCGACACAAGCCAGAGTGTTATCGGGATCATCCGTTAGAGGATGTTGCTTGTATTGCGACGGGTGGGGTGTTCTCCGAGACGGTATATGTGAGGCATGCCGAGCGCCGCTACCCACGACGGCTCGGGCGGTTAAGGCACCGGCCGCATGATGCCCGATAAGCAGCTCCTCGATGTGAAGCAGGTTGCTGAATGGCTGGCCGTCTCGCCGGCATGGGTCCGCGACCACGCAACGCGGAGGCAGCCCCGTTTGCCCGTGGTGCGCTTGGGCAAACTGCTACGGTTCCGCGCGGAAGATATTGAGGAGTTCGTTACGACTTGCCAAATCTTGGAGAGAGCGGCATGATCGACGTGAGGACAATCGGGCGTCACATGCCGAAGACACGTCATCAACGCGGGTTTGTCGAAGAGACTGGAAAGCGCGTCAAGTATTGGAAGGGCCACTACTTCATCTACACGCGCCAACCAGACGGCAAGGAAAAACGGATTCATAAAGCCGCTATCCTGGGGAAAAAGCCGGAGATGTCGAAGTGGAAGGCCGAAGAGAAACTCCAGGGCATCATCGCCAAGGAAACGGCAGGGGTCAGGGTGACACCTTCACCGGAGTACACGCTGCGCTGGTTTTGGGAGCAGCGGTATAGGCCGATGAATGAGCCGACATGGAAGGTTTCATCTCGCCCGAAGACGATTCGCTTTATTGAGCACTACGTGATTCCGCCGTTTGCGGACGTTCCACTCGGTGAACTGGATCGTTTCGCCATTCAGAAGCACCTGAACGGACTTGCTGTGAAGTTCTCAAAGTCCGTTGTCGCGAAATTTCGGGTTTACGTGAAATCCATTTTGGACGAAGCACTGGAACAGGATTTCATCAACAAGAACCCGGCCAGAAAACTGGATACGCCAGAGATGCGGGAGCAGTGCCACCGCTCGCTGGAACCCAACGAGATCCGCGAGCTGCTAGATATGCTGACCGGCAGGGACCATCTGGCGCTCCACATGCTCTCAGTGCTCGGATTGCGCCCTGGGGAGCTATTCGCCTTGCGTCGCGACGATTGCGAGGAGCGGGGGCGGCTGCGGATTGATGAGAGCGTTTCCGAAGAAATGGAGACCGATAAGCGTGTAGTGAAACCGAAGACCGCTGCCAGTATTGCTCACGTCTGGCTACCGCTCTCGATTCAGGAGGAACTTTCCTATTGGCTCGCGCACATGACAGACCAACGGCCAGATGCATTCCTCTTTGCTTCCCGCAAAGGCACACCGATCAATTTAAACAACTTTCTGAATCGTAACCTAAAGCCGGCCGCGCAAAAGGCACTCGCTAAGATGAAACGGGAGGGTCTGGAAATTCCAGCAGGGTTCCTCGAAGGGATCAATCATCAGGCGCTTCGACGGACCTGCGCAACGCGGATGCAAAAGCACGCAGGCGTGAAAGACATTCAGGAGCACCTACGGCACGCATCGCCGAATCTGACCGTGGGCACTTACATGCAGCCGATCAGTGAATCCGTACGCGCTGCCGTAGAAGCGCTGGACCGGGAGTTGACGGAACCACCAGTTTCGCAGGAAGCGCGAGACGCGGCCACGCTCCCGCTATCGAAGAGGATGGTAAACTGATGCATGAATGCCGTTTCTGCTTAAACCTCCGAATGAATTGTTCACAACTGTTCACAAGTTAGAAGACGGCCAGATCGTAAACTATTGATTCTAAAGGTTAGCCACCCTAGCTCAGTTGGTAGAGCGGCTGATTCGTAATCAGCAGGTCGCCGGTTCGATCCCGGCGGGTGGCTCCATAAAATCAATAACTTAGAAAATTGACTTCCCAACTTGCAGTGGTTTTTGCAGTGGTCTTGGGTGTCGAGGGGCGAGATTTGACAGCGTCTTCCAGATCGGCTTGGCTCGGCTTGGGCTTTGTCGGCACATAGATGCCGATCGTCGCGCCGTGGCGCGGTTTGAATCCCCTCGCCATCGAGCGAATCGACCGGCCCGACGAAGGCCGCATCCTGACTATCTGATGATCGAGGCACGCGCGAATGCCGGTTCGCGATCAACTTGACTCAGGCGGGCGGAAGTACTCGCCTGAGCCACACCGCTTTGCGTCGGACAGAGTTCCTGGGAATGGAACGCGGTGCACAGACAGAGAAGCCGCGCTTGACCGTATCCTGTGGTTCTCGTAAACTCGGACCTGGTTGATACAGTGGGGTGTTCGCCTCTTGCGTCAATTCTCACCCGCCGTGGTTCTCTCAGCTTTGTTTGCAGCCGTTTTGGCTTCGTTCCGCAACCGTGCCGCACTTCAAGTTGAGTCCTCGCTCTTCGTCACCAGCTCGGCGTTTTGCATCGCTCCGTGAAGCGGCCGAAGCTGACCGCTCCTGATCGCTTCTTCTGGGCATGGCTGTCAGAGCTGTGGAGCGACTGGCGAACAGCACTGGTCATCGTCAAGCCGGAAACGGTGATCGCCTGGCACCGGAAAAGCTTGCGACTGTTCTGGACCTGGAAGGTTCGAAGTGGCAATCCAGGCCGACCCGCCGTGACGAAGGAGATCCGCGATCTGATTCGCCGAATGTGCCGCGAGAACCCGATATGGGGCGCTCCGCGGATTCACGGCGAGCTTCTGAAGCTCGGCATCGACATCGGCGAGACCAGTGTGAGCAAGCACATGGTCCATCGTAGGAAGCCGCCATCGCAGACTTGGCGGACCTTTCTCGCTAACCATCTCACGAGCTTGGTCTCGGTCGACTTGTTCACAGTGCCCACGATTCGGTTTCAGATCCTGTACGTGTTCCTGGTGCTGGCACACGACCGACGCCGGATTCTCCACTTCTGCGTAACGGCGCATGCGACCGCAGAATGGACCTGGGTCCAGAGCCACGATGGCAATTTATCATATTCGCTATTTGTTCGCCCCCGGCGCTTGAACGGGAAGGACAAAAGCCGGGGGGGGGCGGGCGAGGGCCGGTGACGGGCTGCGATTGCGGTGGAAAAATCAGTGATTTTGAGCAAGGCCAGGGGCGGTTATGGCAGGAAAAACTAATAATGACTCGACACAAGAGACTAGTTATAGTACAATGTAATAGACTAACAATTGCACAACACATTAAACTAATAGGCACAAGACAGCAAAAACTAACGAGGATAGACTCCCATGGCTTCACCTTCGGAAAAACTGGCCCAGTCCCTGGAAATCCTCCACAGGCTCCAGAACGCCAACGGCGCCGCCGCCATCCGGGCGAAAGACATGACGCGCACCCACCGGGAGCGCCTCCTGACAAACGGCTTCCTGCAGGAGGTGATCAAGGGATGGTACATTCCCAGCCGCCCGGATGAAGTAAAGGGGGAGAGCACCGCGTGGTACGCATCGTTCTGGCGGTTCGCTGCTGTTCACCTGGAAACGCGCTTTGGACGGAACTGGTCCTTGTCCCCGGAGCAGTCGCTCTCCCTGCACGGCGGGAACTGGACAGTTCCCCGGCAGCTCGTGGTCCGATCTTCCAAGGGCAAAAACAACCTGACCAAGCTGCCACACGGAACATCCCTGCTGGACCTGTGCGCCGCCTTGCCAAAAGCCGCTGACCGGCAGCAAAAAGACGGGTTGCGCGTTTTCTCGCTCGAATCGGCGCTTATCGAGTGCTCTCCGCAATATTTTTCAAGTCATGCGACCGACGCGCGCGCGGCAATGGCCACGGTCCGCGATGCATCCAGAGTGCTGGCGAAATTGCTGGACGGCGGTCACAGCACGATTGCCGGCCGCCTTGCCGGTGCCTTCCGCAATAGCGGCCGCGACCGCATCGCAGATGACATTACGAAGACCATGTCTGCTGCGGGGTACGACGTGCGTGAAACCGATCCCTTCACGGACAAGCCGTCACTCGCTTTGCCCGCCCGCGAAACCTCTCCTTATGTGAATCGCATACGGCTGTTATGGCAGAAGATGCGTGAACCTGTCATCGGCCGATTTCCGAAGGCACAGGGGTTGCCGCGCAATACCAGCGCTTACATGAAACGTGTCGACGATGCTTACGTGACCGATGCCTATCATTCACTGTCGATAGAGGGCTATCGCGTCAGCCGTGAACTGATTGAACGCGTCCGGAGTAACGCGTGGAATCCGGAGGCGAATGAGCAGGACAGGGGACCGCTGGATGCCATGGCTGCGCTCGGGTATTGGAAGGCCTACCAGGCTGTTCGAAAAAGCATGGGGAGGGTTCTGAACGGCGAAAATCCCGGCCTGGTTGCGGATGAAGATCACGGAACATGGCACCGGGAAATGTTTGGCCCCAGCGTCACGGCCGGCTTGTTAAAACCCGCCGACCTGGCCGGCTATCGGAACGGCCAGGTCTATATTCGCCGTTCCATGCACGTGCCGCTGAACCGTGAGGCGGTGAGGGATGCCATGCCCGCTCTTTTCGACCTGCTGCGCGAGGAGAAGGACCCGGCGGCGCGCGGTGTGTTGGGGCATTTTGTCTTCGTATACATCCATCCTTACATGGACGGGAACGGCCGCATGGGGCGCTTCCTGATGAACCTGATGCTGGCGTCAGGCGGGTATCCCTGGACCTTCATACCCGTCGGGGACCGCAAGATCTACATGGAAGCTCTCGAGAAAGCGAGCGTCGGCGAGGATATTGTTCCCTTTGCAGATTTCCTGTCCGGCCGCGTCAAGAAAGGGCTGGCCGGTGAACCGTTGCCCGCCGTGCCGGAAGCCCCCTCATGAAATTGAAAAGCGAGAACAACTTTTAGTCGGCTGAGGATGCGCTCATGAACGAACGAGGCGCCAGCGGACGGAAGAGCCGCTACGTCATAGGGCGGAGACGATGTCGGTTTTTTTGAAGTCCTCCCCTTGGAACAGGAGAGGTTCACCGGTGATCTTGGCGAGCGCATAGGCGAAGCAGTCGCCGAAATTCAGTCTTGCCGCATGGCGGCCCTTGCCGAAGTCGTGGAAGGCCTGGCGGGCGAGATACGCCTGCTCGACGGTCACGGGCTCGATCACGATGCCAATGCGGCGAAACAGTGCGTCGCATTGGCGGCTGACTTCAGCGTCGAATTGACTCTCGATGACGATTGAGAGCTCGATGAAATTCCCAGCGGATATACGGCAGCGCGGGGCACGGCTGATGGCCTGGACATAGAGTTCGGAATCCGGCTCTTTCGCAAGGATGGCGACGAGCGACGAGGAGTCGAGGATCATTTGGGGAGGCCGTGTTTGTCGTAGAGGAGCTCGGCGTGATCGAGATAGGGGCGCTTGATGTGGGCGGCGGCGCGATCGGCGATGGCCCGGATGTCGGCGGCGAGGGCTTCGGGATCGCGCCGGTGGAGGCGTTCGTAGCGTTGGCGTAGCGCCTCGGTGACGGCATGGGTCATGGTCTCGCCGGTGGCCTCTGCAATGGCCTGGGCGAGCCGGTGGGCTTCCGGGTCTTTGACGTTGAGGCTCATGGTATTTCTTCCCTTCTGTACCATCTATCTACCTTTCTTTATTATAGCCCGTTTCCGGATTCCCGGCAGGATTAGGCCCTCCGATTCTCTGCGAACCGAAGGTGCGACCGCCGCTCAACATTCAACTACGGCTGGGGCAGATTCTCTCCCGTCACCGATCGCCTCTTCGGCTTGGGCGGCGTCGTTGCGGGGGGTAGCGCCTGGGGGATCGGCACATCAGACGCGCTGAACATTCGATAGGTATCCTGTTTCAGAGCTTTTTTCCGCAAGCTCCTAGGAGCTTGCGGCTACAGACAGGCACCCTTCCTGGGCCTGCCATCTTTCTAGCGAACTGAATTAACTTCTTGGGACGAGGAGGAGACCGCTTCATAGCGGCCCCGCCCGTGCGGCGCTTACTTTTCACCCGGCTGGATGAGGGCGGCATGATCGCCAGTGTAACGAGTCTGGCTCAGCTCGGTGGAGCAACATGAGGAGACGAATTCCTTGACTCGGATGGTCTGGCCAGGGAGAAGGTTCTCCGCGGAGCGCCAGACCATGGTCAAGTAGGGCTGCGGAAGGCCAGTGGTCTAGTCCTGCAGGTCATCGCCTTATGTGCCCCTCACGAACCCGACGAATCGCGTGCACTGCTGCTCCTCCGCTGCAGCAAGGTGGATCTACCTCGTGGAGCGCACCATTCAGGCGCGTGAAATCCCCCTTGGTTCGCGTTCCATGGGGAGATTCTGGTTGAGAACCTTGCTGACAGCCTCAAGCAATGCTTGCTGGCGGATGGGCTTGACCAGAGTAGCCGCAGCGCCCAAGTGCGTGGCCGTGCTCAGAAACTGGCCTCCGAATGCCCCGGACATGGCGATGATCTTCACTTTGGGACACCGGCGCCGGATTTCCTGAATCATCTCGAGCCCCTCCTGATTCGGCATGACTAGGTCGGTGATGATAAGGTCCAGGGCGCCCATCTGCGCGAGGAGTTTCAATGCCTCTTGTCCGTCAGCGGCCACCCGCACGTTGTAACCGGCTGATACCAGAAGTTCCTGCAATAAGGTTCGAACGCCGGCCTCGTCGTCCACCACCAAGATCGTGTGATCGGAAACGGGAGCGTCCAGCGTCTCACGTACTCTGGCTGCCAGGGTTTCCGGTGCAAACGGCTTCCGAACATATGCCGACTCTGAATCGAGGACGCCAGCCTGCCCGATGGCCTCATCGGTGTACCCCGACATGTAGAGCACTTTCGTCTCAGGCTTTAGCAACTTCACTCGTTCGGCCAACATCCCCCCATTGAGGCCGGGCATCACCACGTCGGTCAACAGGAGATGGATCGGCCCAGCAAGCAGTTCGGCCACGACCAGCGCCTCTTCGGCATTGGCCGCGCTGAGGACAGAGTAGCCATAAGACTGCAGCGTTTCAGTCGCTAAGGCGCGAACCTTGTCCTGATCTTCGACAATCAGGACCGTCTCAGAACCGTGCAGGTTTGTGGGGCGCGGTTTCGAGAGCTGGGCGGGGGCCCCGGCCGTGGTGAGCGGCAGATACACTTTGAACGTTGTACCTTTCTCCGGCTCGCTGTCGACTCGAACGAATCCCCCGCTTTGCCGAACAATCCCGTAAACCGTCGAAAGCCCCAGCCCCGTGCCTTTCCCTACCTCTTTGGTTGTGAAAAACGGCTCGAAGATGTGCTGGCGGGTTTCCTGATCCATTCCGATCCCCGTGTCCATCACCTTCAGAAGAACGTACGGGCCACGCGCCATATCTGAATTCTCAACAGCGTCTTGCGGGTTCACGTCGACGGTGCTTGTTTCAATGATCAGCCTTCCTCCGTTTGGCATCGCATCGCCCGCGTTCACCACCAGATTCATCAGAACCTGGTGGATTTGGCCAGGATCCGCCATCACTTGGTCCGGCGCCGCGCCGAGAACCGTGGCCAGTTCGATGTCTTCGCCCACCATGCGGCGGAGCATTTTCTGGGAGTCGGCCACCGTTGCGTTCAACCTCAGTAGCTGAGGCTGAATCATTTGTTTGCGGCTAAACGCCAGAAGCTGTTGAGTGAGACTGGCGGCCTGCTCTCCGGCCTCCCGAATCTCTTCTACTTGCTTCCGGTGGGGGTCTCGCTGCGGCAACCGGCTAAGCAGAAGCGCACTGTACCCGTTGATCACGGTCAGCAGGTTGTTAAAGTCATGCGCTACACCACCTGCCAGCCGGCCCACGCTTTCCAGTTTTTGCGCTTGCAGGAACTGTTCTTCGAGTTTCTTTCGCCCGGTAATGTCAGTATTGGTTCCAACCATGCGGACGGGCCTCCCGTTACAGTCCCTGTCCACAATCTTTCCGCGGCTTAGCATCCAGACATAGTCGCCCGATTTGCACCGCATCCGGAACTCGAACGAATATGTGTTCTCGCCAGCATCGAGAAATGTCTTGAAATGCTCCTCCGTGGCCACTCTGTCTTCGGGGTGTGTCATCTCCCGCCACGCGGCATAGCCGGTTTGCAACTCCCCAGGCTGATAGCCCAGCATCGTGTCATAGCGGGGACTTTGGCTGGCTTCTCCGGTAATCAGATTCCAGTCCCAATAACCTTCGTCGCTGGCATCCAAAACCAATTCCAGGCGCTCGCGGCTTAGGCGCAGCTCTGTCTCGGCCCGCCGCCGCTGTCTGTCCTGCTCCAGGGTGTCCAGCGCGTAAGAGACACTGTCCGCGATTTCTGATGCGAGCGCAGCTTCGTCATCATTGAAGAAACCGGAGTCCGAGGAGTAGAGACTCAGGAGGCCGATTTCGGTTCCGCCACGCCGCAATGGTAGCGAAATCGAGGAACTGAGCCCGTATCGCGCAGCCGCATCCCTCCACGGAACCATCGAGGGGTCATTCGCAAAGTCATTGCAAACGACCGCCCGCCGTTCCCGGATGCACGTACCCGCCGGGCCCCGGCTGAATGGTCCATCGAAAGCCGCGATGGTGATTTCGTCGAGGTATGCCGCACCCTCTCCAGCGCGTGCAACCGGCGTAACCCGCTGTGCACTGGAGTCGATCAGGCCAATATATGCAAGCCGAAAACCACCGCGTTCCGCGGCAATGCGACAGACTTCGTCGAAAAGACCGAATTGCGTCCGCGCGTGGACCATGGCCTGCCCGCAACGACTCAGCACCGCGTACAGCCGGTTCAAACGCCGGATCTGCTGTTCGGCGTGCTTGCGTTCGGTGATGTCGCGGATGATGCTTTGGCAATACTTGTTGCCTTCGACCTCAATCAGCCTGGCGCTGATTTCGGTTGCAAAGTCGCTGCCATCCTTGCGCCGGTTGGTGGTTTCAAAGACCAGGTCTCCCTGCTTCTGCAAGGCCTGCCAAGCCTCCTCAAACTCTGCGAGTGTCTCTCACTGCTGTCCAAAACAGGACAGGGTTGTGATGTCGGTTATTGACACCGAAGGCTTTCGGGACTGAGAAAAACGGTTGTCGGGTCGAGGTCTGGTGTTTTTTCCTTGTAGTGCCTGTCCAAGTCATGCCAGCGCCAGGGTAAGTTGTTCGGATTCGGGTAACAGTGGCGGTGTCTGGAACGGGTCGTCCAGCCACTTCCGCAGATCACGATAGGTAAACAGGTTCAGCCGCAACATCGAGGCCAGATTGGACAGCGACCATTTGGCTTTCGACAGATGGTGCAGCCATTTCAGCAGCAGGATGGCGATCAGGGCTGTCCAAATCTGGATGCGCAGGGCGTTTTCGCTGGTGCCCACGAAACTCTTCACCTTAAGATTCTGTTTGAGAGCCTTGAAGAACAGTTCGATCTCCCAGCGGTCCTTGTAGATGGCGGCAATGGTCGTGGCGCCAAACGCGATCAGGTTGGTCAACAACTCGGTCTCCCGTTGGTTGACGACGTCCCAGACCACCACACGCCGCAGCAGACAGGGGCAATCCTTTTGGGCCTGGGCGCCGGTGAACCGGATCAGTTGGTCCGACCGGATGTTGCGGTCCTGCGGAACCGCACACTGCTCCACCACGTCGTAGGCGGCATTCTCCTTCAGGCGGGTGACAAAGTAGATTTCCTCGACGGTCCACTTGCCGAACAGCCCGTAGTCGTTATACCCGCGATCCATGGCCACGATGGAGCCGGGGTTGAGCGGGAAGGCGTCGGCCATCTTCAGATCACTGCATTTGGCTTCGGTGATCAGCACGTAGCGCGGCAAATAATCCTCGTGGTCCAGCAGAACGTGAGCCTTGACGCCGCCCTTGGCCCTGCGAAACTTGGCCCAAGGAAACAACTTCAGGCACAACGAAATGGTGGTCGAGTCGAGGGACAGCAGCTTGTTCTTGAAACGGAACTTCTTCTTGCGAGGCCCCAATCCTTCTTCGTCGCGGAACCTTTGGAGGGCAGTGTAAAACAGATCCTCGTACAACTTCGCGGGCCGGTGTTCGTTGGCATACGAGAGGGTGGATTTATTGGGGGCCTTGCCGATGCCGAGATGAACCAGCTTGCCCAAGCAACAGCCCAGGCCGTTGCAAATCTCGCGCAAAGAATCAGCGTGGGCGAGTTGGCAGAACAGCATCGAGACCAACTGCGTCCAGCAGCCAAAACCTTTGGCGCACCGTTCTGCATTGTTTTCTTTGACCAGCACTCCGAACTCGGTCCGGGGAAAATGCTGGAGCAGTTGATTGAACAGACTCGCGACTTGTATGATGGCTTTGCCTTCCTTGTGGGTGGCGTCTGGCGAAGCTCCGGCCCAGGAACGATTCGCCAACGTCCATTATAGGAGGGCTTTTCTTTTGCTCAGACGAACGTCAGAGCTGTCTTGGACAAGAGTGAGTGTCTCTGGGCTTTTCAGGCCCCGAACATTCATTTGCAGAAGCTCTTCCTTGCTATAGCCGAAGGTGTCAGTTGCCCGTTCATTGGATTCGATGATTGCTCCGGCCTGATCGAGCAGGAGGATGGCGTCATTGGCGTATCGGGTCAGATAGTCGTAGTGGCCCAGCAGCGCGCGGCGCTCCTGTTCCGCTTCATATTGCTGGCGGTAGGATGTGGAAACTTCATGTCGCCACATCAGTCCCACGCCGCTCGCACACGCAATAACCAGAAGTCCGCCAATCAGAAGTGCGAGCGTCCTAGTCTCTCGCAGCGGTGCGTATGCCTCGTCCTCATCGATCTCGGCAACGACGAACCATTCGGAGCCGGGAATCCGCCTGGCGGAGGCGAGCACGGCCACACCCGTGTCGTCGATGCCATCCGCGATGCCTTCCTGCCCGAGCACAGCTCTGACCAATGGAGACGTGCGGTTCGCCAGACTATCCCACAACTCCATCGCAGAATCGGGCTTTCGACGAAGGCCACTCAGGTAAATAACCTGATCCTGGTCTCGCCGCACCAGAACCGCTTCGCCTGTGTGGCTGGTGGTAGGCCACTTTAGGATTAACGGGTAAAGAGCCACCCACGGATCAATCCCCAACAATATGGTGCCGAAGGTAGCGCCGCTGGTAGACCTCAGTCCAACACCCAAAATAAAATGCGGCCTGACAATTCCGCCACCGCGGCGAACATCCCGGAAAACCACCCCATCAGCCCGAGCCGCTTCCCTTGCCAATTCCACACAGAGTTCCGGCGTTCCCAGAAGCTGGCCGCTGGTCAAACGCATCGTCCCGTCAGCGTCAGACAGGACGACGTTCGCGTACTGGTAGTTCGTCCGTATGGCGTCCATCCACGCGAGAACCCGGTGACGAATCTCGGGACTATCTTTGGAACTCAGCACCTGTTGAACATCCGGCATCAGCCGGGTGTCGGCTATAGCGACCTTTGCGTCGCCGACTCGCTCCAGCCGCCAGGCGGCAACCTGGTTCACCTTCAAGTCGGCAACCTCACTGAGTTGTTGGCGCAGTTCGAGTTCGATCACGCGCCTTTGCGCCGCGTAGAAACGGTAGGCGGCGATCCCGATAGCTGTGACCAAGGCCAAGAAAACGGCGACATGGAGACGAAGGGGTGGGCGCAGTGGGGACGCGACACTACGGCGCATAAACTTCTTGCCAGTATGACGGACCACCGGTATTACCGCAACTCGAGAAGCGGGCACTAAACCCTGCGCTTCTTTGGCTGTATTTCACACAGGGAAGCGGCCTTTGATCTAAGGTCCAGGCGTTGTTTGGGGTTTTGCCATTCTGGCCTTTCTTCGTGAAGGCCCCGATTCTTTCCCTAGCTGTAGAATGGCTGTAGGAGGCCTCGACGACTTCCAATGCCGTGCGCCTACGAATTAGATCTGGCGCGTCGATTAGTTCGCCTCCGCGCTTGGGGCGTGGTCACATACGCCGAGATGACGGCAACGCGACTGGGATTCAGCAGTGATCCGGTATTCAGATCAGACTTTTCTCAGCTATACGACTGCGGAGACGTCACGCGAATATCCGTGACTGCAGATGAGATTCGAGAGACGGCGGCCTATTCGCATTTCAGCTCCGGCTCCCGTCGCGCTATCGTTGCTCCGCACAATGTGGTCTATGGGTTAGCGCGAATGTTTGCGATATACCGCGAAGTCAGTGGAGGTCGAGAGCAAATCCGCGTGTTCAGAAGCCTCGCGGATGCAGAAGCATGGCTTGGTTTGGCGGATTCATCAATAGCCGCTATCTGAATCTAGGCTAAGTTGGGCGGCGCACGAGCGCAGCGGAGGAAGACCGGGTTCTTAGGGCATCTTTTTTTTGTATTCCGTGGCGGCAGTCCGGGCGCGTGACGAATCTGCCTTTGACGCACCGCAGTGTTCAAGCGCGGCAACCGTGAGGGAAACCTGCACGGCAATCAATCGCCGAAGATCCCGTCCGTCGGTGGCCGCCACTTTGAACCCGCGCATGGAGGACAGCAAAGTGCGCGCCACTTCCCGAGCGGTAACATCCAGGCTTGACCTGTTTACCGTTTCCCGCAGCAGCTCGGCCAGATAGCCCTGAAAGTTGCCAAAACTCGGTTCGATCTTATGCGATTCGTAGTTGAACGACAGCAGATCTTCGGCGTCGGGGTACGCCTTGACCCTATCGAACGCCTGTCCGATCGACATTTCGAAGGCGTAAAGGAGTTTCTTCTCAAGAGGCCACTCATTCCGGAGGCCCTCCCGAATAACCTCCAGGGAACTCTCGCTTACCCATTTGACGACCGCATTGTAGATTTCCTTCTTGCCAGGAAACACGAGGTACAGCGCAGGGCGTGACAATCCGGCGGCGGCGGCGAGGTCTCCCATGGTCGTGCGGGCGTAGCCATAGCGGCGAAAGACTTCCTGGGCCTTTTCGACGACGTGCTGCTCTTTTTCACTCGGCACAGTTTAAGTATTGACATTTTTTGTCCGTTTGTCAATATTATTGACAAACGGACAAAAAATGTCAAATGATAACCGGCTACCCATCTCGTGCGAGCCGAAAGAAATGACCGGGACAGCTCATGGACACCGACGCCCAAGCGGCAGCATCATGCAGTATCACTTCGAATTCGACCGTGAGCACAGAATATTGCTGGTGAGAGTGGAAGGCGATATTCGAGACGAAGATCTAGACAAACTCTACCATTGCATCAAACAGCTGGCGGTTGAGCTTAACCCTTCTGCTGGGATCACCGATCTCTCAGGCTTGACCTTCTGCAATTTTTCCAGCCACGGAATATGGTCGGCTGCACAAAACCACTCCCCATACAAAGATCTGACTGCTCGTTTCCTTGTAGCCCCACGCGAGCATGTGTTTGGGTTGTGCAGGATGTACCAAATGGCGGGAGGCGAAACGCAAGCCGCACTTCACGTAGTCCGGAGCCGAGAGGAGGCTTTCGAAGTCCTGTGTGTGCAGAGTCCGAGATTTGAACGAGTAGCTTCGAGCGTAGCCTCGGCCCGGGTATAGGAACATGCGCCAAGTGTGGGTAGTGTCCTTCCATGTACAGTTATGTTGGTTTCTGAACCACGATTCCCGCCCGGTCGCAGAATGGCTGTGAGAGGCCTCCACGACTTCTATGCCTTGTGACTACGAATTAGATCTGGCGCGTCGATTAGTTCGCCTCCGCGCTTGGGGCGTGGTCACATACGCCGAGATGACGGCAACGCGACTGGGATTCAGCAGTGATCCGGTATTCACATCAGACTTTTCTCAGCTATACGACTGCCGAGACGTCACGCGAATATCCGTGACTGCAGATCAGATTCGAGAGACGGCGGCCTATTCGCATTTCAGCTCCGGCTCCCGTCGCGCTATCGTTGCTCCGCACAATGTGGTCTATGGGTTAGCGCGAATGTTTGCGATATACCGCGAAGTCAGTGGAGGTCGAGAGCAAATCCGCGTGTTCAGAAGCCTCGCGGATGCAGAAGCATGGCTTGGTTTGGCGGATTCATCAATAGCCGCTATCTGAATCTAGGCTCAGTCGGACGGTGGAACGGCTGACGGTCCCAGCCATCGAGAGAGGTATTCACGGGGACAGAGAACGCTTTGGCAACTGCTCATCCCTTCCGATCCTGCCGGCGCGAACAGATCGGCCCGATTCTGATGACGCTTGATGGCAACATCTGCTTCTAGAGATGCACCGAACTCTCTCCGACTCGTATGCGGTGAAATGATGAAGCTAGCCGCCGCCTCTCAAGCAAGAACGCCCCGGACTGTCTCCAGCAACGTTTCGGGATCCACCGGTTTTGGCAGGATGGCGTTGATGCCAATCTGCTGGGCGAGAGTGGTTTGCACCGACTCAAAGGCGCCGGAGACGATGATTAACTTGACAGCCGGGTAGAGGGTCTTCACCGCTTTGACGAGTTCACGGCCACTCTGACCCGGCAGGTTCAAGTCTGTGATCACGAGATCGATATTGCCTTCGGCGAGGTGTTCCATCGCCTGTTGAGCATCGCAGGCCTCCAGAATCCGGTAGCCTGCCTCCTCCAGTGTAGCCCGGGTCAGTTCCCGAAGGTTGGGATGGTCTTCCACGATCAGAATGGCCACGGCGTTACCCGCCGGCTTCAGGACACGGTGCACCTCGCGAAGAAGCGCCTGGGGACTGAAGGGCTTCATAAGCAGAGTCGTGCCTGGGGCTAGCACTCCTTGGTGGACCATCGCGTCCTCGGTGTAGCCCGACACGTAGAGTACTTTCATTTGCGGGCGGGCTGGCGCCAGACATTCCGCCAACTCGCGACCGCTCATGTCGGGCATGACCATGTCTGTTAAGAGCAGGTCGATAGGACCTGAGTGTTGCTGTTGGATCCGAATTGCTTCTCGAGGATCCCGGGCTGAAAGCACCGTGTAGCCTTTTTCTGTGAGAACGCTCTGAATAAGTCCGCGGATCGAGTCGTCATCCTCCGCTACCAATATTGTTCCCGAGCCGATTGCCAGCTCTTCTTCCGGCTCTTCTTTGGGTAGCGTGCTGATGGTCTCCGGGACAGTGGGCAGATAGATGTTAAACCTGGCGCCACGGCCCGGCTCGCTATAGACCGAAATGTATCCGCCGTTTTGGTTCACAATTCCGTAGACCGTCGAGAGCCCGAGCCCAATTCCCTGTCCGTGCTCCTTGGTCGTGAAGAACGGCTCGAAAATCCGGGGCCGAATCGCGGCGTCTATACCGCACCCATTGTCGGAAACGGCAACCATTACGTACCGCCCAGGCGGTACGTCGTCGGGACGGCCGACATCCTGTTCGCTCAAGAAGACATTTGCCGTTTCGATGGTGATCTGCCCGCCGTTAGGCATGGCATCGCGGCTATTGATCACAAGGTTCATGATCACCTGTTCGATCTGTGCGACGTCGGCCTTCACCATGTCCAATTTCGGATGTGGAACCAGTGCCAGATCGATATGCTCGCCGATAAGACGCTGCAACATGTCGATCATGTGAGAAATCACTTCGCTGAGATTGAGCACCCTGGGTTGCAGAACCTGTTTGCGACCGAATGCCAAGAGCTGGTCGGTGAGCGCGGCGGCCCTCTCGGCGGCACTCTTGATTTCAGCAGCCTCTCCGTATGTGAGGTCGGACTGCGGCAGTTTAGACAACAGACGGCTGCTGTAGCCGATGATGACCGAAAGGAGATTGTTGAAATCGTGAGCTACCCCTCCCGCTAGCCTTCCAATGGCGTCCATCTTCTGCGACAGGCGGAGCTGTTCCTCCGCCTTCTTACGTTCTGTGTTATCAACAACATAACCTCGAATCTCTTCTAACTCGCCGCTGTCATTGCGCGAGCCGATGACGTTAGAGATCACACTGAGAGGTGTACCGTCCCTGCGGCGCAGATCGCACTCATGTTCTTGGAGCCTCCCGCGGCTCTCCACCAGCTCGATAAACGCCTTCTCCGTCTCGGGATTGGGATAAAGCGAGGCAAGAGTGTGCGCCAGGGCTTCTTCGTGCGAAGCAAATCCGAACATCCTTACGAATGCGGGGTTGCACTCCAGGAGCTTGCCATCTGGAGACGCGATGAAATATCCCGCCAGGTCCTCTTCGAAGAAGCAACGATACTTCTCTTCACTCTGGCGGAGCGCTTCTTCCGCCTGCTTGCGCGCGGTGATGTCCGCAACCATTCCCAGTCCGCCGGTGTAATTCCCCCTTCCGTCGTATACCGGGCTCGCTGCCACAATCGCGTGCAGGACCGAACCATCCTTGCGCCGGAAGATGAAGTCGTAATGCTCCCTGACCCCCTGTTTCCGCCTTTCTCTGTTTTGGCGCGATGCTTCGAGCAGCGAGGGATCGACAAACGCATCGACGGGCTGTCCCAAAAGCTCCTCACGCCCGTAACCCAGCATCGTAGCCAGCTTCTCATTGACGTACGTAAACCTGCCGTCGGCGTCCAGGGTCCAGATCCCTTCCTGTGCGGTTTCGATGATCGACCGGTACCGCTCTTCGCTCTCCCGCAGTGCCATTTCCGCTTGCCGGGCCCGATTTCTCTGGCGAACGGCCCGTGCCGCCTGCCACCAGGCGATGGCGAACAGCGCGGCAAACACCGCGGCAGCCAGCATCGTCCAGCGCGCGCGGCGTTGCGCATCGACCAGCGCTTTTACGGATTCTAGGTTCCGCCCCGATAAGGAACCCCATCTAACGAAAAGCTCTGCCAGTTTCCCTTCCGCTGCCATCCTGCCAATCTCAACGCGAATTCTGTCGGCCGCCGCGGCGGCCTTAAATGTCGACCCAACCCCAAGGAGCAGCTGGCGGTCGGCGGCAATGTGGATTACTCGCAGAGGCTGGTCCGGACACGAAATACCACTCATCAGCGCTACGATCGCCGTTTCGTGCTCAATGAATCCCGCATCCACTCGTTGTTGGCATACGGCTTGAACCAGATCCTTGGGAGATCGCATGGTGATCAGTCGTGCGTCCGGCATGAGAGCGTGCGCCTGGCGAGAGGTTATGGGCAAACCAAGATAACCGATCGTTCCCTTAGCCAGGTCTTCCTGGCGTTGAAACACGCTGGCGCGCGGAACCAGGAGGCACTGGATTGATTCCAAATAAGGAGCGGAAATGTGGAGGATCTTTGCCCGTTCCGGAGTGATCGTCATCGAAGACCACAGATCGACGCCCCCGCTACGCAGCGCTGCTTCCGAACTCTCGTCGTGTCGCACCCATTGCAACTGAATCCCGGAGCGTTGTGCGGCTTCCCTGACTATCTCGACAATCATTCCTGTCGGCTGGCCTTTACTGTCGGGGAATTCGTCCGGAGGATCGTTTTCCCAGCCGATCGTGTAGACCCGACTCGTCACACAAGACTTTTCAATAAAGGTCCAAACCAGCAGGGCGGCAGCCACGAGTAAAGCGACGGCTATGATCCACTTCACTGCTCTCCGGTCTGTGAACAGGACTAATTTGGTCCACCCAAGTGGATTCGAGCCACCGACCTTTTGCTCGGACGCGAGATTATCCACTGTTCCCCATCGATTCTACAGCACGCCAAAGGCGTTTGCGGAGTGAAGAGAGTTTTCGAACCCGCCTCCGGCCAGCGGCTCCCGCCTATTTCTCTCAGCGACTCCTTTGTGAAGGTGCGATCCACCTTACGAAGCAGACCGACGCACACATGGTGGTTGGTCTTACAAAAGAATCAGATCTGCATACATAGAAACGGCCTGGCGTTCCCCAGTATACTCTCGATAGAGTCCACATGGCGCAAGAATTGTGCTGACCGGGCGACAGCGAGATGAGTTGCCGTTTGCCTTCCTTGAACAGCTAGAGGAAGAGGTTGGAGCTGATTTTGTAGTTGAATTGATTCAAACATTTCTAGATGACATCGCAGCCAAGATAGACGCGCTGTGTGATGCCTGCCATCGCGGCAATCTCGAAACCGCGTCTGGGCTACTTCATACGATCAAAAGCAGTTTGCGCCAATTGGAGGTAGTCGAGATGGCGTTGACCTGTGAGCAGATAGAGACACTGGCCCAAAAACAAGATTTTCGTGGCCTACAGTTGCTCATCGATCATTTGCAGGAGCAGTTCAAGTGGTTACGGCAGGAGCTGGGTGAATACATCAATCGGGTGTCACCTGTAGTCCGACGCGCCGCGAGGCGGTCGCGCCTGACGCCCTGTCCGCCCAGGTAGCAGTTCAGCATGATCGACTTAGAAAGGGCCTGATGAAAGCCTTAGTCGCTGATGACAACCCAATCTTTCAGGCAATATTGCAAGCGCTCCTAACCAGTTGGGGATACGACGTTGTTGTGGTTTCAAAGGGAGAGGAGGCTTGCGAGATCCTACAGAGCGAGAATAGCCCCGCGCTCGCGGTACTCGACTGGTTCATGCCAGACATGACGGGTGTGGAGGTTTGCCGAAAGGTTCGGGCGCGCGCGAATGGACGCTATGTTTACATCATTCTGCTCACCGCCAAGGACCTATCCGGCGACGTGGTGAGCGGCATAGAAGCGGGGGCAGACGATTATCTGACCAAGCCGTTTAACGCGCAGGAGCTCCGCGTGCGGCTACATGCTGGCCAGCGCATTCTGGCTTCGCTAGACGCGACGCGTGCCGTCCTGCGAGCGGACTACGCATAGGCCCTTCAGCATGCCTGCCGATGTACTCCTTGCCGGCCAGTTATGCGGCCCGGAAACGATCCTAGCTTCTCCTACAAGGGTCTTGAGATCAAAAGGCATAGCTTCGAGATCGTGAACGACGTTAGAGAAGACGGAAGCCGTGCTGGATATCGGCGACGCTAAGGCCCGTGATTGTATTGATATAGGGCGTGGCGGAGCAAGTTGGATCAAGGGTTCGGCTATGTTGGGATTGAAACTGTTAATGTCGTGCCGCCGTTTGGGCTACTTTCAATATGAAACGTGCCATTCAACAGGCGGGTGCGCTCTTTCATGCTCACTAGACCCAATCCTTCCGCCTGGGCCGGAGAAAGACCGGTTCCGGAGTCCGCGATCGTGAGTTGCACAGATCCATTCGATCGCACCAGGCGCACTGCGGCTTGTCTCCCTTCTGAGTGCTTCGCTATGTTCCCCAGGGCCTCTTGCATGATTCGGTATATGCAAAGCGCCGTGGTGGGTGAAAGGTCGTCAAAGGCCTCCTCAGCTTGTACAGAGACCGCTATATGGGTTAACGACGTGAACTCGGAGCAATACGATTGCAACGCAGCCGCGATTCCAAAATGTTCCAACACAGGAGAGTGGAGTTCGTGTGATAAATTGCGGATACTCTTCGCGAGCGCCGAAATCGCCTGTTGCAACCGTTGACTTTGATCTCGTGTGTCCCGGTCGTGTTCCGGAAAACGTCTTGTCAGGTTGCTAATGGAGATACTGACTGCTGCGAGTTGTTGGCTCACGTCGTCGTGCAGCTCCCGAGCAATCCTGCTACGTTCTTCCTCCTGAGCATTGATCTGCATCTGACGCGCTTGTTCCTCGGCCCGCCGCCATGCGGCCTCGGCGAGCCGACGGTCGCGGATATTCCGGAAGGTAACGACGGCGCCGATCACTTCGCCCTCTTTTGTCACAAGTGGAGCCGCACCGTCGTCGATGGGAGTGATCTCGTTATTCCGGCTAATTAGCGAGGCCGAACTCAAAAACACAGCCGCCTTTTGCCGGAGGGCACAATGAACCGGGTTCTCCAGCAGCTCTCGGCTACTTTCGTCAATCCGAACATAAACCTGTTCTACGGCCACGCCTCGCGACTCTTGCAATGTCCACCCGGTCAACGCTTCGGCTGCGGGATTCATAAAAGTGACCCGGCCATCGACGTCCGTGGCAATCACTCCATCCGCGACGCTGGTTAATATCACGGCGTAACGCACCTCACTTTCGTCCAACCGCTGCTCTAGTTGATGGTGATGGACGGACATCTCGATCGCTATCAGCAAATCCCTTTCGTCAAAAGGTCTGACCAGGCACTCACGTTTCGAGAAAGCGAAGAACGCTTCCGATTAAGTATCCAGGCACAGCACCGTGAGATCCGTGCTTTTGTGGCTCGACTCCGCCGCTATCCCCCGACCATCTTGAGCCGCATCGCATGCTGGATCAATTCCGCAACGGTCTGCACGCCGAGCAGTTCCATCATCTCGTATTTGTGCGATTCCGCTGTCCGTCGCGAGATGTTGAGGATCGACGCCACCTCTTTCATTGTTCGTCCCTCGGCAATCAGTTGGAGAACCTCCCGCTGGCGGGCCGTCAGGTTCGCCCCCGCAGCCGAAGACCCTCCCTTGGCTTCGAGAAGTACGCTAATCATGTCCTTCGTGACGAGTGGTGAAAGGTAGTTACGTCCTTGAGCCACTTCACGGATCGCGGTGGCCAGATTTTCTCCCGCCGCGGTTTTGAGCTCGTAGCCTGAAGCGCCGGCACGGAAAGCTTCCACAGCCAATTGAGGTTCAGGATGCATCGTGAGAACAATAATTCTAGCCTTTGGGTTGCTGCTTTTGATCTGTCGAACCGCATCCAGCCCGTTCAGCAACGGCATCGAAATGTCCGTCACGATGACATCAGGCCGTAGCTGATTCGCAGCTGTGAGCAGCGCGCGCCCATCGTGCACGATGCCCACGAGCTCAAAGCTATCTTTCAAAAGTGCGGCGAGGCCTTCAGCAACTACAGCGTGATCATCAGCAATAAGCACCTTAATCATCGGATAGCAGGTTTGAGGGGTAAGCCTTTACGTCGTAGGATACCATATCTATCGGCTTCCTGGGCATTACAGGTAGCGGAGCATCACTCAGGTACGCCATTTCGTACGCTTGATCAACTGCGACCGTGTCCAGAGAGCTTTGAGGCAATCGTCGATGAAAGGAAGGTCTCACCCTTTGCTGCCTTGTAAATCGCAGGAATCAGGTCCTCGCCCGCGTCGACCTTTGCCACATAACCCAGAATACCGGCTTCGAGCGCAGCCTTCGCGACTTCGAGGTCGATATACATCGTCAGCGCCACTACAGCTTTGCACAGTTGAAGTGCCAAGAGCTTACGAGCGGCGTCGATGCCACTGAGCTCCGGCATTTTGACGTCCGTGACCACTACGTCCGGCTTCAGCTTGGCGGCTAAATCCACCAGAGCGGCACCATTGTTCGCGGTACCCACGATTTCAAATTCGTCCGCCAGCAGCCTAACGATCTCCCGAAGCAAACCGTCGTGATCGTCTGCCAGTAACAGACGCAAGTTGAGCTGTCTCATGGCACCCCGCCATGTTCGAGTTAAAAAGAACTATCTTCCCTATTAAGACATTCGTCCGGTCAAACGAGTATCCGTAATTTTACGGAGGATCAGCTCGTCTGTAGGACGACGAGCCGACGAAAGCCGAGTTTCTGCGAGTTACGAACTCCCACGTGGAAAAGTAGGTCCCCTTTCGCTACCGAAATTATACTTACCGTTATCCGAAGAAGTACGGATAGGAGTGGGTTGCAGGAAAGCCTTAAGATTCGTTGGTAGGCGTTGTTCTCGCAATAGCTGGGCGACACCGGTTCCCATTCTTCGACGTGTAGCCGAGTCTCCACGACCTTGGCGACACCGCCGGCGGGAGCGCGAGATCCTACGGAAGGACCTAAATTTCACCATGGGAATTCATCACAATGCGGCACGCCGACCACTCGGCAGGGCTATAACAGGAGAGCCGGACTCTGCGCTATACGAGACCCGTCGTCCGGGGCACGAAGTCCATACGGTAGCTTCGGCCCTTCGCGTGCTCACGGTGGACGACCATTCCGTCGTTCGCCGAGGAATTCATGGCATCCTATCGAGCGAGTTCCCGGGTGCGGTGGTGGGCGAAGCTGCGACTCCGCAGGAAGCGTTAGATGCAGTCTACAAACAAGACTGGGATTTAATTTTACTGGATGTAAGCCTGCCAGGCCGCAGCGGAATCGAACTGCTCGCGGAGATTAGGGTTGCGCGGCCCAAGGTGCCGATCTTGATGCTCAGTATGCACTCGGAAGGACATTTTGCGATTCGAGCTCTCAAGGCAGGTGCGGCAGGCTATATCACTAAGGATAGCCCAGTTGAGATTCTATTGCAGGCTGTTCGCAGATTACTCGCGGGCGGCAAGTTCATTACATCCAGTCTCGCCGAAAGACTCGCGGCTCAGGTTGGTTCGGACCCCACCAGACTTCCTCATGAGTCTCTCTCCGATCGCGAGTTTGATGTCCTACGACTGATCGGGTCCGGCAAAACCGTTGGAGAGATCGCGGAGCAGCTGCATCTGAGTGTTAAGACCATTAGCACATACCGAGCGCGGGTCATGACAAAAATGGCAATGAAAAATAACGCCGAGCTTGTCCAGTACTCTATTCGTAACAATTTGGTTGAATAAATGGCCTTTTCGCTTGGCTTGAGACACTTTATCACCCTAACTCAGGATAGTATCCCTGTAAGACAAAGCCTGACTGGCTCTGTATATTTCGTTTTACATCCGATTGAGAGGTGTTCCTATTGTCACCATACACCTACGATGTAATTCTATTGATCGGCCAGCAGCCCGATCGCTGATAGTATAAACAGCCCTGGGAGTGGCATGAAGTGATTGACTTGACGGTAGGAATGAGGCTTTTCCACAATGGCGTCCCGGTAGAATTACTCTACCGCGTGGAGGCGTTCTGCGTTTGCGGTTCGTCTCAGCAACACGAACTGTGGAAAGTAAGGCCGCTATTCGTCAGTGAAGAAGATCACGAGCAGACGTTTTCGCCTAATGACAGGATTACATTTCTGCACACCCGAGAACCGGCAGGGCTCGCTCCGGTGGTTTCTGAATGTCAAATGATTTCAACATCAACAGTGAGGAGTATTAGATGAATACCGCAACACCATACATGCAACGAGAGCTAGAACACCTGTACTTGCGAAGGGCCGCACTAGATAGGCTCATGAATTCATTGGAAGAATATTCTCTTCTCGGCCGCCGTGATCGGGAAAAGACATCGACTCGCCTCATGACTCAAGCGGAGGAGAGTATCGTGGGGTGCGCTGTTCGCTCGTGGCGGCACTCAACAAATAGCCGGATAGACCGAAGGGCTTCAAGGACCGTCTGCTCTTCGAATAGAACCTAACATCACGTGGTCGACCCAGACGGTGTCGAGACATAAACGTGGTGGTCATTCTCTCAAACGGGGGTGCGTATGCTGCTAGTGAGTGAGCACGTAGTCTGGCTTCTTGGCGACTTGATTGAGGTGTGCGCGCTCAAGCTGAGCCACGGAATTACGGCCAGTGTGGCGACGCGGTGTCCTAAGCTGGTGCAAGAAAAACAGATTCAGGTGACGGGCAGGTCAGGTTCCAGTGTGGAAGATGACGTTATGGTCGACTGTCTACGGCGCCAGCTCATAGGCATAAATGGCCTAGTACGCGGGATACTCTCGAACATTTGACTCCGGCTGGATGTGTACCCGGAGTTGCAAGGTTCGGCAGTGGAATGAAGCTCGACAGTTCGTAGGTGCGGCAGGCACCTGGGGCGGCACTGAGGCGGGACAAGGTGAGTAGAGGCCGCCACAGCCGAACGTCGTCAAGAACCTGTGTTTCACGCGCGTAGAAGATGATCGCTGTAACGGCGCTACGCGGGAGAAGACAGTGGTAATAGTTATCGAGGGCGTGATCTGAAGCTTAGGATGAGTAGCCCGTGCGGAAAACGTGGGGGCGGCGGAATGGGTTATGAAGGCCAGTCGGAATACGATAAACGGGGCTAACGGCAGTATAGGTTCCGATCTGAAGTCATGCAATATCGTGCGCGTTACGGTGTTTTATATATGAGTAAATCTAGCTTGCAATCCGATTTGCAGTCGAAAACGATGCGGGGATTTGGCCGACCCAAGAAGGAGTTCGGTCGTCGTGATCCGTTGGCTCCCTACCCACGCTGCAAGTGCGGGCGTTGCGCCATGTGCAAGGACAACGAGAAGTGGGATCGGGGTTTTGCGAAACTGTCTCTCAGCGACTACGGAGATGTTAGGGGAATGTTTCAATCGCCATTGGGGGACCTGTAGATGGAAAGCGTGAAGGAACTTAGCCTGACTGGCTACGCTACTGACTTGAGGGACGCAAGACCTTTCGAGTCACACTCAATGACAAAAGAGAAACCGGTGGCCTTGGCCGAGCGTATCGCAGCTGTGCTTCGCGAGCGCAGAAGAATCGGAAAAGAACGGCGCCGGCGCGAACAGGAGTATCAGCAGCGCAACGCCGAACGGGCTAGTGAACGGTACCGCAGAATGCGCGGCGCATTTAAGAGAAGCGGGCCGCCGGATCAAGGCACCCAACGCGGTGATGAAGCGATGATTTCTTCGAATGTTGTCGATGAGGCTATGAGAGTCTCAAAGGTGGCCTACGGAAATGTCCCACTACGGTCTCCGAATAAATTCGGATACAACAACCCGCGATAAGGTCTTAAGGTGTGCTAGAGGCGTGGGTTTCGCGCCCACCAGACAGCAAATGGAATCAAATCCTTGTTACCACACCAGAGCTGCAAGGGCCAGCGGTACTGGCCGGTGCGCTGCACGAGCCAGCCTGGGCGCAGACTTCGGTGATGACCAATTGAGCGGTCCATTTGCAACATTCGGTGACAGCCCTGAGCTGGGTGCAGAGCTAGGGATAGCGCGCTTGTTCGCACATGTCCGCCAAACACTGTGTGATGTCCGTCTTGTCGACCTTGGGGTGTGGCGCCACTGCGGCGGGCGACAAACCGGCGGACCAGAATTACAGAGTTTCGAGATCGGCACAAGACAGTCGTGGAGGTTGCGAGACGACGTAGCAGAACTGAGAGCGAAGGTCAACAGCGGAGAAAGGCCCGAGTGAGCGCCACCATGGGTTACCCGACTCCCGCTGCCGCAGACAGCGTGGCTCAGCCGAGATCGGACACGCAAGGTGGGACCGGCTCGTGCCGAGCCCAAATACTGCTCATTCACAGCGACAACGCGTTACGGCGAACTTGGAAACAGGCACTCGCTAACTTGTATCAGGTCGAGGATGTAAGTGAGGCCACCGATGCCAATCAGGCCATCCGCACGCTCGCGACCATGACGCCGGACGTGGCAGTTGTTGAATTGAGCCTGCCTGGAATCAGCGGGCTCGAACTCACGCGAGACATGATTCGGCGCCAACCAACGATCGCGACCATCATTTGCGGCCGTAGCCTTGAACCGTCCTTAATTACCCAGTCGTTCCGCGCCGGCGCGAGGTGTTACTTGGAAGTCGATTCGGTTGACGTCGTGATAAAGGCGGTCACTTCCATATGCCGGGGTGGAGGCTATTTCAGCGAGGACGTTCGCGGGGTCCTGATTGACACATTTCTCGATGAATATGTGTTCCGGCTCCGGCAGAGGGAGCTTAGCAGCCATTACAGCGAGCTAACCTCCCGGGAAGGTGAGGTTCTGCAGAGGTTGATCACCGGTAGAACAAGTAAAGCTATTGCCGACGAACTCAACATCAGCGTGAGCACCGTGGACACACACCGGGCGCGGATCATGCAAAAACTTGGCGTACACAACCTGACCGAGCTGATCAGGTATGCCCTACTCGCGTTGGAAAAGTGAGTCTCGTGGGAGTGGCCGGCGTCCATGAACATCGCATTGCTTTACCAGGAAGCATAAGTGCAGTTGTGAAGCTCTGACTAAGTAGCGCTTTTATCCTGACCCGTATGATCTCCACTGATAGAAGTAAAACGTATACTAAAGTGTATTCCATCTTATCTACCACCTGTATTGGAGCACGCTGGTATTGCAGAGTTATGCACGTTAGCTTACAGTCGTATTCGCGCGATGGTTTTTGCAGTGGTCGCAAGTAGCATCGCCTGTATTGCAAACCGCAAAGAAAGAGAATCTGTATCGGCCAGATCCGTTGGCGGTGGGCCGCTACTACTAGGAAGCCTGACGCGAATACTATGCCCCTGGACCTTTTGATTGTCGATGATTCGGCTGCAATCCGCAAGATACTTCAGCGAGTATTACACCAAGCGGAGGTTTCGCTCGGAACTGTCTATGAGGCGAGTGACGGTGTCGAAGCCCTGGCCATCCTCAAGGAGAAGACCGTTCAGCTCATCTTCTCAGATATCAACATGCCAAACATGGACGGTATTCAGTTCTTGACCCAGTTGAAAGCCAACGAGGCGTGGAAACAGGTTCCCGTGGTCATGATTACGACCGAAGGTAGCCAGGCGAAAGTGATGGAGGCGGCTCAGTTGGGAGCCAGTGGCTATCTGAAGAAGCCCTTCACTCCGGATCAGATCAAAGACAAGATCGTGGGGCTGATTTGATGACGGTTCACCAGCGGGAAGGAGTATAGGATGGCAGATCAACTAGAGCACCGACAGCTTTCGGAGGTGATGCGCCGGGCGACTGACGAAGTGTTTACCACGATGCTAGGCATTGTGGTGAAAGCTGATGAGGCCTATTCCGAGCAGACGCCTCCCGAGCACTTTGACGGCGTAGTTTCCTTCATCGGCCTGGCAGGTGCCTGGGTAGGGACGGGAAGTCTTTGCTGCAGCTCAAAACTTGCTTGCAGCCTCTCGTCGAGTTTTTTGATGACGGAGTTAGCGGTGGTGGATGAGCAGGTGCTCGACGCTATCGGCGAGCTCACCAACATGATTATCGGCAACGTCAAGAATGAAGTGGAAGAGACCCTGGGACCTATGGGGCTCAGCATTCCCACGGTGATTCACGGCCGCAATTTTGCGGCTCGGAGCTTGGGCCGGGATGTGTGGACCGTGGTCCCGTTCTACTCAGGCGAGGACCGGCTGGATGTCAAGATCTGTCTGGCGCCCAAAGAACGGACGGCGCATGAGCATGGGACGCGCCCACGAGCATTTATTCTCCCTTAGACAAGCATCCGTCAGGAGCAAACAGTGGAAGACCAGGACATTATCAAAGAGTTTTTGATCGAGAGCACGGAGAATTTGGCCCGCTTGGAGCAAGAGATTGTCGAGCTCGAGCGGTGTCCCAACGATCCGCAACTCTTGGCAGGCATTTTCCGGACGTTTCATACGATCAAAGGCACGTGCGGATTTCTCGCGTTCGCCAATCTGGAGAGTGTGACGCATATTGCCGAAAACATTCTTTCGCAGCTTCGCAACGGTGAGCGCAGCCTGACTCCGGAGCTGACATCCCTGATCCTGCAAACCGTAGACGTTGTGAAGAGGGAGTTGGCTCACATCGAGTCTGCCGGGAAGGAAAGTGGGGAAACCTATGAGGACCTCCGCAGCCGACTGACACTCGCGAGTGAAGGGAAACCGTGCGCGAGCCAAGAGCAGCCACAGGCCGAGGATCACACTACTCCGATGGTAAAACCCGAGGCAGAAGAGATGGCCACTAGCACGACCGCAGCCGCTGCGGGCCAGGATGGTGAACGGAGCGGCGCTGCCAAGGGCATTTCCGTTGCCGACTCCACTATTCGAGTGGACGTTGGTTTGCTGGACAAGCTGATGAACCTCGTCGGCGAGTTAGTGCTCGCTCGCAACCAGATTCTACAGTTTAATTCTCACCAGGACGACGCCAACCTGAACAGCACTGCCCAGAGGCTCAACCTCATCACCACGCAGTTGCAAGAAGGCGTGATGAAAACTCGGCTGCAGCCCATCGGAATGGTTTGGAATAAGCTGCCGCGCGTGGTGCGAGACTTGGCCGCCAGTTGCGACAAGCAAATTCAGCTGGTGATGGATGGCGCGGACACTGAGCTGGACAAAAGCATTATTGAGGCAATCAAAGATCCACTGACTCACATCGTGCGTAACTGTTGTGACCATGGAATCGAGACACCTGCCATCCGGACACGCAACGGAAAGTCCCCGCAAGGTACGCTCGCGCTAAGAGCCTATCACGAAGGCGGACAGGTCAACATCGAAATCAGTGACGATGGTGCTGGAGTTGATCCGGTACGAGTCAAGCAAAAAGCGATAGAAAAGGGCCTGCTCCGCCCCGAACAGGCCGAGCGCCTTAGTGATCGTGAGACAGTGAACCTTATTTTCCTGCCGGGTTTCTCGACGGCCGAGCAAGTGACCAGTATCTCGGGCCGCGGCGTTGGCATGGACGTCGTCAAAACCAACATCGAGAAGATCGGTGGTGTGGTGGACTTGTCGAGCCGGGTAGGTGAAGGCACCACGGTCAAGATAAAGATTCCGTTGACGCTGGCAATCATTCCTGGCCTGGTGGTGAATTGCGGTGGCGAGCGATTCGTTATCCCACAGGTGAGCCTGCTCGAGCTGTTACGGCTGGAAGAAGACACCGCGAAGAATCAGATCGAGCGAATCCACGGCACTCCAGTTTACCGCCGGCGTGGAAAATTGCTGCCCCTGGTCTATATGAATGAGGCTCTCGGGCTCGCAACACGCTCTGCCAACGAAGCGCAACAGGTAGTCAACGTTGTTGTCCTTCAGGCGGAGGACCGCCAATTTGGCCTGGTTGTGGACAGTGTACTTGATACACAAGAGATCGTTGTTAAGCCACTGGGTAAGCAACTCAAGAAGGTGGAATGTTTCGCCGGCGCCACGATCATGGGCAACGGCGGTGTAGCTCTCATCCTGGACGTCGCCAGAGTCGGACGAAAAGCGATAGCCGTTCAAGAACGTGAAGAAGCACACTCCGAGTCGGAACAGGAGCGTCATTCGGCGAAAGCTGCGCAAACGTATCTACTTTTCCGCGCTGCCGGGCTTCGTAGAGCAGCAATACCTTTGGCCGAGGCAAGTCGACTCGAGGAAGTTCCGCAATCCTCAATCGAGTTTGCCGCCGGCCGGCCGGTTATCCAGTACCGGGGCGATATCCTGCCCTTGATTTCGCTCAGCCAAGTGCTGGGAAAAGGCCATAATGACACGGCCTTTCAGAGCGACCCAGTCCACGTAGTGGTCTTACGGACCGGCGAGCGTTCGGTCGGTCTTGCTGTCGACGAAATCATCGACATCGCTACTGATGCAATTGAGCGGGCGGACCAGAGTTCACAGCAGGGAGTCCTGTTGTCAACTCGGATCGGAGGTAAGGTGACCGATCTTCTGGATTTGCAAGCTTTGTTCGCCGCCTGTGGGACGGAAATATTCCCTGATCTTGGGCAGTCGTTGGATGCCTTGCGCCGGGGGATCAGCCAGCAGTGGGAGCGAATGGCAACTGTGGAGGTGGTTCAGTGAGCACGCAGGAGGTTTCCCAAAGCGGAGCACGGCGCTACGCGACATTCTCGGTATCGGACATGTTCTGCGGAATCGACGTGGGAGAGGTACAAGAAGTCCTGAGGTATCAGGATATGACGCCCGTGCCATTAGCGCCGGACGTGATTCAAGGATTGATCAACCTCCGCGGCCAGATCGTCACGGCTGTGGATCTCCGGCGAAGACTCCGCTTGCCGGAGCGTAACGAACAACAGAAGCCCATGAACATGGTGCTTCGCTGCGAGGGCGGAGCGATCAGTCTTCTGGTAGATGAGATTGGGGACGTGATCGATGTCGACGGATGCCAGCATGAGCTGGCGCCAAGCACGATGGACCCCTTCCACCGGGACATGGTGGAGACCGTTTTTAAGCTGGAGGGCAAATTACTACTTGCCCTGGATATCGCGAAAGTGCTGAAGATCGATACGACGCCGTAAGAGGTGTAACGGGAAGTGCGATGACTGCTCAATCGGGAACAGGGAGCCAAATGAGTTGTGGAAAAAAGCCGACCATCGCCTTCGCACTATTGATGGGGGCCATGCCGATATTTGCCAGTGCGCAGTACGGCAACTCATGTCCGGCCGCAGTTGCACCTGGCAATGGCGTACCGGCGGCACAACCAGTTCCAGCACCCTCGGCCCCGGTTGCGCCAAGCAGTGATACAGTATCGGCTACTCAACCTCCTGAATCTACGTCAACCACCGTTGCGCCCGAGGGCAATGCGCCGGCAGCGACCTCACCGTCGACATTAGAGCGCTGGCTGGCGCCCACCTCACTGAGCGGCTTAGTGGACGCGTATTACGACTACAATTTCGACCAACCGTTTTCTCACACCAGCGGGTTCCGCAGCTTTGACGTCAATTCCGGCCAGTTAGACCTCAACCTGCTAGAGCTAGCCGTTGACAAGACCCCCGATGCGTCGAACGGTCGCATTGGCTATCACTTCGCCTTGGGTTTTGGCGAAGCTATGAACGCCGTGAACGGGCCATATACCAGTGAGGGATTTTCCCGCTATGTGAAAGAAGCCTATTTCTCCTACCTGGCTCCGGTTGGCACGGGTTTGCAGACCGACGCCGGGAAATTTGTTACTCCTGCCGGTGCCGAAGTAATCGAAACCAAAGATAATTGGAACTACTCGCGAGGCCTGCTGTTTTCTTACGCTATCCCATACTTTCACTTCGGTTTGCGCTCCAAGTATGCATTTAACAGCAAGTACTCCGTGTACAGCATCTTAGTGGATGGTTGGAACAGCATACTGGGTAACAATGCCGGCAAGACCTATGGCGCTGGTTTCGGCTGGAATCCGACTAAGAAGTTTAGCCTTGTGCAGAACTATATGACCGGACCCGAGGAAAAAAACAACACCTCCAATTGGCGGCAGCTATCGGATACAGTAGTGACCTACTCGCCGACTGCCAAGCTGTCCCTCATGGCTAATTACGATTACAGCCGGGGGGACAGAATCGCTGATGTTGTGAACGCCGTTTTTTGGACCGGGATTGCGGGCTACGTCAAGTATACTTTCAACCCTAAATACGCGATGGCCACACGCTACGAGTATTTCGATGATCACAACGGCTTTACCACCGGCCGAGCGCAGAATCTTCAAGAATACACGACGACATTCCAGCGCATAATTGCAAGCCATACACTGACTTACCTTGAATTTCGGCGTGATTTCTCCAATGAGCCGACTTTCACCAAGGGTGATAATTTGCCGGTGACTACACAGAGTACGATGACGGCCGGCTTGGTGTTCGCGCTGGAGCATCGTAGGACGGAATGACCCGCCATGAAAGGAAGAACAGGAAGACCGACCCGCCGTGGCGAGGAGACAAGAAAGCAGATTCGTAGGACGCCTGCCATACAGGCGACAGAACCTCTAAAAAGCGGAAAGGTGTGAAAAAGTAAGAAATGTTTCGGATAAAAGACATGAAGTTTAAGTGGAAGTTGTCGCTGTTGGTAGGTGTAGCGGCGCTCGGACTAATCGTCTTTGGCGCTGTGGCCTTCACCACGCTAGGAACTGTGGAGGTCAATGGAGACCTTTACAAGAGTATTGCTCAGGGTACGGACATAGTGGCTGACTATGTTCCGCCCGCGGAAGGTATTTCTCACGTGGCGACAGACTTGACGGAAATGGAAGAGTCTACGGATCACGCCATAGTTCGGCAACATTTGGAGAGCTTTCAGCAGGCCCACAAGGACTTTGAAGAGCGGCATGCCTTCTATATGAAGACCTTGCCGGAAGGCAAGCTCAAGGACCTGATGAGTGGCATTTGCTATACGTCTGCTCGCCAGTGGTTTGAGATCGCGGAAAACGAGTTCGTGCCCCAGATTAGGGCGGGTAACCGGAAGGAGGCCCACAGCATTCGGATAAGCAAGTTAGCTCGCCTTTACGAAGAACACGCGGCTTCCGTGAACGACATCGTCAAGCTGGCCAATGAAAAGGTCCACGCTAACGAGGAGCGCGCCGCTTCTGTGATTTCTTCGCGAACCACCCTTATGGTGGGGGTAGGAGTTGCGATCCTTGGGATCGTAATCCTGCTCGGCTATATCATCGCCCGCGGCATTCTGAAGCCCCTGCAACAAACGATTGGAGTTCTGCAGTCCTTAGCCAAAGGCGATCTCACGTGCCAGCTCGCGATTGACGCACGGGACGAGATCGGGATAATGGCCGCGTCCCTCAATCAGGCGATGGGGTCGATGCATAGCGCAGTGGCATCTATTGCCGGGGCCGCACAGCAAGTGGCCAGCGCCAGCCAGGAATGCTCGGCGAGCAGCCAGCAGATTTCCGCGAATGCGGAAGAAACGTCAGCGCAAGCGAATACGGTCTCGAGCGCGACGGAACAGGTGAACCGCAATCTTCAGACGGTGGCCACCGGCGCGGAAGAGTTGAGCGCGTCCATTCGTGAAATCGCCAAGAATGCAACGGAGGCCGCAAAGGTGGCCAACGACGCCGTTAAGGTTGTGGAATCGACGAATACCACGATCACCAAGCTTGGTGACTCGAGTGCGGAAATCGGACAGGTCATCAAAGTCATCACGACGATCGCTCAGCAGACCAATCTGTTGGCGTTGAACGCCACTATCGAAGCGGCGCGCGCCGGGGAAGCCGGCAAGGGTTTTGCAGTGGTTGCCAACGAGGTTAAAGAACTGGCGACCCAAACGGCGAAGGCGACCGAGGATATCAGTGCAAAGATCCAAACCATCCAGGGTGATACCAAGGGCGCGGTAGAAGCCATTGGCTCGATTAGCGGTATCATCCACCAGATCAACGGTATATCCAATACCATTGCCAGCGCGGTCGAAGAGCAAAACGCCACGACCGGTGAAATCGCGCGCAATGTAAACGAGGCTGCGAAGGGTTCCGGAGAAATTGCCACCAACATCACTGGGGTAGCGAAGGCTGCGGAGAGCACTTCCCACGGAGCAGGCGGTTCGCAGCAGGCGGCACAGGAGCTGTCACGGATGTCGACTGAGTTGCAGCAACTGGTGAGCCGCTTCAAGTACTAAGCCGGCACAGGAAGTAACAAGTGTCATGAAAGTCCAATCGGAGGCAGAGAAACAGATGAGTTTTGGAAAAAAGCTGACCATCGCTCGCCCAGAGTTCGGCCATCTTCCAGTTCTGGTACTCTGCCACTCCTTGGAAAAAAGCACCCGGACAGGACCAAACGGATTCACGGCATGTGTCGAGCGCTTCGACTGCGAGAGCACCCTACGATCGCTGCAAGCGTTAGCCCAGGCCCAAGATGCGGCGCACTCCGGCTCCACGAAAGCGCCTGAAGCAGAAAGCGTGAGATGAAACTCAGAAGAAGCATTACAAAAAACCTAACGTTGTTGTCGAAGCTTTCATTAGCACGGAGAATTCAATCGGGATTCGTGTTGGGAGCCGCGGTTGTGCTCCTCGTTTCGTTGGTGTCATATCGGGGAGTGACTGATCTTTCTAAAGCTAATCAGAGTGTGGAGCATAGTAACAAGCTGCTCCGGCAGATCGACGTAATTCTGATGACCTACACTGACGCAGAGTCTCAAGGTCGCGGATACCTGGTGATGGGAGATCAAGCATTCTTGGACGCAGTGAACGCAAACCGGGCGGCGTTAGACACGACGCTGAAGGACCTAAAGGAACTCACTAGCAATCCGGAACAGCAAAAACGCATTGCAGCCCTTGGCCAGAATATACAAAAGACCAACGCACTTCAGGACATTCTGTTTGGATTGCGCAAAAAAAGCCTTGCCGCGGCCGCGAAGGAAATGTCTAAGGGCGAGGTTTCCCGCCTCGGAGATGACATTCGCGATATAGCGACAGAAATCGATAGTGAAGAAATCAACCTCTTAAAACAGGGGCAGGAGACCTGCGCGGTGGCAAAGAAAGTGTCTACCCTTTCCATCGTATTGGGAACAGGTTTCTTTCTTGCCTGTCAGATCCTCCTCGGCTACTTCATTACTAAGAACATCGGCAAGTTTCTCAAGGACCAGGCTGAACAACAGGAAACCCGTGCGAGAGAAGCCACCCAACTGAAGCACCTGCTGAGTCAGATCGTGCAGAACTCGCAGGGCTTGAATGCCTCATCCGACGAATTGGCTGGCGTCAGCCATCAGATGGCTGGAGCCGCCGAAGAGACCGCCACGCAGGCCAACGTGGTGTCGGCGGCTAGCGAACAGGTTTCTAAGAACGTCCAAGTGGTGGCAGCCAGCGCGGAGGAGTTGATGGCCTCAATCCGCGAAATCTCCAAGAGCTCCAACGAGGCCGCCCGTGTGGCGAAGAACGCTGTCGTCGTGGCCGATCAGACTAATCAACGGATCAGCAAGCTGGGCGAGTCGAGCGTTGAAATCGGAAAGGTCATCAAGGTGATCACTTCGATCGCCGAACAGACAAACCTGTTGGCCCTTAACGCCACGATAGAAGCGGCCCGGGCCGGCGAAGCGGGAAAGGGGTTCGCGGTGGTTGCAAACGAGGTGAAGGAGCTGGCCAAGCAGACCGCCCGGGCGACTGAGGAAATCGGGCAGAAGATTGGCGCCATCCAGGTCGATACGAAAGACGCAGTACACGCCATTGGAGAAATCACCACGATTATCAACCAAGTGAACGACATTTCCAACTCGATTGCGGTGGCGGTGGAGCAACAAACAGCGACAACCACCGAGATCGGGCGCAACGTACAAAACGCAGCCAAAGGCTCCGGCGAGATTGCGACTAACATCTCTGGAGTCGCCTCGGCTGCCAAAGCCACTGCCGATGGTGTCCAGAAAGTACAACAAGCCTCGCAGTCCGTAAACGAAATGGCTGGACAGCTTGCACAACTCGTAACCCAGAATCAAAGCGCTCTATGAACTACGGAAAGGTATCAACGCTTAACAGCGACGACTTACTGAAAGGGATGCTATGAATTCAATAGTGAGCAGAATGGGACGAATGGTACTCGGGTTGACCGTGATTGTATGCGGAGCGATGAAGCTCGGTGCGCAGGATATCAGTAACTACACCACCTTTGCCGTTGAAGGAAAGACCATCCAGTTCCACGGTTTCGCATCGGAGGGATTTGCTTATTCCAACGACAACAACTACTTGACGATGAACACCAGTCAAGGCAGCTTTGCCATGACCGATGGCGGTGTCAACGTATCTACGCAGCTCACCGACAAGTTCCGCGTTGGGGCGCAGATCTACGACCGCAACATCGGCGATCTCGGCAAGTGGCACCCCACTCTGGACTGGGCGGTTGCCGATTACAAGTTCAAGGACTGGTTCGGCATCCGGGCCGGAAAAGTCAAAACTGTTCTGGGGCTGTTTAACGACACCCAAGACATGGAGTTCCTGCACACTTTTGCCATACTCCCGCAATCCATGTATCCTCTGGACCTGCGCGCGTCAACCATTGCGCATACCGGCGGTGACGTCTACGGTACCATCAGGCTGAAGAAACGTGGCGATCTCTCCTACACTGGATACGCCGGTTGGAAGTCCTACGATAAGTATGGCGGCTACGTGTATGGGGCGGCGGCAATCGGGATAAACGTCGCCAGCATGCCGGCCAGGCAATTTGGCGGGGACCTCCGCTGGAACAACCTGGTCAAGGGTCTGCTGTTCGGCGCCTCTGGTATGCTCTCACCGCAAACCGTCAACGCATCGACGCAGGTGGCGCCAACAGTGACCTATCCTTATACGATCTGGTGGAACGATAATACCGTCGCCTTCTACACAGAATACAAAGTCGGCAACCTAACACTTGACGGCGAATACCGCCGTGAGACTGTCGGCGCTGCGAGTATGGTTGGTCCGATTAACAATGGCGGTTTTTACTGGGATGAGCGAGGCTGGTACGTCTCGGCGGCGTACCGCGTCGCCAAGCGGTTAGAACTGGGCGCTTATGAGTCCCGCTACTACCCGATGTGGGGCCAGAGCCATACCCCGCCCGCCAATCATATCTACGATACGGTGGCGGCCGCGAAGGTCGAACTGACCGATCACTGGGATCTCAAGATCGAGGGGCACTTCATGGATGGCTACGGTCTGCCCTACTCATTTAGGGGATTCTATCCGCAGGAGAACCCGGACGGCTTGAAGCCAAAGACCAACATGCTCGTGATCCGGACGGGCTGGAACTTCTAGACACAGGCGAAAACATTCCCAAGGAGTGAAACGATGAAACCTATACAGTTCTTTCTAGGTGTGACAGCCGTTGCCATCTTCGCCCTCTCAAACCTCCAGGCGGCGGACATCAAAGTGATTGCCAACTCCAGTGTGAGTGCATCCTCGATTTCCGCCGACGAGCTGAAGGATGTCTTCTTGTTGACAACCAGCTCGGTGGGAGGCGCGCATGTCGAACCGGTTTTGGCAAAGGGAGGAGTCACGCACGAAGCATTCCTGAAGCAGTATGTGGGCAAGACGGAATCGGCATTGGCGACTTACTACAGAAGTCTTGTCTTCACCGGCAAGGCATCGATGCCGAAAAGCTTTGCTTCGGAAAACGAGGTTGCTGAATACGTGGCAAAAACAAAGGGAGCTATCAGCTATGTTAGTGCTGGTGCCGCGGCATCAGGCGTGAAGACACTCGAGGTGAAATAGAAGCGAAAAGCCACAAAACTGCTGCAGTTGTTTCCGAAGCAGATCGAGTGCATCTACGGGGTTCAAGAAGGATCCAGACGAATTTCAATTATGGTGAAGGCAGGATAGGTAAGGAACATGTCGAACGGAAGATTTAAAGGCAACGACCGAACAACGATGAGCTTTGGCAAGAAGTTGACCATCGCGTTCGTGCTAATGCTGGGCGCCGCCCTGGTCATCAGTGTCGCGTCGTGGACAGGCATTGGCGGCCTGAGTCATGAATTTGATTACGCCACCCTGAATACAGCAAGGAAGCTCGAACTCGCGAACTCGATAGCGGAGAGTACTTCAAATATGATGTCGTTCGAAAGAGGACTGTTGCTGCGCGCCAGTCAGAATGACATGTCGAAGGCAGAGCGTGACTATAACTCGTTTAACGACTTCAGCAAGCGCCTAACCGAGCAGATTAATGAGATGAAGCCGCTGCTTATCTCTGAGCGAGGCAAGCACGATATCGCCACCGTCGAAACTAATGCGGTTTCCTGGCGGCCCGTTCATCAAGAGTTTTGGCGGGCAGCTCGCAAGAAGGAGATCAAGGCTGCACTAACCATTTACGATCAGCAGATACATCCATTGGTCGAGGAAATTCAAAAAGCAGTCAACGACAGTAAAGAAACCGAACATGCCCGAATGGCTCAAACCGTTGAAGAGGGGCACTCCCAGGCGGCGCATACTCGCTGGATCCTACTTGGCTCCATCACTCTCTTCCTCGCAATTTGGGGAGCGGCCTTGTGGATGGTTCGGCGTGCGAGTGCCGAGTTGCAGAAGCTTTCCGAAGAACAGGCCGTGGCCGCGGCAGATTTGCAGCAGCTACTGGATAAGATCGCGCAGAAGTCCGAGGGCCTGAATGTGTCTTCCGAAGAGTTAACCGGAGTCAGCCAGCAGATGGCTGGAGTCGCCGAAGAGACCGCCACTCAGGCCAACGTGGTCTCGGCGGCTAGCGAACAAGTTTCCAAGAACGTCCAAGTGGTGGCAGCCAGCGCGGAGGAGTTGATGGCCTCAATCCGCGAAATCTCCAAGAGTTCCACCGAGGCCGCTCGCGTGGCGAAAAACGCTGTCGTGGTGGCCGATCAGACTAACCAGCGGATCGGCAAGCTGGGCGAATCGAGCATTGAGATCGGAAAGGTGATCAAGGTCATCACCTCCATCGCCGAGCAGACCAATCTGCTGGCACTCAATGCCACCATCGAAGCGGCTCGCGCTGGTGAAGCGGGGAAGGGCTTCGCGGTGGTTGCAAACGAGGTGAAAGAGCTAGCCAAGCAGACCGCTCAGGCGACCGAGGAGATCGGCCAGAAGATCAATACTATTCAAACGGATACCAAGGATGCGGTGAAGGCAATCGGCGAGATCAGCACGGTCATCAACCAAGTCAATGACATCTCGAACACCATCGCTTTGGCGGTTGAGGAGCAGACCGTAACGACGAACGAAATCGGCCGCAACGTGCAAGAAGCAGCCAAAGGCTCGGGCGAGATTGCCAGCAACATTTCGGGAGTGGCCAACGCCGCCAAGATGACGGCGGATGGCGCCCAGAAGGTGCAGGGGGCCTCAAAGTCGGTCAACACGATGGCGTCGGAACTTGGAGACCTAGTACGGCGTAGCGGCTCTGGTTCGGAGGCGCCAGTCCGCCGCGCAGCCTAAGTGCAGAGTGGAGCAATAGGAGAACCGTCTCGCGGCCGTGCGTGGCAGGTACGGCCTCTAGTTCCAAGAATATGATCGCAAAAGGACTTTCGATGAGTATCGCATCTACGGTAGCGACCAATAGCCTTTGCCATAAAGGAAGCGGGCGGCGGACGCCAAGGTGCAGCCGCACCTGGAGCCGTTTATTTTCTACGGCACGGTGCCGACCGTGCCCAGACCAGTATCTGAAAGAGTGCGCACTAGACAGGAACACGACTTACTCCTGCGTGTTTGCCAAGTACGGGTTTGAGCAGGCTAGTCAGGAGTTGACTGTCGCACGTTAGGAGCATTATGTCCAAGGCAATGGTTATCGATGACTCCCGCACCATGCGCATGATCTTGAGTGACACGCTTGCCGAGCTTGGGTACCAGGTTGCTCAAGCCAGCAACGGTAAAGAGGCGCTGTCCACTTTAGAGCGAGAAGGCGATGCATTCTCGCTATTTCTGGTGGACTGGAACATGCCCGAGATGAATGGCCTGGACTTTGTGAAGTGCCTGCGTGCCAACCCGCGTTATTCCGCAGTCCCGTTGATGATGGTTACCACGGAAACCGAGATGAGCCAGATGACGACGGCGTTAGAGGCGGGCGTCAACGAGTATGTGATGAAACCGTTCACGAAAGAGATTATCACCGACAAGCTCCGCTTGCTCGGCCTACTGCAGTGAGGAGTTGAGGATTGGCGACCTTTCGCAAGAAAACGATTCAGCGCGGCAGCCGGATTCGAGTCCTCGTCGTCGACGATTCGGTCGTCATCCGGCGCCTGGTGACGCACGCGCTCTCAGAAGATCCAGTGCTAGAAGTAGTTGGGTCGGCATCCAACGGGTCTATCGCGCTGTCACGTATTCCCCAGCTGAATCCGGACGTCATCACGCTGGACATCGAAATGCCCGAAGTGGACGGGCTGGAAACACTGCGCCGGCTCCGGCAGACCTACAAAGACGTACGGGTGATCATGTTCAGCACACTGACCGAGCGCGGCGCAGCGATCGCCATGGAAGCCCTCACCTTGGGCGCGGACGACTACGTAGCCAAGGCCTCCAACAAAGGTGCGCTGGATCGGTCCATGGCCAGTTTGCGCGACGAGTTGATCCCCAAAATCAAACAGTTCTTCGTTCTGCAGGAAGCCAGCAGCACGAGCATGCTGACCTCGCCGCCGCTAAACGGGGCCCGAACCGTGCTGGCTCCCACTCTCATTCGTTCGGAGATGGCGCCAAAAGTTGTTGTGATCGGGGTCTCCACCGGCGGGCCGACAGCGCTCGGCCAAATCGTGCCTCAGTTTCCGGCTGGTTTCTCCTTGCCTGTCCTCATCGTCCAACACATGCCCCCGCTCTTCACGCGGTTGCTGGCGGAAAGGCTGCAGGCCAACTCGGCGCTGAAGATCGAGGAAGCCTCCGACGGGGCGTTGGTCGAGGCCGGCAAGGTTCTGATCGCTCCGGGCGACTATCACATGCGCGTGGCGCGCAAAGGAACACAAACAGTTGTAACGCTCGATCAAGGACCGCCGGAGAATTCCTGCCGGCCCGCAGTGGATGTCTTGTTCCGATCCGTGGAAGAAGTATACGGCGGAGCCGCCATCGCCGCCGTTCTCACGGGCATGGGATACGACGGATCGCGAGGGGCAAGTGTTCTGAAGGCCGCCGGCGCTTACGTGATTGCCCAAAACGAGGCCACCAGCGTTGTTTGGGGGATGCCCGGAGCGGTTGTGCACGCGGGGCTGGCCGACGCCGTCGTACCGCTGGACGACGTGTTGCCAACGATGCTCAGGAGGATGGCATAGTGCAATGATTTCCTCGCAACAGTCAGATACGCCAAGGCAAATTGGCAACCCCGCGATTCGCGCAGACAATTATCGATTTCTCCGCGATTACATCCACCGCGAGTCGGGGATCTTTCTCGACGAGGACAAACACTATCTTCTCGAGGCCCGGCTTCTGCCGCTGGTACAACAATCCCACCTGGAATCTTTGGATGCGTTGTGTGAAGCCTTGCGCGATGGCGCGGGTCCTCCCTTGCGGAAACAGGTGGTCGAGGCCATGGCCACCCACGAAACTCTCTTCTTCCGCGATGCGGCCCCGTTCGAGGCATTGCGCACAAGCATCCTCCCCAAGCTCATGGAGGAGCGGAAACTCACACGAAAGCTGGCCTTCTGGTCTGCAGCCGCTTCCTCGGGCCAAGAAGCGTACAGCCTGGCCATGCTGCTCCTAGAGATGGGGCTCAGCAGCTGGAATATCCAGATTCTGGGGACCGATATTTCGGAGCCGATTCTGGCGCGGGCGCGCCAAGGCCGTTATATGCAGATCGAACTAAATCGTGGCTTGCCTGCGCCCTACCTGGTGAAGTATTTCGAGCGCCACGGACTAGAGTGGCAAATCAAAGACCAGGTCCGCCAAATGGTCAAATTCGAGCAGTTCGACTTGCGCGCGAGTATGAAGTCCAAAGGTCCGTTTGACGTCATTTTTTGCCGTAACGTGCTGATCTATTTTGATGTTGAGACCAAGAAGAAGATCCTGGGTGAACTCCGCGGGGCGCTCTTTTCCGGAGGTCTGCTGTTGTTGGGCGGGGCGGAAACCACTTTGAATCTGGAAGAGCGCTTCACTCGCGCGACACATGGCCGCGCCGTTGTTTACCAGGCTCCGTGATGAAGGAACATGCCGCGAATCGTTGAGATCGAGTGTTACCAGACGTATCTGTCAAACATCGTCGTGGATGTGTTCCGTACGATGTTGAATCTGGAGGTTGAGCCGCAGGGAGACGGGGACATCACGGCTGCCGGTTCCGTGACTGCTGCCGTTCATTTTGCCGGCGAGTGGCGCGGGGCTGTGCTGTTGCAGTTGAGCCCCGAACTGGCGTGCGTTCTATGCGCGCGACTGATCCGAGTTGGATCGCCGCCACTGTATGACGATAACGTCCGCGACGCCGTGGGCGAGTTAGCGAACATGGTGGGCGGCAATCTCAAATCGATTCTACCCTTCCGGGTCGCGCTTTCGATGCCGACCGTTGTCGAAGGCAGCAATTATGCGTTGCGCGTTTGTGGGGGCAATCTCGCAACCATTGTTCGCTTCTCAAGTACCCACGGAGACTTCTTGTGCACGCTGGTGGAAATGATTGAAAGGTAGCAACAGACCAAGGTAAGGAGTAGCTATGGTCAGCAAAGTAGATAGCCTGATGATTGCAGTCTCAGATGAACCGCGACGGCCGTGGGCGCTGAGCACACCGCCTCCTTTTCCTCCCGCTGCGATCCGCATCATGTCGATACTCAACGGCGAAGATGAAATCGCCATCACCAAGGTCGTCCAGTGCATCCAGTCGGACCCGGCGTTTACCGCCGAAGTTCTGCGCGTTGCGAACTCAGCCTTATTTGGAGGCTGGCAGAAGGTCGCAAGCGTCCAAAAGGCCGTTGTGATACTGGGTCTCGACTTCGTTAAAGCCCTCGCGATAACCGTTGGCATGCGAACTTACGTGAGATCCGCACTGCAACTTCCAGTCCTAAGGAGCTGCTGGAACCACAGCCTCGCAACAGCTCTCTTGTCCCAGGAACTTGCTGCAGCCTGCCGGGTCCCGGTTAGCGTAGCGTATACGGCGGGCCTGCTGCATGATATCGGCCGCATCGGATTGATGGCCTGTTACCCCGTTGAGTATGGCAACATGCTCAGTGTTTCGGCAGAACATTCGTTCGATCTTCTGCAGTCCGAGCGTGACTTGTTTGATCTTGATCACTGCCAGGCTGGAGCCTGGCTGGCTGAGGAATGGGGACTCCCGCCAGATATCTTGTTCGCCGCCGAGCACCACCACGATGAGCCAGCCGTGCACAAATCCACTGTGCCCAACCTCGTGGCCTTGGGATGCCGGCTCGCCGACAGTCTCGGTTTCAAAGTCGTGGGTACCGGGTCCACATGGACTCTCGAAGAGATACGTGCCTGCCTGCCGGAAGTGCCGCGGAACCGCCTTCAGTTCGACGCCGATGCTATCAGGGACCGGGTAGCGGCCCGGATTGAAGAGATCGCATAAGGCTGGCATAAATGCGCGAACTTTCCCAGGACGAGATCGACAGCGTATTCCGCGGTGACGAAAGCGGACAGGTCCAAGTCAAAGCGATTCCGTATGACTTCCGAAAACCGGATCGAATCCCGAAGTCCCAACTCCACTCGATCCGTTTTTTGCTGGATAATTTTGTTCGCACCCTGGTCTCCAGCCTCACGGCCTACCTGCGGTCGTATATATCCGGCAATCTGATCAGCCTCGAGCAGGTTTCTTACGCCGAATTCTTGGAGGTGCTTCCCAGCCCAACGTGCCTGGTGTCATTGACTCTGAAACCCAGCGGGGGGCACGCTGTGTTGGAATTGAACCCGTCCCTCGTCTTCCCAATCCTAGAACTGGTGCTCGGTGGCAAAGAACGATACGCCAAGAATTTGAGCCGTGAGCTGACCGAGCTAGAACGGCATCTGTTGGATCGTGTGTACCGTATTATCCTTCATGACCTGACTAACACGTGGCGCGGCGTAGCGGATGTCGAGTTCACGATGGAGTCTGACGAAGGTGGCCGCCAATTGGTGGGTGCCCTTTCCCCGGCAGAGGCTGTATTGGCAATTGGCATCGAGTTTCGGATTGGTGAAAACACCGGTTTGATTAACCTCGCGATTCCATCGCTGATCGTAAAGAACATGGTGCAGCGGTTCGACAAGCAGTGGTCTGCACAAGCTCTCGAAGTGGATGAAGCCGAGGAAAAGCAGACCCTGAACCTGCTATTAAGCGCGGGGGTCGAGTTGGAAGCCCAGATCAAAGCCACCATTCGTGCGCGTGATTTTATGAAGTTGACTGAGGGGTCAGTTCTTGTTTTGGGCCACCCTGCGGACGGACTGATTGCTTGCGCACTGAACGACAAGTGGAAATACGACGCTATGGTGGGGAGCGCGGGAACACACCGCGCCGTCTGCATTGAGTGAGGATGCCCGATAGTTCGTAGAAAGTAGCGACTCTCAAACCCCCGGCCATAATGGGCCGAGGGTCGATTTTTCTGCCAAGAAAAAGGAGAGAGTCGCTATGAAGAGACGATACCAGATAGAACAACAACGGGCCGTGCAGCAGTTCCGCCGGATCGCCATCGAACAGAATCCCAACATGCAGATGATCCTTCCGCTGGCCGAGATCGTCGGCTTGTTACAGCAGGGCGTGGGCAACTTGCTGCGGCAGGCTGGTCTGGAACTGATGCACCTGGTGATGGACGAGGAAGTAAAGTCGCTGGCCGGTGAGCGCCACCAGCAACACGAAGGGCGCAGGGCACAGCGTTGGGGCAAGGAAGATGGTTATTGCGTGGTGGACGGCCAGAAGGTGCCGATCCGCAGAACGCGCCTACGCACGGCTGACAAACGGGAACAGCATTTAGGCAGCTACGAATTGTTTCAGCGTAGTGGGCCAATGCAAGCGAGCGTGTGGGACAAGATGATGCGCGGACTCTCGACGCGCAACTACGGAGCCGTGGTGAAGGATTTCCAGAATGCCTACGGAATCGAGAAGTCGGCGGTTAGTGAGAACTTCATCGAAGCCAGCCGGGAGAAGGTGAAACAGTTGATGGAGCGGCCGCTGGGCGAGTTGCGCTTATGCGCGGTGCTGATCGACGGGACTCCATTCAAAGACCGGCAGATGATCGTAGCCCTTGGCATTGGCTGCGATGGAACCAAGACCGTGCTGGGCATCCGCGAGGGGGCGACGGAGAACGCGACCGTGGTGAGCGCTCTGTTGGGCGAGTTGGTGGAGCGAGGGTTGGACTTTTCGACGCCGCGGCTTTACATTCTGGACGGTGGCAAAGCGCTGCACGCGGCGGTGCGCCGCCATGCCGGGGAAGCGGCTTTCATCCAACGTTGTCAGGTCCATAAGAAACGGAACGTCGTGGATCACTTGCCCGACGAACATAAAGGCGATATCAAAAAGAAACTCCAGAACGCCTACGCCATGTCGGAGTACTCCGACGCCAAACGCGCCTTGGAGAAATTGCACCGTGAACTGATGGATCTCAATCCGAGCGCGGCGCGCAGCCTGGAAGAGGGCATGGAGGAGACGCTCACAGTCCATCGGCTGCGGGTACCGGATCAACTCCGCCGGACACTGAGCTGCACCAACGTCATCGAATCTGCCTTCTCCATCGTCGAAACCGTCTGCCGGAACGTGAAACGCTGGCAGCCCGGCGATCAGATCGAGCGCTGGGTTGGATCTGGATTGCTGGTTGCCGAGCGGCAGTTCCGCAAAGTCATCGGCCATCGCCAGATTCCAGTGCTCCTGTCCGCCATGACCAATGCGGTTTCCCAGAAGCCGATTGCGAAGCGAACTGCCGTCGCGTAGCCTATGAGGGTCGAGGGTCGCTAACTTTCAACGGAGATCCGGGCATTCTCCATTGAGTGTCTGCACACCAGCTGACTGAAACAAATTTGATGAGAAAGGTTAAGTAAACTATGGCAGCTACTGAGGCAAAACCGATCCTTGCCAACGTGCCCGGTATCCGCAAAGCCGCTGTTCTCATGCTCGTAGTTGGCGAACAGTGCGGCGGTAAGATCCTGCGCCAACTGTCCGAAGCTGATGCAGAGAAAGTCAGCCGCGAAGTGGCCCGGCTCACTGCCGTTTCCAGCCAGGAGGTTGAGGCAATCGTAGAAGAGGCGACTCAACTCATGGATGCCCGGCAATACTATCTCGAGGGAGGACTGGAATTCGCCCAACGAATGCTGACAAGCGCATACGGTCCGGAGACTAGCAGAGCCCTACTGGAAAGAATTGCTAAGGCCATGGGAGGCGATATGGCAAGCTTTGATGCCATGCAGAAGATGGATCCGAAGCAAATCGCCAGGCTCGTTTACAACGAGTATCCACAAACCATCGCGCTGGTTGTCTCTCATCTCGTACCAGCGCAAGCGGCCGCTCTGTTAAATGCCCTGCCTGCCGAACTGCGTGCGGAAGTCGTCAAGCGCGTGGCCAGCCTGGATAACATTTCGCCGGAGATCATTGTCCGTATCGGACAAATGATCGGGAAGCGGTTGCAGGCGCTGGGTGAAACCAGCAGGGAATCCTATGGAGGTGTCCGCGCGGTTGCTGAGATTCTGAATCGACTGGACAGCGCTGCCGGTGAAGAGATCCTCAAGGAAGTATCGAAAGACGATCCAGCTGTCGCGGACACCATTCGCAACTTGATGTTTGTTTTCGAGGATGTTCTGCACATTGGCACTGAGGGCATGCAGACACTTGTGTCAAAAATAGACCGGAAAATCTTGTCCATTGCTCTCAAGGGGACTAGTGAGGCGATCCGTAATCACTTCACACAGATGATGTCGCAGCGCGCGACTGAAATGAGAATGCCCGGATCTCCGTTGAAAGTTAGCGACCCTCGACCCTCATAGGCTACGCGACGGCAGTTCGCTTCGCAATCGGCTTCTGGGAAACCGCATTGGTCATGGCGGACAGGAGCACTGGAATCTGGCGATGGCCGATGACTTTGCGGAACTGCCGCTCGGCAACCAGCAATCCAGATCCAACCCAGCGCTCGATCTGATCGCCGGGCTGCCAGCGTTTCACGTTCCGGCAGACGGTTTCGACGATGGAGAAGGCAGATTCGATGACGTTGGTGCAGCTCAGTGTCCGGCGGAGTTGATCCGGTACCCGCAGCCGATGGACTGTGAGCGTCTCCTCCATGCCCTCTTCCAGGCTGCGCGCCGCGCTCGGATTGAGATCCATCAGTTCACGGTGCAATTTCTCCAAGGCGCGTTTGGCGTCGGAGTACTCCGACATGGCGTAGGCGTTCTGGAGTTTCTTTTTGATATCGCCTTTATGTTCGTCGGGCAAGTGATCCACGACGTTCCGTTTCTTATGGACCTGACAACGTTGGATGAAAGCCGCTTCCCCGGCATGGCGGCGCACCGCCGCGTGCAGCGCTTTGCCACCGTCCAGAATGTAAAGCCGCGGCGTCGAAAAGTCCAACCCTCGCTCCACCAACTCGCCCAACAGAGCGCTCACCACGGTCGCGTTCTCCGTCGCCCCCTCGCGGATGCCCAGCACGGTCTTGGTTCCATCGCAGCCAATGCCAAGGGCTACGATCATCTGCCGGTCTTTGAATGGAGTCCCGTCGATCAGCACCGCGCATAAGCGCAACTCGCCCAGCGGCCGCTCCATCAACTGTTTCACCTTCTCCCGGCTGGCTTCGATGAAGTTCTCACTAACCGCCGACTTCTCGATTCCGTAGGCATTCTGGAAATCCTTCACCACGGCTCCGTAGTTGCGCGTCGAGAGTCCGCGCATCATCTTGTCCCACACGCTCGCTTGCATTGGCCCACTACGCTGAAACAATTCGTAGCTGCCTAAATGCTGTTCCCGTTTGTCAGCCGTGCGTAGGCGCGTTCTGCGGATCGGCACCTTCTGGCCGTCCACCACGCAATAACCATCTTCCTTGCCCCAACGCTGTGCCCTGCGCCCTTCGTGTTGCTGGTGGCGCTCACCGGCCAGCGACTTTACTTCCTCGTCCATCACCAGGTGCATCAGTTCCAGACCAGCCTGCCGCAGCAAGTTGCCCACGCCCTGCTGTAACAAGCCGACGATCTCGGCCAGCGGAAGGATCATCTGCATGTTGGGATTCTGTTCGATGGCGATCCGGCGGAACTGCTGCACGGCCCGTTGTTGTTCTATCTGGTATCGTCTCTTCATAGCGACTCTCTCCTTTTTCTTGGCAGAAAAATCGACCCTCGGCCCATTATGGCCGGGGGTTTGAGAGTCGCTACTTTCTACGAACTATCGGGCATCCTCACTGAAATGCTGAAAGAGGATATGGATACTTTGGGGCCGGTGAGAATCAAGGACGTTGAAGCCGCCCAGCAGGAAATCATTGGCGTGGTGAGGAAGCTGCAATCCGAGGGCACTCTGAGTATTGGTGAAGCAGGTAAGGAAGAGTACGTTTTGTGAACCTCAGGCTCACGCCGAAAATCCCGATTGCCATACTGGCCTGACCGGGAATGTGTACCAGTTTGATAGAGAGTATAACTCTGTGCGCAAGACCGGGTCATGACGAGCTTCGAGGTCTCCCTTCGCCTGCATTTTAGGATGGGGTTGGCCGGCGAGGACCGGGGTCCACGATACCCCAATGCACTGTGCGGACGCACAGTGTTGTAGTGCTTCCGCCACATCTCTATGACCACCTGCGCTTTTCTCAAAGAGAAGAAAATCTCTCCGTTTAGACACTCATCCCACAGTTTTCCGGAGGATGCCCGATAGTTCGTAGAAAGTAGCGACTCTCAAACCCCCGGCCATAATGGGCCGAGGGTCGATTTTTCTGCCAAGAAAAAGGAGAGAGTCGCTATGAAGAGACGATACCAGATAGAACAACAACGGGCCGTGCAGCAGTTCCGCCGGATCGCCATCGAACAGAATCCCAACATCCAGATGATCCTTCCGCTGGCCGAGATCGTCGGCTTGTTACAGCAGGGCGTGGGCAACTTGCTGCGGCAGGCTGGTCTGGAACTGATGCACCTGGTGATGGACGAGGAAGTAAAGTCGCTGGCCGGTGAGCGCCACCAGCAACACGAAGGGCGCAGGGCACAGCGTTGGGGCAAGGAAGATGGTTATTGCGTGGTGGACGGCCAGAAGGTGCCGATCCGCAGAACGCGCCTACGCACGGCTGACAAACGGGAACAGCATTTAGGCAGCTACGAATTGTTTCAGCGTAGTGGGCCAATGCAAGCGAGCGTGTGGGACAAGATGATGCGCGGACTCTCGACGCGCAACTACGGAGCCGTGGTGAAGGATTTCCAGAATGCCTACGGAATCGAGAAGTCGGCGGTTAGTGAGAACTTCATCGAAGCCAGCCGGGAGAAGGTGAAACAGTTGATGGAGCGGCCGCTGGGCGAGTTGCGCTTATGCGCGGTGCTGATCGACGGGACTCCATTCAAAGACCGGCAGATGATCGTAGCCCTTGGCATTGGCTGCGATGGAACCAAGACCGTGCTGGGCATCCGCGAGGGGGCGACGGAGAACGCGACCGTGGTGAGCGCTCTGTTGGGCGAGTTGGTGGAGCGAGGGTTGGACTTTTCGACGCCGCGGCTTTACATTCTGGACGGTGGCAAAGCGCTGCACGCGGCGGTGCGCCGCCATGCCGGGGAAGCGGCTTTCATCCAACGTTGTCAGGTCCATAAGAAACGGAACGTCGTGGATCACTTGCCCGACGAACATAAAGGCGATATCAAAAAGAAACTCCAGAACGCCTACGCCATGTCGGAGTACTCCGACGCCAAACGCGCCTTGGAGAAATTGCACCGTGAACTGATGGATCTCAATCCGAGCGCGGCGCGCAGCCTGGAAGAGGGCATGGAGGAGACGCTCACAGTCCATCGGCTGCGGGTACCGGATCAACTCCGCCGGACACTGAGCTGCACCAACGTCATCGAATCTGCCTTCTCCATCGTCGAAACCGTCTGCCGGAACGTGAAACGCTGGCAGCCCGGCGATCAGATCGAGCGCTGGGTTGGATCTGGATTGCTGGTTGCCGAGCGGCAGTTCCGCAAAGTCATCGGCCATCGCCAGATTCCAGTGCTCCTGTCCGCCATGACCAATGCGGTTTCCCAGAAGCCGATTGCGAAGCGAACTGCCGTCGCGTAGCCTATGAGGGTCGAGGGTCGCTAACTTTCAACGGAGATCCGGGCATTCTCGTTTTCCGTTGAACGATTCACAGTACCCGTTCTCCCAAGGGCTGCCTGGCTCGATGAACAGCGGCTGCGTGCCCACTGTTTCCAGCCAGCTTCTCACTCGCCGGGCGGTCATTTCGGCTCCGTTGTCGGAGCGAACGTGCTCTGGCACGCCGTACTCCAGCATGCAGTCGCCAAGCAACTCGATCACATGGGCGCTGTTGAGCCGGCGCGCCAGCCGGATCGCCAGACACTGCCGGGTGAACTCGTCGATCATGGTCAACAGCCGCAAGCTGCGGCCGTCGTGCGTGCGCGCTTCTACGAAGTCGTAGCTCCACACGTGATTCCGCCGCTCGGGCCGCAGTCGAATGCACGACCCGTAATTGAGCCAGAGCCGTCCGCGTGGCTTTTGCTTGGCCGGAACTTTCAGACCTTCGCGCTTCCAGATGCGCTGCACGCGATCTTTGCCCACACACCAGCCCGCCAGTTTGAGCAATGCTAAGATGCGCCGGTAGCCGTAGCGGCCATACTGACTGGCCAAGGCGATGATTGCCTGGGTCAACCGGCTTTCGTCGTTGCGCTGTGTAGGCAGGTAGCGTTGCGTTCCCCGCGGCTGGCTCACCAATCGGCAAGCTCGCCGTTCACTTAATCCTTGTTCCCGAGCGTGTTGAACGGCGATGCGGCGCCGCTCGGGACTTAGAAGTTTCCCCCTGCGATATCTTTCAGGATCTGTTTCTCGACTGTCAAATCGGCAACGGCCCGCCGGAGATGCGCGTTTTCTTTCTGGAGATCCTTGAGCTTCTTGGCCTGCTCCAGTCGTAGACCGCCATACTCCCTCCGCCACCGGTAGAAGGTCTGCTCGACGATCCCGGCCTCTTTGCAAGCTAGTGGAACGGTCTTTCCCTGGCTTACCAACACCTCAATCTGCCTCAGCTTGGCGGCGATTTGCTCGGCAGTAAACGTCTTTTTTGGCATCTTCCGGGTTTCCTTTCTGTCTTCCAGTCTCTATCCGGCTGGTACAGAAATCCCCAGTCAGGTCAACCCAGGTAATAGAACGCGCCGGGAGGACCACGCTCTTCTCATCGTCCACGATGAGTTCCGGCCGGCCATTCCTTGATCAGGTTGCTCGCCAGCAGAGCCCATCTCCGCTTCGCCGACGAGGTCAGGATAATTTGATTGCCCGATCCGAGGGAACGAATTATCATCGAACGGTAAGCGGTGTCTTAACTGTTTGTCTCACCCCGCGGGACAAGCGCACCGGCGCATCGCGCTTCTGCCGTACCTGACGCCGAACTCCCCATTCAACGCGCGCTAGGGCGCGACCATGCTGACGACGCGACTAGGCACCACTTGCTCTACCAGATCGCCTAACGCCTGTATGCCACCGACTGGGGAACAGCCACACCTTGGGTTTCGTTTCAAACCGTACCAGTGCTCCCGCAGGGCTTCCAGTAAGGGCAGTGCATTCTTTCACCACCATGACAACAAAGAAAACTTTACATCGATTTCAGCCGCCGAGCCACCAGACTTGCCAATTATCGATACGATCGCCCAGCGACACCGGCTTGCGAAGCCGAAGGGACTTGGTCTGAATGCGCATGGCAACTCGCGCCCAAACACATCCATGGCTCGGTGGGTGAGAACAGTCACCCAGGCATCCGCGAGTCGCCATGGCCGCCCTTGCCGCTAATCAGCTCTCAACCAGCCCTCGGACCATAGATACCTTCCATTGCTCCGCAACGTAACCGACTGGGCAGCCTTGCCTTTAACAGGGATAGTTAACTAGATACTTTCGAGGCTTTGCCCGATTGAACGCAAACCGGCTTTCAACGACAATCGAAACCTGTATGCTCATCTGTTCTGAATGCTACCAGGAGGTAGTTCTTAAAGCTCCCCGCGACGGTGAGAGAACATCCAAAGCTCGAGCTCTCAGCACCTTGCGCGTTCGGAATACATCTGCATACCTTATGGGTTCGGGAGAGGAGGACCGGAGTTGATGCGACGAATCTTATTGCCAGTGGCCTGTTTTTGCGGATTGTGGACTGCTGCGACCGCGCAGTCAGTTCAGCGGCCGTCCGAGAGCGGTTTCGCGAGCTGGTATGGCGCGCCCTACCATGGGCAACGTTCAGCGAGCGGAGAGATCTACGATCAGGAGAAGTTGACAGCCGCGCACCGCACGCTCCCATTTGGCACCAGGGTACGGGTGCACCGCCTCGACGGAGAGGGGAGCGTCGTGGTTCGGATCAACGATCGCGGGCCATTCGTGAAATCGCGGGTCGTCGACCTTTCTCATGCTGCCGCCGTTCAGTTAGGAATCACGGGTGGAGGTGTGGTGCCGGTCATTTTAGAACTGGTGTGGACTCCACCAGTCAATCCACGCTCCTCTAATTCTTCAGTTCTCCGCGCTGCGCGGTGCAGCGCTGCTTTCGCGGCCGAACCTGGAAGCAGCCGCTCGGGTGACTCGCCTTTCGCGCGATCGAGCTGCAGATAGCTAGCGTTAATGGTGAATAACGTTTCCTTCTCCCCCATTTATCATCCGGCGAGTTTCGCTGCCCCCCGTTTAGCGACTGCCAGCCTGATTGCTCGTGATCTGTCACGCCGCGGCAGTAGAGCCAAGTTGGTATTCTGAGAGAAATGCCATCTGAATAAGGCACCTAGCAAGTGAGGGAGATATGATCTGTCGTGTTTGGCACGGCTGGACAACACCACAAGACTCCGGGGCCTATGAAGCGGTCGTGCGCGGCGAGGTGATTCCTGGTATCGAAGCCCGGCACATTCCGGGCTTCCGCCATATCGACCTTCTGCGCCGTGAGGTGGGCGACGAGGTCGAATTCACTACCATGATGTGGTTCGATAGTCTCGATAGCGTGCGTGCTTTCATGGGCGAGGATTATTCCGTGAGCCACGTTCCATCTGCAGCTCGCGCGGTCTTGTCAAGGTTTGATGAGCGCGCGTCGCATTATCAGGTGCTCGAGCGGCGGCCACAGAAGTGAAGTGAATCCGCCCGATTCCGCGGACAGGTTGGAGACCTCTGCATTCGCTCGGTGTATTGGGTGACCGCCAATCCACTGACCCAGCAAGCCGTGTTCCGAAACGTTAGTTTCCGATAATGGCACACATGGGGCGCTAATGGGCCGCCGTGAGAGGAGCTAACGGATCGTTTGCGTATCGTGCCCAGGCCCGGCGAACTGCCGGCCTATCGCTTCACTTTGGATGATCTGGCTGACCACGTAACAGCCGAAGCCAATCATGCACTCCCAACACGAGCCTTCCGGATCGAGATGCGTAAGAAGAAAGACTCGGAGGACATTAGACCTTTCCGGGTTGCGAACGCCGCGATACAATGATGCCGAGGTCATGCGTTCCCTCATGGCCAAGGACTATCTTCGTATCGCCCCCGTAACGCAGTCTGATCCGACGTCGTGTTGGGCGGCGGCGCTGGAATGGTGGGCGCGCGCCATTGACGGCCGCGTCGTGGTCCCGCAAATGAACCTGCTGAATATCTACGTCCGGTACTGGGATTCGCGCGATCCCGACAACAACCCAAACTACGGAACCATCTCGCGCGAGGGTCTGATCGCGGTCATCAGCGATTCCCGTTGGGGCATGGCGGTGTCCGCGATGCCGGGGGCGCGGCTGACGACCGAGCTGTTGAACCAAAAAATGCGCCTGGGGCCAGTAATTCTGGGCTACTACGAGCCGGCGGTCGCAGGGAATCACGTGGTGGTGGCCTACGGCGCCTCCGCGACGCACGTCGCCGTGATGAATCCGGACGGCGGTCATTTCCGCGGCCTGCCGGTGGGCCACTATTCGCATTCACCGGAAGTGATCCTCGGCATCCCGACGCGCTAGCTCCGGTCAACACAAATGTTCCCGTCAACGCAAATGTTATTGATCAACGGTCGGAATCGAAGTGATCGCCGGGCCGTCGGTTCTGAGCCCCGGCACCGCCAGGTTTCCCAACCGCTAACCGAATCTAACGGAATGGGCAGCCACCGGCGGCGAGTAGGTTGCCCCGCGCCGCGAGGGACTACACCGAATCAAACAGCAGCACGACGTAGTTCTTGGATTGGAGTGTGTTCTCTATAGTGGGCCACACCTTCTGGTGCGTCTCGGAAGCCACCCATTTCTGCCGCAGCTCCTCGCTCTGGTAGGTCAACTGAAAACGGTAATTCACGCCGCTGGGCGGGGCTCCCTGGATGGCCGATCGCAGCTTGCACATCTTCACATCGACGTAACCCGGAAACTTCGTGGCCGCGGGTTTGAAGATCGTGTGGAAGTTGTGCAGCATCTCCTGTTCTTTGGTCGGATCGACCGAAAGATCCACATGCAGTACGATCGGGTTCTGTGGCTGCTTCTGGGGCGCTTGGGCGCCGGCGTCGCTCAGGCCGGCCGTGGCGGCCAGCATTGCCTTCAGGTACGACCGTCGCTTCATTACTCCTCCTGTGCGCTACTGGTAAAGCGGTTTCTCGCCCGCTACCGCGAGCTTGATGCGGTACACACTGGTGCGGGCGGTAATGTAAAGGGTCTTACCATCTTCGGCCCATCCGCAGTTCGCCGGTGTTTCGGGCGGCTTGATCGTGCCGAGATGCTTGCCATCGGATGAGAACACCCAGACACCACCCGGACCACTGCCGTAAACGTTGCCCTGCAAATCCACCTTCATACCGTCGGGAAGGCCGTCTTCCTTCTCGGCGGTGACATCCGCGAACACCTTGGCGTTGGAGACAGTGCCATCGGCTGCCACGTCGTATCGCATCCAGACCTTGTGCTTTTCGTCGGAATTGGCAACGTAGAACGTTTTCTCGTCCGGAGAGAATGCGAGTCCGTTGGGGCGCGTCAGGTCCTTGACCACCACCTGCAATTTGCCGCCGGCATACCGGAAGACGCCGTTGAATTTCAATTCCTTCGCAGGGTCGTCATCCTGCTTCAACAGCCCGTAGGGCGGGTCCGTGAAATAGAGCGCTCCGTCGGACTTATACACCAGGTCGTTGGGACTGTTGAAGCGCTTGCCCTGGTACTTCTCCAGGTATGGCGTCATGGTGAAGTCCTTGGCCACCCGCACAATGCGGCGATTGGTGTGCTGGCAAAGGAGCACGAAGCCATCTTTATCGGCGACCATGGCGTTGGAGCCGATGAAAGACCCCGGCGGCGCGGAGGACTTACCTCCGGAATTCTGAATCAGGACCTCAACCTGTCCGGACGGCGTGATGGAACGAACTACGTTTCCAATCACATCGCTAAACCACAGGTGGCCATCGGGCCGCCAGAGCGGCCCCTCGGTAAACTGGAATCCGCCGCCGACCTTTTCGATTTGCGCATCCTTCGGCACAATCGAATCGAACGCCGGATCGAGACGAACGATATTTCCTACGCCGTGCGTTTCGGCCACGGGCGCGGGCTCCGGTGCTTGGGAACAGCCAACGAGCAGAACGGCAACAACGAGCACAGGCAGGGTTTTCATATTCTTCTTTCGCGGACAAACACCCTTTCGCTTTCACGCCGGGATTCACCTCACTCCAGGCTCAACTGGAATTGTCGCGGCAAGCGCACCCAGCGTCAAGGCCAATCTTCACAAAACTGACACAGTGGCACTTCAAATCCGCTTCAGCAGCCACCGCACCGCTCTCTTCTGCAATTCGAAATGCGCTGGGATCCACATGGCATGGTTCGTATGTCCGACGGCGGTGAACACAACTCGCCCCTTGCCGTAAGGATACGCCCAACCTGCGACCGACTTCCTGCCATGATTTTCATATTCCAACCCGTCCAGGTTCTCCGACTCAAGAATCACGTGCCTTGAGTCCTTGTCATAAGCGACGAAGTGCTGCTCGTCGTTAACCATGAAATCCTGGATACCTTGGGTGATCGGGTGCTCCTTGTTCACCACGCGCACCTGAAACGGGCGCAACGTCGGATGGCCGATGTAAGCGCCGCCCATGACCTCGCGGTAATTCTTGGACGACAGCGACACGTGGCTGTTGTTGTGCAACGAATAGAATCCGCCTCCGCCCATCACGAATTCTTTCACCGCAGCGCCCTGCTCTTCGGTGATCCAGAATTCCGGTTTAGGTTCGGGAAAATCATTCTCCAGCCCCCGCGCGTAGCCGGTGTAGTCGTCTGGCCCAAGATAGCCATTCGGCCAGATCATCCCGTCCCGCAAACATACAAACAGGTCGTAGTTCTTGAGCAAGTCGCGCGAGAGCTGATCGTACAGGATGGTGTAGTCCACTGGGATTCCGACGTCACGGAAGACCCGGTCCAGGCTCACGCGAATGTAGTCGGCATTATGATAACGGTCGCCGATGAGCGCGAGCGCCCGCGGGCGCTGACGAGAGGTTTGGCCTGCGGCGAGGCCGAGCAAGCCAGCCCCGGCTGCTCCAGTTCCGCCGCAGAGCAAACGCCTGCGCGAGACTCTGTGGTTCATAAAGTGTCCTCCTTTCGGGCACCAGCCATTATATGAGGGTCGGGCGTGGCTGGACCGCGCGGCTCAGACGCCACGAGGGTCGACACGGCCGACTGGGATCGGCGCACCCGCTGGCCTAACTAACGCGCACTACGATTGAGCTCCGATCACGGCATTTGGAAGCTATCCACCATCGCCTTTAGGTGCGAAATCGTGTCCGCTAATACTCCACAACGGGCGCATTCGCGGCTTGCACGGGCGTACGTAAGGCTTCTGGGCCGCGAAGGCATTCTGATTCTGATCGGATAATTCATGCGAAGGGGATTTCCCGCCAGCGGTGCATCGTGGACCTCGTCGGCGAGCCCGGCCGCAAGGCCCTGACTGGAGGCTTGCGATTGGAAATGCGGATTCAGCCCCCCCGGTGTTCACGAGCGAACGGATCGCGGAGGTTCGTATTGGTATTTTCGGCTATTGGAAAGATGTCCTGCAGGAAGATGGCACGTCGCTAGCATCCGCCTGGGAGTATGCTGAATTGGATCTTGGAGTCCGAAATGGAAATTCCAGATCAGGAGCTGATTATGGCCAGGAAAAGCTGCATCTTCGCAGTCTCTGTTCTGGCGGCCGCGTGTCTCGTGGCCGCCCTCTATGCTTTTCAGGAACCCGCCGGCAAAATCTACCCCGCCATCACCATGCCCGGCGGAACGGCGGGACCGAAGAGCTACGTGATCCGAATTGACGATGTCAAGGGCATCGCGAATCCCGGGCTCGTGATTCTGGTGGACAATGCGGACGCCGCCGCGAAAGGGAATGTCGACGTCAACGGTAACGTTTACCCGTTTCCACTGGCGCCCGGCGGCCTCCTGGCCAAGTTCGTGATACCCCTGAAGCCGGACCACCTGCGGAATGGTCTGAACCACATCTCCTACCCCGCCAGCGGCACTAAATCCTACCAAGTGCTGGACAGCCGGATCCAGGCTGTTAGTGAGACCTCCACGCGGGTCGCCGCGTTGAGCTACCTTCCCAAGGCCGCCGTGCCTGGAATCGCCGATTTCGACCTGGTCACCGTCGACAAGGGCGCCGGCAAGAGAAAGGAAAGCGAGCTGGTGCCGTGGGCGCGGCGGGGGCTGGTCAGGTATTACCGCGCGGGGATCGACTTCAACCACGTCGACCGGCTGATCGAGATGTTCAAGGAAGCCCGCATCAACCTGGCCATGCTGCAAACCGTGACGCCGGAAGACCTCCAAAGCCCGGAGTACAAGAGATACAAGGATTTTATCGACCGGTGTCATGCCGCGGGCATCAAGGTGATGTTCGACGGCGGCACTGGCGACGTGCGGCTGAATGCCATCTCCCTCGACAGCGTCCTCCTGCACCCGGAGATGAGGGACTGGATCTCCAAAGACGACTTGGGATTCCCCCTCTGGCGCGCCCCCAACCGGGCTTTTTGGCCGGACATCAAGAATAAGGCCTACCGTCAGGAGGTCTTGAAGGCTGCGGAGATTGCCGTGGACTCCGGAGCGGACGCCTTCTACTACGATTGGGCCATCGGCGGCACCAGCGACCTGCTGCGTTTCTTCAACGATGTGCGCGAGATGACCATCCGCAAAGGCAAGAACATCCCGATCTACGGCAACTGCAAGGGAAACATCATGGTCGAGGAGCGTTGCGACTTCACCAAGTCGGAGGGCACGGAAGAAGCCGGCGTCTGGGACGGGAAGTGGGTGCACAACGTCTCTCAGGCGCGGTTCTACTATGCGGCGGGCGAGGGCTGGAAGCCCTACGAAAGCAAATACGAAGGGGCCGACCCGGGGGCGCCCAATCCGGGAGCGCACGATGTCAGGGATGACATGAAAATGGGCTGGAAGAGGCCCATCGCCGAAGCCGCCGCGTTCCAGTCTTTCTTTGCCATCGCCGAGGCCGGCAGAAAACTGCTGCAAGGCTGGATACAGAAGGACAACGAACTGGCTATGACCGCCTGGGGCGATATCTGCCGGTATAATACGTTTCTTGCGGACAACGAGGACCTCTACACCAATGTGAGGACCGTGAGCAACATCGGGCTGATAGCGCCTCCGGTGATTCCCAGCTTCGAGATGTCGCTGAAGAGGGCCCCGATTTACAATGCGCTGGCCGAACTGAATTTCATGTACGACGTGGTGCTCCTCTCCAGGTTGAACGACAGTAACCTGGCGGGCTACAAGGCGATCGTGATTCCCGACGTCCCCTGGACCGACGAAAACCAACTGCGCGTAATTCAAAAGTACAGGCAGGCGGGAGGCCAAGTGCTGACGGTGGGTAGTTCGGAGGAGTTGAGGAAAATCGCGTCCGCAGCTCTGCCTGCCTCCCTTTGCGATGACATTAAGAAGCAGCCGGTGAGGGAAGAATTCAAACGTGAGCTGCTCAAGCTCTCGGGAGAACCACTGGTGGCGATTCAGAACGACAGCTACGTCATCGCGAACCTGGTGCGGAAGCAAGATTCCGAGAAAGTAATCGCGCATTTCGTGAATTACGGCCCGGCCGCTGAGTCTGTTAACGTCAGGCTGAACCTGGCCGGAGTGGTCCAGCGGATTAATCCCAGGAACATGCGGCTGCTCTCGCCGGATAACGTTGCCAAAGAGCTCAGGGACGTGTCTGTGAAGGGGGCGGCGGTGACATTCACCATACCGAAGATAGAGGTCTACGACGTCGTAGCCATCAATTAGCTGGCATAGGAGAGATTCATTATGAAACGAAGGTCTTTTTTTAAAAGCGTGGCGATGACCGGACTAGCGGCCTCCGCTACTGTCAAGCAATCGTCCGCATACCTGGTCGCCCACAACTGGGACAAGTACGATTTCGGTTTGGGCCCGCCTGTCAAGGACCGGCTGAACCAGGGGCCGTTTCCGCAGTATCCTCCCGAAGCGCTCTTTCCGGGCAGCGACGTGGTGATGACCACCGTCCCTTCCCTGGAGCCGGTGCCGAATTACGGCCGCGGGCTCATTACGTATCTCGCTGCGGACATGGGAACGGCGGAGATTATAGGTGACGACAAGGCCAAGGAAATCGAGGCGCTGTTCCAGTTTCCCTTGGGCCAGAAGGTGTACATCCGGCCGACTTGGCGTGAGATTCAGCAGCAGCGTGGACGCCTGAACCCTCCGGATTACTGGAAGCTGACGCTGGAGTTGGCCAAGAAGTACAACAAACAGATCGGCTTCCGCATCCAGATGCGGGCGCCCGATTACAAAGAGGAAGCCCTGCCGGAGTTTGTCCTGGAAAAGGTCCCCATGGTGAAGCTGACCAAGGGCAAGTGGCGAGAGACGGAGTTCTCCGAGCCGCGCTACGACCATCCCGCTTTCCAGGATGCCTATAAAGAGTTGAACGCCCTGCTGGCCGCGGAACTGAACGGTAACCCACTCATCGAGTTCATAGACACCTTCATGTATGGCTTCTGGGGCGAAGGCCATACGTGGCCTTTCACGGACAACCCGTTCCCGGATTATGCCACCGTGGAGCGGACCTGGTTGCACATGCTCGATGTCCAAATGGAGTACTGGAATAAGACACCGCTGGTCACCAATACCCAGCCGGATTTCAGCGTGGTGGGCGACGCCGAGATGCTTGATCGCAGCATACGTACCCACAACTGGGTTCGCACGGACAGCATTTTCGTCGAGAACATGCAAATCGAGGAACTGAGCAACCGTCCACCCTGGGTGGCTGCGGTTCTGGAGGTCGGTATAGGCGCTGGGTGGCCCGGACCACCTCGACCTGCCAACATCGTAAATCTCACGGAAGATACCGCCCAGCATGTGCTGGACCTGGGTGCGAACTACTGCTCGCTGTGGAACCCCCATAAGATCAGCGCGGCGGCGCTACAGAAGACCTACGAGGAAGCCCCCAAGGCCCTCGATGAACTGAATCGCAGGCTGGGCTACAATGTGCGTCCCTCTTACGTGTGGTCGTGGGGCGAGGACGGCCCTGGTGGTTTGATCGTCGGGTTGATGAACGATGGCGTCGCCGGCGTGCCGGGCGTGCTGTACATTTCGGTAGTTAGCGACGACGGTAAGATCAACGTAGGCGGCGGCGTGGACGCGGGGTACCCATTGCCCGGGAAGATCCGCCAGGCCTTGTTGCCCTTGCCGAAAGACACCAAGTGGGAAGGCCTCAAGCTGAAGGCCGAGATCGAAGTCAAGGGTGTGCGCCACCCGGTTCGCTGGTCCTGCCGTCAGAAGACCAACCCGGATGGATCGCTGACGTTAAGTCGGAACATGCGCTCTGGGGGTTGAGTTGACCTCGCGACTGTCGTCGGCATACCAGCGGCGTACAGAGCGAACGCTGACCAGGGCACGGGGTGTGTCTGTGGTGTTTGGCGTGCCTCGGTGTACTCGCCGGACAACGTTGCCAAACTGCTCAAGGACGTGTCTGTCAGCGGAGCGGCGGTGACATTTACCATACCGAAGATAGGGGTCTACGACGGCGTAGCCATCAATTAGCTGGCATAGGAGAGATGCATATGAAACGAAGGTCTTTTTTTAAAAGCGTGGCGATGACCGGACTAGCGGCCTCCGCCACTGTCAAGAAATCGTCCGCATACTTGGTCGCTCACAACTGGGACAAGTACGATTTCGGTTCGGGCCCGCCTGTCAAGGACCGGCTGAACCAGGGGCCGTTTCCGGAGTATCCTCCCGAAGCGCTCTTTCCGGGCAGCGACGTGGTAATGACCACGGTCGCTTCCCAGGAACCGGTGCCGAATTACGGCCGCGGGCTCATTACGTATCTCGCCGCGGACAGCGGAACGGCGGAAATCTTAGGTGACGACAAGGCCAAGGAAATCGAGGCGCTGTTCCAGTTTCCCTTGGGCCAGAAGGTATACATCCGGCCCACGTGGCGTGAGCTTCAGCAGCAGCGTGGGCGCCTGAACCCTCCGGATTACTGGAAGCTGACGCTGGAGTTGGCCAAGAAGTACAACAAACAGATCGGCTTCCGCATCCAGATGCGGGCACCCGATTACAAAGAGGAAGCCCTCCCGGAGTTTGTCCTGGAAAAGGTCCCCATGGTGAAGCTGACCAAGGGCAAGTGGAATCGGGCGGGGAAGACGGAGTTTTCCGAGCCGCGCTACGACCATCCTACTTTCCAGGATGCCTACAGAGAGTTTAATGCCCTGCTGGCCGCCGAACTGAACGGCAACCCCCTTATCGAGTTCATGGACACCTACATGTATGGCTTCTGGGGCGAAGGCCATACGTGGCCTTTCACGGACAACCCGTTCCCGGATTATGCCACCGCGGAGCGGACCTGGTTGCACATGCTCGACGTCCAACTAGAGTACTGGAATAAGACACCGCTGGTCACCAATACCCAGCCGGATTTCAGCGTGGTGGGCGACGCTGAGATGCTCGACCGCACCATACGTACCCACAACTGGGTTCGCACGGACAGCATTTTCGTCGAGAACATGCAAATCGAGGAACTGAGCAATCGTCCACCCTGGGTGGCGGCGGTTCTGGAGGTCGGTATGGGCGCTGGGCGGCCCGGAGCGCCTCCGTCTTCCGACATCGTAAGTCCCACGGAAAATACCGCCCAGCATGTGCTGGACCTGGGCGCGAACTACTGCTCACTGTGGAACTTCCATAGGATCAGTGCTGCGGGGCTACAGAAGACGTACGAGGGAGCCCCCAAGGCCCTCGATGATCTGAATCGCAGGCTGGGCTACAACGTGCGCCCCTCTTACGTGTGGTCGTGGGGCGAGGACGGCCCTGGTGGTTTGATCGTCGGGTTGACGAACGATGGCGTCGCCGGCGTGCCGGGCGTGCTGTACATTTCGGTAGTTAGCGACGACGGTAAGATCAACGTAGGCGGCGGCGTGGACGCGGGGTACCCATTGCCCGGGAAGATCCGCCAGGCCTTGTTGCCCTTGCCGAAAGACACCAAGTGGGAAGGCCTCAAGCTGAAGGCCGAGATCGAAGTCAAGGGTGTGCGCCACCCGGTTCGCTGGTCCTGCCGTCAGAAGACCAACCCGGATGGGTCGTTGACGCTGCGTCGAAACCTGCGCGGGTAACAAGGAAGGTAAGGGCCGGGCATCCCCAGCCCACAACGGCAACGCCGCGGGGTGCCAGTGCGGTCGAGGGAGCGACTAGCGGACCCCTCGCTTACCTGGGAGTCGCCCCAAACCAGTCATACCGTTCGACAAACAGTTTCCGATAATGGCGGACAACGGGAGCCAAACTCTCTCCCCCCACTGATTCAAGTGCTGCACGGTGCGCACTCAGGAGCAAGAGCGTTACCGGCTGGGAGAATACTGGCCAATGAACGAAAAGTGCCAAGTCTACCCCTGCACTTCCTTGAGAATAATTTCTGCGGCACTTCGATCCGTACAGAGAAACCGAATACGATAGGCTTCTGATGCCGAGGTATTGCGCAGGGGACCCCGGCGATATCTTCGCTTGCTGCGGGGAATTCACATCCCACGTACGGTACGCGGATGGGACGTAATCGAGTTCCTCCGGATGTGGCAATGGATTGCCCGAACGTCGTCCAGCAGGCTCCTCGATATGCCGCGCCGAACTCCGGCGCTAGCGGGAGGCGTTGTCGGTGGCCGCGCCAATTGAGAACACTGCGACGGTGCCACGGGGGCCGAAACCGAACTTCACCTCGACGTTTCCTTCGGCTCGCTGAAACCTGGCAATCCTCCGGTAGACCTGCAGCGCTCCGGCCGGTTTGACGCTTTCGCCCACGATCTGAGTTTCCGATCCCAGTTGACGCAGTGTTCGCTCGCGGTACTCAGTTAGCTTCGCTTCGTTTCCTAGTGCCTGCTGCATCACTGGCGAGAGAATCCGCCAAAGCTCGGCCAGTTTCCCTTGGTAGAACCACTGTGTGTAGGCTTGGCCGCCGTGCTTCGCCTCCGTCTCAGGAATGGGCCGCGTGATATTCTCTGGATCCTCTCCCTTTTCCCAAACTAACGGCCAAACGCCGCTATCCTGGCTCCAGGCTCCGGTGATGCGCGAGCCATCGGGGGCAACCTTGCCTTCGTAGACGCCCGCGATACTTTTTATCGCGAATTTGAGCGTGGCGCCGTTCACCTCAATGGAATCGACCGGCAGAGCAGTGACACCCTCATCGGCGCTATCGACACTGGCTGCATTTCGATTCGCAATGTGTAGGGCGAGGCGCAAAGGCGCATCGTTGGTCACTTCCACCGAGCCATGCCACTCGCCGGAGATGTCTTGTGCCGTCACTAGCGTGGCCGCGAACAACAGGGATGCCGCGAGCGCTCGTCCGTTCATCCATTTACCTCGCTGCCATTATCCACGAATTTCCGTATGCCAGAAGCGACTTTGGTGCAATCTGAAACAATTGCGACAATCTAAGGAGTGTCCAGCCGACGTGTCTCCTGAGGCCGTTGCATGAGAAATCTCGAGGAGTCTCTATTTTGGGAAGTTCTGTACCGGCATCAAGCGGTGCGTTCTGAGTTGGCGCGTCTGTTCGAGGTGAGTGCGGCTACGATCTCGCGCTCTGCGGGGGTTCTGTTGGCCAAGCACCTGATTCTGGAAACAGGCGCGACCAGCGCTTCACGCGGGCGGCGGCCGGCGCTGTTGCAAGTGAATCCGGAACTCGCGCATGTCGCAGGGATTGAGATTGATCGGGACCGGATTACCGCGGTGGTCACGGACATGGCGGGGACCCTGCTTGGCCGCGGCGCGATCGCCGCCAGCGCGAGTAATCCCGTGCGCCGGACCCTGCGCGACTGCCGGAAAGCCCTGCGCATCGCACTGGCGGACGCCGGAGGGCGCCGCATGGTGATCTCCCGCATCGGAGTCGGGCTCGGCGGAACACTCGATGTCAAGAACGGCCTATGTATGGAATGGGAGGGCGCACCGCACTGGCGGCGTGTGAATCTGCGGGACGCGTTGCGCGAAACCTTCGACAAGGACATTACCCTGGACGATCGGGCGCGCGCCGTCGCCCTTGCCCAACACCTGCTCTGGCCGGAAAATCGCCGCCATCGCTCGGCCATATACGTGCAAATCGGCACCGGCATCGGCGCCGGCATTTTCGTGAATGGCAGAATGCTGCGGGGTGCGACCCTGGCTGGAGGTGAGATTGGCCACATCGTGATCGATCGCAATGGCCCGTTGTGTGCGTGCGGCAGGCGAGGTTGCGTGGAAGCATTTGCCTCGCTCGGCGCTACCATGACGCGTGTGCGCCAGGGGCTCGAAAAAGGTGTGAAGACCTCACTGCAAGATTTGGTCAAGTCTCCCGCTCAGTTAACGCTGGAGATGATTGTCTCCGCCGCCCGGAGGGGAGACCCCTTGTCGCGCACCGCTCTCACCGAAGCTGGTGAGGCGTTGGGAATCGGAATCGCGAACGCCGTGCAATTGCTGAACCCATCTCTGGTGGTGCTCGCCGGCAAATTCGCTAACGCGGCCAGCGATTTTTTCCTCGAAGCGGTTACCCGGGCCGTTCATGATCAGTGCTTTGAGACGAGCGCACGCGGTCTCGAAATCCGCGTGGCGCCGTTCCGCAAAGACGCCGGGCCGGTGGGTTGTGCGCTTCTGGCTTCGCTGGATGTGGCCAAGGAATTCATCCAGCGTGCGCTGTTCGTGCCCCCACGTTAATTTCAACCTGCAAGGAATTTTGGCGATAGCTCTTGAAATCAGGGAGTAGTCAGCCGTCTAATGAGTGTCGTCGCAAGTTTCCGGCGTTGACGCCGGCTGGAGTGACGATTGAATCGTTCCTACATCTCTCATTATCTGAAGCGGGCACGCGCCGCACTCAGAGTCGCGGTCCTGGCAGGGCTTGCTTTGCCTTGTCTGGCGGCGACTCTGGACGTCCGCGATTTCGGCGCGAAAGGCGATGGTGCCACCAAAGATACGAAAGCAATCCAGGCGGCTATCGATAGAGCCTCCGAGGCAGGCGGTACCGTAGTGTTCTCGCCCGGTAAGTACGTGAGCGGCACCATACACCTGCGTAGTAATCTGACGCTGCGGATTGAGCAAGGTGCCACGTTGGTGTTCAGTCCGGATGATGGCGACTTCGATCCCTATGAAGAGCTGCCATATCACATGGCTGCGCCTCCCAAGAAGGTGGAATCGCAAGTCAGCTTCGTGGCTCATACGGTTCCCGAACGCAGACGGCTTTCCGCGCCTCCAGCTTGGGACGATACGGAGACGAGTTACTTTCACTACGCGCTGCTTTCCGGCGACGGTGTGCATAACGTCGCCATCGAAGGCATGGGCACAATTGACGGCAACCGTCCCCGGCGCGGCGGCCCGAAGCCGATTGCCATCAAGAACTCCGAGTGGATTTCGGTCCGCGGGATTACGATTCGCAACGCACCCAATTACAACATCAGCTTTGGCGGGACCGACTACATCGAAGTCGAGGGAGTGAAGCTGATCAACGGATACGCGGATGGTATTGATACGGACGGCTGCCGCTACATTCGCATTACCAATTGCTACATCGACGTGTGGGATGACGCGGTCTGCCCTAAAGCCAGCATGGCGTTGGGAAAGCCGCGCGCCACCGAACATCTTGTCGTGGCGAACTGCGTCCTGCGCACTTCTTGCGCCAACTTTAAGTTCGGAACCGAAACCTCTGGCGACCTGCGAGACGTGTCAGTCACCAATTGCGTGATGTCCAGCCGCTCCTCTGGCCGCAAGGCGCTCGGGGGCATCGCGATCGAGTCGGTCGACGGCGCGAACATCGACGGCGTAGTCGTCTCGAATATTTCGATGGACAATGTGGTCTCCCCGATTTTCATTCGGCTGGGCAACCGCGGCCGGGGAATGGACAAGCCGGCGCCCGGTTCACTCAAAAACATCTCGATTCAAAACGTGGTGGCACACGGCGCGTCGCTCGCCAGTTCGATTACCGGAGTCGAGAACGGGCGCGTCCAGAATGTGACGATTGACGGCCTCAATGTTACCGGTGCCGGAGGCGTCGCGGCCCGGGATCTGAACGTTCCAGAGGCTGCCGCGAAGTATCCGGACCCGGACCTGTTTGGGGAATTGCCCGCGCTGGCCTTGTATGGCAGGCATGTCGACGGGCTCACGCTGCGCAACGTGAAGGTTCACGCCGCGGAGCCGGACGGGCGTCCGGCCTTCGTGCTGGATGATGTCACCCACCTGGAGATTTCTGCATTCGATTCCACCAACGTACCGCCCCATCAGCCCATGCTGCTATTCCAGAACGTCGCCGGAGCATTGTTGTCCGGAAACCGTCTCTCCTCCGCGGCGGATGTCTTTCTCAGTATTCTGGGAGGGAAGAGCAGTGATATTGCACTTCGCGGAAACGACCTCCGGCTGGCTCGGCAAGCGATCCAACAGTCTGCGGAAGTGCCGCGAGCAGCGATATCGACCGACACGGACGCTGCTCATTAATTCTTCTATGACTCGAGTCAACTTGAAATTCGATGTCACGCAAAGTCTGGCGATCGACGGCGGCCAGCCGGCCGTGCAGACGCCCATTCCACCCCGGAAGCGGCACGGCGAGCTCGAAAAGCGTTATCTCAACGAAGTGATCGACTCGGACACGCTGTTCTTCTATCTAGGCGTTAAGGTCCGGGAGTTGGAACGCCGTTTCGCCGCCCTGTACGGAAAGAAATACTGTGTCGCCTGCGCCAGCGGGACGGCGGCGGTGCACATCGCCGTCGCGGCACTGCAACTTCCGCCCGGCAGCGAGGTCATCACGTCTCCGATCACTGATATGGGCACGCTGACGGGCATTCTGTACCAGGGCCTCGTGCCGGTGTTCGCCGACGTCGATCCCGATACACTCAACCTGGACGCCCGTTCGGCGCGCGCTGCAATCACTTCACGAACCGGAGCCATTGTCCTGGTCCACCATGCCGGATTGGCCGCGGACACGGACGCCTTTCTGAAAATCAGCCAGGAAACCGGGATTCGGGTGATCGAAGATTGCGCGCAGGCTTACGGGTGCGAGTACGCTGGTGAGCTTGTGGGAAAGCGAGGTTGCGTCTCGTGTTTTTCGCTCAACCATTTCAAGCACATCACAACGGGTTCCGGTGGCATGATCCTCACCGATGACGATCGCTTGCGGTACCATGCCTCCTTGTTCCTCGATAAGTGCTACCAGCGGGAAGAGGGTATCCGCAATCCCTTCTTCCTCGCGCCGAACTACCAGATGACCGAGCTGCAAGGGGCCGTCGCCCTGGCGCAACTCGAGCGCCTCTCCGAATTCACCCAACACCGCTCGATCCTGGGAAGACGGCTGTCCGAACAGTTGGGGGAAATCCACGGGCTCACGTTGCAGCGCATCGCTCCCGGCTCGAAGCATTCGTACTTCTTGTATCTGTTCAAACTTGACGTGGAAGCGTTGGGGTGCCCGGCGGAGGAGTTTGTCGCGGCTCTCCGGCGCGAGGGCGTAAACGCCAAAGCCCACTTGATCACCGGCGGCCGGCCGGTCTATCTGTATGACGTCTTTCAGAAACGCTCGGCGTATCCTTTTTCACATTACCCTTTCCAGTCGCAAGACACCGGTGCCGATCGCAGTTATCCAAGCGGACTGTGTCCCGTTGCCGAGGACGCCTTCTCCCGCTGGATCACGCTGGAATTGACGGAGAATTACACCGAACAGAACGTAGACGAGATCGCCTTTGCCATCGCCAAAGTTGCGCACCACCTGGCGCGGCGGCCCGCGCCGTCGCACAGCCGGTGACGAGTGACGCCGCCTAGCCCTGGAAAGCGCCGGTCGCGAGTCCGCTGGTCGATCGGTGCGCTGTTGTTCGCTTCCACCATCATCAATTACATCGACCGACAGACACTCAGCGCTCTCGCGCCGATCCTGAAAACCCATTTTCACTGGACCAACTCCGACTTCGCTTCTCTCTTGATCGCCTTCCGGCTGGCGTACACGATCATGCAGGGGGTTGGCGGCCGATTGATCGATGTTCTGGGGTCGCGTCTCGGCTTCGCGCTGGTGGTCGCGTTCTATTCGGTGGTCGCCATGACAACCTCATTTGCCCAGGGACTGGCCAGCTTTCGAATTTTTCGATTTCTGCTGGGACTGGGCGAAGGCCCAAACTTTCCCGGCGCCGCGAAGACTGTTGCCGAATGGTTCCCAAGCCGCGAGCGTGGCTGGGCGGTGGCGCTTTTCGATAGCGGCACGTCTATCGGCGGCGCCGTGGCGCCGTTCATCGTGCTGTACGCCTACAAGTTTCTCGGAACTTGGCGGCCTGCTTTTGCGCTCACCGGTTGCTTGGGGCTGATCTGGCTGATCGTCTGGCTGCGCTTCTACCGCGATCCGGGGAGCCACCCGAAGGTGTCGGCCGAAGAGCTGGCATACATCCAGGAAGGCCGCTCCAATCCAGTGCAGGCGGGTCCGGCGCCGCGATGGCGCGACCTGATTCGCTACCGTCAGACTTGGGGCATCGTACTGGGTCGGTTTCTGCTCGATCCCTTCTGGTTCTTTATCGCCGAATGGTTCGCGCTTTATCTTTCGAGCAAGGGCTTCCGCCTGGAGTTCAGCATTTTGGGCTTCTGGATGCCGTTTCTGGGTGCCGATCTCGGAAATTTCGCCGGCGGTGGGTTGTCGAGTTACTGGATCTCTCGCGGCTGGCCCACCGGCAAGGCGCGCCGCACCGTGCTTCTTATCTTCGGGCCGAGCATGGCGTCGCTGGTGTTCGTCCTTTATACATCGAATTACTTCCTGGCACTGCTGCTGTTCGCCTACGCCGCATTCGCTTACGCCGCCTGCTCCACCATGTTTCTGTCCTTGCCCACAGATGTGTTTCACTCCCGCGCCGTCGGTACCGTGGCCGGCATGGCGGGAACCGGGGCCGGCATCGGCACCATGATCTCTACTTACGTGATCGGCCGCGTCACCGATGTGACTTCTTTCGCCCCGGTGATTGCCGGCGCGGCGATCATCCCCTGTCTGGCGACGCTCGCGTTCGTCAGTCTCGTGCGTTCATCCAAACGGCCCGATCCGCGAGGGCTGCTCCAGGACTTCTAAGCCAGAAACCTGCATAGCTGCGGATACCCAAGGCTCCGCGACCGACTGCGAACACGTGTTCTTTTGCTGAGCCGCGCACGGAGTACGCGGTTGTCCACCCTATACACTACCTAAGGCTACCTAAGGGCGAGGCATTGCATTGCCTCGCCCCTGCCGACTCGAACCGATTCACAACCCTAGAACAGCACCTTGAGCGAGAACTGGAGAATCCGCGCATCGTTCGCGGTGGCCGTGAGCTGTCCGAAACTGCCCGTTCCGATCAGGTTGCCTGGATTGCTCAGATTCGGATCGCCCGGATTGTCCAGATTCGGGCGGTTGAATAGATTGAAGAACTCGCTGCGGAACAGCACCTTGCCGCCTTCTCCCAGGAAGCGAAGCGGGAAGGCGCGGGACACCGAGAAATCCACGTTCGCAAAACCGGGGCCAACCAGAGAATTGCGGCCCAAGGTTCCATAAGTGCCGGGAGCTGCCTGCGTGACGGCGCTGGTGTTGAAATACTCGGCGATCTGCGCGCCCCGGCTTCGCGAGCTGGAGAGTGCCACCTGGCCAATCACGTCCGCATTGGCGGTTCCGGCGCCGGCCACCGCGTCGTCAGTGCTGTAGATGCTGAACGGGCTTCCGGATTGCAGTGTGATGATACCGCCCGCCTGCCAATCGCGCAGGATCGCGCTGGCTAGCTGCGACTTCATCTTCTGCCCCACGTCGGGGACCTGCCACACGAATGAATCCACGAAGCGCTGGCGGTGATCGAAATCCGATGGGCCTCGGAAACGGAGGGGATCGAACGGATCCGGAATGGTGTTTGACGTAGCTTCGAAATTGGACGACATGTAGTCGAGATTTTTGGACCAGGTGTAGCTGAGCTGATTGCTGAGGCCGTGTCGCAGGCTCTTGTTCAGCGAGATCTGGAGCGAGTTGTAGGACTGGTTCAGGCCCGCGAACAACAAATCGACACTCTCATATTGTTGCCGCGGACGGCGTGGGTCATAGCTCTGCTGATTGGCGCTCAACGACTCGCCAAAGTTGTAAATCGGGGCGTTCGTGTCGTAGTCTGCCCAAAGATGCGTGCCCTTGGTGCCGACGTAGCTTAACCGCAGGATCCAGTCCTGACGGAATTGATGCTCGACGGTCAGGTTCCAGTTCTGCGAATAAGCTCTTGGCATGGTGGCCTGTACCGCCACGGCGTCATCGGGAGATGCAAATGGCGAATTCTTGCTGAAGTCTCCAGAAAAAGGAAAAATGTTGTATTGTGTTCGCCCCGCGTAGGGGTTGTCGAAGGAGCCGTTGAGGAACTCGACTGTAAAACTGAACGGCGACTGGTCGTTCATGTTGTTTAACTGAAACATTTCGGGCGTGTCGTAATACACTCCATAGCCGCCGCGCACGCTGGTCTTGCCATCGCCAAAAACGTCATAGGCGAAGCCAATGCGCGGCGTCACACCCTTTAGCTGACTCTTATAACCGCTCCGTGGAATCGTTTCGCCCCCAAATGTGTCCCCGGGGAAGAGCAATCCGGGTGGCGCATTGACATAGCGCTGCGATACGAAATTGGCCGCGTACGCCTGTTGCTCCCATACCGCGATGCGGTCGTTGATATCGGTCATGGGAAAGTACGGTTCGTACCGTAACCCGTAGTTCAAGGTCAACCGCGGGGTGACGCGGAAGGTATCGCCGGCGTAGAAGCCGAAATAGTGATAGCGTTTGAACTCGATCTCGCCATTGCCCTGCAGGAAATCCGACATGTCGCCGATCATGTAATCGGCCTGGTCGAATCCCGTCCAGCGTCCGTTGAATTGGAACTGTCCCGAGCCGAGGTAGGTGTTGTACTCGTTGTACCGGGTATCTTCAATCTCGGTGCCAAACATCAGGCTGTGCCGCCCCTTGACCCACTGCCACGAGTGCGTCAACTCGAAGTTGGCTCGGGCGAAAACGGCGGGACGCGCGCTGGTTAGGTTGATGTTACTGGTTCCGTTGATCGCCACGGCGATCTCGCTCGACGAAGGGTCGATGTTTACGCCGAGGGCCTGAATACTACCGGGAAAATCGTTCGTCCGGTTGCCGCCGTAACGGTTGGCGGTGAAGTGGGTGTCAATCACCAGGTTGGGCGACACGGTGAAGGTCTCGGCCACGGTCCCTGTGTCGCTGGTGCCGGTGACACCGCGCTGGTTGGAGAAGATGTTGTTGGCGTCCATCTCTGCGGGCGCTTGATTCACGTTGCGGTAGAGCCTGACGTAGAAGTTGTTCCGGTCGTTGATCCGGTAGTCGCCGCGCGCGATCCATTCGTTGACATTTTGTTGTGACGGCGTGGCGAAGTAGACGAAGCCGTCCGGACCGGGCACGGGCGCGTACTTCAGCAGGTTCTGCGCGGCGGGCGATAACTGCGACGCGGGGATTTGATTGTTAGGGTATGGCAGCCCTGTACTGGGATCGGTGATCACGACCGGGCTCGACCCGGTTAGCAGACTAGAAAAATCTCCGGCGCGAAACGCCGCCGGAACACTAAGCGCCGTGCCGCTGCCGCTTTGCTGCCGCACCCAAGTCTGCTGAAACCCGCCGAAGAAAAAAAGCCTGTTCTTGATGGCGGGGCCGCCAATCGTCCCGCCAGTCTGGTTCCGCTTGAGTTGATCGGGGGAGTGCGAAAAGAAGTTAGTGGCGTCGAAAGCCGTGTTCCGCACGAACCAGAAAGCGTCGCCGTGGAAGGCATTGGTACCGCTCTTGGTCACGATGTTGACCGAGCCGCCCGAGGCCCGACCGAATTCCGCGCTCGCGTTCGCGGTCTCGACACTGAACTCCTCAACCGCGTCAGGGAAGGGAAACGGCAGGCCGGTATTCTGGAGAGTGTCTTCGTTATCGCCGCCGTCGAGTGTATATTTCAACACGTTTTGGCGGGAGCCGTTCACCGAAAAATACCGCGTGGTGACAGGGGCCTTGGCGCCATCGCCGTTTCCGCCAGCCGCGCCTGAGGCCGATTGCACGCCAGGCACTAGGAATGCCAGGTCTGCCAAGTTCCTCCCGTTAAGCGGTAGATCAACCACGCGCTGCGTATCGACCGTGTCTTTCAGGGTCGCGCTGCTGGTGTCTACCGCGGCAGCCTGTGCTTCCACGTTGACCGTCGTGCTCACCTCGCCGACCGCCAAAGCTACGTCCACGCGGCGATTATCATTCACCTGTAGTAGAATTCCCTTTTGCTCGACCGCTGTGAAGCCCTGCTTGCGCACCGTCAGGTTGTACTCGCCCACCGGGATCGTCGCGAACTCGAACTCACCGCTGTCGTTGGACTGAGCTGTGCGCGCGATCCCCGTTTCCACGTGAAGGAGCGTGATCGCGGCGCCCGGAACTCCCGCCGCCTGTTGGTCCGTGACGCGGCCGTACAGCCCCGCCGTGTTCCGTTGCTGGCCCCACACCAAGCCACCTAAAGCCATCAGGGAAACAGTGATAGAAAGCAGCCGTATCCAGCGAAGCACGTTAGTGTCTCCTTCCGCCGACGCACCCCAGGGGTGTTCTTGAATCGATGACAGACAAAGTCCCCTTGCCCAAAGCGTGCCAAATCTCCGGCGGTGCATTCTTTATACGGCCAGTAAGTAGGAATTGCAATACGGCATTCTGACGTTCGTTTCAGCGTGAAAAGAAATGTTTTGGACCGTTGTGCTCCGCAACAAAAAATCGTCCGGGGCGAAATCGCGCACTTCTTAGACTGCGTTGACACGCCGGGTGACCGGCCCGAAACCGATGGCCACCTGGCGTGCAAGGTCTCGGCGTGTCCGTAGCCAAAGTCTGCTGAGGCAGTCAAATCAGCAGCTTGCGATTCAGGGCCGCAGGCGTGCCGTGGAGATGTCATGGGATGTTACAACGATGAAGCCGCCTCGGACGCTTCTTTTGGACCACGCTGCAGTGCATGTGGCCGCGATGGTCGGATCTTCTGATCATTGGGAAAGCGGAGACGGTGGTCGGATGGCATCGGGCGGGCTTTCGCATGTGCTGGCGGTGGCGATCGTGGTCGCGCGGCGGCTGACCCAACTTGAGCGAAGAGGTTCGGACTCTCATTCGCCGCATGGCGGATGACAATTCGGACTCTGGGAATGGCTGATCGAGGTGGGCGTGCCCCTGCAATTGTTGTTCTCAGAAATGGGCATCCGAAGGCTCAAAACGAATGGAGGAACCGCGGAGAGAGATCGAAACCGAACCATTCTTGCAATATAAGTCTTTGCTTATAAAGATTCCGGCGGAGAGAGAGGGATTCGAACCCCTGATGCCCTTTGAAAACAAGCAACTTGTTGATTCCGCGATGCTCTAAATCCTCCAGATCCAATACATGCTCTGCATCATTACACCTGATTACACCCAAGGCACATTGACCGCTCCATCAGTTTTGGACCAACGACAGCGCCGGCCTGACAGCTCGGTTTCCGATAAGCGCACTTTCCGGGCACGGTCTCCTCTGTTCGAGTGCCCGACGTCCCTATCGTGCAACGCTGCCGTGATCCGCCAATAGTAAGAAGCCGGGGATCCACTCTTCGGCGCCGGCGCCGCGGCATACAACCGTGGGCGCCCGCGACACGCGCGGGAAGCCACGCGGTTCGTGGATTAGAGCATTGGGATTCGAGGCATGACCGGCGCTGGCGAAATCAAAGCACTCGCGCTTGATCGCCCATCGGAATCTTCTGCCACCAGATCTACCACCCCGCTATCTTTCAGGCCACCCCCCCGAACTGCTGGCAGCGCAAATGGCTAGTGCCCTTTCTCAACGCGATCAGGCATTCGGACCCCGTGGCAAAACTCTCCGGCGCCGGAGGCATGGGGCCAGCACGGCGATGCCAAAGCCAGTCAACAACAATGTCGACGGCTCTGGAGTGACGATATTCGGGCTATAACGGATGCTGTAATACTTATCGAGTGGAAACGTGTTCGCGCCCATCTCCTGGTCGAACTTCGCTTGATCGAAAACGAAAATGGGATCGACGCCAACTTCGCACTCCGAGTCAAATGATTCGTCGGCCAACCAGCCGGCGCCCACGGCGCACTGTGTATCAGCGTCAATTACATATGTGTCACCCGGCCGTATATAGAGGTCGTAGTTCGTGTCGAATTGGGTGCCGGCTTCACCGGTGCTTCCTTCCGCGAGCCACTGCTGCGGCGATCCTAGGGCAACCGACCCTGGAAGCAACTCCAGGAAGCTCGTGTAACTGTAGTCACCCATACCCTCGCCGCCACCGGTTGCCACAAAGATCACGGGAATCGCTGGGACCTCCTCGGGAGGCACCCCAGTAGGCAAGAGGCCAGCTTCCATTACGAAGTCGGACTCTGCGACGGCGCCGATGGTGTAATCCATCGAGAACGTAGAAGCATGGGCGGCAGATGCGGCCCCGGCGGGAAGATCAAACCAGGTATCCATCTGGACTACAGCCTGCATGACCAGCGGCGGCGAACCGGGGGGGGAGGGGAATTCCGCGTTGTATTCGTAAAACGGGGAAACGGGCGCGTCCCTTGAACCCGTCTCGCTGATAGGAACAGTCTGGGGAATGCTTGTTACGATGTCGTAAAGCCAATCGCTGTGGGCATATCCGAGGGACGGGAGATACTGAACCGGATCTCCCCACGATTGTGCCGAAGAAGCCAGCAAAAGAAGGCAGAACGCAATAAAGGAGTACAGCCTGCGCATATTGAACCTCCTCACGCGCCGAGCATCGCTGGATGCGCAGCACGTCCTTTCCTGAGGACGTGTAGCAGAAAGCGTGGGCCAGTTCGATGCACCGGATGTTATATGGATCTGACAGCGTAATGTATTGAGAATAAACAATTTTTAGGTCCGAATAACTTCTTCCGTGCTATTCTGTTGCCGGAGCGGCGGCGTCATGCGGACTGATTTCACGTTCGGCGTGTTCGAGCTGGACCTCCGTGCGCGCGAGTTGCGCAAGCGCGGGATACGGATTGGCATGCCGGACCAGTCGCTCGAGATCCTGATCATGCTGTTGACAAGGCCCGGGGATGTGGTCAGCCGTGAAGAGATACGTGAACGGTTGTGGCCGCACGGCACTGTTGTCGAGTTCGACCACAGCGTCAACTCGGCCGTCAAGCGCTTGCGGGACCGTCTGGGTGACTCCGCGGCCACGCCACAGTTCATCGAGACGCTGCCGCGGATCGGCTACCGCTTTCTGATGCAAGTGGAGAAGAGCGACGGTTCCATCTCTCCACAGCATACCCGGCTTGCAGAAGCGCTCCAAAGGAGCAGCACGCGTGGACTTCGGCACCGGTCGTCTCTGCTGGGTGGCCTTTCGTTGTTGATCATTGCGGCGGGCGTGTTCGGCGTGCGGGAGTACGTTCACTCATCGCGGGTGCGTTGGGCCAAACGGGAGGCAATGCCGGAAGTGGCCCGATTGGCCAAGGAAGGACGGCCCCTGGCGGCTCTGCGTGTACTCGAAAAGGCCGAGCGATTTGCGCCGGCGTTGCCTGAGCTGATTCGAGCAAAGGATAGTCTGGCCGTGCTGCCCGTTTCCATTCGCTCGACTCCATCAGAAGCTGAGATTTCCATTCTGGACTACGCTTCCGGGGAGGTCCACGACCCAGCGCGCTGGGACCTACTAGGGCGTTCGCCCCTGAATGCGGTCCGGATCCCTGTCGGCGATTACCGTATCAGGGCCGTAAAGTCTGGGTTCGAACCTGTGGAACGACTCTTCGAGATTGTCCGCGAGGGGACAACGATCATCGAACTACAGCTTCACAGTCAGGCAACCACGCCTCCGGGGATGGTGTGGGTGCCTGGCTCTGGTCGGGCAGGGTTCGGGAGCGTGTTATTTCCAACCCTTCCGGTCGAGCTGCCGGACTTCTGGATCGACAGACATGAGGTCACCAACCGTCAGTTCAAGGAGTTTGTCGACGCGGGAGGATATCAAAAGCGGGAATACTGGAAGCAGCCTTTCATCAAGGACAACCGTGTCCTGTCTTGGGAACAGGCCATGGCCGGGTTCCGCGACGCCTCCGGAAGACCTGGACCTGCCACGTGGGAACTAGGCAGCTACTTGGAAGGGAAGGCCGACTATCCGGTGGGAGGCATCAGCTGGTATGAAGCAGCTGCCTATGCCGAGTTTTCCGGAAAGAGTCTACCCACCGTGTATCACTGGTTTCGTGCCGCTGGGCTGGGGGTTGGGACGTTCTTTCAAGTCTTAAGGTTCAGTAACTTTGCCGGGCAGGGCGCGGCTCAAGTTGAATCCTATCGCGGCTTGGGGCCCTTCGGAACGTACGATATGGCAGGCAATGTGAAGGAGTGGTGCTGGAATCCGGTTGGGAAATACCGGTACATCCTGGGAGGCGGTTGGAAGGACCCGAACTACCAGCTCAGTTACCCAGACGCCCGCTACCCGATTGCGCGGGCCGCGGATTTCGGCTTTCGGTGCGCCGAGTACAGATCTCCCGTGTCCGAGGCCTTATGCCAGCAGGTGACATTTGTGGCCCGAGACCGCAGGAGCGACAAGCCCGCTAACGATGAGGCTTTCCGAATTTACAGGGAGATGCATTCCTATGATAAGAGCGACCTCAAGGCCTCGGTCGAATCTGCCGAGGAGAATTCACCGTATTGGCGGAGAGAGAAGGTCACATTTCAGGCGGCGTATGGAAACGAGCGAGTGGTGGCACACTTATACCTGCCCAAGAGCGCGTTTCCGCCTTATCAACTCGTCGTGTATTTTCCTGGGTCAACAGCCCTAGTCGCACCAACGATCGAGGCACTCGGGGTCGGCCTCCGGCCTTGCGAACAGATCGTGCGTTCTGGCCGGGCGCTGATTCTCCCTGCATACAAGGGCACGCTCGAACGCGGGCCGGGGGCATACTATCATTGGCTCGGACGACCGGACCGCTGGCGAGAGATGAATATCGAATGGTCCAAAGATCTGTCACGATCTCTCGACTACTTACAGACTCGCAAGGATGTCGATAAGGAGAGGATTGCCTTCGTCGGACACAGCCTGGGCGCCATTGTGGGCCCCCGCCTAGTTGCCGTCGAGTCGCGATTCAAAGTTGCGGTCCTGATTTCTGGAGGTACCTTTGAAAGAGTTCCTGCCGAGGTGGACTCCCTGAATTTCGCACCGCGGGTAAGGATTCCGGTTCTCATGCTGAACGGGCGAGACGACTTTCTGTTCCCTCTAGAATCAAGCCAGCTTCCGCTGTTCCGCCTGCTGGGCACTCCCGGGAAGGACAAGAAACACTTGCTCTACGATGGTGGACACAACATAGTCGGGCAACTGGATGTCATGAAGGACATCCTGGATTGGCTAGATCACTACTTAGGGCCCGTGAAGTTGCGGTAGATCGACTCGGCGCCTTCGAAGCTTGGAAACCCGGGCGGAAAACGGCGTTATCACCAACTTCGACGGCGGGCCGTGAGGATGGCTCCATCTCGGCGTGATGGCTGGAAAGCGACTTTTCATCCATGACAGAGTGGTTGGTAAACACTGCGCCGTCAGGAGTTATCGATCAGTTCGATACACACCTGAAGCCGAAGGCAGAGTTCCGGATAGTGGTCTTGGGTTTGAGTCGATAGTGCGGACCGTCACCGTTATCGAACAGTTTCTGGTCGTAACCATTTGGATCGATGCTCCAGATCGCGGAACTATCGATGCGAGTGCGCCCGCTGTTATCTGCGTACCAGGCAATCTTGTCTAAATCTCCATAACGAGGACCCTTCGTGCCTGCTCGTGCAGCCCACTCCCATTCCTCCTCCGTAGGCAACCGCTTCCCGGACCATACACAAAAAAAGATTGGCGCGAATTGCATCACATGCGCAAAGTAGGTTTTTATTTAGGCCAGGTTTCATTGCGCGCCCGAGCGACTGCAGTCCCGAGCAGTTTACAATGCTCTGCCGCGCGTGCAATGCAGACGTATAATCTAGGCAGGACCCACTCTTAAAGTGGGCAATCTTACGTTGAAGGATACGGATGTGATCTCCTGTACTCGTTGTGGCGCCTCGATGACCGGACCTGGTCAATATTGCTCGATGTGTGGATCTAAACTCGCGTCTGTTCCGCAGATTCGCAGCGAGTTCGGCAGTAGATCCTATTTCCGCGGTCAGGAGGACGCACCTCCGCCGAACAGAGGGTTCAGTCAGAACTTCGGACTTGATCCTCGCATTGCAGGGTTGATGCTAATTGTCGATCTGATGCTCAATGCTGGTGACATAGTCAGCATGGGATTGCTCGTGCCTTTCTCGATAGCGGCGGGGATTGTACTTGGCTATATCACCTATAAAGCACAGATGAATTGGTACGGCGACGATAGAGAATCTGCCAAAATCAAGGCCATTGTCGTCGCTCTGTTGACAGCCATTCCAACGCCTCTGCCGGCAATTCTCTACGTGCCCGCTGGGATACTGGGCTTGTTACGCAATGCTCGTCGGAAATTAGCACGCACATAAGACAATCGGCCTACCAATACGACGAAAGTCATCGATGGCGCCGCACTGGCGGGTTTCGCCATTACCTCGCTGGAGCCCATCGCCGCAAGAATACCTAGGTCGAGTGTGTTGCGCGCCTGCTGGAATTACACCCGGAAGTTGGCAGGCATCCATTTCGGCGAGTACATTCAGAAGGACATGATCAGGGTCCGAGTGTCCAAGGATCATCGGGCGGCCATCGTCGAAATGAGTTTCATATCAACCCGCGTGTCGTTAGCTCTTGTTGGCTCCACCCTTGTCGCGTGGGGTTTAGCAATGATTCATGGCTTCGCCTCACGGGCAGAAAACGGCGTGACTGGAAAACAAGCCTATGGTTCCAGCCCTATCTGATCGTTCACTGCGTGCCGCAACCGCTGCTTACATCCGAGGTATCGCTCGGTCGTTGCCACTGAAACATGGCCAAGTAGAAATTGGATCTGTTCCAGCTCACCTCCTGCCGCATGGCACAACCGGGCGCACGTGCGCCGATTATGCCGCATGCGGCATAGCCGTCGCTATGCCGAATCCCGGACTATGCCGAATGCGCTGTTTGGCGGTGCTCCAGCAGGCGGGCGGCAGCAAACGATTCGGCATAGTCCGGAGGGCCCTGGGAGAAGGCCATGCTGGGGAGATGCAAACTTTCATTGATTCCGATCTTCTCGACCGGCTTCGCGTGACGCCTATCGAAAAATTCATCCGACACTGAGGTCGGCGAGAAGGTAACGCGAGGGACAGCTTGAAAATAATCAATCGCCATAAAGGAAGCGGGCCGGCGGATGCCGAGTCGCAGTCCTGCGTCTCGGCTACACTGCCCCGCATGTGAGAAATCGAGCTGCGTTACACGTGCCGTAAGCGAGGGCAGTAGTGCTTCTGTTGCTCAGGCCGCCCGGCGTTCGTATCGATGGTGGAGACCGCCAACTTCGGCAATGGCCACGACAGGTCCGAGTTCCGGTGGCTGCACAGGTCGCGTTTCCGGCGTGTCTTTGGCCAGCGAGAGGTGCGTCCTGGTGTGGTGATAATACGAGATAAACACCTTCACATGCTGGTACAGCGATGCCTCGTTGAAGACGATCATATGATCCAGGCACTCGCGGCGTATCGAGCCGATGACGCGCTCGACATATGCTCGCTGCCATGGACTACGGGGCGCAGAAAGCACCTCCTGGATGCCCATATCGCTGACTTGCTTCACGAAATCATTGCCGAAAATCCGATCCCGATCCCGCAGGAGATAACGCGCTGCCGTGTCCCAGGGAAACGCATTGCGGAGTTGCTGAGCGGTCCATTCGGCCGTCGGATACGCCGTTACGCCGAAGTGCAGAATCCGGCGCCGGTCGTGTGCCAGCACCAGGAACACGTACAGGATCTGAAACCGGATGGTTGGCACGGTGAAGAAGTCAACCGAGACCAGGCTCTTGAGATGGTTGGCGAGAAAGGTCCGCCAAGTCTGGGATGGCGGGTTCCGACGGCGGACCATGTACTTGCTCACACTGGTCTCGCCGATGTCAATGCCGAGCTTCAGAAGCTCGCCGTGAATTCGCGGAGCGCCCCATAGGGGGTTCTCGCGGCTCATTCTGCGAATCAGATCCCGGACCTCCCTGGTTACGGCGGGTCGGCCCGGATTGCCGCTTCGAACCTTCCAGGTCCAGAACAGTCGGAAGCTTTTCCGGTGCCAGGCGATCACCGTTTCCGGCTGGACGATGACCAGTGCGGTACGCCAGTTGCTCCATAGCTCCGACAGCCATGCCCAGAAGAGGCGATCAGCGGCGGTCAGCTTCGGCCGCTTGACCGACCTATGCAACACGCCGAGCTGGTGGCGAAGAGCGAGGACCTCAACCTGAAGTGCGGCACGGTTGCGGAACGAGGCCAAAACGGCTGCAAACAACGCTGAGAAAACCACGGCGGGTGAGAATCGACGTAAGAGGCGCAACACCCTACTGTATCAACCAGATCCAAATTTACGAGAACCACAGGGAACCGCGGAGAGAGAGCACAATAATGACCCTAAATTAGTAGCTAAGTCTTTTATTTTCTTATGTTTGGCGGAGAGAGAGGGATTCGAACCCTCGATAGAGTTTCCCCTATACACGCTTTCCAAGCGTGCGCCTTCAACCGCTCGGCCATCTCTCCGGGTTCGTGGGTCTTGTGCCAGTATAGCAACCGCTACTGGTTGATGATGGTGCCGTCGCGCTTGCGGATCTCGCCCCAGCCGCCGTTCAGCCGCTGCCGGCCCTCGCCTTCGAAACTTCCGTATGGATACTTCGCTGCCAGCTTCTCGTCGATCTCGATGCCCCAACCGGGCGCTTCATTCACGTAGAGATACCCGTTCTTCATCACCGGGCACCCGTGGAAAACTTCCTGTAGGCGATCGTTGAAAGGCGAATACTCCTGAATGCCGAAGTTCGGGCAGACCAGGTCCAGCGTGGCATTGGCCGCGTGGCCAATCGGGGAAACATCGCCCGGACCGTGCCATGCCGTCCGCACGCCAAACATCTCGCCGAAAGCCGCGATCTTTCGGCACGGCGTGATGCCGCCGGCCTGCGAGATATGAATCCGGATGTAATCGATCAGGCGGTCGCGAATCAGCGGCGTCCACTCGTGGGGGCTGTTGAACAGCTCGCCCATCGCGACGGGCGTCGAGCACTGCTGCCGGATCTGCCGGAAATATTCAATGTTCTCCGGCGACAGCGGGTCTTCCATGAAAAACATCTTGAACGGTTCCGCGTCTTTCACCAGTTGCACGGCCAGATTCGGCGTGTACCGCTCGTGCATGTCGTGAAGCAGTTCGACCTCCCAGCCCAGCTCCTTCCGGCACGCCTCAAACAATTGCAGCGCACGGCGCGCCGCCGGCCGCGATTCGAACACCGGGTCCGAGTGAAGCGCTTCGATCTTTGCTGTCCCGCGCCGCGACCCATATCCCTCCATGCCCGGGACTCCCACCTGCACACGCACGTGGCGGAAGCCGCGCTCCATGAACTTCCGCGCGTTGTCGATGACCTCCGGAATCTCCGCGCCGTCCGCGTGCGTGTAGCAATCCACCGCCTCGCGGCACTTCCCGCCAAGCACCTCGTACACCGGCATTCCCGCCTGGCGCCCTTTGATGTCCCACAGCGCCTGATCGACTCCGCTGATTGCGTTGTTGAGCACCGGTCCGTTGCGCCAGTACGAGCTGTTGTAGCAAGCCTGCCACGTGTCCTCGATGCGGTCCGCCGGCTTGCCGGTCAAGAACGGCCGCAAGTATTTCTCAACCGCCGCGTTGGCCAATTCCGCCCGCTGCGTGAACGTCGCGCAGCCGTAGCCGTAGAGGCCATCCTGGTCAGTTGTGATCTTGACGACGCTAAGGCGCAATCCCGCGGGCGCCGTCGCGATCACCGAAACATCGCGGATCTTCGGCGATGCCATACCGCGCACGCGATTCGCGAGAACACCGGCCAGCCCCGCGCCACCAGCCATCCGCAAAAGCTGTCTTCGATCCATCGGCGTGGCTACTTCTTCTCGCTTTCTTCCACCATGCTCTTCAGGCGTTCCATCTCGCGGCGAATCTTGCGCTCGCGGAACGTGAGCATCAGCGTATAGAGAGCCAGGATCATCCAGGCGGCTACAAAGCCCCAGATCAATCCCTGGAAATTTCGCTGCAATCGGCCAATTTCGTCGCGAATGGCGTCAGCATCGGCCTGCAGCAAAAAGGCGACAACCGGAGTGAGCGTGTAAAGGTGCATGTTCGTCTTTCTCGCCTAGATTGCGTGTACCGTCCGGCGCAAGTAATCGATCTCGCGCTGTGTCTGCTCCTGGCGCAACCGGATCATGGTCAGGACTGCGTACAACAGGAACATCGCTACCATATTGATCGCCAGCGCACGCGACCAATCCGGGGGAAATGACCCTTCTTTGCTAAAAAACACTGGTTGCGGATGGATCGTTCTCCACCACCGGATCGAAAAGTAAACAATCGGAACATCGGTGAACGCAAAGATCGAATACACGGCGGCAAAGGTCGCGCGCTGCGTCGGTTCTTCGAGTGCCTGCCGCAAAATCATGTAGCCGGCGTAAAGAATCCAGCAGATCAGCGCCGACGTAAGCCGCGGGTCCCACGCCCACCACACACCCCAGATTACGTGCGCCCAGATCGAGCCCGTCACCAGGTTGACCGCCAGAAACGCCAGCCCGACTTCCGTGACCGCGACCGCCAGTGCGTCGTACTGAAACTTCTTCGTCACCAGAAACAACACGCTGGCCACCAGGGCCACTGCCGAGCCCGTCATCGCCGCCGCAGCCGCCGGGACGTGGAAGTAGATGATGCGGAAAATCTGGCCTTGTCTCATCTCATCCGGCAGCATGGAGATCGCATACAGATTTCGCGCCAGCAGAATCGCCACCAGCGCAAGCATCGCAATCATCACTTTTTGTCGCATATGTTTATCCCAGCAAAACCGTGTCCATCAACACCAGCGAAAGCGCCGTATAGATGATATCGAACCCGAAAAGCAGCTTGAACCATACGGTATCGTCGCCCGCGATCGGCTGCCCGGCAACCAGCAGCGCGCTCAGCCGCATCGCCCCCAGCAGCATCGGAATCATCACCGGGTACACCAGTAGCGGAAGCATCACTTCGCGCAGCCGGATATTCACCGTTAGCGCGCTGAATATTGTGCCGATCGATGTGAGCCCCCACGTCCCCAAAACCAGAACCAACATCAGCGGCCAGAACTGCCGCGTCCACCGCACATTATAAAAGATGCCGAACACCGGCAACGCCACAAATTCCACCGCCAGGATTAAAACGAAATTGGCCAGCGCCTTGCCCAGAAACAGCGCCGCTCCGGGCACGGGCGCGGCAATCAGCGCGTCCAGGCAATCGTTCGGAAGCTCCCGTGCGAAACTGCGGTTCAGCACCAGCGTCCCGGCAAATGTGAACACAATCCACAGCAGGCCGCCGGAAATCTCGCGCGTTGTTTCTTCGGTGGGATCGAAAGCGAAGCTCAGGATCAGCAGAATGACCAACGCGAAAGCGAACGACGCGTTGATCGCTTCCTTCGTGCGCATCTCCGCCCGCAGGTCCTTAGCGGTGATCACCATCACCTGGCTGAAGAAACGCATCAGCTCTCTCCGTACCGCGAGTAGACCCAGCCCGGATCGCTCAACATTTCTTCCGTTCGCTCGCCGTGAAACGCCATGCGGCCCCGGTTGATGAGCGCCACGTGCGTTGCGAGTTCCAGGGCCTCGCGCAACTGGTGCGTGGACATGATCACCGTGCGCCCCTCGGCCAGCGCGTCGCGCAGCACCGTCTGCAACACCGCGACCGCCCGGTCGTCCAGCGCCGTGAACGGCTCATCCATCAGCAACACCGAAGGGCCGTGCAGAAACGCGCGCGCCACCGCCAACCGCTGCCGCATCCCACGCGAGAATTCCCGCACCAGTCCATCCCGCACGCGATCGAGCCCCGTGCGCTCCAGCCACTCGCGCGCCGCGCTCTCTGCGTTCGGAAGACGATAGAGTTTCGCAAACAGGCGCAGATTTTCAATGGCGGAAAGTTCGTCGTACACCGCGATGCCATGTCCGATGAATCCGATCCGCCGGCGTGCCTCCGCGTTGCGAGGCTCCTGCCCGAAGATATGCGCTTGCCCCTTGCCCGGTTTCGAAAAGCCCGCCAGAATGCGCAGCAGCGTGGTTTTGCCCGCGCCGTTGCGGCCAATCAGCGCCAGGCAGGCGCCGGGACGAACCTCAAAAGAGATGTCCCGGAGTGCGGGGTAATCGCCGTAGAATTTCCAAACGCCGGCGCATTCAACGGCGGCGTCGCTCATTCTTTTCCTTCGCGGGCGCTTTCGCTGCTGCTGGTCCCACGGCTCTCGCGGTTTCCGGAACTTGGGCGCGATACAGCAGAATAAATCCCAGCGCCAAAATGGTGAACGCCAGCCCCAGGATCCACTTCATGCTGCCGTAGACCTTGGGCGGAATCTGCTCGTATGTTGCCCCGCCGCTGGAATCGTCGCTCGCGGAGTCATCGCCCTGCTGGAGGGTGCCGGCTCCGGCAATTTCGATCTTGAAGTCGGCCCCCTTCACGTCGTAGATCGAAGCTTTGCTGCGCGGCTCCTGCCCCAGCGGCTGGATGCCGTCGCCCTTGATGGTCACACCGTTCGGCGCTACCAGGCGGGTCGGCGCGTTCTTCTCGACGATCTTCCCCTCGAACACCCCAGGCGCGTTGAACGGCACGTTGTAGTTCAGGTCGATGCGCGTTTCACCGGGCTTGATCGCAAACGCCACTTTGTAAACGTTCGCCGTGGACGTTTTTGCCACGGCCTGTGGCACCGGCATACCCTGTGGCGCCGTGGCGTTCACCTTCACCGCGCCGTTGGCGGTAGGCGGGAGAAAGAACCGCAGCGTGCCGCCGTCCACATCGTTATACGTGACCTTGCCGTCATTGCGGAAAATGAACCACTCGCTGATCATCAACTGCCCGCGCACCGGCTCAAACACCACGACGTGCTGCTCCACTTTTGCATTCCCCGGCTTCTTCGAGGATTCGTACACCTCCACCGTCACGTCGTTCGACGGGCTGCCCGGCGGGAGCATGTGGTTGTAAGTGACGTCGCCGTAGGCCGCCTGCACCAGGCGCGGTCCAGGCCCTTGCGCATCCTGCGTGATGTGGAACTTGCCGTCCGCGCCCGATTTTACACTCTCAATCTGCTCCGGCCCCGCCTGCCCCAGTTTGTAGAGTGTGACCGTAGCGCCAGCCTGCGGCTTGCCTAGAGTCTGATTGATCACCCGCCCGTCGATCGCGGCAAAGGCCAGGGAACAAGTGAACAGGAGTGTGGTTAGAAATCCCCTCATTTACGCCTCTGCCGCCTTCATCGGCTTGCCGCACTCGCCGCAGAACTTCAGGGGCTGGCCAAACTCCGCATGGCACGACGGGCAAACGTATTTCGCCGGGCCCTTCGGCGTCACGGCTGCCTTCACCAGCTCCGGCGCCGGCGCTGGAATCTTCCCCGCGGCGATTTCCTCCTTCACGCGATCGATCTCCGCCATCACGCCCGCCAGCTCGCGCTGCAAATCGAGCTTGGTCTGCTGATAATCGTGATCCGACAACTTACCAACCCGATACTCAAACTGCAAATCGCGAAGGTTCTCGTAGATCGCTGCCTTGCGTTCGTCTAAATGATGGAACGGAGAGACGGGCTCCGGCTGCGGCAGGTCCTTCGCCCGCACCGACAGAATGAACGCGAGAACCCCCACAGTGATGAGACATGCCAGTGCGATCGTCATTTATTCGAGATGGGCGAGGTCTTGTTCGATCTGCTCGCGATACTTGCCTAGCGCTTCATCCTGCGGTGCGGGGCCTTCCGCCGGGGCTGGCGTTGCGTGCGTGTAGCGCCGGACAAACCAGACAATCACCAACACTCCCAGCGCCAGCGTGCTGTACGGCACCAGCCAGCCGAATGCGTTGGGATCGGCACGGTAGATCTTGGCGCCGTATTCCTTGGTGAATTCGGCGGTGATGCCCTCGTCGGACATCCCGGCCTGCTGCATCCGGAATATCTTCGTGCGCGCCGGTTTGCAAAATCCGCACTGGCCCGACGACATCATGCAGTTGGCGTCCTCCGAACAACTCCCGCACTGGCAGGAAATATGCCGCGCCACCCGCTTGACCTGGTCGCTCGTAATCTGCGACTCCGTCTGGGCCAGGCACAAGCCGGCCACCGCCAGCGCCAGTAGACTACTTTTCCACTGTCGCATGCTTCCTCGTGATGCCGACCACTTGCGTGCGTGCGTATTCCCGTTTCACCTTGCTCGGCACCAGTGCCACCAGCGTACCGAAGATCAGCGTAAGCGCGCCAATCCAGATCCAATCCACCAGCGGAAACACATAGGATTGAATCACCGCGCGGTCGCCGTTCATGCCGGCAAAATTAAGATACAAGTCTTCGTTGAGCCGCTCTCGCAGCGCCACTTCATGCGTGGGCTGGCGGCTGGCTTTGTATACTCGCTCTTCGGGAGAAAGTGTGCCCAGATACTCGCCGTTCTTGCTCACCCCGATCTCCGCACTCTGCCACATGTAGTTCTCGTTCTCGCCTTCGTGCGTGGCCTTTGCGGTCAGTTGGTACGACCCGAGCGTAACCGAATCGCCGGCCTTCATCTCATCCACGCGGTTCTTGTTGAACGCCGCGCCCGTGAACCCGATGAACATCAGCACGATCCCCATATGCACCAGGTACCCGCCATACCGCCGCGTGTTGCGATGCGTCAGCTCCACCACCGCATGCGCGAAGTTGATCTCATTCTTCGCCGCGATCTGTTTCGCGCCTTTGTAGAACTCGACCAGAATCGTCAGCGCAACAAACAGGCAAAATCCGAATGAGATCAAGGCATAGAAATTGCGCATCCCCGCCGCCAGCAACGCCGCTACCAGCACCACCGATGCGATTCCCGGCCACATGAAGTTGCGTTGCAGGCTCTCGCTCGAAGTGCGGCGCCACGCGAACAGCGGCCCCACGCCGGTGAGGAACAGCAGGAAAAGTCCGATCGGAATCATCAGTCGGTTGAACCAGGCCGCATCCAGGCTGATCTTCTCACCCGATACCGCTTCCGAAATCACAGGAAACAGCGTCCCCCACAGCACAGCGAAACAGCTCGCCAGCAGCACCAGGTTATTAAACAGGAAGCTCGATTCCCGCGAGATGACCGATTCCAGTTGCGACTCACTCTTGAGATAGTCCAGCCGGTCGAGAATCAAGTAAATGGTCACGGCAATCCCGATGGCCATGAATCCCACAAAGTACTTGCCGATCGGCCCGGATGCAAACGCGTGTACGGAGTTGACGATGCCCGAGCGCGTCAGAAACGTGCCCAGAATGCAAAGGAAGAACGTGGCCGAAACCAGCACCATGTTCCACACCTTCATCATGCCCTTCTTCTCTTGCATCATCACCGAATGCAGAAACGCCGTTCCGCCCAGCCACGGGAGCAGGGAAGCGTTCTCCACCGGGTCCCAGCCCCAGTAACCGCCCCACCCAAGTACGTGATACGCCCAAGCCGCGCCTAATACGATGCCGCAACTCTGAAACAGCCACGTCACCATCGTCCAGCGGCGCGTCGTGTGAATCCACCCGTCACCCGGCTGGCGCGTGATCAGTGATCCCATCGCGAACGCGAACGGCACCGCGAATCCCACATAGCCCAGGTACAGCATCGGCGGGTGAATCGCCATGGCGGGATATTGCAGCAGCGGATTCAGGCCGTTGCCGTCCGGCACCGCCGTAATCGCCCGATCCACGGCCAGCATCTCGAACGGCGCCGCTACAAAGTTGTTCAGGATCAGGAAAAACGTCTGCACCGTCGAGAGCACTGCCACCACGTACGGCATGAAATCCCGATGCTTGCGCCGGTTGGTGAAAATCACGACCGCAGCGTAGGTCGATAGCAGCCAGCTCCACAGTAACAGCGACCCGGCCTGGCCGCCCCACCACGCCGTGAATTTGTAAATCGCCGGCATGGCCCGGTTGCTGTTCTCGGCCACGTACACAAATCGAAAGTCGCTGGTAATCAGCGCCGAAACGAGTACGCCCGCGGCCAGCGTCACCAGGAACCACACGCCGTAAACCGCGCGTTCCGCGCTCACAATCAGAAACGGATTGCGCCGCAGTTTCCCCGTGATGCTGCCGATCACCGCGTAAATGGCCAGACAAAAGGCCAGCAGAATGGCCAGCGCGCCGATATTTTCCATGGTTTAGAGGCTCGCCTTGTTGGGATAGACCGGCGCCGCGGCCGGCTTTCCGCCGGGCTTGGCTTCATATTTCGAAGCGCACTTGGCCTGCACTTTGTTCGCGTGGAACACGCCGTCGCGGCCCATTCTGCCGTCCGCCAGCGCCTGCGAGCCGTCGCGGAATGTGTCCGGCAGCGGATCAGAGCCGTCGTACGTCACCTTCAGATTCAGCTTCTCCTGCACCAGCAGGAACTCCACCGCGCCGCCATGGCGATGAATAGAGCCGGGGCTGATATCGCCGCCAACGCGCAGCCGCTTGCTGTAGGCTTGATCGCCCATCTGCCCGAGTTCCGCGATGGTCTTGTAATACGTTTGATTTTCTTTGATACCGGCCGTAGCAAGCCAAATCAATGTGCCGACGATCACGACGACGAGAGCCGCGAACTTGCCGTATTTTTTCATGCAAGCCTCTGAACGTCTTTAGTATAAGCTATAGACGATTCAGTCAGGACGGCCTGTTCATTTTTGCCTTTTGCCTTGGCTTTTCAGCGCCTGCCCGCGGCGGCCGCCGTTGCGTGTTTCCGCACCACACGATACGCGAATCCCGCGCCCGGCGGCGCAGGCTCCGTCCGCTCGCCTCCGTGGATTTCGTCCAGCATCGCGGAAACCGAAACCGCGTGGCCTCGAAACCCGTAGGCGTCGAGCACGGTGCGGATCTCCTCCACCCGCCCCCCGTAGGCCGGAAACTCGACCAGCGTCGATGGCTCCACACGCTCCGCACCATCGCGGCCCACGTAAACGACCACGGCGTCGTGATAAATCTGCGGGTTGATGGGGAAATCCAGAGCCGCCAGCGCTTCCAGCAAATCCTCTAGATCGCGCGGCTCAACGGTGACGGAAAGGGAAACCAGTTCTCCCTCGCTGCCAAGCAGGGCAGGCGAAGGCTCCGGTGGAAAGCTTGACCAGACGCTCATAGAAAACCTCCAGCATCCGGCAATGTCGGCCCAAAAATAAAAAACCCTGGACCAAAGGCCTCAGGGTCTCGACTGACCGACTTGCCTTTAGCACTTTTTTTTACGTGGTTGCAATTAGCTGGGCCCGGCAAGCGGACCTAAATCATTCCACGTGATTCCACGCTACCACCAGTCTTCAAAAAAAGCAATCGGCGTTAGTAGCTGGGGTACCACTTGGTGGTGCCGCTGTCGTAGCACATCGTTATGGCTTTGCTCACCACAGCCGTCGACGCCAGTGCGATGTTGCCCGTGGTTGCCGTGGTCCATGCTCCGTCCGGAATTAGGACCAGGCAGCCTCCCATGCCGCTTGTGGCGAAACTCGCCGGCGCCGTGATTGTGCTGATTTGCGTAGTACCCGTGACATGCTGAATATAGTTGACCGGCGCAATCGTTGCCGAGGACGCCACCGCCGAACCCACGGGCTGGGAATAAGTGGCGGCGCACGCGCCATCTCCTCGCAGGTCGGTGGTGCTATTGCAGGTACCGACACCCGCACTCGGCGGCAATCGAAACACCGTGCCGTCGTAATACATCCAATAAGGGCGCCCGGCGACGATCTGGCCGGCAGTCGGCACCGTGGCGCCGTCCGCTTGGGTGATGCCCTTTGCACCAATGCTGTCGACATTCAGCGTCGGCTGAGCGGCGGTGTTCGTTGTGTCCACCACGAGCAGGAGCCACATGCCGCTGGTATACGTAGTCAAAGCAGCGGCGGCATTGAGGCTGCACGAATAGCTGGTTAGGCCGTTGGTGGAGCTACAGAACCACGGCTTGTTGGCCTGGGCATTGGCATTCGTCAGCGCTACCGCCGTGTTGAGACTGGGCGTGCAATCCACCCGGCTGGCTCCGGCGTTGTTAACACATGCTTGTGTCACGCCGGTTCCGCCAATGAAATTCAGCCCGGACTGCGAACCAATGGCACTGCCGTTAACTGAAACGTTAAGATTGGTCGCCCCGCCTCCGTCGCGCTGCGTAAAGTAATTGGCGCCGTTCGAAAAAATCCGCACGCCCTGGTTCGTCGCCAATGGTACAGATGCCGCTCCGTCGATGGTCGACGTCGTCGGAGTGACCGTCCAGGTTCCCGCACCCGTATTCTCCACATCCACATACCAGCCGTTCGGAAAACTTGCCCCTGCCTGTGGCAATGTGAGCACTTGCGCCGCTGCATTGGAGAGCGTAAGCAACTTCCCCCAGTCAGTGGAGGCGGCCGTGTAGCCTGCGCCGGTTTGTGCGTTCGGGGTCTGCAAAATGCCGGCGCCGGCTACCTTGGAAGGGTTGATCATCACGAACATCGCGGACGTGTCGTCATACTGCACCCAGTAGTACCCGCTGGCTTGGATTGCGCCGGCCGACAAAGCCGCACCGCCTCCACCAGCGATCGTCTTCGCGCCGAGACCGTTGACATTGATAGTCGGCGTCGTCGTTGCATTTGCCGCGGATGCCTTGAAGCACACGGTCAGGTAGCGAGTGTAGGAACTCGGCACAGGCGTCAGCGCCACAAGGTAGGCATCCGCCACGCCCGTGTCATTGGCGCAGACCGGCGCTTCCTGCTGCACCTGCTTCTGTGTCGCTACCACCGTCGTGTCCGCGCCGATCGTGACCGTTCCGCCCGATGGCACGACCGTAACGCCGGCGCCGGCCGTCAAGCTCGGCATTTTGATCTCCGCCGGGAACAGGTCGATCGTGTAAGTTCCGGCCAAACTGTTCGTCGAGAGCACCCGTCCGATCACCTGGCCGCTCCCTGGATAGCTCTGCGATCCCGTGTCATGGCAATCGCCCGCTGTGGTCGAGGAAATCTGTACGTAATCCCCGGCGACCGTCGCTCCATCGAACACGCAGCTGGTGAGCCCCATATAACTGATGGTTGCCGAACCGCTCGTTCCGGCTCCAGCGGTCGTGATCCCTACGGCGCCGCCGGTGTCGCCAGCGCTCGACATAACCGCCGTCGAGGGCGTGCCGTTAAGCTTCGTCAGCGTGTTGATGGTAGTTCCGGTGGTCGCGGCGTTGGTCACCGTGATCGCTGTCTGCGCCGAGCCGCTGCTCGTGGTCCCGCACGTGATCGCTCCCGTTCCGGAATTGAAATTCAAGTGGTTCCCGCCCGAATCCAGGCAACCGGGAATCGCCGTCCAGCTCCATTGTGCCTGTCCGCTCGTCGGTGCAGGAAACAGCATCAGGCTATTGGCGGACGGAGTCGTGTTCGGAAACACCAGGGAAAGGGAGTTGGTCACCAGGTCGGTTGCTTCCCAGCCAACCGTTGTCGTGCCGTTCGACGGCAGTTCGCCCAGTGCGAGTTTTCCATGACTGCTGCCCCCATTGCCGGTTGTCACGGTTCCCGAGGTCGTGATGTCATTCGAGGCGTCCACGGTTACGCCCGTTGCCTTCGGTGCCGCGCCGGCTCCGCCGCCCACTACCACGCTGTTCAATCCCAGCGCAGCCGACGACGCCATGGAACTCGCCCCGGAAAAATACGGGATGCCGCCGCTTGTGCCCGAAGGTGTGAGCGTCAGCGTCCCGCTCGACGTGACAGGCGACCCGGAGATGGTGAAGATGTCATTGGCGCTCGACAAACCCACGCTCGATACAGAGCCACCAGGCAGTGTCCACGTATTCGCCGCGGCACAAAGCTTCAGCACGTTCGATGTCGTGTTGAAGTATTGTTCCCCTACCGTGCAAGTCGCCGGATCGGAAGACAGCTTGCGAGCCGGAATGGTCTGGCCGGCGTTCGTAAAATCCACAACAGCCGAAGGAGCGGCCACCACACCGCCGGAGCCGACCTGCCCCCGCAGCGCCTGACTGGCGCATCCGAGGCAAGTCAGGAGACAGGAAATTCGATGGAAACGATTTCGATTCATAGGGGCCTCTAAAACGCTGGGGATCGCTGCGAAGTACGGGGTGTGTTCGTTCGTCGCCTTCACGTTAACATGCAGGGTCAAGCCGGCAGTGCCCGGATGCTCTCATCGGAATGCTGGCGAATCAAGTTAACTTACACAAATACAATGACATTCGGCGGCTAGCCTCTTCGATGCACACGTTGGTTAACCGTAGGTCCAGATTCAGGTAAACCCACGCTTGTTCGGCTTTGCCCGGCAGGCTTACCCTAGGAGGAACGCCAGACGCCCTGCCCATGAGTGAACTGTCCATCATCGTGCCGACGTTCAACGAGCGCGGGAATCTCATTCCACTGCTCCGGTGTTTGCAGGAAGCACTGAAGAGCATCGACTATGAAGTCGTCTTTGTGGACGATGACTCGGCGGATAGCACGGCTGCGATGGCCCGCTCCCTGGCGCAGTCCAATCCGCGGGTCCGTGTGATCCAACGCATCGGACGCCGGGGGCTGGCTTCGGCCGCCGTCGAAGGGATGCTAGCCACCAGTTCCCCCTATCTGCTCGTGATGGATGCGGATTTGCAGCACGAGGAACGGATTATTCCGCTGATGCTGCAAAAGTTGAAGAGCGAGAATCTCGATATCGTCGTAGGGAGCCGAAACGTGAGTGGCGGTGGTATGGGGGAATTCGCGGCGGATCGCGTCGCTCTCAGCCAGCTTGGGCGCAAGCTGAGCGATGCCATTTGCAAAACGCCTGTCACAGACCCCATGAGCGGATTCTTTCTCGTGACGCGCGAGTATTTTCACCACGTCGTCCATAACTTGAGCAATGTCGGATTCAAGATACTGGTCGACCTTCTGGCTTCCGCGCGCAGGCCGGTACGGCTGGGCGAAGTGCCATACACGTTCCGGAACCGCGCACATGGAGAGTCCAAGCTGAATATCCTGGTCGAGGTGGAGTATCTACAGCTTCTGCTCGACAAACTCACGAGCGGGATCGTCCCGGCATCCTATCTTTTGTTCGGCCTTGTCGGCTCGATCGGCGTTGTGTGCAATCTGATCCTGGCGATTCTGCTTGTCCACTTCCTGCGTGTCGGCTTCAAGGAAGCGCAGATTCTCGGCGCGTTGATCACCATCGCGATCAACTTCTTGCTGAACAACGAAATCACGTTCCGCTTCGCCCGCCTGCGCGGCGTTCGGCTGGTACAGGGTCTCGGCCTGTTTTACCTGTTCTGCGCGGTCGGCTTGCTGGCGCAAGTAGCGATGGCAAACTCTTTGCAGCAGATGGGTGTGCACTGGCTGGTGGCCACGCTCGCGGGCGTGCTGATAGGTTCGGTGTGGAACTACTCCATGGCCTTCCTGCTGGTGTGGCACGTGAGACGGCACAGGACCGAGCGCTTGCAATTCGCCTATGCGGAGCCGGCGTGGTTGGAGGAGTTTTCGAGCGCGAAGAAGGCCGCGTTATGACTGGCGCGGGCCGTCATAGAAACCTGCTGCGCTGACTAACCGGGGCCGCGTTCTCTATCCGTTCTAATTCCGCCGCGCGAGCGTAAACGCAGCGCTTCCTTGCGCGCCTGTCCGCGTCCGGAACCACGCTCGGAGAGTGCGTTTTCCGTGGGGCTTTGCGTCAAGTACGCGGTCAGCGAGCCGATGGTCGGATACTGGAACAGGTCGGTCAGGGGAATGTCGCGGCCGAGCGTGTTGCGAAGCGCGACGGCCACTTCGGCAACTACTAACGAATTAGCGCCTAAGTCGAAGAAGTTATCCTGCACACCGACCTCGCCGATGCCCAGTGCTTCCTTGAATACTCCGGCGATCATCATCTCCAAGCCGGCGCCCGTGATTTCCGGCGGCGCGGAACCGGATGTCGGCACGGCAAGCGCGGCGAGCGCCTTCTTGTCCACTTTTCGATTCGGAGTGTACAGAAGCGCATCGACAATGACAAACGCCGAGGGCACCATATGCGCCGGGAGCCTGTTTTGCGCGTACCCACGAAGCTCTGTGACGGTGAAGGGCTGCTCGCGCGGCACCACATAGGCGATCAGCTTCTTTTCGCCAGGAACATCCTCGCGCGCCACGACCGCGATCGCCCGCACACCGGGGTGCTGGCCCAGGATGGCTTCAATTTCTTCGGGTTCGATGCGGAAGCCCAGAATCTTGACCTGGTTGTCGATTCTTCCCAGAAACTCGATGTCGCCGTTGAACCGGTAGCGGGCCAGGTCGCCGGTCCGGTACATGCGGTCTGAGGAGCCACCGTGGATCGTGTCGGGGATAAACTTCTCCGCGGTAAGATCGGGCCGGTTGAGATATCCTCGCGTGACACCCTCGCCGGCGATGAAGAGCTCGCCCGGCGCGCCCGGAGGCACCGGCCGCAGATGTGCGTTCAGAATGTAGATCCGGGTATTCGCAATGGGCCGTCCGATGGGAACCGGGCTCTCGTCGCGCGTGATGCGGTGTGCCGCCGACCAGACCGTGGTTTCCGTGGGACCGTACAGGTTGAAGATTTCGCCGGAGACCGCGGCGCGGAGCTGGGCAGCCAGCGCCGGCGGCAGAGCCTCTCCACCGAGCATGAGCTTTCGCAAGCCGCGCAACGACTGGAAAGATTCTTCGTTGGCGACGAGGAAGCGCGCCATCGACGGCGTGCACTGCAAGTGCGTGACGTGATGATTTCGGATCTGCGCGGCGACAGAGTAGTCGCCTCCGGCGGTGAGTTTTTCCGACTCGGCTTGCAGGACCACCGTGAAGCCCCGCGCCAGCGTCCAAAACAGTTCGAGCACGGAGATATCGAAGGAAATGCTGGTCACCGCCAGCCAGACACCTGGTTCCGGGCCAATCACCCGATCCATTCCGGCAAAGAAATTACTCACCTGGCGATGCTCGATCATCACGCCCTTGGGCTTGCCGGTGGAGCCGGAGGTGTAGATCACGTAGGCCAGATGATGGCCCTCGACGCCCGATGGCACAGGCTGCGCGGGGGGCCCATCCCACACCGAGCGGATGAGGACGGTCTCGGCGCGCGTTTGGGGGAATTGGGTTGCGAGATGTTCCTCGGTCACCAGGATGGGCGCGCGCGAATCCTCCAGCATGAACTGCCTGCGATCGAGAGGAAACGCGGGGTCGAGCGGCATGTAGGCAGCGCCCGCCTTGAGAATGCCCAGCAGCCCCACCATCATCTCGAGCGAGCGGTCCGCGCAGATGCCGACAATGACGTCCGGGCCCGCGCCGAGCTCCTGCAAACGGCGGGCAAGCCGGGCCGCCTTCTCATTCAACTCGCGGTAACTGAGTTGCTGCCCGCGGAAGATGACGGCAGCCGCATCCGGCGTACGTTCCAGCTGCTCTTCGAACCAGCGGCCGATACAAACATCGCTTCGGAAATCGGTCCGGGTGTCGTTCCAGTTGACGATGAGTTCGCGCTGTTCGGCTTCGGTCACGAGCGGTACGGACGAAACCAGCTCCCCGATGCCAGCGGCGGCCATCTTTTCGAGGATGGTTTTCACCTGCCGCAAAATGTGAGGGACCGCTCCATCGAGAAAACGCGACGCGTCAAAGTGGGCCGCGATCCACAATTCGGACTCCGACGACGGATCGACGTGCAGCACAAGCGGCAGATCGGGAATGATTTCCGGCGCGTGGAAAATGAGGGCAGTTTCGAATAAAGGCGTAGCGGCGGATGCGGCCGCGTTCTGCGCCCTCAGCGTTTCGGCGACGCTTGACAGCCAGGGCAGCAGTGGCTGATCTTCGCTGACGCGCAGCCGGATGGGCATGAATTCCGAAGAGCCGCGCAAAATCCCAAACACTACTTCGTCTTCGCTGCTATAGCGGCTCAGTAGAATGGCCCACGCCGCGGACACAATGGATGGCAAGTCCAGAGCGTTTTTCGCGGCGAATGAGCGCAGCCTTGATGTCGCTTCGGGGGATAAGGGAATCTGTGGGCTGTGGCGATGGACTGGAGCGGTTTTGCTAGCGGAGCTGGCGCCCGCGGGTAACGGCGTGAAGGCACCGTAACCTTCCGGAATGCGGTGCCCTAATGCTTCGATTCCCATGGATCGCGGTGCTCTTTCGAAAAGCTAGACCGCCTGCGCAGTGACGCAGAGCCTCGATGGTTGGGCCAGAGAGCTTCGACCGTCAGGCGTTGGACCGGTTCGTGCCGGCAAACCTTCGGTAGAGAGCCGAACCCAGGATCAGCAGCCCGACGAGCATTAACGCCAAGTGCCGGGGTTCTGGCACGACCGTGATCTGCTCCTGGAAGCCGCAGCCCACTAAGGCGTTGCCGCAGGATCCCATGGTGGCATCGCTGATAATCCGGAAATTGGCGAGAAACGTATCGCGGCTCGTTGAACCGTTCCCTCCCGTGGAGGAGTACCACGAGGCGGCCGCTTGCAGGGCGCTATCGGTGCCGGCGAGAGTGCCGATCTGCCCGAAGTTCTCGCCTTTCGGATCGAGGATGTCCCAAATCGCCTGCTGAACGCCATCGTTAGTGGTGCTGTTTCCGCCCAGGGTGAAAGACTTGCTCGTTCCGTCGGCCATGTTGTATTGCGAGACCAGGTAAGCCGCCATCTGATATCTGCCGAGATCCGTTGCCGTATTGATTACGCTGGCCATCGTCAGGGAGTTCTGATTGGTGAGCGTTGTCCAGTTCGAAACACTCCCAAAGCGGGTGTCACTCAGGTTGGAACTGGAGGTTAGCGTCGATACGTAAGCTTGATAACCCGACTCTGGAACGTAGATATAGTTGGCAAAATCGTTGCAATAAATCTCGAGATTCTGCCCATCCAATGTCGCTTGAGCACCGCCACCACCGCCGTCCAGTTGGAAATTGTACCCAGTGGTATCGAGCGTATACACCACCGGACCAGCTTGGACCGCCACACCGAACGCGAAAAGAACTACTGCGATTTGACCAAACTGCTTGAAACCCATGGACCCCCTCCGTCCCATTGCAGGCAGTGCTTTTTGTAGACTAATTGTACTGTGCACTAGAGTTAGCATGACGTTTATCGCCCATGCCTGTCAATAGATTACGGGCGTGTTAAAGGCCAACGCACCGCTTCTCGTACTAGTACTCGGCCTCTCTTCTTCAATTCTGCCCCAGTAAATTCCTGATGCGTGCCACATCGGCCAGCGAGGGGTCCGCGGCAACCGCCGTCCGCAACTCATGCTCGCCTTGGGCGCGATTTCCACTTTTCAGGAGCGCCAAAGCTAAGTGGTAGCGAAAACCGGCATCGTTGGGGTATTTGCGCGATAATCCCTGAAAAATCTGCAAGGCAGTGGCGGTATCACCACGCTTAAAATAGATAAACCCCGCGGTATCTGCGAACTGGGAATTGCCGGGAGATTTGGCCAGGGCTTTTTGAGAAAGCGCCATAGCCTCTTCCAGGTCCGATCCGGCGTCTGCCTCGAGGTACGCTAAGTTGTTGAAAAGGTCCGGGTCGTCCCCGCCGAGCTCGATGGCGTGGCCGTAACTGGCTTTCGCCTGGGACGCGAGGCCGGACGCCTGCTGAACGGCGCCAAGCCGGGTGGCCGCTCTCCAATCGCCGGGGGCCAGGTCGAGCGCCCGCTGGAACATGGCGAGTGAGCGCGAAAGGTCGTGCTTGCGCCGATAAAGCTGGCCCAGTTGCGTGCAGATTTCGGGATCCTCGCCGCGCTTTTCGCGGAGATGCTCATATTGCTGAATCGCCAGGTCGAACTTCCCCGCGCGCGCTGCTGTGGACGCCAGCAGGCTGCGCACGGCGATTGAATTCGGGTAATGGACTACGTCCGCGTTCAGCAGGCTGAGGGCTTTTTTTAGTTGTCCCTCGGCTGCGTACAGTTCCACCAAACCCTTCAGAGCGCGAAAGTCACCCTTCTTGGGCTGGTAGGTTTCGCGGAACAGCTTCTCGGCTTCGGGAAATCGCCTTTGCGCCACGTCCAGCATCGCCAATTGCAGCTTGGCCTCGGTGTACCCCGGCTGGTCGTGCAGCAGGCGGGTGTACTCGGGGCGGGCGAGATCCAGTTGTCCGAGTCCGATGAACGCTGTGGCGCGCAGCAATCGGGCATTGCGCAACCCGGGATCCACCGCGAGAATGCGCTCGGAGTATCGCAGGGTCTGCTCAAATTTTCTGGAAGCAGAACTGAGCTCGGCCAGTGCGAGCAGGGCCGCCACGTTTTTCGGTTGTTTCCGGACGACCAATTCGAACTGATGGGTGGCCTGTTCCCGCGCGCCGCCGAGAGCGTACGCCCGGCCCAGGTGAAACGTGGCATCGAGATCATCCGGAGAGGCCTTCGCCACAGCTTCCAGTTCGGGCACGGCTCGCGCCTGGTCGGCTTTATCGGGCGAATCGAGCAGCAGCAGGGCAAGAGATTTTCGTAATTCCGCGGAGGTGGCATTTTGCCGGATCGCGTCATCGAGCACGCCGATGGCCTGCTTGGGCTTGCCCGCCAGCGCCAGCGTTTTCGCCTGGGCACTGGCCGCGGCCACTTTCTCTTCCGGATGGGCCTTGAGGCCCAGGGAAACCGCTTCCAGAGCGCGGTCCCATTCGTGAATGCCCTGGTAGAAATTCGCCGTAGCCAGGTAGCAGCGCCAGGGTGTCTGGTCTTCGCGCAGCATGGCATCCAGGAGCTGGAACGCCTGCGCCGGTTTGCCAGCGTGCCAATAATGCTCGGCCAGTTGCAGTACCGAGTCTCGATTTTGCGGGTTGTTTGTGATTTTTAACTTCAACAACGCTTCGGCGTCGGCGGCATGGCCCGCCGACATTTCGTAGGCGTACAGCACGTCGTAGACGGAAACGAACGTCTTGTTCTTCTCGATGAGCTCGTTGGCGGTTTGGCGCGCTTCCGGATACTTTCCGGCCAGCAGAAGGGCCTGCGTCAGGCCCAGCACGACGTCAGCTTGCGTGGGATCGGCCTGGCGGGCTTGCTCGAAAAGCGAGATCGCTTCGCCGGAGTTTTTGTCGCTGAGGGCGAGATAAGCGCGGAGACGCAAACCCGCAAAGGACTTGGGATTCTTGGCGAGCAGGCGATCGGCGATGTCGGCGATCTTTTTATATACGGTGGGATTTTTTGCCGTCTCGATCAGATAATCGCCCAAATATAAGTTGCCCAGCTCAATGTTGGCCTGGTCGAATTCCGGATTCAAAAGCAGGGATCGGGAGAAGGAATCGAACGCGGCGGCGTAGTTGCCAGTGGCCCGCTGTGCCAAACCCAGCTTGTAATAGGCTTCCGCCGAACGGGGATCTTTTTGGATCGCCTTGCGATAGACCAGGGCGGCTTCGGCATATTTTTTAGCGGCGAAAAACCGGTCGGCTTCCACCACATAATCGCGCGACGAGCGGCAGCCGGTCGCTGCGACTAGAATGACGGAAATTACAGACAACGCTAAAATCTTCACTTGGACCCCGTACTGGCCAGTTCGGCCGTCAAATTAAAAGGAATTTCGATCACCACGTCCACATCCACCGGCATGCCACCGCGGGTGGCGGGCTTGAATTCCCACGACTCCAGATCCTGAATAACAGCTTGTTCCACGCTGGGGGCGGCGCGCCGCAGAAGCGATATCCGGTCCACGCGGCCGTCCTGTTTGATGACCGCGGCGATCTGCAAACGCCGCTCCACGCGATTGCCGGCGAGCATCGCGCTGACCGGCTCGAGTTTGCGGAACGGAACCGGCGCGCGCATCGAAGGAGCATCGCCGGGTTTCTGCTCCCGCTCGGCGAACCAAAGAATCCAGTCGCCGCCGTAATCGGGCAGATTCTCGATGGGAACCACCATGGTGTAGACCGAACGGCCTTCGAAGCGGGCGTCGATGCTGCTCGGAATGGTGCGGGAAGAAGGCCGCAGCGGGACCGACAACGTGTCTGCGGGAATGCTGCGAACTGCTTCCGCGTAGAGGACGGCCCGGCGATTGATACTGTTGGGAGGCCGGGGAATCGGATTGGTTCTGTCGGCGCGAATACTGAGATCGGGAACAGTCAACGCGCCGGAACCTGTGCCCTCGCCGCTCGCGGGTTCGCCGAGCTCCGGAGCCTTGGAAAAACGGCCACTGCGCGCGCCATCCGGCAGCGGGCCCTTCAGCTCTCCGGCGGCGTGCAGGCTGGCGATGGCGATATCGGCGTTTGCGTTGCCCGCGCTGGCCGCCGTGCCCACGGGCGCGCTGGGCGGTGGCGCGACGCCTGCTGGGAGAGCCGGTGCACCAAAGCCTCCCGGCAACGTGGACCTCGCGCCCCTCGAGCCAGCACTGGAAAGACCAGGCGCCGGCGCGTCCAGCATGTTCGCAGCGCCGGTCGGTCGAGTGGGCTGCGCCTCCGGAGGGGGCAGAACGAATGTCTTTTTGAGTTTCAAAACCGCCAGCACGTCAGGCGAAGTGGATGCTTTACTCCGTGCCTCAGGCCGGGGAGCATCCAGCATGGAAGCGGGCGCTGGTGTATGCGCTTCGAGCTTGGGAGAAGGGGGCACGAAGGTTTTTCGAGGCTCCGCCGGTTTCTTCACTTCCGCGGGCGGCGCTGGCGGAAGCACGGTGTTTACGCGGGCAATAAGATTCGGCAATGGCAGATCGCGGGGCAGTTCAATTTTCGGCAATGGCTGCCAGATAAGCTGCTGGACCGACTTGGGATGGGGAGATTCCGCGATGATGGCCTGGGTGGACAATTCCAAGCCCCTGGGCCTCGGAAAATCGCCGATTTTTCTGGCTGGTGCTACTTCCGGCAGCTTCTTACGAAAGTCGTAGAAAATGACTTTGTGTTCCTGGGGTTGGATAAGCTCCCGATATAGCGAGGCTTTCGCGGTGTGTTCCTGCATCGGATTCAAAGCCAGAATTGCCACAATCCCGCTATGCAAAACGAGGGAAGCGGCGAACGAAACCGGCCGGACCCGATAGCTGGAAGTATTCTCGGCTGGTACCGTTTGAGGATTCGATTGAATCCGTATTTTGAGGGACATCGGCAATCGATCCGTACCGGCAAGTCCTTTCACGAGCATACCAGAATCGCCATACGCGCCTGACGCAGGTATTCACCTGAGGCCGGCAGACGTGGCTGTGGCGCCTGCACATGCTAAAATGCCTAGGCATTTGAGAACAAATGAGTTGAGGCTAGGATGCCATTACCAAGTCGGATTGGTTCTATGAGCATTCCGGTGCGCGTGGCCATCATGCTGGTTGCGGCTGCCCGGTTCGCGATGCCTGAGGCCAATGCGGTTCTGGACCAGGTCCGGTCGCACCACAAAGGTATCGCCGTCTGGTGGGTGGGGAATGCGGGATGGCTGATCAAGGCGGATGAGTTGTTGATCGGCACCGATCTGGACCTGAGCAACGAAGAGAAAGTTCAGCCGCCGCCGATCACCGCCGCGGAACTTGCCGGGGAGTTGGACGTTGCTTTTGTGACGCACCAACACGGCGATCACTGCAACCTGTCGACGATCCAGGCGCTGGCGGCGGGCAGCCGCACCGTGTTTGTGCTGCCGTGGTCCTGTTTGAAGGAAGTTGCCGGGCTCGGCCTTCCGAGCAACCGCGTCATCGTACCCGAACCGCTCCATCCGTTCGACATCATGGGGATTCACGTCGAGCCGATCCACGCCATCCACGGGAACCAGGAGTTTACCGTGCTTACGCGCGAACCGGACTTTGTCGAAAACATCGCGCACAATTGCGGTTACGTTTGGAACATCCACGGGAAGCGCTTTCTCGAACCGGGAGATTCGGTGCTCACTGAAGAACACCTGGGGTTGAAGAACATCGATGTGCTGTTCGTCTCTCCGACGGTGCATAACATGTTCACCGACCGGTCGATGATCTTGATCAACCATCTGCAACCGGCGTACATTTTCCCGCAGCATTTCGGAACATACCGGGAAACCGAGGAAGAGGCGTTCTGGATACACGGTTATCCCGATGAGCTAAGACTGCGGCTCTCAGCAGACCTGCAAAAGCGGTATCACAGGCTGCCGCTGGGGGGGATGTTCACGATTCAATGAGCGGCCGTACCTGATTTTTTTCCGGTAAATTCCCTGACTTGCTGGAGTGCCTCTTCGAGCGCCCGCTGAATTTCGGCGACCCGGTCTGGCGGGACAATCTGGCGGGCCTCGAGATCAAGTTGCAGCAGCTCGATCTGCAATCCGGCACCGCTCAGGCATTGTGCAACGATATCGTGAAGGAATCGGTTGGTTCGCGCGCGTTCGGTTTCCAGCACTTGCAACACGGCGCGCGCCGCGAGTTCCAGCTCGGCTACCGCCGGCAACGGTTTTCCAGCCGGGTAGGCAAACCCGGCGACGTGCGTCACGGCACCATCGGCGGCGGCGAGCGCAATCAGAATGAGTGTGTGCTCAACGCCGGAAATGGAAGCGGTCCATTGCTCGTGAGGAACCTTGCCGGAGAACATGCATTCCAGGCGGGCTGCCCAGGTTCCTTGCGGGTCATCGATGATCGCTACAGGGCGGCGCAACAAGTCTGCGGGAGACCGTTGGAACAGCCCTGCGCAGTCGCCGCCAACATAGCGGAAGCTGCGTGCGCGGTCAAAGCTCCATTGACAAGCCGGAACGCGGCTTGCCGGGGAGGAGTACGTGTCGTGGCGCACTACGTCCTGGCTCATGCGAAGTGGCGTGCCCGGTTTCGCGGGCGAATAGCCCAATCATCGCATGGTACGCCAGAAAGACATGCGATAGATATAGGGAGATTAACGTATTTAGATGAACAGAAAATGAATTCACGGGCGCCGCGCCGAGTGGATTCAACTCTGGGTACGAGTGCCTGGGGATACATTCAAGAAACTTAGGAACTCTTGCGGATTGCGCGTGAGACCGGGAAAACTGGCCAGTACTCCACCAGCGGGATCAAAAATGGCGTAGAAGGGAATGGCGATGGTGCCAAAGGTCTTTTCTTCAAACTCCTGATTCAGACGGGAGGCGTCGTCGGTGCCGTCGGTGTACAGGTCGACTAGAACGAAACCCTGCATGGCCGAGCGGATTTCCGCCCGCGTGAACATATTGGACTTCATCCAGTGACAGTTCGTGCAGGCGTAACCGGTGAAGTTGACGAATACCAGCTTCCCCTCGCGCCGGGCCCTTTCCCGGGCCTCGGGAAACTGGTTTTTCATCCACGCAAGAGTGGTGTTCTCTGTTCCGCCTGCTCCGAAGGCGGAAGACGCGGATGGTGGCGGCACATAGGCATCCAGCTCGCCGAGCCGGCCGCCAAACATTCCGGGGATCAGACTGACGGCGAAAGCGATGAAAGTCATCCCGATCAGGAGGCGCCAGAGTCCCAGCGGCTCATCCTTCGAGACGCCTTCGAGCCGTACGAAGCCGAGCAAGTAGAGACCGGCCATGGCAAACAACACGACCCAGATCGCCAGGAAGCGCTCGCGCGTGAGGAGGCCCCATTGCAGAACCAGGTCCATGCTCGAAAGATACTTGAACAGGATGGCCAGGATGACGAACCCCATCACCACCTTGACCCGCGCCAGCCAGCCCCCGCTTTTCGGCAGCTTCTTGAGGTAGGAAGGGAAGATTGCGAGCAGGAAGAACGGCGCCGCGAGGCCGGTGGCGAAGGTCGCCATGCCGATGAGCGGGCGCGCACCGCCGCTTTGCAGCGAGCCGGCCAGCAGCGTTCCCATAAAAGGGCCGACACAAGCGAACGACGCCAGAGCGAACGTCAGGCCCATGACCAGCGTACCCACCGTGCCACCCTTTTGCGAGACACTATCGAGCTTGGTTAGCACTGAAGATGGGATGGTGATTTCAAACGCGCCTAGCAAGCTGAGGCCGAAGGCGAGAAAGATCGCGGCAATGAAGCCGTTCACCCATAGGTTCGAGCCGAGCTGCACGATCCCGGACCGGCCCAGGATTGCCGTAGCGGCTAGTCCAATTCCAGAAAACAAGACCGCGATTCCTAGGCAGAAGATGACCGCCTGGACGATACTTTCGCGGCGCGATCCCGAGGGCCGGTTCAAGAAGAATGACATCGTGATCGGAATCATGGGGAACACGCACGGTGTAAAAACTGAGGCCAGACCGACGCCGAAGGCAGTCAGCAGGAACAAGCCGAGATCCTGCTTTGGGGGCGTTGTGGGCTTGGGCGCAGCTGCGCCGGGCTGGAATTCGGTATAGCTCGCTGGAACGGTGATTTCCGATTCCCTTGCGCTCGGATCGACCGAGAGCGTCGCGGCGGCGCTGCGCTTCACGGGCGGCAGGCACAGCCGGTCATTGCAAGATTGATAGCGAACCTCGGCGGTCAACTCGGATGGGCCGGCAGCAAAGTCTTTTTTCAGCTCGACTTCAATCAGGAAAGCGGCTTCGCCTTCGTAGGTCTCGGTGTCGAGATTAAAGTTCGGATCGAAGGCACGCTTGGGTGGAGGCTGGAGAACCCGAAACCGCTCGACCGCCGGATTGTCCGCTAAACGAATCGTGGTGGGATTGGGTCCACCGGGAGGCGTAGTTAGCGAATAGAGGTGCCATCCGGCCTCGATCTTTCCTTCCAGGTGGGCGAGGACTTTCGAACCGGGCCGGGCCGCCGGCGGGTCGAGCCGGAGCGACCATGTCACAGGGTTGTACTTCTGGGCGAGAACCGAACTGGCCGCCAGGAAAACGAGAACCGAGAATCGCGCGACGCGCATCTGACGTATTAGATTGCGAATCCGGCGATTAGTCACCAGCTTTTCCGGGTGTCCACCGCTTGAATTCGCTTTCGATGCGATCGTTGATCTTGCCGCTTGCAAACTCCGCGGCCACACGGATCGCGTTCTTGATGGCGTTGGCGTTGGAACGGCCGTGGCAGATGATGCACACGCCCTTGACGCCCAGTAGCGGCGCCCCGCCGTATTCGGAATAATCCACGCGGCGCTTGAAATCGGTGAACGCGGCTTTCGAGAGCACGTAACCGATCTTGCGCGTGATGGTGGCTTCGAGCGATTCCTGCAACATGCTCTTGATCATCTCGACCAGGCCCTCGCTCACTTTGAGCGCCACATTGCCGATGAAACCGTCGCAGACGATCACGTCGGCCTTCCCGGTATAAATGTCGCGGCCTTCCACGTTGCCGATGAAGTTGATGGGCAGAGATTTCAGTAGCGGCGTGGCGGCGCGGGTCATCTCGTTGCCCTTGTGCTCCTCTTCGCCGATGGAGAGCAAGCCGACGCGCGGATCATCGCGGTGCAGAATCACGCGCGAATAGATCTCGCCCATGACGGCGAACTGCGCGAGCATCCGGGCATCGCAATCCACATTGGCGCCGACATCGACCATCACCACGGGCGAGCCGCTCAGGGTAGGGAACACGCCGGCCACCGCGGGCCGGTCCACGCCGGGCACCACGCCCTGCACCATCTTGGCGGTGGCCATCACGGCGCCGGTGTTGCCCGCCGAGACGAAGCCCTGCGCCTCGCCATCGCGCACCAGGCGCGAAGCCACGCGCAGCGAACTATCGCGCTTCGAGCGCACGGCGCGCGCGGCACTGTCGTGCATGGTGATTTGCTCGCTCGCGTGATGGATTTCGATGGGGAGCGAGCGATAGCCTTCGTGGGCTTCGAGCTCCTGGGCAATGACTTCTTCGCGGCCAACCAGGATCACGCGCACTCCCAGGCATTTGGCCGCCTGAATCGCGCCTTCTACTTCCGGTTTCGGGGCCTGGTCCGCGCCCATGGCGTCGACAGCGACAGTCAGCATGGCTTCGAAATCGCGCGTTCGGGCACGGCCGGCACTTTATTCCTGTGCTACTTCCACTACTTCGCGGCCCTTGTATTGCCCGCAATGCGGACACACCCGGTGGGGCAGCTTCTGCTCGTGGCAGTTCGGGCACTCGGAGACGCCGGGAGCCTTCAGTTTGTCGTGCGCGCGGCGATTGCCCCGGCGGGCAGCGGAATGTCGTCGTTTCGGGTTCGGCATTTCTCTATCCTCAAAATTCTAATCTTCCGCGAGTTTGCCACACCACACGGCCGCGGCGCCGTTCCTTCATCCCTGTGAAAGCTTGCGCAGCGCGCTCCAGCGGTCATTCACCGGTTCTTCGCGGCAATCGCAAGCGAACTCGTTGCGGTTTCTGCCACATACCGGGCAGATCCCCTTGCAGTCGGCGGAGCAAACACGCTGCATAGGCAGCAACAGCATGATCTGCTCGCGCAGAATGTCTTCCAACTCCATCCCCGCGCCTTCGTAGAAGCCCATCTCGGCTTCACCTTCATCGATAGCCACCTCTTCCTCGGCATCGAGCGTGTTGCTCGGCCGGTAAAAGAGGTCAAACGCGGTATCCAACGGAAACTGCGCCTGGGCCAGGCATCGGTCACATTCCGATTCCAGCGTCACAGTCAGGCGACCCTTGATGCGGACCTCGCCCTCGGTGTTGGCCAACAGCTCGGCAAGGCCTTCCGCATGCAGCGGCGAGGCTTGCCGCACCTCTGCCCCCGAGAAATCAATCTCACCCGGCGGGAAGGTTTCGTCGAAACGCACCTTCCTTACTTCCATCTCCTTGATGCTGAGGAACATAGCTAATCTGGTCTGCCGGGAAAGTTACATTATAGCGCGAGAGGCGGAGTTTACGCTGCTTTCGCTCCCGGCAGGAAGCGCCGTATCCCGTAGTCGTACGCCGCCGCACCGAGGATTCCACCCAAAATCGGGCCGACAATGGGCACCCAGAAAACTCTCGGGCCATCGGTGAGGCCGTTGTTCTTGAAGCCGGCGACAGCAGTGAAGAGGCGCGGGCCGAAGTCGCGCGCGGGGTTGATGGCGTAACCGTGCATGCCGCCGAACGACATACCGATCGCCACGACGACGGCGCCGATCAGCACGGGCGTCAGATTCGCGCCGGGCGGCTGGTTGCGTTCGTCGATGATCGCGAGCACCATCAGCACGAGTAGCGCCGTTCCGATGGTTTGATCCAGCAGTCCGGCCGATGGCGTATCCGGGAACGCGGGAAACGTAGTGAAAATACCGGCGGTGTGATCGAGCTGCGGATCAAAAGCCCGAAATGCCGGCGCATAGTTCCAGAACACCAGGGCCGAGGCGATGAACGCGCCGAGCACTTGCGCGCCGATGTAAGCGCCGACCTTTCGCCACGGGAAGTCGCGATAGACGGCCAGCGCAATCGTGACCGCCGGGTTGAGGTGCGCGCCGGAGATGCGGCCCGCGATATAGCAGCCCATGGTCACGCCGAGCCCCCAACCGAAGGTGATGTTGGTGAAGCCGCCGTGCACTACTTCCCCGGGTGCTCCCGAGCCGAACAGCACCACCATGGCAACCACGCCATTACCGAACAAAATGAGGACCAGCGTGCCGAAGAATTCGGCGATCAACTCGGGCAGCATGCTTCGCATAGGGCAGCCGGAATTCTACCGCACGGCCGGCGGCGCGAACAACGTGCGCGGCTCGATCGACACGATTTTCCATTTCTTTTTTTGGCGCTCGACGCGGCATTTCACGATTTCCCGGCGGCGCTCCACCGGGGTCGACAGCTCATGCGAGTGCATCTCGAGATACCAGTCGAGCTCGAGCGTTTGTGTGTGATCGTCGCCCTCCTGCTTGATCACGTCGATCAATGCCATCACGTCATTTTGCTCGGTAAGCGCCAGAATGTTCTGTTCGAATTTGTAGTAGTCCGGGATGGCGTGGTCGACGCGATCGAGGAAAGCGAGCCCGTTGCCTTCGCTCAGCGCCGAGGCGAGGGCAGCCAAGAAGTCGAGCATCTCCTGGCGGGTGTCCGCGATGAGCGGGACCGCCAGGGCCATCAGAAAAGCTCGGCGCGCAAAATCACGTCCGGTAACTGGCATTGATCCGAATGTAACCCTCGGTGAAGTCGCACGTCCAGAAGCGCGCCCGGCCCTTGCCCTTGCCGCGAATCTGGAAATGAATGGCACAGTCGGGCAGGTCGAGCTTCTTCTTGAGGTCGTCTTCTGAAAACGGAGCGGCCAGGCCGCCGCGGCACACAGGCACGCCCTGCATCTCCACATCAACTTTCGCCGGATCGAACGCCACGCCCGCATTTCCGGCGGCGGAGAGAATGCGGCCCCAGTTCGGGTCGCTGCCGGCGACGGCGGTCTTGACGAGCGGCGAATTGGCGATGGCACGGGCGATGGTAACGGCCGCGTCGTCATTGGCGGCTCCGGTCACGTCGATGGTGACGAGCTTGCGTGCCCCTTCGCCATCGCGCGCAATCATGCGGGCGAGCGTTTCCATTACCTCGGCGACGCCTTCCTCGAACGCCGCGAGCTCTTTGGGATCGGGCCGCACACCGGAGCAACCGTTGGCCATGAGAATCATGGTGTCGTTGGTTGAAGTGTCGCCATCGACGGAGATGCGGTTGTAGCTGCGCTCGATGCTACGCGTCAGGATCGGACGCAGTTTCGCGGCGGGAACGTTCGCGTCGGTGAGGACGAAACCCAAAGTAGTGGCCATGCGCGGCTGAATCATGCCCGAGCCTTTGGTCATGCCCGCGATGCGCACGGTGCCGCGGCGCAGCTTCACTTCCGCGAAAGCCTCTTTCGGAACCAGGTCGGTGGTCATGATGGCGCGCGCCACTTCGCTGAAGCGATTCTCCGCCAAGCCGGAGACGAGTTGTGGGAGCGTTTTCTCGATGAGGCCGAAATCCAGTTCGACACCGATCACGCCGGTGGATGCGGGAAGCACCTGCACGGGTGGCAGCTTCAGATGCTTCGCCACGGCGCGGCACGACGAGAGGGCAACGCGATCGCCCGTGCGTGTGGCGCAATTGGCGTTGCCCGCATTCACCAGGATCGCGCCCACCGTGCCTCGCGACGCACGGAGATGCTGGCGGCAGAGCTTCACCGGCGCGGCCTGGGCGCGATTCTGCGTGAAAACTCCAGCCGCAGCGGCGGGAACTCCCGAAACAATCAGTGCCAGATCATCGCGCGGCTGTGCGCGGATTCCGGCGTATGTGGCGGAATAACGGTAACCAAGCGGCAGGTTCAATTCGGCTGTTCTCCCAGAATGTCGTTTTCATTCAGACGCTGGCCGTTCGCGAATGCCTCGGCGGTCATGCGCTTGCGGCCTTCCAGTTGCACTTCGATCAGTTCGAGGACACCGCCATCGCTGGCGGCGACGCGGAAGCCGGAGCTACCCACGACACGCCCAGGCGCAAAGGTCGTCCGCTCTCCGGCCACACGCGCGCGCCAGATGTGCAGCCGTTGGCCGCGAAAGCGCGTGTACGCGCCCGGCCAGGGAAGCAGGCCGCGAACGCGATTGTGTATTGCGGCGGCCGGCTCGGTCCAGGCGATGGCTCCGTCTTCTTTTTTTAGGATGGGTGCGAGTGAAGCCTGCGCGTCGTCCTGCTTCCGTGGCTCGACCACGCCGCGGGCTAATCCTTCGAGCGTCTCGACCAGCAGTTCTGCGCCCATTGGTGCGAGCCGCGCACCGAGTTCGATCGCGGTTTCCTCCGGACCGATTTCCGTCTCCCGCGCGAGCAGAATATCGCCAGTATCGAGGCCCGCGTTGATCTGCATGGTCGTGACGCCGGTGCGCGTTTCGCCATTCACGATAGCCCACTGGATGGGTGCCGCGCCGCGGTACTTCGGGAGTAGTGAAGCGTGCACGTTCACAATTCCGCGGGGAGCGAGGTCGATGACGGATTGCGGAATGATCTGCCCATAGCCCACCACTACCATGATCTCAGGCGCGAGGGACGACAGATGCGACTGCGCTTCGGGCCGTCTGATCCGCTCGGGCTGATAGACCGGCACGCCCAGGCGCATCGCTGTCTGCTTTACGGGTGAGGCGAAAAGTTCCTGGCCTCGACCTTTGGGGCGGTCGGGTTGCGTGATTACCGCGATGACGGTGTGGCCGGCCCGCACAATCGCTTCCAGGGTCGGAACCGCAAAGACTGGCGTGCCGAGGAAAACTACGCGCATGGAAGGCAAGAGACAAAGTGCAAAAGGCAAAAGGCAAAAGGGAGGGAGGGCGAGAAACTTTTGTCTTTTGCCTTTCCACTCATTTCCATTCGCCGGCTTTCACGAGCTTCTTCACCTTGCGCTTGATGAGATCCCGCTTCAGGGCACTGACGTGCTTGATGTAGAGCTTGCCGTTGAGGTGGTCGATTTCGTGCTGGAACGCGCGTGCCAGCAGATCTTCGCCGGTCATCTCATACCACTCGCCTTTGGCGTTCTGCGCTCGCATGGTGGCGCGCTTGGCGCGTGAAACCTGCTCACGAAAACCGGGAATGCTGAGACATCCTTCTTCTCCGGTCTGCTTACCCTCCAGGCGCAGAATCTTCGGGTTGATCAGCACCAACTTGTCTTCCGGCTTCTCGCCGACTGACGTATCGATCACAGCGATCTTGCGCGCGAAGCCGATCTGCGGCGCCGCCAGGCCCACGCCCTTGGCCGCGTACATGGATTCGAACATGTCTGCCAGAAACTTGTGCAACTCCGGCGTATCGAATTCCGTTACCACTTCGGCTTCCCGCTCCAATACGGGATCGAACAATTTAACGATGGGATAAACCATAACTCAGAAACTCTTGACCTGTTCCAGATATCCTTCGAAGTTGCGCCGGGTCTCGGTGAGCGAATCGCCGCCGAATTTTTCGAGGAAGGCTTGCGCGAGAACCAGCGCGACCATCGCCTCCCCTATGACCGCGGCCGCCGGCACCACGCAGACGTCTGACCGCTCATATGCCGCGAGCGCCCGTTCGCGCGTGACCAAATCCACCGATTCGAGGGGACGCCGCAGCGTCGAAATGGGTTTCAGCAGGCCGCGCACCAGCACGTCCTGGCCGTTGGTCATACCGCCTTCGATCCCGCCCGCGCGGTTCGCGCCGCGTGTGAAGTGCCGCTCCGCGCGATCGAAGCCGATCGTATCCTGCACTTTCGAGCCAAAGCTGGCCGCGCCTTCTTCCGCGAAACCGATTTCGACGCCCTTCACCGCCTGCATAGAGACGATCGCCTGCGCGAGGCGCCCGTCGAGGCGCGTGTCCCAGGTGATGTGCGAGCCGAGCCCCGGCGGCACGTTGTGCGCCACGATCTCGAAGACACCGCCGATCGTGTCACCCGTTTTATACGCTTCGTCCACCAGTGCTTTCATGCGTTGCTCCGCTTCGGCATCCACGCAGCCCAGCAGCACCTCGGATTTCTGATGGAGCGCGACAATTTCCTCCCAGGAAGCCTGGCGCTCCAGCCGCGCTTCGCCGACCGCGATGACGTGGCCGCGAACCTCGATGTCGAATTCGCCGAGCAGCGCCTTGGCCAGCGCGCCCACAGCGACCCGCACCGTGGTTTCCCGCGCGCTCGCCCGCTCCAGAATGTAGCGCGCGTCATGGAAATTATATTTGATCGCCCCGGCGAGATCGGCGTGGCCGGGGCGCGGCCGGGTGACCGGCTTTTTCTTATCCCCCGCGCCTTCAGCATCTTCCACGGGCAGCGCTTCGGTCCAGTTTTGCCAGTCTTTATTGCGAACAATAATCGCGATGGGCGATCCGATGGTCTTCGAGTGCCGGACGCCGGCGACAATCTCCGCGCGGTCGGTCTCGATCTTCATGCGCCCGCCGCGGCCGTAGCCTTGCTGGCGGCGCCAGAGCTCGTGGTTGACGGCGTCAATAGAAACAGGAATGCCGGCGGGGAGCCCGGTCAGCGTGGCCACTAGGCACTCGCCGTGGGACTCTCCCGCGGTCTCAAATCGAAGCATGTGAAAAACTTATGCTAGCAGGTGGAGTGGGAAACCGCAGATGGCAGTAGAATTGTGGCGAAGCAGGTATGGCAGATGACCCAGTCGAATCAGCGCTCAGGTTGAGACGGCGGGGCCGGTTCGACCTTCTGATCGCTATCCTGATCGGGGTCATCGGCGAGGTCCTTTGCGTGTGGCGACTCTGATTCCTGGAAGATAAAGGTGTAGAAGCAGCAGGAGGAAGTGTCCTGAACATCGTCCTGTACCCTGGCGGCACTCTCGGCGAATGGGTTGCCGTCCCCGTGGCGACACGGTTGGGGATGCACGTGGCGATCCTGCTGGGCGATGTCACCGGATTTACGGTCCAGGTCGCTATTTTTGCGGTGTTCGCCTTCGGGTTGATTTGTATGGCTCGCCTGGTGAGCATACGGGCACCACACCACTATTAGACGCATCGGGAACGAGCGAGAATGGGGCATGCGAATCCGACTTGCGGTGCTTCTGAGCGTGCTGACAGTGCCGTTGCGGATCTGCGGTCAGCGCCTCGACGGGGAAAAGGCCTACGAGCTGCCGTGCCACCCGGAGTTGTTGGCTCCGTCGGGGGATGGGACGACCGTATGGTTCGCTTGTCAGGAGATTTCCCGCGAGACTACACAGTTTGTGACAAGAGGTTTTCGGCCGACCACAGTGTATGCTCTGGCCCTCGGTTCAGGCCGTTTGAGCGAACTTTGTCGTTTGTCGGGGATCGATCGCATCGTCGCAGCTCCAGTCGGAGACCAATTCATTGTCGTCTTCCCAGACGAAAACCGTAGAGACGAGACTGTCCTCTATCGGCGGAATGAGCGGGTATCAACGCTGCCAATTGATCCCTGGATGCTCGTCTGGAGCACTGATGCTGAACATATATTCTTCCGCGGAGGTTCGACGCTCCAAGCGGAGGCGTGGAATATCCTTGGCGTGCTCAGGCTCAAAGATCTTGCTGTTTCAAAGCGGACTCTGTTGGAACCAACCGAGAGCATCTACATGTGCCCTGCAACCGGGCATATATTCACGGGTTATGCGGAGCCAGACAGAAGGGGAAAGCTGAAAGGCAGATCGGCGGTTGATTACGGCCCGGATCTCAACCGTCCGACAAGTGTGAAGAATTTCCCCCCGGCGCCTTCTCCGCGACCTGCCGGTATGTCGCAACACCAGGATTCTTTCACGGCCCGGTACCATGGGGGATCTTCGACGCGGCAACTGGTCGGGAGTTGATGCACTTCGACCTCACGGGCGAGGGCAAGAAAGACGAGTTCGACTTCCACTCGTGGAACCCTCGGCAAGATCGACTCTTTCTGCGCGTCCTGTATCCCGCGAGCAGCAACAAATCAGGCGAGAACCAAACGACGTTGGAGCTTGTTGATCTGCGGCGCCAGCTGGTACTCGATTCGTTCGCAGCCTCTCTGGACGAGGTTGCGTGGTCAAGCGATGGTAAGTGGCTGATGATTGCGCGAGGGCACTCGCTGGTGTTCCACCCAGTGCGCCCAGTCGAGTAGCGCGAGAGTCAGACGCAAGACGACGTGAACTTTTCCGCTCGGTTTGCGTACAATTCAGAGGAATCCTAAAAGGAGACGTTCGCCATGGTCAAGTTCTTGCTGTGGTGCATTCTTTTCGTGATGTGCTGGCCGCTCGCACTGGTGGCCCTTGTCTTGTTCCCGTTTGTGTGGCTGCTGCTGTTGCCGTTCCGGCTGGTAGGGATTGCCGTTGGTGGGGCGTTGGCGCTGGTGACGGCCATCATTTTTCTGCCGGCGCGGGTGCTGCGCGGCATCTAGGCCGGCTGTAGTAGCATCTCAGTGTGCGAGCTGGAATTCTTTGTGCCCTGTTCCTAGGGCAGCTGTTCGCTGCTGAGCTTCCTCCGAACCTGCACACCGAAGGCGTGCCGGCCATACCCTCCGCTCTTGCGGAGGATCTGGACCACTACAACAACATCCGTGCGGCGGCGCTCGCCGACTGGCATCCCGTGAAACGCGAGATCCTGATCACCACGCGTTTCGGCGACGTGCCGCAGATTCATCGCGTTGCCATGCCGGGCGGTGCGCGCACGCAGTTGACCTTCTTCCCTGACCGCATCGGCGCCGCGCGCTACCGGACGCGCACTGGCGATGCAATCGTGTTCTCCAAGGACACCGGCGGCGGCGAGTTCTATCAGCTCTACAGCCTTGATGCGCGCACGAAAGCCGTCACACTCCTCACCGATGGCCATTCACGCAACACCGGCGAGTTGTGGTCGGACGACGGAAGATCGCTGGCCTACGCTTCCACGCTGCGCAACGGGCGCGACACGGACATCTACGTCATGGACCCGGACGACCCAAAGAGCGCGCGCAAGTTGCTCGAAGTGGAGGGTGGCGGTTGGTTCGCGTCGGCCTGGTCACCGGATGGCCGGAAGCTTGTCGTGGAAGACCGGCGCTCGGTGCATGACAGTTCGCTCTATCTGGTGGATGTGGCGACGGGCGCGAAGCAGCTTCTCACTCCGGAACAGGGTTCCTACGGCCACGCCGAGTTCGCCAAAGACGGCAAGGGCCTTTACATCACGACCGATCGCGGCAGCGAGTACGAGCGCATCGCTTATCTCTCGCTCACCACGCATGAGCTGACCTTTCTGCGACCTAACCAGAAATGGGATGCAGATGAGCTCCAGCTCTCTGCCGATGGCCGCCGCCTGGCGTACCTGCTGAACGAAGACGGCTTTTCCACTCTGCAGGTTCTGGACACCGCGACCCGCCAGGATGTGCCCTTGCCGGCAGTTCCGCGCGGCGTGATCAGTGGCCTGCGCTGGCATTCGAATGCGCGCGATCTCGGATTCACGCTCAGCTCGGCGCGAGGCCCCGCCGATGTTTACTCGATTGATATCGAGAAGCGCACGCTCGAGCGCTGGACCGAAAGTGAAACCGGCGGATTGAATGCCGGAGAGTTCAGCGAGCCGGAGCTAATCCATTGGAAATCGTTCGATGGCCGCACGATTTCCGGCTTCCTGTATATGCCACCGAAACGGTTCTCAGGGCCGCGGCCGGTGATCGTGAATATTCATGGCGGGCCCGAGGGCCAATCGCGGCCGATTTTCAACGGGCGGAACAACTACTACATCAGCGAGCTGGGTGTGGCCATGATTTATCCGAACGTGCGCGGGTCGTCGGGCTACGGCAAGACGTTTCTCGCTCTCGATAACGGACTCAAGCGCGAGGATTCGGTGAAGGATATCGGCGCGCTGCTCGATTGGATCGCGGGCGATTCGCGCCTGGATGCCAAGCGTGTGCTGGTGACCGGCGGCAGTTACGGCGGCTACATGACGCTGGCTTCGGCGTTTCACTTCAACGACCGGCTGTGCTGCACCGTGGACGTGGTCGGCATCTCGAACTTCGTAAGCTTCTTCGAGCGCACTCAGCCCTACCGTCGCGATTTGCGGCGCGTGGAGTATGGCGACGAACGCGATCCCAAGATCCGCGAATTTTTCGAAAAGATCGCGCCGCTCAACCACGCGAGCGAGATCACGAAACCCATGTTCATCGTGGCCGGCCGCAATGACCCGCGCGTGCCCGCACACGAAGGCGAACAGATGGCCGCGGCCATCCGCAAGAACGGCGCGCCGGTGTGGTATCTCATCGCCGACGACGAAGGCCACGGCTTCGCCAAAAAGAAGAACCAGGATTTCCAGTTCGCGGCGACCGTGATGTTCGTCAAGGAATTCCTGCTGAAATAAGCGGTTACTCGATCCCGAACATCGCCCGGTATTTCTCCGGCAGGCGGACAGGCTTCATCTCCCGGTTGCAGAAGATGTGGCGCGTTGAGCCGGTGGCGAGTTTCCGGTCGCCTTCCGCGAGCCGCATCTCGTAATGGAAACCGACGATCCGCGGGTTCGCCTCCGCCAGGCGTGTTTCCACCGTCACTTCCTCATCGAACCGCGCCGGGTAGAGGTACCGGCAATTCGCTTCCACTACCGCGAGCAAAACGCCGTCATCCAGCTCCATGTCTTTATACCGGAATCCCAGCGCCTTGCAGTATTCCACCCGCGCCACCTCCATCCAGACGAGGTAATTCGCATAGTAGACCACCCCCATTTGGTCGGTCTCGGCGTAACGAACGCGCACACGTGTCTGGTGGGGAGCCATGGGGCCGATTATAAACCGTCGCAACCGGTTTCCGCCCGTAAGCGTCTGATAAACTGGCAACTGGAAATGCGCGTGAAAGTACTGTTTTTCGGGGTGTTGAAGGACATTGTGGGGTGCGCCGAGGAGCATCTGGCCGTTTCGGACGGCGCCCAATTGCGCAGCATTTTCGATCATTACGCCTCCCGGTTTCCCCGCCTCCGCGAGATGGCGTCGAGCATCGTGCTGGCGCGCAACGAAGAGTTTTCAGATGTTTCCGCGCCGGTCAGCGAGGGAGATGAAGTCGCGTTCCTGCCTCCGGTGAGCGGCGGGACGGCAGCGGCTGAGATGCAATATTCGCACGAGATCCAGGACGCCGCCGGACACTTCTTCGCCCTGACCCGGCGGCCCATCGATACCCGCGCCCTCATCACCCGCATCGCCCGCGGCGAAGATGGTGCGGTCGTGAATTTCGAAGGCATCGTCCGCAACAACAGCAAGGGCCGGCGCACGCTGTATCTGGATTACGAATGCTACGAGCCCATGGCGATCAAGACGCTCGCCGGTATCGGCCGCGAGATCGCCGCCGCGCACTCGATCGGCCGTATCGCCATGGTGCACCGGCTGGGCCGGATGGAGATCGGTGAACCCAGCGTTGCAGTCATCGTCACCGCGCCTCATCGTCAGCCCGCGTTCGAGGCTGCGCTCGAAGGCATCAACCGGCTCAAGCGCCTGGTCCCCATTTGGAAAAAGGAGTATTTCGTAGATGGCGAGGTTTGGGTGGAAGGGGAATGGGACCGCAATGCGCCTCTTGCATCGAATCCCTAGCCTCGCTGGCTTGAGTTTGGCCGCGCTCGCGGCATTCGCTCAACCCGCCGCCGATATCCGCGTCGACGTCAACTTGGTGCGCGTCGTCGCCACGGTCAAGGACCCCTCAGGCCAGCTCGTTGGATCGCTTCCAAAAGAAGACTTCACCATCCTCGACAATAACGTCCCCCAGGAGATTTCCGTGTTTGAGCGGCATACCGAACAACCGCTCTCGGTGGCGCTCCTGATCGATATCAGCGGCTCGACGGCCAAGGATCTGAAGTACGAAGTCGATTCGGTCGGGCACTTCTTGCATGCGCTGTTTAACGAAGGCAATCCGAAAGACAGCGTGGCGCTGTTCAGCTTCAACTGGGAAGTTGCCCAGCGCAATTACTTCACGCGCAATGCCTCTTCCATCGAGCGCTCCCTGCGCACGCTGCACGGCGAGGCCGGCACTTCCCTTTACGACGCGATCTACCTCTCGTCGAAAGTATTGGAGGATCGGGAAGGCCGCCGCGTCATGGTGATTGTGACCGATGGCGGCGATACCACCAGCACGATGGACTTTCACGCCGCGCTCGAAGCCGCGCAACTGGCCGATACCGCCATCTATCCGATTCTTGTCGTCCCCATCCCCACCGACGCCGGGCGCAATGTGGGCGGCGAGAACGCGCTCACCACGCTCTCGCTCGGCACCGGTGGCCATGTTTTCCTGCCCACGCTCGGCGCCGAGTTGGACAAGGCCTTCACGCAGCTCATCGAAGACCTACGCACGCAATACCTCCTCGCCTACTATCCGAAAGATGTGCCGCTTACCAAGAACCGCTTTCATCGGCTGGATGTGCGCGTGCGCAATCCTGCATTGCGCGTGCTGGCGCGCAATGGCTATTATGGGGAGGCGGAAGGCTATCAATCTGGCAGCCCGAGCGGCAAGATTTCGGTAGTTCCCCGGAAATTGAAAAAATAGGAGCATTCGTGGCGTCCAAGGGCGGAGGAAGATCGGGTACGCGCGCACCCGAGCATACGTTTGAGGAAGCCAAGTACCTCAAGCGGCTGATCGAGCATCAGGTCCCGGTGCGCGTGCGCTTGAGCAACAACGAGGAAGTCAACGGTATCGTCGAGTACTACGACGCTTCCTTCATCCGCATCACGCGCCAGGGCGAACCGAATCTCTTCATCTTCAAGCACGATATCAAGTACCTGATCGAGGCCGGCGCGTAGTGGCGTCGTATCTCGAAACGGCGGTCGAAATCGCCCGCGAATCCGGAGCGTTGATCGCGGACTACTTCACCCGGCATATTCCGTACGAAACCAAAGGTGAATCCGATCTGGTTACCGAAGCCGACCGCGCGTCGGAGCGGCTCATCGTGGAACGCCTCACGAAGCACTTTCCCTCCCACGCCATCGTGGCCGAGGAAGGCGGCGGGCACGAAAACAGTTCCGGCCATCGCTGGTACGTCGACCCGCTCGATGGCACCACCAACTTCGCGCACAGTTTCCCGTGTTTCAACGTAACGCTAGCGCTCGAACAGCAGGGCGAGCTGGTTGCCGGCGTGGTCTTCGACCCGATTCACAACGAGCTGTTCACCGCGGAGCGCGGAGCCGGGGCATTCTTAAACGGCAATCGCATTCATGTTTCGAAGGCCGCGAAGCTCGCCGACGCGCTCGTCGCAACCGGCTTTCCCAGCCGCAAACGCCACCTGAGCATCAACATTCATTTCTATTACCAGATGGGCATGGTGACGCACGGTGTGCGCCGCTGCGGATCGGCTGCGATCGATTTAGCCTACGTGGCTTGTGGCCGCCTCGATGCATTCTGGGAGTTCGGTTTGAATCCCTGGGATATGGCCGCCGGCCGGCTACTCGTGGCGGAAGCCGGCGGCAAATATTCCGGCATGCACGGAGAGCCTCAGCAGCTTCGCGGTCCCGATCTCCTCGTGGATAACGGCCTTCTGCACGACGAGATCCTCGCGCTATTCGCGGATATCTTCCGTGGCGAGTATCGCGTCCCGATCTCGGAGCGCTGAACCGCGGCTATCAATCGCTGCTTACAAGCACGTCGAACCGATGCCGACACGCTTCCGCAGGAAGTGCGTGCGCTCTCCGGGCGGCTTGGCCAGAAGGCGGCGAATCTGATCGCGCAACCCGAGTTCACTTTCCACCTTCAGTGCCTTTAGTTTCTCGGCGCGCGATGGCTTTCTGTTCCTTGAGCGTCTTGGTGAGGACATCGAGCACCGCCCGGTCGCGCGGACGATTGGCCGCCCGCTTACTGGCGATGATATCAGACAGCGCCGCCACTAGAATTTTCTCGCCGCCGATGTCCACAGAAATCGCCCGGCTCTTCACGCTGTTGTAGGATCGCGCCCCGTGGATCATCGCCATGAAGTCCAGTTGCAGGGATTCGTCGTCGGCGGCCAGGCGAAAGAGATCGGAAACCGGATAGTAAGGCCGTAAAATTACAGCACTCAATGCGCGAGCCATCGCCTTCAGTTTTCGCAGGTTCGCCGGTGTTTTTCGAAACAAAAAATCGACATCGACAGTCGTAACCGGCACGCCCTGCAAGGCGGCGGCAGCGTTGCCGATCATAATGGCCTCCAGGCCGGTCTCCCGGAGAACTCGCGCGACTCGGATCAAAATTGGGGCGGCATTCATGGCGTGGAGCGACTTCCGTCGAGCGCTGTCAGCTTACCATTTCCGCCGCTCGGCTCGCGCCGTGTGATGCAAAATCGCTCGATTGGTGCTGCTACTGTGGGAAAGAACACCGAGCTATTCCTTTACTTTCAGTGCCTTAAGATGTTAGCCTAGGTGTCTCATTTCCATGCGTACAGTTGATTTGATCCGACGGAAGCGCGACGGCGAGGAACTGGATTCCGCAGAGATTTCCTATCTGGTTGACGGGTATACCCGAGGCGAGATACCGGACTATCAAATGTCCGCGTTCCTGATGGCCGTGTTTTTTGAGGGCATGACCGACCGCGAAGTCAGCACGCTGACGGATATCATGATCCGTTCCGGCGAGACTGTGGATCTCTCGGGGATCCCCGGCGTCAAGGTCGATAAGCACTCGACCGGCGGCGTGGGCGACAAGACCAGCCTCATCGTTGCGCCGCTCGCCGCTGCGGCCGGCGTGGTGGTGCCCATGATGTCGGGCCGCGCGCTCGGGCATACCGGTGGCACGCTCGACAAGCTGGAATCCATTCCGGGGTTTCGCACGGATCTCACCGTGGACCAGGTGCGCGCGCAGTTGAGCGAGATCGGACTGGTCTTTATCGGACAGTCCGAACAGGTGGCGCCGGCCGATGGCAAGCTCTACAGCCTGCGTGATGTCACGGCCACGGTGGAGTCGATTGCGCTGATTGCGTCCTCCATCATGTCGAAGAAACTGGCCGAAGGTCTGGACGCTTTGGTCCTCGATGTGAAGGTGGGGAGCGGCGCGTTCATCAAGAAGCAAGTCGACGCGCGGCGGCTGGCGCAAATGATGGTGGGCATCGGACGGCGCGTGGATAAGCGCGTACAAGCCCTGATTACGGATATGAACCAGCCGCTCGGATACGCGGTGGGCAACGCTCTCGAAGTAATGGAAGTTTCGCAAACGCTCATGAACCAGGGTCCGCCCGATCTCACGCGGCTCAGTCTGGAACTCGCGTCCCGCATGATTTTCCTGGCCAAGATCACGCCGACGCTCGAGGAGGCTCGCCATCTCGCCGAGACGAAGCTGGTGGATGGTTCCGGCTATCGCAAGTTCAAGCAGGTGATTCAGGCGCAGGGCGGCAATCCCCAGGCGCTGGATAAGTTCGAGTTGCTGCCCAACGCCACCGGCATGCGCGAGATCGCCTCGCCGCGCGCCGGATACGTCAGCGCCATCGAAGCCGAAGATGTTGGGCGCGCTTCCACGCTGTTGGGCGCGGGCCGTGACCGGAAGGATGATCGCATCGATCCCGCGGTGGGCGTGATCCTCGAAGTGAAAGTCGGCGAGAAGGTGGATGCCGGTGCGGTGCTGTGCCGCCTCTACTACACTCACGAAGAACACGTGGAGGAAGCCGCCGAATTGGTGGAAGGCGCGTTCCGCGTATCTGGGCAGAAGGCGGAGGACCGTGAGTTGATTCTTGAGGTGGTGGGATGACTTCCGCGCCGCCCCGCCGGGCTGGACCTCGCGCCGCGCACTAAATGGGCCGCTACACCGGTCTGCTCGGAATCCTCGTCATCCTGGCGGCGGGTTATCTGTTCTCGACCCATCGCCGCTCCATCCAATTGCGCGTGCTCCTTTGGGGCCTGGGTTTACAGTTTGGGCTGGCGGTTCTAATTCTCAAAACTCCCTTTCGAAAGGTCTTCGAAGTCGCGAGCATTGGCGTCAACGCCATGCTGAACTTCTCCGAGGCTGGCAGCAATTTCGTCTTCGGACCGCTGGGCATCAAGAACGGTCCGTTCGGCGTGGTATTCGCCTTTCAGATTCTCCCCATCGTCATCTTCATCGCCTCATTTTTTTCGATCCTCTATTACCTCGGAATCATGCCTGCCATCGTCAAGGTCATGGCTATAGCCATGCAAAAGGTGATGGGTGCGAGCGGCGCCGAATCGCTCAATGTCGCGGCGAGCATTTTCATGGGACAGACCGAAGCACCGCTGACCATCAAGCCGTTTATCGCCGGCATGACGGAATCGGAGTTGTTCACCATCATGGTGAGCGGAATGGCGCACATTTCGGGCTCGGTGATGGCGGCCTACGTCATCATCGCGCGCGTGCAAGTGGAGCACCTGCTGACGGCGGTCATCATGACCGCTCCCGCGACCATCATGCTGGCAAAAATGTTCGTGCCCGAGGTCGGCAAGCCGGCGACTGGTGGGCGCGTGGAAGTGCGCGTCGAGAAGACCGCGGTAAATGTGATTGACGCCGCGGCGCAGGGCGCGGGCGACGGATTGCACCTCGCATTAAACATCGGCGCCATGCTGATTGCTTTTTTGGCGTTGATTGCCATGGCCAACGGAATTCTGGGCTGGGGCCGGGGGCTGCCTGGCCTGCACTGGCTTCCCGTTTCTTTGCAACAAATTTTCGCCTGGCTGTTCGCTCCCATCGCCTGGTTGTTAGGCGTGGCCTGGGATGATTGCGCCACTATCGGCAACTTGTTGGGAACACGGCTCGTTTTGAACGAATTCGTGGCTTTTACGCAACTCGGACCGCTAAAAGCGCATCTCGCTCCCAGGTCGTTCACAATCGCAACATATGCTTTGTGCGGATTCGCTAACTTCAGCAGTATCGCCATCCAGATCGGTGGAATCGGTGCCATCGCGCCCAATCGCAAGGGGGATTTGGCAAGGCTGGGTTTAAAATCGGTAGCAGTAGGGTCGATGGCCAATTTCATGTCAGCTTGTGTCGCGGGGATGCTGGTGTGATTTCGGACTCCGCCAAGTGGATTTCTGCCCGAACGAAACTGCGGCCGCGCATCGCCGTAGTGCTGGGGAGCGGGTTGGACGGATTCGCCGAGGAGTTGATCGGGCGCGAGGAGTTTTCGTATAAGGAGATCCCACATTGGCCCGCTTCAACCGCCGTGGGTCATGCGGGCAAGCTAATTTTCGGGCTGTTGGGGACGCTCGAAGTGGCGGTCATGGCCGGGCGGGCGCATCTCTATGAGGGTTACTCGCCGGCGCACGCGGTGCTCGGTGTTCGTGTGATGGGGGAACTGGGAGTTCGGGCGTTTATCTTCACCAACGCCGCGGGGGGAATTAATGCAGCGTTCGAGCGCGGAACGCTGGTGCTGATTTCCGACCACATCAATCTGCAAGGTTCCAATCCGCTGGTGGGGCCGAATGACGAGACGCTTGGCCCGCGTTTTCCCGATATGACGGAGGCGTACTCGCGCGTGTATCGCGAGACGGCGAAACAGGTTGCCCACGATCTGGGTATCCGCTTGGGCGAAGGAGTTTACGCCGCGGTGCTCGGACCGAGTTACGAGACACCGGCCGAGATCCGTTACTTGCGGGCGATCGGGGCGGACATGGTGGGGATGTCGACCGCGGCCGAGGTGATCGTGGCCAATCACCTAGGCGCGCGATGTCTTGGCATCTCCTGCGTCACGAACATGGCGGCGGGAGTTTTGCCGCAAAAACTGAATCACGCCGAAGTGCTGGAGACGGGGGCGGCGGTGCGCGGCACGCTGGCGAAACTATTGAAGACACTGGTACCGCGGCTGGAGATTTGAGTGGACGCACTGGTCGAGGCTGCGCTCCGAGTGCGCGAAAATGCACACGCGCCGTTTTCTAAATTCAAAGTGGGCGCGGCCCTCGAAGACGATGCCGGCCACGTGCACACGGGCTGTAATGTCGAGAATGCGACCTACGGTCTGACGGTGTGCGCCGAGCGCGTAGCCGTGTTCAAAGCCGTTTCCGAAGGCGCGCGCAGGTTCCGGCGCATCGTGGTGGCGGCGGACACCGATGCATTGACGCCACCTTGCGGCGCTTGCCGGCAGATTCTTTGGGAATTCTGCGGCGATATCGAAGTCATCCTGACCAATCCGCGCGGCAAGACCGAAACCCTCCAGCTGCGCGATCTTTTCCCGAGGCCATTCGATGCGTCGTTTTTGTAGCCTGCTGGCGCTCCTCGCGTGGAGCGCGTTCGCCGAGCCAGTCGATTGGATCTGGAGCGCGCGTTACGTCATCACGATGGACGCCGGGCGGCACGTCATCGAAAACGGTGCGGTGGCCATCCGCGGAGAGCGCATTGTGGCGGCAGGGGCCAAGCGCGACATCGACCGCGACTACCAGCCGAAGCAACGGCTCGACCGGCCGGATGCAATCATCTCGCCCGGGCTGATCAACACTCACACGCACGCCCCCATGGTGCTTTTGCGCGGCATCGCCGACGATCTGCGCTTACAAGACTGGCTCGAGAAGTACATTTTTCCGGCCGAGGCGCGCAACGTCACGCCGGATTTCGTCCGCTGGGGAACGCGGCTGGCGTGTCTCGAAATGCTCGAAGGCGGCACGACGACCTTCACCGACATGTACTACTTCGAGGACGTGATCGCCGAGACCGCGAAGGAGTGCGGCATGCGCGGCGTGCTCGGCGAGACGATCATCGGGTTTCCCTCGCCCGATGCGAAGACGCCTGCCGACGCGCTGACGTTCACGGACAAATTCATGACGCGGTTTCATGACGACCCGCTCATTACGCCGGCGGTGGCGCCGCACGCGATCTACACCAACTCGGATGAAACGTTGCGCGATTGCCGCGCGTTGGCCAATCGGCACTCGGCACCGCTTCTCATCCATCTTTCGGAAACCAAGCGAGAGAACGACGAGGCGTTGGCCAAGCGCGGCAAGACACCCACGGCGGCGCTCGAAGCGTTGGGCGTTCTCAATGGCAGAACCGTCGCGGCGCACGCGGTCTGGACGAATGACGCGGATCTCCAGATCCTCCGCGAGCATCACGTGGGGATCGCGCACTGCCCATCAAGCAATATGAAGTTGGCGAGCGGCATAGCGCCGGTGGTGAAGATGCTGGCGCTCGATCTCGCGGTGGGTCTCGGGCCGGATGGGCCGGCGGGAAGCAATAACGATCTCGACATGTTTGAGGAGATGGACCTGGCTTCCAAGCTGCAAAAAGTCACGATCGGTGATCCGGAAGTGCTGCCTGCGCGCCAGGCACTGGAAATGGCAACGATTCGCGGGGCGCGCGCTTTGGGTATGGAGAAAGAGATCGGGTCGCTCGAATCCGGCAAGCGCGCCGATGTGATCGTGGTGCGGTTGGATCGGGCCAATGCGGTGCCGCTTTACGACGTGTATTCGCAGATGGTGTATGCGCTGAAGGCGAGCGATGTGCAGGACGTCATGGTGGACGGGCGAGCAGTAGTCCGCGACGGGCAGCCGCTGACGCTGAATGCGGCGCAGGTGCTCGCGAAGGGCAATGAATATGGCCGCAAGGTGCAGGAAAGCCTCAAAGCGAGGTGAGCGGTCACAAAGACGGCAGATTGAGTGCCGGAGTGCTTACCACTTCCAGCTTCAATTCCAGGTGATCACCTCCTTTGACTCGGACGAGTTGAGCGGTACGAGTCAGGATCGTGCCGACCTTCGGATCGCGATAGGCGATACCCTCACCGGTGGAAAGCGCGATCAAAGAGTAATCGCCGGCCGGAATGGTCTTCAAACTGTACGATCCATCGCTATCCGTTTGATCCATTCGGTAGCCCCATTTTTGTAACGGATTCCTGGGCAGCAGAAGCACAAAGGCACCAATTTGAGGCACGGTGGCCTTCTCGACCGTACCCTCGATTACGGAAACTGCGCGAGTCAATACCAAATTCTGGTGGACTGTCGCTCCAGGAGTAATTTCCAGAGTGAGCGGCAGACGCTCACCGGCGGGGCCCTGAAGGTACGCGGCCAGATAGTCTGCAGATCCTCCTGTCACCCGATACCTGCCCGCGGCTAGGCGACTCAAAGAAAAACTCCCATCCGGACTGACTTTGGCTCGCATCAGATTGTCTTTCTCATCCTCATCTTGCAGAGACACAAACAGGCCGGCATCCGATGACGGCTCGCCATCGAATAGCACGCGACCCGAAAATGAACCCATTTGCGGCGGTGTGAGCTGCACCTCTAGATCGGATGTCCCAACATTTAACTGTTGGCGCGTGAGCCAGCTGGCCGGTCCCGAACTTGCTTGTGACGCAGCAACGATTTCGTACGCGCCCGCAGGGACATTATCGAGTTGAAAAGTGCCGTCCGGTTGCAACCACACGTCCAGGAACAACATGTATCTGGCGTAGATTTTCTTAGTTAGGAAGACGCGGCCACCGCTCATGCCACCCGGCCCGCTAACCGCTCCCTTCACGGTAACGGCGCGGGCGAGCGGCAGCGTGATGGCGACTTGCATCTCGGCCCCGACGTCCACGTGGACCGGCGATGCTGCCTCCGCGCTTGGTGCATTGGGATAGAACGTAGTCTGGAACGCAGTGCCGCGGAAACCTGGGTCAGGCGAATACGGGGGCACCTGCTCCTCAGGCGCCGGTTGCTGCTCGCTCGGCGAATCCGGACCTTCATTTCCGGCGGAAGCCATCCGGCGCCGCGGCACGGGCGGGTGCTCAGCCATCGCTTGGAATTGGATTAGCGAGTCTGCAAACCAGGGCCGGCCCATGGCACAGACGTAGTAGTAGCCCGAAGGCAGGTTGCGAAAGCGAAATTCACCCGCCGCGTTAGCGCGGGTCTGTCCCTGTGGGATGACATTCCGTTCACCACCCACAATGGCGGACTGAAAGATCGCAATCAGCGCATGACTCGCCGGCTCGCCATCCTCGTCCTTGGCCTGCCCGCTGATCGCACTTCCTCGCTTTGCCTCGAACACAATATGGCGCGTGTCCTGATCGTCACGCACGACGATCGCGGACTCAATGCCTGAAAGGGTAAACCCCTTGTAATCCTGGGGCGGATAGCCCGGTTTTGCGATGCCGAGCGTATACTTGCCAGGCTGGCTCACGGGAAACGAGAAGCGGCCGTCTTGCCGCGTGACCTGCTCGGTTTTTTGGCCTCTCGCTTTGGATGGCGCCAGGCTCACTCGCACGTTGGCTAGCGTGGCACCGGACTGTGAGTCTACGACGACTCCCTCGACGAGGTGGTTGTTATCGGCGGCCAACAGGGTTGAGTGCGCTATGGCCAGCGGCAGAAGGAGTATCAGAATAACGTGCATGCGCCCTTGTCTCATGGTTGAGCGTCCCTTTGGCCAGACGCATCGCTGCTTTCCGCGGCCTCAAGCGCGACGATCCGATGCTCGCTAGCGCCGAGCGTCAACGAACTGCCCACGCCCGACAAGATCTCCTGGGGTTTCGGTGGCGCGGCCCAGGCGAAAATCCGGTAGTCTCCCGGGGGCACTCCGGGAATCAAATAATGTCCAGAGGCGTCGCCTCCCGCGAAGTGAATGCGTTCGCTATCGCCGTCTGAGGGGATGAGATAAACGCTCGCACCCACGCCGGGTTGGCCCTTAGGAACTTGTTGAAAAAGCCCGTCGATGTGTAGCCAAGAACGTGTTGGCAGCGTCTAGTTGCTATGCGCGGAGACGAGAAACAGCAAGGCGGGATGTTCAGCTACGTGTCGCTGGAGGAGCGGGTACCACCAGACCACCCGCTGCGGGCGATCCGGCGGTTGGTGGATCAGATTCTGGCGAGGATGTCGAAGCGGTTCGACAAAATGTATGCCGACAATGGCCGGCCTTCGATCCCGCCGGAACGTTTATTACGAGCGCTGCTTTTGCCGACGTTCTACTCGATCCGCAGCGAACGGATGCTGATGGAGCAACTCGATTACAACCTGTTGTTCCGATGGTTTGTGGGACTGGAGATGGACGAGCCGGTATGGAATCACGCGGTGTTCAGCAAGAATCGCGAGCGGCTGCTGAATGAGACGGTGGCCCGCGAGTTCTTTAGCGAAGTGCTCGAGCAAGCCAAACCGCATCTGTCGCAGGAGCACTTCACGGTGGACGGGACGATGATCGAAGCCTGGGCCAGTCAGAAGAGCTTCCAACGCAAGGACGGTGGCGACAGCGACAGCCCAGGTAAAGCGAGCTTCCACGGGGACAAGCGCAGCAATGCAACGCACGCCTCGAAGACCGATCCCGATGCGCGGCTATACAAGAAGTCACGCGGCAGCGAAGCCAGGTTGAGCTACCTGGGACACGTGATGGTCGAGAACCGGCACGGGTTCATCGTGGAGGCGATGCTGACGCGGGCCGACGGAACAGCGGAGGCGGACGCGGCGATCTTGATGGCGGATGCGATGCGGAAGAAAAGGCGCGGCCAGCGCTTCACATTGGGAGCGGACAAGGCGTATGACAGCCGGGACTTAGTCACGACCTTGCAGGCGATGCACATCACGCCGCACGTCGCGCAAAACAACAAGAATCGGCGCAGCGCCATCGACGGACGGACGACCCGGCACGGCGGCTACGCGATGAGCCAATCGCGGCGTCCGATCATCGAGCGGGCATTTGGGTGGCTGAAAACAGTGGCGGGGATGAGGAAGGTCAAGCTCCGCGGACTGGAAAAAGTGAGTTGGTTATTCCAGTACGCGGTAGCGGCATACAATCTGTGGCGCATCCCGCGACTAAGGCCGGCGGGAGCGTAGTGCAGAGCGGCGGGCGGTGCCGACTGCGCGGCTTGGAGAGCCACCCAAGCATCGCGAGAATGTCCCACCCGCGCGAAAACTCGAGTCGCAATGCCTGCGGACGGGCTATTTCAACAAGTTCCTAGAGTCGATCGCCTCCACAGGTTCCTGCACCTGCCAACAACTTTTCACCAGTACCAGGTCGTATCCCAAAGGGCAAATCCTGAGAAGGGTGGTGACCTGATATTCCCAGTGGCGCCGCGCTGGTATCGCTTTGGCTCTTATGTAGTCGCCTCCGCCTCGCACTCTATCACGCTCGTTTAGCCGTTCAGGGTCCGGTAGCCCCTCACGACGCCCAGGCGGGTGCTCTCGGAAATCAGGCTACATGCCAGTTCGGCCAATACGCCGATCCCCCGTGACACACCCTTCCGACTGCAAACGGCTTGTAAGATGAGAAACGTGGAGCGCCCGAACGTGCAACCGAGCGACGTTTCATTTCCTCCGGCGACGACGCTTACTTCTCTGCTCTTTGCGGAAGGCTGCCCAAAGGGACTGATTTGGTTGGTGCACTCGAGGTGTCCCTTGAGGGTTGGCGGCCAGAGCCGGCTAAGTGCCACGAGAACGTAGACGTGTTGGTCAGAAACAGGCCGCAATATCGCACGGTGCGAGGATGGCTCGTGAGCGAACAGGGTCCCGGACTCTATTGGCTCGCGGCACATTCGGTCGTCTGCGATCCAGAGGGCAAGCTTCTTGACATCACTCCGCCCATTCCAGACCCTGCCCGACTCGGAATGCGATTTCTGCGGCATCTCGGAACAGAGGAGCAGTTCTTAGCTCTATTGCCACGTAACAACCAGCGCGTCGTCTGCTGCCATTCTTGAGCCCTCCAGCCCGACCGCTGTTCACCGCGATCGAGCATGTCACCAAATCCCGTGAACGCCGGTCACGGAATTGATGGTGAGAAACCGCTCCATGTCGCCCCGTTCGCCGAACAGGTTGCTCGCACGCTCTGGTCAACGATAGCAAAGCCGCTGACGCGCCGCAGTGGGTGGTGGAAGCGTGGGACTGGCTGCTTCACAAGGAGCTTGGCTCGCGTGCAAGGAACCGCGATGGCTTGACTACCCAGCAATGATGCGCATCACGCTCACCTCGCCGAACGTGATGCGCGGGTCTCGCCCTGAATGGCTGTCACCGTTTAAGTTTTTCTTCCTCCCGCTCCTGTCCGATCTCGATGGTTACCCGGCAGGCTGCAATCGCTCCAATTTCAAATTCATTACACCGTTTGAATCTAACAGAGAAAAGTGGGCAGAACTGGAGGGCGTCAATATTGTTGGCGACGGCCAGCACTATCGGATCGCGATGCTCCCGAATGGGAAACAGAATAAAGTAGTTCGCTGAACGTCTTCGGACAATCTTGCGCCTCTACCTTCGTCGTCCGGAGTCGAAGTCGCTTGCGCCCGATGGGTGCCATGTACCGCTGAAACAAGAGGATTGCTCCGGCGCGCCTCGGTTGTGGCGGCCGACATTATTCCGGTTGGCAAAGAAACCGATCGACGCTGGGAGCAAGGCGAAGACATGGGCATGCTGGACTTCCAGGTGTTGGAGTACCGGGCAAACGGCAACATGGTGCTTGCTGACGAAACGCTCCGCGACCAGATAGCCGAGGTTGGAATGCGCGAAATGATGCGCAGGAACTGGATTGCACCAGCACACGCTTGAAGCGATCCTCGATGGCAAGCCAGTGCGGCGCGTTCAGACTTCAGGCTTGCCCCCACCGTGGGGGTTAGCGACACTGAATGGTTCCACCCGAAAAACCACGCGTCTTGTTTTTCCTCTCCAAAACTTTTCGGCGCCGCGACATTTCCGGACAAAAGGCGTCCAGCCGATCACGTTCACCCCGTAAGTGAATGCACTCCGTACAATCCATCGCTGTGTTTTCCGCGCCAGGCGAAGACGCGGCTATCGCCGCATAGCCATGGAGCAGCACGGCTACCCGTGCAATAATCCTTAACATTGAGCAGCCCGCATGCGCGTTCTCGTCCGCCTAGTCCCGGTTGCTTTGGCCTTTCTCGGCGCAATTGCCGGACTTGCCATCGCTGAGGGTATTCTTCGGACGTTCAAGCTGTGGGCGATTCCTGATTACTCGGAGATGAACTGGTATCGCAAGGTTTCGATTCCCGGCGTCCCATACCTCTTCAAACCCGATCTCCGCAGCGCCTGGGGCTTGGGGCGAGTTGCGACCGATGACTTCGGCATAAGGAACGACCACCCTGCGGCAAAGCCCGCCGGGATCTATCGAATTCTCATGCTCGGGGACTCAGTGACCTTCGGGTTCGGAGTGGACCAGAAACAGTCGTTCCCAGCGGTGTTGGAAGATCTGCTGAACAAGAATGAGAAAACGCGATACCAGATCATTGACGCCGGCGTGCCCGGATTCAGCATTGCAGATGAAGCCGCTTTGCTTCCGGCTTTGCTCGCCCGTTATAAGCCGGACTTGGTGTTATGGACTATCGTGTCTAACGACTATGACGATTCGCTCGGGATTGACGCCGCCGGCCGGATTTCCTCTTCCGGCGCGGATTACGTCGTCGACGCGAATCACATCGCGAGTTGGGGTTACGACGGACGTCCTTATATCGACGTCGTTGATTTTCGGCGATCGATGGTGCCGCGTGTCAGGGAGCAGGCAGAAGGGCTAGAGCCGGCGAACGCGTTTGGAAGCACTTGGGATTCGTGGCTGCGTTCGCATCTGTTTGTTTACTCGCTGGCTACGAACCGGGCTTTTGCATTACCGAAATTTCCCGGTGCTCTCAAGCCCACGGAGGCCGAGCTCCTGGGCAGGTACATGACGACGGAGGGTGGGCATTGGCTGATGCAGTTCTTTTCCGCCGTTTACTCTTCGAGGCGCACGATCAATCAAGCGAATCAGGCCATGCAACGAGCCAAAAACCTCAGCGAACAAAACCATGTGCCCATTGTGTTGATCAACTATGGGCTGCCTGTCGATCAGGATTGGATGAAATCGCGTGAACACGTCGTCTATCAGGATCTTTCGGATTATCTCGGAGAATCCGGCGTTGATTTCTTTTTTCACAATAGCTTAGGGTGGGACGGCCATCCTGGCGTAGGTGGCAATAGAACCATCGCCAAGGCGCTTTATCACATGCTTGGCTGTCGCGGGTACGTTCCCGGGAAAGAAGGCTGCGATGCCGCCGCGGTGATGTCGGTCGAGACGAGAAATTACTGGAATGAGTTCCAAAAGCGTCGTCGCCAGTTTGTTGCCAAATACTACGGCCCGATAGATCTGGACCGGTTCCAGGGTATTCAACAGATTGTCGGGGGTATTTTCCCAGCCAGAGTCTTCCCGGGGCCCGTGGCGCATCGAGCCAATGTTCTGCTTCCACTCGGGCGGTGGAAATCGCTCGTGGTAACCGGGTCGTTGGCTGGCTACAGCACCATGATGGTCCGAGCGACGGTTTTCGCGAACGACCGTTCTTTGGTGAAGGATTCGGTCCTTGGACCGGGCGCTGTGAGTATTCATCTCGACCTCACGCCGCTTGCGGATACTCTCTCAAATCCCGGCTATCCCATGGAACTTCAACTCGAATGCGTCGGTGATTTGTGCCCGCCGTTGCGACTTCACAGAATCAGCGTTGACAGCGGGACGAGCCGGGAGCCGTAACCCGAGGTGGTAACCCCGGTTAAAACCTGGGGCATTCCCGGACCACGGAGCAATGTTAGAATGTTCACCAGTGGACCCGCTTTCCGGATATTCGGAGTCGCTGATTGTCCGTTTTGGAGAGCAATTAGCGGAGGGCGAAAGCTCGGACCGAACTTTCGGTCTGATTGCCGGTACGGCGTTTCTAATCCTGGAATTAGTGCGTTATGTCAAGAGAGGGAACGTTCAGTCCTGGGTAATCCTGTTGGGTAGCGCCCTCATTCTGCTAGCCTTGGTCCGGCCGCAGATCCTGCAGGGCCCCAAACGAGCCTGGTTGTTTTTGGGATTCCTGCTGGGGCTGGTTCTGAACCCGATCGTGCTGGCAGTGCTTTTCTTCGTGGTGATCACGCCCGCTGGCTGTCTGATGCGCCTCTTCGGAAAAGACCCCATGCGCATCAACAGCACGGCGGAGCTTTCCACCTATTGGATCGAACGAGCCGAACCTGCCTCCGACATGCAGGATCAGTTCTGACAGCGGATCGTATGTTCAGACAGATACTCCGATTCTTATCCAGGCGCAAAAAGTTTTGGCTCCTGCCGATCATTCTGATCCTGCTGATCATCGGCGGACTGCTGTTGATCGCTCAGGGGAGTATTCTCGCGCCGTTCATCTATACAGTGTTCTGATGCGCCGAACCGGCTGGCTATGAAAATCCTGGGCATCTCCGCGTTCTATCACGACAGCGCGGCGGCGCTGGTGGAAGACGGCAGTATTGTGGCGGCGGCGCAGGAGGAACGCTTTACGCGCAACAGGCACGATTCATCGTTCCCAACGCACTCGGCTGCCTGGTGCCTGCGCCATGCGGGAACGAACCTCGGAGGAGTCGATTACGTCGTTTTTTGTGAGAAGCCGCTGCCAAAGTTCGAGCGCCTCATCGAAACATGGTTGAGCTTCGCGCCGCGCGGCTTCGATGCCTTCCGGATATCGATGCCGGTCTGGATCAAACAGAAACTCTTCCAGCGATCGTTTTTGGTTAAGCAGCTTCGGAAGCTCGATTCCGGCTGGAACGGCAACCTGCTTTTCGCGGAGCATCACCAGAGTCACGCGGCCAGCGCCTTCTACCCGTCGCCCTTCGACAAAGCCGCAATTTTGACCATGGATGGAGTCGGAGAGTGGTCCACCACATCGTTCGCGATCGGCGAGCGAAATCGTCTCGAAGTAGTCCGAGAGATTCATTTCCCGCATTCGCTCGGGCTTCTCTATTCCGCATTCACGTATTACACGGGCTTCAAAGTGAACTCGGGCGAATACAAGCTCATGGGATTGGCCCCTTACGGCGAGCCCGTGTACGCTCGAAAGATTCTGAATCATCTGATCGATGTGAAACCGGATGGTTCATTCCGTCTCAACCTGGATTACTTCAACTATTGTGTTGGCCTGACGATGACGAACTCGCGATTTGACGAGTTGTTCGGCGGCCCGCCGCGCCAGCCCGAGGATCGAATTACGCAGCGCCATATGGATCTCGCGGCATCGATTCAGTCCGCGCTCGAGGAGGTCGTTCTGCGGCTGACGCGCTCGCTGGCACGGGAAACCGCTCTTGAGAATCTGTGTCTCGCGGGCGGTGTCGCGCTGAACTGCGTGGCAAACGGCAAGATTCTCCGTGAAGGGAACTTTCGCCGCATCTGGATTCAGCCCGCGGCCGGCGACGCCGGTGGATCTCTGGGCGCTGCCCTGGCCGCTTATCATCTGCACTTAGGGAATGAGCGCGAAACCCCGAGCCACGGAGACTCGATGCAGGGATCTTATCTCGGCCCTGAGTATGGCGACGATGAGATCGAACGCCGGCTCGCGTCGGCGGGAGCGCAATTCGAAAAGCTATCCACAGGCGAACTGATCGAGAGCTGCGCGGCGGCGCTGGCCACCGGTAGCGTGGTCGGCTGGTTTCAGGGCAGGATGGAGTTCGGTCCCCGAGCGCTCGGCGCCCGCTCGATTCTCGGCGATGCGCGTTCTCCAGGTATGCAACGCACGCTCAATCTCAAGATAAAGTTTCGCGAATCGTTCCGGCCCTTTGCCCCGGCAGTGACGCGGGAGGCGGTCAGCGACTGGTTCGAACTCGACGAGGAAAGCCCATACATGCTCTTGGTGGCCAACGTCCGGAAGGAACACTGCATCCCAATTCCACAGGAAGAGCGGAACCTGTTCGGCATCGACAAGCTGAATGTGCCTCGATCGGATATTCCCGCCGTAACGCATGTCGATTACTCGGCGCGAATTCAGACGGTAACTTCGGAAAGCAACCCTCGTTTTCACGCGCTGCTCAAGGCATTCGAGCGCCGCACAGGCTGCCCCGTATTGGTCAATACCAGCTTCAACGTCCGCGGCGAGCCGATCGTTTGTACTCCGGAGGAGGCGTATCGCTGTTTCATGGCGACTGAAATCGACGCGCTCGCCATAGGCAACTACCTGATGCGCAAGCAAGACCAACCGGGCGATTTGAGCAAGCAGTACCATCAAACGTTCGCTTTGGATTAGGAGTTGCGGAATAGGGCCGTTGAAAGAGTCAAGAGCACCAACGAAGCCGCTACTGCCTATCTTCTCTTCTTCGCGCCCCTCACGAAATCGTGCAGTCCCGGACTTCAACTCAGGAAAACAGGTCCTCGTTCGGTTCCACTGCGGTCATGCAGCCTGGGAACTATTCGATCCACCGGACGCTGCGGGGGTGGGGTAACAGGTTGCCCTATTGCTTATCCCCTCACCGATTTGAGGGGATAGGTAGTAGAGGGCCTGGAAGTTGCACTTAGATAAATTCCGCTTATTTAACTTTACTTTTCTATTAGGAGAATTTATAGTGCACCGGCGAAGTCATCCGAACCGGGCGGGACGCGCGGGTGAAGCGGCGGTGATGGGCGCGGGCTGATTGTGAAGGGCGGGGGCCGGGTTCGCGATCCGAACGGTTTTCTGCTGGCGCGCGGTAACCGCGCGGCGCGGGCTTTGGCTCTAGGTCTGGGCGCGCGATCTGGCAAATGGGGGCGGCGGCCTGGGCCGGGGCCGCGCGTTGCGCAAAGGTGAGGGCCTTGCGCGCAGGCGAAGAGGCAGGTCATGGCAAGAGTGTGACCCCACTCCATGAGCATTCGTTCGTCGTTGTTCCGTCTGGCCTCGACACGATGAAGCATCTCGGCGTTTGGGCTGGTATTGAATTCCTGCTCGGTCGGTGCCCCCCAGGGTTCAGCGCTAGGTGCTGCTAACGGTTTACGCGACGAGCTGGTTCAAAGGTGTCCAGAAATCCGTCGCTCCTCTGCTCCGGTCGCTGTATCGATAACCAAGATATCGTCGAAGTCCAGATGTACTTCCTTCTGTGCGGTGTTCGGGAACCCGGCTTCCGTCAATTCATTGTCGATGGTCCTTAACTTCTTGACCAGATCGATGGCTCCAAACGTGTCTTTGATTTGAGTCCCTCCCGTTGTGATGCCGGGACCGGCCAATAACACCCGGCCCGCGGTGTTGGAAGTGTCCCAGCCTGTGGCATTTAGATGAGTGGTCATAAGCGTGGAGAGGGTGCCGTCATAGAAGCTCTTGTGATCACCGATGGTCAGGAACACGGCTGTATCCGTCATGATGCCGACGAAGAGGAGAGGCCCCGTTCTGCTGACCTTTCCCTGCGGGTTCCTCTGTCCCATGTGAAGATGATGGGCATCCAGCGTAACGCGGGCTCGGTCCTTGTCTCGCCAGAAGGCTTTGAGCCATTGCTCTCGTGGCATACTCGCGGGTCGTGGTGGCGAACCTGAGTACGTGCGCTTGTTAGCCAATTCGGACAGCCGGTCATTCACATCCTGCCCTGTCTCGAACTCGCGCTGTATATCGGCAATCGAGCCCTCATAGAGAGCGTAGTGTGGAGAATTCACGACCTCAGGCCAAACGACCACGTCGCGGGGACGCGGACGAATGAGTCGGGCCTGCCAAGTCAAATAGGTGATCAGGACATCCGGAAGTTGCTTACTTTTCAATTCCTGACGCGCCGCACGTGTTTCGCACGGAATGCGTTGAACTAAGCCGGAGCGAAGTTGTTCCAGCCTTGGGCTGAGCTCCAAATTCCCCGATATTTGCGCCATACCACGATGATAGCGTCGCCGCGAAAGCTCGGCATTGCTATGGCGCTTCGATTTCCGGCCAAGCTAGCAAAGTAACGCAAGATGTTGAAGCGAAACTCCGTAAAGCCGCTCGTCTTGTCCGTTTGATCTCACACGTCTCAAATCGGCCAGAACTGGCGTGTATGGCGGCCTGGCCCCGCAGAGAAGGTCTGCGACCACCCAGACCGTAACGGCATCTGTCCACCAGTCCCGCGCCACACTCGCTGAAAGGAAACGGACCTCATCGTCGATGCTGATGGTTTTCGGCGGTACCCCAAGCGATTGTGTCACGCAATCGAAATGGTGAATGAGTTGCCCTTGGTCTTCTCAACCGTGATGTGTCCGTCAGACCGAGTTGTCAGAACGTAGCGGCGTCCTTCGTGGTTACCGTTGCGCCAGAAGTCGATACCTGTTGCGTGTGAATCGTAGCAGTGTTCCTGGGTGTCGTGCTGAATGCTCTTGTCAGAGATCACAACGATTTCCGGGTGACAATACTGAAAAACTTCCTCGCAATAGCCATTTTCACGACCATGATGAGAGGCGACAAACACCTTGACCTGCGTTAGATATTCTCGGAAAGCCGCAAGTTTGAGCATTTCCAGCCAACCCGGTCGCTCGATGTCACCAGGAAACACGATGCAGAAGTCATCATACTTAATGAAGGCGACCAAGCTGAGGTTGTTCATGTCTTGGAACCGCGCATAGGTATTGTAGAAAAAGGGAATCGTGATGCCAGCAAGATCCGCCTCGTTGCATGTAGGACCAAAGGCACTTTTCATGTCAAGCAAAGCCGCCATACCAGGCCGTAACGGGCCTTCGAACAGCTTTAGCCGTCGAATTTCATCCACGCTGATTGTCGGATTGGACAATAATCTCTCAATCGGCATTCTGGCTCGCAAGGCTGCCAAATCGCTTACATGATCACTGTCGTAGTGACTCACCACAAGTTGCTGTACGGCCCGCCACCGTTGTGGTAAATACACAGAGGGGCGGAAACCACCATCGCTATCATCATGTCCGCAATCCAGGAGAACCAAATTGGTGTTGTCGGCGATGACCAACGCTGCGGAGCCGTGACCCACATCAAATATTTCAATTCTCACGGCGTATGTCTCTTACTCACAACATATCGCATGCGCGCAACAACATCTCTGCATAGGCGAAGGCCGCAGTACGCACGCTTGCCTTTGTGAAGAAAAACATCCAAACAAGAACCATTGCCGTCGAAACCATCAGGCTTGCTGTGGCCGTGTCTGGGAGACGCAGGACGGCGGCAGAATCGACAAACGGGCGAACTGGGTTAAATAAATGCGCTTTCGCCAACGTGCACAATATGCAGCCAGCAGAGAAAATCAAGCCGACCGGCTTTACGCCCAAAGCGTTCCGGCGAAATCCGTAGGCAATATTTTCTCTGAAAAGAAGGTCAAATTTTTGGTTGTCATCGGGGCGTGTATGGTTAAGAAGCCATCGGACGCCCGACTGATAGATGCCGTCAGCTTGACTCGGGTTCTCGCTCTCTTGACGGGTATCGGGAAACACCTCGTTAATTTTGGCCGCAAGAAAAGCGTGGTAGCGCTTTTTTGTAGGGGCTTCGATTGTGTTGTCGCGGTGCCGCAATATTTGGGTTGAGGGTTTTCCGCCCCATTCCCGGAACAGCTTATCTTCCAACCGTTTTCCCAATTCGCGGCACACATTGGTCATCAGATAAAGAGCACCGCACGAGACGGCAACAGTAACCGCGCTTGTAAGGGCTGATGCGTTCGGACCATACAGAAGCATGACCATCACAAACACGGGTAACAGGGCCAAGAGTGCCGGGTATAAGCGTGCCTGTCTCTCATAGGGATCGGTGACTTTAGCCACCACATCGTCCAACATGGCCATCTATTCAAATCCCCAGGTGATCGGTCTCCCACACAAAGCTTACCTCATCATTGCGGAAAAAGCCTCATCAAGGAAAGTTTCACCATACGGGTAACGCACCTGCGTGAGGGCGTTTGACCTGAACAATCGTGGCTCCAAGGGTGCGAGTGACCTGCCTCGATTTTCTCTACCAAACGTAACTGAGACGCTCCGTCTACTGTAATCCCTCTTTCCCCACCACTAGCGTGCTCGGAGAGACGTGATCAGATTTAACAAGTCTTGTTTGTCGGTCCGCTGCGGGTTGCGCCTGAGAGCCTCCTCGTACCAGTGTGCTGCATCAAGGTACACTCCCATCCGCTGAAAACACAACGCAACATTGTAGGCGGAGGCATCTTCGTTCGGCATCAATTCTGCAGCCTTTTCATAACTGTCTTTGGCGAACTGCCAATTTTCCGTTTCGAAATAAGCGCCCGCCAAATGGAAATGCATGATGCCAAATTTCCCATCCGATAAGCGGATCGCCTGTTTCGCGGCATTGATAGCCTCCTGATTGCGATGTAGGCCCAACAGAGCAACAGCTTGCACATCGTATGCCCAAGCAGAATCGGACTGGAGAACCGTTGATTCCTTTGCGTGACTCAAGGCCTCTTCGTATACTCCTCGTTGGTTTAATACGTTTGCTATTTCGCGATGTGCTTCCGCAAGACGGAATTCAGAGTCTTTCTTTCCCGAGCCCTCAGCGATACACTGGCGTGCGTCGTACAAAACCGAATCTTGGTTTGCACCCGAGACAGCGAAGGAGCCCGCTGCTTCGCACCAATTAGTCCACACTTTGTTCAAGAGTGCGGCCTGTTGCCACGCCTGACCCGCTTCACCATACCGATTCGCTTTATCAAGCCGAGTCGCCTGTTGTATCCAATCCCAGGCTGTCGCATTGCCAGTATGAACCAGATCAGCGAACCACTTATCAACATCTGTCGCCCGCTGCAGATGAGAATGCCCGGATCTCCGTTGAAAGTTAGCGACCCTCGACCCTCATAGGCTACGCGACGGCAGTTCGCTTCGCAATCGGCTTCTGGGAAACCGCATTGGTCATGGCGGACAGGAGCACTGGAATCTGGCGATGGCCGATGACTTTGCGGAACTGCCGCTCGGCAACCAGCAATCCAGATCCAACCCAGCGCTCGATCTGATCGCCGGGCTGCCAGCGTTTCACGTTCCGGCAGACGGTTTCGACGATGGAGAAGGCAGATTCGATGACGTTGGTGCAGCTCAGTGTCCGGCGGAGTTGATCCGGTACCCGCAGCCGATGGACTGTGAGCGTCTCCTCCATGCCCTCTTCCAGGCTGCGCGCCGCGCTCGGATTGAGATCCATCAGTTCACGGTGCAATTTCTCCAAGGCGCGTTTGGCGTCGGAGTACTCCGACATGGCGTAGGCGTTCTGGAGTTTCTTTTTGATATCGCCTTTATGTTCGTCGGGCAAGTGATCCACGACGTTCCGTTTCTTATGGACCTGACAACGTTGGATGAAAGCCGCTTCCCCGGCATGGCGGCGCACCGCCGCGTGCAGCGCTTTGCCACCGTCCAGAATGTAAAGCCGCGGCGTCGAAAAGTCCAACCCTCGCTCCACCAACTCGCCCAACAGAGCGCTCACCACGGTCGCGTTCTCCGTCGCCCCCTCGCGGATGCCCAGCACGGTCTTGGTTCCATCGCAGCCAATGCCAAGGGCTACGATCATCTGCCGGTCTTTGAATGGAGTCCCGTCGATCAGCACCGCGCATAAGCGCAACTCGCCCAGCGGCCGCTCCATCAACTGTTTCACCTTCTCCCGGCTGGCTTCGATGAAGTTCTCACTAACCGCCGACTTCTCGATTCCGTAGGCATTCTGGAAATCCTTCACCACGGCTCCGTAGTTGCGCGTCGAGAGTCCGCGCATCATCTTGTCCCACACGCTCGCTTGCATTGGCCCACTACGCTGAAACAATTCGTAGCTGCCTAAATGCTGTTCCCGTTTGTCAGCCGTGCGTAGGCGCGTTCTGCGGATCGGCACCTTCTGGCCGTCCACCACGCAATAACCATCTTCCTTGCCCCAACGCTGTGCCCTGCGCCCTTCGTGTTGCTGGTGGCGCTCACCGGCCAGCGACTTTACTTCCTCGTCCATCACCAGGTGCATCAGTTCCAGACCAGCCTGCCGCAGCAAGTTGCCCACGCCCTGCTGTAACAAGCCGACGATCTCGGCCAGCGGAAGGATCATCTGGATGTTGGGATTCTGTTCGATGGCGATCCGGCGGAACTGCTGCACGGCCCGTTGTTGTTCTATCTGGTATCGTCTCTTCATAGCGACTCTCTCCTTTTTCTTGGCAGAAAAATCGACCCTCGGCCCATTATGGCCGGGGGTTTGAGAGTCGCTACTTTCTACGAACTATCGGGCATCCTCCTGCAGATTGTTGTCGGCTATAATCAGATCCCTGAGAATATTTATTCTCTCTTGCACATCAGAGGTTACTCCGCTTAACTCCAGGGCGCGCCGCAGGGCAACATCTGCTGCTGCGTATGACTCTCTCAGGACTAGTGTGTCGCCGAGCGTGCAGTACATCTCGGCGCTGGGGCGAGTCGCAAGCGAGATAGCCTGCCTAGCAGCCTTTTCTGAACGGTCAAGTAATAATTTCGTAGTATCGTCCTGAGCGGAGAAGGTTACTTTCCAGTTGATAGCCTTGGCTAAAGCCAAATTTGCGTTGGGTGATGGCTTTAGTTGCAACGCTCTCTGAGCAGCTGATATCACGACATCGCTGATTGTGTTATCCCAAAGTTTTTCACGAAATTGATTCGAGATTTCAATCAGCAGATCTGCATCCTTTGCCGCACGATCTATGGCGGTCGAGAGCGTCGTTTTGATCTGATTCCCCATCTGTACGAATGGCGAATTCGGTTCTTCAGAATACTCCAGTGCACTGCGCTTAGATATAAGCAATTCGGCGGTTTCGACTAGGGAGGACGCGTCAGCCTGTGGCCCCGCTTGACCGTGAAGAACTTTAATGACGGCGGATGTGGGAACGGCGAAGTTGAGGTTTTGGCCGTCCTCTATGGTTCCAACTGTAACGCCCACAACTTTTCCAGACAGATCGAACACGGGACCACCAGAAGACCCCGGTGAGATCGGAGTCGTGATCTGTAGCAGTTCTCGCGTTCCGACTTGGCGCAGACCCGCTACGACGCCTGTGCTGATGCTCTTCTCAAGGCCACGTGGATTTCCGATAGTGAATACGCTAGCACCGGGAGTCGGGCTTCTCTCGGACAGGACCAATGGTTCCGCAGAAATCTCGGCGGACGTTGTCAGTACCGCAATGTCATTGACAGTGTCAGACGATTCTACTGTGACGGGAATTCTCACCCCCCCCAAATCGATGACGGCATTCCCATCCCGGATGACGTGCTCGTTTGTGATGATTTTACCGCCCTCGATCAGAAACCCGGTGCCCTGTGCAACCACTTGGCCATCGGTGGATTTCACCAAGATCAAAAGGACGCTTTTGGCCGCGCGCGCATATATTTTCGCTGCGACATCGGGCTGTTGAGCGCAAATCAGATGTGGGATGAGCGGGAAAATCAAAAAGAACAGTCTGAATGCCCGCCAATTCCGAGTTGGCAACATTGCTGCCTCCACGCCGTTGAGATCAGGGCAACCAGATTTATTATAGGGCTGCTATGTGAGTTTTGTCACACTCGCGGAGATCCGCGTGTGAGTGTTCACAAGACACTCCCACCAATTCCGGCAGCTTCACCCAATGCCGTGGATGCGGGCGGCGCTGGCCCCGCTGAATATCACCAGCGTATGCCCTGCACACTCCGAGGGCTCTGGCAATCGCCGCGCCCGAAACGCGTGGCAGTAGCGGCTGAATCCTTTGCACGTAGGTGTCTTCGGTAATCCAGGCGGGCTGGTCCGACTGTGCCCAGGTTCGTGGTTCAGCGCGATGGCGGCGTTGTGTGTCCACGTGGCGTTCACGAGGTGCCGTTGACTGAAACTCCCACCATTTCCGCCAGCTTCACCCAATGCCGTGGATGCGCGGGGCACTCGCCTGATCGCAGACGTATTGCATATTGAAGAGAAACGCCAAGCGCCCTGGAGACCTGCCGACTCGTGAAAGCCGCGAGCAGTGGTTGAACCTTCTTCGCGTAGACCTCATGCGTGAGCCATGACGGTAGGCTAGTTGGTTCCCAAGCGGCCCTTTCAGCCGCATGGCGGCGTTGGGTCTTGGCTCGGCGGGCCTGTGCATCAGCGCTTTGCGAAATTCGCCGACCCTCTTGCGCGGCTGCCGTAAGGCGTTCTGTTGAAGCCGTGATTGCACATTTCGGGCACTGGGTTGGCCCGCGCTTGATCGGAACACCGCACAACTTGCACACGTTCTCCGGGCGGGGTGTCGGTATCGCGGGCGGCATCGGCGGACGGCCGACAGCTTCCCGCTTGCGGGCCTGAGTTAACGGAGTCGGCGGCGCGGGTTCGCGAGGTGCTTTGGACATCCATGACCAAAGTTCCTTTACGACCCGTTCGGCGAATGGCGCGACCGCGCGAGCCCAGTTTGGCGCTGTTTCCGCCAGCCTTGCCGCAAATGGTCCCATTAACCGGCAATTCCCGTTTCGATCCTCGAAGAACCATTCTCGCCGAACGGTCTGCCCCACAATCCAGGACAGCAAAAACGCATCGACTTGTGGGCGGACGGGTTCCATTAGATCACAGGCGAGACTATCCCGCGCCGGGGTGTCATAGTGGAGGACACCAATGGCGGGGTCAAGGCCCAGGGCGGCGGCTGCAAGGCGTGCTTCCGACGCGAGCACTGTGTAGAGAAAGTTCAATATGGCGTTGGGGGGATTGGTGGCAAGGCGCGGCGAACCGGTTAATATTGATTTACGCGTGCCGAAGGTTCTCCAGTGTTCCGGCACCCGAGCTAAATCCATTTTCGGAAAGTTGATCGGCAGATCGTGCCAAGCGGACCAGTACGCGGCTCCGGCCTGCGCTTCGAGCACCCGGATTTCTGGAATCGTCTCGGCGTTTGCGATTGCGGCTTTAAATCTGCCGATGGCGTATGCGATATCTGAATTTCGCAATTTATCACCCGCGACCTGTTGCTGACCAGCAAGTTTCTGAGTGATCAATTCTCTTGCAATCCGCAACGCGGCTCCAGAGTGAAAGGCGAGAGCCTGCGAGCGCCTCAGTCGCGCGTCTGAAGCACGGGTCGGTCCGGTAGTCGCCAGCACGGAGCCGTCCCTCTCCAGCATCACAAACGCAGCGTCCTGATCGGCAAGCCAGCGAAGGGCCGCGAGCGAGACGAATCCGTCGTTACCGATCACAACGAGCCGCTTCAGGCCATGGCCAACACGCGAAAACTGCCACTTGTGCCGATCCGCGCCGATGCCATCTTCGAGCATCAGGTGACCGCGTTCGACGCTGATTTTGATGCCATAACCGAACAGCGTTACAACGCCGTTCCGTGACGCCCGGAGAGTGGGTGGTTCTGTTGAAAACTGCTGTGGTGATTCGGTGGATTCCGCAGATTTGCGAAATTGTGGACGTTGAGATACGGTTGGCGTAGCTGCCATTGGAGACGACCCTCCTTTGGTGGTTAGGGCTTGTCGCTTGCTCTAACAAGCGGCGAGCCCGCTAAATACACGAGGACTCCGACATCAATCGCCGAAGCTTCTAGAAGAAAAACTGAGTACACTTATATCGTAAGCTTCTGCCCTGCCGGATGCAATGGAGTGATGCTCGATTCTGATTTCTGGCGCGACCACGCAGAGAAATTTCGGATGTTGGACCCGAACGCCACCCTTCGTGCTGAATGGAGCTTTCCGGCTGGCAATCAGTTCCGAGAATCATGGAACGTCGTGGCCAAAGGAGACTCCGCAGGGCTTTCGCTGCGAGCACAGTTTGAACCACTCGCAATACGCGCTGGCATTAAGCTCCGCAAAGATGCGGACGCCGGTCTACTGGAGATTTGGCTGACTCGGGTGAAAGAGCACGGCCCACAAATGGATCTAGTCGGGCCGTCAGGGGCTGCTTTCCAGGAATTCGGATGTATCAAAAATCTTTGTCAAACTTCAGCAGACGTTTGTAACGCACTCGAATCGCGTGCGCTGGAAATAGAACACGCTCCCCAGACTGACTCCAAACCCTCGCCCTGCTCCGATCCTCCCGTCGCCGACGAGAAGGATCAACGCCGAAGTCAGGTGGACGAGTTTCTCCAAGAATGTAACGAGATGAGCCAGGAACCCATTCGTAGGCGTCACCTCTGGCTCTCCATCGGACACTCCGGTGCGCGACAGTTCGAATATTGGCAACGAAACGACCCGAAAGCTACGGAGGCAGATAACCAGAACTTCGGTCGAATCCTAGGAATGAAGCCGGAAGACTTCGTTAACATCCTTAGGCAGAAACAACTCCTGAAGTAGAATCGGTCACTTTTCCTCGTAATCCTCGCATTTCCTCGCATTGCTATTCGAATGGTGAGGTGCTCTACCTTAGACCCGTAGACAATGCGGGCCAAGAAACACCCAAAGCAACGACGATCACGGCAGAGCGGCGGATTGCGCCAGCCTCGGAAGTCTGGTTCATCGCCGCCCCGAACCGCAGCGCAGTTTTCCGCCCGACCGGACAAGTTCAAAGACATGTGGGCTCGCCTGGTAAATGCGATCTCCAAGATGAGGGGCGAAAAAGTTTCCCTCGAAAGGGCTTCGCACGAATCTGGTGTCTCTCCACGCACTGTAAAGCGCTGGGCCGGTTCTGCGCTTCAAAAAACTAGCGGCGGTAAATGGTCCCCAAAAAAAGACGACAACCTTTTGCGTGTACTCGTCGTGCATACCCCAGAAGGTAAACGCGAAATCGGAGTACGAGGATTTCGGCAAGCCAGTCTGATTGGCAAGTATTCAAATGCGCTGCACATTTACCTTCAGACGGGAGACTCTGCGGGGCTAAAGAAATTCCACAACAAGAAAATCAAGGCCGCAAACGGCGAGCAGATTTCGTTACTGACAGATCTGACAGAACTGAACAGGAGGGGTGCGGCAGGCGTGCTGTCTTTCGAAAGCCTGTACGCCGCCCGAAGCGCGTAAATGCTGAAGCTACCAGAGCGCGATGAAGCCGCTGCACATATCCGCAAAAGTATAGCTGCCCGACGAGTTGGGAGTCGCCGCTGTGTGTGTGGTGAATCGCGACCGGATGCATTGATCGCAGGCAGCAATCCGGTCATCTGTGCCGCGTGTAAACGAGAACGAGATGGGAAAACGCCTTTCGATAACCATCACCCTGCTGGCCGGGCAAACAACCCGACGACAATAGCCGTGCCGGTAAATGATCATCGCGCCGAGTTGAACGTCGCCCAATACAAGTGGCCAAGGAAAACTTTAGAAAATCCGCACAGAAGTAAAGAACTCGCCGCTGCTGCTGCCATCCGCGGATTTGCGGACACGAATCTTTACCTGATGAAAGAACTCTTGATACCAGTTGCAGAAATGCTTGAAAAGCGAGATGCGGATCGACCAGCAGGGCCTAAGAAGAGAAAGGCCGCAAAGACAACCAGTGAGAAAGAAAATAGGAAACATGTCAAATCGTGAACTCAAAACGTTACCAGTTGCTATTCGCGTCTATCCCGAACCCGAAGCTCGTGCGAAAAAGGAACGCCGCACAAAATCCCCCAAGCATTGGCGCTGCCCAGAAGCAATGCTAGTCTTCGACACAGAAACCCGCATTGATGAAACACAGGCCTTGACGTTTGGGAGCTATCGATGCATCATCTCCGGGCGATGCGTCAAAGAGGGCATCTTCTACGCCGATGATCTACCGGAAGAAGATCGCCGCGTTCTTGAACAGTATGTTGCCGGTCGTCGTTCCGAGAAATTACATTTGCTGACGCGCAGCCAATTTGTGGATGAGATCTTCCACAAGGCATACAAAGGGCGCTGGCTTTTGGTCGCCTTTAACTTTCCGTTCGATATTTCTCGTGTTTCAGTCGATTTCACAAATGCACGGGGACGTTTTTCTGGTGGCTTCTCGCTGGGTCTTTGGGATTACGTCGATGAATCCGGTAACGAACAGCGCGAGTATCATCGGCCCGCAATCTGCATTAAGCACATTGACAGTAAGCGTGCCCTGAAGGGCTTCACGTCGCGTAGGAAGCCGGATCGGGTTGATCTGATACCCGAAGGCTCGGAATCGGGAGAGCCAGAAGACGGATATATTTTCCGTGGCAATTTTCTGGACCTCCGCACGCTCGCATTTGCATTAACCGACAAAGGGCACTCCCTGGAATCCGCGTGCAAGGCGTTCGGGGTCGAACACGGAAAAGAACACGCGGCCTGTCACGGCGTGGTCACAGAGGAATACATCGACTACAATCGGCGCGACGTTTTGGCAACTGCTGAACTCGCCGTAAAGCTGCTAGAAGAATACGCCAAGCATCCCATCGCATTACAGGTCACGAAGGCGTATTCGCCAGCCTCAATTGGAAAGGCATACCTGCGAGCAATGGGGATAAAACCGATCCTGACGCGCCAGCCGGACTTTCCCAAAGAATACCTTGGCTATGCAGAAACAGCCTTTTTCGGTGGGCGAACCAGTGCGCACATTCGTAAAATTCCTGTTCCCGTGGTTTATGTCGATTATTTGTCAATGTACAGCTCGGTCAATAGCCTCATGGACCTGTGGCGATTTGTGACGGCCCGGAAAATCAAGGTCGTCGAGCACTGCCAAGCAGAAATTGAGATATTCCTCAGGAAATTGGTCAGCACTGAATTTACGGAATTGTTTAATCAGGAAACCTGGAAAGAATTACCAGCCTTCGTTCAAATCATGCCGGATGGCGACATTCTGCCGTCCCGCGCGAAATACAGTCAGGAAAGTAACGATTGGCAAGTGGCCGTAAGTCAGGTTTACTCCGTGAACCGTGAGTCGAAAGAATGTGCGCTGTGGTACTCGCTTCCCGATATTGTTGCCTCAGTGCTGCTGACGGGGCGGATGCCGAAGATTGTGGACGCATTCCGTGTCGAGCCGTGCGGTACCGTTCCGGGCCTGAAACCGACCAAACTGCTCGGCGTAGTTGATATCGATCCGAGAAAACAGGATTTCTTCAAAGCTGTGATCGAGGAGCGAATGCGCTTGGCATCGCGCCCGGATCTTTCAGAGACGGACAAAGAGCGGCTCAAAAAAGCACTGAAGGTTCTGGCTAATGCTGCCAGCTACGGCATATACGCGGAAATGAACCGGCAAGAATCAGACGAGAAAGTCGTCACCACCTGCCATGGCATCGATCCCGAGCCGTTCAAATGCGTTGTTCAGCACCCGGACGTGCCCGGCGAATACTGCTTTCCGCCGCTGGCGTCTTTGATCACGGGCGCGGCGCGTCTCATGCTAGCGCTGCTAGAAAATTGCATTCGCGAATTGGGCGGCACGTATGCGATGGAGGATACGGATTCTATGGCGATTGTTGCCACGGAGCACGGCGGGCTGGTGCCGTGCCCTGGCGGTTTGTACAAAACGGCGAATCGGCGTGAAGCGGTAAAGGCGTTGTCGTGGGAGCAGGTCCAGCAAACTCTCAGATCGGTTTGCGGTGTTGAAGCCATACGATCACGACGCGGTATCGGGCTCCATTCTCAAAATCGAAGACGACAATTTTGACCCCAAGACAAAACAGCAGCGTCAAATCTACTGCTTTGCGATTTCAGCGAAGCGGTACGCACTCTTTCTGTACGACGAAAACGGCGCGCCCGTCCTGCTGCGCAAAAACGCTAACAACAAAGAGAACCAATGGTCAGAGCACGGGCTCGGGCATCTTCTGAATCCAATCGATCCCGAAAACCGAGATTGGATTTCACACGTATGGCTCAATATCATTCGCAAAGCGCTGAAGCTGCCGACTCAAAGACTCGACTTCGAAGATTTGCCAGCGGTTGGACGTCTGGCCGTAGGCAGCCCCGGCGCTATGAGACCGTTGGCATATCTAAACTACGGCAAAAAATATCGTGACCAAATCAAGCCGTTCAATTTCCTGTTAACTTGCCACGTGAAACAATTGGGGCACCCCATCGATTCGGACCCAGAACACTTTCACCTTATAGCACCGTATCAATCAAATCCGAGGAAGTGGCTCGGAATGGAGTGGATTGACCAGTACACCGGCAGACGCTTCCGTATCGTGACGACCGGCTACCCGAACGAGCGCACCGCGCTTGTGAAAACGTATGGCGACGTTTTGCGCGAATACGAGTTTCACCCGGAATCGAAGTGTGCGGGCGCGAGTGGTGAAGCGTGCGACAAACAAACGATTGGGTTGCTACAGCGCCGCCACGTCCGCATCCTCAAGACCACATACATTGGCAAGGAATCGAACAAGATCGAGGACGTTGCGTCTGCGCTGGTCCACTCGGCACAAGAAGTCTACACGGAATACCCTAATCCGCGCCGCGATGAATGGGAAAGCGTGATTCGATCCGCATTGAATAAAGTGGCGCCGGAGCGCGTTGCGGAAATGACCGGGCTGGCGGTGAGGACCATCATTTATGCACGGACGGGAACTAAAAGGCCGCGTATCAAAAATCAAGAACGGATTGCAGCAGCAGTCCGAGACTTATCAAGCCAGGAGCGTGTGTGAGTTGGGAATACGACAAATACGAGGCCGTGTGCGAAGACTGCGGGCATCAGGGCTTTTGCATTCGCGGTTCAGATGATTGGGGACGAACTGGCACTGGGTGGAAGGGCTTCGAGAATCGGCCACCCCATCCTTACGCGGTTGCGAGAAAGAGAGCGAGTCCCGACGATAAGACGCCCGTTTGTGCTTGTGGTAGCACACGAATTACGGTTGGGAGAATACGTCGAACACTAAGTTCCTTGCAATCTATTTCTTATCTCCGATTATCTGGCCCTCGTCACGTCGCCAGTGATAGGTAGTCCGTCCTTTGTGTGACTCACTATGCCGAGATCTCAGGCTCGCTATACCCATCCCTGCCAATGCACCAAGGACGGCCCCTGCTAACATCACATTAAACGAAGTTTGAGCGACAGGCACCAGAACTTGCTCAAAATCTCTCAGATATGCACCACGCGTAATAACCACTCCGAACGGCAGTTGTCCCACCAACATTGTGGAAGGCCGCAGAAGGAATGCCACAAAGCCGCCGATTACACATCCAAGTATAGGTTTCATAAGTCTGAGTGTGAGCGAACCCCGGTTACCGTTTTGCACCGACCGCTCTGAAGTGCGCGATGGACAAAAAACGTTGGGGTAGGTTCCTCGCCCAATGCAATACGGGCAAGTGCCCTGGCTTCAGGGTGCCGTTGCATTTTGGTTATCGCTCTCGATAGTCTCAACACGGCCAACTTCCGTTGTTTGGCTGTCGCTGTGTTCTGAACGATCATATAAGCCAGTTCCATCAACATATCGAAGCGTTCAAAGGCCGCAGGTCGCTGCTCCGTCGCGTCGCCCCACCTGATAAGCACGGCGCGCAAGGTCCGTCATGAAGAAGGGCGAAGGACGGGGCGGGTTCAATCTTCGCGCCGACTTGACTACGCAAGGACCCGCAAAGCCACGGACCGCCCATACCAGTCCGCACTCGGGTGGAACCTCGTATTCCTGCACAAGTTCCTCTGGAACTGCAAACCAATATTCGTCGCAGACGGGGTATGCTTTGCGCCGCTTTTCCGGGTTTCGTAGCTCGGCTAGAAAATCTACTCGGCTGACTTTGATTTCATATGCAATGCGGGTGAGTGGTTCGCAACGACCACCCTTAATGGTCTTGATTGCGAGGACATCGATTCTGGGAGTACCAGTTTTTCGCCGACCGCCTTCGAGCGGAAATTCGTCCAACACAAGCCAGTGGCGGTCCGGGTGGGCTATCGAGATCATTCGCCGGATGTCGTCTACGCTGGTATTCACGGTTTGAAAAGCCCTCTTTGCTCGAAAAACCCAGGGCAATATACCCTTAATAGCTTTAAATATTATATCAAATACAAGCTTATAGGTGGTGTCGGGACCCGCTGCTTGCCGGTATGTTCACGGCAGGGGCGCATGGACGATCAGCCAAAGGTGTTTGGAAAGCGGGTCAGAACGATCAGGAAGGCGGCGGGCATCACTCAGGAGGACGCGGCGGAGCGAGCCGAAATCCATCCGAAATACCTGGGCGAGATCGAGCGAGGCGAAAAGCGTCCGTCATTTGAGGCAATAGTGGCGCTGGCGGATGCGCTGGGCACCTCACCGGCGGCATTTTTTCAGTTCGACAAAGAGGAGAACAGCGAGAAAGCGCTTCGCAAGAAAATTGAGGGCCTGATCAGCAAGGCCAGCGCGGATGAGCTTCAGCAGGCATATCGGATTTTGCGGGCGCTGCTGGAGCCGTAGATTAAGTTGCGATCTTCAATTTTCAGTCTGTGGAAATCGCGTCATCGCCACGTTCTCATCTGCTTCCACGCCTGGACAAGCTCCTGCACGGGCCGCCCGAGCACTCGGGAAGTGATTCTCATCGAAGCGACACGCGAGGCGCGTCCGATAGAAATCTTGCACGCCGGTCACGCCCATCTGAGAAAGCCGTCGCTGAAGCTCCGCGAGATCCTCGCGGCTAAGCACCTGCTTGGAAAAATCGGGGCGCTTTGCCACAGCAGGAGGGTTTAACATGTTCGCTTTTTATTTGCCAGAGCATCGCGCTTGGTAGGGCATCCCCCATCTGTTTTACAGTCTAGGCGCGCCTCGAACTGGTGGGGGTGGGTGTATACTGTCGTAATCTTAGCGAGACTGACATGGGGGATGATACACGTGGAGGGTTGGCCGAAATAAAGGCTCGTTGGACACAGCAGGCTTCCGAATACCTTGGTGTTGCGAACGAGCGTATTCGGGCGATTGCAGTGGGTGTCCTTGTCTTGGTGTGGGGAATCTTCACCGGCAAAGAAGCAGAGGAACTGGTGTTCTCTCAACGGATGAAGGGCATGCTCCTTTGGATTGCTGTCGGGGCACTCGTTGCTTTGGCTTGCGATTTGGCAGAATACCTTTTCGGATACCTTGAAGCAAAACGATACTCGTGCGCGGATTCCACCGGAGGTCGTCTTTTTTTGGCACTGCGTTTTGGTGCTACGGCGCTAAAGTATTTGACAGGTGTCCTTGCAGTTACCTTTCTCGTTGGCTCCCTGATTTACATCACATTCAACTCTGTAGCGGAGGCTGCTCCGAACGAATTTACGAAGTTCAAGGGAACTTGGTGCGGTCGCGGAAAGACAAGATTCAACGACGATGAGGAAATGTACGTCTACGTCGGATCACAAATCAACGAAATTCAAGTCTCCGTCGATGGTATCAGATGTGGGGACGCCACTTTGCACGGAATTCTTGAAGCTGTGTGCAGCGCAAACAACTTTGAATTCCAGAGTAATGGTTCGAAGATGAAGGTCACGTTTCATAAGGAACCGGACAAAACTCCTCTCGGAGTTTTTACCTTAGGACATTGTCCACCACCTCCTAAGCAGCCGTAGAAGACGACGTGCTGCTTGCCTGGTTCAGTTAAAACCCCATTGACTCTGATAGAGATACCGAGGAATAGGCAGGAGTGATTCCGACTGATTGTGCGACGGACAGTTTGAATTGTTTTTGCCCAATGTAAAAATCAATGATTCGAACTCTTTGATCGGGTGGAACACCCTTTTCTGGTTCGGGTTGGGCGAGCACGGTCACCTGTATTCCCTTTCTGTGAGCGTCAGCCAATATGCGCCAGAGACTATTCACAAGCGCAGCAGATGCCTCGCTGCCCTGCGCGTCCTCAAGGTGGTGGTAAACCGCAACAAGTTTTCCATCCGCAATCCAAATATTGTCGAAACACAGGATTGTGTGATATCCGCCCTTGTCGTATTCTTCATTGGACACGACACACCATTCCCCCATTTCGCCGCCTCTGGCCAGGTGATTGGTTTTCAGCAGCTTTTCGAGAACCTCGCCCTTCTCCATACCTGGCTTCAAGTCCACTCCGTTAAGGCGGATGGTGTCAAATTGAGCAGCCACAGGAAAGGCAAGAAGAAACACGACAAGTAATCGCATGACCCAGTGACCCCCGCACGATTACAGAATTACAGCCAATGTGGCCTGTGTCAACTTTTACGGAAGAGAGGGTGGGGAGTTTCCCACGCACCTTACTCTACTCTACGCGACCGACGAATACCGCCAGGAGTGGGACGACGGGAAGACATTGTTCTTCCACGAACTACCGAGTGGTCCAAATCACGCCAGCTTGATTTCTTATTTTGTTTTCTGTGGCTGAGCCTGCTGTTCCACTGAGGCGGGTGGCTTGGAAAAGTTTATCGTCTCCTTCGTGAAAAAGGTCTCCTTAACCACCTGCAACGCCGTCAGACAGAACAGTGCGACGGTTAGCCCAATCAACCATTTCGTTAAACCTTCTATTCTGTTCGAGGACCCAGTCAGCCTTCCTATCTGGTTTCCAACAGTCTTCACCGTTTCATCCAGCTCCGTGGTGACCGCTTCCAGGCGAGCCGAGGACTCCGTCAGTTTCTTTGTTTCAAATCCGGTCTCCTCCAGAAACCGCCGCTGTAATTCCTCAACACAGAACTGATAAGATCCTGGACTCTGACATGTGAACATCAATTCGTACAATTGTGGTGTGGTGAAGTTCCGCATGTCTTCCAATGAATGCGGGCCGGGAGGTAGCGCCATGGTTCCCATTCTATCTTTACTTTCGTAATTCGGGCCGATATTTGGATGAACATTTCGGAGTCGGTTTGTCGCAAACCTTCTGTTTGGATTGCGATCCTCCGCTGTGCTTCGCCGAAACGCTGCGCGAAGCGCGAAGTACTGTATGTTGTTGATCCATACGATCACATCGCGCCCGGCGAAACCTTCAGTGCGCGCGTTTGCCGAAATGACGATTCAGCGGGCAACGAATCGCGATAAACTATTCCGAGCCTGCGAATCTGTAATATACGGGCACAAAACGACGGTCTGCCGCTGAACTTCCTGAACGTCGTGCGCGGGCAGGCACCGAGGGGAGGGAGGATCGTGTCGTGGTTTTCCAGAGGTCGTAGACACACTGTGCCAGCGGCACAACTCGCCGAGGATCTGTTTCGAATAGAGGAAGAGCCCGAATCCTCCAAGAGCCTTTTCCGTGTCGCCGGGGAAGACACAGACCGTACGCAGCCAGCCGTTCGCATGTCAGGTATGGTCTGGCCACGGTTCCGCGACAAAATGCGGCTTTATCGTGAGGCCATAGTTCTCATGCTCCTCTCATCCCAAGCTCAAAAAGAACGGGGCTACAACGAAGTCCTGAAATCATACGAAAGACTGATTCTTCCAGGCGCGGCAACGCCGCAGGGAATCGCGAAGCTGGAAGCACTGCAAGCCGCGATGCAGGACATCAGCAGACTCGTCAACGATCACGGTGAGCGGAAAGAGTTTTCGTGGAGCGCGGCTTGGCTAAATGAAGTAGGCCATACAGAATCGAATCCGGTTACTCTGTCTCTCTTTGCCCTCTTTTGGATAAAATACTACAGCACAGTCGCCGGATCTTTGGCGGAGCTTCGGCCTGGCTAGTCTATAAGGTTTCGAATCGCGATAAGGATTGCATCCTGGTGCTCGCGAGTCGGCGAACAACCACTGCCAGCGACCCAGTTCTCAAAAGCCCCCCACCTCACCCGGCCCTGAACAACCAGCCCACGACCAGCTTGCCTATGAATTTGAAACCAGCTTTCTTTAGAGAATTTCCACTTACACAGGCGAGGTATCGGAGGCCCCGGCTTTTCCACCATGCTGTTCAACTGCGTGGACATCCACTCTCCACAGGAGCCATTGCTGGATAACTGCGAAGAGAAAGAGGGCAACGCCGAGTGGCCGCAGCACAAACGAATAAGAATCAAAGAGACTTCCAGTTTGCGGTGAGATCGTGAATGCTACGCTGACCTCCGCAACGATGTACAGATAGAGCACCTGCGACGCCTTGAATGCAATGTGGTCGTGGACTCCCTTAGCATAGTCTGGGAACCGGCAACTCTTGTCGATGTGCTCGGCCAGCCACGCGCTGTATGCTGATGGCGTCCAGCGTCTCTTTCCAACTGCCGTCATGCCGTAGTCGAGAAGTTGGTGGATCGTGTATCTGTGGCACACGTACCACGTATTACCCACTACAAGGGCGACCGCCGCGAGTACAATGAGGTGTCCAGTCTGACTGACGTTAAGGAATTCGTTTTCCTTAAACCATGCCAGAAACCATGCCGGGTGTGAAGCTCCAGCAGCCATGAAGATGAGGATGCCCGGCAACATGTGCCGAAAAAGAACACGTAGTCCCTCCGCTGCTTTATCGAGGATGTCGGCCATCGCTTATTGGAGTTAACAATATCAGTCCTTGGTAATGTTCATCAAATCGAAAATTGTGGCCCCGCCGGGCCCTGCCCTGAACAATTAGCGCGCGCGCCCCGCGCCGCCACTTCGACCGCGCTCCGGCCCGCCCTTCACCCTCATCGAACCTTCTTGTATAAATTCTCCTAATGGAAAAGTGGAAATGAATAAATTAATTTTATTCAAGTGCAACTTCCAGGGCTGCTACTACCTATCCCCTCACCGATTTGAGGCCCCAGATTGCTCCCCGTACACTTGACGGCCCGCGGGAGCGACACAATCCCATTTTCCACTCCCGAAAATGCGTCAGACCGCGCTTTCTTGATTCTTGTAAGGCGTTTATTCGGGACGGGAGCTTGTTGCGCGAGAATAGCGCGACAAGTTGGGACAGTAGGTGAAAACGGCTGACCAGAGGGGCCTCCCTGAGGACCGGCGCGTCTCCGAGTAGCTGTCTCCGAGTAGCATGCGTTAACCGGTTCCTCTTAGTATGATATGACTCTTACGTCAGAAACGTTTGAGTCCTTCTTTCTGAAGGCGACGGGTAACTGTCCTTACCCGTACCAGGCAGCTCTCGCCGAAGAGCCCATACAGAATCGTCTGCTGCACGTTCCGACAGGCGCCGGCAAAACTGCGGCAGTTGTTATGGCGTGGCTCTGGCGCCAACTCGTGAACAAGGAGCAGACTCCCCGACGATTGATCTACTGCCTTCCGATGCGCGCGCTCGTCGAGCAGACGAGAAAGAATATTGACGAATGGTTCGGGAGGATCGGTGCCGACATCAAGGTCTACACGCTCATGGGTGCCGACCTTGAGGAGGAATGGGAGAGCCACCCGGAAGCGCCAGCGGTCTTGGTTGGCACGCAGGACATGCTCCTGAGCCGCGCACTGAATCGCGGATATGGTATGAGCCGGTATCGCTGGCCTTTGCATTTCGGACTGCTCAACAACGACTGCCTGTGGATCTTCGATGAGATCCAGCTCATGGGTGCCGGGTTGCCCAGCTCGACACAACTGGCTGCTTTTCGGGAGACGTTCAGTACCTTCGGCCCAGTCGCCTCGATATGGATGAGCGCCACGCTCAACCGAGCCGATATGCAGAGCGTGGATTTCGCGCCTATGGTGAATGGCCTTCAGGTCGGCGAGCTCACTGCGGCCGATATCGAAGACCCTCGCCTCCGCGAGCGGCTACGCGCAGTCAAGAAGTTGACCCCCGCTCCTGCTTCTTGCAGGACACCAGAAGGGCTGGCCGCTTTCGTGATACAGAACCACCGGCCGGGCACGCAGGCAGTGGTTGTCGTGAACCGGGTCGAAAGGGCGCGCGACACATACGATGCGCTAGCGCAGTCATACCGGGATACCGCAGGTGGCCCCGAACTGCTATTGCTTCATTCCCGTTTCCGACCGGCGGAACGCCGTTGGTGGCAGGGGTTGCTTGGCCGGAAACCGGAAGCGCAGGGTCGCATTATCGTCTCCACGCAAGTGATCGAGGCTGGGGTGGATATCAGTTCGACACTGTTGGTAACGGATCTTGCGCCTTATTCGAGCTTGGTGCAGCGGTTCGGTCGTTGCAATCGCAACGCAGAGGTCGGGGAGGCTCGGATTTTCTGGGTGGACCGCCCGCTTGCCGTCAAACAGGCAAAACTCGCAGAGCTGGCGCAACTGGACGAGAAACAACAGGTCGAGGTGGCGCTACCATACGACTGGACGGAGCTGGAACTGGCTGAATCGCTGGTCGCCAACATGGCCTCTGCGAATCCCGCAAGCCTGCCCCCGACGCCTCCTGCTGCTGCGTGCCATCACGTGCTACGGCGCCGGGATCTGGTCGATCTGTTCGACACGAGCAGAGACCTTTCCGGGTTTGATATCGATATCTCGCGCTTCGTGCGTGGCGGCGAAGAACACGATGTGCTGGTGGCCTGGCGGGATCTGAGAGATTCGGAGCCTCCGGAGGACTGTCCCGCACCGATACCCGACGAACTCTGCCCGGTGCCGATCTCCGAGATGCGAAGTTTTCTTAAGACCGGGTTGAAAGGTAGAGCCCGTCGTGTCGCGTGGACTTGGGATGCTCTTGAAGGTCAATGGACGCTCGTATCCGCGGAAAACATGGCAGAGCACTTGCGGCCAGGACTGATCCTGCTGGTTGCCTGCGACGCGGGGGGATATGATGTGCAGCGTGGCTGGGATGCTTCGTCTTTCGTGCGCGTTCCCGTCGTGCCGGCGGAATCGGATCCCGAAGAACCAATGAGTGGCGACCCACTCTCCGAGCGGAACTATCGGCAATCGCTTTCCGCGCACTCCCGCGAGGTCCTGGAGATGCTGGATGCGATTCTGGCTCGTCTTGCCATGCCGGACTTGCTTGTGTACTTGGCAGATTTGAGGTTTGCGGCGCTGCACCATGACGTGGGCAAAGCGCATCCCGTGTTTCAAGCCACGCTGAGCGAGGGGACGGAAGAACCTGGCCCCCTGCTCGCCAAATCGAAGTCGCACAAACGGCATGCGCTGCCTTACTTTCGCCATGAGCTGGCGAGTGCCTTAGCGCTGTACCAAGCAGGCGCCTCGGATTTGGCCGCTTACCTCACGGCTGCGCACCACGGCAAGATCCGGCTCTCAATCCGAACGTTTCCGGGGGAGAAGAGACCGGAGGACCCGCAGGTCCGATTTGCCCGAGGCATTCGAGATGGAGACCAACTACCTCCGGTCACCCTTGATGGCGCGGTTTTTCCCGCTGTGACGCTGAGTCTGGAGCCGATGCTGCTGGGAAGAAGCGGCACGCCTTCATGGCTGGAGCGCGCGATCGCCCTGCTTGACCAGCTCGGTTCGTTTCGGCTGGCCTACCTTGAGGCGCTGATCCGCATCGCCGATGAACGTGCGAGCGCTGCGCCGTCTGAAGTGCTGCCATGAAACAGACCGTCCAACTAAACGGCTGCCGGCCGGAGCCGATGGCAGCGTACCTTCAGTCGCTTGGCGTGTTGCGCCTTATCTCCGAGCAGGCGGACCGCACGGCGCTCGCATGGTGGAACGGAAATGTCTTCCACCTGAAATCCGACTTGGATGAAGAAGGTCTCGTGCAGTTCTTTCTAGGAAATTACAGCCCTACGCCGATAGTGGCGCCTTGGAATGGTGGCAGTGGATTTTACGAAGGCGACCGAACGGAGGGTCTCGACACGATCCTCGCCAGCACAGATGAGCGATTCCAGCCCTATCGCGAGACGATCCGTGCCATTCAGTCGTTCCCCGAGATGCCGGCACGCGAGCTGACCTTGGGCGCCATGCTTGATCGCGTAGAAGCTAGCGGAAACGAGAAGCAGTTGTGTGCGAAGGTGCGGACAGCGCTTGAATCAGCTCCACCAGCATCGCGGGATTTGTTGACATCCACCATCGACGATCTCGAAAGCTGGAAAAAAACATTGACGAAAGGTTCTGCCGACGCCAAGGCTATGGCTGGTCTGGTTCCAACACTGAAGAAGCTGAGAACCGCTGCAAAGAAAGCGGCTCGCGGTCGCAAGGAGGACATCGTTCAGGCTTGCCGGAACCGCCTCTGCGACGCCGCCGTCGACTGGCTTGACGCGGCCATCGTGATGCGCGCTGACAACCAGCTCGCATACCCCCCAGTTCTCGGAACCGCAGGAAACGAAGGCAGGCTCGATTACACAAATGTCTTCATGAACCGAGTGAGCGAGCTGCTACTCGATAAATCCACGACGTCTTCGCCTCTACTGCGGAACACTTTGTTTGCTGAACAGGTTTCTGGGTTGGTCATCTCGCCGTCAGGGCAATTTGATCCCGGACGAGCTGGCGGGTTCAACCAAGGTCCGGGGATCGAGAACAAGGAGTTTCCGGTAAATCCCTGGAATTTCGTACTGGCGCTAGAAGGTGCAGTCGCTTGGGCGAGCGGAGTGGCACGGCGGCAGGGTATTGGCGGTGGACGCTTAGCGTGTAGTCCATTCACCGTACAGCCGCGTGCCGTCGGTTATGGTTCCGCCGCTGGGCACGACGAGGATACCACTCGCGCCGAGATCTGGATGCCGCTTTGGAACCGGCCAACCACCTTCGGAGAGCTGCGGTTCATGTTGCGGGAAGGCCGCGCAGAGATCGGTCGGAAGCAGGCGTCAGATGGACTCCAATTCGCGGAAGCCGCGGCGTCGTTGGGCGTCGATCGTGGCATCTCCGGGTTCGTGCGGTATAGCTTACTGAAACGTCGAGGCGACAGCTACCTGGCTCTCCCCGCCACCCGCTTTCCGGTGCGGGAATGGCGCGAAACAGATTTGCTTATGGATGTCGATCCTCTTCTGGAGCAAATCGATCCAGACCAGCGAAGAGTCGTCGAGCAGGCGATGTACGAGTTCCTGCTGCATGGCGGGAAGCTCAAATTCCAAGCGATAGTGGTCGCTCTTGGATGGTTGGAGCGGTGCATCCGCTTTGAGCATCGGAACGTGGGACTACGCCCTGAGTGGCTACTTGCGGCTGACGACGGGAGCGCAGAGTTCCGCGTAGCCGCGTCTCTCGCGTCGATTGGACCGGCAGGCGAGGTTGGTCCGTTGCGCACAAACCTGCAGCGTGATGGCGGACAAGCCTCATGGTTTGGAAACAACCTTGCGCGGCGGCTGTCAGCGACGTTACATCGGCGCATGATGGATACTGAGAGACTGCACTGCCAAACCAGCCCCCTGCGATCAGTGCTGGCGCTGCATCCTGAGGACGCCTGTACATTTCTTGGTGGCAGCCTCGACGAGGCGCTGATCGAAGACCTGCTGTTCGGTCTGTTGTTGTTGCGTTGGAGCGACGGCGATGCGATGTCTGCCGTTCGCGAGTCGTTGTTGGCATCGTGGCAAACGCCCGCATCACCACAGCAGGTGCCCCGCACGTGGGCGCTGCTCAAGCACCTATTCCTCCCACATCCGGTGCGCACGCGCTCGGGAGAAGAAATTGAGGTGCGCCATGAGCCGTCGCTCGTGCCTCTCTTGTGCGCTGGACGTGTTAGCGAGGCTTGCTACATCGCATCGCGTCGGCTTTCGTCCGCCGGTCTAAATCCGGTCCAGGTGACGTTCCCGGACGGTGAAGACGGGACACGGTTGGCAGCGTCTCTGCTGATTCCGGTGCGACGCATTCACGAAATCTCCCGCTTGGTTTTGACGGCCGAGGAAAAGGATTAACGCTATTGCAGAAGGAAGGTGATCTCATGTTCGATCAATTAAAGAACGCTCCACGTTTGCTCTTAAGACAAGAACTCACGCCCGCACAGGGCGAACGATTTCAGCCGACCGGGTTCGCCGATCTTGGACCGGCTGTCTACGAAACGCCTGATGGCACCCGTATGTTGCTAGTAGAGTCCGCACAGTCGGTCGCGAACCGACTGGAGTCAGTATGCTTAGAAGGTACTGGTCCGGAGATCCGCAAAGAACTGGACGGGTTGCCCTATGTCCGGGTGAAGCTCACTGGTCCGACCGAGACAGTTACCAGCTCCCTCATGGAGGCTCACCGTATCAACTCGCCGTTCATAATTTCCAACGATAAATTTCGAGAAGCCTTCATCAAAAGATCCGAGTATTCCAAGGGCCAGCCCATCAATTGGACCAAGGTGGCAAACGCGGTTTTCTACTTCGACCCCGGCGCCCTCCTACACGGCGTCTTCATGGCAAACCTGGAGGACGGGCGAATCAAGTTGCCTCGCATAATCACCGGGTTCATCGAAGCCCGCGACGTGCGTGAGGCAGCTTCGGGCGGAGTCAAGAATAATCCCCTCGATCCCACCGGCAAGATCCGAGCCGCGAACTACGACAAGGATGTCTACAGCAACGTGCCATACGCGAGGATGGAGTTTACAGCCCGCGAGATTGAAGCCTACTTCAACTTGGATTTTGCACTTCTCTCAGGCTATCGGCTACCCCAAGAAGCCGAGCGCCTTCTGATCGCCCTGGCTCTTTATAAAGTCCGTCGCTTTCTGAACGCTGGGCTGCGGCTTCGAACGGCATGCGATTTCCAAACGAAGGGTGCACTCCAAACACAGTCTCCAGAGGGCTTCCAAGTTCCACTGGAGGCGGAACTGCTCACACTAGTACAACAGGGCATCCGAGCATGCGCCGCCGGCCACCTTTTTGCTGCACCGGCGGTCACGGAACTGACCACGCCTTGCGTGGTGAAAGCCGACAAAGCGGCTCCTGCGAGCTAGGAGGGATGACATGCTCGTTGTTGAACTGACCTTTTCCGCAGGTCGATATCACGCAACGCCATGGGGGCGGCATGTGAACGAAGGTGCGGTCGAATGGCCCCCATCGCCCTATCGGCTCATACGAGCGCTGTTCGACACCTGGAAACGGAAGCGTCCAGAATGGGATGCCGCGCGCATTGAGCGCGTGCTGATTGCTCTGGCTTCCGGTCCGCCCTGGTTCCGCTTACCACATGCGAGCATCTCGCACACGCGCTCATTCCTCAGCACCAATACGAGGGATGCGTCGGACCGCACGCTGATCTTCGACGCGTTTGCGGCCGTGACTCCGAGGTCACCCGTGTTCGTTGGATGGCCGAACGTGACGCTGGATCGGGCAACAGAGTCGGATCTCGACGAGTTGCTAGAGCAATTGAATTTCCTGGGCCGCAGTGAATCTTGGGTGTCGGCGCGCGTCTTGCCCGGAGTGCAGAGCGTGGAGTGGAACTGCAAACCGGCTACCGATCGTGCCGAGGAAGGTGATTCGGTGCCCATAGCATGCGCGATCCCACTGAATCAGTGGCGTGGTGGTGGGACGTGGCTAGACGCTCTTGCGTTTTCAACGACAAATCTCCTGAAGGCACGGCTGAGTGGACCGCCAGCTATGCAGTACATCGATTATGTCCGCCCGGCGGATTGTTTCAGTGTTTTGCACAAGACCGTCTCTCGCGGGGAGCCGCCGATTCACGGTGTCCTCTACGCGCTGCATTCAAAAGTGCTGCCGCTGGCCACATCGACGTTGGAGATCGCAGAGCGGGTGCGCGTAAAACTGATGGGCATTTACAAGGTGCTGGCTGGCGGGCCTGAGCTTGTATCTTCTCGATTTAGCGGCAAGGATGCGGCGGGAACACCGCTAAGAGGACACCGGCACGTCTTCGTGCTGCCATCTGACGAGAATCACGATGGCCGGCTGGATCACATGTTGGTGGTTTGCCGTGATCCGCTGGATCGAGTTGAACGGTTGGCCCTCGACAGGCTGGAATCTCTTTGGCAATCAGACGGCAGGCCGGATATTCGGTGCATCCCGGTTCGATGGGGAGCGCTGGATGAATTGTTGAAGCCAGCGACTCGGCTGACCAGCGTCACGCCCTTTGTGCCCGCCCGCCATTACCGCAAAGGCAGAGGTGCGTGGCCTGATTGGGCGGCACAGCAGCTCGTGCGCGAGTGCCGGGAACAGGGCCTCCCAGAGCCTATCCGTGTCAAGCTGCTGGAGCGGCGTCCATTGCTAGGCGGGCGGAGTTATCGATGGCTGGAGTTTCGGCGAAACCGCAAAGATGACGAAGTACGGAGCGGATGTGGCTTTGAGGTTGAGTTTGACAGGCCAGTACTGGCTCCTGTGGCACTAGGTTATGGCTGCCATTTCGGGTTGGGCCAGTTCCATGGGTTATAGCTTGCGCACCACCTACCTCATCGCCTACGACATCTGCGACGACAAGCGTCTCCGCAAAGTCTTTCAGACCATGCGCGGCTTCGGCGACCATTTGCAGTACTCAGTCTTTGAGTGCCAGCTTACCGCGTCGGATCTGGCGCGGTGCCGGGCGGAACTGGCTGCGATCATCAGCCATAAGGAGGACCAGGTCCTGTTCGTCAATCTTGGTCCGGCCGAGGGGCGCGGCGACCGCGTGATTACCGCCCTCGGTAAACCCTATACGGCGCTGGATGCACCGTGCATTATTGTGTGAGGCTGATATGGGCGCACTGCCGGTCAGAATCGAAGAGAAACGCAACCTGCCGGATTATCTGCCGGCACGCATGGTCAATGAATTTGCTTACTGTCCTCGGCTGTTCTTCTATGAGTGGGTCGAGGGATTGTTTGAGGAAAGCTCCGACACGGTCGAAGGCACCATCCAGCACCGGCGCGTCGACGAAAAGCCCTCGCCACTACCCGAAGCCGGCGATTTGCCGCAGTCCATCCAAGCGCGGTCGGTTACGCTGACCAGCGAGCGGCTGCGCGTGATCGCCAAGCTGGACCTGGTGGAGGCTGAGGGCGGAATTGTAACGCCCGTCGATTACAAGCACGGCCGGCCGCGGGAAGGGGCGAACGGGTTGGAGTTGTGGCCCTCCGACCGCGCGCAATTAGCCGTCCAGGGAATAGTCTTGCGGGAAAACGGATATCGTTGCGACGAAGGAATCGTTTACTACCGCAAGACCGGGCAGCGGGTCCGAGTGGCTATTGACGAAGAGCTGCTGGCGACAACTGAAGAGCTCATTCGAAACGCCTGGAGTACGGCCGAAGCGCCCGAAATTCCACCGCCACTTGTGGACTCGCCGAAATGTCCGGGATGCTCGCTGGTCGGAATTTGTCTGCCGGATGAGACGCTGGCGAGTGGCGAAATTGAACTGCAAGCAGAACCGCAACAGCTCGGTCTCTTCGAAACGGCACCGCGCAAGCCCGTGAAGCGAGAGGTCCGGGCGTTGGTGACGCCGCGGAACGAGCTACGGCCTCTTTACCTCAATAGCCAGGGCGTGAGGGTCGGGAAGTCGGGGGCGGTTCTCCAGGTGCGCGAAGAGAAGGCGCTTCTGCAAGAAGTGCGGATTGGGGAGATCTGCCAGGTAAGCCTGATGGGGAATGTTCAAATCTCTACCCAGGCTGTGCAGGCGCTATGCGAGGCGGAAGTGCCGATTTGCTATTTCTCGATGGGCGGCTGGTTTTACGGCATCACTATGGGCCTGAACCAGAAGAATGTGTTTCTGCGACGCAGCCAGTACCGGCTGTCCGAGCAGGATTACTTTGTGAAGGGTATTGCGCGACAGTTGGTGGCGGGGAAAATCCGGAACCAAAGGACGCTTTTGCAGCGCAACCACGTGGAACCGAATCGTTCGACGCTCGCGGGCCTGAAGGAGATGGCGGACCGCGTGGAGGGAGCGTCGTCACCGGGCGAGCTGCTCGGGATCGAAGGCAACGCAGCGAGGCTTTATTTTGGTGATTTCGCCGGGATGATCAAGCCTGATGAGGAGCAGGGTGCCGGAGAATTCATGTTCGATTTCGAGGGCCGTAACCGGAGGCCACCGCGGGACCCGGTGAACGCGCTGCTTTCGCTGGGATATAGCCTGCTCACAAAGGACCTGACGGTGGCGTGCTACGCGGTAGGATTCGATCCTTACATCGGGTACTACCACCAGCCGCGGTTTGGACGCCCTGCGCTGGCCCTGGATCTGATGGAGCCGTTTCGGCCGCTGATCGCCGATTCTGCGGTGCTGACGGCGATCAATACAGGGATGGTGACGCCTCGGGACTTCGTGCGGGTGGGCGGGTCAGTGGCTCTGACGGCCGCGGGGCGGAAGGCTTTCTTCCGAGCGTACGAACTGCGAATGGACACATTAGTGACGCATCCTTTGTTTGATTACCGGGTGAGTTATCGCCGCCTTCTGGAGATTCAATCTCGTTTATTGGCGCGCGTACTGGAGGGGGAGATTGGGGAATACCCGGTGTTTACAACACGCTGATAGAGGTGCGAGCGACTGGGTGAAGGCGAAAAGGCGGAAGGCGCTCGCAGAGCGGCAACTGTGCAGAAGGGCAGGGGTTGTAAGATGAAGAGCGGCCGGAGATGCGCCACGGACGATGAGAATCTGGGTGCCGCTCGCGAGAACTCCCGAAGATCTTTGAAAATTGAATAGGATGGGAGTGAGGCTCTTTCCGCGATCAGCTGATCGCGGCCCCATTGAAGCGGGTCCTGCCAGTTATAGGTCCAGGCGAACTCAGGCCTTTCCGCGATCAGCTGATCGCGGCCCCATTGAAGCGCGCATTACGATTTCCTGCCCAGTCGCGTGCCTCTGCTTTCCGCGATCAGCTGATCGCGGCCCCATTGAAGCGGACTCCAGTAGCTAACGATCATCGTCGTGCGCCCTGCCTTTCCGGGCTCTGGTGCAAACTCAAGCCGACGGCGAGTTCGGTTAAGGTCCGCCATGTTTAGTGATCGCGAATTGGGCTCAAGCTGCGAGTGCCGCGTTCCACAGTTCCGTCATCGTCGCATGGCATCCGCCGAGTTTGCCCGTCTTGAACTGCCCTTTCTTGATCTTCTCTGCTAGCTCGATTCCGGAGATGGTTACGACCGCGTTGTCGAATCGCTTGAATCCCAGCATCGGCCGGATTCGTTGCTTCACTCTCCGGTGGTCCTGTTCCACCAGATTGTTCAAGTACTGGCTGGTTCGAACCTTGACGCGACGCGGGAGTTCGCCGTCTTCCTTCATCTCTCGCACCGCCCGGTGCGAGGCCGCATAGGCGTCCAACGTGATCTTCGTGGGCACACGCCGAAAAGCAGGCCGCTCTTTGACCATGCGAACATGCATAGGCGTCCAACGTGATCTTCGTGGGCACACGAGTGTTCTTCATCGCGCTGCGCAGAAACGATTTGGCGGCGTTCACGTCCCGGTTCAGGCTGAGAAAGAAATCGACTGTTTGGCCCGCTTTGTCGACAGCGCGGTACAGGTACACCCATTGTCCGCGAACCTTTATATAGGTCTCGTCCATCCTCCACGATCCGCGGACCGGTCGAGCATAGCGCCGCCAACGCTTCTCGAACTCCGGCAGGTAGCGCTGGACCCACCGCAGAATCGTGGTATGCGTCACGGAGATGCCGCGGTCCGCGATCATGATTACCAAATCACGTAGGCTCAGCTTGAAGCTCGTGTACCAAGTGACACACAAGATGATGATCTGCCCATCGAAGTGCCGTCCTTTAAACACATCTTCGATCGGGACGAACCGTTGCATCTCTCCATCATCGCCCGCCACCCTCGCGCTTGCACCAGAGCCCGGTGACCTGACTCCGCAACGCCATCGTAAGTTCCCATCCTGATATACGTTCGTCATGTACCGCTTCTACCAGTCTGGCAACGCAGCCATCCATAAACGCGAATGCGGCCAGGCCGGCCAGGCTGCCTGGCCCATATTCGTGGTGCACCGAATCGAGCGAAAGCAGATGGAAGAGCAGTAGGTTGGGTTTGTGCTCGCGGATGAGATGGACTGCGGCCGTCGTCCAAATCTGGTCACGGAACAGAATGTTCGACGCTTCAAACTTGTCGAGATCGGAAACAGTGATGACCCCCTTGCCGATCATTTCGCGTTCCACCGGCCCATCTGCCGATGCCCATTCGCTGAATGCCCATGTAATGGTGGGCGCCCGGTTGATCGCCACCCAGTTTACCTGCCCTCCAGCCGCGCCGGCACGCATACTCACGCATGGCGTGGCTCTGCATCGGTAGAGTCTGCTGATCGCTGGTGGAAACGCGAAATCAACCGCCCCATGAACCGCCGCCACTCATCGCAGGTAACTGTGCACGCAGAAATCTTCAGCGCATGCGCGTTAACTACAGGGTGGGCCGAATTGTTTGGGTCCCCAAACGATTTTGAAAAGTCCCCCGCTTGTTAACACACCCAACTCGGAGCCGCCGATCTAATAATGATACTGACCACGTTTGCACACTCCGGCTATGTAAACCACATGTGGAGTATCGGACATTGATTGCAAACGACTTCTGCTCGGGATCGTGAACTATGGCCGGACTGAGATCGAGCAAAACGTGTGGGTCGTCCCTCAGATCTGCCCGTTAACTAGCGGGTGGGCTAACAAAATCATTCGGGGACCCGAACAATTCGGCCCACCCTGTGGTTAACACAGATCTGAAGCTGTGAAATGCGTATTCGCTGTCCTCGACTCTCCGGAGGAGTTCTTTATTGGCGAAGTGTGGCGAACCAGGAAGGTCCGGCCTCAGAAATCTCGGTTCCGGTCAGACGCGATCCGCCGAAGATAATTGCGCATCCTCCGATTCTCGTTGAGTGTGCTTCGTGCCTTCAACGCCCGCGCGATTCCAATTACGGCGGTAAGGCCGATCACGCATCCGAGGACGACCAGCATGATGTGGAGATTATAGCCTGGAACCTCCGCCGACTGACCCCGCGAAGCCGAGTCTCATGAGCGCACACATATGCGGCAGCAGCGCACGCGCTTCTGGTTATCCTTCGTTCCCGTCATAACTGGCTCGTGTGCCAACGCTCTGGTGCATTCTCTAGAGGATGCCGATCCCCACGACGTGTGACTTCATGCCGCGAGGGTGCCTACCGACTTAATCACTATCTCATACTTCACGAGCCCGCGGCGCACCTCTTCCATCGCAATCACCGTCGGTTTCGAAGAACTAGGCAGAAAGGGCCGCGCACCGCCCTGCAGTTGCCGCGCGCGCTTGGCGGCGACGACGATGAATCGATAGGTGCTCTGTTCCGGATCGTCCGGAATGGTGCAGTGGATGTTATTTCGCGGTCCAAGGTCAGCCATGGTACCTCTGAAGACATTATAGTTGCTATGTGGCCGGGGATGGGTCTTAAATCCCGGTTCATTCAGCAGCGCCTGTGCTATGCCGATGCGCTGCAAACCGCGGAATCAACGCGGATCCGTTTCAGGTTGTCGTGGCGATCTGCGTCTTCGTCGGGACTCTCATGTTCCGCAAGGGCCACCGCTGATGCGAAGCGATCGGTGATCCCATCCATCACGCGGATCGAGGAACCCGCAGAGTCTCACCAGGCGATCGCTTATAAGCGTTGCCTGCGGCCGAGGTCCTCCGCCACATGGGCAGGCAGCACAGCCGCTATAATCACGAAGATCACATGAAGAAACCGAAATTACCCAAGAAGGACAAACAGAGACTGCCACGCAAGCTGAAGAAGTTGCTAAAAAAGCAGGCTTCGATGATACCCTCGGGACGACGTTGAATTACGCCTGACGTTTGCATCATCGGTAGGTATGGGCTATTACCCGTTCAGCAGCAAGTGCTTCAGGGATTTGACGCGAAAACTACTGCTTCCTTTATGGCAGTTGATTATTTTCAGGCTGTCCCTCACGTCACCTTCGAAAAGCTGGCCGACTTTAGTGTCGGATGGATTTTTCGACAGCCACAAGTCGATCCTTGGTAAGGCATTTCTCCGGGATGACTAAAGAGCCAACCCGTGCGAGCGGTCGGAATCTTTGTTGGCATTTGAGAACTACATCTCATTCAAGCGTGCGTTTCACAGACCTACCCTTTGTGAGTCGCGATTAAACTTTCATCCTTTGATGCCCGAAAAGGCGCTAGCAGTCCCGGCCCTTCTTCCGAGAAGTCACTTCGCCGTCGACAGGTGATCGTCGTCCTGAGTGTCTGCAGGACAGCCCTGATCAATAATAGCCGTGCTCATCACCCGTCGTGCTCATCATCGCAATCGTCGTGGCACTTGTCGCAACAGCAGGGATCGCAGTGTCGTTTCTCGCAGCTGCCTTTACGACAGTTGTCGCAGCATTTCTTGCAGCCGCATTCGTTCCAGACAGTGGTAGCGAGAACGTCGAGGGTCTTGACCGGAGTGGTTGGATCATCGCTGATGATGACGATTTCGCAGGGCCGTGGAAATTTCTGTGTCGCTTTATAACGAATGACGACGGCCAGGCACGAGCCCGGATGAAGCGTGGCCGGGAACGGATTGTTGATGAGCCTCCAGTGGCAGCTCTTGCGTTTAAAGGCAACGCTCGAAACGCGAAGCTTGCAGTCGCCTACGTTGCAGATTGAGATGGTGCGCTCCTCCGTGCAGCACCCCGGCACACAGCTGAAGAATGTGGATCCGGTCACGGCCAGTTTGCCGGCGGGCGCGTTGCCGGAGACCTCAATGGACTGCGGACCTCGTGAATCGTTGCTGTCTACGGTTATAGCCGTTCCGACCGGCGTTGGGCCAAGACCTGTAGGTTGAAAACGGATGGGCAGCGACACGGAAGTTCCGGCGGCGACAGCGATTGGGTAAGACAGTATCTCGGGGACCAGGAAATCAGCCGAGGATGAACTAATGTTGTTGACCAAAAGCGTGCATTTACCGCTGTTGTTCACTAACAGGGGCTCGGAAGCCATGTGGACATTACCTCTGTGTGGCGAGAACATCAAGGGAAGAGATCTTGTGAACTTGAGCTTCGCTTCGATTGTGAACGCGTGCCGACATGTGGGCATTGATCATGTGACCGGCGTTTCACAAGACACTTCCCAATCTGCGCCATCTCCATGTGCGTCGCGACGTCCAGAACTTATATGATGGCGGGAGGGAAGGAATTCGAATGGGTCATTCTGTACTGGTCCCCATGGTGGTCGAGGAGACCTCACGGGGAGAACGGGCGTACGATATCTACTCGCGGCTGCTGAAAGAGAACATCATTTTTCTTGGCACGCCGATCGACGATCAGGTCTCCAACCTCGTGATTGCCCAGTTGCTCTTCCTCGAGGCCGAAGATCCGGAACGGGATATTTCGCTATACCTCAACTCGCCGGGCGGATCGATTACCGCGGGACTTGCGATTCTGGATACGATGAAATTCGTCCGGCCCGACATCGTCACGTTTTGCGTCGGACAAGCCGCGTCGATGGCCGCAGTGCTGCTGGCCGCCGGAGCAAAAGGCAAGCGCTTCAGCCTTCCCAATTCTCGTATCATAATTCACCAGCCTTCCATGGAGGGGCTGGCGGGCCAGGCGGCGGACATCGACATTTACGCCAAGGAAATTCTGCGCATGCGCGCGACTCTCAACCAGATCCTGTCGGAATTCACCGGCCAGCCCATCGATCGCATCGCCCGGGACGTGGATCGCGATTACATCATGAGTGCCGAGCAGGCCGTCGAATACGGAATGATTGACCGCGTGCTGTCGAGCCGCGAACTCGGGCCGCAGATGATCATTACGCCTTTGGGTAGGGCCTGAAAAGTGCGCTCGATGAAATCGTGCTAGTGTAGTGCGGCATAAATAGTAACGATTATAGAATACGCGTCGTCTTTACAATAGGAGGACCGAAGACGATGCGCGTGGCGCGACCCGTGGTTCTGAGTTCTGACCAGCAAGAGATCCTGGAATCTCGGGCCCGAGCTCGCAGCGCGCCGGCACGGAGCGTGGAACGAGCGCGGATCGTTTTGTTGGCCGGAGCGGGGCTGCAAGATCAGCAGATCGCGGCGGAGTTGAAGATCACACCGGAGAAGGCCGCGCGCTGGCGGAATCGGTTTCTGGACGGTGGTTTTGCGGCGCTGGACAAAGATGCGCCGCGCCCGGGAAGAACACCAACCATCACACCGGCCCAGGTGCAAGAGGTGATCCGGAGAACCACGCAGGAGAAGCCCGACAACGCGACCCACTGGAGCACGCGCACCATGGCAGAGGCCGCAGGCGTCAGTGAAAAGAGCGTGCGCCGGATCTGGCAGAAACATGGTCTGAAGCCGCACTTGGCGCGGACCTTCAAGGTGAGCCACGATCCCGAGTTCGCCGAGAAACTGGACGCCATCATCGGGCTTTATCTCAACCCGCCAGAACACGCCATCGTCCTCTGCGCCGATGAGAAGAGCCAGATCCAAGCACTGGACCGCACGCAACCTGGCCTGCCGCTGAAGAAGGGACGCTGCGGAACGATGACCCACGACTACAAGCGCAACGGAACGGCAACCCTGTTTGCGGCCATGAGCACGCTCGATGGCACCGTAATCAGCATGTGCGACGACCGGCACCGGCATCAGGAGTGGCTGAAATTCCTGCGCGTGATTGACCAAGTCACCCCTGCAGGCAAGCAAATCCATCTGATCGCGGATAACTATGCCACGCACAAACATCCCAAGGTTGAGAAGTGGCTGGCCCGCCATCCGCGCTTCCACGTGTACTTCACTCCCACCAGCAGTTCATGGCTGAACATGGTGGAGCGTTTCTTCCGTGACCTCACTCAGAATCGGCTGCGGCGAGGCATCTTCCGCGACGTCGAGGAACTGATCATGGCCATTGGCGACTACATTGACCAGCACAACGACCATCCCAAACCGTTTGTCTGGACCGCCAAAGCGTCCGATATTCTGGAAAAGGTCAAGCGCGCCCGCCACGCGCTGCATAATCGTTAATCTGCATGCCGCACTACACTAGCTTGTTATGCGAGTTCGGCTGCGACTTGCGTCACGATCAGCAGACTGCGGATGGGGATGCGGACACGGAGATCGAGTTCAGCGGCGAGGGCAGCGAGTTCGCTGCAACGACGGGTCAGGCGGCACTCTTCGGCCGGCAACGCAAGCGGAGAGGGCGAGAACGTTGTATTACAGGGCGGAGGTTCACTCCATGAGCTGCCGAATGTAGCTACACACCGTGAGAAGTTGGGGGCCATCCATGCCGCCGATCATACTACGATGCCAGCGGCGGTGTGAAGGTCAGTACCGCGTGCAAGGCACCTTTAACCACATCTTGATCAGACGCAGCATGTCCCGATCGACAATCCTCCGAGCCACGCATTGCATCAGTTCGGAGTGTGGGATGGTATCAAAGTACTTCGACAGATCAGCGTCCACCACATCGGCGTAGCCTGCACAGAGTAGCTTGTGCACTTTCTGGATTGCCTCTTGCGCGCTCCGCTTCGGCCGATAGCCATAGGCATTCGGATCGAAGTCCGCCGGCTCGACTTAGCCATCGCGAACGCCGCTACATCATCAGGGTCCCAGGCCGGGGCTATCGATTTGAGCCGAGGTGAAGGAGTGGGCCGAAGCGGGCGATCCCCCGTAGAGCATCGCTGCGTGTTCGAACTGGGAATTGAGAACTTCCAAGAATGCAACGCAGAAGAGGGACGTGATGGCCGACAGGCTACTACCGCACAGCCCGGCTTGGATCACGAGCGAATGTGCACGACGCCAGATGGCCTAAACAAAATCGCTTTTAGTGAATGCAGAGCCATTCAGTTCTCCTCCTGCCTGACTTGCACCACCTTCGCGCCGCACTGCGGGCACCAAGCGCCGGGAATCGGGTGGATGAGATTGCCGCCCTGGGCCTCCCGAATTCTTTGCGGCCCACCACGCTTGGGATTAACGTACCCACACTCGGCCGTGAAAACAAATCGGCGATGTAAGGCACATATGCCAATAGGGGCTGTGGGCGGGCGTCCGTACCTATCGATCAGTCCTCGACCTGATCTTTGACCTTCGCGTCTTCAAGGATCTGCCACTGCATGCTGCTCGGCTCGTCGGCACTGCAGTGCGGGCGGGCTCCACGTCAATAGGAGAACTCGTCTGCTGCGCCGCCGGTTGCTGCTGAGAAGGTGGCCTCCACTTCCCGCAGCGAGCCCGTCCGCACGTCGTACACGAAGCCCCGGATAGTGATGCCCGCCGGAATCCAGGAATGCTCGCGCGCCGCCTGGATCTGCCGGTGGAGGTTCTCCTCGATGTCGCTGAAGGCATAGAACCGGCGAGGAGTCTCGGGCGCGGCGCCCGTTTCCTTGCGGAGACGCTCGCGCAGATCCTCGTCGCGGAAGGTGAGCATGCCGCAATCGGTATGATTGATGATGAGGACTTCCCGCGTGCCCAGCAAGTGGTGGGAGATGACCAGCGAGCGCAGCGCGTCCTCGGTGATCAGCCCGCCGGCGTTGCGGATGATGTGCGCCTCGCCGGTTTTTAGGCCCAACATCGGTTCAATGGTGAGCCGCGCGTCCATGCAGGCGACGACGGCCAGCTTGCGCGCCGGGGGCATCGGCAGATGACCGAGGTTGAACGACCTTGCATAAGTTTGATTCGCCGCGACGACTTCGTCGATGACGCTCATTTCTTGTCTCCTCTCACCGTGATTCTACTCCGGCCGGCATGGGCAGGAAAGGTGGGTGCCCTGTGCCAGATCGTTGTACGCCCCCAGACGCGGAGACGTTTCGCTTGGAGGTTATCGATACAGGTATGGGTATCAGCGCGAAGGATATTCCTCGCGCCTTTTTGCTGATTTTCCACAGCTCGAGACAACACGGAAATCCACTTCTCAGGGGGCCGCACCACGGAGCCCAGCACGTCGCGGGGCTGCGCACCGAGCATCATACGGATGCCGATTTCGTGGGTGCGCTGGCGTACGGCGTACGCCAAGACGCTGGAAAGACCAAAGCGTACCGGTCCATCGACCTCACTGCGAGCAGATAACGGGAGTCGTGTGGGCTGAATCGTGGAGACGGGATATCCGTAACGGGATATTCCGCGATTCTCTGTTCCCTATCTGGGCAGTTGGGACAGAGAATGTTTCGTTCCCGAAGCCAGTAAGCTTTGCCTCGTGGCCTGTGGACCGCAGCCATCGCCTGAGCAACCTGCTCTTGGCTATTCATCCACTCGCTCAGTTCCTCAGTTCCGTCCTCGTGAACAATATTGATCTGATATTCATTACCGTGGCTGTGCGCCATATGTTTTCTCCCTAGCTAGCGCTACGATGTTTTCGAATTTCCTAAAGGGGCTCCACACCTTTTCCAAGCCGCGAATCGCCGACCCAGCATTGGAGTTCCGGGGGAGGACCAGCACACCAGGATAGGTGAAGTGCGACGCACCGGCCCCGCCCTGCAGGACCTGTACCATCTAAAACAGTGGTTAGTATAGGCGCGCTCAGTGTCCGGTACAAGAAGAATATCCCCCATTAAATCCATCGATTAGCAATGTGGATGGGAACAAAACACCCGAGAACTGTTTCATCCTTTGGCGATCCCAGTTTTGGCGCTCACGCTGAGGCGTTTTGTTTATGGAATCATCCGATCCCAGAGCAGGACTGGACTCCGGAAGGATCTCGAGTTGAACCAGCAGGCCAAGGCCAACTGCAATGCGCCGCGTTCCGGAATGTCACATTCCCCGCAAGGGGACACAGGGAATCTGGGACAGCTTCGGCACATGAGGGGTGGGAGCGTGAGCTAACGCACACTCTGCGGGCGGACGCAAGCACGGGCGGACGGGCGGACGCCAGCATTGCCTCGGCTCGCGGGATGGGCTATGCTGACCCAGTCACCCAATAAGGAGGTGCGTTTTGCAAAAACTGATTACAACCGCGATTCTCCTCCTCTCGCTATTTGCGGTTTCCGCCGTGGCCGATGAGTTTACCGGCTGGATCTCCGATTCGAAGTGCGGGGCCAAAGGCGCGAGCGCGGAGCACAAGGACTGCGCCGCGAAGTGCGTAAAGGGCGGCGCGGCTCCCGTCTTCGTCATGGATAACAAGGTGCTGAAAATCGATGATGCTTCGAAGGTCGAAGGGCACATCGGCCAGAGAGTCAGGGTCACCGGCTCGGTTGACGGCGATACGATCAAGGTCGAGAGCGTGAAGGCGGCGGACTGACCTGGTCTGCTCACCGCACATTCGTCACTGGGTAATTTATCCCCCAGCAGAGTCCATCAGAGGACCGTCGTGCGCTGGTGCGAATAATTGACCGGCCCGTCGGCGCTCACAGGGAAACCACCGGCCCCCAGGTCGCGGTCTAGCGCCCTTCCTCGACTGTGGCTATCGAAAAATCCATCCGCCGCCAAAGTCGGCCGGCTTTCCGGGGGAGACGCGATGGACAGCCTGAAAATAATCGACTGCCGTAACGGAAGCAGCGGGCACCGAGGCGCAGCCGCCCGTCGCGGCGACACTGCTCCGCGGGTGAGAAACCGAGCCGCGTTACACCTGTGGTAAGTGCTGCTGTTTTTTCAGGCAGCCCGGCGTTCGTATCGATGGTGGAGGCCGCCGACTTCGGCAATGGCAACGACAGGTCCAAGTTCCGGCGGCTGCACAGGTCGCGTTTCCGGGGTGTCCTTAGCCAGCGAGAGGTGCGTCCTGGTGTGGTGATAATACGAGATAAACAGCTTCACATGCTGGTGCAGCGATGCCTCGTTGAACACAATCATGTGATCCAGACACTCGCGGCGTATCGAGCCGATGACGCGCTCGACGTAAGCTCTCTGCCAGGGACAACGGGGCGCAGAGAGCACCTCCTGGATACTCATATCCCTGACTTGCTTCACGAAGTCGTCGCCGAAAATCCGATCCCGATCCCGCAGGAGATAACGCGCTGCCGTGTCCCAGGGAAACGCATTGCGGAGTTGCTGAGCGGTCCATTCGGCCGTCGGATGCGCGGTTACGCCGAAGTGCAGAATCCGGCGCCGGTCGTGTGCCAGCACCAGGAACACGTACAGGACCTCAAACCGGATGGTGGGCACGATGAAGAAGTCGACCGAGACCAGGCTCTGGAGATGGTTGGCGAGAAAGGTCCGCCAAGTCTGGGATGGCGGGTTGCGACGGCGGACCATGTACTTGCTCACACTGCTCTCACCGATGTCGATCCCCAGCTTTAGAAGCTCGCCGTGAATCCGCGGAGCGCCCCATAGAGGGTTCTCGCGGCTCATTGTGCGAATCAGATCCCGGACCTCCCTGGTTACGGCGGGTCGGCCCGGATTGCCGGTTCGCACCTTCCAGGTCCAGAATAGCCGGAAGCTTTTCCGGTGCCAGGCGATCACCGTTTCCGGCTGGACGATCACCAGTGTGGTTCGCCAGTCGCTCCATAGCTCTGACAGCCATGCCCACAAGAGGCGATCAGCGGCGGTCAGCTTCGGCCGCTTGACCGAGCGATGCAAAACGCCGAGCTGGTGACGAAGAGCCAGGACTTCAACCTGAAGTGCGGCACGGTTGCGGAACGAAGCCAAAACGGCCGCAAACACCGCTGAGAAAACGAGGGCGGGTGACAATCGACGTAAGAGGCGCAATACCCCACTGTATCAACCAGATCCAAATTTACGAGAACGACAGATGCCATATTAGTGGTTCTCAACCAAAAGTAACGGGGAATGATGTATGGAGGCGCTCAGTACGACAGAAGACTTTTTCGACGAACATGACATAGCCAGACTGACAAAGCGCAGTTTGGCATCGGTACGTCGTGATCGGCTTTTTCGACGGGGTTGCCCGTTCGTAAAGATTGGGTCAAGCGTGCGCTACCCACGGCGGGACTACGAAAACTGGAAACAGTCTTTGCCGAGGAGGGTTACTGGCCAGTAAGCGGCGAGATCAAGGGACACCGGACGCGGCCACGGAGAAATAACAGACAACAATACTTACCACAAGGTAGACCTAGCGCTAACTTGCCCAACGTAAGTCGGCGCGGTGGAGTTGACTGAACCACCGCCCGCGCCCAGGAAAACGAAAGGCCCAAGGTTGCAACTTGGGCCGGAAACAACGAGTTGATCGTATGTACAACCATAGTATACCACAGTTGCGCCTAAACGCGCGCGAGATCCTAGAGCGCATTTCGATCATCGACATCATGCTGGCGCTCGGATTTGAGCGTCCACGCCGCGGTGCCCGAACGCGATGCAACCTTCACGGCGGCGACGGCCTCAACTTCGCCTTCAACGTGAAAGCGGGCACGTGGTTCTGTCACAGTGGTTGCAATGAGGGCGGCGGAAAAATCAAGCTCGTGCAGCGCGCCTTGGGCCTGGACAAGAAAGCAGCGATCGTGTGGATCGCGGCGCTGGCCGGCATTCCGCTTAAGCCATGGACTCGCGAAGAAGGTCGCGACTGGGAGCGGCGCCGCGCCGCTGCGCAGCCGGAAGTTGAAGACTTCTTAGCTTGGAAGGCATCCGTGCTCGAGACGCTGCGCTTAGCGCGTGATACCTACCTGCGCGCCTACCATCGCTGCCGGCGGTTTATCGTAACGCACAGCCTCGATCATCCCTCGGCCGACGCCATCGCTACAATCGGTGAAACGTACGAAGCGCGCTACCAAGATCTGGACAACCACATCGCGAACGTCCAGGCCGCATCGGCGGAAACGCTGTTGGCATTATTCCGGGCAAGGCGCGCGGGGGCAGCCGCATGAGCGACAAAACCTACGGCGACTACATGCGCGAACAGGAAGAGGCCGACCGAGCTGAGGCGCTCCGAGCGGTGATCAACAATCCGCCGAAACCGAGTGGGCCCGCTCGGTCTGAAGTCCTCGGCCCAACTGCCCAAACCTCGAATGCTTGGCCAAAACCATTGGAGCCCGAGGCGTTCCACGGGCCGGCCGGTGAAGTGGTGAAGCTCGTGCTCCCCCCGCACCGAGGCCGACGCGGCCGGCATCTTGATCCAGCTCTTGCTCGGTTTCGGCAACGCAGTCGGTAGGAGCCCGTACCTCTCGCGTGGAGCTGAGCGGCAGTTCAGCAACGTGTTCACTGTGCTCGTCGGAGATACCAATTTCGGCCGCAAGGGTTCCGCTTGGAACATGGCTCGTTACATTCTCAAGCCGATTGATCCTGGCTGGGCGGATCAGAGAAACCTGTCAGGGCTATCCTCAGGCGAGGGATTGATCCACCACGTGCGGAATGCAGTCGAAACCGAAGAGGCGACCAAAGACAAGAAAACGAAACGCATCACTGGGCGCAAAAAGGTTACGTCCGACCCCGGCGTTGATGATAAACGGTTGCTAGTCATCGAAACCGAGTTCGCTTCCGTACTTCGACAGCTCCAACGTGACGGAAACATTCTCGGTGTTGTAATTCGCCAAGCTTGGGATAACGGCGATCTGCGTACTCTGACGAAACACTCCCCAGAGCAGGCAACAGGAGCACATATATCCTTAATCGGTCACATCACGCCAGGCGAATTGTCCCGATACCTTGTAACCACGGACATCCTAAATGGATTTGCTAACCGGTTCCTCTGGGTGATGGTGAAGCGCTCGAAGGTTCTACCACATGGTGGTGAACTGCAGACGGTAGACTTGGCTCCGGCGACGAAACGCTTACGGGATGCACTCGATTTCTCTCGAGGAGTGGGTGCGATCACGATGGACAGCGAGGCTAGCGAACTCTGGGAAGAAGTTTACGAGCGGCTCACTTCTGCGCGGCCCGGCCTGCTCGGGAGCGCCACGTGCCGGGCCGCGCCCCAGACGCTCAGGATAGCAATGATCTATGCGCTGCTCGACAAGAGCGCCGTGATCCGGATACCGCATCTGGCGGCAGGGCTCGAGGTCTGGCGATACTGCGAGGACTCTGCGCGGTGTGTTCTGGGCGATTCTCTGGGCAATCCGACGGCTGACAGCTTGCTCCGTGCGTTGCGTAACGCGCCGAACGGCATCACGAAGACGGGAATCATCGAGAAAGTATTCCACCGGAACAAGAAGGCCGAGGAGATCGATCGCGCTCTGCAGCTCTTAAGCGGGCTTGGCCTTGCATCGCCACGAACCGACGGATCGACTGAGACCTGGTTCGCCGCAGGCGTCAACTAAGGACTTCAATGCAGGTGCCGCGCTCTGATATCATGCTTCCCCGTGAGGGCGAACGCATGGCGCGACGTGAGTATCAAAATCCTCCGCTGAAAAAGAGCAAAGGCGCACGGCCATTCTGGTACATCCGATATCGGCGCAAGGTGCTGATCGGCAAGGGACAGATTGACAGGGTGCAGAAACAGCAAAGTCTCGGCTACTGCGACGAAATGGGAAAGCGCGAGGCTGAACGGAAGCGGGAAGAGATTCTGCGGCAGGTTAACCGCGAGGTGTACACCATCCAATCGCACATTCCCTTCTCCGAGTTCGCAGCTATCTGGCGGGAAAAGCATTTCCCGAACCTGGGCGCCGGCACCAGAGCCAAGTACCAGGGCCATCTCGCTAAACACCTCCTCCCGGAATTCGGCACCATGAAGCTATGTGACGTCGAAACCGAACTGATCCAGGACTTCCTGAACAGGAAAGAGCGCGATGGCCTCGCTTGGTGGACTCGTAGCGATCTTCGCAACATCCTGAGCAGCATTTTCACCAAGGCCGATGATTGGGGGTACTGGAAAGACCGAAACCCCGTTGAACGCTGCGATCTCGGGCGGAAACGGGCGAAACGGGAAAAACGGCTACTGACAGACGCACAATTCCTCCAACTCCTGGATGCGGTGCCCGAGTTTGTCGCGCTGATCTGCCAGACAGCGGATAGCACCGGACTCCGCATTAGCGAAATCTTGGGCCTAAAGTGGAAAAACGTCGACCTTGTGACCGGCTGGCTGCAGGTGCGCGAACGGTATTACCGCGGCGACCAGGACGACACCAAATCCGAGAAGTCCAACCGGGACGTTCCGCTCGGGTATCTGGTCGACAATTTCAGGCGCCTGCGGCCGCTCGAGGTGAGCCCCGAAGCTTATGTGTTCGACCGCGGTGACGGGAACCCGCATGATGACCGCGCGCTCTTGAAGGACTTCATCAGGCCGGCGGCGAAGCAATTGGGCTTCTACTGGGAAGGGTTCGGCTTCCATTCCCTACGACGAGAGAACATCACCACTTTCCAAGAAGTTGGGGGGTCCGCCATTGAGGCGCAGAAGCACGCTGGTCACTCTCGGCCAACCATGACCGGTGAGTACACCATCCTTCAGCGGAAGCGCCAGGAGGACCTTGTTCGCAAAGTCCAGCAGCGGTTCGAAGTCTTGCAGTAGAGCGAAGCTCGTGTGACTCGTGCGACTCGTAGGCTCGTCAGTGTACTTACCGATTCGCGCTTCATTTCCTGAGAATTCTGTGCATGTTGTGCGCACTGCCGCCAGACCACTAACTCATAAATCCTTTAGAATGTGGTGGGCCCGGCAGAACTCGAATCTGCGACCTCTACCGTGTCAAGGTAGCGCTCTAACCAACTGAGCTACGGGCCCAAATGAAAGGTGTGCGTTAATTATATCACGCAGGCTTAGCGCTCCCGCCGCGCCGTCGTATGTGTTAGAAAGATCTGATGCCTTTTGATTTCAACGGAAAAGTGGCGGTCATCACGGGTGGCGCTAACGGCATTGGTCTCGCCGCAGCGCGTACGCTGGCCGCCGGCGGTGCACAAGTGTGGATCTTTGATCTGGAACGCGAACGGCCGGAGGAAGTCGCGCGATCACTCGGCGGGCGTGGCTGTCTTGTCGACGTGACGGACCCGCCTTCGATCGATGCGGCGTTCGAGCAGGCCGGTGCACCCGATATCGTCGTGGCGAACGCAGGCAGGGCAATCTGGGGACCGCTAAGCGAAATCTCAGCCGATGACTGGAACAAGACCATCGCGTTAAATCTCAGTGGCGTGTTTCACACGGTGCAGGCGGCTGCCCGCCGCATGAAGCCGCGCCGGCGTGGGGCGATCGTCATGACCGCCTCCACCAATTCCTACGATGGCGAAGCGTCGCTCCTGTCTTACAACGCGAGCAAGGCCGGCATCCTGGGGATTCTCCACACCGCCGCGAACGAGCTCGGCCCCTGGCAGATCCGCATCAACGCGGTTTGTCCCGGACTGATCCGCACGCGGCTCACGGAACGGTTATACCTCGACCTACCGCTAGTCAAAGAATACTTCCGCGATATCCCGCTCGGCCGTGGCGGCACGCCTGATGAGGTCGGCAACACGATTGCGTTTCTCGCGTCGGACCTCGCTTCTTTCATCACCGGAGCCACGATACTCGTCGATGGCGGCCAGATGGCAGCCAAGTTTGGGACCTGGACCGAGGAAACGGCGGATTTCGTCACCGATCGCTGGAAGCTGCGCTGATGTGTCACGGCTCGGTGATTGCCAGGATTGTGGCGGGCGCGTTGCCCTCCAGCCGATTATTCACGAAAAGAAACGCGGTCATCTGCTTGTCCCGCGCGATATGGATGATGTCCCGCAGCGACGCACGCACTTCCGGGTTTGGATCTTTGATCTCCGTGTAGGGCGTGAAAAGCCGCACGGCCTCCTCGTAGCTGCGGCTCTGGCGCAATAGCGCACGGCTTACCAGGAAGTCTGCCGTGAACGACTCCGGAATCGCCATCTGGTGGCGCAACTCGGGCATGCGCGACCACGCATTGAAGACGTGCGCCACTTTGTGGGAGCGCAGGCATTGGAAGTACGCGCGCTCGAGGAAATCGGGATTCCGGATCTCGACTGCGTAGCGGAACTCGCCCGGCAGCTTCGCCAGAAACGGATCGAGCCGCTCTAGAAACTCGTTCACATCGAAGAAGGTTTTCTTCGCGAACGATCCAAACTCGAAGATCACGAGAGCGGTCCGGTCGCGATACGCTTCGAGCGGCCGGAGGAACGATTGCTTGAGCAACTCGGCGTCGAGAAACGTCTCATTTTCGATCCCGGCCAGCGTGCTATATCGTGGGTGCGCGGGAAACACTTTGCAGGTGAGTTGTTCCGGCGCCTTAAACGCGAAACGGAAGCCCGGCGGTGTTTGCCGGAAAAGGCGGCGCCAGAATTCCTCGCTCGGAAACTGGTAGAAGGCAAAGTCGCCGCAAACCGTGGGGAATGTCTGGGCGTACTCCTCGAAGCACGTATCATTGAAGAGCTTTTGCGAGAACCGGCCGCGTGTGAGGTATCGCGACCGGCTGTATATCTGCCCGAGCCATCCCTCATATTTCCAGGAACTGCCGCCGACGTAGATGTGCTGGGCGGCAAGCTGCTTCAGGCGCGCGGTCAGCGCGTCGCGGTCGAATGACGAGGGCTCATCGAAGAGAGTATCCACTTACCAGGCGCGGGCTTCGCGATAGCCGTAGGGATCGGCGCCGGCTTCGATCACGCCCTCCGGCGTCACGCGAATCAGAACGGGTGCGGCGCCGCTCGACCAGCGTGACCGAGTGCCCACAAGATGGTGGCGCTCGGCCAGTTCGGTAGCCGTCGCAGAATTGATACGCTCATCAAGCAGCAGATCGCCCGGGCTCATGGCGTGATTGTCGAAGCTCGAAACCAGGTGGCGCGTCTGGAAGCGTGGGGCTTCAATCGCCTGTTCGGCGTTCATGCCGAACTCGACGACGTCGAGCAGAATCTGCATTAGCGATTGATCCTGATTGTCACCGCCCGGCGTAGAGAGCGCCAGGTACGGCTTGCCGTCTTTCAACACGAGTGTCGGGCTCAGCGTGATGCGCGGCCGCTTGCCGCCCGCCAGCTCGTTCGGATGGCCGGGTACGAGCAGAAAACTTTGCGCGCGCTGTGTGAGCGCGATGCCGGTATCGCCGGCGATCACCGACGGCAGCCACGCGCCAGACGGCGTGGAAGAGAACATGATGCCGTCTTTGTCGATGGCGTCCACGCAGGTGGTATCGCGCGCCATGAGGGCGTCATCGATTTTGAAACGCGCTATCTCGGCTTCCGAGGGATGCTGCGGCGGGTTCGGACCGATCTTGCCCGGCCGGAACTCGAGCGACGCCAGCGTGCCGATCAGTTTGCGGCGCTCCGCGGCATAATCCTTCGAGAGCAGTTGCTCGGCCGGTATCTTCACGAACTTCGGGTCGCCGTAATAGGTGTCGCGGTCGGCATACGCCAGCTTCAGTGCTTCTACCAGCGTGTGGAGATACTGCACGGAGTTCCAGCGCATGGCGTGCAGATCGTAGCCTTCCAGAATATTCAGCGCTTCAATCAGCGACGGTCCCTGGCTCCAGAAGCCGGGCTTGTAAACCTGGTAACCCTGAAACGTGGTGGTGACCGCGTCTTCCGGAGCGAGATGAAACGCCGCCATGTCTTCGTAGCGCAGCAGGCCCTGATTCTCGCGGCTGAAGGCGTCGATGTGCCGCGCGATGTCGCCGCGATAGAAATAATCCCGCACGGCATCGATTGCGGCGGTGCGGCTCGCTCCACCGGCCAGCGCCTTCTTCTCGACCTCTGCCATGGATCGCAGCGTGCGCGCCAGGTCGGGCTGGCGGAAGATCTCACCCGGGTAAGTCACATGGTCATTGGGAATGAAAACGTGGGCCGACGTAGGCCACAGCTCGAAGAAACGCACGTTACGCTCGATCGCGCCGGAGCGCATTTCGTCGATGGCCAGGCCGTCCGCCAGCTCAATCGCGGGTGCGATCTCTTCGCTGAAGGACTTGGTGCCGTACTCCCGCAACGCCACCAGCTCCGCATCCACCATGCCCGGAACCAGCGCCGGCATGAGCCCGGCCACCGGCACCATGCCTTTCAAGCCGTTTTTCTCCGGCGCTGAGGTGAGCTCACCGGGCTGCAAGTGCCGCTCTCGGAAAAACTCGGCCGTTGCGAGTTTGGGCATGGTGCCCACGCCCGCTATGGCGTGCACCTTGCCATCGCGCGTCCGGATGAGAATGGGTGCTTCTCCGCCGAACCCTATATGCGAGAATTCCGAAACCGCGGCGGCGAAAGTCGTGGCGACGCCCACATCCACCGCGTTCCCGCCTTTGTAGAACATTCGCATGCCGGCATCCACGGCGTAGTCACTGCCCGCCGCCACGGCGCCATGCGTCCCGCGCGACGCATGCCGTGCCTGATGTTCGATGTCACGTGGGCGCTGCGCGAGAAGGCTGATGGCGGCGATGAAGAGTAGCATAAGTTTACGGTTCATACGGTACGCCCCCAAATTCATTCTATGGGATTCCTCGGATGCGCACGCCGGTTCATGGTTCCGCCGCCCAGTAGCCCGGGCGTGTCCGCACCTTGGCGTCGGGCCGGTCCCGCAGCTTGACTTCAATCGAATGGTAGCCGGCCTCCTCGGATTTAGCAGGTGTGAAACTCAGCAGGTACTGGCTATGCAACTCCGCGCCCACGTCGGCAATGGCCTTTTCCAGACTGCTCTGCTTGGTGAAAAAGAAATGGCGGCCGCCAGTGTACCTGGCGAAGGTTTCCGCGGCGCTAGCTTTGCCCATCCTCCCGAGCTCCGTGAAGATCGTGAGCAGATTTCCGCCCTCGGGCGGCGGCAGGTCTTCCGGCTGCGCCGTGAACGCTGTGGTGTATGCGGAGTAGCTGGCCGAATAGATCGTGATATTCTCACGCTGCGCCGCCTGCAAAACATCCGCAAGCTTGCCTTTGCTGCCCCGATCCTTGGCTTCACTGATGAGCAGGATCACCTTCCTCCGGCTCGTAGGCAGTTGCGACAGCCGATGCACGGCGTCGGAAACCGCATCCACCATGTGTGCCTGTGTGTCGGCGCTCGGCTGGATCTGCTGGAGAGCATGCTCGACCTGCGACGGGTCGGAGGTGAACTCCTGGACGGTCCATACCTTTTCGTCAAACGCCACCACCGCCGCGTCGCCGCGTTCGCCCGTAATCAACGGCTGGATCAGGCTCCCCACTTTATGGAGCTTCGCCACCACGGCGCCCGCGTAGTTGTTGATCTGCACGATAACGACGATCGAAATCGGGATCAGCGTCGCATCAGAAGTATCGAGTTGGAATGGCCTCGGGGTTTGATTGTCCGTCAGCACGAAATCGCCTGCCGCCAGGCCGTCGATATAGCGCCCCTTGGCGTCCGTCACCGTAACCGGCGCCATTACCAGCGGAACCTCGGTGCGGATTGTCGGCGATTGTTGCGCCGCCGCAAGCCACGGCAGCAGGGTAAGGATCAGGTGCACCCGCACGGTGTTGAGACGAACGGCCAGTGCCAATAGTTGCAAACATTACAACATGGTGCTGAAAAGAACGGGCGCCGCCCCCGAGTTTCCGCGCCGGATCGGCTAATGCATGGTATAGGCCGACATAATCCGCCGGTATTCACCGTCGGATTGGATGGAATTCAGCGCTTTCTTCAGAGCGGCGCGCACCTGGGGGTCGTCACTGGCCGGAGAGTCGAGCACCTGGGTGAGGATTTCGGCCTTGACATCGTCGGAGTTGATCTGGCTCGCCGCCTCGACGACGCGAATCAGTGTCTCCTTCGTCAAGTCAGGCTTCTTTAGCACTGCTGAGAAGATTTTGTGGCGTTCGTCATCAGAACCCACGCTGTTCACCGCGGCGAAGAATGCATCCAGGAGCTTATCGTCAGGCCGGCTGAGCGCCCCGATTTCCACCAGCACCGCCGCCTTCTCTTCATCGGACCCCATCTGCTTCGCGGACCGCGCAATTTCCAACGCAATCTCCGGGCTGCTCACTGCGTGATGCGCCGCCTTCACCAGAACTTTCTTGCGCTCCGCATCCGATCCGATGCTGTTGACTGCCTCAAAGAAAGCCACGCGCAGTGCCGGACTTTGTAGATTTGCGCATGCCATCTCGCTCAAAACGGTGGCCTTCTCTTCATCCGAGCCGATGGATTTGGCGGACCGCGCAATATCGGCCAGCGTTGCATCCGTCAGGCCCGTACGCCGCAGCAGCGCGGACAGGACCTTCCGGCGCTCTTCATCCGAGCCAACACTTGCGGTTGCGTCGAAAAAGGCGCGCCGCGTGATGGCGTCATCCAGATAACGCGGGGCAGCTTGCATCAACAGGGACGCTTTCTCTTCGTCCGACCCGATCGCGGCTCCTGACCGTAGCGCTTCGTGCAGCGTCTCCCGATCCGTGCTCGCCGCGAGTACCGCAGTCAGAACGCGGCGCCGCTCTTCATCGGAACCGATGGTGCTGGCGCTGGCTAGCAATGCCCGCCCGATTTCCCGGTCGCCTTTGAAGCGCTCGGCGACTTTAAGCAGAATCTTGGCCTTCTCTTCGTCGGAGCCAATATGCCCCGCCGTCTTGGCCGCCAGTTTCAGTGTTTCGCGGCTGGCGGGGTCGCGTTCCACCAGGGCGGAAAGCGTGCTTTCCCGATCCTCGTCCGAGCCAATCGTTCCTGCCACTTGGAAGATCGTTTCGCGGAGGCCGTCTTTCAAAAAGTAGGGCACCACGGCGCTCAACAGGTCGCTTTTCTCTTCGTCGGAGCCAATTTTGCGGGCCTGTAGCATCGCACTCTCCAGATTCTCGCGGCCCAGTCCGTATTTGGTGATGAGTTCTTGGAGGTAGATGCGTTTGGATTCGTCGGAGTCGATTCTTGAGATCTCGGACAACGCTGCGGCGGGTCCGCCTTGCTTCACGATGCGCTGCAGTCTCGGGCCTGCGCCCAGCCCCGTCCGGCGGATGGCGTCCGGCATTACGCGCATCAGCCAGGCTTGACCCTGGCTGCCCAGGGCGCGGGTCTGCCCATGGTAAGTGTATGTGCGCGACAGGTGGCCCATCCCGTCAGCACTCACTTCGTACCGCCGCCCGTCAAGCACCAGGAGATAGTTCTCCTCCACCCGAAAGTAACCGCCGGCCGAGAGGCTCTTCACATCGCGATCGTCGTCGGCAAATTCCACCGTCCCGCGTGCGGAGACTTCGAAGCGTTGCATGCGCTCTGTCCAGCAATATTGGGAATGGGCCGATCCCAGGCACAGCGAAGAAAGGGCAAAAAGCAGTGATACACCCGCAGTTTTCATGGTGGCCGGTTCTCTTTCCTAATGAATTACGCGCCGGAATAGGATTCGTTCGCAAAACTTGCGCCATTCCCATCGATTCGTTCGCGCACTCTTAAGACTGGCCCGTAGTCACGTTTGTTTCATTTCTGCCCTTGTCGCGGCGGGCTGCGTGAGACTATGCAAGCAAAGGCTTTACGGCGCGCAGTCGGGCAATCGGGTAAGCTGTACGGAAGTGTGAAGGTTTTGGACACGCAAGGCGGCAAGGCGATCCCGACGCTGGACATTCGGCAGTTGAGCCGGGTGGTGGCGGGGGTGACGCTGGTCAGTGACATCAGCGCTCAGGTTTACGCCGGCGAGATTCTGGCGGTGACGGGCCCGAGCGGTTCGGGGAAGACTTCGTTTCTCCGCTTGCTGAACCGGCTGGATGAACCGACGAGCGGCACGGTGCTGCTGGAGGGGAACGACTATCGCGAGATTCCGCCTCGTGACCTGCGGCGCAAGGTGGGGATGGTCACGCAGCAGGCTTTCTTGTTTCCCGGAACAGTTGCGGACAACCTTCGGTTCGGGCCGCGCCAGCGTGGAGTAGAGCTGGCCGATAGCGAAATCGCCAGGCTGCTGAGCAAGGTCGGGCTTCCGGGCTACGAAGGCCGCGAGGTGGCTCCGCTCTCGGGCGGCGAAGCCCAGCGGGTTTCTGTGGCGCGCGCGGTTGCGAATGCGCCGATGGCTTTGCTCCTGGACGAGCCCACGTCGGCATTGGACGATGCAGCGAAAGCCGGCATCGAGGCGCTGGTTTGCGGCCTCGTCAAGCAGGATGGGCTGGCTTGCGTGATGGTGACGCATGATGCGTTGCAGGCGGCGCGCGTTGCGGACCGTGTGCTGGTGATTGAATCCGGACGCGCGGTGCGATTCGGCAGCGCAAAGGAGGTGCTCGGTGCTCAAAGCGATAGTGCATGACCAGATGCAGCTCGGGCTGGCGCAGGCGGCGGTGACGGCGCTGGCCGCCATGCTCGTCGTCTTGCTGGCGCGAAAGCGAAACATACATCTGGAGCGGGAAACGGTGGTCGCTCTCGTGCGCGGGATTGTACAGATTGTGGCGGTCGGGTCCGTGCTGGTTTTGCTGCTTCGCGGGCCGCAGTGGACCGGTGGGCTGCTGCTTGCGGCCATGATTGTGGCGGCGGGGGCGACGTCGGCCAAGAGGGCGAGCGGAATTCCCGGCGCATTTCCCGTATCGACGTGCGCCATCGCATTCGGCGTGGGATTAATGATCGCACTGATGCTCTGGCTGGGGGTGATCGATACGCCGATCACGTCGCTCGTGCCGGTGGGCAGCATGATGATTGCGAACGCCATGAACACCAACAGCCTGGCACTGAACCGGTTTCGCTCCGACGTGCTGGCCCATGTGGGCGAAATTGAAACAGCGCTGGCGCTGGGCGCCGACTCCGCCACGAGCGTTGCGAGCTACAGCCACGCGTCGATGGAGGCGAGCTTGATTCCCGCCGTGGATTCTCTGCGGTCGCTGGGGATCGTGTGGATACCGGGGCTGATGGCGGGGATGCTGTTGTCCGGCGCCAGGCCGCTCTATGCCGCCATTTACCAGTTTGTTGTGTTGGCGATGATTCTGGCGTCATCGGGGCTGACGGCGCTGGTCAGCACGTGGCTCATTCGGGCGCGCGTATTCTCACCGGCGGAACAGTTGATGCTTCGGCCGGGTTTGCCATCGGGCATTCGGCATTAACGCCCGGGAGCCGCAGCGGTTTCGGGAAGGCTGGATTTCCGCGGCACGCGGCCTTCCAGCGCTTCGCCGACCGACACGTTGTTCTTCTCGAGGGTTTCGCCGAGTACCTGGTCGAGCGAGACACGCGCCCGGCTGAATGTTGTGAGCGCCGCAACTTCCGCGATGCGGGCCGCGGCCAGACTGCGCTGTGCTATAACCACAGCGTAGATTGTAGAGTTTCCCAGAGAGAAGTTCCGTTGCTCCTTTTCGAGCAACTGTTCCTGCAACGTCCGGGTATCGACGGCGGTGGAATACCGAGCGCGAGCCTGGCGCAGCGCAATCATCTGGTTGGAGATATCTACCACCAATTGATTCATGGTGCGGCGCGTAGCGAGATCGCTCTGGCGCAATTGCAACTGCTCCACGCCGTAGTCCCCTTGGGCGATCCGGTTGTGGACCGCGCCTTGAAAAGTAATCGACGCTTGCTCGCTGGGGAAGTCGTGGCGGAAGATCTGGCCCAGCGCCGTGCCGTAACCACCGACGTAGTAAGGGTCGGCTGGCCCGGCGCCCGCTTGCGGATTCGATGTACCGGCCAGGCCGCTGTCGTAGATCGCTGCGGCGCCCCGCAGAGTCGGCAACACGCCGTTGGCGGTTCCCAGCGCCGAGATTTCCGCGCTTTCGTCGCTAATTTTCGAGAGGGCAACGTCCGGCCTCTTCGCCAGTGCTCTGCTGACCAGGTCGCGCAAAGGGGGCAGTTTATCCTCCGCAGGAACCTGAATGCTGTCCAATGGCACGACTTCAGCGGCGTCAACCAGCGGATCCTCCAATCCGTTGCGGCTCAGAGCGTTCTTCAGAAGGTTCTCCTGCTGACGCACGGTCGTCTGGGCGATGGCTAACTCCTGCTGGCGGGTTGTCAACTCGCCCTGTGCGCGATAGATATCTACTTTAGCGAGCGCGCTCAGCTCGATTTGCCGTTTCGTGTTGTTGTAGAACTTCTGCGCGATCTCCAGCGAACGCTGGCTGGCTTTCAAGTTCTCGTTGTCGCCCACCAGGTCCCAATAGAGATTGAGAACGTTGGCCACAAGGTTGAGCAACTGCGAACGGAAGGTCTCTTGAGCCGCGCCAATGTTCTTTTCAGCGACTCGGATAAAGCGGCTGTTGACGCCGGTGCCGAACCCCTGCAGGAAATTATGCCGGAGGTAGATCTCGACCGCAGGCGCTACCGTTGGGTTGAGGATATCGGTGGGGGCGTTCTGCTTGAGGTACTCCTCGTTGTCCACCACCTGCACGACGCCGCCCGTGACAAGCCCTTCCGTTACGGAATTGTCGTAGATGTGTGTGGTACTGACCAAGGCGGGAGTCTGACTCAGTGTGGTGTTGGGTTGAGGACTGGTGGAATGCGCAAACAGAGTCCCGTTCTGGAAGACCGGATCGAGGTTCGGCGTGATGGGTCCAATCTGCGAGATGGTTGCCGCACCGCCGCCACCACCGCCACCCCCTCCGCTGCCGCCGGCGAGGCCCGCGGCCACCTCGGCCCCGGCCACGCCCTGACCGCTCGTAACCTGGTTGGCGAGCGTGTTTCCGGCGGTGACGCCGCGCAGAGGTCCGCCCGCCTGTGCGCGCTCCAGCAGCCATTGGGAGGCGAGAGGCCCGTAACGATCCACCTGGAGATCGAGATTATTTTCGATCGCCAGCGCAATCGCGTCCTGCACGGTCAGATACAGTTTTCCCGCACGAATCAGATCATGAAGGCGCGCCGAGTTCTTCAGCCGAGCCGGGGGAACGGTTGCTGCCTGGTAGGGGCGAAGGATGATCGGAGCCTGTGGTTTCTCCACGTCAAGCGCCTGTTGCTGAGCGAGCGACGGGGAAATCATGGAGGACCAGGCAACGGCGATCGCAAGTGTTGGGCGTGTTCTCATGGTCTGATAGTTCCCGATCACTTCTGCGGATTGGGGCTCACATCCGGAATCGCCGAAGTGCGGGCGACCCTCCCCGAGGTGGCCTCCTCCATCGAGATATGATTCTCTTCCAGGGTCTGTCCTACGGCTTCGTCGAAGGCGATTTTGGCGTGCGTGTAGTTCGTCATGGATTGGACCTCCGCGCTCTGGTCGTTGTTGAGATCGCGTTGCGCCTGCACCACGAGAGGGATGGTCGAGGTGCCGAATTGAAACTTCTTCCGCTCCGCATCGAAATTCTGTTGAGCCAGCACGCGGGTGGCAACAGCCGTTTCGTACCGGACGCGGGCCTGCTGTAAGCCGATCACAGCATTCTTTACGTCCACGCGAACCTGGCTGACACTGCGCTGAAGCTGCAGCTCAGCTTGCCGCAGATTGAGCTGGTCAGCCACATAGTCCGCCTGCGCGGCCCGGTTGCGGAAGGGAATGTTCAGCGAAAAACCAGCCGAGTAGTTGGGATAGTTCCGGCGAAAGATTTGGCTGAGGAGGTTGCTGTAGCCTCCCACGAAGTAGGGGTCGGGTGTGCCGTTTGCGCCGTTGGCTAAGGCATTGTTCTCACCCGTTAGAGCGTTGTTGGTGAACTCGGCAAATGCCGAAAGGGTGGGCAACAGTGCGTTCTTCGATCCCTTGATGTTGATGAGGGTACTCTCGATGTTGATGCGGGTCTGCTCGATCTCCGGCCGCTTGGCGAGCGCTTGCTGGACCAGTTCCGGTATGGGTTTGAGGTCTTCTTTCTCGGGAACTTGAATGTGCTCGAGCGCGACAATGTGGACATCGTCCAGCCACGGGCTGACGATGCCGTTCCTACTCAGCGCATTCTTCAGAACCGTCTCCTGCTGCGCGACGTTGGTTTGTGCGATGAGCAGACTTTCCTTGGCGGAAGATACTTCGGCGGCGGCACGGGTTATCTCAATGGCAGACAGCGTGCCGATCGCGACCTGCTTCTTGTTGTCCTCATAGAGTTTCTCTGCGGTGGCGAGCGCTTGCTCTTTGATGCGCAGATCCTCGTTGAAACTCACCAGGTCCCAGTAGAGATTCAAGACGGCGGAAACCGTGGTGATCACCTGCCGCTTCACTTGCAGGTCTGTCACTTTCATGTTGTTTTTCGCCACGCGGATGAAGCGATTGTTGACCGCGACGCCAAAGCCTTGCAGTAGGTTTTGCGTAATGTAAAGATCCAGGAGTCCATACGTGTACGGGTTCAGGATTGGCGAAGGACTGTTGACCGCGCTTCGGTAACTATTAAAGGCAAGCTGTGCGCTGGTTCCCGTCGTAAACGTCTGGCCATAGGCGATGGTGTAGCTCTGGCTGCTGTTCACCAGGGCTGGCACCGGGTTCAACAGCGTGTTGCTTTGCGGCGTGCTGCTGTGCTGGAAATTCGCGTTGGCGTAAAAAAAAGGGTCGAGATTGGGCGGCGGAGCTCCATAGCCCACCACGATTCCTCCGCCCGAGCTGACGCCTGATCCGCTTTCCGCCAAGCCAACGGCGCTCACATTCACACCCAGCGTGCTGACGCTGACCGGGCCGGGGTAGATCGGAGTCCCCACGCTGCGGAGAAGGCCGCCCCCTTGGGCACGCCGCAGAACCTCTTGGGCGAGAATGGGCCCATAGCGCTGAATCGCGATGTCGATATTGTTTTCGAGGACCAGCGCGATGACGTCCTGCACCGACAAATATAGGTTTCCGCCGCGCACGAGCGATTCCAGGCGAGGCGAATTGGACAGCCTGGCTGGTGAAACAGCGCGGCGCTCTATATGGAAGGGCCGGAGCAGCGGTCCGACGACAGGCATGGGCTTCGGAGTTTCAATAGAGACTTCCGGCGTCTGCGCGCAGGCAAAAGTTGCGAACAAGAGGAGGGCGGTCGTCGAGAGGGTCCGAAAGTAGCTCATGTTGAGTAAGAATTCCAGGGTAACTGCTCAGTGTGAATCCGAGATGCGCACTGACCTTGGAGCAGCGTACGGGTAGTTCAAGGGCAATTCCCCTTCCACAGTTCGGCTGCGAGAAAGAATGTTGTTCCGGCGATGCGTTAGCAGGGAATGCCGGACCTTACTCGTTTTGGCGAGGGAACGGAAACGGTGCTGCGGTGGCGATCCACTGTCCGGTTCTGGGACGGATTGTCCGTTTTTGCCACGATTCGTGCCAGCCAAATCGGCCCATGTCAATCCTGACGCCGTGCATCCAGCTCTTGTTTCCAGCCTCCATATAGAGGGGCTCTCATGGCCTGCTGCAGTTTTTCGGGATCCTTCTCTTGTCCGGTGAAGAGGCGAACGACGTCGGCCACGGTAATCGGCTCTGGCCCGCTGCCGGCTTGTTCGATCGTGTCGCCCGCGCCGAGTTCGCCTTCGTCGACAACGGAGAAGTAGATCCCTGAGCGGCCGCTCAGCCAGAATCGTTTTACCATGTCGGGGCGGTTGAAGCGTGTCCCGAGCTTGTAGCAAGGCATGCGCGGCTGCGTAACCTGTAGCACGGCCGAACCGATGCGGAACTGGTCCCCGATGCGCACGGATTCCTCCCGCAGGCCGGCAGTAGTGAGGTTTTCGCCAAACATTCCGAACGGAAGCACTTCACCCGGCAACTGCTCGGCCCAGTAGGGGTAATGCTCGGAAGGATAGAGGTAGACCGCCTTGTAAGGCCCGCCATGCACCGTTAGGTCGGCCTGCCGGTCGCCCTCCAGATTATTCCGGCGCAACGCGACCCTGCCCTCAACCGGCACCTTGAAGATGGCGGTGATCACCGATTGATCCCCAACACTGACTTCTCGAGGTGTGCCGACGTTGACCGAGACGACGCGCGCGCCGGGCATCCCCGTATTTTAGCCGACCACTTGATATATGCTTTGCTACATGAGATCACTGCTGTCAATCATTTTGTATACAGCGTCCGTGGGCCCGTGTGCATTCGCGGGGCCGATTAAAGCCGGGTACGCCAAAACGGATGTGACGCCCCACGAGCCGGTCTACATGGCGGGCTACGATATGCGCGGCACGCCTTCCGATGGCGTTCACGGCAACGACAAGCTCTACGTGCGCTGCCTGGTGTTCGACGATGGTTCACAAAAGGTGGCCTTTATCGAGGGAGACGTCATTATCATTCGCGAGACGGACGAGTTTCGCAGGCGCGTCTCCGCGGCCACGGGCATCCCTTTCGAAAATATTTTGCTTGGCGATGCACACAATCATGCGGCGCCCTCCCCGGCTGCCAAGGGTGAAACGAACTGGGATCGTGAATTCAGCACGGCCCTGGTCGTGACCGTCCAGAAAGCAGTAGCCAACCTGCAACCCGTCCGGATTGCTGCCGGCCAGGGGCATTCGCGAATCGCGATGAACCGGCGGCAGGTGCGGCCACAGGATACCGATTCCTACATCACGTTTGACGAGAATGACCGCAGCCAGACCTTCGGTAAAGCCAAGACGGATCAGCCGGTCACCATTCACGAATTTGCCGGTGTCACGCGGCTCGGCGCAAATCCTGGCGGCTCGATTGATGATGCCGTGGACGTGGTGCGCGTTGATTCTATGAACGGAAAACCTCTGGCGGCCATGATCAACTATGCCTGCCACGGTACATCGCTGGGCGGCCGCAACAGTAAAATCTCCGGCGAGTGGATGGGGCGCATGCAAGCGTATCTCGAGCGGCAGATTGACGGTGCGGGAGCCATCTACCTGCAAGGCGCGGCGGGCGACATCAATCCGCGAGTCGTCGGCGGACTCGACGGCTATCAGGACAACATTGAAGTGACCTGGGCGCTCGGGGAGGAAATTGGGCGTGAAGTAGTCCGGGTGTACCGGAGCCTGCAACCGGAATCCATGACGGCTTCGCTCCAGATCGAAACAGCGGACGTCAAGCTGCCGCGCGCGTATCGCGAATTGATGGATGATTTCAAGAATACCGTCGTGGATGCGCCAACCACCGCGATTCGCATGGGCGACCTGATGTGGGTCACTTTCCCCGGCGAGATGTTCCATGCGATCGGCCAGCGCGTGAAGTCAGAGTGCCCCGCCACGCACGCGTTCCTGATGGGCTATACCAACGGTTATGTCGGCTATTTCCCCGAGCAGAAGGCCTTTGCGGAAGGAGGCTATGAGCCGGCGACAAGCCACCTCGACCCCGCCGCGGAAGGCATCTACCTGCGGCAGATCAGTAAACTGATGACAAGATTCCGTTGATCGAGAGGCTATTCGACGCTGCGTGCTCTCAATGAGCGCTGGGTAATTAGGGCGACGTTCGTTTTAGAACGGTAAACCGCGACGACTTGCTAACGGTGTGGAACTTCCGTAATTCATCGCCGATGACGGGCCAGTCGAAATAGTTCAGGTAAGGCATTCCCACTTGCACCACTACATAGTCTGCGTGTTGGAGCGTGACTAACGTGGCATTGATCTCTCGTGGCGACGTTAGGCCTCGTTCGAGAAATAACCGGGGAGCCGTTTCCATGTCGGGGAACAAAATAGCTGTGGCGCCCCCATACGAAAGAACTGCTACACGCGAGCTTTGAGCGAGTGAGCGGATCGTACTCCACTCGGACAAGACTTCAGGATCGGCGGGCAGTCCTCTGGTAAGTGGAGAACTAACGTTGGTACGCCAATCGTGAAGACGCATCTTGAAAACGACAAACGTGCTTGCGAGATAGAGCGGAAGGGCAATGGCCAACAGCCATCTTAGGCGCCAGAAATCCAGGATCAGCATCCAAAAGATGACTAATAGAAAGGGGTAGTAGATCCAGCTTTCCGGGGGGCCATAAAACAACACGTAGAAAGCCAATAGTAAGTAGGCAATGCAGCAAATGAGACGGTCATTTTGGCGGAGTGAACGACGGTTAGTTGCTTGTGACGTAATCAGGGCGGCAGCGACGCCAAAGAGGGAAAGTGTGGAGAAGATCCAGAATCCGGCATGCTGACCCAGGTAGTACTTCCAGGTAGCGGCGGGGTTCCAGAAAAAGGAGTGTCCGTAACCGAGTACGCCGTAGTGATTGATGCTATAAATCGTTCGCCCTGTTTTGCCGGTTAGTGAAGCGGCCAACGGCGGCCAGCCGTAATATACGCCTAGACAAGTGGCGATACTGATGGCCATCACCGCCGCCGGTGCGAGTGCGCGAAGTACCTGCTTCCAAGCGGCAATGCGCAAGGGGCGAGTCTCCGCAATCAGTTCGACAACCAGCCACAGGCCGTAGAAGTAAGCCATGCTTGGTTTGACGAACAGACACGTCGTGCAGGCGACCAGTGCCCATCGCGGCTTACCTTCTGCGTGAAGGGTCAAGGCAGCTAGCAAGAGAACCGGCTCTAGAACGTGCGTGTGACTGATGCCGGTGACTGGCAGCGCAAGCGGCCACAGGCAAATCAGCAACAGGAGATGGCCATATCCCCCATCGATGGCCGTGAGTAGCCGTGCAAACCAGTAGCAGGAAACCAAACTGATGATGTATTCGGCACTTACGAAGGCAGCCGGATTGATTCCGAAAACCGTCATCCACACTTGTGAGAACAAAACGGATAACAGGCCATAGGCATAACCAAAGTCAGTCACGGGCGTTTGGCCCGCCTGTATCAGCTTTACTAACATCAGGCTGCTGCCTGCATCGCGGAACGCAAAAGCGAAAAAGCTGAAAAGGGTGTTCAGTTGCCAGATGTAAAGTGCCGTAGTGCAGGCGGCCAAAACGCCAAAGGTCACCAGCTGTCGCGGCCTGCCTTTAGGAAATGGAAAGGATACGGCCATCTTCCCGGTTGTCCTTTTGACCACGAGCTGTGTTGAACATTTGGTTTCTTATCATCGCATGTCTCCGCCGTTCGCCAATCTTTCAGGCATCCTTTGCACTACATTGGGAACCGCGCCCGCCGCACTGAAAACCACGATGTAGTCGAAAAGGGAAGCCCGCCCGCCAACCGAGCGATATTCGTCCCATTTCTGTGGAACGTCGGCGCAATCCAGGCAGATCACGGCACAGGGCGCGGTACGATCCTCTTCGCTTGCGTATCGGCTCGTCGGATTGTGTACACCCGCATAGCGAACGGTTCGCTTCTCTCCGTCGATGTGGATCAGTGCCAGGAACGGATAAACGTAGAAAGATCGCGGGCTGTGGCCGATCGCGAATTGAGGAGAATATGCATCGATCGCAATCCTGTCGCAGTCCAAATGGTTCACTGCATCAGTGGCGGCTAGCGCAGCCGGTGTCAGCGTCTTGTGTTGATCGTAGAAATACATTTCCGATCGTGGATGGTAAATGTCATCTAACCGGCTCCCGGGAATGAAGGAGCGTATGCGGTTCATGGTGGCGTAAGGCAAGGCCCATGCAACAACGAGCACTCCGGCGTACGTCGCCATCTTTGGTGAAGCGTATCGTTCGAGCGTAAAACCGATCAGGGCTGCTCCCAAAACGAAGAAGGGAAGGTGCAGGCGGCTTGACCAGAGGTTCCAGAGCAGCGTAGCGCACAAGAAGACGAATCCGGCAATTACGGCAAGCCCGTACCAGGATGCCTTGCGCAGCCCCGCTTCCCTCCACTTCCAGACAACAACCGCGATCGAGGCCAGCAGCAGAATCAGTTGGAGCGGATTGCCGGCGTAAATTTCATGCAGGGAGAACCGGTTCATGTGAAACGGGTCGCCAAGCCAGATCCCCGCGGGATCGTCTGGATTGGCTCCAATGGCTCGTATAGCCAGCCGGAACGTGTGCTCGATGCGCAAATTCGCAGCCTCACTGAAGGTGCCGAAATGCAACGAAAGATTGCGAAGGATGCTCGCCAAGGTGCCTTGTATGGAGACATGAGTCCTGGTTACTTCCACCCTTGGGTATCGGAACGGCAAAGGAAGACCCAATGGTGTGCCCGAGAACTGGTAGCAACGAATGAACTGCCCGGCATTGAGCACCAGGATCGCGAGAAGGAAGGCCACGCTGCGCTTCAGGAAGAGAATCCGGGTGGACGCCCGCCCCATCCACCAACTCGCGATGACGAGAGAGGGAAGGTAAACGAATGCCGTGCCCTTCGTCAGCATTGCCAACCCGGCTGACAGGCCCACGCAAAGCGTGTTGAGCCATCCGGGATCTTCGTTCCAGTCTAGAAGGAAGACGGCACAGGCGACGACCCAGAAGGAGACCACGTACGTGTTCATGGCCCCCGAAGCTTCCAGCATCCCTTCCGGTATCGTCGCGGAAATCACGGCGGCTAGTGCCTGGCCTCTTAAGCCAGCGCCTAGCCTCTGTGCAATGAGCGAAACTCCAATTGTGGAACCGAGCAGGCTGAAAAACTCAATCAGGTTGACGAAGCGATCGCTCCCCCAAAGCAGCCACGTGTGGAGCATCGCGTATTCCGCCCAGGGCGCAAAAATCAACTGATTGAGGTCAGGAGTCGGAAAGAACCGGACGCTGTGATTGCTAATCCACATCGTCACCCGTGGCAGGTGATACGCCATAGCATCCCAGGTGCTCGGCGGCGCCACCACGGCGTCGATTCCAACCAGAAAGACCAGAAACCCAGCGGCCGCTAACAGCTTCCTCATAGCCGAGGGGAGAACAGAATCTGCACTCTGCACCGGTTGTGGAGCATGCGGGCTTCGGCGCTTCAGCATTCGCCAATACACGGCACTGCCGATACACACGGCCAGCCAGAAGATCGCCACGGGGCCGCGGGTGAGAAGGCGTGGCAGGCTGAGTGCTTCCGTGCTCAACGCCACGCACGCGCCCCAGAGAACGGCTGCCGCCAAAGCGGACCGGCGCCAGTCGAGCCCCTGCTCACGCAGAAGGAGGAAGAAAAAAAGAAAGGCCGCGGCAGGAAGAATCAATAGCATCCGGAGTTTTCTTCGGGTGAAATCCTCATATTGGTCTATTGCATCCGACCGCGTCGTTCCCAACGGCCGATTGCGATGTTATGGTACACGCGATCCTCGTTTCGGTCAAAGGCAAAACTGGCAAAACTGGCCTACCGGGCTGGCACATCGCCTGCGGCGCACTGAACGAGACTGGCGTCGAGAGCGCGCGCGAATTCGTCCACGTCGGCTTGACGAATGTTCAGCGGTGGCGAGATGCGGATAACGTTGCCGAACATGCCACCCTTCCCGATCAGCAGCCGGTTTTCCCGCGCGGCTTCCATCAGCCGGGTGGTTTCGTCCACGGCCGGCTCCTTAGTTGTGCGGCTGCGCACCAGTTCGAGAGCCTGCATCAGGCCCATCCCGCGCACCTCGCCGATGAGCGGGTGCTTCTCGCGCAGCTCATCGAGCTTTTCCCGAAGATAGGCGCCCGTCTCGGCGGCATTGGCCATGAGGTTCTGCTCGTCGATGAGGTCGATCACGGCTTTGGCGGCGGTGGTTGTGACCGGATTACCGCCGAAAGTCGAGATGGTGGCGCCGCGCAGGCTGGCCGCCACTTCCGGTGTCGCCATGGTGAGTCCGATCGGCAGGCCGTTTCCCAGGCCTTTGGCGCTGGTGATCACGTCGGGCGTGACGCCGTACTGCTCGATGCCCCACCATTTGCCGCCGGTGCGGCCCCAGGCCGTTTGGACTTCGTCACTGATGAAGATGCCGCCGTGGCGGCGCACGATTTCGGCGACAATCTGAAAATATTCCCGTGGCGGAGTAATGAACCCGCCGACACCCTGGATGGGCTCGGCGATGATGCCGGCGACGCGGCCGTGGGTCGAACTGCGGATGACGTCTTCCACGTCGCGCGCGCACTGCACGTTGCAAGAGGGGTAGGTGAGACCGAATGGGCAGCGGTAACAGTACGCGTTGGCGGTGTGGACGATTCCGGGTTGCATCGCGCCGACCAGCCGCCAGGCGGAATTTCCGGTAAGCGACATCGCCAATGAAGAACGGCCGTGATACGAATGGCGCAACGCGATGATTTCGGCCGAACCGGTGTAACAACGCGCGGTCAGGATGGCGGTCTCGTTGGCCTCGGTGCCGCTGTTGGTGAAAAAGGACTGGCGCACATTGCCGGGCGCGATTTCGGCGAGGCGCTTCGCGAGGGCTGCTTGCGGTTCGGTGGCGAAGACCGTCGAGACGTGCTCGAGCCGGTCGATTTGCTGGTGGACTGCCGCGTTCACACGGTCATTGCAGTGCCCCACGCTAATGGTTAGAATGCCGCCGAAAAAATCGAGGTACTGGTTGCCATCGGCGTCGTAGACGAATTGGTCTTTGGCGCGCGCGACAACCAGCGGCTCCTTGTAGTAATGGAAGACCGCGGGAAAAAGGTACTCCTGGTTAGCGAGGATGATCTCGTCTTTGGTCATAGGCGGATGAGCCTATTATGCCAGCCGGTTACTTCACCGAGACCGGCGCCGGCATGCTGCACAGGCGCGCCGGGCCCGAGCCGCAGACTTGCACGTTGGTTGTTCCACTCGGTACACCGGAGGGAATGATGATGTCGACCCACTGTACGCCCGGGATGCCAGCCGCAGGTCCGGCGTACGCAGGATTCAGGATATCGCTGCCGGCCAGACGTGCCGTGATGGCTCCGCTAGAGGGGGACGCGGCGCCGGTAGCGTAGATGCGGATCTTGCTCCCGATAGGCGCGGGGTGCGACGGGCCGTTCAGGGTTTGGTCCTGATTCAAGATGCCCGGGTTGAAGATCGCCGGCGCCACCACGGCCAGCCCCACACTTGTGGGCGTGCTGGATTGTCCCTCCACGGTCACCACGACGTTCGCCGATATCTGGCCCGCGACGGCGACCGGGACCTGCAAATTAATCTGTGTGGCGGAGGTGTAGAGCAGCGAGGCGGCTGTCCCATCGAAAGTAACCGAAACGTTTCGGCCGGCGAGATTCGATCCCAAAACAGTGGCCAGTTCTCCCGCCACCAACGGTCCCGGCTGGAAGCTAGCGGCGTTGACCACGGAGTTAATCACAGGTTCGTTCGGGTTGGCGCCGGTGACGGTGAAGGTGATGGGAACACTCTGTGTGCCGGCCATCGGCCCGGCGTCGACAGTAAGCGTGGCCTGATAGGTGCCCGGCACAACTTTATCCGGGTACCCGACTAACTGAATGTCGCCAGTATTGACGCCCACGGTGGGATAAGCGGTGAGCCAGCCGGAGCCGGTTTGATAGGTGATGCTGGCGGTCCAGTTCATTTCACCGCCGCTAGTGTTTTGCACCACGACGAACTCCGCCGGCGGCCGTGCGCCCTGTTGCGCCGTAAAGCCGGGTGGCGGCGGCACTACGTTCAGGTGGGGGAAATATTTGGCGTTGCAATCGCCCAGCGCCGAGCAATCGGACTCCGGCGTCACGTCAACGAACCTGGGGATGGGCGCGGCCGCGGCGACCGTGACTGTAGACACCGGCGCGAACGACAGATTCGAGGAAGCCACGGTCCCCACCCCGGCGCTGCCCGGCGTCAGGCCCACGAACGTGGGAAACTGAGCGCTCTCGCGCACATTGGGATTCGTATCGGCAACTTCATACACAACGGCTCCGGCTCCACTGGTGAGAGGCACGGCGCTGGCCGAAGTGAAACTCGTGACGCCGGATGTGGGACGGGCGAACGCCATCATGCCGCCAGCCCCGTTTTGGTCAGCATTGTTCACGCGGATCAGCAGCAAAGATCCAACGGCGCTGGGCGTGTACTGGCCTCCTGAGGCCGCCACACCGAGATCCCCACCCGCGGTAGCCGTCACGGCGTCCGAGCCAGCCACGAAATCCGGGACGAAGATCTGCGTGCCTTCTGGAAATCCAGAGTACGTGACCATGATGCGCGTGCCGGTATCGGAAAACATGTCCTTCACCTGAAACGCGCTGGCAAATCCCTCGGTCATGCGCGTGGAAAAGAAGCGCGTGCCGGCCGCGAACAAATTGGCCAGATTGACGGCGGACGGCACGGGCGATCCCGTGCAAGTTACCCCGGACGCAGAGGAAGCGGCCAGAAGCCCCGGCGACGTGATCCCCACAGTTACCGGTTCGTTGTTACTGAGCGGAAGGCCGGCGTTGGTGCTGAACGCGATTGTTGCCGTAACCTGTTGCTGCGAAGAAATGCCCAGCTGGTTTGCGTTGGCGCGCAGGTTGGTAAGTTGGAGGGTCACATTGCCAGATGGCGGCACCGTAAAGCTGACGCCGTTAAATGTCACGCCGTACTGTCCATCGGGCACAGGCGTGATGTTGACCGGCACGGAGCCCGAGCCCGAGTCCACCGTCAGAAATACATCCGTGAAAGTGTTGTTCGCCGCCAGCTTGTTAGTGACATTAACGTTCAGAAAAAAGGTTAAATTGCCGGTGACGGTCGACCCGGGGACGCCTCCCGAACAGGCCAGGACAATATCGCCAACTCTCTCGGTAATGCCCTCCGCACGCACCAAAAAGTCTGCGGTTCGTGGTACGCAGGTTAGGGTAGTCTGAGAATAACCGGGAACTAGAAGGAAGAGCAGCGGGGTAACAAGTCTTAAATACCTACCAGTCTGCATAGGGAGTCCCGTCCAGACCCATTTTATCCGAACCGCTGTGCACATCAAAGATACCCGGCTCGCTTTGGTCGACACTTTGTCCGGCGTCTTCCATTACCGTGCGCCAGGTAGTATTGGAATCGGTCATGGGGTCTTTCGGAACTTCCCGCAAGTAGCCTTCCTGTACTAAGTCTTGCAGTGCCTGTGGAGCTTTTTGTTTATCGTAAGTGTACTCGTCAATTACTTGGCGGATGGTAAACAAGTTGTTACGCAGCACGGTTTCCCTGGAACGTAGGATGGATTTTTGATAAATCGGTATAGCGAGCGATACCAGGATCGCGACGATGGACATCACGATGAGGAGTTCGATGAGCGTGAAACCGCCGCGGCGGTTACCACCCGGAATACGGAGTTCCATCTGCCGCCTTGTCGGTGCTCCTGGTGTAAACGTCGAACACATTCTGGCCGCCCCAGGACGATGAGTCGGGATCATCTTGCATGCTGCGTTTGCCCCAATCGGTGGAGTTGGTCAGTGGATCTTTGGGAATGCGCCGCAGAAATCGCATTTTCTTGTCGACCTGCCCGGAGAGTTTTACGCCTTCGACCAGAATGTCGAGGCTTTCCGGATAGCCGTATCCGTCGATCTTTTGCGTCCCGAGCAAACCTTGATCGGCGTAGTCTTTGTACTTGTCGATGGCGGCGCGCATTTCGATCAGCGCGCGGCGCAGATCGCGTTCCCTTTGGGCCCGCACCTTGGTGCGCGCCAGCGGCACAGCCATGGAGGTGAGGATGAGCAGAATCGTAAAAGCCACGATCAACTCAATCAGCGTGAGGCCGCGCTGGTTTCTCCGTAGGAACATGCAGCTCTACTTCACACTTACCGCAAGGTGCGGGGTAGCTGTCAAGATGGCCTGCGATTGCGAATTCCGCAACGTCAGGCTGGGCGCGGTGACCACGGTATCGCCGGGCCCCACGGCTTGAAACACCAGCGTGACGATCGAACCCGAACCCGTGACGCCGCCCGTGGCCGGGAAGCGGTTGGCGGTCACCGTCGCCTCGCCGGTGTCGTTGAGGATGTTCTTCGAAAATGTCACCTGCTGGCCGTCGCTGGCCAGAAGATTGCCGCGCACCACATCGTTCAGGCGAAGAATCTTCGGATCGAAACGAATCTGCAAGGGCGTGGAGGCGAGGTCGGCCGCGTTCTCCACCATCAGGCTAACCGTGACGATTCCACTGACTAGCGTGCTGGCCTCGGCGGGCACGAACTTTACCTTGGCATTTCCGCCAGGCGCTTGCACTTGCGACACCGGTTTGGTCGGCGGAACCGGCGGCGCGGTGGCCGGCGGCGTTGCCGGCCCGGTGCTGGTATTCGGCGCGCCGATGGGCGGTATGGTCACGCCCGGGATCGGTGGTACGGGTCCGCTCTGGAACGGTCGGGCAGGAGCCGCCGCGGTTGGCGATGCTACAGGAGCCGGAACGGTTGGCACCACGACAGGGGCCGGTTGGGTTACGGGCTGGCCTCCTGCGGAGGGTGGCGCAGGCGCGGCGGCGGGCGTTTCCGCCGGTTTCGGCTGTGCGTAAGTCACCTTGACATTGGTCGCGTTGCCGGACGCGATCTCACGCAGATTTACATCCGTGATCTCGGCGGAGCGAATGACGTGCGGGATGAGGACGATCACCAGCTCGCTGTACTTCTTGGTTGTCGTTTCGCTGGTGAACAGGCGGCGCAGGATGGGAATGTCGCCCAAGCCCGGCACTCCACTGACGGTCTTGTCTTCCTCCACCTGCATCAGGCCGCCCATCAAATTAACTTCTCCCTGCTTGAGGCGCACGTCGTTGATGACTTTGGTCTGCGACACTTCCGGTTCATTGATGCCGCCCAGAGGGACACTGCCGGTAACGTTCGAAATGTCCACCTCCACGTGCAAGGAGACTTCGTCGGTGCCATGTACAACGGGCACCATTGTGATGTTGACGCCCGTGTCCAAGAATTGGAATTGCGTGTTCACCAGGGGGTTGATGCCCACGCCTCCGACGCCCGGCTGGTAACTGCCCGTGGCGTATGGCACACGGTCGCCGATCTTCATCTCGACCTTCTGCCGGTCCACCGCGCGCACTTGCGGGCGCTGCAACACCTTGGTGCTGCTGTTGGTAAGCAAAGCGTTGAGCAGGCCCCCGGGCACCGTGAGCGAAAAATCGCGGGTGCTGAGTCTGGCGATGTTGGAGAGAGGAATCGTGGTGGAGGTTGATGGCGTCGCGACTCCGGTGGTCCCGGTGGTCCCGGTGGTGCTCGCGACGGGTGTCGAGATGCTGCCTTGCGGCGTAAAGCTGATGGGCGAGTTGATGCCGTTGGGCGCCAGCGCAGCGGCTAAATCGCGCTCCACCTGGCTGCTGACCGTCATCACCAGGACATCCACCAGCACTTCGCCCTTGGGCTTGTCGAGATCGGCGATGATCTTTGCGGCCAACGCCACCTTGTCGGCTTCGCCGCGCACGATGATGGCGTTTTGGGCGTTATAGATCATTACCTTCTGCAAATCGACGGCGGTGCGAACGGCGGTGCTGATCTCGGTCAACTCCTGAGTGGTGAGAACATTCTGCAAGTAAAAAACCTTCACCACCCAGTCTTCGAAGGTGCGGCGTGTGGTGGGATTATCCTGGGTGACGAAAATGGCGTTGGCGCTTATGGGCTTCCAAAAAGATTTTGTGATCAGCGCGAGGTAGTCCAAGGCCTCGCTGAGCGTGGAATTATTGACCTCGATGGACTGCGACTTCTGCGTGCCGGTCGCATAATCCGGATCGAACAGGACGTTGACACCGGCATATTTGCCCACGGTCTCGAACAGCACCTTGGGCGGCTGGTTGTTCATCTTGAGGAAAATTGGCTCGGTGTTGAGGGGTTTCAACTCCGGCAGCGGCTCCATGGACGCGAATTTCTTGTCTTCTTTTTGCTTCTCGATTTGCGACGGAGTCAGGGCGCGCTCTTCGGGCTTCAGCTCGGGCTGCTGCTTCGCGCGCTCGATCATCTGCTTGGTGCGCTCGACCTCTTCCCCCGCCAGGGTCGAAGCCGGATTGATGCCGTAAGCTTTCTGGAACTCGGGGAGGGCCTGTTCGAGTTGGCCCTGGCCGCGCAGCTTGAGGCCCTGGTCGATGTGAAATTGCGCCGAGTAAAAGCGCAGCCGGGACGCGGTGAGCTGGTACCCAACGTCTGCCGGGTCCTCGCTCAGGGCCTGTTCCGCGAACGAGATGGCCTTGTCCCAATCCTTGCGCAGTTCGGCCGCGCGGCTCTCCGCCAGCAGCTTGTCGCCTTTGCGCGTGCGCGCCTCCGCCACCACCCCGCCGAGCGTGATGACCAGCACCGCAAGTCCGAGGTTTTTAGCTAACCGATTGGAAGTCAGCATGTTAGATGTTGCAATAGAATATTGTCGCAGGATGCGACACGGGCCGCATGTGCTTTATCATCAAAATGTCTGACGCGTCGCGGCTTTCCGGCGTTGAGAGCAATTTCGGGGCGCGACTCCACGGGGAACCGAACGTTGGCGACTAAAGAAGCCGAATTCAAGATTTTAAGCGACAATCGACAGGCCGGGCACAATTATTTTCTGATGGACCGCGTGGAAGCGGGGCTTGTGCTCACCGGGACCGAGGTGAAGTCCGCCAAGGCGGGCAAGATTCAGCTTCGCGACAGTTATGCCGCGGTTGAGAAGAACGAGGCATGGCTGATGAACGCCCACATCAGCGAGTACTCGCACGGGAACCGCGAGAACCACTCGCCCGTGCGCAGCCGGAAGCTGCTGCTGCATCGCCGCGAGATCGACAAACTGCTGGGCAAGACGCGGGAGAAGGGCCTGTCGCTGATCCCTACCAAGATTTACCTGAAGGGCGGGAAAATCAAATGCGAGCTAGCGCTGGCTCGCGGCAAGAAGATGCACGACAAGCGCGAGGCCGAGCGGGCGCGCACCGCCGAGAACGAGGCGCGGGACGCCGTCCGGCGGAGCAAGGCCAAATACGGAGGATAAATGGAAATTTCTTTAGAGCAGAGATCGGTCGAAAACCTGGAGTGCGATGCGCTGGTGGCCCTGACGTTTGATGGCCAACCGAATGGCCGGTTCAAAGATCCCCTGAGCGAGGTATACGGTTCGGGTGAAGTTACCGGCAAAATTTTCGAGATGACGCTGGTGCACAACCCGGCCGGATTTCGGGCGAAACGGGTGTTGCTCGCCGGCTGCGGAGCGGTGGAAAAATTCACGACGGCTGAGCTGCGGCGGGTGAGCGGTGCGGCGCTGCGGCACCTGAAATCGCGCTCCATGCGCTCGATCACCCTGCTGCTGGACTCCGGCTTCGCTGGCGCGGATCATGTGGAGGCGGCGGTAGAGGGCGCGTTGATCGGCGATTACGAGCCGGATCGCTACAAGAGCGATAAGAAGGACGTAAAGACGGTGGACCGCTTCACCGTGGCCGTTCCCGACGGAGGCGCGGGTCTGGATGCGGCGCTCGTGCGTGGCCGTGCCACCGCCGAAGCGCAGAACCTGGCGCGCGAGCTGGTCAACGAACCCGCCAACCGGCTGACGCCAACATCGCTGGCCGAAACGGCGAGGCGCACGGCCACAGCGTTCGGGCTGGAGTGCGAAGTGCTGGACCAGGATCGCATGCAGCAGCTCGGCATGGGGTCGCTGTTGGGCGTGGCCATGGGAAGCGCCGAGCCGCCCGCCTTGATCATCCTGCGGTACCGTCCGGATGGGTCGGCAACGGGCACGGCGCATCTGGGCTTGGTGGGGAAGGGCGTCACCTTCGACACGGGCGGCATTTCCATCAAGCCTGCTGACGGCATGGAGAAGATGAAGTACGACATGGCGGGTGGCGCGGCGATGATCGGAACCATGCGCGCGCTGGCGCAACTGAAGCCGCCGATTCCCGTCACGGCGCTGATTCCGGCGGTCGAGAACATGCCCGGAAGCCGCGCGCAGCGGCCGGGCGACATCGTGACTTCGCTTTCCGGAAAAACCATCGAGGTAATCAACACCGATGCCGAAGGGCGCTTGATTCTGGCGGATGCCCTGACGTACGCGAAGCGGCTGGGCTGCACGCATCTGGTGGACGCAGCGACCTTGACCGGCGCCGTCGTCGTGGCGTTAGGGCACGTGAACATCGGGGCGTTCAGCAATAACGACCGGCTGGTGGAGCGCGTGCTCGATGCCGCGCGGGCCGCTGGCGAGAAGACCTGGCGCCTGCCCCTCGACGAGGACTACAAAGAGCAATTGAAGAGCCCTTTCGCCGACCTGGCGAACGTGGGCGGCAGGCCGGGCGGCGCCATCACCGCGGCCCTATTCCTCGCCGCCTTCGCCGATGAGACGCCGTGGGTGCATCTGGACATCGCCGGCACGGCTTGGCTGGAGGAATCGAAGCCATACGCGTCGAAAGGACCCTCGGGCGTGGGTGTGCGGACGTTCGTCAATCTGGCGATGAACTGGGTGGACTAACCGGCCGCCGGCTTCGGCGTGGTCCGCCGGCTGCGCAAAACCTCAATGACGAAGCGGTCGCGTTGCGCTTTCACGCCGTCGATGGATTTCTTCGACCAGTCGTAAAAGCCCTTGCCCGTTTTCGCGCCCAGTTCGCCGCGAGCTACTTTCGCGCGATACAGGTTGGGCGCCTTCGGCAGGTTGTATAAATCCTGGGCGACATAATCGGTGATCGCGAGGCCCATATCCAGGCCGACGGCGTCCTGATGCTCGAAAATTCCGTAGGCAGGCATGCGCAGGCCGAAGCCGTTCTTGGCCACGAGATCGACATCTTCCACATCGGCGATTCCCTCTTCCACGATGTAGGCTGCCTCACGCACGAGCGCCATTTGCAGGCGGTTGCCGAGTTGCCCCGGCCGGTCGCGTTTGACGATCACGGGGACTTTGCCGCACGCGGCCAGCAACTCACGCACGCTCTGCGCGATCTCCGGCGAGGTCCTTTCGCCCTGCACGATTTCAACGAGCGGCATCAGATGCGGTGGATTCCAGAAGTGCGTGGTCAGGATGCGCTCGGGATGGTGGCAGTGCAAGGCGATAGCCGTGATGCTCAGGCCGCTGGTGTTGCTCGCGAGCACGGCGGCTGGGTCTGCGAGCGAGTCCATGCGCGCGAACAGTTTCTGTTTCAGGTCCATGTTCTCGGGAACCGATTCGATCACCAGATCGGCGCTCGCCACCGTGCGGTCGAACGCCGAGGAAGCACTGAGCCGGCCGGAGGCGTCGCCCACGTCGGCCGGCTCGGCCAGGCCGTTCTCGGCTAGAATGCGGAGCTGCGCGCGGGCGGCATCGAGTCCCTGGGCGGCGGTTTCGTCGGTGCGGCTCAGGATGGTTGTGGGCACGCCGCCCAAGGCCAGGCATCCCGCGATGCCCGGCCCCATCATCCCGGTACCGATCACGGCTGCGGTGCGAAAGTGCGTTTTCGACATGCAGTGATTGTAGCGGAATTGCGCCACTGGGCCGCCAATTCACACCTCTCTGGCGGGCAACGCTCATACAGTAACCCCTGTGCCTAGTCACGCGTCTCAAGTCAGTGCTATCCTTCTGTTTCGTGCCAAAATTTCAGTTTTTCCACCCATTTTGGATACGTCGGACGTGTGGGCCCACGCGCGGCGCGAACTTTAGCAAGCTCGTCGCGTTGCTCGCGGTGTCGGCCGGTCTGGCGTTCGCTGGCGCAGTCGCCACTCCGTTGCGTCCGGTGGCTTTTGAGCCAAACGTAGGGCAGACCGATGCACACGCAAAATACCTGGCTCGTACCGGGCGGGCGACGCTCTGGTTGACTCCGCGAGGCGCGGTGATGAGCATTGCCGCGGGTCCGGAACGCAAATCCGGTACCGCGGTTCTGGAGGTGCGCTTCGAGGGCGGCAATCACGCGCCACGGATGGATGGGGAGGAACTGCGTACCGGCGTGAGCAACTACTTCCTGGGGCGCGACAGCAGCCAATGGCACGCGGGCGTGCCGCAGTTCGGGAAGGTTCGCTATAGCAATGTGTATCCCGGCATTGACGTCGTGTTCTATGGAAACCCGCAGGATCTGGAATACGACTTCGTTGTGCGGCCAGGCGCGGATCCGTCCAAGATCCGGTTGACGTTCGACGGCGCCGACAGTATCGCGGCGGACGCGAGCGGAGATCTGACGGTGAAGATCGGCAGCGTCGAAATTCGGAACCGTAAGCCGCGAATCTATCAGCGGACGGCGCATGGCGACAAGCTGGTGGGCGGCGGTTATGTCGTTCTGGGAAGACGGCGCGCCGGGCTTGCGATCGATCGCTATGATCCGAACGAAACGCTGGTGGTCGATCCCGTTTTGAGCTACGCGACCTACCTCGGCGGCGGCGCCAGCGACGTCGCGAGCTCGATGGCCATGGACCAGCAAGGGAACCTCTGGGTGACCGGCAGCACGGCCTCCAGCAATTTCCCTTTGCGAAACAGAGGCTTCTTCCCTAACACCAACAGCACCGACCTAGCGTTCATCTCAAAGTTCAATCCGTCGGTGTCGGGTTATTATTCGCTCCTCTATTCGACATTTCTTGGGGGCAGTACCAGCGATGAGGGCTTCGCGATCGCGCTCGACAAGAGCGGCAACGCGTATGTCACGGGCCGCACACTCTCGCTCGATTTCCCGATGAAGCACGCCTTCCAGAACACTTTCAACACGACACAAAACTGCACGGACTCGAGTGGCAACGCCTCGATTTGCCACCACGTGTTTATTACGGAAGTGACGGCGGACGGGAAGTCTCTGGTGTACTCTTCCTATCTTGGCGGTTCCTACCAGGACGAGGCCTTTGGCATCGCGGTCGATGCCAACGGGGCTGCCTACGTCACGGGACAGACGTATTCTAAGGATTTTCCCACGGCGGGATCGCCATACCAGAGCGCCATAAAGGGATCAGCTGACTGTTTTCTGAGCGAGGTCGCGCCGAATGGAACCAGTCTCGTCTATTCCACTTACTACGGCGGCACAGCCGCAGACACGGCCAACGCAATCGCGGTGAAGGCTCCCGGCGTCGTAGTCATAACGGGCACCACACTCTCGACCGATCTGCCGGTGAGCTCCAACGCCTACCAAGGCACCGCTTCCTTTAAAAACAATACGGGCGGCCCGAACCTGACCGACGCATTCGTCGCGGAATTTACCTTGACGGGCGGTAGCGGGGGGTTGACCTACGCCACTTATCTGGGAGGAGCGGATGGTTCAACCTCCGGATCGGCCCTAACAGTCGATTCGGCGGGTGTCATCTATGTTACGGGCTGGACCAACGCGGATGACTACCCAGTTACCTCAGGAGCTTTTCATCCGAAGTATGCCGGATCCACGTCGGTAAACGGTTACGCCGGACCAGGCGATGCATTCATCACGAAGCTCAATCCCTCCGGCTCAGGCTCCGGGCAGCTGGTGTACTCGACTTACATGGGCGGAGCTTTGGACGATCAGGGCTTTGGCATCGCGGTGGATTCGGCCGGGATCATTACGGTCGTCGGGCAAACCGATTCGTACGGCTTCCCGGTTACGCCTGACGCGTTCCAACGCTACGATAGCGGACCATCTCCCACCGAGCAGGGATTCGTCTCGCGGTTCGATCCTTCCAAATCCGGAATGGCGTCCCTGCTTTACTCAACCTATCTGGGAGGGAGCTCGGGCGATGCCCTGGATGCGGTAGCGGTTGACCCGACTGGAAAGTGGGTAGCGGTGGCGGGGACTGTGTCCTCAACCAACGCGCCGGTGACACTGGGCGGGTATCAGCAAACGTTCGGCGGCGGCAACAGCGATGCTTACGTTGCTGAGTTCAACCTCTCTGCGACCGGGCCTACCTTAGCATCGGTCGCCAACTCGGCGAGCCTCACAGACACCGGATTGTCGCCAGGGCTGATCTTTACCCTGAAGGGTTCAGGCCTCGGGCCCCTAGTTGGCCAAACCGGGGAAATCTCCAATGGAAAGATGGCCACGAAGCTGGCCGGCGTCGAGGTGCTGGTAAACGGCTTCCCTGCGCCGCTGCTGTATGTGCAGGCGTTCCAGATCAACGCGGTCGTGCCGTACGCGCTTTACAACAGCCTCGGCGACAGCGTCAACATCCAGGTTTATTACAACGGCGTCGCGGGCACTGTGATCGGTGACCTGGTTTTGATGTCGGCGCCCGCGATTTTCTCGCTAGGCAATGGGCAGGGCGCAATCCTAAACGAGGATAACAGCGTCAATGGTCCAGGCAATCCCGCGGCGAAGGGCTCGACCATCCAGATCTACGCCACTGGGGAAGGACCTTTGATCCCGGATGGCGTCGATGGGGAAATCGTTGGTGCTTCGAGCCTGCCGCAACCCATCTCGTCAGTTTCGGTAAAGATTGGAGGGGTCAAAGCAACGTTGGTTTCCGCCACTACGGCGCCCAATTCCATTGAGGGTTTCTTCCGCGTCGAGGTAATAGTTCCGGGAAGCGCGGTCTCAGGCAACAATCCCGTGGTGCTGACCGTGGGCCATCAGTCGAGCACGCCCGTGAATGTGGTCGTCCAGTAGCCGCCTCGCGGTCACTTCAATTCGATCACCAGCGTGCGGTAGGGTTGCGATCCCAGGTTGATGAGCTGCGGGGCGTCTTCGCCCTTGTCGTGCCAGATCACATCGCCCGACTTGCGTTCGCGTACCGTTTTCTCCCCGCTGAATGAGTCGAGGCGCTGGTAACGGCAGTCGTCCAGAAAAACGATCACTTGGTTGGTGGGCCGCGTAGACCGCTCGCGGGGCACGCCCGGCGCGTAGGTCACTTCGGTAACGCGTACGTGTGCATTTTCCAAAGCAATTTTCGATGGCAGCGCGGCCCAGCCGAAGCCCCATACTGCCGCCAGTGTCAGCGCCGATGAAATGGCGGCGCTCCACAGAATCGTCTTTCGCATCCCACAATCCTCCCTTTCCGGAATCAAGATGATACGACGCCGGCATCATGCCTGGGAACACGCGCTTGCGGCGGCCTCGATTCTACTGGCACAATAGCCTGCGATATGCGCTTGTGCGTGCTCGGTCTCGTCCTGGCCGGAGGAAAGGGTACCCGGCTCTACCCGCTCACCAAGGAGCGCGCCAAACCGGCGGTTCCGTTCGGAGGCAAATATCGCATCATCGACTTCGTGCTGAGCAACTTCATCAATTCCGGAATCTATTCGATCTATGTGCTGACCCAGTTCCGTAGCCAGTCCCTGCTGCAGCACCTGAACGAGGGTTGGCAGTTCGGCGGGCTGCTCAAGAACCAGTTCATCATCCCGGTGCCCGCGCAGATGCGCTCGGCCGACGAGACCTGGTACCAGGGAACCGCTGACGCCATCTTTCAGAACATCAATCTGATCGAACAGGCCAACCCCGATGTCGTGGCCATTTTCGGCGCCGATCACATTTACCGCATGAACATTGCGACTATGGTCGAGTACCACCAGCACAAGGGCGCGGCGGTGACGGTGGCGGCGATTCCGGTGGAGAAGCGCCTGGCGGCCGATTTCGGCGTCATCGAATGCCGGCCCGACGGCCGCATCGTGCGCTTCCACGAAAAGAAGGCGGACGCGCCCACAATTCCCGGAGACCCCGAGCGCGTTTATGCCTCCATGGGAAATTATGTCTTCTCCACGCGCACCCTGCTGCGCGAGTTGCAGGACGATGCCGCCAACGAACGCAGCTCACATGATTTTGGCCGCGACATTCTGCCGCAATTGGTGGCGCGGTCGGAAGTATACGCCTACAATTTCCAGGCCAACCGCATCGCCGGCGAGCCGGAGGACCTCGGAGCTTACTGGCGCGACGTCGGCACCATCGACGCCTACTATGAAGCCAACATGGATCTGCGCAGCGTATGGCCCGCCCTCAACCTCTACAATCGTCAGTGGCCGCTGCGCACCTCGAGCTTTCCTGATCCGCCGGCGAAGTTTACTTTCGATGAGGAGAACCGGCGCGGCCAGGCCATCGACTCGGTCATCGCGGGCGGCTCGATTCTTTCCGGCGGCGTCGTGCGCAATTCCGTGTTGGGCCGCTGGGTCCGCGTGCACGCCGGCGCGCTCGTGGAGGACTCGATCATCCTGGATAACTGCGATATCGGGCGCCGCGCCAAGGTGCGTCGCGCAATTCTGGATAAGAATGTGCACCTCCCCGAGGACGCAACCATCGGTTACGACCTGGAATACGACCGCCGCTTTTACCACGTGACCGACAGCGGCATCGTGGTCGTGGAGGGCAACCGCTCGGAGGTCGAACTGGCGGCGGTGGTGGTATAGCTCGCCAGGTAGCGCGCCGCTATTAACCTTTGCCGACTGTTGCCGGGCGCGCGCCGCCCGTAGAATCGGAGGGAATGCGTCGCCTTCCCTATGCCGCCGCGCTGTTCTATGCGCTCCTGGCGCCGGCCTGGGCCCAGACGCCGGAAGCTCCCCGCGACACGCTGGTCGTCACTCTGCCTGCTCCGCCCGCGGCCGGCACCCACAATCCAGTCTGGCAGCCTGCTCTCGATGCGGCGGGCTCCGGCGCGCGGCATGGCCTTCTTTGGAAAGCTTCACGGGCCAACCACACCATCTATCTGCTCGGCTCCATCCACATGGCCACCCGTGAGATGTATCCTCTGCCAGACCACATCGAGCAGGCGTTCCGGAACTCCACGACTCTCGTGGTCGAGGTTGACCTGAACAAAATGGACCAGGGGAAATTTCAAACCCTGATGATGGCGAATGGCCTCTATCCGTCCGAAGATTCCCTCTGGAACCACATCAGCGCCGATACGAAAAATCTGGTGGTCCGCTTTTGCCAGACCAACGGCATGAATCCGGACGCGTTTGCCAGAATGAAACCGTGGCTGGCGGCGATGGCCACGGCTTTCGGGCCCGCGCAGATGGCGAAACAGGAGTTTGCGCCGGGTATCGATCAGCACTTTCTCGCTCAAGCGGCGCAGCGAATTCGCGTCGAACAAATCGAATCGGCGGAGTATCAATTCCGCCTGTTGGCGAGCATGCCTGAGGCCGAGCAGGAGCGGAGCCTGCGTTCCGCCCTCAAGGGCGCGGGCCAAGGCAGCGAAGATTTCAACCAGCTACAGAGCTTCTGGCTGGACGGTGATGCCGCGAAGCTGGATGCGTACCTCTCTTCCTCGATGCAGGGTGATCCCGATTATTCCAAGCGCGTATTCTCCGATCGCAATCCGCGCATGGCCGACCGCGCTGAGCAATGCCTGAAGGCGGGCGAGCGCTGTTTTGTCGTCGTGGGAGCCGGCCACATGGTGGGGACGGACGGCGTGGTTCACTTACTCGAGCAGCGCGGATACAAGGTGCAGCAGGTCTTCGCTCCGCGCTGAAGCCGTCTGGCGGCCTCGGTATCGCGTTTCCGAGCCGCGCGCGTGAGCAAGCGGTGTCCGGCCTTCTTCCGCATCGGGCTACGCAGGTCGCCCAACACGCTCTGCCGGCCACAACGACGAAATCACCACGCCCGTGATAATCACCACCACGCAGCCGATGACGTTGTACCAGAGAAACGAAATCCCCGTGAACCAAAATGCCGCGAAGATAGCCGCCTCGCCCACCAGCATGCCGATGAATGCGCCTGTGCCGCTCACCCGCCGGAACCAGAACGCCAGCACGAACACGCCCAGAAGCGACCCGTAGAAAAGCGACCCCAGCAGGTTCACAGCCTCGATCAGCGAGCCCAGTTTCTTGGCGTACTGCGCGAAAAAGACAGCGTATGACGCCCAGAATGCCGTTGCCAGCCGCGACACCCACAAGTAATGGCGGTCCGTCGCTTTGGGGCGAATGTGCCGTTTGTAGACGTCGATCACCGTCACCGTGGCCAGCGAATTCACTTCCCCTGAACTCGACGACATCGCCGCCGCGAAGATCACCGCGATCAGCAATCCCACCACGCCCGCCGGCAAATAGCGCGTCACGAAAGAAAGGAAAATATAGTTAGTGTCGTTGAAAGCCTTTTCGCCACCCGCGTTCACATAAAGCTTGACGCCCTGCGCGCGAGCCGTATTGATCTCCTGCTGCGCTTCGCGGTATTGGCCGATCAAGGCCGCACGCTTGCCGTCCGCGTGCACTCGCCGCGCTTCTGCCAGCGCGATGGCCGCCTGCTTGCGGCGTTCGAATGCCTGGCTGAATTTTTCGCCAATCGGCGCATATTGCCGTTGGAGGCCGGGCGATTCGAGTTCGTGCATCGCGACACTCTGAAACAGCAGCGGCGGCCGCTCAAAAAGAAAAAACACGAACACCATCGCCCCGACGAACAGGATCAGAAACTGCATCGGGATCTTGGCCATCGCAGTGAACACCAGGCTCAGCTTGCTCTGCGCGATGGATTTGCCGGTGAGGTACCGCTGCACCTGCGATTGATCGCAGCCGAAATACGAGAGCGCCAGAAAACAACCGCCGATCAGCCCGCTCCACAGGTTATACCGGTTGTTGAGATCGAACTTCAAATCCACGGCATTTAGTTTGCCCGTCGCGCCCGCCAAGTAGACGGCATCCGCGAACGAAACGTCGCGCGGCAGCATGTGGACAATCATGAAGAACGCCACCACCAGCCCGCACAGAATGATGATCATCTGCTGCACGTCGGTCCAGGTCACGGCCTTGATGCCGCCCGTTACTGTGTAGATCGTGATCAACGCGCCCATCACCAGCGTGGTAACGCGGTCGGGCCAGCCGAAAATCACCGCCAGCACGATCGCCGGCGCGTAAAGCGATAGCCCTACCGCCAGGCCGCGCTGTATCAGAAACACGATGCTCGCGAGCGCCCGCGTCTTGGCGTCAAAGCGCTTCTCTAGAAATTCGTACGCCGTGTAAACGTTGGCGCGATGGAATAACGGCACCGCTGTGGCGCAAAGAATCACCATGGCGATGGGCATCCCGAAGTAGAACTGCACGAAACGCATGCCGTCAACGTAGGCCTGTCCCGTGGTCGAAATGAACGTGATGGCGCTCGCTTGCGTGGCCATGATGGAGAGCGCCATGGCGTACCAAGGCATGGTTCTGCCTGCCAGCAGGTACTTGTTCATCGTGTCGCTGCCGCGGCCCTTATATAGCCCGTAGCTGACAATGGCGGCCAGCGTGCCGCTCAGCACCAGCCAGTCGAGCGGTCTCATGAAAACATTCGGGTGAAAACGTAGAACACGGCGATCAGGCAGGCAAGATAAATCAGGACCGCCATGTAGACGCGCCTCCAGGTGCCCAGAAACGGAGGCGGCTCATCGGGTATGTGGGCGCGGTCCGTCGCCATTAACGAGGAGTGTAGCACGCACCTGCTGACAGCTGTCAGCTGTCAGCTATTTCTGCCTCAACGCATCAATCCCAGCTCTCGCAATGGCCTCGTCGATCTCCGAGGCGACGCCACTCGCCGCGATGCCACCAATCGTCTGGCCGTCCACCCGAATCGGCAGACCGCCTTGATTAGGGAACGCCTCGGGAAAAATGAGGACCTGTAGGTTGCCTGCGCTGAGCTGATCCGCCGCGTCCCCCGACGGCCGCCCGTACAGCGCCGCGTGCCGCGCCTTCTTCTGGGCGAATTGGATCGTGATCACCCCCGCGCCGTCCGCTTTTTGCAGAAACAGCAGGTTGCCCGTCTCGTCCACAATGCAGAGGGTCACCTCGACCCCACGCCTCTGCGCCTCGGCTTCGGCGCCCGCCACCATGGTCTTGATAGCGGCCAAATTTAACGTTTTCTTTGTTGGAAGATCAAAGGCAGATGTCATAGAGGATAGGTTTCAGGTACAAGTGTAGTGTGTCTGAAACCGCTGCGCTTATGCGCGCGGCTCTGAACCATCCCAGCGACGTTGCGGGGACTTTTCTGAGCCGCGACCAAAGGGAGCGGTTTTCCCTAAAACCTAGCACCTAGAACCTAAAACCTGCTTTACTGCCCGTGGCCCAGATTGTACCCAATCCAGACCATGCCCGCCGACACCAGGTTGCTGCCGAACTGGTTGGTAAAACCCGGCACGTAGTGCAAGTCGTACTCTGGACGGATGAAGATGTGCTCCGTCACGTAGATTTGGACACCGGCTCCGAAATGCACCTGAAAATGGCTGGCGTTCCCTATGGGCGTGTTCTGCGTGGTGCAAACTGCCGTGCCCACGCACCCACTTTGATTAATCGCAAAACTTGTCCGTGCGCCGCCAACTCCCCCTTGCAATTGCACGCTGAAACGCTTCTGGCTGATGGGCTGATAAACACCATTGAAATCGTAGAACGTCTCGCGGTAATTCAGCGGCCCATAGTTGGGCCGGGAGGGTTGAATGTTGGCTTCCATCCCGAAACCGAACTTCTGCTTGAACATGACGTCGCCGCCAAATCCCAGGAAGAAACTGTTCAGCGCCGGCAATGACTGGCAGTTCGCGTCTCCGGTTCCCGGCGTGCAGGAGCCATAGGCGTTTGCCGACGAGGCGTTATCGAGGCCGCTGGAGTTTGCCTTGTCATGGGCGGCACCGAAGCCGATGGCGACGTCAACGCCGGCCTGCCCGTGGGCAAACGGGATAATCACAAGCATGGACAGCAGGGGAAGGTAACAGCAGATTCGTCTCACGTCAAAAATCTCCTCTAGTTTGCAGAATGTGTTCACGACCACATGAAATGGCACAGGTCGCTGTTTCCACGGTGGTATCTTGAGTCACTTCGGATATCTCTCGACATCCTCTTGCATGACAACACCATACGACGTTGCCCCTAGTGCCCTGGTTTCATTTTAAGGGCGGATTCGATGCGAAATGTTGTTGAAATCGTGAGACATGCGGCTCCTTGGGCTGGCACCTGTGCCCAAACTCACGAATTCCGGCCATTCCACCAAAACTGTTCGTAGGATTTCAGCTTCCGGCCTAGTGTGCGCAACGAGATGCCCAGGATATCGGCCGTCCGCTGCTGCCGCCCCCCGTTTTCTTCCAGAACCCGGAGGATGGTCTCTCGTTCCACGTCTTCGAGGGTCACCGCTTTGGGCGGTGCAGCCTGAACGGCCAACGGCAAATCGTGCAACTCGATGCGCTCGCCATCCGTCATCACTGCCGCCTCGACCACCACATTCCGGAGCTCTCGCACATTCCCCGGCCACTCGTAACGCTCCAGCGCTCCGAGCGCCTCCTCGGAGAACCGCAACGCCGGCGGTTCCTGCTGTTCAAGAAAGAAACGGGCTAACGGGGCGATGTCCTCCACGCGCTCGCGCAGTGGCGGCACGTGGATACGGACCTGTGCCAGCCGGTAGTAAAGATCGCGCCGGAAAGAGCCCGCCGCCATGGCTGCGCCGAGGTCTTGGTTGCTGGCGGCGATCACGCGCGCATCGGCTGAGATTTTCCGGGTTCCCCCCAGCCGGTAGTACGGGGCGCCGTCCAGCACGCGCAAGAGCTTTACCTGCACTCGGGGAGGCAGCTCTCCCACTTCATCGAGAAACAGCGAGCCCGTATGCGCCAGCTCGAACATGCCTGGCTTGCTCGCCATCGCGCCACTGAATGCGCCTCTCTCGTATCCGAACAATTCGCTCTCGATTAACAGCTCCGGCAGCGCGGCGCAGTTGAGGTCGATCCATGGGCGCGCCGAACGCGCCGAGTACTCGTGGAGGGCCCGGGCGATCAGCTCCTTGCCGGCGCCTGTCTCGCCCGTAATCAGCACCGCCGCGCCCGAACGGCCCACGCGTTCCACAAGGCCCACGAGGCGCCGCATGGGTGCGCTTTGAATCACTGCCGGCATCCCCAGGAACGTCGACACGCGTGGCCGGTCGGATGTCTCGGCCTCGGGTAATTGACCGATGCGCGGGGTAGTGGTCAGCCCGGATGAGGAGTTCGGGCGGAACGAGGGGTGGAGCGGCACAAAGGGATTGCCCATGGGCTGTCATTCGAAACATTCGTCATTTAGCGCGAGAAACTTCAGGGATTCTGGCGTTGCCGGGCCTACAGGTTCGGCTTCCTCTCGCCGATAGAACCTCTGGACAATGCTCGTGTCCTCACAAGCGAAACGCTACGTCATCCTCATGGCCATTTTGGGCGTGCTGGTGCTGGCGCGTACGCCGTCAACACTCGGTCCGGTGGATGCGATGCGGTTCCTTTGTTATCTGGTTGGCGCCGCGATCACTTCGCAGTTGAAGGTGCGGTTGCCGGGGGTCACGGGAACGCTGTCGGTCAGCTTCTTCTTCATCATGACGGGCATCGTGGAACTGGACATTCGGCGCGTGCTGGCCATCGCGTGCGCGGGCGCAGTGGGACAGATGTTGTGGCATGCACAGCACCAGCCCCGGCCCGTGCAGATGGTCTTCAATCTGGCTACACTCACCGTTGCTTCCTATTGCGCCTTCAACACGTATCACTGGCGGGTGCTCGAAGCGTTCAATGGCTCTCCTCCGGTTCCGCTGATTGCCGCGACGTTGGTGTTCTTCTTGCTCAACACGCTCGCCGTGGCTGGGGTTCTGGCGCTCACCGATAGCACGGGCTTTTGGCGCCTCTGGTGCGAGAACTTCGTTTGGACCGCCCCGCAGTACATGGTCGTGGCGGCGCTTGCCGGCCTGGTGCACGTGGTCGATGAGCGGACCGGCTGGGAAATCGGGCTGCTGCTGCTGCCTGTCATCTATCTGGTCTACCGTTCCTATGATCTGTATCTGGTCCGCCTGGAAGAGGAGAAAAGACACGTCACGGAGATGGCCGATCTTCACCTGCGCACCATTGAAGCGCTGGCCATGGCGATCGATGCCAAGGACGACACCACCTACGATCATTTGCGGCGCGTGAAAGTTTACGCCACCGAAATCGGCAAGGAAATGCAGCTCAGCCGCTCCGACCTCCAGGCTCTCGAAGCGGCCGCGTTGCTCCACGACATCGGCAAGCTGGCCGTGCCCGAGTACATCATTTCCAAGCCCGGCAAACTGACACCGGAAGAATTCGAAAAGATGAAGATCCACCCTCTGGTGGGCGCTGAAATCCTCCAGCGCGTGCAATTCCCCTATCCGGTAGAGCCCATCGTGCGCTCGCATCACGAAAAATGGAATGGGTCGGGCTATCCGGACGGACTCAGGGGTGAGGAAATCCCCATCGGTGCGCGCATTCTGGCGGCGGTCGATTGCCTCGACGCCTTGGCATCGGACCGCCAGTACCGGCGGGCTTTCCCGCGGGAAATCGCGCTGGAAAAGGTGGTCGCCGAGTCGGGCGTGAGCTTTGATCCGCGCGTGGTGGAAGTGCTGGTGCGGCGTTCGGAGGACTTGGAGCGCCTGGCCATGGCGGCGAGTTCGGGCCCGGCCCGGCTTTCCACCAACGCCCGCGTAGACCGGGGTACTCCCGGTGCCGGCTTTGAAAACGCCGGTAAAGTGGTGCCTCCGGAAATCGCGATGGACTTCCTGGCCTCCATTGCCGCCGCCCGCCAGGAGTTTCACCTGCTGGCCGATTTGCTCAACGAGCTGGGCAGCTCGCTGAGTGTGGATGAGACGCTCTCGCTATTGGCCGCGCACCTCAAGCACATGATTCCCTTCGACACAGTGGCTATCTACGTGTGCCGGCAGGACCGGCTGAAGGCCCAGTTTGTGAACGGCGAGGAGCGCCGGTTGTTCTCCGCGCTCGAAATCCCCTTGGGCCAGGGCCTGTCGGGCTGGGTGGCGGAGAATCGCCGGCCCATCATCAACGGCAATCCGTCGGTCGAGCCCAGCTACCTGAATGATCCCGGCAAGTTAAGCCGGCTCCGCTCGGCTTTGGCCGTGCCGCTTGAAGGAGTGACCGGCGTGGCTGGGGTCCTGACCCTCTATCATGCTGAGGCTGATGCCTTTACGCGCGACCATTTGCGTATCTTGCAGGCCATCAGCACCAAAGCCGGCCTGGCCATCGAGAATGCCCTCAGATACCGGCAAGTGGAGGACTCGGCCGTCACCGACGAGCTGACCGGACTTCCCAATGCACGCTCCCTGTTTCTGCAACTCGATAGCGAGCTCGCCCGCTCCCGGCGCACGGGCGCTTCCCTGGTCGTGGTGGTTCTGGATCTCGATGGTTTCAAAGGCATTAATGACCGGTTTGGCCACCTGGCGGGAAATAAAGTGCTCCAGATGATCGCCGAGGGTCTGCGAGGTGTTTGCCGCGAGTATGATTGCGTGGCACGGATGGGTGGAGACGAATTCGTGGTGATCCTCGGGGGCGCACCGCACGAGGTAGTTGTTTCTAAGTCATTGCAATATCGGCAGATCACCAGCCAAGTAGGCTTGGCCCTCTACCAGGAAGACATTTTGTCGGTGAGCGTGGGGGCGGCGTGTTTTCCGGAAGATGGCAATGACGCCGAGCAACTCCTCGCCGTCGCCGACAAGCGCATGTACCAGGCCAAGCAGGCGCGCAGCCTGTCCTCGGTCCCGCCGAACCCCGAGTTTCGGCCCGCGCTGATTCAGTAGGTTATTGTTCCGGCTCGATCTTTTCTACGAAGCGTTCCACGTGAATGCGGTAAATCGCCGCTTTTCCCTCTCTATCACTTTGAAAATAAACCTGTTGACTGTCTGGGGAAAAGACCGGCGCAGCGGCGGCGGGGTCCGTGGCCGCGTGCTCGCACAGGGTTAGCTCCCGCCCCGTCGTGCGCAGCAGCAGCAGAATATGGGGTGACGCCTTGTTGCGGCTCGCACCCACGAACACCGAAGTATCGCGGTTGGCGTCGAAGTGCACGAATTGACTGGTTTTAGCTACGAGCTGGTCCTGATTGGCGTCGGGCGTGTGCTCGCGGATGGTGTTGAGCTGGGTTTTCTCCTCGGGAAAATGCAGATACAGAATCGTTCGTCCGTCGGGCGCCCAGCGCGCCGGTCCCACGGGGCCCGGAGCGATCTTGAGCTTGCGATTCTGCTGGCCGTCGAAGTTGACTAGCCAGAGCGCGCTAGATTCTTGTCGATAAAGGACTTGCGTGCGGCGCGGTCGGCCCACGGGGTCGCTGATTGGCCACGGAGTTTCGGTGAGTGTGGTGGCGGTCCCTTTGGCCATGGCTACCAAGCGGAGGCGCGAGGCGTCGGGGCGGCACTCGGCGAACATGGCGTAGAGGCCGTCATCGGTAACGCTTGAGCCGGGGCAACGCTCGAAGCCCTCGGGGACGCGGTAGATTTCGCGCTCGCGGAACTTGGACATATCGGCGCGCTTCAGCGACGGCCCGTCGAAGTAACAGAAACTGCGCTCGTCCGGCATCAGAGTGAGGGTCGAGCCGTCGAGCGCGGCGGCGTCGGTGAGCTGCACCCATTCGCCGTTTTTCAGATTCAGACGGAAGGCCTGCGGCGAGCCGGTGCGATCGCTGCAGCAGAGCACGAACTGCTCCTTGTGTGAGATGGCGCGCTGATAGTAGGCCGGCAGGTGAGTCGCGTATGAGGCACTTGTCAGGCGAGTTACTTCGAGCTCGGTTGCCGGGTCGGGGAAGCGCTGGAAATCCGAACCGAATTGAACGCCTTTGCCGCGTTCGACAGCGAAACCGGATGTTGCCAAGAACGCGAGGAGTGATCGGCGCGTCCAGCGGCGCGGCCGCGCCGCGAAAGGGCCCATGCATTGATGTTAACAAGTTCGCTCGAAGCGACGGGACCAACGAACGTGTTAACTTACCCATCATGAGTCTCACAATTCTGCTGGCTTTCGTCCTAGGTGCGCAGTTGAGTGGGCCACCAGCGGACGTTGCCGGCATCCAACACCTGATCGCGGAGTACGCGAAGGCCGTTGACAGCGCCGACGTGGCGCTTGTCAGACAGATCTGGTCGAATTCACCAGACGTCTCATTCATTCATCCACTCGGGCATGAGCACGGCTTGGATCAGGTGGCGCAGAATGTTTTTGCACACCTGATGGGAGATACTTTCTCCGAACGAAAGCTCAGCATTCGAGACGTATCGATCCACGCGTATGGAGACACCGCATGGTCTGAATTCTATTGGGATTTTGCAGCGAAGTTCAGAAAAGACGGCGCGCCGCTCGCGACCCATGGCCGCGAAACGCAGATCTATCGCAAAGAGCAAGGGCAGTGGCGTTTGGTGCACGTGCACTACTCGGGGATGCCTGTCACGGGAGAGCGCAACGGGTTCTAGGCGGATTGCACGTGTCGGCAATTTGGGTGACGGTGTCCATTTCAGAATTCCTTCGCGTTGTGGTGGTTCAGCGACCGGTCATCGCCTCCAGCTTTTCGGGGTACCGAGCCCCTTGCACCGTGATCTTTGACGCGGCGGCATCGATGTCTCGCAGATCGTCGGGCGTGAGTTCGACTGACACTGCCCCGATGTTTTCGTCCAAGCGATGCAGCTTCGTCGTGCCTGGGATCGGTACAATCCACGGCTTCTGTGCGAGCAGCCACGCAAGCGCGATCTGAGCGGGTGTCGCTTTTTTCTGTTTCGCGATGCTGGCGAGCAGATCATTGAAAGCCTGATTCGCCTTGAGCGCTTCCGGCGTGAAGCGAGGCAGTGTGCTGCGGAAGTCGGAACTGTCGAACTTCGCATTTTCGTCGATCTTCCCCGTGAGAAAGCCCTTACCCAGGGGGCTGTACGGGACGAGGCCGATTCCGAGTTCCTCCAGGGTCGGGATGACTTCTGCTTCCGGGCGCCGCCACCACAGCGAGTATTCGTTCTGGAGCGCAGTGAGCGGCTGGACTGCGTGCGCGCGGCGGATCGTTTGCACTCCAGCTTCAGACATGCCGAAGTGCTTGACCTTGCCCTGGTGAATCAGATCCTTCACGGCTCCCGCTGCATCTTCGATAGGCACGTTCGGGTCAACCCGATGCTGATAGAGCAAGTCGATGACATCCACCTTGAGCCGCTTGAGCGAGCCCTCGACGGCTTGCTTGATGTGCTCCGGCCGGCTGTTCAGGCCTGCCGCTCCCGGCCGGTGATCGCTGCCACTCAGATCGAACCCAAACTTGGTGGCGATCACCACTTGCTTGCGGAAGGGAGCGAGCGCTTCGCCCACAAGCTCTTCGTTCGTGAACGGACCGTACACTTCGGCAGTGTCGAAGAACGTGATGCCGCGTTCCACGGCTGCCCGGAGAAGAGAAGTCATCTCCTGCTTGTCTTTGGGTGGGCCGTAGGAAAAGCTCATTCCCATGCAGCCGAGCCCGAGAGCTGAAACTTCCAGGCCGGTTTTTCCAAGTTTGCGCTTTTGCATTTTATTTCTCCTTCGGAACTGTTTCCCTCATCTCCAGATTAGAATCGGGCACCCTGGAAGCGGTTATCCCGATCCTTCCGATTTATTGCCTATTTCTCTTGTACTGTTGATCCACGCACAGAGCAAGCGGTTGCATTGATCACGGTGAGGAAGTTCCTGTGGCGGTTGCGGAGCTCTTTTCCCTGGCATGAGCCGTTGGCGGGCGGTAGAGGCAAACAGGTTTTGGCCGCGTTGCTCCGGATTGGGTGGACCGTCGCTTGGCAGAGCGGCTCTCAACGCCGGCCCAAGGTGACGTTCCGTCTGGCGCCGGGTTTTATACGAGCCCATTCACGGGTCTATGTTGCCTGCCCTTTGATGAATCTTGTGACGATATCACTGTAGACAGCAGGGTCGAATTGAGTGAAATCGAACAGCATAAACAGCGGCTCAGTTACACGCTGGACTCTGTCAGTGAGGTGCTCCCTGAGTTTTCCGACTTCCTCAACGACCTGACTCTGCGACACGTCCTCTGTCGCTCTGCTATACCCAAAGAGCATTCTCGCTGGATTCGAACTTGACAAGACACGGTCCGCCAACCCGCGGTGCGTAATGCGCATACTCACCTTTGTTTCTCCGGGCAGAGCTAGCTCGTGATACAGGTTCGCAGCGAATAGAAACGCCTCGGTTACTCTCACGATTCGGCTATTGAAAAAAATGGAGTTTGGATCGCGATCGTCCTCGAATAAACTTTGCAGGAGGTAGAAATCTCCCGTGCTCCGCAGAGACCAGTAATCATAGGAAGGCCGACCCGTAAGTGCCGTTTCCTTGACGGCAATCTCGGCGCGAATGCCGTCCGCTACAGGACGTGGCCGGTATTCCTCGCGGTTATCGAGGACGACTCCTATCGGCCAGCCGAATGTGTGAATCTGGGACCTTTGGGCCGCGTTCAGGAGCTCCAGTTGGGACTTATTTACCGGGCTATGCGGGGCGAATCGAAGTTCCATGCAGCCCTTGAACCCCAAGTTCTTGAGGCCGGCGACGGCCGCTTTTTCGTTGCTCTCGAACCAAGCGTCTTCCAGAAGCGAGCTTCCAGTTCCAGTGAGTCCCGTTGGGCCCGAGATGCGCAGGGCCGGTGCAGTTGAGACGGCACCCGAGAACGGATTGGGGCCCAATGGCGGCTTCACGAGGGCGGGCTGGCCGTGCAGCTCACGAAGGAGCTCCTCTAGCTTGGTAGGATACTCAGTATCGTGAGTGGAATCTATGTAGAGGCGTGGGCCGAGGAAAGGGGGTGTCTTCCGATGCCCGGCATTATTTCGGATGATTGGGAGGAACTTCTTCGTGTCTATACTGGTCACCAGCTCGCTGGTTACGATAAGCCGCTCATAAGCGACGCCTCCCGACCCGCCCTCAGCCTTCTTGACATAGATTTCCGAGCATATGATCAGCACTCTGTCTGAACTAGACACGCCACGCTCCATGAAGGTTGCGATGTCCTGCCCAGGTGCCAAATCCCACTGATCAAGGGTGACGTCAACTCCGTTCGTCCGCAGATCCGTCGCTAGCTTCCTGACCCAGGTCTTGTGGTCGTCCGAGTCGTAAGAGTAGGAGATGAAAACGACCGGTGCCATAACGGTTGGCGCCTCGATTGGATTTAGCGCGCACTGCTGCGGACGCACCTCGTCCTACCCCTACTTCCCGTGCCCCTGCTGGTAGTGCATCGCTAGCAGATCCAGACCGAAATCGCCGTTGAAGTCGCGCCAGACGGAGTGGATGTGGTTGGCGTTGTTCTGGGTGTTGTCGTACTCGATCAGGAAAGTCGGGGACTGGATGCGGTAGTAGTGGGGGCCTCCGCGCTGCTCGACGCCGGCCCAGGCGAAGAATAGGTTTGTCCCGGCCTTCTTGATGTGTTCCTCGCGGGCTTGCGCCATCTGATCGGGGACGTTGTTGGCGTAGTCGGAGAGCAGCGTTTGCAGAAGGTCGAACTGCTTCTTGGTCATCTTCGCCGCGGAAAGGCCGGAGGGTTGGCCTTCGAGCGCGGCCTTGCGCGAGGCCATGGTGAGGATGTCGGGATAGGCCTTGTCGGTCACGATGGCGATTTTCTTCTGCTCGGGAGTGAGCGATTCGAGCAGATCGCGCGCCAGATCCTCCTCGGCTCCCAGCACACGCAAACCTTTGCGCGGCCCTTCCCGCACTTCCGCGGGATTTGAGCCGAAGAAGCTGGGTGTATCGGCAACCTTGCCGTTGACGACGGTGTAGTTCTGGCTGATATGGTGGCCTTCCACGCGATATCCCCAGGTGCCCGTGTCGGACGGTTCACCGAAAATACTGAAGTAGTATTTCTGCGGGTTGCGATAATTGGGGTCGGCGTTTTCCATGATGCGCAGAACGTCTTCGAGGCTCATGATGGTCACTGCTCTGATGTAGCCCTGCTGGCTCAGACCGGCGGCCAGCAGCGCGTGGGCGAGCGCTTTCTGGTGCGGTTGCATATCGAGCAGCGGGAGGCCCTTGCGCTCTTTGGGAATGAAGTGCCAGTTCTGGCGCTCGTCAGCCTCTAACGGGAACGTGGCTTGAGCGCGCTGCTCGGGCGTCAGCGACGCGAGAAAGTGCTGCGCCGCGAGTGTCATGACCGTGGAGGAATTGACGCGGTAATAGGCAGAAGTGAGCAAGATCGCTCCAATGGTGAGGGCTATCAGCCGAAGAAACCAATCTCTCATTGTTCCCCCTCCTGTGCCGGACTAGCTTAGCAAGTTTTAGGAGGGGATTGCGGCGCGCGGGGGGGGCCAAATTTGTTCGTTGTATAATCTGCCACATGCGGTTGCCGGTCAAGTTCTACATACCGGTGCTTTTCATTTTGGTGGCAATTGCGTGCGGTCTCGCTTATTGGCACTGGACGCTCACACCCGACAAAAGCAAGACCATCGAATTCAGCACCGCGATAGTCGGTGGCGGCACGGCCGTCTATGCTCTGCTGCTCAATGTGCAAGGAAGGCGCGCGTCATCCGCCGCAGAATTCATTAAACGATGGAACAGCCCTGATTTTCAGCCCTTCCGGGCGGTCGTGGGAGAAGTGCTGGCAAGCAATTCGGTGGATGGCAAGGACCTGCAGGTCATTCGCACGGTGCTCAGTTTTTTTGAAGAGGTCTCGATCGCAACCCTGCGGAAAGAAGCTGACGAATCGCTCTTGAGGGACTTCTTTTGGACAGTAGCTGTGAGGTTTTTTCTAGCTACAAAACCCTGGATTGACAAACGCAGGACGGATAATCACCAGCCGACTCTGTTCGTCGAGTACGAAAAACTACACGCGCGCTGGCAAGCTCGAGGCCATTAGCTTGTGATCGGGAACGGGTCGGTATCAAAGGGTTTCATCATTGTGTCTGCTCACACCGGACCAATCCAATATCCTGATTGATTATAGCATCACCGCGGTAATCGAAGCCGCGCGGGGTTCAGAACGGGAAGTCGCTCTTTGCCTGCTGGACTTGCGCTTTGGCCACCATGTAGCGGTATGGGTTCACGGGGGTCTTGCCGATGCGGACTTCGTAGTGGAGATGCGGCGCTGTGACGCGGCCCGACGTGCCCACTGCGCCGACGAAGGAACCCTGCCGGATCTCCTGCCCGGTGATCACGTCGAATCGCGAGAGGTGCGCGTAGTAGGTCTCGAAGCCGTTGCCGTGATCGATGATCACGAGGCGACCGTAGCCACTGAAGAGGTCGGCAAAGACCACGACTCCATCCGCGGTAGCGCGGATTGGCGTACCCGTGGGAGCGGAGATGTCAACCCCTTTGTGCAACGCACCCTCACCCGAAAAGGGGTCCGTCCGCTGGCCGAAACTGCTCATGAGCGGGCCGTCAACAGGCCAGATGCCTGGTTTGGTGTTGAGTTGCCAGCGGCGTGAGAAGTTGGCGCGCGAGAGGTTGGAGCTGCGCAGGTAGTTGTATTCCGCGACGGTCTCGGAAAATGTGGGAACGAGCCTGGCTTCATCCGAGATGTCGTTGGGGCCTTCGAGCTTCTGCTTGATTCCGTAAGCCGCGGACACCTCATTGGCGAAGATTTCGAGGGAGGCGAGCTGCTCGTTGGTTTGATTGACGACCTTTTGCAGATTGCGGTACCGCGTGCGAAGCTGATCGGCTTCCTGCTTCAGAGAGTTGTAATTGGCGACTTTCCAGGCCATGCGGGCATAGCTGGAGACGAAACCGAAGATGGAGAAACCACCAACCATGGCGAGCGCTAGAACAATATAAAGGACTTGATGAGGGATATGAACTCTACGAAGTCTGCCGTGAAGCGAATGCGCGAGTACGAGGATAAAATACTGTTGCTTCATCTCTTCTCCTTTCAGCTCCGGATTTTTTTGTTGCGGCGCGAACTGGAAACTAGTGCCTTTACTGTCGGCCTAGTATCAGGGGTGTTAAGGCTTAAACTTTAGCAACTGGGGAAGTTGCGTGTCAAGCTGGCAATTGTTAGCATGCGGGCTTGCCTAGTCGTTTACCTGGACTCTTTTTCTTACGCAACCTGATTGCGCGCAGAGGACTGCTGTTTCAATTGGTCAGGCGCGATTTCGAGCAGCGATTCGTGGGCTCGGTGGCAGGCTGGGTATGGGGCCTGATTCATCCGATGGTGCTGCTGGCAAGCTGGATCTACGTCTTCAGCGTGTGCCTCAAGACACAGCTGCCGAAGGGGCAGCCGGGCACCTATCCGCTGTTCCTCTTTGCCGGGCAACTGCCTTGGCTGCTGTTCAGTGAAACGGTACAAAGGTCGTCTTCGTCGCTGGTGGAGCACGCCGGCCTGATCACCAAGACCGTCTTTCCCGCCGAAATGGTGCCGCTCTCGGTTTTCCTTTCGTCGTTGATCAGCCATTTGCTCGCACTCCTGCTCATGATCGCGGCGGCGGGAATCTGGTGGCACTTTCCCGGCCCGGCAGTGGCGATGCTGCCGATTTATATGCTGTTGCTGGGCCTGCTGGCGGTGGGCCTCGGGTGGATTGTCGGGGCGCTGCAGGTGTACTTGCGGGACACCGCGCAAGTGGTGTCGGTCATTCTGACCGTCTGGTTCTGGATGACCCCGATTCTCATTCTGGAAAGCCAGGTTCCGAAGCGATTGCAGGGCCTGATCTACTTGAATCCCCTGGCGCGCCTGGTCAGCGCGTACCGGCAAGTGCTGCTCGCATCCGTGGTACCAAGTTGGGGGGAGACCGGTCTGATGGCTGTTTACGGGCTGGCGACGTTCTTCCTCGGGGGCCTGGTATTTCGGCACTTGAAGCGCGGATTCGCGGACGTGCTGTAAATCAGACGGCTGGATCGGCGAGCAGGACAGAGGTCATCGAGATGGATCCCATGACGGCCTGGTCATTGAAGAAAGAGACGCGGTCGTGGGGCTGACGCTGTGCCAGGACGTAGAGCAGTGGGAGGAAGTGTTCCGGGCTCGGGACGGCCAGATGCGCCTCGGCTAAGAGAGTTTGGTATGCCGTGAGGGCTTCGTCATCACCGGCGAGGATACGCTTCTTGACTTCGTCGTTGAAACGCACGGCCCAATCGAAACCGGTCGGACGGTGGAAGTCGATGCGGCGGAGATTGTGGACAATATTTCCGCTTCCGGCGATCAACACGCCTTCGTTGCGGAGCGGCGCCAACTTCTTCGCCAGCTGGAAGTGAAACGCGGGCGGGGAAGTGATATCCAGGCTGAGTTGCACCACGGGAGTCTCGGCATCCGGATACATGATCCGCAGGATGCCCCAACATCCGTGGTCTAAGCCGCGATCGGGATCGAGCCGCACTCTCGCATCCGAAAGATGTTCAGCGATTCGGCGGGCCAGCAAAGGATCGCCGGCGGCGGGGTAGCGAACGGCAAAAAGGGCCTCGGGGAACCCTTGGAAGTCGTGAATGGTTTCGGGCCGAGTGGACGCTGTGACGCGAACGCCCCTGGTTTCCCAGTGCGCCGAGACGCACAACACCGCCTTGGGCCGTGGCAGACAGTTCGCGATCTCCTTGATGCCGCGATGGAATTCGTTCTCTTCAATCGCGTTCATGGGGGAGCCGTGCCCCACGAAAATGGCAGGCATCATCCCAGAAGTGTCATGGTATTGGGGTCCCATTGGCACGTCCGGTGTTCGAAGTAACTCCGTTGGAAAGCAGGGCCTTGCCGAAAACTTCCCTGGCCTGATTGAGGGCCGAGGCCGCGACGCCGGCACCGGTAGCCTGCGAAAAGTGACGTCTGGTCGTGGGCATTTGTGAAAATCCTCACCTATACTTTAACCCAGCGTCATTAGACAGACGAAGGTAAACGGCGGAGCAGACTGACTATGTGGTGGATGCGTTGGCGCCGGGCTGGTGTGCCGAGCGCTCTTGTTCCTGGGGCGTTCGCGAAATGCTCCACACGTTATTTCCCCGGCATGTGAAGGTGTCCCATCCGGGAGGCGCATCCGTCTTGCGGAATGTATCACCGGCAGAGCAGGTGAAGGGCAGATTCGTCCCAGTTTGCACCAGGGGTTTTCGGCGCGAGCGATGACCGGTGGTGCCGCGCGGTTCGGCGGCTGGAGGCACTACCGGAGCGGCGGCTGCGACATGCGATTCCTCTCGATCCAGCGGCAAGCCGAAGAACACCGCCTGCTGTTCGACCAGGTGTCCGTCGGACTCAGTGAGTGCCAGACGAAACTCCACACGCTCACTCTGGCGCGCGTAGCTGACTGAACCTCGCCGCAGGCGGGCAGCGTCCAGCGTGACGAAAAGCCGGTCGGCGCCGTCGGTGATGAACAGCTTCGCTTCGGTGGCGCGGCGAATCAGATCAGAACCGGCATCCCAGCGGATGTGCAGTTGCCCCTGGTGCTCCTGGATTTCGATCTGGATCCGGATGGTGCGATTGTCGCGGCGGGCGGCGACCTGGACGCCAAGCGCGAGCAACGTCAAGCTTGCTATGCCGGCCGCGCTACCGGCAACCCATTGGCGCCAGTGTGCGGTGAGGCGCGGTTTGGCATCGGGCGCGGACCAAGAAACCCAGCGGCTACGAATATAACGGTTGGTGGTTTTCCATGCATCCGCCCGCCAATTTCGCCGCGGCGGATTATTGGGAGGCGTAGCCGGCGGAGCGACTGGGCCCCGGATTAACTGGGCCAGACGCGACCGTTCCTGCTCCGACAGACGATCTAGGGGCATGGGGGAAGCGCTGCTTGACTCAATCATAACGCCAGACTGGGTGGTCTGGGCAGCGCTGGGGGTCAGTGTACGTTTTCAGCCTTGGGAGTTAGCGTGAGACGCTCGGCAGCGGCGGCTTCCACGGCCTGACGCGAGAACGGCATGGGATGATAGCGTCCGTTGGCCCAGTCGTCGATGAGATCGCTGTAGTGCGGGCTATTGGGATCGCCGGATTCGCCGGGGACATTGGTCATCACGGAACGGTCCCAATTGCTCAGATCGAGAATCTGGCGGTAGGAAGCGCCGTTGGTCTGCTGGAAATGCTCCCCACTGGTGGCGTTGACGGAGTAGCCGTCGCCGGGACGCGCCACCGGACCGCGGTCGAAGGCGCCACCCAGAGGATGATGGAAAACGATGCGGTGGATTTTGCCCCATTTCCACGATTGCATATCCTGCCCGCATTGGTGCTCGATTTCAGCAAGCGCGGTGTGAAGCGCTTGGGTGAGCGCGTTTGGATCGGGCTGGCGTTCCAAGGCCCGCAATAGCGTTTCGATATCGGTATCCGGGCCGATGTCTGATCCGAATACGGCGCGCGGCAATTGCGCCATCCAGAATTCGTAGATGAGCGCGGCCGGCGAATCCATCGTGAGGTTGCCGTCCCATTGGCGCACCAGATCGGCCGCCTTTGCGTCGCGGCTTGCGGGCTCGGGTGACCAGGCGGTCAGAATTTTCTGAAAGCGGCGCGCGGGGAGCGAGGCAACGTCCTGCTGCATGCGCTCGAAATCCTCGACGGTGAATTTTCTGTGCGCCGCGAGCATCTCTTCGATGCGATGAAAGCGGAACGGCAACGCCCATTCGTAACCCAACGGAACGTTGTAGCCCGGCGGCAGGATATTGTGATTGGCGGTGGCGATGAAGTGCGTTACGGGATTGTACGAATGCGGCAGGTCCGCGGCGCGGCGGAAACCGCTCCATTCGTAATCGCCCGAATCGCCGGGAACCGGCAGAACGCCAGACCAGTTCTTTCGTATGGGCGCCATGCCTGCTGCCTGCCACCCGATGTTGCCTTCGGTATCGGCGTAGACAATATTCTCGCTGGGAACTTTATAGCGCTCCATCGCAGCGAGGAATTCATTCCAGTTCTTGGCGCGCGCGATGGCGAGGCCTGCCAGGTACCCAGCCGTTCCGGGCTCACTGCCCACCCAGCGCAAGGCGTAGGCACGGTGGCGATGAGCGTCCTCATAAATGACCGGACCATGCACCGTGAAGCGCAGCTCCACCGGCCGCGGCTGCCCGCCTTTGACCGGGATCTGCTGGCGTTCAATTTCGAATTTCTTCCAGGCATCGCGGTAACGGTACTCATCCGGATTCTCCGGATTCACCTTCTCCACGTAGAGGTCCTGCTGATCGATCCCAACGATGGTGAAACCGAAACCAATGCGCTCGTTGTGGCCCAAGGCAATACCGGGCAACGCGGGCTCGCCGGCGCCGATGGCGTTCCAGCCCGGCGCAACCAGGTGAACAGTTTTGCGCAGTGAGGGAATTTGCACCGGGCGATGCGGATCATTGGCCAGGAGCGGCTTGCCCGTGGCGGTCATCGTTCCATCCACGACCCAGTTATTGCTGCCTTGTTCGGTGGAGAATGCGACGGGTCCAATGGCCTGTTCGTAGGTGCGTACGATGTCGTGGGAAATGTCGGCGAGATCGAGCCCGGCGGGAATTTCCGTGGGAATAGGCGGATCGAGTGAAAAGAACTTTTCCACGGTGGGGATACCGAAGCTCCGCACGCGCTCGGCGCGCTTCACTTCGCTTGTCAGGTTGCGCGTCATCAACAAGCCGGCGACGCGGCTGAGACAATCTTCCGGAACCCATAAGCCCGGATCATAACCCGCGAGACGAAATTCCAGTGGGCGCACGCCGCCGAGCGACTTGATATATGCGTTGATCCCATCGGTGAAGGCTGTGACGATTTCGCGTGTGCCGGGACCGTAACTGGACCACTCGGCATCCCAATTGCCGCGAAACGCCACCGAACGCGCCAGGCCATCGCGATCGATCGCAGCCGGCCCGAGCACCTCAGCCAGCTTGCCGGCGCCGATGCGGCGCCAAAGGTCGATTTGCCAGAGGCGATCCTTCGCCGCGATATAGCCTTGCGCGAAAAACAGATCGTGCACCGACTGGGCGTAGATGTGCGGGACTCCCCAGCGATCGCGGATGATCTCGACCGATTGGGACGGGCCCTGGATAGTGATATTTTCGGCGCGGGAAAAACAGGCGCAGGCAAGCAGTAGGAGTGCGCGACAAGCGCGGTTTAGCACTACACCTTTTTATCAGAAGTGCTAGCCCCCGTGGTGGCGGGAGCTTTCGTTTCGGTTTTGGCCTTCGAATCGGTTGAGGAAGCCGAGCTTTCGCTTTTACCTTCCTTCTTGCCGTCTTTCGACGGATGGCTGTTTCCGTTCCCCTTCGCGTAGTCAGTCACGTACCATCCCGAACCCTTGAACTGAAACGCGGACGTCGAAATCAGCCGTTCCACTGGTCCGCCGCACTTTTCATGCAACTTGACCGGGGCGTCTGAGAACTTTTGTATTACTTCGAAGGTTTCACCGCAGGAACTGCATTTGTATTCGTAAAGGGGCATACCACCAAACCAAAACTAACCTTCTTGATTTTATCAGGTTTCGGCCTGGATGGCCGGTTTGCACACGAGATCGGCCGGGTGTCATACTTCCTGTTGCCCAATTTGGAGTCGAACCAACCGCTCGCCCCAGCGCGTGTCTCGTTCGCATGGGCGGTTCTCGCCTGTAGTCTCGTGCTGCTCTGGCAGTTCCTGACAGTGCACTACAACCGAAGCGGCAATTGGACGGCTCTGTTCTGCACGGGTCAAAACCAGCCGGTACCGCCGGAGTTGGCGGCCCAGACGTACCGTTTCCCTGGCACGAACGGGTACGACGGCCAGATGTACCGGTATGTGGCGCACGACCCGTTCCTGCAAAAGGACTTCGCAAGATTTATCGACTCACCGGTGCTGCGATATCGCCGAATCCTGGTTCCGGGTCTCGCGTTCCTGCTGGCCGGCGGCCGCCAGCCGTGGATCGATGCCTCTTATGTGGCGGTGGTTGCGGCTTTCACCTGGCTCGGCTCCTATTGGCTGAGCCGGTACGCCGCGGCGTTAGGATTTCACCCGGCGTGGGCACTTGCGTTTCTCTTGGTGCCAGCCACGCTGGTTTCCATGGATCGAATGACGGTGGATGGCGCGCTGGCAGCGCTCACCGCAGGCTTCGCCTACTTTTCCGTCGTGCGGTCCAGTGTGAGGCTCTATGTGGTGCTCATGCTGGCTTGTCTCACGCGTGAGACTGGTGTCCTGCTGCTAGCGGGCTGTTGCCTCTCGGAACTGGCCGCGAGACACTTCGCGCGCGCTTTGGTTTGGTCTACCAGTTGTCTGCCGGCACTCGGGTGGTACTTGTTCCTGAATGGCTATATCCACGTGGCCGCAGCGGCGCCTGGAATACCAAGATGGGTGTATCGAAGGCTGGGGCCGGGCATTCTGGGGCGCCTGTTTCATCCACTCCCATACCCTTTTCCGCGGCCCGTGGAGTTGTTGGCCCAGTCCCTGGATGTGATGGCACTCACCGGAATCATTTTGGCAGTCCTCGCGGCGATTCTTCTGTGGCGTGTGCGGCCGCTTAACGCGAACCTGCTCGCCGCGGCCTGCTTCGCCGCTCTGGCGGCCGGCATGATAAATCCTCACTTTTGGGACCATTGCTACAACTTTGCCCGCGTCTTTTCACCGCTCTTATTGCTGATCATCATGGAGGCCATGGCGTGGCGGCCGCGGCGAAGTTGGTGGTGGCTGGCGGTAGTCCCCGCGGGGCTAGTGGTTCCCCGGGTTGCGCTAGAACTCGGATCTCAGGCGCTGGTTATCCTTCGTGGACTGATGGGCTGACATCCGGTGGCGTTATACTCACGTCTGAACGGATCGTTCTCAGAGGGCACTTCAGACCCTATCAGGAGTTAACAATGCGTCGGAGGACTTTTCAACTTCTTATTCTTGCGCTTGTCGCCGGAGTCGCCGTGGCGTCCGCGCAGGGGACGTTCGGACATCTCGCTTACGGGGCCGGCTGGCAGACGACTTTTCTTATCGTGAATCAGGACCAGACGACGGCAGCGAGCGTAAACCTGAATTTCTACGCAGATTCCGGGGTGGCTCTGGCTGCTCCTGTAAATGGCGGCGCGGCCTCATCTTCGTATTCGGTTTCCATTCCCCCGAGCGGCTCGGCCTCAGTCGTTCTGCCGGACGTGGGAGGCGCTACGACCTATGAAGGCTGGGCCAGTCTGCAAGTGACGAACAATGTGGCGGTGAGCGGCCAGGCGATCTTCCGTCAAACTCTTGGCTCCAATCCGGTCTTGGAAGCCGCCGTGCCTTTCACGGGCGGCCAACCCGTTTGTATCGTCTCTCTTTGGAATGTAGAACCCACACACTACATTTTGGTCCCGTTCGATAATACGACCGGTGTTCATGTCACGGCGCTTGCCTTCGCCAATACGACCTCGGCGGCGATCTCGGCTCCAATTGAGTTTGAGGATCCGACGGGAACCGCGATTGTGACCGGTACGCTCACCTTGGCGGCAATGAACCACACGGCGTTTGTCTCGACCGACAACGACCGCTATCCGGCGACGGCCGGCAAATCAGGCGTTTTGCGAATTACCTTGCCGAGTGGTGCAAATGCTGGGGACCTGACGGTCCTGGCGCTACTCGCGGACGCAAAGTCCGGCACGTTGACGACTCTGCTTCCGATCACGCAATAAGCCGCGAGCGGTCAACAGACCAGCCGATTTCACGCGCGCGCGATGGCATAAGGCGGGCAATCCGGAACGGGTGCGAAGAGACAGAGGCAAAGCACCGAGGGATGCCTCCGCTGCAGCGAAACGAACGGCGTAGGCCCACCCAGCAAACCATGTAAAATAAGGGAGCCGGTATGATGGGCGGTTAGCTCAGTTGGTTAGAGCGTCTGCCTTACAAGCACAGTGCGACGTTCCAACGATTACATCCTTTGGTCCAGATTCTTAGCCTTTCCAATGATTTGGGGAATCTGCTTGTCGCTCATTCAGTATCCTCTGCGGTTGGAACGGATAGGGTTTTGATACAGTTTTGATACACCGCGCCCAGGTTGCACTCTCGGCGTCACCACCACGACCGCCGCTTGGTTGTGGAAATCCAGTCGAAGCGTTCTGGCGGACGCGCGCGAAACCCGGTTTTCGAACGGTGAGAAGCAAGCGTACGAGGAGCGTTTATCTCGGGCGGGTCTTGTGGGAGGCGCGGGTCGGAATTGAACCGACGAATAAAGGTTTGGCAGGCCTTGGACTACCTGCCTGTCTATCACGTTAAATCAATGGCTTACGGTGAAGAGCTGTGACTCCGGGTCAAGCGGGGAAACACGTTTTGACCCGCAGTGCGCACGCTGTGAATTGGACCAGTCGAAATGATCAGCCTCGCGGTGACAAACGCAGTAACAGTTGAGAAGTATGTCAACCGCGCTTTGAAGAAGAGCGGCCGGCCGTCGCAGCGGACATCGCAGGCGCACATCACGTGGGCCGCGTTTTCTCTGTACTCTGTTCGCTCTTATTGCGTGCTGGCGCAAAAGAGCCGACCTTGTCCCGGCGAGAACCTTGTTCACCTTGGGTGCAATGTTAATGGAGGGTTATTGGAGGGTATTGGTCCGGACCGTCATGACGGCCTCACATCGTGTTGGTGCGATGATCGTCGTGACGTTACGATTGTGGACTCTATCCCCGCCAGTCAAGACGCCGTTGGCGTCAAGACAGGTTCCCCGGTTTCGAGGCTGGCACCTCGTAAGCGACACCAAGCTTCTCAGCCACCGCGGAGAAACGTGGGTCGGCCGTCCATAACTGCAATCGCCCCACAATAGCGGACGCCAGAAGGTGAACGTCGATCCAACCAACGCCGCGACCATGCAAGTCGCGATCGCGAACGAACGCGACGACGTCGCGGTGCGGGACCATGCCCGCTTGATGCATCTGCGTATAGGCGGCCAGCAGTTTCCTACGTCCGCCTCGGTCGCCAATCAGGAGTTCTCCATAGACCAACTCGTGCCCGCTCACTTCGTCGAGACTAAGGAGCCGGTCCAACGCGGCCGCATAGGGCGCTCGGTTTGCAAGGAACCGAATCCAGACGGAGGTGTCCACCAGGACCATCAGGCTACCCTTCGTTTGGACGACAGCTTTTCACGACGCCTGGGGACGTCGCGTGCGTGGGGCTCCGCGCCGCGCAGAGCTCGAAGGCGTTCGTAAGCCGCGTGGCGTATCAGGGCCTGAAGGCCCAAACGTACGGTCTCCGTATCCGTTGTTGCCCCGCAAGCCGTCTTGGCCTCTTTAAAGAGTTTGTCATCCACGTTGAAGGTTTTCTTCATACATACAATTTTGCCACTATTCTATGGCTATTTGAACCATACCTGTAGCGCGGCAGCGTCCTGAATTCCTGATCCGATTGATAGGTTTTGGTGGTGCGCGGAACGCACGGCCGTGCACAGGGGTGTCGGCAATTCCGGGTATAGCCCAGCGATTGCGGGATGTTTATCCCAGTGAGCGTGACGCCGGCCAAAACATCCTTCGGGATCCGGGACGTCTGCAGAGGCCAGATGCCCTGGAACAAAGGCATCAGCCTGAGTGCGTGTAGGCTTGCCCGGTTGTCGTCACCCATCTTCGCTAATCCTTGTTACAGCAGCATGGCCGCAGGTTCGAGCCGGGACTTGCTGCGGGCCAGCTTCCACAGAAACAACCGAGGCAGTGAGTTTGATCAGCCCAGTGCTCGTTAGCAAGAGAGGATGAGCCGGCCGGCACAAGTAATGCATTTGAGTGCAAATTTTGCAGGCCCTGAATCGTCGTCTTATAGCGCTTCCCGTATTTGCAAAAAGGCCATGCACATGCAAGCAACGAAATGGGCAGCCATGGCCGTTGAATACACCCGACGGGCTGCTTCGACGATGAGAAGGCCAACCCTAGAAGCCGATGACCATGGCAGCGGCAACGCCGCCAGCTAACTGTCGACCGCCGCGAAAAACGTGGCGAACTGAGCAAGGAGAAATATATGGCAAACACCGCCGTTTTCGGCATCTATCAGAATCGAGTCCAGCAGGAGGACGCAGTTAACGCTCTACACAAGGCTGGCTTTCGGAACACGGATACTGCCGTGTTGTTTTCAGAGAATCAAGGCTCCAAGGACTTTGCTCACGAGAGACATACGAAAGCCCCGGAGTGCGCAATTTCTGGTGCTGGTCTATGCGCTGTCGTTGGGGGGGCACTCGGATTTTTCGTTGGAAGCGGCGCCTTAGCGATTCCGGGAATGGGGCCGTTGTTTGTCGCGGCGGGCCCGATCATGGGGCTGCTGGCTGGGGTCGGCATCGGCGGTACAGCGGGGGCCATTATTGGAGCGCTTACCGGGATCGGGATACCGGAGTACGAGGCAAAGAGGTACGACGGTCGCATGAAGCATGGCGGCATCCTGCTTTCTGTTCACTGCGACGCCTCGGATTGGGTGAAGCGCGCGAAGGATCGTTTGAAGGAAACTGGAGCCGAGAGCATCGCTTCGGCAGGTGAAGCGAGCTCGGATTTTGCAAAGACCGACAGACCCGTGCGGCGACACGCAGAGCATCTCGTGGCGGCGACCAGCGCCGAGAGTGCTCCAGCACCAGGCGAAACCAACGCGGATTTGGCAAAGACAAGTGGCGCGCCGGCTTTCCGCTAGCTCGCCCATCTCACGACGACATTCATTAAGTAGAACTTATCTAACAAATACTCTTGGGCGGCCTTACCGTCAGTCTGAGAGGAGAATTAGGTCTCCCAATGCTCACGAAAACAATGAAGTGCAGCTTCGTCGCGGGTTTGCTTCTCGCGTCCATGTCCTGGCACTCCGAAACGAACTACCAACTCCTGCTGAATGTGGTCGTCTACATGAGCGCCATCGTAATGGTGCAGCAGGCAGTACGAGCACAGGAATACTTGTGGGCTGCTGTGCTTGCAGGGATAGTGCTACTTCTGAACCCCGTTGTGCCGGTGTTCACGCCCGCAGGCAATTTGATCGTCTTTCTCGTCTTACTCGCCCTCTCACCGCTCGTGATCGGTTTCGCCGCCTTGATAGATGCAACCACAACGCTCTATCCCAACGTCATCACTGAGCCGTACCTGCAAGGAGGGTTTACCGGGGAGTGAGAGGTGGCTGTCTCTAAGACGCTCAGCAATCTAAAGGATCTGCCGTAACGGATGCAATCAAAACGGGAACTATTCTATTTCGAAACAGGCGCACTAATGTCCGAGTCTGTAGCAATGTGTTGCAAATCACTGCTGTCCAAAACAGGACAGGGTTGTGATGTCGGTTATTGACACCGAAGGCTTTCGGGACTGAGAAAAACGGTTGTCGGGTCGAGGTCTGGTGTTTTTTCCTTGTAGTGCCTGTCCAAGTCATGCCAGCGCCAGGGTAAGTTGTTCGGATTCGGGTAACAGTGGCGGTGTCTGGAACGGGTCGTCCAGCCACTTCCGCAGATCACGATAGGTAAACAGGTTCAGCCGCAACATCGAGGCCAGATTGGACAGCGACCATTTGGCTTTCGACAGATGGTGCAGCCATTTCAGCAGCAGGATGGCGATCAGGGCTGTCCAAATCTGGATGCGCAGGGCGTTTTCGCTGGTGCCCACGAAACTCTTCACCTTAAGATTCTGTTTGAGAGCCTTGAAGAACAGTTCGATCTCCCAGCGGTCCTTGTAGATGGCGGCAATGGTCGTGGCGCCAAACGCGATCAGGTTGGTCAACAACTCGGTCTCCCGTTGGTTGACGACGTCCCAGACCACCACACGCCGCAGCAGACAGGGGCAATCCTTTTGGGCCTGGGCGCCGGTGAACCGGATCAGTTGGTCCGACCGGATGTTGCGGTCCTGCGGAACCGCACACTGCTCCACCACGTCGTAGGCGGCATTCTCCTTCAGGCGGGTGACAAAGTAGATTTCCTCGACGGTCCACTTGCCGAACAGCCCGTAGTCGTTATACCCGCGATCCATGGCCACGATGGAGCCGGGGTTGAGCGGGAAGGCGTCGGCCATCTTCAGATCACTGCATTTGGCTTCGGTGATCAGCACGTAGCGCGGCAAATAATCCTCGTGGTCCAGCAGAACGTGAGCCTTGACGCCGCCCTTGGCCCTGCGAAACTTGGCCCAAGGAAACAACTTCAGGCACAACGAAATGGTGGTCGAGTCGAGGGACAGCAGCTTGTTCTTGAAACGGAACTTCTTCTTGCGAGGCCCCAATCCTTCTTCGTCGCGGAACCTTTGGAGGGCAGTGTAAAACAGATCCTCGTACAACTTCGCGGGCCGGTGTTCGTTGGCATACGAGAGGGTGGATTTATTGGGGGCCTTGCCGATGCCGAGATGAACCAGCTTGCCCAAGCAACAGCCCAGGCCGTTGCAAATCTCGCGCAAAGAATCAGCGTGGGCGAGTTGGCAGAACAGCATCGAGACCAACTGCGTCCAGCAGCCAAAACCTTTGGCGCACCGTTCTGCATTGTTTTCTTTGACCAGCACTCCGAACTCGGTCCGGGGAAAATGCTGGAGCAGTTGATTGAACAGACTCGCGACTTGTATGATGGCTTTGCCTTCCTTGTGGGTGGCGTCTGGCGAAGCTCCGGCCCAGGAACGATTCGCCAACGTCCATTATAGGAGGGCTTTTCTTTTGCTCAGACGAACGTCAGAGCTGTCTTGGACAAGAGTGGTTGCAAATAGTAGCGTTACCCATCCCGGGCAGAAACTGCTGTTCATGGGCGACGACTCTGGGCAATGGGGCGAGTGGAACCACGACCGCAGCCTGGATTGGCAGTTGTTGGAGCATCCGCTGCATTCCAGCTTACAGCGGTGGGTGCGCGATTTGAACACTTTTTACAAGGGGCAACCTTCACTGTACGAAGTGGATTTCGAACCATCTGGATTCGAGTGGGTGGATCGCGGCGATTTTGAATGAAGTGTCATCTCTTTCCTTAGACGGGCGAAGAATCCTGCCGACGTGACTCTCATCATCTGCAATTTCACTTTCGTGCCTCGGCACAACTATCGCGTTGGGGCACCCGTGAACGGCTATTGGAGAGAAGTCCTGAATAGCGATGCTCAACTTTACGGCGGTAGCGGCCAGGGAAACATGGGCGGTGTCGAGGCGGTTCCCGTGCCGCTGCATGGTAGGCCATACTCGCTAAACCTGACGATTCCGCCCCTCGGCGTCCTGGTTCTCAGGCCGGGGGCCGAGACCTATCCTGATAGGTTCGGACCCGAAAGCGCGTGCAGAATCCGCCGCGACGAGTGCAGTCTTTACCCCGCTAGCCCAGTCGTCAAACCTGCATTCCACGACAACCTCCGCCAGATCTTCAGATCCGCCTGCGTCACAGTTTCTACCTGAACGGCACCACGCGTGCTCTAACACTCCCGACGCTACATCCGATTTCGTAAGAAACGGTAGCCCTTGGAAGGAAATCATGAGGATATATTCAACTACAATTAGCGGAACCGTCTTGACGACCCTCCTCTGCGCGTTCTCCGCCTTCGCGCACGACCACCGCGCGCTGAACGGCACCTGGATGCTGGTGCCCGCCAAAAGCGATTTTGCCGGCCAGCGCGTGGTTCAAACTGGCACCGTGACGATCAACGAGCGGGAGGGCAACATCACCGTCTCTCGCAGTTTCATGTATGAAGGTGCCACTGAGACCTTCTTCTACAGCGACATCACCGACAGCCAGAACAACGCCACGATTCACTCCGGCAAGGACCTCAAGAGCAAGACCAAGTGGGATCACAACGTTCTGAAAGTCACGACCACGCTATCCGGTGTGACTACTCTCGAAAGCTACACCCTTGCCGTGGATGGCACGATGATAGTCAACGTCGAACGGCCGGAGCACAAGCCGATCACACTCATCTTCCAGCGCAATTAGTGGCGGGGTTTTTCCAGAGGAGGGTGCTTGCGTGAGACCCAAAGGTTACTACTGGGTTCGATTCAGGGATGGTGGCTGGGAGCCCCGCCAAGTGGGGGTCGAGGACTGGTGCCGTGTTTCGTAGGTCCCGCCTATCCATTTCTCCCCGTTTCCGTTGGAAGTGCCTCACTAACCGAACGGTGACCCGGCTTCCCGCCCCCGCCACATCGCACGTAGCGTGCGTATTTCCCGCACTACGCGCTCCTGCACACTTCAGATCAAGGGTCATCCGACCTATCAGACCGGAGCAAGTGCCGAGTTTATTATGCGGGAACTCAGTAAGTTCGTCGTTGGATGCTCCTCCGTTCGATCCAGTCACGGCGGCCGGATAAAAAACGAAGCCGGGGTTTGTGTCTTCAATGCACCAAACGCATTGAACAGGTACGACAGCTTCGGATCGGACAGGAACCCCACCGTCGCCGGGGTAGAGCCCGCCGGGAGCTAGACATATTGCCGTTCCTCTCGCAACGGACAATTACGGGCCTAGTGTAGTGCGGCATAAATAGTAACGATTATAGAATACGCGTCGTCTTTACAATAGGAGGACCGAAGACGATGCGCGTGGCGCGACCCGTGGTTCTGAGTTCTGACCAGCAAGAGATCCTGGAATCTCGGGCCCGAGCTCGCAGCGCGCCGGCACGGAGCGTGGAACGAGCGCGGATCGTTTTGTTGGCCGGAGCGGGGCTGCAAGATCAGCAGATCGCGGCGGAGTTGAAGATCACACCGGAGAAGGCCGCGCGCTGGCGGAATCGGTTTCTGGACGGTGGTTTTGCGGCGCTGGACAAAGATGCGCCGCGCCCGGGAAGAACACCAACCATCACACCGGCCCAGGTGCAAGAGGTGATCCGGAGAACCACGCAGGAGAAGCCCGACAACGCGACCCACTGGAGCACGCGCACCATGGCAGAGGCCGCAGGCGTCAGTGAAAAGAGCGTGCGCCGGATCTGGCAGAAACATGGTCTGAAGCCGCACTTGGCGCGGACCTTCAAGGTGAGCCACGATCCCGAGTTCGCCGAGAAACTGGACGCCATCATCGGGCTTTATCTCAACCCGCCAGAACACGCCATCGTCCTCTGCGCCGATGAGAAGAGCCAGATCCAAGCACTGGACCGCACGCAACCTGGCCTGCCGCTGAAGAAGGGACGCTGCGGAACGATGACCCACGACTACAAGCGCAACGGAACGGCAACCCTGTTTGCGGCCATGAGCACGCTCGATGGCACCGTAATCAGCATGTGCGACGACCGGCACCGGCATCAGGAGTGGCTGAAATTCCTGCGCGTGATTGACCAAGTCACCCCTGCAGGCAAGCAAATCCATCTGATCGCGGATAACTATGCCACGCACAAACATCCCAAGGTTGAGAAGTGGCTGGCCCGCCATCCGCGCTTCCACGTGTACTTCACTCCCACCAGCAGTTCATGGCTGAACATGGTGGAGCGTTTCTTCCGTGACCTCACTCAGAATCGGCTGCGGCGAGGCATCTTCCGCGACGTCGAGGAACTGATCATGGCCATTGGCGACTACATTGACCAGCACAACGACCATCCCAAACCGTTTGTCTGGACCGCCAAAGCGTCCGATATTCTGGAAAAGGTCAAGCGCGCCCGCCACGCGCTGCATAATCGTTAATCTGCATGCCGCACTACACTAGCGCCTGGGGTTCCCGGTCCCATTCCTTTAACGATCGTGATCCTTACCTAGTTCATGGACTTTGTAGTGGTGGCGAAAGTGGCCATTGTCGCCATATTCCCAAACGTCGCCACTGCGGGTATCGAAGAACGCGTGGTTACTCCCGCTATACGAGAATTGGATATGGGAGAAGTCTCCGTCAGCCATGACGGCCTGGGGTTGAAGGATTGGTTTCAATGTGAACACCGCAAGGAGCAGCGCGATGGTCGTGAGGATCGTCTTTGTGTAAAGGTCAATGCGCATGTGAGCGCCTCCAATTCCGGGATTTCCATTTCGCTCCTTCGACGATCGCCAGTTCTCTATGCAGACAGTTTAGGGCAGCGAAATGCAGCTCTAAACTAACAAAACACGCCGTTTGTTGTCTGTTCAAAAGTGCTCACATCACATCGTCCCAGGCTGATCCAGCGGACGATGTTCTGCAGAGGAGCACGACAGGTCTTGACCCAAGCTCGTCATCCGGATGCCTCCTTGGGTCTGGGGTTGTGCCAGCAGCCATCCGAAGCGATGATCGCGTCAGCCTCTTTCGGCCCCCAGCTGCCGCGCCTGTAAGGGCGGGCCCGCTGGTGCGTCTTCAGGACCGGATCGACCACCGCCCAGGCGGCCTCGACCGCGTCCTCACGGGTGAAGAGCGCTCCATCGCCAGCCATGGCGTCGCTCAAAAGCCGCTCGTAGGGCGCTTCCTCTCCTCAGGCTTGTCCAAATTAGGTTTTCCAAAAGAAGACAGCGGAAGCTCTGGTAAGTTGAGGTTGGGTTCGTGGCAGAAACCAATCTCAACGAAACGGAGACTTCCGCCTTGATTCGAGTATGCAGCATTTTCTCGCAGTTGTTGCAGTTGTTCCCACGGATGGAGTTTGAGAGTGCTGTGCAGGAGACCAAAGCCGAGCGGCACGCGCGCGGTTTCACCTGCTGGGGGCAGTTCGTGGCCATGCTGTTTTGCCAGATGGGGCAGGCGCGCACGTTGCGCGAAATCTGTGGCGGTTTGGCTGCCAGCGAAGGGAAATTGAAACATCTGGGCGTTTCCCAGGCTCCCAACAAATCCACGCTGGCCTATGCCAACGCGCACCGGCCCTGGCAGTTGTACCAAAAGGTGTTCGAGAAACTGTTCAGCCGCTGTCAGCAGGCGGCTGGTCCGCAACGGCGCTTCCGGTTCCGCAATCCCCTGATGACCATCGACGGCACGCTCATTGAATTGTGCTCCAGCATGTATGACTGGGCCAAGTGGCAAGGCGCCAAGGGCGCCGCCAAACTGCATCTGGTGCTAGATCATGACGGATATCTGCCGCGCTTCGCCGTGATCACCGAAGGCAAGGCTTCGGAAGTGAAGGTGGCGCGTGCCTTCCATTTCGAGCCGGGCACGATTGTGGTTTTCGACCGTGGGTATGTAGACTACCGGTGGTATCAGCAACTGACCGATGGGGGCGTCTTCTTCGTCACGCGCCTGCGCCACGATGCGCATTACCAAGTGATCGAATCGCGGCGGCTCCCCAACCACCGGAATATTCTCAAAGATGAGGTGATCGAACTGGGTAGCCATTGGTACAAGCAGAAGGCGCGCTACCGGCGCATCGAAGTGTGGGTGGAGGAGCGGCAGGAATCCATGGTCCTGGTGACCAACCACCTGGGCTTCGGATCCACCACCATCGCCCAGATCTACCACGAGCGCTGGCAGATCGAGGTGTTTTTCCGGTATCTGAAGCAGAACCTGCGCATCCGGACCTTTGTCGGCACCAGCGCCAATGCCTTGCATATTCAAATCTGGACGGCCTTGATTGCCATGCTGCTGCTCAAGTATCTGCAGTTGCGGTCGAGTTTCGGATGGTCCTTGTCCAATCTCACGGCATTGCTCCGCCAGCAGCTGTTTGTCTATCGCGACTTGTACTGCTGGCTCGATCATCCTTTTCAGGCGCCGCCTGCCTTGGCAGGCGTGCACGACGGGCAACTTGTGCTGGAGTTCTGAGCGGCGCTATTAGGACAGCAAAAATGAGAACCAGCGATCGGAACACGGCAACCAGCTTCCGCAAAGCGCTGATTAGGGCCCCCATCGGCCCTGTTTCCAATGGCCATCGAGACCCATTCCGGCTAATTTGGACAGCTCTGTTCCTCTCCCGGCCGTTCTTCGAACAAACACCAAACTGGCAACGAAGGGCGGACAGCACCCTGCCCGCGAAGCCGTCCTCGCCGCGCGCGCTGAAGCGGCCAAAGGGCACCTACCTCTTGAATGCATGGCAGGGTGGCCATAGAAAAAGTGTGGCGGAAGCGAGTGCCCGGCTATCCGGCTGATAGAATCTTCGGACCGAACTTTGCGGCTTGTCCTGAATAGCTTTCAATTGAGGTACCGCGATCCGCTCCAACACAAACTCGGCATGGTCAAGTACTCTTGATTCCTCGTCAAGGGTTCGCGGCGGCTTTTGGTCGTCTTTAAGGATTCCAACGAACGATACCTCCACGTCGTCGAATGCGTTCAGCGCCTGTTGAAGGAGCTGGTTCACATATTTGTCCTTGTTGCCCGCGAGTTGAGCTTTCAGGTCAGATATTGACGCCATTCCCGCTAGTAGAACCCTCTAGGAGTTTGTTGAAAAACTGCGGCAGCAGGACACCTGCGTGATGTTCTAATCGTCTTTGAGATATGCGCGGAGACGAGAAACAGCAAGGCGGGATGTTCAGCTACGTGACGATGGAGGAGCGGGTGCCCCCGGACCACCCGCTGCGGGCGATCCGGCGGTTGGTGGATCAGATTCTGGCGAGGATGTCGAAGCGGTTCGACAAAATGTATGCCGACAATGGCCGGCCGTCGATCCCACCAGAGCGTTTGTTGCGGGCACTGCTGTTGCCGACGTTCTACTCGATCCGCAGCGAACGGATGCTGATGGAGCAACTGGATTACAACCTGTTGTTCCGTTGGTTCGTGGGTCTGGAGATGGACGAGCCGGTATGGAATCACGCGGTGTTCAGCAAGAATCGCGAGCGGCTGCTGAATGAGACGGTGGCCCGCGAGTTCTTTGCCGAAGTGCTCGAGCAAGCCAAACCGCATCTGTCGCAAGAACACTTCACGGTGGACGGGACGATGATCGAAGCCTGGGCCAGCCAGAAGAGCTTCCAGCGCAAGGATGGCGGCGACAGCAACGGCCCAGGTAGCGCGAGCTTCCACGGGGACAAGCGCACCAATGCAACGCACGCCTCGAAGACCGATCCCGATGCGCGGCTGTATAAGAAGTCACGCGGAAGCGAAGCCAGGTTGAGCTATCTGGGACATGTCATGGTCGAGAACCGGCACGGGTTCATCGTGGAGGCGATGCTGACGCAGGCCGACGGAACGGCGGAGGCAGACGCCGCAATCTTGATGGCGGATGCGATGCGGAAGAAAAGGCGCGGCCAGCGCTTCACCTTGGGAGCGGACAAGGCGTATGACAGCCGGGACTTAGTCACGACCTTGCAGGCGATGAACGTCACGCCGCACGTCGCGCAAAACAACAAGCATCGCCGCAGCGCCATCGACGGACGGACGACCCGGCACCGCGGCTACGCGATGAGCCAATCGCGGCGTCCCATCATCGAACGGGCATTTGGGTGGCTGAAAACGGTGGCGGGGATGAGGAAGGTCAAGCTGCGCGGACTGGAAAAAGTGAGTTGGTTATTCCAGTACGCGGTAGCGGCATACAATCTGTGGCGAATCCCGCGACTCAGGCCGGCGGGAGCGTAGTGCAGAGCGGCGGACGGTGCTGACTGCGCGGCTTGGAGAGCCACCCAAGCATCGCGAGAATGTCCCATCCACGCGGAAACTCGAGTCGGAATACCCGTGGATAGGCTATTTCAACAACTTCCTAGACCGAATTCCTTCCATCCGCTTATTTGTGTCACTGTGCATGAGTTTCCCTTGCTGTTCCTCCTCCGCTATAACGTCAGGCGAGGACCGCCACCACCCTGTGGCCGACCTGTTCAAGGTGAACCGTTCGTCAATCAACTTCCGGGCCAAGGCAATCTGCTGCGTTAGTTTCGGCCATGCCACGATTCAAGCATTCTCGGCGGTGTCGTGTCTGTTCAATATCGCTCGCAACTTTTTTACTGTGCCCGCAAAAAGTTCGTGCGATCCGAAATCGCGCTCCGGTAACGTTCTGTAATGGCGGTGATCGAAGATCCGGGTGGCTAGCTGAATCCGGATCCTGTTGGAGTGGCATCCGGCCAACGGCAGCTGCTACCTCGCAAAATCCAGATACCCGCGCTGTGGGTCTGTGCTCACCAGTTTCACCTGAAGTTGATCACCCACATCCACTCCCTGCTGACCACGCACGAGAAGTCCTTCCGCGGGCGGGCCTGAGACACGCACGAAAACGCCTTTCGGCGTGACGCCTGTCACAACGGCGGCGAAGGTCTCGCCGATCCGAGGCTGGAGCGCCACAGCCGCAATACGCTTATTCATCACCCGCTCCACTTTGCGCGCCGCATCCTCCTTGAGCGTGCAGTTCCGCGCAATGGAATTCAGTTGCTGGTCCGAATACCGTGGTGGCTGGTGGGACAGCACGGACTTGATCAGCCGCTGCGTTACTGTGTCGGCGAAGCGGCGATTTGGAGCAGTGGAATGGGTGTAGTCATGAGCTGCCAATGCGAAGTGCGCCTGATCCTTATCGCCCGGGCGTGACAGTACATACTCGCCCGGCCCCATCAGCTTGATCACCGCCAGCGAGACATCCGCGTAGTGGACTGCGTCGGCGGTTTTTCTTTTCTGAAGGAAGAGATTGAGCGCTCCCGAATTGGGTTCCGGCGGCAGTTTGTCGCCATAGCGCGCCGCGAGCTCGACAATGCGCTGCCAGCGCTCGGGTGTTCTGACTACCCGCCGGATGGACGAGACGCCGGCGCTCATGAGGGTTCGCGCCATCACACCATTCGCGGCGACCATGAAATTCTCAATGAGTTCGCTGGCACGATTTTTCTGGCGAGTATTGATCCCCTGGACCTGACCGTCAGCAATGATCGCCTCTGCCTCCACGCGGTCGATGTTCAATGCGCCCAACCGCTGTCGCTCTTCGAACAGGCACCGCGCCGCCTCAGCCTGCAGCTTCAGTTGCGCAGCCAGATCAGCGGAGGCAGCAACTTTCGGCGGAACCGCCGAGCTTCCTTCCAGCCACGGTCCGACGCCGTTGTAGGTCAGCTGCGCCCGATTGCGCACCAGCGCGCGGTAAATGCCGCCGGAGGTAATCGAGCCGTCGGAGGCGACGACCATGTCCACCACTACCGCTAACCGGTCTGCGTCCTGGTTCAGCGAAGTCAAATCCGTCGATAGTTGCTCCGGCAACATCGAAAAAGTTCGAATACCCGTGTAGACACTCGTCGTCTGTGCAGCGGCATGTTTGTCGATCGGCGACCCGATCTGTACGTCGGAATCGACATCGGCGATCGCGATGAGAACGCGAATTCCGGCGCTGACGCGCTCGGCGGCTTCGGCCTGGTCCAAGTCCCGGGAGGTGTCGTTATCGATCGAAGACCACCACAGAGAGCGTAGGTCGCGCACGCCGGCATCCGTGCCGGATGCCGCACGAGTCCTTAGCGTATCCAATTGGTGGGCGACCTCCGGAGGGAAATCAGGTTGGAAGCCCTCGTCGATCATCTCCTGACGGGCGGCTGCAAGAAGATCAAATCCGCTGTGATCCATGAAAGCGCAAGCCTACCACAGCAACCCTCGGCCCCTCACGGTTGAACATAGTCACTACGCTTCCGGCGCGCGACTTCGATCGCGATTTATGCCAACAATCATGCATGCCGAGTTCACGAGTTGGGCGACGCCGGCTGCATCCGCAAGCGGTTGACGAACGGGCCAGTGTCGGGGGTCTGCGTGCGGTGGCTATGTTCGAAGCGGTGAAGGGGGTAATTGTTCTACTCCTAGGATTGGGGATTTTAGGCCTGCTACACAAAGATGTGGAGGCGGCGGCGGAGAGTCTTCTCTTGCACTTGCATATCAATCCCGATGACCGGCTCTCGCACGCATTTATCAACGCGGCTACACGTATGACAGATGCGGGCCTTTGGGTGATTTTTTCCGCCTCGATCGTATACGCCGGCGTGCGGTTTACAGAAGCGTGGGGCTATGGAACAGGCGTGTGTGGGCAGAATGGTTTGCATTACTTTCCGGTGCGTTATATCTGCCGTGGGAGATCTTCAAAGTGATGCAACTGCCCAACCGGTTGCATGTGAGCGTGTTCCTGCTGAATATCGCGATCCTGCTTTATGTCCTCTACATCCGGATCGCCGCATACAGGAGTCTGGCGCGTGAAGAAGCCGGCCCCGTATAAGCTGGATTGGAAAGCTGGTTAGAGCACGACGATAATCTCAACGCGAACGCCGGGATAATACGGGTTGAATAGGTAATAGGCACCATCGATGTAATCAACGTAAACGTCGTCGGTGTAGTACCAACCTTCCGGCCACGGCTCAACAAATCCGAACCAATAGCCGCCGTACTGGAAGCGAGAGTACCCGTCGACCATCCTGGGGCTGCCGATGCGGAATCTATGCCCGGACCCAAAATTGGATCGGAAGCGATCGTCAGGTATGCGACTTTCACCTCTGGCACTGAGTCGCAGTGCCGGCTCTGCGCGTTGCCTCTGCTGTTGGGCCGCACTTCGCTGAGGACCCTGCTGCCCCGCTGTGTTACCGTGCGCTTGCTGCTTTACGTGCTGGCCCTGTTGCCCCTGCTTCTCGGGCTTGGCCTGCGCCTCTTGCTTTGCCGGTTTCGCCTGCTTCTCGGGCTTGGCCTGCGCTTCTTGCTTTGCTGGTTTCGCCTGCTTCTCGGGCTTGGCCTGCGCTTCTTGCTTTGCTGGTTTCGCCTGCTTCTCGGGCTTGGCCTGCGCTTCTTGCTTTGCTGGTTTCGCCTGCTTCTCGGGCTTGGCCTGCGCTTCTTGCTTTGCTGGTTTCGCCTGCTTCTCGGGTTTGGCTTGCGCCTGTTGCTTTGCCGGCTTCGCCTGTTGCGCCTGTTTTTCGGGCTTGGCCTCTTGTTCGTGGTGCTCCTCCTGCGCAAAGGCAGGAACAGTAGCTCCGAGCAGCAAGAACAGGGCTGTTGTGCTAATGCCTCCAAGTACTTTCATGGGTATTACCTCCATCACTGCGGACGGCTAAACGCGTTTCGCTCTGCCTGTTCGGTTACAGGGCCTGCTGCTTCCTAATTGGCAGCTTGTACGAATGAGGGTCTTCGTTTGATGAATAATCTAGCAGACCCTCGGTTGAGTGTCTGTCCAAAATTGCTCACGTACGTCTATAAAAGCTGGGATTTGTTCGCCATGCCCTCTCTTTTGACGATGCCATTGAGCCCGGCGAGGCGGCTCCGGTCAAGAAGACACTACCCCAACAACGAGCGTATGTGACACACGCAGAAGCTCCTGTGGTGAACGCTGGCAGGGGCCCAGACGTGACCCCCATGGCAAATCTTGCCTCAGGGACAAGCAGGACTTGCACCTATGTGCGGGCGCACCGTATTTCTAGCTTGTGTTCACAAGGCATTCTGTTTTGGTCACAAATCTGCCCAAAGAAGGCGCGATGAATTAAGGTATTTAAGACCTATAACTACCTCAACCCGCTCGGCGGCTTTTGCGGGGCGCCAAAATCGAGCACTACCGGGGAATCCGCTTAGTGCGTGGCGTCGTAGTTCGTCCAATTTCTAATCTAAAAGAAGGAGATATCATGCCACAAACGAGAGATGCCAAAGGACGGTGGATGCAGAGCGTTCTGGCGGCAGACACTCTTACGGGCGATAAGGTCGTGAACCGTCAAAAAGAGGATCTCGGAACAATCGAACATTTGATGATCGACGTGGAGAAGGGCCGAGTCGCTTACGCGGTCCTTTCGTTCGGGGGGTTCCTGGGTATGGGCGACAAATTGTTTGCCATCCCCTGGAGTGCCCTGATGGTAGACACCGGTGAAAGACAGTTCGTCCTGGACGTTGATAAGAAGTTGCTCGATCACGCCCCCGGTTTCGACAAGGGTCACTGGCCGAACATGGCTGACCGCACATGGGGTGCCGAAGTCTCCACCTACTATGGCGTCAAGCCCTATTGGACCTAGAGTCTAGACTACGGCGGGGCATTCTGCGCGTGAGCGCTCAATCCGCTACGAGTCAAAGTCCGACTCGGGTTCGCGCCCGAAATTGTGGTTCATCAAATCTGTCGGGGCGGGTGAAGGAAACACTCCGCCCCTTACCGATTAGGTAAACTTCAACACCAGGGAGAAAACAGATGAAGTCGAGCACCAAGGATCAGATCAAAGGCAAATTTCACGAGGTGAAGGGCAAAGTCAAGGAGAAGGCAGGGCAGGTCATCAACAATCCTGACTTAGAGTCTGAAGGCCGATCCGAGAACCTCTCGGGCAAAGTTCAAAAGAAAATCGGAAAGATTGAAGACGTCTTTGAAAAGTGAGCAAGGCGGGATCTGTCCGGACAAAGTTCCTCTGTTCGGGCAAGCTAGTGCACCGCCACTCCCGATGCAGGCGCACTGCAGTCATTGGAGTAATGTGTGCCTGCCGGCTCTGTTGGGACTTTTCCACTGAAGCCACGCTCGACACTCGGGACGCCACGCCATGCGGGCTGGTTTCATGATCGGGGTTGCTTTCAAAAGCGACGGCGTGTCCGGACTCACGCCGCGCTCATCGTGCCGCGTATGCAAGCCTCAGCGGGCACCTGAAGCAGTTACTTGCCGTGGAGCCGACAGGTAAAGTAATGCACTTGAGTGCAAGTCTTGCCGGTACCGGTGCAGCCGCCTTATGCTGCGCCACGTGTTTGCGTACGGCCACGCACGTGCATGGCTGTAGCTCGGAAAGTGGTGGAAATATGATCCAACTGAGAAGAACACAGCGTATCTTACTCGCGCTTGTGCTGTATTCCTCCTGGGCAACTGGCGCATACGGCCGGTCGTCTTCTTCGCTACGTTCATTGACAGGACAAGGGGGAGAGTCCATGTCATTTTTGGCTTGGATAATTCTCGGCTTGATTGCAGGCTTCATCGGCAGCAAGCTTGTAAATAGGAGAGGGGAGGGCATCCTGCTCGACATCCTGTTGGGAGTTGTCGGCGCTTTTGCTGGCGGCTGGCTGTTCCATATATTTGGAGCGCCTGGCGTAAGCGGACTCAACCTCTACAGTCTTTTCGTGGCGGTTATGGGCTCAGCGGTTTTGCTGATTCTCTATCACACCCTCAGAGGGAGACGAGCTTGGTAGTGTGCAGGTTAAGAAAGAGGAAGAGTGTGCTATGGTTCTGACGCGATTGATCGGATTGGTTTTTGCAGGCGCGCTGGCCTTCAGCGCTGCGGCGGCCGAAATTGTGGTTGGCATCGCGCCACCGCATGCTGTAATCGAAAGGCGGTCGCCCCGGCCCAGCCGCGACCATGTGTGGATTTCCGGCTACCATCGTTGGGATGGCAACGCTTACGTCTGGACTGGGGGACGGTGGGAACAGCCTCCACGGCGGCATGCTCACTGGGTAGCGCATCGCTGGAGGCACCGTAGGGGCGGCTGGGTTTTAGTCGAAGGACACTGGCGCTAAGTCTGCATCACCAGGGAACTCCACATGCCAATAGACGGCTCTAATCGGCATGTGGTTTTCAAATCGGCCGGGTCTGCGTCGGCTGATCCTGACGCAGCCGGCCCAACTCGCGGATGACCCAGCCCCTCGGCGATGATTCTGCGAGTTTCAGGCCACGGGCAACGACTATGATGGTCAGATGAGCTCGGCTCGGCGTCGTGAGACGCTTGTGCGGTGGTGGACTTGGCGCAGCGCTCGATTTGTATTATCGGTGATGCTGCTTTGCCAGGCGCACGGCTATGCGCAATTTGGACCGCAGCCGCCATGCGAAAGGGAACCTGTTCCGCCCTATCCTGGTCTGGATGATTCGGCCCTCGTGAAGTTGTGGAGCAAGTCTGATTTCGGCGGCGACTGGAAACCGCCCGCGTGCACTGGTTGGGGCGCGGTGGGCTTTACGACGTTGGTAAGCATAGTCGCGCGATTTCGCTACACATCGGAAGCTGAGGGCTTGCTTCGCCACATCGGGGCAATTTCAGAGCTCGCAGGTATGCGCTACTGGTCGACCACCCACAAGCAGTGGCAAACGTTAATCGTGGAAGCCTACGCTCTGACTAGCCTTGAGCCTCGTCAACGCCGCGAAGACTTCATGCTCGATGAGATGAAGCAAGGCAAGGTACTCTACTTTGAACAGGCCGATAACCTTTCTGGCAAAGCCATCTACCGAATGCACATTGCCGAGGCTTCGGCGGACCGAGTCGTCTTCGATGTCGAGAACGTCAACACGGTGCGCTATCTCTTCATACCTCTCCTGCACGCGGGTGAGATGCAATCGATCTATTTTCTGGATCGCGAATCGGAACACGTCTGGCGATACTACAGCATCATGCGCACAGGACAGAACGCGAACGGGCTGATCACGGGAAATGAGTCTTCCGCGATTAACCGCGCGGTTGCATACTATCGCTCCCTGGTCGGAATTCCCACTGGCCAGGAGCCTCCGGAGGCGCGATGAGGGTAGAGGCTTTGCGGCCACCGCTCTCACCCAGCGGCCAGCCGCCTGAAGTGCAGCCTGGCCCCCTTTACGGTTCGCTTTCCGGAACTGCCTTCAGTCGATCGAGCTGATCGAGCAGCTTCGCCGATTCCGCTTTTTCTTTCTTGGTGGAGTTCACGGAGACTGGTGGCTTGAAGTCCTTATAGTACGCCAGGATATTCCGGCGAAGCTCCGGCGGCATCCCGGCGAACTGATGGTCCGCCAGCTTTCCAAGCAGCTTGGCGTAGGCTTCGTCGGTTCCTTGGTACCTGACGGAGGCGTTTGGTATACCGACATCGAAATTCTCGTTCGGTATCTCAGGCCCGCCGGCGCCCACGTTCGCGAGCACCACCTTGTAGCGGTCGACGCTCGCGTTGAAGCTCGCCATGAAGAGCTTTTCCACTTCCGGAGTCGGCGTGCGGATCTTGAGCGCACTGAACGGACCGGATGTCGGAATGATCCGGAACAGGAAGGTTAGCAACTTCGTGCCAAAACCGGGCTTGCGGTACTCCGTTCCCCATTCCTTTTCGTAGCTCGAGCGGGAGAGATTGTAGAGAAACTTCTTGCGCGTGATGCCGGGAATCTCTTTTTGCAGCTGGTCCTTCTTGAGGCTCCACGCCACCCGCGTCATGCCCGGAATGATGGCGCTGACGGTGTGCCGATAGGAGCCGAGGGCCAGGCTCACATTTTCGAACACGTCCTTCATTTCGATGCCATACGTATCCCGGAAGGCGCGTTCCAGCAATGCCCGCGACACTTGAAAGCCGATGAAGCTCCGATACCGGTCCGGCGCGTATCGCCCCGACGCGACCTGGAGCACGTCGAACCCGAACTCTGTCCTTATGTGCGCCACCGGATTATCCCAGTAGGCCACAGAACTCCCAAATTTCCGCCGCAGCTCGGGATACAAAATCGGCACCGCACGATTGGTGGCGATGCGGTGCCCCTCGGTATCCGCGGCATAGTGCTCCAGCGCGCCGAGCGCGAACGCGTATTCGTTGAGATCCTGCGATTCGCTGATCAGCGCTGTGATGAAATCGCCACTTCGGACGTAATGCGTGAGATCACTGAAAAAGCGGCTGCTGAACGGATAATATCCCATGTCCTGAATGATGCAGCCCCCATACGCGTAGGCGTGCGCCTGCTCCAACTCCTCTGGCGTCGCGGCGGGGAATCGTTTCAGTAGCAGCTTCTTCACGGATGTATCCCAAACGGAGTCGATGATTGCTTCGTGGGTGAGAACCGTGTAGCCATTTAAGAGCGAGGTCGAAACAAGGACCGCAAGAACCAAACACCCGAGGGCAGGGGCCTGGGGCCTTTTTGCTTTTAGCCAATCGCGAGCGGAGTTTATGAAGTGCGTGTACATCTATCGTATGTGGCCACTTGGCCAAGTAAGGCTGAAGATCCGTTTCTCAGCAGGCGGTTGTCTGTTGACCGCTCCCGGAGAACGTAAAGCTGGTTTGTTTCAGGTTGAGTTCTGCGCCGTCCAGTTACGGTGCTCGATGAAAGTTTTTGGTTCGTAGGTCTTGCCTTCGGCCAGTCGCTTCTGCTCCCGGCGGCTGGTCCAAAGCAGCACGGGTCCGAGGAGGCCGGCTATCACGCGATTGACTACTCCGAATTCGCAGCCAATTTCCTTACGCAACGTGCGGATCTGTAGGCTCACGGTCTCGTTAGTCCGTCTAAGTTGCCGCTCCATTGCCCACAACAGGCCACTGTAAGCAGTCTTGATCGAGCGGATTTCCCACTCGAAGCGTTCGCGGACTCGGGGATCCGGATCACCCTTATAACGGTTCCAGCCTTGCATGGTCGTGCGGCAGATGCGATACAGGCTTGGGCCGTTGCGCTGGAAGTCGCGCCAGAAAGCCCAGTCCAGAAAACGATTGGAGGCGTCGCGCGAAATGGCGGAGTGCTTGAAGTTGAACTTGTATTGTCCATGAATGTCGGCCAGGTCGACATCCAGCAGCAGCCGCTTCTCCTGCATCTCTTTGTAGAGTGGAGTGCCGGGTACTGGCGTGTAAAGCATGAATTGATGGAAATCCGTCTCATGGGACACGGCATGCTCGATCTCGTCCGTGATGTTCTCGGGGGTGTGGTGCTCCAGCCCGACGATGGTAGAGCCGAGCAACTTGATACCGTGCCGGTGCAGCTCCTTGGCGAGCGCCAGCGTGTCGTGGCCCTGCAGCTTGGCGTAACTGGAGCGCGGGGACTCCAGGCCCATCCAGATCCAGGAAATGCCGAGTTCCACCAGTTCCCTCATGGTGTACTTGCTGACGGCGTTGGCCGACGAAAACACGTATAGCGCCCAGGCTTTCCTCTTGGCCTTCATCCAATCGAGCAGCTCCATGGCCCGCTTGCGATAGAGCAGGAAGTTTTCGTCCATCATGAAGAACGAGCGGACCTTCATGGAGGATTCCATTTCGCACATGACGTTGAACAGCTCTTCGCCGGTCTGGTAGAAGTTTAGAAACTTCCCCTTGCCGCCGAAGAATGCCGAGGTGGTGCAGAAATTGCATCCGAGCGGACAGCCTACGGAGGGGATTATGGTGGCCGCCGTGTTTCCAGTCGCAGCCGGTACTTTGATTCCCATTGTTCGGATATCAAAACCAGAGACAATATGCGGGTGGCGGATCGGAGCGCTCACGTCCTCACCGAGGAAGCCGCGCATCCAGGCGATGCCGTCGCCGCGTACGATATGATCGGCGTCGATCATGTGCTCGATGCCCGGAGTGGCGCCGACGTGTCCGCCAACGACGATGGTTGAACTGGGCGAAAGCCTACGCGCCATCCGGCACATCTCGCGCACCTTGCCAATGTTCACGATGATGGAAGAGATGCCTACGATATCGTAGTGATGGCCGGTCAGCTCCTTGGCAAACGCCTCGCGACTTGGGAAGTCGAGAACAGTGGAGGGGGCCGAGATGTTCGCCTGGATCAGCATGATGCCCCACGAGCGATGGAACATCCGCAACGAGAAACATCCCTGGGCGCGCGTCACCTGGTTATGGTAAAGCTCCATGGGGTTGATGCGGCGGCTGCCGAACTCATCATCTTGGGCATAAGGTCCGAAAACGGAGGTCAGAAGAACGTGGGCACCTGTGCCCCTTGGGTGAACACTGACTGTCGCAGATTCCGACTTTGGCTCGATCTTACCTGCAACGTCTACTTCGAGACATTGCGGCCCATCCACGGACGTGGCGCATCCGGCTATCGCAAACGGTAAGAGACTAGGTCGAATCGTATGGCTACCGCCCCTCGCTGACGTGCTTTCTCTCCATTGCCTTTGCGGTGCCCGAACGAGCTCTGACCCCGTCATCGGCTGGGCAGGTTTCCTTGTGGTCATCATGTTTCTATTCGCCTGCCGCCGCTCGATTTCTGTCAGAAGGATCTCTTTCCGATCCTCCGCACCAGGACGTTACTCAGCCGCTGTTTCGGCGAAATGTGAGAATTGGAACCCGTTTGATCTTGAGTCGTTCGTTGGTGCCTTCGCGTCTTTGCGGAACTCGGCAATGCGGTTTTGCAGCGTCCGAAGACTGATCCCCAGAATTTCGGCGGCACGCTTCCGGTTGTTGTTCACATACTCGAGGGTGAGTTTGATATAGGCTTCTTCGGCATGAGAGAGTGGCTGGCCAGGCTGCAGCGTCAGCCGACCATTCATGTGGGCCGATTTTGGTGTGGATCTCATATCGAAGCTGCGAGAAGGCAGGTGATGCGGCCGAATCGCGCCAGCGCCCGCGACGATGGTGGCCCGCTCGATCACGTTGCGTAGCTCCCTCACATTGCCGGGCCAATCATACGCACAAAAAAGATCCAGCACATCGGGATCGATACCCGTAACACGGGCGCCGTGCTTCTTGTTCAGAGTCTGGATCATGACCTCTGCAATGAGCGGAATATCCTCCCGCCGCTCACGGAGTGGAGGAAGCACGATTTGAAACACGCTGAGTCGATAGTAGATTTCTTCCCGCAAGCGTGCTGCCACGGAGTGGCTGGTGGCGGCGAGCACACGTGCATCTACAGGGACCTCGCTCTTACCTCCGAGTCTTCGCACCCGCAGGTCTTCCAGAATGCGCAACAGCTTTGGCTGCATAGATACCGGCATCTCGCCGATCTCATCAAGGAACAGAGTGCCGCCGTGGGCCTGCTCAAAGCACCCGGCCCGGCGCTCCGTCGCGCCCGTAAACGCACCTTTCTCATGGCCGAACAACTCGCTCTCAATCAAAGTCTCGGGTAACACCGCTGCATTGATCGCCACAAAGGGACCATCACCGCGAGGCGATAGCTTGTGGATTTCCCGCGCGACCAACTCCTTTCCGGTACCAGTCTCTCCGCAGATCAATACCGGCGCTGACGTGGGCGCCACTTGCCGGATCGTAGAGAAGATCCCTTGCATCGCTGGCGACATGCCCACCAATTCCCCGAGTACTCCACCGATAGGCATCTCACGCTCAAGCTCGCCCGGTTCCCCGAAAACTCGCTCACGCCGGATAGCGTGGTGCCGAAGCATTTCAGGCGCGCGCGGCTCCGCCGGTCTTTCCAGAAAAGGAGATGTTTTGTGAATGGCGAAAAGCGTTTCGGTTTGCCTCTTTGGCTCCATGGCTGCTGCTTCCTCACGGGCAGCTTGTACGAATAAGAGTCTTCTTTTGATGAATAATCTAGCAGACCCAGCATTGAGTGTCTGTCCCGAATTGCTCACGTACGTCTCTAAGCAGGGAGCTCTGTTTGGCGCCTCGGGAGTCCTGCCCATTCTGGCACAGGGAGACCAGGAACTGCCTTGTTTTCATGCGATTTCCCGGATGTTTCTCCGTCTCCCGTCCACGGAAAACAGGCAGCGATGTCGATGGAGTCGACACCTGGGACCTAAGATTTCGGGCGTTTTAGAATCTTGGTTTCGACGAACTCCAATATGTCGTAGCGCTTGACTTCCCGGTCAGGGAAAAAGCTGCTGATTGCGTCCTGTTCCCTTTGGAATACCTCAAATACAGTTTCCAGTTTTGCTTCCGTCAGCAGTTCGATATGGGACGGTTTTATATTGAAGATTGCCAGGTTTCCACCCGCCTTCCGCAGCTTCGCTAGAGCGAAGAGCAGAGTGCCAAGGCCGGTAGTGTCAAGTTTGTGCAGATCGCTGAGGTTCAATGCCACACGAATCTTTCCAGCCTTTAGCAGCCGATCCAGTTCAGCTCGAAAATCCAGATCCTCTTGCCCGAGCGTGAGATGTCCGTTCAGACCCAGAATCTCGATTCCTTCATCCTCTCTGTGTGTGATTTCAAGCGACATGTTTCTGAGACTCGCATCTGGATTTTAGCAAGCGAAGTTTGCCATCGCTCATTCGCGCGCCATTCTACTCTGCCACCCCGATTTATCGAATTGAACAGCATTATCTGGCAGGTTTGCATACCCGGAGGGCCGGAGGATCTTATGCTGACTCGCGCTGTCACCGTCGGTGCTTTTCAATTCGCGAAAAATGATGGTCGACAAGATGGTCAATCCACCAAGGACGAAGAATGCCCCATGGATGCCGTGAATCATTTCCGCTGCGCTCATATGAAAGCGATCGGGAATGAAGAATGCAGTGACTAGTGAGGCCGTTGCGACGCCAAAACTAATTGACATCTGCTGCATGGTGCTGGCGATGGAACTTGCGCCGCTGGTCTGTTCCTCGCTGACGTCGGCATAGACTAGCGTATTCATGCTTGTATATTGCAGCGAGCTGAAGAACCCGAAGCAGAACGCCTGCACCACAATAAACCACACCGGCGTTCCCACGCCTATGGTTGCGAAAAGTAGAATGAGCAGCCCGAGGATCACGGTGTTGGAGATCAGTACACCACGGTAGCCAAAGCGGGCCAGAATTCGCGGCATGGCCATCTTCAGGCTCATGGCTGCAATCGCCTGCGGCATCATGAGCAGACCGGATTGAATCGGAGTGAACCTGAGGCCAACCTGGTAGAGGAGTGGAAGGATGAATGGGATTCCGCCGATGCCAAGGCGGGTGAAGAAGCTGCCGTTGACTGCCGCGCGGAATGTACGAATGCGAAATAGGCTCAACGCCAGCAATGGAAACGCGGTCTTCGTCGCGTGAAGTCCATAGCCCGCGAGCAGCAGGATGGAAATCGCCAGTATCCCAAGGATTTCGCGCACGCTCAGTGTATGTTCACCGAATACCTCCAACACATACGACAGCAGGGCGATGCCAGAGCCAAAGAGGATGAGGCCGACAATATCGAGGGGGTCGGACTTTTCGCGGTAGTCCGGTAGGTGCAGATAGACCAGGCACAAACCGATGAGGCCGATGGGAAGGTTAACGAAAAAGATGACTCTCCAATGAAAATATCCGACGATCAGGCCACCGGCGATTGGTCCGAGCATTGGGCCAATCAGGCCTGGGATGGCGACGAAGCTCATGGCGCGGATGAGTTCGGACTTCGCGAACGTCCGCACAATAGTGAGCCGCCCCACTGGCACCATCATGGCTCCCCCGCCGCCTTGCAAGACGCGACACGCGACCAGAACATGGATGTTAGTCGATATACCGCAAAGAAATGACCCCAACGTGAAGAGGCCGATCGCGGACGCGAATACCCGGCGCGTTCCGAATCGATCCGCCATCCAGCCGCTAATGGGAATGAAGACCGCGAGGCTCAATGTGTAGCTGGATAGCACCGCCTTCATGCTAAGCGGAGCCACCTTGAGTGCTTCCGCGATGGCGGGCACGGCGGTGTTCAGAATCGTAGTGTCGAGCGACTCCATGAAGAAGGCGACTGCGACGAGCCACGGCAACAGTCGCTTGCTGGATGTGCCCGCTCCCATTAGGTCACGATAGCAGGCTCCTCGGTCACCTAACTGTTGGTGAGGCAAATGGGCCCAGCGCCGAAGAATAAACCCAATGTCTGCAGGGACTTCCGAGTTTACCAGCCAATTCGGAACTGGTCTGCATCAAGGATTTTCAGAAGTGTAGAATGTGCACCAGTGATTGCGAAGATTAGCCAAAACGCTGGCGGAGATGCCCCTTCGTTTGGCGAAGCGCGATTTCGTGGGCTGTCCGACATCTGGTGTGGTGGCGCAGGTTGCGGCAAGACTGGGGTCCGAGACCTCACAATCCAGGCCCCCCGGAGCCAACTATGATTCGATAGAATCTAGAACCATGACGAAAATTAGTGTGGACAAACTCCTGGCGCTGCTCTCCAGAATCGCGCACGCACTTGAAGTGATAGCCAAGAAGTTATCGCCAAACTTCAAGCCGGTGCGCAAACCAGAGACTCCTGCAAAACCGGACCACCAGCCCCGTTGAAGCATCTCACGCCTGGAAGACTCTTCTATCTCATCGATCCAGCGGCTGAACTGATCCACGCCATGACGCCACTACCCTGCGTTCCGGCTCGTGCGGCTCAAAACCCCGTTTTGTTAAAATATGTTGGCACCAAAACCGAAGGCACTCAGTTTCAGCAGCCTCGCTATGCGCCACGCCAAACTGAAGATATCTCGAACCCAGCTGCCAAAGACCCCAACAGGTATTGAAGGACTGGATGAAGTCACAAGTGGAGGGCTGCCGAAGGGCCGTACCACGCTGGTGTGTGGTAGCGCAGGTTGCGGCAAGACTTTGCTGGCGGTGGAATTTCTGGTGCACGGCGCCCTTCAATACGGCGAGCCTGGGGTGTGCATGGAATTCGAAGAAGCCACTGAGAAGCTGACGGCCAACGTCCGATCCCTGGGTCTTGATTTGCGTGAGCTTGTGAAACGCAAGAAGCTGTTGGTGGACCATGTTCGCGTTGAGCGAAACGAGATTGAAGAAACTGGAGAATACAACCTCGATGGCCTGTTCATCCGGCTGGGCCACGCGGTGGACGAGATAAAAGCAAAGCGTGTTGTACTGGACAGCATCGAGACACTTTTTGCCGGATTATCTGACGTGGCAGTACTGCGAGCAGAGCTCCGCCGGCTGTTCCGTTGGCTGGACGACCGCAATCTTACCGCTATCGTTACCGGGGAACGCGGAAACAATGGCACGCTAACTCGTCACGGACTGGAAGAATACATCGCCGATTGTGTGATCCTGCTGGACCATCGAGTCAATGAACAGATTTCTACCCGGCGGCTGCGAATCGTCAAGTATCGGGGCACTGCCCACGGCACCGATGAATACCCGTACATGATCGACGATGATGGCATCTCCGTGCTACCTATCACCTCTCTGGCACTGGCTCATAAGGCTCCCGCCGCACGCGTTTCAACAGGAGTCACCGGTTTGGACGAGATGCTGGGAGGAAAGGGATTCTTCCGTGGAAGCAGCGTGCTGGTGTCCGGCACGGCGGGAACCGGGAAATCTAGCATTGCGGCGAAATTCGCGAACGCCGCCTGCGCCCGTGGTGAAAACTGCCTGTATTTTGCTTTTGAAGAGTCTCCCAGCCAGATCATCCGCAACATGCGCTCCGTTGGCGTGGACCTTGAGCCGTGGATACAAAAGCGCTTATTGCACTTCCACGCCGTTCGGCCAACTAGTGTAGTGCGGCATACAGATTAACGATTATCCAGCGCGTGGCGGGCGCGCTTAACCTTTTCCAGAATATCGGATGCTTTGGCGGTCCAGACAAACGGTTTGGGATGGTCGTTGTGCTGATCGATGTAGTCCCCGATAGCCATGATCAGTTCCTCGACGTCGCGGAAGATGCCTCGCCGCAGCCGGTTCTGCGTGAGGTCGCGGAAGAAACGCTCCACCATGTTCAGCCAGGAACTGCTGGTGGGAGTGAAGTACACATGGAAGCGCGGATGGCGGGCCAGCCACTTCTCGACCTTGGGATGTTTGTGTGTGGAATAGTTATCCGCGATCAGATGGATTTGCTTGCCTGCAGGGGTGACTTGGTCAATCACGCGCAGGAATTTTAGCCACTCCTGATGCCGGTGCCGGTCGTCGCACATGCTGATTACGGTGCCATCGAGCGTGCTCATCGCCGCAAACAGGGTGGCCGTTCCGTTGCGCTTGTAGTCGTGGGTCATCGTTCCGCAGCGCCCCTTTTTTAGCGGCAGGCCAGGTTGCGTGCGGTCCAGTGCTTGGATCTGGCTCTTCTCGTCGGCGCACAGAACGATGGCGTGTTCCGGCGGGTTGCGATAAAGCCCGATGATGGCGTCCAGCTTCTCGGCGAACTCGGGATCGTTGCTCACCTTGAAGGTTCGGGCCAAGTGCGGCTTCAGACCATGTTTATGCCAGATCCGGCGCACGCTCTTTTCACTGAGGCCTGCGGCCTCTGCCATGGTGCGCGTGCTCCAGTGCGTAGCGTTGTTGGGCGTCTCCTGCGTCGTTTTCCGGATCACCTCTTGCACCTTGGCCGGTGTGATCGTTGGCGTTCTTCCCGGGCGCGGCGCATCTTTGTCCAGCGCCGCAAAACCTCCATCCAGAAACCGATTCCGCCAACGTGCGGCCTTCTCCGGTGTGATCTTCAACTTAGCCGCGATCTGCAGATCTTGCAGCCCGGCGCCGGCCAACAAGATGATCCGCGCTCGTTCCACGCTCCGCGCTGGCGCGCTGCGAGCTCGGGCCCGAGATTCCAGGATTTCTTGCTGGTCAGAACTCAGAACTATGGGTCGCGCCACGCGCATCGTCTTTGGTCCTCCTATTGTAAAGACGACACGTCTTCTATAATCGTTACTATTTATGCCGCACTACACTAGCACTGGCCTCGAAGGACACTTAGTCGGTATGCAAAAACTGGTCAAAAATCTGCGGCCAGACGTGGTGGTAGTCGATCCGATCACGAGCATCGTTTCGGTCTCAGGCATCTATGGCGTTAAATCGATGCTCACTCGCCTGGTCGATTTTCTAAAGGTTCAACAGATCACATCGATGTTCACGAATCTCACATTCGGACGAAACCGCGAAGAGAGAACTGAGGAGGGCATCTCCTCTTTAATGGATACCTGGATTGTGTTATGGGACGGCGAACATGATGGACAGCGAACACGCGGACTTTATGTTGTGAAATCCCGCGGGATGGCTCATTCCCGCGAGGTTCGTGAGCTTGTGGTGAGCGGCAAGGGCGTGGAATTGGGCAACGTGATGAGGGGTGATGGCCTGGCCGCGACGGTCGCAGGCTGAGTGGGGTGTTACCGTGTGGGTCAACTGTCCGTTGAGGGCGTCTTCTTAACAGATCTTAACGTGCCATTAAGCTGGCAGCGAAACCCCACACGTCTTTATAGCTGAGGCCCGAATAGAGGCCTCGGGAGGCAACACACATGACGAAACGCATCCGGGCCAAGTACTGGGCACGGACATGAGCAAGAGCTTAGCCAAGAAGCGCCGCACTACGAAGAGTGTCCGTGGTAACTTTTGGGAATTGCGCCTCTATATAGCGGGCCAAACTCCCAATTCAATTGCAGCTATTGCCAACTTAAAGAAGATTTGTGAGGACCAACTGCAGGGCAAGTACCGCATAGAAGTCATCGACTTACTCAAGAAGCCGCAACTGGCAAAGGGCGATCAGATTGTCGCCATTCCAACTCTGGTGCGAAGGCTACCGCCTCCAGTCAAGAAAATCGTTGGGAACCTCTCCAAGACCGAGCGTGCGTTGGTAGGATTGGATATTCAGCCGGTGCACTGAAGCAAGAGGCTGGATGTAATTGCAAATGTCCGACAAGCGAGCGAGTTCCGATCGCCGGGCCGGCCGCGAGGCCAGTCCAGCACAAGACAGATCGCTCGAAAGATCCCCAAAAACACGCGGACGATCTCGACGAAAACCTTCACCAGCGATACGATCGGATCACGAGGAGAAACTCCGTGCCCGGCTGAAAACTGCGGAGGAAACTCTAGCCGCTATACAGTCGGGTGAAGTAGATGCTTTGATGGTTTTGGGCCGCCGGGGAGAGCAGGTGGTTACTCTGAGGGGAGGAGAGCCCGCCTATCGCATGCTCGTGGAGGCCATGAGCGAAGGCGCGGCGACACTTTCGAGCGATGGCGCCGTGCTCTACTCGAACCGCAAGTTTGCGGAAATGATTCGCAGACCACCTGGAAAAGTTGTCGGGATAGCGGTTCACTCGCTCGTAGAGGAAAAAGAGCGAGACAGATTTGGGACTTTCCTGGCGACGGCTCAGAAAGGAGTTGCGAAAGGCGAATTCAACCTGCGTTCCAGCGACGGTAGCCTGGTTCCGGTCCATTTGTCTGTGACCAGGTTTCGGGGATACGAGGGCCACGCCCTGGGTATGGTGGTCACCGGTCTGAGCGAGCAGAAACGCAAGCAGGCTGAAGAAATGAAACAGACCGAAACCATGCACCGGCTTCTGCTCGAGCGCACGTTGTCGGCTCAAGAGGAGGAAAGGCGCCGGATTGCGCGCGAATTGCACGACGAAGCTGGCCAGTTGCTGACGTCTCTCCTGGTCGGCCTGCGTACTCTGGAAGACTCCCGGGACATAGACGATGCCAAGGCAAAGGGACATCGGCTGCGGGAAATCACCGCACAGGCTATCGACGAGATCGGCCGGCTCGCTCGCGGGCTGCATCCAACGGTACTGGACGACCATGGTTTGGGTGTTGCGCTGAGCCGATACGTTACAGAGTATGCAAAGACTCACAACATAGCTGTGGATCTCAAGCTGAATGAACTTGACTCCAGCGACCTGCCGCCCGCGGTCCAGATCGGTTTGTATCGCATTCTTCAGGAGGCCCTGACCAACGTAGCAAGGCATTCGGGAGCCAAGGCGGTCGGCATTATATTCGTGCGTTCCGGCACGGCTTTGCAGGTGGCAGTGACCGATAACGGATGCGGCTTTGACACCGAATCCGCGACCGTCTCCTCGCGCCACTTGGGCATTCAGAGCATGCGAGAAAGAGCGGCCATGCTGGGTGGAACTGTCAGTTTCACATCGAATGGCACGGGGACCCGGATTCTGGTGCAAATCCCACTGGGCGGCCAGCAGGACGTCCAGTCCTTCGTGCCGCGGACGGAAATCTGAAATGCCCGCGCGAAAATCTAAGATCAGAGTCCTGATCGCGGATGATCACGCCATTCTGCGCTCGGGGCTAAGACTGCTGATTGATGCCCAGGCCGATATGGAGGTTGTCTCTGAAGCTCCCGACGGAGAACAGGCCGTGCAAGCGGCACACGAAACAAGCCCGGATGTGGCATTGATGGACCTCACTATGCCTCGGACTGGCGGGATGCGTGCGCTTCAAGAGATTGTGCGGGACTGCGGGAAAACCCGGGTTCTTGTCCTCACGATGCACGATGACCCCGCATATTTGCGATCGGTGCTGGCCGCCGGCGCCTCTGGCTACGTGTTGAAAAGGAGCGTGGATGCGGAACTGCTTGCGGCCATACGAGCGGTGCATAGAGGAGGAACGTTCGTGGACCCAAGTCTGGCTAACGTTCTTGTCCAGGACCTGCTTGCGAAAAAAGGTGCGAAAGCCCAGCGTACGCGGCCGGTAAACATCCTGAGCGACCGTGAACTGCAGGTGCTCAGACTTGTGGCGCGGGGTTACAGCAGTCAACAAATCGCCAAGCAGATTCTCGTGGGCGTGAAAACCGTCGAGACGTATCGTTCCCGTCTTGCTCAAAAGCTCGGACTTCGGACGCGCAGTGATGTGGTTCGTTTCGCTTTACAAATGGGCCTATTGACCCCGGAAATGCTGGAGGGTGAAGAGGGCCGCCCGGCTCCTGCGGGTTGAGTATTGCACCACGCGCTCCTGTCAGGGATATCCCCGACAAAATCCTTCATTTTTACCAGCATCCCTTATTCTCTCCTGGCGTCCATGACCGCACACTCATCATGTAGGTCTCGGCGTGTCACCAGAAGCTAACAAGGCTGCGCTCGGAGGAGGACTCGTGGCACGCCGAATGTCAATATGATTCCGAGACTGAAGCCGCTTTTTGATCCCAGGCTCTTTCTGGCTAAGGTTGGCGAAGGAAGAACTATCGCAGAGTACTTAAAAGACCAGATGGTTTTCTCGCAAGGCGACCCGGCAAACGCTGTCTTTTATATTCAAAAAGGCAAAATCAAGCTCACGGTTGTTTCGAACAACGGCAAAGAAGCGGTCATCGCTATCTTGGATAGCGGCGACTTCCTTGGCGAGGGATGCCTGACGACCCAGCCGCTACGCATGGCAACCGCCACCGCAATTTCAGACTGCTCGATCGTACGACTCGAGAAAGCGGCCATGATCCGTGTGCTCCACGAGGAGCCGGCTTTTTCCGAGATGTTCCTAGCTTATGTGCTCTCCCGGAACATGCGGATTGAGGAAGACCTAGTGGACCAGCTCTTCAATTCTAGTGAGAAGAGGCTGGCGCGGGTGCTTCTGCTGCTGGCTAACTTCGGCAAAGAATCCAAACCGGAGCCGGTTGTCGCCAAGATCAGCCAGGAAACGCTGGCGGAGATGATTGGCACGACGCGTTCCAGAGTCAGCTTTTTCATGAACAAGTTTCGCAAAATGGGCTTCATTGAATACAACGGGGGGCTGCACGTGCACAGCTCACTGCTCAACATCGTCCTGCACGACTGAAAAGTCCACGATGTTAAGAAATCGCCGCCACTGAATCAGCCTGGGACGATATGATTTGAGCACTTTTGAACAGACAATGGACGGCGTGTCTGTTAGCTTGGAGCTGGGTTTCGGCGCCTAAACAAAAAGGGGCTTGTAATGGAAGTTGTTCAGTTGAAAAGGTTCAAGCGTGCGCTCACGACCCAGCAGAGGGACGCGATTCGCGATCTGGGCGAAAACCGGGAGATTCTTGCCGTCGAGAGGAGCGCCGATGAGATGGATCAAACCGGGCGATCCGCGGAGCGGGAATTTGCCATTCTTGGTCTCAGGCGCCGGTCGGAGCTACTTCGCAACATTCAGGCAGCATTGCGATTCATCGAGGATGGTACCTTCGGCACTTGCACCAACTGTGAAGGGACGATTGGACGGAATCGCTTAGTGGCTGTACCATGGACACCCTTCTGCATTCGCTGCCAAGAGGCCGTAGATCGCGGTGATACAAGGATGACTGAACATCCTAACCAGCTTGACGTCCACGCTGCGTAAAGTGCGACGGTCGATGCTAGCGGCGTCAAAATGTCAAGCCATCTTTCCGAGGTAGAGAAGGTCCATCAGGACGAGTGACCACTCCGAGGCCACGTAGCGTTAGGGAGAAAGCGCATGACGCACGAGCACGGTAGCCAATACCGAGTGAGAATTGTGCACGAAGACGAAACTGAGGAGGTGAGTGGATGGATGAACCGCCAAGAAGAGGTCGCCCAAGCGCTCAATGGGCTCCGTGGATCGCCAGCCAAAGCTTACTGGCTGCAGGTACGAAATATTCTCTGTCTCAACTGCCTGCAAAGAGAACTGACGGTCGTAGAGCTTCCACTGACCCTGACCGCAGCCGAGAACACTCGCTTTCCGCGACAAACAGACGGAAGGCCTTTGCGCTCCACCTCAAATCGTGCATTTTCGGCCCGAGCGTAACGCTCGACGGTCGGCGCAATTCCTCGGCTCCGTGTTCTGCAAGCTCCCAGACCTTGACTCGGTCGTGGCGTGGCTGACCAGCCGCCTACGACAAGTCTATTCCACTCGCGTCCACGATTTGTCCGGATCGTAGCGGGTCACGGTGGTTGAGGCGCTGGTTGCTGGATTTCCCAGGTCCTTCTCATAGATGACACCATCGTGGTTGACGATGAAGGTGTGAATCCCGGAGGCTCCGTAGTGCGCGGGAAATGCAACCAGCCCGAAGCCGCCGATCATGGTGTCTTTCACGATGTAGTTGTGTTGCCCTCCCTCCGCATTCGGCCCTTGGGCCTTGAGCACACGGAAGTAATAGCCGTGGTAAGGCTTGAGTTTAGGCGAGGCCGCGCGCCCGGTTTCCACCGCGGCTTCGGCGAAACCGCTGGGGACAAGGGATTCGGAATTTCCTTCCCAGTAGAGGCCGTCGTGCAGCCCCTCGGCGCTCACGATGCGTTGTGCGTACGCGAGCATCTTGTGGTTGTCGCGATCCTGGGCCGCATATTCCATCTGCGCCTCGACATAACCGGCGCAGATTTCGATGGCATCCAGTTCGTTTGCGCCGATACGGCGGGCCCGCATCTCGACAGCGCCTTGCGAGGCATCGAAGCTCCATTTGTCTTTGCTCCGGACGATGGGAACGGGGAACGGCCAGTCCTCTGAGCCGACAGACAGAATCATTACGGCCGCGTTCATCTCGTCGAGTTCTAGTTGATGTTTGTCGCGCGCGAGGCGCGCAAATTCGGCGCGTTCTTTTTTGTCCTGTTCCGGATCGCCTGAGGTGAGGACGTCCTTACCTGCCGGTCCGAATAACGCAGAAAGGCCGGCCACGTCGTCCTTTTCCGCAGCCTCCATTAGGGCTTGGGCAGCAGCTTCGGCCGAATCGAAAGTCTTTGGCGTCTGCCCGAAGGAAATTGCCGGAAGCCAGACAATCAGAGCTCCGAGCGTGACAGTTAGCATTTTCATGGTCATCTCCTATCGTCTCCCGCCGCCGCGAGATGGAGCGGACGCACGTGGGGCCGACATTCCTCCACTGCGAGAAGGTTGAGTTCGTTTCGCTCCCAGGCTGGCGTAGCCATGGTCGCTCTGTTGCCGGGTCTGGCCGCGCGGCTGGACGCCACCAAACGCGCTGTGGCTGCCGCCGGAATTTCGCGGCTGGAAGCTCCGGCTGCCAAACCGTTCGGCCGGGGCGCCGCGTTGTTGGGGAGCGGACCTCGATTGCTGAGCATTTGCACCTAGATTTCCACGGTTCCCAACGTTGCCGCCCCGCGGTGTGGCATATCTCTGTCCAACGCCGGCTCCCCCGCGCGCACCGGCAGCCCCACGGAAACGGTTGGACAGCGCACTATTGGAGTACGGAACTCCCAACCGGTGACCAGGATCGTGTGCCCAGGTTCCTCTGCCTTGGAACGACCCGCCGCCGTGGAAGTCACTGAAACCGTAACGATGGAAAAAATTATTGTTTACATAGATCGACCGGCCGAACCAATTCGGCCCCCAGCCCCAACCGCCCCATCCAAGGCCACCAAAGAAGCCTCCGATGTAAATACCCGGGCCGAACCCGAATCCAAAACCCATTTCCGGGTAAAAAAGCGGCGGATAAAAACCAAAGGCGGGCGGTCCCCAGAAGTATGCGGGATTGTAGACCGGCACGTAAACAACCTGCGGGTCGACCGGTTGAATTTCAATCGCCGCCTGTCCGCCTTGCGTCTGGGTCGTGACGTTCACCTGAGAATTCGACTTCAATTTGCCCGTCTGGCTAGCCTGAGCTCGCAGCCGCTGCACGGCATCCATCACGTCGGCCTGTTGAGCAAGGAATGCGTTCCCGAGATCGGTGGTCCAACGAATGTCTGAGTTCAACCGGGTGAGTACATCCGGGAAAACCACCAGCGCCTGTATACTGGCATCCCAATTTTGCTGGCGCGCAGCTTCCACCAATTGTGCGCCGCGGAGGTTGCGATTCTGTTGCAGCCACTGCGCGGCTTCGACGATCTCAAGCGGATAAGTGGCGGCGACCAAGACCTGGCTGAGCAAGGAATCGGGATAGAGCGCGACGGGCGCCACCAGACTGGCTAACTGGTCCGGAGACAGCGCCTGCGCAGGCGGCCCAGCTTGCTCCGGCGGTGCTTGCTCGGGTGGCGGCTGCTGGTCTTGCGCTACCATGAAGGCACCAGCCTGGAGCAGGAGCAGGATGCAAACGATGCTGAGTGCCTGCCGAATTACCATTTGAACCGTCGTATTCTTCACTTTTCCGCCTCCAGCGAACGCACCATCAGTTTTGGGCACCAGACTGGCCGATGGCCGGGGAACCGCTCAGCTCCTTTTCAGCGCCCTGCGGCAGCTTGCCGGCATGAGCCAGCAGCAAACTCACCTGCCAGAGCTGTTGGTCACTCAACGATGAACCGTACGCGGGCATGCCGGTGAGCCGGATGCCGTTTTTTACCTTCCAGTAAGTCTCGCCCACTGGATCATCTGTCACACCGTGTCCTTGAAAGAACTGCGGTGGCTTCGGAAACATGCCTTTTGCGGTCGCGGTCTCGGGCCGCCCGTTCAAGCCGTGGCAAACCGCGCAGTGCTCGCGATAAAGTAGAGCGCCGGCAACCAGAATCGCTTCATCGGCTGGAAGAGGCACGTTGGATGGCGCTTCTTTTGCAATCCGGGCATGCAAAGCCAGATTCGCCATTTTCTCTTCAAACGGCATCGGTGGTGCTGAGGTTGCTACGGGCGCAAAGCCCAGGCTGAAGTAGAAGTAAGCTCCAACGAACACCGCGGCAACACCCAGAACGAACCCGAGCAAGAGTGTTTTCATTGTTTGTTACTTTGCATTCCCAATGGGCACCGAATCCAGCCAGGGTTCGTTCCCAAGCTCGCAAGAGGTTTTACGATGTAGCGGATAACCTAGTGGCTGTCCTGATCTGGGTGCGCGTGGCGCCACTTAAAATAGTCTTTCTTTTCCGCACTATTCGTCTTCGCAAAATCCTTATCTTTCTTGTGGTTCTCTGTCATGTACTGGTGGTACGCCTGGTCTTCGTGCTGGTTCCACTCGTGGTAGTCACGAGCGTCTTTGTCGTAATACCGCTTGGTCTGGGTGGCTGTGTGGTTGTCGTCAGCTCTCACCGCAACTGAGCCAGCCAATGCTGCACTCAGGAAGAGTACTGTCAGGTAGCGATGCATGGTGTCGTTCTGCTCCAGCCTGTATACTAGCTGGGCTGGCGCCGGCAATCTGTGCAAAACTGCTCACAGCCGGTGTGTTTATTCATGACACGTTATTCGAGAGCCGGTCGGCACCCAAGTGCCACTAGTGGGCTCTGATCGCCACGGCACCTACTTGTTTTCGATTACGTACCCCATCCCACCAATGTTGGAGGCTGTCAAAGTATAGATATACAACTGGTGTCGTGTATAAGGTCAGCAGTTGGCTCATAATCAGCCCTCCGATGATCGTGATGCCCAGCGGACGGCGAAGCTCGGATCCAGTACCGCTTCCCAGCGCGAGCGGCAAGGCGCCAAGAAGCGCGGCCATCGTGGTCATCAGGATCGGACGGAAGCGCAACATGCATGCTTCGACGATGGAGTCGTGGGAGTTCTTGCCTTCGTTCCGTTCGGCGGCCATAGCGAAGTCGATCATCATGATGGCGTTCTTCTTCACGATACCGATCAGCAGAATGATGCCGATGATCGCTATGATGCTGAGGTCGGTGTGGGTGAAAAGAAGCGCCAGCAGCGCGCCGACGCTTGCCGCCGGAAGACTGGAGATGATGGTGATGGGATGGATGTAGCTCTCATACAGCATCGCAAGGATCAGGTAAACGGTCACAAGCGCCGCCGCAATCAGGATTGGCTCCGTGGCAAGCGAGGCCTCGTAGGCTTGTGCGGTGCCGGCGAATTCCGTCTGGATCGTTGCCGGAAGCCCAACCTTCGCTGCCGCCACTGTCATGGCATTCACAGCATCGCCCAGCGCGACACCCGGCTTCAGATTGAAGGAAATTGTCACCGCCGGAAACAGACCCTGGTGAGTTACCGTCAATGGAGCGGTGGTGGAGGCGAAATTGGCGAATGCACTCAACGGAACCTGTTGTCCGCTCGGCGAATTCACATAGATTTGCCGCAGGAATAGTGGATTCTGCCAGAACTCCGGCGACGCCTCCATCACCACGTGGTACTGATTCAGCGAGGTATACATGGTTGATACCTGGCGCTGGCCGAATGCGTCGTAGAGGGTGCTGTCGATGAGTTGCGGTGTGATACCGAAGCGCGCAGCAGTCCCGCGATCGTAGTGAATCAGGGCTTGCAATCCTCGGTTTTGCTGGTCGCTGTTCACGTCGGAAACGATCGGAATCCTCTTAAACTGTTCGACCATTTTAGGGGCGAACTGATTGAGATCGTCCAGATTGTCGCCTTGCATGGTGAATTGATATTGTGCGTTGCTCTGCCGGCCACCGACGCGCAGATCCTGCGCGGCTTGCAAATACAGGGTGGCGCCGGGCACTTTGGCCAACTTAGGCCGCAGCCGCGCGATGATCAGGTCGGCTGAGATTTTCCGCTCTGCGAGCGGTTTTAACGAGACGAACAACCGCGCCGTGTTGTACGTGCTGCCCCCCGTAAATCCGTTCACGGTGTCAACGGCCGGGTCTGCTGCGACAATATTGATCATCGGCAGCATAATCTTGTCCATGGCTTGAAACGAGGTATCCTGGTCGGCTGTAATCGATCCCTGAATCCGTCCGTTGTCCTGTTGCGGGAAAAACCCCTTTGGTATGCGAATGAACAGGTAAACGTTAAGTCCGATCGTGGCCAGCAAGACTACGAGAGTAATCGCTCGGAAATGGAGCGCAACGGACAGCGTCTTCCCGTACAGATTCACCACCCAATCGAAGGCCCGCTCGCTGGTGCGGTACATCCAGCCATGGGAAGGTTCCTCTTTTAGGAGATAAGCGCACATCATGGGAGTTGCGGTAAGCGAAATCACCATGGAAACCGCGATGGCAACGGAGAGCGTCACCGCGAATTCGCGAAACAGGCGGCCTACGATGCCTCCCATGAGAAGCAGCGGAATGAACACCGCAATCAGAGAAACGCTGATGGTAAATACGGTTGAGCCCACTTCCTGCGCGCCTTTAAGCGCGGCTTCAAAAGGATGCATGCCCTTTTCCAGATAGCGCGTGATATTCTCGATCACGACGATTGCGTCGTCGACCACAAAACCGGTCGAAATGGTCAGCGCCATCAGCGAAAGATTGTCCAGGCTGTAGCCAAGCAGATACATCACGCCGAAAGTTCCCACCAGCGACACAGGGACTGCGACGCTGGGTATGAAGGTCGTCCGCGCGTTTCTTAGGAAAACGAAAACTACCAGAATCACCAGCAGTACCGAGATGATCAGCGTCTTCTCCGTGTCGTCGACGGACGCGCGGATGGTGACCGTCTGGTCCATGGCCACTTTCACATCGATCGAATGCGGAATCGAGGACTGAATCTGCGGAAGGACCGCCCGGACACTATCCACCGTATCGATGATGTTCGCGCCGGGTTGGCGATAGATGATGACCAGAACGGATGGCTTGCCGTTCGCGTAGCCCGAATTACGAAGATCTTCCACGGAATCCTGTGCCTGGCCGATATCGGAGATTCGCACCGCCGATCCGTTGCGGTAAGCCACCACTAAAGGCTCATAGTCGCTCGCCTGGAAGATCTGATCGTTGGCGCCCACTTCCCACATGCGAAGAGGATCAGAAAAATGTCCCTTCGGCGTATTGGCATTCGCACTGCTCAGCGCGGTCCGGATCTGCTCCAGGCCGATGCCGTAGCGGTTCAGGGCCGTCGGATTCAGCTCGATCCGAACACCCGGAAGTGAGCTTCCTCCGACGGTCACTTGTCCCACGCCGCTCACCTGAGCCAACTTCTGCGCCATGATCGTCGACGCGGCGTCGTACATCTGACCCCTTGTGAGGACGGCCGAAGTGAGGGCCAGCATGAAGATGGGAGAGTCGGCCGGATTCACTTTCCGGTACGAAGGATTGTTGGGAAGATTGGAGGGCAGATAGCCGCGGGCGGCGTTGATGGCGGCTTGTACATCACGCGCCGCCGCATCGATGTCTCGATTCAGATCGAATTGCAGCGTGATGCTGGTAGATCCGAGGGCGCTCGACGAGGTCATCTCTGTGACCGCTGCAATCCGTCCGAATTGGCGCTCCAGCGGCGTCGCCACGGATGAGGCCATCGTCTCAGGACTCGCACCAGGCAGATTGGCGCTCACAGAGATAGTGGGAAATTCCACCTGAGGTAGCGGCGAAACCGGGAGCAGCCGGTATGCCGCGGCACCGGCCAATGTAATCGCCACCACAAAGAGTGTGGTGGCGACGGGCTTCCGGATGAAAGGTTCCGAGATATTCATCGATTACGTCACCGGAACCGGTTCGGCGCCGGCAGGAACCGTGTTGGCAGCGGGGTGCCGCGAGAATCGCGATGCCAGGCGATCGAACCAAATGTAGATAACCGGCGTTGTGTACAGCGTCAACAGTTGGCTGATGAGCAGACCGCCGATAATCGTAATTCCCAAAGGCCGGCGCAACTCCGAGCCGCTGCCGGAACCGAAGGCCAACGGTACCGCGCCGAGCAGAGCCGCCATGGTAGTCATCATGATCGGACGGAAGCGCAGAAGGCATGCCTGATAGATGGCCTCTTCCGGCTTCATGCCCTCCTTGCGCTCCGCTGCCAGGGCGAAATCGATCATCATGATGGCGTTCTTTTTTACGATCCCGATGAGCAGAACGATGCCGATTAACGCGATCACGCTGAAATCGTTCCGGAAGATGATGAGAGCGAGCAAGGCGCCGACGCCCGCGGAAGGCAGAGCGGACAGGATCGTCAACGGATGAATATAGCTTTCATAGAGGACACCCAAGACGAGATAGACCGTAATCAGCGCCGCGGCAATCAGCACCGGCTCGTTGGCCAACGATGCCTGGAAGGCCTGGGCCGTGCCCTGATAGGCGGCCTGTATGCTCGGCGGCATGCCCATTTCGTCGTGCACTTTGTTCACGGCTGTCACGGCGTCACCCAAGGATGCGCTCGGAGCCAGATTGAAAGAGAGCGTAACCACGGGAAACTGACCTTGGTGGTTCACGGTGATGGGAACGGTTGTCGTCTCCATCTGAGAAAAGGCGTTGAGGGGTATCTGGCCGCCATTCGGAAACGCCCAAGAAGATTGAATCGACGAAGCGCTAGAAGCAACCGTGCCAGTTCGGATGAACAAATCGCTCAGGCCAGAAGGATTCTTGTCGAACCCAGGCTTCACTTCCAGCACCACGTGGTATTGGTTCAACTGCGTAAATATGGTCGATACTTCCCGCTGGCCGTAAGCGTCGTATAACGTTTGGTCGATCGCCGATGTCGTGATCCCTAAGCGCGAGGCGGTGTTGCGATCAAAGACCAGCTTCGCCCGAAGGCCAAGGGTCTGTTGGTCGCTTGCCACGTCGCTCAGTTGCGGCAGCTTCTGGAGCTTGGCAAGCATCTGCGGCGCGAAGACATTCAACTCGTCTACGTTCGGATCTTCCAGCGTGTACTGGAATTGCGTACGGCTCACCCGGTCTTCGACCGAGAGATCCTGTACCGGCTGCATGAACAGCGTGATGCCCGGCAACTTCGCCAGTTCCGGCTGCAAGCGGCGAATCACGTCGCTCGCGCTGATCTTTCGCGTGGCGAGCGGTTTCAAGTTGATGAGAATGCGTCCGCTATTCAAGGTGGTATTGGTCCCGTCAATTCCGATGAAGGAGGACAGATTGTCGACGGACGGATCTTGCAGAATGATCTTGCTCAACATCTGCTGCTGGCGGGACATTTCCGGGAAGGACACTGACTGGGCCGCTTCGGAGACCCCCTGGATGACGCCCGTATCTTGAATGGGAAAGAATCCTTTGGGGATTACGAAGAACAGGAAGATGGTCAAACCGAGAGTCGCGGCCGCGACCAGCAGCGTTGCGAGCTGCCAGCCAAGCACCCGCCGCAACGTCCTGCCGTAGAAAGCGATGACCGCATTGAATGCGCGCTCCGAAACGCGATAAAAGCGTCCTTGGCTTGCCTCGGGCTTGTGCTTCAACAGTTTCGAGCACATCATCGGAGTCAGGGTGAGCGAAACCACAGCCGAGGCCAGGATGGTCACGCTCAGCGTAACGGCAAATTCACGAAACAGGCGGCCCACAATGTCGCCCATGAATAACAGAGGGATGAGAACGGCAATCAGGGAGACGGTTAAGGAGACGATCGTAAAGCCGATTTGCGCGGAGCCTTTGAGCGCGGCTTCCAGGGGAGCATCGCCCGCTTCGATGTAGCGGGTGATGTTCTCGATCATGACGATCGCGTCGTCCACAACGAAGCCGGTTGAAATCGTCAGGGCCATCAAAGTCAGATTGTTCAGGCTGTAGCCCAGGAGATACATCACTCCGAAGGTGGCGACCAGCGACAGCGGAACGGCGACACCGGGAATGATTGTTGCGGCAACATTGCGCAGGAACAGGAACATGACCATCACCACCAGCGCCACCGTAAGCATCAGCTCGAACTGCACATCGCTCACGGAGGCCCGGATGGTGGTGGTCCTGTCGGTCAGGATGCTGACGCGGATGGATGAGGGCAGGGACGAGGTTAGCTGAGGCAACAGTTGTTTGATTCGATCGACGACGGAGATGATGTTCGCGCCGGGCTGCCGTTGAATGTTCAAGATGACCGAAGGAGTCTGGTTCATCCAGGCGGCCTGCCGGGTGTTCTCGGTGTCATCGAGGATTGCGGCAACGTCGGTTAATTTGACAGGAGCGCCGTTCTTGTAAGCAATGATGAGCGGAGCGTAATCGCTGCTGGAGAGTAACTGGTCGTTGGCTCCAATTTGGTATGCCTGATGCGCTCCATCGAAGTTCCCTTTGGCCTGATTGACGTTGGCGGCCACGATGGAAGTGCGCAGATCTTCAAGGTTCAAACCGTAAGAAGCCATCGCCGTGGGATTCGCTTGAATCCGGACGGCAGGTTTCTGTCCGCCGCTTATGCTGACCAGACCCACCCCCGGCAACTGCGAAATCTTAGGCGCCAGCCTCGTGTCGGCAAGATCCTCAACCTTCGACAGCGGAAGATCTGTCGAAGTCAGAGCTAGGGTCAGGATTGGGGTGTCGGCTGGATTGGTCTTGCTGTAGATCGGAGGGGCCGGCAGGTCCGCCGGGAGGTACGTACCCGAAGCATTGATCGATTGCTGCACTTCCTGTTCAGCCACATCGATACTCAGACTGAGGTTGAATTGCAGGGTGATCACGGAGCTTCCGTCGGAACTGGTGGAAGTCATCTGCTGGAGTCCGGGTACCTGCCCGAACTGACGTTCGAGCGGTGCGGTCACCGAAGACGCCATCACGTCCGGGCTGGCGCCGGGATAGAACGTAATGACTTGAATGATCGGATAATCCACCTCCGGCAACGCCGAGACGGGTAGCTGCGTATACCCCACCGCACCTGCCAGCAGGATGCCCACCATCAGCATCGTGGTGGCCACCGGCCGGAGAATGAAGATCCGGGACGGATTCATCTTGTTCCCCGCTCGGGCTTTTCTGCCCTCGCCGGCGAGCTCCGGTTATCGTTATGGAGTCGAAACATTTTGCTTGGTGGGTAATCGGGACGCATTCCATCCTCCGCCCAACGCTTCGATCAGCTGCACGCTCGCTGTCAGGCGGCGGGTCAACAGGGTTATCGCTGTCACGTCGGCGCTGAGCAGGGTTGCCTGAGAGACGATCACCGTAAGATAATTTGCCGTTCCGGACCGGTACTGCGCGGAAGATATGTCCAGGGCACGATTGGCTGCTTGAACTGTTTGTTGTACCTTGTCCGCCTCCCGCGCCAGGATGCGTAATGCGGCCAGGTTGTCTTCCACCTGCTGCATCGCAGTCAGCACAGTCTCCCGATACCCGGCCACGGTCGCATCATAAGCGGCCCGCTGTTCCTCCACCACACCGCGGCGGCGGCCCGCATCGAAAAGCGTTTCTGCCAGTTGCGGCCCAACCGACCAAAAGCGACTGGGCCAAGTGAACCACTTTGCCACGCTGGTACTTTCCACTCCCGTGGTTCCCGTCAAGCTCAGGTTTGGATAGAAGGCCGCTATTGCGATCCCAATCTGCTCGTTCGCAGCAGCCACCTGGCGCTCCGCACTGGCGATGTCCGGCCTTCGTTCCAGCAGTTCCGACGGAACCCCAGGCGGGACCGGCGGCGGAGAATTGTTCAATGTGATGGGCGGAATCGTGAGTTCCGCGGGTGCTTTGCCTATCAGGATGGCGATGGCGTGTTCAAACGCCGCGCGCTCTACGCCAAGGTCCTGCAATTGCGACTGTACTTGGTACAGTTGCGCCTCTGCCTGGGCAACATCGAGGTCTGACGCTACTCCGGCGGAGAACCGGTTCCGTGTCAGCGTGAGGTACTCCTGATAGGACGCCTCCGTGCGAGTCAGTAACTCCGCTTCTCCGTCGTTGCCGTGAAGGCCGAAGTAATCTTGCGCGAGTTCGGCCTGGTAGAGCAACCGGGCATTTCCCACGTTTGCCGCCAGAGACTGGGCAGTCGCGGCGCTCGCCGTCACACCGCGGCGGATGCTTCCCCACAGATCCGGCTCCCACGAAACGTTTAACGGCAGACTGAAGGTTGTTCGGCCGCCCGATGCTCCCGAGCTGCTACCGGTCCCGGCTCCCGTTCCCGCAGAGGTTGCCGCCGGAGCAGTGGTCACCGTCGGGAACAACGCGGCCCGGGCCACGCTTACCGCAGCCTTGGCTTGCCGGTACTGCGCCTCAGCTTGCAGTACATTCTGGTTCGAAACGCTCACCTGCTCCTCGAGCGCATTGAGGGCCGCATCGTTGTATAGTTCCCACCATCGGCCTTTCGAGTACGCGTCACCAGGCTGCGATTGCTTCCACCCGGCGGCTTCCGCTTCCTTGAAGTTCACGGGCGGTTGCTCTTTGAATGCCGGCGGTGCGGCGGCCGAAGGCCGTTTGTAATTGGGCCCCACCGCGCATCCGGCCGAAACCAACAGCAGGGCGAGAAGCGTCGCGAGCGAGTAGTTCTGCGGCGGGTGCATTAACTTCCCTTACTTGCTCTGCCGGCATTCTTGGCTAAGGGGGCCCCTGAAGTGGTGACCGTGGGGCTCACGGACGGGCTGGACGGAGAACTCGCGGAGGGGATCTGGGCGGTGACCTTAGTCCCTTCCTGCAATTTGTCGACGCCGGTCATAACCAAGACTTCTCCTGGTGTTAGCCCCGAAGTGACTTCAGAGTCATCGCCTTCCGTAGTACCGATGGTGATCGGACGCACAGTCACCGTTGAATCCGCCTTCACAACGTATACATAGGTCGCTTGCGAGTTGTGCTGTACCGCAGCAGTTGGCGCCAGGGTCACTCCGCGCTTTTCCTGTACCAGCAACCGCGCGTTCACGAACTGGTTGGGAAACAGCGTACCTTTCGCGTTCGCGAAGGTCGCTCTCAGCTTGAGCGTGCCGGTGGTCGGATCGATCTGATTATCGAGTGTTGTCAACGACCCTTGTGCAAGCTTCGTCTTGGCGGCCCGGTCGTAAGCATCCACTTTGAGCGTCTGCCCGGCGGCCATCTTCTTGAGCACGACCTGAAGCTGATCTTCGGAGATTGTGAAGATCGCGCTGATTGGATCCATCTGTGTTATGATCACCAATCCGTTGGTGTCGGCAGACTGAACAATATTCCCGGAGTCAACCAGCCGCAACCCAATGCGTCCAGTGACGGGTGCCGCGATCTTGCAGTAGGCCAGGTTGACCTGGGCGCTTTTGATTTGACCCTCATCGAGTTTCACTACGCCCTCGTCCTGGTGCACGGTGGCCTGTTGGGTGGCGAGCTGTTGCTCGGGGATCGCTTTCTGCGGAACCAACTGTTGATAGCGCACCAGGTCGATCCGCGCGTTTTCCAGGGTGGCTTGGTCCCTAATCAGTGCCCCTTCGGCCTGGGTCAATGCCGCCTGATAGGGCCCGTCGTCAATCTCCGCTAGCAGGTCGCCCTTGTGAACAGTGTCGCCTTCACGATAGCGGACGCTCATTAATTGCCCGTCGACCCGGGTCCTAACTGTAACCGTAGCGAGCGGCGTGACGGCGCCAAGCCCCGAATAATATACGCCGATGTCCCCCTTGTGGGATGTCGCCGCTACCACTGGTATGGGCGGCGGCCCCTTCGCGGCGGCCTTCGCAGCGCTAGCTGCTTTCGCGTCGGTAACTTTCGACCACAGAGAATACCCGCTTAAGCCCAGCACGAGAAGAACGCATAGCGACAGCCACAGCCAGCGCCGCCGGCGGGTAGGCTTGGTCTTCCCGGGTCGAGCACTCTCGGCTGGGGCCGGCGTGATAGCTGCGGGTGTGGATGGAACTGCTATCGGCTCATGAGCTTTGGGAGACTGTTCTGTAGGCGTCCTTGGGCTATCGATCATATGGTTCCTGGCGAGGATGGCAGCGATGGCCTCCTCGACCTAAGAACTTGTTGAAATAGCCCGTCCGCAGGCATTGCGACTCGAGTTTTCGCGCGGGTGGGACATTCTCGCGATGCTTGGGTGGCTCTCCAAGCCGCGCAGTCGGCACCGCCCGCCGCTCTGCACTACGCTCCCGCCGGCCTTAGTCGCGGGATGCGCCACAGATTGTATGCCGCTACCGCGTACTGGAATAACCAACTCACTTTTTCCAGTCCGCGGAGCTTGACCTTCCTCATCCCCGCCACTGTTTTCAGCCACCCAAATGCCCGCTCGATGATCGGACGCCGCGATTGGCTCATCGCGTAGCCGCCGTGCCGGGTCGTCCGTCCGTCGATGGCGCTGCGCCGATTCTTGTTGTTTTGCGCGACGTGCGGCGTGATGTGCATCGCCTGCAAGGTCGTGACTAAGTCCCGGCTGTCATACGCCTTGTCCGCTCCCAATGTGAAGCGCTGGCCGCGCCTTTTCTTCCGCATCGCATCCGCCATCAAGATCGCCGCGTCCGCCTCCGCTGTTCCGTCGGCCCGCGTCAGCATCGCCTCCACGATGAACCCATGCCGGTTCTCGACCATCACGTGTCCCAGGTAGCTCAACCTGGCTTCGCTGCCGCGTGACTTCTTGTATAGCCGCGCATCGGGATCGGTCTTCGAGGCGTGCGTTGCATTGCTGCGCTTGTCCCCGTGGAAGCTCGCTTTACCTGGGCTGTCGCTGTCGCCACCGTCCTTGCGTTGGAAGCTCTTCTGACTGGCCCAGGCTTCGATCATCGTCCCGTCCACCGTGAAGTGCTCCTGCGACAGATGCGGTTTGGCTTGCTCGAGCACTTCGCTAAAGAACTCGCGGGCCACCGTCTCATTCAGCAGCCGCTCGCGATTCTTGCTGAACACCGCGTGATTCCATACCGGCTCGTCCATCTCCAGTCCCACAAACCATCGGAACAACAGGTTGTAATCGAGTTGCTCCATCAGCATCCGTTCGCTGCGGATCGAGTAGAACGTCGGCAAAAGCAGCGCTCGTAATAAACGTTCCGGCGGGATCGAAGGCCGGCCATTGTCGGCATACATTTTGTCGAACCGCTTCGACATCCTCGCCAGAATCTGATCCACCAACCGCCGGATCGCCCGCAGCGGGTGGTCTGGTGGTACCCGCTCCTCCAGCGACACGTAGCTGAACATCCCGCCTTGCTGTTTCTCGTCTCCGCGCATAGCAACTAGACGCTGCCAACACGTTCTTGGCTACACATCGACGGGCTTTTTCAACAAGTTCCTAAAGGCTGATAACGGGCAGCGTAGCGGGAGCAAACGCTGTCAGAGTATCGATTTGTTCTGCACGCAAGTTGGGCATCATGTGATGCCCCCCTGCGTATAGAGCACGAGACAGACCAAGCGCGCCCGAGTGTTACTGCTGGCGTGACTGGCGGAATGTTCCCAAAAAAAGTGCAGAATCTGCACTTGGGAGTGCGGGATCTGCTGTCGCCCCAAACTCCCCATTTTTGCTGCGGATAAACTCTCCTCGGCAGCTGGGCCTCCGTTTAGCGGTTAATTAACCGGACATCGTCACGTTTTCCCGAGCCCGGAGGCGCACACTGTCCGACCGGTAGAGAGTCAACCTCCCAGGTACTCGACGTGAGCGTAAGTGCCTAACCGCGGGTTGTATGCGAGATACCAGCCAATATGGTCCGGGTCCTCGTAGATCACGATCTGATCACCAGCCCAGTTCCATCCCGCGACGATGTTGTAATCGTATGCCGCGACGTCCCAGTAGAAGTTGCCGAACCAGAAGCGTTCCCGGTTTCCTCCCGCAAGCACGAATACATGCTGGGGTCCAAAGCCGCCGGTGAAGTGTCCGTGTGACCACGGCTGATCGATGTGGTAATGCGGGTCGTTGGCGCCACTATTGTGTCCGACCCATTGATCGTTCTTAGCGTGAACGTGCGGAACCTCCGGATGACCTTTCTTGTCCACGGCAATGTGGTTCTCGGTCGCGGCAGCGGACTGCTGACCTCGTGCAGGAGTCGAAGCGCGCGCAGGCTTAGAAGCCTTTGCTGGAGCGGGACCGTGAGCAGGGATGTGTCCCCCGCCAACTGCGGGGTGACCGCCACCGCGCGTCTCCCCACTGCGTCCCTTATCCTGTGCAAAAGCAGCCACACAAATCAGAACTGATAGCCCTACAATCTTTTTCAAGCCAATCCTCCATGGCGATATCTCGCCTTGAAGTCTCCTGCACGTGGTGCTCCACCAGGCCGAGTTAACTTGCCACCGACGTCAAAGATCGCTCGGGCAGAACGCTGAGCCGCAGTACGTCGCTAGATTCGCCAGACTGTATAGGGCTCCGATAACTTCAACAACTGTGAGCACTTTTGAACAGACTGACAACGGTGCGCCTGTTAACTTAGGTCACGTCTACAGTCTGCTTAGCCAGAGGCCAGCAAGAGATCCAACACGCTGTTGGCGAGGTGAAGCAGGAGCGCATGTGTACCAAAGCTGCGGTTCGGAGGAAGGGCTTTGGTTCGAAAGGGTGCCGGACTTGTCGGCCCGGCGTCTCAGTCGCGGTCGAATGCTCTTGTTGAATGGCACTGCCAACGCCAACCGTGTTAAACGTGTAGCGCCCGACTATCGATCGGTTCCGCGGAGCCACTACGCTTCAGACTGACTAGCTTCTCAATTTGTTCCAGGGCTTGCGCCAGGCTCGTTATCAGTCGATCTGGTTGATTTCGATCGAAGCGGGCCTTGGCCTTCTCTGTATCGCCCGTGAATCCCCAGATACAGGCAACAACTGTGATTCCAGGAAAGCGTCCCCGGATCTGCTTGCAAATCATGCGCGCAGGCGCAAATGCGTAAGGAGGTAATGCGGAGATACAGATCACGTCATGTTGTTCTGGATTGAGCAACGCGACCATTTCAATGGGCGAGGTGCCGTGGGGAAAGGGTAGAGCCACGTAGCCCCTCTGCTCCAATAGTTGCGCCAGCATCGCGGCCGTTACCTCATCAGCCTGATCCAGTGCCGGCAGACAGAGTATCCGGCTATTGAAATCCCCGGTCGGGTTTGGCCCTCGATCGTCGTCTTCCTTCTCCGGCGAACCGAGCACCGGATGGTACTCCGAAAACTCGGCGATCATTTCGTTGATGCTCAGAAAAAGAAAGTCCTCATGCGTGGTGTCAAGTGTCCCATTATGACGGTCCTGCTCAGCCAGGCTTAAGGCAGGTATGAGGACCGAATCGTATAACTCGATCAAAGGCCTCCCCTTCAGAAATGACTCGACAATCGTTCGCGCTTCTGATTGATCCATGGCTAGTAACCGTTGGTACAGTTGAGCTTCTGCTTCGAGAGCCTCCTCGTCCCCCAGAAGTATGTGCAAGAACGAGAGTTGAGGAAAATAGCGACCCAGGACAACTACGCAGACTGTGAGCGGTGTAGACAAGATGAGGCCTGCGGGGCCCCAAAGGACAGTCCAAAAGACAGCCGTCACCAATAGTGCTAACGAAGAAATCCCCGTGTGCGCACCATATAGCATGGGCTCGACGAAGTTACTGATGATCAGTTCGAGGCCGGCGAATAGCGATAACACGAGCAGCGGCGGCAGCCACCCATCGAAAACCGCTAGCGAGAGGAGGATCGGCATGGCGGCTGCGACAAGCGTTCCGACATAGGGCACAATGCGCAAGATGCCTCCCAAGACTCCCCATAACACTGGATTGGGCACGCCAATGAAATAAAGTCCGATCCCAAACAAGGTTCCAAAACCGGCGTCCACCAAAAACTGCATCAATAGATATCGGCTGACACGGTGCGCTGCGTCGTCCAGCGCTTGCGTCATCATATTCATCTGGCCGAGTCCGACAAGCCGGAGAAGACGATTCCGCAGGTCCTCTCTCTTGATCAGCATGAAAATCGCAAAAATGAGGACCATGCCCGCGCGCCCAAGGGGCGCAAGAAATGGTTTCAGCAAATCGGGAAGGTCGGCCAATCTGTTTGTCGGGGCCTGGACGATCTGCACGGGTACTGGAGGCGGCGGGGTCTTGGATGCGTTTCGCTCCTTCTGATTCCGCACTGGAGGCGTGGGGGCAATCGCCGGAGTGTCTGGCCTGGAGAGCTCCTGTCCAATGTCTTTAGCGCTGTCGGCGGCCCGGCCTAGTGCTCCCTTTCCCCGGTTACGAAGCGCTTCAATTTTTGCATGGATGTTTTGGCGATATGTGGGCAACTGGCTTGCGACATCAACGAGCTGATTCGCTATGATCCAGGTAATCCAGCCTGCCGCCGCCATCGATACCAGAACTGTCAGGATAACGGGCAGAACACGGCCCAAGTGTAACTTTTCCAGGAATATGACTGCGGGCGTCAACAGGAACGTCAAAATTAAAGCGAATGCCAGCGGAATCAGAATGTCGCGCGCGAAATACAACGCTGCGACGATTGCAAACACCAGGACCACAGCCCCGATATTTGAGTGCGCTGGGCCCCGGCGCAACGCGCTCATAGCATGCCCGAATCGTCGCGCAATTCACTGGCGAGCGTCACGGCCTCGCTATTGGCGCGGCTGTTAGAGGAATCCGGGCTCCAGGGCAATTTCATATTTCGTGCTGCTGGAATCTGTGGCACGCGAGACACTAAGCGTTATCGTCGCCGAAAGAGCCGTCATGCACGATTCTGCTCCAATTCTAACGGACACAGGCTTTGTAATCTGCTCACATTTGCTCATCGCCTGTAAGGTTGTTGATGTATCGTAGCAACGAGCATCTCTGCTCGTGATGGGGTGGGTAGTATTGTCTCATTCCGGCTTACGGGTGCAGTTGACGCCAGCTTGGGCAATAGGTTCACGAAAAATCGCCGAAGCGGTATGGCAATCCGACCAGAGAGCCGAGTCTCGAGTAGCAGATGAGGTTTATTTCACTCAAAGAAATCGCAACTCTATTCACGATTACGATTCATAATTGGCAGGAGGATAGAGCACCGCGCCTAGGGGCCGCGCTGGCCTACTACATGGCCCTGTCTCTGGCGCCGACTCTGTTGATTCTCCTCGCTATCTCTGGTTTTGCATTCGGCGCCAACGCGGCCGAGGGCCGCCTGATCTCGCAAATCCAAAGCTTAGTAGGAGGTGAAGGCGCCAAGGTCATTCAGGCCTTGCTCAAAGGAACGCACCGGCCTTCGAGTGGGATCACGGCTACTGTGCTTGGGCTAGTCACTCTCTTCTTCAGCGCCACGGCCGTAGTCAGCGAGCTGAAGGATGCACTGAACACGATCTGGAAAGTTCCGGAAAACACGACTTGCAGCCGGGTCCGTAGCATGTTGAATTTGGTTACAGAGTGGCTTCTTTCATTCGCGATCGTACTCTGCGCCGGCTTGTTCTTACTAGCCTCGCTGATTGTGAATGTGTGGATTTCTGCCGCGGACCAGTACCTGAACTCGGTGGCAGCTCCGCCACGTGCCCTGATTCAGACCGCCGATTGGGTAGTCTCCTTTGCGGTCATCACGGTTCTTTTCACTTTCATCTTTAAAGTTCTCCCCAAAGTACCACTCAAATGGGGTGATGTAACTGTCGGCGCGGTCCTCACCTCGCTGCTGTTCACTGCTGGAAAGTTGTTGTTGGGAGTGTATCTTGGCAAAGCGAGTTTCACGGACACATACGGAGCAGCGAGCTCGCTGATAATCGCACTGGTGTGGGTCTACTATTCGGCGCAAGTGTTTTATCTAGGCGCTGAATTCACCCGGGCGTATACGTGCCGCCGCAACCAAATATCCACGGCTTCATCCGCTGCGGCATCGAGATGAAGTTCAGAGGTATTCATTATTGGATGCCGAGCCGGCCGCAATTTGGGCGAGGAGCCGAATGAGCACCCGTCCCGACGATCGACGACGTTAGCGCCGGCCGCGCCCTTCTAGCGAGTACCAACCAACCCGACAACGGGCCACCGATCAGGAAATCCAGGAATGGATCTCTCGCGCCGCCGCCCTGGTCAGTGGGCTTTCTTGACAAGTGTTGGCAAATATGACAACATGGCGATGTAAGGGGAGGCACCGTAGCGGTTGGCCCATGACCCGAAAGACACGGCCCGTTTCTTGGATCAGGGCGGCACTGAAGGAATTCGAGACGTTTCCGGGAGGAGCCAAGTCGATCTGTCTTGCCGCTCTGACGATCGCCGCCGAGGGTGGCAAGGCCGACATTGCAAAACCCATGCACGGCCTGGGCTCGGGCGTGTTCGAGATCGCGCTGCTGTTCAAGGCCGATGCGTTTCGCGCGGTCTATGCAGTGCAGCTCGCTGATGAAATCTGGGTCGTGCACGCGTTCCAGAAGAAATCGAGGCAGGGCATCAAGACGCCGCAACGCGAAATCGATTTGATAAAGGACTGTTTGAAGAGATTGAAGGAGATGTTGCGATGAAAAGCGAAAAGGTGAAAGTGGTGCGGGGAAGCGGCAATGTATTCCGCGATCTGGGGCACGAGACCGCCGATGCCGAACAATTCAAGGCGATCCTCGCGGCTGAAATCATCAAGGCGCTTGATCGGGAACACCTGACCGTGCGCGCCGCGCACGGCCGCACGGGCATTGCGGCGGCTGACTTCTCGCGTATCCGCAGTGCGGACCTTGGGCGGTTCACCGTCGATCGCCTCATGTCAATCCTCAACCGGCTCGGGTCGCGCGTGGAGGTCAAAGTCCGGGTGCGTCGCGCTGAAAGCGCTGCGCATGAGGTGAGAGCGTAAGGGCAAGGAAACTGCTAAATAGCGAATCAGCTAAAAGGCCCGAATCCAGTTAATAGTCGCTGAGAGCGAGGATTGAGACGAATGTCCATTGGACTTCAATATACCCGCCGGGGCTACGTGCCGGTATGACGGCCTCGTGACGGAAAGCTGGCAACGCTGATCGTCGCAGCCCCCGCGAGGGGAAAAAGGGTGGAGTCCAACAAAAGTCCACTAACAGACTACTAAAATCGGCCCCCTGGAGAATCAATAGCTTGGGATCGTCAGCAACCAACTCGGTAGTTCGGCGGCGCACGCGCCGTCTTGTAGTTCTATTTCGACGTAGCGGTAAGCCCAAGACCAAAGTCGCTGCGATGCCTCAACAACGCGGGGATCAATTGGCTCGCCGTGCTGGACTTCCGGTCGAATCCAAAACGGCGGCATTGCCCCGGCATCTTTTCGTTTCTGCTTCTGAGCCTCCCTCATCGCATTCCGTCGTACGACCCACACGGTTGGCACAGGGCGGTTATCGGCGAACCAGTGCGTCCCCCCTATATTAAATAAGAGTTTGCGGAGCAGAAAAGCCCCAAAAATTAATGAAAATTGTTTCCGGTGAACCTAAATCTGCTGACTTGCCACGAATTTTTGATGGCTTATGGGACTTTCCCCCCCTCTCAACGCTTATTTCATTTGGAGCCGAATATGGTGAACTGGGCGAACAGATGGATCGGCGGTGCTCTAAGAGTTTGTTGAAAAACTGCGGCAGCAGGACACCTGCGTGACGTTCTAATCGTCTTTGAGATATGCGCGGAGACGAGAAACAGCAAGGCGGGATGTTCAGCTACGTGACGATGGAGGAGCGGGTGCCCCCGGACCACCCGCTGCGGGCGATCCGGCGGTTGGTGGATCAGATTCTGGCGAGGATGTCGAAGCGGTTCGACAAAATGTATGCCGACAATGGCCGGCCGTCGATCCCACCAGAGCGTTTGTTGCGGGCACTGCTGTTGCCGACGTTCTACTCGATCCGCAGCGAACGGATGCTGATGGAGCAACTGGATTACAACCTGTTGTTCCGTTGGTTCGTGGGTCTGGAGATGGACGAGCCGGTATGGAATCACGCGGTGTTCAGCAAGAATCGCGAGCGGCTGCTGAATGAGACGGTGGCCCGCGAGTTCTTTGCCGAAGTGCTCGAGCAAGCCAAACCGCATCTGTCGCAGGAACACTTCGCGGTGGACGGGACGATGATCGAAGCCTGGGCCAGTCAGAAGAGTTTCCAGCGCAAGGATGGCGGCGACAGCAACAGCCAAGGTGGAGCGAGCTTCCACGGGGACAAGCGCACCAATGTAACGCACGCCTCGAAAACCGATCCCGATGCGCGGCTATATAAGAAGTCGCGCGGCAGCGAAGCCCGGTTGAGTTACCTGGGACATGTGATGGTGGAGAACCGGCACGGGTTCATCGTGGAGGCGATGCTGACGCAGGCTGACGGAACGGCGGAGGCAGACGCAGCGATCTTGATGGCGGATGCGATGCGGAAGAATAGGCGCGGCCAGCGCTTCACGTTGGGCGCGGACAAGGCGTACGACAACCGGGACTTGGTCACGACCTTGCAGGCGATGAACATCACGCCGCACGTGGCGCAAAACAACAAGAATCGCCGCAGCGCCATCGACGGACGGACGACCCGGCACCGCGGCTACGCGATGAGCCAATCGCGGCGTCCCATCATCGAACGGGCATTTGGGTGGCTGAAAACGGTGGCGGGGATGAGGAAGGTCAAGCTGCGCGGACTGGAAAAAGTGAGTTGGTTATTCCAGTACGCGGTAGCGGCATACAATCTGTGGCGAATCCCGCGACTCAGGCCGGCGGGAGCGTAGTGCAGAGCGGCGGACGGTGCCGACTGCGCGGCTTGGAGAGCCACCCAAGCATCGCGAGAATGTCCCATCCACGCGGAAACTCGAGTCGGAATACCCGTGGATAGGCTATTTCAACAACTTCTTAGAAGACGACCTAAGGAGTTTATTGGAACTTCGAAATGGTTTAGAATCAAGAAAGTCTCGTTCTGGGCGGTTAGCTCAGTTGGTTAGAGCGTCTGCCTTACAAGCAGAAGGTCCGCGGTTCGAGCCCGCGACCGCCCACCATGAAATCAATGGGTTAGCATTCCATTGATTTGGAACTTCCGAACAGTTCCGAACAATTCAGTGCGAGGTTGTGGGCAAAAACTAGCCTTGCAGTCCATTGTGATCACTTGATGATCTCGGGTGGCCCGGCCGGTTCTTGGTCAAGCCCTTCGATTGCCGCGCGTACGGATTCGGTGATTTCCTGCCTATGCTTGCCAGACCAGGGGAGCCATCACGCAACGCCTCGGCCGCTTCGAAGCAGCCAACGGCGGCACTCTGTTCCTGGATAAAGTCGGCGACATGCCCTTGAATCTTCAGACGAAACTACTGCGAGTACCTGGTAGGCCCGACTGATTCCACTGTGTTGATCCTGGGCGAAACGGGCACCGGCAAAGAGCTGATCGCGCGTGTGGTTCATAACGTTAGCGCCCGGTGCGGACAGTCGGATTCCTGCGCATCTGTCGGATCGCCAGCCGCTCGGCAACTTGCCCAGGGAAACGCCTGAGTCGTGGATGTGCGCCGGCCCCGGCGGGCATCGAGGAGTGCCGGGTAAGCTAGGCTGTCGGGCTACCTCTTCGCGGGAGTAATGTCCGTCACTGGAAGATCCCAGTGGGCCAGAAGAATCTCGAACCGGCGCTGTTCCTCACGCTGGTAGGCTTCCTGGTCAGGCCAGAGCTTCAGGATCAAACGTTCCTCGTCAGGATTGGTCGTTGTCGCCATGGTCGAGTTCTTGAACCGGATGGTGACGCGGTAATCCCAGCGCGTCTCCTCGGTCATGTGGTTGGCAGGCTGCTCAATCTTCACCGAGATCATGCGGCCGCTCTCGACGATCTTCTGGAGCAACGGGTAGTGGTTCTTGAGGAAGAGCTGCAAGAACTCTTGCTGATGGCCCCACTGGACCTTGTAGTAGTACTCCATGGTGTAGGGCTGGTCAGGTGCCACCTGTGGTGGGGCACCCTGGGCCAGCAGGGCCCGCGCAGAAATGGAAAGCAACACCGAGAGCAGTATGTTTCTCATCGCGATCCTCCGGTGACTGGGCGACTTGGATTTTAGCAGGCTACCGAGGGCGCCGGGATCAGCCCACCGAGCTCCCGGCTGGTCGCCCCACCGAGGTGCCCTTGCGGGAGGTTGACCTTGGATGCGACGAGCGAGAAAGGGCACGTTTGCGCGGGAGGGCATCCTAACCTTGACGGCGGCGCCTGGGTGTCGCTCGGCCTCAAGTCTGCGTGCCCTGGCTGGAAACGGACCCCGAGAAGTCACTTCCCGAGGTGTATTTCAAATTCTCTTTCAGTTTCCAGGAAACCGGCCCGGATCGTTACTGGCACGCAGTAAGAAGCGGAAATCACTTTTATAATGCTCTCTATGGCGGTCACTTACGAAGAGATTGAAAAAGAGTTCAATGAGTCCCTCGGATACATTCAGGGTGACATTCAAGCGCTCTGCGGCGGGACAAATACTTTGAATTACACCGTCGCGTTGCTTGTCGGCGTGGCCTGCGAGGCATTGGAAGACGCTCGCGCGTATCCGAGCAAAATTGGGGTCTTTCAGGAGCTGTTGCCTGATGCTGACTGGAAAAAGCTGGCAACCCAGCTCTTTGATGCTATCCGGCATGGCCTTGCTCACAGATTTGACACCAAACACATTCACGTGGACGGCAAGCTTTTTCAGATTTACCTATCCTGGAATATGACCGAGACGATTCGCATCAGACAGGTCAACGGACGGGACGGGTTGTTTCTCGGAACATGCCAGCTTGGTGCGGCAATCTGTAAAAAGATTCAGGAGTTCAGAACCAAGCTGCAAAATGATCCTGAGGCCCGCCAGGCATTTAGAGATTCATTGGACTACGGTAGAACCGTCGAATGTCGGCCGGAATTATGGGACCTGTTGAAGCAGAAACCTTGACAATGATTCGGCCCCGACCGATTAACGCGTGGCGCGGTTGTTAGGCTACCATCCTCATCTGCGCCACGTTCCTCGCCTCGTCATGTAGTGCTACCTGCGAGTCAGTGGCCAGTGCCGAATCTGCGTGCAGATGCTGCCTGAAAAGGGTAACCGAACAGTGATGGTTCCTCGGCGAGCCGGACGCGGACGAAGTGCGCTCGCCTACTCGCTTGGGCTAGGTTTAAGAGGTGGCAGTTGCATCAGATGTCGCATCTCCTGTGGCGACCGTATCCTCTTCGCCTTGGCGTAGATCCTGTGGAGAGACCGCTGAACGCTTTCTGAACACCTCTGGACTCGATTGGCAGTGGCCTTCATTTCACGATCAAGCATCAACATGAACCGTGGAAAAGCTGTTTCTGTGACAACGTCAACCAGGTACTCTACCGGTCGTTGGCTCGCAACTCCAGACGCTCGGTACAAAAGATGACTCCGCTCACGAACGTCTACATGGCCGCGGCGTTGAATCACGTCGTAAAGCGAGGCGCCACTGACAACCAGAACAGGATAGAGAAACTCCAGGTTAAGATTCTCATGCCGGGCATTGCCAGCATCAAACCAGCAGTCGGCGAGCTCGTCAGAACATTCGCGGACCGCATCAAAGAGTTTTGCAAAGCAGTTGAAGTGCTCGGGAAGGTGTTGGGCGAGCCATTCCGTCGGATGACCCTTCTTTGGCGAAAACGAACAGAACTGTGTCGCGATTCGACCTCGACAGTAGTGGTGGTACTTTTCCATCGAAATTGCCTCTGGGAGTTCGGTCCATTTATCTCGACCGCTGAGCAGGCGAACGGGCAGGCCGGCCACGCGGATGAGTTCTCGTCGCATAAATGCCACTGGATCAGCTTTTGTGAAGAACGCAATTGGCAGGGGGGAGTTCACGCACTCGATTAGGCACAAAGACCACACGAAATCGGTCCTGCGCTTGCCCGCCCGAAATGCCTGAAGTGCATGAATATCGAGTTCCCGCGCCTTGCCGGTTATTGGGTCTAGGTAGCCAACATTAGGGCTGACGTAGTATCCACGCCTTCTCAATAGTGCTTCAATGCGGCTTTCAACAAGGTAGCCTGATCGTTGAAGCGCATCCTTGATCTCATCCAGGGAGATGGTGGCCTTCGGTATTTCGGTCACAGTGGCTGATCCGCTACTAGAAATACCAGTAAAACATGCAACTGGCTAGTTTTGAAAGGCCAAGGTGACAGGCAATTGGAGTCAGCCTTCTGCGATTATGGAACATGACCCAGGGTAGTTGGCTTGGATTTGCTCGTCATGCCCTACGAATGGAAGCCGAAGACCGAGATAGATTTCGCCTGTTTGCATGAATCCGGGCATGCTGTGGTTTCGAAGGCTGCCGGATGTCTGATCCATCGTGTGATAGCGGAGCAGGATGGCGAAATTAGGATGGTGTTCACAGTCAAAATGTCCTGAGGTTTTCAAATCAGCAGTTTGCGGTCCGGGCCGCAGACGTGTCGTGGAGGTGTTATGGGATGTTACAACAGTTGATTCGTGCTCTATTTGATCCCCGCATTCCTGGCTGCCCTCCGCGTCTTTTTCCGCAATCGCGTGGACACCTCCCTGGAAGTTCTGGCCCTGCGACAGCAGGTCGCCGTGCTCAAACGAAAACGGCCGCGACCCTCTCTGAAGCGTCTCGACCGCTTCTTCTGGACCACTCTGCGGCACATATGGCCGCGATGGTCGGATGTTCTGGTGATTGTGAAACCGGAGACGGTGGTCGGATGGCATCGGGCGGGCTTTCGCCTGTACTGGCGCTGGCGATCGCGGCCGCGCGGCGGCCGACCCAAGGTGAGCGAGGAGGTTCGGATTCTCATCCGCGGCACGGCGGCTGAAAATGCGGACTGGGGAGCACCGAAGATCCACGGGGAACTTCTGAAACTCGGCTTCGAGGTCTCGGAACGCACCGTCGCCAGATATCTACAACGCCTGCGGCGGCGCGGCGACCCTGCCAAACACTGGCTTGCCTTCCTCGCCAACCATCGCGAGGTGATCGTCGCCCTCGACTTCTTTACGGTGCCCACGCTGACGTTCCAGCTCCTATATTGCTTCTTCGTCATCGAGCATGGCCGGCGCAGGGTCCTGCATTTTAACGTCACTCGCCATCCGACCGCTGATTGGGTCGTGCAACAGCTGCGTGAAGCATTTCCCGACGCGGTTCGGTATCGTTATGCCATCCTCGACCACGACTCGAAATTCGATGCCGATGTGATCGCCTTCCTGAGAACCACCGGCCTTAAGCCGAAGCGCACAAGTCGGCAGTCGCCCTGGCAAAATGGGGTAGCGGAGCGCTGGGTGGGAAGCTGTCGCCGCGAGATTCTCGATCATGTCATCGCGCTGAACGAACAGCATCTGCGGCGGCTTATTCGCGATTACGTCAGCTACTATCACGACGACCGGATTCACGATTCCCTCGATAAGGACGCACCAAATCGACGACCAGTGGAAAGAAAGCCTTCTCCGGCCGCGACGGTGATCTCCAGCGCCCGGCTCGGTGGCCTTCATCACCGATATAGCTGGCGCGAAGCTGCGTAGCGCGCTCGCGTCTGCCGACGCGATGGTCTTCTTCTTTGCGCTCTGGCGCCGACGTGCCGTTGACGACGCTCAGTCGGCCATGGGCAAAACGGGATCCGTTGGCACTCGGGTCGTGGAAAGCCTATTCTTCCTACTGCTCTTCCACGATCTGCGGCGGTGCGGCCTGCTGCAGGCTACATGCACCGCGCAACGTGCGCAGGAACTGTGCGGTGTTGCTCAGCGTTCATCGAGGTCAAACGAGGTTGTGGCTACACACAACCGGAAGTATGGATTAGCCGTAGCCGCACGATTCAGATTCCAGATGTTCCGGGCCATGGGCAGTCACGGGCGCTCCGTCTTTTTCTCAGCTAGCTGCGCTTCCAGCAACCCTTCATGATTGGGCTCCGCCGAGATGCCAGCCGCCGAACGCAAGATCCAGCGCGCGGTTGCTAGCGAGATACTTCCGTCCACGTCCGAAGGGAAGTTCGTAATCGAAAACGGTCGGGTATCCCTTTCGTCCTGGGATGAAGCGGCCGACACCGAACGGGTCGAGTCGCCGTAGGGCATCAATGATGAGGGGTCGCTTTAGTGGCGTCCCTGCAGCGTCAGGCGCGCGCTCCAGGGTTTCAACTGGTGAAACGCTTTGATTGCGGTGTCTCCCAAAATGATCCAACCGTAATCGGGCTGCCGAATCATCCCGATACGCGGCGCGCAAGCCCTCCACGTTGAATGCCGACCTGGGTAAAAGTGGCGATCGATGCTTGGGTGTCAGCGGCAGGCTTGTCAGATGGCTGCGTATTCCGCCCTGTAAATCGAGGCGACAAAGCAAAGGGCGAGGCCACGTCCGAGAAGGTCGTCTGGCAGATGCTCCAACGTCGACCGAAAAAGTCTACTTCCCGAGATTTTCGTACCACTTCAAATTGCCCGTTGTACTCCCAATGCACACCACGTCAAGCCTCCCGTCACCATTGATGTCCGCGCTGACGCAGCCGGAGCCGGCCATGCCGCCATCATCGATGACGTGGTGCTCCCAACGTTCGCCGCGCTCATCCTGGGCGTAGAAGACGTGCACGCTCTTTCCTTGCCCGCGATCTGCGGCGACAATATCGTCCAGCCCGTCGCCGTTGAAATCGCCCACGACCACCTCATGCCCTTCCGCCATTTCCGAAAAGATCACGTGGCGACGCCACTGATGGGCGCTGTCTTCGGTATAGACGACAACCTCGTTGCCGTGCCACGGTTCCACGGCCGCCAAAAACCGGCGGTTGTGCCACTGGCCCAATCGCACATCGCTGGTGCCTTTGTGGGGCGCTTCTTCCTCGTGCCCCTTGGACAACGACTCGTGTTTCCACTGAAGGTTGTCTCCCGTACCGGTCGAGGAATACAATCCGATCCCGTCGAAGCCCGCAGTGAGCAGTTGCTCCCGAGGGCCGGCGTCCCATCGCACGGGCCGCACCCGATGGAGGATGCCGGTAATCTGATCGTCAATCAGCCTCCGCTTCCAGTCCTCCTGGCGGTAGTAGACCAAAGAGACGTGGTCCTCGTACTTTGGCGCCAAGGCTTTTGCTCCAATCAGCGGAGCATTGATCAACTCTTTCTTACCGTCGCCGTCGATGTCCGCCCAAGCCACGTGGTGCGACGTGGTGAGCGCATCGATCTGGGTAGCCTTCCACAAACCGCGCGGGTCGCCATCGTGACGCAGCAGCCAAACGAGGCCTGGGCTCTCCACCGCAACCATGCTGAATCCGGTTTCGAGGGCGATCACAGGAATCCCGTCGCCGTCGATCTCTTCGGCCGCCATGTTGACCAGGCCGGGCATGTCTTTGACAAGTACGTGACGTTGCCAGGTTGGGTTTTCGTACCAGGCAAGTTCTGTGGATTGCAGCGTCAATCCGACCACATCAGGTCGGCCATCGTGATTCAGGTCAGCCACCATGACCGAGTACCCGCCTGCGATCTTCGATTCGATCACGTGCTCGCGAAACCGAACCGGCCCGTGTGGCGCTTCCGCCAAAGCCACTGCCGTCATGAAAAGTAGAGCCGTCGCACGCATGATGGCCATATGATGCACGTTCAGCCTCGCAAGAGCAAGGGTTTTTGCCCCCGAACTCGATGCAAGCTCATGATCGAAGGAATAAGCGGCGAGGCGTCGTCCACCGCGTACTCCTCGGGCGTCGAGCGTTGGAGCGTCTCTCCAATTACATCGGACGGAGCCACCTCGTCTCCGAACAGAACGGAAGCTACCTCAGCGACTTCGGCTTGCTGCTGGTCATAGGTTCCAGGCCCGGCCAGCGTTGCCGATGTGCCGACGACTTGAAGGTGCGTCGCGCCGAAAAATTCTCGAGCGCGTCGAACGAGCAACGCGACATCGGCCCCCTGGCGCCCGCGGTATGTGTGCAGTTCGTCCAGCACCAGGAAGCGCAAGCCCTGTGCCGCCTTGACCAGTTGTTTTTCGTAAACCCTGTTCAGGATCAACTCCAACATCAAGTAGTTCGTCAGCAGAATGTCTGGCGGCTTGGCTACGATCGCGTTGCGCTCTTCGTCACGCTCCTGGCCCGTGTAGCGCGCGAAGGTGACGGGTCCTTTGCCATCCGGGTATCCAAGCTGCAAGAACTTCTGCAGATCCCCGAATTGGCTATTCGCAAGGGCGTTCATCGGATAGACGACGATCGCTTGTATCCCGCGCCCACTCCCATGCCGCAACACATGATCGACGATAGGAACAATGTACGCGAGACTCTTGCCTGATCCGGTTCCAGTTGTCAGGACGTAGTTTCGGCCGGCGCGCGCCCTGCGAATCGCATCCGCCTGGTGCTGATATAGCCGCAGCGGCTTGCCTTCGCCCTTGTCCTTGCCCGCGCGAAAAATCCTGGTGCACTCGGAATGCAGGACTCCCTCGGCTACTAAATCATCGATTGTGCCGGCATACTGAAAAGACGGGTTTAGCTGGATCAGCGGATCAGGCCAGAGGCGGCCTTGATCAAGACAAGAAGTGACAAGGGCCCCGACGCGCTCGTCTCGAATTCTAATGAAACTTCGGATGTATGATGAATAGTCGCTGATCAGTCGCTCACGAAGTTCGAATACATTCATGTCGTCGCCAAAAGTCCCAAAGTCTCCATCTCTTGTTGCTTGGGCCCGCACCCTTCCTGCGACCCACGCCAACGGCAGCACGCGACGGTCATCGCGCGGGCGGACCACTGCATAGCCGCAGCAATCCGCTGCTTGCGCTCACTATCCGAGAACAACCATTCTATTCCTCAGCGAGTTGTCTGGTGTTGGGAGTCTTCCACGACCTGATGTTCGAAGTGGGCGGAGTAGGCGGCGGCGCTTGAGGCGGGCGAGGGAATTGTCTTCGTGAGGGCGCACTTCCAGCCGTACGGACCTGTGGCTGTGAAGTTCGGGAGCGGTGGAAGCGTCAGCTGCGCGCCGCGTTGCAGGTTTACGAACAGGTTGGGAGGCCGACGCGCGAGCGGGAGGCTTTCGTTCGCTCGCTCCTATCTCCTGTTTCATTTTGTCCACGGTTCGCGCGAGATCGAAGGCGAAGGAAGTCTGGCCCGGCGTCCGCAGAAATCTTCTGGTGCCAAATCCGCGCGTCTGCCGCGTCTCGTTCGTCGATACGAACAACATCGAGCACGCTGTTGAGGTACCCGCTAGCACGCTATACGAAGCGGCAACGCTCGCCGTGGCTGAGTTCAGACGCTGTGGATTCACCGAAAGCGCGCCCGGATCGGCAACTCGCCTGACGGTGACCGTGAAGGCGCCCGCCACGTCTCACGAAGTGCAGTGGGGCAAGATAGAGACGTGGATTCAGAGCGCGGGGAAACCCAATGAGCAGGCGCTGAAGAGCCGCCTGAGGGAATTGCTGCGCGGGTGACCCGCGCGCTTCCGGACCGTTATCAGGCAATAACGGAAGCTATTCGAACGCAGTCTCGTGGCGTCGGGCACACCTCGCCGATGCGAGCGGCGAGCGTTCGATTTCCGGACGTTACGAGATCGCGACTTGGGGACAACGACCTGGGTTTCCACAGACAACCAGGCGCGCTATTATCTGTGTAGAGAGGACGGGTCAAGGAGGAAGCGACCATGCCTCAATACGTTTTTCTATGCCAGGATTGCAACAAAGAGTTTACCCGGATACTTCACATCGCTGATCTCGAAAAGGGCGGCATAGTCTGCCCGCACTGCGGCGGCAAGCGCGTGACCCAAGAGGTAATGGCGTTCTCCGCCGTTACGCCCAAGAAGAGCTAGGTTGCGCATCAGTCCCAATCACCCCCTGCGGCGGCTTTTCGCGGACTTGGTAGCGAAGGAACTCCCTGGGATCATGAAGTGACCTGACCGTCGCCAAAACCAGATCCGCATGCGGAGCGACGTTTCCTAGCGACCGAATCGGGAGCGCTTGCAGCAGGGATACGAGAAGCTGTTGTCTGCAGTAGGGCGGGTGGTCGGGCAGGCCAAGCGATTCGCACAAGTGATCTACGCCGTTTCGGCGCGCTGTTAACTACAGGGTGGGCCGAATTGTTTGGGTCCCCAGACGGACACTCATCCGACCTTTCTCGAAGATTCCAAGCGGCTGTTTTTCGGCGAGTTTTTACCGTCTATAAAAAGGAAAGCACTTTTCAGCAGAAGCAAGCTCTTGAGCCAGTGCCTGACTGGTTTTTCTCTTCGTGTTTTCTATCACTTAGGGCGAGCTACGCCGGACTCGTCTTATGTGAGCCCTCCGAAACCTTCAAACGGTAAGAACTCCCCTACCTGGGCTTGCTTTCTCGGCACCGAAGAGCGTCCATTGAACTGTCTAGTGCAAGCAGAGTGGGCTTTCCAGCGCCCGCGCGAAATTCCCGGAGACAGGAAACAGAGAGCGGAATGGGGCAACCAAAGGAGCAGCAAAGCGCATCGATGTGGCATGAAATTGACGGCTTGCGACACCAAACCGTAGGCCAATTGAAAGTAAAGTACCGTGCCGTGTTCGGCCAAGAGTCGCGGTCGAACCACAAGCAGTTCCTGGTGCGGCGCATCGCCTGGCGTCTGCAGGCCAATGCCGAAGGCGACCTATCGGAGCGGGCTGGCCAGCGGGCTTTGGCCCTGGCCCAAGATGCCGAACTGAGGATTCGGGCCCCGGAGTCTTTTGTAAAGGAGCTGTCCGGAGCGACAGGAAAGCGGCGGTCTGATCCCCGCGATCCCCGCCTGCCCGCACCAGGTACCTGGCTCAATCGCCAGTTTCAAGGCCAGGCTGTAGCCGTGGAGGTGTTGGAGAAAGGTTTCCGCTATCAAGAGAGCGTATACAAGTCACTGAGCGCGGTGGCGCGGCATGTTACTGGCACGCAGTGGAATGGCTTTCTGTTCTTCGGCCTGCAGGGCAACGCGGAGCGACGCCATGGGCACTGATATGTTGCCGCGGTGTGGCGAAGAAGGCGCACAATCCATCACTCCATTGCGCTGTGCGGTCTACACGAGGACTTCTACAGAAGAAGGTCTCAATCAGGAGTTCAATTCGCTGGAAGCGCAGAGAGAAGCCGCCGAGGCTTACATTGCGAGCCAGCGGCAACTGGGGTGGATTCTGGTATCGGAGCGGTACGATGACGGTGGTTATACGGGTGGCAATCTGGAGCGACCGGCTTTGCAGAAGTTGCTGGGGGACATCGAGCAGGGCAACATTGACTGCATCTTAATTTATAAGGTCGACCGGTTAAGCCGATCGCTACTCGATTTTGCCCGTCTGGCGGAGATCTTCGAGCGGCATCAAGTCAACCTGGTGTCGGTCACTCAGCCGTTGAACACCACCACTTCGCTCGGCCGCCTTACGCTGAATATTTTGCTGTCGTTCGCGCAATTTGAACGGGAGATGATTGCCGACCGGACGCGGGACAAGATGGCGGCTTCGCGCCGGAAGGGCAAATGGGTGGGCGGCAGGCCGGTCCTGGGTTACGATGTCGCCGTCAGCGGGGGCAAGCTGGTGGTCAACACCGAAGAGGCCAGCAGGGTGCAAGAGATCTTTGCTTTGTATTTACAGCATGGATCTGTGGATGCGGTGTTGGCCGAGGTGAAGGCGCGGCCGTGGACGACGAAGCGCTGGAGAACTCGGGAGGGCAAGGAGCATCTCGGACGGGCGTTCACGAAGCCAACTTTAACGCGCCTGCTGAGAAATGTACTCTACCTTGGTCAGGTATCGCATCAGGGGGTGGTGTATGCCGGCGAACAGGCGGGCATCGTGGAAAAAGTTGTCTGGCAACGGGCGAACGAACTACTGGCCCAGGAGCAGAAGGGTCGTTGTGTGGCCGCGGGGCCATCCCCAGAGGCGAAGAAGACTCCGGGCCCCGGACGACCTCAGACTGCGGTGGCTGAAACAACGGAACGAGTGCCGCGGATCACGCGATTGCTGGCCTTGGCACTGAAGTTTGAGGAGATGATCCGGTCCGGGGTAGTAGGCAACTATACGGTGCTGGCGCAGTTGGGGCAGATCTCGCGTTCGCGCGTAACCCAGATGACGAACCTGTTGAATCTGGCACCCGACATTCAGGAAGAGATTCTGTTTCTGCGGCCGGAGGAGGCGGAGCGGCGTCGAATCTGTGAGCGGTCCTTACGGAAGCTGAGTGCATCTCTCCACTGGAGCCAGCAACGTGAGCAATGGAGAAATTTGCGTCGCCCCACGCGGAACGGGGTTGACGGAATTATTGCTGACTGTATTTGAGAAACTTGAGAATACGCGTTGATCGAGTACAACAGGAATTATGGTGCCCGAAGGGTAAATCACGCGTTACGCAGCTCGGCTCACACGGAGAGTCGTAAGTGCAAGTGAAAGATCTGGCGCCTCTCCCGTGTGCAATCCTGCCGATCTCGACCTGAGTGGAGAATGCATTGTTATGCCACGAAAACGCATCCAACCCACCAATCTCAACACCGGCTGGCGCAATGATCTTCAGAGCAGATTCCTGGAGGCCGCGAATCGAGTCTGCCCGGAAGTGGTCGAGGACTTGAAAAAGATCCGGCGGGGAGAACTGCAATTTGACCAGTTCGCAGAAAAGTATCGTATTCGGGGCACCTGGATTGAAGAGGCCGCGCGGTCGACAGTTGACGCCTGGGAACATGACAAGTTAGAGATGGAGAAGCAGTCCTTCTGGCGCCTGCCGTCGTTCGTCCAAGATTACCCGCACGGACATCCGCAGTTCAAGGAAACGCGCCAATTCATCAGGTGTTTTAATGTGTCGTCATACCTTTTCTCCCCAGACGGCTACCGGCACGCCTTCCATGCCGCTGTTGACCTCGATCTCGATGAGATCAGCAGGTGGGCCACGTCGGAAGGCTATACGGTGGCGCAACGGATTCCCACGGATCTGACGAAAAAACTGGAATGCGCGTCGTTGTACCTATTCCGCGGCTGGACGGTCGAGCGGTTGGCGAAGCAGGAAGGATGGTCGACCCACCCCACCAACATGTGGCGATGGGTCAGTGAAGCACTGAAACTGCTGGAACTTCCCCTGCGTGGCCGAGGGAAGCGCGTTCGCAAGAATTGCAAGAAACGCGACCAATAAATTGCAATAGACCTGCGATTCGTTCTCGATCAACATAGCAGTTGTACGCCAGACTCAACTGGCGTCGGGAAGAGCCCAGAGATGGATCAACTCAAGATCGAGATGTGCGATATCAACAGAATCACGCCGTACGCGCGCAACCGGGACCGCAATGATGAGGCGCAGCACCCGAAGCGCAGGAATACCGGAAGTAAACAATTGGATTCCTAGGACCAGAAAAATGCCGAGACCACGATTTGTGCCAACTGAGGAGCAGCGGCGCGCCGCGAAGTCACTCTCCGCCTATGGAATCAAACAAAAAGATATCGCCCGGATGTTCGGCCTCCGATCCCCCAAAACTTTGCGGAGACACTTGCACGAGGAACTGGATCGAGGAGCGATCGAAGCCACGGCGCAAGTGGGCCAAACTTTGTTCAAGATGGCCACGTCCGGCCAACATCCAGCCGCCACTATTTTCTGGCTGAAAACCAGGGCGGGTTGGCGGGAGGTGCAGATCCTGGAGACCCAGCCGGTCGACGATCCTCAGTCACCAGCAAAACGTCAGGTTAGCCGGATCGTTTGGCGCGCCGCCGAGCGACCCAAACCACCAGACCCGCCCGAACCGGTCAAGCTGGCCTCTCCTCAACCCACTGAGCCGACGACAGTTCCTTCCGATGATTTGGCCTCCGATGACGCTGAAAAACAACAAATGGAGCCTGAGAATCCGACCGTCATTACACTGCAAGCCGAGAGCGCGAAGGAATTGTCAGAAGAACAGGCTGACGATCCCCTGGATTGACCATGGCGGGAGTTCGGAGTTTAGGATCGCGGGATTGTCAAAGCTGTTGCCGCACGGCGCGGGGTGGGAGGCAACCAATCTAACCGGAAGCTGGAGATCCGTCAATCACCGATAGGATCACCCAGCGAACCCGGCTGGCATAGCCGAAGGAACCTGGTCTGAACGTGCATGGCGACTCGCGTCCAAACACATCCATGGCTGGGTTGGGGAAGACAGTCAACCCGCCTTCTACAAATTGCCCGAGGCCGCACTGCTACATGTTAATCAGCTCTCAGCCAGGTTCAACGCCTCACGGCGCCGAACGCATGCGAGCGAGGTTACCGGCTACTTCGTAGCGCACCAATCCCCCATGCCGGCGCGTCCTTAGATTCCGTCACACGCCGATTTCCCCCCTTGTTTTCTCAACGGAGGGTTCCGATCTTAATACGCGAACCGGGATTTCGTCCCGATTCGTTGAACGAAATTCGATACGCCAGGAGACTGTATATGTTAATTAACAAAACGATTGAACTTTGGCCGGTTGAGAAACTGGTCCCCTACATACGGAACCCCAGGAAAAACGACGCGGCCGTTACCCGCATGGTGGCTTCACTCACCGAATTTGGATTCAAGATCCCTATGCTGGTGCGGAGCGATGGCGAGATCGTCGATGGACATCTGCGGCTGAAGGCGGCATTGAAGCTTGGCATGACGGAGGTGCCGATCATCCGGTGCGATGAATGGACCACCGCGCAAGTGAAAGCATTTCGACTTCTGGTTAATCGCTCGGCAACCTGGGCCGAGTGGGATGAGGAACTGCTCGCCATCGAATTTGGCGAACTGGCGGAGCTGAACTTTGAGCCAACGTTGACCGGATTCGATCCTAGTGAGATCGACCTATTCATGGGAGCGTATGCCGCTGGAGATGATGTCCCGCTCGATTCTGTCGCAGAACTACCCGAGAATCCGGTTTCCCGCTCGGGCGACCTTTGGCTCTGTGGTAAACACCTGGTGCTTTGCGGGGATTCCACCAGCCCGGACAACGTGGCACGGCTCCTGGGCGAGTGCAAACCGATTTTGATGGTTACCGATCCGCCGTACGGGATTGAGCTCGATTCAGAATGGCGCGATCGCGCCGGTCTCAACAGCTGCGGGCCGGCCGAAGGGAGCTACATGAAACACCGTACCGAGGGCCACCACCAGACGAGCATCTCCGGCGATACGCGCGCCGACTGGTCGGAAGCCTTTGCTCTGGTCCCCAGCCTTCAAATCGCTTACGTTTGGCACGCTTCGGTGTTCACTCGGGAGGTTCTCGACGGATTATTACGCATCGGCTTTCTCTTGTTCGGCGACAATTAGAACTCCCGGCTGACGACAATTAAAACTCCCGCTCGACGACAACTAATGTGACCATCGAGAATCGCGCTCAAGTAGCGCCAAGGGATGGTCACGGACGAGCAGGTGAGGAGGCTGAGACAGTTGTCGAATACAGAAAAGAATCAAGAGATTGCGGCGTCGAAGGCGGGAATGGACCCGACAACAGCGCGGCGGTATCTGAGCCTGGAAAGATTGCCCAGCGAACTGAAGAAGGAGCGCCAGTGGCGGACCCGCGAAGATCCGTTTGGCGAGGTGTGGGACGTTGTTCAGCGGCAGATTCAGGAGAGTCCAGGACTGGAAGCCAAGACGGTGTTCGCGTGGCTGCAGCGGGAATACCCGGGGCGGTTCAGTGACGGGCAGATCCGGACACTGCAACGGCGGGTCAAGCTATGGCGGGTGACGGAAGGACCCGCGCAGGAAGTGTACTTCAGCCAGAAACACGCACCGGGGCGACTGTGTGCGTCGGACTTCACGCACATGACCGAGCTGGGGATCACGCTGGCGGGGCAGACGTTCGAGCACCTGGTGTACCACTTTGTGCTGACGTATTCGAACTGGGAGACGGGCACGATCTGCTATTCGGAGAGCCTGGAGAGTCTCAGCGAAGGATGGCAGAACGCGGTCTGGGAGTTGGGAGCAGTAGCGGCCGAGCACCGCACCGACAGCCTGTCGAGCGCGGTCAACAACATGAGCAATCTGGAGGAGTTCAACCGGCGCTATGAAGGGGTGATGAGGTATTACGGGGTGAAGCCGCAGCATACCAATCCCGCCAGCCCGAACGAGAATGGCGATGCCGAGCAGAGCCACCACCGGTTCAAGCGAGCTGTGGAGCAGGCGCTGCTGCTGCGAGGGAGCCGTGACTTTGGGAGCTTGGCCGAGTACGCGCAATTTCTCAAGGATCTGTTTGCGCAGCGGAATGCGGGCCGGCGGGCCCGGTTGTCGGAAGAGATGGCGGTGATGCGGGAGTTACCGGCGCGGCGGATGGAATCGGCCAAACGGGAGCGGGTGAAGGTGGACTCTGGCAGTCTGATCCACGTAGAGCGGAACGCGTATTCGGTGAACAGCCGTCTGATTGGGGCGCAGGTGGAAGCGCGGTCGTACCTGGACCATGTCGAGGTTTGGTACGGGCAGAGGAAGGTAGAAGACCTGCCGCGGCTGCGCGGGCGGGGCAAGCATCGCATCGATTACCGGCACATCATCGAATGGCTGGTCCGCAAGCCGGGGGCCTTTGAGAACTACCGGTATCAACAGGATCTGTTTCCGACCAGCCGGTTTCGTATGGCTTACGATGCGCTGAAAGACACGACGCCGAACCGGTCGAGCAAAGAGTACTTGAAGATTCTGAAACTGGCGGCAGTGGCCGGCGAGGTCCAGGTAGATGAGGCTTTGCGTGAGCTCCTGGAGGGGAATGCGGAGACAGTGATTACGGTGGAGTCGATCGAGGAAGCGCTGGCCAAACTCGATACCATTTCGGCGGTGACGATGGTGGAAGTGGCGCCGGTGAACCTGGCCAGCTTTGACCAGTTATGCACGGAGATGGGGGTGCGGCAATGAGCGCGGTCGCTGACGTACGCCCGGCGCTGATTGGGCATCTGAAGGATTTGCACTTGCCGACGGTGCGGGAGTGCTACGAAGACACGGCGCGGCGGGCGGAACGAGAGACGCTGAGCTATGAGCAGTATCTGCTGGAAGTGATCTCGCGGGAATGCGAGCAGCGGCGGAAGTCCAGGGTGCAGCGGCTGCTGAAAGACTCGGCGCTACCGCTGGAGAAGTCGCTGCAGAGTTTCGATCTAAAGAGGTTGCCGGGGAAAGCGACACGGCAGCTGCGAACGCTGCTGGACGGCAGCTTTCTGGACCGGAAAGAGAACGTTTTGGTTTTCGGGAATCCCGGATCGGGGAAGAGCCATCTTCTGACGGCACTGGCTCAGGAACTGGTGGTGATGCGGGAGCGCAAGATGCACTTCACCAAGTGCGCCTTGCTCATGCAGAACTTACTGGCCGCCAAGCGGGACCTACGGTTGAGCCGGGAGATCAAACGACTGGGGCGCTATGACGGCTTGATCATCGACGATCTGGGCTACTCGCAGCAGAGCCGGGACGACATGGAAGTCGTGTTCACCTTGTTGGCCGAGCGTTACGAACGCGGCAGCGTACTGATGACCAGCAATCTGCCGTTCTCCAAATGGGAAGCCATCTTCAAAGACGCCATGATGACGGCGGCAGCCATCGACCGACTGGTGCACCATAGCGTGATCATCGAACTGAACATTCCGAGTTACCGGGTGGAGCACGCCAAGAAGAATCAACAGGCGGAAAGCCAGGGCGAGAGTGAATGAGGCGGAGGTCCGCACAAAACCCAAAAGCCGGGAGGAAAAAGAGCTGTGGAAATGCCGGGTCTGTGGAAAGAGTGGAAAGCCAAAGGCAGGCTTCCCACTCTTCCCACGAGCCCCCTTGGAAATCTCGCCAACAGCGAGCGAGCCTCCCACATTTCCACAGCTCCGGCGATGACGGCGGATGGGAACGTGCAAAACCAGAAGCAGGTTTTTCACGTTCCCACCGCCACGGATCCTCGTACTCCAAAAACAAAAAAACCGGGCCGCGGAACGGGCTTCGCCCTCCGCCCAGCGGCGGGCGCTCCGCGCCCCGCCTAAGAGCTAAAAAGTAGTTGTCGTTGATAGGGAGAAATAGTTGTCGTCAACCCAAAAGAATAGTTGACGCCGGACACGCTTGTCGTTAGGAAACCTTCTTCCGCCTGAACACTGACGCTGATGGCGCTTGCCGGGGGCGAATACTTGAAAGCGTTATCTAGAAGCTGAGTCAGTGCCAGGTCCAGGAGTTGCCGATCCGCCGGCACTTCAACGGATTTACAGCAGGAAGTCACCGCAATGCGGCGTTCGTGGGATTGATCCACATACCGCTGAACTACGCGTTCGACGAATGGGACGATGTCTATCGGCTTCAAGCGCGGCTTCAGTTCTTCCTGATCTAGCCGTGCCGTGCGAAGTAACCTGGTGGTGAGATGACTCAGGCGTGATACTTCGGAGTCGATCATATCGGCCATCTCTTTCTGCTCAGGTTCCAGCTTCGGCGACTCCCGAATACCGCCGATCACTGCAAGTATGGTCGCCAGCGGTGTCTTGAACTCATGCGCCAGTGCATCCAGGATTGCCGTACGGAAGACCTCGGCTTGCGCTGCCGCAGTTTCATGGCTCGCGCGCCGGAAGGTATGTGCGCGTTCCAAGGCTGAGGCGATAAGCACGGGAAACGCCGGCGAAATAATCTTCGGATCTGCCAAACCTTCAACTCCGATGGCTCCGGTCATAGCGTTGCCGACTCGAAGACACCGCACAAACACCCTGCAGGCCGCGTCATCGGTATCTTTGCCGAAGATGTACGCCTGACGGGTACGCTCCGCCAGATCGTGCTGCGAGGTCCCCTCCATGCTGCACTCGATAGTGCTCGCGTCGAACAGACAAACTGCCGCAGAGCCCAGAACGTCACGAACCACTTTGAGCGCCGGGCTGCCGCCGACCTGGTCGGGCGTCAACAGGAGCAGGCGCCGGGCCACTTCATACAGTTGCTCCACTTCCTTCCCGCGGCGATACGCCCGTTGCGCTTCCTCACGCACTTTGGAAACCTGCCGCGTCACAACCAGCGCCATAATCGGAAAGACAATCAACGCGACCGCATCGATCGGATTGTCGACGCGGAACGAGAGCGGCGGCGGCAAGAAGAAGTAATCCAAACAACCTGCCGCAGCCACTGCGACGACCAACGAGGCAACCAAGCGCCCCGTCAGCGATTGCACGACGACCACCAGGAGTAAGGCCAGCACAACGGTCGCGTTGTTGATGCGAAACCGGTAACAGATTAACGTCAGCAGCGCGATTACGGCACAACTCGCCCCGGCCGGCGAGCATTGCTTCCAGAACTCGTACGTTCGTTTCGGGCGCATGGATCGTGTTGCGCCAGAGGGCCTCTTGGGCGCCGGTCCTCTCGCGCGGTCGTGCAAATGCCGGTGCCGACATTATTGTCGCCGATTGGGACTCCGGCCG
>CAVWAJ010000011.1:0-86146 GCA_963752965.1 Terriglobia bacterium | reverse complement strand
GCCGCACGCTCCATGTCTCATTTCCGATAGGCCGCATCCCCCAAGTACGCTTCGGTGTGGCGCCGCATTCTGAGAACTGGGGAGCAGAAGAGCCAACTGCGCGTGATACGTAGCCATCTTCTCCGTAGCCGCGGCAGCCTTCTCTTCGCACTCGGCGAGACGCTGGTAGCGGCTTTTCATTTCGTGCGCCGCTTCCGAGTCGGACTCCGACGGCTTAGCCATCTCTCGATAAGTGACGGCGAGTTCGCGTCGTGCCTGTACCAATGCTTGCTCCTGCGAGACCAGTTCTTTGACTAGGGACTCTGCGTCGCTTTGCTTTGCATTGGGAGCGCCGGCTGGCGGTTCCTGCGAGATCATTAGCCCCGGACATGCCAACAGGCATGCCGAAACGAGAATCGCTCTGTGAAGTTGCGTTTTCATTTTGACCTCTTGACTGATGGATTTGTCACTACTGGTTTTGGCCGGGCCTGCTCTAACCAGCGGGCAGGCCCGGGCGAAGGTTGCCGCTAAAAGTCGAGTCGCAGCGCTGCCTGGCCGGTACGGTTGGCGCCGTCCCCAGTCTGAGCGGCATTGAGCACGCCGAACGTGCTCGGGTTGCTCACGTTTGTGGCGGGAGCGGCGAAATTCGTGTGGTTTAACGCATTTGTGAAGGTGGCTTCGAAACGCAGATGCCATCCTTCGCGGATGGTCATGACCTTCGCTAAGCCGGCCTTTACGGCGACAGTGCCGGGCCCTTGCAGGATGCCGACGCCGGCGCTGCCCACCCTGGCGGCTCCCACGGGTGTCGGCGCAAATGCGTTCAGATTAAAATAATGGCCGGATGTGCGATTCGATGGAATTGGATTGCCGATCAGGTCGGGCCGGACGATCCCTCCGTCCGCCGCTGGGTCGGTGTTGGTCTGGTCCAGATTGAGGCTGATGGTCGGGGTCAGGAACGGACCCGTCTGCAACACCGTCACGGTATTCAGACTCCATCCGCCGAGCACGCCGTCGACTACGCGGGACCTACTGGCCCAGCGGCGTCCCTTTCCCACCGGCAGTTCATAGCTCCCCGTGAGGAGAAAACGCTGGCGGGGCGCCGCGGCGACATTGCCGCGGTCCAGGCCGACGGCGTAGCGGTCCACAACTGCAATTCCATAGCTGGTCTCGCCGGTGAATCCAGTGGGAGCGTCGCCCTGGGCATCGCTGATGTCATGTTCCCAGGTGTAATTAGCCTGGAAAGAAAGGCCTTTGGTAGTAGTGTGGTTGGCTTGCACCTGCAGCGCCTGATAGTTTTGAAAACCAAGGTTTTCGGTGGAGAACGGCACTCCCCAGTTTTGAAAGGGCGCCCGAGGATCGACAAATGGGCTGGGAACATACGGCAGGGCGCTCGGAACAATTTGGTTCAGGTTCACGGTGACATTCAGCCGGTAGGTGTTCGTACCCACGTAGCTCACTCGCATCGCCGTGCTCGGGTTCAGTTCGCGTTCGACTGTGACATTCCACTGCGCCGATTGCGGATCGCGGTAATGCGGATCGGTAGCCGCCTCCATTGTGCCGCCGCCCAGTTGCACCAACTGGCTCACGGCAATCGTATTTGGGAACTGGATGATCGGTAGTCCATTGGGGCCGATTTCATTCTGGAACGTATGGATATCAGCTTGCGGATTGCTCAGGTTATTGTTCGCCAGTTGTCCGAGGCTGGTCACGGTATAAATGCCAAAGCCCGCGCGGAGCACCGTTCTGCTGTCGTTGAATGGCCGGTATGCCACGGCGATGCGTGGGTCTATGCTGCCCTTGTAGAACTGGCGCAGTCCTCCCGAGAAGCCCGCCTGGCTGTTGGTGAGAACATTGGTGCATGGAAGGCTCATATCCCGATCCGGCAAACTGCATGCATTGAACGATTGGAGGAACCCGACGGCCGGCTTCAGACCATTCGCAAGCGTGTCGGGTATGACGACCGAGTTTGTCTGAGGGTCGAAGTTCGCCATAATGCCCTGCTTTTCCGTAAACGGCGGCTGCAATTCCCACCGCAGGCCTACGTTGATCGTGAGGCGGTTGCTGGCCTGCCATTCATCCCGCACAAAAAAACCCGAATGAACCCCTCCGGCATTGTCGTTGGGACCGGTCGTCGCGAAATAGGTAGTGTTCGGCAGGCCCACCAGAAGGTCGCCGAATGCGTTGCCGGTGAAGGCGTTCTGATTGAAGGTGAAGAGACCGTAATCGTCGGATGGTGTTTCGATTTCCGGCACGACAACCCGCAACCACCGGATATCCACTCCGGCGGCGAATGTGTGCCGGCCGCGGCTGTATGAGATGTTGTCGGTAATCTCCTTCGTACTGGATTGCGTGGGCCCCACTTTGTCCCTGCCGATGGGGGTAAAGCCCGTGCCATCCGAGAAGTTAGTGGACGGGAAGCCGCCGTCGGTCGGATGCCGGGAGACGTCGACGTCTTGCAGTCCCAGTTGCGCGATGGCCTCGGCCCCCTTAATGGGAAAAGTCGGCGTCACCAGCGTGTTGACAAATCCAAAGCGGAATTCGTTTAACAGCTTCGGGGTAATGGCATAGCTGTGTGAGACCAGAAAGCTCCGGTCGTGCTCGCTGTCCACATCGTTGGGCAGCAGTGGATTGACGATGTTCGTCAGGAGGTTCTTCCAGTTGAATCGCGAGTATAGCTGCTGTTTCGAGTTGATGCTCTGGTCTATGCGAAGGTCGGCCCCATCGGTGTTGGAAGGGATGGTCTGGAGCTTCTCGTAGTTATAGCCGTCGCCACCGGCCGCGTTGGGGAGCGGATAGTAGTTATTGAGCAGCGTCATCGCCGAGGAGTTGAGGCGCGACGACGGAATCGTGTTATTCGGGAACGGTTTGCCGTTCAAGGGATCGATGAGCACGTTATTCGGAAGGCTCAGGCCGCTCAGGTTACCGCTCCTTTCGGCAGCAGTCGGCACCAGGTATTGCTCGGGCTGGGAAATCCTCTTCCGGTTGCCCTCGTAATCGAGAAAAAAGAAGGTTCTGTCCTTTCCCTTGGAAAGCTTAGGGATCGTCACCGGTCCGCCCAGGCTACCCCCAAAAGTGTTGAACCGCTTGGGCGCCTTCACGTTGAAGTTGAGCACCGTGGCATCGAGTGCATCATTCTGTAGATATTCGAACAAGCTTCCGTGGAGCGTTTTGGTGCCACTCTTGGTGGTAAATGTCACGTCGGCAACCTGAGCGAATTCGGCATTATTGTTAAAGGCTGTGACTTTCATCTCGGCAATGCCCTCGGACGACGGATAGGGGTTCGATCCCGCGGAACTGGTCCAGATGTTTACGGTCGAAATCCCGTCCACCGAGTAGCCCACCATGTTGGGCGTGGCGCCGCCTACTGCGACGTTCCCTTGGCTATCCTGTTGGACATTCGCCGAAGTGGACTCGGCCGCCAATGGGCTGGTGGATACCGCACGGTAATTCACCGGCAATTGCCCGATTTGGTTGGTGCCCTTGGCGTCCCCGATCGCGGCGTTTTCGGTATTCACCTGTTCGGCGGCCGCGTTGACTGCGACCACTCCTGGTTGGCCCTCCAGTGCCAATGTGATATCGACCCGCAGGCTCTGCCGTGCCGACAACTCGACATCGATCGCCGAAGAACTCTGAAATCCTGCTTTGGCCGCGGTTAGTTGATAATGTCCTGGCTTGAGATTCTTCATAAGGAAAGAGCCATCGTTTTCACTAATCAGCTTTCGATCCGTATTTTCATCAAGACTGTGGACCGTCACGGCCGCGCTGGAAACGGGCTGGCCACCCGGATCGCGTGTGATTCCACGCAGATCGCCAAAAGTGGATTGCGCATGCGCCGACTGAAGGGGGAAGCAGGCTGACAAAAACGCCGTGAGAAGAAATTTGCGAGTCATAGCCTGACTAGCTTGCGCCTCTCGACATGGAAAAGGTGTGAAAGCGGCCTTTGTGCGGGCTATTTTTATTAATTTTTAACGTTATCCTTAGGGATTCTTAATTGTTTAAGCCACCGGGCATTCGCCACTCCCACTACGTGCTTGCGACGTAATCGCAAGCATGCTGGCTGCCGCGCTCCGCAAGAAGCGCTCATAACGCTCGTTCCCTCTGGCCACCGAAGCCGACGACTGCTCGGGTAAACCGGTCAGCAATGCCTTGGCGAGGGTATCGACGAATGCGAACATCGTTTGCTGCACGCGGTGCATGCGCGCCAAGTCGTTCCGGAACTGCTCGATGGTGACGGCAATGCGCCGCTCGGCATCCTCGCTTAGCCTGCTCGACGGCTTGCCTAACAATTGCACTTGCGGTACATCCCTTCTTCGTGGCGGCTTGGCGAATCTGATTGATCGTTGCCTCTGAGAACCGGATGGTACGTTGTGGCATGGAGCCCCCCCTCACTTTCAAAGGCATGGGAGAGGGTGTTTTTTGACATCAAAAACAAGAAAATTTGCATGCATCCCATCGGGACGCACCTGTGTAAAAGTGCATCCCGGACTAACTGTCTGGTGCCGTGGAACTAAAGCCGAAAAAAAGCCCAGCGAATCCCAATCCTTTATGTTCCACTCCGGCATAAGGCTGTCTCTTACCCACTCTTCGCCACATGGCCTTTGATCACCTTTTGTTGCGAATCTGCCAGCCGACAGCCCATGCCGTTCCATCAAACCGGCATAAACCGGAATCCGGCAGGTGAGGTCGAGGTCAGACGGCCAAAACGACCAGCGGGAGAGGTATCTGGCAGCGGAGGAAATCGCCAGCCTTAAGGGGTCGTTGGATGGCAAGATGTACCGCCAAGGAAGCGGAGCCATCAATCAGACGTTCTACAGGCTGCGGCTGCTGGTGCTGATCGCACTCACGACGGGCATGCGGATTGCGGAGATATTCGCACTGAAGTGGCGCGACGTTCTCTACCGGGAAGGACTGATCGCCGTGCGCTCAATGCTGAAGGTCGGGAAGATTCGGTATGTGCCGATGACTCCAGAGCTAGCGACGGAGATCCAGCGTTTTCCGGCAGTGATCGGAGAGGATCGCATTTTTCCGCCGAAGCGAGGCGCGAAGGGTGAGCGGCAAAGAGCGGAAGGGAGTTTCGAGACGGTTCTGGACCTGGCCGGCATTCGGGATTTCCGGTTTCACGACCTACGGCACACGTTTGCGTCTTGGTTCATGATGAACGCCGGCGACCTCTACGAACTCGCGAAGATTCTCGGTCACGCGAACATCAAGATGACCGAGCGCTACGCGAAGCTGGCGAAGAAGCATATCGCCAGAACCGGCAACACTGCTCGTGAGATGTGGAAGCTGATGGAAGTCGAAGCGGGGAACAAGATGCAAGCGGGACTTTGATGTTCCCCTATTGTTCCCCAGGCAGAAACTGAATGATTTGCGCTGCTGCTAAGTTGTTTAGAATGTGGTGGCCAGGGACGGAATCGAACCGCCGACGCCAGCCTTTTCAGGGCTGCGCTCTACCGACTGAGCTACCTGGCCGGGGAATTCTTCATTTTACCAGACGGCGCGCTCGGGCGCCGCACCGTCACACCTTCCCGAGCGCGGCCAGCGCCTCTCCGGTCGCCTTCTCGACGTCCGCGTGCAGGCTGTTGCCGTGCGCGTCCATGGTCACGATCGCGGCGAAGTCGCGCACACGCAAGTGCCACATCGCTTCTGGAATCCCGAAGTCGATTAGGTGAACGCCGAGCACCTTTTCCACCGTCCGGGCATAATACTGCGCCGCGCCGCCGATGGCATTCAGGTAAACTGCGCCCGCGTCTGCGAGCGCCCCCAGCGTCCGTGTGCCCATGCCTCCCTTGCCAATCACCGCACGCACGCCGTACCTGCGGATGATGTCGGCCTGATACGGCTCCTCGCGGCTCGATGTAGTGGGCCCCGCGGCTTTCACCACCCATTCGTCACCCTGCTTCAGCATCACCGGCCCGCAGTGATATAGCACCGATCCATGCAGATCCACCGGCGGCGGATTTTTCATCAGATACGCATGCACCGCATCGCGGCCAGTGAACACCTCGCCGCGGATCAGCACCACGTCCCCCACCTTGAGCGCGCGCACTGCTGCTTCGGTGAGCGGCGGCGTGAGAATCACTTCGCGGCCCGTCAGCGGAAAACCCGCAGTGCGTGCCATGCGCTCCACGGGCCGGTCTGGATCCCGGTAGAGCCACTTGGTGATCGCACCGTTCGTCGCATCCAGACGCACGCCCAGCCGCCGGAACGCCCAGCAGTCGTACGCCACCGAAACGAAGAAGCTCGCCGGCAGCCGATTGGCGGCGGTGATCTTGCAGCCGATCAGTGACGCCTTGCCGCCGAATCCCATGGCGCCCACGCCCAACTGGTTTGCCTCCGCCATGATCTCGGTTTCCAACTTGGCGAGCACTGGATTCGGATTCACGTCATCCAGCGTGCGAAACAATTGCTGCTTCGCTAATGCGTACCCGTTCGCGCGATCGCTGCCGATACACACACCGAGGGCGCCCGGTGAGCAACCCTGTCCCTGCGCCTGCCACACCGCATGCAGAATGCATCGGCGCACGCCTTCGAGGTTCCGGTCCGCGCGGCCCAGATGATCCAGAACACAGGGCAGGGAATACTGGATGTTCTTGTTCTCGCACCCGCCGCCTTTCAGAATCAGCTTCACCTCGATCTCGCCCTCGTCCCACTGCTCGAAGTGAATCACCGGCGTCTCTTCGCCTAGGTTATTGCCGCTGTTCTTGCCCGTAAGCGAATCCACCGAGTTGGGCCGCAGCTTGCCGCGCCGCGTCGCCTCGGCCACGGCATTTTGAATCGCCTTGCGGATCTTGATCTGGTTCACTCCCACCGGGGTGTGCACGGCAAACGTCGGCATGCCCGTGTCCTGGCAGATCGGGCCTTCGTCGTCCTTCGCCATGTCGATGTTTCCAAGAATGATGTTCAGCGCTTGCGACGATTGCGTGTCCGGCGTCTCCTGCGCACCCGCGATCGACATCGCTGCCCGCACATCCGGCGGCAGATTCGTCGACGTCTCGGTGATCAGTTCGAGCAAGCTGCTCTCTAAAAATTCCATTTCTTGTGTTCCCGATCTCATTCTAGCTTGAGCCGCACCTGCGCGGTCATTCCCGGACGGATCACCGCGCTCGGGCTGGTGAATGCCACGATCACTTCGTCCCCTTTCACTTCCTTGACCGTCGCCGGAATGGCGCCCGGCAGCTCCGCCACGAAAATCAGGGCGCCGCTTCCGGGCCGAATCCGCGCCATCGCCGCACGGTCCGGCTGGATCGCCACCGCAAGCTGCGACAGGTCCGCCGCAATCTCAAAAAGGTCGCCCGCTTCTCCCGGCCCGAGCATCGTCCCTGGTTCGCCCTTGCGCGCAACCACGATCCCGCTCACTGGCGAGCGGATCTCCGTGCCCGCCGCCTGCGCAGTCGCGGATTCCAGGTCCGCCGCGTGCTCGCTCACATCCTGCTTCGCGGTTTCGAGCTCGCGCACGAGTTCGCTCACCCGATTGTCCGCCTGCCGCGCCAGCTCATCGAGACTCGTAGACTCCGCTCGCGCCGCTTCAAACTCACGTTCGGATTTTTCATACACCAGGCGCGGCGTGGCGCCCTCGCGGTTGAGCATCTGCTGGCGCAGGTACACTTTCTCCGCGCGATCGAGTTGATCGCGCCCGCGTTTCGCATCCGCGTGCACGCGCGACGCCTCCAGCCGCGCCGCAATCATCCGGCTTTCCATGGAATTCACCTTGTCTTGCGCGACCTGCGCTACGCGCGCGGCCTCCTCGCGCACCGCCTCCAGGCTCTGGCTGCCGATGCGTGCGAGCACCTGGCCCTCGTATACCTCCTGCCCAGGCTCTACAAGAAACGCGTCGATGGTGCCCGCCACCGTCGCACCCACAGGAACCACGTGCACGGCCTGAATCCTTCCCGCCAAGCTCAGCTCTCGCGGTGCGGACGTGGCGGCCGGTGTCGCTGCCGCATCCTTGTGCGGCGTAGCGCGCTGGAGCCATGTGAGAGCCCCTGCGCCGGCTGCTGCCAGAATCAGCGTGCCCGAAAATAGCAGCCATTTGCCACGCATGGTCCGATCATATCAGCGGCCTCCACCGCGGGTGTTACAGTACATCCATGACGCCGGTCTCGCTCAAGCGGCTCACATGGATTTTTCTCCGCGTCGGCAATCTCACCTTCGGCGGCGGCGATCCCAGCATGGCCGCGCTGCAATCCGAGCTGGTCCACACCCGCGGATGGCTGGATGAAGAGACGTACGCTCTCATCTACGGTCTGGCGCGCATCACGCCCGGTACCAATCTCGTCGCTTTCTCCGCCGCTGCCGGATGGAAGATTCTCGGTTGGGCGGGTGCCTTGTCCGCCGTCCTGTCCATGACCGTCCCGCCCGCCATTTGCGTAGTGCTCTTGACGATCGGCTACCAGGCGTGGAATTCCAACACGCTCGCCATGGCCGCAATCGGCGGTACTCTCGCCGCCGCCAACGGCATGATGGCCACCAGCGCCTGGCAACTACTCGCCCCGCAAATCGGACGTGGCCACCGGTTGCGCGCGGCCGTCCTTTGTGTGGCCGCTCTCGTGGCCTCGCTCCGATTCTCCATGTCACCCATCGCTGTGCTCGGTCTGGCGGCGCTTGTGGGCCTGTTCTGGCGCACCCCATCGGAACCATGAACCTCATCCTTCTTTACTTGCTGCTTCTCAAGGCGACGGTAACTTCCTTCAGTGGCCTGACGTCTTTGCCTGTTGTACGCCACGATTTTGTCGAAACACACCACGTCCTCACCGACCGCCAATTGAATGCCGCGGTCGTCGCTGGCCGCACAGCACCGGGCGCAAACGGCTTGTATATCGTGAGCGTAGGCTATTTCGTGGCTGGATTGCCGGGTGCAATCATGGGCGCTTTGGCCATCATGACGCCGGCGTTTCTCATCATTCCGCTGTTGCGTTATCTCGGAGCGCGCGCCAATCGTCCGGCAATCAAGAGCGCCATCCAATGCGTCATGCTGGCGGCTGCGGGCCTCGTGATTTCGGCCACCGTGCCACTAGCCAGGGATGCGCTCACCGGGCCCCTGGCCGTCGCCATCGCGGTAGCGAGCTTCCTGTTTCTAGTGGGAACTCGACAGGACACCGTGTGGGTCATTCTCGGTTCGGCCATCGTTGGGCTGCTCGCCAAGCTCTAATTTATCTTGGAACTTTCCCCGGTCTCCGATGCAATTCCTGATAGAGCCGGTTATTGTTCGTCGCAACTGAGTCCGGATGATGGCGTTGACGAATCTCGCTGATGACGAACTGTTGCGGCTCGCCGCATCGGGCGCGGAAGACGCGTTCAGTGTGCTGTATCAGCGTCGCCAGGGGGCGGTGTACCGGTTTGCGCTCCAGATGAGCGGGAGTTCCTACATCGCCGAGGAAGTGACGCAGGAGATTTTCTTGATGCTGCTGAGCAACAGCAGTTCATACGAGGCGAGCCGTGGTACCCTCGCATCCTATTTATACGGGGTCGCGCGCCGCCTGGTGTGGCGCCGCATGGCGCAGAGCAGGTCTCACTTTCCGCTCGCCGTCGTGGAAGGTGAAGATGGCCGCACGCCGGAGCAACTGGTCGCGTTGCCACAAGTGGAACGCGACCTGGCGCGCGATGAAGCCGTGCGCTCGCTGCGAAGGGCGATTCTCGCGCTTCCGGCGGGCTATCGCGAGGCCGTGGTGTTGTGCGACTTGCATGAGCTGAGTTATGCCGACGCGGCGCAAGTCTTGGGTTGCGCCGTTGGCACTGTGCGCTCGCGCCTGCACAGAGCTCGTGCGCTGTTGGCGGAACGGCTGGCGGCGAAAACGTCCAGTGCAAGCAGGTGTCTGGCATGAACTGCATCGAGTTTGAAAGCGTAGTCGTGGCCATCGCGCGCGACGAAGTGATGGACGCTGCCGCACTCCGGTCGGGTCTGGCACACACGGAAGCTTGCGTCCGTTGTGCTCACCGGCTGGAGAGTGAAAGGGCGCTGAGTGAGGTGATGGCCGCTGCCGTGGCGGAGGATTCCGCGAGAGAAGCGCCGCCGCGAACGGGCGAGATGCTCGATGGCGCGTTTCGTGAGAGGCGTATTGCTGCTCAGCGCGTGCGGCGCACCTGGCGGCGTCGTGTGCTGGCCGGAGCGGTTGCGGCCATGTTGGTGCTTGGCGCCGTGGTTGCGCTTCGCAAAACCATGGACACACGGGCAGTGAGGATGGGTGCGGCTCTTTTGGTGGAGCCAGACGATGGGCCCGTCGCGGAAACCGGCGACGAGGTCATGACCGATTTCATCCCCCTCGTCTATGATCCGGCGCCCATCGGGCATGGCAGCTTGGTTCGCGTTGAGCTTCCGCGCGCCGCGCTCAGTGCATTCGGTCTTCCGGTGAATGAAGACCGCGACGAAGATTTGGTCCAGGCGGATCTTCTGGTGGATGACGATGGTTTGATGCGGGCCGTTCGATTTGTGGAGTGACTACAACAACAAGGACAAAGGAGTGCGAGATGAAGTTATTTTTCAATAGCTGCATGCTAGGCGTTTTGGTTTTGGCTGGCGCTGGTTACGGAACCGCGCAGAATGCCGCGGCGGGGAGGTTCCGGCACGGCGGCAACATGGACTTCATGGCCCGCGAGATGGGCTCTAAAGTGGTAACTGGCGCGCCGTTCACGGCTCAGGCGGTAACACAGACCACGCAGACCCTGTCCAGCGGCACCCACATCTCGCGCAACCGGACGGCAACCCTGTATCGCGATAGTCAGGGCCGCACCCGCCGCGAAGAAACCGTGGGTGGCGCCGGTCCGCTCGCGTCCACTGGCGGAGCCGCGCGGCAAGTCGTATTGATTCACGATCCGGTTGCCGCCACCGCGTACGCGTTGAATCCGCGGAATAAAACCGCGCACCAAATGGCGTTCAATCCCGGACACGGCCCCGGCGGCCATCAATCCGCTGCAGGTGACGCCACCGCATCCGTGGCGCCCGGCGCTGGACGCCCACAGCGTTTCCGCGGTAACGTGAAAACTGAATCGCTCGGCACGCAGGTGATCGACGGCCTCACGGTCGAGGGCACGCGTCACACCATGACGATCCCGGCTGGCGCCGCCGGCAATGACCAGCCCATCGAAAGTGTCAGCGAGCGCTGGTATTCACCGGATCTGCAAGTCGTCGTGAAGAGCGTCCACACCGACCCGCGCTTCGGCCAGACGACGTATCAGCTCACCAACATCCAGCGCGCGGAACCGTCCGCCACACTTTTCCAAGTCCCCGCAGATTACGCCGTCACCACCGGCGGCCGTGGCGCTAACAAGTAGAAACGCAGGCGCAGGTCCGCGCAGCATCGTTGACGCGGACCTGAAAGCCCTTCTTTGTGACGGTCGCTTTCGATCCGCGTTACGATAAACGTTAGCTGCCATGCGCCGTTGGTTATCCGCTGCGTTTGTGGTTGTCGTGCTATTCGGAATACCCGCGTGGTATAGCGCTATCCAGGTTCCGGATTTGCCACCCTCGAAAGCCGCAGATCTCATCTCACGAGCACCGGAATTTAACGTTTATTCTCGACTGGTCAAGGTTGAGCACATCTTCCATGCGAAGGGTTCGATGGAGTGTGTGTCGTATGGCACCTTCACTTTTCGGTACCAGAATTCTCCGGCCGATGCACCTCCAATGAGGGCGAACGCCGATTTTCGGTATTGGGACGGGATGTGGCACTTAAATCAATTCGACTACGGATGTCCGTCTGATTGCCACAACGTAGATGTCTACAACGATCCTCCGAAGTGATCGTGAGAGTGCGCTCGATCACAGCGCGTCAAGAAGTGTTCGGGGTGTTCGGGGTCCTGCTCCTACTGCTTAACCCCAAACGCATAAACATTCGCCCCAAACGTGCTCACAAACACCTTCCCGTTCGATACCGCCAACCCGCTGAAGTGCGTGAACTCCGGAATCGTCTTCCCACTGTTGAACAATTCCTTGCCCGTAGCCGCATCAAGCGCGCACAGCACTGCATTGCCCGCAGGCTTCGACGCCCTGTCGTGACTGTTGAGAATATGACCCGAGCTGTCGAGCTGTTGCGTGTTCTCGCCATTCGATAAAGCGAACACCATGCCGTTCACTACCACCGGCGGTTCCGAAACATCCATGTCGCAGGAAATCCACGCCGGCGTCAGCACCGGTTTGCCGTCCTTCTCCTCCACGCGGAAGGCCATGATGCTGCCATGCTCCGCGGGCCCGTTCGTCTGCGCGAACGCCGGCGCACTCGAATGCGGCGGTCCCCACACTGGCGCGTACAGCCACCGCACTCCCTGCGGGTCCTGCCATGTCGCGAACGATCCCCAAAATCCTCGCCCCGCCAGGTTCACATCCTCATTCGCCAGCAGCGGACTCTTGTACAGCGGCGTGTGGTGGTCCGCGCCGCCCATCGATTTCGCGTCCATCAGGTAGATCACGCCCTCCTTGCCCGCTGCCGCCACCAGTTCCCACTGCTTGAACGGAAATACCACCGGGCTCATGTTCCCCATATCGAGATCTTTCTTCGTGATCCACGCGAAATTCGCCGGCGTGTAGTGATCCACCAGCTTCACATCGCGCGGCGAAACCTCGATCACCGTGTCCGAGTACTCTCCTTTCGCCGGATCGTAGTCGCCGTCGCCCGTCTCCGCGAATACGTTGCCGTCCGCGCCGATCGCCACCCCCGCGCGTCCCCACAGCCCGCCGTTCTTCGATGGAAACATTGTCACCGGATGCGCCGGATCTTTCAAGTCCATCGCCCACACGCCCGATTTCGCGCCCCCGCAACCTTGCGACGTCGCCGTGTACAGCACGCCATCCCTGTAATTCAGGCTCCAGTTCTTCGAGAACGGCGGCACAAACTGCGTGGGCGCAAAGCGGTCTTCCCCGTCGATGATGTTCATCACGTGCAGCTTGCCATCGCTCGCGATGACGTACACGTTCATCGTGCCCAGGCCGCCGTGTTCCTTCTGCAAGAGCGGCGTGTCATTCAACCCGTTCGGACACAGCCAGTGCGGCTTCTGTTTGGGCGTGGCCTCCACCGTGAATGTCTTCTTCCACAGAAGCTTTCCCGTGTCGGCGTCGATCGTGTACAAATTGTCCGAGCTGCCCGCCACCACCACGATGTCCTTCACGCCTTTCGACGTGAACACATCCTCCACCACTACCGGCGCCGTAAGCGAGATCAGCTCCTTCGGCTCATTATCCAGATGAAGCTTCCATTGCAGTCCGAAGTTTTTGAGGCTGTCCTTGGTGAGCAGCTTTTCGTCTTTCGCCCACCCCGTCCGCTGCGCATCCCCACCAAACGTCAGCCAGTCCGAAGCCGGAGCCGCCAGCACTCCCGCCACAAGCAAAACACCCGCGTATTTAACTTGTTTCATGCGTCCAACTAAACTAACACAAGCTCCGTCTGCTTCTCTCCCGTCACCCCGGCTTCGTGCTCACCCACGAAAACATTCACTTCCGACCGCACGCCGAAGTCTCGCAAGTAAATTCCCGGCTCGATCGAAAAGCACGTCCACGGCACAATCCGCCGCTCGTCGTGCGTCTCCAGGTTGTCCATATTTGCGCCGTTTCCGTGCACGTCCAGCCCAATCGAGTGCCCCGTCCGATGTGTGAAGGCCTGCCCATAGCCCTGGCTTGCAATGTAGCTCCGCGCCGCGTCATCCACCTCGAACCCGCGTACCGTCTCGCCCGCGCTCACCGCTTTCTCGACCCGCGCAATAGCCCGGTCCCGCGCCTCCCGCACAATCGCAAAAACCTTCCGCACCTCTTCCGGCGGCTCCGCGCCGCAAAATCCCGTCCACGTAATGTCGTAGTAAACCGACCCCGGCCCGTCCAGCTTCGCCCACATGTCCATCAGGAAAAAATCCCCGCGCGCAATCGGTAGCGTTAATCCTTCCTGCGGCTCGTAATGCGGATTCGCGGCATTCGCATTTACCCCCACAATCGGCCCGTCTTCGCAAAACAGACCGTGTTTCGCGAACCCGTCCAGAACGAAGCGCTTCACCTCGAGTTCCTCGATCTTCCCGCCACTCCGCGTTCGCTCACCAATCAGCGCGAATGCCTGGCGTCGCACCTCATCCACGCGCCGCCCTGCTTCCAAATGCGACTCCAGCGCCGCCTCCGTCCACCGCGCCTCGAAATGCTGCACCAGCTCGGCCGAACTCACTACCTCCACACCCAGCCCGCGCACCAACTCCACCGTTCCCGCGTCCACCATCGATACATACGGAATCGCGCAGTTAGGCGAATATTGCATCGCCACCCGCCGCGCTCCGCCCAGGATGCGGCGGATCCCCTCCACCTGTTCGGTCCAGCTCGAGTACGCCACTTTCTCGCCCGGCAATTTATCGAGCCTGCCCGCTTCCACACGATGCACCAATCCCATCGGCTCACCACCCGCCGGAATGAAGTAATACCAGCGCCGCGTCACGTGCCCTGCCGGCTCGAATCCCAGCACCCTGTACGCCAGCGGATCGCGCCGGTGATGATCGAAGAACAGCCACCCACCCACCCCCTCGCGCCGCAGCGCGGCTTGGATCTCCCCCACATTCATCGCACGGCCTCCTGCATCGCTCCTATCTTATCCGTCTTCCCGCACGAATCACTGATTTCTGGGCACAGTTCGCTCAGCGATTGCGTAGAGAGCCAGCACTGGGTTCCCAGACCGCTGCATTTCCGCCAAGAGCTTCTGGTACTCGCTCTCACTCAATTCCTTTACCGCACTTGCGGTCCTGTAGAGCTGCGCGAACCACTCCAAAGGACTTTCCTGCTGGAAAGTCGCGCCTGCCAGGAACGCTATGAATTGCTGGACCACCTTATCGCGCGCTGTCCCAGGCGGCGCAGTCCGAAGCAGCACCTCCAATGCCGTCGCTTTACGGTAGAAGTAGCGGTACTCGGGTTCTCCAGCCGCCGGTTTGAGCTCATCCACCTGACGAAGGAAATCATCAAACTGCGTTCGCCACTCCGCGGTGTCCTTCTGCTCGTCAGACAATGGCTCAGCGAACACGTCCTCTTGCTCCTTGCCCAGAGCCAGGTGCAGGTACTGCTCCCAGCCGCGCCCGAGTTCGGCATCGTCGAAGAATGGGTCCAGTTTGGCCTCTCCTTCTACGCGGGTAGGTTTGATCTGGTCCGCCGCGAGAGGCGCAAGATTCGCATTCGTCACCGAAGCCAGGTTCTTATTGAAAGATTCGATGACCGGCAGCGCACTGTCTTTCTCCGATTTGTGTGCGCACCGATTGCCAGTAAAATTGCGGACGAGGTACTGGCGGTAAGCGGCGATCAGTTCGTCGGCGGAGATCCCATTACCGCGGAGTGTCTCGACGAGCTTTCTCAACTCTCGATCTGTCGCTTCCACGGCGGATGAGAACGAGCGGTCATCTGGTGGAATCCGATCCAAAGCAGCCGCGAAGCTGCCCGCTAACAACCGTAGCTCTTCCGGTGCGAGCCGCGCGGAAGAGAGCACATTCGCCATAGCTGGCACCTCTGCCTGGGCCCGCATGCCGCCGATCGCATAGTTTAGAAGTTCAACATGCAAACCGCGGCCACGTTCCTTCGGGCTGAATGAGGAATCCGCGACTTGCGCGAGCGCACTGTAATAGTCCGAGACATCGTAGACCAGAGCGTCCTTGCAAGTGCGCGGCTCGCACGCAGGAAGGATCACCGTCTGGAACATCTCCAGCGCTTTCCTCTTGTCCACTTCCAACATGTCCTGCACCGCCGCACTTTCGAGTGATAGCTGGTCAAGCCGTTGATCGAATCCCAAGCTCATCATATCTGTGCGGCTCAGGGCGAAATCGATCATGCCTTGGTTGATCACTCTCAACCGCACAGGCTGCTGGACCTGGTGGGCGCTCTCGAAAACCTGTTCCAGTAGCTCCCTCTTCCATACGGTGTCGTGAAGGCGCGCGCACGTGGCCACTCGCAACAGGACGTCAGCCGAAAACTCCGGCGGGACAGACTGCACCAGTTCGACGAGCCTGGAAAGGTCCGGATACTGCTTCCGCCGCTGCTCTAGTACCTTCGCTCGCGGCGTTTGCGCAGCCAGCAGTGCGCAGAGAAGAAGCCCGGCGGCAGAAATGCAAAACCCGGCTGGCCTCACTTCACGCCCGACATCATTCGCACCGTCGGCTTGATAAGCACCACCAACAACACCGCTCCTCCAATGCCGAACGCCGCCACCGTCCCGAACAAACTCGGCAGCGACATCGATTCATACACCGACGCCGCCTTCCCCGCCAGATAATCGCCAATGCTGATCGAAACAAACCAGACGCCCATCATCAGCCCGGCCACGCGCGCCGGCGCAAGCTTCGTCATCGCGCTCAATCCCACAGGACTCAAGCACAGCTCGCCGATCGTGTGCAGCAGGTACGTCAGGTTCAGCCACCACATCCCAACCAGCACGCCTCCTGAGGCTCGCGCCGCTCCCGCCGCCATCACCGCGAATCCCAGCCCTCCAAACAGCAGCCCCAGCGTAAACTTCGTTGGACTCGAAGGCTCCCGCCGCCCCATCCTCAGCCAAAGCCACGCGAATACTGGCGCCAGCACCACTACAAACACCGGTTGCACGAACTGAAACCAGCTCGCCGGATATTCGAAGCCCGCGATCACTCTGTTCGTGTTGCGCTCCGCGAATAGATTGAGCGACGATCCCGCCTGCTCGAACATCGACCAGAACACCGCCGATGCCAGGTACAAAACCAAAATCGCCCCCGACCGTTTCCGTTCCGTCACCGACCACCCGCGCCCGATAATCAGCCACGAGAACACCGCCACAGTAATGACAACCAGCACCACTCCCAGCGCATTGGAAATCATCTCCGGCGTAAACTCCACCGCGCCGCCCGTCGCCAGCGCCCCGACAACGGCAATCGCGATCAATCCGGCGGCCGCTCCGAGCACCGCATTGCGCTTCTGCCGCCGCTCCGCTTTTGGGTTCTCTGCCGGTGCGGGGTGCAGTCCCGCCGATCCAAGATACTTGCCGCCGAGTACATATTGAATAAGACCTGCCGCCATCCCGATGCCCGCCAGCCCAAATCCCAGCCGCCAACTGATTCGCTCCCCCACCCAACCGCAAAGAATGGGCGAGATCAGCGCGCCCAAATTGATCCCCATGTAGAAAATCGAAAATCCGGCATCGCGCCGGTGGTCACCTGTCGCGTAGATCTGCCCCACAATCGTGCTCACGTTCGGCTTCAGCAGTCCCGTGCCGAACATCAGCATCACCAGGCCCGCGTAGAAAGCCGTTAGCCCCGGCGCCGCCAGACAAAACTCCCCGGCCGTAATCAGAATTCCGCCGTACAGCACCGCCCGCCTCTGTCCCGTGATCCGGTCCGCCAGCCATCCGCCCGGAAGCGCCAGCAGAAAAACCATTGCCGTGTAGAGCCCGTAAATCGCCCCGGCTTTCGCCACGCTGAATCCCAGCCCCCCGCCCGCCGCCGGCGCCGTCATAAATAGGATGAGTAGCGCGCGCATCCCGTAATAGCTGAACCGCTCCCACATCTCTGTGAAGAACAGCGTTGCGAGCCCCCGCGGATGCCCGAAGAAGCTCCGGTCCGCACGCGTCGCCTCTAACGAACTTTCGATGTCCCTGCCTGTCACCATAGAAGAAGCCGCACCGGCCAGTGTAGCTCAATGTCACCGCGCTACCCCTTTGCCAGCCTGCGCTCCATTTCCTCTTGCGCGATCCCCTCAATCTCCACCACCTTCATCCGGCTCGTCAGGCCCATAACAATTCGCACCCTCGACTTCGCCACGCCCGCCACTTCCGCCAGAAACGCGATACACGCCTCGTTCGCCTTCCCATCCACCGGTGGCGCCGTAAGTTGCAACTTGTACGCATTCTCCATGTGCCCCACCACGCGCGTCGCCTTCGCGCGCGGCTGCACCTTCACTGTGATCCGCGCCATTGTTTCTCTTTTCTATTCGCGTCCATTCGCGTTTATTCGCGGCCAGAATTCTTCTGCCGTCGTTCCGGCACGTCCCACACGATCTCCGCCCTCAAATTCACCACCCCCGCCACCGCCCGCGCACCCACCACTTCGAACGCCAGCACGTCATCCAGCCAGTCATGGCTCGTGCCGTCCGCATTCTGCGTCGCCACCGTCAACGTGTATTGCTGCGGCGCGAGCCAGCACGCAAACCGGAACTCAATGTCTAGTTCCTCGCCGGCCTCGAATCTCCCCAGCTCAATCCCCTCCACCCGCGTGTTCGTCCCGTAAACATCCATCCCGATCCGGTTGCGAATCAGAATCCCCACCATCGGATCTTCCTTCGCTTCATGAAACACGCACCGCACGCGCACCCGCACGCTTTCCCCGCTCGCGATCGCCTGCGCTGCCTCGCCGCGTGCATTAAGCAGCTCCACTTCCAGAATCTCGCTCGACCGGTCGCCATGCCGGAATCCCGCCGCGAGTTTTCCCACCGCAGGCTCCGCATCCGCGCGCTGTCTCTCCAGCACCAGCCCGATATATTGATTGATCACCTGGCTCGGTTCGCCCTGTGCGTGAATCCGCCCTCCCACCAGCAATAGCACCCGGTCGGATAGCTGCTTCACCAGCCCCAGATCGTGCGACACAAACAGCACCGTGACTTTCCGTTCCCGCAGCTCCTGGAACTTGCGCACGCATCGATTCGCGAACACCGCGTCTCCCACCGCCAGCGCTTCGTCCACCACCAGAATCTCCGGTTCCACGTGGATCGCCGTCGCGAACGCCAGCCGCACGTACATCCCGCTCGAATATTCCTTCACCGGCCGTTCGAGAAACTCGCCGATCTCCGCGAACGCCGCAATCGATGGTAGCGCCCGCTCGATCTGCGCCCGACTCAGCCCCATGATCTCGCCATTCAGAAAAACGTTCTCGCGTCCCGTGAATTCCGGATTGAATCCCGCCCCCAACTCCAGCAGCGCCGCAATGCGCCCCGTCGTCACCACGCGCCCCTCGGTCGGTGGCAGAATGCCGCAGACAATCTGGAGCAGCGTGCTTTTCCCGCACCCGTTCGGCCCCACGATCCCGAGCGTCTCGCCTTTCTGCACTTGAAAATTGATATCGCGCAGCGCCCAGAAATCCTGATGCAGTTTCTTGGAAGGAAATGGAACCAGCTCGCGAATCCGATCGGCGGGCCGTCGATACAGTCGATATACCTTGGATACGTTCTGAACCAGGACCATCCGGTCTACTTCAAAACGATAACGCGAGGGAAGGGAATTGACAACGAAGCCGAGCCGGCACCAAAGGGAGCGGTAATGCCTACGCCGTGTGCCCCATGAACAGCGCGCGCCTCGTACCCACCGGCAGCGGCACCGTGCAGCTCATCAGGCAGAACTGGTCCAGCGCGAACAGCACCACGGAATTCACATTCTCCGCCAGCGAGAGCTGCGCTTCTTTCACCCACGGTGTGGAGTAACCCGTGATCCCCACAAGGTGCGCGCTCTGGTTTCGCGGAAACCCCATCTGCATTGGCAGCACGATCGAGCCATGCGCCTGGTCCAGGTTCCGGCTGCCCGTGAACGTGAAATTCTCCGTCTTGAAGCAGTTCAGTGTCGATGCGTTCCAGCTCGTTGGCAAGTTAACCGCCGTGTCCAGCGGTGAGTCATTCGTGTCCGGCGGGTACAGCACCTCAAACTTCGCATTCGGATACGTCTCGCGCACGAAGTTCATAATCGTCGTCGCGTGTGTGCCGATCAGGCCCGATAAGAACGCCGTCTCCTGCGGATACTGTGCTACGTTCACGTTGGTCGTTGTGAACACCGTCAACGCGCGCCCGTACGTCGCCTGGAATGTGCTCGTCGTGTATGCGTCGTAATACGGCATGCCCGACCCATCGTCGGGAAAGTACCACCACTGCACTTCGCCAAATTGTAAGTACGGTGTCTGTCCTGCGTCCGCCATCAAGGTAGCCATGTCCAGGTACGCTTGCTTCCAGAACGCCGTGCTCGTTGGAGAAAAATTGGTTTGTAGCGCCGGCGTGTTCACCATCACCGCGTTGCCGCTTGGATATCTTTGCGCAATCCCGGCCGCCACCGAGGGATCGCCATTCCCCAGTTCCGTGCTGAACGCCCCCGTGGCCGCGATTCCATACCCGCCCAGCGCCACGAAAAAAGCCCGGCTCCAATCCCGCGCGGCCCGATTCATCCGCGGCACAACATTCAGGTCCGTCCGCCATTCACCGTCGTTGCCGCCCGCAAACTGGTATACACCGTCTCCGAGCGATGTCCCGGTCACCTGTACCGTCAGGGTCGGCATCGCCGAAGCTGCGGACACCGTAACGTCGTTTCCCGCCGCACCAATCGTCCGGGCATAAACCGTCAGCACGTTGCCTTCCGCTTGCGCCCAGATCGCCGTCGACCCGTTGTTGATCAACAGTGCGAATGCCGTCGCGATACTGGCCGCTGTATCGCCAAACAGAGTCAGATGCTGGATCACCGTCGGCGCCGCCGTCGAACCATACGTGCCGATGCTGATGCTCGTAAATGCCCCCGATAGGTTAGGATTTGGCGTCCCCGTGAATGTCACCGTCGCCGACGCATACGTGTATCCTTCGGGTACCAGTTCGTAGTGCCAGAGCGCGCCCGCATAATGGTTCGCCCGGCCCGTAAATCCGAGCGCCTGAATCATCCACGCCGTTCTCTCCGGCGCCAGCGCCTGCGAGTGCTCCGTGTCCCAGTCCGTCGCCAGCGTCATGCTTGCGTTCCCTGCCAGTGTGGGCAGCGTGCTGGTCGGCACCGCCAGTTCCAGAAAATCGAAGTAGAACGCGTTCCCGTCGAGGTTGGTGGCTGTCACCGTGTGCGCCACTCGCCCCGAAAACGTCCCCAGCAGAAGCCGCACTAGCACGTCCTCACCGGCCAACGCTAGGTTAAGGTTCACCGGCGTCCCGTTATCCACCACCACCGTCACCTGCGTGCCGCTCGTCGCCTTACGCGTTCCCAAATAAAGCGAATGCGTCTGCGGCGCGCGATACGTGCATGTGAACGAGTCACCTGCCGTGTTCGAGCAGTGAATCGTTCCTCCCGAAAAGTTACCCGTCGAGATCTGAGGTGTAGTTGTGCCCTCCACCGCATCCCACCTACCCGAATAGACTACTTCCGGCGCTACGTCTTCAATCCGGCTGCTGCCCGGCCCCGCCACCTCGTAAGTCAGGTTAGACCCACTTACAGTCCAGTTCGAAACCGTAACCTGAAACTCGGTTCTCGCAAAGCCGCCCGACTGCAAATCAGCCGAGTAAGTCCAGCGCATCTTGCGCACTGCATTAGTCGGAATCGGCTCCGCATCGGTCGGTGCCTGCCGTAAGTTGGCGAAATCCAAAGTCACCAGCCACTGGCTCGGCGAAACCCCTCCGCTGAGTTCCTGATAAGTTGGAGACCAGCTCTCCGTCTGCGCGCCCGCCACATTTCCGTACACGCCCACGCGATTGCCATTGGCCCCTGCCGCCGACGTGCAGCTCAGCGTGACCGCCGCCCCGTTTTGCGCGGCCTGCATCGTGGTGGAACTGCCGTTGATCATTTGCACGATCGCGCCCACCACCGTCTGGAGGCCGTCTCCTGCCTGCGTCAAGTACGTGTAGTGTTCTTCAAACCACGCCAGCTCGACGTAATCGCCCGCCGTCACCGTCCCCTGCAAAGTGAACGTGGCGGTTGCTGCTTGGTAACTGCCCTGAATCGGTGTTGCTAAGGGAAACAAAGGAATCCGATAAGGAGAGTCTGCGGCAGTAGCATCCGTCCAGATGCGCAGTGTCGGCCAATCTACGGTCGGATATAAGTTGGAGTCAATCGGAATGCAACTCTGGCGGGTTTCTTGATAAGTAAGCGTAATGCCACTTAGATCGCCATCTGGCAGGTTGCGAAATAAAGGATGTTCGAAGGTATTGTCGCGGTTCCACTCGAGAACTGCCCAGTCGAACTGCTGCCGCCAGCTACCTGAGATCGTGAATCCCGTTGGGCTGGTCGAACTCAACGCAGCCACGGCAGTCGGCGTCAGGAAGTAGCACTGCAAGTCGCGGTCCGGTCGCAGCTTCTGCAACGTGTCGGCCATGGCGGGAAATTAGAGGCGGATGACCACCGTTAAGTCCGCGCCGGGATTGGTTGGTCCTACCATCGTGATGTCTCTAGATGGCGGCGCGAACCTATACTACGCGGTGAGTTCGGTGAGCGGCACGGGAGAGGAAGGCAGCCTTTCGTTCATCGTGCGGGCGGAGATTCCGGCGGGACAGAATACGAACACGGTGACGCTGACCGGGCTGAGTTTTCCCTCGGCGGCGGTGCAATTCCATGTATATCGTGGCACCAATCCGAGCGAGCTCTTTCGCATTGCTTCGAACCAAGCGCTGGCGACTCAGTTTGTGGATACGGGATTTGCGGAACAAACGATTCCACCTCCGGATTCCAACTTCGACCATGCGAATTTCTATTGGCGGCTGGAACTCCAGCCGGAATATCCGGCGACATTGCAATCGGCGAACTCGGTGGGCAACAGCGAACTCGACATGCCTGCCAATGCGTACCAAGGAATGGTGGTGCGGGTCACGCGGGGGCCGGGCGCGGGACAGGAACTAACGATTGCATCGAACGATACAACGACTCTTCAACTAACTTCTAGTTGGGATACGATTCCGAATGCGGCGAGTTACTTCGTAGTTGCGGAATCAGGCTGGCACGCGGCGGCGAGGGCGACCGCAAGCCCGGTGCAGTTTCAGGTTCCGAACCGCACGGGCGCGACGATGCACATCACGGGCAGAGCGGCGAATGCAAATAACGAAGAGACGCCGCAGAATCTTTGCACAGTTACGCGATGGGTGATTGGCGGAGCAGGCGCACTGGACACGGCCGTTCCATCGATGCCGTCATTCGGGCTCGGTCTTTCGCCGACGAACGGCGGAACGGTGGAGGTGAGCGGAGTCAGCTTCACGGATCTGACGAATACGCACACGATCAGCGCAGGGACGCTGGCGCTCTACTACTGGCCGGAACTAACTCCGGGGCCGCTACCGATGCTGGCAGAAGCGATTGGCGCGGGCGACACGACGATCACACTTTCCCAGCCGGGCGCGGGGCAGCCGGGTTCGATGGTGCAGATTGAGGCAGAAGTGGCGCAGGTTGTGACGGTACTGAACAACGCGACCCAGTATCAACTCAACCGGGGAGTAGACGGGAGCACCGCAGCGGCGCACGCGAGCGGCACGACCGTTTACGACCTACAAACGAAAACAGTCATCATGCCGTTCGTACCCGATTTCTTCGGTAGTCCCGCTAGCGGAAGCTGGAGCTTTCCGGTGCCCCTGGCGGATTGCCGTGTGGCGAGCGCGGAACTCTACGTGACGAACCTATTGGGAGACAGCCCAACTGGGTCGATTTGCCTTACGCAACTGGTGGACTACGGTTTGCGAACTCTCTCGGGTGGACAGTTTTCGTTTCAGGTGGACGCCTTTCTGGCGATCGAAACTGGAGCGATGCCGGATATTATTGTGGAAGACTCTTACTCAGTTCGCGATGTATATGCAGTGGTGGGGCAGGCGCCCTCGGGTGGGCCGGTGAATCTGCAAATTAATCAGAACGGCACCGCCTATTGTGCGCTGACGATCGCCGACGGTTCGACGGTGTCGAACTCGGTGGATGGCGCCACACTGCCGCCGCTGCAAGAAGGCGCACAACTCAGCCTAGAGATGTGGCTAGTATTGAAGGCATTGATGCCACTGCTAAGCTCGCCTTAGCTCAAACTGAATTGGGGATGGAGCTAGTGTAGTGCGGCATAAATAGTAACGATTATAGAATACGCGTCGTCTTTACAATAGGAGGACCGAAGACGATGCGTGTGGCGCGACCCGTGGTTCTGAGTTCTGACCAGCAAGAGATCCTGGAATCTCGGGCCCGAGCTCGCAGCGCGCCGGCACGGAGCGTGGAACGAGCGCGGATCGTTTTGTTGGCCGGAGCGGGGCTGCAAGATCAGCAGATCGCGGCGGAGTTGAAGATCACACCGGAGAAGGCCGCGCGCTGGCGGAATCGGTTTCTGGACGGTGGTTTTGCGGCGCTGGACAAAGATGCGCCGCGCCCGGGAAGAACACCAACCATCACACCGGCCCAGGTGCAAGAGGTGATCCGGAGAACCACGCAGGAGAAGCCCGACAACGCGACCCACTGGAGCACGCGCACCATGGCAGAGGCCGCAGGCGTCAGTGAAAAGAGCGTGCGCCGGATCTGGCAGAAACATGGTCTGAAGCCGCACTTGGCGCGGACCTTCAAGGTGAGCCACGATCCCGAGTTCGCCGAGAAACTGGACGCCATCATCGGGCTTTATCTCAACCCGCCAGAACACGCCATCGTCCTCTGCGCCGATGAGAAGAGCCAGATCCAAGCACTGGACCGCACGCAACCTGGCCTGCCGCTGAAGAAGGGACGCTGCGGAACGATGACCCACGACTACAAGCGCAACGGAACGGCAACCCTGTTTGCGGCCATGAGCACGCTCGATGGCACCGTAATCAGCATGTGCGACGACCGGCACCGGCATCAGGAGTGGCTGAAATTCCTGCGCGTGATTGACCAAGTCACCCCTGCAGGCAAGCAAATCCATCTGATCGCGGATAACTATGCCACGCACAAACATCCCAAGGTTGAGAAGTGGCTGGCCCGCCATCCGCGCTTCCACGTGTACTTCACTCCCACCAGCAGTTCATGGCTGAACATGGTGGAGCGTTTCTTCCGTGACCTCACTCAGAATCGGCTGCGGCGAGGCATCTTCCGCGACGTCGAGGAACTGATCATGGCCATTGGCGACTACATTGACCAGCACAACGACCATCCCAAACCGTTTGTCTGGACCGCCAAAGCGTCCGATATTCTGGAAAAGGTCAAGCGCGCCCGCCACGCGCTGCATAATCGTTAATCTGCATGCCGCACTACACTAGTTGCAGCGGCCTCCCACTCTCCTTTTTCGCCAAGCAACCCCTCGACTTGGTGGCCTGGCATGATTTTGACTTCGACGCTGCACCTATGCAGTATCGTTGTCACCCACCCATTGCAGATGTGGCACACATTCCACACGCTGGAGCTGGTATATAGAGACGCATACTACAATCAGTTGAACGATCGCTATTTGGCCAAGTGGAATACTTACATCAACCTAAGTAAGTGGGCGTCAGGCTTATTGTTTCAGACCGGAGTCGGAATGGTGGCGGATCCGGTCGCCATCGCGCAGATCCCTCAATTAACCGTCACAAGCGGCACACGGCCAGCGACCGCGTACTTCGTGCAAGTAACCTGGCTGAATGGGCATGGCGAAGAAGGCATGCCAAGCGCAGTCACATCGGCGAGCGCGCCAAGCCAGAGCTCTATAGAAGTTACTCCTAACAATCCCCCGGCCAATGCATCAGGATGGAATGTCTATGTGGGTTCTAGCGTTGACTCCGTCATGCTCCAAAATGCGATAATCCTCGATTCAGGGCAAGCCTGGACCCTACCCGCGACGGGTCTGATATCCGGACGAGCCCCTGGAACCGGTCAAAGCCCGAACTATTTCCGCCCGCTACCCCGATATTTGCAGCGAGGCTAAAAAGTGACAAGTATCGCCAATTCAGCGACCTCGACGATCATAACACTTCTAACCGCGCCCAGTGGTCTGAATGCGACGATCTCTGCACTTGCGCAGGCAGTGAACATTCCAGTGCAGCCCGTGCACGCAAGTCAGTTTTTTACAGACAATGTGTCAGGTGATATAGCTGAGAAAAGCCTGGACATCAAGTACACAGCAGTTTACGTTTACTGTGAAAAGATGGTTAACACTCTCAACGAGAAGTTTCGGAGCTTTTCAGGGCATCTGCAAATGGTCGTTGATGTCCGCGTGTCCCAAGATAGGCTTGAAGGGATTGATCGCGCGTCTCAGCTTTATTCGGAATCCGTAGCCCAAACACTCAATAAGCTTAGGGGAGACTGGGGCCAGGGTTTATTTTACGCCGGCACATATGACATTTCGTTTGGGCCGGTGAAGCGCGGCGGCAAGAATTTTCTCAAGAGCGTCAAGATTACCTTTCCTGTGGACGCCAGCATTGACTAAGGTGTGGAATGTCCGTTTATATTTCATCCAATGCAAACCGGTTCTACTGTTCGACGGAGAACTCATATGGACAGGTATCGGCGATTACGTCCCTGAATCGGATACCGGCCGTCAAATTGTCAGCGAAGCAGCAGCTACAGGTCACAAGCCGCAAAGACAAAACGGGAAGCCGAACCTTTGCTGGATTGCCACCGGGCGGACGTCGCAGAACTACATTCGATTTGACAACCTACCTGACGACATGGGATATGACGACGGTGTCACCCAACTATGGACCCCTTTTTCAAGCGACGCTTGGCGGTGCACCGGTTCCATTTCCGGGAGGAACGGCCGGAGCGAATTCCACCGCTAGTGCACTGCAATTTGGCGCACCGCACGGACTAATCACTGGGCAAGCGGTGGCCTACCTGGGAGAAATCCGGTTTGTGGAGGCTGTGATAAACGCCCTGTCGGTCATAGTAAATGCTCCGTTCTCTACAACGCCTTCGGCGGGTGCGACGTTCGGTCCAACGGTGACCTATTTTCCGACCACTGACCTGCCAAGCATCAGCCTTTTCGATTACTGGGTACCTGGTTCCGCAGTGCAACGAATTCTGTGCGGAGGCGGCATAGATAAAATGACCGTGAATATTAACGGCGATTTTCATCAATTCGAGTTTAGCGGAGTGGCGCAAGAGCTGACGGATACCACAAGCTTTTCCAGTGGAATCGGAGAGTTAGGTGCATTTCCGGCTGAGCCAGAGCTCTCGAGTTTCGACTATTCGATCGTTCCTGGCAATCTTGGCCAGGTATGGCTCGGGAGCACGCCGAGCCAATTTTCGACCTTAACTAATGCAAAGATCGCGGTGGGAAACAGCCTGGATACGAGAGGGCAGGAGTTCGGGTCCAGCTTGCCATTGGCCCTTGCTCCAGGCACGCGGAACGTCTCGATCGACTTTGCATTGTACCAGCGCGACGACACAGCAACACAGACGCTCTACCAAGCGGCGAAGCAACAATCACCGATAAGCGCCATGGTTCAGCTTGGACAGCAACCTAGCCAACTGTTCGGCGTTTACATGCAGAGCGTTCTGCCGGAGGTGCCCGAATACGACGACAGCACCCCCCGTTTGCAGTGGCACTTTGCAAGCTCACGAGCACAGGGAACGGTAGACGATGAGGTTGTCATTGCATTCGGATAGGATATGACTTACGAAAGCTCAGCCAGGGTGGACTCGAAGGCGAGGCCTGGGGTGGCATTCATCATTGCGAAAATGTCATTCGGACGGCGGATGGAGCTGGTACGGCGCATCCGCGAATTGACGCTCCGGTGCGAATTCTTGAGCGGAGGCCAGTCAACAGAAGAGAAGCTTGAAGCGGCGTTGCTTTCGGCCGAAATCGATCGGGAATATGTGGCGTGGGGCCTGCGCGAATTGATTGGTCTGGAAGTAGACGGCGTGGCGGCCACGCCCGAACTCCTCGCCTCGGCTGGTCCGGAGGATTTGTTTCGTGAAGTAGTGTCCGCGATCAAAGCCGAATGTGGGCTGAGCGAGACCGAAAGAAAAAACTAATCGTCGCCTTTCATTTTCAACTCTCCAATCCGGCCGGGTGGAAGTGCGACGCATGCCGAAAAGCGGGGCTGGAAATCAAACGAAGATGCGGCTGGGTTCCAGCTGCTTTGGAGACAGCGCCCCACGTGGTTTGGGCGCGGCGAGACATCGCCACCGATGAGTGTCCAAAATCGACGATAACGGCACAAAGCATCGGTTGGATTGAAGAGTTTCTGGTCTGGAAGCGCTTGGGGCTCGCACTTCCTCCTGACTTGAACATCCGCCAAGCAGAGGCGTTTCTCATCCTCGAAGAGCAACTTTCATTGGAGAATCAGCGTGGCGCAGGATAGGATATCGCCGGGTATAGGACAATCCGGCTCGCAGAGTTCCAGCATTACGAATTTACTAAACATTCTGCCCCAAACGGTGACGAGTCTCAATGATCAGCTGACACAGCTAACGCAAGGTATCAGCTATCTGACACCGGCAAGTCAAATGCAGGCGGAAGCGCTGCTTGCGAACACTCAAGCGTTGGCAGCAAACACCCAAGCGCACGGTTCGAGCGGCGTAGCAAGTACGCTTGGCAGTATCGCCTCTACGTTAACGGGCGAAGCACTGTCTCTCTCGCCGATCCTCACGGGAATCATGAGCTTGTTTGGGGGTGGAGGCTCTAGCTCACCACCGCCGCTGACTCCGTTCTATTTGCCACCTACGATCAATTTTCAGGCCGCCAACGCACCCACAGCAACGACATCGCAACTTGCCGGTGCGGATTTCAGCCAGACTGGCGACCCTCGTGCCATGAGCCAGGCCTCCGCGCCGCACATTACGGTGCAGGTTCAGGCCATGGACAGCCAGTCCTTCATGGATCACAGTCAAGACATCGCTCAGGCGGTGCGCGACGCGATGCTAAACATGCACTCGATTAACGACGTCATTAGCAACTTATAATGTCTGCCATTTTCCCCACGCTCAAAACCGGTGCAGTCACACAGTATCCCGCCACTAAGAGCACCAAATACTCCAGCTTTGTCGTGCGGTTCTTAGACGGTAGCGATCAGCGCCACCGGCAGTACACGCCGACGCTACTGCGGTGGAGCGTTAAGCTCGCATTGCTGGACGAGTCCGAGACTCGTGTGCTCGAACAGTTCTTCCTCAGCCAAGGGGGGCAGTTTGGAACGTTTGTCTTCGTGGATCCATGGACCAAAACGGCGTATCCAAATTGCAGCTTCGATCAGAGCACGTGTGCGTTTCAGTTGGCAGGAGAGTCGCAGGGCGGTGAGCCTGGCGATCGTCGAAAACCGAACGTAGATGCTCTACTTTCCGCAACTAACGTCGGGGGCCATTACACAGTATCCAGTCAGCAAGACGAGCACTCAGCGAGCAGTCGTGAGCACGCTTCCGGACGGGAGTACGGTCAAATACGCTGACCCCGGGGCTTCGTCGGTGGAATGGCAGTTGCAGTTTCAGAGCCTGGCGGATTCTGAGGTCGCGGTTATCCAGCAATTCTTTGCGGCGTGCGAAGGCCAACTCAACTCCTTTACATTCGTTGATCCAGTAGGCAACCTTCTCGCGTGGAGTGAAGACTTGACGCAGCCGGCGTGGCAGGCGAGTTCGTTGCTCCACATTATGGGCGGCATCTCCGATCCGGACGGAGGCACGTCGGCCACGCAAGTTACGAACCCTAGCGCAGCCGATTTAACAATCTTACAAACGGTCAATGCGCCGGGCTGGTATTCGTACTGTTTCAGCGTGTATCTACAGAGCCAGACGGGAGTGAGCGTCACTCTACAGCTGCAGGCCGGTGGAGTTTCCAATGAGAATTTGTATCCAACCGGAAACACATGGCAAAGAATTCAGTTGAGCGGACAGGTGGAAACCACGGCGGACTCGGTGACGGTTGGTATCACCATTCCGGCGGGCCAATCGGTGGATGTGTTCGGATTTCAACTCGAACCTCAGCCCGTGGCGTCTCCATATAAATCGAGTCACTCGGCGGGTGGTGTGTATACGAACGCACATTTTAGCAACGATACGCTAACCATTACGACATCCGCACCGAACTACAATCAGTGCACTCTCAACATTACGGCCCACTAAAACATGGCCAGCACGGCATTTCAAGTCAAGGAACAAGCGGTTACCGATACGCCGCTACTACTGTTTGACTGCCAGCTTCCCGGTGGAACCGCAGAAAGCTGGTCCACTCACCAAGTCACCGTTTCCGGAACTTCCTACCAAGCACGAGTAGTGCAATACGCCCTTTACCAACTACAAACGTCATCCGATCAGGGTGTGGACGCGATTCCGAAGATCTCGATCTCACTCGCGAACGCCGACTCCTACTTCTCGGAACTAGAACAGAGCACTGGATTCAAAGGTGCGACAGTAACGGTAAGCTTCGTCTTTTTCGACCTGATCCAGGGAACCGCGACCACACCGACGGTGCCTTTGTTTCTGGGCATTTTCAATCCTCCCGACCAAATCACCGAATCCACATTTCGAGTCACAGCCATCAACCGCATGAACATGCAGCGAGTGCTGATGCCCCAGGTCCGGATTCAGCGGCGATGCCCTTGGGAGTTTCCGGCCACTTTGGCACAAAGACAAGAGGCGGCGAGCGGAGGCGCAAAGGGACAGTACTCGAGATACTATCGCTGCGGTTACTCGCCGGATGTGCCCGGAGGCACTGGAAATCTGTTTGGGACAGCGCCGTTCACGTCGTGCAGTTTCACTCGGACAGACTGCCAGGCGCGGGGGATGTTTGCCAAGGACAACGCGCTCAACACGACGCAAAGATTCGGGGGCATCGAGTTTGTTCCGTCCTCCATTTTAGTGAGAAGTTATGGCGAACAGGGGCGGCACTGGACGCCGGTACAGGACAACGTCGCGCGATACAACGACTTTGTCCCGCTGATCTATGGAACGGCCTGGTACACACCGGAGATTGTATTCGCCAGGAACGACGGCAATCTGACCCGGATGGAAGTGCTACTGGGCATGGGTGAGATCAACAATGTACTCACGGTAGTTGTAAACGGCATCAACATCCCAGTTGGACGGGCCGGGGCCAACATGACGGCAACGGGGTGGTTCAATCTGTTCAGCACGGGCGCGCGGACGGGCGGATTCAACCTGGACTTCACCGATAGTAACGGCAATCCGCTGGGCGACCCGTACGGGAGCATGACGGCGCTTTCGATTGTAATCCCGAACCAGATCAACAACGGAAGCGATTTGCCAACGATCCAGGTGTTAGTTGAGGGATCGAAGCTGGCAACTTACGATACAAACGGTAACTTTGTCAGCCAGGTATCTACCAGCAATCCGGCCTGGATTCTGCTGGATATTTTGCAGCGGTGCGGCTGGGCTCTCACGGAGATGAACGTAGGCAGTTTTGCGACCACCGCCGCGTATGCCGATCAACAGATCGAGACTCAAGATCTGAATGGCAACACCATTACAATTCCGCGGTTTCAATGCAACTTAGCACTAACTTACCGACGCACAGCCGGGGACCTGATCCGAGGCATCCGCAACGCGTGCCGGCTCTATCTGACTTATGGGTCCGGAGGACTGCTGCAACTCAACGTGGAGAACACTTTCGCACTACAGCAACCTACTAAGCCGGCTTGGAGCAACAGTACAGCCCTTTACAACGGCGGATGGCCCAGCTATGAGTTCAGCGATGGATCCGACGGAGTTTCGAACATCGCGCGGACCACTAACGGAGCCTCCAGCGTCACTGTCACGACCCAGAACATCACAAACACACCGAACTGGCTTAGCGTAGAGTTTCAAGATTCTCTCAACGGATATCAACAAGATAGCTTCTCGCTGTATGACACCGACGATATCGCTCTTACGGGTCAGGAAATCACCACGTCGCTCATGGCGCTTGGAATACCGAATTACGATCAAGCGGCGCGCATTCTACAATACAACCTAAACAGAGCGATTGAGGGCAATACTTATATTCAGTTTCAAACAAGTGTACGGGCGCTGGGAATTCAACCGGGCGATCTAATTACGCTGACGTACTTGAAGGAAGGTTACACACGGCAGCCGTTTCGCGTGACCAAGATCGCGCCGGACATAAACTACCGGACGGTAACGATCACGGCGCAGATTCATGACGACGCCTGGTACGACGATACGAATGGACAGGTACCGGGAAATTCGGCCGCGCAACTGCAGCCAGACTCAGATGTTGGCCTGCCGCGGCCGCTGATCGGCACGGTAGTGGACGCGTACGGCAATGTGGAATTCGGAGTAACCGAAACAGCGACGCAGACGGCCGACGGGACTACGATTCTGGATGCGGCGGTTGCGTTTACGACGCCATCAAGAGTGTTGCCGGCGCTCCGGGAGTGCCGCTTGTAAGTCTTTCACCGATATTCGGAACGGCCGGTGGAACCCTCTAGAAGATCCGACTCGATCCGTTCGGCTATGGCGATGACGGCTGGCTGCATATAGACGCGCAGCAGGTCCGGTACCGCAATGACTTTCGTGACGTCTGGTATCTGAAAAGTTGCTTCGACATGGGTGTTAAGCACGATTTGCGCGTTCCCCAAGTTTGGGTTCTGGGGGTTTACCGTACCACCTTCTGCAATGTTATTTGCGACGAGGGTTGGTGGAATAGGTACATTGACGGTGTCACCTGCCTGCGCCAAGGTTGGTTCATAGTCACGGTTCACTAGGTTGCCCATGATCAGGTTGCCGACTAGGGCGGGTAGGGCATCGGCCGCAACGAGCTTTACGATTGCGGTGGCCACATTAGCGGACGTAATTGATGGCATCAGTTTCTCCTGTTGTCGATTTGTAAGTGTTCATAGGCCCTAAGATCCACGGAGGGCTTGAGAGGCAATACGCGCGATTTCTTCACGGGCGCGCTCCAATTCTTCGGAGCTCATCCCCGGGCGAATTTTGTCTAGATCCACAGCAGGGGATCCCGCAGTGGACTCCTTCTGGGCAGCGGGTATCCCAGACCCCCCGGGAATGCGAGCAGGCAAGAACTCAGGGTTGGAATTGACGAAACCGGCCAGATAATCTTTCATTGCCACATCGCCTGAATCGGTTCTTGCGACAAGGCGTCCGTCTTCAGTCCGAGCGATATCGTCCTTTACGGCTTTGAACGCTAAGTCCACCTTCCCTACGCCCAGCCTTTGCAACTCCGCTCGAACGGCGGCGCTTCGCTCGGCCTCGTCCGCCATTTGGCGGCTCCGTTTGTTTTCCTCAACCAGGTCGTTGACCCGCCGTTCGAGTTGTTCACGACGTCTCCGTTCGTCCTGGAGTTCGGTTTTGTACGCTGGCTCACTCTTCGCCTGTTGTGCGCGAGCAAACTCCTCGACCACTTGTCGTACCAGCGAAGGCATGTCAACGCGTTGGGGCGTCGGTGCGGCTTTGTCCTTTGGATCCTCCATGGCTCTCCTCTTTCTGGCTCGGTGCCCTGACTGAGCGATCGATTTCATCCGCAATTTGATTCTTGATATCCTGCCGGACGTCGCAGAGATACTTGAACGCGAGTTTCTTAAAGAGCTGTTGTTTGAGCGTGTCCGATTGAATTCCGAGATCGAGTAGCTTTTTTGCGTCGTCAAGTTCGACGCTGAAATCACCAATGTCGAATTCGTCTAGGCCCGAGACATCAATTGCCAGACCGTCCTGGCGTGCCGCTTCAATCGCTGTCCGGCGTCAACTATTCTTTTGGGTTGACGACAACTATTTCTCCCTATCAACGACAACTACTTTTTAGCTCTTAGGCGGGGCGCGGAGCGCCCGCCGCTGGGCGGAGGGCGAAGCCCGTTCCGCGGCCCGGTTTTTTTGTTTTTGGAGTACGAGGATCCGTGGCGGTGGGAACGTGAAAAACCTGCTTCTGGTTTTGCACGTTCCCATCCGCCGTCATCGCCGGAGCTGTGGAAATGTGGGAGGCTCGCTCGCTGTTGGCGAGATTTCCAAGGGGGCTCGTGGGAAGAGTGGGAAGCCTGCCTTTGGCTTTCCACTCTTTCCACAGACCCGGCATTTCCACAGCTCTTTTTCCTCCCGGCTTTTGGGTTTTGTGCGGACCTCCGCCTCATTCACTCTCGCCCTGGCTTTCCGCCTGTTGATTCTTCTTGGCGTGCTCCACCCGGTAACTCGGAATGTTCAGTTCGATGATCACGCTATGGTGCACCAGTCGGTCGATGGCTGCCGCCGTCATCATGGCGTCTTTGAAGATGGCTTCCCATTTGGAGAACGGCAGATTGCTGGTCATCAGTACGCTGCCGCGTTCGTAACGCTCGGCCAACAAGGTGAACACGACTTCCATGTCGTCCCGGCTCTGCTGCGAGTAGCCCAGATCGTCGATGATCAAGCCGTCATAGCGCCCCAGTCGTTTGATCTCCCGGCTCAACCGTAGGTCCCGCTTGGCGGCCAGTAAGTTCTGCATGAGCAAGGCGCACTTGGTGAAGTGCATCTTGCGCTCCCGCATCACCACCAGTTCCTGAGCCAGTGCCGTCAGAAGATGGCTCTTCCCCGATCCGGGATTCCCGAAAACCAAAACGTTCTCTTTCCGGTCCAGAAAGCTGCCGTCCAGCAGCGTTCGCAGCTGCCGTGTCGCTTTCCCCGGCAACCTCTTTAGATCGAAACTCTGCAGCGACTTCTCCAGCGGTAGCGCCGAGTCTTTCAGCAGCCGCTGCACCCTGGACTTCCGCCGCTGCTCGCATTCCCGCGAGATCACTTCCAGCAGATACTGCTCATAGCTCAGCGTCTCTCGTTCCGCCCGCCGCGCCGTGTCTTCGTAGCACTCCCGCACCGTCGGCAAGTGCAAATCCTTCAGATGCCCAATCAGCGCCGGGCGTACGTCAGCGACCGCGCTCATTGCCGCACCCCCATCTCCGTGCATAACTGGTCAAAGCTGGCCAGGTTCACCGGCGCCACTTCCACCATCGTCACCGCCGAAATGGTATCGAGTTTGGCCAGCGCTTCCTCGATCGACTCCACCGTAATCACTGTCTCCGCATTCCCCTCCAGGAGCTCACGCAAAGCCTCATCTACCTGGACCTCGCCGGCCACTGCCGCCAGTTTCAGAATCTTCAAGTACTCTTTGCTCGACCGGTTCGGCGTCGTGTCTTTCAGCGCATCGTAAGCCATACGAAACCGGCTGGTCGGAAACAGATCCTGTTGATACCGGTAGTTCTCAAAGGCCCCCGGCTTGCGGACCAGCCATTCGATGATGTGCCGGTAATCGATGCGATGCTTGCCCCGCCCGCGCAGCCGCGGCAGGTCTTCTACCTTCCTCTGCCCGTACCAAACCTCGACATGGTCCAGGTACGACCGCGCTTCCACCTGCGCCCCAATCAGACGGCTGTTCACCGAATACGCGTTCCGCTCTACGTGGATCAGACTGCCAGAGTCCACCTTCACCCGCTCCCGTTTGGCCGATTCCATCCGCCGCGCCGGTAACTCCCGCATCACCGCCATCTCTTCCGACAACCGGGCCCGCCGGCCCGCATTCCGCTGCGCAAACAGATCCTTGAGAAATTGCGCGTACTCGGCCAAGCTCCCAAAGTCACGGCTCCCTCGCAGCAGCAGCGCCTGCTCCACAGCTCGCTTGAACCGGTGGTGGCTCTGCTCGGCATCGCCATTCTCGTTCGGGCTGGCGGGATTGGTATGCTGCGGCTTCACCCCGTAATACCTCATCACCCCTTCATAGCGCCGGTTGAACTCCTCCAGATTGCTCATGTTGTTGACCGCGCTCGACAGGCTGTCGGTGCGGTGCTCGGCCGCTACTGCTCCCAACTCCCAGACCGCGTTCTGCCATCCTTCGCTGAGACTCTCCAGGCTCTCCGAATAGCAGATCGTGCCCGTCTCCCAGTTCGAATACGTCAGCACAAAGTGGTACACCAGGTGCTCGAACGTCTGCCCCGCCAGCGTGATCCCCAGCTCGGTCATGTGCGTGAAGTCCGACGCACACAGTCGCCCCGGTGCGTGTTTCTGGCTGAAGTACACTTCCTGCGCGGGTCCTTCCGTCACCCGCCATAGCTTGACCCGCCGTTGCAGTGTCCGGATCTGCCCGTCACTGAACCGCCCCGGGTATTCCCGCTGCAGCCACGCGAACACCGTCTTGGCTTCCAGTCCTGGACTCTCCTGAATCTGCCGCTGAACAACGTCCCACACCTCGCCAAACGGATCTTCGCGGGTCCGCCACTGGCGCTCCTTCTTCAGTTCGCTGGGCAATCTTTCCAGGCTCAGATACCGCCGCGCTGTTGTCGGGTCCATTCCCGCCTTCGACGCCGCAATCTCTTGATTCTTTTCTGTATTCGACAACTGTCTCAGCCTCCTCACCTGCTCGTCCGTGACCATCCCTTGGCGCTACTTGAGCGCGATTCTCGATGGTCACATTAGTTGTCGTCGAGCGGGAGTTTTAATTGTCGTCAGCCGGGAGTTCTAATTGTCGCCGAACAAATCGCACACAGCACGTGTTTGATGGTGTGCTTGACCGCATCACCGAATGCGCGCAGGACCTCCTGCGTGATGCCAAAGTCGCGCTGCTTACTGAGACCTGATTGGCTGGTTAGCGAGGAACTGGTTCCACCTGCCTGCACCATCAAATAACAAACTCTATAAATCTCGTCTTTCAGCCGTTCCAGATTGTCGGCGGCAATCTGGAATACGTTTCCCTCAGGCTCTGTCCACCCAAACCGGTCTTCGGGTCCCAGTTGAATGTAGTAGGACTCGCCAACGATCTGGCTCCATTCTCGTTCGGAATAGATCACCGGGGTTGCGAACAGCCCCATGGTTAATGCCCAGGATAGGGCGTTGGATTTGTTGAAATGCTCCAGCTGCAGCAAGGCGGCCTTGTTCATCAGCCAAAGGCCGTCCGAGATCCGTAGCTGAAACACGGGGACTCGCCGTTGTGCCGCGAGACCGTGGTGGCCCTGATCAACGAGGTCGATGCCACCGGAACGCCCAGTCGGCTCCAAAACAGATCGGTAGATACGAAAAGTCTCCCGATCGTAGTAAATCCACCGCGTCTCCCTCTTCCAGGTCTCGCTTTTGGCCTCCGCCTGGCGTAGCCAGGAGGTGCGGATAACTATAAAGTCGAGCTGGCCGTTGACATCATAGCTCCAGTTGATTACCTCGTCGGGGGCATAGTCTGCGAGGAAGGCGCGCGATTTTCCCACGGCATCTTCCTGCGCACGATTCGCCACAGGAACGGCAACACGCGGAAAATCCACTACGATATAGCTCGTGCCAGAAACCAATGCTTGCACGAGTTGACGGCGGAAGAACTCCGCTAGCGTCGTTCCTTTCAGGTCACAGTCCTCAGCGAAGCTCGCGAAGAAGCGTCTTCCTGCCTCGTTCGACCCATCGTACGTGATGATCGGTTCGCGGCGGATCAATGTAGCGGCATACCAATCGATGACGGATCCGATGTAGTTTTCGTAGAAAACCCTGTTCAGCCGCTCGAAGTAAACGTCATTGGGTTCCTTGCTTCTCCGAACCAGATACTCGGAGGCGCGCTCTCGCAAGTGTTCGCCACCGGCGTACAAATCCCGGTATTTACGCCACATGGCTTTGCAGCGGACATAGTCTGGATGCTCAATGTTGATCTGCTGCATTAGAAAAGCCGCTTGCTCCGGTCTCCAATCTGGGGTAGTGGGCGGCATTCTTGCCAGAGCAGATAGCCGAGAGCATCTGAGACGTGTGTCCGATGCCGATCTTTATCCTTGTCGGGCACGGCGCTATCGGTTTTGTAGCAGACTTGCTCAAAATCCTTGATCAGCTCCACGCATTTTCGATCCACGTGAAGCTGAATGTCACCGGAGGCGCTCCGTAGCTTGGCGTTGGTGAGCGTAACGCGATCACGCACGCTGGGATTGGACTTGGGCACCTTGTAATGCAGGGAGCTCGCATAATTTTCCGCGAAAAACTCGCGAACTATGTGGTAGTCGGATGTTCCCGTGGTATGCATGTTATTTCCGGACGCATCGCCGTAAACAATAACTCCGCGGGGGTGATTGGGAAACCGCCGGATGAACTCCTCGCATGCCGCTAAGGTACTGGAGTGACGCAGCACAATCTCGTCCAGCACGTACACGGTTCCACTGATGACCTGCGCCACGACCGAGCACATAGGGTCAACGTTAAAGTCCAGAGCCCACAGAAGCCGCGCCTCGGGTTGGACGTGCGTGTCGGTGACATGGTGCTGGCGGCTGAAGGCGTAGTAGACCAGACCGGCTTGCACGTTGAGGTACTTACCCAGCGCCTCCTGTTGAAAGAAGGCCTCATCGTAGCTTGATTTCAGAAGATCGTAGAAGTCCGGTATTTGATCGAGTAAGTACCGGTTTTCAAATGGCCGGGCGAGGGTTGTTTCGTAGCCGCGCCGGGGTTCGGAAATGAATTTCCGGTAGACCCAGTCGTAACCTTTTGGCGTCCAGACTCCGAAGCCGCAGAGCCGTTGGGCTCGCGGGTCTCGCAGGCGGCCTTCCAAGACCAGCCAGGCGGCTTCGGGGGAGTAAGTCAGCTCGTCCAAGGCAAACCAGGCGAGATTGGTTCCGCGCAGCCGCTCGAACTCATCCACGGAACGGCAAAGGACGCGCGAGCCGGTATCGGTCATGGTCAGCACGTTGTCGCCTTTGCCGTATTCATATGGAATGAAATTCGCATCCAAAATCTCGAACAACGCTGAAAGGGTCGAGTCGCGCAGCATCGGATACGTGGGAGCTCCGATGAGGCCGACCCGGCCACTGTTCACATAAGTCAGCTTGATGGCTTCCTGGCAAAGAGCCTGACTCTTGCCGGAGCCAATCGGACCAGAAAAGCCTTTGAACCGCCTCCGAGCGGTGGAATTTTGCTTGTGAGGGCAACGGCGCGTACTTTATTCCTCGGAAGCAGACTCCGTCTCGCTCGGATCGATCCATGTAACCTTAATTTCCTTGGGTTGATCGGTCTGGAGTTCTTTCTGCAATTGGAGCAGCCGGATGAAATCGGCGAAGGTGGCTTTGACATCGCTAGATCCCAGCTTCTCCTCGATTCGCTGAATGGCCTTGTCGACCAGGTCGGCGCGATTTGCACCGCGCCGCGAGTCCTGGTGCCGACTGGGCTTCTCCTCTTCGGGGTCCTGTTCGTGTGGCATCGGCGCCGTCGCTTACCGGTACAACCCTACTTGCAATTCAACGCTACAGCGAGAGGTGGGCGGAAAAATGGCTAGGGCGCAGTTATGTGATTGAACAGAAGAACAATAGAATTTTTTTACAGAAGTGATTCGGAAAACGGTGGAGCGTTATTTCGCGGATTCGCCCGCGGCTTCGACGGTCTTCAAGGCCAGGTAATTCACCACCTTAGCCTCATTGCGGGCCACCTCGTAGTAGGCCGCCTTCAGTAATTGGTCTTTGCGATTCTGCAAAGTTTCACGAACGGTTTGTTGGACGCGGGGGTCGGTGAGCTCGCGTTGGCCGGAGGGCTCCTTGGAAATCACTTTCAAAATGCGGTAGCCATCGGGCGCGGGCAGGACGGTCGAGATCTCGCCCGGCTTGAGAGACATGATAATGCGGCGGAGCTCCGGGCTGGCCTTCTGAAACGCGGATTCGGGGACGAAGCCGAGGTCGCCGCCGTTCTGCGCCGTGTTGGGATCTTCGGAGTAGTTCTGCGCGAGCATAGCGAAGTCGTCGGGCTTGACCTGAAGCTGGGCGGCGATCGCCTGGATTTTCCGCTTGGCCTCCTCGGGATTGCGCGCCTTGTCGTTCTTGAGATTGTGAATGTTCTGGTCGGGCGCGGGAGTCACGACGATTTGGGCGATGTGCACTTGCGGTTCGGCAAGGTTGAAGCTGGCCTTGTTGGCGTTGTAGAACTTGGCCACGTCGGAGTCGCTGGGCAGCGGGATGCGCGAGGTGACTTCGCGGTTGAACAATTTTTGGATGCTCAAATCGCGGCGCAACTGCGCTTTGAGATCCTCGACTGTCATCTTGCGATTGCGGAGCTGCTGCTCGAATTCTTCTTTGGTGTAAGGCGCGCGGAACTCATTGAACTTTGCCTCCACCTCGGAATCGGGGGCCATGAGACCCAGCTTCTCGGCCCGCTGTAGCATGATTTCGTTGTCGATCAGGGTTCGCAGCAGCTCGATCTTCTGGATCATGACTTGATCAGCGCTGGAGCCCTCCTGGGGGCCGGAGATCTGGGTCTGAAAGTTCTTTTCGAGCTCAGCGTAAGTGATGGGGCGATTATTGACGGTCGCGGCCACTTTGTCGGACTGCGACCTACGACACGCGGTGGGGAGCAGAAGGAGCATCACTGCGCCCGCGCCGCAGAGGATTCGTTTCATATTGGGAAGATTCCATTCTACTGGAGTAGGGGCACCCGGCGCTGGTGCAGTGGCCAGCGCTATACTGCTTGATTCATCCTATGGAAAAAAATGGCTTGCGAGTGGGCATGATCGGCACGGGTGCGATTTCGAATCTGCACGCGCGCGCGTATCGAAATATCGGCTATCGAATCACGGTTTGCACCGATATTTTTGAGGAGGGCGGGCGGCGCTTCGCCGAGGCGAACGGCGCGCAGTTCGTGAAGACGTACGAGGAGGTGTGCCGGCATCCGGAAGTGGATTACGTGGATGTGTGCACATTTCCGGATTTCCGGTTACAGCCGCTGCGCATTTGCGCGGAAACGGGCAAGCACGTTCAGGTGCAGAAGCCGATTGCGACGAACCTGGAGACGGCGCGGGAGATGATCGATACGGCGCGGAAAGCGGGCATCGTGCTGGGCGTGGTGAGCCAGCACCGGTTCGACGATTCCAGCCAGTTTGTGGCGAGGGCGCTGGCCGCGGGGCGGCTGGGAAAGCTGCTCGAATGCGATTGCTACATCAAGTGGTACCGCTCGCCGGCGTACTATTCGCGGCCCATCAAAGGAAGTTGGGCGACCGAGGGCGGAGGCGCGCTGATCAACCAGGCGATCCACCAGCTCGATATCCTGCGCTGGCTGGCGGGGCCGGTGAAGGAATTATTCGGCTACTGGCAGTTGGGCGCGCTGCACAAGATCGAATCGGAGGACGTGGTGAACGCGGTGGTGCGCTACGCTTCGGGGGCGACCGGTGTTTTCCAGGCAGCGACGGCGTTCTGGCCGGGGTACACGGAGCGCACGGAGTTTCACGGCACGAAAGGCACGGCGATTATTTCGGGCGACAGGCTGACAACATGGGACGTGGAAAATGATTCGGGCGAGCCCGCGCCGGTATCGAAGGAAGTGGCCTCGGGCTCGTCGGACCCGATGGCGATTTCGGTGGAACCGTTCGAGCGGCAGTTCCGCGATTTCGGCGAGGCGATCCGGACGGGGAAGAAACCGCTGATCTCGGGGGAGGACGGGTACGCGGCGCTGGAGATTGTGCAGGGCGTGTACCGGTCGTGCCGGACGGGCGAGAAAGTCGTGTTGGGCGGGTAGAGGAAGATTCTTAGCCGCGAATGCGTGCGAATTAAGACTACTCATAGCGGAGCGCGGTTGTGGCGTCGACGCGGGAGGCGCGGCGGGCGGGGATGTAGGCGGCCAGGAGCGTGACGGCGAGCAGGGCTGGGGCGACCAGCAGGTAGGTGACGATGTCCGTGCCGGAGCCGGCAAACATGGCGTTGAGCAATTGTTCCACCCCGAGACTGGCTACTAATCCGGCGCCGAGCCCGGCGAGCGAGAGGACGAGGCCCTGGCGCATCACCATGCGGAGCACGGACCCGCGGTGTGCGCCAATGGCCATGCGGATGCCGATCTCGCGCGTGCGCCGGCCGGCGGCATACGCGACCAGACCGTAGAGGCCGGCCATGGCCAGGGCGACACCCATGACGCCCATGGCTCCCACCGTTTCGATGATGAGGTTGGGATCACCGATGGCGCGGCGGCGATAATAGTCCTCGTAGCTGCGGACGTTGTAAATCGGCTGGTTGGCATCGAGGGCGCGCACGGCTTCGCGTAATGGGGCCACCAGGCTCAGCGGGGCGCCACTGGATTCGGCCAGCAATGTCATGGTTTTTTGCGGGTGCTGCGCGAGCGGCAGATAGAGGAACTCGGTGGGCGCTTCGGCAATCCAAATGTACTTGATTGTCTTGGCCACACCGACGACATTGACCCAAGGCCCGCTGCGGCCATCGATACGGAAGCGCTGGCCGACGGGATCCTGGCCCGGCCAATAGTGTTTTGCGAGTTCCTCATTCACGACAGCGACACGCGGCGATGTGGCGTTGTCGCTTGTGTAGAATGCGCGGCCGCGCACAATGTGAATGCCGGCGGTATCAAAGTAGTGATCGTCGACGGTGGAAGAAAAGACATCGACGCTGTCCTTCCCCTGCGGGAATTGATAACTCTCCGGCGCGATCGAGACGCCATTCAACTCCGGATTGAACGGAACGAAGGAGGCGAGGGCCGCCGATTTTACGCCGGGAACGGCGCGGGCACGGTCGACGAGGTCGCGGAAGAACTGCTGGGTCTGCGGTTCGCTGTAGTGCACCAAGGTGGGATCGAAAGTCATGGTCAGCAGATGATCGGTGCGGAAGCCCGGATCTTGACGCAACTCTTCGTGGAAGCTGCGAAACAGCGTTGTCGAGACTGTGAGCAAGACCAGGGAAATGGCCACTTGGGCGGAAACCAATAGATTGCGGCCCCACAGACGGCGGCGGCCGGGAGCGACGGCGGTTGCGGACTTGAGCGCGCTCGCCAGGTTGGTGCGCGTGGTCTGAATCGCGGGAGCGAGCCCGAACAAAAGCGCGCTGACGACGGCCACCGCAAGGCTAAACAAAAGCGCGCGCTGGTCCAGGTCAAAGTCGAACTTGACCGGCAGATCACTGATAATCTTCATCTGGCGAAAGAAGACCACGCCTCCATAGCCGACGAGGAGACCCAAGAGCCCGCCGGCGATGGCGATGAGCAGACTTTCGGTAAGCAATTGGCGGATTAGCCTGGGGCGGCCAGCGCCGATGGCAAGGCGAAGGGCGATTTCCCGCGCGCGGACCGGCGCACGGCTGGTGAGCAGTCCGGCGACATTGGCGCACGCGACAATCAGCACGGCCATCGCCAGAAGAGCCAACATCGCGACCAGCTGTGCGTCGGGAGGAGACCGCTGAATGCGATTTTCCAATTCGGTGCGAGCCGTGGCGATGCGGTTCCGGTTGGTCTCCGGGTAGGCGCGCGCGAGGTTCCTGGCGATGGCGGCCACCTCTGCCCGGGCCTGAACGACGGAGACGCCGGGCTTCAGACGGCCCTTGACTGTGAGTTTGCGAAAATCGCGCGCTTCGAGCGGCCGGTCTTGGGGATTTCCCGTGAGACGTGGCCACATGGCGATGGGAATGTAGAACGCGGATCGCAGATAGAGGTCGATCCCGGTAAACCGGGGCGGCGCGACACCGACGATGGTGAATTCGATTCCGTCGAGCCGGACGCGGTGTCCTAGGATGGAGGGATCTCCAGCGAACTGATTCTGCCAGGTGTCATGGTCCAACACGAGAACGGCGTCGCGGCCCGGCACGTGGTCTTCTTCGGGCAGGAAGTCACGGCCGAGCTCTGGCTGGACGCCCATTACGCGAAAGAAATTGCCCGTGACGAAGGTTCCCAGTTTCATTTGGGGAAGCTCGCTGGGTGCGGTAGCGAATCCGAAAGTGGAATCGGAGAAAGCCACAAGGCCGTCGAAACTCTTGCTTTGGCCACGAAAATCGAGGTAGTCGCGGTACGAAGCGACGAGACTGGTGAACCCGCCGAGGGATTCCGTGGTGCCTACGGTGACGACGTCGCTGGGATGCAAAACGGGCATGGGGCGCAGTAGCAGGGCATCGGCGAAGCTGAACATGGCGGAGTTGGCGCCAATGCCGATGGCGAGCGAGAGCACGGCGACGAAAGTGAACCCGGGATTCTTGACGAGCATGCGGCGGCCGTGGCGGAGATCTTGCCACAGGCGTTCGAACCAGATCCAGCCCCACACGGCGCGCGTGTCTTCCTTCACGTTGAGAACGGGGCGGCCGAGCTTACGCATGGCGGCGTGGCGGGCTTCGGTGGGGGACATGCCGAGGGCGATGTTGTCGTTAGTTTCGCGCTCGATGTAGTCGCGGATCTCGCGGTCGAGCTCGTTATCTTCGCGGCGGCGTCCGAATATCATGGTTGGCTCTCCTCTTCCGCGGGGCGCATGATGCGCGCAATGGCCTGCGTCAAAAGGTCCCACTTCGAGTTTTCGGCGTGCAGGTGTTTGCGGCCCCTGGCGGTGAGGCTGTAGAACTTCGCCTGGCGGTTGTTTTCGGAGACACCCGCTTTGGCGGAGATGAGACCCTGCTTCACGAGGCGATGGAGGGCGGGGTAGAGCGAACCGTGCTCCACCTGCAAGACGTCATCGGAGCCGCGCTCGATGGCGTGGGCGATGGCGTGGCCGTGCGCGGGACCAAACAGGAGCGTGCGCAGGATCAGCATATCCAGGGTGCCTTGCAGGAGTTCGACCTTGTTCATTTCTCGACCGGTAGACATTCTAGTCGAAGCATAAGGGCACTCGGGTAGAATGTCAAGGGGTGTCCGATTTTGGAGAGCGAATTTTCGAAACCGGACACTTGAGTACCGAGCGCGGCGGCAAACAGTGGCGCATTCGTGGCGATCGAGATGCAAGAAAGACGCCTATGCGACTACTGACAGGGCCAATCCTGACTCTCTTGTTGATAGCGCCGTTCGCGAGGGCGGCAGACGTTTCCGGGAAATGGAATGGCACGGCCGAGCTGAAGACGCCGGACGGCGAAGCGGTAACGCTTCCCGTTCACGCCGAGTTGAAGCAGCAGGGAAGGGCAGTGACGGGAACGATCGGGAAGGAAGTGGAGCAACATTTTCCGATCGCGAACGGCAAGATTGAGGACGGCAAGATCAACTTCGAGTTCGAGGCGCCCGAGGGTGACGAGGCCTCGGGAAAGCGGCTTTACACGGTGCAGCTGGCGGTGGTGAGCGAGACGCAATTGCAGGGCGAGTTCGAGTTCGAGACGGACGGCAACAAGATCAACGGGAAGCTTGCGCTGGCGCGAGAGAAGTAGCGGGGGGAAGGCGCTAGATCGCTTCGAGCTCTTCTTCCAGCATTTGTTTTTGCGAGAGGTCGGCGTAGTAGCCGCCGGTGGAGACGAGCTCGGCGTGGGTGCCCTGCTCGACGATGCGGCCTTTTTCCAGAACGACGATGAAGTCCGCCTGGCGCACGGTGGAGACGCGGTGCGAGATGAGGATGACGGTACGGCCGTGCATCACTTCGGAGAGACCGTTGAGAATGCGCTCTTCGGTAAGGGTATCGACGCTCGAAAGGGCGTCGTCGAGGATGAGGATGCGGGGGTTGCGCAGGAGGGCGCGGGCGATGGCGGTACGCTGCTTCTGGCCACCGGAGAGCGTAATGCCGCGCTCGCCTACCATGGTCTGGTAGCCGTTGGGAAAGGATTCGATATCGCCGGCGAGGCCCGCCAACTCGGCCGCTCGGCGGATTTCCTCTTCGGTGGCGTGCTCCACGCCGAAGGCAATGTTTTCGGCAAGCGTGGCGCTGAACAGGAACGTTTCCTGGGGAACGAAACCGATGTGGTGGCGCAGCCCGGCGGGGTCGAGGCGGCGCAGATCGACGCCATCCAGATAGACCGTGCCGGAGGTGGGGTCCATTAACCGGGGCACCAGGTTGACGAGCGTGCTCTTACCGCTGCCGGTGTGACCGACGACCGCGACCGTTGTGCCGGCGGGGATGAGCAGATCGACCGAGGCGAGCGCGCGGCCGCTGGGATAATCGAGCGAAACATCGCGAAATTCGATCTCGCCGCGCGGGTGGGGAAGGGGCTCGGGTGATTGGGGCGCGGCGATGGTGGGCTTCTCGCGCATGATCTGGTTGATACGGCTCATGGAGGCGGTGCCGCGCTGCATCAGATTCACCACCCAGCCGAGGGCGATCATGGGCCAAACGAGCATACCCATGTAGGTATTGAACATGATGAAACCGCCCATGGATATGCGGTTGTGGAGGACTTGGTATCCGCCGGCCCAGAGCACCACCAGGAAAGTGACGCCGACCAAACCTTCGAGCAGGGGCTGGAACAACCCCGAAATGCGCACCAGTTGCAGGTTTTGACGGATATAGTCGCGGTTCAAATCTGCGAAGCGGCGCAGTTCTGAGGCTTCCTGGACAAACGCGCGGACCATGCGGACGCCGGAGAGGTTCTCCTGCACGCGGCTGCTGATATCGGAGAACATTGCCTGGATGCGTTCGAAACGCTCGTGGATGGCGCGCCCGAACAGCATGACGGCAACGCTGACGACGGGCGCGGGAAGAACGGCCAAGAACATGAGGCGCCAATCCTTGAAGGCCATGACGCCGATGGCGAGGAGGAAGGTGAGACTGGTCTCGCTCCAATACATGATTCCGGGACCGAGCATCATGCGGACGGCGTTGAGGTCGTTGGTGGCGCGCGCCATGATGTCGCCTGTGCGCTGGCGCGCGTAGAAATCGGGAGAGAGCGAGACCAGATGTCCGAACAGGTCATTGCGGAGGTCGTATTCGATATCGCGCGAGATGCCGATGAGAATGACGCGCATCCAGAACTGGAACAGGCCCCGGACGGCCGCGAGCGCGATCAGCAGCAGGGAGAAACGCAGGATCACCGGGAACGGCCGCCGGGCGGTGAGCACATCGATGGCGCTACCGATGGTCAGCGGGATGGCGGCATGAGCCAGGTCTTTGAGGACGAGCGACCCCATGCCCAGCGCCAAGCCACGGCGGTAGCGCTTCATGTAAGGCCACAAAGTCTGAAAAGATTCACGCATGCGTCACATTCCCGCGAAACTCGAGAGCGTCTTGGTCCATTCTAAGAAAAAAGTCTTGCGGCCTTCCCGGTTGTGCCACCAACCACCGGGAGTGAAGAACTCATCGTGAGCCGCGACCATCCGAATATCAATCCCGGGCCAGCGCGAGTGCAGGATGCGCAGGGCGCGACGCGTGTGATAGTCCGAGGTTACTACGATGACGCGATGCGCGTGGCGCTTGGCCAGTTCCATGGCGAATACGCGAGCTTCCTCATCAGTGGAGTGGGACTCGTGGGGAACGGGAACAAACCATTCGGCTGGATAGCCACGTCGCACGGCGAACGGGATAGCCAGGTCGCATTCGTGCAAATCGTACAACCCGGCGGGACCGCTGACGAGAACTTTGGGCGCGAAGCCCTGCTTGACGAGCTCGGCCCCTTTTAGGATGCGGTTTCCGTAAGGGTCGCCAGCCAGAACCACGATGACGTCGGCGGGAGAAGGTTCGTCGCTGTGCACCAGCCATGCGCCCATCCACGCCATCCACACCGAATGCGTAAGAGCGGCGATCCCAACGATGGCGGCGATTACGAGAAGGTTGCCTTTGAACGAATGGCGGGATGCCACGGACTACTTCTCGTCCGTGGTGTTCTTCTGGTCCAAATGACCGACAGTCTTGAGGCGCTGATAGAGTTTTTCCACCTCGGCTTCATCCTCGGGCCGCAGCAGACGGTAGCGTGGGGTCACAATCTGGCGGCGGTCGGGAGCGGGGGTTAAGGCTTCGCCCCAGTACTGCCGGTAAGGCACGCCGTCAATCAGCGCGTCACGCGACAGGCGCCGCAAATTCCGCAGAAGGCTGTTGCATCCATCGAGATCGCCGGGATAGATGACCAGAACGCGCGAATCGTCGAACAGGGTCAAGCGCAAGATCAGGGGTGAGATCCAGCCGGTGCGATCCAGGCGGCGGATGTCCATCCACAGCACACGGCGCTTGCCGATGGACAGGAACTCTTCGTGAATCTCGATGATCGGGCGAAACGCCAGAATCAGCAGCAGCGTAGAACTGAACAGAAACAAAACCGCGGGGATAAACGCGGGCTTCCATTCGAGCCCGAGCCAGGCAGAAAACGCCGCGAGCGCCAGCGCCATGATTCCGAAAAGCAAGTAGTGGCGAGCTGGCACATATCGCGTCATGACGAGTCCCGACACCTCTAGCCTACTCCGCTGTGCCGTCTCCGTCAATGCACTTTTAGGAAGCGAAATCCACGCCAACTGTAGTGAAGTCCACTCCAGATAGTAGCGGCGGCGGTGGGCCAGACGAGCGCCTGGGCCAGCGTGTGAATCGGTGGCCAATTGATGGCGTTTTGGGCCATCCACATGGTTGCGCACGCGATTTGGAAAAAGGTGCTGGCCTTGCCCCAAACGGTTGGGCGGAACTCGCGGAACGTGGTGAACAGCAAAGCGATACCGGAAGATGCCAGCAGCAGAAGATCCCGACCAAAGATGACGACGACGAGCCAGGTGGGAACGCTGCCGGCGACGGCCAGCGAAAGGTAGACACCGCTGAGCAGAAACTTGTCGGCGATCGGGTCGAGATAGGCTCCGAGTGAGGTGCTCTGGCCGAAATGGCGGGCGATAAGACCGTCGAGGCCATCGGTCAGGGCGGCGCAGGCGAACAACGCGAGCGCCTGTTGATTCTGGCCCCGCACGATGGCGACAAACACGAAAGGAGCCAGGCAAAGGCGCGCGAGGGTCAGAAGGTTGGGGATGGTGGTGAGGGGGCGCATGTTTAGGGCGTCGAGGAGCTGCGCCAGCGGCAGAACGCCGGCCGGGAATCAATAGGTTCGTTTGTTTGGTTGTTCGTCAAAGAATTGGAAAAGCGCGACAGCTTCCGCGCGCAGAAAATCGCCGACGATCTCGATCGGGCTCCCACCCAGTTCCTTCAGGCGCGAGTTGGCGATCTGTAGTTCGTGAAAGCCGCTGGCACGCGCATCCTGAATACTGGCGCCGTAGACAATCTTGGAGATGCGCGCCCAGTGGCAGGCGGAAAAACACATGGGGCACGGCTCGCACGTGGAGTAGATGACGCACCCGGAAAGGTCAACGGCCCCCATCTTTCGGCACGCTTCCCGGATGGCGTGGATCTCCGCGTGGGCCGTGATGTCGGTGGTCAACCACACGACGTTGTGCTCACAACTCACGACTTCGCCCGAGCGCGCGACGCAGGCCCCGAAAGGGGATTGTCCGGCGATTACGCCGTGTCTGGCCTTGTCGATCGCAAGGCGCATGAGATCAACGTCGGTCAAACGACAACTGTAGCACGGCGTTACCGGGCCGTTAGAGCGCGCCTGCGTTGACGTTCAGGACGGGATATTTCCGCCAATCCTTGTAGTCGAAGTGCCACCACTCGACATCGTAGACGGTGAAGCCTTCGTCTTCCATCGCGCGGCGAAGCAGTTGACGATGCCAGCGCGCTAACGCCGTGCCGCCTGGATAATCCGGATACGAGCGCTCCGACATTTCGTCGTAAAGCCCGACCATTTCCACGGGCTGTCCGGTTTTCAAATCATAGAGCGTCAGATCGACAGCGCAACCGCGATTGTGGCGCGAGCCCTGGCTGGGGTCAGCGACGAAGATGTGCTTGTCGGGTGGCGTGCCATCCCAGAACATTTTCGTGACGTACCAGGGGCGGTAGGAATCGTGAATGAGCAGGCCGAAGCCCATGGCATTCAGTTTGCGGTGGGCGCGCAGAAGGGCTTCGGCGGCAGGACGCTGGAGGAAGGCGCGCGCTTCCGGATAGAAGACCGTTTGCATAAAATTATTGGTCGTCGCATAGCGAATGTCGAGTTTGATGGTGGGGTCGAGCTCCACCAGGTCGGGCTGGCGAAAATCACCGGTCTCGTGCGGCGGCGTGGCTGCCAAGGCATCGCGGCGCAGTTCGGCGACGGGCTTGACCGGCTCAATGTGAGCGCTGGTCTGGTCCTCGCCGGCGATTTTGCGGCGCTCGAACACGACGGCATGGCTCAGCACGGCGCCGGTAGCGCGGCCATTGGCGCCGCGATGGAAGGCCAGGGTTTCACCGTCGTAGAGGCCCCAGTGGGGAAAGCGGAAAACGTCAGGCGAAATCTCTGTGAGCGGATAGTAGTCGTACCACTCGATCAGCGCGGTGAGCTTGCCGTCTTTTTCGAGAATATAAAGCGTGTCGTGATCCCAGCCGTACTCCCCGATCAATCCGCGCAGGCGCTCGGGGATGGGCGCGGGTTTTGGCACGGCAACGCGCGCCAGGTGATCGTTGCCGACGACAATGCCATCGTTTGCCTGAACGATTCTCGCCCCGTAGCCTAGCTTGCCATCGACAATCAGAGCGTCCTTGGCCTGCCGCACCTCGATCTGCTTGCCACCACGCGCGGGCAGATAGTAGAGCTTGCCAGTGCGTTCTATCAGATCGACGGCCTTCGCTCCCTCTCCGTAACGGCCATCCAGGGTGCGACCAAGAGTTGGATCTACAGGCGCTGTGCCCGGAATCTCGCCCAGCGGCCTTCCCGCGCGCGCGGCCAGCATCAACCGCAGGGCTTCGTGCACGATGTGATTCACCACGGCGTTCGCGCTGTCCATGGTGGTGATGGCCACAACGCCCAGCTTGTCGTCGGGAAGAGCGGCCAACTCGGTAGCGAATCCGTAGATGGCGCCGCCATGTCCAACCATTCGGTGACCTTCGAATGTTGCCAGGCGAAAGCCAAGACCGAATCCCTCCTTTTCGCCAGGTTTCGCAAATTGCGGGTGCCACATTTGCGCGAGGGTCTCGGGCTTCAGTACCTGTCCGTGCGAGCTGCGTCCGCCTGCGAACAAGACGCTCAGAAAGCTGCCGAGATCCGTCACGTTTGTGTAGAGACATCCGGCGGGCCCGATTCCCAACTGGAACGTCGGAGCCGCGAACGTGCGGCCGTCGTAGGTCCACATAAAGGCCTTGGCAAGATCGCGCATGATCGATGGTTCGGGCTCAAATGCGCTCTCGTGCAAGCCCATCGGATCGAGTACGGCGCGCTTCAGATATTTCGCGTACGGTTCTTGCTTGCGGCGCTCCAGAACGTATCCGGCGACGGTGATGCCGGCGTTCGAATACTTGGTGTGCGTGCCTGGCTCGTAGACCAACGTCGTCGAGTTCAGGCTGTTTACTGTGGCTTCGACCGCCGGTTCGGCGGGATCGAAGTAATGCCCCACCGGCGGTTCGCGCACAAGACCTGAGCGGTGCGACATGAGTTCCCGCAGCGTGATGGGCTTGCCGAAAGGACTGTTAGGGTGAAACTCGGGTAGATACTCCGTGATGGGCGCGTCGAGTTGCAGCTCGCCTCGCTCGACAAGCTGCATGATTCCAATATCGGTGAATAGCTTCGAAACCGAGCCAGCGCGATAAATGGTGCTCGCCGTTGCGTTCACCTTGGCTTGCGGATCGGCAAGGCCGAATCCCAGTGCCCAGACGATCTGCTGATCGTCGACCAGCGCGATCGAAACGGCCGGTAGCTGCTTCTCGGAAAGTTCCCGCTCGATGAACGGTTCGAGCGCGTGCGCGACGGCGGCGTAATCGTGCCGTGGCGCGATGTCCGCCGCCCAGAGCAGGGAACAGGCCGAGAGGGAAACAAGCGCGAGCCGATGCATGCGGCCTATTGTAAGCTGCTAGCGCTTCATGAACACATCGACGCGGGCAGGCTGAATATCGAGCCGGTCGATGCGGTAGCTCATTTCGAATGGCTGGCCGATTTTGGCGTCGGGATAATAGGCTTTCAAATAGTTCTGGATCAAGTAATCCAGCAGGCGGCCTTCGATGGTCATGCCGTCGACATCCACGCTCTGAACTTCCACGGTCGCGCGTCCGTTGCCCGAGGTGATGTGGGCGGTCACGGTTACGGGATGCTCTCCTTGCAGCAGTCGCCGCATCAGAAAGCCCGGCGGCGTTCCGTGCGCGCTCTCGAGTTTCAAGAAATCAATCAGCGCCGAACCGGTAGCCGTGCCCGGGCCCAGCTCCAGTTTCGGCTCGCGCATGCCTTGCGGTATCACCTTGGGAAGTTCCTGCGCCACGTACGCATTGAGTTCGCGCTCGCTCAGCGTCACGCGCGCGCCGGGCCGCAAGCGGCCGTTTTCGATGAGATCTAACTTGTGCTGCGCGGAAGAATACTCCGAGCGCGAGCCGACGAGCAGAAAAGGAGCGGCCACCAGCACCAGCGGCCAAAAGCGCCTCATGCCTCATTATACGGATGAGCCGCCGGAACTGTTGCACGACGCCCCCCCGGTGTATATTGATGGATCGACCAGGAGACCATGAGTTCGATCATCCCGAGAGTGGATGGCGCGGGCGAGGAGCCGCTGGGGGCGGACCTGGCTGATTGTCTCCGCCAACTCGACGGAGTGGATGCCGACGCGGCGAATCTGCTCAACGGGCTGACGGAAGTCCAGTTTCATTGGTCGCCGGTGTCGTCACGCTGGTCGATTGCGCAGTGTCTGGTGCACCTAGTCATCGTCGGGGGTAAGTACCTTCCCATCCTGGACGAAACCATCGAAAACGCACGTGCGGACCGTCTGCTAAGCCGCGGGCCGTTCCGGTACGGCTTCATCGAGCGCTGGTTCGTGCGATCGACGGAGCCGCCGCCGGGCATCCGCTTGCGTACTCCTCCCGCGGCCAGGCCGCCAGACGATCAGCCTCTGCCCGGGGTGATCGCGAGTTTTCTGACCATGCAAGATGAGATCCGGAAGCGCATCCGCGCCGCGAATGGAGTGGACCTGGCGCGCGCCAAAGTTACGTCGCCGTTCATCCGGTCGCTCAAAATGGGGTTGGGTCCGTGCTTCGAATTCCTCGCCGCGCACGAGCGCCGGCATTTGTGGCAGGCCTGGCAGGTGCGCAATGACGAGGGTTTTCCGGTCGAATAGACGATGGCAACCAAGAAAGTGAACGTTGGTCTGGTGGGCTGCGGGTTCATGGGACGCACGCACTCGAATGCGTTCCGCCAGGTGAATAGTTTTTTCCAGCCCGAATGGCAGCCAGTGTTGCAGGCGGTGTGCGCGCGCGATGGCGAAAAGGCGAAGGCATTCGCGGCGCAGTGGGGTTATGAATCGGCGGAGACGGACTGGCGCCGGCTAGTGGCGCGCCCGGATATCGACCTCATTGACATTGTCAGCCCGAACGACACGCACGCCGAGATCGCGATCGCCGCGGCTGGCGCAGGCAAAATGGTGCTGTGCGAGAAACCGCTGGGCCGGAATGCCGCCGAAGCCGAGCGGATGGTGGAGGCGGTCGAGAAAGCCGGCGTCGCCAACATGGTTTGGTACAACTATCGCCGTGTCCCTGCCGTCACGCTAGCCAAACAGCTAATTGACGAGGGCCGATTGGGCCGCATCTTCCATTACCGCGCGAAATTCCTGCAAGATTGGACAATCTCGAAAGACCTGCCGCAAGGCGGAGCGGGGTTATGGCGGTTGGACGTTAACGTGGCCGGGAGCGGCGTCACCGGTGATTTGCTCGCGCACTGCATCGATACCGCGATGTGGCTGAATGGCTCGATTGACCAGGTCACCGCCATGACTGAGACGTTCATCAAGGAACGCAAACACAATCTCACCGGGAAGGTAGAGAAGGTCGGCATTGATGATGCAAGCGCGTTTCTGGCGCGCTTCGCCAACGGGTCACTCGCCACTTTCGAAGCCACGCGATACGCCCGCGGGCACAAGGCGCTCTATACGTTCGAGATCAATGGCGAACACGCGTCCATCTTGTGGGACCTGCACGACCTCCATCGCCTCCAGTATTTCGACCACCGCGACGAGGGCCGTCTGCGCGGCTGGCGATCCCTGCACATCACTGACGGAGACCATCCTTATATGAAGCACTGGTGGGTGCCCGGCTTGCAGATCGGCTACGAGCACACCTTCGTGCACCAGGTGGCGGATTTTCTAAAAGCAGTGAGCGAAGGCAAGAGCGCGGCGCCAACGTTCCGTGATGGTCTGGCGACAGATTACGTGACCGATGCCGTGTTGCGCTCAGCCCAGACAGGGCGCTGGGAGACAGTCACGAATGCTGGTTGAGCGTGTGTCCATTAACCGTCGAGACGTTTTGAAAATAGGCGGAACGGCGATCGCCGGTGCGTTGGCCACGAGCCCTGCCAGCGCTCAAACGAACAGCCGAAAGAAGAAGGTCGTCGTCGTAGGCGCCGGGATCGCCGGTCTTTCGTGCGCCTATGAGCTTGTGAAGCGCGGGCACGACGTAGTAGTGCTCGAAGCCACCGGCAGAACCGGCGGCCATGTCCGCACCATGCACGATCCCTTGGCAGACGGCCTCTACGCCGATGTGGGCGCCGAACACTTCTACTACCCCGGTTACACGGCCTACTGGCGTTACCTGCACGAGTTTGCACTGACGCCCATCGCTTACCCGCGCCGCGACCATATGGTGCGTTTCTTCGAGAAGAAGCTGTATACCGAAGACGACCTGCACTCTCGCGAGGTCCTCAACAAGCTCGGTTTCAACCAGCGGGAGATCGGCTTCCTGGCCGAGCATCCTTGGCCGGACCTGCCCCTGCTCTACCTCCAGCGATACGTCGATCGGATCGAAAAGGAAACGGATCCGCTGGGAGCGGGGCTGAATGCTCTCGATGAGATCTCCGTGTCAGAGCTTTTGAAGCGCGAGGGCGCTTCCGCCGCGGCACTCGCCCATTTCGGTGGAAGCGGCTCCGCCCTCGGTTGGATCTGGAGCGCAGCGGTCAAGAAGCTGCGCGGCACTGCACTTTTCGCGACCAGCCTGTTTCGTATCCAGGGCGGCAATCAACGCCTGACCGATGCCTTTGCGGAACGGCTGGGGGAACGCGTGCACCTGGGCTGCCCGGTAACCGCCATCCGGCACGACGCCGGCGGCGCCACCGTGACCTGCCGCGAGTTCGGACAAGAGAAGACGGTGAATGCCGATTATCTGGTGACCTGCATCTCGCTCGTCGTGCTGCGGCAAATTCCGGTGACGCCGGCGTGGTCCGAGGCGAAGAGCTTCGTGATCCAGAACATGCCCTACTACACGCGCCAGCGCGTGATTTTTCAGTCACGCACGCGCTTTTGGAAAACCGATGGCGTCAGCCCCAACTGGGAGCCGCCGGACCCGCATCTGAACGAATTGTGGAGCATTGCTGAAGAGGTGAACACACCGCGGGGTATTCTGATTGGCGGCGCGGAGCAGGGCGCGACAGCCGAATCCGCACTGGCCGCGTTTCATAAGCTCTATCCGGGCAGGTCGGCTGACATCGAGCAGGCGCTGATTCACAACTGGCCGGCCGATCCCTACGCCGGTATGTGCGAGCGCACCAGCTACCCGACCGGAGAGCTCGCGAAGTTTTGGCCGGAAGTTACACGCCCCCACGGCCGGATTCATTTTGCGGGTGCCTACGCGGCGCAGATGAGCTGGGGCCAGGAAGCCGCCCTCGAATCCGCGAACCGCGCCGCCGAGGAAGTGGATCAGGCGTAGGCTGAGGTCAGCGCCGCTGCGCCTTTTGCCCTTTGCCTTTTGTCTCTTGCCTTATCCCAGCTTCCGCTCCCCCATCAGAAACTCGTCCACTCCCCGAGCCGCCTTGCGCCCTTCCGCAATCGCCCAAACCACCAGCGATTGCCCACGCCGCATATCGCCAGCAGCAAAAACACCACGCACCGACGACATGTAGTTCTCGTCCGCCGCGACGTTGCCGCGCGGGTCGAGCTTCACGCCGAGCTGCTCGATCATCCCGTTGCGTACCGGCCCGAGAAAGCCCATCGCTAGCAAGACCAGGTCGGCATCCAGCGTGAATTCGGTTCCCGCCACCGGTTCGAACTTGGGCGGTGGACCAACGCGCACGGCATGCAGTTGCTTCACATTGCCGTTTTCATCGCCCGTGAATTTCGTGGTTGCGACACCCCACTCGCGGTTCCCGCCTTCTTCGTGCGCGCCCTCCACGCGCAATTGCATCGGCCAGAGCGGCCACGGCGTCAGTGGTGAGCGTTCCTTCGGGGGCATGGGCAGCAGCTCGAATTGATGTACCGACGCCGGTTTTTGCCGGTGCGCCGTGCCCAGGCAATCCGCGCCCGTATCGCCGCCACCGATGATCACCACACGCTTGCCCGTCGCGAGAATCTGCTGCGCCACCGCATCCCCTTCGCAAACTTTATTCTGCTGCGGCAAGTACTCCATCGCGTAATGAATGCCCTTCAATTCACGGCCCGGAACGTTCAGATCGCGCGGCCACTCGGCGCCGCCTGCAAGCAGAATCGCGTCGAATTCCTTGCGCAGATCCTCCACCGGCACATTCCCGCCCACGTGCGAATTCGGCCGGAACTCCACACCTTCGGCCGTCATCTGTTCGAGCCGGCGGTCGATCAGATGCTTCTCCATTTTGAAATTGGGAATACCGTAGCGCAGCAGGCCGCCGATGCGATCCGCCTTCTCGAAAACCGTCACCCAGTGGCCCACGCGCGCTAATTGCTGTGCCGCCGCCAGCCCCGCCGGACCCGACCCCACCACCGCCACGCGCTTTCCCGTCCGCGCCGCCGGCGGCTCGGGACGAATCCAGCCCTGCGCAAACGCATAATCGACGATGCTTTTCTCAATCTGCTTGATCGTCACCGGCGGCTCGTTGATCCCAAGCACGCACGCCGCTTCGCACGGGGCAGGGCAGATGCGCCCCGTGAATTCCGGAAAATTGTTGGTCGAGTGCAGCACCCGAATCGCTTCCCGCCAGCGGCCGCGATACACCAGGTCGTTCCAATCGGGAATGATGTTGGTGAGCGGGCAGCCAGTGTGGCAGAAGGGCACGCCGCAGTCCATGCACCGTGCGCCTTGCGTGCGGAGGTTTTCCTGCGGAAAGTCGAGATAGATCTCGAACCAGTCGTTGACGCGCTCGCTCACGGGACGCCGCTTGGGCATCTCGCGCGTATGCTCCATGAATCCCGTGTCTTTACCCATGCGCCACCTGCCGTGCCGCTGCTGCCGGCGGAACCGGCGCAAACACCTGCGCCCCCTTACGCGGAATTCCCAGCACGCGCTTGTATTCGTGCGGGAACACCTTCAGAAACTTTGGCAGCATTGTTTCCCAATTCTCACGAATCCACTTGGCGCGCGGGCTTCCCGTGTACTCGAAGTGCTTCGCGATCAGATTACGCAACACCTCAACGTCCGCCTCGTCCTGCACCGCCTCCAGATCCACCGCCGCCAGGTTGCAGCGCTTCTCCGCGAAGTCGCCCTTCTCATCCAGCACGTAAGCGATGCCGCCGCTCATGCCCGCGGCGAAGTTGCGCCCCGCCTTTCCCAACACCACCACCAGGCCCTTGGTCATGTACTCGCAGCCATGGTCGCCCACACCTTCCACCACCGCCGTCGCCCCGGAATTTCGCACCGCGAACCGCTCGCCCGCCATGCCATTGAAATACGCCTCGCCGCTAGTCGCGCCGTAGAGCACCACGTTGCCGATCAGAATGTTTTCCTCCGGCAGGAATGTCGATGAGTGCGGCGGATAAACCACCAGCCGGCCGCCGGAGAGCCCCTTGCCCGTGTAATCGTTGGCGTCTCCTTCAAGCGACAGCGTGATGCCGTGCGCCAGAAACGCGCCAAAGCTCTGCCCGGCCGATCCCGTGAACTGGCAGCGGATCGTATCGTCGGGCAATCCCCCAGACCCGTACCGCCGCGCCACTTCGCCCGAGAGCATCGTGCCCACCGTGCGGTGCACGTTGCGAATCGGCAGCTTGATCTCAACCGGCGTCTGGTTTTCCACCGCTTCCCGCGCCAGGTCTATCAGCGTATGGTCCAGCGCGGTAGCCAGCCCGTGATCCTGCTCCTGGATCTTGCGCCGCGCGATGCGTGACGGCATCGCCGGATTGTAGAGGATCGATGAAAAGTCGAGCCCCTTCGCCTTCCAATGCTCGACGGCTGGGCGCATGTCGAGCATATCTACGCGCCCCACCATCTCGTTAAACGTGCGGAAACCGAGCTGCGCCATGATCTCGCGCAGTTGTTCGGCAATGAAGAAAAAGAAATTGATCGCGTGCTCCGGCGTGCCTTGAAATTTCTTGCGTAGCTCGGCGTCCTGCGTCGCGATGCCCACCGGGCAAGTGTTCAAGTGGCACTTGCGCATCATGATGCAGCCCAGCGCCACGAGCGGCGCGGTCGAGAACCCAAATTCCTCCGCGCCCAGCAGCGCGGCGATCGCCACGTCCCGTCCCGTTTGCAGCTTGCCATCGGTCTGCACCGTGATGCGCCCGCGAAGATCGTTCAACACCAGCACCTGCTGCGTTTCCGCCAGGCCCAGTTCCCACGGAATCCCTGAGTGTTGCAGCGAGGTCAGCGGTGATGCCCCCGTGCCGCCGTCATGCCCGCTGATCAGCACCACGTCCGCGTGCGCTTTCGCCACGCCCGCGGCCACCGTCCCCACCCCTACTTCCGCCACCAGCTTCACCGAAATCCGCGCCTTGGGATTTGCGTTTTTCAGATCGTAGATCAACTGCGCCAGATCTTCGATCGAGTAAATGTCATGGTGCGGCGGCGGCGAGATCAGGCTCACGCCGGGAATCGAGTGCCGGACCTTCGCAATCACCTCGTCGACCTTGTGCCCCGGAAGCTGCCCGCCCTCGCCAGGCTTCGCTCCCTGCGCCATCTTGATCTGCAATTCATCGGCGTTCACCAGGTAGTTGGTGGTCACGCCGAAACGCGCCGACGCCACCTGTTTGATCGCGCTGCGCCGCCAGTCGCCGTTCGCGTCGCGCTGGAACCGCGCCTCGTCCTCACCACCTTCGCCCGTGTTGGACTTGCCGCCAATGCGGTTCATTGCAATGGCCAGCGTCTCGTGCGTCTCTTTGCTGATCGAGCCGTACGACATCGCGCCGGTCGCGAAGCGCTTCACGATCTCCTTCGCCGGCTCCACCTCTTCAAGCGGCACCGGTGTGCCCGCTTTGAACTCCACGAGGCCGCGCAGCGTGCATAGCTGCTTGTTCTGTTGGTCGATAAGGTTCGTGTATTCCCGAAACGTCTGGAAGCTCGATTGCTGCACCGCGTGCTGTAGCTTCGCCACGGTTTGCGGGTTATATAGGTGATACTCGCCGCGCACCCTGTATTGATAGTTCCCGCCCACCGCCAGTTCCGTGTCGAAATCCGTCGCCGGCCGCAATGCGTGCTCGTGCTTGCGGCGCGCCTCTTCGGCGAGCACTTCCAGCCCCACCCCTTCGATGCGCGACGCCGTACCCGTGAAATACTGGTCCACCAGCGACTTGTTTAAGCCAATTGCCTCGAAGACTTGCGCGCCGCGGTAACTTTGCAGCGTCGAAATTCCCATCTTCGAAGCTACCTTCAGCAGGCCCTTATTGATCGCTTTGATGTAATTCTTGAGCGCCCTTTCAAACGTGATGCCTTCCGGCAGCAGGCCGCTATTGGCCATGTTCTCCAGCGTCTCGATGGCGAGGTATGGGTTCACCGCGCTCGCCCCGTACCCAATCAGCAGGCAGAAATGCATCACCTCGCGCGGCTCGCCAGACTCGATAATCAGCGCAACCTGCGTGCGGGTTTTCTCGCGGACCAGATGATTGTGAACCGCCGTCAGCGCCAGCAAACTCGGAATGGGCGCGTCCTGCTCGTCGACGCCTCGATCCGAGAGAATGATCATGGTGTAGCCGTTCTTGATGGCTTGCGAAGCCCCGCGGCAAAGTGCATTCAGCGAACGCTCCAGCTCCTTCGCGCCCCCATCCGCGCGAAACAGCGCCGGCAAAGTGGTGCAAAGATAGTCGCCCTGCGAAACGCGCCGCAGTCGCTCTAGATCGCGATTCGTCAGAATCGGGTGTGGCATGCGCAGCGTGTGGCAGTGCTTCGGCGTCTCGTCCAGAATGTTGCGCTCTGTCCCGATGTAGCTGATGAGCGACATCACCATCTCTTCGCGAATCGGGTCAATCGGTGGATTCGTTACCTGCGCAAAAAGCTGTTTGAAGTAATGGAACAGCGGCTGCGGTTTGTCCGACAGGCACGCGAGCGGCGTATCGATTCCCATCGAGCCCACCGGCTCCTCGCCTTTCGCCGCCATCGGTGTGAGCAGTATGCGTACGTCTTCATCCGTGTAGCCGAACGCGCGCTGCCGCATCACAAGCGATTCCGGCTCGTGGCCGTACACACGCGAAGGCTCAGGAAGATCGTCCAGGTGGATCTGATTCTCCTTCAGCCACTGTGCGTAAGGCCGCCGCGTGTAAAGACGGCGCTTCAGTTCTCTGTCGGGAATGATCTGGCCCGCCACCGTGTCCACCAGAAACATCTTGCCCGGCTGCAAGCGTCCCTTCATCCGCACGTCCTCGGGCTTGATGGGCAACACCCCGGTCTCCGACGCCATCACTACCAGATCATCGTGCGTCACCAGGTATCGCGCCGGCCGCAATCCATTGCGGTCCAACGTCGCCCCGATCACGCGCCCATCGGTGAAGGCAATCGCCGCCGGCCCGTCCCACGGCTCCATCAGTGAGGCGTGATATTCGTAAAACGCCTTCTTCTCCGGGCGCATGTGCTCATTCGACGCCCAAGCTTCCGGAATCAGCATCGCCATCGCGTGCGGAAGGTCGCGCCCCGCTAGGTACAGCAGCTCCAGCACATTGTCGAAGCTCGCCGAATCGCTGCCGCCCGGCGTCACGATCGGGAACAGCTTCTTGATGTCGTCGCCGAACACCGGAGACGCCAGAATCGACTGCCGCGCGTACATCCAGTTCACGTTGCCCCGCAGCGTGTTGATTTCCCCGTTGTGCGCGATGTAACGGTACGGATGCGCCAGCGGCCAACTCGGAAACGTGTTGGTGGAAAAGCGCTGGTGCACCAGGCACAGCGCGCTCATCACGTCCGGATCAGAGAGCTCCATGTAGAACTTCGCAATCTGAGGCGCCAGCAGCAGGCCCTTATAAACGATGGTCCGGCACGAAAGCGAAGGCACGTAGAAAAAGTCTTTATCCGGGATATCCGAATTCGCGATTTCAATCTCCGCGCGCTTGCGCACCACGTACAGCTTGCGCTCCAGTTGGTCCTCGCTCATTTCGTGGCCGCGCCGGATGAAAATTTGCTCAATGTACGGCTGCGAATTGCGCGCCACGCGCCCAATCGCCGACCCGTCAATCGGCGTATCCCGCCACCCGATCACGTGCAGCCCTTCCTCGCGCGCAATCCGCTCGAGTATGCCTTCGCACTGCAACCGCTCCTGCTTCTCCACCGGCAGAAACACCAGGCCCACACCGTATTCGCCCGGCTCCGGTAGCGTGAAGCCGAGTCGCGCACACTCGCGCGCGAAAAACTTGTGCGGAATCTGAATCAGCACCCCGGCTCCATCGCCGGTTTCCGGATCGCAGCCGCATGCGCCGCGATGCGTCAGGTTGATCAGAACTTGAATGCCCTTCAGAATGATGTCGTGCGATTTTTGGCCTTTAATGTTGGCCACAAAGCCGATGCCGCACGCGTCCCGCTCGTTCGCCGGGTCGTACAGCCCCTGGGGTGCAGGTAGACCTGTACTCGGGGTGGGATCTTTCATGGGTGTCTCCAACGGGATTTGAATAAATATACCAGCTAATGAATTATAAGGCAATAGAAATTTAACTCTGTCTTGACATTAGCATAGCTTATGTTATGCTCGTTGCTTGCTATTCGATAACCTGAAGCTTTTCCGCGATATAGCGCAAAGCAAGAGCGTCAGCCGTGGGGCAACCCTCAATGGGATCAGCCAGTCGGCCGCCAGCCAGTCGATCCACGACTTGGAACGTCGCTTCGGCGTCTCGCTTCTCGATCGCACCACGCGCCCTCTCGCGCTGACTCCCGCCGGCAAGCTTTTCTACGATCTTTGCCGCGACGTCCTGCGCCGCGAGGAACAGTTTCAGGTGCAGTTTGAATACTTGAAGGAATCCGTGGAAGGGAGCGTGCGCGTGGCTTCGATTTATTCCATCGGGCTATCGGAAATGTCGCGCCTGCAAGACGAATTCGCCGCGCGATTTCCCAATACCCAGCTTCACGTTGATTACCTGCGGCCCAACAAAGTTTACGAAGCCGTCGTCGACGATCAGGCTGATCTCGGTCTTGTCAGTTATCCCGTGGGTACGAAAGATCTCGCCGTGATTCCCTGGCGTGAAGAGGAGATGACCGTGGCCGCGCCGCTCTCGCATCCGCTCGCCGCGAAGGCCGTGCTTCTACCCGCCGATCTCGATGGCCAGGACTTCGTCGGCTTCGACGAAGAGCTCGTGATCCGCCGCGAGCTCGACCATTTTTTCCGCGAGCACGGCATCGAAATCCACCTGGCGATGCAGTTCGACAATATTCAGATGATCAAGGAGGCCGTGGCCCTCGGCTCCGGTATCAGTATTCTGCCCGCCCGCACCATGCAGGCCGAAATCGCGCAGGGCCGCTTGGTTTCCATCCCCCTGCACGCCCCGGAACTCGTGCGCCCCGTCGGCATCGTCCACCGCAAGCGCAAACGCTTCAGTCACGCGGTGCAGTCGTTCCTGGAACTCTTGCTGGAACAACCCGCGCCCGTGTGAGCCTTAGCTCGCGGATGTATTGGCCTTCGCGAGATCGCTGTTGGCCGAGCTCCAGATACCCGACACACTGCCTCCCGCGCTAACGAACAGCGCCGCCGAAGCCAGGCAAACAAACGCCAGCAGCAGCGTGTACTCGATCAGGTCTTGCCCTTCTTCATCGCAAAGGAATCGTTTGAAATGGATCTGCATGAGGCTAATAATGCCGACTGCAATCCCGTTGAGACAAGGCATCTTTCGACTGCTATCAGAGGATGTAGGGGAAACGTGAGAGCCTAAGCCTATCGGAATTAATAAGATTCCAGTCGCTATCTAAACTCTTACTGCGGATGCCCGCCGCCCGCGCCACCCCGTTCTTCAAGCACTCCTCGAAGATTCGCCGCAGCTCGCGCGATGCCTTTTCAGCCAAACGCGACTGATCCTCACAGTTTCTATTGCTGCTCACCAACGCTCGATACATCCACAAAAATGAAAAGCCCGGCGCCTTTCGGCAGCCGGGCTAAGAGTAACCGAAGAAGCAGAAGGACTAGGCGCGCAGACGCCGGCGCATTTTGTATGCCAGCCCCAGCAGCCCCGTCCCCAGCAGAACAATGGAAGTCGGCTCGGGAACCGTCGGCGTCCCACTGAGAGTGCACGGACCGTCTGCACCGAGATACAAGCATTCGCCTGCCGTGGAACCAACGAAACTGTTCCCAAACGTCCCAGAGATAGTGGCACTGGTTGCACCGTCGGGGACCTCGAAAGTGCCTACGGTGTCAGTTTCGCAGTATGGCAGGATGGTTGAACACGGATCACTGTGCGAACTAGTTCCGTTGAATTCCCCCAAAGTCTGTACAACCGGCCCACCGGATGTAGCGAACGTTATCGTCGTTAAACCCACACGTATGACGAACTCCGTATTCTGTTCCACGATGAACGGAATGATGGTAGAGCCCGCCGCAGCCTCTACCGCGGAAAGTTCTGCCCCGCTTAGGCTGTCGGACCACGGCGTCGGGCCAGGGCCGTTCCAGCAAGCCGTAAACTCCACGCACTGTGCCAATAGTAGCCCCTCAGCTCTCGACAGAGGAGCCGCGAGCAAGAGCATCGCAAAGGCTCCCAAAAAGGCTAACCCCTTTCGCATAAACCAATTCTCCTCGGCTACTGCCGCTCCTTCATTTCTACTGCTCCGAACCCAAGCAACCGGTAAACAGTGGCCCATCCCACAACTCACAAAACAACCATCCCCCGTGCTTGGACAGCCATCCTGGGCAATTTGCATACCGAAATCACGGAAGCTGAGCCGTCGCTGGTACATGCTAGACGTTGCGAGTGTTGATCATGAGGCCGTGTCTGCCTTGTTTGGAACCATTTCCGCTATTTTCGGTCGCAGGCTGTTCGGCGACAATTAGAACTCCCGGCTGACGACAATTAAAACTCCCGCTCGACGACAACTAATGTGACCATCGAGAATCGCGCTCAAGTAGCGCCAAGGGATGGTCACGGACGAGCAGGTGAGGAGGCTGAGACAGTTGTCGAATACAGAAAAGAATCAAGAGATTGCGGCGTCGAAGGCGGGAATGGACCCGACAACAGCGCGGCGGTATCTGAGCCTGGAAAGATTGCCCAGCGAACTGAAGAAGGAGCGCCAGTGGCGGACCCGCGAAGATCCGTTTGGCGAGGTGTGGGACGTTGTTCAGCGGCAGATTCAGGAGAGTCCAGGACTGGAAGCCAAGACGGTGTTCGCGTGGCTGCAGCGGGAATACCCGGGGCGGTTCAGTGACGGGCAGATCCGGACACTGCAACGGCGGGTCAAGCTATGGCGGGTGACGGAAGGACCCGCGCAGGAAGTGTACTTCAGCCAGAAACACGCACCGGGGCGACTGTGTGCGTCGGACTTCACGCACATGACCGAGCTGGGGATCACGCTGGCGGGGCAGACGTTCGAGCACCTGGTGTACCACTTTGTGCTGACGTATTCGAACTGGGAGACGGGCACGATCTGCTATTCGGAGAGCCTGGAGAGTCTCAGCGAAGGATGGCAGAACGCGGTCTGGGAGTTGGGAGCAGTAGCGGCCGAGCACCGCACCGACAGCCTGTCGAGCGCGGTCAACAACATGAGCAATCTGGAGGAGTTCAACCGGCGCTATGAAGGGGTGATGAGGTATTACGGGGTGAAGCCGCAGCATACCAATCCCGCCAGCCCGAACGAGAATGGCGATGCCGAGCAGAGCCACCACCGGTTCAAGCGAGCTGTGGAGCAGGCGCTGCTGCTGCGAGGGAGCCGTGACTTTGGGAGCTTGGCCGAGTACGCGCAATTTCTCAAGGATCTGTTTGCGCAGCGGAATGCGGGCCGGCGGGCCCGGTTGTCGGAAGAGATGGCGGTGATGCGGGAGTTACCGGCGCGGCGGATGGAATCGGCCAAACGGGAGCGGGTGAAGGTGGACTCTGGCAGTCTGATCCACGTAGAGCGGAACGCGTATTCGGTGAACAGCCGTCTGATTGGGGCGCAGGTGGAAGCGCGGTCGTACCTGGACCATGTCGAGGTTTGGTACGGGCAGAGGAAGGTAGAAGACCTGCCGCGGCTGCGCGGGCGGGGCAAGCATCGCATCGATTACCGGCACATCATCGAATGGCTGGTCCGCAAGCCGGGGGCCTTTGAGAACTACCGGTATCAACAGGATCTGTTTCCGACCAGCCGGTTTCGTATGGCTTACGATGCGCTGAAAGACACGACGCCGAACCGGTCGAGCAAAGAGTACTTGAAGATTCTGAAACTGGCGGCAGTGGCCGGCGAGGTCCAGGTAGATGAGGCTTTGCGTGAGCTCCTGGAGGGGAATGCGGAGACAGTGATTACGGTGGAGTCGATCGAGGAAGCGCTGGCCAAACTCGATACCATTTCGGCGGTGACGATGGTGGAAGTGGCGCCGGTGAACCTGGCCAGCTTTGACCAGTTATGCACGGAGATGGGGGTGCGGCAATGAGCGCGGTCGCTGACGTACGCCCGGCGCTGATTGGGCATCTGAAGGATTTGCACTTGCCGACGGTGCGGGAGTGCTACGAAGACACGGCGCGGCGGGCGGAACGAGAGACGCTGAGCTATGAGCAGTATCTGCTGGAAGTGATCTCGCGGGAATGCGAGCAGCGGCGGAAGTCCAGGGTGCAGCGGCTGCTGAAAGACTCGGCGCTACCGCTGGAGAAGTCGCTGCAGAGTTTCGATCTAAAGAGGTTGCCGGGGAAAGCGACACGGCAGCTGCGAACGCTGCTGGACGGCAGCTTTCTGGACCGGAAAGAGAACGTTTTGGTTTTCGGGAATCCCGGATCGGGGAAGAGCCATCTTCTGACGGCACTGGCTCAGGAACTGGTGGTGATGCGGGAGCGCAAGATGCACTTCACCAAGTGCGCCTTGCTCATGCAGAACTTACTGGCCGCCAAGCGGGACCTACGGTTGAGCCGGGAGATCAAACGACTGGGGCGCTATGACGGCTTGATCATCGACGATCTGGGCTACTCGCAGCAGAGCCGGGACGACATGGAAGTCGTGTTCACCTTGTTGGCCGAGCGTTACGAACGCGGCAGCGTACTGATGACCAGCAATCTGCCGTTCTCCAAATGGGAAGCCATCTTCAAAGACGCCATGATGACGGCGGCAGCCATCGACCGACTGGTGCACCATAGCGTGATCATCGAACTGAACATTCCGAGTTACCGGGTGGAGCACGCCAAGAAGAATCAACAGGCGGAAAGCCAGGGCGAGAGTGAATGAGGCGGAGGTCCGCACAAAACCCAAAAGCCGGGAGGAAAAAGAGCTGTGGAAATGCCGGGTCTGTGGAAAGAGTGGAAAGCCAAAGGCAGGCTTCCCACTCTTCCCACGAGCCCCCTTGGAAATCTCGCCAACAGCGAGCGAGCCTCCCACATTTCCACAGCTCCGGCGATGACGGCGGATGGGAACGTGCAAAACCAGAAGCAGGTTTTTCACGTTCCCACCGCCACGGATCCTCGTACTCCAAAAACAAAAAAACCGGGCCGCGGAACGGGCTTCGCCCTCCGCCCAGCGGCGGGCGCTCCGCGCCCCGCCTAAGAGCTAAAAAGTAGTTGTCGTTGATAGGGAGAAATAGTTGTCGTCAACCCAAAAGAATAGTTGACGCCGGACAAACACACCTATATCGAGCCACTGAGGCATTGGGTTTCCATATTCATCGAATTGGAGGGACACCTGGCTGTCCGCACACTGAAACCCGTACATGCGTGACGAGTATCCAAACCCATTCGCGAATGCGAAGCTTCCGACAGAAGCCTCTCCCGAGTCGTCGCAAAAGTAACCAGCGGAAGTAATTGATGTGTAGATGGTTTCCGCTTTTGCCGCTGTCGCCATCAGCGCCAAGACGAGCAATTGAAGTGTACGCATAAAACCTCCCAGACCTGGAAATGAATCTGTGATGCAGAGTCTATTCCCCGCCGCGACCGAAAGCAATCGGGGTCCAGGGACCGCTGGGGTCCAGGGACCGCTGGGGTCCAGGGACCGCAACGCGCGTGCGGTCACAATGGGCAATACGTGGAGCTAACTCAACCCAAATGAGCGGTTTACGGCGCGGAAACACCCCTAAAAACGCTCGGCAGGCGGTCAGCCATGGTTTGGTGCCTGTCCAGGTGCCGAGCGTTCCTGGCGCATTGTGGCGTGATGTTGGCGCAAATTCCTTGTAAAACACTGACAGTAAGGTAGTTAAATGCATTTTGCTGCCGCGTTTGGCAGGCTCCAGACTTTCTGTGCTCACCGGGGAGTATAATTCTGTAAGCACCTCATTTGAGATGAGTTAGTTGTAAGGAAGAAACCGTAGTGAAGAACAGAACCATCAAAAAGCGGGAGGACCGGTTGAGGCACGGCACCGTCGTGCGTGTCGAACCGCTAACGGAAAAAGTCTCCGATGCAGCCGCACTCCTGAGCGCACGCGGTGTGCAGGCTCGCCAGAAGATGCTCACTCCCAAACAACGTTCCGAGATAGCTCGCCACGCTGTGAACGTGAGATGGGCAAAAAAGCGCGGTGAGCAACCAGCGAAACCGGACCAGTGGTACGGACTTGTGGAATTGCCGGACATTGTTGACCGGTTCGATGCCTCTGGAAAGCTTAAACCCCTCGGCGAGCCTGAGCTACTCAAGTGGTCTCGCGACAAAGAGGAACTGTACGGCCAGATGCGCGCTATGACCGCGTATCCTCTGCCCGACCGGAATCTGCAAATTATCGAATTGAGCTACGATCCCTCGCGTCTTATGATCAAACGCGACTTCAAACCCTCGGTGGACACCCAAAACCGGCCAGTGATGGACACCTGAAAGGGTCTTCCGCACTTTTGGTGGAGGTTCACGGAGAGTGCTGCGAATGCTGGGGTCGAAAGGGTAGTACACGTCGGCGCAAAAGCAGAAATCCGCCGCGGCCATACATCTGCCGTTTTAAGAGCTTAAGGCGGTGGACTTGGCCTTCGACTTGTCCATTGCTCCAATGCTGTTCGACCGCGGCCGCCACCGCCTCGTAGTCGCGTTGGATTCCAGTGACGAAGCACTTTAGTTCGGGGATCTCCGACGCCAGACTTCTCGTCAACCAAGATTTCAGTGCGTCGGAATTCCGCTCCTTGAAAACCGTGCGGAATTGTTGAGCTAGGTGCTCGGCCGTGGCGAGCTGAGCATGACCGGCGGTAACTGCCTCCACCCAGCGCTGTTCGTCAGGGCTGCGATGCATCGGCGGTTTCGTTAGCCAAAACGCCACCAGTCGCAGGTTGGGGAGGGTTCGGCGCGGCTTCGAAATCGGCGTCGATGACTTCGCCCGCCAAGGCTGGACGTATTCCTTCACCCGGCTTCGCTGTCCGCCATAGCCGCGCTGACGCAACTCGCGGCAGAGTTGGGACGCATTGTGGCAGCCCTCTGCCCAGCGCTTCTCCAAATACTCACGAAAGGAATCCAGCTCAGATCGCCGCCGCCGTGGTGCACGTTCCGGAAACTCTCCTGCCTTAAGGAACCGTCGGATTGTGGTGCGGGTAATGCCGAGTTCGCGAGCGATCGCTCGTTTGGTGAGTCCGCGTTGGTAGGCCGCCCTGACTGCCTCAAATAGTGCTTTTCGCTTCTCCCGTCGCTGGTGACGCTGCTGCTCATGCCGGTTGAGTTGGATTGGTACTTCTGGTGTGTTTTCTTTGACCGGTGAGATACCTTGGCCGCTTGGCTCAACAGCATCACCCGGTGCCGAATGCGAGGCTGCGGGTTCCACCAACTGGACCCGTTGTAATACATTAGCCAATCGCTCCAGCACCCGTTGGAGCGCCTGTGTCAGGTTGCAATAAAGGTGAAATCGATCTGCGACTTGGATGGCATCCGGCGCACCCTTACGGGCACCCTCGGCATAAGCACCTGCGCGATCACGGCTGATGACGCGCACGGTAGGGTGAGCTTGCAGCCATTTGGCTAGCGTCTCCGACTCACGATCCGGGAGAAGGTCAATGGGCTGGTGCCGCTCCAAATCCACCAATACTGTCCCGTAGCGATGGCCGCGCCGCCACGCCCAATCGTCTACCCCGAGGACCTTTACATCACCTGCCGATTCAGTAGAGACGGTCTGGCTGATGACTCGAAGGATCGTGTCGGCGCAGGACTCAATACCCAACCGCGCTGCCAAACGACAGCCAGCTTCGCCACCCAAGGCGTAGCCGATCGCGAGCAAAGCGTCACGATGACGACAGGTTTGTCTACTGTAGGGCGAAGCCACGATCGGCAGCCGTTGTGTAAAGATCCGGCACTGACAATGTCGGGCCCGACAGTAGAAACGATGGGTTCGCAGACAGATCCGAACCACTGTGCCGTGACAAGGGAGGTCACGCAAGGTACGGAAATATCGGCTGTGTACGTGACAAGAGCGGATGCCACAGCGGGGACAAGCGGCACCACCTGCAGTGGCCGAGACGATCATCATCATGACGCTGCCGTGATGAACTATTTCATCCAGCGTCAGGCATGATGGATCTGGAAGAAGCGATACAAGCAAAGGGCTGGGGGAAGCAGCCATTTGCTCTTTGAGCTTAGAACATTCTCGCTTAAACCTGTTTTATGCAGAAATGAGGTGTCGCGATCCACCAAAAGTGCGGAAGACCCTTTCAGGTGTCCACCGAGGTTCAAACCGGATACAGCGGCGCAGGTCAAAGCGCTGAACGTTCTTCTGAGCGCTGCGACCGTAGCGGAAGAGGAGAGCTAATCGTGATCAACATTGGAGCTTATTGCCGGGTCAGTACCGATGACCAGGGTGAACGCAAGACCATCGACCAGCAGCGTGAGGAATTCCAACGGTGGATGCAGAGAAACCCCGGCATCGAGGTCAAGTTTTACGACGACGACGGGGTATCGGGGACCATTCCCCTCGCTCAACGTCCATCTGGTCGCCGTCTCCTCGCCGACCTTCAAGCAGGCAAAGTTACCCGCGTCGTGATCTGGAACATCTCGCGACTGGGCCGAGAACTCGTCGGACTCATCAACGCCATCGACCAGATCGAGACCGCCGTAGGAAACGCCAACGGCAACGTGGAGAGCATCTCGGAAGGTGTCTTCAGCACCAAGGACCCCGGAAAGATCCTGAACACTGCCGTAGCCATCGGCATGGCTTCTGCCGATCTAGCGAAGATCAGGCAGAACACGTCGAGCGGTTCGCGTCGCGTAGCCAAGATTCAAACCAAGGACGGTTCCCCATGGTTAGGCGGTCCGCACAACTTCGGATACACAGCCGAACAGCACGCCGACCGGCACTACTACCTCACTCCCGCCGAGAAGCCGATACCGGGCTGCAAGCTGTCGGAAGCGGACGTGGTGCGGCAGATGTTCGACTGGACCGATGACGGCGAAACAACCGTCACGATTGCGCGAAAACTCCAGAAGATGCGCATCCCACCGTGCGGTGAGATACGGCCCGGAAAGCGCAAGACGAAATTGGCCGCGATATGGATGGCGCACCGCGTCCGCGACATCCTCAAAAACCCCATATACAAGGGCAAGCATACGTATCGCGTGCCAGCGGACCCCTATCGCAACCTTCCAGCCGAGGAGATCGCACGCAACGTTCCCGCATTGGTGCCCGAGGACCAGTGGGAGCGGGTGCAAAACAAGATCAAGCGTAACGGCATCCTGGCCATGAACACGCCAAAGTACCCATACTTGCTGCGGGGTCTTGTGCACTGTGGACACCGCTTACCAAACGGCGAAACGTGTGGTCACACGTACAGTGGCATCACGACGGTGCTGGTCTCGGGTCAAACGCAGTATTACAGGTGTCTCGCCATGTACGCATACGAATCTATGGGCAAGGAACGGAAGGACCGCTGCCCCTCACGGCAAATCCGAGCCGACGCCCTGGAGAAAGTGGTCCGCGACGATATCGCGGCCTTCCTGGCGCGACCTGGCGAAGTCATCCGCGAGCTGGAACGACAACAGCAGACCGAAACTGAAGAAAAACGCACTGTCAAAGAAATCAAGCACCTGGAAGATCTCCTCGCGCATCAGTCCGAGGAGCGCAACAACGTCATGCGGATGCATCGTCGTGGCATCTATACCGATGAGCAATGCGAAAGCCAGTTGCGTGAGATTAAACAGGAGACCGCTGAGCACCAGAAGGAACTGGCCGAGCTTCGGCAAAGAGCAGCGGACGCGGAAAGCGCAGCACGCGATCTGCGCACAGCGCGCGCATTGCTCGACGCAAAGGCGAAGGCGCTACGCGATGCGGAAGACAGCAAGACACCGGCCAAGCGGAGTTTCACACTGTGGCGGGAGATCATTGAGGCGCTAGTGAGCGGCATCACCGTGGAAACGGATGCCAACGGGTGCATCAATGCCACGGTTACCTACAGATTCGAGCCACACTTCCAGCGCTTCGTCGGCAGGTCCGGAAAGGAATTTATGGAGGATCGGCCAGCTACCGCGTTAACCGAACACCAAGCGTCACCAGCTGAGAACGGAAGCCCTCGTATGCCTCTAACGGTAGGAGATTCGGCTCGGCGAAGCCCTCGTAGCGCCACTCCCCGTACCAGCTCATGTGCTTGTACGGCGGCGTGGTGAGCCGCATCGTCGGCTGGTAGAAATCCGTCGACCGGCTCCCCGACGACCGCAATAGCGAACCGCCCACGCTCAGCTTCGGCCCGTTCGCGCCGAATCCCGGAATCAGCAGGTTCACCAGCGTGCTGGCTTCGTTCACGTTGTCCCGGTAAATCGAGTTCCCGGTGGTGAAATCCTGCGGCACAATGTAGGTGAGGTTCGATCGCAGCGTCGCCCGCGTATACTCGCTCGTCAGCGAGACCCTCTTGCTGTTGTTCGGAGTCCACGTTACTGACGCCGAACTGTCGCGGCTCAAGAAGGAGTAATTCACTGCCGGATTGGGGTTCTGATTGCTCAACACCGAAAAGTTCGCCCCGATCACCAGCGATTGCCGCAACTGATAGCGCGCCTGAATGCGCGCCTTCTGGTAATCTTGCAGGCTCGTCCGGAAGTACCCGCGGTCCCCGCCCGAGCCTTCGAAATCGACGCTGAGCGAAAGCCTCTGTAGCGGCCGGTAGGTCACGCCCGCGAGGCCCACCTGCCGCCTGAGTTGCCCCGTCTCTGTGGGTGATCCCGAAAGGAGCGCCCCATCGGTCAGCCCGTTGCCCCACTCATACCGGTATCCACCGCGCAGTGTGATCCGCGAAGTCAGGTCATACAGCACGTCCACCTGCTCCCGGTTGTAATTCATCACCAGCAGGTCCGTGAAACTGTTCAGCAGCGTGTTCATTGCGGGCTCGAGGATCTGTTGGGTGAGCCCGGCCGAGGAGGCGTTATGCAGCCGGTCCGTCATCCAGGATTCGATGACTCGCAGCCGCCGTACCGGCCTCACCTCGAAGCCCAGGTTCGCGGTCGTGTGTGGCTGCTTGGCCACTCCCGTCAACAGGTCGAGTTCACTCGTGTAAAGCAGCAGCGGCGTCAGGTCCGCGAACTGCCCCACATTGTATTGCGAGTAATTCACGTTCGTGTTGGGACGGCTATACAGAAACTCGCCGAATATATCCAGCCACGGAGTCGGGTTAGCAGTCAGAAGAGCCTTGCTGTAGATGCTGTCCCCGCGCACCCCGTAAGCTTGCGTCAAGCTGGTCACATCGAGCTGTTCGCCGAGAAACGGCGACGTGTTATTGCCGAAATTCTGGTTGCTCGTGAAGACCTGCTGGTCATCTTTGAACGTAGTCCCGCCCTGCTCCAGCGTCACGTGGAACTTCTTCAGCTCCAGACGAACCCCGCCGCGGTAATTATCGGTTCTGTCTCGCGGCCGGTCCTCTACCGGATACGAATTGATCCCGTTCACAAAATCGGTCACGCCCGTGCCGAACCCGGAGTCATGCGAATAACCCAAATACGGCACAATCCAGTGGCCCGGCAGCAGTTCCAGCTCGAAATCCATCATCCGCCGGTGCGAATCGAAAGACTGCTGGTCGAGAAACATCCCATTGCCGAACGTCGGATCCGCGAACGACGGTAGAAAATTGAAATACGCAATATTGCGGTAATCGAAGCTGAAGTGGTACCAGTCGTGGCGCGTCGCATCCACGTGCGCGGTGTCGTAAGGATCGCCGCCCCAGCCACTGCCCCGCACATCGATACGATCGAACCATTTCCGCGTGGCGCTTTCAATGGTCAGGTCCAGCCCCAACAGGCGCACTCCCGATCCCATGTCCACCACCGACCGGTATGTATCCAGGCTCCCGCCTACGCTGTTAAACCGGTACCCCAGATCCAGGCTTCCCGTGATGGTGGTCTCCGGCGTCGCCGCCACAGGCTGCGTGGGTGTATCCTGCGCCGCTGGAGCGGCCTGCTGCGCCGCAAGTGGTAACGCCGCCAGTATGAGCAGCCAGATCTTCATCGCAGCAACTCCCGGCTCACATTCGATCCGTGAACCTTCACGTGGCAAACGGTGCAGTTTTGAAACTGTGGGTTGCGCAGATCATGGAACGACGGCGGAACACCGCCCAGCGTGTGCGACGCCGCCGCCGTCACCGGCGTGTTCGCGTGGCACTCCAGGCAAACGAAACGCACCTCCTGCCGTGTCAGCATCCGCGGATTCGTCGACCCGTGCGGCTCATGGCACGTCGTGCACCCTTCCAGCCGCATTGGCGCGTGTTCAAAGATAAACGGACCCCGCTTGTCCCCGTGACAGTTCAAACATCCCGGCTCATTGGCCGAAACCGTCCGGATGGAGTGCGGCAAAACACTTCCGTGTGGATTGTGGCAGTCGACGCAGCTCATCGCGCCTTCCGGCAGCTTGTGTTTGTAAGGACGCTGGAAACTCGCCCACTCCGCCGTGTGGCAGCCCGCGCACTCCGCGTTGACCGCCGCCCTGCGCCGTGGCACCAGCTCCTCGGCCGATTTGTGCATCGCGTGGCACGCCACACAGCTCACCTGATTGCGCGCATGCGCACTCTGGATTCGCCCTACATGCGTCGGCTGGTTCAGATGGCAGCTCAGACAGTCGCGGTCCGCTTCCGCCGCCGGCAGTTTCGCCGGATTCCGAATGTCCGCGGCTGCTGTGCTTTCGACGTGCTTGCTTCCCGGACCGTGGCATGATTCGCACGCCCGCGTCTCAAAACCCCGGCGCTTATCCTTCTCTACGGCAACGTGCGGGTTTTTCTGAAAAGCTTTGTAGATGTCCTCGTGGCACATCTGGCAGGCTTCCGACCCTGCGTATGTGGCCGGCTTGGTGTCTGCGGGTGGGGTTTGCGCGGTTGCTGTGGCGGCCAATAAATACATGGTCGCCGCGACTGCCAGCGCTCGAGGGTGACCCGCCCTCAACGGACGGGCCCCAGGAGGAGGTGGGGGCGCGCTGGCAAATCGCGGCGGCCAAGACTGCGGAATCAGGTTGTCGGCTCGCATGGGCTCCCTCCCAGCCTAGCGAGCGCGCACCTTGTATACAACTTCGCCGGACAGTTTATGAGGTCTGCCCGCCCTCACGGTCGGCAACGACGAGCCCATGTGGATCTTATGAATGAAAGTCGTGTCGATTCTCATTTTAGTGCTCCTCGGCCTCAATGGCGAAACGGTTACTGAACGTGCACCGCGTCAACCGCGAACTGCGCGCCGGAGGAATGGCATACGCTACAGCTCTCTCCCAGCGCGTTGGTATTTGCCAGGAAGTGGGCTGCCTCCGCCTTGGAAACGTGGCATCCGCTGCAAGCCGACGCCGTGGCCTGCACCGGATTGATCCAGCCTTGCGGATCAGTGACCGGATTCAGGTTCGACATCAGGGGCAGGTCGTTTTGCTCCGAACTATTGGTGTGGCACAGCGAGCAGTTTTGCAAATAGGTAGCTTCTCCCGACGGGCTCATGGCCGGGAAGAGTATGCCCGAGAAGTCGTGCGCGTGTCCGCCAAAGCCCGCAACAGTGTAGGGCTTGCCGCCAGCCGGCACAACGTTCACGCCGTCGTGAATGCGGTGAACCATGACGGCCATGTTGATGGTCTGGGCCGTCTGGCCTTTAGGACGCTGCGAAAAGTCCGTATCGGACGGATTGTGACACAGGACGCAGTATTGGGGATTGTTTCGCCGGTTTCCATGTAGCGTCAGGTGCACGTGGCATTGATTGCAGTTGGTTTCGGCCACCACTGTACGGCGCGGCTGTACGGCTGAGCCGTCAACCGAGAAGTAGAATAGCGAATTCGGGGTTCCGCTCTCGACCTGCTGGGCTGCGTTCGTATTCTGCAGAATGTTCTCCAGCCGCTCGGATTCGGCGCCGATCACATAGGTCCCCGTGGCGCCCGTCGGAATCGCGTGCTGGAACGTGTACGTGCAGTTCCCACTCGAGTTGCAGGTTCCTTGGGTTCCATCCTCCGCCACGTAACCGGGCGTGGTGACGTCGCTGCCGAAGCTCGTATAGCCGTAATCCGTCGTCGGACCAGCCATGGTGAACTGGAGGTCCTCCAGGGTCGGGTCGTTCAAGGCGATAGCTTTGCCGTTCATGTCCTGCACGGTATAGGCAACCACAGGTTTCTGTCCGCCAGCCGTGTTGGTTACGCCTGTGATCGTCACCTGGACGCTCGATATCAGCGTATCCGGGTTCTGTGGGTAAAAAGCCTTCGTGTCATTGGGCACTACGTGCGCACCCAGAATGGAAGCGTCGAAGGGCGATTCACCCTGGGGGATATGGCAGTTGGCGCATTGTGTATCGTCGTTTTGGAATCCACCGGGATGGTTCGCGCCGGTGGCGAAATTGACATCGTCATGGCAGGCGCCGCAAGCTAGCCGGCTCGGTTGCGTCATGAAGGCGTTGGCCTGCGCAGCGCCGGTGGTCTGGCTGTGGCAAACCTCGCAACGCCGGGGATCGGCGGGATCGATCACCTTAGAAAAGTCATTGACGGAATTCATGTAGCCAATAATCTGGTAAGGAACGCCGGGCGTAGTCGAGGTGCCAACCACACTGGGCAACTGCGACCCCATGTGGATCTTATGTATAAACACCTTGAGATCCAGCGAGTTGCCTGTCGCCGGATCGGCGTTTTGCGGCTGGTGGCACATGACGCACATGTTCGTGCCGTGGGCGTAGCCGCCGTGGAAGGCCAACTGATCATGGCAGGTGTTGCAACTCTCGGTGCGGATGAGATCGCGGGTGACCGTAACCGGCAAGCCGGCAGGGACGAAATTGAAGGTGGTGCCGGCGTAATTTGTGCCCAGATTGAATGCCGTTAGGTCGCGGTTCCCGTCCACCGCAACCGTATTGGTCAGAGTGGGGTCAAATCCCGCGGGTGCCTGGGCCTTGAAAGTATATTGGTATTGGCCCGAGCCTAACGCCGTGACAGTGCCGCCCCCTCCAAAAGCAGGTAATTCGAAATCCGGGCGGGTAATGGTGCCCAGAGCCTTGCCCGTCGCCGGCGCAGTCGTATAGGCCACATATTGAACCTGGCCCTTGGGAATGTAAGCGGCGACATATGCCAGCGAAACCACGCCCGGAGTCGTCACGCCAGCTGCATCCAAAGGCAGTCCCGTCGGATCCGTCAGCGTGTACGTCACACTGATAACGCCGGCGTTACTGATGCTCGCCGAGTTGATCGTGATTTTCAAGCCAGGGCGTACGAAATCGACCAAGGCCTTATCCGCGTAGAATGCCTTATCGCGGGGCGAATAGGGCGATTTAGACCCACCGACCAAGGCGGCCGCTCCGGCCACCAGCAGCAACACTGCAACGATTCGGGAAATCCCACGAACTGAAGATGACATGTGCATAATCTCCTCTGGTTGCGGGCGCTGAATGCCGCGCGCAATCGCACTTGCGAGCACCTCAAAATGAAATCGCTTCCACTATAGTGCAGGAATTGGCCCAAACTCTCTCAAATCAACAAACTATCGATTTTGCAGGGGATTTCAACGTTGGAGAACCCTACACAATCGCTGGCTGAGAACACCCAATTGCGGCTAATTCCCCGGAACATGAGTGAAAAACCCCTACTTGAGATTGAATTTCTTCATCTTGTAACGCAATGTGTCCCGGGTAATACTCAGCAGCCGGGCAGCCTGGGTCTGGTTTCCTTCAGTCTTCTCCAGGGCACGGACTACCAGGTTTCGCTCATTCTCCTCGAGCGAGATGCCTTCGTCGGGGATCTGGTAGCCAAACGAGGAATGGATGCCGTCACCGGACCCTGTCAGGCTGCCGAGCGAGACCGGCAGGCTCGCCGGCGTCAAGATGGCGGATTCCTCCAGTATCATGGCGCGCTCGATGGCGTTGCGCAGTTCGCGCACATTACCGGGCCAGGAATGCCCCAACAGCAGCCGCTCCGCAGCCGGCGACACCCCCTCGATCTGACGCCGAAACTTCCGGTTGTAATGGCTAACGAAAAACTGCGCGAGTGGCAGGATATCTTCGGGCCGCTCCCGCAGGGGCGGGATGCTGATCTGGATGACGTTGAGACGGAAGTACAGGTCCTGGCGGAAGGCGCCTTCCTTCACCGCCTCCCGCAGATTCTTGTTGGTCGCCGTAATCACGCGCAGATCGAGATTGATGTCCTTGAGGCCACCCAGACGGCGGAAACTCTGCTCCTCGAGCACACGCAGCAGCTTGGCTTGCAGGGACAGCGGCATCTCGCCGATTTCGTCGAGGAACAGCGTGCCTTTATCGGCCAGCTCGAAAATACCGCGCTTCTGCGACCGGGCGTCGGTGAAAGCGCCCTTTTCATAGCCGAACAGCTCGCTTTCGAGCAGCGTTTCCGGAATCGCCGCGCAATTGATGGCGATGAATGGCTCAGCGCGGCGCATGCTCTCGTAGTGCAGCGTCTTGGCGACCAGGTCCTTGCCGGTGCCGTTCTCACCTTCGAGCATGATGGTGGTGGCTTCACTCACCGCCACGCGGCGCATGAAATTCAGTACGTCGCGCATGCCGCGCGATTCCGCGACGATCTCGCGCTTTTGCGGGTCGGCCTCTTCGGTGATATCAGTAACGGTAGCGACCACACCCTGGACCGATCCGGCGCTATCGGTGATGTGGCTCGTACGCATTATGGCCAATCGCTCGCGGCCCGCCTCGGTCCGCAAGCGAATCGTACATCGCGGCTGTAGCCCCTCCTGATTGATGCCCGCCAGCACGCCGCAATCGGGCTCGCAGACCGCGCACCGGAACACTTCTTTGCAGCTCTTGCCGATCATCTCGTCGGCCATCATGCCGAAAAGTTTTTCCGCCGCCCTATTGACACCCGTGATCACCAGATCGCGATCGTAGAGGATGAGCGCATCGGAAAGCTGATCGAAAACCGCTTCGAGTACCGTGCCCCGCTGCCAAGCGGGGTCCAGCTTGGAGACCATTTGCTGCCAGTATAGCGTAGGGGGCCGCCAAGGACCCACACAGCGAATCCCCGAAGCATGCGGCGCGGCCGCGAAATCCGCTCCGCCCTCCGCGCCCTTCCCGATCGTCTTCCGACGCTGTGTTCTGGGTTCTGGGGGTCACAATTGCGCGCTATGCCCCTAGGGATACAAGCCTAAGCTTGTAAATTGGGTCAGACTGTTATGGCCCCGAGATTGCTTCCTTGAGGGGCAGGGAGAGGAAAAGGATAGATGAAATTCGCGATTCCAGCAGTGGTTTTGTTCCTGGGTGCCTTGGCGTGCTCGACGCTTTCATATGGGAAACCCGAGTATACGAAGAAGGAGAAGAAGGCGTGCACGTTCTGCCACGTCAGCGCCAAGACCAAGGAATTGAACGACGCTGGCAAATATTACAAAGACCACGACCATTCGCTCGAAGGCTACGTCGCCAAAGACAAATAGGTCCCAGCGTAGTGGAGGCAGTATGTACACCGTCCAACTCGCGGTTGGAAGCGCCCCTTACGGGGCCGTGCTCGCGGATCTGTTGATGAACACCGAGAGCTGTTCCGTGCATGCGGTGGATAGACCAGACCCGCGGCAACCAGGCGTGTTGGTAGTGAATGAAAAGACGCTCGACTCGCTGCCCAATCCGATCGACCGGCCGGAGCGGGTCGTGCTGATTACGCCCAACGAAGCCAGGCGCCTCGAACGCGCCTGGCAAGCGGGCATACGTTGTGTGGTCTTCGACAGCGATCCACCGCGGACCATGGCTCTGGCGGTGATGGCGGCCGCATTAAGGGTGAGAACACCCAACTGGCCGGCGAGCGTTGGGAATATCCCCCCACCTTCTCGGCGGGGGGAAGTCAAGCGATCGAAAATCAGTTGATTCCCTTGGTCTTAGCGATGGACGACCGCGTGCATGGGGCACGTGCGGGCAAAGGAGGGGGCGATGGAACGGTCGTTGGAAGATCTGGAAAAAATCGTCCGGGAGACGATTTGCCGAGTTTGTTCTGACCGCACCGAGGATGGCTCCTGCGGCCTGGAGAAGCCGGGAACCTGTGCGCTGTTCCGCATGTTTCCTCAAGTGGCGTTGGCCATTCAGAGCACCCACAGCGATGATATTCGGGATTACGTGCAATCCATCCGGGACCAAGTTTGTTCCCTGTGTGGCGGGCAGGATGCGGATGGATCGTGCGAAACCAGGGAGAACGTGGCCTGCGCGCTCGATGCGTATCTGCTGTTGATCGTCGATGCGATCGAGGAGGCAACCGGGAGAAAGTTCGAGCGGCCAGCCGGCTTCGTGAAGGCGCAAACCGTGGTTCCGCTCACGATTAATTAGGGGGAAGGTTATGAACATCAGCTTAGTTCCATTTGCGGCAGCGTGGATCGCGGTGGCAGGGGCGGTCCTGATTCTGGCGCTCTATCGCCGTCAGATTACGTCTCACGAGGACGACACGATCCATATTGGGGAGGGCGAGAGCTCGCAGCTCACCGAGCAAGCGGCGACGGCGCATCGTGTGGCGGTGATCGACCGCTGGGGCAAGTTGCTGACAATCATCGGAGCGGTCTACGGCGTAGTGCTGGGAGCGGTGTACTTCTACCAGTACTGGGTGCAAAGTTCGCAGCAAATGTGGAAGTAACGGGGATGCCGACGCGAGCCGGAGCCGGGCTGGGTTTCCGGCTCGCGCTCCGCATCACCATTACTTTTCTGGTGGCCGGGCTGTCCTTGCTGGCGCAGGACCCCAGTGCCGCCTGCGATGCTTGCCATGACGTCAGACAGAAGCTGACCAAGGGGGCGCACGCTTCGGTTTCCTGCACCACCTGCCACGTCAAGCACGAAGAGTATCCCCACCCGGAAGGCATTCCCAAACCAGTTTGCGCGAGCTGCCATCAGCAGATCGGCGCCGAGCACGCGCGCAGCATTCACGGGCAGGAACTTAAGAAAGGCAACCAAGCGGCGCCGGAGTGCTCCACCTGCCATGGCGTGGCGCACGAGGTGCAGATTGCGCACTCGGAGAAATTTCGCGCAGCCGAGCCGGAGACGTGCGGCATGTGCCACAGCGACGTGGCGGACGAATACAAGCGCAGCGTACATTATCACGCGGTAGCGCGAGGGGTGACACAGGCGCCGGTCTGCACCGACTGCCACGGAGAACATTCCATTCTGGCGCCCAGTAACGCCGCGTCACCTGTGAATACGCGCAACATACGCGACACGTGCGGAAGCTGCCACGGCGACGTGCGCCTGGCGCGCGAGTTCGGATTTCCGCAGGACCGGCTGGTGAGTTTCGACGCTTCGTATCATGGGATGGCGGCGCGAGCCGGATCCCAGACGGTCGCGAACTGCGCGAGCTGCCACGGCGTACACAAGATCCTGCCGTCATCCGATCCACAATCGATGATCAATCCAAGGAACCTGGCGGCGACGTGCGGCCGGTGCCACCCGGGAGCCGGGAAGCGGTTCGTGATCGGTCCGGTCCATCTAACCGAGGCGCGCACGGAACCGACGGCGGTGGGCTGGGTGCGGCGCTTCTACCTTTGGGTAATTCCGATCACGATTGGCCTGATGTTGCTACACAATGCCGGCGACTGGGTGCGCAAGGCGTACCAGATGCGGTTCAGGCGCGGGCTCAACGGGCGGGCGCACGCCAACGGCCAGCCGCAATTCCGCATGTTCGGTTTCGAGCGGTTGCAACACGCGCTGCTGGCGATTTCGTTCGTGGTCCTGGTATGGTCGGGGTTTGCGCTGAAATATCCGGGGCAATGGTGGGCTAGGCCCATGTTGCTGTGGGAAGGCTTGACGCCGGTGCGGAGCCTGGTGCATCGTGTGGCGGCGGTGGTATTCATGGCGGTAACCACGATGCATGTGATTTCGCTGATCACCAGCGCGAAGCTGCGGCGGCACTGGCGCGGGTTGTGGCCGGCGCGGCGCGACGCGACCGAAGGCGTATCCATGTTCGGCTACAATCTAGGCTTGTTGCAAAACCAGCCCGAGATCTCCGAGCACTCCTACGTCGAGAAAGCGGAATACTGGGCGGTGGTTTGGGGAGCGGCGGTGATGATCGGGACGGGTGTGATCCTATGGGCCACCAATTACACGCTGGCGTGGATGCCCAAGATCGTGCTGGACGTAGCGACCTCGGTGCATTTCTATGAAGCCGTGCTGGCGACGCTTGCCATTTTGGTCTGGCACTTCTATTCTGTGATCTTCGACCCCGATGTGTATCCCCTGGACAGCGCTGCGATCACGGGATTCAGCACGCGTCCCCGGAACTCGGAGCCGGAAACCACCGAGCCTACCGAAGAAACCATTTCGAGCCTATGACAACTACTCCCGGTTCGCCCCGGCGCCGCTGGCTGGCGCCCGTAGTGTATCTATCGAACAACTGGATCAGCCAGGTTGGCGTTGTGATCGTCACCTCGGCCACGGTCCTCTGGATGGTGATGCTGCCCTCAACGTTGCGCGGGGAAGTGGCGAACCCCTACATCGGCATTCTGATGTACCTGGCGCTGCCGGCGGTGTTCTTCGGCGGGCTGATTCTGATTCCGGTGGGCATCTTATGGGAGAAACGGCGCGAACGGATTTCGGGCAAGATGCCGAAGTACTTCCCGCCGCTTGATTTTCAGAACCGCGAGTTGCGGCGGCTCCTGGCGTTTATCGGCGTCACGACGTTCGCCAATATGATCATCGCGGGACAGCTCTCGTACAGCGCCGTGAATTACATGGACAGCGTCACCTTCTGTGGGCAGACCTGTCATACCGTGATGCAGCCGGAGTTCACGGCCTACCAGAATTCGCCGCACTCGCGCGTGGAATGCGTGCAGTGCCACATCGGGCCGGGGGCGGGCTGGTTTGTACGCAGCAAACTGTCCGGCGTACGGCAGGTGTTCGCGGTCACACTTCACACCTACTCACGGCCGATTGCGGCGCCGGTGCACAATTTGCGGCCGGCGCGCGAGACGTGCGAGGCTTGCCACTGGCCGCAGCAGTATGGCGGGGACCGGCTGCGGGTGATCGCGAAATTCGCCGACGACGAGCACAACACGCCGACGAAGACCGTGCTCATGATGCACATTGGCGGCGGCAACGGAAGGGTGGGAATTCATGGCGTGCACATGGGCCCGGGAGTGCGCATCCGCTACGCACATAGCGATGAGAAGCGGCAAGTGATTCCGTGGGTGGAGTATCAGGATGCCTCGGGAAAAGCGACGGCGTACACTTCGAGCGACGCCAAAGGCGCCATGCCGGGGAACCTCGACGTGCGTGAGATGGACTGCATCGATTGCCACAACCGGCCGACGCACGCTTACCAATTGCCGGAGCCGGCGGTGGACCTGAAGCTGGCGGATGGATCGATTACGCCGGCGCTGCCGTTTGCCAAGAAGACCGCAGTGGCGCTGCTGAAGGCGGCGTATGCTTCGCGCGAGGAGGCGGAGGCGAAGATACCGGCGGCGTTCGAGGCCTTCTATCGCGAGAAATACCCGGACGTTTATGCGTCGAAGCGGGAGGAGATCGAGAGCTCCGCGCGTGGAGTGCTGGCGGTCTACCAGCGCAACATTTTCCCCGAGATGAATGTAACGTGGGGCATGTATCCCAACAACATCGGGCACACGGATTTTCCGGGGTGCTTCCGGTGCCATGATGACAATCACGTGGCGGCGGCAGGCGGCGCGAAGATCACGCAGGATTGCGGGGCGTGCCACAACATGCTGGCGATGGAAGAGGCTGCACCGAAGGTGTTGGGGGAACTGGGGCTGGAGAAGTAGGGGGGGCCGTCCAGGTATTGGCTCGGAAGGGCCGGGCGGCAATTCATCCTCGGTTGCTGTCCAGCGTATGGATCTATGCGATCACGCGAGGCTCCAACTCGCGGAGCCTCGCGGCGGTGCTATTCCACGCTGGCCGACCTACTTACTGCTTTGCAAACTGGCGCCGCAACAGCAAAAGTGCGCCGATGGCGCCTGCCAGCAGGAGGGCCGAGCTCGGTTCTGGAACCGTCGAGCTAGTATTGGAGGTGGCGTAAGAGATGTCGTTAATACTGAGGACATAATCACTCGACGTGATTAGGACCGACGAGAAAGAGCTGTCGGTAACCCCCACGAAGTCCGGAACGGAGTAAGCCGAGGCGGTGCTGGCTTGGACTAGGCTATCACCGTTGGATAGCGCAAAGGTCACGCTGCTGCCGTCAAACGTACCATAGTTCAGGGCGAAGCCCTGCACGGCTTCGGGGAACGTAATGAGGATGTTGGCGAGGCCACTAGTCTCCTCCTGGTCTGACAGGACGGCTGTGGGGTTACTAAGATAGTAGTTCGAGCCGACATTGAAGAAGTTGCCGTTGCCCAGAGTACTGCTGACCGAAAAAACCACGCCCGAGTAGGTCACCGATGCAGTACTGTTGCCCAGGTACACGTCACTACCCGGAGCCGAATCCGGGATGGTAACCGTGGTCACGCCCGATACGGCAGCGCTCCAGGTGGGGAAGTCAGCGTAGCTTAGCAGTCCTGCATAAGCGGGCACCACTCCCAAGAGGAGCCCCACGCAAAGACCGAGTTTAACGAGTCGTCTGATTTTCATGTTCTCTCTCCTTTGTCACCGTACCAACGAAGATACTTAGTTCCCGAGTCTGCCACATGTGGAATTGGGAGCGCTTCAGCACGTTTTGGGCCAAGCTGGCTCCGAACGCTAAGTCAAACATGATACTCGCCTACACGATTTCGTAACTTCCGAAGACTCTGGTTGAAGTTCCGAATTGTCGTTACAAGTCCAAAATTTTTCCACTTCCGCTGGCGCGATCTTGGGTACGCCAGTTTGCTTTCTGGGGCGGCGCGAGGATCACGCAGGATTGCGGGGCGTGCCACAACATGCTGGCGATGGAAGAGGCTGCACCGAAGGTGTTGGGGGAGCTGGGGCTGGAGAAGTAGGGGGGCCACTTTCCCCCGGAGAAAAAACAAACCGGCCAGGCAGTGCTGCCCTGGCCGGTCAAGTAAATCTCGCTGCCTTGTTCTTTACCGCATTGCGCGTTTGCGGCGGAGAATCCCCGCAACACCCAGCAACGCTGTGCCAAACAGCATTACGGCGCTCGGCTCAGGGACTGTACTCGTATTGTCGTAGGCACCGCCCAAGACTACTCCGTTCCCCTCATTCGCCTGAAGCCAAGACAGGCCTGCAGAATTCAAGCTGACAGTGACGAAGGTGTCGCTGTCGCCCGGCCCGATTAACAATGACCCGATGACCGGGGCCGTCACGATGTCCGTGTAAATGGAAGGGTCCGAATAACTGTTGCTTGAATTGACTTCAGCCGGGGTCAGCGATGTTGCAAAGATGTCGAAAATACCCGGATTGGTGACGGTGTACGCGTCAACTATGAACGACGCGGAAGTGACCGTTCCTGTCAAGGCCGACAAGTCAAATGAAAAGTAGTTGGCGTAAAGTGGGGAGCAGGAGTCGCACCCGGAGAAGTAGTTTGTGTTACCAGCATCGTGTTCGCCGAGGCTCGTAAACCAGCCGGAATCGGTGTTGTAGAACGGATTCCCATTGATGTCAAGGTTGTTGCCAGAAGTGAAGGTGCTGAACCCAAAGGCATACGGTTGGGCAGAAGCTGTCTGGCTTAGGGCGAGGAAACACAGCCCGAGAATCACAAGAGCGTTGCGCATAGTCGAAATCTCCCTCCTCCAACAGGCTGGGCTGAGCCAGCCAGAGATGTACTCGATCACTAAATCTCGCACTCATTCCGTGCGTGCCACCTGACACGGAATTGGCCTCATTCGAGCACGTTTTGGGCCACGCTGGAATGAAACGCTAAGCTACACATGTTACGCGCTTACTTGAATTTCTGGCTTCGGCAGACTCTGGATGAAGTTCCGAATTCTTTCTAACAGTTCAAAATTTTTCGGATCTCGATGACGCGCGCTTGGGCGAATCGACTGCTTGCTGTGGCGCGAAGATCAATCAAGATTGCGTAGCGTACGACCACATACTGATCATGAAAGGCTGCGACGAAGGTGCTGGGGAACTCCGGATGAACGCGTGAGGGGCGGCAATTGAGTCGGGCCACTTTCCCCCTGAGAAAAAACAAACCGGCCAGGCAGTGCTGCCCTGGCCGGTCAAGTAAATCTCGCTGCCTTGTTCTTTACCGCATTGCGCGTTTGCGGCGGAGAATCCCGGCAACACCCAGCAACGCTGTGCCAAAGAGCATTAGAGTGCCCGGCTCAGGGATCGTCGAAGTAGTCGAAGGCGTCAGCGTCTGCGCGAGGAGCTGATAAACCTGAGGATTGTCGCCGTTGCCTTCAACCCCGGGGAACAGGTTGACATTGACGATACCATCCTCGCTGCGGGCAATCATGTCAACGCCGGCTCCATCCGTGGCTAATAGTGTCGCGCCAGTCGCCAGACCCGGATTAGCAAAGTTGCCATTGTAAAAATAGGTGAACGTCGCCAAATCGATGCCGTTGAAGATCGGGTCGGAAGGAACCGTAGCAACCAGATTTCCACTGACAGACCCATTTGTGCCCAAATTAGTCAAAGCCGCATCGTCCCCCGTCATCACGGCTCCGCCAATCTCCCACGGATTGCTTAAGCCATAAGTCGCGATGGTCAACGCTTTGCCTCCGAGGGCGTAATAATCGGCCAGAACGTTGCCCAAGGCGGTGCCATCATTAGGTTCGTAATTGGTGTACGCCAATATGGCGCCGTACGAACTGAGCTGGGCCAGTGTGGGCGTGCTTGATGCCGCGTCAATGTCCGTAACGGAGCTGAAGAGCCCCGTCGCGAGCATTTGAGATACGGGCACGTCGCCGGGATCTGCTTCGACAATGGCCAGGCTCTCCGCCCGCGCCGTAAACCCGAAAATAAGCATGGCAAGTGACGCCAGAACCAGGTGCCTACTGTGCTGCATAGAATTCTCCTCCCTCTCCTCGTTGTGCCGAGCTTCCGTTTTGCTCGCAGCCGGATAGCCGGGTGCAACTTGTTAGCACATTTGTTGCCAAGCCATAGCTTAGAGATGTTAAGGGGCTTACCGGAGCTGGCAGCCTAAAAAGCTCAGAGAAAAAGAAAAACTTTGTAACGAAACTCGCAACTTTTGGAAATCATGGCGCGCTTTCTCAATGGCACCCGAACTGGGCGAATTCACCCCTGGTAGAGCTGATCTCAACGGAAGGATACACTTCACCTTCGGAGGCAGGCTGATTTGGCGTCAATGTGGAGTTCGGCATCTCCTCGACCGTTCCCGAACCCGGGAGCCTTTGGTTGGTGGGTAGCGGACTTGTGCTGATCGGCGGTTACTTGCGGCGCAAACGCCGCGCGGCTTAAGAATCGGTTCGGGCCAGTTCGTCCTACACCTCTTCCAGGTGATCTGACTGACAGGAAATCGTAACCAACGGGCGGCGCGCCGGCGCCGGCGTGGTTATCCTGTTCGGCACGAACTTCGCAGCAGGACTGGCTCAAAAGGGTCCGCATGGTTTTGAAAAGCGTCCGAACAGCGGACCTAAGCTGGCACTCGACGCGGTTCCGTGGCTGACCGGCATTTTGGATTTTGTCCAACAAGGTTGGCCTGCGTGTC
>CAVWAJ010000010.1:0-726335 GCA_963752965.1 Terriglobia bacterium | reverse complement strand
AGCAAACATGAATAACCTCCTCGGTTATGGTGGCTAGCTAAGAGGAAGGCTTCAGAGGACCTAACTTAGTTTAGATAATCTGGAGAGCGAGCAGAGACACCCGCTCGTTAACAACGGTAGTCCTATCTAATACCCTTGTCAAGGCGAAGCCTTTGGTACTGTAGCCTTTGATACAACCGTCTTCCCCTAGTGATGTTCATGTTGCATTTAGCTGGAAGAAAATTACCAGGGCCTTCCACCCGAATGTCTCCGAAGGGCATCTGGATCGGTAGTCCTTGTGACAACCCCACCGCGTCGCCCTTTTGGGCTATTGACAGCCCACCATCGCGGGAGGAGAATCATGTCGGAGGTAGTTGCCTAAAACGCTCCTGAGTTGTTAGCCGCTGATGCGGCGGGAGGTGATATATAGAACCTGGCCAGTACGAGGGCGGCGGCACCCGATTTCCAGAGGGCAAGCAGTAAGAAGACCAACGAACGATCAGATAGGCGTGCGTGGAATGAAGTAGCCCCACGCCAATAGCGCTTCTAAGCGGATGATCGGCAACGAGGGTCTTTGAGTCTTGACGGAATGTGAGGTGGGCCGCCCTTTTTCAATTTTCTCCCCCCGCAGATTATTTGCTCGCCTGATTCGGCCAGCGCCTCAACGATATAATTGACACTATGCCCACCTCAGCAGATCTGTGCCCCCTCACAAACGAGCAGGCAGTTCAGCTTCGTCATGATCTCACGCTTGTCGAAGAGCGGGTCCAGGACATCTCCGTCTTGATGCGCGTCTGCTGCGGCGAAGACAGCCAAGCGGCTATTCGGGCAGACGAAACTACCGCCGCATTGCAGCGACTGAAATGGGAGTTGGAAAGAACGAAGCTACGGAAGCAGGCAGCGGGTTCAGCCTGAGGGGATGCTTCCCGAAGTCGCGCTAGCCAAGGGCGGCAGGCACTACGCCCACAGTTGGCTCTGCGATTCGCTGCAAAGTTTGCAACCTGTCACGCATTGTATTCAAGGACGCAATCAAACCGCTGGCGTCGACGCCTCTCCAGCCACAGGCGTAAATGGCCAGCTTGAACTCGACGTACAACATGTTCCGACAAAACCGCAACTGCTCCTTTATCATCACAGCAGCCAAATCGGAGCGATCTACCTCGGAATTAATGGCGTGCAACTTGATGGCTCGGCAGATCCGGTTGAAGTCTTCCGAGAGCAACTTCATGTAATCCCGGAAAATGGAAAGCCGGGCTTTTCGGAAGCGCCTTTTCATTCGCCGCGTGCAACCGGGATGAGATGCCAGAAAACTCTCATCGGCGGAGTCTAGCAACCGATCCATGGCACGATAGCGCTCCGCCGAGAATGGCTCTTCGAGGATGTCGGTCGGGGAAAAAATCACCTTTCGTAACGACAGGAGACGAGTGAAAACGAAATGAAAAACTCCAAGCACCAACACAAAACACACAACTACTGCGATCACTGTTGAACTCACTGTTCTCTCAAACCTAAGTCCAGCATAGTGCATGCGGGTTTTGGCCCACAATTCGACGAAGGGGATAACCGCATGTAATTCGATGTGAAGTAGTCGTTGCTTTTTGGGCGGCTTCCGATAGGCAGCCCGAACCAGTTAGTGGACCTGGGCGGGAGTGAGGCGGACAGGGGTCCACATCTCCTGTGAGCGGACGGGGTTGCCTTCGTTGATTGACAGGGTGGGAGGAATCGGAACGTTCTTGGCCCCGTTGAACTCGTAATCCGAAAAACTGATGGTCAGTTTTTCGCCCATGCCAGAACGCCTTGGATGAGGCTGAATGTCAGCAATCAGGGCATCTTTCAGGTTGAGCTTGTGCCGAGGTCCGCTGGGCGTAGTAGCATTCGTAAAGATTATGGATACCCGAAGCCTCCTACTGCCCAGGCAGTGCTGGAAAAGGCTGGGTGAGGCTACATCGGTTGGCTTCGTAACAACAATTTCACTAACGGAGGGTGCCGATGCCTCTCGGTCGGAGCTACCGCCGGTTGGACTTGAGATTCCACGACCCACACCAAATTGGAATGAATCGACTTCGATCCACTGAGTGTGACCCACGCTTTGTGCGTCGCCCGTAATTCCCGAGTACTGCATGTATATCGGCATCACGCACCTCCTACTCGAAAACCCTCTTGCGCCGGGTTACAGTGTACTACCCACGCAGACCAAGCGCTAGGGAAGTTGAAAGCAAGGTCAAAACTTTATAACAGCATGCGTTTGTTGTATAGTTGAGAGATACAATGAAACCCAAAAAGCCAAGTGCCATCTCCCAGGCCGCCAGCATGATGGGCAAGAAGGGTGGCAAGCGGACCCTCGAATTGCACGGAGCGGAGCATTTCTCCGCTGCCAGCAAAGCCCGCAAGCACTTCAGGGGCGGATGGCCGAAGGGCAGGCCGAGGAAGGTGAAGGGCAAGAAGAGCGGAGGGAAGTAATAATCTACAAACGCGGTGGGCATTGGCACATCGATGTGACGGTCCATGGGGTCCGTTACCGGGAGGCGTTGGATACCACTGATCGGCGCGAGGCACTGGCGCTGGAGAAGAAGCGCGTTGCCGAGATTCAGCCTGGCAAAGCGGCATCGAAGAGTGGCCGGGAGTTCGCTCGCAAGCCATTCGGCGAAGCGGCTGACCAGTTCTTGGAAGACCGCAAGCCACACGTCGCTGCACGGACCCACCAGCTTGAACGTAATCTGCTAAGACCTCTGCGCAAGTTCTTTGGTCAGGGGCCTTTGCTACGAGTCCGTGCTGAAGATGTGGCAGCTTACCAGCGGGTGCGCCGTGCAACGGGCATAACAGGAAGAACCCTCAACATGGAGATCGGCGTCCTCCGGCAAATGATGAAAAAGGCGAAGGTCTGGGCCATTGTTGCCGAGGATGTAAAGCGGGACAGGGAGAATACCAACCCGATTGCCAAGGTTTTGACTGCTCAACAAAGGAGGCTCCTCTTTGAGACGGCATCGTCTAGGGATGGCTGGATGGTAGCGTATTGTGCGGCTGTGTTGGCTGTTTCCACCACCTGCCGAGGGATGGAACTCAAACACCTCCGCTGGCAGGATGTAGACCTTTTTGAAAGAGGGATATTGATTCAACGGAGCAAGACACAAGCGGGGCACAGGGCAATACCGCTGAATGGCGACGCTATGGCTGCGTTAGCCCGGTTGAAGGAACGTGCCGAAATAGTCGGCTCTGCCCAACCAGAGCACTATGTTTTTCCAGCTTGCGAGAGAAGCAAGATTGACCCCAACACACCCCAGAAGACTTGGCGTACTGCCTGGAGATCGCTCGTTAAAGAGGCGGCAAAGCAGGCTGGCGATAACGCTGCGAACCTGGCAGAGCAGACCGGCGGCGATGCAGAGGAGGCCCGCAGGCGAGCGGCTGAGCCTTTCCTAGAGTTCCGCTTTCACGATCTCCGGCACCAAGCGATTACCGAACTTGCGGAGGCAGGAGCGCCAGACGCCACGTTGATGGCACTCGCGGGCCACATGTCGAGAGAAATGCTGGAACACTATAGCCATGTGCGGATGGAGGCCAAGAGGAAAGCCATCGAGATGCTGTCGAGTGGTTTGGTCAAGCCGGTACCAGCAGAAGAACAGAAACCCGCACCGGACGCAGTGAACTGAGGGGTTACGTCACAATCTACGTCACAACGGGCCAACTCGAAAGCTGGCCTTTCTTGTATCTGATTGATTTGGCTGGTCGGGCCGCCGGGATTTGAACCCGGGACCTCTTGCACCCCAAGCAAGCGCGCTAGCCAGGCTGCGCCACGGCCCGAATCATCTATTGTACTCTGTAGCGCTACCGCTTTGCCGCAGCTTCGAGCCTGGCCTGCGCTCTCTGCATCTCGGCTAAAGCCGCCGCGGGATCTACATTTACGTGCGGATCTTCCAGCGCTTTCTGCGCCCGCTCAAGCGCCGCCTGAGCGCGTGTTACATCGATCTCCTCAGCCCGCTCGCCGATGTCGGCCAGGACGCGCACATGCTCCGCCAGCACTTCAACGAAGCCCCCGTGTATAGCCAGGTACCGAAGACGGCCCTCCGTTACGTAGCTCAAAACGCCGCTTTGTAATTCCGCAACCAGCGGCGCGTGTCCGGCCAGCACACCGAGGTAGCCACCGCGCGCCGGCACCTGCGCCTCAGACACACGCTCCTCGACAATTAAGCGCTCGGGCGTCGCCACTTCGAGTTGAAACAGCTCAGCCATGTCTATGCAGCAGCTTTCATGGACTTGGCGCGCTCCAGCACGTCCTCGATCGTTCCCTGCATATAAAACGCCTGCTCGGGAATGTCATCGTGTCTGCCATCCACGATTTCCCTGAAGCCGCGAATCGTATCTTCGAGCTTCACATACTTGCCCGGAAGCCCCGTAAACTGCTCAGCGACGTGGAACGGTTGCGACAGGAACCGCTGAATCTTGCGGGCGCGCGCCACCGTCAGCTTGTCTTCGTCCGACAGCTCATCGATACCCAAAATCGCGATGATGTCCTGGAGGTCCTTATAGCGCTGGAGAACCCCCTTCACCGCCTGCGCCGTATCGTAATGGTCCTGGCCGATAATGCGCGCGTCCAAAATGCGCGAGGTTGAGGCCAGCGGATCGACCGCGGGATAAATTCCGAGCTCGACGATAGCGCGCGAGAGGTTGGTCGTGGCATCGAGGTGCGCAAACGCCGTGGCGGGCGCTGGGTCCGTATAATCGTCGGCGGGCACGTAGATCGCCTGCACCGACGTGATCGAACCCTTCTTGGTCGATGTAATCCGCTCCTGCAACTCACCCATCTCCGTTGCCAGATTGGGCTGGTATCCCACGGCGGACGGCATGCGACCGAGCAGTGCCGAGACTTCCGAACCTGCCTGCGTAAAGCGGAAAATATTGTCGATGAAGAGCAGGACGTCCTGGCCCTCCTCGTCGCGGAAGTATTCAGCAACAGTGAGGCCGGTCAATCCCACCCGCAGACGCGCCCCGGGAGGTTCGGTCATCTGGCCGTAGACCAGTGCGCATTTTGACTTCGTGTAATCGTGCGGGTTGATGACGCCCGATTCCTGCATCTCGAGCCAAAGGTCGTTGCCTTCGCGCGTGCGTTCGCCCACGCCCGCGAACACGGATACGCCACCGTGCTTCATGGCGATATTGTTGATCAGTTCCTGAATGATGACCGTCTTACCGACACCCGCGCCGCCGAACAGGCCAATCTTGCCGCCGCGCAGATACGGCTCAATCAAATCGATGACCTTGATGCCGGTCTCGAACATTTCGAGCTTAGTCGACTGCTCTTCGAAGGATGGCGGCTGCCGGTGAATGGGATAAAGCTGCTTGGCGTTGAGAGGCCCCATCTTATCCACCGGCTCACCAATCACGTTCATCACCCGGCCCAGCGTCTCTTTTCCCACCGGCACCATGACTGGGTGCCCCAGGCTCTCCGCGCGCATGCCGCGCACCAGGCCTTCGGTGGGCTTCAGCGCAATGGTGCGCACGCGGCCTTCTCCGATATGCTGCTGGGCTTCGCAAATAATATCGATGGGCTGCGGAACGGTGAAGCCTTCACTAGTGATGCGAATGGCCGTGTAGACCTCGGGGATGAGGCCTTCGGGAAACTCGCAGTCGACCGCCGGGCCGGCTACTTGCACGACCTTGCCGATTACTGATGTTGCTGTTGCCATAATTTCGTGACTCCAATCCCGCTCCAAGCTTGCACCAATGCCGTTGACCCGTCACCCTGACACCTGGCACCTAACACCTGGAACCTGCCTTTTCTCACTCCTCCGTCGCCGCAGCGCCGCTAACCACTTCGATGATCTCCCTGGTAATGCTCGCTTGGCGGACGCGGTTCATGTACAACGTGAGCGTATCAATCATCTTCGCAGCGTTCGATGTCGCGGCTTCCATCGCCATCATGCGCGCGGCATGTTCGGCCGCCCCGGTTTCCAGCATGGATCGATAAACTTCAGTCTCGACGAATCGCGGCAGAATCGCTTCCAGCATTTCGTTGGGCGGCTGCTCAAAAATATAGTCCACGGTCTCAGCGTTCGCCGGGACCTCCACGGGCAACAGCCGCGAGATGACCAACCGCTGCGAAACGACGCTCTTGAATTCATTGTTCAGAACATACACAGCGTCGATCTCGCCCGCGCGAAAGCGTTCGATGGCTTTCCGCGCGATGGCCGCGGCTTCCTCGAATCGCGGATTGCCCAAGATGCCGACATGCTCGGCCGTGATGGTTGTTCCGCGCTTGCGAAAAAAATCGCGCCCTTTGCGTCCGATGGTCTCCAGCTCGGCGCCGCTGTGATCTTCCAGAAACTTTTGGGCCGCCTTAATCAGATTGGCGTTGAAGGCGCCGGCCAGCCCCTTGTCGCTCGTGAAAAGCAGCAGCAAAATGTGTTGCTCCGGCCGCTGCGCCAGCAGCGGATTCGATGCCGCCCGATCGTCTGCGCCCACTGCCGCCGCCAGATTGGCCAGCACTTTGCGCAGCAACGCCGCGTACGGGCGCGACGCGATCACCCGTTCCTGCGCGCGCCGCAGCTTTGCCGCCGAGACCATCTTCATGGCCTTGGTGATTTGCTGCGTGTTGCGCACCGACCGGATGCGCCGGCGGATGTCGATCAGGTTAGGCATGGCTCGGGGCCGGTTGCTTTTCCTGCGCTACAAAGCGCTCCTTAAACTCTTTCACCGCGTTCTGCAACTCCGCGCGCAGCGCATCATCGAGCGTCTTCTTTTCGCGGATCTGCGCCCAAATCGAAGGATGCGCGTTATCCAGAAACGCGTAGAGGTCTTGCTCAAACTTGCGGCAGCGCTCCACCGGCAAATCGTCCAGGAAGCCAGCCGTGCCGGCAAAAATGATGGCCACCTGCTTCTCGATCGGCAGCGGCTGGAACTGCGGCTGCTTCAGAACTTCCACCAACCGGCGTCCGCGATTGATCTGCGCCTGAGATGCCTTGTCCAAATCGGAACCGAACTGCGCGAACGCCGCCAGGTTGCGGTACTGCGCGAGATCCAAGCGCAGCGTTCCGGCCACTTGCCGCATGGCCTTGATCTGCGCGTTGCCGCCCACGCGGCTCACCGAAAGGCCGACGTCCACAGCCGGCCGAACGTTGGAGTTAAACAAGTCGGTCTGCAGATAAATCTGACCGTCGGTAATGGAGATGACGTTGGTCGGAATGTAGGCCGAAATGTCGCCCGCTTGCGTTTCGATGAACGGCAGCGCGGTGAGCGACCCGCCTCCGAACTCCTTGCTGAGCTTGGCGGCGCGCTCCAGCAGGCGGCTGTGCAGGTAAAATACGTCGCCCGGATATGCCTCGCGCCCTGGCGGCCGGCGTAATAGGAGCGAGATCTCGCGCCACGCCGCGGCGTGCTTGGAGAGATCATCGTATATGCATAGCGCGTGACGGCCGTCGTCGCGGAAATACTCGCCCATCCCGCAGCCCGCGTATGGCGCCAGATATTGCATCGGCGCAGGTTCGGACGCGCTCGCCGAGACCACGATCGTGTACTCCATGGCACCCGCGTCTTCGAGTGTCTTCACGACCTGGGCAACGGTGGATTGCTTCTGGCCAATGGCGACGTAAATGCAAATCACGTCGCCGCCCTTCTGGTTGATGATGGTGTCGAGAGCGATGGCCGTTTTGCCGGTTTGCCGGTCGCCAATGATCAGCTCACGCTGGCCGCGGCCGATGGGAATCATCGAATCGATGGCCTTGATGCCAGTTTGCAGAGGCTCTTTCACCGGCTGGCGGTCCACCACGCCAGGCGCCTGGCGCTCCACCGGATTGAACTTGGTGGTATGGATGGGGCCCTTGCCATCGATCGGCTCACCGAGCGCGTTCACCACGCGGCCCACCAATGCCTCGCCCACCGGGATGGACATAATGCGCGACGTGCGCCGCACCTCGTCGCCTTCGCGAATGTGCGTGTAATCGCCGAGCAGCACCGCGCCCACCTGGTCTTCTTCCAGGTTCATGGCGATGCCCGCTACATCGTGCGGAAACTCGATCAGCTCGCCGGCCATTACCTTCTCCAGGCCATGAATGCGGGCAATGCCGTCGCCCACCGAAATCACCGAGCCCGTCTCGCTGACGTCGATGGCCCGATCGTAGTTTTCAATCTCTTGCCGTAACAGGCTGGCTATTTCATCCGCCCGAATTTGCGCCATAAATTGCGAATCCCCTCATTGGACAGGCAGGTCCGCCTGCACCTTGTCATTCCGCAGCTAACCGGCGTGCCAAGCTGTCTAACTGTCCCCGCACCGACCCGTCATACAGTGTGGACCCGATGTGCGCCACCACTCCGCCGATCAGATCTGCTTCCACGGCGAATCGCGCCCGCACCTTCTTGCCCGTAAACCGCGAAAGCCCGTCCACTAACTCAGCTTTTTGGCGCTCATCCAATTCCCGCGCTGAACGCAGCTCGGCACGAACGAATCCCAAGCGTTCATCGAGCTGGATCTCGAACGAGTCAACCACTTGCGCCAGTCCCGGCAACCTCCGGTGATCCGTGAGCACCAACAGGAAATTCCGGACGATCTTCGCCACGCCCAGCCGGTCCGCCAACTGCCTCACCACGGCGCGTTTCCGCGCCGCTGCCACCGCCGGCGATGCCAGCACGTTCTTTAGCTCCGCCGATCCGGTTAGTAAACCTTCAAACGCACGCAACTGCTGCGACACCGGGGCCGCATCCATTCCTTGCGGACCCGTAACCACGTCCACCAGGGCACTCGCGTAGCGGGCAACGATAGCTTGTGAAATCATGCCATTACTTGCTCAGGTGTGGCCCACCAGGCGGCTGGTTCAGATCGCGGGCGAAACTATCGACCAGCGCCGTCTGCACCTCCGGCGTGATCTGGCCACGGATCTTTTGTTCCGCCAACTCGATAGCCAGTTGGGCGGCGTACCGTTTCAACTGGAGCCGCGCCGCCTTTCCTGCGGCCTCGATTTCGCTGGCCGTATGCTCTTGGATACGCGCCATGTCCGCAGCCGTCTGCTGGCGAAGGCGTTCGGCTTCCGCCGCCTGCTCGCGGTGCGCATCGGCCTTCAACGATTCAATTTCCGTTTGCAGTCCAGCCAGCTTGCGGTCCACTTCCGCGGCACGCGCTTCGGCCTCGGCACGAATCTCTTCCGCTTCGGCGATTCCCCGGCGAATCGCCTGAGATTGCGCGGTAAACCAGGGCCCTCCATACTTCTTGATGAGATAGCCCAAGCCGCCGGCGAGGAGGGCGAAGTTCGCCCAGGCCCAAATCGGAGAAACATCCTCCGACTTTGCTTCGCTAGGTGTACCGGGTTCGTTTTTGCCGGATTCCGCGGTCTTAGTAGGCGACGACTGCGCGGGAGCCCAATGCGCGCCCCACGCCAGGCAAACGGCTAGCGCGGCGCACCGACCCAGGGCCTTCATGCCACTCTCCGCCGGAGAATGGAATTCGCGATCTGGCTGGCGAGCGCGTCGCTTTCACCGGCCAGCCCTTGCTTGAGCTGAGCCACTTCTTCGTCGAGCCGCGCTTTGGCTTGGCCGAGTTGCGCCTCCGCCTGCGCGCGAGCCTGCTCGACGGCTGCCGTGCGCTCCGTTTGCAACTGACGCCGCCACTCACTCAATTCCTGGTACACCTCGCCCCGCGCGGCGCGGATCGCCGCTTCATACTCCTCCGTCTTCGCCGCGGCTTTCGCCAGGCTCTCGTCCGCCAGCTTGCGGGCTCCCTCGGTGGCCTCGTAGCGCTTTTGCAAGACTTTTTCGAGCGGCCGGAAAAACATCCGCGACAGGTACGCGTACAGAAGGAGCACCAAGATGAACGTTGGCACAGCCTTCAGCAGTATTTGGCCCAGCGCATGAAAAGTTTGTTCCATGTGAATTGAAGGAGAGGCTCTGAAATGCCTTGAAAAAAGGAAGTTAACATATCGGACAAGGGGCCGTCAACCGCGCCGGGGGTAGGATGTGGCGACGGGAAAAACGGCTCCACCCCCTCTGATCAGGGCCGGTCGCCGCGCGCGGTCGAGTGGTGGTGGTGGCCGCAGGCGAATTGTGAAGGGCAGGGCAGGGCGGCGAGCGCGAGCCGTGAACTTTCCGAAAATCCCGTTTTCCGTTCCCGGTCCGCGCCGCATTCTTGATTACATGGGGATTTGAACGAACCGGCCTTCGGCCGGACGGTTCCTGGCACGTGAAGAGCCGCGCGGTCAAGTTCCAGCCATACTTCCAGAGTGGATTTCCGTACGATCACGATCAGTGGACCTCCGCAGCAGGGACGGCGTGGGCAACAGTGGCGCTGGCGAACGGGGTCGAGGCGGCGGAGCGGGCGTCGAGGTAAGCTTGGCGAACCCGCTCCGAAGCACTCGTATTGTTACTGCGCCGGAAGGCCGTTCAACACGCGCGTGGTATAGGTGAAGGCAGAAGTGCTCGGGGCGTTGAACACCACCAACGCCGTGCCAGACTGACCGGACTTCAGTGAGTTGTTCGGAACGCTGACGGGGACCACGGGGCTGCCGCTCGGCGCGCCGCAGTGGGTGACAGGTGGATTGCCGAATATCGACACGCCCGCGGTCAAGCTATCGATGGCCAAGTACAGCGGTGCCTGCAAGGTGATCGCGCTGGTGTTGGTGACGGTGATCTGCTCCGAGTATTGGTAGTGCGTGGGGAAGACATAGTGCAGGCTACTCCGTGTCACGTTCATCAAGCTGCTCAGATCCAGGACGCTGCCGGACGATAGATCGGCGAAGCGCGGGATGGTACCGGTGGTCAGGTTTGTACTCACGGGCGCCAACGCTCCAGAAACTTGGAATGCGCCGGCAATCGACGTCGGATTGCTGACGACGACACCGAAACTTAGAGTGGGTGGGAAAACGTCCGAGAGGCTGGCCAAAATCTCCCATACAGCGCTCCCAGTACCATTCGATAATGGCACCGGAGCGAGGCCGACGGTCTGGCCAGCGATGCTCACGGAGCTGGTATCCGGCAGAGGCGAATAGGGCCCGCTGCAAGCCCCAGATCCAGCGCACACGATGTTCGCCCCATTCAGGGGACCTGCTGTTGTGCCGTTGGGCGAGGGCGTTGCGGTCACGGAGATAGAAACTCCGGGCGGCACATTCTGAAACTTGGCTTCCAGGCGCGTTCCGTAGTCCGCCAAGCCGGCCAAATTCAAACCGTTGGTGGCGGTGAACTCTTGCACGAAGAAACCCGTCTCGGTATTGTAATTTGCCCCGGGGATGTTCTGATCTGCCGGAGGTGGGGAATCCGGCGGGTCAGGCGTTGCAATCGTGCGCACGCGATCAAAGCTTCCGAACGCTCCGGTGAACTTCACATTGAAGTCCACGGAGCCACTCTCGCCGGACGGTAATGGCAGAAGGCTGGCCGGGACGCCACTACAGTCTTTGACGCCGAGACCCGCGGAGGAAGAGTCGTCACTCGCGCGGGCAACAAATTGAGTTGGAGGCCTGATAATGGCAACCTGCTGAGGAAAGGATGCGGCAGGGATCTGGGGCCCCCCAAAGGCACGGACGCGGCACAGGACGGCTGGCGGGGGAACGTTTGGTCCGGCCGTGAATCCCGGCGCGTGTGCATCGACGCGGATGTTGGTGATGCGAAGAACGAGTGGTGCGGGAGGAAAATTCAATCCTGGCGGATCAACCGGGACATTCGTAAACTCGATGGCGTTGGTCGTGTTGTACCAGGAGTCAAAAGGATCGCTGGGATCGTGCATCGTTACCCCTTGGACGCCCTGAAAGACGTTGGGTCTGCCTGGAGAACCGTCGTACACTCCAATACCCGTGCCGGTTCCGGCGATGCTTACCGGGGGCGTTACCGCGTTCTGCATGGACGTTGGGTATGGTTCATCAATCAACAGCAGCGCCTCACTCAGACCGAGGCTAGGCTCCAGAATGCGACTGGTAACCGCGGTGTTAAAGGCAACCTGAATAGTGGATTGCGGCACGGGCGCTCCGGCCGCGGTTGGTGTGCCGCCGGTACATGCCAAAATTAGATCACCAACCTTCTCGGTGAGGCCTTCAGACCTGGCCGAGAGCACAAGCGCTTCCGCAGTGCATTGGAATGGCGCCTGCGCTCGGGCGCTTTGTATGCCCAAGAAAACCCAAAGGAGCGCGAGGACAAAACTACCTTGACGAGAAAACGCATGAGTACGCATGTTCGTTGAGACCTCCTGTCGATGCGACTGTTTAGGAGCCGGATGCCAGACGACGCTGATTCCGCCATCGGATGCCCAGCAGGATGAAACTCGCGCTGCCGATCAGAATCCATGTGCCGGGCTCGGGAACTGGAGTGACTTGAGGGGCGGCGATATCGATTGGTGGGCCACCGGCTGCGGGCGTGAGAGTGGGGTCACTTGCGAAGGTTTCGATTGTGGGCGTGGATGAATTGATGTCGACATTCAGAAAGACGTCGAAGAACGGCCCGCCCTGAGTGGGAATTTCCGTGTCCGTATTGTCAAGAATAGAGAATGAAAATCCGTCTGGTGTGGGGCCGGCATCCACATTGGTAGTGAGCCGCAGATGGAAGCTCAAGCTATCGCCGGCCGTAAACTGCTGAATGAAGAAGTTCAGGAAACTGCTATCGGTCAGCGTTACGGTTGAGGACAGGTCGCCACTCGTGCCTCCGAATACTACCGGCGTCCCCGAAGGGCCGCCACCACCGAATTGAAAATCACTGAGCGTGGCGGTGTTGTTGCCATCGCCGGTTCCGCTGCCGTCGATCAACTCAAAGGCGATGGAGAACGGGCCGGCGGAGTCTCCGACTAACGGCGCAGTATTAAGAGTGATGATGTCGAGCACATCGGCCCGGCAGGTTCGCACGCCCCAAGCGAGGCTGGCGAAGAGCACTATGCACACGCTGCAAAGAGTCGCGCGCAAAACGTACCCCCTTGTCTGAAACAGGAAACAGTATATCAGAATGGTGTAAAGCTGCAATGAAAAATCGGCCGGTATTTACTTTAGTTTCGCTGTACTAAAGTGCAACCTTAGTTCTCGTCGAAGCTTTGGGATTTTAGCGGATATTTTGGGATTTTAAGCCGATCCCGATACAGACATTGGCGAATTTTCGTGTAGGCGATGGCAAAAGAACGCTTCAACCAGGCGATCACTTCGGCCTTCGCGGTGACGGTCTTCTCCATGTCTTCCGATTTGATCTCGACGGGCATCGGCGGGCCGGTGACACTCAGCAGATAGAAGTTGGCAAGCGCGATGTGCGTGTAGACTTCGCTCACGGAGCGCACGCCTTCGGGCCGGGCGCCAGGTGAACTTCCCGGCTGGCGTGGCCTCGGCCAGCGCGATGAGTTGCCGCGAAACGAGGCCCCATTCACGGTCGTAACCTTGCCAAAGACCTTCGAGAGGATCTTTCGCGTGCAAGGCGACGGCGCGAGAGCAAGACTCAGAAAAAGCGTTTTCATGGTCCGCGGACCGGATACCTGGTGAGAACAGCCCAACCATCCACCTAACCGTTGGCGCATTACATGGGGGTCGGTACGGATCGGACCGCGCAAGTTGGCAGTCTACGCAGGAGCGCCCTGCAGACCGTTTCTGTGCCGAGGTCCTGCGGCGGACGGCCAAGCCCGACGCAAGATCGAAGCTTCACAATAGATGGATGCCATTTAGCAAGGACACATGACGGGACAGACATTTCTTCAGCACCGTGTTGCCGCTGATCTGTGGTACGTACCTTTACCCTCGATGCCCGGCTTTGTAACGTTCAATTGCTGACACAATGTTCCTGTAGGAGTGGATTCGAACTTTGGCCAGGAGCGCCTTTTCAATCGTGTGCTGCCCAATTCCTCTCCGTCTCAATTCTCGCAATCCAACAATTTCTCTCATTTCGTGTTTCACCGAGTTCGGGAGAATGACTTTACGTCCTTTGCCGTATTCGACGACCCTGTACCCAACTTCCTCGTTGTCCGTGATTACGCTCAAGTCATCGCCCTCCGCCCACATTGACGTTGTTTCTTTGTCGATATAGCGAATTCTCCCGGCAGTGATGTGCGCTCGCTGGAGCAGCCCGCGCGTTTCTGCCGTGCAGGATTTTCCGTCCGGACCGAGGCTCTTGGCCTCCGGATGCCGGATGTAATCCTCCATCATGTGTGCGAACGTGAAGGGCCGAAAAGTAGGATCGTTCATCCGGTGGCGTCGGAATTGTCCCCGTCCATCCTTGTTGTGAATGTCAACACCTTCGAGATTGTGCCACTGACCTTGCTTGCTAGAGAATGGCACAATCACCATCGGTTTCTTGGTTGGTTTGTTGTCAAAATCAAAATCGAACGAGTACACCTCGGAGGTCATTACCATGAACATGAAATTGTGGGGCCGCGCGGCATCCCACATTCCCAGCATTTTGAGCACGTTCCAAGTCGATACGGAGAATCGCATCATTTGTGGAAGTGATGCCCAATCAGGTTGCGTGCGTTTCAATCCCAGAAATCCACGTACGATGTACTTCCACATCTCATAAATCCAAAGTGGTGCATCTCTCCCCCACTTTTTTGGGTTGTCCTTCGGCGGGTAAAGATAGCCGATCCCGTGCGCTTTGGGATTGACGATTCTGACATCAGTCAATTTCCCATTCTCGGAAACTACCTTTTCGAGCAACGTATATCTTTTGGCCGCGACTCCAACGCCCCACAACTGCCGACGCGCCTTTTTCTTTGACTTGCATTCGCATCCGCGCACATTACAAACTCCGGCTTCATCGTGGTCGCTCTTGAGTTCATGCGAGCACTTGCAAACGTAATTGTCATCCGTGAGATTCAACAGATCCGGAACCGCATCTGGGTCGTACGGATTGAGCGAGTGGAATTTTGCCGTGATTCGGTCCACTTCCCTCCAGGTCAAAATGCGCTTGCCCTCGGCTCCTGGGATTAGCAGCGGTCCGCCTTCTCTCGCCGCCACAATTGCCAAACTGTCCGTATCGCAGTAAAGGTAAGTGCCACGAAGCCGTGTCACCTCCACCTCTAGCATCGCGAGCAAGAGCCTTCCAGGTGACGTAATTAGGGTTGCCAGATACGGGGCGAACCATTTGCCTCGCGTTTCGATCACGTTCGCGAAATCTGGAAAATTCTCATCGCCAGAGAACACTATCACATTCTTGGCCTGCTTAAAGTGCTCCGGTATCAATTCGACGAAGAATCCGTAAATCGAATTCGCGAGAATCTTTAACCAATAGTAAAGGTCAGCGTCATCCTTGTTGCGCTTGCGTTCCTCGATAATTTTTGTGAAGAGGTCCGTGGAATCTTCATTCGGATCGATGAGCACTTTTCCGCGCAGTTTCACTGGTCGCAATCCAGGTTGCTTTCCGGATGGGACGATTCTGAATGCCTGCTGAATTTTTGGAATCTTGCCGGGTTGCTGAATTATTGCCGCCACCAGATCCTGACCTGCCCTCGATAATCTCTGCCAGTCATAATTGAGAAGCTCCAGCGAGGAAAGGAGCTTCGAGATGAAGAAGGGCAAGCACCCAGAAGAACAGATCATCGGCGTGCTGAAGCAGGTGGAGGCAGGCCGGACGGTGAAGGAGGTCGCCCGGGAGTTGGGCGTCAGCGAGGCGACGATCTACACCTGGAAGAGCAAGTACGGTGGCATGGAAGTCAGCGAAGCGCGGCGACTAAAGGAACTGGAAGATGAGAACCGCCGGCTGAAGCACATGGTCGCAGACCTCAGCCTCGACAAAGAGGCACTGAAGGCGGTGATCCGAAAAAACGGCTGGAGCTTGTAGGTCTGCGGCAGGATGTGGCGTTGGTGATGAGCGAGTATGAATACTCGGAGCGCCAAGCCTGCAAGCTCATGTCCATGGATCGGACCACCTACCGATATCAGCCGCGGCCGGACCACAATGCCGAGTTGCGCAGCAAATTGATCGCCCTGGCGCGGCAGAAACCGCGCTACGGTTACCGGCGTCTGTGCGCGCTGCTGGAGCGCAGCGGATGCCAAGCCAGCGCGCAACGGGTGTACCGCATATACAGCGAAGAACATCTGGCGGTACGAAGGCTGAAACGGAAGCGGCTGGTGAGACCGGCGCCGGAAGGCACGTTGTTGCACAAGCCCAACCAGGAATGGGCCATCGATTTCGTGTCCGATGGCTTGGCCACCGGACGAGGGCTGCGCATGCTGACCGTCGTAGACAGTTTCACGCGCGAGTGTCCAGCTGTCGAGGTCGACACAGGCTTGTCGAGTGGCCGAGTGACTCGCGTGCTGGACTGGATCATCAGCCAGCGTGGGAAGCCGGAAGTGATTCGGTGTGATAACGGGCCGGAATTCACGAGCCGACACTTTATCGTTTGGTGCGAGGAAAGGCAGATCACGCTGCTGCACATTCAACCTGGCCGACCCATGCAGAACGGTCATGTCGAGAGCTTCAACGGGCGATTCCGTGATGAGTGTCTGAATCACAACTGGTTCACGACGCTGACGGACGCAAAAGAAAAGATCGAACGGTGGCGTATGGAATACAACGGGGAGCGGCCACACAGCAGCTTGGCGTATCGAACACCAGAGGAATTCGCCAAAGCCTGCTCTGAGCCCACCAACAGGATGGGGTTAACAACACCCATCCCGCCAGAGCCGCCCGTCGCAGGTGAGCGGTCGCAGAACGGTACTCACGGTCAAGGGTTCGCTAACGCCACGCCAAAAACCGGCGCGCCCTTGACCGCTGCGTGCCGTTCTGCATTGGAGGATGGTGCGACGGGCGGCTCCGACGGGATGGGAAAAGAGGAGTTACAGTAGACCGAGCGTCTCAGTTACGGTTGGTAGAGAAAATCGAGGCAGGTCAATCCGGCCCAGCGATGTAGATGGGCTCCGGGTGAACTGGATGCGGATGCAGATAATTATTGCCGATGTTCTGGGACACGCCGTCGTAGACAGTACGGACGGGCAAGATGTCTCCATTAGGGATTACGCGGGCTACGAAATTGAGATCGCGCCATGTCGCCCGCTCAAAGCACCTTTCTAGCGTGATACTCGCCACGAACTGCTTTATGTTTTCTGTGTCGTCCACGAAATCTATACGGGCAGCAGTGAGCAACTTAAAGAGCCCGAGATTTGCGCAGCATGACGGGTACTCGGAGGTGTAGTCAACGGGGACCACGGGTACAACTTCATGGCGTATTCGACATTCGGAGCGCCCACCATAGTAGCTCTGCATCCAACGACCTAGTTTCTTGTCGCGCATCTTGAATTTCAACTCAGGCCGTACAATTCCCATTGCCTTGAGGTAATTTTTCGCGAGACTAGCCGCTGAATATGCATTCCAAGGCTTCAAATCAAGATCAGTGTGCATGTCGAACTCCTGCTTACAAGCGTTCAGTAACGCAATCGTGCAGCAAACATCCTGACGGCAGTATTCAATTTCATCCGGTGTGACTTCGCCGGTCGGATCGTGTTCGTCTTTCTGGGGCAGATTCTGCCCTTTGAAAGGACCGCTCTTGTTGTCGCAGGCACTCCTGAGGGAGTGCGATTTGTTGTAGAGCGCCCAAAGTAGAGTTCGGAGATCGAGGAAATGAATTCTCCTACCCCCGTTATTCCATTCGTGACGATTCTTCTGCCATGGCCGCCACAGTTTTATTATTTGTTTCTTGCTATCAATCGGCGTTATCAGAATGCGGGGGTAATTGCAATTTTCATTGCCATCGGCATACTGCATCATCACGAGTGACCATTCACCTTTGGTGCCCTCTTTCCAGTCCTGGGCAATTCGTGTGATGTCGTAGCCAAGATGGAAACCGACGACCATTGAACTGGTTCTCTTCAGCGCCGACCAAAATACTTTCTTCATGAACTGCTCACGCGAATAGAGCGGGAATCGCGGGGGAAAAGACAGCACATCGCCGACCGCTGTATCCATGTACGCCTTGAGAACCTTAATCTCTTTCGCAGGCAGATCATCGTGCTTTGGGATGCCAAAATCCCTCGCGCGCTAAGCTCGCGCGCCTAATCGCGCTCTTTACCCGCGCGCCGCGACCGGCCCTGATCAGAGGGGGTGGAGCCGTTTTTCCCGTCGCCACATCCTACCCGTCAACCGCGCCGGCGTTCGGGCCAGAGTTTCGGCGCAAAACAAGGCAATGGACCGTGCCGGCCGTCGATGGAGTTTCCGATAGCCGGGAATTAAGCTGATAAGAAAGGCAGCAGTCATCCCGTTGTGAAGCTCAGGAGATACCAGCTCACTGAGTTAGAAAGTTAGGTGAGGAGATGTCAAAGGATCGTGTTGCGGTGGTGGGCGTCGGCAACGTCGGCGCTACAACGGCGTATGCGTTGTTGTTGTCGGGGTTGGCTCCGGACATTGTGCTCATTAATCGCGACCGCAACAAAGCCGAGGGTGAAGCCGAGGACATTAGCCACGCCGAACCGTGGTCGCACACCACACTGGTGCGCGCGGGCGATTTTGAAGATTGTGCGATCGCGAAGGTAATTGTCGTTACGGTGGGTGCCGGGCTGAAGCCTGGCGAAACGCGCCTCGACCTTCTGAAAAAGAACGCGACAATCTTTCGCGACTTAATTCCCAAGATCGCGGCGACCAACCCGAAAGGGATCCTGCTAATTGCCACGAACCCCGTAGATGCGCTGACGCATTACGCACGAAAGCTCTCGGGCTTGAAACCCAGCCGTGTGGTGGGATCGGGCACAATTCTGGACACGGCCCGGTTGCGGGTGATGCTCGGTAATCATTATGGGGTTGACCCGCAGAGTGTGCACGCATACATCATCGGCGAGCACGGCGACTCGCAGGTTCCGGTGTGGTCTGCGGCGAGAATTGCGGGACTGCCGATCGAGGAGTTCTGCCGCGCGCGCGGCGTTGCCTACGACAAAGCGGCTCTGGACGAGATGGCGCTAAAGACGCGCAACGCGTACTATCGCATCGTAGGACAGAAGGGCGCGACGTTCTACGGCATCGCCTCGGGACTGGTGCGCGTCGTGCGCTGCATTTTGCGGGACCAGAACACCGTGCTCACGGTAGGCAGTCAAATGCCGGAAATGCTGGGTTTCGGTGACGTGACAATGAGCTTCCCGACGATTGTAAACGCCCGGGGAATCGGTGGCGTAATGCCGCTCAACCTGGACCCCGCCGAGCATGAGGCGCTGACCAGATCGGCCGAAGTCATCCAGAGGCAGATTGCCGTGATCGAAGAGGCGGCTACGGCAAGCTGAACCGGGCGCTCTAAGCCCTGGCTTCTACTACCAGACATAGCAGCGCTGGATCTATACTTGGCCACATGTCTTTTCTAACTCCGATCATGGCCGGGCTCCTGATCTGTAGCGCCGCGGCCGCTCAAACGGTGGCTTCGAACGCATCGCAACTGGGGCATTCCTCGCACGGAGCGGCGTTCGATGCGGGGCCGAGACAGAAACCGCATGTCATGGAGGGAGTCGGCACGGCACCGTTTCCCATCACCACGAAGAACCCGGAAGTGCAGAAATGGTTCAACCAGGGCAACGCCATGCTGCACTCCTTCTTCTTCTATGAAGCAGAGCGGTCCTTCCGCTGGTGCCTGAAGCTGGAACCCGAGAATGCCATGGCGTATTGGGGACTAGCGAATGCCACGCAAGGGGAACGGGCGAAGGACTTCCTAGCCGAGGCGGTGAAGCGCAAGAACACCGTGACGGAGCGGGAAAGGCTGTATATCGAGGCTCTGGAGGCGGGAATGCTGCCGCGGCCCGGATCTTTCCGGCGGGAGAACGCCAACGCGTCCGAAGATCAGCGCCGGGAACAGATCAAAAAGCTGGAGACCCTGTGCCTGAAGTATCCCGACGACATGGAGGCACGGGCCTATCTGGCGCTGGCCATGATGGGCGAAGACCGCTACGGCACCGAGCTCGTAATACGCGAAGTGCTGGCGAAACAGCCCATGCATCCCGGCGCGCACCATTACCGCATTCACAACTGGGACTATCACGAGGCGGAGCAGGCGCTGGAGAGTTGCCGGAAGTACACCGAAGCGGTCCCGAACATCGGGCATGCGCAGCATATGCCGGGGCACATCTACAGCATTCTGGGCATGTGGAACGAGGCGGCGATTTCGATGGACACCGCCACCCGCGTGGAGAAGCGCTACATGCAGGAGACCCTCACGTTCCCGTTCAACAACTGGAACTACGGGCACAACCGAAATTATCTTTCGTACATCCAGGAGCAATTAGGAATGGTGGATGCGGCGATCTTCGGAGCCCGCCAGTTGATCGATGCGCCGCTTGATCCGAAGGAGAACAACGAAGATTGGAGGAGTTCCCAGTCCTATGGAATTTTCGCGCTGGCGCGTGCGCTGGCTAAGTTCGAACGTTGGGATGAAATCCTGGATCCGAAGGTCATCCCGTGGCGGGACATATACCGGGACAAGGCCCACAAAGCGTATTTCGAAGCTCGCGCATGGCTCGCCAAGGGAGAGGTGGAGAGAGCCGGGAAGAGCATCCGGGCGCACGAGGCGCTCAAAAAGGAGCTGGATAAGAACAAGGACTTCGAGTCGATCTATAACATTCAATCGGAAGAACTGGATGCCCGGCGCGCGCTGGCCCGTGGCGAGAACATCGAGGGTTTGGCCATGCTGGGGCTGGCGGCGCAGCACGAAGCCGAGTTTCAGCGGGAATACGCCGATCCTCCGTTGTATCCCGAGCCGTTGTACGCCGATCTGGGCGAGGCATACTTGAGAGCGAAGAGTCCCGACCTGGCGCGGGAAGCATTTCAGAAGGCACTGGACCTGACCAGGAACGACCTGTTTGCGCTCAGCGGCCTGGTGAGGACCTACACCGTACTTGGCGAGAAAGCCAAAGCGGAGGACGCCATGGCACGCCTGCTCTATGTCACGGCGCACGCCGACCAGGGCTTGAAGGTGCTGGAACTGGCGAAGGCGACCGGGGTAACGGCAACGCCGCGCGCCGATACTCCCGCTCCAGAGCGCAACTACGCGAGAATGCCGCTAGATCAATATGGACCGCCGAAGTGGGAGCCATACGCCGCACCGGCGCTGGAGGTTCGCGATCCCTCCGGTAAGGCCGTATCGCTCGCAGACTACCGCGGCAAGAACGTGATCCTGGTCTTTTACCTCGGCTTCGAGTGCCCACACTGCATGCGCCAATTGCATGACCTGCAAAAAAACAAGGAAGAGTGGGAGCGGCTCGACACAGTGGTTCTGGCGGTGAGCAGCACGGCGCCTGAAAAGAACGCTGCCCAGTTGCAGCAATTCGGCGACCTAAGCGGGATCCAGCTGCTGTCCGACAACCAGTACGCCAACGCGCACCGGTTCCATTCCTACGACGATTTCGAAGACATGGAGTTGCACTCGACCAGCCTGGTCGATAAGAAAGGCCGGGTGTACTGGGCCCGCCTCGGCGGTGATCCGTTTGGCGACACCGCGTTCCTGGCCAAGCAACTAGAGCGGATGAATCAACTGGTGCTGGCGGAATCAGAGGGAACGAAAGTGGCCAGCAACCGCTGATCGGCGGCAGTGCGGATTAGGGTACCCGCTCCTTGCGGCGCGCCTTGAGTACCTCCGAAATCGCCGGCAACAGCGAGATTACGATGATCAGCAGAACCACCTTATCGAAATACTGCCGGACGAACGCCACCTTCCCAAGCGTATAGCCCAGCGTCGTCATCAACACCACCCAACCCGTTGCCCCGCACACGCTGAAGGGAAGAAAACGCAGATACGGCATCTCGGCCACGCCCGCGACAAACGCCGCGAAGGTCCGGACGATCGGCACAAACCGCGCATAGATGATGGTCTTGCCGCCGTGCTTCTCATAGAAGCGATGCGTGCGCATCAAATGTTCGCGCTTAAACAAACGGGAATTCGGACGGTTGAAGATGCGCGGCCCCGTGCTTCGGCCGAGCAGATAGCCCGTGCTATCGCCAATCATGGCCGCCGCCATCAGCACTAGATTCACGATGACAATGTTCAAATTGCCCGCGCCGGCTACCACGCCCACGGTGAACAGCAGAGAATCGCCTGGCAGAAAAAAGCCGACCAGAAGGCCGGTTTCCGAGAAGACGATCGCAAATAACAGCGCGTATCCCAGCCAGCCCGCAAGCAGAGTAGTCAGAAGCTGGATTAGACGCTCTGGGTCGGTCAGCGCCCTGAGGAACTCGATAATGGCGTGAATCATGCGGGCGTCGCTTACCCGCGGTAGTTCGTTACCAGTTGTTTCACAACATTCTGGTGAATTTTGACTTTGCCTTCTTTGATGAGCTGTTCGCGCAGCCCCGCCACAAAGAGACTGTTGCGCTCCTCAGCCTTCTTCCGCCGCAGCTCGTCGCGCAGCCCGGCGCTCTGGGTGCCAAGTTGAGACATGTCAGCCGGAAGGTGCGCTAGAACCTTTGCAATCACTCGCCCGTCCGGAACCGGGATTGGGCCGAGGAGCGCCCCGTCCGGCTTGACAAACGCCAACCCCAATGAGGCCGACGCTCCCAAGCCTTCAACAGCCGACGACCGCGTGAAAGGCGGAGGCGTCTTCACTTCCAGCCCCATGGACTTGGCGGCTTTCGCCAGGTCGCCGTTCATCGCCGCGGCTTTCGCCAGCAGCTCATTGGCGCGTTCCGTCTCCTTCTGAGTGGCTTTCCCCTCTTCCAGCGTCCGCCGAATCCTCGCTTCGCATTCTTCCAGGCTCGCCGGATGCGTCGGCACGATGCCCGTTACCACCGCCAGGGCCACGCGATTAGCCGGCAACGACACCGGCTGCGATACATCCCCTTTTTGCAGCCCGCTGATGCTCTGATCGAAGTCCTTGTTCGCGCCAATCGTGGGAATCGGGTCGCCGGGAGCAAGGTTCTGCACATTGATCAGTGACGCCGCTTTCAGCTCCTTGGCCACTGCGTCTGCGGGTTCCTTCTTCAACGCGGCCTGCGCGCGATCGATGGAATCCTGCATCATCTGGCTGGCGCGTCCCTTGCGAATCTCATCGGTCAGTTGAGCCCGCGCCTCCTCGAAACTCCTCAAGTGCGGCTGCTGATGATCCTGAACCTGAATGATGTGGTATCCGAACTGCGTCTTCACCAGATCGCTGATCTCGTTCGGCTTCAGCGCGAACGCCGCATCCTCGAAAGGCTTCACCGTCTGGCCTTTCACCAGCCAGCCGAGATCGCCGCCCTTCGATCCCGAACCCGGATCGTCCGAGTTCTTCTTCGCCAGTTCCGCGAAATCCCCTCCGCCCTTGAGCTGCTTCAGCAAACCGTCCGCCTTGGCCTTCGCCTTGGCGTCTTCCTCCGGAGTCTTCCCCGCCTTCACTAAGATGTGACGCGTGAGAATGCGTTCTGGGCTGCGGAATTTCTCCTTCTCGTTCTCATAGGCCCGGTGCAGCTCCGCGTCCGACGCCTCAATCCCCTGCTCGACCCTAGCCTGGTCCAATACCAGAATCGCCAGGTTCTTCTTCTCGGGAACGGGAAACGACGCGCGGTTCTTGTCGTAATACTCTTTGATCTCCGCCGGAGTAACCTGCGCCTCCGCCTTGAATTTTTCCGGCGTGAGCTTGACGTACTCGACGCTCGCCTTTTCATTACGGCGGCGGTACTCCTGCTCGATCTCAGCCGGAGTCACCACCATGCCGGAGACCACGATGTCCTGCAACCGGCTGATCATGATCTGGCGCGCGACGCTGCTTTCAAACTCCGGAATGGTCAGGTTTTGCTGCGCCAGCATGGCTGCGTAAGCGTCCCGCCCGACGAACTGGCCGCCTGGAAAAAGCCCTGGCACCATCACGTGGATAGCGTTATAGGTGTCTTCGTCGGTCACCCGAATCCCGAGCCGCCGCGCTTCAAATGCCATGGCGCGCTCGTTCACCATCCCCTCCACCATCTGCGGCACGTAAAACGCCACCATCTCCTGCGGCATCGAACGGCCCCGGACGGCATTCTGCACCGCCAATTGGATGTCATGCGCGGTGATGGTCTCTTTGCCAATCTCCGCCACGACGCTGTCCGGGCCACGATCCCCCGACCCGTAACTCGGGATCAGGTACGTGACCATGGACAGCGCGACGATCAGCAGCAGGCCACTCAACAGAATTCGTACCAGCCGGTCCCGGCTTCGAAAAAGATCAAACATGCAAATCTCCCGGGACGCAAAAGGCAAAAGACAAAAGGCAAAATGCAAAAGGCAAAAGGGCTCTCCTGGTCAATTCGGACGGAAACACCAGTATATCAATGACGGACACGCGCATGTATCGGCAGTGAAGCCCATCCAAATTCACCTTTTGCCCTTTGCCCTTTGCCTTTTGTCTTTTGCCTTGCCGCCTTTCCTTCCCATCCCGCATTCCGCATGCACGGCCCGCACCGCCTTCTCGAGGCCGTCGCGCCGCACCACAATCGCAATCGTTAGCTCGTTCGATCCCTGCGCGATCGCGATGATGTTAATCCGTTCGCGGGAAATGGCCGTGAAAATCCGGCCCGCCAGCCCCGGCGTGCCTTGCATGCCTTCGCCCACGATCGCCAGCAACCCCACTTCCTGGTTCACGTCAATCGGCCGCAAATAGCCGTGCGCCAACTCGAGCGCCAGTGCCGATTCCAGCGCTTCCAGCGCGCGCTCCAGCTCCTCGTTACGCACAAGAAAGCAGAAACTCTGCCGGTAACTGGAACTGGAAAGCGAAAGAACCTCCACATTCGCCCGCGCCAGTGCATCCAACGCGCGCGCCATCACGTGCGCCCCGTTCAGCGTCGCGTGCGCCGGTTCGAGCGATACCAGCGCCACCTTCGCCATCGAAGTCACCGCGCGCGCGCCTCGCGAGCTTCCGATCTCCGGTACGATCTTCGTTCCCGGCTTCTCCGGCGCAAAGCTGTTCTTGCTCCACACCGGAATCTGGCTCTCCACCAGCGGTGCGAGTGTGCGCGGGTGCAGCACCTTCGCGCCGTTGTAAGCCAGTTCCGCCGCCTCACGGTACGTCACCTCATAGAGCACCGCCGCGTCCGGAACCAGGCGCGGGTCAGCCGTCATAATGCCATCCACGTCCGTCCAAATCCACAGCTCGCTCGCGCCCAGCGCCGCCGAGAGTATCGACGCCGAAAAGTCCGATCCGCCGCGGCCCAGCGTGGTGGGCCGCCCGTCTGCTGTCGCGCCATTAAAACCTGTCACCACAGGCAGAACTCCGCGGCGCAGAAGTGGCATCAGCCGCTTGCGCGCTTTCTCCGTGGTCAGATCCATCAACGGCGATGCGCTGCCGAACACCGCGTCGGTCACGATCAGTTCGGCCGCGTTCACCGCTTCCGCCTTCGTCCCCTCCGCATTCAGAAACGCCGCAATGATAAGCGCCGACATCCGCTCGCCGATCGCGATGGCCTCATCCACCGACCGCGGCGGCCGGTCGTTCAGCATCAGCATGCCATGTGTGATGCGCTCGAACTCCCCCACCAGCTTGCGAATCCCCGCCAGCACGGGTTTCTGTTTTGCGGCGGGCAGCAACTCCCCGCACGCTTGCGTGTGGCGGTCTTCGAGCTTCCGGATATTGGTGTCGCGCCCGGCCAGATCGCCGGCTTCGGCGTGCTTGGTCGTCTCGATCAGCAGATCCGTAATGCCCGACATTGCCGATACCACAATCACCACCGGCCGCTCGCTTTTTTGCCGCGCGGAAAGCCGCGCAGCCGTCCGCATACGTTCGGCACTGCCCACGCTCGTGCCGCCGAATTTCATAACAAGAAGATCTTTCAACGAAATTCCTTTCCATTCGAAATGCGCGCCCGCACCAGCTTCAAAATCGTCTCTTCCACTTCCTCGATCCCGAGGCCGGTCGAATCCACGTACACCGCGTCCGGCGCCTGAGTGAGCGGCGCTTCGGCCCGCGTGCGATCGCGTTCGTCGCGCTCCTGAATCTGCCGGGCAATCGAGTCCCGGTCGCCATTCAGTTCCACCGCCCGCCGCCGCGCGCGCTCGCCGGTTGCGGCGTCGAGGAAAATCTTCACATCCGCACCCGGAAATACCACCGAACCGATGTCCCGCCCTTCCATCACCACGTTCCTCTGTTCGCCAATTGCCCTTTGTTTCTCCACCAGCGCGCGCCGCACCCCGGGAATCGTCGCCACGAGCGATGCCGCCCGCGAAACTTCCGGCGCGCGAATGGCCTCGGTGACATCTTCATCGTTCAGCAGCACGCGCGATCCGTTGTCCTCCAGCGCAACACCAGCAGCGAGCGCCAGTTGTTCCATGCGATGCATGTCCGAAGGGTCCAGCTTCTGCCGCAGCGCCCACAGCGCCACCGCCCTGTACATAGCGCCGCTATCAATATAGGTGAAGCCCAGCCGGACGGCCAGCCGGCGCGCAATGGTGCTCTTGCCCGCGCCCGCCGGGCCGTCGATCGCAATCACAATAGCCATGGAAGGTTCCTCCGTAGAATAACAAGAGGTGATGTCCACCCACGAGTTCGATCGTCTGGTCGAGCGCGCCTGCGCCCGAATCCCGCGCCGTTTTCGCCGCCGGATCGCCAATATCGCGTTCATCGTCGAGGCGGAGCCATCGCCCGCACAGTTGCAGGCCGCTGGCGTTCGGTCCGGTGGCACGCTGCTCGGCCTCTATCGCGGCCGCCCTCTCACCGTGCGCAGCGTCTTCGATAGCTTCGCCATGCCCGATCAAATCGTGATTTTTCAAGGCCCGCACGAGCGCCTGGCACGCAGCCCCGAACATCTCCAGCAGCTCGTCGACGAAACCGTCTGGCACGAAGTGGCCCACTACTTCGGTATGGACGAAGCGCGCGTCCGCCGCGCCGAGCGCCGCCGGAGGACGTAGCGTTTTACCGGTGCGCTAAACTCACATCTGGTCCATGTCCACCCGCCCGGTTCTAATCCTCGCCTTCCTGTCTTTCACCGCGAACGCCGCCGCTCCCGACGGAGCCGCGCTGTACAAAAAGTATTGCGCCGGCTGCCACGAATCCGGCGTTGCCCGCGCGCCCAGCACGAAGGCCCTCAACAGCCTTTCGCCCGAGCGAATCCTCTTCGCTCTCGAAGGCGGCCCAATGATGGTCATGGGCCAGCGGAGAACTGCCGCGGAGCGAACCGCCATCGCCGAATTTCTCGCCGGCCGCTCTCTGGGACACGAGCCGCCCTCCGCACCCCCGCAAACTGCCTTCTGCAAAGAGACCGCCGCGTGGACCAACCCTCTCGCCGGCCCACACTGGAACGGCTGGGGCGCCGATCTGACAAACCGCCGCTTTCAGCCCACCGTGCAGGCCGGACTCTCCACCGATGATGTTCCGCGTCTCCGTTTGAAATGGGCCTTCGGCTTTCCCGGCGACATCCAGGCCTACGCGCAACCGGCCGTCGCCGGCGGCCGCCTCTTCGTCGGCAGCGCGGGCCACCGCGTCTACTCGCTGAACGCTTCCACCGGATGCATCTATTGGACGCTCGAAGCCGAAGCGCCCGTCCGCACCGCCATCAGCCTCAGCGCCAACGGCCGGGCCATTTACTTCGGCGACATTCACGCCAACGTCTACTCCGCCGGCGCCGCCACCGGCCAGCTTCTCTGGAAGATACGCGCTGACGAACACTCCGAAGCTCGCATCACCGGTGCGCCCGCCCTTTCCGGGAATCGCCTCTACATCCCCGTCGCCTCTTCCGAAGAGGTCAGCGCCGCCGACCCGCTCTATGAATGTTGCCGCTTCCGTGGCAGCATCGTAGCTCTCGACGCCGCCACTGGAAAGACCATCTGGAAAACCTACACCATCGCCGATGCCGCGCACCCAACGCGAAAAAACAAAGCCGGCACCCAGCTCTGGGGCCCCTCCGGCGCAGGTGTGTGGAGCAGCCCCACGCTCGATCTCGCACATCACATCCTCTACGCCGCCACCGGCGACAGCTATTCCGACCCCGCCGCGCCCACGAGCGACGCCATCCTGGCCCTCGATATGGACTCCGGCAAAATTCTCTGGGTGCGCCAATTGACCGCCAACGATGCCTTCAACCTCGCCTGTCCCAGCTCCGACAAAACCAACTGCCCCGAAGCCAACGGCCCGGATTTCGACTTCGGCTCTTCGCCCATCCTGGTTGACTTGCCCAACGGCCGGCGCGCCCTTGTGGCCGGCCAGAAGTCCGCCATCGTTTATGCACTCGACCCCGATCGTGCCGGCGAACCGCTCTGGCAGGCGCGAGTCGGGCGCGGCGGCACTCTGGGCGGCATTCAGTGGGGCCCCGCCGCAGACGCCGATAACGTCTACGCCGCGGTTTCCGACATCACTCGCACCCTCGGCCCCAGTGGTCTCCAACTGAATCCCGAAGTAGGCGGTGGCATCTCCGCCGTCCGGCTCGCGACTGGTGAGATCGTGTGGCACACTCCCCCTCCTGGCTGCGCCGATCGCCGCCCGTGCAGCCCCGCGCAATCCGCGGCCGTCACCGTCATTCCAGGTGTCGTGTTTTCCGGATCAAGCGACGGCCACCTCCGCGCCTACTCCACCGCAGCCGGCAAAATTGTCTGGGATTATGACGCCGTGCGCGAATACCAAACCGTCAACAGCGTCCCGGCGCGCGGTGGATCGATCGATGGCCCCGGCCCCGTCGTCGCCGCCGGCATGCTCTTCGTCGATTCCGGCTACGGCGCCATGGGCGGCATCCCCGGCAACGTGCTGCTGGCGTTTTCCGTAGACAGCAAATGACGCTTCGCTAGTTCCCCGGTTTCAACCCCTCTGCCGCCCCCAGCCCGTGCTCCAGCCACCCTGGGTACCACCGGAAAACATTCCCCGTCAGGCTTCCAATGAAAATCTCGCCCGCCGGCGTCACGTGCAGCCAGTGCCCCGGACTCTCCATCGCACCCAGAATCTTCCCCGTCGCCAGATCGATATGCATGATCCGCCCCGCCAGCGTGTCATAAGTCAGATTCTCGATGTTGTTCCGATGCGTGATGATCCACATCTCGTCCGTCGGCGTGATGAACACGTTCTGCGTTGCTCCCAAATGCGTCCATTGCCGCAGAAACTTTCCGTTCCCGTCGAAGATCTGGATGCGGTTGTTCTCCCGGTCGCTCACGTACACCGTGCCGTGCGAATCGACCGCAATCGAGTGCGGTGTGTTGAACTCGCCAGGGCCGGTTCCGTGCTTGCCCCAGTCGAGCAGATACTTGCCCTCGCGCGAAAACTTCACCACCCGCGCATTGCCGTAGCCATCGGACACATAGAACTCACCGGTGCGCGCGAATGCGATGTCCGTCGGCCGGTTGAACGTTTCCGCGTCCGTCCCCGGCTTCCCCTTCTTGCCCCAGGCGCGCAACAACTGTCCCTCGTTGGTAAATTCCATCACCTGGTGGTCACCCGCATCCGTGATCCAAACGTGGTCCCGCTCGTCGATGCGCAGCCCGTGCGGGTTCCCGAACATTCCCCTGCCCCACGAGCGGACATAATTTCCCTTGGCATCGAAAACGATCAGCGGATCTGCCTTCTGCCCTCGGTGAAAAACGTACACCCTGCCTGCTGAATCCGTCGCCACCGCCGACACGCGCCCGAACTTCCACCCGCCCGGCATCGTATCCGGCTCCTCGCCGAAACGAATCTGCACGCGATACTTCAGCAGCCCGCCTTCGTGCGGATACCAGCCCTGTTGCGCCGCGCCCGTTGTCAGAGTCATAAGAGTCAACGCAAAAACCTTCATCATACGCCCCCCAGTACGCCGTGCGCGAAAACTCCCCTGCTATTCTATGTCACGGGTCTCACTCGTCCATGGCAGTCGAAGTCCACGGGCATCGCGGTGCGCGCGCCGTGCTCCCAGAGAACACAATCCCCGCCTTCGCCTACGCCATCGATGAAGGTGTCGACGCCATCGAGATGGATGTCACCGTCACCAAAGACGACGTGCTGGTCATCTCCCACGACCCCGTCCTCAACCCCGAAATCTGCCGCGGCCCCGGCGGAAGCCCCGTCATCCGCGAGCTCACCTTCGCCCAACTGCGCCTATGGGACTGCGGCTCGCTCGTCAATCCGCATTTCCCGAATCAGCAGCCCGTCCCAAGCACCCGAATCCCCGCGCTCGAAGAAGTCTTCCAACTCGCCAACCGCGGCAACTTCCTGTTCAACATCGAAGCCAAACTCTCCCCGGATCACCCCGACTTCACACCTCCCCCCGAACGCTTCGCCGAGCTGCTGCTCCATGCCATCGGCCGCCACAACCTGCGCCCGCGCGTCATCGTCCAGTCGTTCGATTTCCGCATCCTAATCGCGATGAAGAGCCTGGCTCCCGATATCCGCCTGTCCGCGCTCGTCGAAGATGAAACCCTGGCCGATTTCGTCTCCGTAGCCCGCAGCGCCCGCGCCCAAATCATCGCCCCGGAGAAGGGCATGGTCACCCCCGCCAAGGTGGCGGAAGTCCACCGGGAAGGCCTGCAAGTCATTCCCTGGACGGCAAATACGTCCCTGGACTGGGACCCCCTCCTAGCCGCCGGCGTCGACGCCATCATCACCGACGATCCCGCCGCCCTCATCAATTATCTGAAACAGAAAAAATTGCGCTAGAAATTTCCGGCGCCGGGCCGAAAAGGAAGATAGGGAAGAAATGGAGGTGACCAATGGTCAGTCTTGACACCCCTCTCCAGGGTATGGCGCGCGCGCAAGAATCTTTTGACCAAGCCGCATCGAAAGTGGCTCAGCCTATCGAACCCAGCCAACCCCAGCAGGACCAGGTCTCGCTCAGCGACGCCATGGTCTCAATGCTCCAGGCCAGCAACGACTACGTCGCCAACCTGAAAGCGCTCGACGTCTCCAACAGCATGCAGAAATCGCTGCTGAATATCTTCGCCTGAACGTAGTACCCTGTCACTTGCTGCGATTCCTCCCGATACTCGTCTGCGCAGTCGCCTCAGCCCGCGCCGCCGATAGCCTTTGCCCTGCCGCGAACCAGTCCCACCCTCTCTCCATGGTCACCTTCTTCGACGGCAAGCCCGAAGAACAAGCCTCGCTCGTCTACGATGGACTGACCCCAACGAAGGATGGCTCCCGTGCGCTCTGGCGCCTCGCGCCCAATGCGCCGCGAGGCTATTATTTGGTCTGCACCTACGAGAAAACCGACAAGACCATCACCCGCGAGCTCTCCCCAAAACTCTCCGAGTGCATCGTCGATTACGGCAAGCCCGCCAGCAAGTCCAAGCTGCCCCCGGTCCGCTCGGTCCAGTGTAAGTAGCTACTCCTTGCTTCCGGATGCAGGCGACTCACAAAACATAAAACTGCAGTACTTACTTCGGGTACTGTTCAGTCTCGATTGGTTCAGCCGGGATAGGACGTATGATGTACCGTGATTGGATACGTCATCATCTCCTGCCACTGTGCCGTAGGATATGGCGGAGGAAGAGCCCCGAGATTGCGCGTATAAAGTTTCAAAGCACACTTAGCTGGCCTATAAACTGGAAAGTTGGGAAAATAGGACGTGGCTCGAATCACGGGTTTCTCCATCTTAAACCGTAATGGCTCTGATTGTAATAGTGGTTCCCCACTCTCGCCAACCAGAACGACCATCTGCTCGTACGATATCCCCGTATCCGCGGGTGTTGCATACCACATTGCGAATGTCATCCATCCGAATGGGACCAACGTATGCGGAGGAATTTCAATTGATTTAATGACGGGTACAAAAACGTCGTGTAGCACGTTTATAAGTGACGCGCTGTTCGATTCTCTTTCAAATATTACCTTTTCGCAAGCTAAGAACCCGAGCAAGATTGGCATTTTCTATACAGCGACAGTACCAACTTCTCTAGATGCAGTTCTCACGGATGGCGTTTGAATTTGATCATTGGATTCGGGGCTAGCTGCTGGTCCAGCGTCAAACGTAATACTGAGATGCTCGGCACTCCCAAGCTTGATATCAACCAACCCAGCATTCAGCATCTGGATGTATGGGTTCCAATCGGGTGGCTCTTTCTCTACTTGGCTGTGCCATCCGGCACCGGAGCCTATCCACTCGCTACGTAACTGAGCATATGGTGTGCCAGCGTCGTGATAGCCAAATTCTGTGCCACAGGAGGGACAAATAGAAAAGTCAGCCGGCAGACGAGACATCTGATACCCGCATACAGGGCATGTGTGTTTTGCTTTTCGATTCATTGTCTGCACGCCTCCAAAAAGTACGCCATGTTGTCTGGAAGGCCATGGGGTCTACTTCTTCCTATCAGCATTCCATGGGCGAGCCTTGCACGCGGAATCGGCTTGAAGTACGTCCTAATAATGTTCCCCGCGGAGAGCACGCCGAATTCTTCGGTCGCGTGATCGAACCGGACATAGTCGCCTCCTCGTCTCCTGCAGTCGTGAATTGTGCTGCCCTTTGCACAGGTCAGAAACCGGTCGGCCATCGCTTCATAACGTGCAACTCCAATGCCCCCGAACTCATGTTGGTGATCCGACCAATGCCCCAAGCGTTCGATCCTATCAGCAAATCCTCTCGTCTTGGGGAATCGAAAGACACCGCAACACCACCACCTTAAGCATATCGTCAGTGTTGGCCACACGCTATGAAAAAACCGTATGCGATTGTATCACAACGGGTTAGGGCTATATATATTGGTTAACTACTCTCTTGCCCCCGACTTTACCGCTGTTTAGTCGATGGGCGTCGGAGGCATTCCGTACGGCTCATCCCCCTACGGTGTCTTCTCCCCGTGCGCCGCCCGCAGATGCTTGTAGTACCCCAGGTCCTCGCCCGTGAGCATCTTCGTCGCGAACAGAATCTGTCCCGTGTGCTGCGAAAAATGCTCCACCACGTGGAAAATCGCTTCCAGCACCGTCACATCGTACTTCTGAATCGTCACCCGCTCCGCCAGCCGCGCGCCCGTCACCCGCCCCAGCACCGCTACGGCTTCCCGCACGGTCGCTTCCAGCCGTCCCAGCAACTCCGCCGTCTCCACCCCGCCCCGCGCGTCAAATTCCGCGTCCCGCACCCGCGTGTCCGGCGCTCCGCCCACTCCCGAGATAATCCACTGCCGCACGTTCCCGCTCAAATGCAGCACCAGGTTCCCGATGGCGTTTTCGTTTTCATTCCCCCGCGCCCAAATCTCGTCCGGCGCCAGCTTCCCCAAACAGTCGCGAATCCGCGATAGCAGTTGTTCCAGCTGCTTAGTCGAGCACTCTATAAAGATCCGATCCAGTTGCATGCCAAATCCCAAATCCTAAATCCCAAATCCCGTTCTCACAGCACTTCTTCCGACCAGTTCTCCAGCACTGCCTTCGCTTTCGCCGTGAACTGGTCCGCGAGCGCCCCGTCAATCAGCCGGTGATCAAACGTCAGCGAAAGATAACACATCGACCGGATCGCAATCGCGTCATCGATTACTACCGGCTCCTTCGTCACCGCCCCGACGCCCAAAATCGCCACCTGCGGCTGGTTGATCACTGGAGTGGCCACGATGCTCCCGAAGCTCCCGAAATTCGTCAGCGAAAACGTTCCGCCCTGCACCTCATCCGGCTTGAGCTGCCGCGAACGCGCCCGCGCCGCCAGGTCCACAATGGCGCGCTGCAACCCCAGCACGTTCTTCTCATCCGCATTACGAATCACCGGCACAATCAGTCCGTTCTCCAGCGCCACCGCGATCCCGATATTGATGTCGTTGTGATACAGAATATTCGTGCCCTCGATCGACGCATTCACAATCGGGAACGTGCGCAGCGCTTCTACCGCCGCCCGCACCACGAACGGCAGATACGTGAGCGAGATTCCGTAGCGCGTCTGGAAATCGTCCTTCTGCCGCGCCCGCACCTTGGCGACCTTCGTCATATCCACGCGATGAATCGTCGTGACATGCGCCGACGTCCGCTTGCTCATCACCATGTGCTCGGCGATCTTCTGCCGCATCACACTCATGGGTTCCACCCGTACCTTCGCCGGAGTCGGCGCAGCCGGAGGAACGTAAGTCGATGGCGCAGGTGGCGTCTGCACCGGAGCCGCGGGCCTCGCAGGCGCCGGAGCAGCAGCCACCGCAGCCGGACGCTCACCCAAGTACGCTTCCAGATCCTGCTTCGTGATGCGCCCCCCCGCGCCCGTGCCCTTCACGCGGCTGAGATCAATATTGTTTTCCCGCGCCATCTTCCGCACCAGCGGCGAAAGCGGCAACGCTATTTCCGCAGGCCCCGCCGCTTCGGCCACCGGAGCCGGAGCAGCCGCAGGCGCTGGAGTAGTAGCCTGCACCGGAGGCGCGCTCGCAGCCGCCGCGGGCTTCGCCGATGAGGCGCCATTCCCCGCTCCGTCCTCAATCCGCGCCACGACGGTGTTGATCCCCACCGTCTTGCCTTCCTCCACCAGCACCTCTTGCAGCGTGCCCGCCGCCGGCGACGGAATTTCCGTGTCCACTTTATCGGTCGAAATCTCGAACAGCGGCTCGTCCCGCTCCACATGGTCGCCGGGCTTCTTCAGCCACTTGGTCAGCGTCCCTTCCACAATGCTCTCGCCCATCTGGGGCATCACGACTTCAGTCATAAGTAAGCTCTCCGGCCTCCGCCATATCCCGATCAAATATCCGTCCGAAATGATCCACCAGCCGCCCGATCACTTCTTCCCGACGCGCCGCCACTCCCAGCGCCGCCATCGACGTCACCGGCTTCACCAACCCGCACGGCACAATGTACTGGAAGTAGCTCAAATCCGTCGTCACGTTGAGCGCGAATCCGTGCGACGTCACCCACCGGCTGATGTGCACACCGATCGCCGCGATCTTCGCGCCCCCCACCCACACGCCCGTCCACGGCGGCACGCGCCCGCCCGCCAATCCAAAATCCGCCAGCGTGTCGATGATCACCTGCTCCATCGCCCGCACATAGGCCCCGACGTCCCGATTCCACGCGCGCAAATCGAGTATCGGATAACCCACGATCTGCCCCGGCCCATGATACGTAATATCGCCCCCACGGTCGGTGTGATGAAACGCGACGCCCGCGCGCGCCAGCACTTCCTCGTGCGCCAGCAGATTTCCCATGTGCCCGTTACGCCCCAGCGTGATCGTGTGCGGATGCTCCACAATCAGAAACTGGTCCGCAATCTCGCCACGCTTGCGCCGCTCCACCAGCCCCCGCTGGATTGCGAACGCCGCCTCGTAATCCACCCGCCCCAAATCCCGCCATCCACACCGTGGCGCACGCTTCAGCGTGCCGCTGCCGGCTTCAGCCGGCAGCAAAATATCATTACGCATTAATCGCTAAACCGTAAACGTTGTTAAACGCTTCGCCCATCGCTTCATACAGCGTCGGATGCGCGTGTATCGTCTGCATCATCGTTTCCACCGTGGCCTCTGCTTCCATCGCCGCTACCGCTTCCGCGATCAGCTCGAACGCCTCCGGACCGATGATGTGCACGCCCAATATCTCGCCGTATTTTTCGTCCGCCACCACTTTGACGAAGCCGTCGTGCCGCCCCAGGATCGTGGCCTTGCTGTCCGCCATGAACGGAAACTTCCCCACCTTCACGCGATATCCCGCCGACCGCGCCTGCGCCTCGGTCAACCCCACGCTGCCAATCCCCGGCTCCGTGTACGTCGCCCCCGGAATGCGGTTGCGATTGATCGGCACCACCGGCTTGCCTGCCATGTGCGCCACCGCCACCATCCCTTCCCGCGTCGCCACGTGCGCCAGTTGCGGTGTCCCCGCCACAATATCGCCGATCGCGTAAACACCCGGCTCCGCCGTCTGCTGCCACTGGTTCACCTTCACGAACCCGCGGTCCAGCTCGATCTTCGTGTTCTCGATCCCGACATTCTCCGTATTCGGCTTCCGCCCCACCGCCACCAGCAGCTTCTCGGCGTCAAGCGTTTCCTTCTTGCCATTGCTCAACGTGACCGCAATCCGGCAGCAGTCATCCACCACCTGCACGCTCTCCACCTTCGCGCCCGTCTCGATGCGAATCTTGTTCTTCTTAAACACCCGCTCCAGTTCCTTCGAGACTTCCTCGTCTTCCACCGGAACGGCGCGCGGCAGCATCTCCAGAATCGTTACCTCGGTCCCGAGCCTGTTAAATACCGACGCGAACTCCACTCCCACCGCCCCCGCGCCAATGATGGCCAGCGTCTTCGGAATCGCCGTGAGATTCAGGATCTCGATGTTCGTCAAAATCCGCACCGGGTCCGGCTTCAGCCCAGGCAGCATGCGCGCTTCCGAGCCTGTCGCGAGAATGATGTTCTTCGCTTCGAGCGTCTGGGTCCCCTGCTCGCCGCGTACCTCCACCCGCCCATGCCCCTTCAGCACCGCGAATCCCTTGATCCAATCGACCTTGTTCTTCTTCATCAAGAACTCGACGCCCTTGGCATGCTTGGCGACGATCTTGTTCTTCCGGTCAACGACCTTCGGGTAATCCACGCGCGGCTTCTCGCAGACGATCCCCTCTTCTTCCGAATGCAGGAATCGCTCCCAAACATCCGCCGCATGCAACAGCGCCTTGGTCGGAATGCACCCCACGTGCAGGCACGCGCCACCCAACTTCGGGTCCTTCTCGATAATCGCCGTCTTCAGCCCATACTGCCCCGCCCGCACCGCCGCCGAATATCCCCCCGGACCACTCCCGATCACAATCAAATCGTAAGCCACGTTTTCCATTCTTACATAGACAGCCCCGCCGCCCCCGCGGATTCATCGCCACGCCCGATAGGCCCCCACAGCATCAACACCACGCATAAGGAGCGCGGTGTTGCCTTTTGCCTTTTGCCTCGCCGTTGCCTTCCTAGCAACCCCCCAGCCGCCGCTGCGTCTCCTACTATAAAGATCATGCTGCGCCTCCTCGCCCTTCTTCTGCTCCTCGCCCCCGCGCCCGGCCTCGCCCAGACCACCAAGCCCAAGAAGAAGCCTCCCGCGAAAGCCGCCCAGCCCGCCACCTGGCCCATCAAAACGCTCAGCGTCGAGGGCAATCACAACTACACTAAGGAGCAGATCCTCGCCGTCGCCGCTCTCAAGATCGGCCAGCTCGCCGGGAAACCCGATTTCGAAGCCGCGCGCGACCGCCTCATCGCCACGGGCGCGTTCGAGACCGTCGGCTACCGCTTCACCGCCGCCCAGGATTCCAATAGCTACGCCGCTTCCTTCCAAGTCGTCGAGGTCGGCCAAATGTACCCGGTGATCATCGTGGGCCTGCCCATCCAGCTCGCCGATCTCAACGCGTGGCTCAAAACCAAAGACCCGATGTACAACGGCAAACTCCCCGGCACGGCCGAAATGCTCAAGCGATACACAGCGTTCGTCGAGGAATACCTGGCGTCGAAGAATCAAAGCCAAAAGGTCATCGGCAAACTCGCTCCCGCGGGCGTCGACCAGTACGGCGTGGTCTTCCGTTCCGCCGCGCCCATCCCCACCGTCGCCCAGGTGAAGTTCACCGGAAGCAAGGTTCTGGACGCTACCAGGCTGCAAAACCGAATCGCTGAAGTCGCCATCGGATTCCCCTACACCGAAGAGGCCTTCCGCGGCCTGCTCAACACCTCGATCCGCCCGCTCTATGACGCCCGCGGCCGCGTCGCGGTCGCCTTCACAAAGCTCTCGACCGAAAAGGCCGAGGATGTCGATGGCTTAGTCGTGGACGTCACGATCGACGAAGGCGCGGAATACAAACTCGGGGAAGTTAGAATTATGGGGAATTATGCAGGAAAGAGTGCGGAATTACTAAGAATTGGAAAATTTAAATCCGGTGAAGTTGCCAATTTCGACGAGATTAACGCCGGCGTCGAGCGCATCAAGAAACCGTTCCAGCGCCAGGGCTACATGCACGCCGCGGCAACCGTCGATCGCGTTCTTAATGAAAAAAACAAGACCGTTGATCTCACCATCCACATCGAAAACGGCCCGCAGTACACCATGGGCAAATTGACCATCGAGGGCCTTGACCTGAACGGGACAGCCGGCATCCGCAAACTATGGGCTCCCCAGGAAGGCAAGCCCTTCGACGCCGACTATCCCGATTACTTCCTCCAGCGCGTCAAGGAAGACGGCCTGTTCGAACATCTCCACGACTCGAAGGCTACCACCAAAGTCGACGAACAAAACCACACCGTCGACGTCACTTTGCAGTTCCACTAAGCTTCCACAGAATCTGCCGCAACATCCCCAGCACCACCGGTGCGTCTCGAGCATTTAAATCCAGCCGCCGCACCAGCCGCCGTACTTTTTGTTCCGTCGACGACCCCGTTACCGGGTTCACGTATCCGCTCTGCCGCAGCACATCGAGCAGCAAACTCGTAATCTGCTCCGTCTCCGCCGCGGCCGCCGCTTTCCGCGCCCGCGCACGTCCCGCCACGGGGTCCAGTTCGCCTTTCGAAAGTTCGTATAGGCAAACCGCCACTGCCTGCCCCAGGTTCATCGAGTGCTCCTGGTCTGCCGTCGCAATGCGCATCAACCAGTGGCAGTGCGCCATGTCTTCGTTGCTCAGCCCGAATTTTTCCGATCCGAACAGCAGCGCCACTGCCCCGGACTTCATTCGCTCGCGAATCATCGGCGCGCCCTCTTCGAGCGGCCGCAGCGGATGCTCCAACTCCCGATGCCCCAACGAAGTCGTTCCCACCACCAGCGCGCAGTCCGCTACCGCCGCCGCCACTGACTGGAATTCCTCCGCTGCCGTCAGGACCTCCCGCGCCGCCACCGCCGACCGGGCTTCGCGAAACGCCACTTCATACGGATTCACGACCCGCAGCCGCGAAAACCCGAAGTTGAACATGGCCCGCGCCGCTGCCCCGATATTTAAAGGATTGCGTGGGGAAACCAATACCACGCGAAGAGATTCCTCGACTACCACGGCGCCGTCTTCGCAGAATCCAACTCGAAGCACTGGCGTCCCTTTAAGTGACGCCAGAACGGGGAAGGCTGCTGGTACTCCGCATCGCTCTCGGCGCTCGCCGTCTCAAACGTGGCGCAGAGTTCGTAGCTGGTGCCTGTCTTGGGGTGGTACTCGTACGGAGTGTTCGTCACTGGATCGTGCAGGGGAGGCGGCGCCAGTCTGGCCTGTATCGCCTGTGCCATCGAACGCAGGTCGGCAACCCGTCGCTCGTCGGCGCTGATGGCCCTCTGGTCGCGCGGCGGCCCCAACAGGTGGAATCCGAAGGCCAGCACCGCCACAACTACAACGGCCGCCCCCACCGCCAGCAGCACATCCCTACGCCTCGACATCTGTGGCGCCTCGCTTCAGGAAACCGAGGTAGTACCAGAAGATGCTGCCCGAAATGGCGATTACCGTCAGCGCCTTCAAAACGAACCGCGCCGTCAGTTCCCCGCGCAGAAAATACGCCAGAAACGTGATCAGGTCGCCGATGATGATCCCCGCCGTGACCAGAAGCGCAATGTAAGTGAGCCACTTGCGCACGCCCGATTCAACTTTTTCCGGATGTTTTTCGACTTCCCGCAGGATGAACCGCATCACCAGCAAAAAAATGGGGAAGGCCACGATGATGCAGGCCATTTCGGAGGAAACCGCGTAGCGGGAGTTCTCAAATCGCTGCTGGACCAGCGGATCGGGGAACCAGCGATCAATGAAGGTGAACAGCAGCGATCCGAGCGCGATCGTCCACGTCGCTAGCGTGGAGAAAGCCAGCAGATACAGGAACGCGTCGCGCGCCGACTCCCCGGCTCCCTCGCCCCGCGCCGGCAAAGCTAGACCAGTCAGACTCTCGTAGTGCCGCCGGAACGCCGCGTAGATTTCCTTGTGTGCCCAGCCTTCCTCGCGCAGCAGATTGACCAGAAACTCGTCCGAAGCCCCTTTGCTTTTGGCGGCTTCGATGAAACCGTTCAGCCTTTCGGACTTGCCGGTCTGCTCCATCGCGCATCCATTCTATCGCGCGGAGCCGGGCGGCGCCCTACTGCCAGATCGCGCCGTGTACCGTGATGCTCGGCGACGTGCCATTGAGCATATAGACGTTCAGCCGCAGTCTGGCGCTCGCGGTACCGATCCGCAGGGCCGGCACTTCGTCGCTTCGGAACAGGTGCGTCACTGGCATGACGATCGGCCCCTGCACAGTGATCTCCGCTACAGGTATGGCGTTGGTGAAGGCATTGACCGTGTCTTCCAGGACGACGCGCGCCTGGGGGGTTCCGCTGGCGGCCGAAAGCGCCTGCACGGTAATTTCGAGCGTGTAGTCGCCCGTCAGGACCGATATGTCGAGTCCGGTGGTCGGCGCGGCGGGACCGGCAGCCGTAAGTACTTGAGGATCGGTGGTTAAGGAGGTAGGTATCATCTTGCCCGGAGTGTAGCATCGCCCCTTCGCGCGACTGCGCTACAACCACCCCGCCGACTGCGGAAAAAAAGCCCGATCCGGCTCTGTCTTCGTAGCCATACGCGGATCTCAAAATTTTGTCACTTGACTTGTGAACGCGACGCAACCCATCCTTAACCCGCCTTTGATTGACTCCCACAAAAAACAATTTACAGTTAAATTGTTTTGCGGTATGCTGGTCCTGCTCTGGCCAATTCGTTTACCGCGCGTCTATATGGATATAGCCGCTCAGATCTCCCTAACCCGTGAGGAGATGGAACAGAGACGTCTCGAGGCAGCGCAGGAGCTGCTGAACGGCCTCTCTCAATCGAAAGTCGCCCGCAAGTTTTCCGTCAGCCGCACGACTGCTTCCCGCTGGTGTCGCGCGCTGGCCAATAATGGAGTCAGTTCCCTGAAACGCCGCAAGGCGACCGGCCGGCCCAGTCGTCTATCCAAGGAGCAATTGGATCGCGTCGCCCAGATTTACCACGACCGGCCCATGGCCCACGGTTTTGCCGACGATCATTGGACGACCGCGCGCATGGCGGCCGTTATCGAAAATCAGTTTGGCGTGCATTACGACCGCGATCACGTCGGCCGCCTGCTCTACAAACTAGGGTTGAGGGAACGCAAGCCGCGCGTCCGCCACGCTTCGATCCCTTATGCCGCTTCGCAGTACTCTCCGAACACGGACATGGGCCGGTCGGAGATTGCACCCGGCGTGGCCTGAGCGGCCACGGCATTCAAGATCAGGGGCACCAGGCTTTCCTCGTCTCGTGCCGCGTGCCCCAACCTTTCTAAGTGTTTCGTCGTGCTTACGAGCGTGAGATTTTGCGTGCCCGGCGGAACGAAGAAATGCCGTACCCTGCCATGATGGTCACAAACGCTACGGTCACCACCAGCCGAAGCACGCTGCCCCTTCCGTTTTCCAGCTCGCGAATGGTCCTGATGGCGGAGGGAACCGGAATGGTAGCAAGCGACAAAAAGAGGAAGCCAATGACCTCGTGCCAGAGGCTGTGGGCAGGCCGAACGACCGCCGGCACGACGTGACGTACGAACTGATATCCTTGGTGAACCATCCGGGCTGTAGTCACGTTTTCATGGTAGCAAAGGAATTAGGCGGCGTTAGGCCATCCAGCCAAGCGAGACCCCTCGTATGTTACTAATGGGACAACACCTTTTCGCCGATAAAAGACTTGTGCGGCGTCATTGGGTTCACTACAATCGGAACGGGCAGTGGATCTGGCCTCCGAGGGTGGTGAACAATCTGTAACGTTTCTCAGGTGACGCGCATCCGGTAATAGTTAGGGGCTCCAGGCCCTTGGCGGCCTCGGAGAAAGGGGCTGGTTTTGGAAGAGCGCTTAAAAGCCTTGATGCAGGAACTCGGGAACGCGATTAACGATTCGTTATCAGACTCGGATCGCATCGCTGAAGCCATCGGCGAGATCAAGCAGGCTGGTTACGACGTTTTTCTGGTGCTTGAGGCCACCATCGGCTTCAACAAACGTGACGAGAACGAAGATGTCGGCGAGGGGTCGGAAGCGGAAGTCCACCCGGAACCCAAACGCACCTTCGAATCCACGGGCAAGATCAAGTTCACCAACCAGGACCAGCGTTTTTTGCGCGCGCTCAAGATCGCAGTCGACGAAGATCTGAAGTAGTCTGGGAATCTCAACTCGCCGCCAGGGATTCATACACCTTCCAGGTTTCTGCTGCTGCTTTTTCCCAACGGAATTCCCGCGCACGTTGCAGGCCCGCCACGACCAGCCGTTCCGCCAGCGTAGCATCGCTCATGAGCTGTCCGAGCGCTGCCGCGATCGCGGCCACGTCTTGGGGATCCACGAGTAGCGCCGCGTCTCCGCAAACCTCAGGCAAAGCGGCCCGGTTGGCGGCGATCACCGGAACTCCCGCCGCCATGGCCTCCAGCACAGGCATCCCGAAACCTTCATCCAACGAAGGGAACGCAAAAATACGCGCCCGCGCGTACCAGCGCGCCAGTTCCGTCGCGGAAATGTAACCGAGCACCTGAATATCCGGGCGCCGCGGGCTCGTCTCGATGCGCGCCAGCATCTCGCCGGCCTGGTAGCCCCGGGACCCGGCCAGCACCAGCTTCCAGCCCGGCGGTGTGCGCTCGAATGCTTCCACCAGGCGCGCGATGTTCTTGCGCCTCTGGATCGCGCCGACGGTGAGCACAATGTTCTCGCGCCGCGCCGGCCCGGCAACCGCCGCATGATCCGCGCCGTGGTGCACTACGTGGACGCGGCTTCGCTCCACACCCAGCAGTTCCACCACCTGCCGCGCGGTGAATTCCGAGACCGTGATGATGGCGTCCGATGCCTCCGCCGCGCGGCGCGCCTGTTCGGCGAAACGGCGCCGGAAATCGGGAGTGGAATAATCGCCGGTGAGAATAAACAGGTCATGAAACGTGGAGACCGCCCGGCGAAAGCGCATCTCGGGAAGCCTCTGGTTGAGCCCGTGAAACAGATCTCGATCGCGCGGGAACATGGGCTCGTAGAGCAGAGCATGGTGCGCGTTGGCGGGAATCGCACCGCTGAACGCGCGCAAGAACCGGTGCGGCCGGTAACAGAATGCGAACCTCTGCCCGGGGTGAGCGGCCGCCAAAGCGCGCAGCAGTTCGCGCGAATACACTCCGACCCCGGAGAGATTTTCACCCACGCTATACGTTGCGTCGAGCGCGATTTTCAACTGACCAGGCGGTACTCTTTCAGTTTTCGATAGAGAGTGGTGCGGCCGATGCCGAGCAGATACGCCGCCATCACGCGGTCTCCCTTGGTATATTCCAACGCGTTCAGAATGGCGTGTTTTTCCATCTCCGTCAAAGGAATGATACCTGATTGCGGCGGCGCCGGCCGCGGCGCGCCATTGCCGTTGGCCACCGCCGCCACCGAAAGCACGCTGCCCGTGCGCGTTTCCAGGTGCGTTTGCAGCGCCGACGGCAGGTCGCTCGTCTGCAAAAGCGGTCCCGAGTTCATCGCCACCATGCGCTCCACGCAGTTTTGCAGCTCCCGCACATTGCCAGGCCAAGCGTAAGTCAGCAGCGCGTTCATGCAATCGCCGCTCAGCAAATGCTTGCCCCCCAGCGCCTCCAGGAATCGCTCTACCAGCAGCGGAATGTCACCGGCGCGGTCGCGGAGTGGCGGCAGCCGTAAGCCGACGACATTGAGACGGTAAAAGAGATCCTGGCGGAAGCGCTTCTGTTCCACCTCGTGCGCCAGGTCGCGATGCGTGGCCGCGATCACCCGGATTTCTACTTTGCGCGTGGTGAGCGAACCCACCGGCCGGAATTCGCGCTCCTGCAGCAGCCGCAGCAGCTTCACTTGCAGTTCCAGGGGCAGGTCGCCAATCTCGTCAAAGAATGCCGTGCCGCCGTCGGCCAGCTCGATCAGCCCGCGCTTGGTTTCCGCGGCGCCGGTGAAGGCTCCTTTCGCGTGCCCAAACAGCTCGCTCTCCATGAGCGGGCCCACCAGAGAACCGCAGTCAATCGGAATGAAATTGCCCGTGGGGTTGGCGTTATGGATGGCGCGCGCCACCACCTCTTTGCCCGTGCCGCTTTCCCCCAGCAGCAGCACAGGGGACCGCGAACGGCCCAGCCTTTCGATTTGACGCCGGATCTGGCAGATCGGCGGCGATTCCCCCACCAGACCGTGGCCGGAATCCACACACACGGAACCCATGAATAGCCTTAACTGTTTATAGTGTGCGGGCAGTCGCGCATTCTCTCGGTTTGGGTAATGGAATCCGCTCGCGTTCGAACGCGGCTTTTCGGCCGAGCGCTATAGTCCCACCAATTCAGGGTTCTACGGTTATTTTTCCAACAACTACGCGAGATATCCGCAGCTCCCCGGCAACTAACTGCGCGTAATCATAAAATCTATGTCCCAGACCCACGCCTGCGATCCTACCGTGCTCCTGGTTGACGATGACGCCAAAGTGCGCGAGACCATTCACCGAATGCTGCTCAAAGAAGGCCTGCGAGTGGTGGAGGCGAGCGATGGTCAGGAAGCCCTGGAACTGTTTCGCAACGAACCCCATGGTGTAGACCTGTTGCTGACCGATATCGAGATGCCCGGCATGAACGGACTGGCGCTGAGCACAGCGCTCGGGAAACAGCAGCACACCTTGAAAACCGTATACGTCTCCGGCTTCCCCGAGCTCATCGCGGAGGCCGATCACATTCCAGCCAACTTCTTTTTACAGAAACCGTTCACGAGCGCGAACCTTGCCAAGAAAATCCGCGCGGCTCTCAACACGCCCCTGCGCCAGTGGCAGTGTCCGGAATGCGGCGGGCGCAGGTATCAGGGAGTCGCCGCCGAGAACGACGGCCACAGCCAGACGTTGCTGTTCACCTGCGCGGACTGCGGAGCGGACCATTTCCACGTGGTCGAGTCCATGTACGCCGAGGGCGCCAAGTGCCCGTTCTGCTGCGGGCCCACCGTGCCAGCAGGTTACGGCTTCGCGGGGCCGAAGGGCCAGTTCTACCTCGGGCACCGCTGTTACAAATGCGAGGCGGCCATCACCGAGCACAGTCCGAACTGCCCGGCCATACCGTGGTGATTTCTTTTAGCAAAACGGGCTGATACAATGCTCGCTTCCCGATGCCAGCCGAGCCCCGGCGCACTGCCCACGTTGTTTACCTGAGGGTTTTTCTGCCCGGTCGCCCGGAGCGCACCGTGGGCGTGTTCCTCCTCGACAATTCCACCGGGAACCTGTACTTCCGCATGCGCGAGGACTGGTCCGCAATTGCCGATTCGGACGACGCTGAGCTGCTCGCTGAAATGGGTGCCGAGTTTCGCCGGCGCGTGGAAGCTCTCGATGATGGCGGCGGCGCGGAGTTTCTGGCGTCGCTCGAGGATCAGCTTTCGAACGTCGTGCGTTTAAGCGAGCGAGAGACCGTCGAGATCGACGCAGTACGCACCACGCTCGACCGGCTGTTCGAAGCGAACTGCCGAAGCTGAGGGCAGCACGCTACTGCTGCTTCGGCGGGTTCTCTTTCAGCGCCGGGTCGCCGCGCTCGACGTAATTCTTCAACCGTGTGAACTGCTCGGTCAGAACGCCATCCACCGGCGCGGCCCACGTGTTCATGCCGGCCGGAAGGTACCCGGCAACTGCGTATGTCACTTCCAGCTTGGTGCCGCCCTCGGCCGGAGATAGCTGGATGGTCATCGAGGCGGTGGCGGCAAGCGACTGGAGCGGGCCCAGAGCTCCAACCATGACCAGTTTCTCGCCGGGCGCCGCATTCACCACTTCCATGTGGCGGACGCTGCCCAGGTTCGGGAGCCTTTCGCAAAAGCAGCCCATGGCTTTCGCGTCAATGGTCAGATAGTGCGCGTCGCCCGAAAAGGTGTGCGCGGGGCTCCACCAGTCGCCGACGTTGCGCACGATGCGGCGGTACACCTCATCCGGCGTAGCGTGAATGTTCACGGTCACTTTGAGGGTGAATCCGCTGGCTGATTGGTTCAAGATTTCCGCCCGTGTCCAGCCAGGGGTCAGCAGAATAACGGCGGCGGCGAGCGCGGCACTGTTCATCATGCGATTGGCTCCTTTGGGTGATTCTGGCAGAGTTGGGGGTGGATGTCAGCGGGGGTGGCTTCAGCTCTGGCGCACCACACCCGCGCAGTCCTCGCAAAACTCAGCCGACTTCACATCCACCAGCTCCACCGAATGGCTCGACGCCATTACGCATCGCCAGTCGTCGCAATGCCGCAGGCCGAACGTGTGGCCCAGTTCGTGGACCGCTTCCTTGGTGAGCCGCTCGCGCAGCTTGTCTTCGTCCGCGGGCAGGCCGTAGCGCTCTTCGCTCAGACGGTAGAGGGACGCGAGCGCGCAGTTGCCCGCGAGCTGCGCTTCGCCAAACACGAACGTGAAGATGGGGACAAACAGATCGACCGCCGTAATACCCAGAAGCCGGGAAGGTTTGCCGGGAGCGAGCGCCGCTAAGCGCTCGAGGATAGCGGTGGCGTAGTGCTGCCCGCGCTGCGGGTGGTGCGCGAACTTGGCATCCAAGACATCTTGGCGCACGCGGCAGGGCACCCGAAAGATCCGCTCGAGTTCCGCCGCCAGTTCGTCCAGCCGGTCCGGCGCGACGCCTTCGCCGACCGGCACCAGCTCGATCATCACTCCAGCCCGTAGCGCTTCAGTTTCTTGTAGAAGGTTGTGCGGTCAATGCCCAGCGTGCGCGCGGCCTTCGAATGATTGCCACCTGATTCCGCCCAGATCTGCGCGATGTGCGCCTGCTCCACCTCATCGAGTGAGCGGCCACTGGCCGCCGCCCCCACTCCTTGCAATTGAAACGAGAAATCCAACGGCCGCAGTTCTCTCGTTCGCCCGACGACCAGCGCCCGCTCGACGGCGTTCTCGAGCTCGCGCACATTGCCCGGCCAATGATGGCGGATCAGCAGATCCATCGCTTCGGGCGTGACCTGTGGAGCCGGCTGCCGGTTCATCGAGGCGCAAAGCTTGGCAATGAAATATTCGACCAGCAGCGGAATGTCTTCGCGGCGGTCGCGCAACGGCGGCATGTCGATCGTGACCACGTGCAGCCGGTAAAACAGATCCGGCCGGAAGCTGCCCGCTTGCACCAGCGTCTGCAAATCCTTGTTTGTCGCCGCGATCGCGCGGAAGTCCACGTGAATCGGCTGGCTGCTGCCCACGCGCACAATTTCTTTTTCCTGGAGCACGCGCAGCAGGTCGGTTTGCATCTTCAGGCTGATGTCGCTGATTTCGTCGAGAAACACCGTACCGCCATCGGCGATTTCGAATTTCCCTTTTTTGCGGAACTGTGCCCCCGTGAACGCGCCGCGCTCGTGGCCGAACAGCTCGCTCTCGAGCAGCGTCTCGGTCAGCGCGCCGCAATGGATGGTCACCATGGGCATCAGCCGGCGCGGGCTGGCGGCGTGAATCGCGCGCGCCACCACTTCCTTGCCCGTGCCGCTCTCCCCCGTGATCAGCACCGTGGTATCGGTCGGCGCGACCGTCTCGATCATTTCCGTCACGCGCCGGATCGCCGGGCTCTTGCCGATGAGATCCGTCTTCGGAAAAATCTCCTTCAGGTTTTCTTGCAGCCGGACCACTTCCTTTTTCGTCTCGCGATGCTCCAGCGCCTTGGCCACCACATGGGAGAGCTCGTCCGGATCGATCGGCTTGGTGAGGTAGTCATACGCCCCGTTTTTCAGCGCCCGCACCGCCGTGTCCACAGTGGCGTAGCCGGTCATCATGATCACGACCAGGTCAGGCTCGCCTTCCTTCAGCCGTGCTTCGAGCTCCATACCGTCCATGCCCGGCATTTTGATGTCCAGCAGCGCCAGGTCCCATTCCTGGGTGGCCGCTTCCAATGCTTCCCGCGCACTCGCGACGGCTTTGGTTTCGTACCCTTCGGCGGCGAACCAGCGCGCCAGCGAGTCACGCACCACCAACTCGTCATCTACAATCAGGATTCTGCCTTTGCTAGAAATGCTCATACCGTGCACCGGCGGGTTCGGCCTTGTGCTCCGCTCGTTCGAGCGGCAGAGAAATCACGAACTCCGCGCCCTGCCCTTCCTTCGAATGCACCTCGATTGCGCCCCCGTGCTGATCGACAATGCTCTTGGCCACCGCTAAACCCAGGCCCGTGCGTTGCTGCTCGTCTTTGGTCGTGAAGAACGGCTCGAAGATGTGGGGCAGCACGTCGGCGCGGATTCCCGGGCCCCAGTCGCGCACCCGCAGCTTCACGGCATCGCCCTCGAGCTCGGTCGCGACCCGCAGCCGTCCGCCCTGCGGCATGGCTTCGGCGGCATTGACGAGGAGCGCCAGGACCACCTGCTGGATCTGCCCCGCGTCGCAATCGACGGACGCCGGTTCGACTGCCAGCCCGGTCTCGATCTCGACCCCCTGAATCTCGAACTGGTGCTTCATCAGGCGCACGGCGCGTCCCACCAGCTCATTGAGATCGTTTGGCTCCCGCCGCCGCGGCGCCTGCCGCGCAAACGTCAGCAGGTTGCGCATGATCTCGCCGCATCGCCGGCTCTCGTGTTCGATCACTTCGAGCTGCTCGGCGATCGGCCGCCGCACCTCTTCCGCCAGTCCCGATCCCTCCATCGCCCTGCGGCACAGCTTCGCGTAGGTCAGGATTCCGAACAGCGGATTATTCACCTCGTGCGCCACCGTCGCCGCGAGTTTGCCGAGCGAGGCCATCTTCTCGCTGCCCGCCAGCGCGTTCTGGGTTTGCTCCAACAGGCGCGCCCGCGCCTCGGCCAGGTCCGCCGTCATCTTGTTGAACGACTCCGCCAGATCCGCGATCTCGTCACGCGAGCGCACCGGCAGCCGGTAGTCGAGGTCCCCGCCTGCCACGCGGTGCGTTCCCGCAATCAGCTCCTGCACCGGTTTATGCACCACGCGCCACACGAAAACCGTGCTCACCACCAGCAGCAGTACGAGCGCGGTCCCTGTAAATCCGAGAAGCTGCCTTTGTTGCTGCGCCAGGTTCGCATCCACCGCGGCGAGCGATAACTGCGAGTCGATGACTCCCAGGATGGTTCGTTCCGGAGGGTGCGCGTGGCAGGCCGCGTTCGAGCACGCCGCCTGATTTTCAATGGGCCGGATGACGCCGAGCACACGCGCGCCCGTGGCCTCCTCCGTAAAGATGCGCGCACGGTCCGGCCGCGCCAGCTTCACCAGCGGCGACGCCTGCGCGTGGCATCCGTAGCATGCCTCGGCGTGTTTATCCACCATGGCGTTGGCTTCCGCCGGGTCAGTGGAAAACATGATGCGGCCTTCTTTGTTGAAAATGCGGATGCGCCGGATGCCCGGCTGGCTGCCCATTTCGCGGATGGATTGGTAGAGCGCGGCGCGATCGTTGCCAAGCATCTGGTAGCGCGTGCTGCGCTGGATGATGTCGCTGAGGCGCTCTGCGCTCAGCAAAACGAGCTCTTCGGAATTGCGGCGGTGCGCCCGCAGGTTCACGAAGCCCAGCACGCTGAAAATAACCGCGGAGCTCACTGTCAGGCAAACGGCCAGCTTGTAGGCCAGCCCCGTGTGCTTCCGCAGAACGACACGCAGCGATTGCATGAACATCCTATGCCGCTGGCTTTGTTCCCAACCGGGCGCCCTCAAACACCGGCAGATTCCGAGCCGCGAAACGGAAAATCGCAAAGCCCAGCGCGATGACTGCCAGCGTCACCGCGATCTCGGTCCATTTCGGGATGTAATGCACGCCCATCCCGGCCTCCATGCCGGTCACGCTGACATTGAGCCGGTTGGCAATGAATCCGAACACCACCATCAGCGAACAGGCGTATAACCCCGACGGGTTGTGCCGCACCCGTGAACTGAAAAGCAGCAGCGCGGGCGCAATCAGCAGACCCATTTCGAGCAGCCACAAATACGTTTCCGTCCTTGGCACGAGTACCAGGCCAAGACCTCCGCGTTCGAACAGATCCATCAGGCGCAGCGCGACGTACATGGAGAGCAACACCGCCAGCAGGCGCGCCATGCCGCTCAGCAGCGGCATCTCGATGTCGCGCCCGAATTCGTGGCTGGAATGCCAGGATTCGAAAATCGTCATGGCCAGGCCAACACAAATCGCCGAGATGTAAAACAGCACCGGCATCAGAGGTGTGTACCACAGCGGGTAGAGTTTCTCCGGCACGATCAGATAGAGGCTGCCGAGCGAAGACTGGTGCAGAGTCGAGAGAAGGACACCCAGGATCACCACGGGAACCGAGACGGCGCGCAGCACGTTCAGAGGCGTCTTCCAGCCAAAGCGCTCGCACACCGCGGGTACGAATTCAAGGCCTAGCACGCTCGTGTAGAGCATGACGCACCACGCCACTTCGAACATCACCGAACGCGGATTCCACATCACCAGCGGGTGCCAGATGCGGTCCGGCCGGCCGAGGTCGAACAACAGCGCCACCACTACCAGCACGTAGCCTAGAAACGCCGTAAGAATGGCCGGGCGCAGGATCGGTTTATACCGTTCGACGTTGAAGATGTGGACCACGGCGACGAGCGTGAATCCGCCCGCGGCCAAGCCCACGCCGCACAGCACGTCGAAGCCGATCCACAGGCCCCACGGGAACTGATCGCTCAAGTTGGTCACCGCGCCCAGCCCGCGAAACGCACGCAGATAGGAAGCATACGCGCCCAAGGCCATCAGGACCCAGAAGATCGGTGTCCAGAAGGGCATGGTACGCACGCGAGATCCAACCGCTGCAAGCGGGAAGCCTATGGTCTTGGCAGTGTCGGCCATCAGTTGTTCCCCTTCTTCTCTTTGCGCTCCGCCGCGGCGACTTCCTCGCGGCGATGCGTGATCCACCAGATGCCTCCGAGCAGCACCCCGCCGGCAGAGACGACATCCGGCACGAGCGAAAGCGCCCGCCAGGTCAGCAGCGGAAGCGGCTCTTTGGGAAGCCCGGTCTTGACCCCTATTTGCTCGAACGGCACGGCCGAGAGGAACAGCACCGAAGTGCCGCCCACGTCGTCGATGCCAAAGATGCGTTGGTAGTATTGGTCTGGCTTTTCAGCAACGCGGCGCCGCGCCTCGGTAATCAATGCATCGCGGTCGCCGCAGCTCGTGGCTCCGGTCGGGCAGGCCTCCGCACACGCAGTCTGCTTGCCGGCCTTTTGCCGCTCGTAGCACATGTCGCACTTGCGCACGCGCGGCGTCCGGCTCGACCATTCATACGTCGGCACCTGGAACGGGCACGCCAGCATGCAGTAGCGGCAGCCAATGCACTTGGTTTCGTCATACACAACCGGGCCGAGCGCCGTCTTGTGCAACGCTCCGACCGGGCAGACCGACGCGCAAGAAGGCTCATTGCAGTGCATGCACAGGCGGCGGCTGAAGTGCTCGCCGTGAGTTTGGATAGCGGTCAGCTTATAGGCTGAGATTTTCTCTTCAGCTGCAATGGTCTCGTTATAAGGAAGTTTCCAACGCCCTGCACAGGCTTTCTCACATTCGCGGCAGCCTATGCAGAGCGTGGAGTCATAAAGGATCGCAAAGCTCATTCCCCGTTTTCCCCCTACTGGAAGTGCAATCCCCCCGCCACTTACGGGAGGAAGAACTCAGCCGTGGTTTTCGGCCAGTTGGCCTCCGGCACGGCTTCCAGTAGATCGTCAACGGGCCGGCCTCCATCGGCGGCGACAGCACCGGCTAGAAGTGGCTGCCTGGCGTACAGCCGGGCGACCGATTCTTTCATCCAACTCCGCACCAGGCGGGTAGGAATCAGGTTGCGCCAAGTGCTTTCGTCGTCAGGTACGTTTATGGTCATCAGCCAACCCTTGCCGTAGGGGTCACGGCGCAGGAGCGAAGGATCATTTATCAGTTCTTGATTGACCTCAATCACTTCACCCTCGATGGGTGAAGTCATAGATGCCTTTTCACCCTTACGGAACAGATTCCAGGCGGTTTGCCCCTGCCGAATCCACTGGCCGCGTTTGGGTAGTTCGAGTTTCTCGATATGGCCGGCGAGTTTAGCGGCAAACTCGTCAACACCGACGCGGGCGAGGTGCGGCCGCTCCCGGATCAGCCAGGTGTGGCCAGCGTGATAACGAAGCGTTTCGGGAACCAAAAATCCATCTACATAAGCAGTCACGGCGTGCGGTGCGGCGGATTCGGTCGACAACTTAACCACCGGCACCTTGTGGCGGTTGAGAGCCCAGTCAACGAGGGCGAAAATCAGAAACGTAAGAAGAACCAGTAGGACGGTCATGATAAAGCCTCCGTTATGGAAGAGGCATTCTGGTGGCCATACCTAACTGTCTATTTTTCATATGCTTAAACGGGGAAAGCCAGACTCCGCTGTAGAGATCTTCGACAGGAGATTGTGGAGGCCATTGTTTTCAACAAACTACGGCCGTCGAGAACAGCAACACCGGCTGTAGCGTTTCACCGCACCGATCTAGTGCATTTCTATTGGGGCGGATGGCGCGAGTGGGTGTTTCGATGTTGTGATTTGCCACATCACATAGTGGAATTCACGGCGTCGTCGCGGATGATGATGGGCTGGCCGAGTTTGCCGTCGTGTTCCGAACCGATGCGCGTGGCGAGCGAGTTGGCATCACCGACGGTGGAGGCACGCCCGACCAGAACGCGCCAGATCGGCGGGTCGCCGGGACGGAGCACGATGTGGGCGGCGCCGTAGCGGGATTGCATCTCGGCCTGCAAACGTTCGGCGTTGGCGCGAATACGGAAAGCACCAACCTGCACGGCAAAGTACCCGGGAGGCGGAGTGGGGGGCATCTGCGTGATCTCGACGCGCACGCGGGCGGTGCCGGGACCGACCATGTCGATAGCGCGCGCGGCGGCGTGAGAGAGATCGATGACGCGGTCGCCGACGAATGGGCCGCGATCCGTGATGCGCACGTCGACGGATTTGTTGTTCTCAAGATTCACGACGCGGACGAGCGTGCCGAAGGGCAGCGTGCGATGCGCGGCGGTGAGCTGTTCCATGTCGTAGATTTCACCGTTGGCGGCGGGACGTCCGTGATACGGATGACCGTACCAGCTAGCGATGCCGATTTCGGGTCCGATCACCGAAGGCGGAACCGCTGCCCGAACCTTGTGCTTCTCTCCGCAGGAAGCGAGAGCCAGCCCGAGGCAAATCACCAGAGCTTTACGCATCTTGTTCGGTCTTATATGTGTCTCCCTGCTACCGCGAGGAAGCCACCGCACCGGAGGCCTGTGCCGCGGCGACAGCTTTCGCAGGATTAATCAGATGGCGGCGGCCGTCGGCGGTGGTGTCGGCGGTGCCGCGGATGATGCGGATCACCTCCGGCGGTTTCAGACCGGGGTTGACCGCCAGGATCTTCGCCGCCAGATTCACGACATTGGGCGAGGCCATGGACGTGCCGGAAAACTTCATGCGGTCGCCGCCGGGAACGTAGCTATCCACCTCGTAGCCGTTGGAATGCACCACCACGGTGGGACCGTAGCTAGTAAATGGTGCCTCATCGCCGGCCTTGTCGACCGCGCCCACCGTAATGAGGTTCGGCAACTGGATGCTGGATGGAATGAACTCATTGAAGGTGGCGTCGTTATTGGCGTTGCCACCGGCCGTAACGAACAGGATCTCGGGCGCGGAGACGAACGCCTTCTCGAGTCCACGCTTTTCGATGTCGAACAACTGCCGCGCGATTTGTTTGCGCTCATCGACCGATTTTCCAACACCGCAACGCTCGAGACCGTCCTCGTAGTCATTCACCGAGCCACCCCAGCTCATGTTGACAATGCGAATGTGGTTCGCCTTGAAGAAGCTGACGTAGTCCATGGACGCGGCGGCCGCTCGTTCGGAAAGCTCGCGGTTGGGACAAGGATCCGGAATGAGCTTGTAGTCGAACGTGATGCGCGCGACCGCGAGGCGGGCGTAGGGATTGCCATCCATGGCGATGCCGGCCACGTGGGTGCCATGCATGTAATCGCTCACTTCGCTGATTTGCTCGATGAACGGCCGCACCTGATCGGGCTTGAGCGCCGCAATCTCTTTCTTGATTTCGCTGGCCTCGGGACTATCGATATTGGCCTGCATATCGAGCAGGCCCTTGACGCGCTGCTTCACTTCGGAAATCTTCTTCGCGCGCTCGGCGGGAAACGGGTACAATTCGCCGGTCGTTTTGCGGTTTTCGAGATCGTAGGCGATGACGGCGGGCTTGCCGTCTGGGCCGCGGATGAGCCGGTCCTTAAATATGGCGGCGTCGACGCCGCTATCCCACACAGCGACATTGACGGGCGCGTAACTCTTGCCCGGCTCGAGGCGCACGGCGCGAGCGGCCCAGATGTCGGGCTTCTCCTGGCGATGAGCGGAGAGGTAGGAGCCGAAGGCCTCCACCAACGAGTCCTTGAGCGGAACGACTTCGACAAGAGTCAGCTTGATGGCGGGCAACTGATCGGCGAGATCGCTGCTCAGCGAGCCGGTCTTCTGCACGACGGGATCGTAAACGGAGCGCAGCCGGCCGATGATGACACCCTCGCTGAGCAGCTCAAAGCCGGCCTTGGCGCCCTTGATTTCGTTCTGGACGACTTCGAAGGGCAACGCATCGAGACCCTGGCGGATGAGTGTGTAAACCTGGCGGCGATATTCGGGCGAGGAGTGGTCCTTATACGTGGCTCTGGCCTCCAGCATGGCGCGCAGCGCGAGGCCGCTGATGAGTTTCTGGGCGGGCTTGTCTTCGAGCGCGCGGACTTCCTGGAGGCGGCGTAGGGCATCCTGGTCCTTGCCTTCGAGGATGTCGAGACGGGCGAGAGTGCCGATGAGGCGGCGCTTCGTGGCGGCTTCCTCGATGTCGTAATTCGCCAGAACGGACTCGATATTATGGCGGATTTGCGCCGTCAGCGCGGCGAAGGCCTGGTCCGACCGCAGAAGATCCTCGGTCTTGCCGCTGACGGGATAGCTGAATTCGGGGACGTCGGCGGCACGCGCGATCTTCTGCTTCGGCGCTTGCGCCGGGATGAGGGCGGCCGAGACCAGCCCGAGCAACGCGAAAGTGAACGCACGTATCATGCAGCAGGGCCTCCTGCGATCAAGCCCCAATATCGTGGTTCCGGTCTGGGTGCGCTTTTCTCCACAAAAAAGAGACGGCCGGCCAACCACAGAAGTTTTGGGTATCTTGAGTGATACTAACGTGCAGGGCGGCACCAGGCAACTATGACGTGATATATGGCGCGCGCTCCGCACATATCCGCACGCGAAAAGAGTGAGAAAGATCACATTCGACCATTTTGCGCGTCCCAATTTCAAAATAATTACTGATAATTAATCAAGTAAATGGAGGTATTTTCTATAGAATTCACCTCCTCCTTGTGATATAACTAATACAACTCAGTTCGCGGCGATATGCCGGGAACAAGAAATGGAGGCACGGAGCGCCAGCCGTGACGACAATTCTGATTCTCGATGACAACCTGACGGTGCTGCGGATGCTGGGACTCGTTCTGCGCGCCAACGGCGCGTATCGCATTCTGGAAGCCAGCACGGAACACGAGGCCCTCGCTCAGTGCGAGCAACAAAACAGGGAGATCGATGTCCTGGTGGCGGACGTATGCATCGACGACCAGCCGGGACGGGCGATTGCCGAGCATCTCACTACGCTTTGCCCCGCTCTGCGAGTGCTGTTCATTTCCGGTTATCCGAAGGAGCATCTGATCGGGAATGGATGGGTGGAGCCGGATGATGCATTTCTGGCCAAGCCTTTTACGCCGGCCCGGCTGATGCGGCGTGTAGAGGAAGTGCTGGGGCCATCGTACGTCGCACCGGCTGTGCGTACGGCGGCCGGCCGGGCGGCGTGCGCCGGCGGGGCGGTTTGACTACTGGCTGAAGCCAGCAGCGGCACGCCGAGGCGTGCGCCACTAACCGAGATCGATAACATCTACTTTCCAGGGTGACTCATTTACGCTGAGGCGGGCGACAGTGACTGGCAGGCGAAAACGCCTTGGACCGGCACTGCCGGGGTTGATATAAAGAACTCCGGAGCGCTCGGTGCGAGACGGCTGGTGCGAGTGCCCGCTCACGACGACGTGGAATCCAGCCACGGCGGGATCAAGATCCAATTCGCGGACATCATGGAGCACATAGAGGAGAACGGGGCCGGCTTCGGCGACCGCAGTTAGCGGTAGGGCTTGCGCCCACGCTCCCTTGTCGACATTGCCGCGGACGGCAACGACCGGAGCGATGACTTCGAGGGCGGCAATGATTTCGGGCTTGCCGACATCTCCAGCGTGAACGATCAGATCCGATCCCTGAAGCGCGCGCAGGGCTTCCTCACGGAGCAGGCCATGCGTGTCGGAGATTAGACCGATGTGGCGAATCAGACCATCCACTCGGGGTGCTGGGCCGTGCCGTCGAACTGCGCGGTGGTTTTGAAGGGTTCGTATACGCCGCTGAGCGCTGCGTCTCGGGTTTTGGCGACCAGTGCGGCGAGCTCGGACGGCGAGAATGGCTTGAACGTGCGCGCCGCTTCGAAGGCCTGATCCAGGCGCTCCATTGAGTCACAACCGGTGATGACCACAGACGTGGGCAGATTGAGTGCGTAATGCAGGCACTCAATGGGCGTGGCCACGCCGGCCTTGAACACGTTGCCGAACGCCATCGGTTTCATGCCTAACACGGCCGTGCCTTCCTTCACCAGACGCGGAACGACGTTGTGGGCGGAGCTGCGAAAGTGGTAGTCGAGGACGTTCAGCGGCATCTGGCAGGAATCGAAATGGAACTTGTGCTGAGCGGCGAGATCCAGCATGCGGAGGTGTACGAGCGGGTCCTTATGGCCGGTGAAGCCGATGTAGCGGACCTTGCCCGCCTGCTTAGCCGCCATGACGGCTTCGTGCGCGCCGCCGGGGGCAAAGTAGCGGTCGGGATCCTCGAGCCGGATGTTCTCGTGGAACTGGATGAGATCGATGACATCGACCTGGAGGCGGCGGAGGGATTCCTCGATATTGCGGGCGGCGGCCCCGCGCGTGCGGCCATTGAACTTGGTCATCAGAAAGACGCGCTGGCGGTAGCCATCGCGAAGCGCCTTGCCCATGACGATTTCGCTCTTGCCTTCGTGATAGTCGCAGGAGTTATCGAGGAAGTTCATGCCGCGATCGACTGCGCCGCGGATGATGCGGATGCACTCGTTGTCGTCCTTGGGCACACCGGCATGGTAGCCGCCGAGCCCGATGGCGGACACATGTTCACCGGTCGTGCCGAGCTTGCGATAGATCATACCGTCCGAACTCGCGGCTTCTAGCGAAGCCGTCAGCTGCATCGCCGCGAGGCCGGCGAGGAATTCACGTCTTTCCATTAGCGATCCCCTCCTCCAAATAGAGTACTCTGTGCGCGGCAGATTGGGCCGGCAGAGTCGTTTGGGTCAAAGAACCAGTCATGGAGAGCGAGTTTTACAGGTGGATCGACTCAGGATTGAGTCATTTCGAAAATAAAGCCCGGCGGGCATACCCTAGGGCCGTCACGGTAATGTAACATAGACAGTTTGCAAGGAGCCCCCATGAAAGTAAAGAAGGCAATTAAGAGGTTGAACAAGGTTGAGTCGATCCTGGCGATCGTCATTGACCAGTTTTCTGAGAGCAGCAATGGGTTGCGCGCACTTCTGGACTCGGCCAAGACCTCGATCGTGCAAGCAAAGAAGACGGTAGGCAGACAGGAGTCCGCAAAAGCTGCCAAGAAGCCGCCAACCGGGGCAAACCGCCTGTCCGCCGCGGGGCGACGAAATATTTCGCTCGCGGCCAAAAAGCGGTGGGCGCTGGCTAAGCGCAAGGGTACGAATGCCGTCACGGGACGAAGATTGAAAAAAACAGCATAAGCCAGGCATTTGCCCCCTTGACGTGAGGGAGCGGACGGGTGTAACTTAACCCCTACGCGCCACTTGCCAGCTCATTTGGGCTGAGTAACAAGGGGGTCTTATGCATACGGTCCTCCTGATCGAACACGATTCCGCCTATCTCATTGCGCAGGCGATGGTTCTGCGTTCCTTTGGCTACAAGGTCCTCGAAGCAAGCACACAACTGGAAGCCGCCCGGGCATGCCGGGAGCATCGTGGGCCGGTCCATCTAGCGGTCACGAAAGCAGTTAGAGGCAAGGGCTCAGAGGACGTGGTAGCCCGGTTGCAGCGTCTGTGCCCAGAGATCCGCGTGCTGTTCCTTTCCGACAGATCCTCCGGGGAATGCCCGGGACCGGGGTGTACGTACGGGGAATGTGCCGTCCTGCAAAAGCCCTTCCGGGCCGAGGCCGTCGCGGATGCACTCAAGAAGTTGCTCGAAGATTCGAGAGTGATGGCTGCTTCGTCCTCGTAGCGCTACTCGCCGGCAAACTTAGCGAATACGGCTGCAATCCTGGCGCTGGTGTAATCTCCTGGATGGATAATCACGCGGTAGCGGAAGCGGATGGAGTGGCCGGGATCGAGTGTCATGCTGCCGTCGGCGGTCTTGTCATTCAGAAAATCGTGCCAGCCAAAAATATTCGCCGCAAACAGGCCGTAACTCCGCGAATGCCAGTAGGTGGGATGGCGCGGGTTGGAGGGATGGTCGAGAATGGCGATGCCGAGCTTCTCGCCGTCGATCTCGCCGAAGTAATCCACCCAACTGGCGCGATGGCCCCAGACCTGTTGTTCACCACGGCCGCCCTCTGAGCTGACCATCAGGCCGGTGCGCTTGGGCGTGGGCAGTGCCTCCTTATTGGGCTCTTCGAGAGCGGCGGCCAGACGAATCGCAAATGTGCCCTCCTTGGTGTCGCCGAAGGTCACCTTCTTGACTGGCGTCAGCGTGATGTCAACATCGATGACACGATTTGCCGGATCAGCGTAGAACGTCATTTTACGCGCTTCGGTGAGCAGCTTCTCACCTTGCGGATCGAGCCAGTCAAACGTTGCTTCGATAGTTCCGGACTTTGGGCCGCCGGCGGCGCGGTCAAGGCTCTTGAGCGCGATTCGGGTATTCTTTCCACCGTGCTGGGAGGGCTCGTTGGCCCAGAAATCGAACCCGTTGACATTGCCATGGCTGAACCAGAGGCCGCGCTGGTGCGGGTGATCGTGCGTTTCGCCGGGCACGTTTTCCATGGGGTAGTGGCGCGTGACGATCGTGCCGGATGCCGCGCGCAGCGGATAAAGATAAGGTTTGGCGGTTTCGGGCCCGCAGAAAAGCGTGGTGAAGGGCTTGCCATCGATGGTTACAGATATGTGGCCTTCCGCACTCTCAATACCGACCTGCGCGCAAAGCGGCGCGGCCAGCAAAAGAAAAAGCCAGTGGGAGGATCTCATGATTCAGAACTACATTATATGAGGGTATGGCCTCCGGCAATGAGGGACACGTGCAAGAGGAGCGGCCAGCGAGTGCGGGGCGCGGTTTGCTGCGGCAGTTTGTCGAATGGCTCGAAACACGCAGCCGGACGCCCCACGATCTGCTGGAGCTGTGCCTGAAACGCATCGCGGAGCGCGACGAGCAATTGCGAGCCTGGGTGGAGGTATCGCCACAAGAGGCTCTGGGAAGCGGACCGCTCAGCGGCATTCCGTTCGGCGTGAAGGATATTTTTGAAACGCGGTACATGGCGACGGAGTACGGTTCACCGATCTACGCGGGGCGAAAGGGATCGGACGACGCCGCTCTAGTGATCGCGCTTCGGGAGCGCGGCGCGGTGCTGGTTGGAAAGACGCACACGACGGCATTTGCCTACTTCGATCCGGCGCCCACGCGAAATCCGCATAACACGTGGCACACACCGGGTGGCAGCTCGAGCGGCTCGGCGGTAGCGGTTGCAGCGGGCATGGTGCCGTTCGCGCTGGGGACGCAAACGCTGGGATCGGTACTACGGCCTGCCTCCTTCGGCGGCGTGGTGGGGTTCAAGCCAAGTGCCGGGCTGCTGCCGCTTGCGGGCGTACTGCCGTTCGCCCCCTCGCTGGACACTGCGGGGTTATTCACGCAAACCGCCGACGATATGCAACTACTGTGGAGGCGCATGGGCCACGCCGAAGCTCCGTGCGTGCGCCGCCTGGCCGTACCATCGCTCATGCCTCCGGTGGAGCCTGCGATGGAAGCGGCGTTCCGGCGGACCGTCGAGCGCCTCAGCGCGGACTTCGCGTTCCAAATTGTCGAAATGCCGCCAAGCTTCGCCGATCTCGCGCCGGCTGTTAAGCTGATCAATTGCTATGAAGGCGCGCGAACGCACGAAACGCGCTGGCGCGAGCATGGCAGAGCGATCGGAGAGAAGCTGGCACAACTGGTGGAGGAGGGGCTGGGCATTCCAGAAGCTGAATATTGGGCGGCGCTCGCGACTGTGGCCGCCGTCAAACGCGAGGTGAGCAGCCTGCTCGGCGAATATCCGGTGCTAGTGACACCATCGGCGCCTGGCCCAGCGCCAGCGGGCCTTGCGTACACGGGCGACCCGGTCATGAATCTGCCGTGGACCGCACTCGGGGTTCCCGCGATCTCGATTCCCATGCCTGTTCTAGGGTTGCCGCTTGGCCTGCAACTGGTTTCCGAGTGCGGACGGGACAGCGCGCTTGTGGCTCTCGCGGTGGAGGTGGAGGCCCGGCTCTCATGATCTTGCGCGGTTCATTCACCTGGGACTAGGGGGTGCGATTTTGCGCCAGGGGCGCGCACGGCGTAAAGTAGTGGCGTGCCGGAAATGGAGTCCGCTCAATTGACGTTACCCGGAACGGCGGTCTTGCCAAAGAGCCCGCAGGAGCTGGCGGAAGCGCTGGCCGCGGCGGCCTCGCGCAAGCGGACCATCACGCTGAGCGGCGCCTCTTCGAAACGTCTGATGGGCGGACCTATCGAACCTGCCGACGTTTCTCTATCTACAGCCGCCATGACCCGCGTGTTGCAATACGAGCCGCGCGATTTGACCATCAGCGTGGAAGCCGGCATGCGCTATGCGGACCTCGACCGCCTGCTGGCGCAGAACCACCAGATGATTCCGCTCGATCCGCCGTTTTCGGAAAGCGCGACGATCGGCGGCATCCTGGCGGCGAACAGCAGCGGACCGCGGCGGCGGCTCTACGGAACGGCGCGCGATCTCGTGATCGGCATGAAGTTCGCAACGCTCGAGGGGAAGCTGGTGCAGTCGGGCGGCATGGTGGTGAAGAACGTGGCGGGCCTGGACATGGGCAAGATCATGATCGGCTCGTTCGGCACGCTCGCGGCCATCGCGGTGGCGAATTTCAAGCTGCTACCACGTCCCGACGCGGAGGCGAGTTTTCTGGTTCCGTTCGAAACCCTGGAGGCAGCGATCGACGCTCGAGACGGGACGTTGCGAGAGCAAATTCCGCCGACCGCCATCGATTTATTGAATCCCATCGCCTCCGCGCAGCTCGGCCACAAGGGACACCTGCTGGCCGTACGAGTCAGCGGCAATGCAGCTACGGTGGAGCGTTGCCGCCGGGAACTGACGGCGAGTGACGCCGTCATCCTCGAAGGCAAGGAGGCGGCTCGATTCTGGCGCCAAGTACAGGAATACACGCCGCATTTTCTCGAGAAGTTTGCGCAGGGCGTGGTGGTGCGCGCTTCGTGCACGCTGGCGCAGGTGACAGAGATCATGCCGTCGTTCGAGACGGCGGCCATCGCGCGCGCCGGCTCGGGTGTCTGCTACGCTTACTTCACCCGCACTGACGCGGCGGTGCGGTGGCTGGCCGCTGCTGCGAAACGCGGCTGGAAAGCGGTGATCGAATTCGCACCCGATGAGCAGCGCGCCAAACTCGAGCTGTGGCCGATGCCTGGAGATGACTTGGAGATGATGAAGAAGATCAAACAGATGTTCGATCCGAATCATCTTTTGAACCGTGGCCGACTCTTTCGTGTCATTTGACCGGCCGCAGCAGGCCGACCTCGACCGTTGCGTGCACTGCGGCCTGTGCCTCAATGCCTGCCCCACCTATCGCGAGTTGGGCGTCGAGATGGATTCGCCGCGGGGGCGCATTTATCAGATGGTGCAAATCGCGAACGGAGCGCCGATCAACCCTTCTTATGTGGAGCACATCGGCCTGTGCCTGGCATGCCGCGCGTGCGAGAGCGCTTGCCCGTCGGGGGTGCAGTACGGGCGCCTGGTGGAAGCGGCGCGAGCGGAAATCGAAGACCAATCGCAACGTGGACCGGTGGCGCGTGCCGTGCGCGGCTTCGTTTTCGAAAAATTATTGCAATCGCCCGCACTGATGACGACCGCCGGGGTAGCAGCGTACTTGTATCAGGCGAGCCGGTTGCAGAAGCTGGTGCGCGGGTCAGGTTTGTGGAAGTGGATGGGCCGGCTGGGGCGCCTGGAACAGCTTTCCCCGCCCGCCGAGCCGCCATTCTTTTTCAGCCAGATCGGCAAGACGTTCCCAGCCGAGGGCGAGCGGCGCTATCGGGTGGCGCTGATGGCGGGGTGCATCGCCAACGTGTCATTCGCGCGCCTGAACGAGGCGACGGTGCGCGTGCTCCAGAAAAACGGTTGTGAAGTCGTCGTGCCCGCTGGGCAAGGCTGCTGCGGCGCGCTGCACCTCCACTCCGGAATTCGCGGGGAAGCGCGCAAGCTGGCGCGGCAGAATATTGACGCGGTCGTCGACGGCGGTTTCGACGCCATCATCACTAACGCCGCCGGTTGTGGTTCAACGCTCAAGGAGTACCACGAGCTGCTGGCACACGATCCGGTTTATGCGGAGAAAGCGCAACGCTTCAGCCGGCTGATGAAAGATGTGAGCGAGTTCCTGGGGTCCATCGAACTCAACCGTGACATGACCCCGGTGGCAATCACGGTAACCTATCAGGATTCGTGCCATTTGGCGCACGGCCAGAAAATCCGCATTCCACCGCGCCGCCTGCTGGCAGCCATTCCCGGTTTGCAGTTCCGCGAAATGCCGCTGGCGGATTTATGCTGCGGGAGCGCCGGCGTATACAATGTGGTGCAAAACGAAATGGCGATGGCGGTGCTCGAAAAGAAAATGCAGTGCGTCAACGCGACGGGCGCCGATGTGATTGCCACAGCGAATCCGGGCTGCATGCTGCAACTCGAAGCCGGCGCGCGCCTGCACGGCCGCGGCCAGCGGGTGGCACACGTGGTGGAGATTCTGGACGAGGCGTACGGAAACCGAAGGTAGCGGCTATTCGTGCCGCAAGGCTTCCATCGGATCCACGCGAGCCGCTCGGCGTGCCGGCACATACGCGGCAACGAGTGTAATAGCGATCATTGTCACTGCGCCGAAGATGACCGGGAATGCGCCTATCGCGGGCAGGTTCTCAATCAGGCTCGCGGCGAAACGTTGGGCCCAGTAGGCCACGGGCACTCCGATGATCAAGCCGGCGCAGGTCATCCCGAGCGCCTCTCCCAGCACCATCCGGGACACGGCGTCCTGCGTCGCGCCCAGCGCCATGCGGATACCGATCTCGTTGATGCGGCGAGCCACCGTGTATGCCAGCAACCCGTAAATGCCGATCGCCACGAGAAGCGAGCCCAGCGCGCCGAACGTCCCGGATAGCATGGCGATGAGGCGCTCGGGAACAATTGAGGCGTCGATCTGATCGTTCAGCGTCGTGATGCGCGCGACGGCAATGGACTGAGCCACACCGCGGACCACGCGCCGCACATCGCCGGCTAAGCCTTTCGGGTCAATCGCGGTGCGAATCAGGAAAGTCTGTGCGTCGACCCGCCCGTCATGGAACGCTGGCAGGTAAATGGTGCGCCTGGCAGACTCGCGAATCTTGAAATAATTCGCGTCTGGTACTACGCCCACGATTTCATACGTTCTGGGTTCGCGGACGCCGGTCACCGTGTCGAGAGTGACATGCCTTCCGATGGGGTTGCGGCCTGCGAAGTAGTATCCGGCCAGCGTTTGACTGATGATCGCCACGCGCGAGCGAGCCTGGTCCTCGAAACTGAACCCGCGCCCGGCAAGAAGCGGCGTTCCGAGCGTCTCAAAGTACTTCGGCGCAACAAAGGCTATCGAAATCCAGCGGCGATCCTCGGGCCGTTCCTGGTAGCCCTCGACGGTGGCAAAACCGGCGGCTCCCGCGCCCGACAGCGGAGTCGGCGCGCTGACCGATGCCGAGCGCACGCCCGGGATGGTTGCCAGACGCCCCAGCAGTTCCTGGTATGCACTAGAGAGTTGTTCGTCGCTGTATCCGCTGCGCGACGGATCGAGCGTCACCAGCAGAACGTGGTCGCGGCGGAAGCCCAGATCGGCGCGCTCTAGGTTCGACAGGTTGGCGACAAACAGGCCGGCAGCGCTCAACAACACCACCGACAAGGCCACCTGCACTACGGCCAGGATTTTTCCGAAGAACCGGTGGAATCGCGTCGCGCCCAGCCCCCCGGAATCACGCAGCGAAGGCGCCGGGGCGGAAGCGAAGGCGTTCCATGCGGGAGCCAGGCCGAAGAGCATCCCAGTTAACAACGCGACCGCGCTGGTGAAGAGCAGGACACGCACATCGGGGTGGACTCCAATCTCGATGTTAGGCGGCATCCCGATGATGGGCCGTCCGGATGTTATGATCCGCACCAGCGCATCAGCGCCGAAATACGCGAGGATGATTCCGAACAGGCCACCCGCAGCGGAGAGCAGCAGAGATTCGGCCAATACCTGGCGCAACAGGCGAAACCGGCCGGCGCCCAGCGCGACGCGAACGGCCATTTCGTGCCGGCGGCCAGCCGCGCGCGCGAGCAGCATGTTGGCCAGGTTGGTGCACGCGATCAGCAATAACAGGCCCACCACGCCCATCAGAGCGAGCAGCGGTTTTGCGAACTTGTCACGCAGGCTCGTGGACAGACCGGCGCCCGCGGGCTCCACGGTAAACTTGAGCTGGTGCTGCAAGGGGTCGTTGCTGTCCCTGGTTCTTTCTTCGAGGGTGAACCTGAACAGCACCGCCATTTCCGCGCGCGCCTGCTCGATCGAAACACCGGGCCGCAACCGTGCGATCAACAGCAGTGGCCCCGACTGTACCGCCATTGGCACCCAGATGGCCGGCCGGACTCCTACGTGCAAGCCAACGAACTCGGGCGGAGTCACTCCGACAACAGTCACCGGCACATCTTCCACCACAATTCGCCTGCCCACAATGGCTAGATCGAGATTTAACTTGTTCCTCCAGTAGGCCCAGCTCACGACAGCCACGGCCGAGTTCGCGGCGTCCCCGGGACCAATCAGCCTGCCGATCGCTGGCTTCACACCAAGCATCTGAAAGAAGTTCCCGGCCACACGAAATCCAACGACGGTCTCTGGCTCGAGGCCCTGGGCATGCACATGAAGACGGCGGTGTTGAAGGGCAGTGAGTCCTGAAAACACGTGGTTGTGATCCCGGAAGGGCTCGTAGCTTTGTACGGAGAAAACGTTCAGCGGGGGATCGCCCGGGTATTGATTCAGGAATTCGACAAGCTGTTCCGGATGGTCAACCGGCAGCATGCGCAAGATCAGGGCGTTGATGAGGGTGAAGATCGCGGTGTTGGCCCCAATGCCGAGTGCCAGCGATACGACAGCCACGGCCGTGAACCCGGGACTGCGCCGCATCATGCGCAAGGCGTAGCGGACGTCCTGCCAAAGCATCATGAGGAAACTTATCCACTGTACTATTCTTTTGGCGGAATTCCGCCGATTAGTCAACCAGGGACACGAAGGCTCATGGGCCTAAACGTACTGATTGTCGATGATTCGATAGCCATCCGCATGATTCTGGGCCGTGCGCTTCACAAGACCAATCTGCCTCTCGATAGAGTATTTGAGGCAGGCGACGGTTGCGCCGCTCTGGAGATTCTCAAGACGGAGACCATCAACGTAATTCTCTCGGACATTAACATGCCCAACATGGATGGCATGCAATTGCTGGCGGAGCTGAAGTCTAACGATCAGTGGATGCAGGTTCCCGTGTTGATGATCAGCACGGAAAGCAGCCAAACGAAGGTCATGGAAGCGCTTCGGTTGGGAGCCAAGGGCTTCATACGCAAGCCGTTCGAGCCAGATCAGATACAAGACAAGCTGGCCAGTTTTCTGTAGAGCGGGCGGCGCAAACTTGCCTTAGTCCTTCTCCAACATTTCGATAAGAGTCACGCCGATCGCACCCAACACGCTGCCGAATCGCAGCCGGTCCACCAGATTGCCACCGCAGATTCGCAGCGAATAGTCCGTTCCCTCCACGACGGACGGCATCGAAAGCCCGATGCCGTGTGGCAATACAGATTTCAGATTGCCCGCCAGCATGTTTGCCAGCTCGCCCATGGCATCCCGCACGTCGTCGTTGATGGACGCGGGCGCATCAATGGACATGAGCCGGTGGGTGAATTCAAGTGCCTGTGCATGGGTGCATTCGAGGAGAACGGCTCCCTGCCATGTGCCCGCAAAGTAGATGGCCGCAGTGAGCGCGCCGGGTTCCGGCGTCTCCGGCATTTCAATGGGCGCAATCTCGAGATCCAACATGGTCTGAAAAACACTGACCACGATCTGCGCCAAGTCAGCCCGATACGCGGTGAGGGGAAAAGGGGGCGGCATCACTCTCCTTCAGGGCACCCGATAGAACACGGTCTGTCCAAAAACCTTGCGCTCGAATCGTTCGTCCAGGTTCAAAGTCGTCTCGCTGGCGCCCAGGAGAAGATAGCCGCCTCGGAACAACGTTTCCCGCAGTTCGCTCAGGATCTTTTTCTTGCTCTCTATGTCGAAATAGATCAGCACGTTGCGGCAAAAAACGATATCGAAGGGTCCGAGCGTGCGCAGGTTTTGCCGCAAGTCTATGGGCGCGAAACGCACCAAGCGCCGCACCTCATCCTTCAACTGCCAATCCAAACCTGCACGGGTGAAATATTTGACCAGATAAGCCGCGGGAAGCCCTCGGTTCACTTCAATCTGCATGTACTTGCCGGCCTGGGCGCGGTCGAGCACCTGGGTCGAGAGATCGGTGCCGAGGATTTGAATATTCCAATCGCCCAGGCCCATTTCCAGAAGCATCATAGCGAGGCTATAAGCCTCTTGTCCGCAAGAGGCGGCGGCCGACCAGAAACTCAACTTCCGGGTATCCTGATGCTGCGGAACCAGTTCGGAGAGGATCACAGAACGAAGGGCGTCATATTGCGCCGTATCGCGAAAGAAGAACGTCTCATTGGTCGTCATGGCTTCGACGACCTGCCGCTGCAAAACCGCATCGTGGTTGGCACGAAGCAAAGCACAGAGGTCGTTGAGCGATCCCAAGTTCCGCTGACGGACGATGGGCATCAGGCGGGCTTCCATGAGATAGCGCTTGTCCGCATCCAGCACGATTCCCGACCCACGGTAGACAAAGTCCTGGAGGTATCGATAGCTTTCCGGGTCTATCTCCACGGGTGTTGGATTGCGTGGCATGGAACTTTCCGTAGGCATCGGTCAGCCTCTGCCGGTCTGTTTCAGGATTTCGGGAACCACGGTTTCGAGCGAGGCCACGCAATCCGCGAGGCCGGCCGCAACCACCGCGCCTGGCATACCCCAGACGACGCTCGATCTCTCATCCTGTGCAATCACGTAAGCCCCTTGGGCTTTCAAAGCCTCCACGCCCCGCAAGCCGTCCTGCCCCATCCCGGTGAGGACCGCGGAAATCACTGCGCCGCCGTAAACCTGCGCCGCCGAACGGAACAACACATCCACCGCGGGACGGCACGAATTCTCGGGCGCTAACTGGTCCAGCGCAACCAAGGCGGAGCCGCCGCCATTGTGGACTTGCATGTGGTAGTCGCCTGGCGCGATCAAGATCTTGCCTGGAAGGATCGGGCTTCCATCGGTTGCTTCCTCCACGCGCAAACTGGTGATGGCTTGGAGCCGTTCCGCGAGCAGGCGCGTGAACAAAGGCGGCATATGCTGCACGATCAGAATGGGGAGCGGAAAATCCGCCGGGAACAGGGGAATGATCGTGCTCAGCGCGTTGGGCCCACCCGTGGACACGCCGATCACGAGCACCTTTCGTCCCCGCGCCGGCAGACAAACCGGGGCCTTTACTGTGTTCTGGGCGGGCACCAAGGCGGGCTGCGGAAGCTGCGTCGTCTCTCCGGGCAGCAGAAAGAACTGCTTGATCTTCGGGATCAGCTCTGAGCGCAGGCTGGCCATTGACCGTTCGAGCGATCCCGCGTTGGAAGCCTTGGTGACGTAATCATCCGCTCCGAGCGCCAGCGCTTGCAGCGTAATCGACGCTCCGCGCTCCGTGAGCGTGCTAAACATCACCACTCGAATCAGCGGGTATTGTTTTCGCAACTGCCGCAATGTCTCCAGGCCGTCCATCTCGGGCATCTCGATGTCCAGTGTGACGACGTCGGGATTCAACTGCGGGATGCGCCCTAGCGCGATGGAGCCGTTCGAAGCGAAACCCACGACTTCGAGCGAGGGCTCCTGCTCCAGCGCATGCGTCACCAGGCGGCGGATCACAACCGAATCGTCTACTACCAAGACGCGGATCCGGTTGCCTGGCGAAATCGTTTTCCGGAAGATAGTGGCCAATTTCCAGCCTTTTATTGCAACGCGCCCAGCAGCCGCAATTTGTCCGCGATGATCTCCTTGGTGAATGGCTTCATCACGTATTCATTGGCCCCCGCTTCGAGAGCCTGCATCATTTGGTCGACTTCGGTTTCGGTGGTGACCATCATCAGCAGGACAGACGCATAGCGTGGATCGGAGCGCAGCCGCCGGACAAACTCGAGGCCGTTCATGCGGGGCATGTTCCAATCCACCAAGGCGAGTGAGATGGCGCCGTTCTCCTGCTCGAAAACCGCAAGCGCTTCCTCGCCATTGGCGGCCGTGCGGACTTCGAAACCAACTTCCGCGAGAGTTTTGGACAGGATCATGCGGATGGCTTTCGAGTCGTCGATGATCATGGCTGTGGGCATTGTGATCCCCCTTGCGTGTAACAAGCATCCGGCATGGTGAAGCGCGGGAGCGGGCGCAGTGGCGCGCCCCCGCGGAGTGTCAGAAGGTGAATTTGGAAACGAGAGTCTGGAGCTGAGCAGCCATCGTACTGAGCGCCTGGGCCGCCTTCTGCGTATCGCCTGCACCTTTGGTCGTGTTCTGCGCGGCCACCGCGACCCCGCCGATATTCTTGGCAATTTCGCCGGTGCCCTTGGCCGCCTCGCCCACATTGCGGCCGATTTCGTTGGTGGTGACCGTTTGCTCTTCCACCGCCGAGGCGATGTTGTTGGAAATATCGTTGATCTGGTTGATGATCGAGCTGATCTCGCCGATCGCCTGCACCGCACCCTTGGTGTCAGCTTGGATGGCTTCAATCTTCTGCCCGATATCTTCGGTGGCCTTGGCGGTTTCCTTCGCCAGTTCCTTGACTTTGTTGGCGACCACCGCAAAGCCTTTCCCCGCCTCACCGGCCCGCGCCGCTTCAATGGTGGCATTCAGAGCCAGCAGATTGGTCTGCTGGGCGATGGAGGTGATGACTTTGATTACCTTGCCGATCTCGACACTGGATTCTCCCAGTTTGGCGATGGTGTTATTCGTCGTTTCGGCCACTCCTACCGCGGTTTTGGCGACCTTCGCCGCTTCGTTGGCGCTCTTGGAAATCTCCCGGATCGAGGTCTGCATTTGCTCGCTGCCGGAGGCGACCACAGTCACGTTCTTCGACACTTGCTCGCTGGCCGCGGACACGACGTTCGCTTGCGTGGCGGTCTCTTCGGCGTTGCTGGCCATCTGGCCGCTTACCGCTGTCAACTCCTCGGCCGAAGACGCCAGCGACGAGGCCTGGTTGGCGGCGAACTTCAGTGGCCCGACTACGGTGTCCAACGTGTTGTTGAACCCCTCGATAATTTTGCGGAATTCCCCCTGATGTTTGGCGGCATCGGCGCGGACCGCCAGCTTGCCATCCACTGCCGCCTTGGCCAGCAGGTTGACGTCATCCGCCAGGCCGTTGGTGTTGTTCTTCAACATCACCAGCCATTCATGAATCTGGTCCTGATCGGATGCCTTGCCCATGGTTGCCGTCATGTCGCCGTTGGCGATCTTGGTGACATAGGCGATGAGTTCGGTCAACCAGGTATGGACGCCGTTGATGGCGTTCTTCATCTGCTCGTGATCGCCTCTGCATGCGATCTCGACTTTTTCTCGCAGATTGCCTCCGCGGATCAACCTGAGCACCCGGTTGCCCTCACCGATCGGCAGCAGGATCGCGTCCAGCATGTCGTTGACGCCTTTTACGATTCCCGCGTAGGCTCCCTGGAACTGCTCGGGCTTACCGCGCTCGGAAAGCTGTCCCTGGTGCGAGGCATCGGTCAGCCGCGCCAACTCCTTCTGCAGGCCTTGCAGCACGATAGCGACGTTATTCACCGCCTGCTTCATCTTTTCGTGATCGCCCTTGTAAGTGTGGGCAATCAGCTCGTCGATCTTGCCCGTCGAGATCTGCGCCAGGATACGATTGCCTTCCCCGATCGGCAGCAGGATCGCATCCAGCATGTCGTTGACGCCTTTTACGATGCCCGCGTAGGCTCCCTGGAACTGCTCGGGCTTACCGCGCTCGGAAAGCTGTCCCTGGTGCGAGGCATCGGTCAGCCGCGCCAACTCCTTCTGCAGGCCTTGCAGCACGATAGCGACGTTATTCACCGCCTGCTTCATCTTTTCGTGATCGCCCTTGTAAGTGTGGGCAATCAGCTCGTCGATCTTGCCCGTCGAGATCTGCGCCAGGATACGATTGCCTTCCCCGATCGGCAGCAGGATCGCATCCAGCATGTCGTTGACGCCTTTTACGATGCCCGCGTAGGCTCCCTGGAACTGCTCGGGCTTACCGCGCTCGGAAAGCTGTCCCTGGTGCGAGGCATCGGTCAGCCGCGCCAACTCCTTCTGCAGGCCTTGCAGCACGATGGCGACGTTATTCACCGCCTGCTTCATCTTTTCGTGATCGCCCTTGTAAGTGTGGGCAATCAGCTCGTCGATCTTACCAGTCGAGATCTGCGCCAGAATTCGATTGCCCTCGCCGATGGGCAGGAGAATCGCGTCCAACATCTCATTGATGAGTTCGAACATCCTTGCGTTTACGCCCATGAACTGCTTGGTGTCCGCGCGATATTCCAGCTTGCCTTCGCGGGAAGCGTCCACCAGCTTCTGGAACTCGACCGTGCGCCGTGCCATCAGATCGATCGTCCGGTTCAGGCTGTCCGCCAGCTTTTTGAAGGTGCCCTGGTGGTGATTCGTGATCTTGGGCGGCATATCGCCAAGTGAGATTCGCTCTACGTACTCGGCAACCATGTCGAGAAACGAAGCCATCTCCTCCGGCGAATGGTCATCCGCGGACGCCTCCAGCGGCGCGTCCAAAATACCCACCCCACTCACGCCGCCAGGGCCGGAATGGGTTTGCTTGCCGTTCAACTTTCTTGACATTCCACAATCTCCTAATTCGTGATCCGCAGTGGGTCAACCGTTTCTTCGCGCAGCATCACCGGTGCGCGGCAGCCACCTCGACCGTCTTCTCGGTGTCCAGGATGAGTAACAGACGATCCTTGAGCTTGTACACGCCGCGGAGCAGTTCCCGGGCCGCCGGATCGACATTGTCCGGCGGCTGCTCAAAAGTGTCCGCATCCACCTCGACCACATCGCCGATCTCGTCCACCAGCAGGCTGATGGCGCCGTCGGCGGTTCGGATCACGGTGTTCATGGGCATTTGCTCGCTGGGACGCGGTTTGAGCTGCAAGCGGCGCCGCATATCGACCGCGGTGACAATCTGGCCGCGAAGATTGATGAGCCCCTCAACGACGGTCGGCGCCAGGGGCACGGGCGTCATCTGCTGGTATCGCAGCACCTCTTGCACCTGCAAGACTTCGACGCCGAAGAAAAGACCGTCGACGAAAAATGTGGCAAACTGCCGGCTGGTCTGGCCACCCTGTTCCATGGCCTGTATGCCCGCTTCCTGAATCGCCATATCGCTCAACCCTTCTCTCCGGCGGGCACGGGGGCCGTATCTGCCGAGACCGCAGCCGCCAGTTTGGCAACGGACCGGAGCATCGCCGCGCGATCGAACTTCACTTGGCAGTCATGCTCGCCGTGTCCTTTGGTTTCTTCGGCGGTATTGGCCAGAGCCAACGCGGGAATGCCCGCGAATTTGGGCACACGATGCATCTGGTCGAGCAGCGCATCCGCAGGGAGGTCGAGGGATGCCACTACCACATCGATCTGGCGCCTTTCCAATACCCGCAGAGCCTCCTGCGCGTCCGCGGCTTCCACCACGTGATAGCCGGCCATTTCTAGGGTATTGCGCACGAGACCGCGCGAGAAGGCGGAAGATTCCGCGACCATCACTGTGACCCCTTGGCTGGACTCCCGGTCCTGGCGGCCAAACCACTGGTCATCCGCGGCCTCAATCACGGCGTGCAGGTCGAGAAGATCGGCGACCTTCTTATTAACCACGACCGACCCTAGCAATCCCTTGCGCTCCGAGGACCGCCGGACGAGGATGCTCTCCTCCACAATGTCCAGAATCTGGTCGACCAGGATGCCGATGCTGCGTTCGCCATCGGTAAATGCGATGACTTGCGCCGGATCCTGCGAGCCGGCGGTATCGGCCGCGCCCGGCTCCAGAATGGTTCCGAGCGATGCCAGTGGCAGAATCCGTCCACGGTATTGCGCCACGCGCCGCCCACCAGCACGCTCGATCTTGGACTGAGGCAGCTCCTCCAGGCGTGCCACGAGCGACAGCGGGACCGCCACCCTTTCAAACGAGCCTGCCCGGAACAGCAGAAACGTCTGCCGGTCGCTGCCCACCTGCTGGTTGTGTTCCGCGCCGTTCCTGGACTGCTCCCGCGATTCCTGCACCACCCCCGACCGTTGCCCGATTCCTAAGACATCCAGAATCAACGCCACCTGGCCATCGCCCATGATGGTCGCTCCGGCATAGCAGCTAAGTCCTTTGAATTGCTTACCAAGCGGCTTGACCACGATCTCCTGGGTGTCGCTAATGCCGTCGACGACCAACCCGAACTGCCGGTCCTCGGCTTGCAAGACCACGATGTTCACGACATTAGAATCAAGCGCCTCTCCCATTTCCAGTACCTCGTTCAGGTAAACGATGGGCAGAAGCTGGCCCCGTCTGCGGTAGACCGGGGTGCCTTGGATGCGTTCGATCTGGCGCTTTCCAGCGTCGCCTTCCAGCCGGATCAGTTCCAGCAAACTGACTTGCGGAATCACAAAACGGTCCCCGATGCCGCGATGCGCACGCGGAGCCGACCTCCGCTCTTTCGCTGTCACGATCAGACCGGGAATAATCGCCAACGTGAGCGGAATCTTGACTTTCAGCGTAGTACCGACGCCTGGCCGGCTCAGCAGATCCACCGTGCCGCCGATCTTCTCGATGTTGCTCTTTACCACGTCCATGCCCACGCCGCGGCCGGAAACGCTGGTGACCTTTTCAGCGGTGGACATGCCAGGGAGGAAAACGAGATTGAGTATTTCGCGGTCGCTGATCCGCTCGGCCTGGTCGGGCCGCAACAGGCCTTTCTGGACCGCCTTTTCTTTGACGTTTGCCAGGTTGATGCCGGCGCCGTCATCGGCGATCTCGATATTGACCTGGCCCCCTTCGTGAAACGCGCGCAGCATGACTTTGCCGTGCGGTGACTTGCCGCTCGATACCCGTGCCGCCGGCGGCTCGATGCCGTGGTCGCAGCAGTTGCGCACAATGTGAGTTAGGGGATCTTTGATGGCCTCAATGATGGTCTTATCCAGCTCGGTGTCGGCGCCGTCCATCTCCAATAGAATCTGCTTGCCAAGAGCGGCCGCGAGATCCCTGACCAACCGGGGCAGCTTGTTCCAGACAACGCCGATGGGCTGCATACGCGTCTTCATGACGCCTTCTTGCAGTTCCGTGGTGATGAGGTTTAATCGCTGCGAGGTGACGTTGAGGGTAGTGTCTTCCTGCTGCGCATTGAACTGCAAAATCTGGTTTCGCGTCAGCACCAGCTCGCCCACCAGGTTCATGAGCTTATCCAGCAGTCCCACGTCCACGCGAATGGTGGAATCTGCAACGGAGGAACCCTTTTGAAGGACTTGGTTGTCGGCCTCGGCCGCCGGGGTGGAACGTGGCGTATCCTCGAAAACCTCCGGTGCCGGGGATGCCAAGCCAGACGGCCCGCGCCGGACCGCCTCCAAGCGCTCTCGCAGGGCCGCATGGGAGTCCGGTCCTTCAGAGCCGGTGGTTTCGATGGAGACCAGCACGCGCTTGGTGGCGTCTACCGCCTCTAGAATGGCGGTGACCAACTGAGGCGTTAAGTCGCGCTTGCCATCGCGCAATTGCGTGAGAATATCCTCCGCCAGATGGGTAATGGCCTCGAGTGTGTTAAAGCCCAGAAGCCCACAAGTCCCTTTGATAGTGTGGATTGTGCGGAATATGCTGGCCAGCAGGGAGGGGTCTTTGGGCCGCTTCTCCAGTTCCACCATTTCCTGGTCCAAGCGGGCCAGATTCTCATTGCTCTCGATCAGAAACTCTCGAATAATGTCTTTGTCTTCCATCGCCATTGCGGTCCGGATAGCGCTGTGCCCGGAAAAATGCGGCCCTGCGGCGCGATCGCCAGAGAGCCCCGGGCAGGCTGTGCTGATTGGAGGATCGTTCAGCATCTAAGTGGCTTTCTCTGCGGGAATTCTCACGGTTTCGCCGGAGGGACTGGCGGTCGGTTAAAAGTTTCCAGCGTCTCGCCGATAAGCCAGTTTTAGATCTTCACCATGGACGTGCCGGTTCAAGAGCTGCTGGGCGATTTCCTGCGGGAGGCCAATGTCCCGGTGGCAGGCCGTGGCGAGGATGCGTTTCTAGAGCACATGGTGGACGATGTTCAGTCCAGCTCGGCGTTATTCAAGCGCGACGTGCGACGGCTGATGGAGAAGGACCCTGCGGCATTCTTCCCATCGGCGTGCCGCATTCTGAGGACTTCCTTGGAGCGGCCGGGAGTGGCTTCCCTACTGGAGGTACTGTGGTCGAGCGCGCTACTGCTCAGCAGCCTGATCGATCCGAACGTGCTGTCGTTGTGCAAAGCGACGGCATTCGCGAAGCGGTGGGTGGCGTTCGACCCGACGCTGGACGCCAAGCTTCTTCAGATCGGATTTCCTCTTGAAGACGACGATGCTCTCTTGGGAGCGGACCGGGTACGGCCGAAGCGGACCCTTGATATCGTAGCGGAACTTCCGCCGAACCGGCACATCCTCTTAACACTGGCCAAGCTGCTGCGGAATTCCGATACGTGCATACGATCGAAAGCAGCGCTGTTGTACGCGCGTGCCAGCAATAACCCAGAATGGGTTCGCAAGATGCTCGCCGACCCCGACGCACGTGTTCGGGCCAACGCGGTGGAGGGCCTCTGGGAAACCAGGACGGAGGCGGCAGGCGCTGTGTTCAAGGAGGCGGCACTCGATCCCGATCATCGGGTGGCGGCGAATGCCTTGGTCGGCCTTCATTTCAACGGCCAGACGGGTGTGGACGTGATGGGCACCCTGCATGGCATGATGCGCAGGCCCGAGCCTGCGGCCCGCGCTTCGGCCGCTTTTGCCATGGGCCGGACATACGATGCCAACTACGCGCCAATCTTGGAGTGCCTGCTGCGAGATGGCGACCAGAGCGTGCGGGGCCAGGCGTTGCAGGCGCTGATCCGGATTCGACGGCACGATGCGCAGGAGTGCGCCGAACAGCCCACATCCAAGCCTGCCGAAGAGGTTGCCGCACCGCCCCAGGGTGAACCCGCCGAGGAGCCGAAACCCGAACCGGTCAGTAGTTAACGCAGAAAACCCAGCGTCAGAGGCCACCGCCCTCCCCTGCGTGCTAGGATGGGTGGTTGCTAGGTTCCGGGCTCCGTGCAATAGGCGGCTGCAAACCCCGCCAGGTCTGGAAAGAAGCAACGGTAGCGGCTTAACCTGTGTGCCGCGGATCACCCGGGGCCTGGCGCTTCCCCCCGCATGTATCAAGTTATCGCTCGCAAGTACCGGCCACAGACATTCGCGGACGTGGTTAACCAGGAACACGTCAAGACGACGCTGGAGAACGCGATCGCGCAGCAGCGCATTGCGCACGGCTACATTTTTTCCGGCCAGCGCGGCACCGGGAAGACGACAGTCGCCCGCATTCTGGCGCGGTGCGTCAACTGCATTCCAAAAGGTCCTACAAACGAACCGTGCGGCGTGTGCGCAAGCTGCCTGGAGATTGCCGAAGGCAATGCGCCGGACGTGATCGAGATCGACGCGGCGTCGAATCGCGGCATCAACGAGATGCGCGAGCTGCGCGAAAACGTACGCTATCGCCCGGTCCGCGACCGTTACAAAGTTTTCATTGTCGATGAAGCGCACCAGATCACGAGCGAAGCCTTCAACGCGCTCCTGAAGACGATCGAGGAGCCACCGCCGTGGGTGATTTTCGTGCTATGCACGACCGAGGCGCACAAGATTCCCGCGACGATCGCGTCGCGATGCCAGCATTTCAGTTTCCGGTCGGTAGAGTTCGATGAAGTGGTGGCGCGGATGGAGTGGATCTGCCGCCAGGAAGGCATCGAAACCGATACGGAAACGCTGGCGGTGCTGGCGCAGGCAGGCGAGGGAAGCATTCGCGATTCGCTCTCGGCGCTGGACCAGGCGATTGCTTGCTGCGGAACGAAGCTGAACGCGAAGGAAGTGCGGGCGTTGCTAGGTGCGTTTTCGCTCGAGGCGCTCGGGCAGGTGACGGAGGCACTGGCCGCGTCCGACAGCGGGCGGATGCTGGCGCTGGTGGATGAACTCGAGCGCAATGGGCATAACTTGCAGCACTTTAGCCGCGAACTGGCACGGTACTTCCGCAATCTGCTGGTGGCGAAGATCGCGGGGAGCGACACGCGGCTGATCGGCGGATCGCCGGGCGAGCGAGCGCGGCTGGGCGAGATCGCCGGAGCGTTTTCAGAAGAAGACCTGACCCGCTACTTGCAGCTAACACTGGATCTGTTCCGCGATTTACAGTTTTCCTTGCAGCCGCGGTTTCATCTGGAGATTGGCCTCGTGAAGCTTGTGCAAGCCGGCCGGCTGACGTCGATCGAAGAAGCGCTGGCGGGGCTGGGACAAGCAGAGGCATCAACGCCGAGACGCCGGGAAGCCGAGACAAGAGCCGCCACGCCTTCGGTTCGTACCGGGCCTTCGCCGTTCGAGCTGGACCGGGCAAAGAAGGCGGCGCGGCCGGAGCCACAATCCATTGGGGCAACGGCGCTGGCCCCGGAGCCGGCACCTGTGCCCGAAGCGGTCCTCGACTGGCGCAAGAAATTGCATGCGGTACTGATAGAAATGGGCATGGTGTTTACCGCCGACGGCGTAGAGCATTCGGAGATCACCGAAGCCGGCAACGTGCTGCAATTTGTCACGCCGAAGGAGTTCCTGCTTGCCATGAAGCCAGCGGATTTGGCGAAGGCTGCGCAGCAGGTAAGCAAACGAACGTTCCAGATCAAGGTCACGCCGGGCGAAGTGCAACGTGCCGCGCCGGTGGCCGGGCCGAAGCAGGAAGACGAGGTGTCACGGCGCGCGCTGGAAAATCCTGAAGTACAACGTTTTCGCGAGCTTTTCGGCGGAGAAGTTCGCACGGTGCGAGATTTAAAAGGATAGAGTAGCGTTAGGAGCCAGAGACCATGAAGCTGCCAGGAAACATGCAGACGATGATGAAGCAGGCGCAACAGATGCAGGAGAAGATGGCGCAGGAGGTTGCGCAGATCCGCGTGGAAGCTTCGGCCGGCGGGGGCATGGTGTCGGTGAAGATGGACGGCAACAAGAACCTGCTGAGCGTCAAGATCGATCCGGAAGTGGCGGGCGATGTCGAGATGCTGCAAGACATGGTGGTGGCCGCATGTAATGAAGCGGTCAAAAAGGTGGAGGACGAGGCCAAGCAGAAGATGGGCGGGCTGCTGGGCGGGCTCGGCCTGCCGCCGGGGATGTTCTAGTTCTGCTCTCCTGACTTTCCATGCCGGACTTCGCCGAACCACTTGCACGGCTCATCAACGAGTTCAAACATCTGCCGGGCGTCGGACAAAAATCCGCGCAGCGGCTCGCATTTCACCTGATGCGCGCCAGCCGCGAAGACGCCGAGCGGCTCTCGCAGGCGATCCTCGACGTCAAAGACAAGCTCGGGCTTTGTCCCGTCTGCAATAACATCAGCGAGGGCGAACTGTGCCAGTACTGCCGCGACACGACGCGCGATATGAAAGTGCTATGTGTCGTAGAGGAACCGCACAACATCGTGGGCATCGAGACCACGCGCCAGTTCAACGGGCTTTACCACGTGCTGCACGGCGCACTCTCCCCGCTGCGCGGTATCGGGCCGGAACAACTTAAGATCAAGAACTTGATCGAGCGGATCGGCGCGGGGGAGATCGAAGAAGTGATTCTCGCCACCAACCCGACGGCGGAAGGCGAGGCCACCGCGGTCTATCTTTCGAAGCTGATCAAGCCACTGGGCGTACGCGCAACGCGCATTGCGATGGGGATTCCCGTCGGCAGCGATATTGAGTTCGCGGACGAAGTGACGATCTGGAAGGCGATGGAGGGGCGGCGGGAGATGTGAGGCCGCCCCCATTCACCAGCTAAGAAATCTTCTTGCAGAAGTGGGCGATCTTCCGGCCCGCCTCCTCGGTGTAATACACGGTCACCTTGGCCGATTTCTCCGTTCCCTCCGCGATATCCTTGGCAGCGTGCTCGGTTAGGTGGTAGGTTTCCTCGGTGCCATCCGCGGTCTTGACGGCAATCGTTTTGGCGCCGCGATCGATGTGGGAAACGGTGCCCTCGGTGGCTTTCATGCCGTCCTTGCCGACACGGTCGATCTCCTGCGCGGTCTCCTCCGTACCCTTGGTTGTGACGTGAGCCACTACCTCACTGCCTTCTTCCAGGCCGTGGAAAGCATCTTTGGTCCCCTTGGCGGTTTCCGCTGTGCCATGCACGGCGGTGCGCTTGACGATGTGAAGAGTGTGCTCGGTGCCATCAGCGGTCTTGACGACGACAGTTTTGGAGCCGGCGTCAACTTTCTTGACCGTTCCTTCGACCGCAGTCACGACATCTTCCGCAGCAAAGGCTGTCAGAGAAAGCAGCGCCAGCGCGGTTCCCATACAGAGATTTCTAATCATGTGCCTCCTTTGTTACCCAGGTTGTAAGATCTTGCCGATTTAATCAAATTCTCGCACGGGCCGTGCCTGGTCTGGTCCGACACATCCGGCAGCAATCTCAGCCTTGAAGTAATTTTCTCCTTTGACTGGCGCGCAGGCCATGCGCCGCAGCATGGCGATCTGGCCGGTGTGGGTGAGCGCGTCCGCCACAGGGCCTTGGAAGAGCTTTTCGACGGGAGCGCCTAGCGGTTCGCTCGATGCCAGAAACACATCGAGTGCTTCGAGAGCGGCAAAGAAGCGCGCGACTTCTTCGTCCCACGGCAGCGGTTTGGAGTCGCGCCACTTTTCCGTTCCCTTCGCCAGCGACAGGGTCCAATCGAGGAGATCGCCCATGTGCGCGAGGATCTCGGCCGGGGTGCGAGTCTTCACGCCAAGCCGGAAGGTGGCAAACGTCTCTGGAGCGTCACGTACCGTTTTGCCAGCTCGATAAGCGAGCGTGGCGAGAGTGTGACGGAGGAATTCGCGTTTCAAATCGTTGGGCATAGGTTTTGTCAAAGCGCGATCGTCAGCAGGGCGGTTTCGCGCAGGCCCGTGGGCGTCGCGGCGTCAATCTCGACTTCAATCAACCGATTCGGGGCTCGGCGCGCGGCGAGCTCGACCTTTATAAAGTTGTCGCTGAGCGCCATGCCCAGCTCCTCGAGCGTCACCACCGAAAGCGTACGGCCGACCATGCGCCGGCGGAACTCCAGATTCTTTTTCGCCGCCAGTTCACGCAACACGCGGCCACGATGTTTGCGTACGGCTACGGGAATCTGGTTCGGCGAATCGGCCGCGGGGGTCCCGGGACGTTCGGAATATGTGAAGACGTGCAGATACGTGAAGGGAAGCGACTCGATGAATGCGAGGCTCGCGTCAAACTCGGCATCCGTTTCGCCGGGAAAGCCGGCCATGACGTCGGCGCCGATTGCGGCATCGGGCATCAGGCGGCGTGCTTTGAGGACGCGATCGGCGTAATGCCGCGGGCGGTACTTGCGATGCATGCGGCGAAGCACGCTGTCACAGCCGGATTGCAGCGGCGCATGCACGTGCTTGGCGATGCGCGGAGATTCGGCCATGAGCGTAAGCAGGTCGTCCGAAAGGTCCATGGGCTCGACCGAGCTGACGCGCAGACGCGCGATTTCGGTTTCGGCGAGCAAGCGCCGGAGCAAATCCGCCAGGCGCAAGCGGCTGCCGGCTTCCCTGCCCCAGCGCCCGAGATTGATGCCAGTCAGCACCACTTCCCGATACCGTCGCGCTAGGTTGCTTACCTGTTCCACCACCAGGTCCGGCTCAGAACTGCGGGAACGGCCGCGCACAAACGGGATGATGCAGAACGAGCAGCGGTTGTTGCAGCCATCCTGAATTTTGAGGTTGGGACGCGTACGGTCAGCACCAGCTTCGACCATGGGCGCGGTCAGGAAATCCTGGCGGGCGAAGATGTCGCCGACAAGGATCTGGCCGTGGTAGGGAGCGCCGGCGAGCAAATTCGCAATTTCGGTCTTGTGCGAGTTGCCCACTACCCACTCGACGCCGGGCAACGCGGCTAGTTCTTCCGGAGCGCGCTGGGCGTAGCAGCCGGTGACGAGGATGCGGCTCTGCGGGTTTTCGCGATGCACGCGGCGCAGGGTCTGGCGCAGGTCTTCGTCGGCGCCGGCGGTCACCGTGCAGGTATTTAGGATGACGAAATCGGCTGCGCCGCGGTGGGTTGCGCATTCGAGGCCATGCGAGGAGAGCTGGGCTTCGAGCGCCGCGCCATCGGCCTGGCTGGCCCGGCAACCGAAGCTCTGGACAAAAAACCGCAGCATTACGAACTATTCTCCCGCCGGTAAGGGCTCGAAATATATCCCCGGGATTCTTTCGCGGCCTCGGCTTCTGGCGCAAAGGCGATCGCGTGCTTGTACGCTTCGATAGCGTCGTTGCGGCGGTTCTTCATGTCGTAAATCTGACCCATGCGCATCCACGCGAGCACGCCGGTGTTGAGGTCAACCTCATTGTGCGAAGCCGTCACCTTCTTCAGATTGTCGAGCGCGCCGTCAAGATCGTTGTACCAGAACTGGATATTGCCGAGATGGAAATAGATCTTCTCCCAGGGCACCCCGGCATAGCCGGGCAGGCCGGCCTTCTTCATGTCCACGATCTTGTCGACCGCGGCGATCGCCTTGCTCTTATCGCCGAGCTGGCTGTACATCTGGGCTTGTTCGAACAGGATCAGATGATTGCGCGGGAAGCGCTTCTGCAACTCCTCCAGCAGCGGCAACGCTTTCCCGGGCTGGCCTTCCCGGCGATAGAGCGCGCAAAGCAGCACCTTGGCATCGACGCTCGTGAGCCTGCCCTTGTGAGAAACCTCTTCAATCGTGCGGAGGCCGCGTTCTTTGTCGCCGTGGAACCCGATCAGGAAGCCAAGCATGCGCCAGGTCCAGGGCAAGCTGCCTACAACGTAATCATGCACACCTTCAATCAAGCGGGCATCGTAGTTCGATGGATCGAGCTCAGCGACACGGCTGCAATCTCTGCGGGCATCGGTAGCATCATGCAGGGAATCGCGCCAGGCCTTGCGCACGAGGAAGTTGTAGTTTGCGCGCAAACCATAGGCGACGCCGCGGCCGTAGAGCGCGCCCGTGTCGCTCGGGTCTTTCTCCAGGCGCGCGTTGGCGAGGCTGATGGCTTTGTCGATCGCTTCGGTGAACTCTCTCTGCACCTCGGGAGTTGGGTTCATCTTCTCGCGGCGCAGGAAGGGATTGTTTCCGGAGACCAGCTCCGTTTCGAGCGCTCCGTTGCGGTACATCTCGCGGTAGAGCAGCGTCTGCGCAATATGATTCTGCGGGCCGATGGCCTGCGGGTCTTGCTTGGCGGCCGTTTCGAAATCGGCCAGCGCCTGCTCGTATTCGAGGTTGTAGAAATGATCAAAACCGCGGGTGATGGGACTGTCCTGCGCCAGGAGCGGAGCAAGAAACACCAACGCCGAGGCGCAGAGCCGTAAGTACGACATTCCTACTTCGATTCTAACTGGGTCAGCGCCCAGCGCGCGTGCTCTGCAATCAGTGGGTCGGATGACTGCGCCAGTTTTTCGAGGGGCTGTCGAAAGCGCCCGGAGCGCTGATTGCCCATGGCGACCGCGACGTTGCGCAGAAAACCGGAATAGCGGGCGCGTTTGACAGGGCTCTGGCGGAACATTTCCCGGAATTCATCTTCGGAGATCTGCGCCATCTTGGCGAGATCGGGGGCGAAATGGCGGGGCGCGAACGCCGGCTCGCTCGTGACCGGCGCGCGCGAATTCCAGGGGCAGACGTCCTGACAAATGTCGCAACCGAAGAGGTGGTGGCCCATGCAGCCACGAACCTCGGTGGGTATTGGCCCGCGCAGCTCGATCGTGAAATACGCGATGCACAGGCGGGAATCAATGGCCCATTCGGGACCGCCGGGCGCGCCGGTTGGCACGATGGCCGCGGTGGGACAAGCGTCGATGCAGCGCGTGCACGTGCCGCAAAGATCGGGCGGCGGCGCATCGGGGTCGAGCGGCAGAGAAACAAGCAGTTCGCCGAGGAAGAACCACGAACCCATCTGCTGGTTGATGAGGCAGGTGTTCTTGGCGATCCAGCCGAGACCGGCACGCTGTGCGTAAGCGCGTTCGAGAAGAGGCGCGGTATCCACGCAGATTTTCCATTCGAACGGCTCGGTTGCGTGGCGCTGGAGTCTTTCGACCAACTCTTCGAGGCCGCGCCGCAGCAGGTCGTGATAATCCTCGCCCCAGGCATAGCGGGAGATCCAAGCAAGGTCGCCGCTGTTGAATCGGGTGGAGTATGGCTCGGGACCGTTATACAGCTTGCCGACACAGATGATGGACTTGGCCGATGCGAGCAGGTTGCGCGGGTCGTCGCGGACACCAGCGCGGCGGTCGGTAAGGTACATCATTTCACCGGCATAGCCCGTTTCCACCCATTGATGGAAGTAGACCGCCTCAGGAATCGGGATCGCGGTAGTCACTCCGGCCAGCTCGAAACCACACTCGAGAGCCAGGCGTCTGACGAGATTGGTGGTCAAAGGACAACCGGTAAGCAAGCACCCACATCGTAGCGTAATAAGGGCTTTTGAGGCTCGGAAGCCAATTCAACGCTACAATGAGGTTGTGCTTCGCCTTGCTGTACCCGCGGCGTTCTTAATGGCCGCGGCGCTTTCGGCCCAAACTGCCTTTTTCCCGTTGAAGGACATCAAGCCGGGAATGCATGGCACCGGCCGGACGGTCTTCTCGGGCGCCCGCATCGAGGAATTTCAAGTGGAGATTCTCGGCGTGCTGGAGAATATCGGGCCTAAAGAATCGTTGATTCTCGCGAGGCTTTCTGGCGGGCCGCTGGCCGAAACCGGCGTGTTGCAGGGCATGAGCGGAAGCCCCGTGTACATTGGGGAAAGGCTCGTCGGCGCGGTGGCCATGGCCTTCCCGTTTGCCAAGGAGCCCATCGCCGGCATACGGCCCATCGAAGACATGCTGCGGGTTTCGAACTCGAATTCGGAACCGACGCGACAGGCCAGAGTGTCGCTGGCAAGCGGCGACCTAACAGCCATGCTGGGAAAACCCGAAGAAGCGCTTGGTGGGGAAATGCGGATGGTAGACATCGCCACGCCAGTTTCATTCGGTGGATTCACGCGCGCAACCATCGAGCACTTCGCTCCCCAATTGCGCGCTCTCGGCCTGGAACCGCGGCAGGGTGTCTCATCCGGCGGGCATCTAGAAACAGGCATGGGAAATCCGGCAGCGCTCCAGCCGGGCTCGATGATCAGCGTGCAGTTGATGACCGGCGATCTGAGCATCGGCGCGGACGGCACGCTGACCTACATCGACGGTGGAAAAGTCTATGCCTTCGGACACCGGTTTCTCTCGGTCGGTCCGACGGAATTGCCTTTCGCACGAAGCGAAGTGCTGACGTTATTACCGAACGTAGCCAGTTCGTTCAAGATTTCGTCACCCAAGGAGTGGATGGGGACGATTTCGCAGGACCGCAACACGGCCATTGCTGGCGAAGTGGGCCGGCGGGCGCACATGGCGCCCATTTCGATCTCCCTAGCGCATGGCGGGAATAAGATCGAACGCTATGAAATGCAGATGGTGAACGACCGTTTTCTGGCGCCGTTCCTGATGCAGATCGCGGTGTTCTCGGCCATTGATTCCACCGAACGCACGCTTGGCGCGGCAACCTACAGCGTCCGCGGTGAAATCGAGTTTCAGGGCAATGCACCGCCGCTCAAGCTGAACAATATGTACTCGGGGGATGCCAATACGGCCCAACAGGTATCACTCTCGGCGGCGATTCCGCTGGCCTACGTGCTCCAGAGCGGGTTTTCGTCACTCGAAGTAAAAAAGGTCGAGATGCACATCGATTCGTTCGACGAGAAGAAGCAGCTCCAGATCGATCAGGTAGTGGCGGCCCCGCGCGAAGTTCGGCCCGGTGAGAAGGTGCGGGTCACGGCGGTGCTGGTGGGCGACAACGGAGCGGAAGTTACCCGAACGGTGGACTATCCGGTGCCGGTCGGGGCGGCGCCCGGCCCGCTGTGCTTCACGGTGTCCGATGGCAACTTGGCTAACCTTTCGGAATTAGCGCAGATTGTCGGCGGCACACCGCGCTCGGCTGAGCGCCTGGTGGCCAACGTAAACAGGCTGCGGGCGAACACTAAGGCGTATGTGCGGGTGTGGCGCCCGGAGCCGAATTTCCAACTCGAAGGTGAGGACTTTCCCGATCCGCCGCCTTCGCTGGCCCTGATTTTGGGGGCATCCCAGACAGCCGCCACCCAAGCCCGCAATTCGAAGGTGACAGAGTTGGAAATCAGCGCCGGCGACGCGGTCATCACCGGAGGCAAGACGGTACAGGTGGAAGTGAAGGAATGATGATGCGACGCGAAGGCAGAGCCACGTGCCGCGCCGCCCTCGTGGTAGGCGTGATCCTTGGGATGGCAGCCGGTCTTCATGCCTCCAGCACCACATCATGGGAGATGAACTCCTATCAGGATTTCATCCGCGGGCGGTTCCAGGGTATTTCGCTCAGCCGCTACGGGCAACTGACGCTGGCGCCGAAAATGCACGCGGTCTTTTCTTCCGACCAGCCGGTCGTCTGGACGGTGGCGGCCGCGCCCGATGGTTCGCTCTATGCCGGCACGGGGCATCGTGGCCGGCTGTTTCGCATCGACCCGGCGGGCAAGAGCACGCTCGTCTGGACGGCCGAGCAGCCCGAGATCTTCGCCGTAGCGGTGGATCCAAAAGGAGCCGTGTACGCGGCCACCTCGCCGGACGGAAAGATATACCGCATTGAAGGCGGCAAGGCCACGGAATACTTCGCGCCCCAAGCGAAGTACATCTGGGCGCTCGCTATCGGGCCGGATGGGGCGTTGTATGCCGGGACGGGAGATCAGGGAAAGGTCTTTCGCGTGGCTTCGGCGGGTAAGGGAGAAGTTTATTACGCCACTGATCAGGCCCACGTAACGGGCCTAGCGGTGGATGCCGATGGCCGTGTCCTCGCCGGCACGGAACCGAACGGCATTCTCTACCGCATTTCCGGCAAGGACAAAGCTTTCGTTCTCTACAATGCCTCGCTGCCCGAGATCCGTGCGATTTCGGCGGCAGCGGACGGGTCGATCTACGCGGTGGCGATGGGGGGCTCGCTGGCCAAACGCACACAGGGTATTCCGCAGGTGGCTCCGGGCGCAGTGAACGGTCCGATAGCTACGGCCGCGGGCACCACCATCAGTGTCACCGCGGAGAGTGCGCAAGCCGGTCCGGAGATCAAGCCGCAGCCCGAGCAGGCCAAGCCGCAGGTAGCGGCTCCGCCCGCCGTCACCGCCACCTTTACCCCGATGGTGGACGTTGCGGGCGTGGACAAGTCCGCGGTGTACAAAATCAATCCGGATAACACCGTCGAAACTCTGTGGACCTCGAAAGAGGAGAATGTCTACGATCTATTGCCGTGGCATGGGCAACTTCTATTTGCGACGGACGCCAACGGGCGCGTCTACCGCCTCTCGGCAGATCGCAAGCTAACGCTGATCGCGCAAACCAACGACGCTGAGGCCACCCGGCTGGTGCGCCAGGGCGACTCGGTGCTGGCCGCCACCGGGAACATGGGGCACATCTACAAACTGGAAGACGTGCTCGAGCCTTCGGGCACCTATGAATCGCCGGTGCACGATTCCGGCGGCGTTGCACTCTGGGGCCGCATTGCATGGCAAATGGAGGAGTCCGGCGCCGGAACGATTTCATTCCGCACGAGGACCGGGAATTCGCTGCGCCCGGACAAAACCTGGAGTGATTGGTCCGCCCCCCTCGCCGATCCGGCTGGATCCAAAATTTCGAGCCCCAACGCCCGATACATTCAGTGGAAGGCCGAATTTGCGGCCGCGCAGGGAAAGACGCCCTCGCTCGGCAATGTCAGTGTCGCCTACCTACCGCAGAACACACCGCCGGTCCTCAAGAGCATCGCGGTGGCCACGCAGTTCACCGCCACGGGGGCCGCGAAATCCGCGCAGCCGTCTGCCGCTGCCGGTTATAGCATCACGGTTACGGACACCGGTGACGCGGCGCCAGCGCCATCCGCCGGTACTCCCACGCAAACCGCATCCCGCGCGGCTTCTCAACAGATCAATATCAGCTGGGTGGCAGAGGACGCCGACGGCGACCGCCTCGTGTACTCGCTATGGTTTCGCGGCGAAGGCGAGCACGAATGGAAGCTGCTGAGGACCAACCTGCACGAGAACGCTTACGCGGTGGATGGCGATGCGTTGGCCGATGGCAAATACTTCTTCCGTGTGGTGGCATCCGACCGCGAAGTGAATCCTCCCGGCCTGGCCCGGGAAGCGGAGCTGGTGAGTTCGCCGGTCCTGATTGACAACACACCGCCGGTGGTAACGGCCGGAACCCCGCGCAAAACCGCTTCCGGTATTGAGGTGGAGTTTGAAGCGGTAGACGCAGCTTCCCCGCTGCGGCACTGCGAGTACTCCGTAGATGCCGGGATCTGGATTCCGCTCGAAGCCGAGGGTGGCGTGATTGATTCCCGTCACGAAAAATTCACCGTGCGGATGGATCATCTCGCCGCCGGCGAACACGTCCTGATGCTCCGCGCCGTGGACAGCGCTAACAACGCGGGCTTGGCCAAGGTGATTCTCCGCTAGCCCGCGCCGGCCGTCCCGCAGAACATCATTCGTCCTTCATAAGTTTTCCCACGCGCTTGAGCCTGGACTTTAGCTCCTCGGTGGCTTCGGCAATCTGGTTCGTATCGTAAATCACGTGCGGCGTCAGGAAAACAATCAATTCAGTGCGAGAAGTGCTGCGTGATTTGTTACCGAACACTACTCCTACGACGGGCAGCCGATGCAGAAATGGGATCCCGCTCGATGTGCTGGAATCCGTCTCCTGAATGATGCCGCCAATGGAGACGGTGTCACCGTCCTGCACGGTCACCTGCGTCTTGACCTGCCGCTGAGAAAACGACGGCGAGTTGGCAACCACATTGACACCCGTCGGTGGCGGTGTGGGCGCACTTACATCCTGATCGATCTGCATGGTCACAATGCCGCTGGGATTTACGCGCGCGAGAATATTCAGTTGGACGCCCGTGCTGACGTTGGAAACATTGTTGGCAAACGCGGTAGTGCCGCCCACACTCACATTGCTCGCGCTCTGTGAACTCAATGTGGGAACGGTCTCGCCAACATTGATGCTGGCCTGAATGCTATCGGTCGCGATCACGCTGGGAGCGGAGATCACTTTAGCGCGAGTGGTCGTTTCCGTGGCTTGTAGAAACGACAGCAACTCGCGCGCTTGTCCCACCAGCAGACCTGCGCTCAAGTTCAACCCCGGTGTGAAGTTGAAGTTGCTGCTGCCCGTATAAGCACGATCACTAGCGGGGCCGCGCTTCTGTAGATAGTTCTCCACACCCGCGGAAAGGTCCCCGGTCAGATCGATTTCATACACCTTGGCCTCAATGAGCACCTGGCGCGGTGGAAGATCGATCTGTTGGATGAGGTTCTTGATCTGCTCCCACTCCTGGGGCGTGCCCTGAATGAGCAGCGTGTTGTCTAAAGGATTGGGGATGATCCGCGGGTGCATCAGGTAGCCGTATCCTCCGGTCATACCCGCACCGAGATACGAACCGGTTAAGTCACCAGTAGTCCCAAGACCCGAAACCGAAGTTCCCACGGAGCCAACCGACGGGGTCTGGCCAGCCAGTGTCGAGCCACCGATTCCAGTCATGGTCGGGCTGTTTCCCGGAACGGCGCCATATGCGCCCGTCTGGTACCCCCCTGCGCCATATCCACCGGCGTATCCGGCGCCGTAGCCGCCCATGCCGTAGCCGCCCATGCCATAGCCGCCCGAGGACCCGTACATCCCGCCTTGGTACCCACCACCAAGTCCACCGAGGCCGCTGCCGAATCCGCCATAGCCGCCTCCATAACCGCCTCCGAACCCTCCAGGGCCCCCCCCGTAGAGCTGCATAATTGCCATACCAACGATCTCCGCGCGCTGGTACTTGATTCGATAGACGTAGTTATCGATGGACCCTGCTGTTACTTTCACCGGCACATCGAGTTTCTTTAACCACTTATCCACTTCCGTGAAAATACCTGGATTCGGTGCTACGGCGATGATGGTGTTGATCCGGTCAATCGGCATGAACTTGACGGCACTGTTTTTCTCGGAGAGCGCAAACGCCTTGAACACATTCTCGAGTTCCTTGGCGATATCCGACGGCTTTCCGTTGGTCACGTCAAACAACCGGACGCGCTGGCCGGCAAGCGTGTCGCTGTCGAACAGCGAAATCAACTGCGTGGTCCGCCGCATGTTGCGGCCGTTGTCGAGAATCAGCAGCAGATTCGCCGGCTCGTAAATGGCCATTTTCGCGCTCTCGCCCAAGAAGGGCTCGAGTAGCTTCGAAATCTCACTCACGGTCACGTACTTGAGAAAAATGAGATCCAGAACCGTGCGCTCGTCGTCAGGGATGTCCTTTTGATTCACCGTAGGTGAAATGGGAAGTTGCGGAACGGCCGATAGCGGCACGATCCGGTACAGGTCGCCCACTTGCACCATGGCATCACCGTTGACGCGAAGGATGGTATCGAGCAGAGGACGCACGTCCACCGGCTTGATCTCACCGTATGTGTTGATCGTGACTTTGCCATTTACCTTCGGATCGAGGATGTAATTGATTTTGAGCGCGCGAGCCAGAATGTCGACGACCTCGACGAGCGATGCGTTCTCAAGGTTCAAGCCTGCCGGCACCTGGCCGGGCGGCGGCAAGTTCAGAGGCTTGGCCCGTTCCTCTGTCGCAGGCTGTTGCGCAGCCTGCTGGGGCGCGGCCTGCTGGGGTGACGCCTGAGGGCTGGGCTGGCCGGCTGTCGGCGCTCCCGGCGATCCGGGTGGGGCAATAGCAACTGGTGGATTCTGCGCCCACACCAGTACGGTCGCAACCGTCAAAGCAACTGCCGTCCTGAGGGAACCCAATTTCGCCATTCGTCAGTCCTTCGAAGCGCTGTCCGTGGTATTCCGCTTTGTCAATTCGCGGTTCCAAACACTTTGCTCGATCTCGTTCAGGTCGGCTTTCTTCTGCCGCCATTCCATGTGCCCAAACGGCGAGTCGCGCGTGAACCGGATGGAGTCGCCATCCTCCACGGCGCGGGTGGTGTCAATCAATCGATCTCTCGCTTCCTGGCTCTTCTTCGCATCTTCCGGCGACACGGGCAGTTCTTCTCTGCGCGAAACCCCAAATGGCGTCTGGCGGTAGATCCAGACTTTGCCCTTGGCGTCATAGAAGCGGTAGGTGTACGGCGCGATCTGAACCGCGTCCGCCGGTATGCCGGCCTCCTGCGTTGTGGCCGGAGGGGCTGGCGATTTCTTCTCCGAACCTTTATCGTCCGCCGCGGCGAGTGACGCTGCGCCCAGCAACAATACAATCAGAAACGTCGTTTTCATCATTTCTCCTGTTCCCATTGGCACGCATCTCCGAACGGTGTGGGATAGAGTTTCTTGCGATATCCGCCCGACTCGGTTCCCGCGGGAGACGTATCTCCCGCATTACAGCCCCGCTTGCCGTTCCCGAGATCAGCGCCCGGCGCTGCGTCTCCTTTCGGCACGGGCCTGGGCGCCGGCGCCGGCGTTTGTCCCGTGGTTGGCGCGGGGTGCGCATCCTGTGGTGCGGGCGCCGGCCCGCCCCGGTCGATTAATTCCTCGAGCCTCTTGGTTACCTCTTTGCCTTCCCACTCCAGGGTGATGTCGTCACGGCTTACCGCCACGAGCGTAAATTCGCCCACTTTTTCGCCCAGCCGCACACCGCGGTGCTTGGCGCCAGTCTTCTCACTCATGATCGCCGTGGTTCCGTCCACAAGATTCATCACCCCGTAGACCAGCGGCAGCGGGGGCATGGGTTTCGGAGCCGGCGGCGGTGCGACCGGAATTACAACCGTCGGATTGCGGTCTTTCGAGAAAAGCATCTTCTGCACGATGTCGGCGTAGCTGGTAGCCGCAACTGGCTCCGCCGGCTTAGTGAAAATCACGGGAGGCGGTAGTAGCGGCTTCACGGTTTGATGAAACAGCGCCCGTTCCCGGAGGCGCGCCGCTCTCCAATCCTCACGCAGCCGCCATGTCGCGGCCCCGACAGCTAGCAACAGCACGAAGTTCAAGACCCAAAGTCTGCGCGTCAAAATGCCGAAAGTCCTTTCTTCACCGGCACCAGATTTTTTGGGACCACGCCGGCGAGAGTCAGCCGCACGCTGACCGTCTTCTCCTTCGGATTGGCTGAAGAAACCCGGATTTCATTGCTGGCCAGTAGCTCCGGCTCCTTGGTTAGTGCGGCCAGGAAGTTCACGAGCTGCTCAATCCGGCACTCAAAATTCACTGAGACCGCCGCTTCGCCGTACTCCTGGCCAAGCACTCGCAGTTCGGGGAACTCTCCTCCCCGGACATCGATGCCCTCGTTCTTGCCGACGCGGCGAATCGTCTCGAGCAAGTGCGCCTGCGCTTGTTGCGCGGTCGGCGCATGGATGATTCCCTTTTCGCGGAGCTCAACGTCCGAGGAAAGATGTTTGAACAAAGCCTCCCGGACAGGGACCGCCGCCTGAGCTTGCCGCAGGCGCGTCAGCCGGCTTTCCGCCAGCGGAACCGAATCGTTGGCGACCACCACCGCCGCCTGGCTGCCTCGATACACACCGAACCGAAGCACGACAACGATCAGCAAACCGGCGCCAAACAGGATCAAAGCCCGGCGATCCCGCGAATTGAGCGTCATGGCCGCGGCCTCCGGACCGTGCGGATCTGAAATTGCTCGTTGCCGCCCGCCTTCGCAAGCGCCCCCACGAACGTGGAGCTTTGGAAGTACGGCGAAGCATCCAACTGCTTCAGTAACGGTGCCGCCTGGTCCGCTTCCCCGGTAATCGTGGCGGCGTCTGGCGTCAGATCCACGGTGCCGGTCCAGACCGGTGGCGCCAGAAGCATGGTCAATCCGTTGAGCGCTTCAAGGTCTCCTTTGGTTCGAGCGCGAAATTCGTCCAACAGGCGGATCTGGTTTTGCAAACGGATCAATTGCCGGTCGAGGGTGACAGCTCTCTGGGCTCGCGGCTCGACCTTGGCGATTTCCGCCTCCAGCTCTGCCACGTACCGGCGTTCTTCCCACCAGGAATGCACCCCTAGCGCAACGCAAGCCAGCAGCAGCAGCACGGCCAGCGCAATTGTGGGAATGTACATCGCCCGCGAATTAGAGCGGCGCTCGGCGAGCGGAAGCAGATTCGCTACCGGAGTCAGCCACGGACACGCGCCGGCCAGCGCTGTAGCGTAAGGCAACGAGCGCCGCGCCAGGTCGTTACTGACCGGATTCACGCGGGGCGCAGGCAGCACACGGTCCAGTGGAATGGGCTCCTGTTCCGGTTCCAGGCGCAGTTCGGAGGCTGCCAGCGCCGCCGCGCGTTCCCGTGGCAGTTCAAATTCCGCCGAGAAGACCGCCTTCGCCGGGCTTTCCCCATAGACCTCCCAGGCACCGTCTGCGCCCCCGGCGAGAGCCACGAACCCGGTGCCGGGAGCTGGCGTTATTGCCACGGGAATGCGATGCGCGGCGTAAATGGCCGCCGCTGAGAAAGTGAAGCAGGCCACCGCGATGCCGGCCTCGGCGAACAGTGATGTGTAGTGATCGAGCGCCGTCCGGCGCAGAATACCGATCAAAACGCCCCCGGCTGCAACTTCGGACCAGCCGTAAACCACTTCCTCATCGCCGTATGGATGGAGTGTGTCGATTTGTAGCGCCAGCGCCGAGGAAAGGTCGCGCGCCGCAACGCCGGGCAGAGCGATCTGGCGTACGATAGCCTCCCGCCGCGGCAGCAGTACCGTCGCCGCCAGATGTGTCACACCGGCCTGCTGTAGAAACTGCGCGTACTCCGCACCCCATTCCGCCGCCGGCCGCGCGCCGAAATCATGAATGGTCGTTGTCCCCAGTACGCTCACGCCATTGGGGCGCACACGTACGGCGGTGACCTCCAGGTCCTTCGCTCCGATCTCGATGCCGGCGCCCGAACCGAAAGCGATGAACTTTTTGAAGTCTGGGGAATTATGGGGTCCAGGCATTGTCATACCAGCGCAGAGTCTGTAGCTTGATGTCCTCGTCGGGCCGGAATATCACGGTGGCGGCGACGGTGCGCCGCAGATCCGAAAGCTGGCCGTTGGGCAACTGGATCCGGGCCGTCGAGCGCAGAGTGTAGATCGCATTGCCCCCCACCCGCAATCGCGCCAATCCCGGGCTGCCGCCCAAGAACTCAGCAACCTGTCCAGGATTCTGAAACGGCTGCACGCTGCGGTGAGCAACGATCGCCTCCGCGGCTTGGGGTGAAAACCCAATCGCCACAAGAACCGCGGGCTGAGCGGTGTTTACGTCGAAGCCGCCCCTGGAGCCAAAAACGGACACGCAGTCCCTCAGGCCGGCCCGCGGAATCAGCCGTCCCGCCGCGTCGTGATCGTAACCCCCGTAATACAGTTCTGGCGTCATCCCGTGTATCAGCAACAATTCCTCGGTCTCTTCAAAAGACGCATGGCGCGATCGAAAAGACGGAGTCAACGATTGATAAAACGCATCGAACTGCGTGATCCCCGCGGGGCTGCGCCAATCCACGATGGCGGCGACGATTTGCTCCGCCCGCGCCATATCCACACCCATGGCGGACAGCAGGCGCATCAGATCTAGCGGCGTGGCACTGTTGATATTCAGTTTGGCGGTCTCGGGGACTACTTCGACCCAGGCCTGCCCGCTCGGAAACGTAAACCGCAGAACGGGATTGCCGGGTCCGTACTTCAAGGGCGAACCTAGCGGGATGGTATTCCTCCACTGCACGTAAAGAATGCCGCGCTCCACGCCCCCGCGGGCCAGGTAGTACGTCCGCAATCCATCCACTGACGTAGAAGTACGCTCGACCTCGCCGCGCACCGTGTTCGCGAGTGAGTAGGCGATGGCCGAAAGCGCCGCCGAGAGCCAAAGCACAGCCAGCAGCGCACCGCCGCGCGCCGATGACCTCCGTCTACTCAGGATTCTCTTCTTCGCCATAGTCGAAAATCGGGTAACGGTCCACGTGGACCGGCGCCGTCACGGTCAGCGGCTTCAAGCTCGCGGGGTCCTTGTCCAGCGATGCCATCTCGATACGAATTCCCAGCGGCCATTGATTCACGGGGGCCCACCCGCGTTGCCAACTTTCCACCGGCATACCCGGCACAATCCCAAGGTAGGAGAACCGGCAGTAAGCCAGGCGATCCGCCAGAACAAACGATCGCGGCCCGACGGCGATCGGCAAAAAGCGCTGCGTCACCACCCCCAACTCCGGGTCTGGCCCAGGTCCCAGGGAAAAAACACCCGCCGACCGCGGCCCCGTATACGGGTTCTCGTTCACCACCAACCGCACGCCCTCGCCTTCTTCGCCGGGGATCACCTGAAATTCGAGAACCTGCGGCAGCCCTCGCGCCGCCTCCCCAAGCGAGTAACTGGAAACGAACCGCATGGCCTGCGCGCGCCCTTCGAAGAATGGGATCTTCACGCCGGGGGCATCGGGCGACGGCGCCACGATCGCCACCACGGGCATGAATCCAGCTATTTGCTGCTCCAGAATGCGCTGCGCCCCGGCGATGCGCCGGTTGTCCATCAGCCGGTGATTGGCTTTCTGCAACGCGTTCAACCCGATTCGCAGAGCGAACAGAATGCCCAGGCTCAGCACGCTGAGCAGCCCAACCGCGATCAGTACTTCGATGAGCGTCACGCCCGCGCGGCTACGTCTCACGGGTTTGTCTGCCCCCCGAGGACGGCGAGATCGTCCGGCCGCAACTGTTTCCGCCGAAAAGCGTCCAGCGTGAAAGTGCGCCGGTCGCCACCGGCCATCCACCAGACCTCCAGTTCGATGCGTTCCAGCACCCAGGCGCCCGCCCCGCGATTCTTCATTTCGAACGGCGTTACCCGCGCCCGCCACCCGGCTGGGCGTCCGCCGGTAGTAGCGGGATCAAAGTCGCCTTGCACAACCGCGAACGGCGGCAAACTGCGGTTGAGCAGTAGCGAGTCCATCTGCGCGCGGGCCAGCAGCGCCGCTCGGTCGTAATCGGCAACACGCGCCGCGTTGCGCAGCGACGTGGAAATATTGGAGAGTAGCCCCACCACCGCGAGCCCCATAATCAGCGTAGCGACCAGAACTTCGAGCAGAGTGAAGCCACGCTCTCTCACTGCGCGGCCTCCTTACCCGGTACGACCCGCTCGATGGCCGGCACCCCAGTCATGGGATTCACGCGCACTATGCGGCGCACTCCCCTGCGGTTGACGATCTGGATCCCGATCCGCGGCACCGTGCCGCCCGGCAGCAGCAGAAACAAGCGCGGGCCTTCCATCTCCGCTGGCAACGGAGGCAAAACTTGCTCGATCGTGACACCGCTCGGCATCTCGAGCTTGCGCGAAAGTGAGGCCGAGGTCAGCGTCACGGTGCTGTCACGCGTCGAGATAGCCACCTCTACGGCCTCCTGCCTCCGGTCGGCACGGTTGAGCCCGGCGTTCAAGAAACTGACCAGCGAATCCGACGCGGATGCAATCCGCAAACTGTCGAGCCCGGAAGAGACGGCAGGGAAAGAGACGCTGGCGATCAGGCCAATGATCATGACCACGATCAGCATCTCGATAAGAGTGACACCACGCCTGTCGACGTTCATGACTGATTACAGAAGTACTCGCCTCGCGAAGCGAAAAACGCCTACTTGTCCTTCCAGCTCAGGATGTCCGCGTTGAGTCCTTCGCCGCCCGGCTGCCCGTCGGCGCCGTACGAGATGATGTCGGGTTCATCGCCATGCTCGCCGGGATACTTGTACACATAGGGGTGACCCCAGGGATCGAGCGGAATGTCTTTGGGCAGATACGGGCCCTGCCACGAATCGAGGTTCGCCGGTTTCACGCGCAGCGCTTGCAGCCCTTCCTCGGTGGACGGAAGCACGCCTGTATCTAATTTGTAGGAGCCCAGAGCCGTCATGAACGAGCTGATCTGCGCCCTCGCCGCCGTGACGCGCGCTTTGTCGCTCTGCCGGAACATCACAGGCGCCACCAGTGCCGCGAACAGCGCGATGATCGTCACCACCACCAGCATCTCGATCAGCGTGATACCGGCCCTACGTCTGTTTCTGCGTTCTCTCATTTCACACCGCCACATCATTTATACTCGTGATCGCGAGCAGCATACTGAGAATCAAGGCGCCCACCATGACGCCCATCACCAGAATTACCATGGGCTCGAAGATCGCGGTGAAGCGTTTGATGGAGTCGCGCGTATCGTTTTCATAAATCTCCGCCATGCGCGCGAACATCTGATCCAGCCTTCCGGTCTCCTCGCCCACCGTCAACAAATGCGCCGCGAGCGGCGGAAATACAGCGGCCTTCTTGACCGGCGCCGCAATCCCTTCCCCGCGCTTTACTCCCAGCGCCACTTCTCCCAATGCACCCGCGATCTTCCGGTTATTCAAAATGCCCGAGGCAATCCCGATCGATTGCACCAGCGGCACGCTATTGGCCACGAGCGTCGCCATTGACCGCGCAAACCGCGCCGTTTCCGCCTTGCGCAGCGCGTCGCCAAGCAGCGGAATCCTCAACCGCAGCGTGTCCCACCACAATCGGCCCGGTATTGTGCGGACGTAGAGCCGAAAAGCCACCGCAGTGATCGCAAGCGCACTGGCCACCATCCACCAGTACGCCGTCACCACCTTGCTCACCTCCAGCATCATCATCGTGGGTACTGGAATCTTCATGTGCGATTCTTCAAACACAGAGGCGAACTTGGGCACCACAAACGTCAGCAGGACAACGATCGAGCTCAGCCCCACCGTCGCCAACAGCGCCGGGTAAATCATGGACGAGATGATGTAGTTGCGCAATTCGTCCCGCGATTTTTCAAATTCCGACAAGCGCTCGAACACCGAAGCCAGGCTGCCACTGGCCTCGCCGGCGCGCACCATGTTGATGAACAGATCGGAGAAATATTCGGGATGCGTAGCCAGGCTCTCCGCCAGCGGCTTGCCGCCCTTGAGCACGCGCAGAATGTCGAGAACGATGAAGCGGAAGTGCGGCCGCTCCGTCAGTTCCCCGGTGATGCTGAGCGCGCGATCCAACGGTATCCCGGCGTTGAGCAGCGTCGAAAGCTCCTGCGTGAAGAACAACACGTCGCGCCGCCGGCCGCGAGTAAATGCCGGCAGCTTCAGTTCGAAAGACTTCTTCTGTTCGACCCCGACATAGATCGGCGTGAGCCCCTGTTTGCGCAGCTCGCGCGCGACATTCTTGTCGCTTTCGGCGGTCAAGCTGCCGGTGCGCAGCTTGCCGTCACTCGCCACCGCGCGAAAGAAGAAGGTGGCCATCAGAACTCCTGGGTCACGCGCATGACCTCATCGGCGGTCGTCACTCCGTCGCGCACTTTCAGCCAGCCATCCTCGCGGAGGTTGCGCATCCCATTGCGGCGGGAGGCCAGCGTGAGCTGCGATGCGTCGGCATTGGTCATGATGAGTTTCCGGATGTCATCCGTCAGTTCCATCAGCTCAAAAATGCCCATGCGGCCCTTGAAGCCCGACCCCGTGCACGCCTCGCAGCCCGCGCCGCGGAACGTTTCGATGGTCTCTCCGTCGGGCGTGATGGCGGTTCCCGCGGATACCCTGCACCCGCCGCAGATCACGCGCACCAGCCGCTGCGCCAGCACCGCCACGAGCGATGACGTGATCAGATAATTCTCCATCCCCATGTCAGTCAGCCGTGAAATAGCGCTCGGCGCGTCGTTAGTGTGGAGCGTGGAAAAGACGAAGTGCCCCGTGAGCGCCGCGCGAATCGCAATGTCCGCGGTTTCCCGGTCGCGGATTTCACCCACCATGATGACGTCCGGGTCCTGCCGCACGATGTGGCGCAGGCCCGCCGCGAATGTCAAACCAATGGCAGGGTTCACGTGGATCTGGTTGATGCCGTCCATCTGGTACTCAACCGGGTCTTCGATGGTGATGATTTTCTTGTCCGGGATGTTGATGACCTTGAGCGCGGAATACAGAGTCGTCGATTTGCCGCTGCCGGTTGGCCCCGTCACCAAAAAGATTCCGTGCGGAAGCTGCGTGTAATGTTCCATGCGGGCAAGCATGCGGTCATCGAAGCCCAGCCTGCGCAAATCGTAGAAATCCCCGGCGGAGCGGTCCAGCAGGCGCATGACCACGCTTTCGCCGTAGAGCGTGGGCAGTGTCGAAACGCGGAGATCCACCTCGCGGCCCAGAATCTTGATCTTGATGCGTCCGTCTTGCGGCAGACGGCGTTCGGCGATGTTCAGCTTCGCCATCAGTTTCAACCGCGAGACAATGGCCGCTTTCAGCTCCCGCGGCGGCGCTTCCTGGTTAAACAGCACGCCATCCACGCGGTACCGCACACGGAATTCTTTTTCGAACGGCTCAATGTGGATATCGCTGGCGCGCTTCTCAATGGCCTGCGCGATCATGGTGTTCACCAGCCGGATCACCGGCGCCTCGCTCGCCATATCGCGCAGTTGTTCGAGGTTTTCGCCGGCTTCGGCCGCGTCGAGTTCGGCGCCGAAGCCCGGCTGCTTGTCCGATTCGCCGTAGTACTTGTCGATGGCGTCGAGGATTTCCTGCTCGGCCGCGAGCGCCGTCCGCACCTTCAAGCCGCAAAAAGTGCGCACCGCGGAGATGGTGTCGAAGTCCAAGGGATCTGCCATGGCGAGCGTGACCGAAGAGTCATCTATCGCCACGGGCAGAAAATGGCACTGCCGCATGAAGCGCGGCGAGAGATCCTGGATTTCGGGAGAGTCCGGAGGCGGTTCGTCTAGCGTAGCCATCGGCACGCCAAGCTGCTCGGAAAGCGCCGCCAGCACGTCCCGCATGGCGATGAAGCCAAGGTCAACCAGAATCTTGCCTAGCTTGTCGCCGCGCTCTTTCTGAATTTCCAGCGCGCGCTCGAGATCCTCCTGCCCGATCTGCCCGCGCTCGATCAGCATCTCGCCCAGCCGCATGGGCCGGCGCGGCTCATCGACCAGAACGGGCGCCGAAGAAACACTCATCTAAAACTCTTGCACCCGGATGGCGGAATCCAGAGATGCGCGGCTCGCGCGCCCAAGCTGCACGTCGAGCAGCTTCTGCCGCTCCGCCTGCATGACGATCTGCGCGGGCAGCCCGGCCTTGTCTTCCCACGGATGATAGAAGAGCATCGCGCTCAGTACGATCTGCTCATTGGCCGGCACGGTGTCGAGCGAGGCCGCTATGGCAACCATCTCGTCTTGCATGCACTTCTTCAGCACCGGCACGCGCTCCAGCTTTCGCAGTCGCAGTTTGTCCACATATGGCTTGGGCATCGTCGGTTGGAACGGGCTGATGCTCATACTCTGTGCCAGGTTGACCTCGGTGGTAAATACCGCGCCGTAACCTTCCAGGTAAAGACCGCGCGTGTTCCCCAGCAGCTCAAACGGGGCATCCACGCTGAGCGTCTGGATGTGCTTGTCGACGCTGAGCTCCATTCCATGCAGCGCCTCGCGGCTGACGCGTGGCACGGCAGCCAGGGCAACCACTGCCACCGCGACAAGCAATGCGGGAATGCGCCAGCGCCTCATTGCGGACCTGCCATTTCATAGTTGGCGTGCTCCAACACGTTATATTTCTTTTCCAGGTACGAGAATGCCGCACGCACTCTATCCATGTCTGAGGCATTCTGCTGCTGGAACTGTTCCTCCGTAGCCAACAGCAACGCGGCCGTCTTCTTCTCCTGCCGCGCTTCACTCTCCGCCACGGCTTTCTGCACTGCCGCCGCCACTCGTTCCGACACTTGCTGCTCGATCTTTGCCGTATCCGGCGCTGGCGCCGTCATCGGAGCCGTTACCGCCGGCCGCAAAAACGCAAAAATCACCAGTGCCGCCGACAGCATCGCCGCCGAGGCGAAGCCCAACCGCGGCGCCGATCCCCAGAACGCGCGCCAGAACCGCCGCGCCCCTGTAGGCTCGAAAACCGGATCGGACACGAACCCGATCCGCTGTGGAACCTCTTCCTCCGGCAATGCCAGCAACGCCGATTGGGTAACGCGAAGCCGCTCCATCTCTTCGTGGCAACCCCCGCAGCTTCGCACGTGCTGGTCCACCTGGCGGCGTTCCGCTTCCCCCAATTCCCCAAAAAGATAGTCGCGTAAATCGAATGGCGAGCAACTCATGTCACACCTCTCGTCTTGAGCGGAGCCAGTTGCGATTTGAGCACGTCGAGCGCGGTATACAGCCGTGACTTCACCGTCGAGACCGGACAGCCAAGAACCTCGGCCATCTCCTCGAATTTGAATCCCTGATAGATCTTCAGAATCACCGCTTCCCGCTGCTCTTCCGGCAGCGTGGCAAGCGCCGTTGTGACCGCAATGGAGAGCTCGATGGGAAATACGGGCCCAACCGCCGCCCTCTCGCCACCCGTAAACTCGGGTTGCCCCGGCGACTCCCGCTCCGGCCTCCGCTTGCGAAACGAAGAAAACGCTTCGTTATGCGCAATCCGGAACAGCCATGGCGCGAACCGCGCGGGATCGTCGAGTTTTCGCAGATTCTGATAGGCCTTCAGAAAAACGTCCTGGCTCACATCGAGCGCCTCTTCGCGGTCACCAACAATCCGTAGCAGGTAATTGTAGACGCGCTTCTCCCATCGGGAAATTAGGAGGTTAAAGGCCTCCACATCTCCCCGGCGCGCCTTACGGATCAGGTCGGTGTCCTCGACCGCCCGAAGAATCAATGCTCAGGCTCCTGGTGGAATGACGCGGCGGGAACGCAAAAAGTCGGCTCCCGCTCAGAATTCAGTGTAGCGCCGCGCCCCCGCGGTCGCGCTTACTCTCCCCCCGCCACCCTCTCGAAAAACCTCCAGGATTCCCGTGCGCACTCCTCCCACGTGAACGCCCCCGCCCGCTTTCTGCCCCGCTCGCCCAATTCAGCCCGTAGCGACGGTGAGAGCAGCAGGCGCTCCATCCCCACGCGGATCTCCTCGCGACTGTGTGGATCGGCCAGCAGGCCCGCATCCCCCACTACCTCGGGCAGCGCCGACGCCCTCGACACAAGTACTGGGACACCAGCAGCCATCGCCTGGCCCACCGGAAGCCCGAAACCCTCGTACAGCGAAACGTATACGAACATGGTGGCCGCCGCCGTCAGCCCGGGCAAGTCTGCCTCCGGCACGTAACCGAGATACCGCACCCCTGGGATACCCGCCCGCAGGCGATCGTAAACTGTCCGATCCCCCCATCCCCACAGCCCCACCACCACTAGCTCGAATTCGTCACGCAAATCCCGCGACAGGCCCTGCCACGCGTCCAGCAAGGTACCCACATTCTTTCGTGGTTCGATGCTCCCCACATACAGGGCATAGGGCTTCCTAAGACCATAGCGCTGCGCGACTTCCCTCCCCGCCTCCGCCTTCGCCGCAAAGAACGCCGGCGCAATACCTGGATAAATCACTTCAATCTTCTCCGGCGCAAGACCCAGAACGCGCACGGCATCTGCGCGCGTGCATTCGGAAATGGCAATCAGCCCGCTGGCGGGACGGAACACACAGTCCGCGATGCGGTCCGCCGCCTTCACGTTGGCCTCCGCATGGACCTCCGGCATCAGCCAGCAGGTCACGTCATAAATTGTTGACGTCATTCGCCTTTTGCGGGGCGGATTCCAGACCTGGTGCGAGGCGTGGAAAATATCGGAGCGCGGCGCCACCCAATTCAGAAAAGGAATCGGGCAGACATTAGCGGCATAAAGCAGCCCGAGCCGGGGAAGAGTCGCCAGAGGCCCGAGAATAGACTTCTCATGCGCGAAATGGCCCAGCTCGCCCAGAAATGGAAATAGCTTCAGTCGGTTCGCCGCGGCGTGGTCTGCCAAGCTGCGCGCCCAGTAGTAGACGTAATTTTTCACTCCTGCACTGCGCAGTAACAGCGGTGACGCATCCAGCACCACCGAAACCGCGTCGCCTGGCGTCTTTGCTATCTTCTTCATTCGATGGGGAAAATTAGCACTCCACAGCTCAAAACGCACCACTCAATTCATATTGCAGCCCGATAAGCGGGGCCTTGTGGTGTAATCTTAAAGAACCTCTCACACTATGGCAGATTTGGGCTTCCGGTTCCGGCGCAGTTGGAAAGCCATGCATCGTCGTTCGCGAGAGCTGATGATGCTGGTCAAGGGGGTGCTCTCGACCGACCATCCGGTTCTGGCGCACATTATCCCGATCCGGCGCTGTAACCTCGCCTGCTCCTATTGCAACGAGTACGACGATTTTTCCAAGCCCGTGGAGCTGGATGCCATGCGCCGGCGGCTCGACCGCCTGGCCGAACTGGGAACCACCATCATCACGCTGAGCGGCGGCGAACCGTTGCTCCATCCCGAGCTCGACGAACTCATTGCCCGTATTCGCTATCACGGCGTCATGGCGGGCATGATTACCAACGGGTACCTGCTCACAGCGGACCGTATCCGGCGGCTGAACCAGGCCGGCCTCGAGCACATGCAGATTTCCATCGATAACGTCAATCCGGACGACGTGTCGAAAAAGAGCCTGAAAGTTCTGGACAAGAAGCTCCAGTTGCTGGCTGAAAACGCCGAGTTCCACGTCAACATCAATTCTGTCGTGGGAGGCGGCATCCACAATCCCAAGGATGCACTCGAAGTGGGACGCCGGGCCGTGGAGCTGGGCTTCACATCCACAATCGGCATCATTCACGATGACGACGGCCAACTGCAACCGCTCAAGCCCGAAGAGCGTGAAGTGTACCTGCGCATGAAGCGCATGGCGAAGCGGAGCTACGCACAACTGAATTTCTTCCAGGACAACATTGCGCATGGCCGGCCCAATGAGTGGCGCTGCCGCTCCGGTGCCCGCTATTTGTACGTTTGCGAAGATGGCCTGGTGCATTACTGCTCGCAGCAGCGTGGCTACCCGGCCAAGCCCCTCGAACAGTATACCGTCGAAGATATTCGCCGCGAGTTCATTACCGTGAAGAGCTGCGCGCCGCGCTGCACCGTGGCCTGCGCTCACTACACGTCTTACATGGATTTTTGGCGCGCCCCGCAGACCATCGTCGGTCCCGGTGAGCGGACCGAGTCCCCGGACCTTGTCCAACTCGAAACACGATAGGCAACCGGCTTAGTCAACCGGTACCCAAACTTCCATCGAAGTGAGTCCGCGGTTGGCCCAGGCATAGTAAGGAATGAACGATAGTTCGACCGGTTTGAACGGTGGACGAACGGCCTGAGCTGCCACCTGATACAGGGGCCCATCCTCAAAGGGCTTCTCTGCCACCGCGCCTTTGTGCCGCAGAACTAGAACGCCACCAAGAAGATCGGCGTCGAAGTTCTCGCGGAACGGCTCGGAGAGAGTTGTCATCTCCGCATCAAACAGTGAGCCGATCCCTGGCTGATCCGCGGACTCCAGGCAATAGACCAGCGGCCCACGCTCGACGGCAACACGTCCCATATCTTCACGCACCAGCGGATTCGCGCGAGTCAACCGCGCCGTCAGGTCGAACTTCACATCGATGCGGTCACCAGCACGCCACTGGCGATGGATCTCGAAATACTCTCCCGGCCGCGCTCCCTGTACTTGCTTGCCGTTGACCGCGATCTGCGTAGCCTTTGACCATCCCGGCACGCGAAGGAACACGCTGAACTCCGCAGGCGCCGCCGGTGCGACCGTGATCTCCACCGTATTTCCCCACGGGTATCGCGTCGTCTGGTCAATCTTCAACCCCTCGCCATTCTCCAGATGCCAGTCGAGATGCGAGTTGTCGTAAAGGTTGACGTACACGCCCTTCGCGCTCGTGCTGTAGAGATAGCCCGGCAACGAGGCGAGGACGCGTTCCAGATTCGGCGGGCAACAGGTGGTCTCATACCACTCGTTGCGGATCTTCTCGCCCGTGGATTCGAGCGGATTGCGGTAGCAGTAGAGAGTCCCGTCGAGCGACATCCCTGAGTTGATACCGTTGTAGAGCGCACGCTCGATGACGTCGGCAAACCGCGCCTCGCCGGTCACGGCAAGCATGCGCCAGTTCCACATCATGTTGCCAATCGCCGCGCAGCTTTCGCCATACGCCTGCGCGTTGGGGAGCTCGTAGGCGAGGCCGATCGATTCTCCCGCTTCGCGCGACCCCACGCCGCCCGTGATGTACATCTTGCGATTGACTAAGTCCTTCCAAAGGCGATCGAGCGTGGTCCAGTAAGCGGGATCGCCGGTCTCGGCATAGTAGTCGGTCGCACCCGATGAGGCGTACATGGCGCGCACAGCGTGACCTTCGAACTCCTTCCGCGACGTGAACGGAATCCCGCTGAATAGGTATTGGACCTGATCGTCCGTCAAATGCAGGCGCTCGCGCTCAACACCGCTCAGCAGATAGCCCGCAAACTCAAGGTACTTCCGCTCGCCGGTAGTGCGATACAGCTCCACCAGCGCCATCTCAAATTCCGGATGCCCGGTGAGCGCAGGCCGCTTGGCAGGCCCGAAGTTCTCCACCATGAAGTTCGCATACCGGATGCCGCCATCCAGCAGTTTTCGGTTGCCCGTCGCGCGGTAGTAAGCGATGGCGGCTTGCAGCAGGTGCCCGAGACAATACAGTTCGTGTGACCGGTACATTTCGGCGAACCGTTTGTCTTTGCGCTCGTCCACAAAGTACGTGTTGAGATATCCGCTGGGCTCCTGCGCGGCCAGAATCTCGTCCGTCAGACGATCGATGGTGGCGCGCAGGTCCGGCCGGTCGCCGGATTCGAGCACGAATGCGGCTGCTTCGATCCACTTGTAGATGTCGGAGTCGGTGTAGAGCGGCCCACTGCGCGGCGCCTGTTTGCCGGTCAACCGCCGGAAGTTGTCCATCACGCCATGCTGCTCTAGCTCCTCTAGCATGGTGGGGATGCTGCGCTCCACGTTGATACGCATTCGCGCTGACCAGAAGCCCTCGCCCATGCGCACGGCACGAATCGGAACTGAGTGGAATTTGGCGTAGGGCGAGTGATCCAGGTGAATCAGACCTTCGGCGCGCCAGTTGTCATTCGCGGACTGCGCGAGCGTAGTGACGGCAGTCAACCACAACAAGACAAAAGTCCGCATAGATCGTCCCGGACGATAATGTATCAGATATGACCCGACGCCACCTTCTTACCGGTGCAGCCGCGCTACCCGCATTGGGGGCCACTGCCGAGCGCAAGTTAATCCGGCCCAAGGCGCTGCGCGCGGGCGACACCGTCGGCCTCATCACGCCCTCGAGCTACATCTCCGATCCCGACCGTCTCGCGCTGGCCGAACGCACCGCACGGTATTTTGGCCTCGTGCCAAAGTTCGGCAAGAATGTTCGCAAGCGTGACGGCTACCTGGGAGGGACGGTCGAAGATCGCGTCGAAGATCTTCACGCCATGTTTCGCGATCCAGAGGTCAAGGCGGTGTTTGCCATCCGCGGCGGCTACGGCGCATCCCAACTGCTCGATCGCATCGACTACGGCCTGATTCGCTCGAACCCTAAAATCCTCCTGGGCTACAGCGATATCACCGCGCTACACCTGGCTATTCAGAAGCGCGCGGGCCTAGTCACGTTCCATGGCCCCATCACGCTGTCCCGCTTCACACCCTATACCCAGACCTATTTCCGCAAGGCGTTGTTCGAGACCGAGCCGATGGGCCTCGTGAGCAATCCGCCCGATTCCGACCCGCTGCGCCCCGACCATGTGCTCCGCACCGTGGTTCCCGGCAGTGCGCGCGGACCGCTCTCCGGCGGCAACCTCACGTTGATCTCCACAACAATGGGCACGCCCTACGAGATCGAAACCACCGGGAGAATCCTGTTCCTGGAAGATGTAGACGAAGAGCCGTACAGCATTGACCGCATGCTCACCCAGTTGCGCCTGGCTGGCAAGCTGGACGCCGCGGCGGGTGTGATCTTCGGCGAATGCCAGGATTGCCGTCCCCGCGATTTCAAGCCATCATATGAATCGACGCTCTCGACTGGCGAAGTGGTCGATGAGATTCTCGGCCGCCTTCGCTCGCCGGTTCTTTCCGGCCTGACCGTCGGCCACACCGACGATCAGCTCACTCTGCCCCTCGGCGTGATGGCGCATCTCGACGCCGGCAAGGGGGAACTCACCATCGAAGAAGCCGGGGTAGTGTGACCCGATTGCAAGACGCTTAACGCCAGTGATCGTGATGGTCTTGGTAATCCTTGAGACGCACCAGATCATCGGCCAACACGCCGCGATCGCGCGGCGGCAGACGGTCGTCGTTCGATGACTTCCGAATGGAATCGATCACATCGTTCAGAATGCCATTGTCAAACCGGCCATGCTCCAAATCCGCCTGCATTTTCGTTAGTTCTTCTTCGGTCCTCGCCAGACGCTTGCGTTCTTTGTCGCTCGCCCGGCCGCTCCAAACGTGTTCCAGATCGGTCCTCACGTGCGTGAAGAGGTGGTGTCGCCACTCCTCCCCGCGGAACCGCTCCTCACGGTCGTGATACCAGTCACGGTCCTGCGCCGCCGCGCCCAACACCAACGCCGCAATGATGACACCTGCCGTCAGAAATCGCCTCATGGAAATCCCCCCGGACCATTATCGCGGATGAGAATCCTATTCGGCTATAACGCATGCGGCCGCCAAGACGCCCGTGCTACGGTTTCAGGCTTTTGTGAAGCCTTCATGGAAGCTTCACTAGGACTTAACGCAATTGTAAACCTTGACTGATAAGCTCTACACCCTAAGGAGAAATCACTTTGATTAAGAAACTCTGCGCCGGAGCGATTGGTCTTGCCATATGCCTGGCACCGCAAATGTACTCGCAGCACGTTAATCAGCGCAATGCGATTCGCCGCGTTCTGCTGATCAGCGTCGACGGTATGCACGCCGTTGATTTCGCGAACTGCGCCAACGGCATCAACACCATCAACAATGGCGCACCTTATTGCCCAGCGCTTGCCGCGCTCGGAAAGACCGGCATCAACTACGTCGCCGCCAGCACGTCGAAAACCTCGGATTCCTTCCCTGGTCTCACCGCAATCGTCACCGGTGGAAGCCCCGCTTTCACAGGCGTCTACTACGATGTCGCTTATTCCCGGAACTATGATGCCCCCGCGAAAACCACCGGCAATGGTCTTGGCGCTGGCGGCTGCACGATTAACGGGACGCCAACGGGCACCACAACCGAGTATGAAGAAGGCATCGACATCGACCAGACCAAGGTGAACGGCGGCGCGCCCGGCGCGGCCCTGACCGACGGCGGCCTCGCCTCCATCGACACCATGAAGCTGGTCCGCGACCCAAGCAATTCCTGCAACCCCGTTTACCCATGGGATTTCGTTCGCGCCAACAGCATCTTCAGCGTCATTCATCAAGCTGGCGGATACGCGGCATGGTCCGACAAGCACCCCGCGTATGCCTCGGTCGCCTCCGGCATTGGCCCCAGTGCACTGGACGACTTCTACGCGCCTGAAATCAACTCCACCGTGATCGGCCTTCCCGGCGTTACAACACCCACCGGTGTATCCTGCGCCACCATCCTCGATCCGGCCTCCGACGTGACGGCCTGGACCAACAGCTTCCAGAACATTCAGTGCTATGACACTTTGAAGGTCGATGCGATCCTCAACGAGATCGATGGGAAGAACCACCTCGGCACCAAGAAGACCCAAGTTCCCACGATCTTCGGCATGAACTTCCAGGCCGTCAGCGTGGGCCAGAAACTTGTTGAGAAAAGCAACGGCGTCACGGGCGGATATCTGGATACCGCTGCCACGCCCTCCTCGGCATTGCTGAACGAAATCCAGTTCGTCGATGCCTCCATCGGAGCTTTCGTCAAAGAACTCAAAGCAAAGGGTCTTTATGATTCGACCATGATCGTGGTCACTGCCAAGCACGGCCAGTCACCCATAGATCCCAGCCGCTACGTCTCTCAGCTCATCAACGGCACTTCACCCGTCACTCTGCTCTCCAATGCGGGCTATATTCCATTCTCGGAATCTACCAACAACCCCACTGGCATTGGACCAACGGAAGATGACGTCTCGCTGATCTGGCTGACGAACTCCTCGGATACTTTAGCCGCCGTCAAGATCCTCGAAGCCAATGCCTCTGCCGCCGGAATCGAGCTCGGGCAGATCTACTACGGCCCTTCGCTCATTCTTAACTACAACGACCCAACCGTAGATCCGCGCACGCCGGACATCATCGTGACGCCAAACGTCGGTGTTACTTACTCCGGCAGCACGAAGAAACTGGCGGAGCACGGCGGGTTCTCCCATGACGATACGAACGTCATTCTCCTGCTCTCCAATTCATCCTTCGAACCCCAAACGGTCCGCGCCGAAGTGGGCACCGCCCAGGTGGCGCCTACCATTCTCCAAGCCTTGGGTCTCAATCCTTCTGCCCTGAGCGCCGTTCAGGCTGAGGGGACGGGCGTCCTTCCGGTCGTCCCACTCCAGTAACCGGTCTGCAAAAGCGGCATGAACCGACAGTGGACGCTCCTTTGCTAGCGTCCACTGTTCCTTAGCCTAAGAACACCTCCCCGCTCCCCGTTCACTCCGTCCCTCCACTTTTTTCCCCAGCCTCGTCAACCAAATTCGCGCTCCCACCGCCTGTCGCCCCAATCCCCCGCACTATCCTGGACGCGGCTTCTGCCGCAACAGTCAACCTTATGCTTTCCCAACGCCAACTCGACGCCAATCGTCGCAACGCCCAGTTCTCGACCGGCCCGCAAACTCCCGAAGGTCGCGCCGCCGTCGGCCTCAACGCGCTCCGCCACGGCCTATCCGCCCAAACTACGGTCCTCCCCAACGAAAACCCTGAAGAGTTTCAGGAATTGCTCGACGCCTTTCTCGCGGAATACCAGCCCGCCGGACCAACCGAAACCCTGCTCGTCGAGCAAATGGCCATGGCCTCCTGGCGCCTGCGCCGCATGCGCGCCCTCGAAACCGGTCTGTTCAGTATCCGTATGTCGCAACTGTCCCGCGACGAAAACTCGCCCGATCTCGATCCCCGTTCGCGCGCCTTCGCCTACGACACTTCCGGCTCCCGTTCCATCGAAACCCTTTCGCGCTACGAAACCCGCATCGAACGCGCATTCTACCGGGCGCTTCACGAACTCGACCGCCTCCGCGCTGCCACGGCTCCCGCCGTTGAAGACCCACCGCCACCGGAAACTGATTTCGCAAATCAAACCCAATCCCAAAACCGGACGCCCGACGCTGCCCCTAGTTCGATGCATTCGCGCGGTCCCAATTCCCGGCTCACCGATGAGCACGTGGTCCGTCCTCTGTCACTCGCTATAATGGCCCCTTATGCCTTGGACTTCGCTTCGAGTGCCGGCCTCCAGCGCCAATCTCGGCCCTGGCTTCGATGCGCTGGGCCTGGCGCTGGGAATCTACCTGGAGTGCCGCTTTCGCCAGAGCGAGCGTCTGTCCATCCGAGCGGAAGGGCGCGACGCCGAAACGATTTCCACGGGCGAAGACAATCTGATCTGGCAAACCACGCTGGCCGTCGCGCGGGACATGCGCGTGACGATGCCGGCCATCGAGCTGCAAATCCGCAACGACATTCCTATCGGCAAGGGCCTGGGTTCGAGTGCGGCCGCGCTGACCGCGGGAGTCGTGATTGCCGACCGGCTGCTCGATCTCCGTTGGAAGCCTCTGCGCATCCTCGACGAAGCCGCGCGTTTGGAGGGCCATCCTGATAACGTAGCAGCGTGCGTGCTGGGTTCGATCGTAGCCAGCGCCATCGATTCCGGGGGTGTCGCCCGAACCGTGCGGCTGAACATGCCCGCGGCTTTCGGCGTCGGCGTAGTCGTCCCCGATTTCATGTTGCCCACGTCGAAGGCGCGAGCCGTGCTGCCGGATTGCTACGCTCGCGCCGACGCCATTTTCAATGTGCAGCGCGCCGCGTTGCTGATCGCCGCTCTGGCCACGGGCGCTGCCAGCGCGTTTCCAGCCGCGTTGGAAGACAGGTTTCATCAGCCGTACCGCGCTGCTCTGGTGTCCGGCCTCGACGACATCCTGAAGCTGCGCGCGCCAGGTCTATTGGGTTGCACCTTGAGCGGAGCCGGCCCGTCGATCCTGGTGTTCTACGAGCGCGGTTATCAGCAGGTATGCGACCTGGTGCGGCAGGTGTTCGCGCTTCACGGCCATCAATCGGAGGTGCTGCACGCGACGGTCGCCGAATGCGGCTATCAGATACAGGAAGGAATCGAAACATGAAGAGCTCGCGCGAGTTTTTGGAGCACCGCGGCTTGCCGGGCCGCGACCTGATCGAATGCCCCAGTTCCATCAAGCGGTTCCCCGATGGCGGCCAGTATCGCATTGAAATTCCCTCTACCGAAGGGCCGCGTGTGCTCGCCGCGGTGCTGAACGAGGCTGAGCAACGCAAAGTGCCGGTGCATCGCGTGAGCCAGGGCAGCGGCATCATGCTCATGACCGATGCCGAGATCTCGGAGATGCTCGACATGGGCCGCAAGGCCGGCATCGAAGTGAACCTGTTCATAGGCCCGCGCGCGACCTTTGACGTTGGCGCGCAAGCGTTCTCCGCGGCGGGCAAGTCGTTGGGACTCTCGCTGCGTGGCGCCGAGCAACTCGTCTTCGCCATGGAGGATGTGAAGCGCGCTGTCCGGCTGGGCCTGCGCAGCGTGCTGGTGTCCGACATCGGCATCCTGCAAATCGTCGGCAATATGCGCGCCGCCGGCGACCTGCCCGTGGACCTCATCATCAAGACTTCGGTCATGATGGCGCCCACCAACCCGGCGTCGGCACGCATTCTTGAACTGCTTGGCGCGAATACCATCAATATCCCGTCGGATTTGACCATCCCGCAGATCGCGGCCATTCGCGCCGCCATTGACGCGCCCATCGATTTCTACGTGGAAGCTCCCGACAACATCGGCGGTTTCGTGCGCTACTACGAGATTCCGGAGCTCATCCGCGTGGCTTCGCCGATCTATCTCAAGTTCGGATTGCGTAATGCGCCGGACGTTTATCCGAGCGGCACACACGTTGAGAGCACCGTCATTGCCTTATCCCGCGAACGCGTGCGGCGTGCGGAAATAGCAAGGGAGATCATCACCCGCTATTGCCCCGAAGCCGCCATGTCGCCAATGAGGGCCAAGAGCCTGGGCGTACCCGGCGGGGTCTAATTCACAAGCGCGGTGGGCTTCGACTAAACTGGGTAGTAGTGTTGCATCCGCTCAAGGTACTGACACGCACCATCGTCGCCGGCATGCTCGGCGCTCTAACATTCGCCCAGGTACCCGCGCACGCCCCGGAGGCGTGGCAGACCATGACCGAATTCGCCGGGTTGGATCAGAGCGGCCTGAGCGCCCAGCAAAAACACGTTCTGCTCACACTGATTCGGTCGGAGGGCTGCAACTGCGGTTGCGTGTTCAAAATCGCCGAGTGCCGCGTGAAAGATCCGAAATGCGGCCGCAGCCGCACCCTGGCTGCTATGGTGGCGAGGGAGCTGCAAGAAGGCAAATCGCCCGATGCCATTCGCGCGGAACTCAAGCGCCGGATGAACGAAGCACCGCCGCTGCTGGATGAGGCGGTATCGATTCCGATCGCTGGCGATCCCTTCCGCGGGCCGGCCAACGCCAAGATCACGCTCGTCGAGTTCTCCGATTTTCAGTGCCCTTATTGCGCGGTTGCCGTGGCCAACCTCAACAGCATTCTGGCGAAACATCCCACCGACGTGCGCCTGGTATTTAAGCAGTTTCCGCTCGACATTCATTCGCAGGCGGCGTACGCGGCGGAGGCAGCCTTGGCCGCTAATGCGCAGGGAAAATTCTGGCCTTTGCACGACAAAATGTACGCCAACTTCCGCAGTCTCTCACCGGACAGGATTACGGAATGGGCCAAGGAACTCGGTCTGGACATGGTCCGGTTTTACATGGACATGAAGTCCGGGAAATACAAGCCGGTCGTCGAGAAGGAATTGGACCAAGGCGAGCAGGCCGGTGTACTTGGGACGCCGACTGTGTTCGTCAACGGCAAACACTACAACGGAGGTATGGAGACCGCCGCGCTCGAGGACGTGATCCAGGGCGAACTAAAGACTCTCTCGGCTCGCGCTACGGCTTCACCGCAATCGCGATGATCGAGGTCGGCGGCCAGGGCAAGCGCCGGTCGATGCGCCGCCACAGCCAGACAAGCTGATCGAATAACTTCATCTGCATTGCGCCAAGCGTTGTGCGCTTGAGCACCTTTCCGCTCACGTACCAGCCGGGCCGTGAGATGCGGTTGAAGTCGAGAATCCTCTCCACGCGGAAGCCGGCCTGTTCCATCTTCTGTCTCAGTTCTTCGTGGGAGTACCGGCGGTAGTGGCCGAGCGCGGCGTCCAAAGTACCGAAAATTTCTTGCCCGTGCGGCACGAGCACAATCGCGCGCCCGTCTTTCGCGAGCGCCGAGTGGATGTTGCGCAAGCCTTGCATATCATCCTCGATGTGCTCGAGCACGTTGAGACAGACGACCGTATCCATGCCACCGAGGCCGGCGAAGTCAGAGGCCTCGGCCAGATCGCAATGGCGCACGTGAAGGTTGTGGCGGTGCTGGAAGCGCGTAGCCAGCCGCGCCATGTGCTCTGGGTCGATATCCGCCGCGACGTAGCACTTGACGCGCGGGATCAGTACCCGCGTGAGGTTTCCGATCCCGGCGCCGATCTCGAGCACTCTCTCGCCGACGTACGGACGGATGGTTTCGCCCATCCAGCGGTTGAAGCGCGGCGCTTTCGAAAGCGCGTGGAGAATGTCCGGGCCCGAGTCTTTGTATATGTCATTGGTGAAGGCATACCGCAGGATGACAAACACCGCCTCTAACGCATCTTTCAGCCCAATCTTCTTCCCTTCCTCATAGGTGCGCCCGTGATAGCTGATGGGAGTCTCGTAGATACGCACCTGGCGCCTGGCAGTCTTGATGGTCAGCTCCGGCTCGATGCCGAAGCGTTCGCTGCGGATGGGAATGCTTTTCAAAAGCGACGTGCGGAACGCCTTGTAGCAAGTCTCCATGTCCGTGAGATTGAGATCCGCGACCAGATTGCAGAGTTCCGTGAGGAGGCGATTAGCCACAGAGTGCCAGAAATAAAGCACGCGCCGCTCCCCCACAATCATGAAACGCGAGCCATACACCACGTCCGCTTTGCCTTCGAGCAAGGGACGCAGTACTTGAACGTATTCCCGTGGATCGTATTCCAGATCGGCGTCCTGAATGATCGAAAACTCGCCGCGCGCGTGCTCAATGGCAGTGCGGATGGCTGCCCCTTTGCCCCGGTTGCGCTCGTGCCGCACGAGCCGGATCTCCGGATGCCGTGCCGCCATCCCGGCGACAATTTCCGCCGAGCCGTCGCTCGATCCATCGTCCACCACAATGACCTCGCGATCCATTCCATCGGGCAGTGGGGCCTCCAGCACGCGCGCAATGATCGGCGCGACGAACTCTTCTTCGTTGTACAGAGGCACCAGGACGGACAGCCGAAGGGGAGACATGAGGAACTACCTATTCTAGGGCAACGTCACGACCCGAAGTTCGGCGACAGCTTCGGTTTTGGCTGCCCGGTCCGATGAAGCGTCAGCGTCACCTTCAAGTCCATTTCCGTGACCTTCTCGCCCAATCGAACCACCAGTCTCTTGACGCCCGGGTTGGCCGCCTGCGGCGCGGGCGCTGCGATGGCGGCGAGATCAAACACCGCGTGCCGGGGCGAGAGAATCTCCGCGGACAACGTCCATCCGTTCTTTTGGAGGTCGGCGGTCTGGCCGTTCAGCTTGACCTCCGCGTCGGTGAGCATGCCCCAAACCGCCTCCACCGGCCGCTCGCTCTCCAGCACGTCCTGAATATAGACCTGTTCCCCCTGCGCGATCCCAATCTTGCGCCGGTACGATTTCAGCCGGGAGTACGCGTGGCTCAGATCCACTTCAACCCAGGAGAGATCCGGTGAGAAGAAATGCGCCCCGATGGCGGCTTCGGCACGCGGATCCTGGTTCTCGTCATCGATGGTGACGGTATTGTGCGATTCGGTCCGCATGCGGTAGTAGCTCCACCGCTGCCGTCCGAAGTAACCCGGCAGATTGTAGTCGTCCGGCCCGAGATCGAGCGCCCAGCGCACACCGCCGCCGTCAAGCACGAACTCGCCCAAATCGAGGTGGGCGTGGTTGGCCTTGTTGTCGCCGCCCTTCACGCCGACGAACAGTGCGTTGGCGTCGTCCCATGCGCTTCGCAGAAACGCCACCTGCACATCATGAAAGATCGCGTTCAAAGGCCAGTTGTCCTGTTTTGGGCTATGTGCCTCGCCTTGAAACCAAACCAGGTCGAGCGCGTGAGGAGCGGAACCCGCCTGGAGCAAGCGTTGCTCCTGCCACGCGTATACCGGTTCCGCAAACCGGCGCGCCAGCCAGAACATCTCGGGAGCCGGTTCGGTGTGGTCGTGGGCGTCAGCGTAGTTGAAGGATCTACCGGAAGGTCCGCTGAAGTAGATGCGGAAACGTCCGGTGCGATCGAAACCCTTTGCTGTCGAAAGGCCGAAATCCGTGCCAACCGCGGACTCGAGCGCGGCCAGAAAGGTCACGGCGTAGCTGGTGCCGTAGTGCCAATAACCCGGCCCCTCTGCCCAGCCGCCATCCGGCGCGTACGCGGCCAAAGAGTGCGGGATGGATTCCAGCGCATCTCGCATCACTGCCCGGCTCTTTGCCGGTTCGTCCTCGGCCACCGCCAGCGCACCCATGGCAATTCCGCCGTTACAAACCTGGTTCCAGTTGTGCCGGGCAGTCACCCAAAAAGCCTGGCTCTGATAGGCAGCCAGCGCAGGGTTGAGGCCCTTGTCCACAATCGCCTCCCGCATCCAGGCGCGCTGTTCGGGACTCAACGCCGGATACAGCCAGTCGTACCCGATGGCAAATGCGTGGGTCATCTCCGCCGTGTCTAGAAAATGCGATGGGTTCCAGTCCTTGAAATCGGCCGCGGCGCTGAGCTCTTCGACCGCGCGATCCAGAAACGGCTTCCGGCCGTCGAGACGGTACAGCAGCGCCAGCGTGTACACACGATCGAGGCAATTCCGGCTTTGCGCCAGCAGGCGAGGACCCACGAGTTTGTATTCGACAGTTGGCGTGGTGAGGAGTTTCTCCGCGTCCTTCACCAAGTCGGCGTGGATTTTATGCGCCAGCGGATTCTGCTGGATCAGCAGCCGCATGTGATCGAGTTCACTATCGAGCAGGATCAGACGCGGATGCTCCGTGCGAAGCGTATTGAGCGGATCGTCCGCCGCTCCGAAGGCCAGCGCGGTTGCCGCGACGAACGCTGCGATCACACGCGTCATAATTCGCTTATAACATGGAGTGGCGCTGTGGTTCCGACAAATCCCGCGTGGAGGTGGGCTATGAACGGGCTCATGATGGACTACCCGTTGACTCTGAAGCACTTTCTTGGCCGCGCGGAGCGGCTCTTCTTTAACTAGGAAATTGTGACCCGCACGCCCATGGGTACATACCGCTACCGGTACCGCGATTTTTCCTCGCGGACGCATCGCCTGGCTCACGTGCTCCACCAACTGGGGATCCAAGAGGGCGATCGGGTGGCGACGCTCTGCTGGAACACGCATCAACATCTGGAGCTGTACTTCGCCGTCACCTGCTTCGGCGCGGTTCTGCACACGTTGAACTTGCGGCTCTCCTCGGATGACCTCGCCTACATCATCAATCACGCGGAGGACCGCGTGATCTTCGTGGACCAGTCACTCGTCCCGCTGCTCGACAGAATTCGCGATCGCATCCCGGGCGTGCGGCGGCTCGTGATCATCGGCGGGGCCGCTGACGAGTATGAAGCCTTGCTCGCCAGCGCTCCGGATGCACCATTTTCCTGGCCGCATCTGGATGAGAACTGCGCGGCCGGGATGTGCTACACCTCCGGCACGACGGGCAATCCGAAGGGAGTGGTCTACAGCCACCGGGCTCTGTTTCTCCACAGTCTCTCCTTCACGATGGCCGATTCCTTTGCCCTGAGTGAACGCGACGTACTGCTCCAGATCGTGCCCATGTTTCACGTCAACGGCTGGGGCACGCCGTTTGCCGCGGTTATGTTGGGATCGAAAATCGTCATGCCTGGAGAGCATCCGCAGCCACGCGATCTCGCGCAGTTGATCCAGGATGAGCAGGTCACTTTCGCCGGCGGCGTGCCTACGATCTGGATCGGACTCGACGCCGTCCTCCAGCAAGAGAAGTTCGACCTCTCCAGTATGCGGCTCGCCGTAGGCGCCGGCTCGGCGTTGCCACGGAAGCTGATCGAGACCTACCAGAAGGTGCATGGCATCGAACTGCGGCAGCTATGGGGAATGACGGAAACGGCCCCCGTCGGTACGGTCAGCACGCTGAAACGGCACCTCTGCGATGGCTCGGAAGAAGACCGTTTCGCCACGCGCGCCAAGCAAGGGCTGCCCGTTATTGGCCTCGATCTTCGCGCCGTCGATGAGCAGGGCCGCGAGATTCCCTGGGACGGTGCTGCCATCGGCGAAGTGCAGGTCCGCGGGCCTTGGGTGACCAGCGGCTACTACAATGACCCGCGCTCGGCTTCGGCCTTCATGGATGGTTGGTTCCGCACCGGCGACATAGCCACCATCGATCCCGAAGGCTACGTGCACCTGGTCGATCGTGCGAAAGACGTCATCAAGAGCGGCGGTGAGTGGATTTCCAGTGTCGAACTGGAAAACGCCATCATGGGACATCCGAAGGTCCTGGAGGCCGCCGTAGTCGCGGTGGAACATCCCAAGTGGCAGGAGCGGCCCATCGCCCTCGTCGTTCCCAAGCCCGAGTTTCTGGATCGTGTCACCAAGGAGGAAATCCTCGCCCATCTCGAGCCGCACTTCGCCAAGTGGTGGCTCCCCGATGACGTTCTGTTCGTCGACGCCATACCGAAAACCAGCGTCGGCAAGTTCGACAAGAAGGTAATGCGCGCGCGCTTCAAACAGCAGCGGACCGAGGCCTGAGCTATGCTGGGAGTCCTATGTTTCTCAAGATTCTGGCGCATCCCATCTTTGCCAACCTGAACTTTCACATGCCCATGATTGTGGACCTCTCGCATCCGCTTGTTCTGCTCACCGGCGAGAACGGGTGTGGAAAATCCACGCTTCTGCACGCCATCTATTACGCGCTGCGCGGCGAGAAAGTGGACGGCTACGTGTACAAGATCGAGGATGGGCAGGCGAAGAGCGATCGAGTCCTGCTGTTCGATGCCGAGCAGCACAATCCGCGGACGCATCTCGAGTTGTTCGAGGATCAGCCGCAGATGAAGGAGTTCGTCCAAATCGCGAGCCATGGCCAGGTGATGCTGTCAATGTTTCGCGAGACTTTTCCGAACTTTCCGAGTGGGACCACGCTGCTGCTGGACGAGCCGGAGATGGCGCTCTCCCTCTCCAACCAACGGCGCGTTCTCAAGATGCTGATGGAGCTGGTGGACCAAAAGAACTTCCGCATCATCGCCGCCACGCATTCGCCGATTTTGATTGAAGCGAAGGAGACGTACGTGATTGACCTCGACCGCCACATTAACCACAATGTGATTCCAGACGACCTGGGCATCGAAGGGCAAAGCACCATTCAATAAAGGGCCAACCATGCTGTTCGAATCTTCCGATCGCGTCCGTGAACTCGAAACCCGCCTCCGGGCATTCATGGACCAGCACATCTATCCGAACGAGACTCTCTACTCTGAACAGATCGCTACAGGAAATCGCTGGAAGCCCGTGCCGCTTCTCGAAGAGTTAAAGCCAAAAGCGCGCGCCGCCGGGCTCTGGAACCTCTTCCTGCCCGATAAGGAATACGGCGCCGGTCTCAGCAACTTCGAGTATGCGCCGCTGTGTGAAATCATGGGCCGCTCGCCCATGGCGCCCGAAGTGTTCAACTGTTCCGCGCCCGACACCGGCAACATGGAAGTGTTGGCGCGCTACGGGACCGCCGAACAAAAGGACCGCTGGCTGAAGCCGCTGCTCGCAGGCGAGATTCGCTCCTGTTTCTGCATGACCGAGCCGGACGTCGCTTCGTCCGACGCCACCAACATCCAGGCCAGCATCGTGCGCCAGGGCGATGAGTATTTACTGAACGGCCGGAAGTGGTGGTCTTCAGGCGCTGGCGATCCGCGCTGCAAGATCGCCATCTTCATGGGAAAGACCGATCCCACGGCCGCGCGTCATCAACAGCAGTCGATGGTGCTGGCGGCGCTCGACACACCTGGCATCAAGATCGAGCGCATGCTGCCAGTCTTCGGTTACGATGGCGCGCCCCACGGTCATGGCGAGATCACCTTCGAAAACGTGCGCGTGCCGGTGTCCAATCTCCTGCTCGGTGAAGGCCGCGGGTTCGAGATCGCCCAGGGCCGCCTGGGACCGGGCCGCATCCATCATTGCATGCGGCTGATTGGTGTGGCCGAGCGCGCGCTGGAAATCATGTGCAAGCGTGTCGAATCGCGCGTGGCGTTCGGCCGCAAGATTTCCGAACAGGGCACGATCCGCGCCGACATTGCGGATTCCCGCATTGAAATCGAACAGGCGCGCCTGCTCACGCTCAAAGCCGCCTGGCTCATGGATACCGTGGGCAACAAGGCTGCGCGGGCCGAGATCGCCATGATCAAGATCGTGGCGCCCAACATGGCGTTGCGCGTGCTCGATCGCGCTATTCAGGCGCACGGTGGCGCCGGCGTTACAGAAGACTTCTTCCTGGCTGCGGCTTGGGCGAACAGCCGCACGCTGCGTCTCGCCGATGGTCCCGATGAAGTGCATCGCGCCGACGTTGCCAAGCTGGAGTTGAGAAAGTATGCCGCGGGTAAATAGGCAGATCACACTGGCCACGCGTCCTACGGGATTGCCGAAGGAGTCCGATTTCAAACTGGTTGAATCTCCAGTCCCGGAGCCGAACGACGGCGAGTTCCTGGTGCGCATGATCTACGTCTCCGTCGACCCGTATATGCGCGGACGCATGAACGACGTGAAATCCTACACGCCGCCGGTGAAGATTGGCGAGGTGATGGGCAGCGGGTCCGTGGGGCAGGTCTCCGTCTCGCGGAATTCGCAGTTCGATACTGGCGACTACGTCGAAGGATTCTTCGGCTGGCAGGAATATGCCATCTCAAACGGCCATGGCGTCCGAAAACTCGATCCCGATCTCGCGCCTCTCTCGACCGCATTGGGTGTGCTCGGCATGCCGGGCCTCACCGCCTATTTCGGCTTGCTCGAAATCGGCAAACCGCGCGCGCGTGACACCGTGGTCGTCTCGGGAGCCGCCGGCGCGGTGGGTTCGCTCGCCGGGCAAATCGCCAGAATCAGTGGCTGCCGTGTCATCGGAATCGCCGGCAGCGATCAGAAGGTAGCGTGGCTCACGGACCACCTGTACTTCGACGCTGCGTTCAACTACAAAACCACCCCGGACTATGGCGCGAGACTCGCCGAATGGTGCCCGACAGGCGTGGATGTCTATTTTGACAACGTCGGCGGTCCCATCACCGATGCAGTATTCCGCTTCCTCAATACCGGCGCGCGCGTCGTGGTGTGCGGGCAGATTGCGCAATACAACGCCGACAAGCCTGAGATCGGACCGCGCCTGCTCTGGCACCTCATCATCAAGCAGGCGCGCGCGGAAGGGTTTCTGGTCACCCAGTTCGCCTCCCGTCACGCACAGGCGCTCCGGCAGATGGCCACGTGGTTGAAAGCCGGGAAATTGAAATACCACGAGCAGTTCGTCGACGGCATCGAAAACACTCCGCGCGCGTTCATCGGCATGTTGCAGGGCGAGAACACAGGAAAGCAACTGGTACGCGTAGGGCCGCAGTAGCTAATCCAACCGCGCGGCGAACTGTCGTGCCAGCGGGTCGGCTTCTTTCTCGGGCAATCCTGACAGGCCGGCGAGAAACACACCTTTCTGGAATATGTAGACCGGCGTTGCGCCGTCCATCCCAAAGTAGCCACCCATGTGCGCCAGATATTTCGCATCACGCAGATGGCCTTTGAACTCGAACAGCAATAGCGCGGCGGCTTCGGGGGATTGCGAATGTACGAGAAATTGCTGGTAGGTCCTGCCCTTGCGATGGTACTCGGCGACGTTTCCACCGGGAAGATATTCCTTGCCGAGAACGTGATCGTCCACCAGACGCAGGCTCACACGGTCCGCCAGGGGGAATCGGCGGCCCTCATCCACGGGCTTAGGCGCGGCTGACACTGGCGCGCGTTTCGGTTGCTCTTTGGGCGGCGCGCTTCCACATGCGCAGAGCATAGCCATCACAGCCGCAAGCCAGAATTCCCGTCTCATGCGTTGATCGTAGTGAGCAGGCCCGAGCGCTCAAGCAGCGCGTTCGGATCGGGATCGCGGCCCATGAACGCGCGATACAGTTCAGCCGGATCCTGGCTGTCGCCGCGCGCGAGAATCTTCTCGCGAAAGTCGCGGCCAATTTCGCGGCTGAAGATTCCGCTCTCCCGGAAGCGCGTGAAGGCATCGGCGTCCAGAACTTCGGCCCACTTATACGAATAATATCCGGCGCCGTAGCCCACCGGGTTCGCGAACAGATGCGTGAAGCCGGCGATGGTCGCGTGATCTGGCGGAAGCGGCGCGGGCGAGAACTGTTGCAGAATACGCCGCCCATATGCCATGACGTCGCCATCGCGAGCCGGATGGTAGTCGATGTGCAGCGCGAGATCGACGAACCCGAAGCCGAGCTGCCGCATCTGCGCGTTCGCACTGCGGAAGTTCCGCGCGCGCTTCATCTTCTGGAACAAATCATCGGGAATCGGCTCACCGGTCTGATAATGCCGCGCGAAAAGGTCCAGCGCCTCCCGCTCCCAGCACCAGTTCTCCATGATCTGCGAGGGCAGCTCCACGAAGTCCCACGCAACAGCGGTGCCAGCCAGCGATCGCAGCTCCACGCGGCTGAGGCAGTGGTGCAGCAGGTGGCCAAACTCGTGGAAGATCGTCTGCACATCGCGGTGCGTGAGCAGCGCCGGCTTATCTCCGACGGGCGGCGTGAGGTTGCCGCACATCAGCCCGAGGTGGGGCTCGAAACCGTCCTTTGCAGGAAGCCCCGTAATGAACGCGTCCATCCAGGCCCCGCCGCGCTTGGTCTCACGGGGATACCAGTCGGCATAGAACGCGCCGAGCAGGCTGCCATCCTGGTCGCGGATCTCGTAGACCTTCACGTCCGTGTGCCACACAGGGGCGCCCGCGTGCCCGGTGACGCGGATTCCATAAAGGCGCCGCACTGTTTCGAACATTCCGTCGACCACACGTTCCAGCGGGAAGTAGGGGCGCAGGGCCTCTTCATCGAAATCGTAAAGCGCCTGCCGCTGCTTCTCGGCGTAGTAGGCGACGTCCCAAGACTCGATCTCGCGCGCGGCCGGACCTTCGAGGCCTTGGCGGAAGGCAGCCAGGTCCGCGTTCTCCTCGCGGAAGCGTGCCTCTGTTTTCACCTTCAGCTCGGCGAGGAACTTCTGCGCGCGCTCGCCCGTGTGCGCCATGCGGTCCTCAATCACGAGGTCGGCAAAATTCGCAAAACCCAGCAGCTTGGCTTTCTCGCGCCGCAACTCCAGAATCCGGCCAAGGATGGCACGGTTATCGTGGGCGCCCGCGGTGGCGCGCGTGCCATAGGCCCGATATACGTGCTCGCGGATTACGGCATCGTCGAGATAGGTCATCAGCGCGAGATAGCTCGGCGCTTGCAAAGTGAAGCGCCATCCCTTGACGCTTTTTGCCTCGGCACTGGCCTGCGCTGCCGCCATGGCGCTGGGAGGCAGGCCGGCGAGCTTGGCTTCTTCCGTGACCACTAGTTCGAATTCGTTTGTGGAATCGAGTACGTTCTCTCCGAACTTGGTCGTGAGCTGGCTCAGCTCAACATCCAGCGCTTCGAGCTTCGACTTTCCTTCGGCATCCAGTTCCGCGCCGTGCCGGCGGAAATCCTGCATCGTCTTGGTGAGAAAACGTTGACGCGCGCCCGTCAGCGCTTTGGCCTCGTCAGTAGCCGCAAACTGCTGCACCGCTTTCCACAAACCCTCGTTCAACGGGATGCCCGAATAAAATGCGCTCACGCGCGGCTGCACCGCATTGTGAGCGGCGCGCAGTTCAGGGTAGGTCGCCACCGATTCGAGGTGTTTCACCACCGTCATCGCGAAATCCAGCCGCTCGGTCATGCCGTCAAGGGCGCGCATCGTGTTCTCGAACGTGCGCGTTCCACTTTGGTGAGCGATAGCTTCCATCCGCGCACGTGCATCGGCGAGCAATTCATCTATTGCCGGCTCGACGTGCTCCGCCCGCACGCGGTCGAACGGAATTTGAAACTTGATGTCGAGCAGTGGGTTGGCTTCAGCGTTCATTGACATGGGTTCAGATACGGAAGTACGCCCGTCAGAACGCCCCCGCATACTATCAGCATACAGGAACTAGTCCATCATCTATGGCCTTACGGCCGCGCCGCCTCACTCAAATGCGCCGTCACGAACTGCTCCAGCAGTTCCAGCGGCACGACGCCGTTCCGCAGAACCAAATCGTGAAATTCGCGCACGTCGAATTTGGCGCCGAGCCGCTGTTCAGCCATGGTGCGCAGCTCGCGGATTTTCAACTGGCCGATCTTGTAAGCGAGCGCCTGGCCGGGCCAGGCGATGTAGCGGTCGATTTCCGCCATGGATGATGACGGCGCATGCTCGCGAAAGTATTGCTGGGCTTGTTCGCGAGTCCAACCCATGCTGTGCAGGCCGGTATCCACCACCAGGCGCACGGCACGGAAGCGCTCGCTGGCGAGCCGGCCGAAGCGCGTGTACGGATCGGTGCCGACTCCAATCTCCTCACCGAGCGACTCCGCATAAAGCGCCCAGCCTTCGGTATACGCCGAATTGTTGAATGCACCCAGCTTGCGGAAATCAGGAAGGTCGCGCGTCTCCTGCGTGAGCGAGATCTGCAGATGGTGACCGGGAACGCCCTCGTGCATCACCAACGCTGTCTTGTCGTACTTCACCTGCTTTTCCGGCTCATACGCTTGCAAATTGAAGTAGCCGGGTCGAGTGACATCGGGCGTCCCTGAAGTGTAGTGTGACGCCGTGGCCGCTTCACGATCGGGCGGGATGGCGCGTACGCCAAGGGGAGTTCGCGGTAGCAGCTTGAACAGGCGCGGCAGCTCGGGCTCCACCAGCACGACAATATTCCGGCAGTACTCCAGCATTTCCTCTTTGCTGTGAAAATGCTGGGCGGGATCAGCCTCGAGGTTCTTTTCGAAATCCGCAACGCTACCCGTGAATCCGGTCTCGCGAGCGATGGCCTCCATCTGGCCTTCAATCCGCGCCACCTCCTTCAAACCGAGTTCATGGATTTCCTTGGGCGTCATGCGTGTGGTCGTCATGATGCGCACTTGATAGGCGTAAAGACGTTCGCCATCTGGCACGGTGTTAACTCCGACCGAGGCGCGCACTTTCAACGCATACGTGCCGGTCATGCACGCGAGCAGTTTGCGCCAGGCGGGAAGAAAGCTGCGCTCGAAGGCGCCCGCGCCCTCCTGCTTCAGCCGCTCCTGCTCGTCTTTCGGAATAGACGCCGGAAATCGGCGGAACGCACTCAATATCGGTGCAGTCTCGGGGGGCTGATTCACCTGCGCGGAAAGCTGCTGGATCACGAGATCGGCTACCACCTTCGGCTGCGCGAGTCCTTTGGATGCGGCGGAATCGAACAGGGCAATCGTCTCGTCGACGTAGGCCGGCGTGGCGTTGATGCGCGCGATGATGTTCTCGTAGTCCCTTGCTGTGCGGGCCGGCATCTGGTCGATCGTTTGAAACACCGATGTGTGCGCACCAAACAGTTGGGACACCCGCAGCATGCCGTCCAGTCCAAGGCGCTGCGTTTCCAGTTCTTTCTCTAACCCCGAGCGCAGCACTTCCACGCTGATGCGGTCACGCTCCGGCAGGCCGTCGAGAGGCAGAGTCTTCAGCCGCGTCAGGTACGTTTCATCCAGACGGGCACACCGTTCCACGCCCGCGGCCGACCAGTCGCTCCATTGGCCATCGTAATCGGTGCGGCCGAACGAGGTCGCTGCCTCCGGATGGAGCCGAAGGAAATCCTCGAAGAACCCGGCAAACAGTTTCCGGGCCGGCGAAGAATCTGTCTGCGCACACAACACCAGCGGTGCGAGGAACGCAAGTAAAACTCGCTTCATGAGGGATTAGGTCTCGTTGGCGCCGTCGAGCTTATGGTATCCACTTCCGAAATACACCAGCGGCCGGCCGTCGCGGTACTCGGCGCGCAGCACTTCCGCAATGACAATCGCATGATCGCCGGCGTCCACCATTCGATCGATGCCGCATTCAAACGAGGCCAGAACCCCGGGAATCAGGGGCACGCCATGATGGCCGGCAGTCCACTCGATGTCCGCGAATCGATCCTCACCGCGACGCGCAAAACGCGAGGAAAGCTCGCTCTGCCCTTCGCTCAGAATGTTGATGCCAACGTGCCTAGATCGCCGCAAATGATTGATTACAATGGCCTTGTGGTCTACGCACACCAGCACGAGCGGTGGATCTAGCGAAACCGACGTGAAGGAACTGGCCGTCATGCCGCGCGCGCCGCCCTCGGAATCGCGCATTGTCAGAACGGTTACGCCGGTCGGAAACTTGGCGCAGGCGCGGCGGAATGCGGTTTTATCGACCTGCACCGGCGTCTTGCTTGACATGTCAATAAGCCTAATCTTATCATGATGTTGTCCGTCACGCGGGAGGCTGCTTTGATTAAGCTGGACATTATAAACGAAGTCGTGAACAAGACCGGCATTACCAAGACCAAGGCGGAAATGGCGGTCGAGACGGTTTTTGAGACCATGAAGAAGGCGCTCGAGCATGGCGACCGCATTGAGCTGCGCGGCTTCGGCGTCTTCAACGTTAAGCCTCGCAAGACGGGCATCGGCCGGAATCCACGGACGGGCGCGGAGGTTTCCATTCCTCCCGGAAAGGCCGTCCGCTTTAAACCCGGCAAGGAACTGCAGACGCTGCAGTAGAAGGTCCGTAACGGGTTATTCGTGTCTCCGCAGGATTTTTCAGCGGCCTACTATTCCTCTGCCCCGGCCAACGGTGCGCATTCCGAGGTCATCGTCGATGCCCGCCCCAGGCCGCGTTACTGGCTGCACGGTCTGCTGCTGTTGCTGACGCTCGCCTCCACCACCATCGTGGGCGCACGCATGCAATATAACTTCGAGCGCAACCTGCCGGCCTTCGATCTCGAGCGCGATCTGGCCGCCTTCCTGTCGTTCTGGAAAAATCCGTTATTTCTCCTCGAAGGCTTGCCCTTCTCGCTGACGCTGCTGACCATCCTGCTGGCCCATGAGTTCGGCCACTATTTCGCGTGCATGTATTACCGGGTGGATGCCAGCCTGCCGTATTTCCTGCCCGCCCCCACGTTCACCGGCACGCTGGGCGCTTTCATCCGCATTCGCGCGCCGATCTTCAGCAAGCGCGTGCTGTTCGATGTCGGCGTCGCGGGGCCTATCGCCGGATTCGTTTTCCTGCTGCCGGCACTGGCCATCGGGCTTGCGTTCTCGAAGGTTCTACCCGGCATCGCGCTCCAGGGTGGCATCGTATTCGGCACGCCGGCTCTCCTTTGGCTGTTGGAGCACGCCGTTTTTCCGGGTGTGAGGACGGCCGACATCTATCTGCACCCGGTGGCACGCGCCGCCTGGATCGGCATTCTCGCTACCGCGCTCAACCTGCTGCCCATCGGCCAGCTCGATGGCGGCCACATTCTTTACTCCATCACCGACCGTCACAAGCTGCTTTCGCGCCTGTTCACCGCCGCGCTCATTCCCATCGGCATCTTCTTTTGGCCGGGCTGGCTGCTCTGGGCCGTGCTGCTGCTGTTCTTCGGCATGCGCCACCCCGCCATCTACGATCCCGCGCCATTGGACCCAGGCCGCCGCAGGTTGGCCGCGCTGTCGCTCGTGATTTTCTTGCTCTGCTTTACTCTCGCTCCCATCGCCTACACCAGCAGTTTTTGACGCCCGCATGAAAATCACTGCCACGATCATCACGCTCAACGAGGAGCGCAACATTGCCCGTTCCATCGAGAGCCTGCGATGCTGCGATGAAATCGTGGTCGTGGATTCCGGTTCCATCGACCGCACCGTCGAGCTGGCATCCAAACTCGGCGCGCGCGTCATCGAGAGTCCCTGGCATGGTTACGCCGCGCAGAAGAACTACGCCGCCAACCAGGCTAAGCACGATTGGATCCTCTCGCTCGATGCGGATGAAGCCTTGAGCGAGTCCCTAGAAGGCGAAATCTGGACTCTAAAGAAAAAGGGGCCGAGCTACGACGCGTACACCATGCCGCGCCTTGCACAGTATCTGGGGCGCTGGATTCTGCACGGGGGCTGGTATCCGGACCGCAAGGCCCGACTGTATCATCGCGCCAAAGCCAAGTGGGTAGGGGATTTCGTGCATGAAAGCGTACAAGTTGACGGGCGCGTCGGGCACCTCGAGTCCAACCTGCTGCACTACACGTGCGACTCGCTCTCCGAGCATCTGAAGTCCATGGACCGGTACACTACGCTCGCCGCCGAGGAACTCGTCTTCCAGAAGCAGAAAATCCATTTGCGCAACATGATTCTCGATCCGGCCTGGACCTTCGCCAAGACCTATTTCTTCCAGGGCGGCTTTCAGGATGGCCTCGAAGGCCTCACCATTGCCTACATGGCGGCGCTCTACACGTTTCTGAAATACGCTAAAGCGCGGCTCATGAGCTGAATCGAAGCGCCCGCCCATGCACATTCTGCACATCGATTCCGGAACCGAAATGCGCGGCGGCCAATGGCAGGTATTGCGCCTCATCGAAGGCCTGCGCGCCAGAAATCATCGCAGCGTTCTCGTCGCGCGTGCTGATGCGCCCTTGTTCGCCGAGGCGCAGCGGCGTGAGATCGAGGTCCAGCCATTGAATTTCCATCCTCTGCTGCGAGGTGCGCGCGTTGCAGATATCACCCACGCTCACGACGCACGCTCCCACACGATTGCCGCGCTGCTTGCGCCGTTGCGCCTGGTGGTTTCGCGCCGCGTGGCTTTTCCGGTGCACAAGAACCGCTTTTCCGGTTGGAAGTACCGACGCGCCACGCACTACATTGCCGTCTCCAAATTTGTCCGTCACACGCTGCTCGATGCCGGAATCGCGTTCTCGCGAATCACCGTGGTGTATGATGGCGTGCCGATGCAGCCACGCTCGGAAGGCGTCGACATTCTTATCCCGGAGAGCCACGATCCCCTCAAGGGCATGGAGCTCGCTCTTGCCGGCGTGAAGCTCGCCGGCAAAATGGCGCGCGTTTCAAACAACATCGAAAACGATCTCGCACACGCTGGCGTACTTCTCTACATCACATATTCCGAGGGACTCGGATCGGCGGCGCTCCTCGCCATGGCGGCCGGTGTTCCCGTGATCGCGAGCAAGGCCGGCGGACTGGTTGAGATCGTGCAGCATGAGCGCACCGGCCTGCTCACCGAGAACACCCCGGAAGCCATCGCCAGCGCACTTCGCCGACTCGCCAAAGATCAGGAGTTCGCCCGATCCCTCGGCCACAATGCACGCAAGACGGTCGAGCAACGGTTTTCCGTCGATCGCATGGTGAACGATACGCTTGCCGTCTACGAGGCTATCGCATGATTGCCGCCGATCTCATCGCCATCGTCGCCGGCTTGCTCATCGGCAGCTTCCTCAACGTATGCATCTATCGCCTACCCCGCGACCTCTCGGTGGTCCGGCCGTCGCGATCGTTTTGTCCCGCGTGCCAGCACCAGATCGCCTGGTATGACAACATTCCGGTGCTGAGTTATTTTCTCCTCGGACGCCGCTGCCGCTATTGCCGCGAGCCGATTTCCGCACGCTACGCGATCGTTGAGCTTCTCACCGCCGCATTGTTCCTTATGATTGTCGCGGCTTTGGGGCCAACCGGAATGGCTGTCAAGCTGTGTGTGCTCTGCGCGCTGCTGGTCGGCCTCACCTTCACCGATCTCGAATCCCTCATCCTTCCGGATGAGTTCACTCTCGGCGGAACCGTGGTCGGCCTCATCTTCGCCTGGTTCGTGCCGGTCGATGACATCGTGGCCCGCATAGCGCTATCGATCGCGGGCTTCCGGCCCAGCCCGCAGTGGGCGTCCGTCGCCGAATCCCTCACTGGCGCGGTACTGCCCGCGAGCCTGCTGGCCCTGGGCGGCCTGCTGTTCGAAAAGATCCGCCACAAAGAGGGGCTCGGATTGGGCGACGTGAAGATGATGGCCATGCTCGGCGCTTTCCTCGGCCTGCGCGCCACGCTGCTTACGCTCGTGCTCGGCTCCGTGGCCGGCTCGGTGATCGGCATCATCTATATCTACGTGGCCAAGAAAGACGCCGCCACCTACGAACTACCGTTCGGAGCGTTTCTCGGATTCGCCGGAATCATCGTGGCCCTTGCCGGCGCACCGGTGATTCACTGGTACTGGGGCCTGCTGTAAGAGGTAAGTAACTATCCGTTCTGCCCGCGGACTATCCGTTCAGATAGTGCCCGCCTTCGGGCGAAATGCGTTACCGTTTTCGATCTCACGGCAGCTCAGTGGTTTCCCTTCAAACTTACCGTGATGATGCAACGGCAGCCAGCTTGCTCTGGTGTTAGGACGAAAGGAGCCGCGGGCCGCAACATGATGACGAATCAGCTTCCGCCCTTCTTCACGCACATGCCCCACCAAAGCCTGGGAGGACATTGGCATTTGGCCGGGTCGCTGCAACGGGCTGAGACTTACGGGAACCGCGAGCTGATCCTGATTCGGAGGACTGACGCGCTCTCCCCTCAAATATCGGCAGCCAAAACATGTCAATACGTGATCCCGAAAGTGACCGTCACAACCCCTTCGGGCGGACAAGTCCATTTGCAAAATGCGAAGGTCACTGAGCAGACCGTCACCAACGAGCTGGAACAGATCGACTTCTCATTTCAAAAAATTGATGTCACTTCGAACGAGGGCGGAATTAGTGCTTCGGATGACTGGCAAACAGGATCGGGTGGGGGTTCAGGCGGGCATAAGCACAAAAAGTAACCGTCAGGAATTGCAACTCTCGGTCTTACCCGGCGCACCCTGCGCCTTGTCCAATAGGCCACGCACACACCGCATGAGAGCTAGCGGCGTGAACGGCTTCTGTAGGAATGTGTCGCCCTTGGCCAGACTTCCATTGCTCACCACGGCACTTTCTGTGTAACCCGAGACGTACAGCACCTGAATATCCGGGCGCAGTGCTTTCAAGCGTCCCGCCAGCTGCTGGCCACCCATCTGCGGCATGACCACGTCGGTGATCACCAGTTGAATGCGGCCGGGGTGGTTTTGCGCCAGTTCTAAAGCTTCCGTTCCGCTGGCCGCGACCACCATCTTGTAGCCCTGCTGCTCCAGAGTCCGGCGCACCAGCTTGCGCACTGCCTCTTCGTCCTCCACCAGCAGAATCGTTTCTGTTCCCGATAACACTGGCTCGGGAATATTCTCGCCCGGGTCCTCGACGGCCGCTTCCGCCACCGCCGGGAAATAAATCTTGACGCAGGTTCCCTGCTCCGGCTCGCTATAAATCACAATCTCGCCGTTGCTTTGCTTCACGATTCCGTAAGCCGTCGAGAGCCCCAAACCCGTGCCATGACCTTGCGCCTTGGTCGTAAAAAATGGCTCAAACAAATGCGACCGCGTCTGCTCGTCCATGCCGGTCCCGGTATCGGTTACGGCCAACATCACATATCGCCCCGGCGCGATCTTGACGTTCGACCCGGCGCATGGCTCTTCCATCTCCACATTCTGCGTCTCGAGGATCAGCGTGCCGCCGTTGGGCATGGCGTCGCGCGAATTCACCGCCAGATTCAAAATCACATGCTCGAGCTGGCCAGGGTCGGCATGTACTTTGCCCAGGTCGGGCCCTTCCACGATGCGCAGTTCAATGTGCTCGCCGATCAGCCGCCGCAGCATCACCGCGGTTGACGCAACCACGGTGTTCAAATCGAGAGCCTTGGGCCGCGCCACCTGCCGCCGGCTGAAGGTGAGCAACTGCCGGGTCAACTCCGCCGCGCGCTCCCCGGCTTTCATAATCTGCTCGACGGAGCTGCGATTCTCGTCGTTCGCGAGAAGATTGCCGAGCACCATCTGGCTATAACCGTTGATGATGGTGATCAGGTTGTTGAAGTCATGCGCGATGCCTCCCGCCAGCATGCCCACGGCCTCCATCTTTTGCGCCTGCCGGAGTTGCTCCTCGAGCTGCCTTCGCCCCGAACCATCCTGAGGCACAACCAGCCCTGCTATCTTGCCGGCGTATTCAATCCAATGCACCGCCATGTCCACTTCGATGGACTTTCCATTCTTGAGAACGTGGTGGATGTCGCAGAAATCCGCCAATCCGAAGCCGCCCGTCTGAGTCAGTTCATCGAAACGAGCGCGATCGTCGAGAGCGACCAGGTCGCTGAGCCGCATGCTCCGGAACTCCGGCAGACTATAGCCATACTTGAGCGTGGCAGCCGGATTGGCTTCCAGGATCGCGAACGTTTCCGCGTCCACAATCAACATGGGCTTCGCGATGTCGCCCGGGAGTAGGCGTATCGTCGGCACGGGCCGTGCCTTACGTTTTCCCGGCGTAGTCATCAGATCGTCACCTCGATCAGACCGCCGGCGGCTAAAATCCTGGGCGCTTCAGGATATCGAACCATCCGTTTGTATCACTCCTGTGGGGAGAGCGTCACACAACGTTAGCATAGCGCTCTATAGCACAGCGCCCTATTCATTCAAACGGTCTTGTGCCGCCAACTGTGCGAAAAGATCCAGAGTTTGGCGGATACCACGCGCCAATGGCGTCTGCGGAATTCCAGTGATATGCGCGCGGAGCTGCGCGCCATCCATGCGATACGCAACCGGAACCGCGGGCCCATTCGCAGTGATGAGCTTCGCCGCGCCGGGATGTTGGCGCTCCAGCTCTTCAATCAGATCGGCCATCGTGATCACCGCGCCCTCCAGATTGAAGACGTGTGCGCCTTCGAGTGGCGAGAGCGCTGAGCGCACGAAAGCCTCCGCCACGTCTTCCACGTATTGCAGATCCATATGTCCGGTAACGCGGATTTGAAACGGCCGGCCTAGCGCCACGGCCTTCATGGCAAGCGTGGGATCCGCGGTGAGCCCGGAGTCACGGCCCACACCGTAAACGGTCCACGGCCGCAACCCGATACTCGAAATCCCGTTGGCCTGGTAGAAGACGCGTGCGTTGCCTTCGTTGGTTTGCTTGAACACGCCGTAGTGCGTGGACGGCTTGAGCGGATCGGCTTCGGTGAGTTTCCCCGCGCCATACGCATCCTCCGGCCCCCACACGGCGGACGAACTTGCGTAAACCACTCGCACCGGACGGCCCGCATCGCGCGCCGCTTCGAACACATTCAGACACCCGACGACGTTCACCAGCGCACCCGCCACCGGATTCGCCTGGCAAACCGGCATCAACCGCGCGGCCAGGTGCACGATGTGCGTGATGCCTTCGTCCTTCACCAGCGACTTCACGCGCGCCGTGTCCTCGATATTGCCCGTGCGAACGGCGACGCGGCTCACTTGCTCCACAGGCGCGATCAGCTCCAGCCGCCGCGGATGAGGATCTAGATCGTAGACCACGACGTCAAGGTTCCGATCGAGCAGCGCCTTTACCGTCCATGCGCCGATGCATCCTTGCGCGCCCGTCACTAGTATTCTCACCCTACGGCCTCCCCGGTTTGTTTAGATAGTCTAGGAAAATAACGCATCTTAGCACGGCGCCGTTCGACCACCGAGTATCCCCATACAGACAAGAAAAGAGGCAGCTTAATTCATTCCAATAGTCCTCCGCGGGGCCGTGGACTATACTTTGGTAAAAAGTCAGACAAGTGTTTGTAATCGAAACATAAGAGTGAGGATATGCACAAGCCGATCAAATACGCCGAGAAAGCACTGACGTTAGCAGCCGGGGCAGCCTGGACGGTTTTCGATAAGCTCAATCAAATCAATCAGAATCCGTCTTTCACGCCCAAATGGTCGGACAAGCCTCTGCTGAAGTCTTACCAGAAGACCAAGCCTCCACTGGGCTGGCCACGCGAGACCGACTCGTTGTGCCCGAAGTGTATCCCTGAGATTCGCAAAGAGATACTGGACGGGAAACGGGATTACACGATTCTGCTGAAGGAAAAAGTCGGCGAAATCAAGGCGAAAATCATCGAGCGGGACGGCCAAATCCTCATGGTGAAGGACTGCCCGGTCCACGGCCACTTCGAGGATGTGATGGCCATCGACACGGCATTCTTCCGTCACCTGGAAGAAGTGTTCCCAGGCCGGGATATCCGCGCGCACAATGATGAAAAGCTGCACCACCACGGTTCAAGCACGATCCAGCACGGGCGTGGGTCGGTGCTGACGATCGATTTGACCAATCGTTGCAACATGATGTGCGATCCGTGCTTCATGGACGCCAACCAGGTCGGGTTTGTGCACGAATTGAGCTGGGAAGAGATCAAGACCATGCTCGACAACGCCATTTCGATCAAACCGAGACGGCAGATGTCGGTGCAGTTTTCAGGCGGCGAGCCGACGCTTTCGCCGTACTTCCTGGATGCCATCCGCTATTCGCGCCACGTGGGTTATAACAGCGTGCAGGCGGCGACGAACGGGATCGAGTTCGCGAAGAGCCTCGAATTTGCGCAGAAGGCCGCCGAAGCAGGTTTACGTTATGCGTACTTGCAATTCGATGGCATCGGCAACGCAGCAAATTCGCATCGCGCGGTGGGCAACCTCTTCGATGTCAAATTACAGGCGATCGAGAACCTGCACAATGCGGGCGTCGAGATCGTCCCGGTGACCACGATTCTGAACGGCATCAACAACGAGCAGGTGGGACGCATTGTGGAGTTCGCGCTGGACAATCCCAAGAAGATTTCGTTCTGCTCATTCCAGCCGGTCTCGTTCACCGGACGCGACGAAGCCATCAGCGACGAACGCCGGCACGCGCAGCGGTACACGCTTTCGCACCTAGCGATTGATCTGAAGAATCAGCTGAGCCTTGGCGAACCGACGCGCGACTGGTTCCCGATTTCTTTCATGGGCACGTTCTCGGACTGGGCGGACCTGGTGCACGGACCACAACACGATTGGGGCCAGTTGAACTGCGGCTGCCATCCGAATTGCGGCGTCGGCCTGGCCATCATGGTCGACAAAGAAACCAAAGAGCGGGCTCCGGTCACAGCGTTTCTGAATGCCGAGCAACTGGCCAAGGATGTAGCGCGGGTGAACGACGCAGCGCGCGGCCGGTTCCTTTCCGTGGTAGGCGTGGCGCTCTCGTTACTGCGTAACTACAACCCGTTCAAATCCCCCACACACTTCCGGCTGGTGGACCTGCTGACGAAATTCGACAAGTGCTTCGGCGCCACGGGCCGCAACTACGGCAAGGTTTCGGGCGACCGCACGATGCAAGACATCCAGAAGCGCCGGGCTGACCGCTGGAACTTCCTGTTCATCGCGGGGATGTGGTTCCAAGACCTGTTCAACTACGATTTCCGCCGCACCGAGCAGTGCATCATTCCGTACGCCACGCAGGAGGGTGAGATCTCCTTCTGCGCCTACAACACGGGCATAGGCTGGCGCAACATTGTGGAGAAGATGCACATGACCGCCACGCTCACCAAGTGGTATGAAGAGCGCGGGCGGCACGAGATTTTTGCCGGGAACCACAGCGTTCCGCTGCCTGAGGTCGAGCACCACCTGGTGCTAAATCAAGAAGCGGTGGCGGCTGGCGTGCAACACGATCTGGACAAGCTGGGAATCGCCAAGACCGCGCGCGAAGAGAAGATCCGCGAGCGGAATGAGAAGATGCGCAAGGACGCAGCAAACGATGCGCACATGATGAAGTTGTATCGCGAAGTTGTGCTGAAAGAGAAGGTTGATGCCGCGTTCGTGCCACTGAACGGGATCGCTGGTATAAAACCCGCCGCGCCTGCCAAGAAAACTGAAGAGCAGGAAGAGGTTGGGTCGTTCGGAGATTAGTTCTGACAACAGCAGCGTTAGCAAAGCCGCCGGGAGCGATTCCGGCGGCTTTTTTTGTTTGTCGGCTATTATGGACGGAGTGGCGGGCGTCTACATCTCGTATCCGTTTTGTGCGCAGAAGTGCACGTACTGCAACTTTGCGTCCGGAGTTTTTCCGCGCGAGATGGAACCGCGATATCTGGCCGCGCTCGGGCGGGAGATCGAGCGGCACCAGTGGCAGTGGCGGCCAGAGACTGTGTACATGGGCGGCGGCACACCGAGCCTGATCGACGGCGATGCGCTGGGGGCTTTGCTGGTGGCAGTGCCCGGCAGACCATGGAGCGAGGCGACCATGGAAGCCGCGCCGGGAACGCTGACGCTCGAACGGGTACGCGGCTGGCGAGAGTGCGGGATCAACCGGGTGAGCCTGGGGGTGCAGAGTTTCGTCCAGGGGGAGATTGCCCGGACAGGACGCAAACACACGGCCGCGATTGTTTCTCACGAGGCCGAACTGTTGCGGGAGTGCGGGATCGAGAACATCAATATCGACCTGATCGCGGGACTTTCGGGCCAGACACCGGCCTCGTGGCGGGAGTCACTCGATTGGATCGAGCGCCTCAATCCGCCGCATGTTTCGGTCTATATGTTCGAGATCGATGAAGACAGCCGGCTGGGCAGCGAAGTGTTGCTGAACGGCCAGCGTTACGGCGCGCCGCAAATTCCATCTGAAGAGCTGACCGTTGAGTTGTACGAAACGGCGGTGGAGCGGCTGGCGGCCCTCGGCATTCGGCGCTACGAGATCTCGAATTTTGCTCGGGCGGGTTGGGAATCGAAGCACAATCTGAAATATTGGCACCTGGAGCCGTACGTGGGATTCGGCGCCGATGCCCATTCGTTTGACGGGGCGCGGCGCTGGCAGAACGCGGAGGCGGTGACCGATTATATAGAGCGCGAGTCGCCGGTAACGGAGTCGGCCACGGCGAATATCGAGGAAGAAAAGTTCTTCGTGGGGCTGCGCCTCACGGAAGGCGTGCGGCCGAGCGTCGAAGAATGGCGGCGCTATGAGGCGCCGATCAGCCGTTTTTTGAAAGACGGTTTGCTTGAACAACAAGGCGGCGCGGTGCGGCTGACCGATCGCGGCGTCTTGCTATCCAACGAGGTATTCCAGGAGTTTCTCGGGAAATGACGATAGATTTGCGCAGTGACACAGTGACGAGACCCACGCCCGCGATGCGGCGGGCCATGGCCGAGGCGGAGGTGGGCGACGACGTTTACGGGGAAGATCCGACGGTCAACCGCCTGGAGCAACGCGCCGCCGAGATCGCCGGCAAGGAAGCGGCGCTGTTCGTGCCTACGGGTACGATGGGCAACACGATCGGTGTCAAGATTCACACCCAACACGGGCAGGAAGTGATCTGCGAAGCACGGGCGCACGTATTGGATTATGAACTGGCGATGCTGGGGTGGTTTTCCGGTTGCCTGGCGCGGCCCATTCCCACAGAGAACGGCATTCTGCGATGGGAGCAGATCCGGCGCGAGATTCGCCCGGTCTCACCGCACTGGGCGCCGACTGGATTGATCGAGATCGAGAACACACACAACATGGCAGGCGGAACGGTGTACCCGCTCGATGTGATTCGCGAAATCGCCGATGGCGCGCACGAGTTGGGGCTAAAGGTCCACATGGATGGAGCGAGGGTGTTTAACGCCGCGGAAGCGCTAGGCATTCCGGTGCGGGAAATTGTGGCGCCGGTGGATACGGTGACGTTCTGCCTCTCGAAGGCGCTGGGAGCGCCGGTGGGATCGATGGTGGCGGGCAAGCGCGAAGATATCGACCGGGGGCGGCTCTACCGGAAACGGCTGGGCGGCGGCATGCGACAGGCGGGCGTGCTGGCGGCGGCCGGGCTGATCGCGCTCGAAGAGCATCCGAAGCTGCTTGCGCGCGATCATGCGAACGCGAAGTTTTTGGCCGAGGCGCTGGCAAAGATTCCCGGGATTACGCTCGACCCGCGCAAAGTGCAGACGAATATCGTGATTTTTGACGTCAGCGGTACGGGGCTCCCGGCGGCCGAATTTTGCAAGCGGCTTGCGGCGCAAGGTGTGCTGATGAATGGCGTACGAGGTGGCGGGGTGCGACTGGTGACACATTACGATGCCGATCGCGCGGCGTGTGAGAAGGCCCTGGAAGCGATCGAGCAGGTGGCGGCGGGAGCGCTGGTAGGCTGAGCTGAAGCGTGCGCCACGCTAGTTCAGATACTTCTTCACGTCGGGGTTCAGCAGTTCTTTGATCTCGGCCTTGTCGAGATCGGACTTGGTGATCACGCGCGCGCTGAGGTCGATGCGCTTCGGCGGAGTCTTGCCGTGGAGCTTGTCGACGAGCGTGGCGACGGCCTGGTAGCCGATGCGAAACGGATCCTGCGCCACCAGGGCGTCAATGGTTCCTCCCTTGAGATCCTCGATCATGCCTTCGCTGGCATCGAATGCGACAAACTTGATCTTCCCTGCCAGGCCGCGGGACTTGAGCGCGAGGGCAGTGCCGACGGAACTGGGCTCGGTGGACGCAAAGATCCCATCGAGCGAGGGATGGGCGGTGAGGATGTTTTCCGCCGCCGCCATGGCCTTAGAGCGATCGGACATGCCGTACTGTTTCTGCTCGATGTGAATACGCGGGAACTCCTTGGCCATCGTGTCTTCGAAGCCGCGCTCGCGCTCCATGGTGGAGAAGCTTCCGGGAACGTGCAGGACCATGGCGATGGACCCTTTCCCGTTGAGCAGCTCCGCCAGCTTGCGCGCGGCCATCTGGCCGGCCTCGAAGTTGTTCGTCGCGACGAAGGTCATGTAGTTGGTTGAGTCGACGCCGGAATCAAACACGGTAACGGGGATGCCTTCCCGCGCGGCGCGATCCAGAGAGGCGTCGAGCGCGGTACGATCCTGCGCCGAGACCGCGAGGCCATCAACATGGCGGGCAATCATGGAATCGACGATTTGGATCTGGCGGCTATATTCGGTCTCGGTAGCGGGGCCATTCCAGAGCACCTCGACGTCAAGAGCGTGCCCTGCCGCCATGGCGCCAGCTTGAATTGAGACCCAGAAGAGGTGAGAAGTGCCTTTGGGCACCACGCCGATGACTTTCCTGCGGTTGGTGTTGCAGGAGAGCAGAGTGAGGAGAAGGCAAAGCACACATGCGAACGATCTGCCCGACAATGGTCTATTCGCCATCTGATTCCTCTGTGGCGCTCGTTACTGAGCCGTCCAGCCGCCGTCGATCAAGATGTCGGTACCGGTGATGAAAGCTGCCTCGTCGGAACAGAGGTAGAGTGCGAGGCTGCCGATCTCTTCGGGGCGCCCCCAGCGGCCCAACGGAATTTTCGAAATGAACTGTTGGTTGAGTTCGGGATCTTGCATTAGCTCGGTATTGATTTCGGTGGCGCACGGGCCCGGGCTGATGGCATTCACCGTGATACCGTCCGCCACCAGTTCGAGCGCGAGAGCCCGCGTGACGCCCAACAGCGCGGCCTTGCTGGCGGAATAAGCGGTGCGGCCGGGAAGCGAAACCCAGCTCATAATCGATGTCATGTTGATGATTCGGCCGTAGCCCACACCCTTCATGTGGGGGACGAAGGAACGGCACATCAGGAAGACGCTTGTGAGGTTGGTATCGAGTACACGATGCCACTCCTCGAGCGTGAAATCGACCAGGGGCTTGCGCAGGTTCATCCCTGCGTTATTGATCAAAATATTAATCTTGCCGAAGGCTCCGGTGACGTCGCGCTCGAGCTTTCGGACTTGATCTTCGGCGGAAACGTCCGCCTGAAAAACCCGGGCTTCACCGCCGGCCTCCTTCACGGCGCGGCCCACCTCGTTCAACTGTTCGAGACTGCGCGAGACGAGCGCAATGCGAGCGCCCTCGGCGGCGAGCGATAGGGCCATGGCCTTTCCCAATCCCTTGCTGGCGCCTGTGATGACCGCCACTTTTCCATTCAGTCTTTTTGTGCTCATTGATCGTCCGGCCGGTTGTCGAGCACGGCCCAAGTATTTTACGATAACCGAGATAGGGGCAGCTACGGTAAGCGCCGCCGGGCCCGGCGTACCGAAACGCCCGTATTTGTTTGAGGTACACTAGTGCGATGGCACCCGCTCGCGTCCGGGAACTTCGTATCCATTGCCCCGACGGGCAGACCAAGACCCTTGAGTTACATGGGGATCGCATTACCCTGGGACGGTCCAGCACCACGGAGTTGTGCTTTGCCGACGATGCGGGCCTCTCACGGCAGCATCTGGCATTCGAGCGCGAGGGCGATGAGTGGAACATCCGTGACCTGGGCAGCAAGAACGGCACGCTGCTGAACAGCGTACGTCTCGATGGCCCTATGCGCTTACGCGCAGGCGACCGCGTGGCGGCCGGGCACCTGGTGATAGTTTACGACGATCCGGCCGAGAAGGCAGTGGCGGCCGGGGTCACGTTCGTGCCGAGTGTAGAAGCCGAAGGCCCCACGTCTTCGACGGTGGTGGTGGATCTAAAGAAATTGCTGGGCGGCAAGACGATCGACACCACCGCTTTGCAGATGCGAGCGCTGATCAAAGCGGGCGAGGAGCTAGGTTCTCAAAGAAAGTCATTGCAGGAGCTATTCCAACTCATTTTGGACCTCTCAATCGACGCCGTGGGCGCTGAACGGGGGGTGTTGATGACGTTGGAGAACGGCGAGGAACTCGTTGTGCGGGCGGCCAAAGGCAGCGCCTTTCGGATCAGCACGACGGTGCGGGACCACGTGATCAAGACCCGGCTCTCCATCCTGGTGCGGGACACGATGCTGGACGAAGCGTTTCGGGAGCGCCAGAGCATTATCGGGCAGAGCGTGCGCACGCTCATGGCCGTGCCGCTACAGACCAAGGACCGCACCATCGGGCTCATCTACGTGGACTCGCCATCGCTCACGCGGGTGTTCAAAGAGGACGACCTCAATCTGCTCACCGTGATGGCCAACACCGCCGCAACCCGCATCGAGCACGAGCGTCTGGCGGAGATCGAACACCAAGAGCGCATTATGGCGCGCGATTTGGAACAAGCCGCGGACATCCAGCGGCGTTTTCTTCCGGCGGGGGCGCCCGTGGTGCCGGGTTTGGATCTATCAGGCCACAATGCCCCTTGCCGCACGGTGGGGGGCGATTACTACGATTTCTTCCCCTATCCGAATGGCCGGGTAGCGATGGTTCTAGGCGATGTTTCGGGCAAGGGGATGCCGGCATCGCTGCTGATGATGAGCTTGCAAGCGCGGGTTCAGGTGCTGATCGACGAGCCGGAAGACCTGGGAGCGGTGATGACGCGGATCAACCGGCTGACGGCGACCAACTGCCCCAGCGATCGTTTCATCACGTTCTTCATGTGCCTGCTGGACGGAGCGACGGGCGAGCTGATTTTCTCGAACGCGGGACACAATCCGCCGCTGGTGATGCGCGCGAACGGGAATTCGGAATGGCTGGATGCCGGCGGTTGCGTGCTGGGCGTGATGCCGATGATGAAATACGACGCGGCGCGGAACTGCCTGGGTGCCGGAGATGTTCTGGTGATCTTCAGCGACGGCGTGACGGACGCTCTCAACCCGCAAGGCGAGGACTTCGGCGAGGCGCGGCTGGAAGCCACGGTGAAGGAGCATCGCACGGAGCCCTCCGCCGCCATTCTGGAGGCTGTGAACCGGGCCATCGCTGAGTGGGCCGCGGGAACGCCTCCGCCCGACGATCTAACTCTTCTAGTGGCACGCCGGACCGGATAGCCGGCGGCCCTGGGGCCAAATCCGGATGCGCCAGAGTTTCTCCAATCCCACGGCACGGCTGATGACCGGCTTAGCTGTCACGCTCGCGGTAGTGGGTGCGTTCTCCTGGTACGCGCTGTATCGCATCGCCGGGCTTAGGGATCTGCAAACCCAGCTTGTCGACCGCAACCGGCGGGACTCCTTGCAATTGCTGCGTATCCAAGGCGACCTGAATTCTCTGGGCCTCGCCATGCGGGACATGGTGAACGGAGATGAGCCGTATGGGTTGCAGGCGTACCGGCAGCAGCTCACTCGCATTCGGGCCGATCTGCAAGACGCGTTGCAGTTGGAGAATACGGTCGCCCCGGTGGAGCGCAGCCCGGACAGGAAAGCTTATTTCGCGGGATCACTGGCGCAGTTCTGGACGTCGGTAGACCAGATGTTCCTGCTGGCCGAGCAGGGTAAGGATAAGCAGGCGCGCGATCTGATCCGCACGTCGCTCGAGCCGCAGCAGGCGGCCATCACGTCCAACGTGGCTCAATTGCTGGTGCAAAATAACGAGTCCGAGGAGCGCGCTGCCGGGCAGATCCAACGGATTTATGCGGGCGTGGAGCGCAATGTCTACTACTTTCTGGGAGCGGCGTTAATCACTATCGCGCTCACCACCTTGTATCTGATCCGGTCGAACCGGCGGCTTTTCGAACGGCTGGCGCGCCTCTCGGCACAGCGAAGCGACCTGGCGCGCAAACTGATCAGCATGCAGGAGGAGGTTCTTCGCTCCATCTCGCGCGAATTGCATGACGAATTCGGGCAGATCCTGACAGCCATGGGAGCCATGCTCGCGCGAGCAGCCAAACAGGAGGCGCCACCGGCGTTCCGGGAAAGCCTGCAAGAAGTGCGGGAGATCGCACAAGGCACGCTCGAAAAGACACGCAGCCTGTATCAGTCCCTGCACCCGGCGATTCTGGATGATGGCGGGCTCGAGCAGGCACTGACCTGGTACATCCCGGTCTTTCAGAAACAGACCGGTATCCGGGTGCAGTACCAGAAGACCGGCGCGAGCCAGGTGGTGGCAGACGGCGTGGCCATTCACGTGTACCGCGTCGTCCAGGAGGCGCTGAACAATCTGGCGAAGCATTCCAAGTCGGAGCACGCTTGGGTGCGGCTCAGCTTGTCCCCGCAGCATCTGCATCTGGAGGTCGAAGACCACGGCATAGGTCTGCCGAGCGACCAGCGCAACAGCATCCGCAGGGGTATCGGGATGGTGGCCATGCGTGAGCGCGCCGAACTGCTTCGCGGTAAGATCGAGTTTTTAAGGCCTGCGGAAGGTGGTACGCTAGTCCGGCTGGACGTGCCGCTTGCTCCGGCAGGTTTGGGTGAGTAGGACGCGAAGTTTGATGGCGAAAGGGAAAAGCCGGTCTTCGGCCCGGGCATCCGCATGAGTGAAATAACAGTTCTCCTGGTAGACGACCACAGCCTGGTGCGCAAAGGGTTCCGGCGCATGCTGGAAGACGACCCGGAGATTCGCGTGGTGGGCGAGGCCGCGGACGGCACCGAGGCGGTGAAACTTGCGCAAGAACTCAAGCCACGGGTCATCGTGATGGACATGGCGATGCCCGGTTTGAACGGCATGCAGGCCAGCATTGAGATTCTGAAGGTCCTTCCCGATACCGCCATTCTGATGCTCAGCATGTACTCGGAGGAGAACTACGTGCGCAACGCGCTGGAGGCCGGCGCGAAAGGTTACATCCTGAAGGACGCCATGGACATCGACTTGGCCGCGTCCATCAAGCAAGTGGCGGCCGGACAAAGGGTGCTGGCACCCGGGCTCCTTTCCTCCACGGCAGAGCACAACGCGGACGCCGGCAAGCTGACCAATCGCGAAAAACAGATCCTGCAATTGATTGCCGAAGGAAAGTCAAACAAGGAGATTGCCGCGTTGCTCGAGCTGAGCGTCAATACGGTCTCCGTGCATCGGGCCAATCTGATGGAAGCGCTCGGGATTCATCGCACCGCGGAGCTCGTGCTGTACGCCGTCCGCAAGGGGTTGGTTCGCATCCCGTGACGCGCCGGGACCTCATCTTCGGTACTCCTCTTCTATTCGGTGCAAGTCAGATGTGGGCGGACGGCCGCACAGGGCTTCCGTTTCGCCTGGTCGACGTCACCTCGCAAGCTGGTATCAACTTTGTCCACAATAGCGGGGCATTCGGTGGCAAATACCTGCCGGAAACGCTTGGTCCCGGTTGCGCGTTCCTCGACTACGACAACGACGGGTGGCAGGACATCATCCTCATCAACGGCATGGACTGGCCGGGTCACAAGCAGCAACGCACCACCATGCGCCTGTATCGCAATAATCGCAATGGCACATTTACTGACGTCACCAAGTGCGCGGGGCTGGATGTCGAAATGTACGGCCTGGGCGTGGCGGTGGGAGACTTCAACAACGACGGGTTCCCGGATTTGTTCGTTTCCTGCGTGGGGCAGAGCCGACTGTTCCAGAACACCGGCAAGGGAACATTCGCCGACGTGACGCAGCACAGCGGGTTAGGGAACCGGCAAGGTTTCAGCACATCCGCGCTGTGGTTCGATTACGATCGCGACGGCCACCTCGACCTTTTCGTGTGCAACTACGTGAAATGGTCGCCTGCGCAGGACGTCTTCTGTAGCCTGGACGAAAAGCATAAATCCTACTGCACGCCGGAGGCGTACCGCGGCGCGACTTCCTGGCTATTCCGCAATCGCGGCGATGGCACCTTTGAAGACGTCACGGCGACCAGCGGAATCTTCGACAGCAGTTCCAAGTCTCTGGGTGTGGCCATGATGGATCGTGATCTGGACGGCTGGATCGACCTGTTTGTGGCGAACGACACGCAGCCCAATAAACTCTACAAGAACATGCACAACGGCACGTTCGAGGATGTGGCGCTCAAAGCGGGCGTGGCGTTTAGCGAGGACGGCAAAGCGCGAGCGGGCATGGGAGTGGACGTGGCGGATTACGACAATTCGGGCGTTCCCGGCCTAGTGGTCACTAACTTCGACAACGAGATGTTGGGCTTTTACCGCGGGACCAAGGGAGGATTGTACATCGACGTAGCACCGCGCTCCAATATCGGCCGTCTGTCGCAGCGAAGCCTGGGTTTCGGCTGTTTTTTCTTCGACGCAGACCTCGACGGCCTGCTGGATCTGCTTGTGGTCAACGGCCACATCGACGATACCGTGCGGACCGCGCGTGCCAACACAAGCTACGAGCAGCCGCCGCACTTGTTTCTCAACGGCGGGAAAGACGGCTTTCGCGACGTGGCGGCCGAGGTGGGTGCGGATTTCGCGCGTCCCAAGGTCGGCCGCGGCGCGGCCTTCGGGGATTTCGACAATGACGGGGATCTCGACGTCCTGATTACGACGAACCAGGGCGCGGCACATCTCTACCGTAACGATCAGCTCGCCGGGAACCGCAGCATTCGCGTCAGGCTGGTGGGAACGAAGTCGAACCGTGACGCCATCGGCGCGGCAGTGCGGCTGTACCGGGGAAGCGAATCGAGTTCCCGCATGGTGAAAAGCGGATCGAGCTACCTTTCCCAATCCGAGTTGCCGCTGACCTTTGGGATGGGGGCGCGTGACGTGGCGGAACGGCTGGTCATTCGTTGGCCGAGCGGGCTTACCGAAGAGCACAAGAACCTCCGCGCCGGCCGCCGCTACGAGTGCGTGGAAGGCACCGGAATCCGCGAGGTTTAGATCTCGCAGTCAGTAAGCGGCACCAGAACTTCGACATCCGTGCCGCCTGGGTGGGAGCGGATTCTGAGGTGGCCGCCGGCCAGCCGAACTCTCTCCCGCATACCGGCGATCCCAACGCCAACGCGGGCTGTGCCGGTTCCGTTCGGGCCCAGTCCGCCCACAATGCCACGGCCCTGATCTCTAACCTGCATGAATACTTCCCCGGCATGCCTGACGATGCGGATGAACGCCGTGCGGCTGCCGGAGTGGCGATGTATGTTTGTCAGACTTTCTTGTATGATCCGAAACAGCACCAACTCAAGTTCCCGCGGTAATCTGCCCAGATCTGGCGCAATATCGAGAGCTACTTCAATCCCACTCCTTTGCGCAAAGCCCTCGACGTACCAGCGGAGCGCCGAACAAAGGCCCAAGTCATCCAGCACAGGCGGATGCAGAAGATAGGAGAACGTGCGAAGTTCGCGAATGCACTGCTCCCCCAGTTCCTGGCATTCCCGCAGAGCCTTTTGCGCGGGCCCATCCAACCGCTCCGCCAACTCGCTCACGACACCCAAATTCAGACACAGCGCGGCGATATTCTGAGCAGTGCTGTCGTGAAGTTCGCGCGCCAGCCGCCTCCGCTCCTCATCCTGGACACGCAGCAGCCGCTGCGAAAGCGCGCTGAGCTCTTCCTCCGCCCGTTTTCGCTCGCTGATATCCTCCACGATACTTACGACGTACAACGCCAGGTTCTTAGCATCGCGGACGAGCATGGCGCTAATGCGAGCCCAAACCACACATCCGTCCTTGCGAATGTATCGTTTCTCCAGCACGTAACTGGGAATCTGGCCGGCTACCAGTTGTTCGAACGGGAGTGCCGATTCCTGTACGTCTTCCGGATGCGTGATCGCCAGGAACGTCAGCGAGGCGAGCTCGGCCTGCGTATATCCGGTAATGCCGCAATACGCCGCGTTCGCCTCAATGAAGCGCCCCTCCAGATCTACAAGCAGCATACCCGTAGCAGCGCGCGCAAAGGCACTCCGGAAGCGCTCCTCGCTGGCACGCAGTTCTTCTTCAGCGCGTCTCTGCTCGGTGATGTCGGAGATGAAACCCACCATGCGGACGATATTCCCAATGTCATCCAGACAAAAATATCCCTGGCCCTTGACTAGGATGTAGCGTCCATCCTTAGTTCGAAGGCGGCAGTCCTGGCTGATGGGTTCCCGGGTTGCGAGAACACGCTGGGCCTCCGCCCGCACCATATCGCGGTCATCCGGATGAACGAGATCCATGAAACGCGGGAGGCCGCCTGCCAAATCCTCCGCCGAGTAGCCGAGGATGCGCTCATAGTCGCCGCCGTAGACCACTTCGTTACTCACGATGTCCCAGTCGTAAAGGATCTGGCCGCTGGCACGAATGGCTGCCTCGTAACGATTCTTCCAGGCCGTCAGGTTTCGCAAAGCCTCCCGGCGCGCCGTAACATCAACGAACGAGCAGATGACCTCGCTCACGCTGCCGTCCGGCGCCAATCGCGGCCGGGCATGGACGCGAAGCCACACGTAGTCCTGATACCTCGAGCGAAAAACGCCCAGAACCACGTCGCACACCGGTTGCCGCGACGCAATCGCGCGAGGAATCGGGCAGTCCTCGCTCGGGCACAGCCGGCCGTCTTCGTGGATGGCGCGCCAATTGAGATCGAAGGAAGTCTTACCGATTAGCTGATCTTCACTCAACCCAAGCAGGTCCAGGGCCGCCTGGTTGCACATCCTGATTTCTGCTCGGGGGCCTGCCGATATCAATCCGACACTGACCGTTTGAAAAAGCGATAGGAACCGCTCATTGCTCTCTCGCAGGGCCTTCCGTATCTCGGCGCTCTCGTCATCATCGTTCGTCGAGCGGGCAAAATCCAACCGGTCCCGCTTAGGATTCCGCCCCTGCCTGCTGTGTCCCGGTTGTTGCGGGACATCATTCAAAGCAGGCGTATCGCCGGCGCGGGCTTGCGTGCGGCGGATGGAGGTTGTCTGCTTCATGAGCTAAGCCGCAGTCAGCAGCACGGGGTCACCGCGCGTAATCATAATTGTGTGCTCGAAGTGTGCAGCCAGGCCGCCGTCTTCGGTGCGGAACGTCCAGCCGTCACGATCCAAGCGCACGCGGCCGTTTCCAGCAGCTATAACCGGCTCGACAGTGATCACCAAGCCTTCGGTCAACTTCGCGCGCGCGTTGCGATCGGGATAATTCGGGACGGCGGGCGGTTCGTGAATGGTGCGTCCTACACCGTGCCCGCACAACTCCCGTACAACGGAAAAGCCCGACCGGCGCACTTCGCGTTCGACCGCGCGGCCGATTTCGCGGACGCGATTGCCCGAGCGGGCTACGCCGAGAGCCTGGCGGAACGCGCGCTCGGCGCATCGTGCCAGGTCGCGGGCAGAATCAGAGACCGGCGGAACATTGACCGTGATCGCCGCATCAGCATAAAAACCGTCCTTCTCTGCTACCAGATCCAGCTTGACCACGTCACCAGGCAGGATCGTGCGTGCACCTGGAATTCCGTGCATCACTTCATCATTGACGCTGATACAAACTTCACCGGGGTAATTGTAGACCAAAGGCGGAGCAGAGCGTGCGCCGCTTTCCTTCAGAACACGGGACCCGACTTCGTTCACCTCGGCGGTGGTGATGCCCGGCCGCAAATGTTGCGCCATGATGCGCAACGCGCAGGCGACAATACCCCCAATGGCGCGCATCTTCTCAAGCTCGGCGCTTGACTTGATAGACACTTATGTTCATTGTACGAAATCGCAAGAGCCACCCGCCCGGGGATGGTATATTGCCCTCTTATGCGGATTGCCGTGATTGGCCTGGGTTTCATGGGGAGCACGCATCTCAAAGCCTGGAAGAATGTCTCCGAAGCGGAGCTTTTCGCCGTGGTGTCGCACGATGAGAAAAAGCTCGCCGGGGACTTGAGTGACATCCAGGGCAATATCGGCGGCCCCGGCGAAAAGATGGATTTCTCGCTCGTGAAGAAATATCACACGAGCGAGGAAGCGCTAGCGGACCCGCAGATCGAAGCGGTGGACATCTGCCTGCCTACCGACCAGCACGCTACGGCAGCGCTCGCCGCTCTACGAGCCGGCAAGCACGTGCTGGTTGAGAAGCCCATGGCGCTGGACGGCGCCGGGGCCGACCAGATCCTGGCCGAGGCCCGCAAGAGCGGGCGCATCCTCATGACCGGCCAGGTGCTGCGATTTATCGGCGCTTACAGAAAAACAGCGGAGTGCGTGAAATCAGGGTCTCTCGGCGCCATACGCGCCGCGTTATTCCGGAGAAGGTGTGCCGCGCCGGCGTGGAGCAAATGGCTCGCCGATCCGGCCAGGAGTGGCGGCGGCGTCTTCGACCTGCTGATTCACGACGTGGACTACTGCGTCCACCTGCTCGGCAAGCCCGAGTACGTATCGGCTACCGGATTTGAGAACTTGGCGCACGGCATCGACGTGATCGCGGCGGAGTTTCACTACCCATCCATCGGCAGCGTCGTAATTACGGGCGGCTGGCACCATCCGAAATCTTACCCGTTTTCAATGGAGTTCACGGTCGTGGGAGACGAGGGAACGCTCGATTACAACAGTGAAGGCCGGCCGCTCGCGCTCTACGGTGCGAATGGCGAGAAAGAGCTCGTGGACGGCCCGGAAACGGACTTGTTCACTGAGGAACTGAAATATTTCACCGATTGCGTGGCGCACAATAAGCGGCCGGCGCTGTGCCCGCCGGAGGAATCGGCGCTCGCCGTGAAACTCACGCGTCTCATGGTGGAATCGAGAAAGAACAACGGAGCAAAAATCGCATGCAACTTTTGAGAGACCTGGAAATCGGCGTAATGTTCTGGGCGGGGCGTGACCCCGTTGAGACTTTGCGCGAACTGAAGGCACTGGGCGCCCGCTGCGGACAGATTGGAATTCCTGGTGACCTCCCGCTCGCGGGTGAAGCGGCAAAATGGAAGGCCGCACTTGCGGTGGAGGGCTTTCCAGTAGTTACGGCATTCTGCGCATACAACGGAGAGAGCTATGCCGACATTCCCACTGTGCAGCGAACGGTCGGCTTCATCCCCCCGCTCACACGCGCCGAGCGCGAGCAGCGCACCAATGAGGTAAGCGACTTCGCCCTTGAAGTGGGCATTCCCAGCATCGCTACGCACATTGGATTCGTGCCCGAGGACGATTCCGCCTCCGACTACCTGATGGTTCGTGAGATGGTCCGCCGCGTCTGTGATTATGCGGCGAAGAACCGTCAGACCTTTGCGCTTGAAACCGGACAGGAAGGTGCCGACACACTACTGCGATTTCTGATCGACGTAAACCGCCCGAACCTGGGCATCAATTTCGATCCTGCCAATATGATCCTCTACGGTACTGGCGATCCAGTGGATGCGCTGGGCACCCTCGCCCTACACGTGATCTCCGTGCATTGCAAGGACGGTGACTGGCCACCCAAGGGCGTGCCGGGGGCGTTGGGAGAGGAGAGACCGCTGGGCCAGGGTGCGGTTGGCATGGAGCGTTTCATCCGTAAGCTGAAGTCCATCGGCTTCAAAGGTGCATTGAACGTCGAGCGCGAAGTCCCCGACCAGGCCCAACGATTGTTGGATATCGCGATGGGCGTCAAGCTGCTTGAGAAACTGCGCGGATGACGCATGCGGCGTTCAGTACTCGCCGTGACTCAAAATAAGCGGCGCTAAGCTGGAATCTACATGCAACTTTTGACCGGACCTCCCGGTTCGGGAAAGACCTTTAGCGCCTTGGCGGTGCTGAGAGCGGCGCTGCGGCGGGGCGAAACGAGTGTGCGGCTGCTGGTCCCCACGGCGACCATGGCCCAGCACTGGCGAAATGAGCTGGCGCGGGAGGGCTTTGTCTTCTCACCGGGCATCATCCAAACCATCTGGCGATTCATTGAGCCCTGGACACCGGACCTTCCGCAGGTCTCCGACGCGCTCCTCAACATGCTGGTGGAGAAGAGCGTCCGCGGGTTGAACCTTCCTGAGTTTCAAAATGTGGCGCATCTCGCGGGATTCCACGCCAGACTCACTGCAGTGGTTAACGAATGCGCCTCGGTCGGCTGCAATCCACGCCTGCTGCGAGAGCTCTCCCCATCGGATGGGCTGGGACACGCGCTCGCCCGCGTCTTCGAAGCGACGAACCGGTTGCTCGAGGAAAAGAAACTCGGCATGCGGTCCACGCGGCTCCTGCTGGCAGCTTCGCGCATTGCCGAAGCAGGCGCAGGACCGGCGGGCCTCATCTGGCTCGACGGTTTCTCTTCATTCACCGACCCGGAAATTGCGCTGATTCAATCCTTGGTGCAACACGCGGATGTCACCGTCACGCTTCCTTCCGCCGTGGTCTCCGCCAGCACACGCGCGCGCCTGCTTGAGATTGGCTTCGAGGAAAGGGTACTCACGCATGAGCGCGCCCGGCCGGCGGGCGAGCTATTCGTCGCACCTGGGATCGAGCGCGAGGTCGACGAGATCGCCCGCAGGATCGTGGAGCGGACCACCGCGGGCCGGCCGCTTCGAGAGATCGGAATCATTGTCCGCACACCGGACGCGTACGTGCCCCTCCTGCGCGCCACTCTGGAGCGCTTCGGGATTCCGGCACGTTTTTATTTTGACTCGGTCTTGATGGACGAGCCCGCGGTGCGCTTCCTGGCTGGTGCAGTGGATGCCATGCTGGGCGGTTGGCAACACGAAGACGCGCTCGTGGCGATGAAGCTTTCGCCCGGCACGGGTAGCTCGGCGCCGATGGACCGCTTCGATTTCGAAGTGCGTAAGCGCCTGCCTGCAGCGGGCCTCGCGCCGCTGCGGGAACTGGCCAGTAGGATCGAAGCGGCGGACCAAAGGCTCCGGTGGTTGTTGGATCGCCTCACCGAGCTGGAGGCCTGGCGGCCACTTCGGCTCACGCCAGTGGAATGGTCTGCCCGGCTCGCCGGGTTACGTGCCCTGTACCGGCCCCCGCGTCCGCACGATGCCGTGCGCCGGGAAGCAGTGCTCGAATGGCAAACGCAGACCCGTGCGCTCACTGCTTTTGATGCTGCGACAGCCGAAGCAGCAAAGTCGTTTGATGCGTCCGCCCAGCTCTCGTTAGCTGAGCTTTGGCCGGCTGTCAAAGCTATGCTGCGGCTCACTCCGCTGCGCGTCGCCGGCCAGCGGCGCGAGGTGGTGCATGTCCTCAGCGCTTTTGAAGCGCGGCAATGGGAGTTGCCGGTTGTGTTCCTATGCGGGATGGTGGAAGGCCAGTTCCCGTGCTATCAATCGCCCGACCCATTTCTTCCGGATCGTGCGCGAAGGAAGCTCAAAGAGCGCGGCCTTCGCTTGCGCACCGCGGAGGACGCCGACAATGAGGAGCGTTTCTTGTTCGAGTCGGCGTTGAGCCGCGCCACCGAATCTTTGGTGATCAGTTATCCAAGAAATGACGCGCGCGGCAACCTGAACTTGCCCTCACTGTTTCTCGATCCGGCGCTGCAGCCCAGCCAGAGCCGTCCAATGCGCGTTCGCCCCGCCGCAGCCCCGGCGGCGACCGTCGCCACCCCAATTCAATCGCCGGACCTGCTCCAGATTCTCGGGCAGAAGCACGCAGAAATCCGGCCGACCGCGCTCGAATCTTATCTACAGTGCCCCTTCCTCTTTTTCGGGCGGCACACGCTGAAACTCGAGGCCGCACCGCCGCGCCCTGAGGATCGCCTGGATTTTCGGCTGTGTGGCACCATCGTGCACCAGGTGATCAAGGAATGGCTGGAGTCGCACAGCCCAATAGAAACGGTGTTTGAGCGCGTCTTTGCGGAACATACGCACAAGGAGTTCGTCGTACCCAGTTACCGGACCGAGCTCTGGCGCGCCCGGATGCTCGCGGACCTGCGCTGCTTAGCGGCAGCGGAAACATGGCCGGCAGATCAGGAAAGTCTATTGGAATCGGCATCCCGGTTCGAGCTGGAGGACGGCGTGGCGATTCGCTGCCGTCTGGACCGCCTCATCACAACGTCTGACGGCCGCACCTATGTCATCGATTACAAATACAGCAAGAACTTGCGGGATTACGCCGCCAACCAGAATCGATTGCAAGGGCCGCTCTACTGGCTGGCTGCGGAACGCGGCTTCCAACGCACCGTAGCGGGTGTGTACTACTGCGCGGTGCGCGATGGCGTTCAGTACGCCGGATGGGGAGAGAAGCCGGGTTGGCTCAAGAAAGCCAAAATCGAGCCCTTCGCACCCGAGTGGCTCGAAGCCGCCGTGAAGCGGAGCATGGAGGCGGTGCGAGCCATCCTGGCGGGCCGAATCGCACCCGCGCCAAGTGATCTCGCGAAGTGCAGAACCTGCGATTTTAGAAATGCGTGCCGCTACGCGGGTGTGGAAGTTGCCATCGCGGAGGACGCCTCGTGAATTTCACGCCCAGGCAACTTAAGGCGGTCGAGGTGGAAGATGCAGGACGGGACACTTGTATCGTGGCCGTGCCAGGTTCCGGTAAGACCACTGTCCTGGTGGAATTCTACCGGCGCCTGGTAGTCGAAAAAGGCGTGCCACCCGAGCGAATCCTGGCCATCACTTTCACGGAAAAAGCCGCGCGCCACATGAAAGACAAGCTGGCCGAGTCGTTCCGTCATACGCCGGACCTCCGCCGGCAGCTCGAGCAGGCTCACGTTTCCACCATCCACGGTTTTTGTACGCGCCTCTTGCGCGAAAATTCCATCGCCGCGGGACTCGATCCCGAATTCCAGGTGCTGGATGCGCGCCGGGCAGTCATCCTGGAGCGGCAAACGGCGAGTGATGCGCTCGACCGGATGTTCGCAAGCAAACCTGAGGCTATGGGGCGGCTCATCCGCGGTCTCGCCTCGCCCGATCTTGCGAGCGGCATTCCCGGTTTATACGATGCGATGCGAGCGGCTGACGTTAAGCCCGCCGATTTGCGCGGCCTCGCGCCCCGTGACAGCAATCCGCTGGCGGAGGTGCGCAACGTTGTTGGCCAGCTCGGCAGGGAGAACACTTTCGGCTGGAAGGCGAATCAGATCGACCGCCTGCATGAGGTTCTGGATGCGGCGCGTCGCGTTGCGCAACTGCCCGACTCGCCAGTGACGGCCGAACACTTCCAGGTAATCAGCGAATTTCCAACCAATCTCAAGGGCATCAAGCAGGGCAGCGAGTGCCACACGCGCCTGATGGCAATTAAAGACACCCTTCTGCCCGAGGCGTATCGAGCCCTCCTCACCGATTACTATTCGGGTGAGCGCGAAACACTGATCCAGGTGATTGAATGTTTCGACCGTCTTTACAGCGAACGCAAGCGTCACCTGGCGGTACTCGATTTCGCGGATCTCCAGGCCTTTGCCGTTTTGTTGCTCGAAAGTGAAGACAGTGTTCGCCAGCGCCTCCAAAATGAGTTCCAGTACGTGCTGATGGACGAATTTCAGGACACCAACCGGCTGGAGGCCAAGCTGGTGGACTTGATTCGCAGCTCGGACCGGTTTTACGCCGTGGGCGATATCAATCAGTCCATCTACGGGTTTCGTCACGCAGAACCCGGTGTGTTTCGCGCGTACCGGGACAACGTCAAGGCACGCGGCCATCGCCTGGTGGAGTTGGAGGAGAACTGGCGCAGCCGTCCGGAGATTCTGAGCGCGGTGGAAAGAATCTCCCACCAGATGCAAGGTGTCGAACCTCTGCCGCTAATCGCTAAGCGGCAATTTCCGCAGAAAACCGAGGCGTCTGTCGAGGTGCTGGCTGCCATTGCCGATTCTGCGGAGACCGCACTCGATCTGGAAGCATGCTTGGTCGCACGCCGCATCCTGGATCTTCGCGAGTCGCTCCCGCTTGCAAACGGTGTGGCGCAATTTGGCGACATCGCTGTCCTGCTGCGCAATTCTGAAGTGGTGCCAGCGTTCACGCGGGCGTTTGATGAGACGGGCATTCCGTATCTATTGAGCCAGGGGAAGGGATTCTTTGAAACGCGCGAGGTGGCGGATCTTCTGTGCCTGCTCCAGGCCGTAGATAATCCTCGTGACGAGGTCAGCCTGACGGCTGTCTTGCGCTCGCCGTTCACCGGGGTTTCTGATGAAGCTCTGCTGCGGTTGAGGAGCAGCGCGAACCTGAGCAGCGCGCTGCGTAAGCTGGAGCACCTAGACAAGCCGTTCAGCCCGGAAGATCTCAGCAAGCTGCGGCGCTTCCGCGAACAATTTTTACGTTGGCGGGAGTCGCGGGATACTGCCGGCTTCGACCGGCTGCTGATGCGTACCATGGACGATACAGGCCATGGCTTTGATCCCGGCACGCGCGCGGGAGCGAACGTTGAGAAATTTCTCGCGCTGGCGCGAGATGCTTCGTCCCGCCTCACTTTGCAGCAATTCGTGGAGGAGCTCAAGTTCATGCGCCAGGCAGACGCACGCGAGCCCGACGCCCCGCCGGAAGATGCGGTTAACGCCGTCCGGATCATGACGATCCATGCCGCCAAAGGCCTGGAGTTTCCGGTAGTATTTCTCGCAGCCCTTCACAAAGGCGTGGCGGCAGGCTCCGCGTCACCGGCCTTTTCACCCAATTTCGGATTGGGAGCAAAATGGGTGAATCCCGTCACCGGCGAAGATAAGCGGGACTCACTCCTCAAGGCAATTGAGTACGAGGTGTCACAGCGTGAGGCGCAGGAAGGCAACCGGCTGTTCTACGTTGCCATGACCCGCGCCGAAGAGCATTTGGTGTTTTCCTACTCCAGCTTCGGCAAGCCGAAGGAGTGGGCGGCGGTGCTTGAAGCAGCTCTAGGCCTTGATCTCCGCACTCCCCAGCAGAGAGTACAGCACATGGAGGCGCCAGACAGTGAAAGCTTTGCCGTGCGGATTCTAGCCACGAATGCTCCGCCCAAGCTGCTCGCTCGCCACGAGCAAGACTCCATGCCGGCGGCCATTCCATTGCTCGACCGCCCCGCGGTCCACGATCAACATGACTTCGCGGCCAGCGTGACCTCGGTCGCACTCTTCGCTCATTGCCCGCGCCGCTACTTCCTGGAACGCTATCTGGGCTTCGAGGGCAATGTGCCGCGCAACCTGCAACGCGTGGATGAGGATGACCCGGACCATGAAATGGATGCCAGCCAGTTCGGTCTGGAGGTCCATGCGATGCTGGCCGGACAGCCGGTTACCAGCCCCGCACCGGAGGCGCGAAAGCTCGTAGACAGTTTCCATGCCAGCGAACTGGGCCGCCGCGCCGCCCGGGCAACCCGTATCGCGCGCGAATTCGATTTTCTACTAGCGGTTGAGGATGTCGTGCTGCGTGGCCAAATCGACCTCTGGTTCGAAGAATCTGGCGAAGTGGTGCTACTCGACTATAAGACCGATGAAATCAAAGCTCGGGAAGCAACAGCCCGCGCCATGCGTTACACGCCGCAACTGCGCCTGTACGCGCTCGCCTTGGAGCGCATGCTGGGCCGGTCGCCAGCCCAGGCGTGCGTCTATTTCCTGCGCCCCGGCGCCGCCGTGCCGGTCTCCTTGGAGCGCTCTCTGATCGACAGCCCCGAAGTGCTCGTAAGGGACTTTCGAGACGCGCAGTCGTCCCTTCATTTCCCGCTCCACGAGGGCGATCATTGCGCGCGCTGCCCATATGTCCGCGGTCTGTGCCCTGCACACTCCGGCGTGGGACATACGACCGTCGACGAATCCTAACGCGCCAGTAGCACGATGCCGCACAGAACCAGCAAAGCGCCAGCGCCTCGGCGCACCCCGATATGTTCCTTCAATAGAAGTTTCGCAAGAACCGTCTCAACAATGAAGCTGGCAGCGGAGGCGGGCACCGCGAAACTCAGCGGCTCAGCCTGGATGAGCGCCATGAAAGCAAAGAACGAAATCGCCAGGAAAACTATGGAGAGGATCAGGTATCGGTTGCGCGCGATTTTTTGCAGCAGTTGCGCCACGCCGCGTGCCCCCAACGCCTGCTCGCCACCGATCCTCATTTGGTAGCTCTGTAGCAGGTCGCTAACCACCGTCGCAGCGACCACCACGCTCAGCAAGATCCACTTCATAGGGTTCCGTCCCCCTCTTCAGTAGTCTTCTGCGACGTCGAGCTAACCAGAGCAACGCCGGCAAAAATCAACAGCACTCCCAGCCAGCGCTGCACGCTCACCTCTTCGTGCAGAAAAAGCTTTCCGAACACAGCCGCAATCACATAGCCGACCGCCGTCATGGGCAGGACAAAACTCAGATCGGCCACACTCAATAACGCCATTCGCACCAGCAGCGCCAGAATCAGCATCGCGATCGCTAGAGTCACGAACGGATTGAGCATCGCGAGAAAGTAGGAAAGAGGGTTCCCGGAAAGCCCCTGCTCCAGGTGCTTCGTACCCCACGCGAGCGCCAGATTGCCGAATGCTCGCAACGCAAGGAAGGCCAGCAGGAGGGAGTATGCGCGGACGGCCTTCCCCCGGACAACCGGCCGGCGGGCCTTCGCTGGTTCCACGCCGATTTCTGTCACAGATGTTTCCGGTTCGTCCGGATGGGTTGGATCAATTTTGCGCCGCTTCGACGAGGAGTTTTTCAGCCGTCTGTTTCGGCGGGTCGTCCGGCGTGACCTCGTATGCTAAGTATTGGCGCAGCAACTGGCGCGCCTCCGGCAGATTGCGCTGGTTTTCGATGTTGATCTTGGCCCGCTCGAAGGCAATGCGCGGGTTGGCCGGTGCAACCTTGGCGGCTTGCGCAAACAAGGCATCGCTTTCCGCCAGACGGCCTCGTTTCGCGAGATACCGCGCCAGATCGATGTACCGCCCTGGCTCCGCGGGCGCGAGCTCCATAGCGCGACGGTAGTGCGCTTCCATTGCCGCGTAGTCTTTTCGCTTATCAGCCAGTTGCGCCTCGTCGTACTCATATTCAGCTGGCCGATCGGTCTTAACGCGCTGGGCCAAAGCTTCGGCCCTGTCGAGGCCACCGCCGAGAATGCTCGGGGCGTTCAGATAGAAGTCAAACAAATCGTTCAGAGCTTCATGATAGTGCGGATTCAGAGCCACGGCGCGTTCGAAATACTGGCGGGCTTTGGCAGCGTTCGGCATCGCAACTAACCAGTTTGCTTCAGCTCTCCGCCCATAGGCGCGGCCCAGCCAAAGGACGTATTCGGAATTGTTGGCGTCTTGGGCCACCGCCTTCTCCAGGCAACCAATCGCCTTCTTGTACTCGCCCAGCATGAAGTAGTTCTTGCCAAACAGAAAGTGATCCACCGCTTCGGGTTTCGGGTTTGCCTCCAATACGCGCAACGAATCCGTGTACTCGGTCCGCTGATACAGGGCCATGGCGCGGCTCCTCCCTTCCTCGGAAGCGAGAACCGGGAGACAAAATAGAAGAAGAATTGATACCCGATGCATCCAGTTGTTAGATGAAACACACTCTGCGGAGGTTGCAGTACCGCAGCCGCACGCAAAACCGACAGTTCTTTTATTTTATAATAAAGAATCATAGGGATACGTACCACGCACTGATTTCGCGCTACAGGCTCGTGCGGACACCTTCGGAACTGAACTTTGATCGGAAGCTAAGGGAGGGTATACATGCGGATTGCTGTGCTCGGAGGCGACGGATATTGCGGTTGGGCTACGGCCCTTCATTTGTCGGCCCGAGGACATTCCGTTTGCATCGTTGACAACTTCGTCCGCCGTCTCTGGGACCACGAACTGGGTGTGCAAACCCTCACGCCGATCCGCCCCTTGCCGGAACGCCTAAGAGCTTGGGAGCAGCTTCGAGGAATCAAAATCGGCGTGTTCACCGGGGATATCACGGACTACGATTTTCTTACTTCCACTATTCAGAGTTTCGAGCCGGATGCCGTAGTGCACTTTGCCGAGCAGCGGTCAGCGCCCTATTCCATGATTGACCGCAAGCATGCTGTCTTTACCCAGGTCAACAACGTCGTGGGCACGCTGAACCTGTTGTTCGCTCTGCGCGAATTCCGGCCGGATTGTCATCTGGTCAAGCTAGGAACGATGGGCGAGTACGGCACGCCGAACATCGCCATCGAAGAAGGCTATATCACGATCGAACACGAGGGTCGCAAGGATACACTGCCATTTCCAAAGCAGCCCGGCTCCTTCTACCACCTCTCGAAAGTTCACGACAGCCACAACATCATGTTCGCCTGCCGGATCTGGGGCCTGCGCGCCACCGATCTCAACCAGGGCGTCGTGTATGGAACCGTGACGGACGAAATTGAGCTCGATGAAAGCCTCATCAACCGCTTCGACTATGACGAAGTTTTTGGTACGGTGTTAAATCGGTTCTGCGTGCAGGCCGCCGTGGGCCATCCGTTGACCGTCTATGGCAAGGGCGGCCAGACACGAGGGTATCTCGACATCCGCGACACAGTGCGCTGCATCGAGATCGCGTGCTTGAACCCTGCCGCGCGTGGCGAATGTAGAGTGTTCAATCAGTTTACCGAGCAGTTTTCCGTGCTCGAGATCGCGCACCTGGTGCAGACGGCGGCCAGGAAACTGGGACGGGACGTCGAAATTGATCACCTCCCCAGCCCGCGCGTGGAAGCCGAGGAACACTACTACAAAGCCAAGCACTCGAAGCTGATTGACCTCGGCCTCGATCCTCACTTTCTCTCCGAATCTCTTTTGGATTCGCTGATGAACATCGCCTTGAAGTACCAGGACCGCGTGGATGTGTCGAACTTTCTGCCGCAGGTCAATTGGCGCAATGCGCGCAATGAACGCCGGATGGCGTCGTATACAGCCGTCGCCGCGCCCGTTGGTCAACTCGGCAAGTAATAAAGTCTCCGCGCCGCTCAATGCACCGGATGGTTGGTAAGCACAACTTTGCCTCCAGCCTGCGCGACCGTCATCAATTGTTCGGAGCCGACCAACTTTGTTAGACGCGGCAAAGCGGGTTCCGACGCCACCAGGTAACAACGTCCCGGCGCCAGCCACAAGTCCCTCCACTGCGCATCGGTAATGAAAACATCGGGTGCTCCGGGCGCATAGGAACCATAAACGAGATTGTTGAAGCGGCCATTGAGAAGCAGTGCGTCGCGGTTCGTGTAGAAGAACACCGACGAAAAGGTGTAGTAGTGATGGTCCACGATCAGCTTGCCCTCAGGCGCACGCTGGATCGCTTCCGCCAACGGGCGCGAGGATAGATACGGATCAAACACAACCAGGGCCAGCCGGGCCGCGTGGAAAAACACAACCATCATCAACGCGGCGGCAAGGAACGCACGGGGGCCCGTCGCTCGCCAGTGGCCTGCCACGCCAATCAGAAATGCGAGTGCCGCAACCAACAGGGGCAAGCGCAGGTAGGCGAACGAGGACAGCGTCAGGTCTCCCATATGGCCTAGCGACAGCGTATATGTGCCAGGACGGCTGTTGAGCGCCGCAGAAATATCCCCCGGGCTCGCTGCGTTACGCACCAGCCACCACAGCCCGAGCGTTGCGATGGCCGCGCAAACTGCGATCACCGCGGTCACTCGCGTGCCCCCGCGAATCCACCCGCCTCCCATGGCCATCGCCGAGCCTAGTAAGAGCGCGAGCGCCGGATAACAGGGCATCGAATAATACTCCTGGGTCGTAGAAAACGTAAAGAACACCAGAACGAAGCCCGTCAGGATCAGCGCCAGCAGGCGCGTGCGCCCGGCGCGGTCTTCCGCCCGGTACGAGAGCTTAGCGACCGCCGGAAAATAGACGCTCCACGGAAACAGCCACAACAAATGGAAAAGCCAGAAGTAGAGGCGCGGCACCGTGTTGTAGTCCCGCGGATAGCGCAGGTTCAGAAATCGCAGCAGTTGCTCGTTAATGAAAAAGAACCAGAAGAAGCCGTGGTACTCGCCCGGCGCACTGTGCATGGTGAATTCGAAATACGGCGGATTACGCAAAGTTGCCAGAAGATGCCACGGAGCCGCGATGAGCAGAATCACGATCAACCCGCTGACCGGCCGCAGTCTTTTCCATGTTGCCGCCGAAAAAAGCCGCCCGGTGAGCAGAAGATAGATCGCTCCCGCGGCGCAGGGGAACACCACACCGATCAGGCTCTTCAGCAGCAGTCCCGTTCCAAGACTCGCCGCCAGCAGGAACGCCCAAAAACGTGGCCGCCGCTCTCCTTCATCGAGCGTCCGCAGCAAGGCCCACAACGCCAGCGTCACGGTGAACGCCTGCATCACGTCCGGAATCTGAATGCGCGTAAATAGAAACAGGCCCACGCAAGTTGACATGCACAAGCCTGCATAAAATCCCGCCCATTCGCCAAACGCCCAGATGCCGAACGCGGTGGTCAGCCAGCACAGCGCGATCGCGGAGAGCGCCACCGGAAGCCTGGCGACCCAATCGTAAACTCCGAAAACCTTGTAGCAGATCGCAATCAGCCAGTAGATCAGCGGCGCTTTTTCCAGGTATGGAACGCCATCCAGGCGCGCCGTGACCCAGTCGCCCGACGTGATCATGTTGCGCGCAATCTGCGCCTGTACCGCATCCACGTCGTCCATCAAGGATGGGGGAGAAACGATACAGCCCAGATACACAGCGCTCGCGACGAGCAGGACGATCACATAGATGTAAAAGCGTTTTCCGTCGCTGACGTCCGGTCGTAATCTGCTGTCGTTTGAATTCGCCATTTCCTCATCCACAGAAACAGGATCATCAGGCCCCACAAATGATAGCCCACGTTGGCTTCCCGGCTCATGTGCCGCTGGACCAAGTGATCCACCGCGGCCGCGCGGAACAGGCCGGGGTGATCGGAGGCGCCATCAGCCAGGGTATCGAGCAGCAGCGGCCGGAGCGGGCCGCGCAGCCAGTCATGCGCGGGAAAATCGAATCCCACCTTCTTGCGCCGTAAAATTGCCGCAGGCAGCTTGTCCTTCATCAGCTCTTTCAGTAGAACCTTCTGATACGATCCCCGAACCTTGAACTCGTCCGGCAGTCCGGCGGCAAATTCCACGATGCGATGATCCAGGAACGGCGGCCGCACTTCGATCGAATGAGCCATGCTCATGCGGTCCGCTTTCGCCAGGATGTCGTCGGGCAGGAAGTACCGTTGATCGAACCAAAGATAACTGGATAACCGGTCTCCCGCCTTTCGCAAATCAGCCAGAATCGTGTCGAGTGCACCGGGAAGCGGGGCGGCAGCGAGAGACTGCTTCTCCTCGTCCGAGAACGCGCCGGCCCAATAGACATGCGCCCGGCTGGGTTCCATGCGGCAGCCCGTAAGGAATCGCTTGACCATGTATTCCCGGCTGATCTTGTCGTCGGAAACCGGCCACCGCTCCGCCGCCGATTGCGCAAGCCGCAAAGCGAAATCCGGCAGCCGGCGCACTTTGCGCGCCAGTTCGTTGGCGCGATACATCAGGTACCCGCCAAACAGTTCGTCGGCGCCTTCCCCGCTCAGCGCCACCGTAACGCTTTTCTTGGTCAGGGCGGAGAGAAACCACACTGGCAGCAACCCGCCATCCGCCCCCGGCTCGTCGCAGTAGTAAGGAAGCTGCTCAATCGCCCCGGCCAAATCCGCTTCCGGATTGAGGTCCAGTTCCTGGTGGTCCGTCCCGTATTGTTCCGCCACTTGCCGGATATAGACCGTCTCGTCAAAGCTGCGCCCGCGAAAGGAAATCGAAAACGTCTTCAGCCGGCGTCCGGCCGCGGTGGCCGCATAATGCAGAAGCGTGGAGGAATCGATTCCTCCGCTCAGCCACACACCCAGCGGAACGTCCGAAAGCAGATGCTCCTGCACCGACTGCCGCAGCAACGCATCCAGCTCCTCTTTGGCTGATTCCAAGTCGCGTTTTGGACCTTCGCCGATCGGCAGCCGCCAGTAGGTTTCGGAACGGAGCTGCCCTTCGCGCCATTCGAGCCACTGCCCCGGCTGGAGCTTCTCAATCCCTTCCACGAGCGTCCATGGCCCGGGCACGTAGTTCAGCGCCAGGTAACAGTCGAGCCCCTGCCGGCTGAGGCGCCGGTCCATTTCAGGGTGCGCGAAAATTGCCTTGAGCTCCGACCCGAAAAAGATGTCTTTCCCGCGAAACGCCACGTAGAGCGGCTTGATGCCCACACGGTCCCGCGCCAGCACCAGGCGCCGGCTCGACTCCGTCCACAGCGCCACGGCAAACATGCCGCGGAGCCGCGAGAAACAATCGGTGTCCCACTCATGAAATGCCGCGAGGACCGTCTCCGTATCCGATCGCGACCGGAACCTGTGCCCCCGCTGCTCCAGTTCCGCGCGCAACTCCGCGTGATTGTAAATCTCGCCGTTGAACGCGATTACGCGGTCTCCATCCTCGGAGACAATCGGCTGGTCGCCAGTCGCAAGGTCGATGATCTTCAGCCGCGTAGCGCCAAGCGAAACGAAGGCCGATTCGAAAACGCCCTGCTGGTCGGGGCCGCGATGCGTCAGCGAAGCAACTGCCGCCTGAATGCGGCCCGGGATCGGTGCGGAATTAAGATGCGTGAAGCCGCTGATGCCGCACATCGTCATGCGCCTCCCGCGGCGCGCCTAGGTCGTTTCGCTTGGGGCTCGTAGCGTTTCCGCTAAACATGCGCGGAGAGTCGGAGTGAGGAGTGGATTAACATGGATTGTTGCCCATTGTAACAAGATGCACTAACGCCCGGCCGAGTTACGGTCGCCTCCTCACAGACACTCCATCGACATGTTACTGACCTTTCCTCACGTTCTGCTAGCCATAGCCGCCATACCGTTTATTTATTACCTCCTGGCGCTCTACAGCACGTGGCGGTTCTTTGCTGGTGCGAAACGGACGCCGCCGCCTTCCCATTTCACGCCGCCTATCAGCAACCTGAAACCCATCCGCGGACTCGATCCCGACGCCTATGAGAACTTCTCGACCTTCTGCCGGCAGGACTATCCCGATTACGAGATTGTTTTTTGCGTCGACAATCAGCAGGATCCCGTCCTTCCCGTCATCGAGAAACTCAAGAGCGAGTTTCCCGAAAGGTCCATTCGCGTCCTTTTCGGTTCCGGCCGCAACGCGGTGAACGACAAGGTAGCTAAACTAGTTCGCCTGTCCGAGGAGGCCCGCCACGAGTTTCTGGTGATCAGCGATAGCGACGTTCGTGTGCGCCCCGACTATTTACGCAGCGTGATTGCTCCGCTCGCCGATCCTTCCGTCGGCGCGGTTACCTGTCCATACGTGCCCACCGGGGACAAAACGTTCGTCGATCACCTGCAATCGGTGGGCATGTTCTCCGATTTCTACGCCGGTCTCTTCGTCGCTCGCGAGTTGGATGGCGTCAAATTCGCGCTTGGCCCCACCATTGCCACCACCCGCGCCCGTCTGGCTGAGTTTGGGGGCTATGCCAGCATCGAAAATCGCCCCGCCGACGACCTGCTGGTGGGCCGAATGATTGCCGAACACGGCCATCGAATCGAACTGCTGCCATACACCGTGGGCACCGTGCCCGATTACCGCTCCTTGCGCGATCTGTTCCTGAAGCGCTTGCGCTGGATCGTGGTGATGCGGCACATGCGGCCCTGGGGACACTTGGGATTGCTCCTCACGCAAGGACTGCCGTGGTCGCTCGTTGCCATTGCCCTCAACCCCACACTTAGCGTTGCCATCGGCTATCTCGGCGTCTATCTGGCTTTGCGGATCGCCATGACGTGGATGATCGGCATTCGGGGCCTGAAGCAGGATTCGTTGAAGAAGTCTCTTGCGCTGATTCCCCTCTGGGACACTCTGGCGTTTCTGATCTGGCTGATCAGCTTCACGCGCCGCAGCGTGCGTTGGCGTGGCGCCGATTATTACATTCGTCAGGGCCTGCTTGTGCCCGTCACGCCAACGGCGAATCGCACGAGCTAATCCCCAAGCTACTGCCGCAGCACCGCAAAACGGCTGATCGAGTACCCCAGCGCACCGCCCATGAAGACGTCCGACAAAAAGTGGGCCGACAAGGAAAGCCTCGAAAAACTCACCAGCGCCGCCATGCCGTACGCCACGTACGGAACCCAGCGGTGATTTCCATAACGGCGCGCGATCACGGTCGCCACCGAGAATCCCGCAATAGCGTGCCCGGAGGGGAAACTTCCACTTCCGCGCAAAAGTGAACCGCCGCTCTCAAACCAGCTATCGGAAAAATTACCGTTGGCTGGCATAGCCGCCGGGCGCACACGGCGCGTCGCGTCCTTCAAGACCGTCGTCAGGATCTCCGAGTCGGCGACGGTTTCACCCGCCAGCAGCGCCGTTCGCTGCATTTTCGAGTCTCTTCGGATCAATCCTGCGCCGTAAAGCGAGATCGGGGCCGCCATGATACCAGTGAGCGTGGCGTTTCCGGTAAAGATGTTGTCGAACCCGTGAAATGACGGCGTGCGGCGGAAGTAAGCAGCCTCGCTCGGATCTGCCACAATCAGTCCGGCGGTCGCACCCAGGACCGCCACAGTGGGAATCCAGCCCTGCCCCTGCATAAGTCTGGCTGGAAAAGACCAGATGCGTTCTTGATCACTGATCAAGTTCGGAACCAGCAGCCGCCAGGAGACCGGCCTGTCGACCGCCGGTAGTGTCTGCACGCTCGGGGCTGGCGTCCCGTCCGGCTCCGTCGTCTGACCTGCTGTCCGGGACGGAATCGCAAGCGCAAACAGCGCCATCAACACAACAGGAAGTTTCACAAAGGGTTGCCCGCCTGGTCGCCTTGCAATGCGGAAAACATCATCGCCCCAGATCGAACGCCTCCACCGTCTTGCGATCCCGCACGTACAGCCGCGTGCCCACCAGCGTGGGCGGCGTCCACGCGATACTTTGCAGTACCGAGGCCTTCGACAGCACTTCAAACTTCTGCGGACTCACCCTGCACAGCGCCAGCGTGCCGTCCTGATCCGCCAGAATCACCTTGCCGTCCGCGTAAAGGAGTTGCGCCCTGGCGAAGCCCCTCTCGCGCCATTTCACCGCGCCTGTCTTCAGCTCGATGGCGGTCATGAGAATCGGGCCGTCATGGCCGCTCGAAATGTAAACGTAACCGTCGCGCTGGATGGCCGTCCCTATATGCAGTTCGAGACGGTTGTTGGCCCAGAGTTCCTTCACGTTGGTGCGCCCGCCGGCCTGGCTCAGTTGCAACACCCGTGCGCCCGTACCATACGCCGAAGCCACGAACAGAAGATTCCCCGGCGCCCACACCGGCGTGCTCACCGCCAAGCCATACTGTGTTTTGTGCTCATGGGACCAATACAGCGCACCGTTGTCCGGACTGAAACCGAACACCGTGTTCGCTGCCAGCGCCACCACCTGCGGTTGGCCGTCCACATTGATCAGCAGCGGCGAGGAATGCGCGTTCGTGAATTGCAGCGCCTTCCAAACCACGCCCCCATCGCTCTGCCGGAACGCGATGGCGCCGTCCCCGTTGCCCCCCGCCAAATAGATCAGCGTGTCCTTATAGGGCAGCGCGTGGCACGAATAACCATATTGAAGGAACGTTGCGTGGAACTCTTTATATAGGTCATGCGACCACACCGGCCGTCCCGTTTTTTTGTCGATGGAATAGATCCTGCCCGTCCCGCTGGCCGTCACCACCCTGTCGCCGACCACCTGCGGCATGGCGTAGGGTCCAGGACCCACCTCTTCGGAATACGCGTTCGTGAATGGACTGCCGTACTCGTATTCCCATCGCGTCTTGCCCGTCGCGGCATCTAGCGCGGTAACCACGTCCTTCACCCCCCGCCGGTACGCCGTGTACAGCACGCCACCTTCCTCGGCGATCGCCGAATAGCCGTCTCCGAGCGGCCGGCTCCAGAGTTTTTTTGGCCCAGCCGCCGGCCAGAAATCCGCCAGACCGGATGTATTCACCAGAAAGTCGCGGTTCTTCCCGCCCCAAACCGGCCAGTCCTCGCCCACCGCCGCTGGTTGGCTTTTGGCTTTCCGAGTGGTATCCGTCGAAAAGCCGGGAACGATCAGCACGAGAAACCAAATCGTCCAGGAGCATCGCATGATTCCCTATTGGACGCCGCAGCCGCCGGAATGTTCCGGGGGAACGCCTGTTAACAAAACCGCGTCCACCCCGCGCCTTCCAATGCCGGCGGAAACGATCCCGGATGCAGAACCTCCGCCAGAATCTCCACCGTCTCCACCAGCCTGGGCCCCGGCCGGTTGAAGTATTGGTTGCCGTCCGCCAGGTACACCCGCCCCCTTCGCACCGCGCGCAGCGACGGCCACTCCGGCCGATTGACGAGCCAGTGCATTTCGCTTTGCGTCCGTGGGATGTCGAAACCGCAGGCCGCCACCACGATCACGTCGGGATCGCTCTCCGCGAGCTCCTCCCAGTTCACGTACCCCGAATGCTTGCCGGCCACTCCGAACAGTTGTACGCCGCCGGCCATCTCCACCAGTTCCGGTGTCCAGTTGCCCGCGGTCATCACCGGCTCGGCCCATTCGATGCACGCCACGCGCGGGCGCTCCCCCGCCGCGCGCGCCTTCTGCGAAATCGCCGCCATGCGCGCCTGCAAAGCACGGATGACGCTTTCCCCATGCGCCGCGATATCGAGCGACCGCGCCACGCGCCGCACGTCATCCCACACGTCAGCGAGCGCATTCGCCGCGAGCGAGACGATCTGCGGTTTGCTCGCGAGCCGCATAGCCACCGAGCGTTCCACGTCGCGCAGGCTCACCGCGCAAACTTCGCATTGCGTCTGCGTGATGATGTGTGTGGGCTGGAGGCGCTCCAGCACATCGTCGAAAACGTCATAGACCGAGAGCGCGTTGCGCACGCGGTCCTTCACCGCGCGGTCGATCTCGCGGCTGTCGGCGTGGATGTCGATCGTGGGCTTAGTGCACACCGGCAACGCCGCAATCTCAGCCGGAAAGTCGCACTCGTGCGACCTTCCCACCTGGCTCGGCGTCTGCCCCAGCGCATGGATGATCTCGGTGGCGCTCGAAATCAGTGAGACGATACGGGGCACAATAAATCGGCGAACGTGAAATCGCCGTCCTCGTGAAATTCGCCCCGTTCAATCGCAATCGGGTGGCGGAGCATCGGGCCATCGTAAACGAAGGAATGGAACTCGCCGTTCTCTCCGCACGGGTCCACTTCCGGCGGCAGATCCGCCAGAAACTGTTCGTCATACTCGCGCCCGGCGAAGGAGCGGTCGAGCTTCCGCCGGTCGATACAGGCGATGCGCGTGCGCAGCCCACCCGCCAGCATCTCGCGCGCCAGCTCGGCCGTGGGTATGCGCCACAGCGGAAACACCGGCGTGAGCCTGGTTCCTGCGAGCATGCGCTCGCGATAGGCGCGGACATCTTCCAAGAACAGATCACCGAAAACAACCGCTTCGATGCCCTCGGCCACCGCGCGCCGGCACATCTCCGCCATGATCTCCTCGTAGCGTTCGTTCGAGCACGGCCAAGGCAGAGGCGCCGGCCACAATGGAACGCCGGTCAAGCGCGCCTGCTCTTCGATCAACTCGCGGCGCACACCGTGCATCGCTACGCGATCGAAATACTCATTAATCGTCGTCAGCAGCGCAACGGGCTCGATATCCGTCCCGCGCAGCCGCTCGAGCGCCCAGGCGCAATCCTTGCCGCCGCTCCACGATACGAGCGCCCGTTTCAAGCTGCTTGCGGTACGCGCTCCGGCGTGTACACCGTGCGGCTTAGCCACGCGTGCAGGCCGAACAGGATGCCGCAAGTCAGCAAGTCACTGCCCAGCGTCTTTGCGTAGAAAGGAATCGCCATGGTGTAGCAGGTAGCGAGGCCGGCCCACGTGTGCGCATAGTATCCGAGCCACGCCCCGAAGTTGGAAATCAGGAAAAACTGCGCGCTCGAAATCGCCGCTGCCCCGCCGATACGCCACGGGCTCTCCGAATTTTGCAGGCGCCGCCCGATCCACACGTTGATTAGAAAGCTGAGATACACGAACGGCGTTGCCCAAACGCTGTAGCCGCCAACCAGCGGGTCGGTGATCGCCATCAGCACGATCGGCAGCAAGTACGCTTGCCACCCCCTCAGCCTCGCACCTGCGAACAGACTGATGCCGCCAACGGGCGCGAAATTCCACGGATGCGGCATAACCCGTGCCACCGCGCCCAGTACAACTAGCGTCAGCGCAATCGGTCTTCGATTCAAATTTTCCATGCACTTCTCCTCAACCTTGATTGTCGCGCTGCCCGGAGGCTGCGCGATTCGGTTCCCATAAAGTTTCCGGTACTCCCAAAGTAACACTGACCCACCGGCTCCACACAAATAAAGCATCGCTGAGCCGGTTCAGATAGCGCACGATCTCGCCATCCAACGGTTCCTCTCGCCCCAGCGTGACGCAAATGCGTTCGGCCCTGCGGCAGACCGTTCGGCAAACGTGCAGCTCCGCATTCAGCCGGCAGCCCCCCGGCAACACGAACGAGCGCAGCGCCGGCAGACCTCCGTTCATCAGGTCGATTTCCGTTTCCAGCTGCTTGATTTCGGCCTCGGTCACGCGCGCCTGCCGCGGATGCACGTCTTGCGGAAGCGTGGCCAGAATCGAGCCCGCGTTGAACAGCTCATGCTGCACGCGCTTCAGAATCGTGTTCAGCTTTTCCAGCGCCGGATGCGCGGCGGCAAGCCCTTGCGCCGTATCGCGCGCCACCCCGACAAACGCATTTAGCTCATCCACCGTGCCGTAGGCCTCGATGCGCAAAGCATCTTTCGGCACGCGCTGCCCCCCGGCCAGGCCGGTCTCGCCCTTGTCGCCCCCGCGCGTGTACACGCGGTTGATGGCCATGCGCGGATCGTCGAACGTCACGCTATTCATTCTCGCACCCGCTTCGTCGGCGAAAATGTCCACTTCACGCCGCTCACGAAGTTCAGTAGCGGCGAAGGAAATCCGAAGGCCTCTTCGTAATGTTGGTTCAGCGCATTCCGCAGGTTTCCGTATAGCGTGATGCCGTGCCGAAGTGCGTAGTTGACGTTCAACCCAATATTCGCGAAGCCGGGGTTGTAGAACAGTCCGTAAGCCGCGCCATAATTGGGCTCAACGTCCAGGTCCTTCCCCCGAAAATAACCCGTCACATCGGCCGAGAGCTTTCCACGCACGAACGCCGCCACCATGGTGCCGGAATTCCGAGGCCGCCGAAGCAGCTCCTGGCCGACTTGGAAGTATTCCGGCGCGAGCCCTGTCGAACCATTCAGCGACCGGATCTCGGAATAAAGCAGCATGTAACTTCCCGACAGCGAAATCAACCGCGCCGGCCGGAACCGCACCGCGAATTCCCCGCCCTGCGCCTGCGAGTTGGCCAGATTATCCGACTGGAAACTGCTCAAATGTGTGAGCGACCCTCCCAGCGTAACGATCAGGTCGTAGTAGCGGTTGTAAAAGTACGTCGCATCGAGCGAAACGCGGTTGTGAAAAAGCCGTTGCTCAATTCCCGCATCGCCACTCGCCGTCCGCTCCGGCTTCAGGTTCGGATTGTTCGTAAACGCCAGGTCGAAACCCGAAGGTGGGCGAATCCCCGTGCCGGCGGACGCATGCAAGCGCGTCCCTTCGCGTAATACGTACGCCACCGATAGCTTCGGATTCAGCTTCGTAATGGTGACCGCCGGAAATTCCGGCCGCGGCGGGAAGTTCTCGGCATCCGCCGGAATCTGGGCGGTGTGAATGACCTCTTCGCGCACTCCCGCGTTCACGAAAAACCGCTTGCCGAATTGGAAGCGATTCTCCCAGTAGATCCCCTGTTGACTACGCTGCAGAGGAGACACATTCGAACTGGTGTCAGTGATGAACGTGTTTTTGACTTCCTCCCGCGAAAAAGCGTACCCGAAAGCCGTCGTGTAGTACGACGACACGTTGACTACCGTGCGCTCCTCCAGTTGCCCGCGATAGTCATTTTCGTAACTGTCGCCGTATGGGCTGACATAGAAAGTGTTGTTCCAGAAAAGCCCCGCGAACACCTCCTCGCGCACCTGCGGCGTCACGTCGATCTGGTAATGCGCCCCATACACCGACCGGTCAAAGCGGTTGCGGCTGATGAGGTCCAACCCCGGGTATAAGTGCTCGGGATCGGACCCGTACGGACCCGGATCGCCGAGGGCGGCAGCGTTATAACTCCCGGTGGCGGAAAAGCCCTGTGAGCCCCAATTTCGCATCAGCGTCGCCAGAACGTTCTTGTCGTGGTAATCGCCGTTGGGAACCGGCCCGTTGTCGTCGAGACTCGATAGAAAAACGCCGATTCCGAAACCGTCGAGCGTCCCCGACCCACCTAGCGCAAAGCGCCGCTCGTCGTGGCTGCCACCCTCCGCAAGTGCTTCAAACTCAACATTTTCTTCAGGCTGGCGGGTGACGAAATTGACCACGCCGCTGTTGGCGTACGATCCGTAAACGGCCGATTGCGGCCCGCGAACGACCTCGACGTGGTCCAGAAAATCCGTCGGAACGTGGGCAAAGTCGACCGTTCCGCCAAACCAATCAATCGGAATTCCATTAATTTCAACCAGATTGAAGTCGGAATCGCCGCCGCGGATGAACACCGAGCTATCCGCCCCACGCGACCCCGTTGTCGTCACACTTAGCCCTGGCAAATAGCGGAGGAGATCGACCGCTTGCGCCTCGTTGCGCTCGGCGATCTCTTCATGGGAGATCACGCTGACACTGGAGCCCTGCTGGCTCAACGGGATATCCATGGTTGAGCCAGCTACGGTCACCGAATCACTCTGTGGAGCAATCGACAGCGTGATGGTATCTATTGGAAAAGAAACGGTTTTTGTCTCAAATCCAGGAGCGGTTACCAGCAAATTTGTGTTGGCCGCATCGGGAACCGAGATTTGAAAGGATCCCGATGCATCCGTCACCGCCTGCGCTACGACCCCGACGCGGTTGACGGCGGCGACCGTAGCTCCGGCAATGGCCGCGCCGGACGGGTCAACTACTTTTCCTGGAAATGTTTCCGCGTGCAGCACGTACGCGAAGAGGAACAACTGGAGAAAAAAAAGTAGACATTTCATGCTCAAGCAGCCCTCCGCTGCCGGACTTCACGCCTGAAATTGGTTCAGTAGGTTTCCTGCTGAATCACCTCGGTCGGTCTCCTGACTTGCGCTTCCTCGGGCCGGTCCGCCTTCCCATTCCTTGCCGGAACAGTGGCTTGATTTGACCGGCCCTCCACGCTTACAGTGGCGGGGCCGTGCTGGACTTTCACCAGCTTCCCGTGTTGCTTACCAAGAGGCTTTCAGGACAATTCGAGAATAGCACAGAGGCGCGTGTGGTATTCTTAGAAATTGAAATCTTGTTAAGGACAGGCATTTAAGCAGAATGGCGAATCATCTTTCCGCGCTGAAGCGGATACGGCAGGACGAAAAGCGGACCGAGTTCAACCGCCGCAACTCAACCCGGTTGCGTCACCAGATCCGCAGCATGCGCAAGCTCATCGCGGCGAAGGACGCCGATGCGGCGCTAAAGCTGTTGCCGGAGACGTTTTCGGTGATCGACCGCTCGGCTAAGCTCGGCGTGATCAAGAAGAACACCGCCGCACGGTACAAGTCATCCCTCCACCAGCACGTCAAGTCGCTGGCTACGAAGTAAGCTCCAACACAAACCGCTCCATAATGATACGGTCGTCGGGCCGGGCGCTGCGCAGGTCGCGGTCCGCGGCGAAGATCAGCTGCATTCCCCGCTCCAACTTTTCTCGGGAAAATTTCGACACGGTCTGGTAAACCTGTTCCGCGCGGGAACTCCACATAGGCACGCCGGAGCGCGAGAAGTGCCCTTGGATCTGCTGGGGACTGCGCAAACCGCTCTCTCTCGCTACCAGCGCCAGCCGGAATTGTGTAGACAAGAATGACAGCGCAAGGGGTAGGTATTCGCCTTCCCGGCACAGGGTATCGAGAATTTCAAGGCCCCGCGCGCGGTCGCGGCGGCCAAGCGCGTTGACCAGGGCGAAAATGGTGGCGGAGCGCGCATCGGGCACCAGACCCGCGATGTCGTTCGCCGAAACCGGACGCTTTCCAGCGCTGAAGAGCGCAAGTTTCTCCATTTCAACAGCGATTCGGGCGACATCGCCGCCGAGCGCTTCGACCAGAAGATCGAGAGCTTCGGGATCGATCGATATCTGGGCGTTTTTCGCCAATGAGCGGGCTTCGGCTCTGGCTTCGTCGATGGAAAACCGCTCGAGTTCCACAACATCGGAGATAGCCGAGTAGAACTTTCGCACCCGCTCGATCTTCTTCTTTTCTTCGCCCTCGAACGCAAAACGGGTGGCCTCAAATAACAGGATCACGCCGGGCGACGGGTCTTTCAGATAAGCGGCCAGTTCGCCTGCGCCCTCCCCTGCGCTCGATGCTTCCTCCTCTTCCTCCGACTTCTGGCGAGGGAGCGCGGCTTCGGCGCCGGTCACGAGAATCACACGGTCGGCGGCGAATAGCGAGAGGGACCGGGCGTCATCGACTACCTGCACCAAGGAGCTCTCCGCCAAGTCGTATTGCGCGAGGCCGTTTTCACGTCCATCGGGGCCGAGCGCGGCGGCGAGCAGCGTTTCGCGGCACTGGCGTCCCTGGTAGACCTCCGCGCCCAGGAAAAGGTACGCGGGAGCGAGCTCCTTGCGCTTCAGACGCGAGAGAAATTGCGCGGGAGTCATCAGAAGTTCTCGAGAATCGCGCTTACCACGGACCGCGCGACCTCGCGGCTGAGGCGCTCTAAGCCCACGTTGCTCTCGTCCACGTAACGGTTGGGGTCAATGCTGAGCTCGTAAACCTGGCGAGCCTCGAAACGGGGCCGCTCAAACAGCACGGCGTTGGTGGCGCGGTCGCGGAGCGTGATGTTCATGGTCACAACGGTCTGCACGGTCGATGCCTTGTTGGTAGCCGGGTCGAAGGTCAGAGGAAAGGAGGCGAACCGGACGACGGCGCCGGTGAGCACCGCGTCGGCTTCTTTCGGATCGGTAACCACCCGATAGCGGGTGCGGGAGATGAACTCCCGTGTAATAGCGGCCGGCAGGTAGGCGGTGAGCTTGTAGCGGACTGTCGCGTTGTTGAAGGCGGGAATGGCGATGGTTTTCACGCTCGCCGGAAATGTGTTGGACGTGCTGTTGCCGGCAACGTGGTAGCCGCAAGAGAGTAAGGCAAAAGACAAAAGGCAAAAGACAAAAGGCAAAAGGGAGCGGCGAAGACCAATCATAGGAGTTCTTGAGCTACGGCGATGGCGTTTTCGGCGCGGAGACGGAGATTGTCGGCTACGATCCAGAGCCATGCGGCATGCGGGTTGTTGCGGTCGGGCGTGATATTGCCGACCGCCACTCCCGCTTGTCCGGCCATTTCCACTACATTCGGGGGCTCGGTTCCGGCGGTGCGAACGTCGACCGAATCGCCTTCGAGCGTCTGCTCGATGGCGGCAACGCCGGGGCTGGACGCGAATTCGATCCAAAGCGAGATGGCGTAGCCGTGGAAGACCGGCGCTTGCACCAAGCGCAACGACGGGATGGGAGCGCCACCAGAAACAGCCAGCAACGTGGCGAGGTGCCGTTCCATGCGCAGTTCAGCCTCCTCGAGCGCGGCGGGCGCCTCCTCGCCAAATCGGGAAAGCATGTTGAAAGCTAACTGGGCGTCGAAGATTTCCTTGGGCTGTCCCTTGAAAGACAGCAAGCCGATGGTTTGCTGCTGCAACTCTTCCACTCCACCGGCGCCGCGCTCGCTGGCCGGCTCGAAAACGTGGGCCAGCGCGCGCTGAATCCGATGCGAGGCGTGCAAGCGGCCGAGAACCAGCGCGACGGCAATGGCCGCGGCGTTCGCAATCACGTGCACGGAACCGGCGGGCGCGTGATATCCAGCCGGCTCCACCATCGGGGCACGAAGACGAGCGTTGGGCAATTCTTCGGCGGCATAGGTGAGATCGACCAGCGGCGTTCGCGGCGCCAGCCGGCGCACGTTTCCGACCGACGCTACCGCGCCGGCTAGAAAGATCACGCTCGCGAGCTCCAGATTATGCCCTTCGAGTGGGTTGAGCAGGGCCGGTTCACCGGCCTGCACCGTGAGCTTGCCCGGTTCTTCCCCTTCGGCAGCGACAAGCCGCAGGTCCTGCCCCAGGGCGGTTCCGGACAACAGGTCGCGAATTTCGCGGCCCAGGAGAGATTCGCTGCCAACCAGGGCCAGCGTTTGGGATTTAGCCAACCTGATGCTCCGGTTGCCCCGGTGGGTTGGGCCGCAAGTGGCGGCGGATGATTCCGCCGACACGAATGACGATGCCACTCGCGACATAGCATGTCGCGCACGTGAGCAACAAAGGACGCGAGTAGAGCCAGGTGAGCGCTATCAGGATTCCGACCAGAATGATGGCAAGAGGTGAATGCGGCCGTAGCAAGTTTACGTCCTTAAAACTGTAATACCGCCAAGTGCTCACCATGAGGAAAGAAAGCAGCGCGAGCAGCACGAGCCACGCAACCGTCAATGGCCAGAAGGTGAGGGGCTCCGAGTCCGTCGCATATACGACGGCCGCCACCATACCGGCAGCGGCGGGAATGGGCAGGCCGACAAAGTATTTGCGATTGGGACGCCCGGGATTTTTGGGGATCGGATTCTTCTGTACGTTGAATCGCGCCAAGCGCGCGGAACCGCACAACAGAAACAGAAACGCAAAAAAGCTACCCACGCCCATGATTTGATCGTGGAGCGCGCGGCCCAGGCCAGAATCGATGAACTGCACGCCCCAGGCATAGGCCAAGACGGCGGGCGCGATGCCGAAGCTGATGACGTCGGCGAGGGAGTCCATTTCCCGGCCGAAATCGCTGGTGGTGTTCGTCATACGCGCGATGCGGCCGTCCAGCCCATCCAAAAGGAATGCCAGACCGATGGCCTTGGCGGCGATCTCGAAGTGATGCTCGGTTCCGGCGGTGCCGTCATGCGCCACCATGGCACCCTGCACGGACTGAATCACGGAGACAAAGCCGAGAAAGATGTTCCCGGCGGTGAATAGCGTAGGAAGCGCGTAGGCAGCACGAGGCGGACGGTGATCGGGCGAGCGCGGATCGAGAAACCGGCGTCTGAGGTTCAACCCTGGCATGCGACGGGCTCCAAATTGCCGGCTTCGGCGGAAGCTTCCCGAAGGGGCTGCACATCATTGCGGCGCGCCAGGATGCTCGATCCGGCGGCGACCCGGGTTCCCTCCCGCACCACGATGTCCCACTCGGGACCAAACAGCACGTCCACGCGCGAGCCGAACTTGATGAGGCCGACCCGCTCGCCGGCGGCGACCGTGTCTCCGGGCTTCTTATTGAAGACGATGCGGCGCGCGATCAGACCGGCGATCTGCTTGAACACCACGCGCGTGCCGTCGCCTTCCACGATGACCTTGTTCTGCTCGTTCTGCACGGAGGCTTTCTCCTTGCTCGCCACGAGAAACCGGCCCTTATGGTATTCCACATTCGTAATGGTGCCGGCGATGGGCGTGCGGTTCACATGCACGTCAAAGATGTTGAGAAAAATGCTCACACGCCGCTGCGAAGGGCCTTCGGGACGCACGGCAACGACCTTGCCATCCGCCGGCGAAACGGCCACGGGGCCGACGGGGATTTCGCGGTCCGGATCGCGGAAGAAGTAGAGACAGAACGCCGCGAGAATGAAAACCGGGAGCGCGGCCCACGGCTGGACCCAGGCAAGCAAGATGCCCGCGGCAGTGAGACCGGCGCCGTAATAGAGTCCGTCGCGAACCATAGGAATCGGTGGCTGCATTCATTTTCGCACGGCTGGTTTGTAGAATCGCGGCGAGCGCGGTTACCTGATTTATTGCGGACGGGCTATCTGGCGCCTGCGCCCGGAGCGTGCTGAAGATCCGCCGAGACTTTGGCCAGCTCTTTGCGGATGAGCGGATTGGCGGGGAATTCGGAATTCAGCGCCGCCAGCAGCTTTTGTGTCTCGCGGGGCTGCTTCTCGCGCAGATAGCAGACGGCCAGCAGAATCTTGGCGAAGGGCCGCAGGTAGTGACCGGAACGCGAGACCAGCTTCAGATTTTCAATGCCGGTGGTTTTATCGCCGTTGACGCCATCGAAGTGCACGAACCAGCGGACATAAAACGGCAGGCTGCCCAACAAATACTCGTTGATGCCGGTGGTGAGGTAGGCGTCATAGAACTGCGGATTGACCTTGAGCAGTTGCTGCGCGTAGCTGTTGGCACGGCGGGCGGAGGCGAGGCTGGTCAACTGGCGCTTTTCGACGAGCGCGGTGTAATCCATGAGGACGCCCTGCGTGATAGCCATGGAGAAGAGCGCATTCTGATCGCTAGCATTCGCCGCCAGAAGCCGGGCGCCGCGCGACTGCGCTTCATTGACGGCCTGCTGAAACTTGTTGCCGACCTCGGGGTCGGGCCGGAGCCTTTTCTTCTCGATGATTCGTTTGTCGTCGGCGAAAAACTCGCTTTCGAGGATGCCGAGGCGATCCAGTTCCGAAAACAGATAGGCACTGGCACGGACGGCATAGCCGAAGGGATCGCAGGGTTGGGCCGCGACGTAGCGATCGATGTGGACATGCGCGGCGGGAAAATCGGTGCTATACATGCGCGTAAACGCTTCGTCAATTTCGGCCGTGGGCGCAGCGCCGAATAAACGCAACGCGAGGACACAGAATAGAAGTAGATGGTGCAAGGCGTTAGAGGTCTGTCGTAGCCAGAACGTTAGTACCGCTTCCTCCGGTCGCGGCTCAGCAAAGCTTGCCCGATACTGGACCGTAACCAAAGGGGGCGGTTGCATCATCTAACGAACTCACTGCGACAGGCCACGGCGCTAGCTGAATATCCGGTCAAAGAATTCCCTGGTGCGCGTACGAATTTGCGCGAGTTTCGCATCCAGACTGCCGCTATGCAGGTGTTCCGGGGTCCAGCGGTGGACCAGTTCCGTGAGGATGCGCATTTGTTCGGGGGACGATGGCAGGCTGCCTTCGGCGTGCCCGGCGGCGATGCGCACACCGTGATCGATGGCACGATAGAAGGTGGCGGCATCGCGGAGGAACTCGGCATCCTCCCGCTCGAGATGACCCATTTTCTCGATCACGTCGATGCGTTCCGGTGTGTTCAGCACTTTGAAGAAGATGCCAGCTCCTTTCAAGCGCAGGTACATCAGGGCGAAATCGATATCGTAGTAGCCGCCACGGCCAGCTTTGAGCGGGTTCCGTGGGCCCTGCTCTTTCTCTAGACGCGCGCGCATCTGCGCAAGTTCCTTCCGCGAGCGGCCGCTTTGTCCGTACCGGCGCCAGTCGACATCCTGCAACTCGTGCAGAAACTCGGTGGCGCGGGCCATGTTGCCGGCCACGCCGCGCGATTTCATATACGCAATACCTTCCCAAGCTTCGGCGCGCTTGGCGAAGTAATCCTTGTAAACAGCTTCGGACTGGACCAGCGCGCCCTCGCGGCCGTGGGGGCGCAGACGCGTATCCACGGTGAACATTACACCCTGACCGGTATAGACGCTGATGGCCTGGATCATGCGCTCGGCCACGCAGGTCCAAAAAAGGTGTTCCGAGACGTCGGCATCGGGCAAGACGAAGAGCAGGTCGGCGTCGGAGGCGAGGTCGAACTCACGCATGCCGAGGCGGCCGAGGGTGATGACGAGCATTTGGCCGGCGGGATTGTAACCGGCGCTCACCGGCGGATTGCTGGCTTTGGTTTCTTCAAGAGCGATGCGATAGGCGGCGGCAATCACGGCGTCGACGAGATCGGAAGTATGATCGAGCGTTGAAAAAATCGGCTGGCGCAGAAAAACGCTCTGGCACTGGATGCGCAACATCTGTTGCAGGTAAAAGCGGCGCAGAGCAGCGGTCTCCTGGGGCGAGCTGGCGTCGAGCTGGAAATCAGGCGAGGCACACGCGCGGCCGAGTTCATCGATCAGTTCGGGATAGCGGAGGAGCTGATCGGCGAAGTAGTGGCTGTGCTCGAACATATCGACGGCGCAGGCCGCGGCGCGCAAATCGCTGTCGAGGCGGGCGAGCCACTCGGGGCTGGCGATGACCTTCTCGAGAAAGTGCTCGAAACGGTCCCGGCCGCGGCGCAGAGAGGCATGGCTCAACAGCTCGGCAAGGCGGGGCGCGCGCTGATCGAGAAGTTTGATGAGACTGCTGGAAGCTGGGGGCGACGGTTCGAACGCGGGCAGTTCGGGATCGTCGAATGAGGGCTCCGCGGGCAGCGGCGAGTAGTACATGGGCTTCTGCGCGTTGATGAGGCGATCGTAGAGCTCCTGCACTTCTCCGAGATGCGCGTCGAGCTCGCGCTCGAAGGTGTCGGCAGTTACGGGAGCAGACGGGCCGGCGGGCATACGGCGAGCCAGCATATCGAGGGCTTCGGGATCAGTGGGCAGCGTGTGCGTTTGGCGATCCTCATCGAATTGCAGCCGGTGCTCGACGTTGCGAAGAAACTCGTAGGCTTCGGCCAGGCGCGCGTACTCGGAGCCGGAGAGCAGCGACTTATCGCGCAGGCGGAAGAGCGCGAACTGGGTGCCGCCGTGGCGCACCCAGGGCTCACGGCCGCCGTGAAGCCTCTGTAAGCACTGCACGAGAAATTCAATGTCGCGAATGCCGCCGCGAGTGAGCTTGATGTCGAGGCCGGACTCGCCACGCTTGGCCGCGAGCTTCTCATGAATGCGCGCGCGCGTTTCGGAGACGGCTTCGACGGCTCGGAAGTCGAGGGTGGTGGAGTAGATCAGCGGCTCGACGTCTTCGAGCAATGCGCGGCCCGGCTCGCTCTGCCCGGCGGAGATGCGAGCTTTGATGAGCATCTGCAATTCCCAGTCGCGCCCGCGCTGCTTGTAGTATTGGCAGGCGCCTTCGGTAGAGATGCAGACTTCACCAAAACGGCCGTCCGGGCGGAGGCGCAGATCGACGCGGTAACACTGGCCTTCGGCGGTGTAGGTGGAGAGCAGCTCAGTCAAGCGGTTGGCGACTTTCTTGAAAAACTCCTTATTGGTGATGGACAGGGCGCCATCGGTCTCGCCGTTGGCCGAGTAGACGAACATCAGGTCGATGTCGGAGGAATAGTTCAGCTCATTGCCGCCGAGTTTCCCGAGGGAGATGACGGAGAATCCGCAGACGCTGCCGTCGCCAGATCGGGGAGTGCCGTAGCGGGCGGCGACCTCGCGCCAGATGCGGCGGTAAATAAGGTCGAGTATCGCGTCGGCGAGGTGCGATAACTCTTCGGTGACATCGGACAGCGAAGCGAGACCCAGGACATCACGCAGCACGATGCGCAGCAACTGCTGGCGGCGGAACCGGGCGAGGTCGAGGGCCTCCGGAACACCTTCCGGCGCGACCAGGGCCGCGAGACGGCGGCCGTAATCCTCGGTTGTGAGCGCGCGGTGCAGATCGCCCGCGGTGGTCCGCTCGACGAGCCATTCGGGATGGCGCAGAACTTCATCGGAGAGAAAGTTGCTGTAGGAAAAAATGGTGATCAGGTAACCGAGGGCCGCGGGAGAGTTGGCGATGCGGCCGAACCAGGCAGGGTTTTCCGTGCGCAGACGATCCAGGTAATGCACGGCCTGGTCGGGATCGGGGACGGACGCCACCAGCACCTGCATGCGATGGGCGATGGCCTCGGGAAGACCGGTCACCACATTCGACATCTGGGCGCGGGCGCGGCTGGGATTGCGAAATTCAATCTCTTCGAGGAGGCGCGGCATGCGGCAACGAAGCCGGATCGAACCGGCATGGTCCTGGGGCGATTATAGCGGGATTTGGGATTTAGGATTTGGGATTTGGTGGGTGGGTGCTGAGGAGGGCGGGAGACGCTAACATGTGGGGCATGGAGAGAGCGCGGACGACGTTTGCGACACTGATGGCCGGATTGCTTTTGGCGGCGCTGGCAAGCATGTCCTATGCAACCACTTGCATAATACTGCCACACAAGCCAATTCGGCTGCGGCACGTTTGTGGGCTTGTGCTTAACGAGATCGAAGAAAAGATTCCAAATGCCAAAGTGATGGTTCTGAAGGGCGGAAAGGAATTGGCGACCGTGCAGACCGGCGCAGACGGTAAGTTCTCGTTTGAACGCTTAGAGGCGGGAAATTATGAGGTTCGCGTCGAGGCCGCCGGCTATATCACGGCGCAGGATTCCGTCGTCATCGTCAGACCAGCGACGAAGTGTAATCGGGGCCTATTAGTTTCTCTCAATTTGATGGCATGCTCCGGCATGATCCGAGCGAAACATTAGGTCCCGAAGGGACAGGCGGCCGGCCGCTCACGACGAGCCGGCCGACCGCCAAATCCTAGGTCCCAGATCCCGCTCTTTAGATGTCGTAGTACATCGCGAATTCGTAGGGGTGCGGCCGAAGGCGGATCGCATCGGCTTCGTTCTTGCGCTTGTAGTCGATGAAGGTTTCGATCAGCTCTTCGGTGAAGACGTCACCCTTGGTGAGGAATGCGTGATCGTCCTCGAGACAGCTCAGAGCTTCCTCGAGCGACGCCGGCATGGACGGAACGCTCTTCATCTCCTCGGGAGAGAGATCGTAGATGTCCTTGTCGAGCGGCTCGCCGGGTTCGAGCTTGTTGAGCACGCCGTCGAGACCGGCCATCAGCATGGCTGAGAAAGCGAGGTACGGATTGGCTGCCGGGTCAGGCGGACGGAATTCGACGCGCTTTGCCTTGGGGCTGGCGGAGTACATGGGGATGCGGCAGGCGGCCGAGCGGTTGCGGCGTGAGTAGGCCAGATTCACCGGCGCTTCATAACCTGGTACAAGACGCTTGTAGCTGTTGGTGGTGGGCGCAATGATGGCCGAGAGAGCGCGCGCGTGCTTCAGCAGGCCACCGATGTACGAGAGCGCCATCGGGCTCAGACCCGCATAACCGTCGCCCGCGAATAACGGCTTGCCGCCCTTCCAGATGCTCTGGTGGGTGTGCATGCCGCTGCCGTTATCGGCAAACAGCGGCTTGGGCATGAACGTCACCGTTTTGCCGTACTGATTGGCCACGTTGCGGATGACGTACTTGTACAGCATCATGTTGTCGGCCGATTTCACCAGCGTGTCGAAACGCTGATCGATCTCGCACTGGCCGCCGGTTGCGACTTCATGATGGTGGCACTCGATGACGATGCCGCACTTTTCCATGGTCTGCACCATCTCGCTGCGCAGATCCTGGTAGTGGTCCGTGGGCGGCACCGGGAAGTAGCCTTCCTTGTAACGCGGCCGGTAACCGAGGTTATTTTCCTTGCGGCCGGAGTTCCAGCGGCCTTCTTCGGCGTCGATGAAATAGAAGCCGGAATGCTGGTTCTGATCGAACCGGACATTGTCGAAAATGAAAAACTCGGCTTCGGCGCCGAAGAAAGCCGTGTCGCCCACGCCGCTGTTCTTCAGGTAAAGCTCGGCCTTCTTCGAGATCCAGCGCGGGTCGCGCTCATAGTGCTGCTTGGTGATCGGGTCGATGACATCGCCTAACATGACCAGGGTCGGCGTCTCGGCAAACGGATCCATGAAGGCGGTCTTCGGATCGGGGATCAGCAGCATATCGCTCTCGTGGATAGCGGCCCAGCCCCGGATGCTCGATCCATCCATGCCAAAGCCGTCTTCGAAGGAGCTGAGGTCTACCTGGCTGATCGGATAGGAAACGTGGTGTTGCAGACTCGGGATGTCCGTAAAGCGAAGATCGAGCTGCTTAGCATCGTTCTTCTTGGCAAAATCCAACACTTCTTGTGGACTCATAAACCTCCAAATGTGGGTGTGCTAAAAGGTGCAGGCGTAACTCGAATTTTAAACAGTACCGCTTCAAGGTGACCCAGTCAACAATGAAAACAATGATGGGGCAGATAAAAACTGTTTATGCCGTTTACCAGTCGGCGACCGATCCGTCGCGGTGAAAAGCGGGCATGGTGACTTCCTGCACGAAGGGGTGTTTGGCGGCCTCTTTTTCGTTGATTTCGATCCCGAGGCCGGACGCGGAGGGAGCGTGCGCGACACCTTTTTCGATGGCGAAGGGCTTCGTCACCACATCGTTGCGCCAGGGAACGTCGTTACGGACGATCTCCTGGATCAGATAATTCGACGTGGCGAAACCGACGTGCAGCGCCGCGGCAGTTCCAACTGGTCCTGTGGGATTATGGCAGGCCACCGCAATCTGGTACGTCTCGGCCATGGCTGCGATGCGGCACGCTTCGCTGATGCCGCCGCAGTGGGAAACGTCGGGCTGCACGACGGCGCAGGCGCGTTTTTCGAGTAATTCGCGGAATTGCCAGCGGCCGGCCAGACGCTCGCCGGTGGCGATGGGAAAGGGCAGCGCGCGTGCCACTTCGACCAGGCCGTCCACGTGCTCGTGCCAGCAGGGCTCTTCATACCAGTAAAGGTTGTAGTCGACCAGCATGTGGCCGAATTGGATGGCGGCGGCCGGCGTGGTGCGTGCGTGAAGGTCGAGCATGATGTCCAAGCTGTCGCCGCCCGCCCGGCGCATGGCCTCTACGGAACGCGCGGCTTGCTTGAGCGTGGCCGGGCTTTCGATCAGTTCCGCGACGGGGATGGGCATGGCTTTCACGGCCGTAAAGCCGGCGTCGAGACTCTCCTGAATGCGTGCGCCGAACTCCGCGGGCTCGATGGTCTTGTACATTCCTTCGAGGCTGCCGCCGCCCAGATGATCGTAGAAGCGCAGGGTATTGCGCACGGGGCCGCCGAGCAGTTCACACACGGGCCTGCCCAGTTCCTTGCCCTTGATGTCCCACAGCGCCTGGTCGATGCCGCTGATCGCAGTCATGTCCGTGATCCCGCCGCGCCAGAAGTACTGGCGATGCATCGTCTGCCACAGGTGCTCGATGGGCCGTGGGTCTTGGCCGATGAGGAGAACGGAGAGGTCCTCGATCGCGCCCACGACCGCCCTGGTCTTCCATTCCAGCGTGGCTTCACCCCAGCCCCACAAGCCAGGCTGATCGGTCTCGACCTTCACAAAGACCCAATTGCGCATACGCGCGTTCACGACCAGAGTGGAAATTCGCGTGATTTTCATAAAAGGCTCACCGGGAAGTGATGCTAGCACGAGGCGGCGGCAGGAGCAGTACTTTGCTGTGCAAAGTACCTTGTGCGGGACCGCAGATGGAGTATAATGTCCTGGATGGGTTCGATCCCAGCGCGTGCGAAATCCCGTGAGCCGGTGGCGCTGCACGATCACGCCATGGACAATTTGCGCTTCATCCGGGAAACCATGGAGCGCGCCGGTTCGTTTACGGCAGTGCCGGGCATGGGCGGCATGTTGATGGGCTTGAGCGCGCTGGGTGCGGCACTCCTGGCGGACCGTCAGCCGAGCCTGGACGGTTGGCTGGCCGTTTGGGTAGGGGAAGCACTGGTGGCCGTGCTGATTGGAGCGGTGACAGCCACGCGGAAGGCCCGTGCCGTGAAGGCATCCCTGCTCTCTGGCCCAGGCCGAAAGTTCGCACTCGGCTTGGCCCCATCGATCCTTGTGGCGGCATTGCTCACGCTGGTGCTCCATCGCGGCAGTCTCTACGCCATCATCCCGGGCATCTGGCTGCTGCTATACGGCACGGGCATTCTGTCGGGCGGCGCATTTTCTGTGCCGGTGGTGCCGGTGATGGGCATGTGCTTCATCGCTCTGGGCGCGGTGGCTTTATTTTGCCCTCTCGAATGGTCGCGATGGTTCCTGGCCGCCGGCTTCGGAGGACTGCATCTGGTGTTCGGCGCGCTGATTGCCGCGCGCTATGGAGGCTAACGATTGGCAAGACCTAGCACAGTACGACAAGAACGCAGGCCGGTGTTGCAGTCCATCGCGGAAGCGGCTCCGGCGAAGCTTGACCGCCTCATTCACGAGCGCTTGCGCCTGGGCATTGTGAGCGCGCTCGCCGCCAATGAATCGCTGACATTCAACGAGCTGAAAAAGCTACTGAAAACGACGGACGGCAACCTGAGCGTGCATGCGCGCAAATTGGAGGACGCCCACTATGTCACCTGCACCAAGTCGTTTGAAGGACGGCTGCCCAAAACAGAGTACCGGTTGACGGCCGGCGGCCGGCGGGCGCTCGAGCGGTACCTCGATCACATGGAGGCGCTGATTCAGGCGATGCGCGAGCGGTAAAAAAAATTTGGGGCTGAACTTCATGATAAAAAGTCCTTCGCACTACAATGTTCATGTGGCCATCATCATGGATGGCAACGGCCGCTGGGCTACCGCACGCGGGCTACCACGCCTCGCCGGCCACCGGGCAGGAGCCGTTGCGGTGCGCCGTGTCGTCGAAGCCGCGGTGGAACTGGGAATCGGCGCGCTCACGCTCTACGCTTTTTCCTCCGACAACTGGAAGCGGCCCTCCGTCGAGGTCAGGGGTCTCATGCAACTGTTCCGGGCACATCTCATCGACGAGATGCCGCGATGCATCCAGCATGGGATTCGTCTCGAAGTGATCGGGCGGCGGGATCGCCTAGACCGGGCGCTGATCGCAGTCATCGAGGAAGTGGAGCGCCAGACTCGAAGCGGGCGAAACCTGCGCCTGCGCATTGCGGTGGATTACTCGGCGCGCGAATCGATCCTGCGCGCGGCCATGCAGGCCATCGCGAACCGTCCTATGTCCTCGGAGCAGTTCTCGGACCTGCTCGGCAATGGGGGCGATGTGGACCTGCTCATCCGCACCGGTGGCGAGCAGCGATTAAGTGACTTTCTGCTTTGGGAGAGCGCTTACGCAGAGCTCGTATTCACACGTTGCATGTGGCCCGACTTCACGCGCGAGGATCTGGAATCTGCCCTCGGCGAATTCACCGGCCGCGAACGGCGGTTCGGCGGGCTGCGGTATCCCGAAGTAGTCCCGGCGGGCGGAGTGTAGGAAAATGAAACCTTCCAGATGCGGGAACGCGGGCGTTTCATCACCTTCGAGGGAATCGACGGCAGCGGCAAGACGACGCAAATGCGCCTTCTTGGCGAGCGGCTGCGCGCGGAGGGACGCGCCGTCTTCGAGACTGTCGAGCCCGGGGGAACCGAAGTGGGCAGGCAGATTCGCCGCATCCTGCTTGACTCCGCCAACCAAGACATCCGTCCGACTGCGGAACTTCTGCTCTACTTCGCGAGCCGCGCGCAAAACGTGGAGCAATCCATTCTCCCGGCACTCGCCGAGGGAAAAGTCGTTCTCTGCGACCGCTTCACCGACTCGACGCTTGCGTACCAGGGCTACGCACGCGGCCTGGGAGCGGAAACTGTCCTCACACTCGACCGCATCACTTGCCAGGGTTTAGTTCCCGATCTCACGGTGCTGATCGATTTGGATCTCGACGCGGCGATCGCGCGCACGCGGACGCGCAACGCCGCCGGCGCGACGAACGAAACCCGCCTGGATGAAGAATCCGCCGAATTTCACCGGAGAGTGCGGGAGGCCTATTTGATGATCGCCCGGCAGCATGCAGACCGTTTCCGGATCATTGACGGCCACGGAGTTCCCGAGGATGTCGCCCTCAAAGTCTGGAAGGAAGTCGCCGCCCATGTTTGAAGACTTCTGGGGCAATGCCCACGTGACGCACGCTCTGGAGCGCATGGTTGCGCAGGATCGCATTGCGCAGACGCTCCTGTTCGCGGGCCCGGAAGGAACCGGCAAGGCCACGCTGGCGCGGCGGTTTGCCGCCCGGCTGCTGGGAGATTCCGCCAAAATCGAGCAGGACGATCTCAGCCTGTCGCACAACCGCGAGATCGTCACCGCTCGCGAGCGCTGGCCGGCGGACAAACGCAATCAGGACCCGCTATTTTTCTCGACGCATCCCGACTTCGTGACGTTCGCGCCCGATGGGCCGCTCCGGCAGATCTCCATCGAACAAATGCGCCTGCTAAAGGAGCGCGCACCGTTCAAGCCGTTGCACGGCAGCCGGCGCGTTTTTCTGATCGATCACATCGACCGCGCGGGCGAACACGCCGCCAATTCGCTGCTGAAAACGCTCGAGGAGCCCCCGGAGCACCTCATCCTGCTGCTCACGGCGGAAAATGCATATGACCTGCTGCCCACCATCCGCTCCCGCGCTGTGCCGTTCTGGTTTGCGCCGCTTGCGAACGAGGAGATGCAGGAATTCGCCGTGGCGCGCAAGCTGGACGAGCCGGCTCGACGCATCGCACTCGCCGCGGGTTGCCCCGGCCTCGCCGTTTCTCTGGATCTTGAAGCTTACGGCAAGCGCCGCGCGGCCATGCTGGCACTGGTGGAGGTCGCGGCCGGCCAGGCACCCTTTGACGCTTGGATTCCGTATTCGGAAATCATCGGCCGGAGCAAGAACGAAAAGCTGGAGCTGTACTTGAAAGTGCTCTATGAGTTGCTCCGCGACCTGCTGGTCCTTCGCGAGAGCCAAGCCGCCATCCGCAACGAAGACGCGCGGCCTCGCCTCGAATCGCTGGCCAAGAAAGTCACGTTTCGGTGGCTGCGCACGGCGGTGAAGAAAGCAGACGAACTGAACGAATTGCTCCGGCGCAATATTCAAAAGACGATCGCGTTGGACGACCTGATTCTCGCGCTGCGCGAGGCCTGATACACGGTGCGCCAGCATGGATTCTCCGGCCGCGGCGAAACATGGTAAGGTTCGAATTGTACCTTCCAAGTTTCCTCCTGATGCCAATCGTTCCCCGCCTCCTGATCGATTGCCTGTCGATCATCCTGATCGATCTGTTGTTGGCCGGCGACAACGCACTGGTGATCGCGCTTGCGGCGCGCTCCTTGCCACCGCGGCAGCGGCGAATGGGCATCATTTTCGGCGCCGCAACGGCCGTCGTGCTGCGCGTTCTCATCACCATCGCCGCCGCCCAGCTTCTCAATATCGAGCTGATCAAGCTGGTGGGTGGAGCTTTCATCATCTGGATTGCCGTCAAGGTTCTCGCTGACGCGAGCGGGTCCGATGAGGAACCGGCCGCGCCCATGCATCTTCTTCGGGCCATCTGGTTCATTGCCGTAGCGGATATCACGATGTCGTTGGATAATGTGCTAGCCGTTGCTGGAGCATCGCACGGCAGTATCCCGCTGATCATTTTGGGCCTCGGCCTGAGCATCCCATTCGTGATGTTCTCGAGCAACCTGATTGTTCTGCTGATGGACCGCTACCCCTGGACGCTGTACCTGGGGGCTGCCATTCTGGGCAAGGTGGGCGGAGAAATGATGGCTACCGATCCTCTCGTCACACGCTACCTGCACCTGTCACATACGGCGGTTTACGGGGTTGAAGGTCTGGCCATCGTCGGAATTCTAGTTGCTGGAAGAATACGCGCGGGCCGCCCTAGAAACTGATTACCGCGCGGCCCGTCACCTCGCCGCGGCTCAATCTTTCGAACAACAAGGGCGCATCCTCAATCCCGTGTGCCTCGACATGTGGGCGCACGACGCCCGCGGCTGCCAGACGGAAGACTTCTTCCAGATCCTCGCGTGTGCCCAGGAAACTGCCGCGAATCGTAATTCCCTTGAGCACGGTATCGACGACGGGCAGCTCCGCCATACCGTGCGCGAGTCCGACCAGCACCAGCGTGCCGCAGCGTTTGAGCGAGCGCAGGGCTTGCCCGACTGCGGCCACCGAAGCGGTAAGGACAACGGCGGCGTCCACTCCTCCGTACTCTTTCTGTAGCGTGCGCCCGGCATTTGCGGACGGTACCGTGATCTCCGTCCCTTCGCTGCGCGCCAGCGCCAGTTTTTCCTCGGAGACATCCACCGCGGCCACACGCAGCCCTGCATGGCGCGCGAACTGCACCGCCAGGTGCCCCAGCCCGCCCATCCCGAATATTGCGACCGACGCTCCCGGCGCGCCGGCGGCTTCCTTCACGGCGCGGTAAGCGGTCCAGCCGGCGCAGCACAGTGGCGCGACTTCTACGGCGCTCAAATTATCCGGCACGCGCACCAGATGTTGCACCGGAACGCTGGCGAATCCCACTAGCGCACCCGGCGACGTGTATCCAGAATTCAACTGCCGCGGACAGTAGCGCTCCCGGCCGGTCCGGCACCACTCACAAACCCCGCAGGTGGCGGCAAGAAATGTGACGCCGACGCGATCGCCCACCGCCAGAGCCGATACCCCGTCCCCAAGGTTTGCGACGCGGCCAATGCCTTCATGACCCAATACCAGCGGCGTGACCGGAGGTTTTTCCAAGCCGGCGATGAACAAGTCGGAGTGGCAAATGCCGCAAGCTTCCATTTGCAACAGCGCGTGGCCTGGCGGCGGTTGCGGAATTGGCAGCTCGGCGACGGTCACGGCCTCGCGCGCCGCGGGCAGCACCACACCGCGGTTCACGAAGTAACCTGGCGGAGAATCTGGTAAAACTCCGGGAACGAAACCGACGCCGCGTCCGCATCACGAATCTCGCAGGGGCCATCTGCCACCAAAGCAGCGATGGAGAACGCCATGGCGATGCGATGGTCGCCGAAGGATTCGATGGTCGCGGCACGAAACCGCTGCCGGCCAGGCACGCAGATGCCGTCCGGCAACACCTCGGCCTCAATCCCCATTCGCCGCAGATTCTCCGCGATGGTCGCTATGCGATCGGTCTCCTTGATGCGGAGCTCCGCGGCATCGCGCACAATCAGCCCTTCGTCACTCGCGGCGCCCAGAACCGCCAGCACGGGAATCTCGTCAATCAGCGCGGCCGTCGTTCCGCGCTCAATCACACCGCCCCGAAGACCGGAACTCTTCACCGAGATCTGGCCCACCAGTTCTCCGTTCTTCTCCGAGACCTCCAGAATGCGGATCTTCGCGCCCATCGATGTCAGAACATCCAACAACGTGGATCGTGTGGGGTTGAGCCCGACTCCGCGCACCACCAGTTCGGAACCCGGCACGAGCAGCGCCGCCGCAATGAAGAACGCAGCCGAGGAAAGGTCGGATGGCACGAACAGCTCCCTGCCGCTGAGGCGCGGACGGCCCTGGAGCGTGATCACGCGCCGTTCCACGCGAATTTCAGCGCCGAATTCGCCGAGCGCGATCTCGGTGTGATCCCGGGAACGCAGAGGCTCGCGCACCAACGTGGCACCCTCCGCGTAAAGGCCGGCAAACAGTACGCAGCTCTTTACCTGCGCACTCGGCACGGGAAGCGTGTAATCGATGGGCCGCAGTTTCGAGCCGCGAATTTCGAGTGGTGGAAAACGCCCCTCACGCCCCGATATCGCGGCACCCATCTGGGTGAGCGGCTTCATGATGCGTTCCATGGGGCGCCGGGAAAGTGAAGCATCGCCGCCAATGCGGCTGCTAAACTCCTGCGCCGCAAGAATGCCGGAAAGCATCCGGATGGTGGAGCCGGAATTGCCTGCGTCCAGATCGCTCGCCGGCGCTTCTAGCCCGTTCAGCCCGCGCCCGCGAATCAGGACATCCGTACCCTGCTCCTCCACCGCGATCCCTAATGCACGCAGGCACGCCAGTGTGGAGTGGCAATCCGCGCCGGTTGAGTAGCCGTGCAAGCGGCTCTCGCCCTCGGCGATGGCCGCCAAAAGTGCATAGCGATGTGAGATGGATTTGTCGCCGGGAAGTGAAATCTCTCCCGAGACACGAGTGACAGGGGAAATCCGCTCTTGCATGAGGAATCTCCCCATTCTAGCGAGGTCTTCGCGCCCGTGCGCGAAACGCCGGACGGATCACGCGCCGGCGGCCAGCGGCGAAGCCCCTATCCCTTGCGCGAAGCGCTGCAATGCACGAAACGGCTGGAAGCGGTAACCAATACCGAAAATGGTTTCGATGTACTGCTCGCTATACGGCCCCAGTTTCTTGCGGATGCGGCGCACATGCACGTCCAAGGTTCGCGTGCGGATCTCATTGCTATAACCCCACACCCGCGCCAACAGGATCTGGCGGGGAATGATTTCGCCGGCGTTTTCCACCAGAAGGGCGAGCAGTTCATATTCTTTCCGGGTCAAGACCAATCGATGGGAATCGAGCGAAACGCACTTGCGGGCGAAGTCGAGTTCCAGGTGCGTATCCTGATATCGGCAAGGCGAATTCGGTGCTGTCTGTGCTAACCCCATAACAGTTGTAGACGCTCCCAGTCTCGATGCTAAGCACCGATACCAGGGAAGTCGTATGCAAGTTGTAAAAGTTTTGTAAAAAGCGCTCGACGGCCTTGCACGAGATCACCGGTGGTGGGCGAATACCTGCGCACGGCGCCGTGTTTGGCATACAATCCATTGGCGGAGGCGAAACGAGCATGACAAGACGAGACTGGATGTTGACAACCGCGGCTCTGTCCCCGGCGGCCCAGGCAGTGGCGCAATCCAGCCCGAAAAACATCGTAATCGCCAGTGGAAATGGCGCACGCGCCTGCGCGCGAGCGATGGAAATGCTCAAGGCCGGGGCGGACACGCTGGATGCCGTCATCGCCGGCGTGAATATCAATGAAGAGGATCCCGAAGACACCAGTGTCGGCTACGGCGGACTGCCAAATGAAGAAGGAGTGGTGGAGCTCGATGCTTCGGTGATGCACGGCCCCACGCGGCGCGCGGGTTCGGTGGCGTCCATCCGCAACGTGAAGACGCCGTCCAAAGTGGCCAAACTGGTGATGGAGCAAACCGATCACGTGATGCTGGTGGGTGAAGGCGCGCTTCGCTTCGCCAAAGCCATGGGGGTCCCCGAAGAAGCTCTTCTGACTGAAAAGGCGCGGCTGGCTTGGCTTGTGTGGAAGCAATCGCTGCGCGACGCGAGCGGCCACAACAACTGGGTTGGCGCACGAGACGCTCCGGCCGCGCCCGCCAAACCGTCGGCGCAGATCAAGCGGCTGTTCCCCCAGGCGAATGACGATCTGCTGGCTTGGGCTTGGCAAATGGCCGTACATCCGCCCACCGGTACCATCAACTGCCTGGCGCTCAACACGCGCGGCGAGATGTCCGGCGTGACGACAACCAGCGGCCTGGCGTGGAAAATTCCGGGCCGCGTCGGCGATTCACCTATCATCGGCGCGGGCCTCTATGTGGATCAGGACGTCGGCGCCGCCGGATCCACCGGCGTGGGCGAAGAGAACATCCGCGTCGCCGGCGCCCACACCATCGTGGAAAACATGCGGCACGGTATGCCGCCCAAAGAGGCCTGCCTCGATACGCTCAAGCGCGTGGCGCGAAACTTCAACAACGATCGCGCCAGGCTCCTCACATTCGATCTGAACTTTTATGCGCTGCGCCGCGATGGCCAGTACGCAGGCGTTTCCCTTTGGAATGGACGCATGTTCGCCGTCAACGATGGCGGCGAGAGCCGCCTCGAGCCCTTCGAAAGTTTGATGCGGCGCTGAGGGAAGAAACGCACAAATTTTTGGGCGGCCGCATCTCAACCGGCCTTCGCGTGTAGTACAATTCAATCATTAAACTTTGACTTCGGTGAAGAAACTCAAACTGCCCATACCGCCGCGCGCGTGATGTTGTCAGCACCCACCGAAAAGTGGTAAATATATGAGAACCATTTCAAACCCCTGATGCATACAGTCTTTGTCGCTCAAGTGGCCGGCCTTGGGATAAGCCGGAAAATCATGGGACGCATTTAGATGTCCCAAGTTTTCCACCACAGCACGAATACGCTTTCACGCGTCAGCATCTTTGGTGGAGTATTCATTGTCGGCTTCCTCGTCTGGGCATGGGCCGAGCTGAACGCTTCCACTTACGCCACGCGCGCGAAGGTCCCCGTCGAACAGCCGGTGCCCTTCAGCCATGAACATCACGTCGGCGGCTTGGGGATTGACTGCCGGTACTGTCACACTTCCGTTGAGAATTCATCGTTTGCCGGCATTCCACCCACAAAAACCTGCATGAACTGCCACTCGCAGATCTGGGTCGATGCCCCCATGCTCGAGCCCGTGCGCCAGAGCTTTCGCACGGATCATTCTTTGCGTTGGATTCGCGTGCACGATCTTCCGGATTACGTCTATTTCAATCACAGCATCCATGTCGCGAAGGGCGTCGGCTGCACCACCTGTCACGGGCAGGTGGATAAGATGCCGCTCATGTGGCAGGAAGCGTCGTTGCAGATGTCGTGGTGCCTGGATTGCCACCGCCACCCCGAGCAGTACGTGCGGCCCAAGTCGGAAGTGTTCAGCGTCGCTTATCAGCCTCCGCCGAATCAGTTGGAAATCGGAAGGGACCTCGTGAAGCAGTACCACATCCAAAGCTTGACCAGTTGCTCAACCTGTCACAGATAAGTATGCCGAGCCAGCCCTTTCAACATCTCGACCTTGCCGCGATCCGCGCGCGTCTGGACGCGAGCCGTGGCCGCGACTACTGGCGATCGCTCGAAGAACTGGCATCGAGTGAGGGCTTCGAGGAGCTGCTGGAGCGTGAATTTCCGCGCCAGGCCGCGGAATGGCAGGGCGACGCCGCGGGCCGGCGCCAGTTCCTGAAAGTTATGGGCGCGTCGCTCGCGCTGGCAGGTTTGAGCGCTTGTACGCGCCAGCCGACCGAGACCATCGTGCCTTACGTACGGCAACCCGAGGAAGTGATTCCCGGCAAGCCGCTGTTCTTTGCAACTGCTGTTCCTCTGGCGGCGGTCGCCATGGGCGTGCTCGTCGAAAGCCATCTGGGACGGCCCACGAAGGTCGAGGGGAATCCCGATCATCCGGCGAGCCTGGGCGCGACTGACGCCATCGCGCAGGCATCGGTGCTGGAGCTTTACGATCCCGATCGGTCCCAGACTCTGACGCACCTCGGTGACATTCGGCCTTGGAGCGCGTTCCTCGGGGCTGTGCGCGAACTGCTAGGCCCGATGGGCGCGAGCCGGGGCGCCGGACTGCGCTTCCTGACGGGCGCCACCACCTCGCCCACGCTGGCTACTCAGTTCCAGGACCTGCTGAAGAAATTTCCCGAAGCCAAGTGGCATCGCTACGAACCGGCCGGCCGCTCGTCGGCGCGAGCGGGCGCGCAACAAGCATTTGGCGAGCCCGTCAACACGTATTATCAACTGGCCCAAGCCGATATCATTCTCTCGCTCGACGCGGATTTCCTCTGCACGGGTCCGGCCAGCGTCCGCTATGCCGCGGATTTCGCCTCGCGCCGGCGCGTGCGCGGCGAAAGAACCGCGATGAACCGTTTGTACGTCGTCGAGAGCACGGCGACAGTAACCGGCGCCAAGGCCGATCACCACCTTCCGCTGCGCGCTTCGGAGATCGAAGCGTTCGCCGCGGTGGTAGCGGCGGGCGTCGGAGCGCACGGTGTCGATACCTCAGCGGGCAATCAAATCGCCGGGGGCGCCCACGCCAAATGGATTGCGGCGCTGGTTAAGGATTTGCAACAACACCGGGGCGCGAGCGTCGTGATTCCCGGTGACTATCAGCCGCCCGCTGTGCACACGCTGGCGCACGCTATCAACGCTGCGCTGGGCAACTCTGGCAAGACAGTCATCTACACCGACCCTCTCGATCCTCATCCGGCCGACGACGTCGCCAGCCTGAAAGAGCTGGTCGCAGACATAGACGCCGGGAAGGTCGAAACGCTCGTCATGGTCGGCGGCAATCCGGTCTACAACGCGCCCGTTGATCTCAATTTCGCCCAGCGCATGTCAAAGGTGAAACTGCGCATCCACATGGGTCTCTATGCGGATGAGACCTCGGACGTCTGTCAGTGGCACATTCCCGAAGCGCATTTCCTCGAAACCTGGAACGACGCCCGTGCTTACGACGGCACGGTCACCATCATGCAGCCGTTGATCCTGCCGCTATATTTTGGCCGCTCGGTTCACGAACTGCTGGGCGCGTTCGGCGATACGCCGAACCAGACGCCATACGAAATCGTCAAGGGCTACTGGAATCGCCAGCACCCAGGCGCCGATTTTGAAGATTGGTGGCGCAAGTCCGTCCACGACGGCATCGTGCCCAATACGGCGCTTCCGGCAAAGCAGGTGGCGTTCAAAGGGCAGCCATCAGGCGCGAAATCCACGCCGGTACAGAGCCTCGAAATTGTTTTCCGCCCCGACGCGCACATTTTCGACGGGCGCTATGCCAACAACGGCTGGTTGCAGGAGCTGCCCAAACCGCTAAGCAAGCTCACCTGGGATAATGCGGCTTTAGTCAGCCCCCGCACCGCGGAGCAGCGCGGGTTGCAGAACGAAGATCTGGTCGACCTCAACTACCAGGGCCGCAGCGTGCGGGCGCCGATTTGGATCCAGCCCGGACACCCCGATGATTCCGTAACTGTTGCCCTGGGATACGGACGGACCAATGCCGGCCGCGTCGGCAATGGCGTGGGCTTCAATGCGTACGCCTTGCGCACGTCCGATGCCCCGTGGTTTGGCTCCGGCCTCGAAATCGTCAAGACCGGCGCGAAGTACCGGCTGGCCACGACGCAAGAACATCATTTGATGGAAGGCCGCGCGATCGCGCTTTCGGCCAACATTGACGAGTACCGCAAGAACCCGGGCTTCGCCAGGGAAGCGGCTGAAGAGCGGCCTAACGAGCTGACCCTCTATCCCGGCTACAAGTACGAAGGCTACGCCTGGGGGATGGCCATCGATCAGACGGCCTGCGTGGGCTGCAACGCCTGCGTCGTCGCCTGCCAGTCAGAAAACAACATTGCGGTGGTCGGCAAGGAACAGGTGATCGCGGGCCGCGCCATGCACTGGCTGCGCATCGACAGCTATTACAAAGGCGGCCTCGATAATCCCGAGGTGTACTTCCAGCCGGTGCCCTGCATGCATTGCGAAAACGCGCCGTGCGAGCTGGTGTGCCCCGTGCAAGCGACGAATCACAGCGCCGAAGGCCTCAACGACATGGTGTACAACCGCTGTGTCGGCACGCGCTATTGCTCGAATAACTGCCCTTACAAAGTGCGGCGTTTCAACTTTTTCCTGTACTCCGATTGGGCCACCCCGAGCCTCAAGCTCCAGCGCAATCCCGATGTTTCCGTGCGCAGCCGTGGCGTCATGGAAAAATGCACGTACTGCGTGCAGCGCATCAACGAGGCCAAGATCGAATCCGAGAAAGAAGGCCGCGCCGTCCGCGATGGCGAAATCCAAACCGCCTGCCAGGGCGCTTGTCCCACGCAGGCCATCGTTTTCGGCAATATCAACGACCCGGCCAGTCACGTCGCCAAGATGAAAGCCGAGCAACTGAACTACAGCTTGCTGAGTGAATTGAATACCAAGCCCCGCACCACGCATCTGGCGGCTTTGCGCAATCCCAATCCGGAGATCGAGTCGTAATATGAGCGACGATCGACGCACAACCACTCCGGTCGAGCCCTACAAGCCCCAGATCATCGCGCCCGGGCATACGTTCGCCACGGTCTCTGACAAGATCAGTTCGATCGTTCTGACGCGCCGCACCCCGATCTACTGGTTCATTCCGTTCCTGATCGCTTCCGGGCTGCTCATGGTTTTTCTCGCAGCCGTGGCCGCCCTCCTTGTGCGCGGAGTCGGCCTGTGGGGCATCAGAGTTCCCGTGATGTGGGGCTGGGCCATCACCAACTTCGTCTGGTGGATCGGAATCGGCCACGCGGGCACGCTTATCTCGGCGATCCTTCTGTTGCTGCGCCAATCCTGGCGGAATTCGATCAATCGATTTGCCGAGGCCATGACGCTGTTCGCCGTCGCTTGCGCCGGCATGTTTCCGCTGTTGCATCTCGGCCGGCCGTGGCTGTTCTACTGGCTATTTCCTTACCCCAACACCATGGGGATTCAGCCTCAGTTCCGCAGCCCGCTGGTTTGGGACGTCTTCGCGGTATCCACCTACGCGACCGTTTCGGCTCTGTTCTGGTACGTGGGCCTGATTCCCGATCTCGCCACGCTGCGCGACCGCACGCGAAATCGCGCCGCGAAAATCGTTTACGGCATGATGGCCATGGGTTGGCGCGGCGCCGCCAGTCATTGGCAGAAATATGAAACCGCATCGCTGCTGCTGGCCGGTCTAGCCACGCCGCTGGTGCTCTCGGTTCACACCGTGGTCAGCTTCGATTTCACCGCCGCGATCGTCCCCGGCTGGCACAGCACCATCTTCCCGCCCTACTTCGTAGCAGGCGCCATCTACTCCGGGTTCGCCATGGTCCTGGTTCTCGCCATTCCGCTGCGCGCCATGTACGGCCTGGGTGATCTGATCACCATGCGCCACCTGGACAACATGGCCAAGGTCATGCTCGCGACCGGTGAAATCGTCGCCTATTCGTACATGTTCGAGGCCTTCATCTCGTGGTACAGCGGCAATCAGTACGAGATGTTTGCCATCTGGAATCGCATGACCGGGCCGTACGCCCCCACTTACTGGGCCCTGATCTTCTGCAACCTCATTTTTCCGCAGATTCTGTGGTTCAAGAAGATCCGCACCAACGTCGTTTGGCTCTTCGTGGTTGCGCTGGATGTGCTGCTGGGCATGTGGCTCGAACGCTACGTCATCGTCGTCGTGAGTTTGTCTCGCGACTTCCTTCCCTCCTCGTGGGGCTATTTCCAACCCACCGTTTGGGATGTCGCGACTTACGTTGGAACCCTCGGCCTGTTCTTCTTCCTGTTCTTCCTGTTTATCCGCTCGCTGCCCATGATCTCGATCTTCGAGGTCCGCACGTTGTTGCCGCAGGCGGAGGTCACGGAGGGTGTGGAAAAATGAGGACGCCCATCTACGGCCTCATGGCGGAATTCGAAAGCCCTACAGCGCTCGCGGCTGCCGCCCGGAAGGTGCGTGAAAAAGGATTCCGCCGCGTCGAAGCCTACTCGCCCTTTGCCATCGAAGAGGTGAATGAGGCGCTTGGTCTGCATCACAATAGACTCCCGCTGCTCGTGATGTGTGGCGGAATTCTGGGCGGGCTCACGGGCTACTTCTTGCAGTACTACATCGCCGTCATCGACTTTCCGATCAACATCGGCGGCCGCCCGTTGCATAGCTGGCCGTCCTTCATCGTCATCACTTTTGAGATGACGATTCTTTTCGCCGCTCTCACCACTGTGCTGGGATTATTCGGGCTCTGCGGCCTGCCGGAACCGTATCATCCCGTGTTCAATGTCTCCCGGTTCGCATTTGCTTCGCGCGACCGGTTCTTTCTCTGTATCGAAGCTCGGGACCCGCTGTTCGACCGTCATGATACGGCGGAGTTTCTGCATAGCTTGGCGCCACGCGAGGTGTCCGAAGTTGCGCACTAGGATCTTCATCGCCGCCTGTCTCGCCGCCACGGCCATCGGCTGCCGCCGCGACATGCAAGACCAGCCGAAATATATTCCGCTGCGCGCGAGCGACTTCTTCGGCGACGGACGCTCAGCCAGGCCGCTTCCCGAAGGCACCGTGGCGCGCGGCGAATTACGCGCTGATAAGGTTTTCTTCACCGGCAAGAGTGGTGACCAGTTTATTGATCATCTTCCCTTCCCCGTTGCCCGCGATGTCCTCGATCGCGGCGAGGAGCGGTTCAACGTCTATTGTTCGCCCTGCCATGGCCGGCTGGGCAACGGGTTGGGCATGATCGTGCGCCGCGGCCTGAAGCGGCCGCCGTCGTATCATATTGACCGCTTGCGCCAGGTTCCGGTCGGCTACTTTTACGACGTCATCACCAACGGCTTCGGCGCCATGCAGGATTATTCCGCGCAGATCGCTCCGCGCGACCGCTGGGCCATCGCGGCCTATATCCGCGTGCTGCAATTCAGCCAGCTAGCTTCGATCAACGACGTACCGCCGGAAACCCGCCAGGAATTGAATAGCACCCTGACCGTCAAGCCGGTCGAGCAGAAAAAACCATAAGAATGAGCGCGCAAGACTTCACGATTTCTCCGCAACTGGGACGCGACATCGAACGCGTCGGCCGCCGGTCTCTCATCGTCGGCATCGTCGCACTGCTCGCGTGCGTCATCGGAGCCGTATTCCAGTCCGAGCAATTTTTCCGTTCCTATCTGTTTTCGTACCTTTTCTATCTTGGCCTGACGCTCGGTTGCCTGGCCCTGCTGATGCTGCAATATCTCACCGGCGGTTCCTGGGGTATTGTGATCCGGCGCGTCACCGAGTCCGCCACGCGCACTCTCCCGTGGCTGGCCTTGCTATTCATCCCCATTCTCATCGGCATCCCGAAGCTCTATTACTGGTCGGATGATCTCAAGGTGAAAGCCGACCCGCTGCTCCAGCATAAACATCTTTACCTGAACCTCCCGTTCTTCCTCGTTCGTGCCGCCATTTACTTTATCGGCTGGTCCGGATTTGCGCATTTCTTGAACAAGTGGTCGCACGAGCAGGATACCGAGGGCCGCGATCCGCGGGCGCGGCGCCTGCAATTGCTGAGTGGACCGGGGCTCATGTTTTACGGCTTCAGCATCACCTTCGCCGCGGTCGACTGGGTCATGTCCCTCGACCCGCACTGGTACTCCACCATCTACGGCCTGCTATTCCTCGCCGGACAGGGCCTGTCGGCGCTATCGTTTTGCATCGCCCTGCTCGTCATCCTTTCCGATGAAGGCGGCCCGCTGGAAGGCGTCATCGGCCCCTCGCACTTTCACGACATCGGCAAGTTGCTGCTCACCTTCACCATGCTATGGGCGTATTTTTCTTTCTCGCAGTTCCTCATCATCTGGTCGGGGAATCTGCGCGGCGAGATCCCGTGGTATATGGAACGCCTCACCGGCGGGTGGCAGTGGATCGGCCTGCTGCTGGTGGTCTTCCATTTTGCTCTACCATTCGCCCTGCTGCTGTCGCGCACTTTGAAACGTGCCGGTCGAACTCTGATTCGTGTCGCCGCCGTCATCATCGTCATGCGCTTTGTAGACCTGTTCTGGCTCGTGGCTCCCGACGCCACCAAGAGCGGCTTTCGCGTTCACTGGATGGATTTTGTCGCTCCGGTCGGGATCGGCGGATTATGGTTGGCGGTGTTTTTGTTTCAATTGAAAAAGTGGCCGTTGCTGCCGGTGCGCGATCCGCACCTGGCCGAGGCCATCGCACAGGGAGGCGCTGGTGAATCATCCCACTGACCCCGAGAACAACCCTTCGGTTGCGCACGAGCATAGCGACGCGGACTCGCGTGCGATTAAGCGTTTTGGCATCGGCCTCGCCTTCATCCTGGTGGTCTCGCAACTCATACTGTGGTGGGTATTCGATCATCTTTCCGCGCGCGAGACCAGATTAAGCCCGCACGTTTCCGCCATCATCAAGGCGCAAGCTCCCACCTTGCCGCCGGAGCCGCGTTTGCAGGGGAACGCGCCGCTCGATTTGCACCCGCGGCTGGATTTGCAGAAGATGCGCCGCGAGGAAGATGACGCCCTGAACCATTACGCGTGGATCGATCCCGACCACGGTGTTGTCCGCCTGCCCATTCAGCGTGCCTTGGAGCTCGTCGCTCAAAACGGGCTTCCGAAATTTAAGGCCACGGAGCAAAAGCCGGTCAGCGCGAAGCCGAAGGAAACCAGGTAAGAGAACGGAAATGCAAGGTTGGAAAGCAGTCATCGTCGTAATCACCGCGGGCGCCATTGCACAGGCGCAAACTTACAAGGACCGGCAGACGGCCATTGCGGCGTCCGTGTTGCCGGCGGCGCTGCGTAACATCGGCGTCGATCAGAAATTGAATGAGCAGGTCCCGCTGAACCTCGTCTTCCACGATGAAGACGGCCGGGATGCGCCGCTCGCCTCGTATTTTGGCTCCCGGCCGGTCGTTCTTGCCATGGTCTACTACCAGTGCCCCATGTTGTGTACGCAGATCCTGAACGGGCTGGTGACGAGCCTTCGCTACATGACGCTCGAATCGGGCCAGGATTTTGAAGTCATTGCCGTAAGCATCGATCCCACTGAAACGCCCGTGCTGGCAGCGAAGAAGAAGGCCGAGTACGTGCGGCGCTATGCTAAGGGATCCGCCGGCTGGCACTTTCTCACCGGAGCGGAACCTCAAATCAGGCAATTGGCGGGTGCCGTGGGCTTCCGCTACGCCTACGATCCGAAGACCAAGCAGTACGCCCATGCCAGCGCCATCATGGTGCTCACGCCCACTGGCCGCCTCTCGCGGTATTTTTACGGAATCGAATATTCGCCACGCGACCTGCGCCTGGGCCTCGTGGAAGCTTCGGAAAACAAGATCGGGACGCCGGTCGATCAGGTCCTGCTTTACTGCTATCACTTCGATCCCAGTACCGGCAAGTACTCGGCCATCGTGATGAATATTGTGCGGCTGGCCGGTGGGCTCACGCTGCTGATCTTCGGCCCACTGCTCATCTGGCTGTGGCGCAGTGACCCCAATCGCCGCCGGTCCGCGGTCGAGCCCGGGATTGCGAGGGCGCGCTAGCGATGAATCCGAGCTTCCAACTTCTGCCGGAGCAGGCATCGGCCACCGCCCGTCATCTCGACCATTTGACGATCTACCTGGTCAGCGTGGCCACTATCTTCACCGTTCTGATCTTCGCGTGCGTCTTCTATTTCGCCATCAAGTACCGGCGCCGCGCGGGTCACGAACGCGCAGTCGAGATCGAAGGAGCATTGCCCCTCGAGATCCTTTGGTCGGTGATTCCGTTTATTCTCATGATGGTTATGTTCAGTTGGGGCGCCAGCGTCTTCTTCGAAATGTCGCGGCCCCCCGATGACGCCATGAACATCTACGTCGTCGGCAAACAGTGGATGTGGAAGACGCAGCATCTCGAAGGCCGCCGTGAGATCAATGAACTGCACGTGCCCCTGGGACGGCCTGTCAAGCTCACCATGACTTCCGAGGACGTCATCCACAGCTTCTACATGCCCGCGTTTCGCGTGAAGTTCGACGTGCTGCCGGGCAAGTACACCACCGCCTGGTTCAATCCCACCAAGCCCGGTAAGTATCACTTGTTCTGCGCCGAGTACTGCGGCACGTTGCATTCCGGCATGATCGGCTGGATCTATGTCATGGAGCCCGCCGAGTACGAGAGATGGCTGGCGGGTAGCCAGGGTGAATCGTTGGCCGCCAGCGGGCAGCAGTTGTTTCAACTTCTGGCGTGCGCCAACTGCCATCGCACCGACAAGCCCGGACGTTGCCCCAATCTCGAGGGTCTCTTCGGCAAACCGGTGCAACTGGCGACCGGTGAGATCGTCAAGGCGGATGAAGGGTATATCCGCGAATCGATCATGGATCCCAGCGCCAAGATCGTCGCCGGTTACCAAAACATGATGCCCTCATTCCAGGGCTTGGTTACCGAGGAGGAGCTCCTGAAGCTGATCGAATACATCAAGAGCCTGAGTAAGCTGCCGCAGCAACCAGGATTGGTGCCCGCCGCGGGGCAGAAAGCGGCAGCAGCGCGGCCTGCACCGGGTGTAAATCGGTAATTGTATGATTACGGCAACTGTTGAAACTCGCGATAACTACCTGACTCACGAATACGGCGTAAAGTCCTGGTTGCTCACTAGGGACCATAAGCGCATCGGTATTCTGTATCTCGCAGCTATTAGTTTTTTCTTTTTCCTCGGCGGTATATTCGCTACGATCATCCGCCTCGAGCTGCTAACACCGCCAGGCGATTTGGTGTCGGCCCAAACCTATAACAAGTTGTTCACCTTGCACGGGGTGATCATGATCTTCTTATTCATGATCCCGTCAATTCCCGCCACTCTTGGTAACTTCCTTGTACCTTTGATGATCGGCTGCAAAGATCTGGCGTTTCCCAAAATCAATCTCCTGAGCTGGTACATCTTCATTGTGGGTGCTGCGCTGGTGATGTACGCCATGCTGGAGGGCGGCGTGGATACTGGCTGGACCTTCTATACGCCGTTCAGCACTTCCTACGCCAACACCTACGTCATTCTCACCGCAACCGGCATCTTCATCACCGGATTCTCTTCAATCCTCACGGGTCTTAATTTCATCGTAACCATCCACCGCATGCGCGCGCCCGGCCTCACCTGGTTCCGCTTGCCCCTGTTCATCTGGTCGATGTACGCCACCAGCATCATCCAGGTGCTGGGCACTCCGGTCGTGGCGGTAACACTGCTTCTGGTCGCCGTCGAGCGCGGCTTTCACATTGGAATCTTCGATCCGGCGCTGGGCGGTGACCCGGTGCTTTTTCAGCACCTGTTCTGGTTCTATTCGCATCCCGCCGTGTACATCATGGTGCTGCCGGGGATGGGCATCATCAGCGAGATCGTCTCGGTTTATTCGCGCAAGAAAATATTCGGATATAAGTTCGTGGCTTTTTCCAGTGTGGCTATCGCCGTTCTCGGATTTCTCGTCTGGGGCCACCACATGTTTGTGAGCAGCCAGTCGGTGTACGCCAGCCTGGTGTTTTCCCTGCTGAGTTTCCTGGTGGCCGTCCCCTCCGCCATCAAAGTATTCAACTGGACCGCAACTTTATATAAAGGTTCTATCTCGTACGACACACCGATGCTGTATGCTTTTGGCTTCATCGGCCTGTTCACGATCGGCGGCCTGACCGGTACGTTCCTGGCAACGCTGGGCTTCGATGTCCACGTCACCGACACTTACTTCGTCGTGGCTCATTTCCACTACATTATGGTCGGCGGCACTATGATGGCCTACTTAGGCGGGTTGCATTATTGGTGGCCCAAGATTACCGGCCGCATGTATCACGAAGGCTGGGCCAAGCTTTCGGCGCTGGTTGTATTTCTCGGGTTCAATTTGACGTTTTTCCCGCAATTCATCATGGGCTATCTGGGGATGCCGCGCCGCTACCACGCCTATCCACCGGAGTTTCAGATTTACCACGTGCTTTCCACCGCTGGCGCATCCGTTCTGGCCGTCGGCTACCTGATCCCGGCCATTTACTTCGTCTGGGCCATGCGCTATGGCAAACCAGCGCCCGACAATCCGTGGGACGCTACCGGCCTCGAATGGCAAACGAGCTCTCCACCGCCGCCCGAAAACTTTGAAGTTACCCCGGTTGTAACCCACGAAGCCTACGATTATTCGATTCTGGAGGAAATGACCGTTGGCTAACCACAGCTTAGCGCTCCGGCATCACTTCGACGATGCCGCCCAACAGAGGGATGCCTCCACATTCGGCATGTGGCTGTTCCTGACCACCGAGGTCCTGTTCTTCGGTGGCATGTTCTGCTGCTATACGGTCTATCGCTCCCTGTATCCAGGCGCCTTTGGGATCGCGAGCAATCATCTCGACCTGGTTCTGGGTGGGGTCAGCACCGCGGTGCTGATTTGCAGCAGTTTTTTCATGGCCTGTTCTGTAAATAGCGCGGCCACGGGCAAGAAGAACGCGATTGTGGGCTATCTTGCTCTAACCATTCTATTTGCAGCGGCGTTTCTGGTTATTGAAATGTCTGAGTGGCACGGGCTTTATCAAGATGGCCTCATGCCAGGCTTTAACTTCACTTACCATGACATGGATGCGCGGCATGTGCAGTTGTTCTTCTCTCTTTATTTTTCAATGACCGGCCTGCACGCCTCGCACGTGACGATCGGGATTGGCCTGCTCGCGGTCACCGCTTACCGGGCGTTTCGCGGGACATTTACGCCGGAGTATTATACTCCCGTCGAAATCGTTGGCCTTTACTGGCATTTCGTCGACTTAGTATGGATTTTCCTTTTCCCGTTGTATTACTTGATCGCGCGCCATCTGCATTAGGAAGAAAAAATGTCCGAACACATTGTGACCAAGAAGCAGTACTCCTACATTTTCGGCATTCTGCTCGTCCTGACGCTCACCACCACCTGGGTCAGTTACATCGACTTAGGTAAGTTGAACGTCGTCGTGGCTTTAGTGATCGCGGTGGTCAAGGCGGTGCTGGTGGTGTTGTTTTTCATGCACGTCTACTGGTCGACGAAGCTCACTAAACTCGTTGTTGTCTCCGGTTTAGCGTGGCTGGCGCTGCTGCTCTGGCTCACGCTCACCGATATCGTCACGCGCGGCTGGCTTCCCTTCCCGGGCAAGTGATACCAAGCGCGGATGTTGTCATCATCGGCGCGGGCATCGTCGGTTCGAGTATCGCTTATCACCTGACCGACGCCGGCTGCCGCAATGTCCTGATCCTCGAACGCGAAACCCATCAAGGCAAAGGCTCGACCGGCAAGAGTATGGGCGGCGTCCGGGCGCAGTTCTCGACACCGGTGAGCATCCGGATGTCGCTCTACTCCATTCCGTTCTTTCGACAGTTTGAGGAAGCGCTTGGCCACCCCTCCGGTTATCGCGACCAAGGTTACCTTTTCGTCGCCTCCGACGAACGGCACCTACGCTATCTGCGAACAAATTACGAAGTGCAAGTTTCAATGGGTTTGAAAACAGTGGAGTTGCTGGACTCCGGCGACGTGCTTCGCATGGTGCCGCAACTGAGTCAGGATGGCATTGTGGGCGGCAGTTTCTGCTCCACCGATGGTTTCGTCGATCCGCATAGCGTCATGACCGGTTTCATGCTGCGCGCGATCAAGAACGGTGCGCGGCTGGTGCGGAATGCCGAAGTCACGTCAATTGAACAAGACGCGGCCGGTGTCTGCGCCGTTCGGACCGGAACGGAGCGCTTCGCGGCCCGAACCGTGGTCAACGCTGCTGGCGCGTGGGCGGGGCTCGTCGCCAAACTCGCCGGGGTGGATCTGCCGGTTGAGCCGCTGCGGCGCATGCTGGTTCCCACCGAACCCTTCGACAAGATCGCCCACAGCGCTCCCATGACCGTTGATATGGCCACGGGCTTTCATTTTCGGCCCGAGGGGCTCGGACTGTTGCTAGCCTGGAACGACCCCGAGGAAACTCCCGGCTTCAAAACCGATTTCGATCCCGCGTTTGTTGAAAAAATACTTACTCGGGGTGTGACTCGCGTTCCGTGCCTGGAGGAAGCCGAAGTCAATCCGAAACGCGCCTGGGCAGGATTGTACGAGATGACTCCGGATCACCACCCGGTTCTCGGTCCCGTTTCCGGCGTGCCGGGACTCTATTGTGCCAACGGATTCAGCGGCCACGGTGTGATGCACTCGCCTGCAACCGGGAAGATCGTCGCGGACTTGATTCTCAAGGGCACATCCGACATGGTGGACGCGCGGCTGCTGAATTTCGATCGCTTCGCCGAAGGACGCCTGCTCGAAGAAACTGCTGTACTCTAGTATCCCGTCCCAGAAATAGCTGAACAACGTTGCGTGATCTTCTCCAGGATGGAATTGGTCGTGGCGGTTACCACACACCCGGAACCAGCCGGTAGCGCGTCCGGGTGCAGTACTCCTCGTAGCCCGGCAACTCGCGGCGCAGGGCACCGTCTTCCAGCACCGTACGGACAATGAAGGTGGCCATCAGAATCGCGATCGGCGCAAAACCCCATGCCGAGCCGAGAATCAGCGCGCACCCCGGCAGCAACAGCATCAGCCCGGAATACATGGGGTGACGCACCACGCGGTACGGTCCCGTGGTGATGACGTGATGGCCAAGCTCGGTCTGAATGCGGACGTGTCTTTCGCCGAAGGGATTCTCGGCCATCGCCAGGTAAATGGGTACGAATCCCAGCAACTCCAGCGCGATGCCAAGCCATATCCAGGCCGCGCTTAATTGCGACCAGCCGTAGCGGGCGTCGAGGCCGGCCACCGCGTAAAAGCTGAGGAAGCCGGCAATCGTTGCGGCGACCACGAATTTGTCGAATCGCTTGATGCCCGGTTGCCACTCCAGCCGCCGGCGCATCAGGTCCGGGTTCTTGCGCCGCAATACGGCGAAGCTCACGCCGATGAACAGCAGAAATGAGCCGACGAAAAGCCAGCCGCGCCACCAATCCAGGCGGCCCGCGAAAACAAATGGCAGCAGGAAAGTGAGCGCGCGGAAGAAGGCCCGGAGTGCCAGCTTCCAACCTGGGGTCTGTGCCGACATTGAACAAACAGCCTTCCCATCCATAATTTCTCTCACCTCGCACGCTCCGCAACCGATGACGGTTCTAGCCGGGAGGCAGCGCATCTCAAATGGGCTTGGACGTGATGATCCGAGATTTCCTTTATGGCATCCTGGCGCACTCGATTCTACACCCAGTGGCTTCCGCTGACGCCGTCTTCTCCATCCTGTCCCTCCCCAGGGTCAGTGGCATCTCCGAAGACGAGTTCCAACTCATTCCACGATATACTGCCTCTTCATGCGAACTTTCCTTTCTTTCTTTGCTTGCGTAGCGTTCGCGGCTGCGCAGACTCCTGCAGGCTCCGGTCTCGACCCCGAGCGGTTGCAGACCATTCGTCCGCGCTTGCAGGCATTGGTCGATCAAGCCGCCATCCCTGGTGCCGTCGCGTTGGTGGCGCGCCATGGGAAGGTGGCGTTGCTTGAAGCCGTCGGCTGGCGGGATGTCGAGAACAAGAAGCCGATGCAGACCGATTCGATTTTCCAGATCATGTCCATGACCAAGAATTTCACGGGCGTGGCGGTGATGATGCTGGTCGAGGAAGGCAAGGTGGAGCTGCGGCGGCCTATCGAAGATTACTTGCCGGAATACCGCGGCATTCAAATCGAAGAGAAGTTCAACGGACCCGGAAATGTGCACGCTCCGCAGCATCCGCCCGCGGTGTGGGAGCTGATGGATCACACGTCGGGACTCGGCGACGATCCAGCGGGCGAACTTGCGGACAACCCGCGCACCATGCGGGTTCCTTTGGCCGACGCCGTGCGCTTCTACGCGCGCACGCACCTGCAATTCGAGCCGGGCACGCGCTGGAGCTACAGCAACATGGGCCTCGCCACATTGGGCCGGCTGGTGGAAGTGGTTTCCGGCGAAGACTACATCCACTTCATTCGTACCCACATCCTGGAGCCGCTGGGCATGAAAGACAGTTTCTACTTCCCGCCGGAGGATAAGAAAGATCGCATGGCGCTGGTGTACCAGCACGCGAATGGCAAGCTGGTTCGCTCGGGCGACGACATTCTCGCCGGAGACCCAACAAAATATCGCCAGGGCGCCAAGTACCCGGCTCCGGAGTTCGGGCTCTGTACGACCGCGCCGGATCTCGTCCGCTTTTACCAAATGCTGCTCAACGGCGGTGAGTATAACGGGCGCCGTTATCTCTCGCGGCAGGCGGTGGAGACGATGACGCACGTGTTCACGCCCAACGTGACACCCTCAGGATGGCTGGGCGGCACGGGCTACGGGTTAACGTTCGAGATCGTGAATCAGCCGGAAGGAACGCTGCTGCTGCACTCGCCGGGCACGTTCGGCCACGGCGGCGCCTTCGGCACCGAAGGCTGGATCGATCCGAAGAACGATCTGATTCGGATCATGCTGGTGCAGGTTGCGGACGGCTCGGCCGACGCGCCGCGTTCGGTCGTGATGCAAATCGGCGAGGCAGCGGTCCAGTAACGGCTGTCCATTTAAGAACGAATCACGCCGTGCTTCTTGATTCCGGGCGCGAGCAGTAGTCCGAAATTGTCATCGGCGTCATCAAGCCCACGAAGACCGGACAGCCCCACATTAAATTCACGCCGATTCAAGCCGGGTTGCGGATGCAGGTTCGCGGCAACAGTGCCGTCCAGATCTTCTTTGTCTACACCGACCGGCCTGATGAGGTGATGCGGGAGATTACGGAGAAATGGGAGCAGCGTTAACTCTGGGGATTGCCAACGAAAGTTAAGTTCGGCGGGATGATCGTAGGCGGTAAAATATCGATGTCGACCGCTTTAGCGAAATAATTCCAAGATGCCAGCAAGAAGCTGATGTCCCCAGGGTGGTGCCGTGAATCAAAAAGAAGAAGAGGAATCAAAGTGCCAGGAATTTGTTTTTGAACTGAATCAGCTCGCGGAACATGAGCGGTATCGGTACATCGGCTCTGTGAGTGAGTTGGGGGAAAAAGAGTTTCCTGGCCGCTTCATCATGGATCGCAGAACCAGCAAGGAACTGCACGTCGAGTGCACCCGTTATTCGCCGGACGGGATGACTGTCGAGCGCGCCAACATGCAGCTCTTGGAAAAGCGGTTTGCGTGCGATCTGAAGAACATCGGTTACGAAAACTACACGATTCTCCTGCAAATGCGAAACTGGCAGAGCCATCCACTTCAGAAGCTCAACCGTAGCGGCGTGGAAGATCTGGCCAGGAGCATCAAGCAGTTCCTGGTGGATCACAAGCCCAAGGCAGCTGATCAGAGTTCTGTTCAATTCAATCTCGACGACTTTCCCCGGTACGCACCACTGGCTGGGATGTTCCGGTTCTTGCTCTTGGCCAGGCTCGCACACCCGCAAACGGCGAGCCGCCTCGATGGTGGCCCGCCAATCGCACAGGTCGGGATGATCGGTTACGAAGCCAGCGAGATGGCACTGCGTCTGGAACAAACCATTACAAGCAAGCTCCGTGCGCCGGGCTATACCGCTGACGTCCTGCTGATCTACTCTGAAGGGCCGCTATTCGTGTACGATGTGCAGCAAACCAATACCCGGTTGAAGGAAATCGCCGAGGCACACCATGCCCAGCAGTCCTTCGGCGAGATATGGTTTCTGTCGCACTATTGGACCGGGGGTCAGAAACTGTATCGGGTAGTGTAACTCCGTCTCAACGCCGTCCGCCGCCTCTGAACCCTCCGAAGCCGGGCGAAGATGTTCGCGGCATACCGCCGCCGATCCGGGATCCGAATCCGCGAAATTCATCCGAGCGGGATTGGCCGAGCGAGCGCGATTGGCGCTGATTCTCGAGCCCAGACTCCGGCTTGGACCGCGAAAAGTTGCCGTTGTTGCCCTGCCGATACCATCCGTCCTGCCGATGTTCCCAAACCTGCCCACTGCGGCCGGCGTATAAGTCGCGCGACTGTCCCTGGGATGCCGCGCGGCCGCCACCTGCCGGGCGCGCCGCCCGTGTTACCGCATTGCCTTGCCAACGGTTGTAGACGTTGCTGTTATAGTGAAACCGCTCGGCATCGCCGGGATGCCAGTGGGGATTCCAGTGCTCGCTGTACACGCGATGCATGTACCAGGAATTGTGATACCACCAGTAGTTGCCAAACGGCCGCCAGAACCATCCACCGCCCCAGTAGCCGAAGTCGAAGCCGAAGCCCCAGGTCCAAGGCCACCCGAACCAGTAGTCGCCGATCCAGGGCGCATAGAGCCAACCGGTGCCGAATACGACGACACCGTCATACACGTACGCGCCCAGATACCCAGGCGTATAGCCGAAATAAACCAAGTCGGGCGTCGCGCCGTACACATAGACGTACCGGTCGTGGAACAGCGGACAGCTCGGCGGAATCTGGTAAATCTCCGCCGGAATCGTGTCGGCCACCACCCAGGGGCCGTTCGGAGTATTTCCCACGAACCATACACCGTTGTGGCAAGCGTAGTAGGCCGTTCCCGCGCGAATCACGTCGTTGGCGCTGTTCACGGCGTACTCCAAAGACGTGCCTTCGATGGGCCGGAACTGCGGCGCACCGTCGTAACGCACTTCGAGTTTGGCCTCGGTTCGCCGCACCGCCGCGGTTTGCGGAATCTGATTGGCGACCACCGCTTCCCTGGCTTGTTCGGTGCCGGGAATGGATGCCAGCACGCCCGCCTTCGGACTGTCGGGAGGAATCTTCGCGAACTCGCGCGGAAGCTGGCTGCCGGACACCCAAGTCCATGGCCCCGTCAATGACTTGCCCTGGTACCACCGGCCGGACAGCAGCACGTAGTAATTCTGCGTCGGCACATCCAGGAAGATGTTGTTCTCGGTGTTTGTGACGTAGAGCAGCTTGGTCTTCGGAATGGGCGAGAGCTGGGCCGCGCCGCGGGTTACGAGCAATTCCGCGGGCGTAGTACTCACGAACACCGTGGGAGGTGCTTCACTCGTGGGCGGCGGACCGGCGTCCTTCGAGTGATCGTGGGGATCTTTCTCTTCGCCTTGTTCGATCTGCGCTTTGGCCTCTTCAAGGCCGGCGGGCGGGTTGGTCGCAGCCGTCCAAGGCCCGTCCAGCGTGGATGCCGTCATCCAGACGCCATTCCCGTCGAGATAGTAACGAGACGCGGAAGTATCGTAAAGCAGCGTCGCCGGCGTGTTGATCACGTGTTGGAACGGCGTGCTCTGTACGCCTCGCAAAACCGGCTGCCCATCCACCAGAATCAGCACGGCCGGAGTAGCGCTGTACAAAATCTTTGGCGAGTCGTTCTTCACGGCAACCGATTCGTTCTCGCCCTCGGCCTGGGTCATGGCCAGGTCCGCGAGCAAGCGGTCCAACGTGACTGTGTGGGGCCATTCCGGCAGTCCGTCGCGGATGGCTCGCTCCAATTCGGACTCTTGCGATTTCGCCGCCGGGAAACTTACCGAGGATACTTTGAGGTCTTCTAGCGTGATGATGCGGGTCTCTTTGTCGACCTCAGTGCGAGCAGTTAAGGAAACGATGCCGTATAGGGGCGTCGCGTTACCCGACCGGGTGACGGTCACCGCTGCGCGGGCTTCGAGATGGTTCTTCTTCCATTGATCGACCTGCGGTTGGTAGATCATGAAGTGGAAACCGCTGGCATCCATTTCCCGAGGCCAGCCTGGTTCGGTGCCAGCGGGTGTCCGGGCCAGCGCGGCGGACAAAGCCATCGCAAGAAAATAGCAAAGCAACAAGAATGTGTTTAGGATTCGAGTCCAACGAGCCATAGCAGCCACTCCTTCCAGGTAGCGTAACATTCCAGAACCCATGAACCACCTCAGGTAGACGGCCGCACGCGAAGCACTCCGTGACCTTTCTCACGTTCGGGAGTAATATATGTAGAAGCTCAAGGTATCCCATCATGAACGTACCCAAGTCCGATCTTCCCCAGGGCACTCTCGACCTGCTGATTCTTCAGGTCGCAACCCTCGGCCCCATTCACGGGTACGCTATCGCACAGCGAATCCAGCAGATTTCCCGTGAAGCGTTGCAGGTACAGCAGGGCTCTCTCTACCCAGCCCTGCACCGGCTTGAAAATAAGGGCTATCTCGCCGCGGAGTGGAAGGAGTCGGAAACCGGGCGCGAAGCCAAGTTCTATCGGCTTACCGCCGCGGGCCGCCGCCAGCTCAAGAGCGAGACGCAAAACTGGCAGCGCCTTTCCACGGCCGTCGGCCTCATTCTGCAACTGGCCGAAGGAGACTCCCTATGAATTGGTGGCAGCGTCTTTGGCGAAAACAGGAACAGGAGAAGCGCCTCGAGCAAGAGCTGCGCTTCCATTTTGAATCTCAGGTAGCCGACGGCATCCGCGCCGGCATGAGCGAGGAAGAAGCCCGCCGCCGTGCGCGTCTGGGGTTCGGCACACTCGAAAGCGTGAGGGAGGAATGCCGCGAAGCCCGTGGCACGGCCTGGCTCGACTCCACCTGGCAAGACCTCCGCTTCTCGGTGCGAACACTGCGCAAGACGCCCGCGTTCACTCTCGCGGCGATCGCCACGCTGGCCCTCAGCATCGGTGCCAACACGGCGATTTTTCAGCTCCTCGACGCGGTCCGTCTGCGCACCCTGCCCGTGCCGAATCCGCAGCAGTTGGCACGTATCCAAATTCAAAATGGCAATCGTGGCTTCGGCATCTCGAACGACAGCTACAGCCTGACGTATCCGCTTTGGCAGGAAATCCGCCTTCACCAGCAGGCGTTCTCCGGCGTCTTCGGCTGGCGCAGCTACGGCGACCTTCGGTTCGGCGAGGGTGCCCAGGCCCGCCGCGTCGAGGGGTTGCTGGTTAGCGGCGATCTCTTTCCCGCGCTTCAACTCAGCCCCGTGGCCGGCCGGCTGTTCAGCAGTTTGGACGATCAGCCAGGTTGCACACCTCCCGGCGTGGTACTGAGCTATGCGTTTTGGCAGAGCGAGTTCGCCGGCCGCATCGCCGCCATTGGCAGCAAGGTCATGATCGTCGACCACCCATACGAAATCGTCGGCGTGACGCCGCCACGTTTCCTGGGGCTCGAAGTCGGAAGAAAGTTTGATATCGCGGTACCGATGTGCACGGCGCAGAGCGCCAGCCCGGAGGATTTCACCCGGCGTGACTTGTTTTGGTTGAAGGTAATGGGCCGTCTCAAACCCGGCTGGACCCTGGCGCGGGCCTCCGCACATCTGGCGTCCATCAGTCCCGGCCTCTTTGAGGCTACTGTGCCTACCGGGTACGCGGCAAAGAGCCTGGCAGACTACAAGAAGCTGCGCCTCGAAGCCATCCCGGCGGCAAACGGCATCAGTTTCCTGCGCGATCAGTACGACACCTCTCTTTGGCTGCTTCTCGGAATCACGGGACTCGTTCTGCTGATTGCGTGCGCCAACTTGGGGAATCTCATGCTCGCCCGCGCCGGCGCGCGCCAACGCGAGTTCGCCGTGCGTCTCGCGCTCGGAGCGTCTCGAGGACGGCTCGTCCGTCAGTCTCTGTGTGAGAGCCTGCTGGTCGCATTCACCGGCGCGGCGTTGGGCCTCGGCCTCGCGCGTGTTTTGAGCCAATCCATCATCCGGCTCCTGACTACCGAAAACAATAGCCCCCAGCTCGATTTGAGCACCGACTGGCGCATGCTCGCCTTCACCGCGACCGCCGCGACGCTTGCCTGCGTTCTGTTCGGTCTGGCGCCCGCCCTCCGTTCTTCCCACACCGACCCCGGTGCAGTCATCAAATCCGGAGGCCGCAGTAGCACTGCGGGCCGCGAGCGCTTCTCCTTCCATCGCTTTCTGGTCGTCGTGCAGATCTCCGTCTCGCTGGTCCTCGTGGTCGGTGCCCTCTTGTTCGTCCGCAGCTTTCGCAATCTGGTGACGCTCGATCCCGGTTTTCGTGAAAAAGGAATTCTGCTCGCGTTCTTCGACATGAGCCGGCTGCGTCTTCCCGAAGGCGAAATCAAACCGTATCAAAGACAGTTGCTCGACGAGGTTCGCTCCATACCGCAGGTGGAAGAAGCCGCCTCCACTACCAATACAATTGTCGGAGGGGGCATGTGGAGCCACTCCATCCGCATCGCAGCCGCCGAAGGCAGTACACGGTTCACCTGGGTCAGCCCGGGATTTCTCCACACCATGGAGATTCCCCTCTTGTCCGGGCGCGATTTCACAGGCGAAGACACGGAAGACTCGCCGCGGGTCGCCATTGTCAATCAAACATTTGTCCGCCGCTTCCTCGGCGGTGCCGACCCCATTGGCAAAACGCTCCGGACTTCTCCCGAACCCAACTATCCCGCAACTGATTACCAGATCATTGGCGTGAGCAAAGACACCAAATACTTCGACCTGCGCAGCGACACACCTCCCATGACATACGCGCCGGCGGCGCAGTTTCCCGCTGCCGGACCGTGGTTGAACCTGTACATCCGTTCCTCCGCGCCGCTCAGCATCTTGAGTTCTGCCATTCAGCGCCGGCTGGGTAAATCGCATCCCGAAATGCCCATGGAATTTCGCGTCTTTCAGAAGCAGATCGAAGACGGCCTCGTCCGCGAGCGACTCATGGCCGCCCTTTCCGGCTTCTTCGGCGCGCTCGCCGCGTTGCTGGCCACTATCGGGATCTACGGCGTTATCGCCTATGTGGTCGCCCGCCGCCGGAATGAGATCGGCATCCGCATGGCGCTCGGCTCAACTCGCCCGCAGGTAGTCGGATTGGTCATGAAGGAAGCCGCAGTGCTCTTAGCGGTGGGCCTCGGCATCGGCCTGGCCGGCTCGCTGGCGCTGGCGCGTTTCGCCGCCTCGCTATTGTTCGGACTCCAGGCCCGCGACCCGCTCACGTTCTTCGCCGCCGCGCTCCTGCTCGCCGCCGCCGCCGTGCTCGGCAGCTTTCTGCCCGCCTGGCGCGCCTCGCGCGTGGACCCGATGACAGCGCTGCGGTATGAATAACCTACCCCAGCCGGATCTTGGCTTCCAGCCAGATCAGCAGCACCAGCACAAACACCATGCACAGCCTCAGCGGTTTCCCCTGGCCTCGCGATTGCTAAGGGGAAAAGCATGAAGACGGCACAGTCTCTGTGGCAGGATCTGCGCGTTGCCCTGCGCGTCTTGAATAAAAGCCGCGGGATGACGCTATTGTGCATTGTTTCCATCGGGTTGAGCATCGGCCTCATCACCGGAATCTTCAGCCTGGGCGATGCCATGTTCCTCCGGCCTCTCGCATTTGAGAAACCGGAGGAGGTCTTTTCCCTGATTTCGCGTGGCGACGATGGCAACTGGTTCCTTTACGGCTGGCCGGATTACCAGGATATGGATCGTTCTGCCGGCGGTGTCGGGGATCTCGTGTCGTATCAGCACAGAGCCGGATTTTTGAGAAGCGGCGATGAGAAGCAGCTCGTCTCGGTTTGTCCCGCGACTTTGAACTTTTTCCAGTTCCTGGGAGTGAAAGCGCAGGTCGGGCGTGCGTCGTTTGAACCAATTGGGGGACAACCCTCGGTGGTTATCGGTTACCGGCTGTGGCAGCAGAGGTTCGGGGGCGATCCGCGGATCGCCGGCAAAAGAATCGTGCTGACCGGCCAGAGCTTTGTCGTCGCAGGCGTTATGCCGGCCGAGTTCACCGGGCTAGCGCGCGAGTTCCCGAACGATATTTGGGTCAGTATGGAGGACTGGTTCACCGTCCTGCGCGAAGCCGATGAGAGATACCAGCGGAACGGGCACGGAGATTTCCGGATCATCGCACGGCTGAAGCCAGGAGTGACTCCGCAGCGCGCGGCGGCGCAGTTCGATGCTGCCATTCGCGGGCCGGGCAAATATAAGGCGGCGCATGCGGGCGATGTTGGCACAATACTTGAGAACAGGTTCGCTCCGGGGTGGAAAGGGACACTGATCCTCGGCGGCGGACTGACTTTGCTGCTCGGGCTGGTCCTGTTTGTAGCCTGTGCCAACGTGGCGCAATTGCGGCTGGCGCAGGCGGAAGAGCGCAAGAAAGAGCTCGGCGTCCGCATGGCTTTGGGTGCCGGCTCGTGGCGTGTTGTGCGGCAGTTGCTGGTCGAAGCGGCGCTGGTAAGCTTCGCTGGCGCGGGCTTCGGCATCCTCCTGGCGCAGTTCCTCATGCGTCAAGCGTCGGCATTCATCAGCTCGGTTATACCGTTTTGGGATTTTGGACTGCATGTCGATTACCGCGTGTTGACCTTCGCCCTGGCTGCGGGCACGTGCTCGGTATTGTTCTCCGGGCTCGCGCCCGCCCGGCACGCCGTCAAAGTGAATGTCATCGAGGTCCTGAAATCCGACCAGGGCACCGCTGGCGCGGCTCGCACATGGCAGAAAAAAGCGCTCGTGGTTGGCCAGATTGCCGTAAGCGTGATGTTATTCGGCCTGACCGTGCTCTTTGTTGAGAACTTCCGCAACGCCGCGGCGATCCGGCCGGGATGCGATCCCAATAAGAAAATGCTCTTCATGCCGGTGGTGCAAGGCCTCCACATGCCGTCACTGGGCTGGTGCGAGCAGGCCACCGAGCGGCTGGCTGCATTGCCGGGAGTGCGCCAGGCAACGTTCGCGCGGCGGCTGCCCTTGAGTGCTGGGGGAGAAGGGGTAACGGTACGGGTCGAGATTCCAGGACAAGCGCCGCGTGGCGTTAAGTTCAACAATGTTGCGGGGAATTACTTCTCCGTGATGGGCACGCGCGTTCTCGCGGGACGCGGCATCGACACCAACGATCGCGAAAACAGCCCGCTCGTGGTCGTCATATCGCAACTTCTGGCTCACCAGGCCTTCCCCGGCCGGAATCCGCTCGGCCAGTGGATTTCGATTGACGGGAAGATGCGGCAGATTGTGGGTATCGCCGAGGACGCCCCCTCGAGTTGGCTGCACGAAGACCCCGCGCCTTATCTGTATTTGCCCTTTGCGCAGGTGCCCTTGGGCGAACCCACGCTCATCGTAGAGACAGCAGGAGATCCAGGCGCTCTGGCAAAAGCCGCCCGCCAGACGCTCAAGGGTTTCGATCCTGGAGCCATGATAATCGAGATGATGACCTTACGCCAGCACATGCACCAGGCGCTGGCACTCGATCAGTTCACGGTTACGGTGAGCAGCGGGCTGGGTCTTTTCGCCTTCCTTCTCACCGCGGCAGGACTGTTTGGAATGATCCAATACGCCGTGAACCGCCGCACGCGGGAGATCGGCCTGCGCATGGCATTGGGCGCCGAGTCTGCCGAGATCAACAGGATGGTGCTTGCGGAGTCGCTGCGCATGGCGGCCCTGGGTGTTCCGCTTGGCCTTTTGCTCCTTGCACCCCTCGCTTGGTCCGTCCGCGCCTTTGCCATCGGAGTAACGCCGCTCTCCCCGCTCATGTATGTGACCAGCGCCGCCGCGGCAGTCACGATCGCCTTATCGGCCGCCTGGCTCCCCGCGCGCCGCGCCACACGCATCGACCCCATGACTGCCCTGCGCTCCGAGTAGCGGCTGGGCATGCCCGGCCTATCCCAGTCGTATCTTCGCTTCCAGCCAGATCAGCAGCACCAGCACAAACACCATGCACGTACCCGCCAGCGGCAACGCCATCACGATGCCCACGCCCCACACATCGGCGAAGTGTCCCAGTGTCCAGGGCGCCAGCATCGCGCCGGTCAGCGCGATGGAAAAAATGCCGTTGAAGAACCCCGGCCGGAAATCGGGAAACTCGCCGCCGATGCGTTCCGCGATCAAAGGATAAATAGCCGCGAAACCGCAACCCACCAGCAGCGTCCCAATGAGCGCGCCAAAGGCGTTATTAGTCCCCAGCAGCAACAGGCAGCCAAACACGGCCTCGGCGGCACTGATCAGAAGGAAGCGCGCATGTCGCACTCTGGGCAGCAGCGCCACCGCCGCCAGCCGGCCCACAATCAGCGACAGCCAGTAGATCGCGAGTAGGATGAGCGCCACTTTCGGGCTCGCTCCCAAACGGCGAATCAGGAAAATCGGCAGCCAGCCGGCGATCGACCATTCGTTGCCGAACTGAAAGAACAGCAAAGCGGCCAGCAGAATCGCACCGGGACTACGCAAATCGCGCAAGAACTGGGCAAGCGACGGCGTCCGCGCAATGACCGGCCGGGCGAACGAACCCCGCGCATACCAGACGGCGAAAAAGCCTGGGAACAGCGCAATGAAAACCAGGATGCTGGTGACAGTGTAAGCGTAAAACGTTCCCGCCACCAACACCGTAACAGCCAGACAACCCGCACCGAACGAGATGCCGCCAATGTTGGCCGTGGCTGCCGGATCGTGGTCGTACGCTGGGGAAATGGCGTGCATCACCGCCGTATTCAGCAGGCCAGCGGCAAACCCGATCAAGAATAAACCGGCCATACGCCAAAAAGCTGCGGCAGTCGCCGGCACGAACGCCAGGTACACCAGCGCCGCACAGGCCAGCGTGCAGGCCGCGACCAGCAGGAAGCCGATGCCGCGCCGGATGAGCAGCCTTCCGGCGGCTTCGGTCGCCACAATCACGCCCACGCTCATGCTGAGGAAATAATTGCCGACGGTCCCGAAATCGGAGGTGAGGTGGCAACCCCAGGCCGGCAGGATGGCGCCCAGAAACCCGAACAGCAGCCCCGAGATCAGTAGTCCACTGAGTGCTTTGGTCGCCGCAGCATCCCGCCATATAGCTTGCACCAGTCGATTGTACTGAATTCTGTACTCGGCATACGGGAATTGGGAGCTATATCGAGCGCACGGATCGTGTTTACTGTGACTTAGCGATGGCGAGCTGCTTGCACTGTGTGCAGCCAAGGGTCATTTAGGGGTTAAGAGGTGCTTTGGCGGGGTCTGCCTCCCAAGCGCTTCGCGACGCGGGCTCCGTAGGGGTGGGGCCCGTTTCCGGTGACACCCTACCAGCGGTAGCGAAGTACAAACCAAGCCCAAAATGTAGTGATGGGGTTGAAAATCTACGCTCGCTTTTTCTTGACAGAAAATCGGCTTGGGAATAACATCGAGTTATCACTGAGGAAGGAGGTGGTCCAGGAACATGAATGATAGTAGTAGACCGCGCGAGGTGGCCGACTGCTGAGTCGACCGTTCTAACGTAGTCGGTTTCCGTTTCAGTGGCGGGGCCAAGTTCATGATGACCGGCCACTTCGACGCGAATCTAACTGCCTCAGGTTTTATCTAAGGCTACCGGGCCCCCGTGGTTCTTCTGACTGGGCGGTGTGCAACTGCTTGGTCGGGATCACGGGGGCTTGTGCTTTGTTATACTTGAAATTCACCCCGAAAGGATTCCATGAAAGCCGGCATTCACCCCGCTTACGAAGAAGTTAATGTCATCTGCGCCTGCGGGCACGTGTTCAAGACGCGCTCAACCCACAAAGGCGACATCCGCGTGGAAATCTGCTCCAGTTGCCACCCGTTTTTCACCGGGAAACAGAAGCTGATGGATACGGCGGGCCGCGTCGAAAAATTTGAGAAGAAGTATCAGAAATCCAGGGCGGAAAAGAAGAAGCAGCCGGTCGCCTAGGGGTGGCCGTTGCGCTGCCGCTGTTTTTCGCGCTCTTCCTGGAACCTGGTGAATTCGGCCTGCTGCACATCGGTGAGGAGCGCCCGGATCTTCTGCGTTTGCTCGTCCTGAATGGCCTTCAGTTCCGGCCGGTGCTTCTCACGCAGTTCGTGGATTTGTTTGTTTGTTTCATCGAGGATGGGACCCAGCTTGCTCACCTGGTCATCGTTGAGCTTCAACCGGTTGCGCATTTCTTCGATGTATTTACGCCGGAACTCCTCGGAGCTGGGGTGCCCGCCGGCGCGGACCGAGTTCAGCGTGTAGAGCCTCAGGCCGAAAGCACCCACAGCGACCCCGCTCAGAAAAAGCAGGACCAGGTACAGCCCGGTAGTGAAGGTATTGCGCCGCATCATCGCTGTTCAACGGCGGGGGAGATACGAACCGGATCTTCGTAATCCAGGGTCTGGCTGTAGTGTTCGTCCGCCAGCACCTCGACGTAGCTCTCGCTCGGGAGCTGGCCCACACGGGAGCCGGAGAACGAAACAACCAACCCAAGCAGAATCGACAATGCCAGCGCGGCCGTCATCAGATTCCGGGCTAACCGGCTGAACACAACAGAAACACTCTGCCGCGCCTCAATCCGCTGCCATAACAGCGGCATGAAGTTGGCGCTAGGCTCCGGGTCCGGACAGGCAGCGCGGTAGGCCTGGAACAGCACGTCCAGGCGCGTTTCGTCGCTTCCGGTGTTATGACTCTGGCGGTCCATATCCACCCACCCCTTATCGCGAACTGCTCACTCCGGCCGTCGTCTTGCGCGCCGCAGTGAATGCCTTGAGAACTCTCTGGCGGGCCCGGAACAACCGGACCTTCAGGGCGTTCTCCTTTACATGATAGATCTCTCCCAACTCCTTCAGGGAGAGACCCTCCACTTCTTTTAGCGTCAGCAACACGCGGTCCTCTTCGGAAACCCGATCCAGCAGGGCGTCCACGGCTTCCCGAATGCGCTTCTTCTGCCCTTCATCCCGATCCACCTTCTCGCCGGCTGCCGCATCGGCCAGCACCACCTGCTGCTCGGAGAGATCCGCCATCCGCGATTCCAGCCGCCGGCGGCGCTTCCGCAGATAATCATACGCTGCGTTGGCCGTCAAACGGTAAAGCCATGGTTCAAAGACCTCGGCCGAGCGGAGCTGATCGAGAGAGTAATAGAGGCGGAGGAAAACCTCCTGGCCCACGTCCTCCACGTCTTCCGGGCGCCCAATCAGCCGGGCGATCGTACCCAGAATCCGCCTGCGGTAGGCCGCCACTACCTCGTTGAAGGCCGGCCCATCGCCCTCTCGCGCGCGTTGAATCAGCTCGTAGTCAACCAGCATGCCGAAGTTAGGCAACCGGCATGGAAGCCCCATCGGAGGCTTCGCAAATTTAGGCGTACCGGTAAGTCTTCAGGTTACCAAGCAGCCTGGGAAAAGCCTATTTCTTAGGAGATACAGGGGTTCCAGGCGCGTGAATGGCGTAGAGGGCCACGCCGATCCCCTTGTGTTCGATGTCCCGCTCGTAGCGCATGCCAAGCTTCTCCATGACCCGCAGGGACGCGCGGTTGGCCGGCTGGGCGACGGCAACGATGCGCTCGAGGCCCACGCGCTCGAAACCATCCCGCAGCGCGGTGCGCGCCGCTTCGGTTGCCAAACCGTGCCCCCAGTGTGACGGCGCCAGCCACCAGCCGATCTCCACGTCCACGGTATTGGCGAGCGGTTGCAGGCCGCAGAAACCGATCATGTGACCGCTGCCCCGGTCGAGGAGTTTCCACAAGCAATAACCTCGCTCGACGAGACAGTGGATCTGGCGCTGGACAAATTCCTGAATCCGATCGTCGGGCCAAGGCTGGCCGTCGCTGATGTACCGCATGACTTCTGGATCGGTGGCGATGGGCTTGAACGCGAGCCAGTCGGACTCAACCCAGGGGGAGAACAGAAGGCGTTCGGTCTGCATGGGCCTAATGGCCGGGCATACCCCAGGCTTGTCCAAATTAGGTTTTCCAAAAGAAGACAGCGGAAGCTCTGGTAAGTTGAGGTTGGGTTCGTGGCAGAAACCAATCTCAACGAAACGGAGACTTCCGCCTTGATTCGAGTATGCAGCATTTTCTCGCAGTTGTTGCAGTTGTTCCCACGGATGGAGTTTGAGAGTGCTGTGCAGGAGACCAAAGCCGAGCGGCACGCGCGCGGTTTCACCTGCTGGGGGCAGTTCGTGGCCATGCTGTTTTGCCAGATGGGGCAGGCGCGCACGTTGCGCGAAATCTGTGGCGGTTTGGCTGCCAGCGAAGGGAAATTGAAACATCTGGGCGTTTCCCAGGCTCCCAACAAATCCACGCTGGCCTATGCCAACGCGCACCGGCCCTGGCAGTTGTACCAAAAGGTGTTCGAGAAACTGTTCAGCCGCTGTCAGCAGGCGGCTGGTCCGCAACGGCGCTTCCGGTTCCGCAATCCCCTGATGACCATCGACGGCACGCTCATTGAATTGTGCTCCAGCATGTATGACTGGGCCAAGTGGCAAGGCGCCAAGGGCGCCGCCAAACTGCATCTGGTGCTAGATCATGACGGATATCTGCCGCGCTTCGCCGTGATCACCGAAGGCAAGGCTTCGGAAGTGAAGGTGGCGCGTGCCTTCCATTTCGAGCCGGGCACGATTGTGGTTTTCGACCGTGGGTATGTAGACTACCGGTGGTATCAGCAACTGACCGATGGGGGCGTCTTCTTCGTCACGCGCCTGCGCCACGATGCGCATTACCAAGTGATCGAATCGCGGCGGCTCCCCAACCACCGGAATATTCTCAAAGATGAGGTGATCGAACTGGGTAGCCATTGGTACAAGCAGAAGGCGCGCTACCGGCGCATCGAAGTGTGGGTGGAGGAGCGGCAGGAATCCATGGTCCTGGTGACCAACCACCTGGGCTTCGGATCCACCACCATCGCCCAGATCTACCACGAGCGCTGGCAGATCGAGGTGTTTTTCCGGTATCTGAAGCAGAACCTGCGCATCCGGACCTTTGTCGGCACCAGCGCCAATGCCTTGCATATTCAAATCTGGACGGCCTTGATTGCCATGCTGCTGCTCAAGTATCTGCAGTTGCGGTCGAGTTTCGGATGGTCCTTGTCCAATCTCACGGCATTGCTCCGCCAGCAGCTGTTTGTCTATCGCGACTTGTACTGCTGGCTCGATCATCCTTTTCAGGCGCCGCCTGCCTTGGCAGGCGTGCACGACGGGCAACTTGTGCTGGAGTTCTGAGCGGCGCTATTAGGACAGCAAAAATGAGAACCAGCGATCGGAACACGGCAACCAGCTTCCGCAAAGCGCTGATTAGGGCCCCCATCGGCCCTGTTTCCAATGGCCATCGAGACCCATTCCGGCTAATTTGGACAGCTCTGGGGCATACCCGGCCACTACTAATGCGCGGCCACTTCTTCGGCTTCTTGCGCGACGACGGCCGGGCTCACGCGGGTGAGCGGGACCAGCATGTCCTCTTTGCGCTTGATGAGCGTGGAAGTATTGTAGCTGGCGACTTCAAAGCCGTGGCCGTGAGTGATGGCGTCGGTTGGGCAGGCCTCGACGCAATAGCCGCAGAAGATGCAGCGATTGTAGTCGATGTTATAGACCTTGGCGTAGCGCTCGCCGCCCGAGATGCGGACGGTGTCCGTATTTTCCGCCGCCTCAATATAAATGCAATTCGACGGGCACGCGGCGGCGCACAGAAAACAGGCCACGCACTTTTCCATGCCGTTCTCGTCGCGCTGGAGCACGTGAACGCCGCGGAAGCGCTGCTCGAATTTCGGCGGCTCGTCGGGGTAATTCTCGGTGACCGTGGGAGACATCATCTCCTTAAAGGTCACGCCCATGCCCTTGGCAATTGCCGAAGCTGATTGAATCAGTTCCTCGAGAGGATTAGCCATCTGCTTCTATCTTATCGTGGCTCCGGACCGGAGCCTAGTTCTTGGAGCCTCAACCGGACTTCATTTCCGGCACACGCTCGCCGGGCTTGAAGGGCCGGAAGCCGAGTTTCTCACCGAGCGCTTCAAACTCCTTCCGGTTGAAACCAACGAGCGACCACGAAATGGCTCCATCGCGCTCGATGAGGAACATGGAGGGGACGTGCGAGAGGCCGTAGGCGTTGCTCGCGGGGTAGCCGAAGCGGGCGCCATCGAGCAGCGTCGGCATGGTGATGCCGAACTCCTGGTGAAATTCGCGCGTTGACTCGGCATCGTCCTGCGAGACGGCGAACAGTTGCGTTGCGCCCTCCGCACCACGATGGATGCGTTCGAGAAACGGCAGCGTGTACTGGCACGTGGGACAGGAGACTTTGAAGAAGGCGAGGAAGACGGGCCCGGCTTTGAGCAGGTCGCCCAGAGTCTTCTCGCTGCCGCCGGCCAGGTCCGTGAGGCGAAAATCAGGGGCACGGTCGCCGGCAGTCAGAGTCTCATTCTCACGAGCGGAAGCCATAAGTTTAGTGTAAATAGCGGAAGCGGCTCCGAGCAACGCGCGCGCAGGGTTCAAGCTATTCGTCCCTGTGGTGCTGGACGAAGCTCAGAATGTCGAAGCGCTTGAGTTCGCGGTCGGGGAAAAAGCTGTTGATGGCATTCTGCTCATCGTCGAAAACTTCGAAGATGGTGGTGAGCTTGGTCATGACCAGCAGTTCGATGCCGCGGCGGCTTAAGTTCAGCAGCTTGACCTTCCCGCCAACTTTTTGCTGCGAGGTATAACTCATGACCAGCGCGCCGAGGCCGGTGCTGTCGATGTAATCAACATCTTTCAGATCCAGGATCACGCTGCGAGCGCCGGAATCGAACAGTTTCTGCATGCGTTCGCGAAAGGTAGCGACTTCAGGGCCCACGGTGAGGCGGCCGTTCAAATGGACAACTGTGATGCCTTCGCGCTCTGTTTGTTGGATCTCTATGCTCATGGATGCACCCGGCGGTGGAAGCTGCTAAATCGCCATTTTGACGCCGATCTGCGCTTCGACGTTTTCAATGGGCACCATTTCGATGGCGTCCCACGGGCAGCCGTCGAGGAAGGCGCCATCGGGGCCTTTGCTGGTGCACTTCTTGCAGCCGATGCAGAGGAAGGGATCAACCTCGATTCGCCCGAAGGGCCGGTGGTCTTCGTCCGGGACCCAGTACATGCAGTCGGCCACGGGACAGTACGGCACACAAGCCGGCGAGCCAGCGCAGCCGGTGCAGCACTCGGTGATGATGGCTAATTCCTTGGGGCGCTTTTTGCGCGGAGTGGCGATGCCCTCGGATTTGGGCTCCCTCTTCACGACTTCGGCGAGCATGACGGGATTATGACATAAAGGGGGGAGGGGATGCCAACGAATCGTTGATGTATCCTCAAAGAACAAAGGACGGCTTCGCATGGCGCATTCGGCGACTTATCCACTAACAACGGCTGGGACGCAGGTGCGCGCTGCGGCTCGGACAGCGATTGTTCCCTGGTACATCTGGTGCTGCCTGGCGGCAGTGCTATGCGGCGCGATTGGCGGCATATGGGACATCTCCTGGCACAAGAGCATCGGACGCGATAGCTTTTGGACGCCGGCGCACGTGCTGATTTATCTGAACGGCGTGCTGGCGGGCATCGCGTGCGGTGGCCTGATCCTCGCAACCACGTTCCGGCAGGACTCGCCGCTGCGCGATGCGTCGATTTCGATGTGGGGATTTCGGGGGCCGCTGGGCGCATTCATCTGTGCGTGGGGCGGAGTGGCGATGATCACCTCGGCGCCGTTCGATAACTGGTGGCACGAGGCGTACGGGCTGGACGTGAAGATCCTGAGCCCGCCGCACATGCTGCTGGCGCTGGGGATGCTGGCGATCCGCTTCGGCACGGTGGTGTTGATTCTGGCGGAGACGAACCGCGCGGGCGAGGCTGCTCGCGGGAAGCTCGAAAAGGTTTTGTTTTTCGGGTTCCTGTTTTTGATGGGCATGACGGTAGCCGTTTTCGAGGAGCTCACTAATCGCGTGTTCATGCACGGCGCGAAGTTTTACGTTGTGATCGCGATGGCCGCGCCGATCTGGATGGCCGCGGCGGCGCGAGTTTCGAAAAACCGTTGGGCGGCGACCATCGTCACGGGCCTCTACATGGCGCTGCACCTGGCATTCCTGTGGGTGCTGCCGCTTGTTCCCGCGGAGCCGAAACTCGGGCCGGTGTACCAGAAGATCACGCATCTGATTCCGCCGGACTTTCCGCTGCTGCTGATTGTGGGGGCGATCGCGTTTGACCTGGTGCGGCGGCGCACCGCAGGCTGGACCCGTTGGCCGCAGGCGATGACGTTGGGAGCGGTGTTTCTCGTGACCTTCCTCGCGGCGCAGTGGCCGTTCGCGGATTTTCTGATGTCGCCGTGGTCGCGCAACTGGATCTTCGCGACGAACCAATACCCCTACATGATGCCGCCGACGTGGGCGCCTGTGAGAAATATCTTCGTGCCCACCGAACACACGCCGGGCGAGTTCTGGATGCGCATGGCGCTCGCGCTTGCGTTGAGCGTAGTGATGACGCGCATCGGCCTGAGTTGGGGCGAGTGGATGAAGCGGGTGCGCAGGTAGGCGATCAGCGAAGAAGCCGGTCCAACGATTCAATGGCCCGTTGCAGCACCTGAAGGGGTGGCTCCTCGTCCACTTTCACGATTTCGATCTTTCCCTTTCCCCACGGCCGCCAGCGGGAGAAGAAACGCGGCGAGGGGAAACCCGCGAAGATGCTGAGGAGCGGCACACCGCAGGCAGCAGCAACGTGTTGGCCGGCGGAATCGTAACCGGCATATAAATCGCTGCGCGCGATGGCGGCCGCGAAAGCGGCGAAAGAGCCGCGGCAAGTATGGACGCGCTTGGCGGGTGCGCCGGATTTCGCGATGGCGCGCTGCACCCTGGCGGCCTCTTCGCCTCCCGCGCCTTCGTCAATCAGCACGTGCGCGTGGCGCGCGGCGTGAGCGATGAACTTCTCCTCGAAAGGATCAATGATGCGCTTGGTGGGATTCTCGCCGACGCCGAGGCTCATCGTGACCAGCGGGCGCCCGGGAAGCTTGATCGATTCCGCGGTCCGGGGCGCGACCCACGGCGCGGCGCCATCAATCGCGAAGGTCTGGTTCGCCCATCGTGCTGCTATTCGTGGCAGCGGATCCTCGCTTTCCGCTTCGTACGCGCGGCTTTCGAAGAAGAAGTAGTTCTCTTCCGGACAGACGGGCAGAAGTCCAAGCTGGGTGAGGCGCGAATCGGGATCGATCACAATCGCGCTCGGGACCGAGAGCAGGCGTTTCAGATCCGGCCACAACGCAAGCCGATCGCGCACGCTTCCCGAGCGGCGGTAGGAGACAGTCGCATGCTCCACCCACCGCTTGGCAGCGAACAATTCCCATGCTTTCTGACTGCCCACCAGCACGATGCGCGCGCGCGGAAAACGCTTGCGGGCGGCATCCAGCAGAACGCTGGTGATGGCCACATCCGCGCCGAGCGTCACGCGCGAGAGGACGAAGACGTGATCGACGCGGCCCGGATCTCCCTGAAACTGGCGCGGCCACCGGACGCGGGTATAACGGGCGCGCAACTGCGAAGCGGGAAGGTCCGGAATCGCGCGCGCGATCACCTCGGAGAACAGGTCCGCGTAGACGTCGCAGAGGTGTGGCTCGAACGAATCGGCCAGCCGCTCGACGACCACGCGAAACAGCGCGTCCGCGCAATCGGGCGTTGTGAGCTGATCGAGAAGATCGTCCGGCCAGCGTTCGCCGGCGAGGCAGCAGGCGAGCAACTGCTCGGCCAGGTCGTTACACGAAGTACTTGCCAATGATGAGATCCAGTTTCTTGCGCGTGGCGTCGGGCACGAGTTGGCGGTCGGTGATAATGGCGTGCGCGAGTGCCGAGCCGCACTTGCAAGCGCGCTCAGCGGGCATTGCGGCAACCGCCGCTCGCACCACCTTGGCGGCATTCTCGGCATTCTTGTTCAGATTGGCGATGATGTCGGTCACGGTGACGGCATCGTGATCGGCGTGCCAGCAGTCGTAGTCCGTGACCATTGCGACAGTCACATAACAGATCTCGGCCTCGCGCGCGAGCTTGGCCTCCTGGAGGTTCGTCATGCCAATGACGTCCATGCCCCAGCTTCGATAAACATTGGACTCGGCTTTAGTGGAGAATGCCGGGCCTTCCATGCAGAGGTAGGTGCCGCCGTTTTTGGCGGTCACGCCGGACGCGTGCGCGGCTTGGCAAACCACCCCGGCAAGCTGCGGGCAGATGGGATCGGCGAAGCTGATATGCGCCACCAGACCATCGCCGAAGAACGTCGAGACGCGGCCGCGCGTGCGGTCGAAGAACTGGTCGGGAATGACGAAATCGAGCGGGTGGTGTTCTTCTTTGAGCGAGCCTACCGCGCTGAGCGAGAGAATGCGCTCGACGCCCAGCGACTTCATGCCGTAAATGTTGGCACGAAAATTCAGCTCGGAAGGCGAGAGGCGGTGCCCGCGGCCGTGGCGCGCGAGAAACGCCACGGACTTTCCGGCCAGCGTGCCGACCACGTAGTTATCCGACGGAAAGCCCCAGGGCGTGTCAATGGTGACTTCCTGCTGGGCTTCGAAACCGGGCATGGAGTACAGCCCGCTACCGCCGATGATGCCGATTTGAGCTTGGTGCAAGATTTGATCTCCGAAATGGACAAGAATGTTTATTCTACTTTGGCGCGCTTGGAAAAGGCTAGAATTGGAGCAGATGACACTGGACTGCTACAAGGTGGTCCTTTACCGGAATCAGCCGGACGGGTGGGTCGCGGAGGTGCCGTCGATTGCGGGCTGTTACGCCCTCATGCCGACTCGGGAAGAAGCGCTGGCGCAACTGGGCCGCGTGTTTGAGATGATCGCGGCCGAGTATCAGGAAAAGGGGCAGGAGTTGCCGGCTGACACAACCGAAATCGTGCATGCCTAGCGCGCGAGCCGATGAATTTCGGCGCGTCGAGTAGATTCTACCCCTCTTCGATCAATTCCAGTAGCACGCCGCCGGTCGATGCCGGATGCACGAACACATAGCGATGCCCACCCGCACCGGTTTGCGGCTCGTTGAGCAGGCGCGCATCGGCCGCGCGGAGACGTTCGATGGCGGCACTCAAATCCGGCACGCGCAATGCAACGTGATGCAGTCCCTCGCCGCGCTTGGCGAGATATCGTCCAATTACCGAATCCGGCTCCATCGGTTCGAGTAGTTCGATGCGCGTGCCACCGGCGGGCAGCATGGCGACATGCACCTTTTCGTGCGGCACGGTCTCGCGCGTCGCCACCTGCATGCCAAGTTGACCTTCGTAGAATCCCAGCGCCGCCTCGATGGATTTGACCGCGATACCGAGGTGATCGATGGCGAAGCCGGACTTGGGATTTGGGACTTGGGAGTTGGCATGGCGGTGCCGGGTTGCGTAGCCATCAACGGCTTCGAGCACGCTATCAACACCGGAGGCTTCCGTCGCCACGGTCTTGATGATCGGCGGCGTCCAGCCATCGGCGCGCTGCCCTAAGCTGAGCACGCTCTGAATCTCCTGCTCCACGCGGTCGGCGCCCGGATGATCGGCTTTGTTGATGACGAAAATGTCCGCGATCTCCATGATGCCGGCTTTGATCGCCTGCACATCGTCACCCATGCCGGGCACAAGCACCAGCACCGTAACGCCCGCCACACCGGCGACGGCGACTTCATCCTGGCCCACGCCGACGGTCTCGATCAGCACGTAGTCTTTCCCCGCGGCATCGAGCAGCAGAGCGAGATCGGCTGTGGCGCGCGCGAGTCCGCCGGATGCACCGCGCGTGGCGAGCGATCGAATGAACACGCCCGCGTCTCCGTGATGCGCCTGCATGCGGATGCGATCACCCAAAATGGCGCCGCCGGAAACGCGGCTGGTGGGATCCACTGCGAGAATTCCCACCGTTTTCCCGTCGCGGCGAATCGCGCGCGCCAGCGCATCCACCAGTGTGCTCTTCCCCGCCCCGGGCGGCCCCGTGATGCCGGCAACGATGGCGCGGCCAGCACGTGGCGCAAGATCACGCAGCAGTTTCGCCGCTTCGGGCGCGTGATTCTCGATGGCCGTCGCCGCGCGGGCGAGCGCGCGCACATCACCACGAACGATCTGAGCAATCCAATCCTGCATCAGTCTTTCAACAATTGCCGCGCAATCACCAGGCGCTGGATTTCGCTGGTGCCTTCGCCGATGGTGCACAGCTTCACGTCGCGATAAAACTTCTCGACGGGATAGTCCTTGATGAAGCCGTAGCCGCCGTGAATCTGGACGGCCTCATTCGCGATGCGCACCGCGGCTTCGGAGGCAAACAGCTTTGCCATGGCAGATTCACGCGTCACGCGATGACCCTGATCGAGCATCGCGGCCGCACGGTTAATGAGGAGGCGCGAGGCGTCGATCTCGGTCGCCATATCCACCAGCTTGTGCTGGATGGCCTGGAATTCCGAAATCGGCCGGCTGAATTGCTTCCGCAGTTTCGAATACTTGAGCGCGGCGTCGTAGGCGCCTTGCGCCATGCCGAGCGCGAGCGCCGCGATCGAGATCCGGCCGCCGTCAAGCGTCTTCAGACTGTCGACAAAGCCCTCGCCCTGCTTGCCGAGCAGCTGCGAACCGGGCAGCTGGCAATTCTCGAAAATCACTTCGCCGGTGGCACTAGCGCGCAGGCCGAGCTTGTTCTCTTTCTTGCCGGCGCGAAATCCCGGCGTGCCTTTTTCGATGATGAATGCCGAGATGCCGTGCTGCGCTCCGGCACGATCCGTCACCGCCATGGCAACACAAACATCGGCAAAGTGCGCGTTGGTGGTGAACGTCTTCGCGCCGTTCAGCACCCAGCACTCGCCGTGTTGCACCGCGGTGGTGCGCGTGCCCGCGGCGTCCGAGCCAGCCTCGGGCTCGGTGAGCGACCAGCAGCCGATCCACTCGCCCGTGGTGAGCTTGCTCAGGTAACGGCGCCGCTGTTCTTCCGTTCCCGCCTTATAAATATGATTGCTGCACAGCGAGGTGTGCGCCGCGACAATGATGCCCACCGAGCCATCCACGCGCGAAAGCTCTTCAATGATGATGGCGTATTCGATGTAACCCATCCCCGCGCCACCATACTGTTCCGGAAAAATCGAGCCCAAATAGCCCAGCCGCCCCAGTTTCTTGACCACATCGAACGGGAAAGTCTGCGCTTCATCCCACTCCATCACATGCGGCGCAATCTCGGCTTCCGCGAATTCCCGCACCGATTTGCGAAGGTGAATTTGCTCCGGCGTGTAGTCGAAATCCACGGCGTTCTCAGCGACTTATCTAGTATCTTATAGGATACTGTCTGATCGCGATGAAGAACCTACGCTATCCTTTGCGCACACTTGCCGGGCTGAGTATCACCGCGTTGCTCTCCGTCTACGGCGCCATCCAGTTCTACGGCGAACAGACGGAGCGCAACCAGACCCAACGCGACCCTTACAAGCTCATCGACCAGGAAAGACGATTTGCCCCCGTCAGGGAAATCGTGCCGCCGAACGCGCTTGTGGGCTATGTTTCTGACCTGGCCATAGACCCGACGCTGATGCTGACCGCGCAATACGCGCTGGCGCCGCGCTTGCTCGTCAAGAATCCCACCTCGGGCTGGGTCATCGGAAACTTTTCCCGCCCACAAGACTTTGAGGCGTTCGCGCGCGCGCATGGGCTCACTCTGGTGAAAGAGTTTCCCGATGGCGTAGTTTTGTTCCAAAGGTCCAAGTGACAATGCTCGTGCTGGCCGTTTCACTCTTACCACCATGCCTGATCGGCTATCTGATTGTGCGGACATTCGTGCCGATTTACCGCCCGGCATGGGCCGCCCAGCTTCTGAATATTTTTCTAGGCGCGGGACTTGGCACGGGTGTACTGTCGCTGCTTTTTTTTCTTGTGCGGCTCTTGTTCGGGCCCTCGAATGTCGTCTACGGCACGGCAGAAGTCCTGGCGATCGCGGCCGCCGCGGCAGGGTGCTGGTTCTTTCGTGATCGGTCGTTGAGCGGCGCGGAAACTCCACAGCTCACCGGCTGGTTTTGGCTGCTGCCCGCCGCAACGATCGTTTGCCTCATCCTCGCTGTGGCCCTGTTTTTCGATAGCTCCGCCGCCAGCCCTTACGGAAACTGGGACGCGTGGTCCATCTGGAACCTCCGCGCCAAACTCCTAGCGCAGCCCGATGAGGCGTGGAAAGATGCTTTCTCGCCGGTGCTGAACCAACTGGCCGGCGGTGGCGCAGCACACGGTGACTATCCACTCCTGGTCTCCGCATACGTCGCGCGATGCTGGAGCCTCACCGGTTCCATCGGCGAGACAACCGTCCCCATCGCCGTGGCCGGCCTGTTCTCCCTGGCAACCGCTGGTCTGCTCGTGACCGGATTAGTCGTGCTGCGCGGATGGACCACTGGTCTCACTGGCGGGCTCGTTCTGCTGGGTACCGTGGGATTCCTGCAAAATAGCGCATGGCAATTATCCGACGTGCCGCTCAGCTTCTATTACCTTGCCGTGTTCGTTCTGTTTTTTCTCTTCGACGCCGGGCGCGGAACCGGACCCACGGCAGTGCTGGCGGGGCTGGCACTCGGATGCGCCGCCTGGACCAAGGATGAAGGAATGCTGTTCACGCCTCTGGCCATCGCGGCTTTCGTGGCCTACCTATTCTTGGCCCGAATCGGCGGCCGCGTGCGTGCCCTAGCGCTGTTTGCCACTGGCGCCGCTGTGCCCTTGGCCACCGTTCTGTGTTTCAAAGCTTTCCTCGCGCCGCGCGGAGCAAGCTGGGTCGCTTGGACCCCTTCGGTGATGCTGAACAATATAGCGAAACCATCCCGCTCCCTGCGCATCGTGAAGGCGCTCTGGGAGGAAGTTGTCCAACTCGGCACCGGCATCGCGAATCCGGCCGTCTGCCTGGCAGCGTTCGCAATTTGTCTAGGCGTGCCGCGCGAACGTGTCCGACAACCCGTCGTGCTGCTCTCGCTGGCAGCGCTTGTCGCTGTTTTCGGCGGGTACTGCGGGATGTACCTAATCACGCCCTACGATCTCGACTGGCACCTCGGAACTTCTGCCGGACGGCTCCTCATGCAACTCGTGCCGAGCGCGATTTTCCTAGTGATCGCGACGTGCCGCACATCGGAGGAAACCGCTATCGCCACCGAGGAGCCGCAGAAAGCCCCGAAGGCAACCCGCAAAAAGGCCAGGAAAGCGCAGATGGCCAAACAGGGGCGCTAACGGACATCCCGCTCTCCAGGCTCTGAAACCATGCGTTGCGAGTGCCACTTTCACGACGAGGGACTCCAAGCCAGTGGAACACGTGGGCAAGTCCATCCTGCTCTATTACGTTCCGCCTCAACGCTGAACTTGCGACAATATCCTGTGCATGAGTACGAAATCCTACCGGATTAGCGCCCAGGCATTATTGGCGTGCCTGTTTTTACTGTGTGTGTATAGGGCCTTCACGCAGTCGATTGTCTACGACGAGGCTTTGACTTGGCAGCTATACATCCTGGGTCCAGTCGGCGACATCTTTCAGGTCTTTGACGCGAATCACCACTTTCTGAATACGGTACTGGCTCGGCTTTCGACGTCGGTATTCGGAGTTTCCGAATGGTCGATGCGGCTCCCGGCGTTGGCTGGGGCGGCGTTGTACTTCGCAGCCTGTTATCGATTGACGAGAACCGCATTCGGCGATAGCTTTTCGATGCTGTTGGCGATTGCGCTGGCGACAATGAATCCCTTGGTCCTGGATTTCATGGTGGCTGCGCGGGGATACGGCCTCGCGCTGGCGCTGTGGATGTGGGCGAGTGCGGTGCTGCTCGACGCCTTCTCGCGAAAAAGGTATGAACCAGGCCAGATGGCCATGGCGGGCGCAGCGCTGGCCTTATCGGTGACTGCCAACCTGATCTTTGTGTTGCCTTCGGCGGCTCTGGGGGGACTGACGCTCTACTTTGCGCGTAATCGATCCGCCTCACCACCTCTCGTAACCGAGGCGCCTATGCCGGCTGGCCCGATCCGCGCGCGTGGCTCCCGCAAAAAGAAGAGGTCCAGTCCAGCGGCTCAGGTTAACAAACCGGGCACTGCTCCGTGGGTTTGGTTCACCGCCCCGATCGTCGTGATCGCCGTGTTGTTCTTCATCCTCGCGCCCTTTCAGAGCGCACATTCCGAACACTTCTACACCGGCGCGCCAAGTGTTCAGAGGAGTTTGCGCAGTCTCGCCGCGTCCTCGCTTGAGCACTCTGGAGTATTGCGGGCGCAGCCCTGGGTGCATGATTGGACTAACGCGATCGCATTTGCCATGGCGCCTCTCATCGTGGCCGCCGGACTGCTTGTTGGCATCGTGCGCCGCAACATGCTTCTAATTCTGCTCGCGGGCACCGCTGTGTTCTCCAGCGTCGCTCTGCTGCTCATTCACCTACTGCTCAACAAGCCATTTCCTGCAGATCGCACAGGCCTCTACTTTTTGCCTTTGGTGGCGTTGATCCTGGTGGGGCTGGCGCACGTTTGGAGCGGCCCAGGCCCGTGGCGAGTCGCATCGATTGCGGCATATGTGATGGGAGTGCTGCTCGCCGTGCATTTCGCAACTGAGATCGACCCGCGCAAGTTCCTGGTGTGGGAGTATGATGCCGATACCAGGGAACTGAGCCAGTATCTGGCGGCGCACCGGCCTCAAGGCCAGGCAATCGTGCGCGTCGGCGGGTCCTGGCAGTTACAGCAATCGCTTGCGTATTATGCGGTCATGCAAAACTGGACCTGGGCCGAATTGAGGAAAGGGGAACCCACTGCTGATCTCGATTTTTTCGCGCTGACGCCGTGGGACCGAACCAAAGTGGAAAAGGAGTTCGGACTCAAAGAAATCTACATAGGTCCTGTATCCGGAAGCGCGCTGGCCGTACCCCAATCGTCCGTTGCGGCGCGCTAATTAGCCGGCCGTGGCCGCGCTCCACCCACTCGCCTGATTCAACACCTCGACGGACGCCCGGTCCAGTTCCAGCTTCGTGGCATCAACCAGATCGTGCAACTGCTCGACACTCGTAGCGCTCGCGATCGGCGCCGTGATGCTGGGACGCGCCAGCAGCCACGCCAGCGCCACCTTCCCCGGTGTGGAATGCTTTTCGCGCGCCACTTGATCCAGCCCCGCCAGAATCCGCAATCCACGCTCATCCAGATATTTCTTCACGCCCTGGCCGCGCGCGCTCTTGGCAAGGTCGCTCTCCGAGCGGTACTTGCCCGTGAGAAACCCGCTCGCCAGCGAAAAGTACGGAATCACGCCAATCCCCCGCTCCAGGCACAGCGGCTCCAGCGCCGCCTCGTAGCCAGCCCGCTCATAGAGGTTGTAATGCGGCTGCAAACTCTCGTAGCGCGGAAGACCGTGCTCTTCACTGGCCCGCAACGCCGCCGCCAGCCTCTCCGCTGTATAGTTCGACGCCCCGATGGCCCGCACCTTGCCCTGCTTGATCAGTTCCGCATACGCGCCCAACGTTTCTTCGAGCGGCGCCCCCGCATCATCCTGGTGCGATTGGTAGAGGTCAATGTAATCCGTCTGTAGGCGTTGCAACGAACGCTCCACCGCACGGAAAATGTACGCCTTGCTGAGTCCCTTGTCGTTCGGCCCCATCTCCATTCCGACCTTCGTCGCGATGATCACCTTGCTCCGGTTCCCCGTCCGCTTCAGCCAGTTCCCGATGACGGTCTCGGACTCCCCGCCCTTGTTGCCCGGCGCCCAGCGCGAATACACATCCGCCGTGTCGATAAAGTTGAACCCGGCCGCAACGAGCGCGTCCAGTATCGCGAACGACGTTTTCTCATCCGCCGTCCATCCAAACACATTGCCGCCCAAGCAGAGCGGCGAAACTGTGAGGGCTGAGGAGCCGAGTTTACGAGTAGTCATTTTGCTCACCTAGAGAGACGTTTCCCCAGCGCGATAGATGTTCGCCAGCCGATGCAGGTCGCGAGAACCTAGATGGCAACCGCGACGAAGACTGTTGCACTGAGCCCTGGCCAAGGAGGACCGCTTGCCATGATACGATATCGCCATGGATTTCGGGTTATGGCCGACATCCGCCGATGGCCGAAGGCTCGCCGTATCCACCTCTCGATCCGAACCCAAACCCGTGGTCGGCCACATCGTGAAGAACCAGGATGACACATGGTCCATTGAGGGCGATCCAACTAACCAAAACTTTGAAGGAATGACCGAGGCGGCACGGGCACTTGTCTCGCAACAGTCAAACTAACGCACTATTCCTATGAGCCTCGACGATGACATCCACGACAGAGAGCGATGCATTGAAGAACTGAAGGACAAGAAATGGCCGTGGCTTGCGGAGAACATCCGAAAGAGTAAGGGCGAGGCTCACAAAAGCTTCGCCGGCGCCAAGTTCGCTGCTGAGATAAAAACCGCGCTAGACGAGCAGTATTGTCGGACTTTGGATTGCATCCTCGATGCGGCTAAGCGCGCAGGCCACTAAAAGTCGCACGGGCCCTCTACCCGATCTCGTCCTTCCCCGCATCCCACCGCAACGTCCGCCCCAGCCGGTAGCTGTCTACCGCCATCCGGCACGCGATCGCCACGCGGAAACCAACCTCGAACGGGCAGTTCGGCTCGGCGCCTGACCGCACACAGTCCAGAAAATTCTGGATGTGCGCTTTCGTCTCATTCGCCCCGGTGCGCGTCGTGCCCACCATCTCCGTGCCCTGCGGGCGATTCACCTTCTGCGGCAGGTACCGTATCTGCTGGCCGCGCGCGATTGTCCCGTCGGTGCCGAGCACGTCCTCAGTCGACCCCAGTTCGTTATTCCCAAACCCCGAATCCCAGGTGAACAGAATCTCCTCAGGCTGCTCGATCGACACGTTCATGGTATCGGGAACTTCGCGGCCGTCTTTCCACAGATAAACGCCGCCCGTCATGTTCACCGATTTCGGAATCTGCAAATTCATGACCTTGTACCAGAACGCGAGCTGGTGGCACATGTTCTCGTACACGTTGCCGCCCGAGTAATCCCAGAAAAATCGCCAGTTCACGTAGCGGTTGGCGTCGAAATCATGCTGCGGCGCCGGGCCCAGAAACGATTTCCAGATAATGTTCTCGGGCGTCATATCCGGATACACCGGCCGCGACCACTGCGGCTTCCCATGCGGCGTGTTTCGATACATGTGCGAGTGAATCGCCGTGATCTTGCCCATGTTGCCGGAATTGAGGAACGCGATGGCGTCCACGGTTTCGCCCGACGAGCACGATTGATGCCCGATCTGCACCGTGCGCCGCCCTGCTTTCTGATAGGCCGCGCGCATACGCTTGGCATGGTCCACGTTGAACGCCATCGTCTTTTCCTGATAGATCTGCTTGCCGGCGTCGAGCGAGGCGATGAAATGTTCCGCATGCAAATGCTGCGGCGTGGCGATCAGGACGGCGTCGATCGATTGATCTTCCAGCAGATATCGATGATCCAAATACGTCTTCGCGTCCGGGACGATCTTCTTCGCATCCTCCAGCCGCTTGGTGTAGATGTCCGCGAACGCCACGACTTCCGCATTCGGCAGCGTGATGGCTTCGCGCACCAACTGCATGCCGCGATCTCCCGCGCCAATCAGGCCCAGACGAATGCGGTCGTTCGCTCCCAGAACGCTGCCAGTGGCCAGCGTTCCGGCCAGTCCAGTCGCCATTTGGCCGATAAACTTGCGGCGAGAATGCATGGGGAAACTCCTCAAAGCGGGACAGGTATACCCTTTGTATCGTAGCACTGCGGGCACGCCGCCTAACAATAGCCCAGCAACGGCCCGGGCAGCGTGCAAGCCAGGACCTGCGCATAGTATTGTGGATGGAGCGCAAATCAAGCCCTCAAGACTTCTTCAATCCTCAGCAACCTCAGATGGATAACAAAGCCAGTGAAGAATCCAGGGCCTCCCGGCTCGTACGCACTCTAAATTCCATCCGCTTTTGGTGGATCGCCAGTCTTCTCTGTGCGGCTCTGGCTGCGTGGAATGACCGTTACACGATGACCGGCGACGGGCTCAGCTATCTGGACATGGCGGCCGAAACGCTTCATAGCGGTCCAGGAACTCTGGTAAATGGATACTGGAGTGCCGTGTATCCCGCACTCATTAGCATCGGCTTGCTGGTATTCCGGCCATCCCCATATATGGAGTTCCCGCTCATCCACCTGGTCAACTTTTTCATTTTCATCCTGGCCCTGCTCGCCTTCACCTTCTTCATGAAAAGCTGGCTACAGGGCCAGCAGGACGATCCAGCCAACTTAGACCAAAAGAACGGCTATCTCGTGCCGCTGGGCTTCGGTCTGTTCCTTTGGTTCATGTTGGAGTTCATTTCCTTGGGCCTGTCTACTCCGGATCTGTTTGTCGCGGTTACGGTGTTTCTGGCCGCCGGCATCACGTGCCGCATCTGCAAGGAAGGACCAAATTGGCGATACTACATCGCTCTGGGAGCTATGCTCGCACTTGGTTACTTTACGAAAGCCGCCATGTTCCCCTTGGGAGCGATACTCCTGATGGTGCTTTTCATTTGGCCGCCTGAAAGCGTTCGGCGGCGCGGAATCATGGTCTCCGCATGTGTGTTCTTACTTGTGATGTCCCCTATGGTGGCGTTGATCAGCCATCGCGTGGGGCACTTCACCACGGGCGAGACGGGGCCCTTCAACTATGCCTGGTACGTCAACCGGCTCACCTGGAACGGTGATTGGATTGGCGATCCAGGCAACACTCACGGCATACCGAAACATCCGCCACGCACCTTGATGGCGAAACCTTTCACGCTTGAATACGCTACGCCGGTCGGCGGTACCTATCCGCTTTGGTACGATCCAGCCTATTGGTATGCTGGCGCCACCGTCAGATTTAATGCCGCGCAGCAAGTGATCGCCATTGTAAAGAACCTTCGCGTCTACGCCGACGCCATGGTGCGGATGAGCGGCATTCTCGCCGGATTCCTCGGCCTTTGGATTTTGCGCGCCAGGCAGCGGCCGCCCATGCCCCGCCGCAACATCGACTGGCTCCTCTTGTGGCCGGTTGGCGCAGCCGGCCTGTACGCGCTCGTTCACGCCGACGTCCGCTTCCTTGGTGCGTTTTGCGTGCTCTTCTGGCTGGCGGCTTACCAGTTGCTCTTGCCGGAAGTCAGCGCCACTGCACGCGCAGCCGTTCTTGCCACGGCTTTGTCCGCTTCGTTCCTTCCCACCACGTTTCACTTGATCATGCAGCCGATTCTCGACCGTGACCGGCCGGCACCCGTAGTGATGGCCGAACACCTTCAGCGCCTGGGAATCAAGCCCGGAGACAAACTGGCCATCGTAGGCACGGGGTATCGTGCGTATTTTGCCCGTTGCGCCGGTGTGCGCATTGTCGCTCAAGTCGTGAGTTTTGACGACTGGGGGCGCGTGACCAAGTCAGATCTTGACGAGCTCCTGCGGCGCCTTGCCGCCGTTGGTGTCACCGCTCTGGTTGCGCCGGGCGGCAACGGCGATTTAGGTGGCGCGCATTGGCACGAGGTCTTCGTTTCCAGCACCGAACAGTACAGTGTCCTGCTGTTGAATCACGTGCTCTGAACCGGCCCTTTACGCGGCGTGTCATATCAAGACTGAACCGTCACGCGGAGAAGACGCATCCTATAATCCGAATAGGAATAAACCATCGCTATGAAGACAACCGGAAACACAATTCTGATCACTGGCGGCGGCTCTGGCATTGGCCGCGGCCTTGCAGAAGCCTTCCATGCTCTGGGAAATCAAGTCATCATCGCCGGCCGGCGCAAGCAGGCGCTGGACGCCACCACTGCCGCAAACCCGGGCATGGCCGCCCTTACGCTCGACATCGAAAACCCTGCCGCCATCCGTTCTTTCGCGGCTGAGGTGGCGAAGCGCTACCCGGCGCTGAACGTCCTCATTAACAACGCGGGGATCATGCGCATCGAAAAGCTCCAGGCCCAACAGAAGGATCTCGCCGATGCGGAATCCACCATCGCCACCAATCTGCTGGGTCCAATCCGTCTCACCGCCGCGCTTCTGCCGCTGCTACAAAAGCAGCCCCATTCCGCCATCATGAACGTTTCCTCCGGGCTGGCTTTCGTTCCAATGGCCCCCACTCCCACTTACTGCGCCACCAAGGCCGCCATCCACTCCTACACACAATCGCTCCGCTATCAGCTCCGTGGATCTACGACTGAGGTTCTCGAACTCATCCCTCCTTATGTCGCCACGGACCTGTTGAATGCAGCCTCAGACCCGCGCGCCATGCCGCTCGATAAGTTCATTGCCGAGGTGATGGAGATACTGAAGACCCAACCCACGGCGACCGAGATCTGCGTGGAAACTGTCAAGCGTCTCCGCTTCGCCGCCGAGAGCGGCCACTACGATTCCGTCTTCGAGGGCCTCAACGAAGCCATGGCCAGCGCCACCCACTAGAGGCCCGAGCTACCGGTCGCCTTCGACGAGCGACTTCAACCTGCCGAGCGCCTGGTCCCACTGCTCCGAGACGAGATCGAGATATGTCTTGATCTCTTCAATCGGCTTCGGATCGAATGCAAACAGACTCTCGCGGCCCCTGTGGACGCAGTGCACGATTTCTGCTCTCTCCAGCACGCGAAGATGCTTAGTGATCGCCTGCCGGGTAAGCCGGGAGCCCTCTGTTAGCTGAGCGATCGAACGTGGCTGCCCGCCGCAAAGCTTCGCAACCAGCGATAGCCGCGTTTCGTCGCCCAGTGCGGCAAAGACGGGTGCATGAGCCTGCCGCCTGGCGGCCATGCTGCTACGGCTTTTGTGCGACATGGATTTCGATATTCTTCATTTGCTCTGTCCAGCCGCCATCGTTCCGTCGGAATGCTTCGAGGCGGCGGTCGGCAGGGATTTTATCGAAACCGGACTCAGTGAGCACAAGCAGTGTGCCGGTCGCCGTCTTCTCCAGCCTGAACTCAACGAGCGTGGGCGTCTCCTTGGAGTAATCTATTTTGGGATCGACCGAATAAGGATGCCAGGTGAAGGAAAACAGGCGCTCCGGCTCCATCTTCTGCACGACAGCCTCCCATTTGACGTGCTCGTAGCCAGGGTAGGTAATCTGTTCGCGCGCGATCTGGCCCGGCACGAACGGACCGTCCAGTTTCACTCGAAACCACTCGCCGAACTCACGGTGATCCGTCAGCGCGCGCCAGACCCCCGAAATTGGGGCCTTGAGTGCAAGCCGCTTCTCAATGCGATCGTTCATCTTTAGGCAACCTCCAGGCTGCATATTAGCGCGGCCCGGGTGAGAAATGCAACCGTATTGTTGCTCTTTTGCGGCGGGCTTCCGGCTGCGGAAATCGGCGCTGGCTACTGAATCAGGTACTGCTCCAACTTCCCGTCCGGCTCTGTGAGCGTGCTCAGGTGCAGGGACTTGTCCTTGAATTTGATCTCGAAATGGCGGTATGTCATGCCACCGCGCAGTTCTACGGAGGTCTGTTTCAAGGATTGCTGTGGTCCCAATGCCTTGAGGCTGGCCGAGGCGTCCTCTAGAACCTGACGGGTGAAGTAGGCCTCGGCGTTGGCGGTAAGCAGTTCCCGATTGATCTTGCCTTCCAGCAATCCGTCGAAGATCTGCTTCGCTTGCTGCAATGCCCCCTCCGCTTGTGGGTCTTCTGCTTCTGTCAATAGGAGCGGCGCGATCTGACCCGTGATGGTTCCGGGTGCGCTGGATCCGTCTTCATTGGCGAACACCACTACGGCCGTGCCTTGATCCGGCCAAACCGTGTTCAAGCTTACGAATCCCGATACCGCGCCGCCATGAGCCAGCTTGGGATGTCCATTGGCGTCCGACACTCCCACTCCCAGCGCGTAGTTCGTGGGCGTGCCATTTCGCAGGCGCACCGGAGTCGTCATCAATTCGAGCGACGCGGGCGTCAACAGCTTGTGTTCCATCAAAGAGATGTCCCACAGAGCCAGGTCGTGCGCCGTCATGGCCAGTTCCCCGGCCGCATACAGCCAGCCGCGGCCCTCCGGCGGTGCCGGCCGCGGGGGTCCTAGGGCAAACCTCGTGTAACCCGCGGCGTCCGGCGGCCCCAGCGTGTGCTCGGCCAGGTCGATGGCGCTGGTCATCCCCAGCGGTTGTAGGATGCGCTTCGTCAGGAAGGCGAACAATGGGCCGCCCGTGACCCGCTCCACAATCCGGCCCGCCACCACGTAGTTTGTGTTGCTGTACTGCCAGCGTGTGCCAGGCTCGAAGTCGAGCGGTTTTCTGGCCCATTGACCGAGTATGCTCTCGGCCGTCACCGGCTTCTCCATGAACGGTGCCACGTAGTCCTGCGGGTAATAGTCCTGGTATCCGGACGTATGCGAGAGTAGCTGGCGGATGGTGATTTCTCCCGCCCGCGTCAGGTCGGGAAGGTAATTGGCTACGGCCAAGTATAGCTACGACACGGCGGCCGTTGCACAAACCTTACCGCACACGCAAAATAAGCTTGACACTATATGTTGTAACGATTATCGTTATAACATATAGTGGCACATGGCAGGAAAGCTACAGCAAGAGATCAAGCAAACAAAACCATTTAGCAGCCTTCAAGAAGAAGCCTTCCTGAATCTGCAGCGTAGCTCGGATTACCTCTTTCAAAGTCTCAACGAAGCCTTGAAGCCTGCCGGTCTATCTGGCACGCAGTACAACATCCTCCGCATCCTGCGCGGTGCGGGACCCGATGGGCTGGCTTGCCGGGAGATCGGCGAACGGCTCATCACCCACGATCCCGATCTCACGCGTTTACTTGACCGCATGGAGCAGCGTGAACTGGCAATTCGGTGCCGCGAGAATCGCGACCGGCGCATTGTCACGGTGAGGATTGCCCCGAAAGGTCTGAAGGTCCTAGAGCAGTTGGACGAAAGTATCCCCCGACTTCTTCAAAAACAGTTTTGCAACTTCGATGAGCCGCGCTTGAAGCTGCTGATCGAGCTACTGGAATCACTTAGGAGAGAAAAATGAGCAACGAAGCATCTACCGTCACCGCGTGGGACCTCGATCCCGCGCACGCTAATGCCCAGTTCAAGGTCCGTCACATGATGATCTCGAACGTGAAGGGCGAGTTCACAAAATTGACCGGCAGCGCCAAGATCGACGGCGCCGACATCACCCGGTCGAGTGTCGAGGCGTCCATCGACGTCTCGAGCATCAGCACCCGCGATCCACAGCGCGACGGGCACCTGAAGAGTCCGGACTTTTTCGACGTGGATAAGTACCCTGTTATCAGCTTCCGTTCCACGAAAATATCCCGCACGACCGATGGCGCCCTCGAGGCGACAGGGGATTTGACCATTCATGGCGTTACCAAGCCGGTTGTCTTCGAGGTGGACGGTCCTACGCCAGAAACCAAAGATCCATGGGGGAATACGCGGATTGGCGTGGAAGCCACTACCACCATCGATCGAAAGGACTTCGGCCTGACGTGGAACTCCACACTCGAAACCGGTGGCGTGCTGGTCGGCGACAAAGTGGCGATCACCGTTGATGTCGAGTTTCTGAAGAAGTAAGTCCCGAAAGTGGACAGTGGGTCCCAGAACCGGTTACCAGCACCATCCTAACTAGCTGAAAACAGAGGCTGACCAATGGCCAGCCTCTTGCACTTCTTCAGAGATTGCAAAACCTCCGGTTTGCTCTTCGCACCCTCCGCAACAGCCCTGTTTTCAGTACGGTAGCAATCCTCTCCCTGGCCCTCGGCATCGGTGCCAATACCGCGATCTTCACGTTACTGGACCAGGTCCTCTTGCGCTATCTGCCGGTAAAGCATCCCGAGCAACTGGTGATGCTGGATCAGCCCAATTTCACGCAGGGGTCGATTCGGATCGACCATTCCTTCTCTTATCCGATGTACAAGGACTTCCGCGATCAGAATCAAGTGTTTAGCGGCGTTCTGGCGCGCTACCCGCTCGCAATGAGCGTGGGTTATCACGACCAAACGGAACGGGCCGAGGGTGAGATCGTTTCCGGGAATTACTTCGAAGTTCTTGGCGTTTCAGCACTTATCGGACGAACCCTCACCCCGGACGACGACCGCACCCCCAGCGAGCGCCCGGTGGCGTTTCTCACCTACGGCTACTGGAAGCGCCGGTTCGGCGGCGACCGCTCGATTCTGAATCAGACGCTTCTGATCAACGGCCACCCGTTGACCGTGGTGGGGATTGGACCGCCCGGATTTCACGGAGTGGAAGTCGGCCACGCGATCGACGTGATGGTTCCGATCATGATGAAGGCCGAGATGACGCCAACCTGGAACGAACTGTATAACCGCAGGGCATGGTGGCTGAACGTGTTTGCGCGTCTGAAGCCCGGTGTTTCGGCCAAGCAGGCCGAGGCGAGCTTGAACGTCCTGTTCCGTCAAATTAACGCCGAGGAATTCAAGGCGATCCAGGGCTGGCCGGAGAAGGCACGGGACAAATTCGTCAACAAACACTTGAGCGTGTTGGATGGCGGGAAGGGCCTATCCGACTTGCGGGAGACTGGCGAAACGCCTCTTAAAGTGCTGATGGCGATGGTAGGGATGGTTCTCCTGATTGCCTGTGCGAACGTGGCGAACTTATTGATCGCGCGCGCAGCGGGGCGGCAAAAGGAGATTGCGGTTCGGTTGGCGTTGGGCGCGAGCCGTTTGCAGATCGTGCGCCAGCTTCTGGTGGAGAGCGCGGTCTTGGCTCTGCTCGGCGGCGCGGCGGGACTGCTGGTGGCATCCTGGGCGGGAAGTCTGTTGATTAGTTTCCTGCCGTCGGAATCGACAATACGCAGCCTCACGACGGCGGTGGATTTCCGCATTCTAAGCTTCAATTTCGGTATAGCAGTTGCCGCCGGGCTGCTGTTCGGGTTAGTCCCGGCGCTGCGGATGTCGCGCCCGGATCTCGCGAGAACCCTCAAGGACCAGGCGAACAACGTGCCCGGCGGCTCATCGGTAGTGTTCCGCAAGACGCTGGTGGTGGCGCAGATCGCGCTCTCTTTGCTGCTGCTGGTGGGAGCGGGATTGTTCGCGCATAGTCTCTACAACCTCAAGAACCTGGACCCGGGGTTTCGCACCGAGAACCTCATGACGTTTGCGATGGATCCTTCCCTTAACGGTTACAGCCAGAGCCGGACGCAGTCGCTCTACGCACGCCTGCAAGAGGACATTGCGGCGGTGCCTGGTGTGCGCAGCGTATCCATGGCCAACATTGCCGCTCTCAGCGACGACATGGACATGAGCACGGTCACGGTGGAGGGCCATCACCCAAAAGAAGGCGAGGACATGAACCCTAACGTCAACCGCCTGGGGCCGGGATACCTGGCCACTCTCGGCATCCCGCTGATCGCTGGGCGCGAGTTCACCAAGCGAGACGTGATGGGTGCGCCGCTCGTGGGGATGATCAACGAAACCGCAGCGCGCTCGTTCTTCGGAAATCAAAATCCGATTGGCAGGCACTTTGGTTTCGGTGGGCGGCGCGGGATTGCGGACATCGAGATCGTGGGCGTCGTGAAGGACGACAAAGCAGCGGGTTTGAAGGCTGCGGCGCCGCGCTTGGTCTACGTGCCTTACATGCAGGAGAAGTCCGTCACGTACATGACGATCTACGTTCGCACGGCGCAGGCACCGGGCCAGATGGCAGCCACACTGCGGCGAGTGGTGCAGCAGGCGGACGCCAATCTGCCGGTATCCGGAATGAAAACCATGGACGCGCAGGTGGACGAGTTTCTGTTCACCGAGCGGCTGGTCGCCATGCTCTCCGCAGTATTCGGATGTCTGGCAACGCTGCTGGCGGCGGTGGGGCTGTACGGCGTGATGGCGTACACGGTGGCGCGGAGAACGCGCGAGATCGGCATTCGCGTGGCGCTGGGCGCGAGCCGCGCGGAAGTAGTGCGGCTGGTGATGCGGGAAGTGGGATGGATGGCCGCCATCGGAATCGCGATTGGGCTGCCGGGCGCGATCGCTCTAGGGCGGCTGATTCAATCGCAACTGTTCGGCTTGGCGGCCTATGATCCGTTCACGCTGACGCTCGCGACGGCGGCACTCGCGGCAGCGGCACTGCTGGCGGGCTATATTCCAGCGGCGCGCGCGACGCGGGTGGACCCGATGGTGGCGCTGAGGTACGAGTGAACCGGACCAGGGGGTCCGGTGCGGACGAGGGCGTCCGCCCCACGAGGGATAGGTAATGGGAATCTCTTCTAGCATCCGGTACGCGCTGCGCGCTTTCCGGCGCAACCCGTTGTTCACGGTGGTGGCGGTGCTGTCGCTCGCGCTAGGCATTGGGGCGAACACGGCGGTTTTCACGCTGCTTGACCAGCTGGCGCTGCGTGAGATGTTGGTGCTGCTAAGCGTGGGCTTGGCGGCCGCCGTTCCTTGCGCGTACTTGTTGAGCCGGTAGGTGTCCTCGCAACTGTTTGGCGCGGCACCGGCTGGTGTATGGACCTGCGCGGCGGCGACGGCGATTCTGGGCCCGGTGGGAGCGGTGTCGGCGTTCGTGCCGGCGCGGCGGGTGAGCGCGATTGATCCGGTTACGGCTTTACGGTACGAGTAGTCCAACCGAGATTCTGCTGGCGGGAGTCGGAACGCGGGTTGGTTGACAACTCAACGAATCCTTCCGGAGAATTGCGTATGCATCCTGAGCTTGCCGAGTTCCTGAAGGAAAAGAGCGCCAGAAGCGGGCGGGAGAAGTTGGTGGCTTTTGACATTTCATTTGCCTTAACCGCTTCCCTTTGCAGCCTCTGACAGTGCCGTGCGATACCGCTTGGACCACTCAGCAAGTTCATCTGACATCTTTGCATCAAGGGCGTCATCCAGTGCCGCCAAAGCAACGTAGGCACTCATGCCAGCGATTGAGAGCGCAAGGGCTATATTGCTCTCAGAGGGCAAAACCTCAGCATCGGCGATCCGGTCGTCCTTCTGCGCCATGATCCCGATCACGTCCAAATGGTGTACTGACGACGTTAGCGGATAGACGGCCAGGTACTGTTGCTCAATACCAACGTCCTTTGCCATGTCCCGCAGGTTCTTGTCGCTCCAGGAAGCTCGTCCTTTAAATTGTGCTTTTACCCTTCCGTACTCCGCGACTGTCTTTAACACTTCAGCCGGGTCAATGCGCTTCAGTTCATCCGGCGCGTACTGTGCTAGAAATTCCTGGTGCTTGTGTCGCTTCACCCAGCGGTAATCCAGGAAGTCCGACAGGAGATTCGGATGCTTTTGCAAATAGCTCATTACCACTGAAGTCTCAAACGTGCTGCGCGCTACCTTCAGCGCGTCAGAGCCACAACCGTTCATTGTCAGGAGCAGGACTGACTGAAAAGAATTCGTCACAGTTATGCATGCCGAACGAATCAGCGAAGACAAGGTGTCCTTGCCTTGAGCTTGATACATCCCGTGTGCCGTCGTTAGGCAAGTAGTGGCTTCACTGAGGACGCCTTTGTATTTGGCGGTCGCAGTTCGGCGGAACTCATCGAACCCCAATACTTCCACCGTGCTGACACCTCCAAGGAAAATCTTAACTCCGTGGGCGCGCTTCTGCCACCTTCGTTCGTGAGTAAAAAAGAACGCACCTATTGAAGACCGCGGGCCGAAGCTTTCCGAGTTCACCTATTTGGCTGAGAAAGAGTACGTTGCCAGCACCCAGGATGGCATCAATAAAGCCCTGACCGCGCCGGCACGGTGATCTCCCGCAGATGCGCGGCGTCGCCCTACCATTCAGCTGCGCCGGACTTCTTCAGTAGCTGGGCGATGGCGGTTTGGCCTTTGCGGATGGCCCAGGCGAGCGCGGTGCGGTTGTCGTTATCTTTGGCGTTGAGATCGGCGCGCGCTTGGATCAGTAACTTCACGTTGGCGGTGCGGTCGGCGGCGGTTAGCACGGTGTTGATGAGGACCGAGCGGCCGGCGGCGTCGCGGGCATTCACGTCGGCACCGGCGGCGATGAGAAGCGCGGCAGCATCGGGATCGGGCAGCGCGACGGCGTACATGAGCGGCGTTTGTCCGAAGCGGTTGCTGGCGTTGGGGTCGGCGCCTTTGGCGAGAAGGTCGCGGATCATGACGAGGTCGCCGTACTGAGCGGCGTGCATGAGCGGCGTGCGGCCCTCACTATCGCGGGGGTTCACGTCGGGACCCTGGGCGAGCAGAAGCTCAAGGGCGGCGGGGTGACGGGCCCAGACGGCGGCTTCGAGCGGAGTCCAGCCGAGGGAGTCCGCCTGATTCACCTCCGCGCCGGCGGAGAGCAGCTCCGTGATGGCCTCATTGCGGCCCATATAGGCAGCCCACATCAGCGCGGTCTTGCCATCCTTATCGCGGCCGTTGACTAAGGCGCCCTTGTTGAGCGCCAACTGGACGGCGGTGGCGCTTCCCACCTTGGCGGCACTCATCAGGGCTGATTGTTCGGGCGTGAAGATAGCTGGTTCGGCGGACGGTGGCGGAGCGTGGGCTCCGGCAGGGGGCACGGGTGGGTGGTTGATGGAAGGGGTGAGGACGGCGGGCAGGGGCGCGGAATCCTGCTTGGGCGGCTCGTCACGTTTCAAGTAACCGCACAGGACGTAGCCACGCGCGGGTTGGCCGAGACTGCACCACTCGCCCTCGGCGGTCATGACGGAATAGTCAATGCTGAAGGTTTCGCCCTTCGCGAGATGCTTGAGGATGGCGCTGGAGCTGGCGGTCTCCGCGTATACGGGCACGGAATCGGCATTCACGATGGCGCCGGAGCTTGGAGGCATATCGGCGGGGGAAGCGAGCGCGGCGAGCGCACCGAGGACAAAGAGGAGGCAGAATATCGATGTCCGCATTCACTCTGGATCGTAGCCCGGATTCGGCGGAAAGGGCAGTTGCCGGAAGTTAGCACCGGGCCGCTAACTAGAAGGAGCTGTAAACCTCTGAGATTCCGGGGGCTTAGCTAGCACTCCATTGGTGATGGAAGACCGATTCTGGCCGGCTTCGGACCGTGGGGATGCTGCCGGTGATGCTCCGGATCAGGAACTGGAGAAGCTTCTGCTCACCTACCCGGGCCTGGATGGTCTGGAACCCTACTACATCGAATGGGAACTCGTTTGGCACATGTAGGCGCAGGTATCCCCTACTGAAGATCGGTGGTTCCACCGATAGCAAAATGTATGAGCTTGTTCCAATGGAGCGAGGCACTCAGCGTCGGCTACCCCGATATCGATAGCCAGCTCAAGCGATTGTTCCAACTCGCTGATCAACTGCAAGCCGCGATGACCGCGGGCAAAGGGAAACAGGTGGTGAGCAACATGCTCAATAACCTGGTCGCGTACGCCAAGCGTCACTTCGCCGATGAAGAGGTGCTGATGCAGTTGCACCGGTTTCCCGGCGCTTCGCAGCACAAGGTGGCACATGACGCACAAGCGCTGAAACTGGGCCTGTTCCAGAAGGCGTTTGGTGCGGGCCAGGCAACTGTGACGATGGAAGTGCAACTTCAGTCCCTGCACGATTGGCTCGTGCGGCACATCCAGGAGGCCGACAGAAAAGTCGCCGACCATTTAAGGCAGCGGGTCCGCTGAAGCCGCTGGACTCAACCGGCTAATGCACACATGAGCCTGTTTCAGTGGGACGAAAGCTATGGTGTGGGTCACACCGAGATCGACAACCAGCACAAGCGATGGTTTCAACTTGCCCACGAACTGCATTCAGCGGTGGTGACCGGCAAAGGAAAAGAGGCCCTGGGCCAAGCGCTCGCCAGCTTCGCGGCTTATTCAAACGTACACTTTGCGAGCGAAGAGAGGCTGATGCTGACGCACGGCTATCCCGGCTACCCGGAACACAAGGAGCAGCATGAAGCGCTCTCCCAAAAACTACAACATCTCCAAACGGACTTCGCGGCCGGCCGGGCGACAGTAACGATGGAGCTGCTGCAATTTCTGAAAGTGTGGCTCGGGCATCACATCAGTATCATGGACACCAGGGTCGGCGACTACTTGAATCAACAGGGCGGCTGAGCTCGGAGCCAGCGTTCAAAAATGCCGGCGCAGATCCGCGAAGTTTTCCAGTATGAGCAGACGCCCGTTCGCGTTCTGAATCTCCTCGCGTTCCAGTCCCCAAGTGCGTGAATGCGGAATATAGACGGCGTTCAATCCGGCAGCCAGAGCGGGGTTGATGTCTGATTTCGGACTATTCCCGACCATCCAAGTCCGGCCGGAGTCGAGCGCGCGCTCCTCGACGAGGCTGGCGTAGGCTTCCGCGTCTTTCTCGCGCACGATGGCCAGATGACGGAAGTGCGGGCCGAGCCCGGAGCGATCGATTTTCAGCTTCTGCTCTTCCGGGTGGCCCTTGGTGAAGAGGGTCAACTCGTGGCGCTCCGAAAGGTAGGCGAGCGTTTCCGGGACGTCCGCGATCAGCTCCATGGGGCGATCGAGAATGCGCCTGGCAAACGACATCACGGTGCGCAGGTCCTCCCCACGGATCTCGCGCTCGGCCAGGTGCTCGTAACACTGGGCCAGGTTGCGCGCGAAATTGGCGGCACCGTAGCCGTGAATCTTGATGTTGGCGACTTCAATCTCGTCGAGCACGGTGCGGATTTCCGCGGGTGTGAGGGACGAATGGCCGAGATAGGTGACGAACTCGTCGAACGCTTCCTCGAAGTAGATGTTATTTTCCCAAAGCGTATCGTCGGCGTCGATCAGCAAGTGTTGCGGGCCATTCATGATCGTCATCGCTTGGCTTGCGGGGCGAGCAGAAAAGGGATCTCGGCGACGATATCCACCTCCACGGGCCGGCCGTTCCGCTCCGCGGGTTCAAATTCCCATTTAAGCAAAGCTTCCTGGGCACTGCGATCGAGGCGCGGATCGACGCCTTTCAACACACGCAACAAGTCGACGCGGCCGTTGACGCGGAGGACGCCGATAATCTGCACCTTACCCTCGATGCGCTCGGAGATCGCGGCAGGGAAGTATTTGGGATCCACTTTATGAATGGGCACAGGGAGACGCAGGCCGCGGCCACCCCGCGGAACCGTCTCGCGCTCGGCAAACCACATGATCCAGCTTCCCACGTAGCTGCTGATATTGGGCATCTGGACGGCGAGCGAATACACATCCCGGCCTCTGAATTCGATATCGGGAGGAGGCGCGAGGTGAATCTCGGCGGAAGGCGGATCGGAGGATGTGTGGCCGGCCGCTTTCATCGCGGCATCGAGCATCTCGCGGGAAGTGGGCGCAACACGTGCCACGAGGACCGGATTTCCGGGCGGCGATGTAGTGGGCGCGTCACCACGCACGATCAACCCTGGCACAGAGAGCGTGGAGTTGGGAGCGGCGGCGCCGTTCGTGGCGTTGACTTCGGGCGCGGCGGAAAATCGGGCGTCGCGGGAAGCCTCGGGTAGAGGTGCATTCAATTTGGGAGCGGGATTCAGGCCGACGATGGCGACGTTCACGCTGGTGGATGGCATTCGCGCGAGGTCAACCGACGGCGCTTCCTCGATCGGCGGCGCGGGCATGTGGTTGCCCGAATGGCTGGCGCTCTCTTGAACTGGAGGCGGAACAAACTTCCGTGGTTCCGGTCTGTTGGCCAACGCCTCCGCATCCCGCAGAGCGAGATCGTGCATGGCGCGGTTGGCAGACGAAAGCGGCGCGGCGAGCTTCGGCGCGTCAGGCAGTGCGACTGGGGAGACGGTGGCGCGCACTGGATCAGGCGGCGGGATGAACCTGCGAGGCTGCGGCCGATTGGCCAAGGGGGCAGCCATGCCTTCGGCGATGAGCACAGGGTTCGGTTTCGGTGCGGCCCGGGCCGGCAGAAGCGGAGGCGCGGGCAAAAATTGAGGAGGCTCAGGCTTTCGCGGCACGGATCGCGGAGGGACAAAAAGCCTCCGTGGCGGGCCAGGCGGGGGCGGCGGAATCAAAGGAATCCGGAACGCGAGGATGTTGGGCGAGACGACCGGCGGTTGCGGCACGACGCGCGGCGCGGGACGCCAGATCATTTGGGTTCCAGGCTCGCTGTGTTTCGGGTTCGCGACGATGGCCTGATCGGGTGTTTTGATCTCGGCGCCAGGCGGCTTGGCATTCTGGCTTTCCGGCGGCGAAACCTCGGGCAGCTTCTGGCGAAAACTGTACCAGACGAGCTGGTGTTCGTGCGGCCGGATCATCGCGTCGTAAAGAGAGCGCACTTTGTGTGAAGTGTTGGGGCGCGGACCGAGCAACACAAGGCTAAGGATACCGGCGTGCGCGAGCACCGAGAGAGCAATCGGCAGGGGCCTGGGACCGGAGCGGGTCAGCGGCGCGGCTCTGGCGGCGCTGAACATTATCCTGACATTCCGGAAGGCGCGGTGCCGTGCCCATTGAGCGGGGCCAGTTTCCGCATGCGCGAAGCCTCGCGCAGTTTGGGGGCCAGGCGCGCCAGATAATCGGCCAACTGTTTGAGCCGGCTCGGCTCGGAGCGGTTGCGCAGCAGCAGGCTCAAGAAGTCGGTATCCTGCACGGCCTGCGCAAGCTGAAAACTGAGCTGCGGGTCCGACAGCACGGGCTCACTTTCGCCCAGCTCCCCGGTTTCCATAAGGCCGCGATATTGGACGAGCGCTTTTTCCTGGAGATCGGCGGGGGCGGGCCCGGGCTCGTCATCATCGAAGAATTCCACTTCTCCCCGCAGATAGGACTTGTCTTGGTTGATGCCGACGATTTCGAAGCGGCGAATCCCGCGCGTGAGGATATCCATGCGGCCGTCCGGATAATTCTTGAGGACCTTTTCGACCACCACCGTACAGCCCGCGTTGACGATACCGTCATCTTTCGCCAGGACGATGCCGAATTCGGAGCCAGCCTGAATGGCTTCGCCGACCATTTCCTTGTAGCGGTCTTCAAAAATGTGCAGCGGCAGCGGCGTGCGTGGAAAGACCACCACGCGGAGCGGGAACAGCGGCAGTAGCGACGGCTGCATGGTACTATTATTGCGTTTCGGCGCTGCATTTTGTTTTTCCAACAGCAGCCAGCCGGGGCATCACACGGCAAAATGCAAATCCAGGGCAAGGTAGTTTTGATCACGGGTGCTTCCGAAGGCATCGGCGCGGCGTGCGCGCGCGTGTTCGAGGCCAGAGGCGCGCGGCTTTCGATCGTGGCGCGCAACAAGGATAAGCTCGCAGCCGTGGGCGGGGCGGACACGCTGCGGACGGCCGGGGACATTACGAGCGATGAGACGCGGGAAAATGTGGTGGCGCGAACCGTCGAGCAATTCGGCGCAATCGATATTCTGGTGAATAATGCAGGTATGGGGCTTTATGCACCGGCATCGAACGTTCCTATGGCCGATGCGCGGCGGCTGTTCGAATTGAACTTCTTTGCACCGCTCGCGCTGACGCAGCTCGTGGTTCCGCACATGCGGGAGCGGAAGCAGGGAGCGATCGTGAACATCAGCTCCATCGCGGGCAAGATTACGCTCCCGTGGTTCACGCTCTACTCGGTTTCGAAGTTTGCGCTCTGTTCGCTCACCGATGGTTTGCGCGGAGAGCTGAAGCCGCACGGTATTCATGCCCTGGCCGTTTGCCCCGGTTACGTCAAAACGGAGTTCCAGGCCCACGCTATGGGCACGCGCCCGCCCAAGACTATCGCCAAGGGCCGGCGATTCGCCATCACAGCGGAGGAATGCGCGGAAGCCATCGCGCGCGGTGTGGAGCGCGATGCGCGGACCGTGGTGGTGCCGCGCATCGGCTGGGTGCTGGTCGGGCTCAGCCGCCTGCTTCCCGCATTCGTGGAATCCAGACTCGCCGCCATCAATCAGAGCGGGGCCTCGGCATGATCCTCAAACTAAAGCGCACACCCGGAATTTATCTGGTGGGCTTCATGGGCTCGGGAAAAACGACGATCGGCCGGCTGTTGGCGGATCACCTGGGCTGGCAATTCGCCGACCTTGATCAAGAGATTGAAGCGCAGCAGGAGGCCACCATCGCGGATCTTTTCGACCGGCTCGGCGAGCCCGAGTTTCGCCGCATTGAATCCGCGGCACTCGGCCAGCATGTGCGGACGATTGAGTGCGGGTGTCCCACGGTGATTGCGCTTGGCGGCGGGACATTTGTGCAACCCGGGAATTTCGAACTGCTCGAAAACCACGGCGTTACCATCTGGCTGGATTGCCCGCTCGAAACGGTCCGGCAGCGTGTCGAGAAGGCTTCGCACCGCCCTCTGGCGCGTGACTGGCAACGCTTCGCAGAGCTGTTTCATGGGCGCCAGGCAGCGTATTCCAAAGCGGACTATCGGATTGCCATCGAGTGTGATGATCCGTCGGTTGCCCTCGAAGCCATCCTCCAGCTGCCGCTGTTCGGATGAGAATCGAACGCAAGCTGCGGCAACAAGCGCTCGCGATCTTTCGGGTTGCGCTGGCTGCGGCGGACCCAACCGCTGCGATTCTGCGTCACGTGCGCGTGCGTGACGGCGCTCTTCTTGCGGGCAGAACGCGGTATCCGCTGCGAGACGTTCGAAAGATTCACGTGGTGGGGGCGGGCAAGGCTGGCGCGGCGATGGCGCAGGCGGTGGAACGGCTCGCGCTGCCGCGGGAGAAGCGCGGCGCGTCGCTGGTCAACGTGAAGTATGGGCATCTCGCGAAACTGGGCTGGATCGAATTGAACGAGTGCGGCCACCCGGTTCCGGATGCGGCCGGCGTGCGTGGAGCGGAGCGCATCGCGGAAATCGCCACGAGCGCCGGAAGCGACGATCTGGTGATCTGTCTCACGTCCGGTGGCGCATCGGCGCTACTTCCCTTCCCCGCTCCGCCGGTCACGCTGGAAGAAAAGCAGGCTGTCACCAAACTGCTGCTGGCGTGCGGCGCGACCATTCACGAAATCAACGCCGTACGCAAACACATTTCGAATATCAAGGGCGGACAACTGGCGCGCATGGCGTACCCTGCGCGCGTCGTGGCGCTCATTTTGTCCGATGTGATCGGCGACAATCTTGACGTAATCGGCTCGGGCATCACAGCGCCCGATGCCTCGACGTTCGCGAACGCACAGGCGGTGCTCGATAAATACGGAATCGTGAATGAGGCGCCGGCGAGCATTCGCGAGCGGTTCGCAAGCGGCATGCGCGGAGAAATTCGCGAAACACCCAAGCACGGGGATCCGGCATTTGCGCGCGTCCAGAATCTCATCGTCGGCAGCAACCGTTTAGCCGTGGATGCCGCGGCCGTCAGGGCGCGCGCTCTCGGCTTCCGCACGCTGATCCTTTCGACACAGATCGAGGGCGAGACGCGTGAGATTGCACGCATGCACGCGGCCATCGTCAAGGAAATCGCACGCTACGGCCGTCCTCTCGCGCGGCCCGCCTGCGTGATCAGCGGCGGCGAGACGACGGTCACGTTGCGCGGAAAAGGTATGGGTGGGCGCAACCAGGAGTTCGTTCTGGCGGCGGCGATGGAGATCGCGGGATTGGACCGGACCATCGTATTGAGCGGCGGTACCGACGGGACAGACGGCCCGACCGACGCCGCGGGCGCCATTGCCGACGGCAGCACTCTTGCGCGCGGCCCCGATGCACAAGAATATCTGGCCGGCAACGACTCCTACCACTACTTCGAAAAACTAGGGGACCTCGTGATCACGGGCCCGACCAACACCAATGTCATGGACGTTCGCGTGCTGTTGGTGGGCGCCCCGCCTTCGTAGTGCTGGCGCTACACCGGAACGTACTGTTTCAAGTACCGGTACGCCATGCGGAAGCCGGTTTTGCAGCCTTCGGTGAAATCGCCCTCGCCGCCCGGCGGGTCGTAAAGCGGATCCTCGTGTTCAATGCTCATCGCGCCGGTGTACCCAATGTCTTGCAGAACGGTGAAGAACGCCGGCCAGTCAATGGAGCCAAGTCCCGGCAGCCGGTAGCGCCACCAGTCGGCGTCGTCCACCGGATTAATGCCGCCCCGCCGCAGGATGGGCCAAAGGATCTCGGTGTCCTTCAGGTGCACGTCGAAGATCTTGTCGGCGAAATCGCGCGCGGTCTGAATGGGGTCCATCATCTGCCACACCAAGTGCGAGGGGTCATACTGCAACCCGACAAATGGCGAATTCCCAAAACCCTTGAATAGCGTTTCGAACCCCACCGGGCTCGTTGCCACATTTGGACCGCCCGGCCAGGGCTCCCACAGGATACGCACGTGGTGCTTTTCGCAAGCCGCGAAGTACCTCTCGTTGTAGACGCGCACGATCTCGTCCACCTGCTGCCCGAGAGGTTTCTTCTCGTCTTTTCCCGACGCCGTTCCGATGTGCGGGACGCCGAGTTTTCCCGCCAGTTCAATGGCTTTGAGGAAATACGCGTTCTCGCGGCCCCGCTCGGCGGGGTCGGCCGCAATGTGGTTCTGTGTCACTTGCAACGCCGAAATATGGACTCCGGAGCGGTCGATGGCCTGCTTGATTTTCGCGATCTGCGCGTCATTCAGTGCGGCTGCATTGAGCGCCGAATCGGGCGTCGCGCCCAAGATCATGGCGTTGAAGCCCGCCTCGCGAGCAAAGGCGAGATTGGCTTCGCTGTATGGCCCGAGAACGCCTAAACGGGGCTTCCATTCGGAACGCTCCGGGTTCTTCGCCTGGACGGCGGCGCTGGCGGCAAACGCGCCCAGGAGCGCGCGCCGGGAGAGGTTTAATGAGCTGGTTGGCACGGAATTATTGTAATCCGGCGGAGGACTATAGATGGGGAGTACTTTTCAGCAGTACTTTTTTTGTTACGAAACGCTTAATTTTGAGAGATACTTTTCACTTGCCCTGCTGGCTGTCATCGCCGGCGGGCGGAGGGGTGCCGTGTCTGCATACTCGTTCCTAGATCCTCGCTGCCATTACCGGCTGCCGGAAAGTTTCGACTACCCGGCCTACATTGAGACCGAGCAGGAGCTTTGGGCTTTGTTCCCGGAGACACAGGGCAAGAGAGTAAACTTCTGTCAGCTCGGCCTGACGGCCAGCCTTTACGTCGAAGCGGTGGAAGGCGGCTCTGAGCTCAGTGCCTGCGAAACTTACTTTCTGATGCCGTTTCCGGACCGCACCATGCGCCCGCTCCGCATGCAGATCGTACGCAAGCTGACGCTCGCCGAATACCGGTTGAGCCACATCACCGCGGTGCGCATGAGCGAACAGCTCGAGGACACCGGCGAAATCATGGACGAAGTGCACATGCTGATCCTCGGACCCGAAATCATCAACGAATCACAGTAGTGGATGGGCTAGCGGGCTTCGCCGGCGACGCCGGGTTTGTTCTGCGTGAGGACCTCGCGCACGGCGTAGATGCGGCGTCCCTGGCTTTCGAAGTAGGTCCGCATCAGTACCTCGCCCAGCAGGCCCGTCGAAAACATCATCAAGCCAGCCAGCAGAAGAAGAGCCCCCGCCATCATCAGCGGTCCATGTTCCTGCACGATATCGTTTCCGGTGATGATTTTTTCCACGGCGCAGAACAGCAGAATCAGCCCACCAAGCGAGGTTCCGGCCAAGCCCAACGCGCCGAAGAAATGCATGGGGCGCGTGAAGTATCGCAGCAAAAACCGGATGGTCAGAATGTCGAACAACACGCGAAACGTGCGGCTGAGCCCGTAGTGCGAATGGCCATCGGTGCGCGGTGTGTTACTTATGGGCACTTCCACAACGCGGGCGCCGTAAAAACTGGCGAGGGCCGGAATGAAGCGGTGTAGCTCGCCGTAGAGGTTGACGTCTTTCAGTATCTCGGCGCGATAGGCCTTGAACGTGGTGCCGAAATCGCGCAACTCAAGACCGGACGCGCGCGCCATCAGCCAGTTGGCGATGCGGGAAGGTAATTTGCGCGTGATGGCGTTATCGACACGATCCTTGCGCCAGCCACTCGCGATATCGTAGCCTTCATCGATCTTGGCGAGGAGATCTGGAATGTCCTCGGGAGCGTGCTGCAAATCGCCATCCATGGCGATGACGATCTCGCCCTTCGCCTGGTCAAAACCCGCGGAAAGCGCCGCGGTCTGCCCGAAATTGCGCCGCAGGCGGATCACCTTCAGATGCGCGTCGGTCTCGACCAGATTGGACAGCAACTCGAAGCTGCGGTCGGTGGAGGCGTCGTCGATAAACAAAATCTCATGCGGCCGGCGCAGCGATTCCAGCACCAAGGTCAATCGGTCGTACAACGGCAACAGGGAGCGCTCTTCGTTGTGAACCGGAATGACGATCGAAACCATGTGTCATTCGTATTCTACTGCACCGAGGCGCATGATTTCTCCTGAAAACGCCGTCAGCCGGCCGCCGCTTGCGTGTGGCGGCGCTCGCCCTCATAGCCGCGTACCATGTAATAAATCATTTTGTCGAAGAACTGGCCGAGCAAATGCTCCAGTTCCTCCTCCGCGTAAAGTTCAATGGTGGTTTGGTGGAAGCCTTGATTGCGGATATAACTCACCATGTGTTCCTTCAGCCGCTGGAAATTGCGCACGCATTCATGGAGCGGTACGCGCTCCTCAAACCGTAGCCTGCCCAGTGCTTCATAAGAGATGGCGATCTGCTTTTCGTCGCTCTCCGAAAGCCAATCGCCAAGGTGTTTCAGAATGTGGCCTGCCCGGCTGTGCAGCTCCAGGGTTGGAAGTTTTCTCAAGTTGGGGAGTTCCGGGTCTTCCCGAAGGCGTTCGAGCAAATCCGCGGTGATCTGTTCCGCGTGATTCTCAATCATTCGAACGAGGTTGGTGGACAGCATAGCTATGCCCTCCAGTGCTACTGTACCGCCACAAGAACGAATACGCCAGCCCCTGCCCGCCTACCGTAATCTGGTGTTATGGAGCGGCTACCTTACCGAGTCACGCAAGCCGCGGCGGCGTACGACTCCATCGAACAGTTACCTGTTCTCGCACTGTTGGACAACGTCCGGAGCCTTTATAACGTCGGCGCTTTCTTCCGCACGGCCGACGCCGCCGGCCTGCGCCAGTTGGTTCTTTGCGGGATTACCGGCCGCCCGCCCCATCCCGGCATCCGCAAGACGGCTTTGGGCGCGGAGTCCACGGTCGCGTGGGAACACGCCGCGGATGCGGTTCCGCTGGTTACCCGCCTGCGCGCCGAGGGCTGTGAGATCGCCGCAATTGAAACCAGCGTCCGTTCCGTCGATCTGTTCGACTGGCAACCGGCGTTTCCCGTCTGCGTGGTGTTTGGAAATGAAATCGACGGTATCCGTCCCGAGCTTGCCGCGCTGGCCGATACCTTCGTGCGCATCCCGATGTTGGGCGTAAAGCACTCGCTCAACGTGGCGACGGCCGGCGGTGTCGTGATCTACGAACTCTTGCGGAAATACCGACGGCTCGCGGCGCCGGGATGACCGCTTACTCTTTCGGCCCGATGCCCAGCGTCTTCATCTTGCGGTAGAGATTGCTGCGCTCGAGGCCCAGCAGTTCCGCCGTGCGCGTGACGTTACCATTGGTCTCCTCGAGCTTCTTGAGAATGTACTCGCGCTCCACAGCCTCGCGCACTTCCTGCAAGCTGCCGAAGCGCTCCGCACGCTCACCAGCCGGCCGGCGCGCCGTCTGCAAGGGAATGTGGCGGGCGTCAATACGCACCTGCGGGTTGAGAATTACCAGGCGCTCGATCAGATTCCGCAGCTCACGCACGTTGCCCGGCCAGTGATACTCCCCGAGAAGTGTGTACGCCGCCGGCGTCAGTTCCTTAGGCTTGCGGCCGTAGGCTCGCGTGAACTCCCGCAGGAAATAATCCGCCAGCAGAGGAATGTCCTGCCGCCGGTCCCGCAACGCTGGAACGTGAAACGGAATGACGTTCAGGCGATAGAACAGGTCTTCGCGAAAATTCCCGCGCTCAATCTCGTTCTCCAGGATCTTGTTGGTCGCGGCAATCACGCGCACATCCACCTGCGTCCATTCCGAAGCGCCGACGGCCTCGAACCGCTGTTCCTCGAGCGCGCGCAGCACTTTGGCCTGCGTGCGCAGGCTCATGTCGCCTACTTCATCCAGAAACAGCGAGCCGCCGTCCGCCTTGCGGAACTTGCCGATCTTGTTTTCGTGCGCGCCGGTGAAGCTGCCCTTGATGTGGCCGAAGAGCTCACTCTCGATCAGCTCCTCGGGAATCGCCGCGCAGTTCACTTCCACGAAGGATTCTTCGGCGCGGTGGCTCAGGGCATGAATGGCGTGTGCCACCAGCTCCTTGCCGGTTCCGCTTTCCCCGTAAATCAGCACGCGGCCGTTCGTCGCCGCCATCAGCTCCATCTGCTGCCGCAGCGCCTTCATCGGCACGCTATCGCCGATGATCCGGTATTTCGACTCGACGTCGCCACGCAGCCGGATGTTCTCAATCAGCAGCCGCCGGTGCTCCAACGCGTTCTTGCACGCGATATTGAGCTTCTGGATGGAGAGCGGCTTCTCCAGAAAGTCGAACGCACCGAGCTTGGTGGCCTTGACCGCGGTCTCGATGTTCCCGTGCCCCGAGATCATCACCACCACGGGCCGCTCAGCGAATGGGATCTCCTGGATGCGCGTCAGCGTCTCCATGCCGTCGATGCCCGGAAGCCAGACGTCGAGCAGCACCAGCTCTGACGCTTCCCGCGCAAGGTCTTCCAGGCACTGCTCCCCGCTCCCCACAGCGTGCGCTTGAAAGCCTTCGTCGCTCAGCACGCCGCACAGCGACTGCTGAATGCCAGGCTCATCGTCGACTACCAGAATACGCGCGGTCTTCATGCGTGCGAAACGTGGACCGGGGGTTCCGCCCGATGCTCTTCCGCGTTCTCCACCACGGCGGGAATCTCGATGGTGAAGCGCGTGCCCACAGGCCGGTTGTCTTCCACGCGGATATGCGCGTTGTGATCCGAGAGGATGTGATTCACGATGGCCAGCCCGAGTCCCGTGCCCCGCCCCTTGGTCGAGAAGTACGGCAGAAATAGCTTCTCTTTGTCCTCCGCCGTGACGCCGCAGCCGGTGTCCGCCACCATCAGATCCACCGTTTCCGCCGGCCCGGGCCGCGTCGTGATCACCAAATGCTTGATCAGCGAATCCTGCATGGCCTCGGCGGCGTTATCCACAAGATTAACCACCACGCGTTTGAACTGCTCCTTGTCGACGTTCACCGGCGCCAGATCGGGCGCAAACTCAGTGCTCAGTTCGATGCCGTCCAGCCGGTCCGCGAAAACTGTCACCGCGCTCTGCACCAGTTCGTTCAAATCGCATTTCACCGGCTGCGCCGCGGGAAACCGCGCAAACTGCGAAAACTCGTTCACCAGGTTTTTCACCGACTCCACTTCATGGGCGATGATCTCGGTGCACTCCTTCAAGATGCGAGCCACATCGGCTGGAACACGAACCTTCTCGAGTTGGCGGCTGATCCTTTCAGCGGAAAGCGCGATGGGCGTCAACGGGTTCTTGATCTCGTGCGCAATGCGCCGCGCCACCTCATTCCACGCCGCCGCCTTTTGCGCCCGCAACAGGTCACTGGTGTCCTCAACCACAATCACGAACCCCGAGCGTACCTTCTCTTCCAACGCCGAAACCGTGACCGAAACATGGCGCACTTGCCCTTGCGTGCGAAGCTCCAACTGCCGGGAGGTCAGGCCCGTGCGGCGCGCGCGTTTCATCAGGTATCGAATTTCAGCCACGTCCTCGCGCGAAAACAGGTCTTCCAGCCGGGTCGCGTGGTTCACTTGCTCCTCGGAAAAAATCTGCCGGAGGGCGCGGTTCACGCGTTGAATGCGGCCGTCGGCCGAGACCGAAATCACACCGGTCGGAATACTTTCGAGGATCGCCTCGGTAAACCGGCGGCGCGCATCCAGCTCGCGGCTGTTGCTGTCCAGTTCGCGGGTCATCTCGTTAAAACCGCGCACCAGGGCGGCCAATTCATCCATGGCCGGCACCTCCACACGATGGCCTAGATTGCCGCCTCGGACCTCGCTCGCCGCGTGCACCAGAGCGGCAATGGGTACGCTGATCTGCCGCGCCAGAATCTGGGCAATCCAGGTGGCCACGAACAGCACGAATAGCGTAATCAGGGCCAGCAGCATGAGGTAAGAGCTGCGCACATTCTGGCGCCGGCCGGCCAGCCACGCATACGCCCGGTTGTACTCGTCGATGGCCGCGCGCTTCTGCGCCATGTCCATCGGGATCCGCGGCACCAGCACCACCCGCCCCACCGTCTCGCCGCCACTCTCCACCAACCGGCTCACCACGATCGCGCTCTTGGCCATGTTCCGCAGAGCGTCCCGTGACCCGCACTGGTCGGCCACGGCCCCGGAAGCCGACTCGATTGCCGCCGCTGTCACATTCTCGGCGCGGCAGAACTGCTCCAGGTCCCCGGCCACTCGCGTGCCCGTCAGCAACAGCGCTTGCGTCTCCGGCCGCGCAGCCAGCAGCGCCGCCTGCGCCTCGGCCTTCTCGCGCACTTCGTCTTCCAGAATTTTGGCAATCTGGATCACGTCCACGCGTTCATTCGCAACCGGTCCCATGAACCACTTTTCCAAGGTCCGGTTCAGCACGTGGACGCTGAACAAGACCATGAAAAACACGGGCGTGAAGCTCAACGCCAGCGCGCCCACCACCAGCTTGGTCTTGATGCGTGAGCCCTCACGGTTGCTCCGGCGCTCCATGTAGAGTTTCACGCTGATCCGCACCAGCATGAAACCCAGGGTCACCATCAGCAGGAAAATGAGGATGGAAACCGCCCAGAAGGTGAAGGTCTGCTGCGGATCGTTAGGCCGGAAACCGCCAAAATCGAATGAACCCTGCCAGATCACCAGCGTCGCCGACAGAATCAGCACCACTAGCGCCGAGCCATATAAAATACGGTTCTTCATGTTCGAGCGGCCTGACTCCGATTATAGCGGGCGGAAGGAATGGAAGGGCACAAACGAAAAAAGGGCGGACCCGAAGGCCCGCCCCGAAAGACGACTTCTTGAAATTCGAGCGCCGTCAGAACGTCAGGTGAGCCGTCAGCTGAACCGCCCGCGCATTGCTAGCCAAGAACCCCACATTGGGCGTCCCTTGGTTGTATGCTCCAAAATCGGCGCTGCTCGGAACCAGAAATGAGCGGCTGGTGCCGTTCGTCGTGAGCGGCGTCACGTCGTTGAGATACCCGCCGACGAATTGCGCGTGATTCAGGAGGTTGAAGGCTTGAGCACTGATGTCGAAACGGAACCGCTCAGTAATGTTGATCCGCTTGGTGAGCGCTACGTCAAAGTTGTTGGTACGGCCTAGCGGGAACGTATTGCGTCCCCCGTTGGAGAGGGCGCCCAAACCGGCCACGATGTAACGGGCATTCGAGTTGTTAGCGAGGTAGGCTACGGTCGTGGGATCACCGGTGCCACCGCTGCCCAATACTTGTCCAGCCGCGTTAAGAGCTGTCACGCCGCTGCCCAGGTTGGCGGCCCCTGCCGGGTTGATGATCGCGCGGTCCAGAGCGTCGCCGTTCAGGTTGGAGTCAACGCCGCTTTGAACGGTTACGAACTCGGGCGATTGAAACGTATAGGTCCCGGCAATGCTCCAGTTGCCGACGATGTTCTTCATGAGCCAAGTGCCGTCCTGAAAGGGCTTGAAGTCGTAGACCGGTGTGTAGGTGAACCGCTGGCGACGGTCCAAAGCAGAAGAGGCCCACTCCGCGCGCATGTTCTGGAAGTCCTGGGCACGGCGCGGCGAAAAGATCGTTGAGAAGTTGGTCGCCGTTGAGTCGTCAAAATTGTGGCTCCAAGTGTATGCCACAATGTAAGAGAAGTTCTTGGAGTAGCGCTTGTTCAATTGAAGTTGCAGACCGTTGTACTCCGAGTTGCCCCAAGGGTGGTATGCGGTAATACTGTTCGGGAAGCCGTATTGGGCAAGGGTGTTGTTCGATGTGCTCTCTAGATCGCCCAAGGTGGTCTTAAGTCCCGCTAGAACCGAGGCGGACGGCATCGACATATAGGTGGGAAGATAATCCGAGGGTGTCACCCGCGCAATTTTGTTCATGCGGGTCTGGTTCCAAAGGTGTACACCTTTCGTGTATACATACCTTGCCTCAACCACATAGTCCTTCGAGAAGGCCCGCTGTACACCAAGGGTTCCCGTCAAAGCATACGGGCGTTGATTGCTAAAGGTATAGGAAGCTACCGCATTACGAGCTTCGGCCACCGTTGGCGTTCCAGATGCCAGCGATCCTGTTAAACCGCCGTTCGCCAAGAAATTGGGTATGGAAACGCTTGGGTCGACGTCGTTCGTGGTCATATAGTACGCTGGCGCAGCATTCTGGTTCAGGTTGATGTAGGTGACGTCGAATGATCGGCTCACGCCACCTCGGACCGACCAAACTCCACTCCTCCCCGGCGAGTAGGCAAACCCGAGGCGCGGCGACCAATCGTTCGGCGAAAAATGCGGCTTGTTGAAAGTGATAACGCCGGGCACATCGGCTATGGCGCTGTACTGCTGTGCGCGGGACCCTACTGGCATGGTCACGTACTCGTAGCGCAAACCGAGATTGAGTGTTAGATTGGGTCGAATGCGGAAATCATCATTGACGAATGCTGAGTTCTGCAGAAAGCCAAAAGGAACACCGTTAGTTGCGCCCGCGCTCCGTTCGCCGGATACTCCGCTCAGGTTTCCGCCGGTGGGTGACATATCCAACAGATACTGCTCGAGGTTGGCGTAATCATAGTCGCCCCGCGCGCGCTGTACGAAGGTCCCGTCGAGGATAGTATCCGCGAGGGCATAGCCGACCTTAATTGCATGGCGCCCGATCGTCTTGGTCAGGTTATCCTGAACCTGGAGGTTATTCGCAATCTCGCCAGAAGGTGTGTTGGGATCTGGCCCGACCTGCAGGTTCAAGTCGTCGAAGGCGAGATTTGGGAAGGCATCCAGGCCCGGGAACTTGAAGTTTCCGCCACTAATGTTGTTGGTGAAGCGCCGGAAAGAAACCCGCAACTCATTCTCCATGGTGGCAGAGAAATTGTGGAATTCCGATATCGAGCCGGCATTGGCAACCGACGGCGAGGGTTCGAAGAAGACAGGCAGGGCCGCGTAGAAATCGATACCGGTGGAATTCGAGTAGATGTAGCGGCCGCGAACCTGATCCTTTTCGCTGAGGTTGTAGTCAATCGCCACCACGGCATTGTAACCGTTGGTGTAGTTCGGCGAAGCGAACGTGAGCGCGCCGGTTGGGATCGCTACACCGTTCACGGTGGTGGGAAGGCCGTTGGGAGTGTTCGAGCTGGCGCAATCGGGGGTTGAGGACGCGGCTACCGGAACGTACTTTTCAAAGATCCCCAGGTTCGTCTTGTTCAGGTTGCTCATCCCGTTGAGGAGGCTGAGTGCCCCGGCCGTCGGTGCGCATACGGTCTGGCCGGGCTGAGCGGATTGGCCAACCGGATTGTACTCATAGTTGCCAAAATAGAACAGTTTGTTCTTGATGATGGGGCCGCCCACCGTTGCACCGAAGCGATTGTCGTCAAAGCGCGGAAGGCTGGTTTGTCCGGCGTGAACATTCTGTGCGTCCATGGCATTGAGGTCGCGGTTCTGAAAGTACTCGTAGACCGATCCGTGAACGCTGTTGGTTCCACTCTTCACGACCGCATTGAATACGCCGCCGGATGCCCCACCAAATTCGGCGCTGAACTGGTTCTGCAAAATGCTGAGTTCGGCGATCGCCTCGTTGGACACAACCATCGCCGGACCGGTCACGTAACGGTCGTCGTTATTCACCCCGTCGATGCTGAAGCTGTTGTTCTCCGGCCGCTGGCCCGAGATCGAAGGCCCGGTTCCCTGGCCGATTCCGCCTGAGGTAGTTACACCGGCACCGACCAGGCTGAGGTTATAGATGCCCGAAGTGCCGAGAGTTCTGGTCATGCCGGCGAGCGGCTGTTCAACCGACGCCCTGGAGTCGTAGGTGGCCTCCAACTGAGCCGTAGAAGTGTCAACCGCCACCCCGGCTGCCTCCACTTCCATCACTGTGGTGACCGAACCAACTGCCAGCATGATGTTGACCGAGGTCGTATGGTTCAACTCCATGGCCACGTCTGCCTTGGTCGCCATCGCAAAGCCGGAAGCGGCCGCGCTAACGTTGTACTGCCCCACTGGCACGTTATTGATGCGATATTCGCCAACGTTGTTCGTGAACGTTGTATATTTCACGTTCGTGTCCCGGTTCGTCGCTGTGATTTTCGCATTAGGTACCGCGGCCCCCGTCGTATCGGTCACGGTTCCAACAAGGTTGCTGGATGTTTCCTGGCCGAACAGAATGCCTGCAAAAACCAGGAGTGTGGTTAAAGTTAGTAAAGTTAGCCAAATCGCGCGTGTCCGCATAATCCTCCCCGTTTCGTGCTGAGTTGATGTACGACCCAAAGCACGTGGTGCACCAAAGATAATCCTCATTTCCGAATCAACCGGTTACGGTAAGTAACCAAATTGAGATTCCAATAATGGTAGGCGGTTATACTTCTTTCAGGATATGAAGGTCCGGTTCTCTCTCAGGAAGAACCGTTCTGCAAAAGCTCAATAAATGTATGCTGCAAGCCGCGATAAATCAGGGGTAAAGCGCGTCTCGACCTGACGCTTTTAGCCGCGGATATCGTCTCGGGTGAAGTCCCACTCGGTCATGCGGTGTTCGCGTGCAGACAGGTTAATGAGGTGTGCACAGGCGGCGGCATGGTGGCCGGCGAGGGCGTCTTCCCAATAGGGCTTGCGGGTTCGGGCCGACTCGAAAAAGTGGGCGAAATGACCCACGGTGGGGTCAGAGCCACTGTCGTTGAATCGTTCCGGTTCTGGCCTCTTGAAGTTTTTCGCCGGCTCGACCTCGCTGGCGATGACCTTGGGGTCTCGATAGTACGCGTCTTCCATGCCTTTGGGCCAGCTGTCGACGATCCAGCGAGTGTCGTTGACCGCATTTTCGGGGTAAAACGATATGCCGTCACCAATCACCAGCGTGCCTTCGGTTCCCAGGATCTGGAATCCACCCTCGGGCGAGAATTCGTTGTTGAATGTGGAACTTAGGGACACCGCGAAGCCCTCGGGATACTCCAGAATCGCGTTCAGAGTATCCGGGACGTTGCGGGATTCTTTCCAGCGGTACAACTCGCCCATAGCCATGGCGCGCGATGGCATCTTGGCGTCCATCAAGTAATGGATGGTGGTGCAGAGGTGGACGAACAGGTCGGTAGCGATGCCGCCAGAGTAATCCGCGTAGCAGCGCCAGCGGAAGAAGCGCTCCAGGCTGAAGGGTACTTTGGGCGCAGGACCCAGGAACATCTCCCAATTGACGGTCTTGGGTGAGGCGTCGGGCGGGATGGGGTAGACCCAGGCGCCCTCAGCAGTATTGCGGTTGTAGGCCGCTCGAATCATCGTGATCTTGCCGAGTTTGCCCGAGCGAATCCATTCCTTGGCGGTTTGTTGGTTCTTGGAGCTCATCCCCTGGCTGCCGACTTGCAGGATGCGACCGGTTTGGCGCACGGCTTCGATGATCTCGATGCCGTCCGACGGGCGGTAGGTCAAAGGCTTTTCGGAGTACACATCTTTACCGGCGCGCAGCGCTTCGAGGATGATCTGCTTGTGCCAATGGTCGGGAGTCGCGACGACGACTGCGTCAATTGACTTATCGGCCAGCAGGTCGTGATGCGTGGCGTAGGCTTTGGCGCGTCCCTTGGTGCGATCGATGGCGCGTTCGACACGGCCGGTATAAGCGTCGACCACGCCCACGATTTCCGTGTTGGGGTTGGCGGTCACGGCCTCTATCAGTTGATGCGCGCGGGCGCCGGCGCCGATGTGGCCGACGGTAATGCGGTCGCTGGGCGCTGCTTTCATGAGCTGTCCGGCGGCAAGCGCGGCGCCGGTCTGAAGGAAACTGCGGCGGTCTAGAGTCATGGCTGGCATCATTATATGACGCGTGCGCGACGGCGCAACGTCGTGCTCAGCAGGGCGATTCCTCCTCCTGAACTCCTGACGTCAACCGCATGCGCCGTTGTTCGAGCTTCCGCACAGCGTAAACCTCGTTCAGCCACCAGATGCCTCCGAAGACCAACGTGTAGAACACAGGACCGACACCGTCTATCCACGTGATTGCACCCATAGCTGCGTGCTGCTGCATCTGGCCCACGCTCAGCGTCAGTAGTCCGACATATATAGGCAGCAGGTACCAGCACTTCACGGTTCGCAGCAGCCGGATCTGATGATCGTACTTTGCGATCAGGGCATGCTGATAACTCTCCAGGCTCTGGTCAGGAAGCGGGTCGCTAGGTCCGGTGCCATGCCGCCAGAGGTAATACACAATCCACAGCGCGCCGGCCACGACGATTATGCAGCCTAGTCTCGCGAGGTTGTTAGGCATGATCCGCGTGTAATAGAGGAACACGGGCACCACGAACAGAGCGGCAGCATATTCTCGGATGTTCCGCCACCGTATCATGCGATCGAACTTCTCCGTCTTCTTCAAAATGATCTTGCGCATTTCTTCTCCTTTCATGGCCGCTTCGACCGGCTGAGTTTTCCAGAGTTGTTCGAGATCATCAGGCTGGTTCATAGTTCCCGGCCTCCTTGCACCCGTTCGATCAACTTTTGCCGGATCCGCGTGAGGCGTGTGGCAACCGCGCCCGCAGAGAAGCCGGTGACCTCCTCAATTTCCGCGGCGCTCAGCCCTTCCAGGTGCAGCGTCACGATCTGTCTTTCCACGAGCGGCAGCTCGCGAATGGCGTTCACCAAGGCGCGCCTCTTCTCGTCGGCGAGTAACACATCCTCCGCGCTCGAGCTGCCGGTGGCGCGATCAAAAGAACCTTCGATCAGCGGCTCTCGTGCACTTCGCGCCCGCACTTGCGACGATCCGCGAATCGCGATGTTGTGCGCGATGCGATAGAGCCAGGTCCGCTCGCTCGATTCGCCGCGGAAGACGGGAAGCGATTTCCAGATACCAGCGGCGATCTCCTGCAACAGATCTTCCCGGTCAGCAGGATTGTTGACATAAGCGGAGACTAGCCTCCGCAGAGCCGGCTGGTACGCCTCGAATAACTCGCAGAACCTACTGCTGTGGCTTTCGGACTGCGTCTCTGTTATCGCCGGATCTGCGACCATCTTTCTCAGCTTCCAAACAGGTAGTCGCACGAGGTGGAGCTTTCTTACAGCGGGCCGTGAACCCTAACAAGGGATAGGCCGAACCGGCTGTCCTACTTAGCGTCTTCGAGGGCGGCGGCGACTTTCAGGATGAGCACCTCCTCAAACGGGCGTCCGACGATCTGTAAACCGAGCGGCAAGCCGCGCCGGTCGTTGCCGCACGGCATGGAGATCGCGGGCAAGCCCAGCACATTGATACCACGCACCAGGCGTGTCGCGGCCAGGCGCACGTCTTCGGTCTGCTCGCCGAACTGCGCCGTGGTTTCACCGATGCGCGGCGCGGCCATGGGCGTGGTCGCGGTGAACAGGCAATCGACCTGCGGCCACAACTGCGCAAACTCGCGCTGCATCATGCGGCGAAGGCGCTGAGCGTTAACGTAGTCGGTGGCGGAAAGAAGACGGCCCTGGTCGAGCAAGGCCAGAACGTCAGCGCCGAAGTGGTCGCGCTTCGAGAGGTACTTCTCCATTACCGCGGAAGCTTCCGCAAGCAGAATCACGCGGCCCACGGTGTTTAGGGCGGCGATATCGGGCACGCGCACGGGAATGACGCGCGCGCCGAGCGATTCGGCTTTGGCGGCCATGCCGCGGACGGCTGCGTCGACATCGGGGTCGAGCCGGTCGAAGTAGAAATTCTGCGGTAGGCCGATGCGGATATCCCGAACGGAGCAATTGGGCGAAGGCACATAATCACCCACAGGAACCTGCGAGGACGTCTCGTCACGCGGATCGAAGCCGGCGATCGCTTGCAGCGTCAACGCGGCGTCGCGCGCCGAGCGAGTCAACGGTCCCATGTGGTCGAGCGAAAAATCGAGCGGCATCACGCCATAGCGGCTGACTCGGCCGGTTGTGGGCTTAAGACCGACGGTTCCGCAGAACGAGGCAGGAATGCGGATCGAGCCGCCAGTGTCGCTGCCCATGGCCATGAAGACCATGCCGGCGGCAACCGCCGCACCTGAGCCGCCACTCGATCCACCGGGAATGCGGTCCGGGTCGCGCGGGTTGCGAATGGTCCCGAAGTGCGGGTTGTTGGAAGTTATGCCGTAGGCCAGCTCGTGCATGCCGGTCTTGCCGACGAGCACGGCGCCGGCTGCCGCAAGCTTCTCGACCACGGCAGCATCGCGCACCGGTACGTTGTCCTTGAAGAGCGCTGAACCGCAGGTAGTGCGCACGCCGCGCGTTTCGAAGACGTCTTTCACCGCGATCGGTATGCCATGCAGCGGCCCGCGATCGATGCCGCGCGACAACTCGACATCGGCGGCCTTGGCCTGCGTGCGGGCGGAATCCTCCATCAGCGTTAGAAAAGCGTTGAACTTCGGGTTGGCGCCGGCAATGCTTGCGAGCGCGGCCTCCGTCAGTTCGGATGAAGAAACAGCGCGTTTGCGCAGAGACTGCGCGGCTTCGACGATGGTCACCTGGCGTTCTCCGGAAACACATAAAAAGAGACGGCGGGCTCGACGTCATCAGGGATGTTCTTCACGAGCGGCCGAAAGGCGGCTTCGAGCGCATCGAGCGCGGGCGTGATGCGTTCGAGGTCAGGCGCGGGAATGCGGAGCTCGTTCGTCTCCGCGATGATCTTCCAGTTCTTCATGGGTGTCTGAATATTCTACATGCGCGGCAGGCACGGCTGCCGGTTCGATCGGCGTTTTCCGCGCCGCCCATTCCGCGCCGCCGAGCACGATCATGCTGGCAATAAAGCTGTACAGCACAATAGTCACGGAAATGTAGAACGGTCCGTACTCCCTCTGCAGCTTTTCTTTCAGTAGCGGCCAGAGCAGCAGGTTGACATACTTCAGGGCCTCGATCGCCAGTCCCACCAAGATGGCCACCGGTGCAACGCGCAACGGCGGCACGCGCCGATTGGGCAGCAGCCAGTATACGAAGAACAGCGCAAGGATAGAAACCGGCACTGCGGCGGCCTTGAAGAACACCACATTGATCCATTGCGGCAGGCCCGAACCAAAACCGAGGGCGCTGCCCAGGTACTCCTGGTTGAGCGCCGTCAGAATGAATGAAAGCAGCACCAGGCCGCCGCACAGGAAAATGAGGCCCAGGCTGAGCAACTGATTCTTAAGATAGCTGCGGTTTTGCTTCACGCCCCAAACCCCGTTGAGCGCCACTTCCATGGGCTCGAAAATTCCGTTGGCCGTGAGGAGCAGCAGCACGATCGATGTAATCTGCATGGGCCCGCGCGATTCGATCACCGCAACCAGATTGCGGCGGATGAAGTCCCCCATGTCGCCGGGAAAATAATCATTGAGCGCGATGTAAATGGCATTGACCGCGGCCCTCCAATGGAGACCGTAGCGGCACAGCGAGATCATCACGATGAGGAACGGGAAGAAGGAAAGGAGCACGCTTGCGGCTACCGCGAGCGCGTGCACGTGCACTTCTGTGCGCATCCAGTACTGCGCGGTGGGGGCAAGGGCGCGCCGCCAGCCTCTAGGCTGTGGCGGGCCGGCGTCAAAAATCATAGCTCGGGCTGCGAGGAGGGTGGCATTGATCCCAGGTTACGTCAAATCCGCGCCGGGGTGAGGAGTGCCCCGGTGATCTTTGGGTCGTGAACCGCAGTTTGACCCGCGGAGCACGCTTTCTTATACTGAAGAATCGAACATGTATATACTGTTTACGATTATTCACGTCGTTGTGTGCATCTTTCTGTGCATCGTCGTGCTGTTGCAGAGCGGGAAGGCCGCGGATCTCGCCGGCGCGTTCGGAGGTATGGGTTCACAGACGGCGTTCGGCCCGCGCGGTTCGGCGACGCTGCTTTCCAAGGCGACCACCGTCTCCGCCATTGTGTTTATGTGTACGTCGCTCGCGCTGTCCATCCTGGCGATGCGCAGCGCCGGCGTGAGCACCACGGTCCTGGAAGGGAGAACTCCGGCGAAACAATCAGCGCCCGCTGGCGCAAAGCCGCAGACGGCCCCGATTCCTCCGAAGAAGTAATTTGCCCCCCAGCGGAGGTGGCGGAATAGGCGCACTGGCTTAAGACCGGGATCGAGTTCGTTGGTTCGAAGTAGTTGACACGCGGTCGTGGCGGAATTGGCAGACGCGCATGCTTGAGGTGCATGTGGGTACCCCCCGTGGAGGTTCAAGTCCTCTCGACCGCACCACCCTCCCACAAGAGAGAGTTCCATCATCGACCTGCGCAGGTTCATGGGCTGGGGAATTTCCCGGTCTACGATCGAAACGGAATCCCACAAATTGTCACTAAATCTGTCGATCGTGTGCTCGAGAATCGTGACCGCCCGTATTCCTCTCGGCCGCGAGCGGTACTAGTACTTAAACCCTTGGTTCTGGGACGGATGTAGCTCCCTTTTAATAAATTCCGTAGCCGAAATAGAGTAACCTAAGGGCCAGAGAGGTGAGACCAGGAAGTCGCAACCGAAAAGTCGGGCATGGTCAGCCGGCCCCACGTCGGAGTGGAGGACCGGCGCAGAGCAAGAAAGTGGAGGAGCTATCTTTTGTATCTGATTTTCACGCTCGGTGCGGTATCGCTACTGCTGTCGTTTCTCTTGACGCCAATTATTAGGGATCGCATCGGCGCTCTCGGTTTCCTGGATCATCCGGATGGCGGCCGGAAGAAACATGCCGGACCAGTGCCCAGAGTCGGGGGCATTGCGATCGCATTGTCTTACGCTGGGACCTTCGCGATTGCGTTGCTGTTGCCCTTTAGTTACGCGCAAATTCTCCACGGAGCACTACCGGACATCTGGAAACTCAGTCTGGTCGGCTCCGTCGTTTTCCTGACCGGGGTCCTGGACGACCTGGTTGGGTTAAATGCGTGGAAAAAGCTTCTCGGGATCTTGTCCGGCGCGGTTCTCGCTTATTGCTCGGGGATCCGCGTGGATATTCATCTGTTGCCATGGCTCGCAGCGTATCCGTGGGTGGGTTTTGTGGTCACCATTGCTTGGCTGGTAGGATGCACGAACGCCTTTAATTTGATTGATGGCATGGACGGACTCGCGGCGGGTGTGGGTTTGTTCGCGAGTGTCACGATGCTGGTTGCCGCCCTGGTGCAGGGCAACCTGGCCCTCGCTCTCGCAACCATGCCACTGGTAGGGTGCCTGATCGGTTTCCTCCGCTACAACTTCAACCCAGCGTCGGTTTTTCTCGGTGACAGCGGCAGTCTGTTGATTGGATTTCTTCTGGCCTGCTACGGGGCTCTGTGGAGCCAGAAATCCGTGGCATTGGTCGCGCTGTTGGCACCGGTAATAGCCGTCTCCATTCCTTTGCTGGATGTCACGATCTCGATCGCCCGCCGGTTCTTGCGCAACCAACCGATTTTCCAGGGAGACCGCGGCCACATTCACCATAAGCTTCTGGATCGAGGTTTTACGCAAACCGGAGCCGTGCTCGTGATGTACGGTGTGTGCTTCTTCGCGGCAGCATCATCCTTGCTGGTAGGTGCTTTTCACAATCAGTTCAGCGGCCTGATCGTAATCCTCTTCTGCATTCCCGCCGGAATTGGGATTCAGTATCTGGGATATGCGGAGTTCGCCAAAGCCGGACGCCTGTTTTTGAAGGGCGGATTCCGGCGCATCATCGACGCGGAAACCCGGCTTCACGAGTTTGAGAAGTCGTTGGTACGGGCCGGCGACCTGAACGAGTGCTGGAGCACAATCATCGAGGGCTCCCGGGAGTTTGGGTTCCAAGGCGTTCGTATGAGCGTGGCCGGAGTGGTGCTGGAGGACTGGACCGGGTGGAACGCCAAGCCGTTGTGGCAGTTGCGGATTCCGCTCGTCGGAACGCAGTACATCAACTTCTTTCGCGATTTCGAAGCACATCTCGATCCGCTGATTCTGAGCGCCTTTGTCACTTGCGTGGAGCGGGGACTCAAGGAAAACGCCGCCAGGCACGAACCTAAGATGGAGACAGCGGAGCCCGAGCGCAAGCGCGTCTATGCTGCGCGAGCGGCGGGCACTAGCAACGCCGAGGCCGGCACGTTCTAGCGTTCCCCTGCCAGCCGAAAAGCTGAAGCAGGCTGATTTCGTAGCGTCACTAAACTCCTCGCGTACCGTCCCGATTCAATATCCAGAACAAGAGCGGAGGGTGTGTCCGCGTGCGAGCGTTAGGATAGTAAGCCCTTAGTACCAGTACTCAGCTTCCCGGCTGAGGGGGAAAAGTCGTTGACAAATGTCATGCGGGAATTGACAATTGTCATTGAACCTAGCCGCGATCACTCAGGAAATTACGCATTAGTCGTTTCATTCCTTTAGGTTAGGTTGAAGTAAAGAAAACAGTCTGTGTGGTTCAAGGGGCGGTAGCTTGCCCGAAACGACAGTCGCAGTGCTCAGTCTACCCGCCAAGCAACACCAGCCAGGAGAAATGCCGTGGCCGTATTAAAACCAAGGGAACGTCTGGTCTACTTTCGCGTCTCTGAAGACGAATTCCATCAGTTCGTCAGTGTCTGTGAGCGGGAGGGCGCTCGCAGCGTTTCCGACCTTGCCCGAAACGCAGTGCAGCGCCTGATTGCGGAGTGTCATCGGGACCGCGAGGACCGGGAACTCACTCCGAAGGTGGAAAAGCTGGAAAAGCTCGTCACCGAGTTAACCGGCCAACTGCAAACACTGGCAGCACTCCTCAGAGGCCAGGATAGTGTAAAGGCGGCGTGTGTCAGCGCCGACGGACAGCCGTTGATGGTGAGGGCAGAGGATGCCCCCGCTCACCAGGAAGAGTGACATATGGAAATCCGTCTGTTGAATGACGCGGACGATCCGACGCCCTGGGGTGGCGTTCGCGTGCCCAATCTGCCGACCGAGGAGGAGGGCCGGGAAGCGCCTCCGCCCGTGGATATTGGGCTGCTGATTCGGAAGTATTGGCTGGTGCTGGCGGTTCTGCCGTTTGTGGGAGCGGTAGCCGGCCTTTTGACCCTGCTCTACAGCCTGCCAACGTATCGGACCATCGCGACGATAGAGGTTGTGCCCTTGAGCGAGGTCTGGTTGAAGAACTCGATGGACATCACGAGCTTTGAATCCAATGAGGTCAACATTCAAACGCAGCTCAACATTCTGCGTAGCGGGCGGTTTCGCAATCGGGGCGCCGAGCGTGTGCGGGCGGAAGTGGTACCGCTGCCGCCACCCGGGCGAGGTCTGATTTCGCGGCTGCGGGAACGCCTGCAACCCTCCACGAGAGACCCCCTGGAGAGTACGCGCCGGGCGCTCGAAATGGCGATGGAAACGTTTGACGCCAGGCCAGTCAACAAGACCAGGCTCATCGAGTTGAGTTGCGAGTCGACCAGCCCGCAGGTGGCCGCCATCTTCCTCAACGCCATGGCCGCCGAATTCGTGGAGGACACGTCGCGGTCGCACACGCAAAGTTCGCAGAAAACGAACGAACTTCTGGCCACGCAGATTGACGAGACGAAATCCAAACTGCAAACTGCCGAAGAGCGGCTGCGGGACTTCGTGCAGGCTTCCGGAAACCTGTTCGCCGGACAAGACACCGCTACCCTCGCCGATTTGCAGTTGACGCAAGCGAAAAACAAACTCACCGAGGCCCACTCGCTGGTGATCGCGGCGCAGACCCGCTACGAGCTTTCCACAAAGGTCCCGCCGGAATCATTGACCGAGGTGCAGGGGGACGTCCAGCTGCATAGTTATCAAGAACATATCAACGCATTGGAACAGCAGCGGGCAACTCTGCTGGTCACGTTCACAGACAAGCACGAGAAAGTGCGGCAAGTGGACGCCCAGCTCGCATCGCTGAAGCAGGCCTATCAGCACGAGCTCGCTGCCGTCCTTAAGAAAATTCACGATGATTACGACGCGGCGGCGCGGGAAGAAAGGCACCGTGCCGACGATTACGCCGCCAAGTCACAGCGGGTTGGCTCCGAGGCGAGCAAAGCGTCGCAATACGCCGAAATGAAGCGCGAGGTCGAGTCGCTGCGCCAGCAGTATCAGGCTCTGATTGGGCAAGCCAACCAGGCAGAAGTCACCAACGCCTCCTCCATCAACCCGATCCGCATCATCGATCCCAGCACACCGCCGCCGATTCCATACAAGCCCCGGCCGCTGTTGAACTTGTCTTTCGGGACCTTGTTGGGAGTGTTGGCCGCTTGCGGCATCGTGTATCTGAGGGAGCGGACCGATCGCAGTGTAAGATCCCCCGGAAGTATGCGGCGTTGGCTGAACACTCCGGAGCTGGGCGTCATTCCGAATCTGTCGCTCAACGTGAGCCCCCAGCCCATGATCGGAGCCGGCACGACATCTGACAGCCAGAACGCCATGATCCCAGTCCCAAACGACGAACCGATTTCGGCTCTGGCGAACTGGAAGAACGCGCCGGCATTCGTCACCGAATCGTTCCGCGGGACCCTAGCCTCGATTCTGCGAATCCGGCCGAACGGGCGGCCGTTGCAGGTCTTGCTGGTAACCAGTCCAGGTCCGGGTGAGGGCAAAACCACGGTGGTCCAGAATTTGGGTATCGCGCTGGCGGAAACCGGAAGAAAGGTGCTCCTGGTTGACGGGGACTTCCGCCGGCCGCACCTGCACAAACGATTTCACTTGCCGAACACGCACAGCCTGATCGACTTTCTGGGGGATGAAGGCGCGTGGGAGCCGCAATACATGGGTGTGAGCACGGGCGTCCCCGGGCTTTTCATCCTGCCGAACCGTCCGACCGACAGCCACGTGGCGAAAGCCCTGTATTCGCCCAAACTGCGCACATTTTTCAAGAAGCTGCGGGAATCTTATGACATGATTCTCGTCGATGCCCCGCCATTTCTGCATTTGGCGGATGCGCGAATCATCGGTCCGCTTACCGACGGGGCAGTTTTGGTTCTTCGTTCCGGGGCAACCAGCCGGGAGCACGCCACCGAGGCGTACCGGCGCATGCGTGAGGACGGTTTGTTCCTGCTGGGCACGATCTTGACCGCGTGGGAGGCATCGAACGCCTATCTCAAGCGGCACTACTACTACTACGACTACGCCGACGAAAACCGAAAATCGTAAGGCCAGTGAGGCCGGTCCGGCAACACCGGCTCTGCTGCCGGCCCTGATCGCCGGCACATTGCTGGTGGCCGCATTTTGGCCGATCTTGCGGAGCATGTGCGGAAGCTGGTTCGACGAGCCGGCGTCGATGGAGCACGGCATTCTGGTCATTCCCGCCGCCATCTACATGGCCTGGACCAAGCGCGCGCGGCTCAGGCAGATTCCCCGGGAGCCTTCGTCTTGGGGCGTGCTGCTAGTCGTGTTGGGGGCGGCGCAAGCGATTTTGGGAACGCTCGCGCACTGGACATGGGTGAGCCGGATGGCGTTTCTGGTTTCGCTCGTGGGATGCATCGATGCGCTCTACGGTGTCCGAATGGTGCTGACTCTGACTTACCCGCTCTGCACGCTGGTTTTGATGGTGGCGCCGCCCACGTTCCTGTACGAGCGTCTCACCCTGGACTTGCAATTGCTGGCAAGCAGAATTGGCGAGCGCTGTCTCGATGTGCTGGGTTATCCGGTGTTCCGTGAGGGCAACGTGCTGGAGCTGGTGGGCACCAAGCTATCGGTCGAAGAAGCTTGCAGCGGCATTCGGTCTCTGTTTTCGATCTGGTTCCTCTGCGTGGTTTACGGTTATTTTTTCGCGACGGGCAGGATCATGCGGATGCTGATCGTGTTGTCCGCCGTCCCGGTAGCGATTCTTGGCAATGCGGGCCGGATTGTGGTGACCGGTATGGCGAGCCAGTATAACCGCGCGCTGGTTGAAGGCGCGGCGCACCAGGTGTTCGGCTACTTGAGTGTTGCGATATCGGCGGCAGGCTGCGTTGTCTTTCATCTGCTGACTGTTCTGACGCGAAGGGCCTGGCGGGCGCGGCGTGCGTAGCGTGCTCAGCGTTTTCCGGCCAGGCACGCCGAGCCTGTTGCTTCCCGTTTGCCTGATCCTGGTTTTGCAGACGGCGGCTTCGCGGGTGCTTTCGATACCCGAGCGCGACTTGCCGCTACCCGATTTGCAGGGCTTACCCATGCACGTTGGACAGTGGGAGGAGCGCGGGGAACAGGCTCTGGACCCGAACACGCGAGAGTACCTGCATCCGGACGAATACATTCTCCGCGACTACGTCGATGAAACGAAGGGCGCCTCGATCAATCTCTTCGTGGCCTACTTCAAGTCATTGCAGGACCGGTATGGCCCACACTCGCCTCGCGTTTGCCTGCCCGGTGCGGGATGGCTGGTGCGATCGTCCAGAACTGTACCGGTTGATGGCCCTGGAAATTTTCAAACGATTCCGGTTAATGAGTACATCCTGGAGAAATCGGGGAACCGGATTCTAGTGGTGTATTGGTATCAGAACGAACGCGACGTGTGGGCGGACGAATTCTGGGCGAAGATCCGGTTGCTGCCGGATCTGATCCGGTATCGGCGCTCCGACGTAAGCCTGGTGCGATTGGTCTCGCCTACAACGGCCAGCGGAAACGACTTCGGCAGTTGCCTGCAGTTCACCAAGCTGTTGGTCCCCATGCTGGCGAAGCATTTCGAGACGGCACGCTAGAGCTGTCACGGCGTATGAGAATTCTCTATCTGAATCCCTCTGGTCAAATGGGTGGCGCCGAGACCAGCCTGGTAGCGCTGATGGCCAGCGTCCGTCATGCACGGCCGGATTGGGACCTCTGCTTGGCGGTGGGCGAAGACGGCCCGCTTGTGGAGAAGGCGCGCCAAATGGGAGTCAGTGTCTTCGTGGTTCCCTTCCCGGCCGCGATAGCTAAGCTCGGCGACACCGGCCAGCGCCCGTCCGCGGTGTTGCTTGGTGTGCTCTTCTCGCTTGGATCAACGGCCGCTTATGCGATGCGGCTGCGCAAGCTGATCCGAACCGTTGCACCTGCCGTGATTCACAGCAACGGATTCAAGATGCACGTGCTGGGCAGCCTGGTGCGCACGCGCAAGACCGCGCTGATCTGGCACATGCACGACTATGCCAGCACGCGCCCGCTCATGGGGCGCCTCTTGCGCCCGTTTCAGGGCCGTTGCGACGCGATCATCGCCAATTCGAAAAGTGTGGCGGCCGATCTGGCGGGCCTGTATCCCGCGGTGGGCATAGCGACCATCTACAACGCCATCGACGTCCAACAGTTTGCGCCAAACGGCGAGACAATCGATCTCGACCATGCTTCAGGACTTTCACCGGCGGCCCCGGGCACGGTGCGGGTTGGCATGGTGGCAACCTTCGCGCGATGGAAAGGTCACGAAGTGTTTCTGCGCGCACTCGCCCGTTTGCAGCCTGACTTGGCGGTTCGGGCCTACGTGATTGGGGGCCCGATTTACCAAACCGGCGGAAGCCAGTATTCGCTGGCGGAGCTCGAGCAAGAGGTGGAGCAATTGGGACTGCAGGGCCGTGTAGGCTTCACTGGCTTCTTGGACAACCCGGCGACGGCCATGCGGTCACTCGACATCATCGTACATGCCAGCACGAAGCCGGAGCCGTTTGGAATGGTGATCATCGAAGGAATGGCTTGTGGAAAGGCCGTGATCGCGAGTCAGGCAGGCGGAGCGGATGAACTGTTCGTGGACGGCGTGAACGCGGTAGGGCATGCGCCGGGCGATCTTCAGGAACTGGCACGGCAAATCGAAAGGCTGGCCCGCGATGAGCAGCTCCGGCTGCGCTTGGGTCAGGCCGCGCGAACCACCGCCGAGCAAGGTTTCCAGGGCCACCGGCTTGCCGAGGAGTTGCTTCCGCTCTACCAGAGTGTTTCCAGGCGGGCGAGACAGAAACCCGGCACTCGCGCGGAAGCCGAGCTGCCGGCACCAGCTTCACCCCTGACACGGAGCCGGTGAGAAATCATGACAGGCGCCGAACTCAAAGATAAGCCCGCAGACGCGATGCACCCAGAAGGCAGCGGCCTCCGCGTGCTCCACTTGCACTCTGGCAATTTGTACGGAGGCGTGGAGACCCTGATGGTAACGCTGGCGCGGCTGCGCAACCTCTGCCCATGGATGGAGCCACACTTCGGCCTTTGTTACGAAGGACGACTGAGCTCGGAATTGCTCGCCGAGGGAGTCCCGGTGCACTGGCTCGGCGGAGTACGGATCAGCCGTCCGTGGACCGGCTGGCGGGCGCGGCTGCGCCTGCGTCAGTTGCTCGATCGCGAGCACTTCGATGTCGTGATCTGCCACATGCCTTGGCCACTGGTCATCTTCGGCAAGACAGCGCGCCGCGCCGGATGCAAAGTGATCTTTTGGGCGCACAGCGCGCACAGCGGCCAGAACCGGCTGGAGCGTATGGCGCGGAAAACGGAGCCCGATCTGGCCATTGCGAACAGCGGCTTCGTGGCGGAGTCGGTTGCTGCCAACCTTTTTCCGGGCGTGAAGGCCCCGGTGATGCATTATCCCGTGGCGCTGGCGGATGCGCCGGAAGCCGCGCAGTGGCGCGTAGCGGCACGGCAAGAACTCGGAGTGGATGACCAAACCGCGGTAATCATCCAGGTGAGCCGTTACGAGGCGTGGAAGGGGCATCTTCTCCATCTGCGAGCCCTGGCGCAACTGCGCGGCGTGCCGGGCTGGGTTTGCTGGATGGCGGGCGGTCCGCAGAACGCGGCGGACCAGGAGCATTTCGATAAAGTGCGGCGCACCGCTGACGAGTTGGGGATCGCGGACCGCGTGCGATTCCTCGGCCAACGCTCCGACGTAGCGCGGCTATTGGCTGGCGCTGATATTTTCTGCCAGCCCAACCAGGGGCCGGAACCATTCGGCATCGTATTCATCGAGGCGCTCTGGGCCGGGCGGCCTGTTGTCACAACGGCGATGGGCGGCGCGCTGGAAATTCTCAACGATTCTTGCGGGTTCCTGGTGGAACCTGACGACCCGGAAAGCTTGGCGGCATCGCTACGCCAGTTGATGGAATCCCCCGAATTGCGAACGCGCCTCGGACAAGCAGGGCCGGCGCGCGCCCGGCAACTCTGCGATCCCACTTCGCAAATGGGCGTGCTGCACGAACTGCTTCAAACGACACTGGGCGTCAAGAAACGCTGATCCGGTTCATTGCATCGCATGGAAGCAAACTCCAATAGTTCGCAGGACTCGACGGCGGCCATCTCTTCTCCATGGGTGCTGGTAGCCGGCGGTTTCCACCAGAAGGGCGGGATGGACAAGGCCAATCTGGCGCTGGCCCAGTACCTGGTCGAGCAGGGCACGCCGGTCCATGCTGTATGCCACACCGCGGATGCTGACTTCGCCAGGCATCCTCTGGTGACGGTCCACCGCGTTCCACGGCCCGCCGGGTCGTTCTTTCTCGGAAGGCCGATGCTCGACCTCTACGGACGGCGGGTGGCTCGACACGTCACCGGCCGCTGGCCCGGCGCCCGTGTGTTGGTGAACGGGGATAACTGCCTGTGGCCCGGCATCAACTGGGTCCACTATGTGCATCATGCCTGGACACCGAAGCCCGAGGAAGGCCCGCTGTGGTTCCGCATGAAGCAGAGTCTGAGCAACCGTCTCGTCCGCAGGCGGGAAAGATTGGCGGCGCGCCTGGGCCGCATTTTCATCACAAACTCGGACCGGACCAGCCGGGACCTGATCGAGCGTCTCGATGTGCCACCCGAGCGCGTGCATACCGTCTATCTGGGCGCGGAGTCTGACTGGGGGCCCATCACTGCCGGAGAGAGAGCCGCCAGCCGGAAGGCGTTGCAGATTCCCGGGGGGCGCATGGTGGCCGTGTTTGTCGGGGCCCTCGGATTTGAGCACCGAAAAGGATTCGACGTTCTGTTTGAAGCCTGGCGAACGCTCTGCGCCGATCCGCTGTGGGATGTCGACTTACTTGTCGCCGGCAGCGGCAACGCCCTTCCGATGTGGCGGCAGAAAGTTTCCGGAGGCGGGCTCAGCGATCGCATTCGCCTGATGGGCTTCACGACGGAAGTGCGCAATTTTCTCGCGGCGGCCGATCTGCTGGTGAGTCCCGCCCGCTACGAGGCCTATGGCTTGAATGTACAGGAAGCCATTTGCCGCGGAGTTCCCGCGATCGTTTCCCGGCAAGCCGGCGTGGCCGAGCGATACGGGGCTGAGTTCCAACCGCTCCTGCTCGCCGATCCCGAAGACCGGCAGGAACTGGTCGCGAAGATTCGCTTGTGGCGGTCCAACGCGGAGGTCTGGAGGGCGGGCTTTCAACAGTTCGGCGATTCGCTCCGCGCCTACGGCTGGAGAGATATGGCCTGCCAGATCGTTGCCATTGCCAACTGCGCGGATGGCGCCGGGGAACGGCAGCGTGGCGTGCTGATGTCTGAAAATATGCTACCGATCTCGCACCGGCCGGTGAACCGATGACTGCGCTGGGTCTGTGTATTCTGGCGTTCGGTCTTACGTTTTGGGCCGCCAGGCACTCTCTGGGGCGGGGACTGGTGGTGCTGTTACTGTGGGGATATCTTTACGGAATTGTTCGCGCGAACCTCGAAACGATGTTCTCGCACTTCCTGTTTGACGCTGCCTTGATGGGGCTCTATCTGGCGCAGAGGCAAGCCTTCACCGACTCAGCGGACCCCAAGCGGGCGGCGACTTTGCGCATGTGGATGTTCGCGCTGATGCTGTGGCCGGCTGTGCTGGTGCTGCTGCCGTTTCAGCCGCTGCTGATTTCGCTAGTGGGCCTGCGCGGCTGCATCTTTTTCATCCCCATGGCTTTGTTGGGATGCCACCTGAAAAGAGATGACCTCACGGCGTTGTGCAACGGCTTGGTCTGCCTGAACCTGGTTTCCATCGCTTTTGCGGCGGCCGAATATTTCCAGGGTGTTCCGAAATACTATCCGATGAATTCGGTGACTTCCATCATCTATGCAAGCTCCGATGTTGCCGGCGGGTTTTACCGGATCCCCGGAACCTTCGCCAACGCCCACCAGTTCGGCGGCACGATGGCCGCTTCCCTTCCCTTCCTCGTGGGTGGATGGACCGAAGGCTTGACTCGCAAGGTTCGTCTATTTGCGATATGCGGTATAGTGGCCGCCCTGCTAGGTATCCTGATGTCGGCCACACGCCAGAATTTCATTCTGGCTGGCTTCATGGTGTTGGTCATCGTCGCCGGCGGCCGCATGAAGACCAGCCGCCGGATCCTGTTCTTGCTCGTGATCGCCGGCTCGGTTAGTGTGGCTCTGACAAACGAACGCTTCCAGCGATTCAAGAGCTTGTCCGACACCGATTACGTTAGCGATCGCATCTCGGGAAGCGTCAACCGCGGGTTCTTCGAGATCCTGGTCCAGTACCCCATGGGCAACGGGTTAGGCGGCGGGGGCACCAGCATTCCTTACTTCCTGGAAGGGCAGGTTCGCAATCCCATCGGGATGGAGAACGAATATGCCCGTATTCTTTGCGAGCAAGGGATCATCGGCCTCATGTTGTGGCTAGGTTTCATCGTCTGGTATCTCAGCCGTGTTTTTCAGGTATTCGGCAAAAGTCCATGGGCAACCAGCCGGAGACTCGTCTGGACCTACAGCGTACTCACGCTGGCGATTGGCGTCATCGGAGAGGGCATGCTAACGGCAATACCCGCCACAGCCATGATGCTGCTCGGTATCGGATGGACATCGGTGGCGATGCGCGCCGAGGAACCCACGGGGCGGCCTGTTCGGCGCCCGAATCGCATCGTTCCGCAGCCGGTGGGTTGGCCCGTGCACGCCAACTGATGCCCGACACACTTCAGCCAAGCCTGCCCACTATCAAGGTTCAAACTGTTTGCGAAAACAACCACAGCGAGATCATTCAACACGCAACTCCCGGCGAAACCACTGTGCAGGTGATCGATGAGCCGTAGCCTGCGTTTTCTGAAGGGCCTGAGTCTTAGCTACGTGTATCAGGCGCTGGCCATGGTGGTCGCACTGTGGATGACGCCGTTTGTGCTGAACCATATCGGGCAGCACAGCTACGGCCTCTGGCTGGTGGGGCTTCAGATCCTGTCGTACATTATGCTGATGGATTTCGGCATTGTGGCGCTCTTGCCGAGAGAAACGGCGTATGCGACGGGTCGTGAAATCCGCGGGACGCCCGGCGGCGATCTGCCCTACGTGATCGGCCGCAGCGCACGGGTCGTTCTGTATCAAACACCCTTGGTGGGCCTGGCCGTCCTGATTTTCTGGTTCGCCATGCCAACCGCCTGGCATGAAGTCCGCGGGCCGGTCATGGTGGTGCTGGTTGGCTTCACGGTGCTTTTTCCGCTACGCGTTTTTCAAGCCGTGATACAGGGGCTGCAAGACTTAGCATTCTTCACCCGCATGCAGATGATCAGTTGGGCCATCAGCACGGTGCTGACCGTCGTATTGGTGCTGCGAGGTTGGAATCTCTACGCCCTCGGCGTTGGCTGGCTGGCCCAGCAGACGATCGCCACCGCGCTTGCCTTCCACCGTTTGCGCACCCATTTTCCAGGCGTTCTGCCTTCCCGCCTTCCGTCCTTTTCCACCCGCGAATTATTTGGATTAATGACGAGCGGCTTCTGGGTCAGTGTGTCGCAGGTGGCGCAGGTGCTTGTGGGGAGCACGGATTTCCTGCTCATCGGCAGAATTCTGGGCCCGAGCGCGGTGGTTCCGTATTCGTGTACCCAGAAGCTCATAGCGGCCATGCGTAACCAGCCGTACATGATCATGGAGGTGGCGGCGCCCGGACTCAGCCAGATGAAAACCAGCGAAAGCCACGAGCGCATCTTCCAAGTGTCCTCGGCCCTGACCCTGGGCATGCTGACCCTGGCTGGAGTACTTTCGTGCATCACACTGGCTGCCAATCAGAGCTTTGTCTACTGGTGGATCGGCGCCAACCAGTTCGGAGGAGTCTGGTTGAGCGAAGCCCTGATTCTGTGCGCCATCCTGCGCCACTGGAACACAACGGTCGTCTACTCGATCTTCGCGCTGGGATACGAGCGGCAGATCTCGATCACCACTCTGCTCGACGGACTTGTCACCTTGGTCGCGGGAATTTTCCTGGTGTATTGGATGGGCCCGATTGGAGCACCCCTCGGTTCGATACTGGCGGTTTGCGCCGTCAGTCTGCCCAGAAATCTCTCGGCGCTCGCGCGCGAAGTCCAAGTGTCGGTTGCCAGAATACTGAGCTCGCTCTGGCCCTGGGCCTGGCGGTTCGTGCTCGTTGCCTCTGGCTCCGCCATCCTAGGCCTGCGGTGGCGCGCGAACCTGCCTTACGTCGCGACGATTTCCAGTCTTTCTGGCATCGCCTACGCCGCCATCATGCTGCCCATGCTGATGAACTCACACTTGCGCTGGTACCTGCCGACGCCGGTCACACAAGCGTGGGATCGCCTTTTCCGGCGCTCCGCGATTCCCGCTGCCGTCAGTCAGGATTCCACGACGTAGTAGCACCCGATGCTGAGTTCCACGAAAAATCTACAACACGAGGAAGAGCCAGGCGCCGCGCGTGCTCCCCGCGCTGTTGAGCCGCATACCCATCCCCCAGTGAAGCCGGAATTCCGCGTGCTGCACATTGTGCCACGCCTGCTCGGAGGCGACCATGGAATCATGGGCGGAGCCGAACGCTACGCCCTGGAACTGGCGCGCTACATGGCGGATGAGGTTCCGACCTCGTTGGTCTCGTTCGGCGGAGACCAGGAGTCGCATGAAACCATCGGCCGGCTGAAAATTCACGTGATCAACAAGCCGTGGTGCGTGCGGGGCCAGTCCACCAACCCCATGTCTTTGCGGCTCTGGCAAGACGTCCGCAACGCGCAGGTCGTGCACTGCCACCAGCAGCACATCCTCGCCAGTAGCTTTGCCGCGGCAGCGTGCCGGCTGACCGGGCGCAAGGTGTTCGTCAGCGACTTAGGCGGCGGCGGCTGGGATGTCTCTTCTTATATTTCGACCGATCGCTGGTACCACGGGCATCTTCATATCAGTGAGTACAGCCGCACGGTCTTCGGCCACGCCGGGCGGCCTTGGGCACACGTCATCCTGGGTGGCGTGGACACCGAGAAGTTCAGTCCCAACCCCGCGGTTCGGCGCCAGCCGCGTGTTCTGTTCGCCGGCCGCCTAATGCCGCACAAAGGTATCAACTACCTCGTCGAAGCTCTGCCTCCGGATCTCGAACTGGAACTGATCGGCCAGCCGTACGACCAGCGGTTTGTCGACGATTTGAAGAAGCTGGCGCAGGGAAAACAGGTCATCTTCCGCAGCGACTGCAATGATGAAGCCTTAGTGGAAGCCTACCAGGGTGCCATGTGCGTGGTTCTGCCCAGCGTCTATGAGACCATGTACGGCGTGAAGAGCAACGTTCCCGAACTATTGGGGCAAACGCTGCTAGAAGGAATGGCATGCGGCGCTCCCGCTATCTGCACGAATGTGGCCAGCATGCCCGAGGTTGTCGAGGACGGTGTAACCGGTTTCGTCGTCCCTTCGAATGACCCCTCGGCGCTCCGTGAGCGGCTGCTCTGGTTACGCGACCACCCCGAACGAGCGCAAGCCATGGGCGAGGCGGGGCGTTCGCGAGTCCTCAAACTGTTCACATGGCCGGGCGTCGTGCGCCGCTGCCTGGACATTTACCGCACTGTCTGATTGCATGCAGAGTCAGGTCATCGAAAACACGCAGGGCCAAACGGGAACACCAGCCGTGCACCGTTGCTGGCATCTCATCACTGGCGAATATCCGCCGCAGACCGGTGGCGTGGGTGACTACACGTACCTGATGGCCACCAGGCTCGCGGCCGAAGGCGAAGAGGTACACGTCTGGTGCCCATCCCACTCTCCCACGCCGGCGGTGACGGCTGGCACCACCGTGCATCACGAGTTGGGAAACATTGGTCCAGCGGATCTGCGCCGCGTGAGCCGGGAGTTGGAACGGTTCTCCGCGCCCAGGCGCCTGTTGGTGCAGTGGGTACCGCACGGGTACGGCTACCGCTCGATGAATCTGGCCTTCTGCTGGTGGTTGTGGACGCGCGCCAGGCACCACCGGGATCACGTCGAGCTGATCGTACACGAGCCATACTTGTCCTTCGTCGCCGGTGCTCTCCGGCAAAACGCCGCCGCCCTGGTTCACCGCGTCATGGCCATCCTTTTACTCAGTGCCGCGTCCCGCGTGTGGGTCACGATTCCGGATTGGGAGCGGCGCTTGCGGCCATATGCCCTGGGCCGCCGCCTGCCGTTTCAATGGCTGCCCATATTTAGCAATGTTCCCGTTGTGGAAAATCCGGACCATGTCCGAACGGTGCGGCGCCAATATGCCGCCGGTGGGCAACTGCTGATCGGTCACTTCGGAACCTTCGGTTCGCTCATCACCACGCTGCTCGAACCGATTCTCGTGGCTCTGGCCCAAGTTTCGGGGATCACGATTCTTTTAATGGGCCACGGCAGCGAACAATATCGTGAGAATCTGATCCGAAAAGAAACGCGGCTCGCAAACTTGGTTCAGGCCACCGGTAAATTGCCGGCCGAGCAACTTTCGTATCATTTGTCGGCCTGTGACGTGATGGTGCAGCCCTATCCCGACGGCGTATCCAGCCGCCGCGGCAGCTTCATGGCGGGACTTTCGCACGGCAAACCGATCGTCACTACTTACGGGCATCTCTCCGAGCAGCTCTGGAACAACACAGACGCGGCTGTAGTCGTTCCGGTCGGCGACACCGAAGCCTGCATCCGGTCCGTACGGCGGCTTTGCGATGACGCCGGGGAACGGCAGCGTGTCGCCAGCGCCGCCCTCGATCTCTATCGCGAGCGATTCGACATTTCACACGCCGTCGCCGCCTTGCAGCAGGCCGGCATAGCGAAGGAGCGCGCATGCGCATCCTGATCGTCAGCTCCCATCGCAATCTGGTCGGCGGCGTCGAGAAATACGCGCAGGCCGTCATTCCGGCGCTACTCAGCCGCGGGCATTCCCTCGGCCTGCTTCACCAGTATCCGTTCCGACCGGAAACGGAAGCCGTGGATTCGCCGGAGCAGCACCTGCCCTGCTGGTGCTCGGCGGAACTCGGTCACGAAGCAACGCTGCGCTCACTCGCCGAGTGGTCGCCCGACGTCGTTTATTCGCAAGGTCTCGAAGACATCCCTCTGGAGAACGCTCTGCCGGAAAGATATCCCGCCATCTTGTATGCCCACACTTACCTGGGCACCTGTGTGAGTGGGCGCAAGTGCCACTCCGCTCCGCAGATTCGGCCGTGCGAGCGCGAGCTTGGTCCGCAATGCCTTGCGCTTTATTTCCCGCGCCGTTGCGGCGGGTTGAACCCAGGCACCATGTGGCGCATGTACCGGCAACAATCCCAACGCAGGGCCGGCTTTGCACGCTACCACGCCGTCCTCGTCGCCAGCCGCCACATGCGCCACGAGTATGAACAGCATGGAGCGCCGCGCGTACAACTTCTCCCCCTGCCAATCACCGGCGGCATCCCCAACACCGCCGCGCTGTCAGCCAGAGTTCCGCAAGGCCGCATCCTGTTTGTCGGACGCTTAGTGGATGTCAAAGGTGCTTGCCATTTGATTCGCGCGATCCCGCAAGCAACCAAGTCGCTCGGCCGCACCCTCACCGTGACCTTGGCCGGAGACGGTCCCGAACGCGCCAAAGTGCAGGAACTGGCCGCGCAACTCAACGTCAAGGTCGTCTTCTCAGGCTGGTTGGACATCGAACAAAAGCTGGAACTCATTCGCCAATCCGACCTGCTGGCCGTCCCGAGTCTCTGGCCCGAACCTTTCGGACTGGTCGGAATCGAAGCCGGAAGCCTTGGCCTTCCCGCCGCCGGCTATGCGGTCGGTGGAATCCCGGATTGGTTAGTCCCAGGCGAGTCCGGTGAACTTGCACCGGGCGATCCGCCAACTCCAGCGGGGTTAGCCGAAGCTATTGTGCGAGCTCTCCGAGACCCCGATCATCACAACAAACTCCGCCACGGCGCTTGGGCCAAGTCCAAGCAGTTTACTCTCAACAACCACGTCGATGGCTTGGAACAAATTCTCGCCGCCGCTGCGCAAATGAGCGAGCCCGTCGCGTCCGTTCCCGCGCCTTAAACTCGTAAAGACAGACCATTTTCACCGTGCGTTCTGACACTACCATCGCCGCGCCGGCACACGAAGCCAACACCATCCGGCCAGCCACTTGCGCGCCGGTCCGGCTTGCCCTGCTCTGCGATTTTCTCGAAGAGGGCTGGCCGAGTATGGACCTGTTCGGTGACATGCTCGCCCGCTGTTACCAAAGCGATCATGCCGCGGAAATCTCAGTCGAGCAATTGCGCCCGACTCTCCATCCCCGCTTCTCCCGCCTGCCGTTCCGGCCCGGTGCGGCGTCGCTCTGGAATACGGACCGCCTGATCAACCGTTTCTTCGACTATCCGCGTTGGTTGAAAAAGCAGGCTTCGAGGTTCGACCTGTTTCATCTCATCGATCACAGTTATGGACAGCTTGCTCGCGAGCTGCCCCGTGGATCGGCCGTTGTCACCTGCCACGACCTCGACACCTTCCGCTGTCTGCTCGAACCGCGCCTGGAGCCCCGGCCACGATGGTTCCGCCAAATGGTCGAGAGGACATTGAACGGATTTCTGCAATGCGCTCACGTCATCTGTCCGAGCGCTTCCACACGGTCGCAACTGCTCGCGCACGGCCTGTTCCCGGAACATCGCGTCACGGTAATTCCTCCCGGAGTAGATCCCGTCTTCTTTGCCGAACCCACTGCGGCACTCTCCCAGGTTCCAGCCAATCAGACATACCTTCTGCACGTCGGCAGTACGATCCGCCGTAAGCGCATTGACGTTCTGTTACGAATCTTTGCCCGCGTCTTGCAAGAGTTCCCGAAGGTCGTTTTGCTGCGTGTCGGCGGCCCTTTGACGGCAGAGCAATCTCAGTTAGCTGCGGACCTCGGCATCTCCGACAAAATCGTGCACTCAGCCCGCTTGACCAAGGAACAACTGGCGGCTGCGTACCAAAACGCTGCTCTTCTGCTCCAGCCCTCCGACGCCGAGGGCTTCGGATTACCTGTGATCGAAGCCATGGCGCGCGGCTGTGTCGTGGTCGCTAGCGACATCGCTCCGCTGCGGGAAGCCGGCGGATCTTCTGCCGAGTACTGCGCGACAGCCGACATCCCGGCCTGGAGCGCTACCGTAACACGTCTGCTGCATGAGCGGGAGATTTCGCCCGATCAATGGGACACGCGCAAACGCGACGCCCGCCGCCACGCTTCCGGGTATACCTGGCCCGAGAATGCCATTCGCACCATCGCCGTTTATCGCAGCGTCCTGAACGCGGCCGGCCCCGGCCCGGCACCTAAGCCATGAAAGCGTTGATCAGAGCAATCGTCCCGAAATCGTTGTGGAATCGGCTCCGCATGTTGCGCATGCGCTACACGCTGGCTAGCTATCGCCATCGCCGCGTCCGGCACAATTATGGCGGCTACGAGCTGGAAGTCGAGTTAGCCGACCCTATGGGCGCAGGTTGGTACGATCACGATTGGCCGGAGCTCCCCGAAATCGCCTTCCTCAAGCGTCGCCGTTTGCGCGCGGGCGCCAGAGTCTTCGATATCGGCGCTCATCAATGCGTCGTCGCCTTGATGTTGGCCAAAACCGTCGGGCCGGATGGATTTGTCCTGGCCGTCGAAGCCAATCCCGAAAACTGCGCGGCCGGTGAACGGAACCAGCAGCTCAACCAAGTGCAGAACTGTCGCGTCCTGCACGCGGCCGGAGCCGAACACTCCGGAACTCTAACCTTCAATCGCGGCTCCAACGGCCACGTCGATGACGGCACAGGAGATTGGGGAACCATGGAGGTGAAGGCGGTCTCCATCGATGATCTCGCCGCCGAGAACGGGGTACCCGACGTGCTGTTTGTCGACGTCGAGGGTTTTGAATGCGAAGTGCTCCAAGGAGCCCGCCAGACGCTAGCGCGCGGCCCAGACTGTTTCGTCGAAGCGCACGTTGGCGTGGGATTGGAGAAATTCGGCGGGTCCGTCGAGCGCCTCCTGAGTCTGTTCCCCGCCGGATATCAATTCTTCGTCGCTCCCCCGGAAGGAGCGTTCGTCTCTTTACAGGAAGGCGCCGCCGTGATGCGCAGCCGGTTTTTCTTAATCGCGGCTCGCGCGGATGGCCCCGTATCGCCGGTCGACCGTGCCCTGCAGCACTCGCAAAAACAGGGAGGATGAGTGAGTAAGTTGAATAGATTCGCGAGCACGATCATTAGTGCTGTTCCGACGCCGGTAATTGAATTCGTTTCGCACAACCAGTGGCGCAGCCCGCTTTTGCGCAGAGTCTGCTCGTGGGGCGCCTCCTGGGTCAAAGGACGGGATGGCGTCATCCTCAATGGAGTCGCGCAAGGTCTCCGCTTCAATGTCGCCAGCTCTCACAGCGGCTTTATTCTCGGCAGCCATGAAACGGAAGTACAGAAGGCTCTGGCCACCGTGCTCCGGCCCGGCATGGTGTATTTCGATGCCGGCGCAAACGTGGGCTTTTTTGCCATTCTCGCGGCCCGCCTCCTGGGTCCCGCCGGCCGTGTCGTCTGTTTCGAACCCCTGCCCGATAACGCGCGGCAGATTGAACATAACGCCGGTCTGAACGGCTTCTCAAACATCACCGTCTGCCGCGACGCCCTCGGTGGCTCCAACCGCACCGAGACTTTCTGCACCTCCGCCGAACCCACCTGGGGAATGCTCACGAGCGTCGGCAAGGCTCCGGTCCAATCTTCCGGAGCAATCGAAGTCAGTGTGCGCACGCTGGACTCCCTGTGCGGTCTGGATAAATTGCCTTACCCTGATCTAATCAAAATCGATGTCGAGGGAGCCGAAGCGGAGTTGCTCGAAGGCGCGGCCGCCACGCTCGCCGCCAGCCGGCCCTTGCTTATCATCGAGCTTCACAGCACCAACGAAGCTGTCCTCGCCGTGCTGAGAAAGCTGGGATACCATTCCGGCGTGCTGGGCAGCGAGGTATCCGTTCGCGACGTGAATTGGGATGCCAATATCATCGCCGCCCCTGCCGACCGGCCCGATTTGATCGAAACCATGACCATTCTCTCGAAAGGATTTGCTGCCGCCTGAGCCGCCCGATGCGCATCCTCACAATCGGCCATTCGTATTGCGTTGCCCTGAACCGTGCGGTGGTTCGCGAGGTAGCCGCGAATCCCGAATTCCAGGTGACCGTCGCTGCCCCCAGCTACTTTCATGGCGACCTGCGGCCCATCGTCATGGAGCCAGAGCCGCCCGGGTCTCCACTGCGTCTCGTTCCCTTAGGCACCACGCTTAGCCGCTTCATTCACATATTCCGCTACGATGCCAGGGCGTTGCGCGCTCTCCTGCGGGACCACCAGTTTGACCTCGTGCATGCTTGGGAAGAGCCCTACATTCTGGCCGGATATCAAATCGCGCACGCCTTGAAACACAGTTCCGCCCGCTTCTGTTTCCGCACCGCGCAGAGTTACATCAAGTCGTACCCGCCTCCTTTTGGATACTTCGAGCGCACCGCATTGTCCCGCGCACAAGGATGGATCGCCGGCGCCGGTTTGGTTTTCGAAGCCATGGTCAAGAAGGGATTTCCCGAGCAAAAGGGGCGCATTCTGAATCTGGCCGTGGACCTCAGTGAGTTCCGGCCCCTGGCGTCCGCTGAGAGGACGGGCGTGTTGCGGGAACTGGGGCTCAAAGCCCCCGTCATAGGTTTCGTTGGCCGGCTCACCAAAGCCAAAGGGCTCGACGTTCTCATGCAAGCCATGGAACAGATCGGCGCGTCCCGCCCGTGGAGCCTGCTGCTTCTCGGAAGCGGAGAATACCAGGAAAAAGTCCAGGCGTGGGCCGAGAAGCAAGGTTGGCCGGATCGCGTCCGAGTCAAGCTGGCGAAGCACGCCGAAGTGCCCCGATACCTCGGCTCGATGGATCTGATGGTCGCGCCCAGCCAGACCATGAACAACTGGAGAGAGCAGTTTGGCCGAATGCTCATCGAAGCGTTTGCTTGCGGCGTGCCGGTTATCGGCAGCGACTCGGGAGAGATCCCGCATGTGATCGGCTCTGCCGGCCGTGTAGTGCCGGAAGCAGATGCCGCGGCGTGGGCCCAAGCCATCACCCAGCTCTTGGACCATCCGGAGGAGCGCGACACACTAAGAAACTGCGGCTTGTCGCGGGCCACGCAGTTCTCCACCGCTACCATTGCCAAAAAGTATCGTGAGTATTATCGCTGGCTGGCAAGTCAACCGCTGAAGTAGCCACTTACCGAGCCGCGGCCAAAGGGAGCGGTTGCCCTACTAAGTCGGAATGCAGAACAGACTAATACAAGAACGAGGCGATTGTTGATGAAGAAAACCGCATTGATTACAGGCATTACAGGCCAGGATGGCAGCTATCTGGCTGAGTACTTACTGGACTTGGGCTATGAGGTACACGGACTGGTCCGCCGCGTTGCGCTCGAGCAGCCCGCGCACCGCCTTAGCCGTCTCACCGGCGTGCTGAGTCGCATTCAGCTCCACGCTGCCACTCTGGACAGCTATCCGAGTATCTTCCACGTTATGGCCAGAAACCGTTTCGACGAGTGCTACCATTTGGCTGCCCAGAGCTTCGTAGCGGAAAGCTTTGCCGATGGTTTTTCTACCATGGCCACCAATATCAACGGCACGCACTATGTGCTGGCTGCGCTTCGCGAGTTACAGCCGCAGTGCAAGTTTTACTTCGCGGGCTCTAGCGAAATGTTCGGTAAGGTACGCGAAACTCCACAACGCGAGAGCACGCCGTTTCATCCTCGCAGCCCTTACGGCATTAGTAAGGTTGCTGGTTTCCATCTCACCATGAACTATCGCGAGGCTTACGGAATGTTCTGCTGTAATGGCATTCTGTTCAACCATGAGAGTCCGCGGCGCGGTCTTGAGTTTGTTACTCACAAGGTGACCTATGGCGTCGCGCGCATTAAGTGTGGTCTCGCATCCGAGCTGCAACTGGGAAATCTGGACGCCAAGCGCGATTGGGGCCACGCCCGTGACTACATCCGTGCCATGCACCTCATGCTTCAGCAGCCCACTGCGGATGACTATGTGGTGGCCACTGGCGAAACTCATAGCGTCAGAGAGCTGTGTGAAGTGGCGTTTTCCGAGGTTCGCCTCGATTATCACGACTACGTAAAGACTGACGATGCCCTCTACCGGCCCGCGGAAGTTGACCTGCTCGTCGGCGATGCCGCCAAGGCCCGTTCTACCCTCAATTGGCAGCCAAAGGTGAATTTCGTTGAGCTCGTCAAGGAGATGATCCACTCGGATCTCGCCGTTCTATCGTCCGCGCACAGCCGTGAAGGCGAACTCACCGGCGTATAAAACCGATACCCCGGCGCCGCCCGAAGCCCGGGCTCGTCTCTTCTCACTATTCGTCGTCCACCTCCCAGGAGGCCCCGTGCTTACAGAAGACCAGGCTGAACTTTCTCCCTCGCCACCCGTGGTCGCGGCTCAACCACCCGCCTCACGCCGGCACATTCACACCATTGACGCCATGCGCGGCATTGCCGCCTTGTCGGTATGCTGGTTCCATTTCACCAACGCCCAGTTTGTGGAACAGTTCGGCGCCTACCGCGCTAGTGGAAAATACGGCTGGCTGGGCGTTCAGGTGTTCTTCGTCATTTCCGGATTCATCATCCCGTTTTCTCTGTTCCGGGCCGGCTATCAGATCCGCTCGTTCTTTCGCTTCTTGTTAAAGCGCGTAACTCGCCTCGATCCCCCTTACTTAGCATCAGTTGCACTTGTCGTCTTAGGCTATTGGGTATCGGGGTTGTTGCCTGGGCACCGGGCCTACCAGATTCCCTGGTCACAGGTGTTCGCCCACCTCGCCTACGTTAATGCGTTTCTTGGCATGCCGTGGCTGCAGATGTCTTACTGGTCACTGGCAATTGAGTTTCAGTATTACATCTTCGTAGGTCTGTGCTTTCCGCTCCTGGCATGGAGAGCCAGAATCGCGCCCGTGCTGATCGTCGTGTTGTTTGGCATACTGGCAATTCTCGCGGGGAACAATCGGGCTCTTCTTCCCCACTATCTCCCCTTGTTCGCTGTCGGCATTCTGGCCTTCCGGCAGACATGTCTGAAGGCCCCCTCACGCGAAACGCTCGGTGCGATCCTTCTCGCTCTCGCATTGGCGGCATGGGTGGATGGCGTGCCGGATGCTGTGGTGGCGATGGCATCCTGCGCCGCTATTCTCTTCATCAATGTTAACTTTCGATTACTTAATTTCCTGGGTGACATTAGTTATTCTCTCTACTTGATGCACGTTTTCGTCGGGAACATGGTGTTTGGCCTGGCACTTAGGTGGGCGCACAGTTTTTCTCTGTTAAAGTGGGTTCTGCCGTTCTTTGCGGTGGCGCTTGCGATCGCGGTCGCCGGTCTGCTGCACCGTCTGGTGGAATCGCCATCCCGGCGGTGGGCGAGCCGCATCGGCTACCAAACGCGTTGACTTCACTCCTGTGACAACCAACGGATTAGTAAGTAACGGGAACCATCAAGTCCCAAAGGTTCTGCACGTGGGGAAGTTCTACCCACCGCACATGGGTGGGATTGAGACCCATCTGCAAGCGCTGTGCGAGGAACTTAGGAAGTCGTTGGATGTCGAGGTCATTGTCGCGAACGACGATCACTCAAGCGTGGAAGAGATCCTGGACGGTGTCCCTGTCCATCGCCTGCCTACCTGGCTGACGGTCGCATCCAGCCCGCTATGCCCCGGGATGATTCCCAGCCTCCGAGCGTTCCGCGGCGATATCGTGCATCTTCACTTGCCGAATCCGGTGGCCGTTCTCGCTTATCTCGCCAGCGGACATCATGGGCGCTTGGTCGTCACTTACCACAGCGATCTGGTGCACCAGAAATTCCTCGGGCCTGCGTTCGAGCCTTTCTTGCACGCTGCCTTGCGCCGCAGTGCGGCTATCATCACGACTTCTCCTAACTACCTGGAAACGTCTCCCGTTCTCGCCCACCACAAAAACAAGTGCCATGTGATTCCTTTGGGAATCCGGATCGAGGCCTTTGACCGTTGCCGCCCGGATGCCGTTTCTGCGGTTCGCCAGCAGTACGGTGAGCGGCTCATTGTCACAGTCGGGCGGCTGGTTTACTACAAGGGCTTCGAGCACCTGGTTCGCGCCATGACCCAGGTCCAAGGAAATCTCCTCATCGTCGGAACAGGACCCCTGCACGGCAGCCTTACCGCGCTTGCTGCACAATTAGGTGTCGCAGACCGCGTACATTTCTTGGGAAAGACAGACCATGCGAAGTTGGTGGCATGCTACCACGCCGCTGACGTATTCGTTCTTCCGTCTGTCGTGAGGAGTGAGGCGTTTGGCATCGCGCAGGTCGAGGCCATGGCCGCCGGCCTGCCGGTTGTCAATACCAATCTCCAGTCCGGAGTGCCCTTCGTTTCGCCACACGGGCAGACAGGACTGACCGTGCCGCCTGCCGATCCCGATGCGCTGGCTGCTTCCATCAACACTTTGCTGAGTGATCCAGAGTTGCGTGCGTCGCTCGGCAACGCCGCCCGCTTGCGAGCCCGGCAGGAGTTCAGCCTGGAAACAATGGTCTCCCGCACCTTATCGCTGTATGAGGGATTGACCCGCGTTCACTCCCCGGCAGAGCCAGCACCTGCACAAGCGGCCGACTTATAGCGTTTGCACGTCGGAAGTAGCCAGCACCTTCGAACCCGCATCGAGATAAATCAGCCGGTAATACACCGGCCCGATATTGCGATTTACCGGTAGCGTGCAGGATCCCGTACTGCAATTGAAGGCATTCGTCGCCGGCTTGTCCAGCAGGTAGAGGTCATAGTGGTAACGAACCACTACGGCCGCGGCGTTGGGGACATCGGCCAGGTTGACACAAATCGCCGGCTGTTCTAGCTCGGCACTGAACTGGACCGGAAAGACGTAAAAGACCGCAGCTTCCGGATTCAGGGTAACCGTGTCGCTCGCCGTGCCTGCCGCCAGAATAGTCATCGTGATCCCCTGCGGATCGCTCATGTACCTGACGATCTGCTGACCGGATTGCAAATAAGGAGACAGGCTCAATGTGCGTGTCTGCGGACCCTCAGTTCCGTTCACACACATCAGAATGTCCCCATACGACCCCGCGCGGGCGCCGCAATCCAAGACTGGACCGTAATCCGGACTGTTCAGCGCCGGTTGGAGGATGTACTTCTGGTTCACATTGATCAGCAAGGTGGCCAGGTTCACCGCGTGGAACATGGGGACACTAAACCCGTTCTCCCAATGCGGATGGGCAAATAACTGCCCCGCATGGGAATTGTCCTGAAACACAGTGACATTACCCTGCGAGAATAAACCAGTCCACCCGGCCTTAATAAGCATGCCGTTGCTAAGCGTAACGGTGTGATCGTAGTATCCTTGCACGGTATCGGCAAATTTGTACAGCCGTTGCCCAGCCGCGCGCAGAATGGCGGCCTCAATCACCGAAACAAATCCAAATCCTGGGTGCGCGTAATTGCCACCAGCCAACTCAACGCTCCCATTTCGACCCTTAATAAGGTTGTTGTCGGCGACGATAAACGCTGTCCCCCCGGTGGAGGAACCAGCGGGGAGTTCTCGAAAGTAGAACCAAGAAACCGCCTCACCATTGTTATCCTGCGCCACCGAGAAGTTCTCGCCGGTCATGTAGAGCGTACGCGAATTGAAGGAGGCGGCGCCGGTGGAACCAGAAATAGTAAACGTTTGACCACGATGCCTCTGCACCGAGTTATCTGAGGATCCTGTGTAGGTCGCTGTGTCCCCGTAGGCTTGCCTTGATCCGCTAGCTGTTATGCTGGTCAGGCCTTTCGTGTCGCCGTTCTGGAACGTGATTGTTCCTCCAGTGGCGGTGCCGGAAAAATCGGATGCCGCCAGGGAGACCGATATGGAAGTGGGGCTGAGCACACTATTGACATTGAAATTTGTGTTGTATGCGGAATTGGATGAACCGGTGATCCACAGCCGGGTAACACCGGGGATTACTACGGAACTTTTATGTGGAGCTGTGAAAGTAATAACGTTATTTGATATCGAAGCGATGTTGACCGGATACCCTTCGAATCCATAATTGGCGCTCGTTCCTTGCGTCTGAACGGTGATGGGCAACGCTGGGTTGAAACTCCCGTATCTCAGGCGTGTGAAATATCCTTCCTCTATGCCGGCGGAGATCGGCAGGCTGTCGGTGATCAATGCGAAGGAACTCGCGCGTGATACGAGATAGTTCTCTCCGTTGTGGCTCCAATACAAGTCCGCCCAATTCCCCACCTGATTGACCGATCCGATGCTCTGGATGCCGTTGCCGCTCCAATTGGCTATGGACTGAAGCGTCGTCCCGGCCGCGTTGGACCCGCTGACCTGTGTATGGCCAGCAATGGCACTCGCCCACGTCATCATCTGCGCCCACGCGTCGTAGTGAATATAATCGGAACCGGTCCACCCGTAAAAATTAGGCTCGATAGTGAGTCCGGGATCGGTTGCCAAGTTATAAGTACCCGACGCGACTGAGCAAGAGAATGTAAATGTGTTTGCGTCCACCGTGTTGCGTGTGTAGTTGGCTCCCATTGCGTTGTTGAAGTTTGCCGTCGTGGCTCCGTGGATTATGAAGGTCCCGCTGCCAGCAAATGCCCACCCGGTCCAATGGCCCGTGCAGGTGCTGCCGTTCGACGTGATCGAAGTCAAGCCGCTTTGGACGGTCGGAGACGACACAAACTGTATTGGCCCCTGTAGCGGATTTGGTCCCCATGGACCGTTGATTTCGTCATGCCAAGATACGCCGATGAAATTGCCTGCATTTTTCAATCCTTGGAAAATGTACTGTACTGCCGGCGGCGTCCAAGAAGCGCCTGGCCCTCGCGTCGTGTAATAAAATTGTGAACTGCTGAGATTGTCTCCCGTTCCGAAGAATCTAAACTTTGGCCACGGTGCGATAGCAGCGAGGTATCCATTCAGGTATGACGTTTGCCCATTCTGGAAATTGGTCTGGCTCGATTGGCTCATGTCCTGATTGGTGACGCCAAGCTCAATCGTGTTATAGCCTGAGGCGTTGATGTCATCTCCAAACCCTAGCAGGTCGTCATTGTAAGGCTGGTCGCCGAATCCGTCGATTGAGTTGAATGCCTCGTTCATAAAGAACGACTTCGAAGGATTGTACGCCGTGAGGATCGATCCGTCCGTGCCAAAGTGGGGCAGGATGTTCGAATTAGCTACGAAGATCCACGTGGTGCGGGTTGGACCAACCGCGAAGGTTCCGCGGCTGCTTCCGGTTGTCTCCGCGATAGCGTTGAGGTAAGCTGTGCCGTTCCCGTCCACACTCGTGATTATGTAGAGACCGGTGATCCAGCCCGTCCCACCAGTCACGCGCAGCAGTTCACCCGCGTTGCGATAAGTGAAGGGGTGAGACGAGGATGCAACAGTACTAGTTGGAGGAGAGCCAACAGTTACGAGATCCGTTCCGGTGGTAACCTCCGCCATCGTCAGAATCTGAGCATTGCCGTTGGCAACAGCGGTCACAACGCTACTGGTTCCAGTTGTTGTACTGACGGTAGCGACGGCAGTGTTTTGCGAAAGAAAATCGAAAGTGGGGCTACCCGTAGTTCCGTCCGAATTGACCAGCGTTGGGCTAAGGGTAAATGTGGCCGCCGGTGCCAGGAACACCTCGTGTGCGTTCTCACGAACCTCCATCACCGTGGAGATATTGTTGAACGTCACCGTCCGGGACCACTCCGTGGCGGCCCCTTCGTAACCATCGGAGTAGGTAGTACAGGAATTGCCCTGGTCTTGCGTGACGAGTGCAACTACGTGCGGACCGTTGGCGAATTGGCTTGTATCAAGGCTTACTGAATTGGTGGCACTGGTGTTGATCATTTGCTCTAGAGGTATGCCATCAATGAACCAGTTCCATTGAAATGTATCTGACCCAGCATGACTCCCTGATAGCGTGCCGCTGACGCTTACCTTACCGGACCACACGGACCCCAGAGCGGTCCCCGTGGTGACAGTGATCGCCGGCGCCCAGGAGCACGGCCAGTTGTTAGCCACCGTGAATGCTACCGGACTCGAAGACGCAATCACATTCCCCAAAGCGTCATAGGCGGAAGCCACGACCTGGTGCGGTCCGTTCAAGACCCAAAAAGTATTCCACGGCACCGCGTAGGGCGCGGTGCGGCTGCAGGATGGCCCGGGACCAGGGACCGGATAGGCATCCACGGTGTAACACACGTTGTATGCGTTCGGTGCACTTGCAATTGACGCGGTGAAAGAGAATCCAGAAAAGCCGCTGAGTGCTTGACCTGCGGTTGGCGCTGTAATTGATACCGATTGCCCATACAGGGTGATCGCACACAAACCACACAGCGCTAAACCTACTGTTCTCATACACCCGTATTCTGGGATCGCGTCTGAAGCTTGTCCATGCTCGTTTTTTCGGAAAGTATTGGTCCGTCGATCACTTATTTTTCTTGTTGTGGCGTGACCGGGTGGAGATTAGGTCAACTCTCCGTGCGGCCGGCAAGCGCTTTGACCACGGACGCGCCGCAAACCGCGACCCCGGTCTTGGTAAGCGCGTTCAGAAAATTGTAGAGGAGCGCGTAGAGGACCTGCTCGGTGAGAGGCTGTTTGCCCGGTAGCCGATAGCTCGCCGGCAATTCCTTGGTGATGGTCAGCCGCACGGAGTTCCCTTGCGGCTTGCCGGTGCGATCCAGTTGATTGGCCAGCGTCATCGGCGTCTGCATCACGGCCCCGGTGCGTCCATCCACGTAAAACTGGCAACGGGAAAACCAACCAAGATTGGCGGGGTCGGCTGCGTCGAACAACAACAACGGCGACTGCCGGCCGGGAGCCATCAGATCCGCCGAAAGGCTGCGAGCTCCGTCCTGCACCTTAATTTCAAAGCCCGCCTGCCGGGCGACGTTGCTTACCGTTTCCGTGTCGAGCTCGAGATAAATGAACTTGTGCTGCCCAGCCTGCAATACTTGCATGGAATAGCCATTGTAACAACCGCCGCCGAGAAGCCGGACGTGCCGCTCAATACGCCTGGCGGTACAGTTCGAGCAGATCCTCGCGCGCGCACGGGCGCGGGTTGAGCTGGTGACAACCGTCCTGCACGGCTTTATCCGCGAGCGCAGGCAAAATGGCTTCGGAAACACCCCAATCGCGCAGACGGGGTTTGATGGATACCCGGCGATTTAGTTCACGGACCCGTTCGGCGGCATCACCTCCTCCGAGCAACGCGGCAAGCTGGAGAATGCGCTCGGGCACCGCGGGACGATTGTATTCCAGCACCACGGGCAAGAGAATCGCGTTGGTGGTCCCGTGATGCATGCCGCATTCGGTGGAGAGTGGATGAGCCAGCGAGTGCACGGCGCCGAGCCCCTTCTGGAACGCCACCGCGCCCATGATGGCGGCCATCATCATGTTCGAGCGCGCTTCGATATCGTGCGGATGGTCCATGGCGCGCGGCAGATTATCCCAAACCAGCTTAGTTCCGGCGAGCGCAATGGCATCGCACATGGGGTGATAGCCTTTGGCGAGATAGGCCTCCACATTGTGCGTAAACGCATCCATGCCGGTGCCGGCGGTGATATGCGGTGGCAGGTCCAGCGTCAATTCCGGGTCGGCGAGCGCGACGGACGGAATCAGGTACGGGCTGAAGATTACGGTCTTCCGGTTGGTGGCCTGAATCGTGATCACGGCCGAGCGCCCGACTTCACTGCCAGTGCCGGAGGTAGTGGCAATCGCGATGTAGGGCGGCAGGTTGGATGAGATGCGATTGGAGCCGTCGAGCATATCGTCGTAGCCGGCCAGCGGACCCTGGTGCGTGGCCAGGAGGCGAATGGCTTTGGCGGCGTCGAGAGGGGAACCGCCGCCCAGCGCGATGACACCATCGCAACCGGCTGTTTTATATTCGGCCACGCCATCGAGTACGTTTTGCTCAGTCGGGTTGGGATCGACTTTCGAAAAGATAGCCGCTTCGGGGACCAATTGCCGCACGCGCTCGAAAACAGCAGCACGCTGGATTCCCGCGTCGGTGACCAGCAGGGGACGACGGACCTTGCGTTTGTCTAGCTCGCCGGCTAGCCGTTCCACTGTGCCGGCGCCGAAGACGATGGTAGTGGGGAAAGAGAATGTCGAGAGACTCATCGGAAAGGCTACGATAGCACGACGCGCCTGAGTTACACCGATTCGAAATACCGCGCCAGTTCCCAGTCCGTCACGGCCTTCTCGAACTGCCGCACTTCCCATTCGCGCGTGGCGGCGAAGTGGTCGACAAACTCCTCGCCCATCCAGCGGCGGGCCATCGCGCTTTCACGGAACAGCTTCGCGGCGGCTGCTAGTGTGCGCGGCAGCGGGGGCGCATCACCAGAGTAGGCATTCACCGTGGGCGGAGGCAGTTCGAGCTTGCGCTCAATGCCATCAAGGCCGGCGGCGAGTGACGCGGCTATAGCCAGGTAGGGATTGATGTCCGCACCGGCCAGGCGCAACTCGACACGCGCCGATTTGCTGCCGCCCGGGATCGCGCGCACGGCCGTCGTGCGGTTGTCCACGCCCCACGTGGCGTTGATCGGTGCCCAAGCACCGGGCACGGTACGCTTGTAGGAGTTGATGGTGGGGCAGATTACAGCCGCCAACTCGGGCATATTCGCCACCAAGCCCGCGATGTAATGCTGCATGAGCGCGGACATGCCGCCCCCTTCGGCCGCGTGGAACAGGTTCTTGTGCTCCCCGCTGTCCCACAGACTCTGGTGCAGATGGCCGCTCGACCCGGGCAAATCGGAATTCCATTTAGCCATGAAAGTCGGCGTGAGGTTTTGGCGCGCGGCGATTTCTTTCACAGCGGTTTTGAATAGCGCTCCTTTGTCCGCGGCGGGTATGGCTTCGTCAACCGCGATCGCGGCCTCGTAAACGCCCGGCCCGGTTTCGGTATGCAGACCTTCCAACTCGCAGTGGAAAGCGGCCAGTTGATCGAGCATCCGCAAAACCAGCTCGGAATTAGCCGAAGCACGCACCACGCTGTATCCGAACATGCCCGGCGTCAGAGACGTCAGGCCGCGGTAATTTTTGGCGCGCAAGCTATCGGGCGTTTCGCGAAAGAAGAAGAATTCGTACTCGGCGGAGAAGTATGGCGTGTACCCTAACGCCTCGGCACGAGCCACCACGCGCTGGAGCACCTGGCGTGGCGCGATGGGCAGAGGCTGGCCATCGCGGGTCACGAAATCCATCAGGAAAAATGCCGTGCCCGGTTCCCATGGAATGAGGCGGAACGTATCGAGCGCGATGCGGCAGTTGGCGTCGGGATAGCCGGTGTGCCAGCCCGTGAACTTGACGTTGTCGTAGAGCACGTCGCCGATGTCCCAGCCGAAGATGACATCGCAAAAGCCCATCCCGGACTGCGCCGCCGAGTGAAACTTCTCACTGCTCACGTATTTGCCGCGCAGCGTACCGTCGATATCATACGCACCCAGCTTGATGCGCTTGACCTCGTTCTGTTCAAGCAGCTTTCGCACTTCCTCCAGCGTCATCACAGCGCCACCCCGATCGAGACAATCATAGGTTCGATTCTCGCATGGCGGCTTCGAGATGGCTCCAACCCGGTCCTTTGTATCGATGGCGGACAATCACCGCATAAAGCAGGCCCAGCCCAAGCAGGAGCCCGGCCAGAGTCTCGCCTGCAAGCTGATTGGGCGGCATCACCAGCACGAATGAGATGAAGACGGCGAAGGCAATCGCCACCGTGTTGATCGTGGGCCCGAAACGCCCCAAGTTCCAAACCGCGGCTGCTGGCCAGTCCGATCCGGCCCGGCGTGCGCGCAGACCCAGCGCCACGGGAATAATGTAAGCCAGGTAAAGGGCGACGGTGCTCAGCGAAGTGACCACGGGAATCGCCTTGGTCCACAGCATGGCGGCGATGGAGGCCAGCACAATCGCCCAGATGGCCGGCGCTGGCGTTCCGTGCCTCGGATTGACTCCGCGCATGAAGCGCGCCATTGGTGTTCCCTCGTCGCGCGCGAGCGAATAAAGGGCCCGCGAAGCCGACGTGATACAGGCGAGCCCGCAGAACCACATGGCCATCGACGCCAGCGCGGCCATGGCATTGCCGGCCTTTGCCCCGAGCGCGGTGGTGAGAATGGCAATTACCGCCGGGATCGAGTTTCCTTCCGCGTCTTTTGCTCCGAGCGCACCGGGAATGGTGTGAATAGCGAGCGTGAGCGCGAGGAGCAACAGATACCCGACGGCTCCCGAGACGGCCACGGAGAGCACGATGCCCCAGGGTGCGTGGCGCCGCGGATGCTCGGTTTCTTCCGCCATGTGGGCCGACGCGTCGAAACCCGTGTAGGTCCACTGTGCCTGGAGCAGCCCCAGCACGAAGGCCCACCAGTAAGGCGAGCGGCCGTTGCTGTTGACCCCTGCAAACAGAAAGTGCACCGGTTGTTTTGGCGCGAGATACAGCAGCGCCGCCACCAGAGCCACGACGCCCACGATGTGAACGGTCACGCTCAGGTCGTTGAGAATCGCCACCAGCTTCACGCCCCAGTGATTCAGGGCGCCTTGCGTGATCAAAATGAAGGTAAACATCAGGAACAGGTTGCGTGTGGTTGAGGGCGCACCCAGGAACGGCAGAATGAACTGCGCGCAGCCGTAGTTGATGCCGGCCTGCGCCGCGATCAACCCGAAAATGTTCAGCCAGGCGACCAACCACCCCGTGCCCGCGCCGCCCAGATCGGCCGCCCAATGGTACATCGCGCCGGCGGTTGGATATGCCGAACACAACTCCGCCATGCTCGCCGCCACCGTGAGCGTGAACAGCGTCGCCACCGGCCAGCCGAGCGTCATCTCGAGCGGCCCGCCCATCTCCAGACCGTATCCGTAAAGCGTGACCGCGCCAGTCAGGATCGAGATGATGGAAAACGAGATCGCGAAGTTGGAGAAGCCGCCCATCGAGCGGAACAACTCCTGCGCATACCCGAATCGGCCGAGATCTTCCTGATCGGAGCGGTCCTGACGCACTACAGATTCACATCTTCTTTGAGTTGTTTACTGATCGCCTTTTCGATCAGCTCCTTGAGCGTGTCGCCGGATTCCGTGTGCACAAACGTGTTCTCGACGATGTCCCAGTCGAGCTTATAGCTTTTGGCGTGCGCCGAGACCCAGATCTGCCGCACCGGAGTATTGGGGCTGATGACAAATTTTCCAGGCGGTTCCTCGAATTCGACCGCCAGGGCGCCGGCATTGATATCCACGTCGAACCCGTAATCGTCCGCGGCGCCGATCAACGCGCGGTGCAACATCGTGAGCGTTTCATCCGCGTGCTTCTTGAAATCCTGTTCGTCCATCATGGATTTGCTCAGAGGCTCCGAATACTAATGCCCGCCAACGCCAGTGAGAGACCGATCATGACCACCACCGTGATCCAGGATGCCAGGTTATAGAACCGCGAGTTCACCCATTCCTGCATGATGCGCTGATTGTTGGCGAGCAGAATCATAAAAATGAGAACGATAGGTAATAATACGCCATTAATGACCTGCGAAAACAGGATCATCTTGACAAGCGGGAAGCCGGGAATCAGCACCACCGCCGCGCCAATCACGATCAGCAGCGTGTAGAGCCAGTAAAAAATGGGAGCTTCGTCAAAGCTCTTGTCGACGCCCGATTCGAAGCCCAGCCCTTCGCAAACCGAGTACGCGGTGGAAAGCGGCAGAATGCACGCCGCGAAAACCGACGCGTTCAGCAGGCCCGCGCTGAACAGCAGGTAAGCGTACTGGCCGAACGGCAACAAGCCCTTGGCGGCCTCCGTCGCGCTCTCGATATCGCGCGGACCGTTCGACCATATCGCGCCGGCACACGCCACGATGATGAAAAACGCCACTACGTCGGTGATGATGCAGCCGAAAATCACCTCTACGCGCGACTGCACATATTCCTTGGCCGTGATTCCCTTCTCCACGACGGCGGCCTGCAAATAAAACTGCATCCACGGCGCGATGGTCGTGCCGACCAGTCCGATCAGCATCTCGATATAGTCGCGATCAAGCATGAGCGTCGGCTTGAAACTATAAATCGCGGCCTTGGTCCAGTCCGGTTTCACCATGATCCCCGAGATGATGTACGCCACGTAAAGAACGCACGCGAACAGGAAGATCTTTTCCGCGCTTTTGTAATTTCCTTTGACGATCAGAAACCAGATCGCCACGGAGGCGATGGGCACGGAAAAATAACGTGAGACGTGGAAGAGCTCAAGCGAGCTGGCAATCCCTGCGAAGTTGGCCATCACGTTTGTGAGGTTGACCAGCACCAGCAGCGACATCACCACGAACGTGACGCGCAGCCCGAACTCCTCGCGAATGAGGTCGGAGAGCCCCTTGCCCGTCACCGCGCCCATGCGCGAGCACATTTCCTGCACCAGGATCAGGGCGACGGTAATGGGAATCAGTGTCCAGAGCGAAAGATAGCCCCAGCGCGCTCCAGCCTGCGAATACGTGTAGATGCCGCCCGCGTCGTTATCGACGTTGGCGGTGATGAACCCCGGGCCGAGGACGGCCAGGAAGAGCATGATTCGCGTGCGCCAGGTTTTCAGCATCGTCCATCACTTTTGCCTCAACACGGAGATGATGTCGTCCGCGGTGATCACTCCAGCGATGCGTTTTTCCTCATCTACCACTGGCAACGCCAGCAGGTTGTATTTGTCGAACAGCTCGGTGATTTCGTCCTGGTGATCCGTGACCGTGGCGGAAATGAGCGTTTCGCTCACGAGTTGGCGCAGCGGCGTAGCTCCGGAAGCCACGAACAACCGGGCGAGCGGCACGGCGCCTGCCAGGCGCCCTTCGGAATCCACCAAGAACAACACATTCAGATTCTCGAGTTGCTCCTCGTTGCCGCGTAGCGCAGTCATGGCATCTTCCACGGTCGCACCGTCGTGCAGCGTGATGTACTCGGTATTCATCATGCCGCCGGCCGTGTCTTCCTCAAATTCCAGCAGTTCGCGGACTTCCGACTCCGGCGCCACTTCCATTTCTTCCAGGATCTCTTCGGACGTGGATTCCTCCATGTCACTGAGCACGTCCGCGGCTTCGTCCGGCGACATCTCCTCGACAATCTCGGCTGCTTTTTCCGGCTCCATTGATTCCAGAATGCTAGCCTGCATTTTGGGATCGACTTCCGAAAGCGCGTCGGCGGCCACCTCGCTGTCCAGGCTCTCAAAGATGGCTCCGCGTTCCGCTTGGCCGAGTTCTTCGATGATGTCCGCCAGATCGGCCGGGTGGATTTTCTCCAGTTTTTCGTGCGAAATGTTCAGGCGCAGCCGCCGCTGCGGGTCAGGCTCGACGATGTTACAAAAGTCCCATCGGATGGAATTCGGTGGAATGGGGCTCTGGAGTCTGCGAATCCAAAGTGGGGGCAGCGCGCCCTGCACCAGCCTCCGGAAAATGCTGCGGACACCCACATCCACCTCCAGAATCCACAGGCAGTTATAGTCGTGTCCACCGCCGCCATTGCCGTTTCCGTTTGCGCTTCGCACCTCGAAGGTAACGTCGTTGACTCGCACCACCTTGCGGCCGTTCACATCAATGATCTGCTGGTCAAGCAGGTCACGGCCAATCCGCAGCATGTATTCGTCGGAATGATACGGGGTGAGGATCTCGTCTTTCAGCCGGATGCCATCGAGAGAAATAGAAGCTACCTGGTCGTAACGGATGGTGAGCCACGCCCAGCCGCCGCCCACCAGGAACCGGTCGATTCGCGCCGGATGAACCAGCGGAACCAATGCCGCATCGCGCACACGCCCAATCCGCCGGCCCTTGACGTCGAGCACCGGCAGGCCCAACAGTTCCGTAAAAAAGAGCAGCGACTCCGCCATGGCAACGTCCGGGCGCACTAACTTACCCGAGCGCGACACGGGCGTTGGTACTGGCTTGCCAGATGTTGTGCGCTCTACATGCAGTTACCGCGCCTGTGTCCAATATGACTCACGCCAGCGCAAAGCCGCAACGTTTTTCTTGATTTTTTTCGTAGCTTGCCGCTAGCGAACGTTAATCGAGTACGGCATGAGCCGCATCATCCCGCCCCGCGCCCACACCCGCACCTGCCAGGCCTTCAGCACGCCCCGCAGGCGCGACTCCATGGCGCCCTCGGCCGTTTGCCCGAACAGCAGGTCAAAAATCGTCCGCTTGAGTGGATAGGTCACCAGCGTGACGCGCGCGCTTTTCGGAATTTTGGCCTTTTCCTTGACCAAATCCAGTGCCCGGTCTAACCCTCCCAACTCATCGATCAGCCCATTGGCCTTGGCCTGCGATCCCAGCCAGACTCGCCCCTGCGAAAGCGGCTCAATCTCCTCGAACTTCCGGCGCCGGGCCGCGGCCACCTTGCCCACAAAACTCCGGTAATCCTCGTCAATGGCTCTCCGCAACTTCGCGTGCCCATCGGCCGAGAGCGGCTCGTAATCCGAATCGATATCGGCATAGCGGCCGCGCGTCAGCAGATCCTTGGTGACGCCCAGCTTGTCATACAGCCCGTGCAGATTGGCCTTGCCGAACACCACGCCAATCGAGCCCGTAAACGTCCCCGGGTAGGCCACCACCGGGTCGCCCGTCATGGCGATATAGTACCCGCCTGACGCCGCCGTGTCGGACATTGAAATGACCAGCGGCTTCTTCTTACTGAGCAGATTCATCTCGCGCCAAATCGCGTCGGAAGCGAAGACCTCGCCGCCCGGCGAATCGATGCGCACGATCACACCCTTCACGCCATCGTCGTTGCCCACGCGCCGGAGCAGTTTGTCGAATCCTTCCGATTCGATCCCGTTGTCGCCCGAAAAGTCCGAGCCGCCACCGCCTCGCGAAATGCCGCCCTCGCCCGTCACCAGCGCAATGCGCTGCTTGCCAACTGGACCGGGCGCCGGCACGCGCAGATAATCCCGCAGCGCCACCTTCTTGAGATCGCCATCGTTGAGCTTGGCCTTGACCTCGTCATACATCTGGTCTTCGTAAAGCAAGCCATCAATCAGCCCCTGCTCTTGGGCGTGCGGCGAAAGGAACGGGCCCTGGTCGATGGTGGCCCGAATCTGGTCCGGCGTCTTCTTCCGCCCCTCCGCAATGCGCCGCACCAAGTTGCCGTACAGATCGTCGATGATGCTGGTGAGCACTTCCTTGGTTTCCGGGCTCATCGATGTCCGCGTGAACATGTCGCCGAAGTCTTTGTACTTGCCGGCGTGCTCGATCTCGACCTGCACGCCCAGCTTGTCGGCTGTCTTCTTGAAATACGTGAGCTCGAACCGCATGCCCTTGAGGTTGAGCTCATCCTCGGGGTCCATGTAGATGCGCGTGGCAGCCGTCGCCAGATAGTATTCCCGGGCGCCCGGCGTCTTGAGGTACGCGTAGATGGGCTTGCCCGATTTCCGGAAATTCTCGAGGTCTCCCCGCATCTCTTCGAGCTTGCCCCAGCCCACCGCCAGATCGCGAGGCTCGAACACAATCGCCTTGATCCGGTTGTCCGCCGCGGCTTTGCGCAGCGTGGCCCAAATGTCGGCTACGGTCGGCGGCGTCCGCTGCTCCAGAAAAGGAATCGGAAACTCGACCGGCGCTTTCTCCGGAATTTCCCCCTCCAGCTCCAGCACCAGCGTCGAGCCGTCTGCAATCGACGGTGGCTTTTCCCGCATGCGCGCGATCGCAAAAACGCCGATGACGAGCACGAGACCCGTCAGGATCACGCCGACCAATACACCGATCAGAAACTTGGCCATGCCAACAGCCTCCTATGCTCCGGTCAGAATCAGATCGAACCGCCGGTTCACTTCGCGCAGGTAGGCTTCGTCTCCGCCGTCCAGCTCCACCGTCGCCGTGCCCTTGTACCCTATCTCGCCCAGCGCCTTGTACACTTCCGGCCAGTTGATCGCACCTTCCCGCAGCGGCATCCACTTCGTCATTTCGTTCTCATACTTGAAATCTTTAATGTGCAGCTTGACGATGCGTTTTCCTAGCGTGCGAATCCAGTCTTGCGGATATCCGTAGAACACCACGTTGCCGACATCGAAATAGGAGCGGATCCACGGGCTCTTGAATTCATCGACGTAACGCGCCATTTCGAGCGGACTCAGCAGAAATTTGTTCCAAACCTCTTCGATAGCGATAATTACCTTCAGTTCCTGGGCCATCGGAATCAGCTTCCGGATCTGCTCCTGCGACCTCGTCCAGGCATCGCGATACGTCGTCTGTTCGTTCACCACCGCCGGCACCAGCAGCACCGTCTCCGCGCCCCAGAAATGCGCGTTATGCAGGCTGGTCTTCATGCCCTCCACGCTCTTCGCCACCACCGCGGGATCAGGCGACGAGAGCGGGTAGTCCCAGTGCGCCATGTTCATCACCCCATGGATGCGCAGCCCCGTCTTCTCCGCGGCCTTCTTCACTTCCTCAGCCTCATGTTGATCCGGCATCGTCGGGCACTCGATCTCTTCGAAGCCCGCGTCACGCGCCATTTGCAGGCGGTCGGCAATACTCGCGGTCTTGGGAAGCATCTCGAACTCTACGGCTTTCTTAATGGGCAGCCGCGCGCCCGCCGCGTTCAACCCCCGCCCCATCCATGCTGTCGCTGCGCTCGCAGCCAAAAACGTTCGTCGGTTCATCTCCATCCTTTCAAGCCAAACTCAGTCCTGCTTCATTCGCTACTTTCATGATGTAACGCTTGCCTTCGTCGTATTCCTCGGCCGTTTTCAGGTGCTCCAGCATCAGCGGCGCATCCACGGGCAGCCGCGAAATCTCGCTGAGATAGGTCCGGTAGTCCATCTCGCCGCGGCCTGGAATCACTTCCACAAAATGCACGTTCATCTCCGGGATCCATTGCAGATCCTTGGCGTGGCACGACGCAATCCACGGCCCCAGCTTGCGAAAACACTCGGAAATGAACTCGCGATTGCGATAAAACTTCTCGGGGCTGTTGACGCCGTTGCATACGTCCATGTGAACCGCGAACGCCGGCCGGTCCACCGCTCGCACTAACTTCAAATACGAGTCCGGCGAGTCCGGCAGGTTCCAGCCCATCATCTCAATGGTGAACTTGGTGCGCTTCGGCTTGACCTCGTCGATCAAGCGCCGGCAGTTCTCCACCGTGGCGTCGAAAAACTCCTGCGAGAGATTCTTGGGATGCGGTCCGTACCAAACCTTTGGATTGTACGAACCCGCGATATCCGGACAGCAGCGCGCTCCCACGGCCTCCGCCAGCGCCAGCCGCTCCGCAACGTAATGCAGATTCCTGGCGCGCTTCTCCGCGTCGGGGTCGAGCATGTTGACCCACGCCCCCACCTCCGCGATGACGACATTTTCTGCGGCAAATGCTTTCTCGATCTCACGCGCCCGTGCCGTGTCCACGGCCTTCGCCTCCGGACAGTACGCCGCGCTATACCCCAGCCGCCGGTGCTCGCGCGCCAGCTCGCGCGGGTCGTCGCTCTTCAGAAAGATGGGGCCGCCAAGCCGGATCGGCTTACCCGATGAGGCAGCAAGCGTCGCAGCAGCCGCGCCAACAAAGGCCCGACGAGTCATGTACAGATTCTATCAGCGGTACCGGCGAGGTGGTGCACGTCTTCAGCGTGCCGCTGGCGGCTTCAGCCGCCATCAAACTTGCACGGTCTGCCAAGAGAAAAATGCGCAGAACAGCGATTAGCCGGCGATCGGGATCTTGATGACCTTTTTCTGGACCGCGTACTGTACGAGCTGGGCTTTGTTGTGGATGTCCAACTTACGCATAAGATTGAACTTATGCGCTTCGATGGTCTTTACGCTCAAGTTGAGAGTGCAGGCGATCTCTTTGACCGAATTGCCTTCGGCGAGCATTTTCAGCACTTCTTTTTCCCGCTGCGTGAGCGTGGCAAACCGGGGGAGGCGCTGGGTGGACTTCACGCGGGAGCGGAAATCATCCACCAACTGTGAAAGCATGCGCGGGCTGAGAAAACTGCCGCCACGATGGACGTCGCGGATGGCGTTGAGCAGTTGCGGCGCAGGGCTGTCTTTGAGGACGTAGCCGGAGGCACCGGATTCCATGCTCTCGACGAGATAGTCTTCGTCATCGTACATGGTCAGAAAGAGAACGTGGGTTTCGGGACGGTCCTTGCGGATCTGGCGTGTGGCTTCGAAGCTGCTCAGGCCGGCCATGCCGATGTCCATCAGCACCACGTCGGGCTTCAATTCAGCGGCCTGGGCGATGGCATCAATGGCATTCGAAGCCTCGCCTACGACTTCCATGTCAGGATCGGAACCAACTAAGGTCTTGATGCCCTGGCGAAACAGCGTGTGATCATCCGTTAGATAAACTCGAATTCTGCCCATACTCAATCTGCGCTCTCGCGACGGGTCCTTTCTGACTTGACTTCGCGATGGGAATCTCCGCCGAAACTCTGGTGCCACGCCGAGGGCGGCTGACAATCTCCAAATTCCCACCAAGCAGCGCCACTCGCTCCCGCATGCCGGCCAGGCCGAAGGAGCTCTGTTTTTCTAACGCCGCCTTTACCTCGAAACCGACGCCATTATCCTCGACGTTCAGCCTCAGTAATCCATCGGAGGAATGCAGGGAAAGGTTTACGGTAGACGCCCGGGAATGCTTGGCAATATTGTGGAAACATTCCTGGACCAGGCGGAAGGTGGCGACTTCGATCTCGCGGGGTATGGCGCCCAGGCGCCGAGGGAAATGCAAGCGCAACTCGCCCGGAAAAACATCACGGAAGCGTGTGGCGAGCTGCCGCAGCGCAGGAGCGAGTCCGAGCTGTTCCAGTACCGCCGGGCTCAAGGCGCCGATGATACGCCGGATCTCGGTGATGGTGCGCTCGGTCAGCTCGCGAGTTTCGTCGAGCGGCGCGCGCAGTGCCGGGGGGGCGGTCTTGCCCAGCAGTTCGAGCTTCAGCCGGATGCACAACAGCGACTGTCCGGCTTCATCGTGCAACTCGCGGCTGATGCGGCGGCGCTCTTCCTCTTCGATCTGCATCATGTGCTCGCCGAGTTGCCGCACCTGGCGTTCGCGTTGTGCCAGGTCTTCCAGCAGACGCGCTTTTTCAGCCACGCGGAGGCAGCGCTCGGCGGCAGTATCCAGCAACTCAAGCTCGCGCGGCAGCCATGGATATTCGCTTGAAAACGCGAGTTGCAGGACTCCGGCGACGCGCCCGTTGTCGGCCAGCGGCACGGACCAGAACCATGGATAGCGTGCGCGCAGTTCAGGATCGAGAATCAGCGCGTCCGCCTGCTTGCCGCAGGGCACAAGCTGCGGTTTCGCGAGCCGGCTGAGGAGCCGGGGACCAGGCGTCCGGCCGGCGTCGAACAGCAGCATGCGCCCATCTTCGGCGTGACAAAACTTACGGAGGGTTTGCAGAAACCGCCGCAGCAGATCCTCCAGATTCTCGGCTTGCAGCTCGGCGCGAAACAGGTCGTAGAAGGCCTGCGTTTCGGCCTCGCGCACCTGATAATACGCGTTGTTGAGCGTCAGGATGACGCAGAACTGCAGTTGCTGGCGCGCCCAGCGGAAATTCCTGTATTCCTCCGGATAAGAAAGGACCAGAACGGGATCGAGAACGCGATCGTACTCGCGGAGCGCGCGCAGGATGCTGGCCGGGGGCACGTTCAACTTGGCCAGGCGCCGGCCGCTGTACTCAACCAGCTCAAAGAAGGTGTGCGCGGGACCGCCCGCCGCGAAAATACGGGCCGCCGCGCCGGGCGTGATGTCGCACAGCGCTTTGATCTGGCGGACGTCGAACCGGGCTTTGCGCAGACGCCGGCGAAACTGCGTGTCGAGTTCGCGGGCGTGCGGGGTGAGGACCACCGAGAGGCGCTCCAGGTGGAGACGTAGCTGATCGCTCAACACATCGGCGGCGTCAGCCAGCACGGGCATGGTTTCGGTGGATCGCAAGGTTAGAAATAATATGGTGGGGCGAGGAGGCGGTGTGTCTCGGAGAAGTTGTGCCTCCCCGCGACCCCTTAACGCCTCCTTAACTTGCGATCAGCCAGTGCAGTCCGATTTACTTTCGGAGTCCGCGAACTACCGGCCTTGGCGTGGACGCTACGCGCAATCTGCTGGCGTTCTCTCGCCGCGCCGTGGCGGTGCTTGTCGTCGCGGGAGCGCTGTCATAGGCAACCTGCAGGGTGGTCGCGGACGACCCGTTGATCTGGAGCATCTCGACCAGGGAATACTTCGACCCGCCGTCGACCAGGATCTTGTAGAGGTCGGGCGCCAAACCTGGAAATAAATCCGCCAGAAGCACCCCGGTTGAGCCTCCGGGCCCGTAAGCGCCGCCTCCCAGATTCTCCCCGGACGGAATCGAAGGTGTCGTGGCCGAACTGACAAAGGTTCCCGTGCTGTCGTAGACGGAGACCGTATAGGTCGTAGAAACCGTGTCTGCGTTGGAAATCACTAAGGATACGCGGTTGGTTTTACCGTCTTCGTAGCCCACCCCGGACCACTGAGTCCATGAAGAGCCGTCCCACGCGATCGGCACGCTCAGCGACCACGGATAGGAGGGCAGCGCCGAATAGAGCAACTGCGGCATCACGTTGCCGCAAGTTGTTGCGTCGGGACACATGAACATGACAGAGACCGCGCCCGTGGCGGTGGTACTGTAGTGTGTTCCCCTATCGCTCGTAGCACCAAGCAGGTCGAGTTCCGAGGGCTGATTGGCATACAGAGCGAAGTCCACTTCATTGCTGGATGCGGTAAACGAACCCGTGGTGTCCAGCGACTGGGAAGCTCCAGTGACGTCGTAGAACGAATAGTAAACAGCGACGGCGCCTGACGCGGGCGCGGCCACGCGAATTGCGGTGCCCCACATCCCACCCGCGGCGAGCCATAAAAATTGCCCGCTCACCCAGCATGAGTAGCCAAGGGTAGTCTTCAGCGACGGGACGGTGACCTGAATGGGACTCTCATTTAAACTCGAACAATCCGGCTGTGTTGGGGACCAATAGATGGGCTGCGTCGCCGATTGGCCGTGCAGCGTGGCACCGGCCAGAGCAACCAGGCCGATGAGATGCAACGATTTCATTCGCACAGAGCGTTTTCTCCTCTTTCGTTGGTCGACCATTCTCGACCATAAGAAATCCGTTTCCGGACAATATAGTCCAAATATGATTCCAAACACAAAGGTGGGAGCGCAGCACTGATAAAAACCGCTGGACACGGCGGCGTGGCGCCGGATTAGATGGGAGGATTAGGACCGGCCCCGCGGGTCAGCAGCACCTGCGACGGAGCCGGATTCAGTTTCGTGGTGTATCTCTAAGTGCGATCGGTCAGCGCAACCGGTCCTGCTTCGGCAGTCCGGAAAATACCGTCTTTAGCGTGGTCGCGTGCAATCTCTTGACGCTCTGCCGCCGGGCCGTCCTGGCACTTGCAGTCGAGCCGGGCGCGCTGTCAGAGGCAACCTGCAGGGTGGTTGCGGACGTCCCATTAATCTGGAGCACCTCGACCGCGGAAAGCGCCGACCCGCCGTCGAATAGGATCTTGAAGATGCCCGACGGCAGCGACGGAGAAACCACATTCGACAGAAGCTGCGCGTAGGTACCGGCTTCCCCGGTTACGCTATTAAACCCCGGAATTGAAGGCGTCGTGCCCTGCGCGGCAAGGTTTCCGTTGCTGTCGTAGACGTAGATGTTATAGGTCGCAGCGTTTGTGTTTTCGTTGTAAACCACGAAGGACACCACGTTCGTACTGCCGTCATCAATGCCCTCAGCGGACCACTGGTACGATAGCGAGTCGTCCCATGCGATCGGCACGCTCAGCGACCAGGGATAGGCGGGTAGCGCCGAATAGAGCAACTGCGGAAGTACGTTGGAGCAGGTTGCTGCATCGGGACAGTAAAACGTGGCGTAGACCGAGCCCTCAGCGGTGTTGCTGTAGCCCGTTCCAGCATCGCTCGTAAGACCAAGGAGTTCGACTTCCGCGGGTTGATTGGCAGACAGGGCGAAGTCCAGCTCATTGCCGGATGCGAGTGTCGACGAATCGTTGTTAATTGTGCTGTCTAAACTCTGGTTGTTTCCGCTTACGTCGTAAAACGTATAGTCGACTCCGACGTTGGCTGATGCGGGCGCGGCCGCGCGAATCACGGTGCCCCACATCCCCCCCGCGGCGAGCCACACGAACGTTCCGGTCACAGAGCAGGAATAGCCAATCGTCGCCCCAGACGCATTCGTAATTTTGACGTACTGGCCAAAAGTGGTCCCCAAGCTCGAGCAATCCGGTGGCGAGGCAACCCAATACGTCTGCCCGTGCAGCGCAGCAACGGACAGAGCAATCAGTCCAATCAGATGCAGTGATTTCGTTCGCACAAAGCGTTCCTCCAGTTTTGTCGGCCGAGTGTTCGCGACCGTAGCGGATAATATAGACCAAATATGTCTGCCGACACAAAGGTGGGAACGCAGCACGTCTTGGGTTGAGGTTAGGTCGTGGAGAGTGTGGCGCTGGATTTGTTGGGAGAATTAAGACCGGCTCCGCAGGCCAGCAGCACCTGCGGCGGAGCCCATTCAGTTTCGTGGTGTATCTCGAAAAGCGATCTCCCAGCGCAGCCCGGTCTACTTCGGCAGTGCGGGAAATACGGTCTTTGACGTGGGCGGTACGCGCAATCTCCTGACGCTCTTCCGCCGGACCGGCAGGGCGCTAGTAACCGTCGAGGGCGGGTTGTCATAGGCGACTTGCAGGGAGGTCGCGGCTGTCAGGTTGGTCCCGGGTATCCCGGTAACCTGGAGCATCTCGACCCCGGAATATAGCGTCCCGCCGTCGATGAGGACCTTGATAACACCCGACGGCAACGGCGTCTTAATCACATCCGACAGAAGCGCCCCGTATGTCCCTCCTTCCCCGTAGGAGCCATCTGAGAGGAGAGGCTCTGGCGGAATCGAAGGTGTCGTGCCCGACCCGACTTGGTTTCCCGCGCTGTCGTATGCGTAGACATTATAAGTCGTGGCCGTTACGTCTTCGTTGCAAATTACCAAGGACATCTTGTGCGTGCTGTCATTAATGCCCACCGCGGACCACTGGGTCCACGTCGCGTTGTCAAACACAATCGGTACGCTCACCAACCACGGATCGGCCGGTAGCGCTGAATAGAGCAACTGAGGTAGCACGTTTTCGCAAGTTACTTCGTCGGGACAGTAAAAGATGGCGTAGACCGTGCCCGTGGATTGGGGGTAGACACCTTTTGAAGCTGTGCCCGAAGCACCAAGCAGCTCCACCTCCGCGGGTTGATTGGCAGCCAGGGCGAAGTCCACCTCGTTGCCGGATGCGGGTGACGAACCGGTGTTGATCTTGCTGTCCAAACTCAGAGCCGTTCCACTCTGGTCGAAAAAAGTGTAGTCGACACCGATTGGATTTGTCGACGGCGCGGCTACGCGAATCGAGGTGCCCCACATTCCGCCCGACGCGAACCATACGAACGTCCCGCTCACATAGCAGGAGTAGCCGCCGTTCGAAAGCTGTACGGCCGTCTCATTCAAGCCCGAGCAATCCGGCTCGACGGTAGACCAATACTGCTGGCCGTGCAGCGGGGCAATGGCCAGAGCAATCAGTCCGATGAGATGCAGCCGTTTCATTCGCACAAAGCGTTCCTCCATTGTCGTTGGTTAGCTGTTCGCGGCCACCCGCACTGAGCTCCACTAGTTTCTTGACGTCGGCAGAGGGCTAAACGTTTCCAGAGTCCGTGTTTGTTTACTTGCCCCCGTGTTCCCGCAAGGCCCCTGCCACCTGATCGAAGCCGCTGGCTACGGCGGCGTGGAGTGGCGTGGCGCCGGATTTGTTGGGAGCATTGGGATCGGCGCCGCGGGTGAGCAGCAACTCGACCACTTCCAGGCGTCCCATGGAGGCTGCGTCGTAGAGCGCGGTGGAGCCGGATTCGGTTTCGCGGGCTTCGCGGTCGGCGCCGTGATCCAGCAGAAAAGCCACGACGTCGGAATAGCCGCTGAGCGCGGCGTTGTGCAGAGGTGTTGCGCCATCGGCATTGCGGGCGTTGACGTCAGCGCCATGCGCGATGAGCAGACGCACAATCTCCAGGTTGCCCTTAAGCGCCGCCGTACCTAGCGCCATGGCGCGGGTGTTGGCAGCGCCATCGGCATCGAGCAAGATCGCCACGATATCCGCCTGCCCCTTCGTGACCGCTTCCGCCAACACGCCGGGGGCAGCGGCCGCGCCCTTCGAAAGCAGCAGACGCACGGTCTCGGCGTGCTGCCCGCGGGCGGCATTCTCAAGCGGCGTCGAGCCCGAGCGATCGCGCGTATCGAGAGCCGCTTCGTGCGCCAGAAGCATTTCGACCACCTCCGTATGCCCGTTGGCCGCGGCCGCGTTGATGGGCGTTGCGCCCGTGTCCGGGTTCTTCGCGTTGACCTCCGCACCTTTCGCCACCAGAAGTTGCGCCGCCGCGGCGTAACCCTTTTCGGCGGCCTCATCGAGTGGACACGCTCCCTGGTGATCGCGGGCGTTGACATCGGCCCCGTGCTCCACCAGCAGCGAGACGATTTCCCGGTAGCCATGCCCGGCCGCGAGATGCAAGGGCGTTGTGCCGGAGCGGTACGTGGCCTTCACGTCGGCGCCGTGATCCACGAGCAACGCCACGATGTCCGGGTGGTCTTTCAGGATGGCGTAGTGCAGCGGTGTGGACCCGGCTTCGAGGTGCCGCGCGTTCACGTCGGCGTGGGATTCGAGCAGTAGCTCAACGATTTCGCGATTCCCGTTCCAGGCGGCATCGTGCAAGGGTGTGGCGCCGAGAGGATCGCGCAGATTGGGATCGGCGCCGGCGCGCAACAAGGCCCGCACGCGTTCGGCGTCATTGGCTTTGACAGCTTCGTGGAGGTCGCCGGGCCCTGGGGCGAACAAAAGCAGCGCGGCGATCCCGAGCGCGATCATGAATGTGCCGCATCGGGGAAGCCCACGTATTGCACTTCCTCTTCGAGCGTGAGGCCGAATTTCTTCTCGACGCGCGATTTCAGCTCGGCGATGACGGCGCGCAAATCGGCTGCGGTCCCGGCGCCACCGTTGTATATAAGGTTGGCGTGATACGTGGCCACGTGGATATCTCCGCGCATCATGCCCTTCGCCCCAACCTCTTCGAGAAAATACGCCGCCGGTACCTTGCCCTCGCGGATAACGCGCGCGGGTACGCGTTCGGCGAGGCCATCGGGCAGCTCGGCCAGCAAGAGGTTCTTAAAAATGCTGCCGGCGCACTTCATGGTGACGGGAAACTTCTCATTGCGCACGGCGACGATGTCGCCGGAGATCTTGCTCAGCTCGGCGGCGTCAGCGGGTTCCAGGACCAGTTCCGTGGAAAAGATGATCCAGTCTTTATGACGCTTGAAGATGCTATCGCGATACTGAAACTCGCAGGCTTCGCGATCGAAGACGCGCACGTCGCGGCCATCGTAGAAACGGACGGTGCGGACGCGCTCGGAGATGGAATGCCCGTAGGCGCCGGCGTTGCCGTAGACGGCTGCGCCCACCGAACCGGGAATGCCGGCGAGCGTTTCGAGACCCTTCAGGCCGTGAGAGACGGTGAAATCGACCAGGTCTTGCAGCACGGCGCCGCTATCGGCCGTGACCCGATCTCCGGCTGCGAGTATGCGCCGCGCGGTGAAGCGGAGCACGATGCCGCGGAAACCCTCGTCGGATACAATGAGGTTCGTTCCGCCACCGATCACGACATAATCGCGGCCGCTCTCGCGCGCCACACGCAGCGCGGCGATGAAGGCCTCGGCACTGGACGTTTCGGTGTAGATGTCGGCGGGGCCGCCGATAGCGAATCGCGTATAGCGGGACAGCGGCGCGCCGGGAAGAACAGTTAGTTCCGGAATCGCGGTGAGGCGCGCGAGCGTCTCTTCCGTGTGGACCATTACTTCGATTATAGAGGAGGGGTTGAAAATCCATGGCCGGGTTTGCCGGTTTTCCAGCCGAGGGGCTGAAGTTCTTCACATCGCTCGCGCGAAACAACCGGCGCGAGTGGTTCCAGCCGCGCAAGTACATTTACGACGAGCAGGTGAAAGCGCCCATGCTGGAACTGGTGACGGCGCTGTCGGCCGAGATGATGCGCTTCGCGCCGGACTACGTGGGGGAGCCGGCCAAGGCAATCTACCGCGTCTATCGCGACACGCGGTTCAGCAAGGATAAGACGCCGTACAAGACGCACATCGCGGCGATCTTTCCCCGGCGCGGGTTCGAGAAGCACGCGGGCGGCGGCCTGTACTTCAGCGTTTCCGCGAAAGAGATTGAAGTGGCGGGCGGCGTCTACATGCCGGCGCCGGAAACGCTGCTGGCCATCCGGACTCATTTGGCGGAGCACCACGAAGAGTTTCGAGAGATCATCAAGAGCAAGAAGCTGCGCACGCTGATGGGTGAGTTGCAAGGCGAACAGCTCTCGCGGGTGCCGAAAGGTTTTCCGAGCGACCACGCGGCGGCGGACTTGCTGCGCTACAAACAATGGCTGGTTTACGTGATGCTCGATCCGAGACTGGCCACCACGCCGAAACTGCTGCCGGAGGTGCGCCAGCGGTTCGAGGCGATGATGCCGTTCCTGGAATTTCTGAACCGGCCGTTAGTGGGAGCGAAACGGCGGGAAATCATTTTGTAGTGCGGCCGTCGTCTGTTCGCGTGGCTTCCCGTTGACTCTCAAAACAGCGATAATTGCGAGAGGACGATATGGACTTCGTGGCGCAGCTCAAATCCTCGGTCGACATCGTCCACGTGATCCAGGAGTACATTCCCCGGCTGCGCAAGGCCGGCGCCTCGCGTTACATCGGACTCTGCCCGTTCCATAACGAGAAGACGCCGTCTTTTTCCGTGCGCGCCGACCATCAGTATTACTACTGCTTCGGCTGTTCGGCCAAGGGCGACGTGCTGAAGTTCGTCATGGAAATGGAGCGCATCAGCTTCTACGAAGCCCTGAAGCTGCTGGCCGAGCGGCACGGCATTCCGATGCCCAAGCGCTCGGAGTATTCGGACCCTGAAACGAAGCTGCGCGCGGCGCTTTACCAGATGCACGAACTGGCCGAGGAAGCGTTTCGCGCGAATTTGCAGGGCGCGGCGGGGACGGAGGTACGCGCGTATCTGGAGCGGCGTGGAGTGGCGCCGGCTGTCGCGGAGGAATTTGGCCTGGGTTACGCCGAACGCTCCGGGCGCAGCCTGGTGCGGCTCTTCGAGAAACAAAATTTCACCAGTGCGCAGATGGAAGAATCGGGGCTCGTGGGCAAGCGCGACGACGGCAGCTTCTACGACCGCTTCCGCCATCGCCTGATGTTCCCCATCCACAACGAGACGGGCAAGATCATCGGGTTCGGCGGGCGCGCGCTCGATCCGAATGAACAAGCCAAGTACCTGAACTCCCCCGAAACCTCGATCTACCGGAAAAGCTATGTCCTCTACAATCTGCATCGCGCCAAGAACGGAATCCACAAAGCGGACCGCGCGGTGCTGGTGGAAGGCTACATGGACGTGATCGGCGTTTATGCGGCGGGCGTACACGAAGTGGTGGCGAGCTGCGGCACCGCGCTCACCAATCACCAGGTGCAGGCCATGAAGCGGCACTCCGACAAGATCGTCGTCAATTTTGATCCCGACGCCGCTGGTGCGAGCGCTGCCGAGCGTTCCATTAACATGCTGCTCGACGAGGGCATGCACGTGCGCGTTCTCGAACTGGATGGCGGCCTCGATCCCGACGAGTACTGCAAGGAGCGGGGCGCCGAAGCCTACACCGCAAAACTTGCCACGGCCAAAAACTATTTCTACTGGTTGGCGGACCGCGCCCGCGGCAAGTTCGATATGAAGACCGCGGAGGGCCGCGTGGCGGGATTCCAGTTTCTGCTGCCGGCGATCCAGCGCCTTTCCGGCAAGCTGGAGCGGCTGGCCGTGGTCAACGATGTCGCCGGCTATCTGGGCGTGGACGCCGGCCCGGTGCTTGAGAATTTCCGCAAGGCGGCGGCCGAGCGGCAGGAGAAGACCGTGCGGCCGGTTGTCGAGCCCGTGCGGCCCGTCGAGCGGATGCTGCTTAATTTAATGCTGGTCAACGCCGATGCCCGCTCGCACCTGATGCCGCGGCTGAAACACATGCCGGCCCTGGCTCAATTTGCCACGCGCCGTATCTTCGAAGCAGTCTTTGCCCTCGATGAAGCCGGCGAGCCGGTGATGTTCGCCGACCTGGATGCGAGGCTGGAAGACAACGACCGCATTTTGCTTGCCGCGGCCGTTTTGGCCGATGAGACAGATAGCGGAGACTTCTCCCTGGAGCAGGGCGAGGCGTGTCTAAACACTTTAGAGAATACTCAGCGAGATGGCGAACGGGCGGAATTGAAGGCGAAGGTGCGGGCGGCCGAGCGCGGTGGAGACCTGGGGGAGGCGTTGCGCCTCAGTGCCGAATTGACCCGGATGGACCGGGGTTAACTTCTGGCAACAACGGGGCGATTTTGGTGGTGCCGCGTTGTACAATGTGTGGAGATTAGTTTCAGGTTAGTGTGGAGCATCGGGGGCTCCCCGTGGCAGTAGAAGAAAAATTTGAACGTCTGTCTCGCCTTATGACCGTGGGCAAAGAGAAGGGCTACGTCTTGTACGACGAAGTCAGCGAACTCCTGCCCACCGATCTGAATAGCGGGGCGGACCTGGACGACCTGTTGGCAGGTCTCGATGTGGCTGGCATCGAGATCCTCGAAGAGCCGAAGCTCGACGCCAAGATCGAAGAGACCGACGAAATTCTGGATCTGGATCTGCTGCCCACCGCGGGCAGCGACAAGACCAATGATCCCGTGCGCATGTACCTGCGCGAAATGGGCGCGGTGCCGCTGCTCACCCGCGAGGGCGAAGTGGAAATCGCCAAGCGAATCGAACGCGGGCAAACCGTCGTGCTTAAGGCGCTCTCGCGCTCGCCGCTGGTCATCCAGAAGATTGTGGACATGGGCGAAGAGGTGCAGCGCGGGAATCTCTCGGCGCGCGACCTCATTCAGCTTTCCGATCCGCTGATCACCGACGAAACGCTGGAAGAGAAGAAGCGCGAGTTCCTGGCCGCCGTCGAAGAAATCGCGCGAGTTTACCGGAAAGCGTTGCAGGCTCGCCAGAAACTGCTCGCCGTCCCGCGCGGCATGAAGCCGAAGCAGCACCGGCGGATGCGCTGGGAGCTGGGCCGGCTGACGGTCCGCATCGGGCGCCAGGCGCGCGCCATCAAGTTCCAGACTCTGGTGCTGCGCCATCTCATCGATTGCATTCGTTGCGCCGTGGAAGAAGTAAAGCCCGTGGAGCGCGAGTTGGCGCTGTTGCAGAGAAGAATGGAGGTGGTCCCCGGCGCTTCGTCGCAAACAGGGCGCGCCAACGGGTTCAAGGATCTGCGCCGTGAGCAGCGCTCGCACTTGCAGCGCATGCAGCAGATCGAGGAGCAGTACGGCGCCTCCGCCACCGACCTGCGCCGCACCTACCAGATCATCAGCAAGGCCGACCAACAGGCCGAGGCCGCCAAGAAAGAATTGATCGAGGCCAACCTGCGGCTGGTGGTTTCGATCGCCAAGCGCTACACCAATCGCGGACTGCAATTCCTCGATCTGATCCAGGAAGGCAACATCGGCCTAATGAAGGCCGTGGACAAGTTCGAGTACAAGCGCGGCTACAAATTCTCGACCTACGCCACGTGGTGGGTGCGGCAGGCCATCACGCGCGCCATCGCCGATCAGGCGCGCACCATCCGCATCCCGGTCCACATGATTGAGACCATCAACAAGCTGATCCGCACTTCGCGCCAGCTCATCCAGGAACTGGGCCGCGAACCTACCAACGAAGAGCTGGCCGAGCGCATGGAGCTGCCGGTCTCGAAGGTGCGTAAGGTTCTACGGATTGCGCAAGAGCCGATTTCCCTCGAAACGCCCATCGGCGAAGAGGACGAATCGCATCTCGGCGATTTCATCGTGGACCGTTCGGGCATCTCTCCGTCCGAAGCGGTGATCAATCTCAATCTGCGCGAGCAGACCGCGCAGGTGCTCAAGACCCTCACGCCGCGCGAGGAGAAGATCATCAAAATGCGCTTTGGCCTGGAAGACGGCAGCGAGCACACGCTCGAAGAAGTGGGCCAGAACTTCGCCGTCACGCGCGAGCGCATCCGCCAGATCGAAGCCAAGGCGTTGCGGAAACTGCGCCACCCCAGCCGCAGCCATCGCCTGCGAACGTTCTTGCAGGATGGCGCGCGGGAAGCGTAGACGGCGCGAGAAGCCGAGTGTAAACTGAGCGTGGAGTGTCGCCCATGCGGCTATTACTCACCGTCGTTCTGAGTGCCACGGTAACCGCGCTAGCTTCCGACACCGGTACCCGCCCGCGCCCCAGCAGCGCGGACTATCCTGTCAGTCGTCCGGCAAAATCGGCCACCATCGCCGCCATCCTGGTAACCCCCGATCAGGTCAAGCGCATCTTTCCCGCGGAAGTGAACAAGAAATACGTGGTCGTGGAAGTGGCCGTCTATCCGGAAGCTGGGGAGGTAGTCGACGTCAAGTCTCTCGACTTCGGCCTGCGATTCGGTCCCGACGTTGTCCGTTACCCGGCCACACCGCAAGATATCGCCGCTGCGTGGAGGGAGAAGCGCGATCCACCCTCGCTGGGCCGCGCCGTGGACGTCACCACCGAAACCGGCGTCACCTACGGCACCGGCACCGATCCAACCACCGGACAACGCACGCGCGGCTGGTCAACCTATGAAGGCGTGGGCGTTGGCGCCGGCCGCCCGCCGGATGCACCGCCCGCTCCTCCGGGCTACGACCCGAACGTCATCGAAGCCGTCGCGCGCGAGAAAGCGCTGCCGCAGGGCAAGACCGGCGATGCCGTCGCTGGCTATCTGTACTTCCCGCAGCCTGCAAAAAAGCACAAAGGCGACGCGCTTGAGCTGCGATATTCCAGCGGCGGCGCGTCCGTAACGCTCCCTTTGCCGGCAAAGTGAGCAACTTGCCTCTTACCGCAGTGGCAGCCTGACCGATCCAATCCTCCCGTGCGCCTCATCGAGCGCCATCACCTGCACCAATTCGACTCCTGCCGCTGGTTCCACCGAAAGCGTCAAATGCAGGCCCTGCGCCAGCACACTCTTCACCTGGTCTTCCGGCAGGCTGATCGTCAGCGGGCTCCTGGCAACATTTGCCACGGTCCCATCAGCCCGAAGCTGCGCGACTTGCAAATCCAAATTGCCCGTCCATTGGTCCTGCTTCCGCTCGAGCGGCAGGTCCGCCCCATCCAAACGCACCCGCAACCGGTACGAGCGGGCCTTTGCGGCGTTCGCTTCCAGCCGTACCTCCATCCCAATCTGCGCCGACGAAACCGGGCTCACCATGGCCCGCTCCACCTGCGCCTTCCACGACTCCGGCAGTGGAGTCCCCTCGACCGCGGCCAGATAATCCTTCCGGTACCGCACCTCCACACCGCTCCGGTTCACCTTCACCTTCAACTCGTGATACTTTCCGTCCGCGTCGCTGTCCGGATAGAATCCCAGTGTGTACGTCACCTTGGCGTCGTCCAGAGCGCGTGCAATCGCGCCTCGGAAATCGTTCGTATTGAAAAACGCGCGCCCGCCCGTCCGGTCTGCCAGAAGCCTCAGCGAATCCAGATTCTGGTCCATGGGTGTTGGCTTGTGAACTAGGGAGCCCATGCCGCGCTGCGAGGATCGCGCGTCTGAGGAGGCCGTCAGGCTGCGATCCGGGGCCGTCCCGCGCGCGTCCACCGGATAGATCGCCACATTCGCATTGCTCAGCGCCCGCCCAACCTGCTGCGCCTCTTCCAGAAATGTGCGGCGGTCCTGGAACTGATCGTTAATAGGGCCCAATCCTAAAGTGAACGGGAAACTGCCCGAGATCCACACCAGGTTCTTGCGCCCGGGCAGCGCCGCTACATGGTTGGCAATCGCTTCGAGCGCCGCGAGCGTCCGTAGAGCACGCTCCGTATTCCGAAAGTCGGAGATCCGGTCCTGCATCCCCTGCAGAAATTGATCGAGAGTATCGTCTTCGGGCGATCCTGGATAAGAAACGTTATCTGACGAACTGGTCGGCTCCGCCAAAGTAGCTTCCGATGCTTCGAGTTCAACCGGCACCCGCTCCCGGTACTTCGCCACCGCCTTCAGCAGGCGCTCCGGCGAATTTGTAAAATCGTGCAGCACACGCACTTCCCGTCCCAGGGAGTACAGCGCGATCCGGTCCTCCGCGCGCACCTGTTCAAGAAACTTAATCACACCCTGCCTCACTTGCTTCTGGTCCTCGAATGCCGTATTCAGCCCGTCCAGCAGAACAATCGTTGCGCCGGACGGCGCATCCGCCCCATTTATGGCGCGATTGGAATACACGTTCGCCGGCCGCTGCTCCGTGGCTGGCCGCGCCGTGTCACCCGCGTACATCGAGAAGAACGCGATCTTCTGCGGCTTCCCCCGATCCAGCACCGTGAACTCGTCCCGGCGCAGATCGGCCACCGGCCGCCCACTCCGGTCATGCACGATCACATTCACTTCAACGAGCCGTGTATTCGCACGGAATGACGGTTCCTGTGACAGCGCATAGAGAACCACGGCAGTCAACAAAGCCATCAGTCGGATCAGCACGCAATCTATCTTCCAGCAGCTTTAGGATTCTGCCCCCACACCCGTCCGATCCACTTCTCCACAATCGGTCCCGCTTTCGACGGAAACCGGTGCCCGCCCTCCATCATGTGGAATTCCACGTCGTCGGCACGCAGCCGCAGGCGTTCGGCGTACTGCTCGGTGACGGATGGCGGATAAAACTCGTCCTCGGAGCGCGCAATGTGTAGCAGCGCCGCCGACACCTTTTTGTACGGGCCCTCTTCCCAGTTTTTCGGAACGCCGCCACAGAGTCGCAGCACGCCCCGCACGGCTTCGGGATGCGTCGCGGCGAACCTGTAATTCATCCCCACCGGTTGCGAGAAGCCCACCAGCAGCCTCCGCTCGGCCGGGATCGACCATTGGCGCTTTGCTTCGTCGAAGACATGCAGCAGCATGTCATGATGCATGCGCACCGAAGCTTCCGAGTGCTTGTGCGTAGCCCAGCAGTAGCCGACCTCATTCGAGTGCTGCGCCAGGTAAAACTGGCTGGGCGCCTGGAGCGCCGCAATCACATGCTTCCGCCCCAGCAATACCTCCGTCAGCCGCAGCATCATCTCCGGATTCGAGCCGAACCCGTGCAGCGTCGCTACCAGCAGCGTGGACGCGTTGACCTCCGGCGGCGCATGCAATAGGTAGTGACAGTCGATCCGCGTGCTGAACGTCCGGTGCTCAATCGCTTCCGAAGCCATTCCCTGAGTTGTACCATGCCACAATGACGATAGGCTGGGAGGCCTCTCTCGTTGAGCAAGACTGCGTTGATCACCGGAGCATCGTCCGGCATCGGTTACGAACTCGCGAAGCGATTCGCGCGCGATCGCACGGACCTGGTGCTGGTGGCGCGAGACGAACCCCGGCTCCAACAGATCGCGGCGGAACTCAAAACGTCGTCGGGAGTCTCAGTGAAGATTATCCGAGCCGACCTTTCGCGTGCCTCCACTCCGGCCGACATCTATACCGAAACCGATCGCTTTCACATCGCCGTGGATTATCTCGTCAACAACGCCGGCTTTGGTCTCGTCGGCGCGTTCTCCGGTACGGATCTGCAAGGCGAGCTCGACATGCTCCAGGTCAACATCGTCTCACTCGTGCATCTGACCAAGCTTTACCTCCGCGACATGCGCTCACGAGGTTCCGGCGGAATCCTCAACGTCGCTTCGACAGCCGCTTTTCAACCCGGCCCCTTCATGGCGCTCTATTACGCCAGCAAAGCCTTTGTTCTGTCGTTCACCGAAGCGTTGGCCGAGGAGTTGCGTGGAACCGGCATCCACGCGACGGCGCTATGCCCCGGTCCCACCGCTACCGATTTCCAGCGCCGTGCCAAGATGGAAAACGTGCGGCTGATGAAGTCGAAGGCGATCGCCATGATGACCGCCGCCGAAGTGGCGGAGATCGGCTACCGTGCCTTCTTGGATGGCGAAGTCGTCGTGATTCCAGGATTCATCAACAAGGTGGGAGCGCAGTCCGTTCGCTTCAGCCCTCGCGCTCTCGTACGGCGCATCACGCGCAAACTGCAAGAGGAAAGCTGACCGGAACTACTTCTTGGCGCCGATCTCGTACAGATAGATGTTGCGCGGCCGGCCTTCAGCCTCTACTTTCTCTACCGCCGTGGGCTTCCACCCGCGAATCTCGAAATCGTGCGAAACCACACGCGCGCCGGGCCTGAGGTCGCGTTCCAGGTTCGGTCTGAGCAGCTCATTGGCCGAAGTCAGCAGATAAATGGTAACGACGTCGGCGGGCCTGAGGTCCACCTTCAGCAGGTTGGCGTGAACGATTCTGACCCGGTCCTGCAACCCCAGGTCCCTTACGCGGCCGGCGGCTATCTTGCAAAGCTCCGGCGAGAGTTCGACACCTACCGCTCTGGCTTTGAACGTCCGTGCGGCCGTAATCACGATCCGCCCCTCACCGCTCCCCAGGTCGTAGACCACCTCGCCGGGCTGCAAATGAGCCAGTTGAAGCATGCGCTCCACCACTTCCTGGGGACTAGGGAAATCCGGCGCCAGAATGTCAGGATTGCCAAACCGCTGGGCTTGCAGGAAGGGTGCCCAAAGAAGCAGCGCCGCTGGCGCAAGGAATCCGAAGGCAGACGGAGCACGCATAGATAACCGCTGGACCAGCCTCTCACTTTACTATACGTCCTGTGCTGACAGTGGATTACAAGAAATTGCAGGAAAAATGGGGCTTCAGCCAAAGGGATGGTACTGCTACTGCAAAGAGGCGGGGATTGGCTTCCCCCCGTGGGATTTGACAATCCGGGTCATGATTTCCGACCAGGCGAACCAGAGGTCACGAGGGCGCGAGATGGTGTACTCGTACCCCTTCAGATGCTTGACGGCATTGCCAATCGCATCCCGCCACGGATTGGCCTGAGGGTTCAGATTGAAATTCATGTAGAAAACTGGGTAATCCACGTCCGCTAGGTTGTTCAGGGATTCCTGGGGCAGGCTGTCGTCCAGCATCACCTTAGGGCCGGCAAAAATGATGGCATCGGGATGGTCTTTGGTGTTGTTTACTTCCTGGGTCAGCAGGCCCGTCAGAAATTCGGTCTCCCCATGCTTCTGGCTGAGGCGCTTCATGTCAACGGTCCCCAGATTGAGGGAACCCAGCGCCTCGCCCAGAGCCGGGAAATTGATCTGATCGGTGCTCTCCTGCCGGTATACCACCCGCTGTTCCTGCATGTTGAACGCGACGATGGAGAACCGCTGGATGCGCGGCTCGCGCGCGATACTCCGCAGGATGGAGATCAGGGCATTGGTATCGAGCGGCTGGAGCGTCGCCGAATGCGCATTCTGCGGCGCGAAGTTGACGATTACCTTGACGTTGAGCGGCCCCTCGGTCGGTGGGCGGTCCACCGGAGGCTCGTCTTTGAACGGCTCCTGCTCCGCCGCCTGTACGGTGCCGGGCGCCATCAGCAGCACGAGTTGCTTGTCTTTCGGGGCCAGTTCGGCTTCGCTGTCCCAGTAGAAGGAGCAGACGCGCTCGCTCCGGTCCCGCATGAGGAAATCTACGTGGTAGTTCCCTTCCCCAATATCGAAAGCCCCTTGCAGGTAAGCGTTTCCCTTGGCGTCTTCCTCGATCGCTGGGACGCTGAGCCGCTGCGAGAAATAGACTGGGTCGTCCTTGTGACCTTCCGGCGTCACGCGAAAAATCATCGTCAGCATGTCCTCGGAGCCGGCCAGATCCTTTAACGGTAGACTCACCTCGTAACCCGCGTGAAAGCGCAGATCGAAACCAAGAGTGGGCTTAGTGGGCGTTACCACGCAAGGAAGGTCTTTGCGCACTTCCTGGGCTTCCAATACGGCCGCGTCGGTATTGAAGATGCGTACCAGGTACCCAGGCCCCGAACCCGGCATCATGGTCTGGGCTGTCAGTCCGTTGACAGAAAGGAGCACAACGCTGATCAAGACAAGGAAGGATTGGCTGGCCAACGCTCTTGATCTGTTCATCCCCATGGGCTCTGCACCTGAGGTTCCAACCGGGCCGGAGACAGGCTGAGGTCGGTTTCCCCGTCCCGCCAAATTGGTATTGTCGGCTAAATTTCTAAAACTGCAAGCAAAACTTTGCATCGGGCGAGGTGTCCGCGTTCTGCGGGCGCCCACCACAGTGGTTCCGCTTGCCGCCGCTTTCTCTCCGGAGAAATGCAACACCGGTGTATCCATGTGACCCGCCGCGCTCACCGCCGCGAATATCTTAGCACGCGGGAAAATGTTTGGCACGCGCGAGTAGTACCGTTCGCTACTGCCATCTCGCGGATATGGTGTGGGTGTTAACTTCGGTAGGCTGACGCGCCGTCATTGCCACTCGAGCTTGGCGAGTTTCTCGTAGGTCACCGGGAGTTCTTCCGGCAGGACGCGTGTCTCGCCGATGGTGCTCATGAAATTGGCATCACCGGTCCAGCGCGGCAGCACGTGCATGTGGATGTGGCCGGCTACGCCGGCGCCCGCGCTCTCCCCCACGTTCATCCCCAGATTGAATCCGTGCGGCCGGTATGCGGCGCGCAGATTGGCTTCGGCCCGCTGCGTGAGGCCTATCATCTCTGCCAATACATCTTGCGGCGTCTCGGCGAGTGTGGCCACGTGCTGATAGGGCGCAATCATCAGGTGGCCATTGGTATAGGGAAACAAATTCAGCAGAACGAAATTCAGCTTGCCGCGATGGACGATGTAGTTTTCAGCGTCCTTGTTCTCCGCGGCTTTGATGCAGAAGATGCATCCGTCCAAAGGATTGGCGCGGCTGATGTAACGATAGCGCCATGGAGTCCAGAGTCGATCCATGGCGGTCCTGTCTAGTTCGGCTGCGGTTGCTGCTGACCCGCCGGCGCTGGCTCACTCGTGACCGAGTTGTTGACAACGTCCTTAAGTTCTTTGCTGGGCTTGAAGTACGGAATCTTCTTGGCGGGCACTTCAACCCGCGTCCCGGTCTTGGGGTTGCGACCGATGCGAGGTTGCCGCTGGCGCGTGCGAAAGCTGCCGAAACCACGGATCTCGATCTTGTCACCCCCGCGCAGAGCCTTCACGATGCTGTCGAAGATCGACTCAACAATGACCTCGGATTCCTTGCGAGTCATTTCCACCACGCGCGAGACCTCTTCAATCAGATCCGCCTTGGTCATGTTCACGCCTCCTTAAAAGCTCCGAAAAACTATGTTCTCTCAACAAATTACAGACCGCAACAGTATTGCGTGCCAGAATAGGCATTTGCAATGCCCCTGTGCGGCCTCAACTCCGGAAAAAGAACCGCAAATTCCAACCTAAACCTTTTTTTCTTTTACACTTACGGCCTCTTCAATGGTCGATGTGGCGGCCGCAGCCTGGCGCTGATAGTCTTCCAGCCGGGCCCGTTCCTCGTCGTCGCTCACTGCTTTCAGGCTTAGGCCAATCTTTTTCTCGGCCTCGTTCATCTTAATGATTTTAAAGTCTGATTCCAAGCCAACCGCAATCGGCGGGACATCCGATTTCCGGCCCGTGTACCCAGGCACCTCGGAAAAATGGCACAGCCCCTCGACTCCTTCGGCCAGTTCCACGAAGGCGCCAAATCCCGCAAGGCGTACCACCCGTCCATGCACCATGTCGTTGACGTGATGGGTTTGGAAAAAGCGCTCCCAGGCGTCTGGCTGTAACTGCTTGATTCCCAATGATAAGCGATGTGCTTTGGCGTCGATCCCCAGGATCACGGCCTGTACGACTTGTCCTTTTTTCAACACTTCAGAAGGATGCTTCACGCGCTTGGTCCATGACAAATCAGAAACATGCACCAAACCATCAATACCTTCTTCGATTTCGACGAAAGCGCCGAAATCGGTCATATTCCGGACTCGGCCTTCGACCACCGAGCCGACGCTGTAGCGGTCGGCAATCGTAGTCCACGGGTTGGCTTCGAGCTGCTTTAATCCCAGCGAGATACGACGCTCTTTGGGATGCACATCGAGGACCACGGCCTCGACCTGGTCTCCTGGGCTGACCACCTTGGCGGGGTGTTTCATGCGCCGCGACCATGTCATTTCAGTAACATGGATGAGCCCTTCAACACCGGGCTCAAGTTCCACAAAGGCACCGTAATCGGTGACATTGACCACGCGGCCCACTACCCGGCTATTCACTGAGTAGCGTTCCGACACGCCTTCCCAAGGATCGGGCGCCATTTGTTTCATGCCGAGCGAAACGCGCTCTTTGGCACGATCGAACTTCAGAATCTTGACCGTTACTTCGTCGCCGGGGTGCAGGATCTCGGAGGGATGCGCCACTCGGCCGTAGGACATGTCGGTAACGTGAAGCAGGCCATCGATACCACCGAGATCGATGAAGGCGCCGTACTCGGTGAGATTTTTCACGACGCCGGTGACTACCGCGCCCTCTTCGAGATGTTCCAAGGTGACGGTCTTGCGCTCAACCGCTTCCTGTTCCACGGCCAACTTGCGGGAAACCACGACATTGCCACGGCGGCGGTTGACCTTGATGACCTTGACGGGAATGTCCTGGCCAATGAACGAGTCGAGATTGCGAACCGGCCGCGGATCCACCTGGGAGCCGGGCATAAAGCTCTTGATGCCCACATCAACCGAGAGCCCGCCTTTCACGCGTCCCAGCACGCGGCCGGAAACGATAAGCTGCTCCGTATAGGCTTTTTCGAGGTTGTCCCAAACGCGGATACGGGCGGCCCGTTCGTGCGAGAGGAGGGTGTAGCCCTCCACATCTTGTCCGTGATCGATCATCACGTCGATCACGTCTCCGGGCTGAACCTGCACCTCGCCGCCTGGCCCGCGGAACTGTTCAATGGGGACGAGGCCTTCGGATTTATAGCCGAAGTCTACGATGACTTCCTGGGGGGTGACTTTCAGGACCTTGCCTTCGAGGACCTCCCCCTCACCTGGGGGCTCGAAGTGGCTGTAGTCGTCGAGGAGGTGTTCGTAATCCTCCGAATTGTTTTGCGGGGGCTGTTCCAGCTTCCCGCTGTTTTGGTCGACGGCCATTGCCAATCTCCGGAGCCACTGATTCCTTAATGGTTCGCGACAACGCTGATCGCGCGGTATGTCATAGAAACAAGAAGGTAAAACCCAGACTCCGGGCGGGAACTGTTCCAGCCGAAATCACTACGTCTCGCCACCGACAAACCAATAAAAATCAGTATGTTAAGAAAATATAGCGGAGGAATTTCGGGATGTCAAACGCCGCCCCCGCACGGAGAAGCAGAATAAAAGACTCCGCCGTCCATTATACACCGGCACAAACCTCAGCGACGGTGGTGAGCCGCCCCCCGCGCGCGGTGAATTCGCTGAGCGTTTTTTGGGAATCTTCAGCGCACAGGGTTTCGATAGCGTTGGTGACGAGGCTGACGGGCTTGCCGGTTGCTAGCAAGGCGAGGGCGGCAAAACGCACGCAGTACTCGGTGACCACGCCGTAGACGACATAGCGGCTGGCTTCCATGCGCCACAATAGAGGATGAAAGTTGGGGCTGGTGGTGATGTCGAGCTGGTTCTTCTCGAACAATATTTGCTGGGCGCCATCAACCGGGTACTCACCCGGGGCGACACCGACGACGGCGCGTTTCTCTAAGAGAGTTTCCGCGGGCTTGAGCTGGCCCGTGGTGCCGATTACGCAATGCGCGGGCCACTGGCGGAACTCAGGATCGTCTTCGGCGTGCGCATCCATGCTGGAAACGAGAGCAAAACCGTGCGCGGCGGCGTAGTGATTGAGACGGCTGAGCGCTGGAATCAGGCGCTCGGCGCCGGGCACGTAGAGACTGCCGGCCGGAAAAAGAAAGTCGATCTGCGTATCGATGTCGAAAAAGACGGGCTTCATGCCAAGTTCTGGCGCGTGCGCTCGATGAGCGCCGCAAGATCCTTACTATATTCGACGCGACGGGGCTCCACCTCTTCGAGACTTCGCAATTCGGCGGGCAACTTCCCGAGAGCCGCGAGGGCACGCGATCGGGCGGACTCCACATCGGGAAGGGGCTCGATCAGATTTCCACCGAGGATCACGGGCCGCAGCAGAGCTTCGGCTCCCACGCAGCATTCGGCGGCGCGGCCAAGGACGTCGTGGTCCGGCAGACGGAAGATCTGTTTTGACCCCGGCAGCGTTGTTTTGTTTTCACTGAACTTGGCAGTGAAGCGCTTGATGCCGCAGATATCCACTTCCACGAGCTTGTAAACGGTGCCCATGGACGGCGCGTCGGCGGAGGATGCCAGTTCGGTGCCGACGCCGAAGAGATCGACTGGCGCGCCGGCGGATACGATATCGCGGATCCGGTATTCATCCAGATCACCGGTGACCATGATCTTGGAGTCGCGCAATCCGGCTTCGTCGAGAATGGCGCGAACCTGCCGCGACAGCGGAACGATGTCACCGCTATCCAGGCGTACTCCCCAAAGCGGCGGGCCGAGTTTTACGGCGCGGCGAGCGCCCTCGATGGTATCGTACGTGTCGATCAACTGAACGGTCTGCGGTCCGAGCAGCTTCTGCAACTGACGAAACGATTCCATCTCATTCGAAAAAGAAAGCACCCAGGAGTGCGCCGCGGTGCCGAAGACGGGGATTCCGTAGCGGAGACCGGTGAGGGCGTTGCTGGTTCCCAGGCAGCCGCCGATGTAAGCCGCACGCGCGCCGAGAACGCCGGCTTCAGGCGTGTGAGCGCGGCGCGTGCCGAACTCGACGATCCCGCGCCCATCGCCCACGCCCACCATGCGCGCGGCTTTGCTGGCGATGAGGGACTGAAAAGTGATGGCAGAGAGCAGGTACGTTTCGGGAACCTGTGCTTCGATCAACGGGGCGCGGATGGTGAGCATGGGCTCACCTGCGAACAGCGGCGTGCCTTCCGCCACGGCGAAAAGATCACCGGTAAAACGAAAGCCGTGCAAGTAATCGAAGAACGCGGAAGAAACCTGGGCGAACTGCGGCAGGCTACGCAGATAATCGATTTCTTCCTGAGTGAAACGGAGGTTCAGCAAGTAATCGACGCACTGCGCGAGGCCGGCGGCAACAACGAAATTGCGGTGTGCCGGCAGCCGGCGGATGGAAAGCTCGAAGGTGGCCTTTTGCGTGGCCTTACCGGCTTCGAAATAGCCGGCGGCCATCGTCAGTTCGTAAAGATCAGTAAGTAATCCGGTCACTGGCGTGGCGCAGAACGTTGCGCATTCCGTGCCACTTACTTTTTACCACTTTTCGGGGGCTGGAATTCTTTGACCTCGCCGGCAGACTTTTGCAAGTCCTCGACGGCTTTCGCGTCCAGCTCGTACACGGTGGGTTCGCCCTCGCGCTTGGCGTAGTATTTGTCCGCCTGCTTCCAGATAGAGACTTTCTCCACTCGCTTGCCATCGTTCGATGTAACAGTAGCTTCCAAGATGGCGGTGCCGTTGCCGGAATCGGAAAGCTTTGTGGAAGTAAGGTCACGCAGCTTGTCAACCACGGCCTGGATGCTGGGTGCATCCATCTGTTTCGAGCCGGACATCCACTTATCGCCGCTCTTTTGATAAGTAACCTGCGCAGCTCCATTCCGGATCTCTAACTTAGTGGGATCGTTCCAACTGAAGTCAAACAGTTTCTTATTTCGGAAGTCATCCAGGCCTTTATCGAGTCCTTCCCCGAAGTCACTGATCACTTTATATATGCCTTCGACGGCAGAGCTCTTGGCGTAGTAGTTCTTGTCTTTGTCTTTCCGGACTTCGATTTCCTGGTTGCCATTCGCGTCGGTGACGGTGGCGAGCGCGACACGAGTGCCCGTCGAGAAACCGGCCACGGCCTTCTTGGCGTCCGCGTCGGTTCCGGAAAGATCCATCTTGACGTCCCTCAGCTTGCGGACCAACTCGTCCACTTGCAGGCCATCCGCACGAAGGGGCCTTGGCTTCAGAATCTGCCATTCGTTCTGATTGTTCTTGCCGAATTCGAGCGCCTGGCCCTTCGCGGTGAGATCGACTCGAGTCAACTTATCGGAGTTGAAGGTCAGCAGGCGCCGGTCGCGCAGGTCTTTGGACGTCTTATCAAGCCCGGACTTGACGTAAGTGGCAATGGTAAACACACGCGGGTCGCCTTCCAGCTTGGCGAAGGTTCCCGCACCGGTAGGAGTATCATCGCCGATCAGCAGCGTTTGCACCTTGCCGTCTTTGCGCTTGATCTTGACCTCTTCGCTGGGAGTAGTGAGCCCGTACGAAGAGAGGTCAGTGGGCTTCTCATCGATCAAGCGGTCGGAAGCGACCGAAGAAAGTGAAGTTACCAGCGACTTGACCGCATCCGAATCAGCGGCGAGGGGCTTGGGCTGAACGATCTTCCACTTCCCATCGGCCTTGCTCAACTCGGTGGTGTCGCCGGCCTTCTTTACTAAGTCGATCTGTTGGAACTGGTCTTCGGGAACGGTAAGGATCTTCGGAGTCGTGTCAGCGGCTGGCTTAGCTGCGTCGGCTTTTTCTTTCTTCTCCGACCACCAGGCGGCACCGCCGAGAGCCGCCAGCACGATCACAGCGGCAAGGAGGCCTCGGAACTTCATCTGGTTATCTCCTACGCCACCAAACGGCGAACCCGGACAGAATCACGATCAAAGGAAGAAACACCATGCTGGAGTAGAACAGAGCCGACATCTGGCGGCCGCTAATATTGAGCCGCCGGTCTTCCGGATCCTTGGGACGAATCGAAATGAGGTCTTCGTCGGAACTGAGCCAGTTCATCATGTTCAGAAACAGGTCCCGGTTGCCGTTGAAGGCCAGAATGTTATTAGTGGTCCAGTTGGAGCTTCCGACAACAACAAAGCGACCCTCCTTACTTTTATCACCAGTCGGATTCCTATACGTGCCGGCCGCCGCAAGAGCAAGTGGGCCCTTCTTATCTTTTTTCGGGTCAATGCGGATCTCAGCGGAGTTAATCTGCGTCGTCGCGTAGCTATTGCTCGATGTGGAGAGTAGCTTCTCAGCAGTACCTTTGTCGGAAGATTTGACATCCACGGTGCGCGCCAGTGGAAATGCCGTCGCGACTTCCTTGAGGTCACGCACAATTGGCTGCGACTCGTAGGTTGTTACCAACGGAACTTCAGGACCTAACCCAAAAATCTGGCCCACGCCGCTAGTATCCAGGGCGAGATCCTTATTCAGCGTGACCCCCCAACTGTCAATCACGGCGCTGAGGGCTGGACTGCCGGAGTAGTCATCGTGGCCTAGTTTGAGAGGCGGGTCGATCATAAACAGAGCGCGTCCACCGCCTTCCACGTAAGACTTAATTGCATCGACCTCCGGCCCGGTATAGTCGTATTTTGGACCGGCGACGACCAGGACCGTGCAGTCGGCGGGAACCGAGGGTTTTGGCGCATTGGCACCGGGCGGAGCCGCCGGCTGTCCCAGTTTGACTGCTTGCGGCGTGGTAGCGGCGCCGGCTCCAACTTCCAGTAAAGAGACGGTTCGTGTCTTGTAGTTATTCTTTTCCAGCGCAGCCTTCAACGAGGAGTAGCCGCTGCGGCCGCTATCTTCCAGGCTATGCTCGCCGCTGCCGCTCACGAAGCAAACATTGCGTTCGCCACTCTTGAGCGAGCGAATCAAGGCGCCAGTAATGTCTTCTTCTGTAAGACTCTTGGCTTCTTCTTTGCGCACGCCACTGTCTACAAAGATGGTGCCATAAGTCCGGACACCCGCGGCTTTTGCTAGCTGGGGCTTCTTATCCGGGTCGACGTATTCGATATGCAGCTTGCCCGAAAGGTTGTTGTACCGATCCAGCAGGTCGCGCGCGCGCCCGAATTCCGTCGTCTTATCAAAGTAAGTGACAGTAACATCACGGCTCAAACCCTTGACGACCTTTGCGGTTTGATCGGAAAGGCTGAAACGTTTGTTCGATGTGGAATCGAAGGATTTGTTGTGCCTGTTCGCGAGCCAGTTAGTGCCACCCAGGACAGCAATGATTACGACGAGATAAGTGAACAGGTAAGCGCCGTAGCGGGTTTGTCTTGCCTTGAGCCACTCGGAGTTCATTTACGCCCTCCACCGCAGGGATTCTACGGACCGCGTGGTCAGAAACAGGCCGAAGAAAATCATCGAAAGATAAAAAATCACGTCCTTGGAGTCGATCACTCCCTTAGAAAAAGGCTCGAAGTGTGTGACCACGGATAGATACGAAATAACCTTTGCCCAGGCTGATTGATCGTAAGCGCTCACCCAATCGAGCACCCATAGCATCAGGCAGACGGCAAATGTAGCGCCACCGGCGATGATCTGATTCTTCGTCATGGTGGAAATGAAGGTACCGATGGCAAGCAGGCATCCACCTTGCAGGATCAATCCGAGATATCCAACCAGGATCGGCTTCCAGTCCGGACGTCCGAAAGTAAACAGGATCGCGAGGTTAATTCCGGAAATCCCCAGGATCGAGATGTAAAGCACCAGAGCCGAGAGCCACTTGCCGAGTACGATTTCGATGTCGCGCACGGGCGAGGTCATAAGCAGCTCAATCGTGCCCGAGCGCTTTTCCTCGGCATACAGGCGCATCGTGATCATGGGAATCAGAAACAGGCCGATCACGCTGGCGTTAGTGAGCAAGGGGCGGATGACGTATTCGTTGACATCCATAGGCATACCGCGCCCCATCATTTGCATCTGCATTCCCTGCAAAACGAAGAACCGGGTCGCGCTATAGAAGAAGAATCCAAAGATGACCGCGAAGATTGCGAGCAGTAAATAGGCGATAGGGGAAGCGAAGTAACTCTTCAGCTCTTTCTTGAAGATGACTAGGACATTTCTCATCGCTAAACCTTGGCCTCCGCTGGCTTCTCGTCTTCCTTCTTTTCCTCCACCTTCGTTGCCGCCTTTTCGGAGGCGGTCAATTGGAGGAAGATGTCCTCCAGGCTGAAGCCCACAGGGCGGAGCTCGTGGAGGTCCCAGCCCGCGGTCACGACGGCCCGGGCTACCTCCGCGCGAATCGAGCGGCCTTGCAAGCTTTCCACTTCGAACGAGCAGCGCTTATCTTTGGTGTCTTTCAGTACCACGCGGCTCACGCCAGCCACTTGTTCCAGGCGCTGCCGCACCTCGGCCTGGTTCAGATCGCCCGTGGCGGCGGCAATCTCGACGGCCACGGATTCGGAGCCGCGCAGACGGTTAGTCAGGTTGGTCACGGTGTCCTGCGCGACCAGGCGGCCCTGGTTAATGATGATGACGCGCTCGCAAGAATGCTCGACTTCCGAGAGAATATGGGTGCTCAAGATGATGGTGTGGTCGCCGCCGAGACTGCGGATGAGTTCCCGGGTTTCGATGATTTGCTTGGGATCGAGGCCCGAGGTCGGCTCGTCGAGGACCAGAACATCGGGATTATGCAGGATGGCCTGCGCCAAACCCACGCGCTGCCGGTAGCCCTTGGAGAGTTTGCCAATGATCTTGGCCTTGACGTCGCCAATCGCGCAGCGGTCACACACTTCGCTGACGCGCTTGGGCACGTCGGAGTTGGCCAGACCCTTCAGCCGGCCCACGAAGGTCAGGTACTCGACGACCTCCATGTCGGGATAAAGGGGCGGGGTTTCTGGGAGATAGCCGATGCGCCTCTTCACTTCAAGGGGTTGTTCCAGAACATCGAAACCAGCCACGTTGGCTGTACCCGCGGTAGGCGGCAGGAAGCAGGTAAGGACCCGCATGGTAGTGGTCTTCCCCGCTCCGTTAGGACCCAGAAAACCAACAATCTGGCCCTTTTCCACCTCGAAAGAGATGTCATCGACGGCGACGGTACGAGCGTATCGCTTCGTCAAACCTTCGACTTTAATCATAGTGAGTCACGACCGATAAACAGCGGACCTTGCCCAAGAGACACCGGGAGATGCCCGATTTAGGCGACGGTCGCGGAAATAACCTTAGAGTTCTCATCATATGAACGCCTGCAAGACTTGTCAAATGAGCAAGGGCACGTTTGAGACGGGGCCCGGCTGAGATTTTGATATCGCTAGGCCCACTAGGACTTTTGCAATATCTCCGTCTGCTGATCTCCCATACCGACCGGTGGGTAGCGGTGTGCCTCGTCCCGCTGGCCTGCTGGGTGCTTTTCAACGGGCTGGATGATCTGGTGCTCGATATTGCGTGCGCGTGGTCATGGGTGGCGGGACGGTTCTTCCGGCGCGCGCAGTTTCACCGACCCTCCGAATCGGAACTCGACGCGGTCCCACAAAAGCGGATAGCGGTTTTCGTGCCGTTATGGAAAGAACACCGCGTTATCCAGAAGATGGTGGAGCACAATATCACCGCCAACCGCTACCGCAATTGGGACATATTTATCGGCGCCTACCCCAACGATGCCCCGACGCTTGCGCAATCCGCGAAGCCAAGAAACAGGTCAAGAATGTCCACATGGCCGTCGCCCCGCACGACGGTCCCACCTCGAAGGCCGATAATCTCAATTGGATCTACCAGCGCATGCTCCTGATGGAGGAAGAGAAGGGTGTGCACTTCGACATCATCATGACGCATGACGCCGAGGATATTATCCATCCCGACTCGCTGCGCTGGATCAACTATTTCGCGGAGCTTTACGACATGGTGCAGATTCCCGTGCTGGCGCTACCCACACCGGCACTGGAGTTGACGCATGGCGTGTATTGCGACGAATTCGCGGAGTTCCAGATGAAGGACCTGCGCGCGCGGCAGGTGCTCGGCGGCTTCATTCCCTCCTGCGGCGTGGGGACGGGCTTCAAACGCGAAGCACTGGAGAAGCTCGCGGCCGCGCACTCCAACCGCATTTTTGAACCGGTTTGCCTGACCGAAGACTACGAAAACGGATTTCGCATGCACCGGCTGGGCTGTCCCCAGTTCTTTGTGCCGGTTTACCAGACCGAGCGCAGTTTCGTTGCCACGCGCGAATATTTTCCACGCAAGTTCAAGGCAGCGGTGCGGCAGCGGACGCGGTGGATCACGGGCATCTCGCTACAGTCCTGGCAGAGGCACGGCTGGCGGGACACAGCGACGCAGCTTTACTGGTTCTGGCGAGACCGCAAGGGGCTGGTGGGGAACCTGGCGGCGCCGCTCTCGAACGTTTTGTTTCTCTACGGCGCGTTGACGTGGTTTTGGAGCAGGCAGACGGGCGCGGCCTGGGGGCTGGCGCACGCGGCGCAGAATCCGCTGCTGCGTTTTGTGTTTTTCGGCACGCTGGGATTGCAGTTGTTCCACATGGTAATCCGGGCGTTTTGCAGCGCGCGCATCTACGGATGGATCTTCGCGCTCGCCGTTCCGGTGCGTGCGATTTGGGGGAACTGGATCAACTGTTTCGCCACGGTGATGGCGTACTACCGCTATTTTTCGGCGGTGTCCCGCGGCCAGTCACTCGTGTGGCTCAAGACCGAGCACGCCTATCCCAGCCGGGCCGCACTGGTGGAGAACAAGCAGAAGCTGGGCGAAGTGCTGGTGTGGTGCCAGTACCTCGATCCGCAGGAACTCGAATCAGCACTGGCCACCAAACCCGCTGGTACCAAGCTCGGAGATTACCTCATCGAGCAGGGCAAGGTGACCGAAAGTGATGTGTACGAGGCTCTCAGCTTGCAGCAGAACGTTCCTTTCGGAAAGCCCGAGCCGGGAATCATTTCCCGGCCGGTGACCCGCTCCCTGCCGGCAGAAGTGGCCAAGCGCTGGCGCGTGCTGCCTTACAAGGTCGCGGCGGGCCATCTATTCGTTGCCGGCTCCGAGCTGCCGTCGCACCAGATGCACGACGAGCTACGGAAGTTTTCTTCGCTCGAGATCCGCTTTCACCTGGTCACCCCCTCCGAGTTCGAAGAACTGGCCCACGAATACCTGCCGCAATAGAAGCCCTGGAGCCAAGCAGGCCGCGACGGAAATGGTATTGACTTTACGATGAAAAGTACTTTAAAATTGGGCCATGATTTGCACTCCCTCAATGACAACGGCTCCGGCGGCTTCTCCCTATGAGGCTTGGCATCGCCATTTTCTCGAACAGCGGGCAACCGTACACGCATTCCCATGGGGCGAGAGCGACCGGCTCAGCGCCGCCGAGCGCCGGCTGGCCGGCCGCTCTATCCAGCAGTTCCAGTTGGGCGAATGGGCGCGCGGCCGGGGTCTCATGCGCAGAGCGGCATCGCATCCGGTCCTCGCCACAGACTCTTCGTTTCAGCAAGCGCTGCAGCTCTTCATTGCGGAGGAGCAGGAGCACAGCGCCATGCTCGGACGCTTTCTCGACCGCGAGCGAATTCCCCGGCTAACGAACCACTGGCTCGACGCGGTGTTTCGGCGGCTGCGCAAGCTGGCCGGCCTGGAACTCTGCGCCACAGTCCTGGTTACGGCGGAAGTTCTCGCGATCCCCTTCTATCAGGCGCTTCGTGATGCAACGCATTCGCGGCTGCTCCGGGCGATCTGTGAACGCATTCTTTGCGAGGAAGCCGCCCACCTGCGTTTCCAAGCCCTTACGCTCGGTCTGATTCGCCACCCGCTGGGCAAGAAGGCGCGCATGATTCGTGGGCTCGGTCATACGATCCTCTTCCGCGGCACGGCATGGCTGCTATGGCAGCAGCACCGGAGGGTGTTTCGCGCCGCGGGTTGGAGCCTTCGCCGGTATTGGCGGGAGGCCACGGGCGAGTTGATGCGCCTCGAACTTCGGATTCGCCAAGTCTCCACGGATCGCGGCGCCCCTGATTCTTCCGATGCACGGAGGCTGGATTAGAAAGCGAGGTTACACCCCGCTGCGATACACTCGACTCTTCGGATTGAAATGACAACGCCTACGCGAGTGTTCTTGTGCTTCGCCCTTCTTTCGTCGCCCATCCCTGCCGCCGATCCGCCGGCCTTGCAGGGCTTCTCCCCCGATTCCGCCACTTCCGAGCGCGCTTGGGAGTCGAAGTTCAAAGCCGTACCCAACACGGACCGGCTGCGCGAGTATATGCAGCGCCTCGCCGCGCGGCCGCACCACGTCGGCTCTGCCTACGACAAGGACAACGCCGAGTGGATTCTCGCCAAATTTAAAGAGTGGGGTTTGGACGCCAAAATCGAGAACTTCGACGTCCTGTTCCCGACGCCAAAGGAACGAGCGGTTGAGCTACTTGAGCCTACGCGCTTCACGGCCAAGCTGGAAGAGCCGGCAGTTGCCGTCGATCCGACATCGAACCAGCAAAGCGAGCAGCTTCCCACGTACAACGCCTACTCCATCGATGGCGACGTCACTGCGCCACTGGTCTACGTGAACTACGGCGTTCCGGACGATTACGAGCAGCTCGATCGCCTCGGCGTTTCCGTCAAAGGCGCCATTGTCATCGCGCGGTACGGCGGCTCCTGGCGCGGCATCAAGCCCAAAGTCGCGGCGGAACATGGGGCCGTGGGTTGCGTCATTTACTCCGATCCGCACGAGGACGGCTACTTTCAAGGTGACGTATTTCCCAAAGGCTCCTGGCGTTCGACGGACGGCGCGCAGCGCGGCAGCGTGATGGATATGCCCCTTTACCCGGGTGATCCGCTGACGCCTGGCGTCGGAGCAAGCGAGGGAGCAAAACGTCTGCCGCTCAGTGAGGCGAAGACGATCACGAAGATTCCGGTCCTTCCAATCTCCTATGGCGACGCAACGCCGTTGCTAAGGGCGCTCCAGGGGCCGGTGGCGCCGGCGAACTGGCGGGGCGCGCTGCCTCTGACGTATCACGTGGGTCCCGGTCCAGCCAAAGTGCACCTCAAGGTCAAGTCGAACTGGGACACCAAGCGGCTCTACGATGTCATCGTTCGCATTCCCGGTTCCAGCGAACCCGATGTATGGGTAGTGCGCGGCAATCATCACGATGCCTGGGTCAACGGCGCTGAAGATCCCGTATCCGGAACGGTCGCGGAAATGGAGGAGGCCCGTGCCCTCGCGGAATTGCTGAAGCAGGGCTGGCAGCCGCAGCGGACGATCATTTACTGCGTTTGGGATGGCGAGGAGGAAGGGCTGCTGGGCTCGACCGAATGGGCCGAGCAGCACGCCGATGAGCTTCGCCAGCACGCCGCCGTCTATATCAACTCGGATGGCAACGGCCGCGGGTACCTGGAAATGGAGGGGTCGCACTCGCTCGAAAAGTTCATGAACGGCGTCGCTAAAGACGTGGACGATCCAGAGAAAGACTACCCCGCGTGGAAGCGCCTCCGTCTCAATCGCATTGCAAACGCGCCCACTGAAGAGCGCGACGAGGTTCGAAAACGCGACGACCTGCGGATGGGGGCTCTGGGCTCTGGTTCAGATTACACGGTGTTCATCGATCATCTTGGCATTGCGTCGCTCAGTTTGGCCTACGGCGGCGAGGATGGCGGCGGCATCTACCATTCCATTTACGACGACTTCTACTGGTACACGCACTTTGCCGACACGGATTTCCGCTACGGTCGCGCGCTCTCGCAGACGATCGGCCTCGCGGTGATGCGCCTGGCGGACGCGGACCTGTTGCCGTACGATTTCACAGACTTCACCGATACGGTCGGGAAGTACGTCGATGAGTTGGAGAAGCTCTGGAAAACCAAGAGCAACGAGATTGCGGAGCGCAACAAGGAGTTGCAGGAAGGCGTTTACGTTGCTATCGCCGATCCCCAAAAGACGCTCGTGCCGCCGAAGGCTGAAGCAGTGCCGCCATTCCTGAACTTCGCCCCGCTGCGCAACGGCTTGGAGATGTTGCGGCGAAGCTCAACGCACTACGATAGTGCCGCGCGCAAAACGGAGCTGGGCATCAAGTCCTTGGCGGCTGTCAATCAGAAACTGGCGCAGGCAGAGCGCGCACTGACATTGCCCGAGGGGTTGCCGGGGCGGCCGTGGTTTCAGCACCAGATCTACGCGCCCGGAATGTACACGGGCTACGGCGTGAAGACGATTCCCGGCGTGCGCGAGGCCATCGAGCAGAAAAACTGGAAGCTGGCCGACGAGCAGATCGTGCGCGCGGGGCAGGTGTTAGAGAACGAAGCGCGAGTGATCGAGGAGATCGCGGGAGCGTTGGAACAATAACGGCGTAGGCCTGGTTGTCCCTACCCTTCGGAATTGAGAAAATACAGAAGAAAGCCTATGCCAATTTACGAATACAAGTGCCAGGACTGCGGAACCAAATTTGAGAAGCTCCTGCGGCGCTCTTCCGAGGCCGCGGAGTTGGACTGCCCCTCTTGCGGGCAAAAGCATCTCACCCAGGAGTTCTCTACCTTCGCCGCGCACGCGAACAGTTCCGCGGCGCAGGCCGGACCGGCGCCCATGTGCCCCGGCGGGATGTGCAGCAACCCGGGATTCTGCGGTCGCAACTGAGATGGCTACGCCGTCAGTTCGCAACAAGCTGGAAGTCACTCGCCCCATCAGCGCAGCCTATAGCGAGATCCTAACTCAGGAGGCACTCGAGTTTCTGGCGCGCCTATCGCAGGAATTTGAAGCTCGCCGGGTGCAGTTGCTCGAAAAGCGCCAGGCGAGGCAGGCCGATCTCGATTCCGGCAAGCTGCCGGATTTCCTGACCGAAACCGCCGCCGTGCGGAAAGGCGACTGGACCGTCGCGCCCATCCCGAAGGATCTCGAAGACCGCCGCGTCGAGATCACCGGACCCGTTGACCGCAAGATGATCATCAACGCGCTCAACTCCGGCGCCAGCGTCTTCATGGCGGATTTCGAGGACTCCAACTCGCCCACATGGCAGAACAATGTGGAAGGCCAGATCAACCTCCGCGATACGATCAACGGCACGATCACGTTCAGCAGCCCGGAAGGCAAGCAATACCGGCTGAATGAACGCGTGGCCACGCTCATGGTGCGGCCGCGCGGCTGGCACCTGGTCGAAAAACATGTACTCGTCGACGGCAAGCCGATTTCCGGGTCTCTGTTCGATTTTGGTCTCTATTTTTTTCACAACGCCGCAAAGTTGATGGCAAAAGGCAGTGGGCCTTATTTCTACCTGCCTAAGCTCGAGAGCCATTTGGAAGCACGGCTCTGGAACGATGTTTTCCTCTTCGCGCAGGATTATCTCAAGGTTCCGCGAGGCACGATCCGCGCTACGGTTTTGATCGAGACGATTCTAGCCGCGTTCGAGATGGACGAGATCCTTTACGAACTGCGCGAGCACTCCGCGGGGCTCAATTGCGGCCGCTGGGATTATATTTTCAGCTTCATCAAGAAGTTTCGCAATCGCCCGGACTTCCTGCTGCCCAATCGCGCGCAGGTCACGATGGATCGCGATTTTCTCAAGGCATACGTGGATCTGCTGATTCAAACCTGCCACCGCCGTGGGATTCATGCGATGGGCGGCATGGCGGCGCAGATTCCGATCAAGAGCGATCCCGAAGCCAACGAAAAGGCTCTAGAAAAAGTCCGCCAGGATAAGTTGCGCGAAGTGAAGGCGGGCCACGACGGCACCTGGGTGGCGCATCCAGGCCTGGTTCCGGTGGCCAAGGAAATCTTCGACCGCTATATGCCGCAGCCCAATCAGCTCGCGGTGAAGCGCGAGGATGTTCGCATTTCGCAGCAGGATCTACTCAAAGTGCCCAAAGGTGAAATCACCGGGCAAGGCTTGCACTTGAATGTAGATGTCGGCATTCAGTACCTGGAATCGTGGCTTCGCGGAAACGGCTGCGTGCCCATTTATAACTTGATGGAGGATGCGGCTACGGCCGAAATTTCCCGCGCGCAAGTCTGGCAATGGTTGCGGCACGGCGCGAAGCTGAGCGATGGCCGGAATCTCACGAAGGATCTGGTACGTCAAACCATCACCGAAGAGTGCACCAGGCTGAAAGCCGCTTACGGTGACCGTAAGTTTGATCTGGCTTCCCAGCTTTTCGATCAAATGATGACTGGCGGCGTGTTTCCGGATTTCATGACGCTGGCGGCTTACGAGCACATCGACTAGAGCGTTCCGCCCGCGAGCGACTCCAGAAAGACCGATGGCAAGGGCCAGCGCCCAATGACGCGGCGGCCGGATTGCTCGAACACACCCGCCGTCAGCACACCGCTCAGATCCTTGGGGTCGGGTTTCTGATTCTCTTGCGCGATCAGATTCCGCACCAATGCGGTGGCATGTTGCAACTGCGCGGCAAGCGCCGCCGCATCGGCAGAGGTTCGGCACGTCACCGCCAGTCTTGCTTCCAGTTGCCCGCCCTGTGGGCCCAGCGATAACAGAATCTTGTCGGCTGACGCTAAAGCCGTGGCGAAAAAGCGCGGGCCGGCGGGCAACTGATTCGCAGTCTTCAGGCTCTCAGCGGGAATGGACAGCCAAACCGGATCGCGTGGAGGGTCTAGCGGTTGCACGATGCCGGGCGTCGCTTCAGCCAGCCTCGACGCCGCAAAGCTATCCGTACTCACCGCCAGCGCCAGCAGGTTGGATTGCAGGGGAAGGAACGAAATCCGGCGCTCCGGCGTGCTGCCGGACATCCGGCAGAGGTTGCGCTGGCAGCTTCCGCCTTGCGCCTCGGCGTAAGCGCGGAGTTTCTTCCAGTCGAAGCGCCCTCTGGCCACGAAGTATTCGCCATCGTTACCAAATGACGCGGCAACCAGGTCGAGGTCGGTCCGGTAATCAAAACCCGTAGCGCTAACGAACGTCCGGTAGTCCGGTTCTTCGGGCGTCTTGGGTGAAAGCAGTTTCATCAGGCCGCCCCGCCGCAACGTGTCAAAGTCGGCAAACAGGACTGTGGCATCCTGCGGGGGCAGACGCTGTAACATACCCGCCGGACTCGCAGCCGCAATCCGCGCGCGTTCGTAAACGCCGAGCCACACCGCGCCGCCCACGACCGCAATCGCCGCAATCGCTGCCCACGCCCGGCCGGAAAGCTTCACGAACTCAGTATCACACGACCGCCGCGGCGGTTTCGGCCATGCGCGCCTCTTTCCAGAGCGCAATGTACGGCCTAAGCTGGTGCATCATGTTGCGAAACTGCTCGAGCGTGAGAGACTGGGCTCCGTCGCTCACGGCCTTCTCCGGTTGCGGATGCACCTCCACGATCAAGCCGTCCGCTCCGATCGCTACTCCCGCGCGCGCCACCGGAGTGACCAGGCTCCGCTTCCCGGTCGCGTGGCTTGGGTCGAGAATCACCGGCAAGTGCGTCATCTCGTTCAGAACCGGTACGGCGGCGATGTCGCATGTGTTACGCGTCGCCGTCTCGAAGGTACGGATGCCCCGCTCACACAGCAGTACGTTGGAGTTCCCGTGCGCCACCAGATATTCCGCCGACATGAGTAATTCCTTGATGGTGGAGCTCATGCCGCGCTTCAGCATCACGGGCCGGCCGCACTTGCCGAGCGATTTGAGCAGCGCGAAATTCTGCATGTTGCGCGCGCCCACTTGCATTATGTCGGCGTACTCCGCCACCATCTCGGCGTCACGGTCGCTCATCACCTCGGTGATGATGGCGAGACCGGTGGCCTCCTTAGCCTTGCGCAGCAGCTTCAGACCTTCCAACTCCAGGCCTTGAAAATCATACGGCGAAGTGCGGGGTTTAAACGCACCCCCACGCAAAACGCGCGCTCCGGCTTTCCGCACTCCTTCGGCGGTTTCCATGATCTGCCGCTCGGATTCGACCGAGCACGGGCCCGCCATCACAATGAATTCGTCGCCTCCGATTTCCAGACCGTTGACTCGCAACTGCGTGCGCTCCTTCTTGAACTCCTTGCTCACAAACTTGTAAGGCGCCGAGATTCGCACCGCCCGTTCAACGCCGGGCGTGGCTTCGAGCGACTCGAGACACGCCGTCACGTCGCCGATCCCGACTACTCCGATCACGACACGCTCCTCGCCCTCGATAGAGTGGACCTTGTAGCCAAACTCGCGAATCCGTTCGCAAACGTGGTCGATCTCTTCTCGCGTCGCGTGAGGCCGCATCGAAATAATCATGGCTTCCATCCTCCTAACAAAACAAAAAACCCACTCGATTCGAGTGGGTTGGTATCATCCGAACTTCTTTGTTTCTTAAACCAACGCCACTCTACGCGATCTTGGTAAAGTACCAAAATCGGTACGTAAATCCGTAGCTGGCGAAAGTTCGTAACATCAGAAACAACAGTGTACTCCCAATTCCTGATCGAATGCAACGTGTGGGATGTGCGAGCCGGCCGGCAACAGCAGGGCGAACGATTTACACCAGGCTGCACTCAATCAGATTGAGATCCGTGAGTACATTTTCCCGCATCTTGTCCAGCGGTGGCTGAATACCCTTCGCGGTCTTCGGCAACAGCTCTGCAATTGCCGCCGGATTCCATTCTCGCGGAAGCCCCATTGTGTGGAAGCCGCTCATACTCGCGGCAGTGCATGCCGCTTGCACCAGGACTCGCGCTTTGGGGCTCGCGGCAGTGACCGGGTCGTGATGATGTGCGATCACATCGCCTAGCGCCGGTTGAAAATTCCACAAGCCGCTCAGATAGCCGCCAACCTCGCAATGATCCAGCTCGAAAATGTCTTGCTCCTGGCCTCTAAAGTCCTGGCTATCGCGGCTCGAATTCTCGTCCAGCAGCCGCGTGTAGGCATCGGGGGATAGCATGATCAGCGCGACGCGGCCGAGGTCGTGGAGAATCCCCGCGGTATATGTCATCGGCCGGTCAAACGTATACCATTGCGCCAGCGCTTCCGCCCACAAGGCCGTCGAGAGGCTATGGCGCCAGCAACCGCCAAGGAGCGGTTGGTCCTCTGTTCCCATGTAATTCTTCAGCGCCAGAGTCACCACGATGTCACGAACGCGATTTGCGCCCACCAGACACAAAGCCCTCAGCACGCTGTTTACTTCCTGCCTGAAGCCAAACAGGGAAGAGTTGGCGAAGCGCAGCACCTGGCCGGAGAGCGCGGTGTCCAGCATGATCAATCGGGACACTTCTTGGAAGCCGGCGTCTTCGTTGGAGATCACTGCGAGTAATTTGCAGGCCACGGCCGGAAAGGCCGGCAGCGATTTGATCCCCGACAGCCTGCTGAAGTTGTATCCGTTCTTGGCCGTAGCAACGCCGGCGTCCATGGCTTTCACGCGGTATCCTCGTCCCGTGTCACTAGTTATCATTCTTCCTTGACGCCGCGAAACTGTCTAGTTCTCCCATGGCATATGCCTTTGGTTAGTGCTCGATTCCCCCAGCACCTACCGGCCAAGCGGTAATCTATCCATATCCTTATGATCAAGACGATCTTATTTACTTGCTTCACGCTGTCCGCAGGAATTGTTCCGGCAGCCGAGTTTCCGAACGCTGAAATTACCAATGGCCAGATTCGGGCGAAAATCTACTTGCCGGACGCCAAGAATGGGTTCTACCGCGGCACCCGGTTCGATTGGTCGGGCGTCGTCTACAGCCTGGAGTACAAACGGCACCAGTACTACGGGCCGTGGTTCGATAAGACCGATCCCACGGTTCACGATTTTGTTTTCGACGATCCGCACATTACCGCCGGGCCGTGCAGCGCGATCACTGGTCCAGTGGATGAGTTCGGACCACTCGGCTGGGATGCAGCAAAACCTGGAAGCACATTCGTGAAAATTGGCGTTGGCGCCCTTCGCAAGCCGCGCGAAGGCAAGTACGACGCCTTCCAACTGTACGAAGTCGTCGATCCCGGAAAACGGACGATCACGAAGAATCGTGATTCGGTCGAGTTCACGCAGGAGCTGTCTGATTCATCATCCGGCTACGGTTACGTTTACCGCAAACATCTGCGCTTGGCGAACGCCAAGCCGGAGATGACGCTCGAACACAGTCTGACAAACACCGGAACCCGCGCCATTCAAACCCGTGTCTATAATCACAATTTCCTCGTGCTGGACGGGCAACCGACTGGTCCGGGCTTCGTGATTACCGTTCCCTTTCAGATCCGCTCGCCTCGGCCTCCCAACCAAACGCTGGCCGAGATTCGCGGCAGCCAGATCGTCTATCTGAAAACGCTGGAGAAGCATGATATCGCAGCCACCCCCGTACAAGGCTTCAGCGGCCAGCCGCAAGATCATGTGATTCGCATTGAAAACACCCGACTCGGCGCAGGGTTGAACATCTCCGCGGATCGCCCCTTGTCCAGCGAGTCTCTCTGGTCGATCCGCACAGTGATTGCCATGGAGCCGTTTGTCTCGATGACCATCGAACCCGGAAGCGAATTCACTTGGACGACTACGTACGACTACTACACGATCCCAACGGACCCGAAGTGAACAGCGTTACTGCTGCTCGCAGCCGCCAGCAGCAGCCTTCTCGAGCAACATTCGGCGCACGGCCCTGAAAATCCGTTCGACGGCAGGCCGGCGATACGCCCACCGCTCGTCCGGTTCCGGCGGATTGACTACCATCGTCGCGTTTGCTTCAAACAGCAGGATCTCGCCGGTCGCGGCCAGTCCGAAGTCGATGCCGGCGTAGTCCAGGCCCAGCGTGGCTTGAATTCGGGCCAGCGCTTCCATGGCACGCGGGCCGAGCACGGCCGGCATGTTCTCCAGGAACTCCGCGTCTTCGGCGCGGTGCTGCGCATGGTCGGCCATCTCGGCGGTGAAATAGTGGATTTTCCAGTTGCTAGAAATTGCCACGTGCAAAGGGTAAAGCTGCCCGTCGATCATCATCACCCGGTACTTGCGCGCCTTCCCGTCAGCCCCCCGGGCATCCAGATATTGGATGACCGTCAACTCCCGCCCGGGAAGTTGCTCGATGGCGCCGGTAAGATCATCTGGACTCTCGATCCGTACGAAATGGCGCCCCGTATGAAAACCCGGCGTGCGCACAAGGAGCGGAAACTGGAAGCCGTGGCGCGCTAGCGTGCCTGCCACCTCCGCTGGGTCCAGCAGCTCTCGCGGCAGGGTGATGGTTGCCGGCGTCACCACATTCGGCAGGCGCGAGAGGCGTTGCGCGTTATCCGCCCGCCCGGTGGCGAGCACCGCCGAGGGCGCATTGATCACGGGCGCGGTAGTGAGCGCCATCAGCGATTTCGCGGCGGCCAGCGCCGGGCCCGCCAGATCGGCGTCGCCAATCGCGTTGAACACAAGATGATGCGATGGCAGTGGAACCTGGGGATCGTAGAACTCGGCGACCACAACGTGCGTCTGAAAGACGCGGTCATCCAGAAAATTGCGCGTCGGTATGTTCCCGCCTACGCACGAGACCAACTGCAATAAGGAAATCGGCGCGCCCTCGCCGCGGTAAGGCAATGCAATCAGGTGACGATCCTGGAATCCCTGCCGCCGGTGCCGGGCTGCCCCCTGCTCGTCGCCGAGTTCAGCAAGCACGTAGGCCATGCCCTGGTGCGCTTCGGCATGGTTAGGCTCCACTCGCAGTGCCGTTTCGTAGTGCCCGCGAGCTGCCGGCAGCTCGCCACTTTCATAGAGGACATTGGCCAAGTTGACGTGGCTCATCGCATCGTCAGGATGCCGAGCAGCCGCCTCGGCGTAGGCTGTGCGGGCTGCGGTTCGATACCCCGTCGCATGCAGCAGCGTGCCCAAATTGTTCAGCGCCAGCCGGTGCGAAGGCTCGCGCGTCAACACATCCAGATAGGCCTTCCTAGCGTCCAAAGTTCGGCCAAGTTCAGTGAGCAGGCAGGCACGATCAAAGCGCACACTAACCGCGGTGGGATCCGCCGCCATCCGTGCCTCCAGTTCGTGCAACGCGGATTCCCGCGCCAACCGCTGCGGCCATTCCGCCTTACCTGCCTGCGGCACTTGGCTCTGCATGGCACGTTGTTGCATGGCACGGCCGAGGGCCACGGTCCGCTCCACGAGAGCATCGATCTCGCTTCGGCCCGTCCGGTGATTCACAATAGCCGCACGGATCGCCAGAGAGCCGCCGATCATGGTGGTGGACGGCGCAACCACGCCGCTCTCTTGCAGTTCAATGACAATCCGGGCGTTGACCCTGTGCGCCTCTTCAGCGCGATAGCGGAAGCAGACAATGTTGAGCTCGACGGGCGCGAGGAGTTCGAGTTCCGGCGTCTCGGCAATCCGGCGCTCCAAGTAGCGCGCCAGAGCACACGTGCGCGAGACGGCCGCGCCGAGCGCTTCCGTTCCGTACACCTTCAGCGTGAACCACGTCTTCAGTGCGCGGAAGCCACGCGATAGGTCCGGCCCGAAATCGCAAGGCCAAGGCGAGCCCGCCGCTAGCCCCCGCTCTTCTCGCCGCAGGTATGCGGCCGAGGACGCAAACGCCCGCTGATGCGCCACGCCATCACGCACCAGCAGGAATCCGGCATCGTATGGCACTTGCCCCCATTTGTGAAAATCGAACGCCAGCGAGTCCGCTCGTTCGATACCGTTCAGCCGCGGCGCAAGTTCCGGAACAAGCATCGCCAGAGCGCCACACGCGCCGTCCACGTGGAACCACAGGCGCTCGCGACGAGTCAACTCGGCAAGACCGTTGAGGTCGTCAATCGCTCCTGTATCCACCGTTCCAGCGGTTCCCACCACCAGGAACGGCGTGAAGCCCTCGCGCCGGTCGGCTTCCACGGCCTTTTCGAGCGCGCTGAGATCGATGCGATGCCGATGGTCGGTCGGAATCAGCCGCAGCGCATCGCTGCCGATGCCGGCGATGTCCATGGCTTTCCGGATGCAAGTATGCGCCGCTACTGAAGTGTACGCCGTGAGCCGTTTGGTATTGGCGGCAACGCCCGCGCAGCGCACTTCGAAACCCAGCGCTACGTCCCGGGCAATTACCACGCCCACCAGGTTCGCCATCGATGCGCCGGTGAGGAACAGGCCCGTGGAGCTTTCCGGGAATCCGAAAATCTGGCGCATCCAGCGAACAATCTGGCGCTCCACCTCGATCGGCACATGATCGCGTCCGCCGAGGTTGGCATTCAATCCAGCCGCCAGCATTTCCCCCAGCATGCCGGCCGGCGTTCCAGCTCCATGCACCCAGCCCATGAAACCCGGGTGTGCGTTTCCCGTCGCGTAAGGAAGGATGTAATCCAGAAATTCCTGATGAACCGCGGAAAGATCAGCGGGCGCTACGGGAAGATCGTCGCGAAACCTCGCTCGAACCTCATCTGGAATCGGCTGCCACACCGGACGCTGCCGGATGTTCTCCAGATAATCGACAATATCGTCGAGCATCCGGTGCGCCTGCACGCGGAAGCCTTGCCAATCCGCGGGATCGAGCTTGCCATCCGCATCCGTCTGATGATCCGTTCCCATGCTCTCATTGTGGTGGCATGGGCCATCCCATCTCAACCAGGTTACCCGTTTTTATGGTGTAGGCGGCTGCATGCCGCCTCGGCGCCCGTGCTGTCAATCGCCGTCTTGCCCTCTTCGATGTACTGGATCTTCCCTTCTTTATCCACCACGAAGGTCGCGCGATTCGCGATCCCCATCTCGGGAATGAGGACACCGTAATCTTGCGCCACTTTCCTCTTGGAAAAATCGCTCAGCAGCGGGAACGACAGCTTTAGTTTATCTACAAACTCTTTTTGTGACGGAGTGAAATCTTCGCTGATCCCGAACACCTGGGTATCGGCGCCATCAAATTTGGCGATACCAGCCTGGTACGCCAGCATCTCCTTCGTTCAACCACCCGTGAACGCCGCCGGGAAGAATGCCAGCACGACGTTCTTTTTGCCACGGAAACTGGAGAGCTTGACCTGCTCGCCGGTGGTGGACGGTAAAGTGAAATCCGGCGCCGTATCACCTACTTTGAGTTGGGTTTTCGGCGGGTTGACTTGGCCAAATAGTGAGATGGCGGCCGTTGACACCAGCAATAACAACTGAACCTTTCTCATCCAGCCTCCTCAGTAGAATCATCAGAGATTACCATTGAGGGCTAGCCACACGCAAAAAGAAAGTTGCCCGTCAACGCACCGTGCCATACCACCGCGCATGTTGTTCTTTCAGCCGCGCGACGTCGTGCTCGAACCACATCGAAAATAGCTGCCGAAACGCCGCCGCTGCCTCCCGTGCGTCTCGTCCACGCTGGATGATCTGTACAATCAGGTCCGCCGCATGTGCACCGGACATGATGGCCTTGACGACCCCATGCGATGACGTCGGATCGAGCACCGCCGCTGCGTCACCACAAATGAAGTAGCCGTCTCCGGCGCACTCCGGCACCAGCCGCCAAGTGACGTCCGCCGTCTGCACGCGGCCAGCCGGCCGCAGGGAACTGAACTCCTCGGGCGTGAAATTCTGATCAATGGCATTGTCTTCCACGTTGAGCCGCGTCCAGTTGTAAAGTCCGGGGCGAACGCGGGCCGTCCATGTCCATCCGGTCTCGTCAACAAGAAATCCAGGATTATCATCCCGCGCCGGGCACTGGCCCTCCATGTAAGCAAAGTGCGCGATCAAGCGCGGAGACCGGGTTTGCATTTCGAGATTCAGATGGCGAGCGAGCCAGTTTCCGCGGCCTGCCGCGTCGATCACAAAGGCCGCTTCTAACTTACCCCCGTCGGTTTCTACGCCAACCACGCGGGAGGCAGTCACAATCGGCCGCAATGCCCTGCCCGGTTGCACGATTCCAACCCCCAGTTGTCTGGCTCGCTTTAGCAGAATGGCGTCAAACTCGGGACGCCAAGCCTGAAGACCGCGCGTTGCACCGGTCTGCGTGGGCTTGAATGCCTCGAAAGAGGTTTTGCCTTTGCATTCCACCCAGTTCCCGTCGAACCGCAGGAAGCCCGCGGCAAGCACCGCGTCCAGCACGCCCAACTGTTCCAGCAACGTTTCGAAGCCTGGATGCAGTGATTCGCCCGGGCGGTCGCGCGGAAACTGTTCGCGCTCCAGCAGGACGGCGCGCACACCCCACTGCGCACAGCGGATCGCGGCGCACGATCCGGCCGGACCGCCCCCAATAATGATCACCTCCGCCGGGATTCTATGCTCCGCTCGCTGCCCGCCGTCGCCGCCCGCTTAGCAGATAGAGGGAAGCGCGAACATCTAGCAAAGGGTCGCCCGACGGCTCAATTCCGTCCACGCGTGGAATGGGATCGAAAATGATCTTGCGCTTGTCGGGGTCGTCATTCGACACAACCGCGCTCAACTCCACCACTCCGAACTCCACCTCAGGACGGTCCTCCGGCCAATGAACCGTGGAATCGTCCACCGTATCGGAAGCAGCCGCTAACTGCACCCCGATGTGAAGCTTCACCGGGCCCTTCGCGATTCTTTCGCTAATCTCATCAACCAGGAAATTGGCACTCTTCGCGGCCGCGGCCTTCGCGTCCAGGTGTTCGTTACTACCCTCGGGCCGAATCCGAAAGCGGCCGTAGCGGCTGCTGCCGTCACTGGCGGTGAACTGGAACGCCGTCACTGTGAAATAGGATTCCTTCGCGTAGCTGGTGGGAATCGGCTTCGGCGTCTGAACGAATGCCAGCGCCGTCGGATGCGCCTCCAGGAAAACCTCAATCGGAGCCGGCTTCGGCACATCGGGGCCGCTGGCGTGAACCGCGCGCAGGAACTCCAGAAATTCTTCCGGGGTTCGCACCGGGAATCCGTCCGTCGAGTGCCCGATGATATCCGTGTGAACGTGCTCTGCCAGATGAAACCGGATTGCAATTCCCCGGGGGCTCGCGAAATTCGGGTCGTTGTCAGCCACGGCCGGAAATCCCGCGGAATCCGAAAACCGCACGGTCACTGGCGTGAATTTTCGCCCGGCATGAGAAGCCCGAGTTAGTGAAGTGACCCCAGGGGAAGGTGTGAACACACCCGAGAGCAAGACGCCCTTGGCGTGCGCCGGCCGAAAACCAGGGTGTACTTCATTCAAATCGTCAAGCGCCTGCAGTAAATCTCGGCTGAGAGCCGTCGAATGATCTTCAGTGGGAAAGGCCATGGTATATACCTCGAAGCTATGGATGAAGCATCTGGCGAATGGATGCAAACTATATCCATCCAGGCGCCATGCGCCGAGGAAACCGCATAGAATGAGTTCTGCATGCCCGACAAGAAACTTTTCGCGACAGTTGCCGTCCTGTCGCTTTCGCTGACGATGACGCGCGCTAGCCGTGCTGCTCAGGCACCTGACCGGATCATCGGCTACCACGAAGTGAAGGTGGACTCGAGCGGGAAGATTGCGCCGTGGTACGGAAATTCGCCTGCCGAGGATTACGACCATGTGATTCGCATCATATGGAACTTCTGGCGGGATATGCGGCCGTGTCCCAACGGCGTTCCAACCTATCTGCAGCACCAGGTCTGGAAGTCCGAGGATGTCGACAAGCGCGGACTCGGCGGTGACCAGATCAACATGGCGCTCTCCTCCTGGGACCTTCTTTTCAACTATCTCGGCGATGAAAAGGTCAAAGCCAACATGGTTCTCATGGCGGATTACTGGTTGCAGCACGGAATGACCAAGCCGGCGGACCATTGGGCGAACCTCCCTTATCCGTACAACACCGTCTTGCATTCCGGCCAGTATGACGGCGATATGCGCGCCGGCAAGAACTTTCTTCAGCCGGATAAGGCCGGGAGTTTTGGGGCTGAGCTGGTCATGCTTTATAAGAAAACCGGTAACCCGAAGTATTTGACCGCTGCCGTCGGGATTGCCGATTCGCTCGTGGCGCACGTACAACCTGGCGACGCTCAGAATTCTCCCTGGCCCTTCCGCGTGAACGCGCTCACCGGAGAGGTGCATCAAGTCAAAACGAAGGATGGGCGGACGGTCTCTGCGTCTTACACATCCAATTGGACGCCTACGCTCCGTTTGTTTGAGGGCCTCATTGCACTGAACCGGCGAAATGTAGCGGAATACCAGAAGGCTTTCCGCACCGTCTCCACATGGCTCAAACAGTACCCGCTACAAACCAATAAATGGGGACCCTTCTTTGAAGATATCCCCACCAGTGACTACTCCGACACCGAAATCAACGCGGATACGATGGCGTACTTCCTGCTCGAGCATCCGGACTGGGACCCCCACGCCAAGGAAATGGCGGGCAAGGCTCTCGAGTGGAGTTACCAGACGTTCCAGAACCACGAGTTTGACAAATGGGGCGTGACTGCAATCAACGAGCAGACCGTTTACAAGGTGCCGGGAAACAGCCACACGTCGCGTCATGCTTCGACCGAGCTGCTCTATTGCGAAAAGACCGGCGATTGCGCCACAAAGCTGGACGCTATCAGGCGCCTTACGTGGGCGACTTACACGGTCGATACGGATGGCAAGAACCGCTACCCACGCGACGACGTATGGCTCACCGATGGCTACGGCGACTATGTTCGCCACTTTCTCCGCGCGATGGCCTCCGACCCGGAACTCGCGCCCGCTGATCAGAATCACCTGTTACGAAGTTCTTCGGTGGTCGCCGCAATCGACTATGCCCCCGAGCGCATCCGGTACACGAAGTGGGATGCATCCTCCACCGAACTCTTCAAGCTCGGCGCAGCCGTTCCACAGACGGTGAAAGGCGGCGCGATGCAGTGGGATCCGAAAACGAAAACGCTCACAGTCAAGGCCGCCAGTAAAGCCGTCGAAGTCATCCTGGTAAAGAGCGCCTTGTAACTATGAAGAAACCGCCAAGTCCGGAGAGCTTTCTCCCGCTAAAGGCGCGCTGGTTTCACATCCTGCTTTCGCTCGCGGACGTTCCACTCAATCACCTGGCCGAGTTGCGGCGGGATGTCCGGTATGGCCTGCGCACGCTCGCCAGCTCGCCGGGCTTCACCTGGGTCGCGCTCGTTTCACTCAGCCTCGGCATCGCGATCGCAGCATGCGCCTATAGCGAAGTGAACGGGCTAATTCTGCGCGACCTTCCGGGAGTTCCCAATCCGGACGAACTCGTGGCGCTCCAGTCGCCGGCATCGTATCCGCAATACAAGCGCTATCGCGAGCGCAGCGACCTGTTCTCTTCCACGATGGCCTATATCGCCCCGGTGCCGTTTGGAGTTTCGATCGGCGACCGCACGGAGCGGACTTGGGGGCAGGTCGTCACACCCTCGTACTTTCCCACCTTGGGAGTTCATCCGGCCTTGGGCCGCTTCTTTGACCCGGAACAAGAGCAGCGCGCGGGCAGTGTCGTGGTCAGTTACCGGTTCTGGCAGGAACACCTGGGCGCTTCCCCCGCAGTGATCGGAACTGTGCTGCGAATCAACGGCCAGCCTTGCACCGTAATCGGCGTCGGGCCAAAAGATTTTCTGGGCGCATCGCCCGGCCTTTTTGTTGCGGATGTATGGCTGCCGGTTTCGGCGGACCCGCGCGCCGCGCCAGAACTGGCGGATAACGCACTCGAACGCCGCGACCTCACGATGTTCCAGATGGCCGCGCGCCTGAAACCGGGAGCCACCGCCGACCGCGCCGAGGCCGCGCTGGACGCCGTCGCGCGGCAGATGGAGCACGAGTACGGCGATGCCGCGCGAGACCGTGGCGGCCGGCGCGTGCTGCTTGTGCCCGGAGGCAAAGTGTTGCCCATCCGCAAGCAGGACCGCCCGTTCTTCACCGAAGTGTTGATGGTACTCGGGGGCCTGGTGCTGCTCATCGCGTGCTCTAACGTGGCCAACATGATGCTCGCGCGCGCAGCCGACCGCCGCCGGGAAATCGCAGTTCGCCTGGCCCTCGGCGCCAGCCGTCTCCGGCTCATTCGCCAGTTGCTGACCGAAAGCCTGCTGCTGGCTGCTGGCGCGGGTGTGCTCGGGTTCATCCTTTGTGTGTGGCTCATGCACCTGGGTTCCCAAATGAGGATGCCGTATCCCATGCCAATCGCCTTCGACCTCACGCCCGACTGGCGAGTCCTATTGTTCGCGCTTGCCGTCACCGGCTTAACCGGCCTAGCCTTCGGCCTCGCCCCAGCCTTGCTGGCCACGCGCACCGATCTGACGCCCGCACTCAAAGAAGGCGGCAACATCCAACTCGGCAGACACCGCCGCCTGAGTTTGCGCAACGGCCTCATGCTCTGTCAGGTTGCCGGATCTCTGGCGCTGTTGCTCCTCACCGGGTTTTTAGGCCTCGGCATCCAAACCACCATGGGCATTCAGCAAGGGTTCGATTCCAGGAACCTTTACCTCGTCTCCTTAGATCCGGTTCGTGATGGATACTCGGGCACTCAGGCCGCGGCTTTCTGCGAAAAGTTGTTGGACCGAGTGCAGCATCTTCCCTCCATCACCGCCGCAACTCTCACCGACACGGTGCCGGTGGCGGTGGACGGTAACGCAGGGGTCATATTTGCCGATGCCCGCGCGGCTGCGGGAAACGCGGCACACTGGGCCCGCAAACACGTCGTCGGGAAAGACTACTTGGCAACCGCCGGCATTCCTGTTCTGCTCGGCCGCGGTTTCACTAAACAGGACGAGCGAGATGGCGCAACCGCAATCATCGTCAGCAAGGAGTTGGTACGCGCTTACTGGACCGGCGAAGACGTGTTGGGACGCCGCATCGAGATCGGTAACGAGGAAGCGTCCGGCGGAGAGGGGGCCACGCCCGGCACCTTTGACTTTCGTCCCGTGGTTCTCGGGACAGGAAGACGGGTATTCGAAGTCGTGGGTGTGGCAGGGGACGTGTCGGAAGACTTCATCGCGAGCAAGAAGCACCCGGCCATTTACTTCCCGCTGCACCCGGCGGATTACGCCCAGCCCTCGGTCCGCGGCGTGACGCTCATGGTGCGCGGCATGCCCGGCGTGGACGTCATCGGCGCCGTGCAGCGCGAAATATCAGCTACCGGCGCCAATCTGACGCCGTTCAACGCGCGCAGTATGACGGAGCAGATCGCGCAGTTCATGTCTTCGCTTCGGTCCGCTGCGTGGACCTGGAACCTCGTCGGCGCATTCGGATTGATCCTGGCCTCAGTCGGCCTGGCCGGTGTGACAGCGTATTCGGTGGCGCAGCGAGGCCACGAAATCGGCATCCGAATGGCGCTCGGTGCCCAGACCAAAGACGTGCTCGGACTCGTCATGAAGGAAGGCGCTGTTCTGGTGATAGCGGGCACAGCCATCGGCATGGCTCTCACTTGGGCCGGACTGCGCCTGATGTCCGGCTTCTTCTTCTCCGTAGCCAGTGTGCAAGCGTTCGACCCAGCACTGCTATTCGGCGCGCCGCTACTGCTCGCCAGCCTGGCAATGGTCGCGTGCTATCTGCCGGCCCGAAAGTCGACGCGCATTGATCCCGTGGCAGCGTTGCGCCAGGAATAAGCAACTCCCGGACCCCGCCCGTTATCGGGCATGTGCAGGACCGTTCTCATCGCCGCCGTTGGCGACCCGCTTGTTGACGCCATTGGAACTGTCGCCGCTCACTTTTGGCAAGTCGCCATGTACTAGACTGAGGTTGCTATGACTCGCGAGCGATTGCTCAAGTCTTTCTTGCTGCTGGTCTGTATCGGACGAACTGCGTCCGGTGCAACCATTCTTGACATTCCAAGTAACTTTTCCCCTTTTCCTGTCAACCAATCCACCTATATCGCAGCGGTTAGCTGGACTTCCGCCGTCAGCGCTAAGAACGTCACAATATCCGTTCTCATGCAGAATGCCGCTCAATTTACGCAATCAGCAAAGGCCTACCTGACGAAGCGCTTTGGACCGGGTACCATTCAAGCAAATGATGAGATTGCGGAGACAACTTTCTCAGTCCCTCCCAGCATTGAGGGAGGTCTCTACGAAATTACGCTCTTCCAAGATATGTATCTGCCTGCCGGCGATTGCTACCTAACAATCGTTGGCCCGCAAGCGGCAACATGGGATCTGTCTTGGGCGACCGGCAACGGCCCAATATCCGGAACAGCCTCGCAGTCTTTCTCTTACGCGTCACAGGGAGCACAGACTTATTCCTACTTGGCTCCCTACCCACCGGCAAGCTCCTTTGGCCAGATTTCAACCAATCTGGCAACGACTGTAATTGGTGATTTGATCACATCAGCGCCAACTCCCGTAATCTATGATGACGGCGTCGTGAACGCCGCCAGTAACGCTCCGCTACGTGCCGACAGAGGCATCGCCCAAGGCGCATTGTTCAGCATCTACGGTGTCGGCTTGGGGCCAAGTTTCCCTGTCATTGCGACAGCGCTACCGTTCGGTACTATCCTGGCTGGCGTATCCGTGAGCATAACACCCAGCAACGGACAACGCGTTCAACCCTATCTGCTTTCCGTGTCCGGTGGGCAAATCGACGTAATTCTACCGTCAAACACACCATTGGGGCCAGCCAGTATCACCGTAACTTATAACAGCACTAGCAGCAACACCGCGGGCGTTCAGGTTGTACAGTCGAATTTCGGTATTTTCACGGTCGCGTCCGGTTCGGGTCCGTCAATTGCCCAAAACTACAAGTCGCCAACTGACGTAACCATGAACACGTTGACAAACCCCGCCGCTCCGGGCCAGGCGGTGATTCTGTACGGAACGGGTCTCGGGCCAATAAAGGGCCCCGATAACACGGCGCCGGGTGCCGTTTCGCCGCACGGCGTTACTGCGCGCGTAATCCTCGGCGGCCAATCGCTCAATCCATCGTATGCTGGTCGGGCGCCGCAGCTTCCGGGGGTGGACGAGATCAATTTTCAGATTCCGTCAGACGCCTCAATTGCCGATGGCTGCTTTGTACCGATTGCGATCGAGATAGATGGCGTCCTGAGCAACTTTGGAACGATTGCCAAGGCCACTGGCACTGAAGCGTGTCCGGCGCCGCTTGGTTTGAGTAAGAGTGCGATAGCGCGGTTAGCCGGAGGCGGAACTGTGAGCCTTGGCCTGCTTAACCTCCTAACTGAGAGCAGCTACCTCACACAAGGGGTTCTCTTTGACTTGCCGGTCAACGGCACAACTGAAGTCGGCGAAGGAATTTTCTCGACATTTAGCCTCAACGAATTGTTCGCACTGAGCGCGAGCCCCGGAACTCTACCACCATTCAACCCGCCTGGAACTTGCGTTGTGGAAACCTTGAACTCCAGCAGCCCACCCGGTACGACGATTCCTCCGGTATCAAATTCTTTCGACGCAGGCAACGCTTTGGTACTCACGGGTCCTCATGGCAAGACCCTGGCTCTGTATCAGAATCAGAGCCACACGATTTTTTATGCCGCGGACATGCCAATATATTTCACGGCAAATGGTGCCGATGGATTTTTCGAACCTGGCTCGTGGTCGATCACTGGCTCCGGCGGATCGGGAGTTGGCCCGTTTACGGCCGCCACTACGCTACCCACACCCCTCCAGTGCACCAATTGTGGCGCGATCGGCGACATCGATCGAACCAATCCACTTGTCGTCAATTGGATTGGGGGAGGCGGTGATCAGGACTATGTGGAGGTGGTCGGATATTCGTCGATTGCATCCGCTGCCGACAGCGCAAAGACCGTCTCAGTAATGTTCGAATGCGCAGCCCGAGCGAGCGACCACACGCTAACCGTGCCGTCCAGCATCCTGAGCCAGATGCCACAAAGCTCTGGCGACATAACTTCCAGTAACTTTGGTGCGTTCCTGATCATCGACGGTCTCGGGAGCTCAGACTCAGAATTTACTGCGCCGCTCACAACCGGTGGCAATCTGGATTTCGGTTACTTCGGGCACACGACCGTTGCCACACAGATCGTGGACTACAATTGACACTCCATAGCCGCTGACTGCCCAGCACATCCAACCGTCACCGCGCCGAGCGTAGCCGCGCCCTGAGGCATAGCCTCGAATCAGAAGCTCTGAAACACGGAGAACAGTCCCCCAAATAGCGAGTGCTTCTTGGGCGCCCCGGTCCGGCCCGTCAGTTTTTCGGCCAGTTCTCCGACAGCCCTGCCTACCTTGCTGCCCGAGTGCACAGCTTTGCCTTCCATCAGCGCCTTCTGCAAGCTCTCGTAGTCGCTGGGCAAATGTTGGAACACCTTCAACTCGAGCGCTGTTTCGATTGACTCGCTGCTGAGCCCTATGTCAGTGTTGTAGCGATTCACCACCAGTTTGATCTTGTCCCGGTCGACTCCGCCGTATTCCAGGCAGGCTAGTGTATTCTGGGTCGCATGCACGGCCGGGAGCTCATTGGTCGTCACCAGCAGGAGCTCGTCACACAGCTTGGCCAACGATAATCCCCATTCGCTGTGCGGCCCGGGTATATCCAGAATCACCGTTTCGTAGACGTGCCGCCAATAGCCCACCATCGCGGCGATGTCTTCGGGCTCGTACACCAGGTCCACCGGGGTTTCCGGCGAGAGCAGCACGTCGACGCCACGGCATGAGGTCACCATGCCCCGCCACAGGGTCTCGTCCAGCCGGCTGGCATTGGCCAAGGCGTGGATGAAGCTGTAGTTGGAATTGAGCTTTAAAAGAAACGCGATGGTGCCGGTTAGCGGATCGAGATCTCCCAGCAACACTCTTGGAAAATTCAGCTCCTGTAACCGGAACGCCAGATTGTACGCCAGAGTCGTGGCTCCGCTCCCCGATTTCCCGCGCATCAGGCAGTAGATCTCGCCACCCGAACGCGCCTGTGCAATGGCGGCCTGCGCGCGCTTCGCCAGACGAGCCAACGCTTGCCGAAGTTGCTCCGCGCTGAAGGGCGGATACAGGAACTCTGCGGTACCCTGGCGCAGGCAGTTCAAAATCAGGTCCGGATCGTTCGCCTTGTCGAGCACAACCACCGGAATCCCCATCTCTCGCAGGGCATGCACCAGTGCCAATCCCCGTTCCTGGTCGCTCCCCACGTCCAGGAGACACAGCGTCACCCCATGCCCCGCCGCCAGATCCTGTAGCGCCTGAACCTCCAGATACCGGGGGGATTCGACGATAGGCTCGACTTCCGCCAAAGTCCGCCAAACCGCACTGAGCTTTTGGGACAAATCCGCATTGGGGCAGATCAACAGCGGTTTCCAACTGATGCTGGTCGCCGCGCGCCCGTTCACAGACATAATTTCCTGATTTCCGCTCCGTCAGCGGAAGCGGTAACTCCATCACTCCTATCGGCCTGCCTAGAGAAAACCTTGAGAGTAGTTCTAGGGTCACCGAACTACAGATTCGATCCCCAGCGGTATAGTCCTTTTCGCGGGTAGGAGCATGAGCTTGAAGAAAACGGTTGTAATTTGTGACACTCAGCCGATCGCCATGGAAGGATTGCGCGCGCTATTGGCACAACTGCAAGACATGGTTGCGGTTGGAGAAGCGACTTCGATCATGGCGGGCATGGATCTGGTTCGGAGCCTTTCCCCGGCCGTGCTCGTAATCGATAAGAGCTTCGGCTTACAGCCAGTTATGGATTGGACCAATAGCCTCCGTGGAAACGGCCGCCGCACCTCCGTCCTGGTCTGGGGCAACTCGGTCAACGAGGCCGAAGCGCTGCGCATGGTGCAGGCCGGAGCTCAGGGTGTCATTCGCAAAAGCGCGCCGCTCCGGTCGCTCGCCGACTGCCTCCGCGCCGTGGCGTCTGGGAACACCTGGATGGATGACCTGATGTTCCAAAACGCTGAAAAGACACCAGGATCGGCGCGGCCCAATCTCACAACCCGCGAGCAGCAGGTGGCCGAGCTGGTCGAACAAGGCCTTAAGAATAAAGAGATCGCCCGCACACTCGGAATTTGCGCGGGAACCGTTAAAATCCACCTCAAGCACATCTTTGAAAAGACAGGAGTTCGCGGCCGCTACGGTCTGGCACTCTCGGGTTTGAAGGAACGCGGCTACCTGCCGGTGGCACGCTACAACTAAGTCCCTAACCCCGTTCATGCTATCTTGTAACGCAGAGTGAAAATCCTGCGTGCCGGGTGCTTGCTTCTCGCCTTTCTTCCCTTCTCCTTCGCCCAATCCAAGGTTCTGGGCATCCTCACCGAGGAGCTCGATCGCAACTTCCGCATTTTAAAGGAGAAGGCCGATCCAGCCCCCTATTTCCTCGGTTACGAGATCACCGAAGAAGAAACGCATCAGGTTTCCGCCACTTTGGGAGCGCTCACAACAGATGTAAACGGCCACGCCCGGCATCTGGATGTCTCCCTCCGCGCCGGTGAACCCAAATTGGACAATTACCACCGTGTGCGCGGTGAGCGTGGGCACTTCACCTCAGGCGCGCGGGTAAGCACGGACGATAACTCCCTTGCTATCAAGGAGCAGGTCTGGATTGAGACCGACCGCGCGTACCGCGCCGCCGCCGAGCGGCTGATCAAGATCCGTAGCGACGAACAGGTGAAGGTGGCGGCGGAAGACCCCTCCAACGATTTCTCGATTGAACCGCCTTCAGTCCACACCGAGATACCTCCGCCGCTGACCTGGCAAAGCAACGATTGGGCGGATCGCGTGAGGAAGCTTTCGCTCGTCTTTCGCCGCTACCCCGAAATTCTGGTTTCGGGGGTCTCCGTATCCGCCCAGCGAGAAACAAAGTACTTGGTCAACACCGAGGGCAGCCGTCTCGAATACGGGCGCAACTTCGTGCGGATTTCCATCTCGGCGGAAGGTCGCGCGGAAGACGGAATGAATCTGGGGACGTTTGAGAGTTTCGATGCCGTGAGCCCCGCCGGTTTGCCGGGGGATGATGTTCTGACAGCGGCTATCGAACACGTCGCCAATGATTTAGTCGGTCTGCTGCACGCTCCGGTCGTGGAACCTTACCTGGGCCCAGCGATTTTTTCCGGCCGCGCCGCCGGAGTGTTCTTCCATGAAATCCTCGGCCACCGGCTGGAGGGCCACCGGCAGAAGGATGAGAGCGAGGGCCAGACCTTCACCAAGAGCCTGGGCACGAGCATCCTACCCGACTTTCTTTCCGTGGTTTTCGATCCCACCTTGCGTACGTGGCAGCATACCGACCTGAACGGCTGGTTCAGCTACGACGATGAAGGCATTGCAGGGCAGAAAGTGACCGCCGTGGATCATGGAATTCTCAAGGCATTTCTAATGTCGCGGTCGCCGATCAAGGGGTTTGATCACTCGAACGGCCATGGGCGCCGGCAGCCAGGATTGGAAGTCGTTTCGCGGCAATCCAATCTGATTGTGGAGTCGGCCAAGACCGTTCCGGAAGCACGGCTGCGCGAAATGCTGATCGAGGAAGTGAAGCGCCAAAACAAACCGTACGGGCTTTATTTCAAAGAAGTCACCGGTGGATTCACCACCACGGCGCGGGCCGGCATGCAGGCATTTAAAGTGTTGCCGGTGGTGGTTTATCGCGTCTATCCAGATGGAAAGCCCGATGAACTAGTGCGAGGCGTGAATATTGTTGGCACTCCTCTGGCCAGCTTTGCAAAGATTCTGGCCACGTCGGACCGGACGGAGGTTTTCAACGGGTACTGCGGCGCGGAATCGGGCATGGTTCCGGTGTCGGCCGTTTCGCCGGCAATTCTCGTGTCGGAAATCGAAGTCGAGAAAACGGAAAAGTCGCAGGATAAGCCGCCGCTGCTGCCATTCCCCAAAGATGCGGAGAGTGGGAAGTGAGGAACTGGCGAGCGGTAGCGGGGCTGTTAGCGGTCAGCGCGTGTGCCTTCGCGGCGGACTCTTCCGACATCGTGCTCAAGGCCATGCGCGACGAGCTACAGCACTCGCAGGGTCTCAATTCGGTCAATCTCGAGAAGCCGTACTTCATTTCGTACACCATCGAAGACGGAGACTCGTTTGGAGCCTCGGCCAGCCTGGGGGGACTCATCGGCACGTCAAACGCGCGGTTTCGCGTGCCGCGCGTCCAGGTGCGTGTGGGGAGTTATCAGTTCGACAACACGAACTACGTGGGCAGTGGCGGGGACTTTGGCAGCCATTTCCCGTTCGAGAGTTCCTACATGGTGTTGCGCCGATATCTTTGGCTGGCAACGGACGAGGCGTACAAGTCGGCGGTGGAAGCGATGGCACGCAAGCGGGCCGCGCTGAAAAACATGTCCGCCGGGGAGCCGATCCCGGATTTCGCGCATGCCGATCCAGTAACGGTGCTGGACCCAATTCATGAGGAAACACTGGATCAAGCTGCCTGGACGGCTAAGGTGCGGTCGCTCTCCGCGATCTTCGCGGAGTTTCCGCAGGTGGTCGGGTCGAATGTCGAAGTCCAGGCGGTGAAGAACGTCCGCTATCTCATCAACTCCGAGGGCACGGAAGTACGCACCGGAGGAGATGTGCTGTATGTGCTGGTGAATGCCATCGGACAGGCGCCCGATGGAATGCATGTGCGGTCCGCCGCGGGTTTCTATACGCGGGATTTCCAGCATTTTCCCGGAGAGGCAGAAATGGCGCGAGAAGTGCGCCAGGTGGGGGAGAACGTGGTCGCGCTCGGCCGCGCGCCGGTTGGCGAAACCTACAACGGGCCGGTGCTGTTCGAAGGCGCGGCGGCGGCGCAGCTTCTGGCTGAACTGCTAGGCAGGAACCTGGTGCTGACACGTAAGCCGGTGAACGAACCGGGGCGCCCGAACCTGGTGCCTACGAGCGAACTGGAAGGGCGCCAGAGCGCGCGCGTGCTTCCGGAGTGGATGGACGTCGTTGACGATCCGACCTTAAAGGAATGGCGCGGACGGCCGCTGTTCGGGAGCACTCGGGTCGACGCAGAGGGTGTGGTTTCGAAGCCGCTCACGCTGGTGGAGAAGGGCATCCTGAAGAATTTCCTGCTGACGCGCCAGCCGGTGGGGAGCTACACGGCGTCAAACGGGCGGGCGCAGTTGCTAGGCGCATTTGGAGCGAATCGCGCATCCATCAGCAACCTGATTGTGACGGCCGCCGAAACCGTTCCAGTGACGGATCTCAAGAAGCAACTGGTTGAGATCTGCAAGGCGCGCAACCAGGCGTACGGCATCCTGGTAAGGAAACTGGATTTCCCCTCGACGGCGCCGATTGATGAGCTGCGGCGATTGATGGCCGCAAACGCTCGGGATGGGAGCGGCGGATCGCATCCGGTGAGCGCTCCGATCCTGATTTACAAGGTGGATAAAGACGGCCACGAGGAATTGATTCGCGGCGTGCGCTTCCGCGACTTGAATGTGCGCTCGCTGCGCGATATCCGCGCGGCCGGGGACGACATCAACGTTTTCAACTATCTGGAAAACGGGGCTCCCATGGCGCTCATCGGCGCGGGTTCCTACGCGGCGGAAGCATCGGTAGTTGCGCCGTCACTGCTGGTGGACGATTTGGAAGTGCGTAAGCTGGATGACGAACTGCCAAAGCTGCCGATTGTGCCCTCGCCTGTGGCGGAGGTTAGGCGGGAGCGGTGAGAGACGCCGATGCCAGCGACTGGCAGCGAGAGAGCCCGCTGACGCGGTCAAGTGCTCCGGCGTATGGCGGCGCGCTTTCTGACCGCACGGCACGAGCACTTTTGTAGCGCGGCAGAACGACGATTAATTTTCTTCACCGAGAAACCGCTCCCTGTGGCCGCGGCTCAGAAAACGTCCACGCAAAGTCGCGGGGAGCATTTCTGGGCCGCGCGCGATTTCGGACGCACCACGCTATTGCGGACTAATTCTGCTGCGCGGTCTTGGCTTGTCTGGCGGCGATCTGCGCGCCGATGGCTTTCATCCGTTCGCGCATCTCGGCCACCCGCTTGCGGCCGTCGGGCGTCGCGTCAATCAGCTTTTCGAGGTTCGCGGCAAATTGCGGTGAGTAGGCGGCGCGGATTTCGGCGAGCAGAGGCTCGACCTTCCCGAAGACGCCAATGTGCTCGCCGTTGGTGTCGTTGAACAATTGCATGCTGATGGCTCCGTTGTTGACGAGCCCTGCCACCATGTCCCAATAGGACACGACCATGCGCAGATGGCCACTGTGCTCACCCATCATCGCATTGGTGAAGTCCGCCAGAGACTGTGGATTAAACTCACGAAAATACCAGTCGCGCGCTTTGCGCATGGTATCTTCGCGGCGTAGTTCGTACAGTTTGAGGATAAGACCGGCTTCTTCTTGTTTCGACATGGAAAGAGGTGCTCCTTGTTTAGGTGATGCTGCTTGCCACGAGTTTAGCAAAGCGCGCTTGCATAATGTGCCCGGCGATGGCCCAAAAGCTGCAGATCTAGTTGCCCCATGCGCGCTGCGGCTATCGTCCTGTTTACTTGTACTGGCTGGGCGCAGTTCAAAAGCACTGTTCCGCTGGTGGTCGCACCCACTACCGTCACCGATTCCAAAGGACACTACGTGGACGGGCTGACGCCCAATGACTTGATTCTTTATGACAACAGTGTGCCGCAGGCGATACAGATGGATTGGATGACGTATCCGATCGACTTGGTGGTCGCGGTCGAGACCGGCTCGAATTCGGGGGCCGTGATCGACAAACTCGGCGGCAGCGGCATTCTGTTTACGCAGTTACTGGCGGCGGATGCGGGAGAAACGGCGGTGATCTCGTTCAGCGATGAGGTAAAGGTTCACCAGGATTTCACCGGCAACCCGGATCTGGTGATTCACGCGCTGCGCATGCTGCGTATGGAAGGCGATGGCGCACACATGCTGGACGCCTTACGCCAGGCGCTCCTGATGCTGGAACGGCGGCCGTTGGGACGGCGGCGAATCATCCTCATGATTGCGGAGAAGCGCGATCGTTCGAGCAAGGCGAAGCTGGACGAAGTGATGGAGCGAGTGGAGCGCCTCAATGCCGCGGTGTATTGGCTGACGTATTCACCGTTCCTGCAGCCGTTCACAGTGAAGCCCAAGACTGCGGAGGATCTGAAGCCCGAGGCGGAGCGGATCAAGGTACAGAAGTGCGCTCTTTGTCCGGCACCCGATGACACTCCGGTTCCGCCCGATTTGGGACCCGGCGGATACATCTATGCGATTGGAGAATTAGTGCGGTTACACCAGCCAGATCTTGCCAGCTTATTCACGAGGACCACGGGCGGGCGAACCCTGAATTTCCTCAAGAAGAACGTTTTGGAGCAGGCGATACAACTGGTGAGCGCTGAGGTGCATCGCCAGTACATTCTCAGTTTCCAGCCGAAGGGTGGCGAGCCGGGAACATTTCATACGCTCCGGGTTGCGGTGAGGGACAGGCCGGAGCTCCAGGTAAGAACGCGCGAAGGATACTGGGCACTACAGTGAACTGAGCGGACGGAATAGCGTACTCTGGAGGTTCAGGGATGCGCATTCTCAGCAGGTACGTGTTTCGCGAGATTGTGTCGAGCGCGGTGCTCGGGACGGTGCTGGCGACGTTCGTCATCTTCCTGCAGGGAGTCGACCGGCTGTTCGAACTGCTGGTGCGCGGGCCGTCGCACACCCAGACCGTGATGTGGCTGTTCGCGCTGGCGCTGCCCCCGGTGCTGCCGTTGGCGCTGCCATTCGGCGTGCTGGTGGGGATTCTGATCGGCCTGGGGCGGATGTCGACCGATGGCGAGATTACAGCGATGCGGGCGGCGGGCGTATCGAGCCGGGCGGTGATTCCGCCAGTGCTGACGTTCGCGCTGCTGGCGACGGTGGTGACGGGGGTGGCGTCGCTGTGGCTCACGCCGCTTGCCATCCGGCAGAGCGTCAACATCCTCAACAAGCTGATGGCGGAGCAATTGAGCGCCGACATTCAGCCGCGCGTTTTTGACGAGCAATTCCCCAACACGATTCTGTACGTGGGCGATGTGAAGCCGGGGCCGGTGGCGGTGTGGCGAAATGTGTTCCTGGCGGACCTGACGCCGCCGGAGCAGCGCAGCATTGGGATGCGCGATAAAGCACAGGGAAACCGGATCACGGTGGCGGCCGAGGCGATCGCGATGCCGGACCCGGCGCAAAACCGGATCCAGCTTTCCTTGCGCGGCGCGAGCACCCACGAAGTGGACAAAGACGGGGTGGCGGACGACAGTGCCTATGCGAGCGGCGAACAGGTTCTGGCAGCGTCGCAACCCTCCGAGGTGCATTACCCGTTCCGCGAGATGAACACCAGCGAACTGAAGCGCTATTCGCGGACGGGGAAGGACTGGATCGAGGCCCGGATCGAACTGCACCGGCGCATGGCGCTTCCGCTCGCGTGCCTCATGCTGGCGCTGGTAGGGATTCCTCTAGGTGTTTCGTCGCGCAAGGGTGGAAAATCGGCCGCCTACGTAACGGCGCTGTTCTTGGCGTTCTTCTGTTACTACTTCGCGTTCATGGCGATCATCGGACTGGCCAAGCAGCGGGCGGTGCCGGTGGAAGCGATCTGGACGCCGAACGCGGCTTTCCTGGTGGCGGGATTGATTCTGATCGCGCGGCTGGAGCGGCCGGGCGACCGCGACCTGATGGGGACACTACGCGGCTGGATTACGGCCGGACTCGGCCGGCTGCGGCCGCAACTGGCTGCTCCGGAGGCGCGCGAGAGCAAGGTCGGGCGCGCTCCGTGGCTGCCGCTGCTGCCGCAGCTCGTCGATACGTACGTACTGAACAGTTTCCTGTTCTGGTTCGTGGTGCTGATCGCGAGCTTCGTGATGATGGCGGAGATCTATAACTTCTTCGACCTGCTGAGCGATATTGTGCACAACAGCGTCGCGATGTCGAAGGTGTTCACGTACCTGTTCTTTCTGGCGCCGCTGCTGATTTACAAAATGCTGCCGATCAGCGTGCTGGTGGCGGTGCTGGTGACGTTTGGCGTACTCACCAAGCACAACGAAGTGACGGCGTTCAAGGCATGCGGGGTCAGCCTGCACCGGCTCGCCGTTCCGGTGCTGTCGCTCAGCCTGCTGTTGAGCGTGGGACTATTCGCATTCGATCACTTCTATCTGCCGGATGCCAACCGCAAGCAGGATGCGCTGCGCAATGAAATTAAGGGCAAGCCGGTGCAGACCTACCTGAATCCGGAGCGGAAATGGATTTATGGCGCAGGGTCGCACATTTACTATTACAAGTATTTTGACAACGGCAATAACCTGATGGCGGGCGTGAGCGTGTATGAGCTGGACCCCAAGACGTTCGACCTCAAGCGCGAAATTTCCGCCGAGCGCGCGCAGTGGCAGCCGGCGCTGCACACGTGGATTTTTCAGAGCGGATGGGTGCGCGAGATTCACGGCAAGTTCGAGACTTTTCAGGTAAAGACCTTTCCCCACCTGGAGGAGCCTCCCGACTACTTTCTGAAAAGACTCGAGCAGGGCAAAGAGATGAATTTTCAGGAGCTGGCGGCCTACATCACGGATTTGCAGCAGAGCGGCTTCGACACCGTGCGGCTGCGCGTGCAGCTTCACGAGAAGTTTTCGGTGCCGCTGTTTGCGCTGATCATGGCGATGATTTCGGTGCCGTTTGCATTTCTGGTGGGGAATCGCGGGGCGATGGCGGGAATCGGCGTGAGCATTGGGATCGCGATGTCGTACTGGGGGATCGGGAAACTTTTCGAGCAGATCGGGAATGCCAATCAGTTGCCGCCGAGCGTGGCGGCGTGGTCGCCAGATCTATTGTTTGCGCTGGCCGGCGGCTATTTGCTGCTGCGTATGAGAAGCTGAGGGCGCTTCACGGCTTGGGAGCCGCGGGAGCAGGCGCAGGGACGGCGGCGGGTGGCGCGGGGGGTTTGGGCGGCTTGGGAGTCCAGAAGTCCGGGTCGACGGCGGTGAAATCCTTCGAGACGTAACTCAGTCTCGGGTTCAGAGCAAAAAGGAAGCTTTCACTGGCGGCAGTGACTTCGGCGGAAGTCTTGAGCGTTTTAGCCGAGGCTTCTTCACCCAGGGCTTCGCGCATGGCCTTGCCGCGCGCGGGCGAATCATCCATCGTCTTCAGCGAAACCATCGGCGAGAAGAACAGATAAGACGGGCCGGGAGCGCCGGACACCAATTGATACACGACGAGCGGCTGGTCGCTTCCGGATTTTTCGTAAGCGCCCTTCACGAGGCGGACGGCCTCGGCAAAGTCCAAGTCGCGCGCGGGGAGCAGGCGCACCATGACGACGCTGACGTATCGCATCTTCGGCAGATCTTGCGCAAACTGGTCGCCGCGATAGCTGAGATCGGGGCGATAGATGGCCAGGAGGCGGCGGATCTGGGTGATGGAAGCGCCGGACTGCGCCTCATACTGGCCGAGCCACCACTTGACGGCAGGGGTATTTTCGACGAATGTAGCGGCGGCTTCGACCGAAGCGAAGGAATCGTGCGACTCGACGATCCAGGTTTCGGGCTCGCCGGTCATGGAGCTGAGCGCCAGAAAATTGGCGGGATACTTGGTGCGGGCCAAGGCGCGGGCTGCGGTGGCGGCGAGCTTTTCGTGCTCGGTCAGGGTGCCGGGTTTCAGGGTCTGACGGATGATGCGGAGAACCTGCGGCGGGCCGGGGGTCTGTGCGGCAGCGGCGGCCGCGAAGAGCAGAACGGCGAGGCGTTTCATACGGTCTTATCGCGAGCGTAGCAGACGGGCTCAAGCTTGCATTCGGCGCATCGCGGTTTGCGAGCGAAGCAGAGCGCGCGGCCGTGATGGATGAGCTGGTGGGAGAACAGAATCCATTTCTGCTGCGGGATGATTTTCACCAGGTCGCGCTCGATCTTGACGGGATCGGTGTTCTTGGTGAGGTCGAGCCGCTGGGAGATGCGCTGGACGTGGGTATCGACGACAATGCCCGAGGCGATGCCGTAGGCGGTTCCCAGTACGACGTTGGCGGTTTTGCGGGCGGCGCCGGGGATGGTGAGCATCTCGTCCATGGTGCGCGGAACCTGGCCTTCAAAATCCGCCAGGACTTTCTTGGCTGCGCCGACGACCGACTTCGCTTTATTGTTGAAGAAGCCGGTGGAGTGGATGTCGCGCGCCAGCACTTCCGGGCGCAAGGCCGCGAAATCTTGAATCGTCGGGTACTTCTGGAACAGGCCGGGCGTGACCTGGTTGACCGTCTTATCGGTGGATTGGGCGGAGAGGATCGTTGCGACCAGCAGCTCCCATGGCGAGCGATGCACAAGTGCGCAGGTGACGTTGGGATACATTTCGTCCAGGCGGCGCAGAATTTCATTGACGCGCGCCTGGCGCTCGGCGGCGTTCTTCGGGCGCGGGACGCTCTTCTTACGAGCGGGTTTTGCGGCTGGAGGCATGAATCTGGGTGCCATGATAGCAGAGCTACAGTGGCGGGTTGGTGGCTAGGCTCTGGGCGAAATCAAACCCGGCGCAACTTGCTCACGCGGCCGACTTCCACCCATTCGACTACGAAAATGTTGCCGGCGTGATCGAAGCACGCGCCGTGCGGACATACGAATTTTCCGGAGACGAATTTGTCGCGCGGTTGTTTACGCAGATCGTTCCAAGTGTTGGCGGCCGAATCATCGCCCAGATGGGTGATCACCTGGTTGCGGCGGTCGAGCAGCGTCACCCGCGCGCCGAGATCGGGCACGACGACGTCCCCATTTCCATCGAAGCTGAAATGGCAGGGCAGGTTGGTGCCGCTGATGAATTCGATATGTTTGCCGTCGAGAGTGAACGTTTGAATGCGATTGTTGCCGCGGTCGGCAATGACGAGGATTGGCTCTTTGCCGCGGAGGTCGCAGATAATTCCGTGCGGGCAGGATAACTGTCCCGGCTCCTTGCCCATGCCGCCGAACGTGAACTTGTACTGGCCCTTGCTGTCGTATACGTTCACGAAGCTGGAGCCGTAGCCGTCACCCACGTAGATATCGCCATTCGGCGGGATGGCCAGGTTCGTAGGGCTGTACTTGATTTGCTTGCCATCGGCGCCTGGCCTATAGGCTTCCGATTGGCTTGGATAACCCAGGGAGAATACTTCTTCGCCATCCAGCGTGGTCTTCACGACCAGGCCCCGCTTGGTATCGCAAAGGTAGAGAAATTCGGTACTCCCCTCCTTGCGGATGTGCAGGCCGTGCGCGCCGCCTTTAAACTCCCTGCCCCAGGATTTGATGAACTTGCCTTCGGCGTCAAACACCACCATGCTGTCCGAACTCTCGCTCGCGCTGTTGACGGTGTGGTGAACGTAAATGCGGCCTTGCGAGTCCTCGCAGACGCCGTGGGTATTGCCGTACTTGATGTCCGCCGGGAGTTCGCCCCAATCGTGCGTGACTTCGTAGGTGTGCTCGCCGTCGCCGAGGACAGGCTTTTTGCTGCCGGCCTTGTCGGTAGCTCCGAGAATGAGCGGCGCTCCACCGCCCACGGCAAATAGAAAACGACGCCGAGACGTGCTGTTCATCCTACAGAGGCTAGCACAATCAATGGGCGACTATTTACGCTGCTTCAATTCCTCGGGAAAAACCGCGTACCCTTCTGGGGGCGGGTAAAGAGAGTGCAGGAGGTCGAGGCGTTTGCGCAGGTACCGGCTGGGCATCTGGCGCGGTCCGGTTTCCACATCGATATCGCAACAGATACCGTGCAGGTACAGCGTCAAGGTATCTTCGAAAGATTGCGCGGCGTACTCGCGGAACAGCTTGGTCTCGCGGCGGGCATTGGACTGGCGCCGCAGCAATCCCTGCTTCAGGTGCCAGCTTTTCTCATCCACTTCGCCGTGCACTTCGCTACTCAGCTCTTCACGCAGCATGCGGAAGTAACCCTCCTGCGTATCGGCTGGCAAACGGCGTGCCACGAGCGAAGCGATGGCGTTGTAGAAACAGTAGTGGTAGTCGGAAACATCTTCGTCCTTGATGGCGAAGACCAGGGCGGCATTGTCGCTGGAAACATACCGTGAGGCCACCATGTGCCGGTTCTCCGGCGGCTTCTCGTAGCTGACCGAGTCTGCGCCCTTTCCATTGCCCTTCTCCAGGTACGGAACCAGAAGCAGACCGACTGGAGGCAGGGCTTCGCAAATGGCGGCCGGCAGCGCGGCAATCGGATCGTCCAGGTACTGCTTCAGATCTTCTTCGGCCACCGGCAGAGCGGTGAAATAGGAGAACTTACCACCCAGCGGCACCATTTCGTCGCGAAAGCGTTTGGCAATCTCTTCAACCGTGAGTTTGGAACGGTCGGTTTCCGTGGAGGGCATCCCTATGGACTGATTGTAACAGACAGGTTGCTGGCAGCCTGCCCTGCTAGACTGCTGGTGTAATGCCGCGCGAGATCCTGATTTCGGCAGGTGAGGCTTCTGGCGACCGCTATGCCACGATGCTGGTGGAGGAGTTACGCCGCCTGTGGCCGGATGCCCGCTTCTTCGGGTGCGCGGGGCCACGTATGAGGCGGGCGGGCGTGGAGGCGGTGATTGACGCCGAGAGCCTGGCGGTGGTGGGCCTGGTGGAGGTGATCGAGCACTTACCGCGCATCTGGCGGCAGTACCGAAAGATCGTTTCCGCGGCACGGGAGCGACGGCCGCAACTCGCCATCCTCACGGATTCGCCCGACTTTCACCTCCGTCTCGCGCGCCGGCTGAAAAAGCAAGGCGTGCCAGTGGTTTACCTGGTGGCGCCGCAGGTATGGGCGTGGCGCAAAGGCCGACTTTCCGGTATGCGGCAGACGATTGGCCGGCTTTTGTGCATATTTCCGTTCGAGGAGGCATTTTTTCGGGCCCATGGCCTTCCGGCGTCATATATTGGCCATCCACTGGCGGGCTTAGTCCATCCGGCGCTCGATAAAGCCGAATTTTTCAGGAAACACAGACTGGCCTCGGGCCGTCCACTCATTACGGTATTGCCAGGGAGCCGGAAAGGCGAGGCGGCCCGGCACTTACCGGCTTTGTTGGACGCGGTGGAACGAATTTACAGGCAGCAGGCGGCACATTTCCTTCTACCGGCATCGGAAACTGCGGGCGCCGCATTTTTTACGGAACGCATCGGGCGCGCGCCCATCCAAGTGATCGAGGGCGAAACCTGGGACGCAATCGCGCATGCCGACCTGGCGTTGGCCGCCAGCGGGACGGTGACGGTGGAGGCGGCACTGCTGGGGACGCCCACTGTGACGTTTTACAAGGTGACCGCGCTGAGCTGGCTGTTGGGACGCCTTTTGGTGCGGGTACCGTTCTATTCGATGGTGAACCTGGTAGCAGAACGGCCCATCATTCCGGAGTTGATGCAGACGGCAATGACCGGCGAACGCCTGGCAGCGGAGGCTTTACACCTGTTGCAGGACGGGGACGCGCGGGAACAAATGCGCCGGGATCTGGCCGAAGTGGCGCGGCGGCTGTCTAGTGAGGGGCGGGCAATGGAAAAAGCAGCCGCACTGGTGGAACAATTGGTAATGGAAAGACAAACAGCACATGTCGCGTAATTTCTGGATCCCGTTGGCGTTGGCGGCCGCGGCAGTGAGCCTGCCGGCGCAGGAGCGGCGCTCGCGCATCGACGTGGAGCACTACGTCATCAACGTCGAAATCAACGAGAACACGCAGACGCTTGCGGCCAAGGTGGCGGTGCGCTTCACGCCACTCGAAGATAACGTCAACAACGCCACCTTCGAGCTGAATAACGCGCTCAACATCGCGCGCGTGACCGACGCCACCGGGCGGCAGATTCCGGCTTCGCGCGCCCAGCAGGATTTCACCGCTCGGTTGAATTTCGACCAACCGCTGGCGAAAGGGAAACCGGTGACCGTGACCTTCGACTACGGCGGCCGGTTGACGGGAAGTGAAGACTCGCCGGTTTACGGCATCAAATTCGCGGCCATTCACAACGACTACGCCTATTTGATGTATCCGGCGCGGTGGTTTCCCATCAGCGGATACACGACCGACCGCTATTCCGCCGAAATGAACATTACGGTGGCAGCGGGCAACCGGGTGATCGCGAGCGGACTCGAAACCTCGAAACCCAATGGCGACAAGATCACCTACAGTTTTCGCTTCGACGAGAACTCTTTTCCGGGCAGCATTGCGGTAATTCAAGGCGACGCCAAAAAAGTGAGCTCTGGTGGCTTGACCACGAGCATCTGCTTCCGCGGCGCTGAACAGCCGATGGCGGACGTCTACGGACAGGAAGCCGCGAAGATCATAACCTACTTCACCGCGACATTCGGCCTGCCGCCCTATGCGAATCTCGCGCTAGTCGAGACCGAGGACGGCGCGCCGAACGGGTTTTCGTCGCCGGGTGTGATCTTCCTGAACCCGCACGCCATCGGACATGATGTGAGCACCAAGCTGCTGGCCAACCAGATTTCGCGCCAGTGGTGGCACACGCTGATTTCGCCGGCGACGCGCAACCACCTGTGGCTGACGAATGGACTGGCCGCTTATTCGGAGCTGCTCTACGCGGAACACACCAACGGTCCGGGAGCACTGGAAACGCAGTTCCGCGATATGGCGGTAGAGGCGTTGACGGTGGACAATGTGCCGGTGATTCAAGCGGGGCGCCTGGAGGACTACTCGCCGGAACTGTGGGCGCTGACTGGCTCCAAGGGCGCGGCAGTGCTGAACATGCTGCGGTTCAACCTGGGCGACGCCAAGTTTTTCGAGGCGCTCAAGGAGTACGTCAAGGACTACGCCTGGAAATCGGTGACGACCGAGGATTTCAAGAAGGCGGCCGAGACGGTTTCGCAACAGAATCTCGGCTACTTTTTCATTGAATGGATCGAATCCAACGGGGCGCCCGAGTTCAAACTGGAGTATACGATTTTCCGCACGCAGAAAGGCTTCCGGGTGATGGGCAAGGTATCGCAGGACCTCGACACGTTCCGCATGCCGGCCGACCTGAAGATCGAGACCGAAGGCAATCCCGAAGAGAAGCGCATCGAAGTAGTGGGGACTTCTTCCGAGTTTTCGGTGGACACGTTCGGCAAACCCAGAACCGTGACGATCGACCCCAACAGCCGCTTGCTGCGCTACTCAGACACCATGCGCGTGGCGGTGGCGATCCGGCGCGGAGAACAGTTCGTTGAGGTCAGCGAGTTCGGTGAGGCCCTGAAGGAATATCAGAAGGCGCTCGAAACCAGGAGAAACAGTTCGCTCGCGCACTATCGCATCGCGGAAGTTTTCTTTTTGCAAAACAACTACCAATCGGCGGCAAATGAATTCCGCGAGGCGCTGAACGGCGATCTGGAACCAAAGTGGACCGAGGTCTGGTCGCACATCCACGTGGGCCAGATCTTCGATATCACCGGCCAGCGGGAGCGGGCCGTGAACGAATACCAGCTCGCCCAGCGCACCCGCGACAATACACAGGGTGCGCAGGACGAAGCGGCCAAGTACCTGAAGAAACCCTACGAGCGGCAACAAAGCGCGCTCGGCGACAGGCAGTAACCCCGCTCCGCCTTATTCGGCGGATGGAGCTCCGCTGGGCAGACCCTTTGAGCGCCGCGGGACACGAGGGCTTCTGCGCGGGCGTGCGGTGCGGCGGACGACGGGCTGGCCATCGGCTCCGGCTGGCGGTTTTCTCCGCGGCCGGCGTACCTTTGTCACCTTTTCGATCGGTTGACCCGCGATGGTCGGTGCGGGCTCCTCGGTCGGCTGTTCGTCGCTGAGTACGGGAATCTCCGGCTCGGGGACCGCGGGTGGATGGAACTCCCCGCCCAGGTAAACCATCAGGCCCTTTTCCTCATCGGGCTCGATGCGTACGACGGATTTATCCTGCGCGTAGTTCAATAGCTCACCGAACTCCTGGAACCCATATTTCTTCCAGTCGAAGTCCGGCTGCTCTTCCTTGACCCAGGCAGCCAGATCGTCAGCGGCCGCGCCATTATCGATTTCCAAGCGATGCGTTTCGAGCACGTCGCGCAGCACCGGCAGCGCTTCCTCGGGCTTGGCCGCGGGCGCCTGCTCAACCCCGGTTCCACCCTTGCGCATGATCATGTAGCGGCCTTCCCCGCCGGTGACATCGACCAAATCGGCCTTCTGCAATTTCTCCACGAAGTCCGTGAACGAGCCGGCGCCGTAGGCCTTCTCGCTGAAGGTGGAGTCAAGCTGGAGCATGGTGGACTTCAGCAGCCCCAGTTGCGGCCGCACCTCGCGGCGCTCGAGGACCTGCAATGCGCGGTCGACCAGCGGCATGGCCAGAGGCAGATCGAGGGGTGGCGGCCGGCGCTGGCCGCGGCGCTCGAATCCCGGCGTGCTCTGGACGGGGCCGCCTTGAGACTGCTGCGACTGTGCCTGCGGCTGCTGCTGCGGCTGCGGAGACGGGCCGCGGCTGTGCTTCGGCGTCTCGATCAGCAGAGCTTCATAGCTGATGAATTCGTGGCAATTCTTCTGCAAAATGGTGGACGTAAACGCGCGCCCGCCCACCACGAACACGCGCTTGTCGTATTGCTTGAGCTTGTTGACCAATGCAATGAAATCGCTGTCGCCGCTGACGATGGCGAAGGCGTTGATGTGGTCGTGCGTGAAGGCCATTTCCAGTGCATCGAGTGCCAGGTTGATGTCAGCGCCGTTCTTGTCGCCGCGCGGCGAGGGGTCGCGCTGCACCATCTGCACAGCGTGCTCGGAGAGCTGGCGTGTGAAGGTGTCCTGACGGCCCCAGTTGGCATAGGCGATCTTAGTAACAATCTCCCCGCGCTCCTTCAGCGCGTCGAGCACCGCGGCCACATCAAACTCGCGCTGCAACGTGGATTTGACACCGATCTCGATGTTATCGAAGTCGATGAATACGGCGATCTTTAGTTTTTCGTCGATTTCTTGTCTTCTCATCATTATTTTGGTCCTGAACGCGCCTACGCGGGCACGCTCGCACGGATGAAGCCCACAATCTCTTCGAGCGAAGCCCCCGGTTGGAATAGCGCGGCCACGCCCTGGCGTTTCAATTCGGCGGCGTCTTCATCCGGAATAATACCGCCCACCACCACCTTCACATCGCTCATGTCCTTCTCCCGAAGTAATTCTAGAACACGCGGCACAATGGCATTGTGCGCTCCCGAAAGGATCGACAGGCCGACGACCTGCACATCCTCCTGCAGCGCCACGCTGACGATCATCTCCGGCGTCTGACGCAGGCCAGTATAGATCACCTCCATACCAGCATCGCGCAGCGCGCGAGCGATGACTTTAGCACCCCGGTCGTGACCGTCCAAGCCTGGCTTGGCCACGAGCACTCGAATCGGCGCCGACATGAATCAAACGAGGTTCGTTTCCTGGTACGAGCCAAAGACCTCTCGCAGGGCGTCACAAATTTCACCCAGCGTACAGTAAGCGCGAACCGCGTTCAAAATATCCGGCATGGTGTTCCCGGCGCCTTCGGCGGTTCGCTGGAGGGCATCCAGGCAAGCCCTCACTCGGATATTATCACGCTTCTTACGCAAGGCCGCCAGTTTGCCGGCCTGGTGCTCCTGGGCGCCTTGGCCGATTTGCAGGATTTCGATCGGTTCCTCGCGGCCGGCCTGAAAGGCGTTGACGCCCACGATGATCTTCTCGCCCCGCTCGACGGCCTTCTGATACTCGTAGCTGGCGTTGGCGATTTCGCGCTGCGGAAAGTTCTTTTCGATCGCCGCGATCATACCGCCCATATCGTCGATGCGGCGGATGTACTCTCCGGCGGCGCGTTCGGTATCGAGTGTCAGGCGCTCCAGAAAGTAGCTGCCGCCAAGCGGGTCCGCCGCGGCCGTGACGCCGGATTCATGCGCGATGACTTGCTGGGTGCGCAGCGCGATGGTGACCGCTTGCTCGCTTGGCAGCGCATAGGCCTCATCCAGTGAATTGGTGTGCAGCGATTGGCAGCCGCCCAGCACCGCGGCCATCGCCTGAGTTGCCGTCCGCACAACATTGTTGTACGGCTGCTGCCAGGTGAGCGAGCAACCCGCGGTCTGCGCATGGAACCGGAGTTTCAAGCTGCGCTCGTCCGTGGCGCCGAAGCGCTCGCGCATGGTGTGGGCCCAGATCTTGCGCGCCGCCCGGTACTTGGCGATTTCCTCGAAGAAATCGTTGTGTGCGTTGAAAAAGAAGCTGAGCCGTGGAGCGAAGGCATCAATCGCCAGTCCGCGCGCCAGCGCCCACTCCACGTACTCGATGCCATCGCGCAGCGTGAAGGCCAGCTCCTGCACGGCCGTCGAGCCCGCTTCCCGAATGTGGTATCCACTGATCGAGATGGGGTTGAAGCGGGGCGTGTGTTGCGCTGAGAACTCGATCGTATCGGTGACCAGGCGCACAGAAGGCCGGGGCGGGAAGATGTACTCCTTCTGTGCGATGTACTCCTTGAGAATGTCGTTCTGAATCGTGCCCGAGAGGCGCGTCCACTCGACGCCCTGCTGTTCCGCAACCACCAGATACATGGCCCACAAAACCGCCGCGGGCGAATTGATGGTCATCGAGACGGTCACATCGCCCAGCGGGATGCCGCGAAACAGCGTCTCCATGTCTTCGAGCGAGCTGATGGCAACGCCGCACTTGCCCACCTCGCCTTCGGAGAGCGCGTGGTCGGCGTCGTAGCCCATCAGCGTGGGGAGATCGAAGGCCACCGATAGCCCGGTCTGACCCTGCGCGAGCAGATAGTGATAGCGGCGATTGGTTTCTTCCGGGGTGGCAAAACCGGAGAACTGGCGCATGGTCCAGAGCTTGCCGCGATACATGGTTTCGTGAATGCCACGCGTGTAAGGGAACCGGCCGGGCTCGGCGAGATCGCGCGCCGGATCGAAATCCGGCAGATGTTCGGGGCTGTAGAGAGGCTCAACCGGGACGCCGCTAACGGTCGTAAAGGCACGCCTGGTTGAGGGCGGCGCGGACGTGGGGGGGACCTTCATCCCACGTTATTGTAGCGCGGAGCGTTGCCGGGGCTTCGCGCCGGTCTCACGCTATACTGCATTCTGATGCTCAAACCCTCCATTTTTCGTGAATATGATATCCGTGGCATTGCGGATGAAGAGCTGCTGGATCCCGGGATCATCGAGCTGGGAAGAGCGATTGGCACCTACTTGCAACGCAAGAGCGGCAAGAGCATCAATCTTGGCCGCGACTGCCGGCTGAGCTCCACCAGGTTGCGAAACGCGCTGATCGAGGGGCTCGTGGCAAGCGGTTGCCAGGTGACGGACGTGGGCGTGGTTCCGACCCCGCTGCTGTATTATTCGGTGTTTCATCTCAAAGCCGCGGGCGCCGTGATGATCACCGGCAGCCACAATCCCGCAGAGTACAACGGGTTCAAAGTGGTGTCCGGCGGCTCCACGATTCACGGGGACGAGATTCAGGAGTTGAGCCGGATTATCGAACGACGCGACTACGCGCAGGGTGCTGGATCGGAAAAGAACGCGGACATTGTGACGCCTTACGTCGACGAGATCAGCGGGCAGTTTCAATTCGCGCGGCGTGTGAAGGTGGTGGCGGACGCCGGCAATGGCACGGCGGGCCCGGCAATGCATCGCATCTTCCAGAAGCTGAATTGCGAGGCTACCGAGCTTTTCTTCGATATGGACGGGCGCTTCCCGAACCACCACCCGGATCCCACGGTTCCCAAGAATCTCGAGCAACTGGTGGCCGCGGTGAAAGCACAGGGCGCAGACCTCGGTATTGCATTCGATGGCGACTCGGACCGCATCGGCGCGGTGGATGACAAAGGCACCGTCGTCTATGGCGATCAGTTGATGATCATTTACGCGCGCGAGATTCTGAGCCGCAAGCCGGGCGCCACGTTTATCGGCGAAGTGAAGTGCTCGCAAACGTTGTATGACGATATTCGCGCGCACGGCGGCAACCCGATCATGTGGAAGACGGGCCACTCGCTGATCAAGGCCAAGATGAAAGAGACACATGCGGATCTGGCGGGCGAAATGAGCGGCCACATGTTTTTCGCGGACCGCTATTACGGTTTCGACGATGCGCTCTATGCCGCGTGCCGGCTGATGGAGATCGTGTCCAAATCCGGGCAGCCGCTCTCCGCGCAATTGGCCGGCCTGCCCAAGACTGTCGCCACACCGGAGATCCGCGTGGACTGCTCGGATGAGCGGAAATTCGAAGTCGTCAAGCGGGTCGCGGAGAAGTACCGGAAAACGCACCAAACCGTTGACGTGGATGGCGTGCGCATCCTGTTTCCGCACGGATGGGGACTGGTTCGGGCGTCGAATACGCAACCCGTGCTGGTGCTCCGTTTCGAGGCCTCCACGCCAGAGCTGTTGGCGGAGTATCAGAGGGAAGTGGAAGCAGCCGTGGCGCAGGCCGCCGCGTAACGTCACGCGTATCCGAAGGTGATAGCATCGGGAACGTAGTCTTCCAGATAATGTGACGGCATCCGAGGCGGCTCCGCGCGTCAGCTACCTTTCGGCGGTTCCTCGAGGCGCCGTTCATTTTCCACGAGCCTATGAAAGTCGACGGCTCCTCCATTTCTCCCGTCCACTGGCTGCTGCTGGGCGTCTCGCTCGTGGCGGCTATACCGCGGTTGTATCTTGGCGCGACACAATTCATGGAATACGACGGCTATTGGCATGTCTTCATCGCCATGCAGGAGGATTGGCGACAGTTCTACCAGGAGTACCAGTCCAACTTCAACTTCCATCCGCCTTTGTTCTATCTCTTGCTGAAGGTAGCGCTGTGGTTTGGCCGCACACCCATGGTGTACCGATCCATCTCGCTCCTCACCGGGGTGGCTGCGGTATTTGTTACCGGAAAGATAGCGGAACGCTTTTCGTTTAGCCGCTACACACCGGTAGTCACGGCGCTGGCCTATGGGGTGGCATTACCGTCGATCATCATTTCCTGCGAAGTGCGCTCGTACATGCTGAGCGTGTTCTTCCTGCTTGTATCGTTCTATTACTTCCTCGATTTCCAGCAACCCGGCGAAGCGCCGCGAAAGTCTCGAGTCTTATTCGCAGTGAGCGCCATTCTTGCCAGCTACTCGCACTACGGGGCGTTTCTTTACATCGGAGCTTGTGCAGTCACCGCCGTGTTGTGCGACATGTTTCTGTTCCGGCGGAAATTCTGGACGCGCCTGGCACAGGATGCCGCCACCTTCGGAGCGATCGCCGCCGCGCTCGCTTACGTGTATTTGACCCATGCACGTTTCCACGCCGTCGTAGCTGGACATCTCTACACCTACTATTTCCAGCCCAGCCACGAATCCCTCTGGGGCTTCTTGATTCGGAACAGTCGTGACCTGCTTAACTCGTTCTCTCCGGTACTCGTGGCAAACGGGACGCCGTTCTACTTAGCACTCTCCGCTCTGATTTCCGCCGGCGGCTGTCTAGCGTACCTCATTCGCCGGCTCTCGCAAACCGAAAATGTCAGGGCTGCAGCTACGGTGCTGACAAGCGCCGTGCTTCTCTCGATCATGGTGACCGGTGGAGTGCTCCGCAAATACCCTTACGGCGGAGAGCTGCGCCAGCAGTTCTTCCTGTTTCCGTTCGCGATTCTGTGCGGAAGCATTTTGCTCGACCGGATCGCCACTGCCCTCCGCCCCAAAGTGGCGTCCGCTCTGATGCTTTCTGCTGCCGTCGCCGCCATCGCGTCCGGGTCTTTTGCATTCGCCCAATATCCAAAGATCCACACCGAGCTGGGCACAGCGCAAATAACCCGTTTTCGAAGGGATTTTCCGTCGCCCGCGGCAGTCTACGTGGATGAATTTAACTTGATCAATTTCTTCACCCACTATCACGACTGGCATTGGCAATTCGTCGGGCGCAGCCAGGCCGTTCCGCTGATCAACATTTACCGCGTGAGCCGCGCAATGCAGAGCTTCTTGCTTCTCCGCGACCGCTCACGATGGAACCTGGATTTTGGGGAACAGGCTCTATTCACTGATTTGGCAAAATGCATTCGGGCACAGCAATTGCCGTCGCTGACGGTCTTCTACACGCGCCAACAGGCACAGCCCGTTCCGATCCAGCAGGAGTCCGCGCACGCGGTCCGTCTCCTGGCTCATGCAGCAACAGCATCCCTTTGCGTCAGCAAGGTGGAGATCGAGGGCCTGAGGGTGTATGCCGAGTTGAGGGCAGGCAAGTGCGGTTCAGACATCGGCCCTCTAATGAAATGCAGCAAGTGCGACGACACGAGCTGGAGCATCGATTACTCCGGCAATTGGCAGCGCGGGGAATACGACCAGGCGTCGAATGCAACGTTGACTTACACCGACGATCCAGCCGCTTCAGCTCGTTTTTCCTTCGAGGGCACTGAGCTGCGGTATGTCTACACCAAGGCGTTCAACCGAGGGCTCGCGGCCATATCTATTGATGACGAGTCGAAAGGGGCTGTCGATCTCTACAGCCCCACGATCGAGTGGCAATCGAGCTCCGCGTTCCGGGGCTTGCTGCCCGGCCATCACACGGTGGAAATCCGCGCCACCGGCCGGCATAACCCAGCGTCCACGGGTTTCTACATCGACATCGATGCGTTGCAGGCGCGATGACCGCCCGTCCTAGATCGGCGCCCGCGCCAGGCTGGTAATAAAGCTGATGCCAGGGATGTTCTTGCGGCTCAAACGATCGTCGTTGGTGATAAAGAGGTCGACACTTGCCGCTGCCGCGCAAGCGAGCTGGATGGCGTCGGGCGGCTGGATGCTCTTGTCTTGGCGAATGTGCGCATAGTGCCCGACTGCTTCCAGATCGAACTTGAGCAATCTGATTTCAGGCTGCGAAAACACGGTGAGATATTGCTTATAGACGGCATCGTTTCGGGCGCGAACTGGTCCTACCAGAACCTCCCCGACGGTGAGCGCACTAGTCGCCAGGCCGTCGCCGCGCTCGAGCATCCTAACGCGTAGTTGCCGCACCTGTTCGCCAAAAGTCGGATTCCGCTCCAGCAGGTAGATAAATAGATTGGTGTCCCAGAAAACGAGGGCCATCGATTACCCCAAGGCTACTTGTCTATTGGGTCCTTGGGCGCATCCCAGTCCGCGCGTAAACTTCGAACATATTCGTCAGCATCCACACCTTGCCAGACTTCTTTTCCTAAACCCCACATCTCAAGGATGATGTCCCGATGTTCTGCCGAGCCGGTTGCGCTCTCCCGCTTACAGTACTCGCGCTCGTACCAATCGAGCAAATACTGATATTTCGTTGGCAACTCGGATCGTTTTGGCGCCATCTTTCCTTTCCGCAAAGGATGGCAGGGGTCGCCCGGACGGTACAGCCGGAGGGTATCGTCCGCAAGCCTGTAGAACATCCGCTGCCGCGCCGGATTCGGCTCGAGGTTGGCGACATTATGCTGGTGAATGTGAACTTGCACACCCGGGCGCAGCTCCGGGAAGGCGCGCTCACGCTTGACTTGATCGAGGATTTCCCTCGTGGAGAATGACGGACGCGCCGGATACTGCTTGTGCAGCATTGCCAGAGCTACCCAGGTCTCGTCCGCTACTAATATGTGGATCAGGCCGGCAGGCTGAGCAATTGGCATGTTTTATGCTCCATGATGAAATTATACATTGTCATCATACATGGCACAAGAGCCAGCCTGCAGCCGCCCCTAGACCGCTACTAAACGACTAATAATAAATCACTTATTTCCGTGCCTATGCGCCCAGCTTGGCAAACCACGGCTTGGCTGCCTTGATGGCGTCGTTCACGGCGTTGATGTTCTTCACACCCTCCCCGGCGAGCCAGTCTTCGAGCGCTTTTACTCCCTGCTTCGCGTAGACCGGAATGCCTTCCTTCCAGGTCGCGCGGCCGCATAGCACGCCCGAGAAGTCTGTTCCCGCCTCGGATGCCATGTGCAGCGATTCGGTGAATTGCGCGTTGCTCACACCGGCGCTCAGGTAAATGAACGGCTTCGTAGCCACCGCCGCCGCTTTGCGGAAATGATCCAGCGCTTCCGCGCGCGAATAGGCCTTCTGACCCTTGTACACGCTCGATCCCTCAACGAACTCCGCATTGATCGGCACTTCGACCTTCAGCACGTCAACGAAGTATTGCGGCTTCGAAAACTCCTTCATACTCCCAATGACGATCTCCGGTTTGCGCTTGGCGTACTCCAGACCTTTTTCGTCCCCGCCCTTCGGATCGTAGCCCACGAACTCCAGGAAGAACGGGATGTCGTAGGTCACGCACTCGGCGCCGACGCGCTCGATGAACGCGTGCTTGATGTCGTTGACGTTTGCGTCCTCGAACGGCGTGTAGTAGATCAGAATCTTCACGGCGTCCGCGCCCCAGTCCACGATGCGCTTCACCGAAACGTGCGGCAGCAAGTCGGGCAATCGCCCCGGCTGCGTGTTGTCGTAGCCGCTGGCTTCATAGGCCAACAGCAGTCCGGCGTTCTTGGCCCGGGCCTTGGATGCCGGCAATCCCCACTCGGGATCGAGCAGGATCGCGCTCGCGTGCGGCGTCAGCACTTTGCTCACCGCGATCTTGAACTCGCTCATCATTTCGTCGGTCACTTGTTTCTTGTCGACACCCCGGGCCGCGGCGAGCGACTTCTGCAAGCTCCCTCGCTGGTCCATGGCCGCCGCGGCAATCACCCCGGCGTTGTTCGCGAGCGCTTTCATGCGCCGCGTCTTACCTTCTGACAGTTTCATGTGTGTCTCCTTTTATGTAGTCCAAAACTGGTTGCCGCACCCACCGAGCCGCCCGGCGAAAGTAAGCCTGGGCGCGTGCGACATCATTGAATATCTGTGTTTTGAGGGCCTCCGGGCTCTCGAATTTCCGTTCGTCGCGCAAGCGCCGCAAGAACTCCACGCGGATCGACCCTGGCGTTTCCCCCTCCAGAGGCCCGAGCAGGAAGGTTTCGATCGATAGCCTGTCATCTTCCCCGAACGTCGGCCGGTACCCGATATTGGTCACCGATTCCCAACTCCGGCCGTCCGCAAGGTCCTTTGTGCGCGTCACATATACGCCCGGCTTGGGCAGAACCTCGGAGCGCGTCGCCAAATTCAGGGTCGGCACCGTCTGCTTCGAACCCACGCCACGGCCGGCAATCACCGCACCATCGAGCGCGTAAGGCCGCCCCAGCAGCCGTCCCGCTCGCGCTACTTCTCCCGCCTCCACAAGCTGGCGCAGCCCGCTGCTCGAAACCCGCATGCCGCGGCACCAAAGCACCGGCACCGTTTCTGTGAGGAATCCGAACCGGTCTCCCAACGCCCGCAGCAGCCGCGTATGCCCTGCCTGCTTGTGCCCAAACCGGAAATTCTCTCCCACCACCACCGCCCGCGCGCCCAGCTTGCACACCAAGACCTGCTCCACGAACTCTTCCGCCGTCAACCGCGCCACGTCAGCGGTGAACGGTAGAATCAGCACCTGCTCGATCCCCTCCGCCCGCATCAATGCGCATCGCTGCTCCGGAAGGGTCATCAGTTTTGGCGCGCGCGCCGGCGCCACTACTGTAGCCGGATGCGGGTCGAACGTCAGTACCGATGCCTTCCAGTTCCGCTCCTCGGCAATCTCCCTCACGCGCCGCAAAATCCGCCGGTGCCCGCTATGCACACCATCGAAGTTGCCGATGGTCAGCGCCGTCGGTCCGAAATCGGCCGGCACTCCCTCCAGGCTGTGAAACACCCGAAACGGCGACTCCATCTAATCGCCCGCCTCTACGGTGATTTCCAACCCGTCGTACGCCAGCCGGATGTGCGGCGGCAGCGTGGCCTCGGTTTCCTGGTGCGGCAGATCGTGGCAGATGTGCGTGAAAAAAGCCCGCCGCGGCGCAAGTGCGGCGACCGTTTCGAGCGAGCGCTCCACCGTCGAATGCGTGGGGTGCGGCCGGTGCCGCAGGGCATCCAGAAACAACACATCCAGCCCACGCAACTGCTCCATGGATGCCGGCGGAATCTCGCTGTGATCGGTCAAATAGGCGGCGCGGCCAAAGCGGAAACCATAAATCGTCGCCTTGCCGTGCAGCAACGGCACGGGGACAAATTCCTGCCCGAACAAATCGAACGACGTGCCATTCAGCGTGTGCGTCTCAAGCTGCGGCACCGCCGATTGCTGCTCGTCGCCGTTGAAAATGTACTGGAAACACCGCTGGATGGCCCCCAAGGTTTCGGCGGAGGCAAAGATGGGAATGCGCGACTGCTGGCGGAAGTTGAACGGGCGCACATCGTCGAGCCCCATGATGTGGTCGGCGTGCGAGTGCGTGAACAGCACCGCATCCAGCCGGTCCAGATGCACGCGCAGAACCTGCGTGCGAAAATCCGGCGTCGTGTCGATAATCACATTGCGGCCGCCGTACTGCACCAGCACCGAAGGGCGCAGCCGGTTGTCGCGCGGATCGCTCGACTGGCACACATCGCAATGGCAACCCGCCGTCGGCACGCCCACGCTGGTGCCCGACCCAAGCACCGTAATCTTCAATGGGCCGGCCGCGCCCATTCAGCTTTTCTTGCTTTCTTCGAGTGCCTGTACAAAACGGAAACGCAGTTCGGTCAGCGAATTCTCCAGCAGACGCTGCTCTTCCAGCGTGAGATTTCCCTTGGTCTTCTCCTGCAACACGCCGAGCAGGTCAATGCTGTGCCGCGCCAGACCCAAATCCGCCTTCGGTCTTTCACTTTCGGGGCCGAAGTGGATCAATCCCAGTTGAAGTTCCGCTTGCGTCCGCACGGACAACACCAGAAACTCAAACGAAGCCGGCGGCAGGGGCATGCGCTGCTCGGCTTCTGGTTCCGCAGAGTCCGCTTGCGAAAGCGGATTTTCGGCTTCGCTCATCTCGACTTTTTATTTTATCAGGACGCGCTCCTCGTGCACGGTAGTAGGGAGATATTACGATGTTCGGCTACTGACGCCTTGTGACGCTGGAGGCATACGCCAAATATCTGGTCAGTTGGCCAGATGCACGGGGCCCCGGTGAATAACGTCGGTGAGGCGGCGGTGCCATGGGACATCACGCCACATCCCCGCGAACTGCGGGCCGCAGAAATTGCTTGTCGCCATGGCCACCCAGCAGCCGGTCGCGGACGCCGTGCGTACACCCAGCTCGCAGAGTTCCTTCACCCAATCCCACTCGAGCAATGGCCAGTCCTTGTAGTCAACCACTGCCCAGCACTCTGTCGTGATGAGCGGCTTCTTCGTGGCGCGGGACCACTCGGCAATCGTCTGGATTCCGCTAACAAGCCCCGCTTTCCAATGGTCCGGATTCGACAGATAGACTTTCTTCGCGCGCTCGGCCAGGTTATCGAAGCCCTTGGGGTCGAAGCGTTCGTAGTTATAGCCGACATCGTCATAAAATGTGGTCCACTGTGTCATCCAGATATGCGGCTCCAAAAAGTCGAGCATGGAGACGTCCTGCTGCTTCAGCGCGTCGTATTCGGTGGTGATGGAAAAGGTGTAGTCGAGATCGGGATACGCGCGGCGCACAACGGCGATGGTTCCGCGCATCCAGTCCGCGCCTTGCTTATTGGCACGCTCAGTGTTCGGCGGAAGAAACGGCGCCCAGTCAGGAAGTGGAAACTCGTTGCACAGGTCGACGTATAAGATGTGCTTCAGCAGGCCATCGGCCGCGATGCTATCGAGCGTCATCTTCCAGACGCGGCCATGATCTTCAGGCGTTCGAATCTTCATGCGCGTATCATCAGCGTCCTGGCGAAACCAGGTGGATAGCGCAACGCGAAGGCCACGGTCGCCGCACTTGCGAATGAATTGGTTCAACTCGGGCTGAACGCGCACGCGATTCTTAGCTGGACTGCCCCAGACCTGCTGATTCCACCGGGGAAGAAGCTCCCAGGTGCGGCCAGCCGCGGCGGCGACCAGGTGCGGATACGCGTCAATGCGGACGGCATCGTATCCGCGTTGCTTCAGCTCATCGAGAATCGCATCCCAGTCTTCATAGCCAGCACCGGGCCAGCGGCGCTCCAGCCAGGAGAAGTCCCACATCGTGATGGCCAGCGGGCGCTTTAGGGTTTGCAGTGTGCCGGGGTAGGCTGGAACTGCACTCGCAACGGCGGGAAGCAGTGCCGCGGTTTTCAGAAACTGTCTTCGCTCCATAGAGGACCCTCGCGTCCGTAATTATTGCAGAAGACGCGCGGGTCTGATGGGGTGACTGCCGGCTGTAAAGCCGGCAGCGGCACGCCGAGGCGTGCGCCACGAGGCGCGGCTAGGTGCCTTCGCTCCAGCTCGAGAGGTAGTGTTCCTGCTCGACGGTGAGGCGGTCGATTTTGACGCCCATGGATTCGAGCTTCATTTTGGCGACCTGCTTGTCGAGGGCTTCGGGTACCGAATAGACGCGCTTTTCGAGCGTGGCGTGGTTTTTCACCATGTGCTCGGAGCAGAGCGCCTGGTTGGCGAAGCTCATGTCCATCACCGAAGCCGGATGGCCTTCGGCGGCTGCAAGGTTGATGAGGCGGCCTTCGCCCAAAACGTAGATGCGGCGGCCGTCGCGGAGAGCGAACTCCTCGACAAATTCGCGCGTGGGACGCCGCGAAGAAGCGAGCTTGGCGAGGGCTTCCAGATCGATCTCGACGTTGAAGTGGCCCGAGTTAGCCAGGATCGCGCCGTTCTTGAGCTTTTCGAAGTGATCGCGCGCGATGACGTGCTTGTTGCCGGTGACGGTAATGAAAATATCACCGATGACCGCGGCCTCGCCCATCGACATCACGCGATAGCCGTCCATCAAAGCCTCGATGGCCTTGGTGGGATCCACTTCGGTCACAATGACGTTGGCGCCGAGTCCACGAGCGCGCATGGCAACGCCGCGGCCGCACCATCCGTAGCCGACTACGACGACGTTCAGGCCGGCAAGCAAGACGTTAGTAGCGCGGATAATGCCATCGATCGTGCTTTGCCCGGTGCCATAGCGGTTGTCGAACAAGTGCTTGGTGTAGGCGTCATTCACGGCTACGATGGGATAGCGCAGCACGCCTTCTTTGGCCATGGCGCGGAGGCGAATCACACCGGTGGTGGTCTCTTCAGTGCCGCCGAGCACGTCGCCCAGTAAATCCTGGCGCTTGGTGTGGAGCAGGTGCACAAGATCGGCGCCATCGTCCATAGTCAGGTGCGGCTTGTGTTCCGCGGCGGCGGTGAGGTGCGAATAGTAGACGTCGTTCGTCTCGCCCTTGATGGCGTACACGGGAATGCCGTAGTCACGCACGAGCGTGGAGGCAACGTCGTCCTGGGTGGAGAGCGGATTGGACGCGCAAAGCACGACCGAAGCGCCACCATCCTTGAGAGTGATCATGAGGTTGGCGGTCTCGGTGGTGACGTGCAGGCAGGCAGAGATGCGCAACCCGGCGAGGGGCTGGGTTTTGATGAACTGCTTGCGAATGGTTTGCAGAACCGGCATGGACTGAAAAGCCCATTCCGTCCGGCGCTTGCCGAGATCGGCCAGCGCGATGTCTTTCACGTCGGAAGCAACTTGCGATTGCGTATTAACTGGCATCGAAATCCTTTAATTTGGGACAGGCACTACCGCCTGCCGATCATTCAGAAAAATGACGAAAGCAATGGACAGGAGAGGCGCCTGCCCTGCCTTGACTAACGTACCGCCGCTTCCACAACGGGGGCTTCGTGACGCAACTCCTCGGCCTTGTCGGTGACTTCCCAGGAAAAACCTTCTTCGGTCCGGCCGAAATGGCCGAACGCCGCTGTCTGGCGGTAGATGGGGCGGCGGAGCTTCAGGTGATCGATGATGCCCTTGGGCGTGAGCGGGAAGTGCGCCCGGATCAACTGGGTCATCTTGTCTTCGGAAATAGTGCCGGTGCCGAAAGAGTTCACCATGATGGAAACCGGTTCCGCTACGCCGATAGCGTAAGCCAGTTGGACTTCGCACCGGCCAGCCAAGCCAGCGGCCACCAGATTCTTCGCAATATAACGCGCCATGTAGCATGCCGAGCGGTCCACCTTCGTCGGATCCTTGCCGGAGAACGCGCCGCCGCCGTGCCGGCCCATGCCGCCGTAGGTATCGACGATGATTTTGCGGCCGGTCAACCCGGTGTCGCCATGGGGACCGCCCACCACGAAACGGCCCGTGGGGTTGATGTGATATTTCGTTCCGGAATCGACCATGCCGGATGGAATTACGGCATCAACGATGTGCTTTTTCACTTCGGCGCGCAGGGTTTCGGTGGAAACGTCGTCCGAGTGCTGGGTCGAGATCACGACCGCGTCAATGCGCCTGGGCTTGCCGCCGGCGTATTCGACGCTGACCTGCGACTTGCCGTCAGGACGGAGAAAATCGAGGATGCCGGTGCGACGCACCTCGGAAAGCCGCTTGACGAGCTTGTGGGCCATCATGATGGGCATGGGCATCAGCTCTTCGGTCTCATTGCAGGCGAAACCGAACATGAGACCCTGATCACCAGCGCCGCCGGGATCGACGCCCATGGCGATGTCGGGCGATTGGCCCTGGATGGCATTGAGGACGCCGCACGTTTGGTAATCGAACCCGAAGGTGGCGTCGGTGTAACCCACCTCCTGGATGGTGTTGCGCGCCACTTTGGGAACATCCACGTAGCAGGTAGTGGTGATTTCGCCGGCCACGACGCAGATGCCGGTTGTAACCAGAACTTCGCAGGCTACGCGGCCGTAGGGGTCCTGCTCTAAAACGGCATCGAGCACCGCGTCCGAAATCTGGTCAGCGATTTTGTCCGGATGCCCTTCGGTGACAGATTCGGACGTAAACAGGTGTCGTTGCATTTGCTCTCGTACCCTCCTGGAAATTGCCTTACGGTGTCAAAAACTGCGCATAGGCGTGCTATCTACTTGCGGCGTAAATGATTAAGTTTAGCCGCTCGGCAATCCTGCGTCAATCAGGCTAGTACCGGATGGTCCTGGAGGTACTCATCCACTTCGCGGCGCAACGGAGCCGAAGTCTGCGCGCCAGGCCGGGTGACCGAAATGGCCGCGGCGGCGTTAGCGAAGCGCAGGGCATGATCGAGTGCAGCGCCCTCGGCCAGCGCGACGGCCAAGGCGGCGTTGAACGTGTCCCCGGCGGCGGTCGAATCCTTTACCTCGACCGAAAAACCGGGAACGTGCCCTCGGGTCAAACCGGTGTCCGCGAAACAGCCCTGGTCCCCCAGTTTCAGGATGACGGTTTTCGGCCCTAAGCGCCGCAAGGCTTCGGCCAACTCGGCGGCTTCGGCTGGAGTGACGCGCGAAGGGGCGCGCCCCAGCAGACGCAGGGCTTCGCCTTCGTTGGGGGTGAGGATGTCAACGCGTTGCAGCACTTCAGAAGGCAACATCTGTGCGGGTGCGGGATCGAGGATGGTGGTGAGCCCTTCGTCGCGCGCCACGGCCAGGGCGGCGGCAACCGTGCCGAGCGGCGTCTCCAATTGGAATAGCGCCAGGCGGGCACCGTGGAACACCGGCCGCATGGCTTCCACGTCAGCGGCGGCGAGTTCGTGGTTGGCACCTGAGGCCACGACGATGGTGTTCTGCCCCGCGCGATCCACCGAAATGAGAGCCACACCGGTGGCAGCCGATTTCGCCGCATGCACGGCGGTGACGTCCACGCCGGCGGCCGACAGGCTGGCCTTCAGATGATCGGCGAAAATGTCGTAACCGACGCGGCCCACCATACGCACCGTCACCGAGTTGCCACCAAGCTTCGCTGCCGCCACCGCCTGGTTGGCGCCCTTGCCGCCGGGGAACATCTGGAAATTTCGGCCCAACACGGTTTCGCCGGGTGCAGGGAGTTCGTCCACCGAGACCACGAAATCCATATTGAGACTGCCGACGACGACGATCGCGGGCTTCATTGGGGCGTTACCGGGCAAGATCGATGCCGAGTTTCTTGAGTTCCTCGGCGTAATAGCGCCTGTGCAGCAGATCCCACTCCTCGCTGCCTTCGGGGATTTCCTTCTTCTGCGACCGGACCTTATCGCGCGCCATGCGGTCGACCTTTTCCTCGGCGGTGAGCAGTTCGGTCATGGCGCGTACGATCTCGAGCCGCACCTCGTTGGGGTCTCTTTTGACGCGGAGCTGGTGCGATTTGCGCAGCGCGGCCACGATTTTGTGCGACATGTCTGTGATCTTGTCGCGCGAAAGCTTCATCTGGTCGCCGGTGTCGCGGCCGGAGGCGCGGATGACTTTGCGTTGCGCAACCAGCGTGTTCTTGGTCTTGCGGAACATCTCCTGGTAGCTGACGCCCTCGCGCCGCATGTAGTCGGTGTACTGCCCGAGGATCTCGCGAACCTCTTCATTGAGGCGGTCCTCGACGGCCAACTCTTCGCTGATGACGTGATCGATCATTTCGATTACGGCCTGCGCGTTGGGCGTCTCGATGATCTGGGGCGTCAACTTTCGAACGATCTGGCGAGACAAATAGCTGACGAATTCTCGGGCGAGAAGCATCCTTGATTTTTTCTGGGAGCCAAAAAAGGGCTTTAAGTAGTGTAATGTGCGCGGGAGAGGAGTGTCAAACGGAGAGAGGAACGGCTAGATTCCGTAATCGGCCTCGCGGAGCGCGCTCTCGTACTGCTCCTTAGCGGCTTGCGCGTTGCTCCTGGCGTCCTCTTCCGCGAAACCGGCGTTCTCCCAAAGGTCCCATGCATGGACCGAGTGGTCTGGCGTGGCGAGCGCCTCTTCTTGCCGAATCGCCGTGATCCATTTCTCTACAGCGTCCTTGTAAGCTTGCCGGAGACGGTCCAGTTCGGCGTTGTCCATAGTTAGCGCATTGTAGGACAGGAATGATGTCAGTTTGATGTCAAACCGATTGCGAATAGTTGCAGCTATTGAATCGTAACGCTCTGTACCACCCCGTAGGAGGGCGCGAAGGCGCCATATTTGATCTTGCCGCCCCCGACGAGGTTCGGAGTGAAGGTCGTACCCTCGGCCGAGTCGGCGGAAACCGATCCCTGAATCGCCGGGGCTGTGCTCAACGTCACGGCGCCAAAACCGGTGGCCCCCGACGCTACGGCAGGTAGTAACGAGAGTGCATTCGCAGGAATCGAGTACGTTTCCAGGCTCGCGGGAACCGCGCACGAAACCACGACCTGGGAAGTGCTCGTCATGCTCAGCGTTGTCGCATTCACGCCGATAATTACGTTTTCGAATCCGGAGCCGCCCCAGGTGACCGTAAGAGGTTGGGAGCGACTGACAGCACTGATCGTGTTCACATTGGTTGTGAAGTTGCTGGGGAGGGTCGCTGACGTGCTGAAGGCAGCAACTTGGGTGCCGCCGGTGCCCGACAAGGTGTATGTGCCTCCGTCCACGAGCGTGTTGGATGACAATTGAAGCAAATACTCGGGGCCGATATTAGTGGGATTCGTTGCCGGCAGAGTGCTGTAGTTGATGGGCAAAGATGGTCCACTCAACGACAGACTCTTGCCGGCGTCAAGGAAAAGGCTCGGCGCGAACGGAAATGTTCCGCTGGAGAAGGTAGTGCTAAGCACGCTGCAGTAGGGTGGGAACTTGGTGGCCGCGTATGGCCCGTTCCACGCTGAGGGTGTGTAGGCGGCGAACTGTCCGCCAACATTTTCTATGACGAGTCCGGCACTGGTAATTTTTCCGATGGTAAAGCCGGCGAACGTGACATCACCGGCCGGGATGCCGCCTCCCCCGCCCCCACCACCAGCGCTGGTAGCGATAACGGGTGCCTCCGTCGTCTGCGGATAGACCGGAGCCGTGGTGAACGAAAAAAGTCCCGAAGGACTAGTATTCGCTTGCAGTGCAATGATCGCAAAAGTGCCGGTGCTGGCGTAAAACTCGGCCAGCCCGGCCTTCTTGGTGGTCGCCGAAAATTGATCCGACATCCCAAATGCCATTTGGCCCTCACCGGCCATGGTCAAGGTGGTCCCTGTTGAAACGTTGCCGTCTGTGGTTTTGAGGTTTACCTGAATGGACACCTGGCTCGAGTTCGGGTTCACCACGGCTAGTTCCGTGGCATGACTCCCCGTGTTATCGAAAGGCACCAGGATACGGCTGGCAGCGGTGACGGCCTGCGCGGTACCCTGCGAAGCATTTTGGCCGGAGGTGTACGTATAGATGACATAGGCCACCACACCCGAACTGGCGATGAGTTCGCCCCAGCCCTGGGTAAGGGGGGTGTTACCGGGTGTCTGCAGGAACAGCGTGGAAGCGGCGGGCAGGAGTATTCCCTCGGTGGAAGCGACTCCGGCGAAGGTCGGCGTCCACTGCTTAGTACCGCCTCCGGTGGTGTCCTGATAAAACGCGAGGGAGGCCGTGGTGTCGCTTCCCGTGGTATTGGTGAGCACCACGGTGGATGTCCAGATTCCGCCACTCTCGTCCTTGCCGTCAGCGACCTGGGGAATGACCAGCCCCTGGGCGCATAGAGACGTCACCGCAAACAAGGAAGTGAAGATCAAATTACGCAGCGTGTTTTTCATTTATTCGCCTTTCTTGCCTATCTCACCAACTAGCGGCTTGTCGCACTGAACAGGACGCAACCGCTCCCTTTGGTCACGCTCTCTACCTTCCGGGCTTTGCTGAGCCGCGACCGGAGGAAGCGGTACGAACGTTCTCGCTGCGACAGGTCACTTCACCATTTCCGTTTGGCGCGCTCTCTGGGCATTCAGTATAACCGGGATGGCAACGTTTTGTGCACCAAAATTCGACCGCTAACTGACGGGCATTTACCATGGATAGCGTCAGCGCGCGCGTCGACCGTCCCGGAGCCCCACTAGAATAGACTTGGATGGCTGGTGGAGGCAGACGAATGGATATCACCGAAACGGAAACCAACAAGATCGCCGAGACTCTGGAAAGCCTGGAGATCGAGCCGGTCAATTCCGGCGCGTGCGGAGGCGAATGGATCGCGGCGCTTTCCGGCGGAGAAATCGAATCGGTGAATCCCGCAGATGGCAAGGTGATCGCCAAGGTGCAGCTTGCCGGGGCGCGCGAGTACGACCAGGTGGTCCGGCAGGCGGAGGGCGCGTTCGCCGCGTGGCGCATGACGCCGGCGCCCAAGCGTGGGGAGATCGTGCGCGAGATTGGCGACGAGCTGCGGCGCTCGAAGGCTGAGTTGGGCGCGCTGGTCTCGATCGAGATGGGCAAGATCCTGGCCGAGGGGCAGGGCGAAGTGCAGGAGATGATCGACATTGCCGATTTTGCCGTGGGCCTCTCGCGCCAGCTCTATGGAATGACCATGCACAGCGAGCGGCCCGGGCACCGTATGTACGAGCAGTGGCATCCGCTGGGGATCGCGGGCATCATCAGCGCGTTCAATTTCCCGGTGGCGGTGTGGGCGTGGAACGCGATGATCGCGGCGGTGTGCGGCGATTGCGTGCTGTGGAAACCATCGTCAAAAACGCCGCTCTGCGCCATCGCCGTGCAGAAAATCTGCAACCGTGTATTCGAGCGCCACGGCATCAAAGGCGTGTTCAACCTGGTGATCGGCCGCGAAGTGGGCGAGCGCATGCTCGAAGATCGACGGATACCACTCGTGAGCTTTACGGGATCTTCGCAGGTGGGAGTTCACGTGGCCGAAGTGGTGAGCCGGAGACTGGGCCGCACGATTCTGGAACTCGGCGGCAACAACGGCATCATCGTGATGGATGACGCCAATCCAGACCTTGCCTTGCGTGCGGTGGTGTTCGGCGCCGTGGGCACTGCTGGCCAGCGGTGCACAACAACCCGGCGCCTATTTTTGCAGCGCGGTATCGCCGAGCGCATGACGGATGCGCTCGTCGCCGCGTACAAGCAAGTGAAGATTGGCAACCCGCTTGACGGAGCCACGTTGATGGGACCGCTGGTATCGCGCGACGCCGTGGCCGGCATGCTCCGCGGCATCGAGACCATTCAACAGCAGGGCGGTGAGATTCTGTACGGCGGCCGTCACTTGGGCGGGTGCTTCGTCGAGCCCGCGCTGGTGCGCGCCAAGCCCGGGATGCCCATCGTGAAGGAAGAGATTTTCGCGCCGATTCTATACTTGATCGAGTTCGACAGGCTCGAAGACGCCATTGACCAGCACAACGCCGTGCCGCAGGGCCTTTCGTCCGCGATGTTCACGACGAATCTCATTTCCGCCGAGACGTTCCTGAGCCACCGCGGGAGCGATTGCGGCATCGCCAACATTAATATAGGGACCAGCGGCGCAGAAATCGGCGGCGCCTTCGGCGGGGAAAAGGACACCGGCGGCGGCCGCGAAGCCGGCAGCGATTCCTGGAAGGCCTACATGCGGCGGCAAACCACGACCATCAATTGGTCATCCGAGCTGCCGCTCGCCCAGGGGATTCAGTTTCAGTTGTAAAGCCCGGTATTTGTTCAGTTTCCGCCTCACTGGGAACTTTCCGGGCGCGTCTGGTGTCAATGGTGGTAGGGCGTGAATTGCCCCTGGGTGCTAAACTTTAAACGAAGCTGTGACCATGGCGAGTTCCGTGCTCGGCCTGAATTCGGACGGCGAATCGATCGGCGCTTCCTCCTGTGAGCGCGCGGGCGCGGCGAATGGCCGCGCCGACGATGAACTCGTTCGGGAGTTACGGGCGGGCGAGGAAGCGGCTTACGAAAGCCTGCTCCAGCGGTTCCAGCAACCGGTTTACAATCTGGCCTACCGCCTGCTCAACGACTCCAGTGACGCGAGCGACGTGGTGCAGGAGGTCTTCCTCAAGGTCTTCCGCAACGTGGGCCGCTTCCGCCGCCAGAGCAGTTTGAAAACCTGGATCTACCGGATTACGGTGAATGAAGCTCACAACCAGCGGCGCTGGTTCTTCCGGCATCGCAGCCGCGAGGTGGGGCTGGATGCGGAGCCGGAGCAGACGCGGAGCCGGAATGTGCCGGATTCCGAGCAGTCGCCGTTCGAGTATGCGTTCGACCGCGAGAGACAGGAACTGATCGAAAACGCCCTGGCGCAGATCAATCCGCTGTTCCGCGAGGTGGTGGTGCTGCGCGATGTCGAGGACCTGAGCTACGAGGAGATCGCCGAGGTGTTGCAAATTTCGCTCGGCACGGTCAAGTCCCGGATCCTGCGTGGGCGCGAAGCTTTAAAGGAGAGGCTGACCGCACGGCTCGAACCTGAGCCGGCTTGGCGGTGGGCTCCCGAGTAAGTGATATGAATTGCGAAAAGGTGCGAAAAACATTTTCGACGGTCCTCGGCCAGGGAGCAGCCGACGCGATTTCCCAGCACCTGGCGCAATGCCGGGATTGCTCGAGCTATGCCCGGGACATGTCCGATCTCGACACGGCGCTGCGGAACCTTCCGGTGAAGAATCCGCCGGCTCGTCTCATTACACAGTTGCAGGTGATCGCATCACGGGAACGTATGCGGCACCTTTCACGCGGCACGCTGGTGGCGTTCGTGCACTTCTGGGCCGCGGAACTGCACCTGTTCTTCGACAACTTGATGCGGCCCTTCGCGATTCCCTTCGCCGGCGGCCTGGTTTCGGCGCTGTTCCTGTTCAGCATGCTGGTGCCGGGCCTGAGCTCCCACCACAGCACCTGCAACGATGTGCTGCTAAGCGGAATTTTCGGCCAAACCCATGCTACTTTCGACGCGCTTCCGCCGTTTGGCTTCACCGAGGACGATGTCATGGTGGAGGTCACGCTAGATCGGGACGGATCGGTGCTGGATTACTCGATCCCCAATAACGTGAATGGAAAACTGCGTAACGACATCGCCAATATGATCCTGTTCACCGACTTCCAACCGCCCACCGAGTTCGGCATGCCCGTGGTCGGGAAGGTTCTGGTTTCGTTCCGTCGCGACAGAATCGACGTGAAGGGCTGAACTTTCCGCTCTTTTGTCCCGCCAACCGCTCGGCCAGCATTTTCTCGTCAAGGGTTCCGCGCTGGAACGCATTGCGCGTGCCGCGTGCGGGGAGAGTGAGCCTCTGGTCATCGAGATCGGGCCGGGGCGCGGCGGTCTCACCGAGCGCCTGGCCGCGCATGCGGAACGAATCATCGCGATCGAGATCGACGCCGAGCTAGTCGAGCGGCTGCGCGAAAAGTTTCACTCTGCGACGCAAGTCACTATTCTTCACGCCGACGCGCGGGAAACTGACCTCAATCAATGGGGGCCGGCGGCGGTCGCCGGCAACCTGCCGTACTACGCCGCGACGCCCATCATCGAGAAAACGCTTGGGACGCACTTCCTCCGGGCCGTTTTCTTGATCCAGAAGGAAGTAGCAACCCGCCTCGCCGCCGCGCCGCGCTCGCGTGATTACGGCTACCTCAGCGTGCGTACGCAGCTTCTTGCTGACGTCGAGAGGCTCTTCGACATCCCACCGTCTGCCTTCCACCCGCCGCCCAAGGTCGATTCCACAGTCGTTCGCCTGCGGCCGCGCGATCGCGCCGCGGAGCTCGGCATCACGGACGTGGCAGGCTTCCTTGCGTTCGCGGGCCAGTGTTTTCGCCAGAAGCGCAAGACCTTGCGCAACAACCTCGCCGGAGTATATGGAAAGAGCGCCCTCGATGGCCTGCCTGAGGCCGGCAAGCGCGCCGAAGAGTTAACACTAGTGCAGTTTGCGGATCTCTTCCGGGTCTTGTACCATCGTGGCCCTGGAGGTCCAAACGCATGACACCTCAAGAAGCTCAGGGATTGGCCATGTATATGTGCCAGCACCTCGAAATGGAACGTCAAATCACTCGCAAGCTACTCGCGGCGCTGCCTGACAAACAGCTCAACTTCAAATTGGGCGACAAGGGCAGGACAGCGGCCGAGCTGTCTTGGCACCTGGTCCAAAGCGAGCGCGGTTTCGCCGAAGGAATTACCGGACTCAGTTTCAACGCATGGCCGGACGAGGGCCAGGCTCCCGCCACCGTGGCCGAGACTGTCGCTGCATACGACCGGGATATTCCACCGCTGATGGACAAGTTGAAGTCGATGACCGGCGAACAACTCGCTACACCTGTCAGCTTCATGGGCATGGCCCCGCTGCCCGTGGTCCTCTACATCGGCTGGATGGCGCACCACACCATCCACCACCGCGCCCAGTTGAGCACTTACCTGCGCGCCATGAACGCCCACGTTCCCGCCATTTACGGCGGCAGCGCGGACGAGCCAATGGTCGCGGCATCGGCAGCGTAGCTTCTAAAGAAACTTGGGGCGGACGCCCTTGCCGGGCTCCGCTCCTATCCCCACAAAGCCTGCACCGCGAGCACAAGCGCGAACCCAACGAGCGAGCAAATCACCTTCATGACGGTCCAGCTCTTCAGCGTTTGCGGGACGGCCATGCCGAAATATTCATTCACAATCCAGAAGCCGGCATCGTTCACATGCGAAAGCATCGAACCGCCGCAGCAAACCGCCAGCACAATCATCTCCGGACGGTAACCGGTTACGTGTTTGACCAGCGGCGCCACGATTCCCGCGGCGGTGATGATAGCGACGGTAGCCGAACCCTGGGCGGCGCGCATTACCGTCGCAACCAGAAACGCCACCACCAGCGGGGAAATATTCGAGGACGCCAGCAACTTGCCCGCGTAAAGCCCGGCGCCGGAATCGATGATCACCTGCTTGAAAGCTCCGCCGCCGCCCATCATCAGCAGGAGCGTGCCGATCGGTGCGCAGGAATCCACGGCCAGGCGGGCAATCTGGTCCCGGTTGAGGCCGCGCCGCGCACCGAACACGAGCATCGCTGCCAGAGTCGCGATCAACAGGGCCGTGAACGGATGTCCGAAGAAACCGGCCCAGGTTTTCCCCGGAAGATGGACGGAACCGGCGATCGATGCTCCGAAAATCAGGAACACCGGAAGGACCAGAATCAGCACCACGAGTCCCGCGTGGGGCGGCGCGGCCTGCGTTCCACCGTTGGGCTCCGCCCGTTGTGCCATGGGAGGCGGCGGGACGAACACCCGCTTCGCGATCCACTGGCCGTAAGCGAGGCCACCCAAGACAGCCATGGGAATCGAAATCGCTATGCCATAGATGATCACCAGGCCGAGATCCGCGCCCAACAGTTGCGCCGCAGCCGCGGGGGCTGGGTGCGGCGGTACAAGCGAGTGAGTGGCGCTGAGCGCCGCGGTCATCGGCATGCCATACACCAGCAGCGAGCGCTTCGATTCTTTTGCCAGGCTCCAAACCAAAGGCGCTAGAATGATGAAACCCACCTCGAAGAACAGCGGTAGGCCCACCAGATAGGCCGCCACAAACAGCGCCAGGATTGCGCGGTCGCGCCCGAACTTCTGGAGAAGCGCGTCAGCGAGCGCGCGGCCGCCGCCCGAGTCCTCGATGTAGCGCCCGATCATGGCGCCCAAACCCACCACCACGGCAATGAATCCGAGCGAGTCTCCGAAACCCGATTGGATGGACTTCAAAACCGCGGCCGGCGCCATCCCCGCCGCGAGCCCCAGCGCCATGCTCGCCATCAGCAAGGCGAGAAACGCGTGCAGCTTCACCACCAGGATCAGAAAGAGGAGCAGAACGATGGACGCAATCGTGAGAACCAGCAGGCCGGGGCCGGCGACAGGCATGAACCGCCTATTCTATAACGTGGCTGCGAGTACGTCTCAAAATATCCGCTAACGCAAAGCAAAGATTCCGCAATCTTCAAATCGAGTGCCGGAGTTACACGTACGAGCACGGCATCGACAGTCCGGATATTACCGGATGGAAGTGGCCGCACGAAGCACCGCAAAGCTAGGCGAAGCTTACGAAGGGTGTGGCTCACTCAGGATGACCCGCACCGTATCGCGAGCAATTAGCAGTTCTTCGTCGGTCGGGATAACGTAGGCGAGCAATGTGGAGCCGCCGGCTGTAATGGACCCCTCGACCCCGATTACCTTTTGGTTCTGTTCCTTGTCCAGGTGTAGGCCCGCCCATTCGAGACCCTGACAGATGGCCGCACGAATCTCGGGCGAATTCTCTCCAATGCCACCGGTGAAGACAACCGCGTCCGCCCCACCCATGCAGGCAAGAAACGCGCCGATGTATTTCCGTGCGCGGTAACAGAAGACATCGATCGCCAAACGTACCCGCCGGTCATCGTTTAGTTTGAGTTCTTCCTGGAGCACCTTCATATCGTTCGTCAACCCGGATATACCGAGCAAGCCGGATTGCGTGTTCAGAAGCGCATCCACTTCGTGCAGCGACAACCCCTCTTTGGTCGCAATGAAATTCACGATGGCAGGATCGAGATCACCCGAACGTGTACCCATCACGAGGCCTTCTAGGGGCGTCATGCCCATGGAGGTATCCACCGAGCGGCCGCCACGAATGGCCGTTGCGGAGCAGCCGTTGCCCAGGTGCAGCGAAATGATATTCGTCTGCTCTCGAGTCAAACTCCGCAAATGCCGGTAACGGTACGCCACGTACCGGTGAGAGGTCCCGTGGAAGCCATAACGGCGGATGCGGTGGCGCCGATAGAGATGGTACGGCACGGCGTACAGGTGCGCGTGCTCCGGGATGGAAGTGTGGAAGGCCGTGTCAAACACCGCCACTTGCGGCACTCTCTGGCCGAAGATCTCTCGTGCCGCCTGAATTCCCTTGATGTTGTTCGGATTGTGCAGGGGAGCGAGATCGATGCAGTCCTCGATGCCCTTCAACACCTGATCGGTGACGAGCGCCGATTCGGAAAATAACTCGCCGCCGTGCACGACGCGATGGCCCACGGCGTGGATGTCTCCCAGGCTCTGTATCTCGGTGATGCCTGACTGGTCCGATGCCAGCCAGCGAAGCACGTAGTCGAGCGCAGCGGACGTGTCCCGCAGCGGCGCGGTGGATTTCTGGCGAGAGCCGTCACGATGCTGGGTCGTAATGATCGCCTCTCCGCCGATCCGTTCCACCTCCCCGCGGATCAGACGTTGATCACCATCCTGCTTGATGCGCTCCAGGTCGGTGGCGATGACCTGAAACTTCAAGCTGGAGCTTCCCGCGTTAAGTACGAGTACGTTCACAAGTTCTCCCGCAATAGATGATGTTCTCACACGGATGGGAATCTGCTGTCATGGAAAACAATTACTCCGACATATGTTTTATCGGAAATTCATGTAATCGACATCGGCTCGTAATCGCTTTCCCGATATGATCGGGCCGTTCTGCGATGACTGTCGGCGCGGCGTTTCTGAACCTGATCAGGCACCCGGTGGATTCTCTGGTTCGAAGATGGAACTGGAAGTCGGCCGTGCTCAGTCCTGTTTTCCGCGCCCAGTTATTTCTGGCGGTCAACCTAACCGCCGGATGGAAGGCGACCGTGGGCGCGATGATGGCGGAATTCGCCTACCGTTCGCTGAGCGCGGGCTTCTACGGGGCGCTGACATAGTGCTTTCGCGGTGCGGAACCTCTATGGATGGCCGGCTTCACGGTCGCCATCGTCCTGCCGCTGCTGTCCCATTCCCTCGAACTGCTGATTCACTGGTACCGGGGAACCCCGCATCTGTGGACCAGTATTGGGGCGTCCGCTGCCTTCACCGCCGTGTCGACTGTGTTCAACTGGTACGCCATGCGCAAGGGTGTGTTCGTTGTTGGTGAGGGCAGCGCTTCGCTCGGGGCTGATCTGCGGCGTATTCCCCGCATATTAGGCGGATTCTTGGCCGGAGGCGCCATGGCGATCGGGCGCATCGGCTGTGAATGCGTCTTCAGCCTTGCCCGTATGAATCCCGATGATTAAGACCTTGCATTTGACCAATGCCTGGCACGCCACTTCCGGCGGTATCGCGACCTTCTACCGGGCCTTGCTTGCCGCGGCCAACGAGCGTAGCCAGAGGATGCGATTGATTGTGCCGGGAGAAGCTGATGGCGTGGAAGCCGCCGGCAGATACGGCCGCATCTATTTCGTCAGGGCGCCGCGCGCACCCCTGAATGCGAGCTACCGCGTCCTCCTGCCCGAAGCGTTTCTTGGGCGCGGCGCGGCCATCCGACAGATCCTCGACGAGGAACGGCCCGACCTGGTGGAGGTCTGTGATAAGTACACGCTGCCGTATCTCTGCGGCCTTCTGCGCCAGAAGTGGGTCCTCGGATCGGATTTCCGCCCGGTGACGGTTGGCTTGAGCTGCGAGCGCATGGACGAGAACTTCGCAACATACATCGGAAGGGGAAGCGCCGGCGCGGTGTTCAGCCGCATCTACATGAAGTGGCTGTACTTCCCGATGTTCGATCACCACATCGCGGTTTCACAACACACGGCTGAGGAACTGATTCCGGCCTCGCGGGGCCACAAGGTCCGGCGTGGTGTGTGGGTCTGCCCCATGGGAGTGGATTGCAACCGATTCCGTCCGGACCGTAGGCGGGAAGAATTGCGGCGCACATTAATTGCGAAAAGCGGCGGCAATGAGAGGACGACCCTTCTGCTATACGCCGGGCGCCTCGTGGCAGAGAAGAACTTGGGACTGTTAGTCGAACTGATGGAGCACTTGTCATGCGATGCGGAGAACGACTACCGCCTGCTCATCGCGGGCGACGGCGTGATGCGCACGGTCTTCGAGAACCTTTGTGACCAGAGACTGCCCGGGCGAGTGACGTTTCTGGGGCATTTGCAGGACCGCGACGAACTGGCCGGCATATACGCAAACGCGGATATCTTTATCCATCCGAACCCCCGCGAGCCGTTCGGCATTGCACCGCTGGAAGCGATGGCAGCGGGCCTTGCCTTGGTGGCCCCCCGCTCCGGCGGCCTGTTGTCCTATGCTACGGACCGCAACGCCTGGCTCGGCGAAGCCGATGCGTGTACCTTCGCCGGCCTGGTGCGCCGCATCGTCGCGTGCCCTGCCGAGCGCCGCGGCAAAACGGCACTGGCGCGTGCAACCGCGGAACAATACGGCTGGCCTGCTGTCACGGCACGATACCTGAACCTGTATGAGTCGTTGTACGCCCTATGCCGCGGCGGGCAAGAGCAGCCCGCAATGGCGCCCCATTTTTACTCGACAGCCGGCAACCGGTTGGGGATCGAAATCCGGCCCGCTACCTAAACTCCGCAGTACAAAACATTTTCACAACATTTGTTTTATTGAAAATTCACGGGGCCCACATCTGATTGTAAAGATGCGCACGTATCATCGGGCTGGATGTTTGGACGACCTAACCAATTATGGCGATCTCCAGGCGAACTCTAGCTCGAACGATCTTGGCCCTGCTCGGCGGAGGACCCCGCCTCTGGCGGGCATGCGCTTCGGCGGCTCCCTTGTTACAGGTAGACCGTCTTGTCGATGGCTTTGCGGGTGCCTCTGCCAACAAGCTCTCTTGCACTTATCGCGCCGACGCCGTAATCTTGCTGCTCTCGCTACCGATTTACCGCCGGGCGGGAGTGGGCGGCGGGCTGGCAGCGCTCACCGAAGTCGCCCATCCGGATCGCCGTTATCTTTCGTTGCGGTTCTCGGGAGCATCGCGCCCGGAGCGCGCGGCGGGCCTGGATCGGGTCGGCAGCATACACGAAATCGTAGTGGAACGCGACGCGGCCCTTTGCGAAGCGGCCTACTTCGGCGTGCTCACTTCCTCGCCCGAGGAGACCATCGAGGAGGGAAAGCGGTCGCTGGGCAAGGCCGGGGCCAAGTGGAACGACTACACAGCGATCGACGGACATAGCCGGTCCGGCCGCACGCGCAGCGCGGTCACTCATTTCCGGCTGCCATCACCGGCCGGATCGAACGCGCGGATCATCAAGCACGCACGCGATCACTTCCAGGAAGATCCCCCGGCGTGGCGTGAAAGCCATTGGCCAAGTGATGCCAGCGGCGAGGCGCCCCGCACATTTCTGTACGCGCTCACGCGCGCCATCCGCCGTCGCGAGGCGGCCACCGAAACCTGGTACGTGTACAACGAACGATCCTACCGTCTGCGGATTGAAAAAGAGAGGGACCCGCAGCAGGCGCTGCGCTTCGCTCAGCTCGGGCTCACTTCTCGCCCCGAAGGAGTCCTGCAAGTGCGTGGGCGGATCCACGAGGAGCGCGGCGGCCACCCCGTCACTTTTCGGTTATGGATCGAGGACGGGCCGAAAATGAGCCTTCCCTTGCGCATCGAGTTTCAACCTCGCTCCTATCTGCGGCTCGCCTTTGAAATCGATCCGAACGCTTCCACTACACCACTCGAGGAGAACCTATGAAATCCACACAGCTGCGTTTCCTTTGGGAAAATGTCGCCGCTCCCTCCCGGTTTCGCACGGGCGTTTCCCTGCATAGCCATACGATGCACTCCCAGGAAGACATCTCTTTTCTGGCTCAGCATGCGCACCGCGTTCCCGTGGTCTCTCAGGCGGTGCGGCGGCAGGAACGGAACTATCACAAGCAATGGGGTCGCAAACTGGATTACAGCCGTGTGTACTGGACGCCGCCGCTTCCCCCGCGCGAGGCCTTCGATGTGGAACGCAAACAAGTGGAGAATGGCTTGGGGCTGAAGGCGCTGATCTCTCTAACCGACCATGACGAAATCGAAGCGTGCCTGCAGCTTCAGGTTTTGGATGGCACCCGGCAGGTTCCCGTGTCCACTGAATGGACTGTACCGTTCGGGCCCTCATTTGTTCACCTGGGAGTGCACAATCTTCCGCCGCGGGATTCCCGGGCACTGGCGAAGCAAATGGAAGAGTACACGCTACGGCCGACTGCACAGGGCTTGCGGGATACTCTGGCGGCCTTAAACGCGTACCCGGAAGTCCTCGTGGTATTCAACCACCCGCTGTGGGATGAGCGGGGCATTGGCGCGGCGGCACATCTCGCCATGGTTCGGACGGTCCTCAGCGAGTATGGCGCTTTTATCCATGCCCTGGAATTGAATGCACTGCGGCCATGGGAGGAAAACCGGTTGGTGGTCGCCATGGCCCGAAGTACAAATCATCCGCTTGTGTCGGGCGGCGACCGGCACGGATGTGAGCCCAATGCCAACGTGAACCTGACTAACGCCGGCAGCTTTGCGGAGTTTGTGGAAGAGATCCGCATCGATGGGATCAGCGATGTCTTGTTCATGCCCCAGTATCGCGAAGGCCGCCGTTTGCGTTACGTCGAAACAATCTGGGATGTCCTCCGCGATTACCCCGAACATCCAAACCGTGTCCGTTGGAGTGACCGCGTATTTTACCGGCAGGACGATGGCGTGGATGCGCCCGTCTCGTCGTTCTGGAAAAGGGGAGACCCGGAGGTGCTCCGGCTGTTCGTCAGTGTTGTCGAATTGTTCCACCAACCCACCTTACGGCCCGTGCTCCGCCTGGCATTATTCGAGCGGCAGGAGTTTGCGCAATGACGTCCGTCCCGAGGGTCGCATTTTTCACGGATTCGTTTCATGAGGTGAATGGGGTCGCGCTCACCAGCCGGCAATTTGAGGCTTTTGCCCGGCGCCAGAACCTCCCATTCCTTTCCGTCCACTGCGGCCCACAGGACTTCTTGTCGAACCAGGAACCTGCGTGGACGCTGGAATTACGCAGGGGCCGCGCGGCTTTCGGACTGGAGCGCGATCTGTCGTGCGATCCGCTGCTGCTTTGCCGCCGCGAGCGCGTCACGCAAGTGGTCTCGGAGTTCAAACCGGACTTGATTCACGTTACCGGTCCCGGGGATGTGGGAATTCTGGGCGCCTGGATTGCGCATTCCCTGCAAGTTCCACTGGCGGCCTCGTGGCACACCAATCTGCACGAGTTTGCCGCGCGCCGCTTAGAACGCTCACTGATGAGCCTGCCTCAGCGTCTCCGCCGGACGATCACTGGTGGAGTCGAGAGTGCCTCGCTGAATTGTGTGCTGCAATTCTATCGCCTGGCGCGCCTCCTGTTCGCGCCAAATCCCGAGTTGGTGGAACTACTGCAAAACCGCACCGGTAGGCCCACGTTCCTGATGCGGCGCGGGATAAATACCGCGTTGTTCTCTCCGGTTCGCCGCGATTCCCCGGACAACTTTCTCACGCTGGGCTTCGTCGGACGGTTGTCGCCGGAAAAGAACGTGCGCTTTCTGGCGCAAATCGAAAGGGCGCTGCTGAATGCGGGGTGGTGCGACTTCCGGTTTCTCATTGTCGGCGGCGGCAGCGAGAAGCAGTGGCTGTCCGAACATCTCTGGCATGCCGAGTTTCCCGGCGTTCTGTCAGGAGAGCCACTCGCCCGCGCCTACGCCAACATGGACATCTTCGTGTTTCCGTCCCAGACCGATACATTCGGCAACGTGATCCTCGAGGCCATGGCTTCGGGCGTTCCCGCGGTGGTGTCGGCGGATGGCGGCCCCAAGTTCCTGGTCAATTCCGGCGAGACCGGTTTCGTCGCCCGAGACGAGGCAGGCTTCCTGGAGAGCATACTTCGGCTGGCAAACGATCCCGGTTTGAGGCATGACATGGGGAACGCCGCTCGCCGCCACGTTTTGCGCCAGTCCTGGGATCAAATCTTTGAAGACGTCTACTCCGTCTATGGCGACCTCCTGGAGGGCCGATGGCAGGTTTCTGAGCCGGCTCGACGGGTAGCGACCGGCGGATCACGCCAGAGACTTCCACAAGCAAACGCATAAAACCACGGCAAGGAACACAATAAGAAGGAGTTCCGGGTTGTAGCGCGCCAAGCATATGACGAGTTGCCGATCGACTGGGCAGGCGCCAACCATGAGAGATGCCGTTCAGGCGATTATGTGTGCGCGGGGCGGGCGGCTCAAGATGCTTTTTGGTTAGCTCGGGGCTGCTACCGTAACTTGCTGCCTACGACCCCAAAGTCATTGGAAATACCCCTTGGCGAGCTCTGGCTTCAGGGCGAGCGCTTTCTGCCAATTGGCGCGGGCTTCCTCGGTTTTGCCCAAGGTTTCGAGCGCGATTCCCAGGTTGAGGAGCGCTTCGGCGAAGTCGGGCGAGCCGGTGAGCGCTTCCCGGTAAAGCTGCACGGCTTGCTCCTGTTGTCCCGATTTCTGGCGCAGTAATGCGGCGTTGTAAAGGAACTCCGGAGAGTGCTCGCCGTTTTCAATTAGTTTGGCGTGTAAGTCCAAGGCCTCGTTAATGTTACCGCGTTCGAGCGCGAGCGCGGCCAGGGCTCGCGATGCCTCAGCAGCAGATTGGGGTTGCGCGTCCAGACAACGTTGGAAAGCGTCATGGGCGGCATCCAGTTCTCCCAACTTCCAATAGGCAATACCGGCGTTGAGCAGGGCTTCGGGCCAGTCCTTGCGTTTCCACAAGCAGGCGTCAAAGGCCTCGGAAGCGCCGCGAAAATCTCCCCTTTCGAGCCGCAGGCAGCCCAGACGGAAGCGGGCGTCTTCAGAATCAGGCGAGTAGTCGAGGAGACGGGTATATAGTTTCTCCGCTTCGGCGGGAATGCCGTCTTGCTCAAGTGCAAGTGCCAGATTCCACAGGGCGGTCGTCGATTCCGGATTGAGTTCGAGCGCGCGCTGGTAGGACTCCCGGGCCTTGGCGCGATCGCCGCTTTCCTGATAGGCAATACCGAGATTGAGCTGTAGTTCAGCATCGTTCGGACGCAATCGCAGAGCTTCGCCGTACGCTTTGGCGGCCTCGGGACGACCAGCCTTCTCGAGCGCCACGCCGAGGTTGAACCACCCCTCGAAGGCGTCGGGAGCCACCTTGACCAGAGCGGCACAATGCGCGGCAGCTTTTTCGTAGTCCTGCGCCGCAAAAGCGGCGGTCGCCAGACCCTCGTGCGCCACCCGGGAATCGGGCCGGATCTTCAAGAGTTGTTCGGCGCAGTGCGCGGCCGTGACGTGATCTTTCAACTCCAAGTGGACGGCAATGGCGTTCGCGAGCGCTTCTTCTGAGCGCGGGTTCAGTTCCAGAACGCGGCCGTAACACTCTGTAGACTCGGAGAACTTCTTGAGAAGCTGGAGCGCTACAGCTTTTCCGAACAAGATAGGCTCGATCCGGGCTGGTTCCAGATTCGGGATCAGGCGGAGGCAGCGCTCATACGCCTCGAGCGCCGGCCGGGCGGCACTCAGGTGCAGACGGCACAGGCCCAAACCCAGGTGGGCCTCGTACCGGTTTGGGTCGGACGCTAAGGCTTTTTCAAACAGGGCGCCAGCTTCCTCCCACTTGCCGAGTGCCTGGAGCGTGGCGGCGAGGTTGAACCATCCGACGCCGTTTTCCGGGTCCAGTTCTAAGAACTTCCGATAGGCGGCAGCAGCCGGCTCGAATTGCTTGCGCTGGTAGCGAAGATATCCAGCAGCGGCGTATACCTCCGCGCGCTGCTCACCGGTCTCCAGAGCTTTTTCAATTTCGGCCAGAGCCTCGTCGGCTTTGCCCTCCAGATGGAGCGCCACGGCACGCCCAAACAGTTCACCAGTCGCGGGAGCGGGCGCAGGCGCTGGCTTCGTAGTTCCTTTCGGCTTCACCGAAGATACATCCTCATGGAGACTATCGGCGGATTGGAGGTGAGCGATAAGGGCGGGGTCGGGCTCAATTGTGCTTTCTGGGGACCAGGTAGGCGCACAGGCGCCCTAATGCGTCGTCCTGGTAAGCCACGTTCACCCAGCGAATGTAGGCGGCTTCTCCGGGATCGGCGAAGAAGCCGAACCCGCCGTGAGTGAGTGAGGAATCGCTCCAGGTGTCGATCACACGCCCATCCAGGTAGGTTGTGAACTGGTCACCGCGAATCTCCTGGCGCACGCGAAACATAGTCTTGGCTGCCGCCGTAACCGGCAGCGGCAACTGCATGCGCAAACGCTCGCGGCCGCCAATCACCGCGTAACGCACGATGGAGTATGCCGACCCCGTACCGCGTTTCGCCTCCACCAGCTTGCAGACATAGTAGTTCCGCGAGTCGGCGGCGCGAAACACCCAGGCCACCGCCTTCCTATCGATCTGCGCGAGAAACTCCAGGCGGTAATCGGACAACGGCATTGACCCGGCCAGCAGTGCCAGCCGGCCCGGGCGCGCAAACCCGCTATTGTCGTAGGTCCAGCTATTGGCCCAACCTGCCGGGCCCGTCCACTGGCTCAAGCCCGAGCGGAAATCGTCCTGCAGTTCAACCGCAGCACGCTCGCGAAGCCGCAGAATGAACTCGTTCTGCGCGTTTTGCATAGCGCCGGACCTTTTGAGGCGACCGATCCCCGCCCACCCAGCTACCACCAACAGAAGGACAATGCCGGCTCGGCGGCTCCAGACGGGCACCTCGCGCCAAAAGGTGGCAAGCGTGCTGATCAGATGCGTGGATGGTTCCGGATCTACACGCCGGCGCGGGGCATCCAGAACAGGGACCTCGAAGCGTGGGCGCATGGGACTGACCCGCGCGTACGGCCCCAGGCGAACTTGATATTTCCAGACCAAGGTCAAAGCGCTAGGGGATCGAGGTACTGGGGTGGCCATAGACTTCGGCGCTTTCGTAGAAGCTTGCGGAGCGGGACGTAAGGCCGGCACACGCAACGCGAAACGGAACGAGCAAATCAACGGAGCCGGATTCGCCGTGACCCAACCGCGCGCCATCGCTGCGGCAGGAGATGTCCGCAGAGAACCGGTGTGCGGGACAGCGACGGTCATTCGCGAAGAGACCGCAAGTCCGGGAGGGCGTGGTGCGACGTTGGCGTCCGAAATATGCGGGACGCTACCCGAGTTCTGCCATGTGCCATGGGACCGGGCTGGTGTTGACATAGCAGGGGTTCGAATCCGCGGCATGGTGCTCGCCACGTGACCGCAGACCTCGAAGACAGGAGTGCGTGGCACGGTGGCGGCGCTGGGCGTGCGCAACACTGCCAAAGACGGCTGCCGAACCTTCGCCCTGCATTCCCGCGCGGACGGACACGGAACAGCAATAGTGGGCGCCGGGCGCAGAGGGCGCGCGAGCCGAAGGGCCAAGCCGGCAGGTGTAATGTCCGTTGCGAGGAGTACAGGCTCCGCCGCGAACGGGAGTGTAGCAGGCGTGCAGGCTCGCCCGCTTCCCGCTCGTACCCAATCGGGCTGGAACCGGACGAAGGGCGCGCCGGGGCGCCGGGAAGAGGCTGGTTTCGCAAGCTCCATCCAGACTGGGCGCGTGACCGCGGCGCGGATTACAGGCGGCCTAGCTGCAAATTCGGCGGGATTCATCGGCACGGGCTTGGTATTCCCCGGCTCGACTCGCTTTTCGAAGGCCATGCCAAGGAAGCGGGATACGCGTATAGAGGGCGTCCGGGCGCAGACGAACGCCGGCAAGGTGACGTGAATTAAGAAGCAGACCGGCTGCGCATTCCGCCACGGAGCGTGGTTCAGTCGTTGAGGGGCTACCGTTGCCGGGAGGAACCCGGCTTCGACCAGGATGGGCTGCGGCTCCGCGGGTGGCGCTGGAGCGGCAACGGTTTCCGCGACCTCAGGTTTTCGTCTGCGACGAGGCTTGCTTTGCAGAAGAAAATCGAGCGCATCCTCGTTTTGCTTCTTCAGATGCGCTTTGCGGTGCGCGGCGGAGCAGTACTCTCCATCGTGCAATTTGCGCAGAGCGTTGATCTTTTTCCCGCAGTGAAGGCAATCCACTCCGTCAGTTCGATCGGAATGCTGGCGGAGCGGCGCGAGACGGGAGACCGCTTAGGGCGATTGCGGAAAATACCCTACCGAGAACCTACAAGTCGTCGTTGGCGAGTTTGACATCGGCGTTCTTCCAGACGGCGCGAAAATCCAGTTCGGCCTGCTTGGCTTCGGGCTTCTTTCCTTCCGCCTTCAGGCACTGCCAGAGACCGTAGAGGGCGCGGCCGCTGCGTGAATGGCGGGCCAGCTCTTCCCGAAAAACCTTTTCGGCTGCGTCATATTGGTTCGCGATCATGTAGGCGCGGCCCAACGATTCGCGTGGGGGGATGTACCAATCGGGAGGTTCGTCGTAGCGCAGAGTATCTTCAATCTGCGCGGCCTTTTGGAAGTGCTCCACAGCGGCTGGAATCGAGACGCGCGCAAGCGACATGTGGCCTTCGAGCAGATGGGCGGCCAGGTTCAGAATGTCCCGGGAGCGGTTGAACCCGAACGTGGTGTCCTCCGGAACGTTGTTTGCGGCGGCGAACAGGGCACGGCGCTCGTAGTCGGCATCGTAGGTCTTGCCGGTCTGCGCAAAGGCCATGCCGCGCGAGAAGTGCCAGAGCGCACGCGCGGTGAGAGCCGCGGCATCGGGCTCGGGAAGTTTCAAAACTTCGTCCCATCGATGAAAGCGCACCAGCACCAGCATTCGGGTTGGCAGGAAGGCCTCTACCATGGGCATGTCCTTCAACATCGGGGCGGCGTTGCCCACGAGTTGCGCTGCGGCGTTGTTCGACTCAGTGAATCGGCCCTCCATGCTTGCGGCGATGGCGAGAAAGTGCAGGTTGTGGTTGTAGTACATCGCCGGGTACATGCCGGTGACGTGGAACTTGTCGATGTACTGGCGGTCGACATCGGCGGCCTCCTCGTTAGCACGGACCGCACCGGCGTAATCTCCGGTGCGAATGTAGATGTGGCCCGGCATGTGAACCAGGTGCCCGGCCGCGGGAGCGAGTTTGGCGAGCCGATCGGCACTGGCTTGCGCGCGCTCTGGATGTGGCGATGCTTCAACCGCGTGGATGTAGAAGTGATTCGCGCCGATGTGATTCGGATCGCGCTTGAGCACGGACTCGAGTGTGGCCACGATCTCCTCTGTGCCTTCGGCGGGCTTGCCGTCCGCGGTCCAGAGCTGCCAGGGGTTGAGATCCATGGCGCTTTCGGCATAGAGCACGGCGGCGTCGAGATCGTCCGGATACTTCCTGGTAAGTTCGCCCATGGCCGTCTTATAGAAGATGGCGAACTGTTTCAAGTTGGGCTTCGGCTCAGTGGTGTAGCGCGTGGCGAGCGCGGTCAGATAGTCCCGTTCCGTTGGCGTGGCATTGGCGGCGAGCGCGATGCCTTTCTGCACGGCGTCCCAGGCGGTCTTTTCGCGGGTGAGATCGGGCTCGGGATCGTTGTAATTCGGTCCGACGGCAAGCGCGATGCCCCAATAGGCCATGGGACAATCCGGATCCAGTTCCGCCGCGCGCTGAAAGGCGAGCAATGCCTCGTCGTGATTGAAAGCCCAGATGAGCGCGAGGCCCTGATCGAAGAATTTTTGCGCTTCGGGGCTCTTGGTGGAGATGGCGTGGTGGACGTCGCCCAAACCGGGCATGAGAACGGCTTGGCGGATGGAGGCGGGAGGATGGTCGTGCTGGGCTAGGGCGGCTAGGGGAAGGAAGAGGCAGATCAGAGAGCGGAGTCTCATGGTCTTGATTTTACGGGCAAAATGGGCGGCTTGAATTGGCGGGGATTAGCGCTGGCCGGGCTTGACAGGTTCTGATTAACGGATAAGCTGAAAGTATGTCTAGCCGAACCGTACCAGCCGAGCCGAGCCGGACCACGATAAGCCGCATTGGCCAGCGGCGCCAGGTTGTGATTCCTAAGGTGATTTTTGAGGCGCTGCAGCTTCAGGAGGGCGATTTCATGGAAATCACTACAGAAGCTGGCCGGGTTTTTATGAAGCCCAAGAAACTGGTGGACGCCGATGACGTGCTGACGAAGGAGGAGGAACGGAAGGTCCGAAAAGGTGAAGCGCAGCTCAAGCGCGGCGAGTCCAAGCCGTGGCGCGCCGTAAAACATGGCCTGGGCGGTTGAGCTGTCGCGAGAGGCCGAGAAGGAACTGGAACGGCTTCCCCGAGATATAAGGGAGCGGCTTGGGCGCGCCATCGACGAAATGGAAACTGACCCCTTCCGCAGCAACGTCAAGGCGTTGAAAGGTCATGAGTGGAAAGGCCGCTACCGCAAAAAGGTCGGCTCTTACCGCATCATATTCACTGCGGATCAGCAGAGAAGGACGGTGGGTATCTCAGCGATTCTTATTCGCTCGAAGGGCACGTACCGGTAATCAGCGGGCAATGCCTCTCCTACTTCTTCCTCCTCGCCTCCCGAATCTCCTCTAACCTCTCCGCAATCCGCTTCTCTAAGCCGCGATTGGTCGGATGGTAATATCTCCGGCCGGCGAGCGATGGGGGCAGGCACTCCATGTCGGTGAGGGCGTCCTCGAACTTGTGGGCGTGCTGGTAGCCTTCTCCGTAGCCGAATTGCTTCATCAATCCTGTGGGAGCGTTGCGAAGGTGGAGCGGTACGGGCTCGGCGATGGAAGTTGCGACGTCGGCGCGCGCCAAGCCCAGAGCCTTGTAGGCGGCGTCGGACTTGGGAGCGACGGCGAGATAGATCACCGCTTGCGCTAGCGCCAGGTCGCCTTCCGGGATGCCGAGAAAGTGCACGGCCTGCTGCGCGGCCACGGTCTGTTCGAGCGCGCGCGGATCGGCCAGGCTGATGTCCTCGATCGCCATTCGTATCAGGCGGCGCGCGATGTAGAGCCGATCTTCGCCCGATTCCAGCATGCGCGCCAGCCAGTAGAGCGCGGCATCGGGATCGCTCGAGCGCACGGATTTGTGCAGCGCAGAAATTAGGTTGAAATGCTCTTCGCCGGACTTGTCATAGAGCAGCACCTTGCGCTCCATGGCGTCTTCGACCGCCTGGCGCGAGAGCTGCTTTCCTTCCGACACCGCCACGGCAGCTTCGAGCGTGTTGTACGCCGCGCGCGCATCGCCGTTCGAAAGAACAGCGATCTGTTCGAGCAGTTCGTCCGGCGCGTCGATTTCCAGGTCACCGAGGCCACGCTCTTTATCCGCCAGCGCACGTTTGAGCAGGCCGACGATCTCTTCGGGCGTGAGCGGCCGCAACGCGTGGACTTTCGAGCGCGAGAGAAGCGCTGAGATTACTTCGAACGATGGATTCTCGGTGGTCGCGCCGATCAGGATGATGTCGCCGTGCTCGACGTAGGGCAGAAAGGCGTCCTGCTGTGCTTTGTTGAAGCGGTGGATTTCGTCGATGAACACGATGGTGCGGCGGCCCACGGTGCGCAGGCGCTCGGCATCCACCATCATTGCCTTGATTTCTTTGATGCCGCTGAGCACCGCGCTATACGCCATGAACTCACAGTGTGTGAGGCGCGCGATGAGCCGCGCGAGCGTGGTCTTCCCTACCCCGGGCGGTCCCCACAGAATGATGGAGCTGAGGATGTCGCGCTCGATCTGCGCGCGCAGCGGCTTGCCGGGACCGAGGATATGCTCCTGGCCGACATACTCTTCGAGCGTTTCCGGACGCATGCGATCGGCAAGCGGCCGGCGCTTATCGGTGCGGGCGGGCTCGGGCAGCGACGTGTCGAACAGGCTCACGGCTTGAGCGACCTCTGGCGGCGCGCTTCATATAGGATGACAGAAGCGGCCATGGCTGCGTTTAACGACTCGACGCCGACGGTAGGGATGGCAAGATCGATCGCGCCCGCATGCAGGCTTTCGCTGACGCCGCGGCCTTCGCTGCCGACGATGATGGCGCACTTGCGGGTGAGGTCGGCGTCGACCAGCGATTTCACGTGGTTCTCGTTCGAGAATGGCACGCCGGCGTAGACATCGAGCTTGTTCTGTTTCAGCGCCGCGCGGGCCAGCTCAGCGTCGAGCGCATGCACGAACGGGATGCGGAACAGCGAACCAGCGGAAGCGCGCAATGTTTTCGGATTGAACGGGCTGGCACTGCCTTTGAGAAACATCACGCCGGTAGCGCCGAACGCCTCGGCGGCGCGGACGATGGTGCCCGCGTTGCCGGGGTCCTGCACGCCATCCAGCACCACCACCAGGCTGCGGCCGCGGAACAACTGCTCCAGCACCCAGGATGGCGGCACGATCAGCGCGATCACGCCCTGGCTCGCCTCGGTTCCCGCGAGGCTCTGAAACAGCGCCTCGGGCAAAACAGCGAGGCGGATGCCGGCCAATCGCTTCACGTGCGCTTCCACCGTGCTCTCGACCGACCGCGCCGCCAGCACCATCTTGACCGCGCAATCGCTGCGCAACGCTTCTTCGAGCAGGTGAAAGCTTTCAGCCACGCACAGGCCTTCTTCGGTGAGGGTGCCTCGCGCAATGGCGCGGCGGACACTCTTCACCAGCGGGTTCGCGGCGCTGGAAATATTCTCAGGGCGGGCCATGCGGTTCCTTTACAATAATGTTGAAATCAGAATAACGCAGATGAAATGGGCTGTCGGCATTGCAGGCTTGGCGCTACTCGCATTGGCCGTGGAAGTGGCCCATGTTGCCGAGCGCATCGCGCACCAATCCACGGTAGACGAGGCGCAGCCGGCAGACATTATCTTAGTGCTGGGCGCAGCGGAGTATCGCGGCAAACCGTCGCCCGTGCTGCGTGCGCGATTGGATCACGCGCTCGCGCTTTACAAGAGAGGGCTTGCGCCGCGCATTCTGACCACGGGCGGAGCTGGTGGCGACCCTGTCTATACCGAAGGCGATGTCGGCCGCTCGTACTTGGTGAGCCGCGGTGTGCCATCGGAAGCGATTGTGGTCGACGCCGAAGGAGCGAGCACGGCCTACTCGACGGCGGCATCGGCCGAAATCATGCGGCGCATGGGATTGAAGTCGTGCATCGTGGTGAGCGACGGATACCACATCTTTCGCGCCAAGAGGATGCTACAGGTCAGTGGGGTCAAAGTATACGGCTCGCCGCGGTCGCTGAATGCGCCGGACGACTGGCGTGAGCGCTGGCTCTACGTGCGGCAGGCGATCGGGTATCTGCTGTGGAGGGTGGGGGTGACGGTGTGAGCCGTTAGTATGCTTCGCTGCGATGCAGAACTCGCTGGACCAGAATCGTTTCCTCAGGTTTCCTTTCAAAGAGCACCCGATAGTTACCCACGCGCAAACGAAACCTCCCAGTGTAAGTTCCGGTGAGCGCCTTGACATCGCCATCACCTGTGCGAGCAAATCGAGCGATTGCTCTTAGAATCCGAATCGCCCCGGCTTGGCCGACCCGCCGCACATCCGCACGGGCGACCTCCGACACGAGGACTTTCACTTCACACGATACTCCGCCAACAAGTCTTCCAAGGGAACGGGCGGACGGGAATCCGATTCCGCCTCAGCGATCGCGCGCTCGTCAGCAGCAGTCACTGGTTCGTCATCCGGTGGGGCGAGGCGAATTGCGCGCTCGGCCGGGGATTCGGTTAAGGACTCCAGTAACTTCTCAATGGCCGGCACGTCCGAATCCGGAAGGCGGTCAACCAACTCATGGACGTGTTGACGATTGGCCATGAATTCATCTTACTCCGAGCCGTTGGCGGGAGATGTATCGTCGCGCCCGGTTAACCTTCGCCCGTGATACTCTGCTTGCCATGAGCACATCCGCGATCCTGTTTCCCGCCTTCGCCATCGCTTTGCTCGCTCCACCCCTCCCCGCCGCCGAACTCGCTCCCCGCACTACTGCCGGCCAGCCCCCTCGCAAGGTGATTGTCGGCACGGCAATGCAGGCGTTCTGGGGAAGATACCCTGGCCTAACAAAGCGCCTCGATGAACTCACCCAACTGGTCGATCAGATGGCCGAAGAGTCGCAGAAGAAGTACGGCCGCGGTCTCGATCTCGCGGTGCTGCCGGAGACAGCGGTTACCGGCGAAACATCGAATAATGTGATGGCCGACGCGGTTCCGCTCGCAGGCCCGCTCGAGGACACATTCGCGCGGAAGGCGCGGGAACATCATTGTTACATCGTGGTTCCCACGTATCTGCTGGAAGACAGGGACAAGAAGGTGTGCACCAACGCGGCGATTCTCATTGGCCGGAAGGGTGAGGTGACCGGCATTTACCGCAAGCTGCACCTGGCCGTTCACACTGGCAGCGATTCGCTCGAGGGCGGGACCACTCCTGGAAAGGAGGCGCCGGTTTTCGCGTGTGACTTCGGCATGCTCGGCATGCAGATCTGTTTCGACATCGAGTACGACTACGGATGGTCGGAGCTGGCGCGCAAGGGCGCGGAAATCGTAGCGTGGCCGACGCAATCTCCGCAGACCGTCCGCCCCGCTGCACGCGCCGAGGAGAATCGCTATTACATCGTCTCCAGCACGTGGCGGAACAACGCCGCCATCTTCGAGCCGACCGGTAAAATCACTGCGCAGATCAAGGAGCCGGCTCATGTTCTGGTGCAACAGCTCGATCTGAGTTACGCCATTTTGCCCTGGAGTTCGCAGTTGCACAATGGCGCCGCGTTGCGCGAGAAATACGGCGAGAAGGCCGGCTTTCGATATTACGAAGACGAGGATCGCGGCATCTTCTGGTCGAACGACCCTGGCGTGACGATCGGCGACATGATGCGCGCTTTGGGTCTGAGCGAGGCGCGCGATGAGCTGAAGCGCATCCAGAAACTTTACGACGCGGCCGGCGTGCCAAAGTACAGCAAGCGTTAGAAGACAATGCTTACTTTGATGAGTGTGGGTGTGTTTACACACTGAAAACCAATTTCTGCAGCGCGCTCCCTGTGCTACTGTAAGAACCAAGAACACTCCTGGAGGCCTCGGATTTGATGCACCTGACGCGGCGGGACTGCCTGCGGGCCATTGGCGGTACTCTGGGCGCCGCGCGCGCCCTTGCAATGCAGGTTTCGTCCAAAGCCGACGCCAGCAAACTCGCCATGCCGGGCCTTTTTCGCGGGCGCGTCGTGGCCGTCGAACATCCCGCATCGATCGTCGAAGGGCGTTACCAAGCCGAGCCCGTGCGCCAGATGATGCGCCAGGGGATGACCGAACTCACTGGCGTTGACGGCTGGGCCGATGCCTGGCGCCTGTTTGTTGAGCCCGGCGACGTTGTGGGCATCAAGGTGAATCCCGTGGGCCAACCGCACGTCATCTCCGCGGCGGAAGTGGTTCGTGAGATCATCGCCGGTCTGAACGCGGCCGGCATCAAGAACAAGGACATCGTGGTCTACGATCGGTACCGCGATCAGTTCTTCCAAGGCGGCTTCGACAAATGGCTGCCCGAAGGCGTGCGAACCTCAAGTGCCGTCGAGACATTCGACCAAGTGCAACTGGCCATCGAAGGGTACGACCCCGATCACTACATGGACATGGCCCTCACGCTGCCCGGTTACGACGCGAGCAATCTGACGGCACGCCGCTCCTACGCCGCGCGTTTCATCACGAAAGAGGTCAACAAACTGATCAATTTGCCGGTACTGAAGGACCATCAGTCCGCCGGCGTAACGCTGGCGCTGAAGAATCTCTCGCACGGCCTGGTAAACAACGTGTGCCGCAGCCATTCTTCGAGCACGCTCAACACCTGCGGCCAGTTCATTCCCGCCGTGGTCTCGATGCCAGTGATCCGCAACAAGACCGTGCTGCATGTGCTCGACGGCGTGAAGGGCCTCTATCACGGCGGGCCGGGGGCGAGCCCGCAGTTCGTGTGGGAGCACAAGACGATTTACTTTGCGACGGATCCCGTGGCACTCGATCACATTTGCTGGAAAGCCATCGATCAAAAGCGCATTACCATGGGAATGAAGACGGTTGCCGAGGACCGGCCCGACAAGTACAGCACGTTCTGGAACCGGCAACCCGAGCACGTGGAAATCGCTGGTGCGATGGGATTAGGCGAGTGGAACGAATCCAAGATCGACAGCAGGAGAATTCGGCTCTGACGCATTATGATGACCTTGGTCTCCGCGCCGGCGCCTCTGGCGAGGAGATCCGGGAGGCTTATCTGAAACTTGTGCGTCTGCTGCACCCGGACTTGTCGTCCGAACCTTCCCTCAAGCGATTCTCCGAGAACCAATTGAAGCGGGTGAGTCGTGCCTACGCCGTGCTGTCCGATCCGGACCGGCGCCGGCGTTATGACGCACAACTTACCGGGGCCAAGGATGAAGAACCGGAGGCGCCGGTTGGCGTGAAGCGCAGCGCCGGCCGGTCGCGAGCGCGCGCTTTCATCACACTCGGATGGCTGATCTGCGCTTTCGCCGGCATCGTGGGCATCGGATGGTACGTCAGCCAACAGGCGAGTGCGCCAGCAGATCCGGCGCAGGTCAGCGCCGCGCAGAATCCGCCAACCGTGGCGAAACCTCCCGAGGGCAGCGACAACGCAGCCGATCTCGACTCGCTGCGCTCCGAGCTGGCGTCCGCCAAAGCCGAGCGCGAACGCGCGCTCGAGCAGACCGTGTTGCAGGCCAAGGAGCTCGATTTCCTCACCGGCCGTGTCCTGGCCGCCCGCCCGCCCGCGGGTTTGAGCTCGCTCTCGGGCGTTTGGGTTCTTCCTGCGCCCAAAACCGTAGCTGCTGCGTCCGCGTTCACACCCGAAGCGGTCGATCTGATTCTTAATGCGCAGCAGGACACAGTGCAGGGCCGATTCCGCGCGCGTTACCCCGGCATGGGCGCTCCTGACCCGCCGATGGTGCGCTTCTACTTCGAAGGCAAGCTCCAGGGCAACGTCGCCAATGCAACGTGGAGCGGTGAAGACGGCTCAAGGGGCGAAATCCAATTGAAGCTCTCTTCGGATAATGCGCTGCAACTGGTATGGTCCACTACACAAACGGGAAAACAGAGCGGCCCCGATTCTGGCACCCTCGCACTGGTGCGAAGGACTGCGCCGCCGTATTAGCCCGCCTGCACGGCCCCCCGGCAACGTATGATAATTGACAATGCCTCGGCCTCTCACAATGCAGGTATCGACTGAAACTCTAACCCCAACTCCGGCAGAAAGCCCGTCTCTCAAGGAGCGGTTCATCTCTCTAGATGCATTTCGCGGCGCGACCATGGCGTTGATGGTTCTGGTGAACACTCCCGGCAGCGAGGAGCATGTTTATGCTCCGCTCCGCCATTCGGAGTGGAACGGGTGGACGCCCACCGACGTTGTCTTTCCTTCGTTCATGTGGATTGTCGGCGTCGCCATGACGATATCGCTCGCCAGACGCCTGGCAGCGGGGGTGTCTCGCGCGCAGATCTTTGCCCAGGCATTCCGGCGCGCCGTCATCCTCTACGTGCTCGGGCTCATCGTATACGTGTATCCGAGTTTTGACCTATCCACACAACGCGTGCTCGGCGTCTTGCAGCGCATCGCCATCTGTTATTTGATCGCGACGGCGATCTATCTGAATACGCGCATTCGCGGCCAGATCCTGTGGATCATTTCGCTTCTCGGGGGTTACTGGCTCCTCATGATGCTGGTTCCTGTCCCAGGATATGGCGCCGGCCATCTGGACCTCGAGAGGAATTTCGCGCACTACATCGACCGTATCGTACTCGGATCGCACAATTACCTAGATACGAAGACGTGGGACCCCGAAGGCATTATCAGCACACTGCCCGCGATCGCCACCGTTCTGTTCGGCATCATGGCTGGGCACATTCTGCGCCTCCCCCGCACTCTCTCTCAGCGCGCCGCCTGGCTTTTTGCCACTGGAATTCTGTTGATTGCTGCCGGCGAAATCTGCAATATTTGGCTACCGATCAACAAGAAGCTGTGGACCAGTTCGTTCTCGCTGTTCATGGCCGGTTTGGATTTCGCTCTATTTGCGATGACGGTGTGGCTGGTGGATATCCTCGGCCACAAGCGCCTCGTCAAACCGCTGATCATCATGGGCATGAATGCAATTGCGGTGTATATGGCGTCTGAACTACTGGATCAGGTGCTCGGCGCGATCCGCTTCTCTTCCGGCGGTCAGACCGTCACACTGCACACGTGGCTGTATGGGCTGTTCACCGCCGTGGCGTCTCCCATCAACGCCTCTCTGCTTTTTGGCCTCGCCTATGTGTTGCTGATGTATGGGATCGCATACGTGATGTACCGCCGCCAGTGGTTCCTTCGCTTCTGACCGGCGTCAGCGAGGAAGCAGTTTCGCCGCCCCTTCGTCCAGGAACCATTCCACTTCCTTGCCATCGCGCAGGCCCAGTTGCGCGGGATATTTCTTCGGATCGTACGGCTCATCGAAGACCGAGCGCACGGCCGATGCCTTGTCGTCTCCCGCCACCAACATCGCCGTATGGTGCGCCGCCAACAGCACCCCGGGCAGCAGCGTGATTCGCCACTGCTGTAGCTTTTCCACTTGCACCGGCGCCGCGATCTTCTCCCGGTCGCCGATGAGCGGCTGCGCCGGAAACAGGCTGGCTGTGTGTGCATCGGTGCCCATCCCTCGATGAATCACGTCAAATCGCGGCAACTCGTTCAGCCGCAGCTTGAAGAAGGTGCGAATCTCGTTAACGTACATCTCGGCCGCGGCCGCCGGATGCAGTTCGGCGCGAATGCGGTGGACCTGCTGCCGCGGGATTCCCGCAGGGCCGATCAAAGTCTCCGCGGCCAGCTTATAGTTGCTGCGGTCGTCGTCAGGAGGAACCGGGCGCTCGTCCACCCAAAACACATGCACGCCGGCCCACTTGAAATTCGCCCCCGCCAAATACCCAAAAAGCAGTTTAGGCGTTGAGCCACCGGAAAGCGCGATGGACGCCTGGTTCCGCGTCGCGAGCGCCTCATCGAGCACACCCAGAATGTACTTCGCGCAAGCCTTTGCCGCAGCTTCGGCATCCTCAAGAATGTGACGCTGCACACTCATTGGCTTTCCGTTGCCGCAAGCGCCGCGGCACGCGTCAAGCTCTTTTCATAAACCGGGTCGCGACCCGGGATGGACAGCTCTTCCCGCATCAAAACATAATCGTTGTCCGGCGGAAAGACCGTATGGCTCGCGAGCGAATCGATTTGCACGTCGCCGCATGGCCGCTCACGGCCGCCAGAGACGCAAATCGCAATCTGCAACCCGTCTCGTGCCGTGCCCGTCAGCTCGATGCGTGAAAGCTGCCCCACCGGTTCCCCCAGGGCAGATTCCCAGCTCAGCCGCGGATGCGTGCCCACACTTTCCAGGCAGTCCAGCAGCCACGCAGCCAGGTAGTACGCCGCGGTGGGCGGGACACTTCCTCCGAACGATATCTTCACCTCCGCGACTTCATGCAGCCGTGCCAGGTAACTGCGGCTCTCAAAAATCTGTGAAATCAGTTCCCTCATGCGGGTGATGCGCGTCCACGCCAGATCTCCCAACACCTGCCCGGCACGCAAGCGCCGCCCGATCTCCACCAGCATCGCCGCCGAATTCGGAACGCTCGATGAATCCAGCAGCAGCTTTTGTGCGATCTTGGCAATTTGCGAAAAGTCAGGCAACCCGAACACCCGCGCACTGCGGCACCACAAAATCACCGGCAGATCGGGGACCGTCAGCGGTAACACGACGGCCGCAAGATCCGGCAGGCTCGCGTCCGAGGCGCTAATCTCGATCTGCTCGCAGCAAATCTGCCGGCGGTGCCCAAACGGCATCCAGCACTGCGAAAACACGCGAGACGCCAGTTCGCGCGCCGCTGATTCGTGGACGCGAATGACCATCGCCCGGCTGGGATGCTCCGGCATCAGCGCCGCCATCGTCGACCAAACGTCGCTCGGATCCTCCGCTTCCTCGACCATCGTAATGAGGGTCATGGCGCACGCCCGTAGCACGCCCGACGCCTGGCCGTGTTCCGAATCTTTGCCCAGCGACACCCAAAGTTCCGCCAGCTCGCGCAGAATACGCTCGGGTTCAATGGTCGTGCTCACGGCGTTCTCCATGCGTGCCCGCGCCGCGCCAGCATTTCATCGGCTGCCTTCGGCCCCCAACTCCCCGCTTCGTAGTTTGGAAACTCGAACCGATGGTCCTGCCAAACATTCATGATGGGTTCCACTACGCCCCAGCTTGCCTCCACCATGTCCTGCCTCGTGTAGAGCGTAGCGTCACCGATCATCGCGTCCAGCAGCAGCGTTTCGTACGCCGTGGGCGACCGCTCGCCGAAACTCGAACCGTAATTGAAATCCATCGACACCGGCCGCAGCTTCATCCCCGCTCCCGGCCGCTTCGAAAGGAACCGCAGCGAAATCCCCTCCTCCGGCTGGATGCGCAGGATCAAAAGATTCGGCGTCGTGTCGTCGCCATTGTCTCCGAAAACGGCGTGTGGCGCGCTGTTGAACTGAATCGCAATTTCCGTCACACGCTTGGGCAGCCGCTTTCCTGTCCGGATGAAGAATGGCACGCCCGCCCAGCGCCAGTTGTCCACAAAAAACGTCGCCGCCGCGTAGGTATCGGTCTGCGATTGCGCGTCCACGCCCTTCTCCTGGCGGAAACCTGGAACGTCCGCGCCGCCAATGCGCGCCGGGCCGTACTGTCCCGATACGGAATTCGCGAGCACGTCATCGGCCTTCATCACCCGAATGGACCGCAGGAGCTTCGAGCGCTCATCGCGCACCGAGTTCGGCTGAAACGTAGCACTCGGCTCCATCGCGATCGTTGCCATGATCTGTAGCAGATGATTCTGGATCATGTCACGCAGCGCGCCCGCTTCCTGGTAGTACCCGCCGCGGCCCTCCACGCCGATTGATTCCGCCGCCGTGATCTGCACGCTATTCACGTACCGCCGGTTCCAGAGTGGCTCGAAGATGCCGTTGCCGAACCGGAACGCCAGAATGTTCTGCACCGTCTCCTTGCCCAGGTAATGGTCGATGCGGTACACGTCCGACTCGTGAAACACTTCGTGCAACTTGTCGCTTAACTCGCGCGCACTTGCCAGGTCGTGCCCGAACGGCTTTTCGATGACGATCCGCCGCCATCCGTTGCCCGTGGCCAGTCCCGCCGCCCCAATGCCCTTCGCCGCTGCCGCATATTGGCTGGGCTGCGTCGAGAGATAAAACAGAACGTTCCCCGCCGTGTGCCGGCAATCTTCAATCTGCTGCAAACGCACCGCCAGATTCGAGAACGATGCTGCATCGGCAATGTCTCCCGCCATGTAATACAGGCCCTGCGCGAATCCGGCCCAGACTTCTTCATCGAACGGGGAATCCTCCAGATACTGGGCAACCGACTCGCGCATCTTCTCGCGAAACTGATCGTCTGACATCGGCGTGCGCGATATCCCCAGCACCGCGAATCCCGGTGAGAGGCGCCGCTCATACGCCAGACGGTAGAGCGCGGGCAGCAGCTTCCGCTTAGTCAGGTCTCCATTAGCTCCATAGATGACCACCGCGCATTCCGGAATGCGCCGCTCAAAGCGTAGAGGATCCTGAAACGGGTTCTCCAGAGGCATGTTCTCCAGCTTAACCCAAGGCCCGTCCGCAGCGTCAGCCGGGCCTGCGTTACGATTTGATTTCACCGCCTTCGCGCGCTTGCGCGGCCTCTCCGAACCGGGTAAGATGTACTTTCCTTCCGATTTTCAAACGGGTTCAAACCAGGCCAACTTAGAGTTTTGAGTCGAGGAGTTGCTGTAGTCGATTTGTATGCAGAAGCCGGGAAACAAAAAGATCCTCGCGGTGGTCAGCGATCTGTTCTTCTCCGTGAAGATCAACGACGCTGCGAAACGCGCTGGCATGTCGGTTGAATTCGTCAAAGACGAGGACGAGGTCTTAGCCAAGGCCAAAGCCAAGCCCGCCCTGATCATCTTCGATTTGAACTTCGAGAGCGTGAATCCGCTCGCCCTCATCCGCAAACTCAAAGCGAGTGCGGAATACAAGGGCATCAGCATGATCGGTTATTTATCGCACATCCAGGGCGAACTCAAGCAACAGGCGCACGAGACCGGCTGCGATATGGTCCTCGCGCGCTCCGCGTTTTCCCAAAACCTCCAGCAGATTCTGAAACGGCATTCCGGCGTCGTGTAGCGGGCGCGAGTTCCCCGGGCGCTACTGAAACGCCGCCAGCTCCTCCACCTTCCTCCAAGCCGCTCCCGAATCGATCGACGCTGCCGCCATATTCATTGCCACACGGAAATCTGCCGCCCGGCCCGCCGCCACCAGCGCTGCGGCTGAGTTGACCAACACAACATCCCTCTGCGCACCCACGGCGCCCCCTAGCACCGCCCGCGCAATCGCCGCATTGCCTTCCTTCCCCGCCCCCTTGAGCGCTGCTGCGTCTGCGCGCTCCACGGCAAAATCTTCCGGCACAAACGTGCGCCTCTCGACAGTTCCGTTTCGAAGTTCGAATGCCGACGTCGCTCCCGTAGTCGTGATCTCGTCCAGCCCATCCGATCCGTGTACGACGAATCCGCGCTCCAGCCCCAGCCGCGCCAGCGCGCCTGCCATCAGTTCCGCCGCCTGCTCGGAAGGCGCGCCCACCAACTGTGCCGTCGCCCCCGCCGGGTTTGTCAGCGGCCCCAGCAGATTGAATACAGTCCGCAGTTTCAGCTCCATCCGCACCGGATATGCGTGCTTCATTGCCGTGTGCATCGCCGGCGCAAACAAGAAACCGATGCCAATTTCACGAATCGCCTGCGCCACCCGTTCCGGCGGAAGTACAACCGCAATACCGAGGCTCTCCAGCAGGTCCGCACTCCCGCCTTGGCTCGAGACCGACCGGTTGCCGTGTTTCGCCACTTTCACTCCCGCGCCCGCCACCACAAACGCGGCAATCGTAGAAATGTTGAATGTGCCTTGCCCATCGCCGCCGGTCCCGCAAGTATCGAGCAGCGGCTCGCCCGTCAGCCCCACGTCCACTCGCACCGCCACGTCTCGCATCGCTGCCGCGAATCCCACCAGCTCATCCACCGTCTCGCCCTTCATCCGCAGCGCGGTCAAGAATGAAGCCAGCTGCACCGACGACACCTCACCCGCGAGAATCTCCCGCATGGCCTCGTGCGCTTCTGCTGTTTGCAGATGCCTGTGCCCGGCAACCGCGTGAAGGAACGTTAGAAACGGCATGTTATAGTGAGAGTTCAGTCTGGCTTTTCGCCATACTAGCACGCTATAACCCATGAAAATTCATGAGTATCAGGCCAAGGACATCTTGGCCCACTATAAGGTTCCCGTCCCGCGCGGGGAGGTAGCCTTCTCAGCCGAAGAAGCCGTCGCGGCCGCCAAGAAAATCGGCGGTAGCGTCGTCGTGAAGGCGCAGATCCACGCCGGTGGGCGCGGCAAAGGCGGCGGCGTGAAAGTCGCGCGCAATGCCGAGCATGCCGAGGAGCTGGCCAAACAAATCCTCGGCATGACGCTCGTCACGCATCAGACCGGCCCGGAAGGCCGCGTCGTCAAGCGCCTGCTGATCGAGGAAACTCTGCCGATCGAGCGCGAGCTCTATCTGGGCATCGTGCTCGACCGCGTGCAAGCCAAGCCCGTCTTCATGGCTTCTGCCGCCGGCGGCATGGAGATCGAGGAGGTCGCGGCCAAAACCCCCGAGCTCATCCTCAAAGAAGCCTTCGCGCCCGATGCCGGCCTGTCCCCGTTCCAAGCCCGGAAACTGGCCTTCGGCATGGGTATCCCGGCCGCGAGCGTGAATGCCGCGGTCGCCGCCATGCTCGCCCTGGCGCGCGCTTACGTTGCCATCGATGCCACTCTCGCCGAAATCAATCCTTTCATCCTGACCAAGGACGGCAAAGTCTACGCGCTCGATGCCAAAATCAATCTCGACGATAACGCCCTCAACCGCCACAAAGATCTGATGGAGCTCCGCGACCGCAACGAAGAAGATCCCCTCGAAGTCGAAGCCTCCACATTCGGATTAACCTACATCAAGCTCGATGGCACCGTGGGCTGCATGGTGAACGGCGCGGGCCTCGCCATGGCGACCATGGACATCATCCAGTACGCCGGCGGCAAACCCGCGAATTTTCTCGACGTCGGCGGTGGCGCAAGCGCCGAGCAAGTGAAAAACGCTTTCCGCATTCTGCTCTCCGACCACCACGTGAAGGCGGTACTCATCAATATCTTCGGTGGCATTCTGCGTTGCGATACCCTCGCCACCGGCGTCGTAAGCGCCGCGCGCGATCTCAACATCAAGGTCCCGGTCGTCGTTCGCATGGAAGGCACCAACGTCGAGCTTGGCCGCAAAATTCTAACCGAATCCGGATTCAATTTCACCGTCGCTGACGATATGCGCGATGCCGCGGAGAAAGTCGTGAGGTTGGCGGCATGAGCGTCCTGATCGACCGCAACACGCGCCTCCTCGTCCAGGGCTTCACCGGCAAGGAAGGAACTTTCCACGCGCAACAGGCCATCGCCTACGGGACCAACGTGGTCGGCGGCGTCACGCCCGGCAAGGGCGGCACGCGCCACCTCGATCTGCCCGTGTTCGACACCGTAGCGGAAGCCGTCCAGGCCACCGGTGCCAACGCTTCAGTGATTTTCGTCCCGCCGCCATTCGCCGGCGACGCCATCATGGAAGCGGCCGATGCCGGCATACCGCTCGCCGTCTGCATCACCGAGGGTATTCCTACTCTCGACATGGTGCGAGCTTGGGACTTTCTGCGCGGTAAGCATACGCGCCTGATCGGCCCCAACTGCCCCGGCATCATCTCGCCCGGCAAGTGCAAAATCGGCATCATGCCCGGCCACATCCATAAGGAAGGAAATGTCGGCGTGGTCTCGCGCTCCGGCACCTTGACCTATGAAGCCGTGGGCCAGTTGACCAAGCTCGGCATCGGCCAGTCGACCTGCATCGGTATCGGCGGCGACCCCATTATCGGGACGAATTTCGTCGATTCCATCCGCCTCTTCAATGAAGATCCCGATACGCACGCCATCATCATGATCGGCGAGATCGGCGGCAACGCCGAGGAGACCGCGGCAGCCTACGTCAAGGGGCACGTGAAAAAGCCGGTCGTCGGATTCATCGCCGGCCAGACCGCGCCGCCCGGCCGACGCATGGGTCACGCCGGCGCCATCATCTCCGGGGGCTCCGGCGCTGCCCCAGACAAGATCAAGGCCCTGAAAGCCGCCGGCATCACCGTCTGTTCGTCCCCCGCTGAAATGGGAGAAAAAGTCAAAAGTCTTTTATGATCCAGCGAACGTTTTCCATCATCAAGCCCGACGCCGTAGCCGAGGGCCACGTCGGCGATATTCTCGCCCAGCTCGAAAAAGCCGGGTTCAAGATTCTGGCGCTCCGTATGACCCGCTTGTCCCAACCGCAAGCCGAGGGTTTCTACGCCGTACATCGCGAGCGCCCATTCTTCCCCAGCCTGGTGAAGTTCATGACCGAAGGTCCCATCGTCGTGATGGCCCTCGAGCGCGAAGAGGCCGTCGCGAAGCTCCGCGAATTGATGGGCGCCACCAACCCCGCCAACGCCGTCGAAGGCTGCATCCGCAAGCGCTTCGCCACGAGCATCGAGCGCAATTGCATCCACGGCTCCGACGCCCCCGAAACCGCCGAAGTCGAACTCCGCTACTTCTTCAGCACGCTCGATTTGCAGAGTTAGAAAAGTGGGGCGGACGCCCTCGTCCGCGCCGGACCCCCTGGTCCGGCTCTGTCATCGCACGAGAAACGGAGGCCAACGGGAGCCTCGGCCACTAGCCGCCGTTTCTCCAATCCGCCGAACGCCCTATCGAGCGCCGCTCCTTCCCAAGCGACCCCCGTGTGGGCCACTTTCCGAGAAGCCCGTTTATCACGCCAGATCGCGTCTTTTACGCGAGTAGAATGAAACTTGCACCGGCGAGTCGGTGTCTGTTCTTGCGGAGGTGAAATGAAAGGTCGCGCACTATTGGCCTTAGCGATGCTTGCCTCCTCCGGGCGGGGTCTCTTCGCGACCATCTGCGGTTACCCGCCACCGTGCGGCCGCGTTCGTGTCAACAGTGTTTTGTTCGTTGGCGTGGTCGTCGACGCAGGCGGTGTATCAGACCCGAACGACCAATCGGTACGTGACGTTCGTTTTCAGGTGGAAGAAGTCTTCGCTGGGCTCTCTCCCACGCCTAAGGAGGTCGCAGTGGCGACCGCGGGCACATGGGAAAAGGGACACAGCTATTTGATTGATGCCGCCAGGGGTGAAGACGGCCGCCTCTATCCAATGATATGCGGGTCCTCTGGCGAGGTTACTGATGACACAACGGCAGAGTTCTTGGACTACCTGCGGCGGCGTGCACGCGGCGAGGCTAAGACTACACTGGCCGTCCGGGTAACCGACCAGTACAAGCCCGTTTCCGACGTAGATGTCACTATCACGGGCCCCGAAGGAGGCCTGAGCCGGCGCACAAGTGTGGATGGGACTGCGACTTTCGATCCTGTTGAGCCCGCGAAGTACCACGTTACTGCGGCGCGCAAGCACTACCACCGCGACCCGGACTCGCACTTCGACGAGGATGTCGACGTTCTTTCTGGTGTATGCGCTACGGCCATGGTCGCTCTTGAAGCGGAGGGCGCAGTCGGGGGCACTGTACGTGAGGCGAACGGTACTCCAGTGGCCTCGTTACAGCTAGAACTCATATCGGCTCCAGTAGACCCAGAGAAGAAGCCGTCATTGAATGAGCCGTTTTTTGAGGCGAAAACAGATGAAGACGGGCAATTCTTGTTTGAATCGGTCTCACCAGGCCGTTACCTCCTGGGCTCGAATGTGATCGGATTGCACACTTCGCAAGTGCCGCCCACGTTTTACCCCGGTCAACGCAACATGAGTGCCGCAATTCCAATTGATGTGAAGCTCGGGGACAGGGTGGACAACCTGGTTTTTGTGCTGCCCGACTTCGGGCACCTCCGCGAAATTCAAGTGTGCGTCATCGATGAGAGTGGCAAACCGCTGCCATCGGTCGGTATTGGGCCTGATTGGTTGAAAGGGAAAGAGGAGATCGCCAGCCTCGGAGAAAAGCTGATGACCGATGAAACGGGATGTGTAAAAGCGCGCGGCTATGCGCGCGTTGCGTATTCACTCCAGGCAATGCTCTTGCCGCCCGGGGCAAATATTCGTCAGGCTCGGATCTCGGAGTCCGTCGTTATCGATCCCGGAGAAGAACCGGTTCGTCGAACTCTTGTACTAAGGCCGATTGGTTCATTGAAGTCGGGGAAGTAACTGTCCTGCTCACAGCCTTCGAGAAGATCGCCCATTAGTGAACTGCCGATTCCTCGAAGCCCGAAAGTCGCGCTTCTCGTACAGTGGCCCCAAAGCGTATCACGCAGCCTACTGCCGGCGAACCCGCCGCTGGTTTCGCGCCACTTCCAACTTCCGATCTAGCCGCCGGGGACGTTCACCACCACCGTGCACCGCCTTCTCCAATCAGTTGAATAACCTGGACGCGCAGCTCCTTCCCAAGCGTCTCTCTTCGGTTACCGTGGTCACGAGCGCGGTCTCTCGTAACCGCTTTCAAAACAGACATTTACTCAGAAAAAATGTAATTTTGCAAATCAAACCGTGAGTATCTATTTTACACAGGAGACAATTTTACACCACAATGGGTAGTGGCGTGACAGGCCGGAGCAAAAGCGAGAAGATAGAAGGAGATGGAAGGACGAACCGAGATCGACGGCGCTACTGAGGCTTTGGCGGTTCTCTTTGAAAAATGGTGCGAGCAAGCTGCACGGCGGCCCTCGCTTCACGATCTACTTCTTGGGTCATTTCGGCGATCTCTAATTCTGTCAGGTACCCCTTTTTCAGAAGAAGCTTTTCAAGCGATCGAACGTTCAATCCCATCTTCACGATAGATTCGTTCAGATCCAGCAGGAGATCGTGGATCTGCTCTTCAGTGAGAGGAATGCGCTTACCTTTGGACATGCCGGGATTCTATCACCGAAGCCTTTCGTGATAGCATTGAGCCGCCCGAGAAAGGAAAGCCACATGCTTAAGCGCGGAGCGATCTGGAGCCTAGGCACCCTCGTAATCGGCACTGTGTTGATCGTGGGGCTGGTGTACGCCGGCGTTCTGCCCGTAGCTGCCGTTGGCAAGATGGCCGAAGCCCTGGTTTATTTCTGTCTGGCAATCTTCGGCGTGTTTTGGACCATCCACGCTGCGCGGAAAAGCCAGTCGCACTGAGTGCCCGTGATGATATTCTGTAAGCGGAGGGCGGGGGGATCGGACCCCAATGCCCGTTCAGACATTTGCGGTTTATAAGACCGCTCCTCGCAACCAGCGAGACGCCCTCCGGTAATGTGGTGCCAACCTAGGCCCGATCCGTCAGCCCTGAGAAAGCTGAACCGGATCGGGCCTCGCGAATTACTGCCCCGCAACGCCGGTCAGCTCGCGTTGCAGGGATGATCTTCTTATCATCTGCGCGTCTTCCTGCTTCCAGTTAAACCCGTCTCCGAGTCCCATGCAATTAGAAAAGTGTGAAACAAATTTTCCGTATTCCTTTGTCCGCAAAAGGGAAATACGCTAACACAAAGCCTCTTTCCGATAACCGGAAAAAGCCTTTGCTACGAGATTCTTCCGACAATCGGAAGCATACTTTGCTACGAGATTCTTCCGGTTATCGGAGCGATGGGCCACGCTGTCTTACGTCCGGTTCACGGATGCCGGTCGCAGCAAATATTTGGTCAACTTGCTTGCGGATTGTGTCTGGGCCGTATCGGTCGCTCGCCATGTTTTTGTATGGCAGATTAAAGCAGTACCTTTTCGCAGCCCATTCGAAACGCAAATTGACTGGCGCGCCACTTTTTGGCTTCTCGATCTTGGTGAGAACGCCGTTGGCGACATCGCGCTTTATTCTGGCCGAGGTCTCTTTTAGGAAGCGACTGCAATGACGGCGAAACGAGGATTCCGCCGCTCTGCGCCATTTCGTCATCTCTGCCTGAAGGAGGTCAAACGGAGGCGGAGTAAAGCTAGGAACGGCTATGTTGTAGCCCCCCTTAGCCGCCAGAACGAGCTCCCCGAAATCTGGCCAAAGCTCGCTTGGTATGCGCAGTCTCTCGCACGCTTGAAGGAACCGAACTCGCAACCAATCACGGGTGCCTGCTTTCAGCATCTCAGTCGGATAATAACGGTATTCAGGAACTTCGTAATCGAGGAGAAGGCCTTCGGACGACAGGCGAGCTGGCAAGTTTTCCCCCTTGCGCCTAGCTGAACGCAAGGGCTACGATGAGGTTGTCTCTAGGTCTCATCGAGAAGCCCCGGCCTCAGCGCCGGGCTTTTCGTTTAAAGAATCATTTTAGCGGGGAGACGCGATGATCGGCAGTGTGAAGGTTCCGAAAGAACAGTTCGACGCAGCCCTGCGGCAGATGCTCCAAACGCCACCGCTGCCCCTGACCGAAATAAAAGGCACTCGCCCGCCAGCTAAAAAGGCACATCCGGGTCATCGGAAGAAGGCGAAGCCGGTTCGCTGACTTTCCCGATGAGCGTTTTGTATTGCAGCGCCTTCCCTATCAGTAGAGCCATCACAACAAGCGTGAAAATGTCCTGCGACTCCCGGTTGTTCCAGCGGAACTGAAATTCGTCCAGGTACCGTTGCAAGTGCTTTATTGAGACCTGATGGAATGAGCCTATCAGGCCGCGCTTGAAGAGGCCCCAGTAGCCGTCAATCGTGCCCGTGTGAACGTCGCCGCGCACCCATTCCTTTTCCGAGTGGTTGACTATTTCGTGGTGCTGGATGTTCTTCGGCATGCGCTTGTACATCGCGCTTTCGTCCGTGTAAACCTTGGCCTCTATCGAGATGTTATCGCGCAGCTTTTTGATGATGTGGAAGCGGTTCACGTGAGGAAGGTGCCAGGTCCGAACCTTACCGCCGCGCTCGACAATACCGAACACGGGTTCCTTGTCCCAACGCTCTCGCTGGCGTCGCTTGTCGTACTTGCCGCCGATGTAGGTTTCGTCGGCTTCAACCTCGCCCGTGAATCGAGCAGTAGGCACGCCCTGTAAGCCCATCGCTTCTCGAATGCGATGGCCGAGGTACCAAGCGGTCTGATACGAGACATCGAGGTCACGTTGCATCTGCTTCGCCGGAAGTCCCTTTTTTGCATTGACCATGAGCGCCACCGCGAGCAGCCATTTTTCGAGCGGCAGGTGTGTGTCGTGAAAGATCGTGCCGGTTGTCGCGGTGAACTGATGCTTACAGGTTGGCTCCAAACACTCGTACAAATAGCGCAGCGGGCCGGGCTTAACGGCACCCGTCTTGCGATCTTTACGGTTTGTGCGCGAGGAGTACTTGGAGATGCGGTTTCCGCCGCACATTAGGCAGCGCACGCCATCCGGCCAACGCAGGTGTTCCAGGTAATCCAGCGCGGCTTCTTCGCTGGAAAACCGTTTGGCGGCATCTATGATGTTCATGACTAGATGTAGTATGCAGCTTTCCCGCTCCTGTGTCAACTAGATAATCACTAATCAAACGGCAATAATATACTTGACATACCTGATGCTGGCAGGCTACGCTTATGGCGGCGTGACAGGCGGCCTGAATATTTGCCGTTGCCCAATCTGGACGCGGAATATCGCAACATCCGCAGGGTCCCAGATACCCCACCCTCCCAAAGGTTTATTAGGGAGTTGCGACGAATCTGTGGAGAAGCCACCGACACCCCAACAAGAGCCAACGCCAAGTTTAAACAGAACCGCCGAGAGCCGACCAGCAAGCTGCTGGAGGGCTATGTTTTCGGGCGTACCAGTAGGGCATTCCCTTGCAACGCTGAATGTCGCTTCTGCCCCCATCATTCTAGGCTCCGCACCGATCCACAGTTTTGAGTTCCATTGCGCTGAGCCGAATACTTCAGTGATTGAATCCGCCAGCGCAAAAACTTCAAAGATGTGCTTGTCGTACACGAATACATCGACTCTTTTGTTGCCCGCGTACGCTTTTAAGATCTCAATCAACTCGTCGCGTACATCATCGGTTATAACGTGCGGCCTGAATAACGCCTCTTCAATCTTGATACGGGCTAGATTGGCTTCTGCTGCATCTTTCTCGGCTTTGGCTGCTCGGTCATGCAGTTCTGCAATCCGTGAGTCCGCTATTCCCTGCAATTCCTTTGAAACGTGCGTACTAATCAAAGCAAATAGGGTTTCGAACAGTACGCCAAAGGTAACGGCTAACCCTCCGATTAATGCGATGCTCGGGGCACTGTGGATTTCTATGTCGTGGACGATCTCCGGTCCGTATTCAACCGATAGCCCAATAAAAACTAATCCTCCACCAAATTCCACGAGACGTTGGAACCAGTTCTGTTTTTTCTCTAGTGACTGTTCATGGGGATTTTTGATCGGTCCGTTCATGGCTGGTCGAAGAAGATACAGCAGTTATAACCGACCTGGGATGGTCTTTATCGTGACGGTCGCGACTGGCCTGATGTTATGGTTCGTTCTTACGCGATGAGCGACGTTTTCTCACCTTTTTTCTTCCGGGCGCGTGGCCATCACCGTTACGGGGTGATTCTTTTGCCGCCCGTTCTACCAGTGTGTCCAGTTCAGCCTTTGGTACAGCGAGCACACCTTTCATGACAGCCTTGAAGTGCACAAATTCCGCTGTTGCTTCGAACTTTCGAGGTTGCATAACCTCCTATGCTGGCTCAGCGCCTGCCGCGCTTCTGCCGCTTGCTTGGCCTTCAACTGTAGGCATCTTCGGTTTTCCCGGTGAGTTCATTGTACGTCACGCGGCGACCAACGATTTGCTTCATGCAGGTCGAGAAGCGCTCCACATCCGTGAGCTTGCGCTGATTGTAACGAAAGCATTGCTCGTCAGCATATGCCTGAAGGTGAAATGGCTCGACGCTGATGTACGTGCCTTTCAGTGCCCGTTTCAAGAGACTCCAGAAATTTTCCATGCCGTTGGTGTGCACGCGGCCTTTCACGTACGCTTCCGTGTGGTCGATGAAGTCATGCACAAAGCCGTCAACCGGCAGATTGCGGTAGGACCGCAGCGAGTCACTATAAACAGTAGAACCTTTCTCGACGTTCTCCGAGACGTTCGTGCGGACATGGAACGAGCGCACGTTGGGGATGACCTTCACTTTGGCTTCTTTGGAGTGGCGCTCCAAGAGTCCCATGACGATGGCTTTGCCCTCGAATCCGCCAGTCCGCTTTTTGCCCATCCGCGCCCGCGTCTGCTTGTCGAGGTGCATGTTGATGACTTTGCCGCCAACGAACGTTTCATCGGCTTCTACTTCGCCAGAGAACTTGCGAAAGGAACCGGTCTGCATCGCCAGCCTGATCCGATGCAGCATGAACCAAGCTGTCTTCTGGGTGACCTTCAAATCGCGGGCAAGCTCGTAAGAGGAAATACCGTTTTTGCAGTTGATGATAAGCCACGCTGCCGGAAGCCACTTCTCCAGCGGAATCGGCGAGTCCTCAAAGATGGTCCCCGTCTTCAGCGTGAACGTCGGGCGCTCATGTTTCGCGTAGCACTTCCACACGCGGGGTTTATCAAGCCACGTGACCTTCTCGGCACCGCAGCGCGGGCAGGTCACCTTGCCGTCCGGCCAGCGAAGCGCCAACATGAACTGGCGGCAATGCTCAAAATCCGCGAAGTAGAGAATCGCGTCTTGCAAGCTGTCGGGGGATTCGCTTTCCATGGTTAAAGTATGCGCCCAAACGCGCGGTATGTCAAGTATATTATTGCCAATCAAACCCATTCCCAAAACCGGACACCTTCCCGCCCCTCCGCGATGCGATAATGAAGCCGTAACTTGTCGGATGGGCAGTCGCCCCGTTTCGGGGAGGAAAGTCCGGTCTCCATAGGGCAGCGTGCCGGCTAACGGCCGGGAGGGTCCGCTCAAAGCGGGCTTTACGGAAAGTGCCACAGAAAATATACCGCCTGAAAAGGTAAGGGTGAAAAGGTGCGGTAAGAGCGCACCGCGGCTGGAGCAATCCGGCTGGCAGGGTAAACCCCACGTGGAGCAAGACCAAATAGGAGAGGAGGAGCGGCCCGCTCCGTTTCACTCTCGGGTAGGTTGCTAGAGCCGGCCAGTAATGGCCGGCCCAGAGGAATGACTGTCACCCGCAAGGGCACAGAAACCGGCTTACAATCCGGCAAGTTACTAAGTGTTGAGTGACTAGTTACTAAGTTAGTAAGTTGATAACTAGAGGAGTTACTACCTTGAAAGTTGCTTTCTTCGGAGCCGGTAACATGGGAGAGCCCATGGCCCTCAACTTACTGCGCGCGGGTCACGAAGTTACCGTATACAATCGCACTCGCGAGAAAGTCGCGCCACTCGAAACCGCCGGTGCGCTCATCGCCGGCTCACCGGCCGCCGCCGCAACTGGCGTCGATGCCGCCATCACCATGCTGGCGAATGACCAGGCCGTGCGAGATACCATGCTCGGTTCCGCTATCGTCGCACTTCCGGCCGGTGCGGTGCATATGTGTACCAGCACCATCAGCGTTGCATTCTCTAAAGAACTCGCGGCGGCGCACGCAGCACGCGGCCAGGGTTATGTCGCGGCCCCGGTTCTCGGAAGACCGGAGGCGGCCGCCAACAAGCAGCTCTGGGTTATGGCCGCCGGTCCCAAGGATCAAGTAGAGCACTGCCGCCCCCTGATAGACGCCATTGGCCGCGGAGTTTCTATCATGGGCGAGCAGCCCTGGCAAGCGAATCTCACCAAGATCGCCGCCAACTTCATGCTCGCCTCGATGCTCGAAGCCATGGCTGAATCGTCCGCGCTGGTGCGCAAGTCCGGTATGGACGTGCATGCCTTTATCGAAGTTCTGACCGCGCTCTTCAACTCCCCGGTCTATGCGAACTACGGCAAGATCATCGCCGACCGGCGCTTCGATCCCGCCGGATTCCGTCTGACCCTCGGCATGAAGGACGTTGGGCTCGCACTCGAAGCCGCCAGCGGGGAAAGCGTTCCCATGCCGCTGGCCAGCCTGATTCACGATCACTACCTGGACGCCGTTGCCCACGGCCGCGGCGACGCCGATTGGTCTGCTCTTGCCGAGGTTGCCGCCCGCCACGCCGGAATCGAAGGCTCCTGATACAATCGGACCGGCAGATTTCCTGCCCACTCTAATAGGGAGGCTGACTTATGAATCGACGGACTTTCCTTGCCGGAGCCGCCGTTGCTGCAACCGCAACCGGAAACACACCGAAATTAGCATTCGAAGGCGGTTCGCCGGTACGCGAAACGCCGCTCCAAGCGGACTTCTGGGGCACTGCGTTCTATGGCGATGACGAAACCCGTGAGTTAACCGATGTCGTCAAAACACGCCGCCCTTTCCGCTGGTACGGTCCTGGTAAGGAGCCGCCACAGAAAGTCGCGGCCTTCGAAAAGGCATTCGCGCAACGCATGCGGACGCGCTACGCTCTCGCCGTAACATCTGGATCGGCGGCCCTACAGGCAGCCGTGGCAGCTATCGGAATCGGTCCTGGCGATGAAGTCATTCTCCCCACCTGGACCTGGCACTCCTGCTTCAACGCCATCGTGCTTGCCGGCGCGCTGCCCGTCTTCGCTGAGATCGACGAGTCCTTCAACATCGATCCTGCCGATATCGAAAGCAAGATCACGCCGCAAACCAAGCTGATCATGGCCGTGCACCTGCAAGGGAACCCCGCCGATATGGATCGCGTTCTCGAAATCGCCAGGCGGCGCCACATTCGCGTGCTGGAAGATTGTGCCCAATCGGTGGGCGCAAGTTATAAGGGCCATCCCGTGGGTTCCATGGGAGACATCGGCATTTACAGCATGCAACTCAATAAGACCATCACGTCGGGAGAGGGCGGCGCGGTCATCACCAATGACCCCGTGCTATTCGAGCGCGCCAGCCGCTATCACGATCTCGGCGCCCTTCGCCCGCTGCACGAGCAAGTCGCAGGTGGCGCGAAAGCCGACTCGTTCGTCGGCAGCCAGTTCCGCATGAGCGAATTCACCGGCGGCGTGCTGGTGGCCCAGTTGCGCAAGCTAGACCGCATCGCCCAATCCGTGCAGGCGAGCGCGCGCCGCGTCTACGACGGCATTCGCGACCTCCCCGGCCTCAAACTCCGTCACCTGCCCGATCCGCAAGGCGAGTTGGGCACCGCGGTGTTTCTGGGTTTCGAAAGCAAAGCGCAGTGCGAGCGCTACCGCGCTGCCATGAAGGCGGAGAACGTTCCCGCGTCACTGCCGGGCGGCTCCGCCATCCTGCCGGTGCAATCTTACGTCGAACATAAGCGCACTGTGCACCCGGCGTGGCCTTCGTTCACTTCCGAGCGCGGCCGATCCATCCAGTACGGCGCCGCGTGCTGCCCGCGTACCCTCGACATTCTCAGCCGCTTCGCCGGTGTCTCGCTCGACCCCACGTTCACCGTGAAAGACACCGACGACATCGTCGCGGCAATAAGAAAGGTCTATCCACAAGTGGTCCGAGCCTAGCGCTACTCACTCTGAGCGGAGTGACGCAACCAGCGGCTGCCGCACCATGATCAGCGTGGCCACCGACACCGCCGCCAAGCCAACCGCGAGAATCACAGCGAGCCAGCCCGCCATGGATCCCGCAGCTACATGACCACCGCGCGACGTGATCGCTGGAATGATCGCCACAACCGCGCAGGCCGTACCGATCGCGAGCCCGCCGACCAGGATCAGCGCGTTCTCCGCCAGGATCATCGCCGCGAGGTTCGACCTCCGGTAGCCGACCGCGGCCAGCAGCGCGAGTTCACGCCGCCGCTCGAGCACGTTGCGCGCGAGCACCGCCGCCAGACCCACAGTGCCGAGCAATAAACCAAGCGCGCCGAGCGTCTGGAACGTCGAGAGGTAGGTATTCTCCACGCGATGGTATGCGACCAGCCGCTCGGCAGTCGGCGAGACGTCGAACCCGTAATCGGCGAGCGCACTCTCGAGCGCGCCCGTGGCCGCGGCCGCCGTCCCTGGCGAGGCGTCGATCAGAAAGAACCGATAGCCCGGCTGATCCGGAAATGCGCGGACGAAGTTCGCTTCCGAGATGATCAATTCACCTTGGAAGATGCTGTCGGCAAGTGCGGCAACCAGCCGCAGCCGCACTGGACGGTCACCGTTCGCAATGACGACATCCTCACCTAGCTCGCGATGCAACACATAGGTCATCGAATTGGCGTCGGCGATCGCAGGTATGGCACCATCGCTGAGCCGTGACTCAAGCAGAAGCCAGGGAGAGCCGGTTCCATCGAGCGCTTCCTGAAACGAGAAACGGCCGCGAGAGAGAAAGTCGCCGGCAGGCGCGAGGATGCGCGGATTGCGCGGCTGGTAGAGGTTGAGGCAACTGGCGTCATCGCCGGGCCGCAGCCGGAACAGCGTGAAGCGCACGCCGTCGAGCGCTGGGTCTGTCAGGTTCAGCGCGTCCCTGCCCGACGCCGTGTTGGGGTCGTGAATCACAGGCAGCAGTGATTCCGCCATCAACGCGAAGCCGCCGGTACCGGACTTCGGATCGAGCAGTGGGCGCTCGTCGCGCCGGAAAGCATCCACGGAAATAATGAGAAACGTCGCGCTGGCGATGAGCGCAGTACACAGAATGCTGCGCCCCGGCCGCCACGCCGCGTTGCGAAAGCCCAGCGTGGCAATACCGTGGAGGCCACTCGCGCCGCGCCGGTTGAGCCACGCGCGCCCTTCAAACAGCGCCGCGGCCAGCAGCAACACGCCGCTACCGAAGAAGCTGCCCACCGCGCCAATCCAGCGCGTGCCCGCGAGGAGCACGACTCCGAGAGCGGCGCACGCAAGCCCAATCCAACCGGGCACTCTCGTTTCCAACCGGCGCGCCGTCATCAGCCCGCGCGGCGTAACGTGTCGCAGGCCGCGCAACGTCCACCAGATGCATACCAGCGCCACGCCAAAGCCTCCGGCCGCTCCGACGCCCAGCGCGGATGGCGTCACATGCAAGGACAGCAGCCTGGTTCCCACCGCGCCCGACCAACTCGTGCGCAGACCGAGCATCACGAGCGCCCCGTAGCCCGCTGCGCCCGCGATCCCCACCACCGAACCTGCCAGCGCAAGCACGGTGCCTTCCAGGAGGAACACTTTGCGAATCGACACGTCAGGAAATCCCACGGCGCGGAGCATCCCGATCTCTCGCAAGCGTTGCTCGATGCTCAGCCGGAAAAACAGCGACCCGAGCAACAACGCCGCTGCCATCAAGAAGAAGCTGAAGTAAACGAAGTACTCGCCGAAATCAGTCGCCCCATTGGATGCCGCCAGCGCCTGGGCGCGCACGGGGTACACCGCGAAACCCGCTGCCAACGGATCGAGCGCCGCGCGAAGCCGGCTCGAAACTCCATCGCCCCCACCGTGCAGACGAATCGATGTCAGCTTGCCGAAGCGCGTTCCCCAAAGCCTCTGCCCCACCGCAAGCGGCAGAAAGGCCTTGGGCGTTGTGCGGTACCGCTTCCAATACTCATCGTCGAGTGGCCTCACCCGTTTGAGATCGATGGGAAATGGCGGATCCCAATCGTGCAGGCTGGCGGACTGCGTGATGCCCGGATAATCCGGCGCAAAGTCGCGGTCAGCCGCCGCGCCCGTGAGTGGCAAAATACCTGCCAGCGGAAACTGCGCGGATTCACTGCGGAGCTGGGAGTCGCCGGCCCAGGTGTAGTAGTCAAGCGAAACGTTGTCGCCAACTCGCGCGCCGAGCTCTTTCGCCGCCCAATCGTTCAGCAACATGCCGGAGCGTTGTGCACCCGTGAAGAATGCGTCATCCGCGGTCGCAAGCGAGTAGGGTATCTCACGCGAGCCGATGCGAATCGTGTTAGCCAGATAGGTGAGGATCGGCTCCGCTCGTGCGCCGAGCTTGCGTGCCGTCTCCATTGCTGCTCTCGCGATAGGGTCACTCAAGATTGCGCCACTCGATTCGAGCGAAACGCCCCGCTGCGCATCGAGCGGCCGCAACGTCAACCCCAGGTCTCCGAGCGCGTAACGTTCACGCAACAGCTTCTCAATGGGTGCCGCGTCTTGCTCGCCCGCAATCAGGATTGTGTTGACTTTGCCCGCTTGTCCAAGATCGCGCGCCAGCCGTCCGAGCGGCACAAAGATCGCGCGTACAGCCCCTTGCTGCGGACGGAGCGAAAATTCTCCAAGCGCCGATGCAGACAGCGGCTCCCGAGCCGTGAAGCGCAGTGTGCGGCCGACGTCTTCTTTACGGCCATGCAGCGATTCGAGTGGAATCGCCGAGGGTTTCTCGACGCGCAGCAGAATCGTATCTCCCGGCTTTGCGCCGAGATCTTCCGCCAGAGCCGCGCTCATCGCGGGCAGTTCGGCTGCGGCGACTCCGTGAAATCTCCAGAATCGATCGTCGACTCCGTAAACTTGCACGCCTGAGGCGCGCCGATGGTTGGCTTCGTGCGTGACCATGCCTTCGAAGGCAATGAGTGGGCACGCCGAGAAGCGTTGGCCCCGGGCCAGATCAGCGCTGAGTTGTTCCCTGAAAAAGCTAGCGGCGGAGACCACGGCATCGGTTCGGCCAATCCGATTCAGCACCAGGTCGCGAAGACTCCCGCGCACCGAATCACCCACCACCAGCGCGCCCGCCAGCACAGCGACCGCAGTGGCCACACCCAGCACAACGGCCACGTTCGTGCGCCCGTAGTACGTCAGACTGCGGCGAACCAGCGTGACCGTACGCATCAGTAAACGGTCCAGCAACCCGGCGTGATCAGCTCCGCCAGGTGACCATCAGGATCGCGGAAGTAGATGCTCTTGCCGCCGCGCGGCCAGGTGACGCGGCTCTCAATCTCCACGCTGTTCTCGGCCAGCTTCTTTTCCCAAGCTGCCAGATCAGCCGCGGGAACCGAGAATGCGAAGTGTTGCTGGCCGGAACCATCATGCGGCGGCAGCACTCCACCGGGAAGCTGCATCGGCGTCAGAGTTCCGCCCTTCTTGAAGATCAGAAAGACCTGGCGGCCAGCCACACTGAGCGCACAGAAACGATCGTTCCCTTCGAGCCGCTCGAATCCGAAAATGCGGCGGTAGAACGCGGCGGAGCGCGCCACGTCGCTTACGTAGATGCCGCTTTCCAGAACCCCCGTGACATTCATACTTTGTTCAGATGACGCTCCGTCAGCGCGAGACGCAGCGGAAACTTTGCCGCAAGTTCCGCGTTGTGCGTCACCAGTACCAGGATAGTCTCCTGGCTGCGATGGAGATCGAGCAGCATGGACGCAACGGTCTCGGCCGATTGGGGATCCAGATTGCCCGTAGGTTCGTCGCAGAGCAACAGGAGTGGTTCGCGGATGAGGGCGCGCGCGATGGCCACACGCTGCTGCTCGCCGCCAGAAAGTTCTCCAGGCTTGTGATCGATACGTTCCTTCAGGCCGACCCGCTCCAGCAACTGTCGCGCCCGCTGCTCCACGCCGTTGCGCGTTTCCGCCACGAGCGTCGGCACCAGAACATTTTCCAGAACCGTGCATTGCGGCAACAGGCAGTGGTCCTGAAACACGAATCCCACCTGCTTGTTGCGGAACGCGGCGAGCTGTTTCTCAGGAAGCTCAAACGGATTGTGGCCGTCGAGCGTCACCGTGCCCGCGGTCGGCGGCTCGAGCGCACCGAGGATATAGAGGAGCGTGCTCTTCCCGCTGCCGGACGGTCCCATGATCGCAACGGCTTCGCCGCGTGAGAGCGAGAGTGAGACGTCAGAGAGAATTTCGAGCGGACCTCGTGGAGTCGTGTAACTCTTCGAAACTCGCTTGACTTCGAGCATCTATTGCGCGGCAACCGACTGCTGCAGCCTGCTGTAGGTCTCGACGGTCCTTTGCGCCATGAGCTGGACGCAGTAGTGTTCACGGACGCCTTGTACGCCGCGGCGTCCTAGTTCGTCGGCGCGGGCTGGATCGCGCCAGAGGGAGAAGATTCCTTCGGCCAGGCTGTCGACGCTATGCGGTTCGACCAGAATGCCGCCGCCGGTCTTGGCGATGATCTCGGGAAACGCACCGTGGCGAGGCTGAACAATAGGCACCTCGTTAGCCATGGCTTCGAGCGCGAAAATTCCCTTCGGCTCGGCGTAGGTCCCTGGAACCGAAAGCACGTTCAGGCTGCGGAGAAAATCCACCTTGTGCGCGCGATCGAGCGCGCCGCGATAGCGGAACTCGCCACCCAGGCCCGCTTGCTTCATCTCCTGTTCAATGCCACGCAGGTAACCTCGGTACTCAGGCGCGAGGTAGCCTGCAGCCTCCAGAGTGGCGCCGGAAAATTCCGTTTCACGGCGCAGCTTACGATAGGCTTCGCAGAGCACGTGCAGACCCTTCTCTGGAACGATGCGCGCAAAGTATCCGACCGTGAAACAGTTGGTACGAAAACGGAAGCCCGTATCGTAGCCTTTCATGCTGATGCCGATCGGAACAACGTGCAGCTTGCGCTCTGGAATACTTAGATAGCGCGCCATGAATCCGGCATAGTAATGGCTCACGGCGATGAACGCATCCACGGAATCGACCTGCGCGCGGATGAGTTTGAGCGCTTCGGTACGCCATGGCTCGCCCAGGCCATCGAGAAACAGATCCTCTCCCTGTAGCGTGCACGCCACGGGACAGCCCAGCGCCTCCTTGAGCGGACGCGCGAGCGAAATGAGCAGCGAGTTGGGAATGCTCGCAATATCGGGCCGCGGCTCGGTGCGGAGCCAGTCGACGAGTTTATGAAACTCCTTTCTCTGAGCGCCGTGCTCGCCGCGCAGCATGGAGATGGTTAGTTCGCCGAGCTGCTGCGGGCTGACGGCGATAGAGCGTCGCGACGCGGCTTTGAGCGCTGGGAGCGAGTCCCACAAGCGATCGAGCCATGCGGGCGTGTGACGGAAAGGCGCGACGTGCTGTTCGAGGTAGACGCTGATGCCACCGAAGAACACGCGCTTTTGGCTGACGTTCGGTTCGTCGGTGAGAGTGGGGGTGTACAGCGGAACCAGCGTGACTTCGTGCCCTTGCGCCATCAATTCCGCGGCCAGCGCGTTGTCGCGCAGACAACTGCCGCAGTACATGCTCGCGGCCCCGGCGGTGATGGCGAGAATCCTCATGAGGCCATGGCTTCGAACGTACGCTGAAAAGCGCGGCGCGCGTAGAGATGGTCGAACAGATTGCCTTCGTGCGGCTGGTCCCACTGGATGTGATTCGTGGGTATCGCGCCGATGTTCAGCCGGCCGGCGAGTGGCGAGGCCAGGAGGCGATCGATCAGCCGCTGGTTCCGCGTAATGGCCGTGACCACCAGGCTCGGGCCCAGTGCACCGGGGATCTCGGCCTCATCGATCTCGACCACGCTTGCAAACGGAAACAGAAACTCCCGGTTAGCGAGTGGGTGCTCGGCGCTCGGGCAATGGATGATGGTGGGCAGCAAATAAGCACTGCCCTCGTACTTGGCGAGACGGGCGCTCCCTCGTCTTTCGGCGCTCACGTCGCGCGCACCTTCGAGCTGGCTGTCGATGATGTCCGAAGTGCGCTCGGCTACTGCCGCATCGGCGAAGGGAGCGAGTTGCGCTTCCGGATCGCCGGCGTCACGCGGAACGATGCGGGCCAGCCGCTCCGCCAGAGCTTCCGCGATTTCCCGCGAGTGGGCCGGCACCCACACGCCCGATGCGTTGATGCACGACCTGCCGGAATTTTCCGCAATCGAAGCCGCGATCACATCCAGATATTTTTCCCAATCGCCGATGGCATCGCGGCCGACGACGATCTTACTGTAGCCAGGGCCATGCACTTCGATACGCGGATCATTGCGCCAAAGTTTCGTAGAGTTGGCGTCGCCGAAAACCATGCCGCGCTCGCACTGGCGCAGGATTTCTCCCCCGCCGGCGTGGTCGGCTGGGTAATAGCAGAAGGCCTCGGGCGGCGCGCCCGCGCGGATGAGCGCTTGAATAATGCGATAGGGCGTCCAGGGCTCCGCGCCGCCAGGTTTCAACACCAGAGGCACTTTCAGAGCAAACGCGGGAATCCAGAGCGAATGCACGCCGGGCGAATTGCTGGGAAGCACCACACCGAGTGAGTTGCCCCGCGGAAAGAAGCTAAGCTCCTGGCCATCGGCCGCGCCATGACCGCGATCGAGGACCGCGAAATCGAGGTTGCGCGTCAATCCCCGCAGCACCGTACGCATCTCCGCCATCATCTTGTAAATCTTGCGCACGTTGTTGCGAGCCAGCGTGTGCGGCAGACCGGTGGTGGCCGAGACTTGATGAATGTAATCCTCCGGCGACTGCGGAACTTCGCCAACCGAGAGATCGTTGTGCAGAAAGTACTCCGCGGCATCGGCGCAAATCCGCAGAAGTTGCTCGGTGGAGTAACCGGCAAGCTTCTCGCGCGTGGCGCCCTGTTGCAGCAGGTCCCGCCGGATCAGCCCCACATTCGCCTGGCTGATCTCAACGAACGGCTCACGCGTGCGATAGTGCTGCGTACGAACCACATCCAAGCTGCGGTAAGGCGTCCCGTGCCGGAGTAAAGGGATGTGGAGCATCAGTACACTCCTTCTACCACTTTCGCCTGGAACTTCGAAAACGGCCGCACGTTCCGCACGCCGTCCCAGGGATAGAGATCGCAAGGCGGCTCGCGCTCAGCCTCGTCGCGTTCGAGAAAACGCGGCATGAAAAACTCGCGCGTGAGCGTCGTGAGGCGCACGCGGCCGGTTTCGCCGTACCCGACGAGGCGGTCCGGCCGCTCCGGATCGACCACTTCGATCATCGCCTTAGGCGACGGCGGATAGTAGATAATGGCGAAGTTATCGTCGGGCACACGCGGCTTGTGGACGGCGAGGCCCATCAGCGTGTTGCCGTAAGTGGGAGCGAAATAGACCCCATCGAGCAACTCTTCCACGGCGAATCGGTGAAACTGCGGCGTCATCTCAGTGCCGCCGCAAAACACACCTTTTATGCCGGCTTTTCTTAGCGATACCTTCTCACACAGCGCTTCGAGCAATTTCGGCGTGGTAAACAGGCATTGGATGTTCTCATGAGCGCGAAGCAAAGTGAGGCCCTGCTCGATGACGTGCTGCTTATACCGCTCCGCCATGTCGATTTCGCCCATCTTGATGAGCTTGATCACCCAGCGGGGGTCGAGGTCGACCATGAAACAGATGCCACCGCGGTATTGCGCCAGGTGTTCGACGGCCAAACGCAGGCGGCGCGGGCCGCTGGGGCCGAGCATGAGCCAATCGGCGCCGCGGGGAAAGGCGTCATCGGGGAGCGTGGCGCTGAAGGCTTCGTAATCCAGGCGGAAATCTTCAATCGCGATGCGCGACTTTGGCACGCCGGTCGAGCCGCCGGTTTCAAAAATGAAGATAGGCTTGTCGGCGTAGGCACGTGGCACCCAGCGGCGCACCGGCCCGCCACGCAGCCATTCATCCTCGAAGAAACCGAAGCGATCCAGATCCTCATAAGTGCGGATTTCGCGGCGCGGTTCCCAGCCCAGACGCTGGGCGCGGTCGAGCCAGAAGGGACATCCTGTCGCGGGATCGAAGTGCCACGAGACGATTTCCCGCACCCACGCGTCTAAGGATTCGCGCGCGGATTTTACCTTTGTATCGGTATCTGCCCGGATCACGGTTTTTTGAGTTTACCAGCCGCCGGGTTGGCGTGCTTCGGAAAACGGTCTTAACATAGTAAGCCATGTTGCGGCGCGTCATTTTGCTTGCGTGCGTTGGCCTGCTCGGTCTTCAGGCGGCCGAAAACTGGCCACAGTTCCGCGGACCCGAGAGTAGCGGGGTCGCGGATGATCCCAAACTCCCGGATAGCTGGAGTTCCACGAAGAACGTCGTCTGGAAAACAGAGATTCCCGGCAGCGGCTGGTCTTCGCCGGTAGTGTGGGGTGACCGCATTTTTGTAACGTCGGTCGTCAGCACGTTGACGCCAGAAGCGCCCAAGAAGGGGCTCTACTTCGGCGGAAACCGCGAAAATATCCCCACCGATGAGCACCGCTGGATGGTGTACGCAATCGATTGGACGACCGGGAAGATCGCCTGGGAGCGCGAAGTGCAACGCGGCGTCCCGGCCAGCTCGCACCATCTCAAAAATACCTACGCTTCGGAGACGCCGGTCACCGACGGCGAGCGCGTGTATGCGTACTTCGGCAATCTCGGCCTGTTCGTGTTCGATATGGACGGCAAGCCCGTTTGGTCGCAGCGCTGGGGGCCGTTTCGCACGCGCTACGGCTGGGGGACGGCGGCATCGCCGGCGCTGTACAAAGATCGCATCTACGTAGTCAACGACAACGACGACCAGTCGTTTCTGGTGGCGCTCGACAAGCGCACCGGCAAGCAGATCTGGCGCGTAGAGCGCGACGAGGCCAGTAACTGGTCGACGCCGTACATCTGGGAAAGCGAACGCGGCCCGGAAATCGTGACGTCAGGCACGCGCAAGGTACGCTCGTACGATCTTGACGGTCATCTGCTCTGGGAGTTGGGCGGTATGTCCTCGATCGTGATTCCGACGCCGTTTGCGCAGCATGGGCTCCTGTTCCTCGCCTCTGGCTACGTGGGCGATGACGTGCGGCCGGTGTACGCGGTGCGTCAGGGAGCGCGCGGCGATATCAGCTTGAAGGACGGCGAGACGAGCAACCAATCGATCGCGTGGTATCAGCGGCAGGCTGGGCCGTATAATCCATCGCCCTTGGTTTATGGCGATTACTACTACACACTGCTCGATCGAGGCATCATGACATGCCACGAAGCGCGCACGGGCCGCGAGATCTACGGCAAGCAGCGGATCGATCCCGAAGCATCGGCGTTCACGGCGTCTCTGTGGGCCTCGAACGGCAAACTCTTCGCGCTCAGCGAAGATGGCGATATTTTCGTGATGCAGGCAGGACCGGTGTTCAAAGTGGTCGGAAAGAACGCGCTCGACGAGATGTGCATGGCCACGCCGGCGATCGTGCGCGGAAACCTGGTCATTCGCACGGCGGCGAAGTTGTACCGGATCGGTAAGGCGGAGTAGCAATCTACTTCAGCTCGAAACACGCGAGCGTCCGCTCGTTGCGCACGTAGAGTCTGCCATCCGCGAGAGCCGGGTAGGACCGAATGATGGCTGGCAGTAACTGAGCGTGGGCGATGGGGTGAAACTCCTTGGGCGATGCCGGCGCAACAACCAGTTCGCCGCTTTCGCGGATGAGCACCAGTCGGTCACCGGCCAGAGTGACCGTGCCCGCGCCAAAGCCGTCAACGTTCCACGCGACTTTGCCTGTTTTCAACTCGATGCCTCGCAGGCTCTGACCGAACTCCTGCCGGCCGTGATAGCCATACAAATAACCGTCGCGATACACGCTGGTCGCATAGTGGTTCGAGAGCGCATCGTCCGACGCCCACAGTTGCTTCACCGCCGTGCCATCAATCTCTAACACAATTGCGCCGGTTCCGTAGCTGGCCGAAAGAAACACCAGATTCCCAACCACCACGGGCGCGGCAGCGTTCACTGAAGCATGGCTGCGTGAGCGCCAGGGAAACTCGAAGCGCACCTTGCCGTTTGCCGGATCGGCGTCAATCAGGCCGGCGCGCGTCCAAAACAACGCGTGGCGCGCACCGCCGATGGTGGCCACCACAGGGGCGGAGTAACCGGCCTCGTCGCTCGAAGCCGTCCAGAGTACTTTGCCGGTAGCGGCATCGAAGGCGCCGATGCCCGCGCCATTCGGCCCGCCAATGTTCATGAGCACGCGGCCGTCATCCACCAAAGGCGAACAGGCTGCGCCGAAGAAGCCTTTCGGGGCACCGAATTTCTGCCGCGTATCCACACTCCAAATGCGCTTGCCGGTCGAGAAATCGAGCGCCTGCAATACGCCTTCCGCGCCAAAAGTGTAAACTCTTTCGCGGTCGATAGCAGGCGCGGCCCGCGGGCCCTCGTCAAAGCCGAAGTCGTCCCGGTAGTCGGTTGGGTACGTGGCCAGCCAAACCCGCTTACCGGTCGCCGCGTCGAGCGCTTCGACAATGGCCTGATTTTCGCGGCGATGGAACAGAATGACCCGTCCCCGCGCGACCACGGGCGCGCTAAAACCCTGGCCAACCTCAAGTTTCCAGAGAACGGCCGGACCGGACTTCCCAAAGACAACCGGTAACGCACCGGGATAGACACCATTGCGCCCCGGGCCTAAAAATTGCGGCCAGTCCTCACCTTGCGAGGCCTGGCACGTCAGAAGGAGGAGTATCAAGACAAGGCGCATCGGCTATCAGGCTATAGTATAGGGATTCGATTTTCCTCCATGCGGCAGTTCCTTTTCGCACTATTCCTGGCGGCGCCTTTGACGCCGCAGGCCGGCGCGCAAACGATTCGCGGGTCGATCGGCGGCATGGTCATGGACGCTTCGCACAAACCCGTCAGTGGCGCTGTGGTTACGCTTACCGATTCCGGCACCGAAAACAAGCGGTTCGCCGTGACAGACGCGCACGGCGAGTTTCTGGTGACCACACTCCCACCAGCCAGTTATCAACTGGAAGTGGAGCACGCGGGTTACGGCAAGCATCTCCAGCAGCTCATGCTGGCGCTTGACCAGGAATTGCGCGTTGACGTGACATTGCTCCCCGGCAACCGAACCGAGACCGTGCAAGTTACAGCGCAACGCACCATGGTGCGAACCGATTCGGCGGCGATGGGCACGCTGATCGAAAACCGCAACGTCGTCGGTCTGCCGCTCGACGGGCGGAACTTCTACGAACTGGCGCTGCTGGTCCCGGGCGTAGTCCCGGCTGCGCAAGGGTCGGCGGGGGCGGTGCTTGGGGATATTGCGCTTAACATCAACGGCGGGCGCGAGGATTCGAACAACTTCCTGCTCGACGGCATCTACAACGGCGATCCCAAGCTCAACACGTTCGGGATCACGCCGTCTGTCGACGCCATTCAGGAATTCGAAGTGCTGACGAGCGTCTATGACGCGCCGTTCGGCCGCAACGCGGGCGGGCAGGTCAACGTAGTACTCAAGGCCGGCAGCAATGCGCTGCACGGCAGCCTTTACGAATTCCTCCGCAACGGCGCGCTCGACGCACGCAACTTTTTCGCGCCATCGGGTGCCGCCAAGCCCCAGTACCAGCGCAACCAGTTTGGTGGATCGTTGGGTGGGCCGATTCGTAAGAACCGCACGTTCTTTTTCGCGGACTATGAAGGCAACCGCGTGCGCGAGGGAATCACGCAGGTAACCAACGTGCCGACAGCGGCTGAGCGCGCGGGCGATTTTTCGGCAAGCGGCCTCCCCGCGATCAATCCATTCACCGGGCAGCCATTCCCGGGAAATCAGATACCCGCTGCTTATCTCGATCCAGTAGGCGCGGCGATTGCGGCTCTGTATCCCCTGCCCAACAGCATGGTCCCGGGCGAGAACTACGTCTCTTCCCCAGTGGAGCGCGCCCGCAATGACCAGTTCGACGTGCGCGTCGACCACTCAATTGCGCCATCGAGCGAGCTTTCGTTCCGCTACAGTTTCGCCGACCTGAATCTGTACGATCCTTTCTCTGGAGCCGGCTTCGCCCTTGTGCCGGGCTATGGCACCACTGTTCCGCGGCGCGCGCAGAATGTGATGCTGGGGGAGACGCACGTCTTTTCGCCGAACCTTATCAATGAACTGCGCGCCGGTTACAATCGCGTCTCGGCTGGGTCGTATCAGCAGGACATGGGACAAAACGTGAATGGCCAGTTGGGGCTGCCGGAACTTTCCGCGAACCCGCGTGACTTCGGGATGAGCATCATCAGCGTGACCGGATTTTCGCCGCTCGGTGACGATTACAACAACCCGCAGCACAGCGCCTCAAACATTCTGGAGCTGACTGATCAGGCTACCTACAACCGCGGCCGCCATCTGTTCAAGTTCGGCGCGGACTTGCGTGACCTGCGGCAAAACGCGTACCGCGATGAGCAGGCGCGCGGGTTCATTGATTTCCTCGGCCTCATCACGGGAAACCCTTTGGAAGAGCTGCTGCTGGGGCTGCCCACCGTATCGGCCGGCGCGACGCTCGACAACCCCGAGCATCTGCGCACCTACAGCACGTATTTCTTCGGGCAGGACACCTTTCGCGTACGGCCGGATCTGTCGCTCTCGCTGGGCGTGCGGTATGAATACAACTCGCCACCGGTGGATGCGCAGAACCGCGCCAACATCTTCGACGTGGCAACCCAGTCGCTCGTCCAGGTGGGGACTAACGGTGTTCCGCGCAGCGGCTATGAGCCGGACCGCAACAACTGGGCGCCCCGCTTGGGTGTGGCTTGGTCACCGGGGAATCGCGGGCTGGTGTTTCGTGCTGGCTATGGGATCTCCTACGATCAGGGCGCGCTGGCCACGGGCGAGGGTTTGTACTTCAACCCGCCGTATTTCAATTTCAACGTTTACTATCCGCTGCCCACGCAGTTGCTGTCGTTAGAAGATCCGTTCCCTCAGAATTACCCGCTGGCCTCGCCACCTTCCGCTCTCGCCTACCAGCGAAACTTTCGGACGCCGTACGTGCAGCAGTGGAATCTCGGCATTCAGCAGCAGTTGGGTAACAGCCGTGTATTAGAAGTCGCGTACGTGGGATCGAAGGGAACGGATCTGCTGACCGCGCGCGATATCAACCAGGCGCAACCCAGCCCGCAGCAACCGAATCCGCGGCCCAATCCGCAGTTCGCCGACATCGATTACCTCGAATCCGCCGCCAACTCCATCTACCACAGTTTGCAGGCGCGGTTCCAGCAGCGTCTGACGACGGGCCTGTCTGTGCTGGCTTCGTACACGTTCTCGAAATCGATCGACGACGCGTCAGACTTCTTTTCGAGCGCCGGCGACGCGAATTTTCCCCAAGACAGCTACAATCTGCGCGCCGAGCGCGGCCTCTCGAATTTCGATGTGCGGAGCCGGCTGTCGGTGAGCTATTCCTACGATCTGCCCACGCGCCGCTTCGACCAGGCCTGGCTGCGCACTCTGCTGGGTGGCTGGCAGACCTTCGGCATTCTCACGTTCCAAACCGGCCAGCCGTTCACCGTGGCGCTGTTGCCGGATTTCGACAACAGCAACACCGGCACCTCCATCCTGGGATTTGGCGGCGCCAACGACCGGCCGAATTTAGTCGGAAATCTGCACGTCGGCAACCCATCGCCGGACATGTGGTTCAACACGGCGGCCTTTGCGATTCCGCCGTTTGGCAGTTTCGGAAATGCGGGACGAAACATTATCGAGGGACCGGGGTTCCAGACCGTTAACCTATCGCTTGTGAAAAATACCAGGATTCGCGAGGGAATGTCGCTGCAGTTTCGCGCCGAAGCGTTCAACTTCGTGAACCACCCCAACTTCAATCTGCCGGACAACTTCATCGGCTCGCCGACGTTTGGAAAGATCCTCTCGGCCGAGGACCCGCGGCACATTCAGTTTGGCTTGAAGCTGCTGTTCTAGGCCCAGTTCCTGCGTTCGATGATGCGCTTGGGCTCGTAGGTGACGCCGCGAGCGAGGCGTTTTTCCTCGCGGCGGGTAGTCCAGAGCATCACGGGTCCGATCACTTTGGATGCGAAGCGCGAAACCCAGCCGAATTCGTCGGAGATGTCGCGGCGGAGCGCGCGGATCTGCTGGCTGATCTCGAAATTCTTCTCGCGCAATTGCCGCTCCATGGCCCACAGCAAGCCGCCGTACGTGATCTTCAACGCCGCCACTTCCCGGGCAAACCGCTCGCGGATGCGCTGATCGGGGTCATTCTTGTAGCGCTTCCAACCTTCCAATGTGGTTCGGCAAATGCGGAATATGCTCGGGCCGTTCAGTTCGAAATCGCGCCAGAACGCCCAGTCCAGAAACTTCTTGGAATCGTCGCGCGAGATCGCCGCGTGCTCGAAGTTGAACTTATCCTGGCCATGGATATCCGCCAGGTTCACGTCGAGAAGCCGGCCTTGCTGCTCCATCTCGCCGTAAAGCGGCGTGCCCGGCACGGGCGTGTACAGCATGAACTGATGGAAATCGGTCCCGTAAGCCACCGCGGACTCGATCTCGTCTCGAATATTCTCCGGCGTGTGATGTTCCAGGCCCACGATGGTGGAACCGAGCAGCCTGATACCATGCTGGTGCAGCTCGCGCGTGAGCTGCATCGTATCGGTGTTCTCGAGCTTGGCGTAGGCCGAGTGCGGCGATTCGAGGCCCATCCAGATCCAGGAGACGCCGAGTGCCACCAACTCCTCCATGGTGTATTTGCGGATGGCGTTCGCCGAGGAGAATACGAACAGTTCCCAGCTCTTGCCTTCCGCCTTCATGCGTTCGAGCAGCTCCATGGCGCGCTTGCGGTAGAGCAGGAAGTTCTCATCCATCACGAAAAACGAGTGCACCTTGAGCTTCTCTTCTAAGTGGCTCATGATGCGGAACAGCTCAGCGCCCGAGTCGTAGAAGTTGAGAAACTTCCCCTTGCCACCAAAAAAGGCGGAGGTGGTGCAGAAGTTGCACCCCATGGGGCAGCCCACCGAGGGAATCAACGTAGCTGCCGCTGTGCCACGCCGCTCAGGGATCCGTAGTCCCATGGCGCGAAGGCCGAATCCGGAGACGATTTCCGGATGGCGGACAGGCGCTTCCGGATCCTCGCCCAAATAGCGGCGCATCCACGAAATGCCGTCGCCCTTCACGATGTGGTCGGCGTCAATGAGGTGTTCGAGGCCCGGAATCGCCGCCACATGCCCGCCGATCACGATCTCGGAGCCTGGCGAAAGTTCCCGCACCATGCGGCACATCTCGCGCACCTTGCCGACATTGACGATGATCGAGGAAATGCCGACCACGTCGTAGTGCTGCTTGGTGAGCTCGCGCGCGAAGTCGTCGCGCGTCGGAAAGTCGAGGACTGTCGAAGGCGCTGAAATGTTCTGCTGAATCATCATGATGCCCCAGGAGCGGTGGAACATGCGCAGCGAAAATGCGCCCTGCGCGCGCGTCACCTGGTTGTGATACAGCTCCATGGGGTTGATGGCGCGGCTGCCAAATTCATCGTCGCGTGCATAAGGCCCAAAAACGGATGTGAGGAGAACACGAGCAGCAGAGCCCTTCGGGTGGGTAGTCATGTATCTGGCGGCCTTACGGACTAACAGGTCTGAAGGTCATTATAGCAGAGAACGGCGCCTTCGGCGAAGCCTCGGCGGGCGAACTGATTTAGACTATAGCGATGTCCAGCCACCAAATCTCAAGGCGGCAGTGGCTTGCTGTGTCGCCACTCAGCGCCGCGGTGCTCGCAGCGCAGCAGCACGCCCACCAGGCCATGCGCGCTGCCGAGCCGGTTCCCTTCACCGTGCTGAGCCCCAACGAAGCGATGGACCTCGCGGCCATCGTCAACCAGATCATCCCAAGCGACGAGACTCCGGGAGCGCGCGAGGCCGGCGTCATTTACTTCATCGACCGCGCTCTCGCTACCTTCGATAGCGACAAGCGTGAACTATACACAAAAGGTTTGGAGGAGACGCGGCGGAAACGGGCCGAGCTGTTTCCCTCGCGGAGTATTGCGGATCTACGTCCGGAACAGCAGATCCAGTTGGTTGAAGCGATAGAAAAAACCGGCTTCTTCGAGCAGGTTCGCACCCACACCATCATGGGCTTCTTCGGCAATCCAAGTTACGGCGGAAACCGGAGGTCGGCCGGCTGGAAACTCATCGGCTTCGAGGACCGCTTTCAGTTCGCGCCGCCGTTCGGTTACTACGATGGGGAATCGAACCGATGAAGCAATATCAGCCGAACGAGGAAGTCGACTTTCTCGTTATCGGAGCGGGCGCCGCCGGCGGCGTGATGGCCAAGGAACTTGCCACCGCGGGTTTCAGCGTCGTGGTGCTGGAGCAGGGCCCCTATCTTCGCGAAAAGGATTTCGAGCACGACGAAATCAAGAACACGATGCTCTCGGCGATGACCAACAATCTCGCTCGCCAGCCGCACTCCTATCGCAAGTCGGAAAATGAAACAGCAAAAATACCGGGCCAGAAAATGCTGCAATACGGCCGTCAAGTAGGTGGCGGCTCCGTGCACTTCACGGCGAACTATTGGCGCTTGTGGGAATCCGACTTCAAGCAGAAGAGTAAGTGGGGAGGCGTTGCCGGAGCCAGCCTGGCCGATTGGCCCATCACCTACGCGGACCTCGAGCCCTACTACACCAAGGCGGAAGAAGAGTTGGGCGTCTCGGGCCTTGCCGGGGCGAATCCGTTCGAAGCCTGGCGCTCGAAGCCATATCCATTGCCGCCGCTGCCAGTGAAATCGTCCGGCGTGCTTTTCGAACGCGCCACCCGCAAGCTCGGCCTGCATCCTTTTCCAGCGCCGATGGCGATTCTCTCCCAGCCATATCGCGGGCGCGGTGCATGCTTGCATTGCGGCTTCTGCGAGTACTTCGGTTGCGAGGTGCGGGCAAAATCCAGCACGCTCGCCGCTGTGATTCCTCTCGCCGAGCGCACCGGCCGATGCGAGATCCGTCCCGATTCCTATACTCGCAAGATCGAGGTCGGGCCCAATGGCCGCGTCACCGGCGCGATCTATTTCGACGCGCAGCGGCGCGAAGTTTTCCAGCGGGCGAAGGCAGTTGTCGTGTGTGCAAATGGCAGTGAGACGCCGCGCCTCTTGCTGATGTCTAAGTCGAACCGCTTTCCGCTGGGCTTGGCCAACTCGAACGGACTGGTGGGCAAGTACCTCATGGTCGATGCGGGTTATGAGGCCCACGGCGTTTTCGAACATCCGCTGAACGAATTTAAGAGCGTACAAGCCACGCGTGTGATCCACGACTTCTACGAGCCCGACCCGAAGCGCGGCTTTTACGGCGGTGGCGGCATTGATGCACGCTTCGATTACTATCCGATCAGTTTTGCGCTAACCGGGCTGCCTCCGGACGCGCCACGTTGGGGCCGCGAGTGGAAAGCCATGGTCGCAAAGAATTTCACACGCACCATGTCGCTGCTGGCACATGCTACCTGCCTGGCTCGGGAGCAGAATCACATTTCACTCGATCCCACTATCAAAGACGCCTGGGGCCTGCCGGCGATGCGTGTGACGTTCGACTTTCATCCCGATGACGTCAGCAACATGAAGTTTCTGCTCGATCGCCAGATAGAGATTCTCGAAGCCGCGGGGGCTCAAAAAGCCTGGCCGGACACGTCAGAGGAGTCCATGTTGCCGCACAATCACCTCCTGGGTACATGCCGCATGGGGGACGATCCGAAGACCTCGGTCGTCGACCGCTATCACCGCACGCACGACGTTCCCAACCTGTTCCTGGTCGACGGCAGCAGCCTCGTCACCGCCTGCTGCCAGCCCACGTGCACCATTCAGACGCTGGCCTACCGCGCCGCCGATCACCTCGCCGAGCAAGCGCGAAAGGCCGCGATCTGACTTCTATGCGTTTCTTTCCGCTCGCCCTGATTTTCTGCGCGACCCTGTCCGCCGACCCGCTCGATGACCTCGCGCGCGATTTCTGGGCCTGGCGAACGATCCACCAGCCCATCACAGGCGACGATATTCCGCGCATTGAGCGCCCTGTTGACTGGGCGCCGAACTGGTCGCCCCAAGCCATCGCGCAGAATCGCGAAACCCTGGCCGCCTTCGAGAAACGCTGGAAGGAAATGGACGCCGGCCGCTGGTCCATCCCGCGGCAGGTCGACTACTGGCTCATCGGCTCGGCGCTCGCGCGCGTGGGCTGGGAATTGTACGTCACCCGGAGCTGGCAGCGCGACCCGAACTTCTATATCGATCAGACGCTTGGCGCCGTCTTCGACCGCCTCCTTCAACCGCCGCCCATCGATCGCGCGCGCAGCGAGGAAATCTTACGGCGCATAAATGCTATCCCTGCGATCATCGACGATGCGAAACTGAATCTCGACGATGCCGTGCGCCCGTTCGCGGAGCTGGCCATCGCGGGCTTGAAGGATAGCCGCCCGCGCATCGTCAGCGCCGTCGCCGCGCTCAAGCCGCTGCTCGATCCAACCGTCGCGGCACAGATCGATCCGGCAGCCACGAAGGCCGCCGATGCGCTCGAATCCTACCGAGTATGGCTCTCGGACCGTTTGTCCACCATGTCCAAAGGAACCTCCGTCGGCCGCAAGAACTATGCGTTCTTCCTCAAGAAAGTCGCGCTCATGCCGTACACTCCCGAGCAAGTGCTCGCCTTGGGCGAACAGGAATGGGAGCGCGCCGCGACGCTGGAGACGTACGAACGCCAGCGCAACGCGGGCCTTCCTGAGCTGAAGCAGCCCGCGAGCCAGGCCGAACAGATCGCGCGCCAGGAGCGCGACGAAGCCGCGGTCCGAAAATATCTCGATGAAAAAGGTTTCCTCACCTTCCCCGCCTGGCTCCAACATTATTGGAACCTGCCGCTGCCGCCGTATCTCGCGGCGCTGCCTCTCGGCCAGCCCGACGACCTCACCGGCCCCGATCGCCTGAAGCAGAACGCCACCAGCTACATTGATCCGCCTTCTCCCTCGCTCGGCTTTTTCCAACTCGCCACGGCGCATGACCCGCGCGTGATGATCGTGCACGAAGGCATGCACTACTATCAACTGGCGCTTTCCTGGGCGCAGGAGAATCCCATCCGCCGTCATTATTACGATTCCGGCGCGAACGAAGGTATCGGCTACTACGCCGAAGAAATGGCGCTGCAAGCGGGACTGTTCGACGACAGTCCACGCTCCCGCGAAATCATCTATAGCTTCATGCGCCTGCGCGCGCTGCGCGTGATCGTTGACGTGAAACTCGCGCTGGCCCAGTTCACTATCGATCAAGCGGCCGACTATCTGGAAAAGACCGTGCCGATGGACAAAGCCACCGCGCATGCCGAGGCGGCGGAGTTCGCGTCCACGCCCGGCCAGGCCATCAGCTATCAAATTGGCAAATTGCAGATCGTGCAAATGCTAGCCGATGCCCGCCGCGCCCAGGGCGACAAGTTCCGCCTGAAAGACTTTCACGACTTCGTCTGGAAAAACGGCAACGTGCCCATCGCGCTGCAAAGGTGGGAGTACGTGGGAGTCAAGCCGGAGGGCTTGTAGCCGGATGTTGAAAGGCCAGCGCGGCGGAAGCGCACGCTCTTCAGCGCGTCAGATTGTAAATCAGGCCGAAAGGATCTTTGACGTAGCATCTTGGAAACTCCGGCTCGTCTTTGAGGATCTCGCAACCGTTCTTGACGAGGCGGCGCTTGGCCTCTTCGACACTATCGACCGTAACTTCTAGCACCGGTCCGAGCGCCGGGCCTCGCTCGATGAATAAGTTGATGTGCGCGCCGTGGAGGCTGATCATGTTCGGCGTTTTGTCACTGATCCCGAACCCGAGCTGTTCGACGTAGAAGGAAGCCGCGCTCATTGGATCTGGCGCTTGAATCAGAATATCGGTGCCAAAAGTGTTTGCCATGTTCGTTTCTCCCGCACTGCTCAGTTTACCGCCGACCGCTCAGCTTGCCGGCCATAATGTTAAAATAATGCTGTGGGCAATATAGAGTTTGCTTGGGATCGGCGCAAATGAGAAAAGAATACGACTTTTCCCGATCCCGCAAGAATCCCTACGCCAAGCAGCTCAAGCGTCAGGTCACCATTCGCCTCGACACCGCGGCGGTCGACTACTTCAAGAAGATGGCGGCGGAACTCGGGATGCCTTATCAGAACCTCATCAACCTGTTCTTGAGAGACTGCGCCATGCAGAAACGGCGGCCAACGATTCAATGGCCGGCGGAGACGGCGAAGCAGCTAAGCAGGCGGTAACCCGGACGGTTCGAGTTACCCGCCTTTAAAACTGCCACCCTTCTTCTTCCATGAATTCCTCTAACGAGAGGCAACGGACACCAAAATGAGCGCAGATGTTGGGGATCTTGGCCGCATTCGGCTTGAGCACTTCCATTGTTACAACGGTGCCATGCTCAACGGCCGCTTTGGCAATTACAAAAGCATCAGCAGTCCTACCGCCTTTGAGGATTTTCTGCTGCTCAATGTTCTGCTGAAAATGGGCGACTAAATAAATCCGCGTGACGAACGCACCCTCTGCGGCCGTCGGCACAGTAAATAGCGGCAGGTTCTGTGCCGCCCAATCGCGGAGGCTTTCTATTGCTCCGTCCTCTATCTCGCGCAGGACTTCGCGTGTCGACACCATGTGACCGCTCTGTACCAAATCGTCAAAACGCGCCCAGAGGCTTGGAAACCGGTTTCGGTAATAATTCTTGAAGAGCGCGGAGAGCGGCGAGGTATCGAAGACGTAGCTCACGCGCTACTCCGCGAAAAATACTCTTCCAGCACACTGATGTTTTTGGGCTTTGTATCTAGATACTCGCCTAGTCGCTCAGCATCGATCCTATTCTGATAGTACTGATTAAACGCTAAGGCGATATACTCTCGCCCGAGGTAGGATATCGTGGTCCAATAGAAATTACCGCTTTCGCCACCCGCCTGCCGTTGTCCGGCCCACTGTTGGGCTGCCCTCTCGTACGCGGCTCTGTCAATCCAACGTCGGTCGAGGAATTTGCGATAGATCACTTCACGGCTGACATGGAAACGCGCTGCTATAAGCTCGGCGGTTTTTTCGGAACGATCATGCCCAGCAACAGCCTCAGTGAATGCCCTGTCGGGAACTAAGAACTCAGTGGCAAACCGATTGGCGAGAATTTCTATGCGTCTCTCGCGAGCGGGCAGGGCAGGGATGTAGCTGTCTTCGGAGGTATCGACGCCGCTCGTGCGAAACAGAAGATGCGCCAACTCGTGAAAGAGCGTGAACATTTGGCGCGTCTTCGTGGAGCTGTTGTTTACGTAGATGATCGGGAATACATCATCGTAGAGGCTAAAACCGAAATAATCTTCTACGCGAAATGCGTCTTTGAATACGAAAATCCCGGCGTCCAGGAGTGACTTCCGCCAAGCCTTTAGTGCCGTGTCGTCGTCTGCCCACGCATGCTGGTCGGCTAGCGTGACGCCAAGGTAGCCACGCACACGCGTCGCCATGGTCTCGAATGAGACATCTTCACCAAAAACGAGGTCGCGGGTAATTAGCCGACCGGCGGGGTTACGTCCTTGGCTAAGCTCCGCGAGGTTTATCTGGAGGGCCTTTCCCTTCCGAAGTAGGAACCCAACCTTACGCGGCAGCCGGTTGAACTCTGTATCAGGGAGAGTACGGAAAGACTCTCTGATCGGCGGCGACTGTGGTGGCTCGGGGAAAAAGAACACCGCAATCGGCACCTTGAATTCGGCCGCCAGGCGTTCGAGCTGAGCGTAGGTCGGAAGGTCTTCTCCTTTTTCCCATGCTGCGATCTGACTAAACCGCTCCGCCGCCTCTTGAACGGTGAAGCCGGCCCGCTTGCGCGCCCACTCAACCAGTTGCGGGTTAATGGGAATTTTTTCTCTATGCATGGTTTTAAATGGTGTCTGCGTTCGTTGCTAGAATACGCCCATCGGAGATGACGTAGCAAAAGGGGACGAAAAGGTTACAGACACTATTGTCGCCCCAATCCACGAACTGAGCGTGAGAAATGTGTGGGTCGGCGTGCAGGTAGGCCGCAGCATCCGTGCCTCCGTTAAGTGGCCGTCCGTTTGAACCAAGCCGATACCTCACAACCCCATCCCCCCATCCACTCCCAGCACCTGCCCCGTCACATAACTATCCGGCTCCAGAAAAAACCTCACCGCCCGCGCCACATCCTCTGCTCTTCCATAACGTCCAATCACGCCCTCCTTCAAGTAACGTTCGTACTTGCCGCTCGCGATGCTGGCTTCCGCCATACCAGCCGCGGTCACACCGGGGCTCACCACGTTCACGCGAATGTTCGCCGGGCCGCGGCACTCCTTCGCCAGGATGCGCGCGGCGTGCACCAGCGCGGCTTTTTGCGCGGCGTAGGCGGTCGAGCCCGGAAACAGCGCGGTTGCCTGCATCGTGGCCATCAGCACGATCGCGCCCGCGGTGCCCGCTGCCTTCATTCGCTCCGCCGCTTCGCGCGCCAGCAGAATCGGGCCGAGATAGTTCACCTCGTGCGATCGCACCATGGCGTCGTGCGGGTCCGCGCCCGCCGTCACGCGCGCCGGGTCGCCCGAGAAAACCACCAGCCCGTAGATTTGCGGCGCGGCATCCATCAGCCGCCGCCGATCGGCTTCGCTCGCCAGATCGGCTTGTACGATCTGTGCCTGCGTGCCCAATCGTTCCGCGCGTTCCCGATTTGCGCGATAGCTCACCACTACCCGTGCGCCCTCCGCGGCCAGCAACTCACACACCGCCGAGCCGAGTCCACCGGACCCTCCGGCAAGCACGATTTCCCTGCCCCGCAGTGTGTTAGCCAACCGCCGCCTCCTTCGCGCCGGCGAACCCGATCGCTGTATAACCGCACGCAATCCCAACGAGGAACATCGTGAGCACCTCGCTGTCACCCAAGTTGTATTCGAAAAACCCCGATACCATCGTGGCGATCACCATCGCCGTTGCGCCCCGCAAAACGAAACGCGCGTCGCTCGGCCCCGGCGCCAGCTTGCGCAGCGCGCGCCAAAAATCAACCAACACTTGAACCAGCAGCCACACCATCATGAGCATCGTCGGGATGCCGCGGTCCGCCGCCCATTGCAAGTAAATGTTGTGCAGGTGCCCGTAGTAACCGGTCGGCAGCGGCCGCGGGATGTCCGCGGGCACGTAGTCATTAAACTCCACCAGCGGCCCATCGGGACCGATACCGAACCACGGGTGCTTCTCAATCATGCGCAGGCCCGTGCGCCAGGTCACCAGGCGAAACGTGTTGGAATCGACGTCCCCGTGTGGCCGAACAAACGAGATGGCCCGTTCCTTCACCGAAGGCGGACCGAAAAAAACGGCCAGCGCCAACACAATCGGGATGAGCGCGACCATCCATCGTTTCCACGCCCATATCAAATACAGGCCCGCGGCCAGAGTGGCCAGCCAGATGCTTCGCGTTTCGCCGAGCACCAACGCGATCAACAGAAGCCCCGCGCACATCAGCCACGGCCACAATCGCCGCAGCCTGCGCTCCGGACCGAACAGCAGAAATGACCCCAACATCAGCAAAGCGAACATCTCTTCGCCGCCGAATGTCATCCAGTGGCTCATCGCGCCGGTGATTCGTTCGGACGTATAGTATTCATAAAACTTCACGCCCAGCACGTGCGCCTGGTGCAGTTTTTGCACGAACTGCACCACTCCCCAGAGAGCCGTGGCGGCGCCCGCGACTCCCCAACTAAGAAACAGCCAGCGGACCGAAACGCGGTCGCGAATGGTCGAGTAGACCAGCGGCAGCATCAGCAGGACGTAAAACTTGCGGACCTGTGGCAGGCCCACCGCGGGATGATCCGCCAGCGCCAGCGCGATGAGCGTCCCCGCCATAAACAACACCAGCGGCAGCCACACAGGCGGCAACCGGAGCTTGGCGCCTGAAAGCAGCAATGCCGCTAATGCCAGCGCCAGCAGAGTTTGCGAGGCCGCAATGGAGAACAGAATCGAAACGGCCGAGCCGAATGCCAGGTAAAATGCGGCACGGACGAGAACCGCCGGCGAGGAAGTCATGCGTTTTGATGAAACAAAGTCCTTAGTATGCCAGAATACTTTAAGCTGGCTGCTGGTACCGGCACGGTACTTTCGTCAGTGGCAGCTCTGCGCGATCGCGGTGTACCATAGGTGTTTACTGCATGAAGGATCTGCTGGAAGCTCTCCAGCCCGGTGACGCGGACCTGGACCTGGCTCAGGCCATCGACCCTCAACGGTTGCCGGTGCACATCGCCATCATAATGGACGGGAACGGCCGGTGGGCAAGCCGCCGCAGTCTGCCGCGCGTTGCCGGGCACAGCGCCGGAGTCGGGCCAGTGCGCAGTACCGTGGAAACGTGCGCGCGCATGGGCGTCAAGGTCCTCACGCTGTACGCGTTCTCTGTGGAAAATTGGAAGCGTCCGCGCGCCGAGGTCGAGACGCTCTGGCGCCTGCTGCGCTTTTATCTCAAGAAGGAGCTGCCGGAGTTACAAAAGAACAACATCCGGTTGCAGGCCATCGGCCGGCTGGAAGCCCTGCCGGTGCAGGTGCGGGCAGAACTGGATTCCGTGGTGGAAGCGACGTCGCACAACCGCGGCCTGCTGGTCAACCTCGCCATCAACTACGGTGGCCGTGCCGAGATCCTCGATGCCGTGAACGGCATCATCGAAAACGCCCGGCGCGAGGGCCGGCTGGACTCCCTGTACGTCGATGAAGAGACGTTTGCCGCCGGCCTCTATACCGCGAATTGCCCTGACCCCGATCTCCTCATCCGCACCTCCGGTGAGATGCGCATCAGTAACTTTCTGCTGTGGCAGATCGCGTATTCCGAGTTGTACGTGACCGACACCCTCTGGCCGGACTTCAGCCGCACCGAGTTGCTGAAAGCCATACTCGACTATCAGAAACGCGAACGCCGCTACGGCGGCCTGAGCAACGGGAAGTACAACGGCGCTCGTGCGCATCGAGAGAAAGAATTGGTTGAAGCGGTCGTCACTTCGCAATGAAGCGTCTGATCACCGCAGCCTTCCTCATCCCCTTCATCCTTTCCGTCGTCTATCTGGGGCCCCCTTGGGTGCTCTTCGGCGTGACGGCGATTGTGGCGCTCATCTGTTACTCCGAATATTCCGGACTCGCGGCCGGTTACGGCGTCGCCAAGCCCGGCCCGGTGGGTTTCGCAGCCGGTCTGCTCGTGCTGGCCATGAAGCCGGAGGACGGCTATCTGATCCTTACGCTGGTGGCGATCGTGGCGCTGTCCCTGGTTCTGCGCCTGGACGATCTTCGCCAGGCGCTCCCTCAGGCGGCCTTCCTGCTGTTCGGCATCGTCTATATCTTCGGAGCGTGGAAATTCGCCATCCTGCTACGCGCCGAAAGCGCGCACTGGCTCGCCTATGCGCTGATCCTGAACTGGGTGGGGGATGGCTTCGCTTACTACACCGGCAAAAGCATCGGACGCCACCGGCTCATCACGCGAATCAGTCCTAACAAAACTTGGGAGGGTTCCATCGGCTCGCTGGTGGGCTCGGTACTGTTTGGAGTTTTGTATCTGAACCGCACGCTCTCGGTGCCGGCGCTCGAGGCAGCGCTTCTTTCGGCAGTTGCCAATATCGCCGGACAAGCCGGGGACCTGGCGGAATCGGCGTTGAAGCGCGGCGCCGGGGTGAAAGACAGCAGCACGCTCCTGCCCGGCCACGGCGGCCTTCTCGACCGTGTGGACAGTACGCTATTCGCGCTGCCGGTGGTCTATCTGAAGCTCTATTTCAGCTCCCATCCTTATTTTTGATCCACTCGAGCACGGTCTGATCGACCCAAAAGCGCGGACGTTTTCTTGACAAGAAGCCCAGATGCCCGCCGTGCTCGGTGGCATGCAGGTGCACGCGCGGGTTGGCCCGCACCGCCGGATGCTCGAAGATTTCAAAGGGGATAAAGATATCGTCCTTGGCTTGGATCAGCAGCACCGGCACCCGAATCCGCTCCAGAAACTGCCGCGATGACTGGGTTTGGTAATAATGCTCGGCGCCGCGGAATCCAAACGCCGGGCCGGTAAACATATCGTCGAACTGCCAGATGGTGCGCGCGGGCCTGGTTTGTTCAGCCGAGAAACGCCCGTTCGCGGCCACCCGCTCCCGCATACGCTTCAAAAACCGCCGCTCATAGATGCGATTTTGCCGCTGAGCCAGGACGCGCGCGCAAGCCGAAAGATCGATCGGAGTGGAAACCGCGCATATGCTGGCCACAAAAGCCGGCGCGTCTTCACCCAACTCGCCGGCCAGTTTCAGCACCATGTTTCCGCCTAGCGAATAACCCACCAAGTGAACGGGCGCGCGGCCTTCATCGCGCATCTGGCGGAGCACGGATCGCAGATCCCCAGTCAATCCAGCATGATAGAGCGTGTTCGCCAGCCGCTCCGTACCGCCGCAGGTCCGGATATTGAACCGGTTCACGGCGTAACCGGCGTCTAGACCGGCCTTCGCCATGGTGCGCATGTAGCCGGCGTCGCTCGAACCCTCAAGCCCGTGGACCAGCATCAGTTCCCCGCGCGGTACGCCTTGTGGCCGCTGCGTCTCGACCAGCACCTGCACTTCCGGTTCGGTTTGGAAGAGCCGCGACTCGACCGGGTACGGCTCCATGTCGAGCTTACGCGGCCAGAAGTTGGCCAGGATCGTCAGCAGATGTGGGTCGGAGACCAGAGGCCTGTACGGAAGCAATCCTTCATTTTATTACCATAGGCAAATGCTGAAACGGTTCGTAGCGTTCGCGGCCTTTTGTAACCTGCTTTCTGCTCAGACCTTACAGGGCGTCATCGATATTCACGCGCATTGTGACCCGGATGACCGGCCGCGGTCGATTGACGCGATCGATCTCGCTAAGTTGGCGCGCGACAGAGGGATGCGTGGGCTCGTGCTGAAAAATCACTACGAGCCAACCGAATCGGTCGCCTATCTGGTACGGAAGGTGGTTCCGGGGATCGAGATTTTCGGCGGCATCGCGCTCAATCGGCCAGTCGGCGGGGTGAACCCAGCGGCGGTCGAGCGGATGGTGCGTGTGAAGGGCGGATGGGGACGCGTGGTGTGGATGCCCACGTTCGACGCGGAGAACCAGGTGCGCTATTCCAAGGAATCGCGGCCGTACGTTGCCGTGGCCAGGGACGGTGCGCTGCTGCCCGAGGTTCGCGAGGTGATCGCTCTCATCGCGAAGAACAAGCTCACGCTGGCCACGGGCCACTCGTCGCCGGAAGAGGACCTATTGCTGGTTCGGGAGGCGCGGCGCGCGGGGGTTGAGAGCATCGTGGTGACGCACGCCATGCTGCCGCCAGTCGGCATGAATGTTCCGCAGATGCGGGAAGCGGCCGCGATGGGCGCCTATATTGAATTTGTCTACAACGCGTTGATCGGACCGGCGAAGGCATTCGACATCCAGGAATATGCACAGGCGATTCGCGCCATCGGACCGGAGCACTGCATCTTGTCGAGCGATCTCGGCCAAGCCGGTAACCCGTTGCATCCGGACGGGTTGGAAGCGTTTTTCGCAGCCCTGCGGGGGCAAGGTTTCAGCGTGCAGGAAATCGAGCAGATGGCCAAGGTGAATCCGGCGAAACTGCTGGGGCTAGACAGTACGAAAATCTGATAATCTGATTCTATGGAATCACGTATCTCGGCAACGGAAGCAGCGCGCAACTTTTCCGACCTTCTGAACCGTGTACTTTATCGAGGAGAGGAATTTGTAGTTGAGCGCAGCGGCGAGGCGGTGTGCCGGATCGTACCCGCCAAACCCGTGAAGCGCACGCTGGCGGATCTGGTACGCATCTTAGATTCCGCCCCGCCGGATCCAGAATACTGGGACACGGTTGAACAGGCCACGCGCCGCCAGCCTAAACTTCCGAAATCGCCGTGGCGACGCTAATCGATGCGAGCGTGCTCATCGCCGCAGAACGCGGCTCGCTGGACCTGGAGCATTTACTTTCTACCTACGAAGACGAAATCCTTCTTTCATCGGTGACGGCTTCAGAGCTTCTTCACGGTGTTCACCGCGCCAGCAAGCCGGAAATCCGGAAACGCCGTCAGCGGCTGGTGGAAGAACTGCTCAACACGTTTACTGTTGTCCCTTTTGATTTGGAAATCGCACGGACGCATGCGCGCGTTTGGGCGGAAATGGCGTCGCGAGGGATCAGCGTTGGCGCGCACGATCTGCTGATCGCCGCTACTGCCTTGGCCCTGACGGCCAGCGTCGCAACCCGTGACCTGCGCAGCTTCCCGAAGATCCCGGGCCTGAAAGTCCTGCACTGGTAGCACCCGCGCCGAGTGGTATCATAATTTCCCGCGCAATTTCGCGTTCAGGAGGCGACCATGTGGGTCCGAAAAGTCTTTCGCGACCGGAAAAAGGGAGTGGATTCTCCCATGCCGACGCAGTTGGTGTCCAACGAAGAGTTTCTTCCACGGCGGCAAACCGAGCAGCAGAAGCAGGTCGAATACCTGATTGGCGCGATGGCCGAGGAAAAATCCAAGAAGCTCGGGATGGATCGCCGCGCCTTCATGGCCAGCACGATGGGCCTGGCTACGTGCTTCGTTGCGTCGAACAAGGTCTACGGGAAGGCCTGGGACGTGGATGACCAGGAAACGATGGAGCCGGGCGCATACCACGAGAAGTGGCCCAAGAGCGAGTACTTCATTCTCGACGTACAATCGCATTTCACGCATGGCGTAGTGATGGGCTTCCGCAATCTGGAGTTCATCAAGAACATGGGCTTCAATCTGAAGGAAGACGCCGAGGCTTACAGCTTCAGAAACTTCCTGAAAGAGATGTTCTTCGACAGCGAAACCGACATGATCGTGATTTCGGGCGTGCCCGGCAAAGAAAAGCAGAAGGACGCGCAGGGCCGGACGCTCGAAGGCGCCGCACGCAGAAACAAAGACGACATTCTGCCGAGCTGGCTCATGTCCGACGCGAAGAAGGAAATTAACACCCTGGCCAGTTCGACACGCGCGCTGTGCCAAGGCAACCTCGCGCCAAACCATTATTGGAACCGCAAGACGAATTCTCCCGATAAAGCCGCGACGATCGAGCAGATGGAACGCGAGCTGAACCTCTATGGCATCAGCTCATGGAAATGGTATTGCCACACCGACCCGGGCCGCTCCGGCGACGGCTTCCAGTTGGACGATGACAATGCGGCCTGGTTTTATGAAGAATCCCGCAAACGCGGTATGAAGATTTTCAGCGTCCACAAGGGTTACTCATACCAGTCGCGCACACTGGGCCACCTGGCTAATCCGAAGGACGTGGAAAAAGCGGCACTGCGAAACCCCGACCTGAAGTTCATCATTTATCATTCCGCCTTACAGCACGGCCCCATCGAACCGGAGTTCAAAGATCCGAAATATTTCGACCCGACCACGGGCGATTTCGCGTGGCATGACGTATTGATCAACATCAAGAAGCGCAATCCGCAGATGGACAACGTGTATCCCGAGATCGGCAGTTTCTTCGGGCCATTAGCCATCGCGAATCCGATCATGTGCATGCACGGTATGGGCAAAAACATCAAGCACTACGGTGTGGACCATGTCATCTGGGGGACAGACTGCTTGTGGTGGGGCTCGCCGCAATGGGTAATCGACGCGTTCAAGCGTTTTCAGATCTCGGACGAGATTTGCGAGAAGTTCGGCTACAGCAAGATCACCAAGGAGGACAAGGCGGAGATTTTCGGCCTGAATGCAGCCCGCATTTACGGAATCGACGTGAATGCGAAACGAAACGCGCTGCCATCGGATGCTTTGTCGCGACTCAAAGTTTCGTATCTCGATGGCGGCGGCCAGCGCAGCAACGCGGCTTATGGCTGGGTGCGTGCGGACGATTAGGTTGCTGGTGGCATGTGCGCTCGTCGCGGAGGCACAAATGCCGCCGGCGCACTTCCATCACATTCATTTGAACGCCACCGATCCCGCAGCCGCGATTGCTTTCTACACGAGCAAGTTCGACTGCGAGAAAGCCAAGTTCGCGGGCGAGTGGGATGGCGTATGGGCGCAGAAGGCGTGGATTCTGTTCGACAAAGTTGCGAAGGCGCCACTTTCGGCGATTACTTCCGGCATCTGGCATTTCGGCTGGGGCGCGGAGGACATGAAGGCCGAGTATCAGAAGCAGGTGGAATCCGGCACGAAGTTCGACACGCCGATTACCGATATCAGCGATCTGGCCAACTTCCCCGGGTTCTATTACGCCTACGTTGACGGGCCGGACCACGCGCTCATTGAATTGAATACGGCCAGCCATCATCGCCTGGGCCACGTACACCTGCTGAGTGCCAATCCCATCGCCGCCAGCGAATGGTACATGAAGTACTTCGGAGCAACCCGCCAGGGCAAGGAGCCGCCTTCGCGCGAGCCAGCGTTTTACAAGGGCTATCAGGTGGGCCCGAGCATGTCGCTCATGTCGGACAACATCAACATCATCATTTTTCCGATGGAGTTTGCGCGCAAAGCGTATCCGGATCAATGGAAAGATCGCGTGGGCGTTGATTCGACTGAGGGGCGCGTCGTCGATCACATCGGATTCAGTTTTGAAAATCTCACGGGCGCCCTAGAGCGCCTGCGCAAGGACGGCGTGAAGGTGACGCAGGAAATGCAGACCGCTTTTCACGGCAAGGTGAAGTACGCGTTCATCGAAGGACCGGACCGCGTGCGCATCGAACTGGTGGAAGGCCAGGCGCGCAAAGAGTAACTCGTGTCTCCCCGCAGTTTTGCCTTTTGCCTTTTGCCCTTTGCCTGTTGCCTTCGGGGGATTGCGCAAAAGCCAGCCGACCCGGCGGCATGGGGCGCGAATCACGTGGGCCAGCCCGTCCCGGAGTTCGTTCACGGCGACGAGTGCCTGTTCTGCCATCGCTTCAATGTCGGGCCGGGATGGTCGAAGAACATTCACGGCATCACGGTGAGGCACAACGAGGACGCTCCGGAACTGAAGGCCCTGCTCGATGCGCAACCCGCGCTGGCAGGGGTCGCGCCGCAGGTCGACTACTTCCTGGGGAGCCGTCACCGCATCCGTTTCTTGCACAAGGAAGGCTACGGAAAGTTTGCATTGCTCAACACGCAAGCCGTGCTCGGTTCGGATGGAAAAGCGCAAAGCTGGGTCAACCTGGAAAAGCCGGCTTGGGACAAGGACCGCTTCGCCGACCGCTGCGCCGGTTGTCACACGACTGGCGTGGATGAGGATCGCCAATTCACGGGGTTCGGCCTGGATTGCTATGTCTGCCACGGCTCCGTTTCGCTCGAACATACCAAAGACACGAGCGTGATCTGGCTGTCGAAGAAACATCAGAACGATGCGCTTTCGGTGACGTCAATTTGCGCGCAGTGCCACTTGCGCGATGGACATGCGAAGTCCACGGGACTTCCCTACCCCAACAATTTCGTGGCGGGCGACAACCTGCTCCAGGACTACATCGCCGACTTCGCGAAGGCGGACGACAGCTCGCTTAACGCCGGCGACCGGCACGTGTTGCGGAATGTGCGCGAAGTGGTGATGAATGGCGGCACGATGACATGTCTGGATTGCCATCGCGTACATGAGCAATCCACTCGCAAGCATCGATTCGCGCTGAGAGGTCCGATCTGCCTGGAATGCCACAATGACACCGGGCCGAAGAAGGCCGTTAAAACCTATGCGGTACACAGCGAAGTCTGTGAGTACTGACGCGGGAATGCAGAGTCACGGCGAACTGAAGTTCGCCGCTGCACGCTGAAGCGTGCGCCACATGCGGCCTATTCGGTGCCGTAGTTGATTTCGAGCTGGCGCACTTTTCGAGACGCAAGCCAAAGACACACACACGCGACGAGGAGCAGGCCGGTTACAGCCAGGTACGCGGGCGCAGGCTCACCAAGGATCGCGAGGAACGCAAAATCGCCTTGGGCCGGTACCGAGATGGGACTGAGAGATTGCAGATAGAAAATCACGCTGAGCTTCTTCAGCAGCGCCGGCAGAAACGGATTCGCGGACTCCCAAATGAGCACCAGCGCCGCTGGAACGATGGGGTTGCGGAAGAGAAAGCCCATCAGGAGAAATACGCCGCCGTAGCCGATGCAGGCCAGCATGGTCGTGCCGAGGTAGGCCACGATGTGTCCCACGCCGCCGCCGCTAAACAGATATTGTGAGGCCGCGGCGCGCGGAACATGGATAAGGATCGCCGCCAATGTCAGCGCGGTGCCGGTCGAGAAGATCACGGAAGTTGTGATTACGCCGGCCAGGTACTTACCGGCCAGCAACACTTCGCGGCGCACCGGGGTGAGCAAGTAATAGTGCAGACTTTTTTCCAGCATCTCGCCGCGGAATAGATTCAGAAACACGCCCACGCAGCCGAAAAAAACTGCCAGGCGCAAATAGAAAAACTGGAACATGGTGGCGAAGATGAGGTTGTCGCGGCCGAGGTCGCAGACGCGGTGATCTCGCAGATTCATGGCGGCGTGGACCCACATCAGCACCGCAGGGGCCAGTGCCAGCAGGTAGATCCAGATGCCGCGGCGCGCGAGAAGATTCTTCTTGATCTCCAGGCGCAGGATGGCCGCCACCTGGGCGCGCCACAAATTCCAGGAAGCGCGATTCATATCGATCCTCCGTCCGGCCCGATGAGGTACTCATAGACCGAAAGCACGTCATCATCGGCGGGTGCGACAGACTCGAGATCCACGCCGTCCACCACCAGGCGGTTCAGCATCAGATAGAAACGATCGGGATCGCGCGTGCGCACGAGCAGTCCCTTGCCGTCATTGTGCAGGCGCGCCTCGACCACCGTATCGAGCTCGAAGATCCGCGAAGCGAGCGCGTTCGGCCGAGTGCAGCGGATCAGGATCTGCATGGGGTGCTCCTCGACCTCCGTGCGCACACCGTGAATCTGCCCTTCGGCCACGACATAGCCGCTGCTGAGCAGAACGACTTGATCGGAAATGGCGTCGACTTCGTGCAGAATGTGGCTCGAGATGATGACGTGGAGGCCTTCTTCGGCGAGCGAACGGAACAGCGCGATGGTTTCCGCGCGGACCAAGGGATCGAGGCCGTTGAGCGGCTCATCGAGCACCAGCACTTTCGGGGCGTGCGCAATGGCCTGGGCCAGCTTGATGCGCTGCCGCATGCCTTTGCTGTAGCCGGCGATCTTGCGGTGCGCGGCATCGGTGAGTTTTACGCGCTCGATGGCGCTCCAGGTCAAGCTTTCCACCTCCGCATGCGGCTTGCCATGCACGCGCAGGTAGGAGTAGATGAACTGATAGCCGGTCATGCCGCGCGGGAAGGAATCGAACTGCGTGCAGTAGCCGGTGAACTGGAAAAGGCGATCGGGCTGATCGGGCGCGACGCCAAGGACGCTGATACGGCCTTCGGTGGGACGCAGCAGGCCGGTCATCAGATTCATGAGCGTTGTTTTGCCCGAGCCATTGGGTCCCACGAGACTGGTGATACCGGGCGGGATCGCGAGGTTGACCCGGTTCACGCCGAGCACGTCGCCATAAAACTTGGAGACATTCTCGAAGGTGATTTCGTGCTCGCTCATCGGACCACCTCGATGGCGCGCAGTTTGCGATAGAGCAGCCAAAGGCAAGAGGCGCAGATGAGCGCCAGCATGATCCAGGCGGAAGCGGCGGAGATGTCCGAGCCTTCATGCGCACGGAACAACTCGCGCCAGATGGTCGCCAATAGATACATCGGGTCGAATAGCTTGCCCCAGCGTACGTCGAGCACGGCGTTAATGGCACTGCTGAATCCGGCGGAGACGAAAAACACTGCCAGCAACAGAGCGCCGGCCGCAATCCGCCACTTCACCCACGCCGAGAGCGCGAGGGCCATCAAGGAAAGGATGAGAATCCAGATCCACGCACCGGCGAACAGAGCCCAGGCGATCCAGAGATTCTGCATCAGCCATTGGCCGCCCTCGAGAGTGGCCTCGACCCCGAACAGGATGAGCCCGGGAATCCAGGTGATTAGCGAGAGCAGGATCAGCAGCACCGACATCTTGCCCACGACGTACTCAGCGCGCGAGAACGGCCGGCACAGATAGAGCGGCAGCGCGCGGTTGGCGAGATCGCGCGCAACCAGGCCGGGGCCGACGAAGGCGGTGAAAATGAACGCCAGGGCACTTTGAAAATTGAGGAACACAAGAAAAAAAGTGCTGTTGATGGTGATCGGAGAATCGCCGCCGCCCTTGCCTATCAGTTGGGCCAAATGCGGAAGGCTGTGCGCGAGGTAGATCAACAAGAGAAATACGATCGGCGGCAGAAAAGAAGCCACGAAGAACGTGGTCACCATCTTCGATTGGAACAGGTCGCGGTAAGCGTAGCGCGGGATGATGGCGAAGCGCGACCACTCCGGCGTCACCGGGCCGGAGTAGCCGTGGTAGGTGCGCTTATAGACGGCCATTGGGCGCTCCCTGCGGCACTGCGTCGCTCTCCATGGCTTTGAGGAAAATGTCTTCCAGGCTGTCGCGCCGGTAATTCAGGCGACGGATCTGCACGTTGCGGTCTTTCGCTATCTGATATAAGTCGCGAATGGCGACGCCTTCGGAAAGAATCAGTTTGATGCGATTACTGGCCGTGATGGCGCAGGCGCATCCCAGTTGCTCGATGTCGTGGGCGAAGGTGCCGTTTGCGCCGACGGTCTCCATCTCGATGAACTTGCGGTTGGCGCGGCGCTCCTCTTCCAGGTTGGCGTAGTGAACCATGCGTCCCTGCTTCAGAATCATGACTTCCTCGCAGGTCTCCTCGACGTCGCGCAGCAGGTGCGAGCAAAGAATCAGGTGCATCGCGCCCGATTCACGCATTTCGCGAATGAGCCGGATCATGCGCTGGCGCGCGGGCGGATCGAGGCCGTTGGTGGGCTCATCGAGGATCAGCAGTTTCGGCCCGTGCGCGATGGCCTGCGCGAGCTTCGCGAGCTGCCGCATTCCCAGCGAATACGTGCCCAGCTTGCGATAACGCGCTTCGCCCAGCCCGACATAGAACAGCGCTTCGTGAGCGCGCTCGAGTGCCGCGCCGGAGGGCAGCCCGGAAAGTTCGGCCATCAGATGCACATAGGAAACTGCGCTCATGCTGGCGATGAAGGCGTCGTTCTCCGGCATGTAGCCGGTCAGCTTGCGAATCTCGCGGATGTCTGTGCGCACATCGTGGCCGAAAATGCGTGCCGTTCCCGCGGCAGGTTTGTGGAAGCCCAGCAGCGCGTTGATCAGCGTCGATTTTCCCGCTCCATTCGGCCCCAACAGCCCAATCGTGGAAGCGGAAAGCGTGCACCTCAAATTGTCGAGGATGCGCCTCCCGCCAATATCCACCGCCAGGCCGTCGAGTTCGATGACTGTGTTCATTGTGTTGTGTGCGGCCGCAGAACATTCCCGAGCACACCCGGCACCTGGAAGGGGCCGCCGGCACCCGCGAGCGTATCGAGATTGAATCCGAAGAAGCTGCCGGTGGATGCCAGCTCGATCCGCTCCGGCTCGCCGTAGGCGTAAACCAACGAGGGCGCGGTGTGGGCTTTCAGAGCCGCGATGGCTTTCTGCTGATCGGGAGCAATCGCGCTCAACCCGCTGGCGACGGAACCGAGGATCGGGCCGAGGTTTTGATAGAGGATCGCGGAAAAGTTGTTGTAACCGTCGGGCGCCAGAAGCGCCTTGAAGCGCTCTGAGCGAGCCAGCGTGATGCCGGCCGCCTGCTGGCTGATGGCTTGCGTCAATAGCGCCTGGCTGGCCGCGGCTACCAGGTAGCCATCCACATAGGTGTAGTTGACGGCAACTGGCGATTTCGGCGATTGCAGCGTGTAATACGTTCGGCCGCCCACCTGCGCTTGAGTCAGGTTCAGTCCCGCGCCCGCTCCCACGCTATTGGCTTTGGCGATGAGTGTCTCAATCGTTTGCTCCAAGTGCGCGGTGTCATATACCTCGATGGCGAATTTCCAGCTCGGTGTGGGCAGTACTGGTCCATCGATGGCGAACGCGACATCGCCGCCCAGCGGCGCGGCCAGATCATCCAGCACACTGACGCCAGCCAGCGATTCGAATTGCGCCTCTGCGGTGGTGAAGCTCGGGTCGACCGCCTGGAGCGCGCTGAACAGTTCTTGCAGTGCCGCCTTGGGCTGCATGACCACGAACGACACTACGAAGCTGGCATCGGGCGAGACAAAATTGAGCGCTCCCATGGGAGCCGGCGACGCGAGCCACGCGACCATCCCGCGCCTTGGCTGGGAGAACGTCATGATGGCTCGATTCTCCGTCTTGCCGCCGACCTCTCTGCGCTCTACCAGCAAGTGCTGCATGTCGCTGACTCCCAGCCGGCTCAAAACCGTGTTTGGCGCCGGCCGTTCATTGTCTCTTACGGATGCCGGCAGAATTTGTTCCATATCTACCGAAAGCAACCAGCCAGCGCCCGCCTGGTACGCACCGGCGATCCGCTGATGGAAGGCTGTTTTAGCAAATGTCCCTGACCCGGGCTGCTGGATGAGCGCCGCCACGGCCCGCAGATTCGCAGGATCGGGCGACACGGCCACCACGCCGTTCATGAGCAACGCGAAGACGCCGGTTTCTGTGGGAGCCGCTGGAAGGGCCGACGGATCTTCCACTACCGTGAGACGCCCGCCTCCAGCCAGTTGCCTCACCTGCTGCTCCACATACGGGCGAAAACCGGGTTGCGTCACCTGCGCCATCACCACGGGCGCCTTGTACTCTCGGGCGCCATCCTTCGACACCGTGAACACCACTTCGTTGCCCAGGTACTTGCTGAATTCACGAACCGTATCCAGAACTCGCGTAAGCTCCTCCGGATGATTCTGCGAGCTCCACCAGTCACGCAGCACCTGGCTCTGATTCATGCGCTCCTGGAAAATGTGCTGTGCGTCGCCCAGCATGCCGCCCACGTTTGGTATCGCCACATACAGCATGGTGGCATCGGGCGCGAGATCCAGCAGCCGCGAAGAGTATCGCAGCCCCGGCCCGGGCACTTGCTCCAACTGTTTCTGTATCGCCGCGAACTCGCCCAAGAGCGACAGGTGCTCGCTCGCGTTGCGGCTCCACGCGATCTCCTCGTCGATCGGCAGCGGGGCCATGGCGGCGCCGGTCGAAACCTGCTCGCCCGGATGCAGCACCTTCGTTTCGCTCGCTTCCTCCACGCGCACTTCTCCTTGCAGCACGGAGACCCGCGACCCCTTCACACCGCTATCCACCGCGAAGACCGTTCCCTTCACCGAAACCAGGCAATCGTTGGTCGCGACATAGAGCCGGCCGGTGCGCTGCTTGGCCGCTTGCACGATCACACTTCCGCGTTCCAGACGAATGGTAGTTCCGCTGCGCTTGCGCGAGAGCGAAAGCCCGGAGCGCTCCCGCATTTCGACGAGCGATCCATCCGCCAGCCGCACCATGGCGTTCGAGCCGCGCGCCGTGAGAATCTCTTCACGCTCGCTGAGTTCGGCGCCGGCGACGATCGGCATACTACTCGTATCGGAAACTCGATAGAGAGAGCCCTGGACGCTCTCGACAATACCGCGCGGCCCGCCTGGCGCGGGGAGCAGGTTATCGCGCATCTGCCAGGCGCCGATTCCCACACCGATGGTGAGCGCTGCCGCCATGGCCCACCTCCATTGTGGCGCGAATGTCCTATGAGGGGTGATACGTGGGGCAAGTTCGGTAACCTTTCCCGAACTTGCTTCTTCGAGCGCACGCCGGCACGCAGCGCAACCGTGCACATGATCCTCCAGGAGCCACACCTGGGCGTCCGGAAGCTGCTTGGCGCGGTAGAGCGGAATGAGCGCCTGGAAGTCGGCGCACGTGCGCAGCACGACCGCCTCTCGAGATACGTTGGCCCAGACGCGGCCGGCAGCATGCTCGATCGTGACGTGGTCCATTTCCTCGGCGCGAATCTCGGCGATCGCCTGATCCAGAATCTGCTCGGAATTATGTTCGGTACTCATGACTGTTCTCCCAGAAAGCTCGTAATTTCCTCCTGCAACTGCGTTCTGGCGCGATGCAGGGTGACCCCCACGCCACCCGGCGTAAGATCCAGCATGCTGGCAATCTCTCCGTTCGAATAGCCTTCGAAGTAGTGCAGCGCGAAGATCTCGCCCGTTCGCGGCGACAGACGGCCAATGGCCCGCCGAATGAAGTCCCGCAGTTCGCGCGCCTCTTGACGGCTGTCGGCCGGCGCATCTGGAGTCGCTAAGTGCGGCATCTGCGTGTCCAACGGAACGCGCTTACTCTCGCGCCGGTCGCGCACCAGATCGAGCGCCGCGTTCACCGCGGCCCGATGCAGATACCCCGCCACATTGCCCATGGGCACGGCATCGGGCTGCCTCCGCGCCAGACGCAGAAACACGGTTTGCAGCACATCTTCGGCATCCGAAGCATTGCCCGTGACGCGGTAAGCCGCGCGCATCACGCCGGCGTGCTGCGCGCGAAAAATCTGTTCCAACTCGGCGGGTGGACCGGCCATCGGCGGTGGGGGCTGGTTCATTACAGCCTGCAAGCTCTCCATACACACATATGACAGTGTGCGGGCGCGATTATTACATGAATCGTGCGTTAACCGTAAATTGCGCGGACCAGCGGCACGATTTCCGCAGGTACAAAGTGCTCCCAGGGCGCGCCGGCCCGGAGGCGCTCGCGAACTCCGCTGGCGGAGACAAGTCCAATGTCATCATCAACTTCCAGGATACAGACACGATCCCGGATCTCGGCCGGTGGCTCATAGTGCCCGTCTCGCGGCGCCACCAGCAGCTCAAACTGCGCGATCATCCTCTGGAACGCATCCGGCTCGCCATAATCCCAACTAACAATCCGCTCGGCGGCATCCCGGCCACAGATGAACATCAGCCGGACCGCCTCACCATACGCCTCGCGGCATTCCTCGGCGATGTCCACAAACAGGCCGCGTTCGCTCGCCGCGATGGAGAAACGGGGGAAACACGGTTCATTGCGCGTTGCGGCCAGCAGCATCTCGACACGCTCGTCGAACGTCGCGCCCTCGTACGGCTTGTGCGGAAACTGCCGCGGCAGCACGAAAAGCACCTCGTCGACCGTTCCCAGTGCCGCCCGCGCCAGCGCCAGATGTGCGCGGGTCGGCGGATTGAACGCTGCGGGAAGAATGCCCAGCGAACGCGGAGGGGCTGCCGCGCGCCGAAAAAACTGAAGCGCCACACTACCGTTGTAGTACACTGGGCCTCTCCCGATGCGTGCTCTCCTCCTGTTTCTTTTGATCGCCTCATCTGCCTTCGCACAGGATTTCGATCTCCTGATTCGCGGCGGCCGCCTGGTCGATGGCACCGGCAATCCCTCGTTCTTGGGCGATGTCGGTATCCGCGGCGGCCGGATCGTTGCCCTGGGTCCGCTCTCGGGAGCCACTGCCAAACGCACGATCGATGCCACGGGCCTCACCGTTGCCCCCGGCTTCATCGACATGCACAACCATTCCGACTACACGATTCTGGCCGACGGCAACTCGCAAAGCATGATCCGCCAGGGCGTCACGACGATGGTTCTCGGCGAAGGCGAGTCGGCTGCTCCGGTGGGAGGCAACCAGCCGCCGGCATCGCGCCGCGTGCTGGTGAGTGGCGGAGTGCCCGATTGGACCGACTTCAATGGCTATTTCGCGCGCCTCTTGCGGCAGGGCATTTCGACCAACATCGCGAGTTACGTCGGCTCGGGCCAGATCTGGACGTACGTGCACGGCGAGCAGGCAGGCCTGCCCACACCCGCCGAACTCGACCAGATGCGCGCGCTCGTGCGCCAGGCGATGGAGCAGGGTGCGCTGGGCGTGAGCAGCTCGCTCAGTGGCCCGCCGGGATCGTGGATCGATACTGATACCCTCGTCGCCATGTGCCAGGCCGCCGCGCCTTACGGAGGCAGCTACTCCACGCACATGCGCACCGAGGGCCGGGGCGTTTTCGAGTCGGTGGCGGAAGCCATCGAGATCGGAAGCCGCGCGAACGTCCCGGTGGACATCATTCACCTCAAGATCGCGGAGCACACCATGTGGGGCCAGATGCCGGAGCTCATCGCGACCATCGCCCGCGCACGCGCCGAAGGCCACCAGGTGCAGGCTAACGTCTACCCATATCGCGCCGGCCAGAACGATCTCGCGACCATCATCCCGCCTTGGGCACACGAAGGCGGCACAGAGGCCATGCTCCAACGGCTCAAGGACCCTGCCCTGCGCTCGCGGCTCGAAAGCGAAATCCTCCACGGCATCCCCGGCTCGAACTGGTACGACCACTACACGGCAACCGGCGGTTGGGAGGGCATGCTGCTGGTGTCGCTTTCGAATCCGCAGTACAAGAAGTTCGAAGGCATGCGCATGAACCAGGTGATTGAGGCGATCGGCAAACCGCCGCTCGATGTGCTTTTTGAGCTGTTGGAGAGTAACGGCGGCTCGGTTCCCACCGTCTACTTTCATCACTCCGAAGAAGACATGCGCTTCGCACTCAAGCAGCCGTTCGTGTCCATCGGGTCGGACGGCACCGCGGTGGCGACAGAAGGCCCGCTGGCAGCGGGGCATCCGCACCCGCGTTATTACGGAACGTTCCCGCGCGTGTTGGGCCGTTATGTGCGAGAAGAGAAAGTGCTGACCATCGAGGAGGCCATCCGTAAGATGACCTCCGCCAACGCCGCCAAAATCGGGGCCTTCGATCGCGGCCTGCTGCGTCCCGGCATGATGGCCGACGTAACCGTCTTTGACGCCGGACACGTCGTTGATAACGCCACCTTCACCAACCCGCACCAGTACGCCACGGGCATCGAGTACGTCATTGTGAACGGCCAGGTTGTTTTGGACCATGGCCAGCACACCGGAGCGCGTCCCGGTGCAATTCTCAAGCGTCAGCGGGGCGGGCGGTCTTAGCGGTAGATTAGAGGGAGACATGTTCACGTGGATCTGTCCGCAATGCGGTCGAGAAGTTCCGCCAGCCTATAACGAATGCCCCGATTGCGCGGCTAAGCAGGCTGGCCAGGCGCCGCCGCAGCCCGGCCAGGGCGCCCCCGTGGCACCCGGGCCACCACCGCCACCGTACGCGCCGCCACCACAGTACCCGCCGCAGCAACAGTATGCGCAACCGCCACAGTACGTGCAGCCGCCGCAGTATGCCCAGCCACCACAGTATGCGCCCCCCGCACAGTATGCCCAGCCGCAAGCGGCACCGGCATCCTATCCTCCCGCACCAGGGTTCTCACTGCCGCAACCTGCCGGCGGGATCTCCCTTCCACCATGGCTGATGACAATCGGCTTCGCGATCCTGTTTCTGGCTGTGGGCGCGGCTGTATTCTTCGGGATCAAACATTTCGGCGGATCGAGCGACACATCGGCGAGTTCGCCCGCGCCGGCGCAAACCGCACCCGCGGCGGCCGCGGCCAATGCCAAGACCGGCAACAGCACATTGCAAAAGTACGTGGAAATCGTCGGGATGCGGCTGACAGAGAATTCGAAGAAAACAGCGGAGGTGCACTTCGTAGTAGTCAATCACTCCGGCGCCGAAATCTCCGACCTCGCCGCGAACGTGAACCTGTGGGCGAGGACGGCTAAGTCCGACGAGGAAGCCGTCGGAACTTTTTCCTTCAAGGTCGCGTCGCTAGGACCCTACGAGTCGAAAGACTTAACCGGCTCCCTCAACACTAAGTTGCGCGTCTACGAACTACCCGACTGGCAGAATTTAACGGCCGAGGTTCAGATTACATCACCGCAGTAGGAATAAGCCGCCACTCGCTTACTTACTAAGTGGGCGGCTTGCTCCACTTACTTCGACGCGTCACTCCATGCCCATTCAGTATGGCGAGCGCAGGGTCCAAACGGTTAGTGTATTCAGATCATCATCCACTGCCGCAAGGCGAACGGCCCGTTGAGAATTCGTGCTGGCAATTCCGAATGCTGCGCCAGGCGCCCCGCTGTCAAGTTGATAGGTAGCGACGAAAGCCCCTTCTTCCGTGAACTCCACAAGGGCATTCTGCGTACCTCCTGCATTCACCCCATCGCCATTGGCAGCGATCAGGTTGCCGTTCGCACCGAGCGTCAATCCCAGCGGGCCGTGCAAGTTCGTTTGATCCGCAAAAACTACAAAGCCGGTGCCTGAACCGGTGGTCCGCGTGGAGGCGTTCTCGATTCCAAAAATCTCGTTATCGGCGGTGGATGCCACGAACAAGATGTCGCGAAGTGAATCGTACGCCAGCCCCGTGGGTCCCGCCACCACAACCGCGGGAATGAGCTTACTGGTGTAACCGCCTCCAATCTGCGTCTTGTTAATCACCGTCACTCCGTTGTTGTTGATCGAAAGGTTCAATCGCGTCACGTTACCGCTCGCGTTGCTGACGAACACTTGCGCGGCCGCTCCTTGATCGTTAATGGTTAGGCCCCACGGGCTGCTGAGAAGGTTCGTGTCATTGAGCGTAGAGACAAGATGTCCGTTTCGATCGAAGATCTGGAGCGATCCCGCCCCGGGCGTCGGAACATTGTTCGGATATGTCACGGGAAGATTCCCCACCAGCACGTAACCGCTCGACAAAACTCCAAGAGCCGTGTCCACTCCCGGCAGGGTCGAAGTTGCGAAGAGGGACTGCTGGCCGGTTGGCGAGATGCTGACAATGGTCGTGCCGGTCCCTTGAGTATTGCCACTGGAGTTGAAATTCGCAACGAGTACGTCGCCCGCCGCGATGCTACCGTCGGAAGGGAAACCGGCGGGGACGAAGGCTACACCGTAGGGATTCAAATCTCCATTGGATGGTATCGTAGAGCCGGTAACGCTCTGGAGCGAGGTCAAAATCGAATTGTTCCGCAAGAACGGGACCTGCCCCCAGGCCGCGCATTCGAGCGAGATGGCCGTCAACAGGATCGGAAAAAGTGAGTTTCGTGTCATGCTTCCATTTGATCCGCGCCGGAGTATCTGTGTCCCGAACTAAACGTAAACAGTTTGTAAAATCTGAGGTAAGTTGGCCGTCGAGCGCGGATATACGAAACTATCCAGCGTGCGATGTTAGTAACAATGCGCTAACAGATGCAACGTAACACTTACTAAGTTATCGGCCTCATCCGATGTCTGCCGTGCAGAACTTACATTTTGTAGCTTCCACGGCGATAGACTCCATACATCGCGGACATTTCTTAGATGGCGCTGGCGGCGCTTCTTTGATCAGCGCCTTCGTGATTAAGTAAACCACAAAGGCAATCACGATGAAGTCCACGACGTTGCCAAAAAAGGTACCGTAGCTGAGAGCCGTGCGACCTATCGCGAACTTAGCTGTCCGCCACTCACCGCCAGGAATCCCCAGGCTGATGACAGGCATGATAATGTCCGCCACCAGCGATGACACCACTTTGCCAGTGGCCGCGCCCATGATGAAACCGATGGCCAGCGCCAGCACCGAGTTCTTCAACAGAAAATCTTTGAAACCTTTGATCACGAATTGCGCCCTCCCATTACGTGAGGCGATGGTACTACAGAAAGCCCGGCCTATGGCGTCCGGGTGGCGCCTAAATCCGCCCGTCCCGCAAAAATCGCCCCAGCCGTTCCATAGCCGGTTCCAGAATGGACAGGTCCGCCGCGTAGCAGATCCGTACTGAACCTTCGCCGCCCGCGCCAAACGCCACGCCCGGCGCGAGGCCGACTTTCGTTTCCATCAGCAGCCGCCGGCAAAATTCGAATGAGTCGGTCAGCCCTTCAATTCTTGGAAACAGGTAGAACGCTCCATCCGGCGCGGGAACCGTCACGCCAGGCATTGCGCGCAGTGCGGCCAGGCAGAAATCGCGATTCTCTTTCAGCCGCCCAAGCATGCGCACAAGTTCCGCCTCTCCATATTCCAGCGCGGTCTCGGCGGCTTTCTGCGCAAAGGTGGGCGCGTGCGAAATGATGAATTCGTTCAGCTGCGTCGCTTTCTTGCCAAGATCGCGCCGCGCGATGAGCCAACCCACGCGCCATCCCGTCATGCAATAGCTCTTCGAGAACGAATGCACGACCGCCACCGCATCCTCCCGCGTGGCTTTGCGCAGAATCGAGGGCACTGGCTCGCCCAGACTCTCGCCCGCGTAGTAGAGCCTGTCGTAAACTTCATCGGCCACCAGCCACAACCCGCGCGCGCGGCAAAAGTCGAGCAGCCGTTGCTGCTCCTCTTCCGTCGCCACCCAGCCCAGCGGATTCGAGGGCGACGTGTACAGCACCAGCCGCGTGCGCGGTCCCGCCGCGGCTTCGAGAGCGTCGAAATCAATCCGGTAGCGGTCCCCGTACAGCGGATGCGGAATCTGCCTTGCCACCGCATTCGCCATGGCGATGATCGATGAGCCGTTGGGCCACGCCGGCGTCAGCACCAGCGCTTCATCGCCCGGATCCACCAACGTCCGCAGGCTCACATTCAGCGCCTGCACGCCGGACGCCGTGATCACAATCTCGCTCTCCGGGTCGAGTTCCACGCCGTGCCATTTCCGGTAGTGCCGTGCGACAGCGCGCCGCAATGACGGAAGCCCTGAGTTCTCCGTGTAAAAGGTGTACCCGTCCGCCAGCGCCTGAACCGCCGCGTCCTTGATGTAGTCCGGCGTCGGCAGGTTGGACTCGCCAAAGTACAGGCGCAGCACACCGTCCATCGACATGGCTACTTCCGCCAGTTCACGAATGCGCGAGTGCGGAACATTCTCTACAGAATGGGCAAGCGAGGGCATCTCTACTTATTGTGCCAGAGGGCGCCGTGCAGTATCGTAAAGACGGTCGGAGGAGTGCATGCAGCCTCATCTTGAGCCGCTAGCCGCTGCTTCTCGGAGTCGGCTACATTCAGTCATACCCCTGCGTCACAGATTCGGGCTGGCCGTGGTCCCACTGGTCAGCGCGTTGTGGCTGGGCACCGCGCAAAATGCATTCCCCCAGACACAGAGTCGGTGCGCTCTCGCGGGCACTGTCTTCAATTCAACCACCAACACCGGCATCGCACACGCTCTGGTCTCATACCGAGGCCCTGCAGCCGGCTACCGATTCACCGATGCCGCCGGTGGCTTTCGCGTCGAGAACGTGCCGGCAGGTCAATATTTCCTGACCGTGTCAAAACCGGGATTCGTCTCCGAGCTGGAGCTATCTTCTAGGCAAAACATATTTGCGCTCGGCAGTGAGCGCGCCGAGGTCGAGTCAACGGAGCAGTTCACGGTTACGCCGAGCAGCACCAACGTGTCTGTCGATCTCACGCCGGATTCTGAGCCAGCGCGAATCAACCTGCTGCCCGTTTCTTCGATCAGCGGAACGATTCTCGATGAAAACAGCGAGCCGCTCGAAGGCGTCTCCGTGCAAGTGATCGCGGTTAAGGTGTTGCTTGCCGGGACGGATTTCGCACCCGTGCAGACTGCGGTCACCGATGACCGCGGGAGCTACTTGTTTATGAAACTGGTTCCAGGAGATTACATTGTCCGGCTCGCTGGCGAGGTTTCCGCAACGCACTATTACACAGGCACGCTGAACCCGAACAACGACCACCGCGGGTTGCGCCCCGTGTACTATCCCAATGGTGACTCCACATCTTCGGCCTCGGTTTTCCATCTCGCGCCCGGGGAACGCGCCAATGCGGACTTCCAGCAACGCACCGAAGCCGCTTTCGACATTAATGGCCGGCTCTCCGGGTTCGTGCCTCAGGTGTGGACACGAATGCAGTTGTACCGCAATGGCGACCGGCTGCCCGTGGCGCGAGCTTTCGTGAACATCTCCAGAGGGAGTTTCCGTGTGATCGACGTACCGCCGGGCAGTTACACTCTGCGTGCAGCACAATACCAGGCCGATTCAGACCAGTGGATCGCAGCAGAGGTGCCGGTGAACGTCACTTCTGCGCCAATCAGCAACCTGGTTGTGGAGCTGTCGCGCGCCGTAGACATTGCCGTGACTGTTGCCTACGAAGCCGACGCAAAGGAAGGACCAGTCCACCTTACGCTTGAGCCGCAACACTCGCGTGAGAATGTGCGCCAGTTAAGCATTGGAATGCCGTCTGTCCCGCCGGAATCGGTGAACGCGGACACGTCTCAGTCCGTAGTGCAGCCGAATCTGAAGGCGGAGCGCCCATCTGTCTTTACCAACGTCATACCAGACAAATACAGGCTCCGCGCGACAACATTTGGGTCTGGCTATGTCGCATCCGCAAGGCTCGGTGAGATGGACGTCTTGCACCGGGAGTTTTCTGTTGGCGGTGGCCCGGGTGAAATCCACATCGTCGTAAGAGGTGACAGCGCCACCGTAGAAGGACAGGTCAGCTCTAAGAACTTGTTGAAATAGCCCGTCCGCAGGCATTGCGACTCGAGTTTTCGCGCGGGTGGGACATTCTCGCGATGCTTGGGTGGCTCTCCAAGCCGCGCAGTCGGCACCGCCCGCCGCTCTGCACTACGCTCCCGCCGGCCTTAGTCGCGGGATGCGCCACAGATTGTATGCGGCTACCGCGTACTGGAATAACCAACTCACTTTTTCCAGTCCGCGGAGCTTGACCTTCCTCATCCCCGCCACTGTTTTCAGCCACCCAAATGCCCGCTCGATGATCGGACGCCGCGATTGGCTCATCGCGTAGCCGCCGTGCCGGGTCGTCCGTCCGTCGATGGCGCTGCGCCGATTCTTGTTGTTTTGCGCGACGTGCGGCGTGATGTGCATCGCCTGCAAGGTCGTGACTAAGTCCCGGCTGTCATACGCCTTGTCCGCTCCCAATGTGAAGCGCTGGCCGCGCCTTTTCTTCCGCATCGCATCCGCCATCAAGATCGCCGCGTCCGCCTCCGCTGTTCCGTCGGCCCGCGTCAGCATCGCCTCCACGATGAACCCGTGCCGGTTCTCGACCATCACGTGTCCCAGGTAGCTCAACCTGGCTTCGCTGCCGCGTGACTTCTTGTATAGCCGCGCATCGGGATCGGTCTTCGAGGCGTGCGTTGCATTGCTGCGCTTGTCCCCGTGGAAGCTCGCTTTACCTGGGCTGTCGCTGTCGCCACCGTCCTTGCGTTGGAAGCTCTTCTGACTGGCCCAGGCTTCGATCATCGTCCCGTCCACCGTGAAGTGCTCCTGCGACAGATGCGGTTTGGCTTGCTCGAGCACTTCGCTAAAGAACTCGCGGGCCACCGTCTCATTCAGCAGCCGCTCGCGATTCTTGCTGAACACCGCGTGATTCCATACCGGCTCGTCCATCTCCAGTCCCACAAACCATCGGAACAACAGGTTGTAATCGAGTTGCTCCATCAGCATCCGTTCGCTGCGGATCGAGTAGAACGTCGGCAAAAGCAGCGCTCGTAATAAACGTTCCGGCGGGATCGAAGGCCGGCCATTGTCGGCATACATTTTGTCGAACCGCTTCGACATCCTCGCCAGAATCTGATCCACCAACCGCCGGATCGCCCGCAGCGGGTGGTCTGGTGGTACCCGCTCCTCCAGCGACACGTAGCTGAACATCCCGCCTTGCTGTTTCTCGTCTCCGCGCATAGCAACTAGACGCTGCCAACACGTTCTTGGCTACACATCGACGGGCTTTTTCAACAAGTTCCTAGAGAATGTTGACCCTCCGCATCTCAGAATCAGTGATTCATTTTCTTTGAAAAAATGTTTTTCAAATTTTTTCAAATACAGACCGCTGAGACCGACCGTCATAAACAAGGGCGCCCAAACTGGTACCCCCACCCCCTGTGCCTTCCCGCAAGCCTGAATCGTACACGGCGACGAGGTTACTTAGTAACCAAGGGATGCATTATCAACTCAGCCTGACGGCTGCTTGGTTCGCCGAGCAAACCTAGCAAGCACGATGCGGAGTTACTTCGTCGCATATGTAACTGTCAAAGAGCGAATAACTCACATAGATCACTCGGTTGAGTGCGCGCTAAGTGGGGGCTAACAGGAATTTCTCTTGACTGCGCGGGGTTCGCTGCCCTAGGATTTACTTGCAAGCGGAATCGGCGAACGTTAGCAGCGCTCGCCGATTCCTAAATCCAACACTGTGAGGTGTCACAATGTCAGACCTGTCCATATCGTGGCAGAAGCTCCTCCACGACGCAATCAACCAACCTGGCGCGATTCACGAAGCCTATTCGCGCTTCCACAACTACTCCGTCGGCAATCAACTGCTGGCGCTAATGCAGTGCCAAGCGCGCGGGTTGCAACCCGGCCCTATCGCCACGTTCATGCGGTGGAAGGAACTTGGCCGGCACGTCTGCAAGGGTGAGAAAGCAATCACGCTCTGCATGCCGGTCACCTGCAAGGCGAAGCGTATGACTGCGGACGAGAAGGGGAACGAGACGGAGCAGGATACCGCCTTCACCCGGTTCGTGTACCGCAACAACTGGTTTGTGCTGGCGCAAACCGAAGGTGCTGAATACAAGCCGGAACCGCTGCCAGATTGGGACGAATCCCGAACCCTTGCAGAGCTGAGCATCGAGCGTATTCCGTTTGATGACCTTGACGGCAACACCCAAGGCTACGCAACTGCTCGCAAGGTTGCAGTCTCTCCAGTTGCAGCAATGCCCCACAAAACCCTGTTCCATGAACTGGCCCATGTGGTTCTGGGCCACACTGCCGAAGGCAATCTCAACGACGGCAGCGAACGCACACCTCGAAACCTTCGCGAAGTGGAGGCGGAATCGGTCGCGCTGCTCTGCTGTGAATCGCTGGGGTTAGCGGGTGCCGAATTCTCTCGCGGCTACATCCAGTCGTGGGGCAGCGAGATTCCCGAGCGTTCCGCCCAGAGGATATTCCACGCTGCGGATCAAATCCTCAAAGCGGGGATGCGCCGATGATCCGCTGGCCTGATTACCGAGAAGCCCTCGCATGGCTCAAGCGAATGCGTAAGGCCCCACGGGTTTCTACCTGTGGGGCAGCATCTATGTTCGGCGGGCGCTGTGGGATGGTTCCGGGTGGCGATGGCTCAGCGAACAGGAGCAACGCCATGACTGATTTCTGGGATGGCCTGGTGTTTAGCTTCACGGCATCGCTGACGCTGTGGCCGGATCTGCCCGCGGTGGAAGTAGCTGTAGTGATGGTGGTGATGCTTGGCGCTGCCGTAGCGCTAGGGGCTGCCGAATGAAAGCGGCCTTTGCCTGCGATGCCCTCTACTTCCGCGTGAGCAGTGACCGCCAGACCACGGAAAACCAATTTGACGAACTGCTCGCGGTGGCGCACAAGGACAGCCCCCAGCGCGATTGGGACACCATCCGTGCCAATCTGGGGCGCTGTATCATCACCGAAACCCGCACAACCCGGCGTGGTGTCACCCGCACCGTTTACCGCGTTGATGCCGCCATTGCCGAACAGCTTGCCAAGGAATGCATCTACGTCGAACAGGGACGCTCAAGCAAACGTGGCGCACAGAAACGCCCGCTGTTTGAACGCATGAAGCGCGATGCATCGCAGCGGAGGTTTACGCGGCTGCTGGTCTGGAAGGTTTCCCGGCTGGGCAGGGATATGCGCGAGGTGATCAGCACAGTTTATGAATTGGCTGACCTGGGCGTCACGATTGTGCCGGTGAAGTCGCAGACCGGGCCAGTCAATACCGCAATGGGCCGCCTGCTGTGGGCCATCCAAGCCTGGTACGGCGAAATGGAAAACGAGGAGCGCAGCGAGAATGTGCGGCTGGGGCAGGCGCGAGCACGGGCACAGGGGAAGGAAATCGGAAGGCCACGCGAGGTAGCAAACGACGTGCAGGAGCGAATCCTCACGCTGCGGGCAGAAGGTCACGGCTACAAGGCCATCTCGCAGGCTACTGGCGTGCCACGCTCCACTGTGCGGCGTGTTTTGAAGGGGGCCGAAACTATGCCGAAAACTCAGCCGCTAAATCCCACAGTATCAGTTTCCGCAGGTGCCGTTTTGTAGGGTGCCAGAAGTAGTTGTTTATGGCACCCGGAAGGACGCCACCAACGCACACGTCAGACACTATCAACCGCATTGCCTCCGCTGCCGTCGAGTTCTATAATCCGGCCATGAGAAGGCTAGTCTGTTACCTGCTGTTGTTGGGCGGCTGCCTAATCAGTGGCGCCGCTGGCCAGGACAAATTTGCGACCAGGAGACCGGACGCGATCCCGAAGCTACGCTCAACACTTCAGGCGCTCAAAGACCGCGGCGCGTCCCTGACAAAGCTGACTCACCAGCTTACCGACGAGATCATGTCAATGGCGGAGACCGAACACCAACCGGCGCGGCCCGCCGTCACGAGTTTTGCCGAGGAACTCACCAGTGCGCTACTCGGCAAGGACCTGACGAGCCCGCAGGTGATGATATTGGAGCAGTCCATTGACGAGGTATTGCGCAGTTCTGGCGCAACCTTCATGTCGGCAAGTCGCCTTCGAGAAACTTTGGCCGCCGTCGGTGTTGATGCTTCGAGGTTGCAAATCATCACCAAGCGTTTCATCGCCGTGGGAGAGGAAGTCCGCGGTCCGGACGATTCACCTGCACTAGACCATCAATGACCACAGGGCTATTTGCTCTGTAAACTCTCGTTCCAAAAACCTCGGCCTTGGCGTTTGCCAGAGGGCGCAGATCTAAAGCACTTGAAACGCTGCTGATGAACGTTCCGAAAGGTGAAGGTTTTGGAAAGGTCGCCCAGCAGGCCATTATGGCTCGTAGACCGTTGCAAGCGGCTTCGGCAGTTTGTCTGTTAGAAGCCACGCGACCTTCCGATCCACAAGATGCGCTGCACAATTTCTGCCGAATTCTTCGCGAGACACCCGCAATGGAATCGAACCTGACTGATCGCGTCTGGGATCTGGCGGAGCTGGTGGTCATAAGGGGCTTCCCTTGCGCGGGCACGCGGGATACGATTGTGGCACGGATAGACGCAAGTGAAGTGTCGGGAGGCTGAAGATCTACTTGAAGCATACGGCGTCTCCGCCGAGGCATATGGATTGGCAGTTGATGCCCTGGCAAAGGTCCTTTGCGGGTCACGGGCTGAATTTTGGAGCGCGCTCAAGATTGCCGAATCTGCGAAGGATGATTGCAATGAGGCTCTTAAAGCGATTGATCTCCATATCGTTAAACACCAGTGCGAACCGAACTGATGGCCCCTGAAAATCCACTCAATGGGGTGGTCCCCTGGGCTGAGACAAACAGTTAAGACACTGTTGACCGTTCGCTGTAAATTCATTGTGGCCGATCCCGGAACGGATTTAGGATGGGCGTGCCGGTGAAGCGGAGGCGGGCTCTGCTGGCGAGCACCCCGCTGAGGAATAGCCGGTCGGAACTCGTCGCGACGATGAGTAGGGCGTAGAACTTCCGGTGCGTCCTTAACAGTCTGGGCCGACCCCGGCCGGAAAGCGGTACTTCGGTCCAGGCTTTTGAAGTAGGAACACATCGGCCGACAGATTCCGCCATGCCTGAGAAAACGCACGGTCAGTTTCATGCCTGCGCTCCCGCAGCCGCTCGGAGCTTGTCTTCGAACTCCGCCGGCGGCAAGTAACCGAGAGCGGAGTGAAGACGCTTTTGGTTGTAGACCTTCTCCAGAAACGTGCCGATTTCGCACCGCGCTTCGGTCAGATCCCGGTATTCGTTGCGGTGAACCTCCTCATATTTCAGGGTTTTCATGAATGATTCGCAGGCCGCGTTATCCCACGGATTACCCTTGCGCGACATGCTGATCTGAACACCGTTCTCTTTGAGAAGTCCGGTGTAGTCGCCGCTGGCGTATTGCGAGCCGCGATCGGAATGATGCACCAGACCCGGTTCGACTACCCGCCGTGACAAGGCCATGCGCAGTGCGCTCAGCGTCAGTTCATCTTCGAGCGTCCGGTCCAGCGCCCAGCCGATCACGCGGCGCGAGTAAGCGTCCAGAACGACAGCCAGAAACACGAACTCTTCGCGAAGCCTGATGTAGGTGATATCGGCGCGCCAGAGCTGATCGACATCGGTCAGCACCATCTGCCGCGCCAGGTTCGGGTAGACCTTCCGCCCATGATTGGAATCGGTCGTCACGACGAACCTCCGCTTCCGCACACAGAGTAGATTGTCCTCACCCATCAGCCGGTACACACGTTTCCAGTTCACCGCCCGCCCGCGCCGATGCAACTCGCGGGTGATGCGCCGACGTCCGTAACTGGGCCATTCCAGCGCCACCCGCTGGATCGCGTCGCGCAGATCCATATCGGAATCGGAGCCCGATTTCCCATTCTCGTCGAAGCGATAGTAGCTGGCCCGGCTCACCCGGGCCAGTTTCACCATCCGCTTGATCGTCAGTCCGCCGCTGGCCCTCACTTCTTCTTTGACCTTCCGGAAGACCGCGGATTCCCAGCCAGTGCCTGCAACATCCGCTGTTCCTCGATGTGCTGCAAGCACCCCTTCAAAAAATCGATTTCCAGCGCCTGCTGGCCGACCTTCCGTTCCAGTTCCGCCACCCGGCCTTCGGACCAGCGCTGTTTTCCATTACCTGGAAATGCGTTGCCCGGACCCTGGCGGAACTCCCGGCGCCATCGGTGCAGCACGTTCGGGTTCACTTCCAGCCCGCGCGCCACCTCGGCAATTGATACCCCTTGTTCCAGCCGCCGGACGGCGGCCAGCTTAAACTCCTGCGTGAACTGCCTGCGTGACAATCCCATGACTCAATTCTCCATTCAATGAAAAATGAGTCTTAACTGTTTGTCTCAAAAATGGGGACCAGTCCACAACGCACCTTTCACTACCGAGCGGAGCGATGGCGAATTGGTTTGAGTTCCTGCGAATAGAGGCTGATCTCGCGATGAGCTTTATCGACGCCGCAAGAATTCACGCTAATCCGGCGAACTCCTCCCGCTCTCTCGGGAATGCACGCAAGGCGCTTGCGGAAATACAACGCGGTCTGATGAAACCCACCGCTCGCGGACTCAGTGAAGATGAAGTATTATTCCTGAGACAGCGCTGTACGGAAATCGAATCAGCACTAGCGACGCTTTGAATTTCAAGCTGAACCACTTACCGACGCTTTGGATGTCACCGAAGAGGGTGACGGGATCGATCTCAGGCGACTTATTGCCTACCGGCGAGATATTTTCGCCGCTTACCTTCAATCGGAGCTAGAGGGGGAGGAGCAATAGTCCGAAGTCTTTCATCACCGCCCTTTGAACCACCGCCACAACCACACCGTCAGCAGGACTAGACCGAGCAGTATCAGAAAGGGAATCGGGTCCTGGATCACCCTCTGAATGCTCATCCCACAATCTCCATCAACGCCGCCGTAGCCGTAGCAATAGCCAAGCGGCGACTATCAAGAGGAAGACCCCCACCAGCACAGTCGGGTCCGTTCTGAAGTTGGAAAAGCGCACCGCAATCTCCCGTGGCGCTATCCGAGTATGACACTCTCGGTGGCTGGTGGAGGATTGCGTCCGGCTCCGAGAGGTGGTACTGAAGACGCAGGAGGTTGGTCATGGGCGAAAAGAAAATCGACAAGTGTGCGCACCCCGGATGCAACTGTCCCGCAGCGAAAGGCAGCAAATATTGTGGATCTTATTGCCAGGGGTCCGCTAGCCGCCCGTCCATTGCATGCAATTGCGGCCACGGGGAGTGTGCCACCGGGGAAGCGCCAGGGGCAGGGCGATAGCACTCGGCACCGGGCGGTGGGAATCACCGCGCTAGATCTCAAAACCGACCCTGGACAGGCAGCATGCAAGGTTCTAACCTAAAAACCAGGCGCCTCTACCGTGGGAGGGCAGCCACGCCCTCGTTCTTTATTACATGGGGATCAACAGCTATTTTATCCGGCACTTCCTGGGGCGCACACTTCAGGGCGGATTGTCAGGCGATCGCCCTTTCCAGACGATCAGAGTGAAGGTGGAGAGTTGTTTGAGAGAGCCGCCCGAGGTCTTGATACGGGGGGCGTTTTCCAGTCGAGGTGTGCACGGTCACAGCCCTCGCGCTACTCAGAAACCTTCGACCATCCAGACATTACTGTTGGTGACGACGGCCTGTATGGCAAGGTAGCGGCCGTCCGGTGAAGGTACGCCCCAAAATGCACCGCCCACTCCCTCGCCCTTGTACTGCCACAGCACCCGCGCATTTCCCTTCAGATCGACGTAGAGAAGCGTGCCGCCTTGTGGCGAGCGAGAGCCGCAGTAAAGCCCCTTCCCCTCAGGCAACCAGGTAAGACTCTGGATGTTCGGCCAACCCTTCACCGTGATTTCGCGGTCGGAGCCACCTGAGATCGAAAGCAAGCGAATGTGCATCGCTGGCTCGCCATCTCGCGAAATCGCAAACGTTGTTCCATCCGGAGAGAGTCCCGTCCCAAGGTAGTTGTGCGAGGGATCTATTTCTATGGTCCGGAGCACCTTCCCTCTGCCCTTCAGAGGGTCGAATGCTGTGATCATGAGCTGTTTTCGATCCTGGCTCCTCTCGAGGATGACGCAGAGACTTGCCGGGGCGCGGGCACACTCGAAGTCTTCATAATTCCGCGTCTCCAGCACAAACTGGGGCACTCCACCGGTCGTTGGGATCCGCATCAGGCGGTCCGGAGCGGCGGGATTGGCCTGCGTTCTCTGACTCTCCAGGAAGAGTATCCAAGCACCATCGGCGCTAAGTTGAGGCGACCAGAACTCTTGCGGTCCTGTGACCACAGGCTCAGCGGTTTCCTGGCTGATTCCTTGCTTGAAAATTTCCCTTTGGCCGTCACGGTTTGATGTGAACAATACAGCTTTGCTGTCCGGCGTCCATGCCGTGGGCCAATCGTAGGCTTCGTCATTAGTCAGCCGCCGAGGGGGATTCATGCGCGTCCCCCCTGCAGCGAGTTCGCCCAAGTAAACCTGCTCCTGATATGTCGACTTGCGGAGCACCAGCCGCTTCCCATCCGCACTGGCGCTTAATCCCCCGAGGTAAGATCCAGCCCACTGGGTAATGCGCTTCGGTCTGCCGGTGGGCGTGCCCGCATGGTTATCAATGCCGATTTGCCAAAGATTGTCGTCAAGTGAGCCAAGCGATTCCCGCCGCACGTAGACGATTCGCCCTTCCGGAAGCCAACAAAAATCTTCCAGCGACAGGCCTGGGTCGGCTGGAACAACCACCGTCCGGCTCGCCCCCTTCAGGTCGCAGGTCTCGATCGACTCCAGATAGCTGTCCGCACTGCGCTGCGGGGTCCTACTGTAGGCCAAGCGCTGTCCATCCGGCGACCAGTGCACCGAGTACAGCGACTCATTTTCTCCGGCCGAGAAAACCTTTTGAGGGTTGTCTCCCCGGATACCCATCACCCAGATTTCCCGAACGTCATCCGTGGTTCCGCTTGGGCTGAAAGCGATGTGTGTCCCGTCCGGCGAAACCCAAAATCCCCCAGCACCTTCGCGGAGTTCTCGTGGAGATGGCCCGAGCACTGAGACCGTCCACATGCTCTTGTGTCCACCCGGTTCGTTGGCGTGAGCGAGCAGTTGTGTGCCGTCGGGAAACCACGAATCGACAACCCAGTAAGAGCCGGCTGGAACTCCGGCCGGCCTTGGGATGAGCCGCTCTTCACTCGTCAAAAGCAGCTTCACGTGAATACCGGCCGGGTCCGAGTAAGCAAGGTATTTGCCATCGGGAGAAATGGCAGCGCTATCGACAGCGTTCTCGCTGGAGTTGAAAGTCAGTCGTTTCTGCGTCAGCTCGGCTGAAGGCTTGGGAGGTGGATGTAGGAGAAACCACGTCAGGGCAACCAGCGCAACCGCGACAGCGGCCGCAGCCACAATTCGCCACGCCCGCGAAGCCAGGTTCTTCCGTGCTGCAGCGGACGTGGGCCGCGACGCGGAAATCGAAGTCAGCGCGAATCCAAGATCGGCGGCGGACTGGAACCTGCGGGACGTCTCCTTCTCCAGGCAGCGGCGCACGATGCGCTCCAGGCCGGGCGGAACCGAAGGCGGCAGCTCCGGCGGATCGTCTTTGAGGATGGCGTTCATCACCTCAATCGATGAACTGCCACTGAAAGCCTGCTTGCCCGCCAACATCTCATAAAGAATCACGCCAAAACTGAAGATGTCCGAGCGAGAATCAACGTCCTCTCCTCGCACCTGTTCCGGAGACATGTATCCGGAGGTCCCCAAAACCGTGCCCTCACTTGTCAATTCCCGTGTGCTTGAATCCGTAGCCAAGTGCTCCCGTTTCGCCAGGCCGAAGTCGAGGATCTTCACACGGCCGGTGCGTGCGAGCATGATGTTGCCAGGCTTGAGGTCGCGGTGGACGATGCCGGCCGCGTGCGCTGCCGCCAGCCCCTCGGCGATCTGCACAGCGATCTCGATCGTTTTGCGCGCCGGCCGCGAGCCGCGATCGATCGTGCGACGCAGTGTCTCGCCGTCGACCAGCTCGGAAACAATCCAGTAAGTGTTGTTCTCCCGGCCGATGTCGAAAACCGAAACGATGTTGGGATGGTTCAGCGCGCTCGCCGCGCGCGCTTCGCGTTCGAACCGTGCGATGCGGTCCGGGTCGCGCGCGAAGCTCACCGGAAGTACCTTAATCGCCACCTCGCGTTTCAGGCGCGAATCGCGTGCCCGGTACACCTCACCCATGCCCCCGCGGCCCAGCGACCCAAGAATCTCGAAATGGCCGAGCTTCGCACCAGGAGTGAGCGCGGATGAAAGTGGAGAGCTATCGAGAAACGATGCAGCGCCTGGCGCGGCATCCAGCAGCGACTGCACCTCCGCCCGAACCTGCGGGTCATCCGGAGAGGCCTGGTTCAGGAAGGCCGCCCGCTTGTCAGGCGGCTGCGCCAGCACAGACTGAAACAACTCCTCGATTTTCTTCCAGAGGTCAGCCTGCATTTCGGGCCGTCCCGCGGCTCAGCTCGCGTTTGAGCCAGATCTTGGCTAGGCTCCAGTCGTTAATGACCGTGTTCGGATGCACCCCAAGCACCTCCGCGGTCTCCTCTACGCTCATCCCCCCGAAGTACCGGAGTTCCACGACTTTCGCCTTGCGCGCATCGAACTTCGCGAGCTCGATGAGCGCATCGTCGAGCGCGACAAGCGCGGCCGATTTGCGTGGCGAAAAAACCAAACCTTCATCGAGCGGAAGGTGTTGCGCGCCGCCTCCCCGTTTTTCCCGGCAGAGCCCGCGAGCATGATCGACCAGAATGTGGCGCATCAACTGTGCGGCGATACCGAAAAAGTGGGCCCGGTTCTGCCAGTCCGCCTGACCGTGGTTCATCAGCTTGAGGTAGGCCTCGTTGACTAGGGCGGTCGTTTGCAGGGTATGGCCGGGCCGCTCCATCCGCATGTACCGGTGAGCGATCTGCCGGAGTTCCCTTTCGACCAAGGGTATTAGCTGACTCAGACACTGCTCTTCTCCCGCTCTCCAACCGAGGAGAAGCTGGGTCACCGGTTCCGATTTCTCCTGCTCCATCACTTTGGAGCCCCGCTGTTATCTGAGCAGAGTTTAGCGCTTTTGCGGGTGGTAGGAACATCCGCTGTGGGTCACGGGTTCGAGATAGGAATTGAGCGACGGCCCTGGTTAGCTGAATACGTCGTCGATCGCCACCCTTTGACGGCAATGAAGTGGCTGGCAGGGTGAGATGAGAGCTGCCGAAAACAGTTCAATGCAAAACTGACACTAATTGGCTGGCGTCGTACCGGAAGTGCTTATTTCGCTTTTGCCCGTGTCGACACAATGGCTTCCGATGTCGGGGCAGGATGCCTTTGCGGCCTCAACAGGCAGCTCGTTTCTAAGGAAGTGGGCCTGCTGCGGCGTGAAGAACAGCGTGCGTTGCCGGAGCAGGTCCCAGTCGCTTAAGCTCCATCGAGCTCGCATGATGCCGGACACGGTATGCCCGGTTCCCAACAAAACGTGGCCGACCTCGTGAGCCGCGATATGCCCCAGAATTTCAGGCACGGCACCCATGCCCGAGCGTGCGAGGTCCTCAGCGTATTCGAGGGAAATCGTGGCGAGATACCCCGTCGCGAAGCCCATTGTGTCCCGGCGTACCGTGTTGGGAACGAGTTGAAATTGCGATTGAATTCTCAAACCGGGACTCAAAGCACTCGGGCTCGGGCACGGCGCGTGTTTCGGCTCGAGGTCATCAGCCCGGCAATCCCGCCATACCGTCTCGATTCCGGCGTGCCGGAAGATTCGCGCGGCTTCGCCTTCGGCTCGCACAAGAGTGTCCACAGGTACGTCGGCGTAGTTGTAGACGAGAATCGTGATTCTGCCGCCGTCCTGCGCAAAGGCCATGCCGCACCACACGAACCCAGCCAGAAGCAAGCTCGAACCGTTCATCGCTTCCTTCCCGGCGAAGGAGGGGGAGCAGCTTCGGCTCACTCCTGCGCCAGTCTGAAAGCGATAAATCAGGACGGGGAACACAATCGGTGGAGCAGTTTCTGATTAATGCGTTAAAAGGGTCAGGCGACGGCTAGCTAACTGATTGAACCGAGGGGGGATATAGCAAAAGAGAGGGAATCCTTATCGATTGCTATTGATATCAGCCCATCCAACAATCTGTATCAGTCTGGGAAACGCTAGTGTAGTGTCCACGAAATAGATGGGCAGCTATTTCCTTCGTTTTCGGCTCCGGGGGCGGGTGCAGCCGGGCTGGATCTTCTCCAACGTCCGCCGGCAACGGGAGAGTTTCTCCGTGATGGATTCTACCGTCGCGGTCCAGACGAACGGCTTCGGATCCTTGTTCCACGCCGTGAGGAACGCATCGATGGACGCATTCAGATCCTCCACGCTTCGGAACACGCCCCGCCGGATCGCCTTTTGATCCAGGTGGCCGAACCAACGCTCGACCAGGTTTAGCCAACTGGAACTGGTAGGGACAAAGTGGAGCACGAAGCGAGGGTGACGCTTCAGCCAGTTCCGTACATTCTCGTGCTTATGGGTTCCATAGTTGTCCATGACGAGATGGAGTGGAACCTCTCCAGCGAACTCCTGGTCCAGAGTGCGTAGGAACTTGAGAAACTCCTGATGGCGATGGCGCTGGTGGCATTGGCCGATCACCTTCCCTTGTAAGACCTCCAGGGCAGCGAATAAAGTCGTGGTGCCGGGGCGCTTGTAGTCGTGGGTCATGGTCCCACAGCGGCCCTTCTTGATCGGCAAACCGGGTTGCGTGCGATCCAACGCCTGGATTTGACTCTTCTCATCCACACACAACACGATGGCCTGCTGGGGCGGATTCAAGTACAACCCGATCACATCGGTCATCTTCTCGAGGAACTTCGGGTCGCGCGACAGCTTGAACGTCTTCCCCCGGTGAGGCTTCAGTTGGTGGGCCTGCCAGATATTGTTGATGGTGGACTTACTCACACCCTGACTCTTAGCCATCGTGCGGCAACTCCAATGCGTCATGCCTTCGGGTTTGGTCTGCAGGGTCGCATCCACAATGGCGGCGATCTTATCGGTGTCGTAGTTCGGTTTGCGTCCGCGTCCCGGGGCAATCTCCCATAGTCCGTCCAAGCGCTGTTCTGAGAAGCGTTGGCGCCACAGGATGACGGTCTTGCGGTTGACCGACAACTGCTCAGCGATGGCCCCATCGGACTGTCCGTCCGCGGCGGCCAGCACAATCCGGCACCGCAGGGCGACCTGCTGAGGGGTGCCATGGGCCGCCACCCATTGCTGAATCTGCTGCCGCTCAGAAACTGAAAGGCCGCTGGATAACGCCATGTCCCAGCATAAGCCTGAAGGGGATCGCTTGTCCAGCTATTTGTTGGACACTACACTAGCCCTTCTCGGAATGCGTTGGCGCGCCACAACCCGAGCGCCCCGCCGGAGTGGCAGCGCTCCAGGGACCCATGGAACCCAGTAGACTGGATGCCGAGGGTATCTGAATGCCATGCAAAGCAACTATCCGGCAGGTCGGCGACGTGACGATCGTCGACATGAGCGGCCGTATCACATTAGGTGATGGCTCTGGAGTAGTACGCGAGACGGTGAAGGACATGCTCAAAGGGGGCCAGAAAAACCTCCTGCTGAATCTCGGCGACGTGAGCTATATCGACAGCTCCGGCCTGGGCGAGTTGGTCGCCGCTTACGCTACGGGTGCGAACCAAGGCGCCCAGATTAAGCTGCTCAATGTGCAGAAGAGGGTACACGACCTTTTGCAGGTAACGAAACTCTACACGGTGTTCGAGTCGTTTACCAGCGAAACTGCTGCGTTGCGGAGCTTCGGGGCGAAGGCGGCGTCGGTCTAGCGCCTCTTACTTCCATCTGACCTGTTGCGAACACACGTTTCGAAGTAGGGCTGCGGTTGTGCTGTGAGGCATGGCATCGTTTGGGCTTTGCCAGAAGCCGGCGATCATAAGCCGCTTCCGATCTGGGTCTATGGCGTGGCGGATCGCCGAAACGATAATCGCCGATAGCTGTCGAGCCCAACCAATCCACCTAACCGTTAGTGAATTACATGGGGATTCTCGCCAGCTATCGGCACGCCGCGCTGAAGCGGGCAAGCTCTCCAATCCTGATTTCACCAGATTGCTGCTCGTACGGCATCAACAGTTTCAGCCAAAGCGCCATTACCGTGTTAGTCGTGTCAGTGTGTTGCGCATTTACGGAGCCGGATCAATGGAAGTTCTCCACCAGCATGAGATTGACGGCGGTTGACGGATCGAGCTGCGCGTACAGGATCGAACGGGAGGCGCCTCTCGGACCCGGTGAAACAGAAAGCGCCCAGCCAGGACCTCCGACTCCGATGTCTGCGATGCGCGTGGTCTTCCCGGACGCGAAGCTCAGAAACTGAATGGAATACCGCTTCTGATTCGGGGCCGGGATGAAGTAGATCCCCTCGTCCGCTACTGCGAAGTTGGAATAGGACACAGACGGAAGCACCTGGGTCTCTTCCCCTCCCTCTGCGGGAACCTTCATCAGTGGACTCGGGTTACCTTCTCCGACGTAGTAGACATACTTGCCGTCCGGAGACTCAATCCCGCAGCATCCGCCCTTCCGTGTCACCTGGACCGGCTTTTCGCCGCCCCGATTCGGATCAGCCGGCATCTTCCAGATCTGCGACTGACCGCTGCGATCCGAGTCAAAGTAAATCCACCTGCCATCTCGCGAAAACCTGCCGTGGTCTCGCGAAAGGCGGCCTGCTGATGGATCGGCCATGAGTCGATTCGGAGTTCCGCCTTGGGAATTGACGAGGAACAGGTCGTTGCGATCCTCTACAATCGACACGAACAGGAGGCTCCGGCCATCCGGGGACCAGTGCGGAAGCGAGGTCATCTGCCGGACGGACGAGGTCAACTGGGTGGGATTAGAGCCGTCACTGTCGCAGACCCAGATCTCATAGCTACCTGAGCGGGTCGACTTGAAAGCAATTCGTTTGCCGTCTGGGGAATAGTCTGGATCCTCGTCTGTCTGCGTAGACCAGATGAACTTGACCGGCCGTACGGCCTTGCCGTTGTTGGCGGATGTATCCACCCTCCAGATTTCAAACGCCCCGCGCACTGTGCGGGAGTAAACTAGGCGCTGCCCTTGGCGGGAAATCGCCGGAAACGCGATATACTGTCCGGCGAATGCCAGCCGCCGTTGCTCGCCCCCGTGCCCGTTGGATACCGCCATTCGCCAAAGGCTGGACATCTCCCACGAACCCGATGTGAAGAGAAGCTCTCGCCCGTCTGGCCAGGAGGGGCTATCGTGCGCCTGGTTCTCGAAGGTGATCTGCTTGGGTTCACCTTTCGGCCGGAGGTCACTGGAAAGCTCGAGCAAATAAAGTTGGCTGATTCCGCCACCTGTGCTGAACCCTCTGCTGAACACCAGCCAGCGGCCGTCCGGCGAAACGGCGGGCCCGTCGTCATCACCGGCACCCGGCGGCGGGGTGGTCAACCTGTGCTTCTCGCGCGTATCCACCGAGAGAAGGGACAAGCCACACGGTTCCTTGGGTGCACGGCAGTCGTCCATAATCAGCCACCGACCGTTGGGAGACCATGTCAGTCGAGGACCTAAATACCTAAACGGTAGCGAGACTTCCGCCAGCGTCTGTTCCGGGCTGCCGGTGACCGGAATCCGCAGGACCGTGGCTTTTGTGTCGCCAAAAGCCTTCATTCTCAGAAACGCGATGTAGCGGCCGTCCGGAGACCATGCGGGGCTTTCGTCATCGCCCGGTTGTGTGGTCAAACGTCTCGGGGCACCGGGCACGCCAATCATCTTGATATATATGCTGTGGTTGTCTCTATCGATGTTGCTTCGAGAGTACGCTACCTGGTTGCCGTCCGGCGAAAAAGTCGGGTAGAACTCATCCACCGCTTCGCTTGTGAGTGGGACCGCGACAAGCGGAGCTTCTGGCGTTCCCGGCTTCAAGCGGACGAACCACACTCCCGCAGTGATAACTGCGGCTAGCGCGACCGGCACACTTAAGCCTAACCAGAGCCACCTCCGCCTGACCACCGGCTTTGCGTGTTGCTCCGCGGTAGTCGCTGGGATAACAGACGGCCGGGATTCGATGGCTCGCTTCAACCGCTTTAAATCGGCGCGCATTTCGGCGGCGTGCTGGTAGCGCACCTCCCGGTCCTTCTCCAACGCCTTATCGATAATTCGTTCCAGCTCGGCCGGTAGATCCGACCGCACCCGTGCAGGCAAAACCGGCACCTCACTTAAAATCGCGTGAAACACAACCGCCGTCGTGTTCCCTTGAAACGGGCGCCGGCCGGTTGCCATCTCGTACAGCACTACGCCAAACGAGAATAGATCCGTGCGAGCGTCCGCCTCTTCTCCGCGAACCTGCTCGGGCGACATGTAGGCCGCCGTGCCAACTGCTGTACCGGGGCTCGTCACTAGCTCCTCAGTCAACGCCACGGTTGCCACATCGGAATGCTGCACACCCGCGCTACGCGCCAGCCGATCCACGGAAAACTTGGCAAGGCCGAAGTCCATGATCTTCGCTTGCCCTCGATTGGTGACGAAGATGTTGGCCGGCTTGATATCGCGATGCGTAATCCCTTTCGCGTGTGCGGCCTCCAGCGCGTCCGCAATTTGAATACTCAGATCGAGTAGCTCATCCACCTTAAGCGGTTTTGCCGCAATGCGATCTGCGAGCGTCTGTCCTTCCAGGTATTCCATCGCCAGGAAGCGGCGGCCCTCCGCTTCGCCAATGTCATGCAGCGTGCAGATGTTTGGATGGTTGAGGGCCGAGGCGGCGCGGGCTTCCCGTTCGAAGCGCTCCAGCGATTGGGGGTTCTCGGCGAGTTCTTCCGGCAGGAATTTAAGTGCGACGGATCGCCCCAATCTGGTGTCTTCGGCTAGATAAACAACTCCCATGGCGCCCTCGCCCAGTTTTCTCGTAATGCGGTAGTGGGAAATCCTTTGCGCCGCGGGTTCGCTGGTAGCGGGCTCGGGGTCAGACGCAGCTAGGGGTTCCTCACCGGCCACCCGCTCCACCGAAACGAGGAACCGGTAACCCCGCCTGGGCAATGTTTCGATGAACGTAGGCTCCTCGGGGGAGTCCTCCAATGCCTGGCGCAGGCGCTTGATGGCGGCATTGATGCTGCGGTCGAACTCGACGATAGTTCCGTTGGGCCAAAGTTTCTGATTCAGTTCCTCCCGCGTCACGACCTCGCCGGGATTCTCAACCAGCATGGTCAAGACCTGAATGGATTGATCGGGAACCTTGACTTTGATTCCATTTCGTCGCAGCTCACCGGCACGCAGATCCAATTGAAACGAACCAAAGCGGACGAAACGGACAGGGCGAGCCACGCCCATGGAAACTCCTTGAGGAAGCGTTCAGCATACCACGCACTTCAGGAGCTTTGTTTTCAATCACCTGATCTGTCACATAAATGTCGCTCACATACCGCCGGCGACTGTATCGGACCGTTGGCTCGCCTCGCTTATGGTTGCCCCACCACGCAAACCGTGGAGGAGGCGCAAATGGGCGGGTTCAGAGAAGTCTCGGTTTTGTTCCTGATTTGTTTTCAGTCTTGGCCAGCGGAAAGACCGAAAGCGGATCCCGGTCGTGTACCAGAAGTAGCATCGGAGCTCCGAGTCATGGTGAACGTGTACAACGGGGTCAATCTGTCGTCCAGCGAGCTCAGCCGCGCGGAACAAGAGGCGGAGAAGATGTTCCTTTACACCGGAATTCAGCTTACCTGGGCCACCGGTCTGCTGGCCGCGGACCTCAACGACAACGCGACGAGTGAAAGGGGGAATGCCGCCGCTTCGCTCCAGTTAAGGCTATGGCCGCGCGCTATAGCGGGGAAACGGCCCACCAGTTCCGAGACCTTGGGCTTTTGCCTCTCATTGGAGAATGGCGACGCCGTGGTGCTGGCCGATGTCATCCAGAAGCGCGCCGTTTTAGGCAGCAGCACACACTTCGCGGATCTCCTCGGCATCGCCATGGCCCACGAGTTGGGCCACCTCCTGCTTCGATCAGCGGCCCATTCGGTGGCTAGCATCATGCGAGCCCGATTGACCGAAAAAGCACTACGGGACGATGATCGCGGATACTTACGATTTACGGCCGACGAAGCCGAATCCATGCGGACCGAAGTTAGGCGGCGGATGGGTGTGGAGTCGGCATCCAAGTAGCTTAACGACAGTTCCTTACCGGCCTTTCCGCGAGTGCGGTGGCTCCAGATGGTAGATGGCCCCGAGGTTGAACCCGCCGCACTGCGGGTGATCTAATTAAGGCAATCAGTAGGAGGTGGTATGAAGGGAATTTCCGCCTGATGTACTTCTATGACGAGCGCGTCCGTTGACGGCTGATGTGCCGACGGCCAGCCTGATCTTGGGCGGCGACCGATCCATCCAGACTGGACGGAAGGCCACAGGCACATGACATCGCGTCCACCGCGGTTCAAACTCTCTTCGTATCCGGGGCTAATCCAGACGGGGATTCTGTGTGTTGTCTTCCTCGTATGCTTCACCTCTGGCATTGCCTACGATCACATTCCGCCTTGGCTCGCTTTTCTGAAGGGACCCTCCCGCGAGGGAAGCATCATCCTAGGCATCGCCGGCATGTTTGGATGTGTCATTCTGTTTTTCCTTGGGGCTCTTGTCGCCAGGTTGAAGTAGTGGGCCAACGCACGGCACGGTCACTTGTGCTCTCTAGGACGATCGAGATGCTCGCCGGTGATAGCCGTTTAGGCGCGACGCCGCTGCTGGAAACGCTCGATGGCGTCAGCCGGTTTGCCTTCGAGGACAGCCACCCTGTCAAACAAGTCATGCATGCCCAGCCGAAGCTCCGCGATCTGGTGCCTCATTCTGGCGAGATCGCTCTTCCCGCGCACCTCATAGACGAGTGACAGCGAGCACGGAACGCGCTCGGCTACTTGCCGCGGCGTGTACCCCTCAATCAACAGGTCTCGGATTCTGTCGACCTTCTTCATTCCCAAGCCCATTGTAACGGCATCGCTAAAAAACAAGTACATCAAAATTTGGTTTGGGGAGGGCAGCGGGGCTCACGCCTCGTACCGGTGATACAATCTCCCCAAATGCAAACTGCGCACACTCTGGATCGCACTCCAGTTCCAGTTGATGCGCTCCGTAAATCCTCCGCGCAACAGCGCTACCTCGCACTTGATGCGTATCGCGGATTTATCATGCTGGTCCTCGTGTCGGAAGGTTTCGGCCTAGCTGGGTTAGCCCAGCGCCGTCCGGCATTCACGGGCATCGCCAACCAGTTCGAGCACATGCCGTGGGAATGGATCGCATTCTGGGACCTGATCCAACCCGCGTTCATGTTTATGGTGGGTGTCGCGATGCCTTTCGCGCTGGCCCGGCGCATGGAACTGGGCGCCACCAGACGCCAACTCTTCTGGCATGTGGTGGCGCGGAGTTTCCGGCTGATCCTGATGAGCCAGATCCTGATGTCGATCGACAGGGGCAGCATGTACCCTCAGTTCACCAATGTGCTGGCGCAGATTGGGATCACTTATTTCCTTTGCTACCTGATCATGCAGCTCAGGTTTCGCTGGCAGGCCGTCATCGCGGCCCTGCTTCTGGCCGGCCATTGGGCCTTATTCGCAGCGTTTCCAGGAACGGAAGGGCCTTTCCTCTCGAAGACCACAAACATCGGGGCAGTCATTGACACTTTTATATTTGGGCACTCGAACCCTGGTTACTGGATTACGATCAACTTCATTACCAGCACCGTGACTACCCTGTTTGGCGTGTGGACAGGCCAACTGCTTCAAAGTAAGAGAACGCACCGAGAGAAGATGCAAGTCATGGCGATCTCGGCCGTGGTATGTCTCGGTCTCGGATTGATTTTCCATCCGTGGAACCCGATCATCAAGCGGATCTGCACGACGTCGTTCACGTTGTACAGCACGGGGTGGATCCTTTTGATGCTACTTGCCTTCTATTGGTTGATTGAAGTGAAGGGTTACCGCAAGTGGACCTTTCCGCTGGTCGTAGTGGGCGCCAATTCCATCTTCATCTATTCGGTGGACAGCGTTCTACGCGGATGGCTGGATCGGGCCGTCGGGGTATTCACGCTGCACTTTACATGGCTTGGTGACTTTGCGCCAGTGGCCCAATCTTGCACGGTTCTGCTGACGATGTGGTGCCTCTGCTACTGGCTCTATCAGCGAAAGATCATCTTCAAACTCTAGCCCCGTTCCCACAGCGTCGTGCTGGCCTGGGTGCCCTAAACGCTTTCGGCGACGTGCGCGGCCGCGGCTGCCGGAAACGCTCGATGATGTCAAACGGTTTGCCTTCCAGACAAGCCAGCCGGCCCTACAATCGAGATTGCCCGGATCTCCGTTGAAAGTTAGCGACCCTCGATCCTCATAGGCTACGCAACCGCAACTCCTTTCGCAATCGTTTGTCTGGAAACTGCATTTGCCATTGATGACAGCAACACCGGAATCTGGCGATGGCCGATCACTTTGCGGAACTGCCGTTCGGCCACTAACAGCCCCGACCCAACCCAGCGTTCGATGTGGTCGCCCGTCCGCCAGCGCTTCACGTTCCGGCAAACCGTCTCCACGATCGAGAACGCCGATTCGATTACATTGGTGCAACACAACGTCCGGCGAAGCTGATCGGGAACATGCAGCTTGTGAACCGTGAGCGTTTCTTCCATTCCCTCTTCCAGGCTGCGCGCCGCGCTCGGATTCAGATCCATCAGCTCCCGATGCAGCAGTTCCAGCGCACGTTTCGCCTCGGCATAATCTGTCATCGCGTAGGCGTTCCGCAGTTTCCGTTTCACGTCGGCCTTGTGTTCCTCGGGCAGATGATCCACCACGTTGCGCTTCTTGTGCACCTGGCAACGTTGGATGAAAGCCGCCTCACCCGCCTGCCGTCGCACCGCCGCGTGCAACGCTTTGCCTCCGTCCAGGATGTACAACCGCGGCGTGGAGAAGTCTAGCCCGCGCTCCACCAACTCGCTCAACAACCCGTTCACCACCGTCGCATTCTCCGTCGCTCCCTCCCGCAGCCCCAACACCGTCTTAGTCCCGTCGCAGCCAATCCCAAGGGCGACGATCATCTGCCGGTCTTTGAACGGTGTGCCGTCGATCAACACCGCGCATAGCCGCAATTCGCCCAACGGCCGCTCCATCAGTTCCTTCACCTTTTCCCGGCTGGCCTCGATGAAGTTCTCGCTCACCGCCGATTTTTCGATCCCGTAGGCTTGCTGAAAATCCTTCACCACCGCGCCGTAGTTGCGCGTCGACAGTCCGCGCATCATCTTGTCCCAGACGCTGGCTTGCATCGGGCCGCTGCGTTGGAAGAGCTCGTAACTTCCCAAACGTTGCTCTCGCCGGTCTTGGGTTCGCAATCGCGTTCGCAGGATCGGCACTTTCTGGCCGTCCACCACGCAGTAGCCGTCCTCCTTGCCCCAGCGATGCGCCCGCCGTCCGGGGTGTTGTTCGTGGCGCTCACCTGCCAACGACTTCACTTCCTCGTCCATCACCAGCTGCATCAGTTCCAGACCGGCTTGGCGCAGCAGGTTGCCCACGCCTTGCTGCAACAGACCGACGATCTCGGCCAGCGGCAGCGCCATCTGGATGCAGGGGTTTTGTTCGTGAGCCAGCCGGCGGAACTGCTGCACGGCTCGCTGCTTATCGATTTGGTATTGTCTTTTCAAGCGACTCTCTCCTTTTTCTTGGCAGAAAAACTGGCCCTCGGCTCATTATGGCCGGGGGCTTGAGAGTCGCTACTTTCTACGAATTACCGGGCATTCTCCTACAATCTTGAACAAGAACCCCAAATCTCCGTCATTTTCGTACGAAATTGGGCCGGAACTGCACGAATTCAAGCGAGGACAAGAGTTAGCAGTCTGCAGTCTATCCTATTACTGGTATGGCACTTAACCTAGTCCCGACCCTTCATCGCTTGCGCACAGGGCGTCGTGTTTCTTTCCATTGCAACTAATGATATCTCCCACGCAATGAGTTGGTTAGCCCTTCCTGGTCGCTAAATACCGCGAAAACGCAATGCGTTCGCACGGCGGCGCCGACCTCGGTTCGCGGATCCTTTACTGGAAATTCCGTTGGAGCGCCGGCGTGTCCCGGAATGGACGGTAGCGGGTCAGTCTCTCAGATGGGCGTTTATTTCCGGATGCGCCGTGAGATTGGCATAGGGGCGGCGGTCACCCGCCGACCCCTGCCACACCACCGTGCGTACGGGTCCGTACACGGCGGTTCGAGATGGTTACGCCGGCACTTCCTCGAACAATGATGGAAGCCCAAGCGATTTGAAGTACGCATTCGAAAGCCCTACAGAAAGAGCTTTGGCCCGTGCGAGGTACCAAGGGCCGAGCCCACTGCCCGCCGTATTATTGGCCAGCCGCGGGAGAACCCCAAGTTCCAAAAGAGCCGCCCGGCGACGACGTTGTGTTTTCCACTGCCGCCACAGAGCTGCCCTGAGTCGTAACCGGACCCAGCGGGTCAAGCCGATCAACACCTCGGGCGTTTCGCAGAAGCCGAAATAGCTGCGCCAGCCCCGCATATACGGTGCCAGTTCCTCCATCGTCGTCTCCATGCTGACGCCTTTTGCCCGTCGCGTGATCTCCCGGACTCGCCGCTTAAACCGATCCAGAGCCTTCGGCGCAATAACGCGCTTGACCTCCGGACCAGCCGTGAAGCTGAACCCAAGAAACTTTCGCTCCTGCGGTCGCGCCACCGCACTCTTCGCCTCGTTCACCTTGAGTTTGAGCTTTTGCGTAATGAATCGCGTAATGCTCTCCATCACCCGTTGCCCCGCCCACTCGCTGCGAACGTAGATATTACAGTCGTCCGCGTATCGAACGAAGCGATGGCCCCGGCGCTCCAACTCTCGGTCGAGTTCGTCGAGCACGAGGTTACTCAGCAGTGGCGAAAGTGGACCACCTTGTGGAGTCCCTTCCACGCTAGGGCTGACCAACCCGTCCTCCATCACCCCAGCATTCAAGAATGCCCGGATGAGCTTCAGCAGCCGCTTGTCCTCGACCCGTTTGGCGATTTGACCCATCAGTTTGTCGTGATTGACTCGATCGAAAAATTTCTCCAGATCAAGATCCACGCACCAGCTGTGACCTTCGGCGATATACTGCTGCGCCTGGGCCACCGCTTGATGAGCCGACCGCCCCGGCCGGAACCCATAGCTGTGATCGGAAAACGTCCGGTCCCACTGCCTCTGCAGAACCTGCATCACCGCCTGCTGGATAAATCGATCCAGCACCGAAGGAATGCCTAATTTTCTGACACCTCCTCCGTCCGGCTTCGGGATTTCCGCCCGTCTCACCGGCTGCGGTTCGTAAGTCCCACTCAACAGTTGTTCCCGGATGGCTGGCCAGTGCTGTTTCAAGTAGTCGGTGATTCCGCCGACGGTCATCCCATCGACGCCCGCACTACCTTTATTCGCCTTCACCCGCCGCAATGCTTCCTTCAGGTTTTCTCGCTCACATACTTCCTCCATCAATCGATTCGTGCTGGCTGGGCTTTCGGATCCATTCGTCGCCCCGAACGACTCGGTCCCTTCCCTTCCGGCCTCTCGGGCTTCACCCGTCAGCACGGTAGAGAAGTCCAGTTCGATCTGGATATTCTGCTGTTCGTCGTCCTTGAGATTCATGGCCTACTGGCCGCTCCTTCTCGTTTGGGCCTTCGGTCGTCGTTCCCGGCTTGGCCTATCCATTTCTCCGCCTTTCGGCATTCGGAGTGCCTCACTAGTCTTGCCGACAGTCACGACCTAATATGCCCTCTGCTGACTTCTGCTCCGCGGTCAGGCCATCTTTCGACAGTCTCAGTCGCCGAAGCGACGCGGAACAGATCTCCTGGGGTAAGCTCAGCCGCCTTCTGTGCACAGTCGCCGGATCTACGCTTCGCACCCTTGATGGATATGGACTTCGCGATAAGTTGCCCGCTCGTCCGATGCTGGCGCCTTGTATCCGGTTCTTGTCCATCGACTCGCACATTTGATCCATGCTTCTTTCGGACCCCGCCTCACGGCGATAGCCCTTGCATCATCACTAGCCCTTCACCTCCATCAGGTTGGGCAGAGGACTTTCATCTCCAAGCTGCTGGGCATGCCCAGCACACAACAAAGCCGCTAGCGCGGCGGACGCTGCCGTTGTCTTGGTCGGTGGTACCCGCTAAAGTCAGGCGTTAAAGTGTGGGTCACAAGGAGGTCTTGTGACCCATTTACGAAAAATGATGCTGGAGGAACTCCAGCGTCGTAACTATTCTCATCAAACCACAAAGGCGTATGTCCGTACAGTGTGGGACTTCGCCAAGTACTTCCACCGCTCACCCGATCAACTGGGACCCGAGCACATTCGCGAGTTTCAAGCTCATCTGTTTTCGGAAAAGAAATTAGCCGTTAACTCCGTGGTGCAACGAACCGCCGCGCTCCGTTTTCTATTCGTGAAGACGCTTAAGCGTGCCTACATGTTGGAGCACATTCCGTTCCCCAAGGTCCCGCTCCGCCTGCCCACGATCCTCAGCCCAGAAGAGGTAACGCGACTGATCGACTCAGCCGCCAACCTCCTCCATCGCACCATCCTCGTCACCTTGTACTCCACCGGCATGCGTCGAGCCGAACTGGTGCAATTGAAAGCCAGCGATCTCGATAAAGCGCGCATGCTGGTCCACATTCAAGGCAAAGGCCAGCGTGATCGCCAGGTGCCCCTCAGCCAAAAGCTACTGGACAACCTGCGTGACTATTGGCGCTGGATGAAGCCGGTAACCTTCCTGTTCCCCGGTATGGAGAACGGCCGTCGTGTGGATGCTCCCATGTCCGACAAGACCGTGTGGCATGCCTGCCGGGAGGCAGCCCAGCGCGCGGGCATCACCAAGCACGTTCATCCGCATACCTTGCGGCACTGCTTCGCCACCCATCTGCTGGAAGCCGGCGCCGACCTGCGCAGCATCCAGATGCTATTGGGCCATGCCGACATCCGGGACACGGCCATCTACCTACACCTATCCCAGCGGCATCTGAAAAGCGTCGCCAACCCGCTCGACCAACTGCCGATCTCATCCTCCGCCACGGTGAGCAAGGCACGAGTGAAGCTAGTCCGAAGATGAGCCAGCCACCCGTCGAGGTGGCTGACATTGTTCGCGTCTGCGGCGCCCGCTTCATCGCAAAGAGTCGACGCTGGTTGCACTGGTCGCATGTCAAAGTCCTGAACGCCATAGTGCGTTGCCGCACCGCGGCGCTCGGTGGCCATCGCGACCAGTGCCCCCAGTGCGGGCATCAAGCCATCTCGTATAACTCCTGCCGCAATCGCCATTGCCCCAGGTGTCAGACGGCGGCTCGCGACCGGTGGGTCGCCAAACGACAAGCAGAAGTACTTCCGGTGGGCTACTTCCACGTCGTGTTTACTCTTCCGCATGAACTGTCTGCACTCGCCCTACAAAACAAAAAACAAATCTATCGTTTGTTGCTCCAGGCCAGCGCCGACACACTGCTGGAAGTGGCCGCCAATCCCAAACACCTCGGGGCCACCATCGGCTTGCTCTGTATTCTGCATACCTGGGGGCAGAACTTGTTACACCACCCCCACGTACATTGCCTGGTTCCGGCAGGAGGAATCTCACCAGACCAGACGCGGTGGATTCACTCGCGACCCAACTTTCTCCTGCCACTCCCCGTGCTGAAGACAGTGTTCCGGGCCAAAATGCGCGATGGGCTCAAGCGGCTGTTCCGTGCCAACAAACTCGTTTTCGCCGGCCAACTCGGGGCTCTGTCCAGCCGCCCAGCATTTCTCACTTTTTTGTATCCCTTGTGCCAAAAAGAGTGGGTAGTCTACGCCAAAGCACCCTTCCGCGGCCCCCATCACCTGCTGCAGTATCTGGCCCGATACACCCATCGCGTGGCCATCTCCAATCACCGACTCATCAGCTTCGATGACCAGTCCGTCACATTCCGGTGGAAGGATTATGCGCACGGCAACAAGAAGCGCAAGATGACCATCTCCGCAGACGAGTTCCTACGCCGTTTCCTCCTTCACACATTGCCGCGCGGTTTCGTCCGCATCCGATTCTTTGGATTCCTCGCTGGACCACGGCGCTTAGCGATGCTGCAACTAGCCCGACAACTCCTGGGGACAAAGCCTCAAGACGCTGTCCCCCATTCCATCCCAGGCGGGACAGCTTCCCAGTGCCCAGTTTGTCGCGCCCCAATGGTCGTCATCGAGCGACTCTCTGCACAGATGCTTCTTTGCACTACCAGTCGTTATTGGGATGCCCTGCATGACTCGTCATAACCGCGACTCGACTCGTCCAACAACGCACCATCTTCGGCTCCTGTGCGATATCTGTGCCCGCGCAGCACCATTCCCACGCCTCTACTCATCTCCGGCGTCCACGCACCTTCTCCCCAACTCGGCCAGTGCTCGCAAACTCGCTAAACGCTCACCTCAACCAAGCCCAAACCATCCACCCTCTAGCCAAACATAACGCCAAAACACGTAGCTTTTCCCATAACTCCCGCGTCCGCCGCAATCGCCAGCGGCTCCGTTCAAACGGGCTTATCGAAAGTCCGCCCCGTCACGCTTGCTCCTCATGAATGGTCCGCAAGCGGACTTCCGATAAGTCCTAACGTTTTTCGATCTCGATACGACCACGTGGTCTTCGGATCGGAGTCTGCTGGCATTTCTTCAGATCAGCCCCTGGATGGGCGGGAGTCTGGTTGGGGCAAGGGGCGTTATTATATTGAGGAAGCCAAGCTATGAAGCGGGCCATGTTCACGCTGGCCGCCGTGATTCTCGCCGGGATGGCAGTCTCTCAGGATCTGCCGCCGGGAGTGCTGCTTCTTTCACACGTTAAGAGCCATATAAAAGAGGACCTGCAACGGCTGCCGGACATCAGTTGTTTGGAGACCGTGCAGCGCGAGCACCAGGTGCCTAAGGGTAAGATGCGGCCTCTCGACACGATTCGCCTTGTGGATACCGAAAACTCCGTCCGGATTGAAAATGCGGGTTTTCGATCTGTTCGTGAGATCAATCCGGTCAGCAAGTTCTCGCGCGTGTAACATTGTTACTTCGCCCCTTGCCACGCTGAATTTACAAGGCGATCGAGTTTTGGCAACGGACACCTATGGTGCCACGCTTGTTGCGGTTACATCCCAGCACTCATCAGCGATTGACCCGCTTGAGCAAGGAAGCGGAAAGAGATGGGGCCTACCGCGTGGCGAAGCGATTGCGCGCGGTGGTGATGAATTCGGAAGGGCATACCAGTGGCGAACTGGCGGAGATCCTGCAGGCGCCACGATCCAAGGTGTCTGAGTGGCTCAAGCGTTATCAGACCGAGGGAATCGATGGTCTGCTGGAAGGGTATCGCTCCGGTCGGCCATCGGAGCTGACCGAGAAGCAACAGCAACAGTTAGGAGACATTCTCGACAGTGGTCCTGTAGCTTACGGTCTGGACAGCGGCATCTGGACGTCCCCCATGATTGCCTGGGTGATCGAGGAGGAGTTCCGGGTTCAGTATCATCCGGGCCATGTGCGCAAACTGCTGCACGGCTGGGGGTTTTCGGTGCAGCGACCCCGCCGCGTGCTGGCGCGCGCCGATGCCGCGGCGCAGGACCGATGGCACCGCCGTACCTATCCCGCCCTTAAAAAAAAGCCCAATCGCGACACTGGGCGCTGATCTTCACCGACGAAGCCAGCTTCCGGCAAGATTCGACACTCCACGCCACCTGGAGCCGCGTGGGTTGCCCACCGGAAGTTCCCGTGACGGGAGAACGCAAGAACGTGAAGATCCTCGGCGCCATCGAACTTTGGCGCACGCGGTTCGATTATCGCCAGGACACAGTCTTCAATGCCACCACGTACCTCGGCTTTCTCGAACAACTGGCTCGGCGATACCGCCGCCAGGGAGCGGTCCTGATTCAGGACAACGCCTCCTACCACAAGGACGTCGAGGTCTGGGCATGGTTCAAGTCCAACCGACATTGGCTGGAAGTGCATCAGTTGCCGCCCTATTCGCCGGAACTGAACCCTACCGAGCGCCTGTGGCAGCACACCCGGAGGACTGGGACGCACAACCGTTTCTTCGGCGGCCTGGACGCATTACTCGCTACGCTGACACGCGTCTTTGGGGAGATGCAGTCGCACCCCCAACTGATCCGATCTTATCTGACTTCTTTTTGTTGACCGTTATGTCCCTTTAATTATGCGCGGACATATATCAACCGAACGGCCGCACCCGGCACTTACTCGATATTCTGGGCGATGATCACGGAAGATGGTAGAAACCCAGATTCCGAGAACCAGATGAACAAGACGAGTTTTCGGATTGGCCATGCCTTAAGATGAGAGCTGTGATGTTCGGGCCGCTGAGCAGCTGCCTTCAACGAGGGATGATCCTTTTCGTACGCCTGGCCCGGCGGCTCGCCCACCGCCCACTGATGACCGGCGGTCAGCGAATTCCGACGCTGCGGATTCACCGCTGATGCGCCGGACCGGCAACTAGGCTCACCGTTACCGTGAAAGCTCTGGCCACAACGCACGAGGTCCGCTTCCCCCAAGATCGAAGCGTGGCTTCAGAGCGGCGACAAGAGTCCGAATGAGCAGCGGAGGAAGGGATCGGTTAACGGACGCGTACGGCGGCACGCCGGGTCGCGTGGTTGTGCATCTCGACGAACGCCCGGAGATAGCTTGCCTGCATCCGCTGGATCAACACCACATCCTCTGAATCGCGGTAATAGTAGCTGCCATGCGCCACCTTGTTACGTCGCGCGGCAAGAGCCTTCCAGTCCCGTAGGAACTCTTGACCCCAATCCTCCTCCAGCACGTCACCAATGGCGGTGCCGCTCAGGTGGCCAAAAAGCGTCCGCCGCCGCTCGACGCCCTGGTTGGAATCGAGAACTACCTCCTTCAGCGTTTCCGAGGTAGTATTTCAGAATTTTCCAGTCGGTCGGTGTAGTCTGTGCCAGAGCACTTGCCAGCAATGAGAGAAACAGAGTCGCACGCATGCATTTCTCTCCTGGCTGGAGTTTACCGCTCGGGGAACTCGCCGACAATCACACGCATCGAGAGTCGAAATGGAGCCAGCGGAGACCACGATGTGGGTTGGATTTCCTGGTGGCATGCTAATCCGCGATCGGCTGAGCAGGAAATTGACCGATATCGTCGGTCAAAATGCCCTCGTGTTCAGAAAGTCGTCGATCGCGATCACCGAAGTCTTTCCGCCGGCGGAAACCTTCACGTCGTAGCCCTCGATGCCCATGCTCGAGTCCCATTCGGCACCGCTCAGGACGGCAACCACGGCGAAGGCGGTCGCCGTCTCCCCCAAGGCGTGGGCCGTTCAGAGCTGGGATCCGCCCTGGCGACCGCCTACTGGTTCGAAGTTCGTAGGTCTTTCGTCCACCGCTTCCATTGGCGTCCATTCTCTATAACTTATCGACCCCTTCATGCCATCCCGTCCGCCCTGTACGGTGGCAGTCCGTCGTGTTGGCAGTCAGGGTTGCAGTCAAAACTACCGTGGTGGAGGACATGTTCCTACACTATAGGCAACACGCCGGAGAGGGCCGCAAACTGAGCGGGTGTTGCCACATTCAGCCGGTTGTCGATGTCCGCAAGCCCTTGAATGGGAGGAAGCCCGGTGGGGAGCACGACGGCACTCAGCCGAAGGAACGACATCGCCTTTCCGCCTAGGTAGCCGAGTTGCTCCGCGGCAACGCGCAGGCCCGGCGCATCGGGGTCAGTCCACAACAGACGTGTGCCGAAGAGGGCGCGAGGGGCTTGCTGAATTCGCCCGCCACCCAAGAGCAACACGGTTTGGGCGGAGTGCGACTCGCGCCACACGAGCCACAATCGGTCCCCCGCATGCGGAGTTCCCGGCCACGGGCGCAGTCCGGGCGGACTGCACCAAATGGCTCGGTGGGTTCGTAACAGACTTTGCGTGCCCGCGGCATCTACCGCCGAGTGTGAACCGCAGTATACCCAATCGGCCACGAAAGTCTCCTAAGCACATCCTGACTTCCCAACGCGGTAGGTACAGGGCTTATCTACCACTTTGCCACGTTTGCCTTTACGGCTTCAATGAAGCTGACAAAAACCTCGGCAAGGTTAACGCGGCCGTTGATCTCCTTCACGTACGCTTGAAGTTTTCCATGGTCGAAGGACGCACCGACGTAGAGCGCGCCTTCCGAAGCAGAGATCGCGTTTGCAATGGTCAGCCTAGTTGGATGACTGTACACGTGATAGAAATCTTGTGCATCCTCAAGGGCCTTGACCGCAGCTTCGTTTACCCCGATTCTTTCGGCCTGAGCACGTAGAATTCGGATTGCCTTATTCGTAGAGAACTTGTCCTCAATGAACCGCTGCAGTATCGAAAGATCTTTGTGCGAGCAGAGGAGCGCCAGGGCGATGGACTCGACTACCTGGCGGAATAGGTTACCCGCTGCGACAGGCTGACCGGCGAAAAACACCTTCATCGATTGAACGTGTAGCGTGATGGCCGTATAGACCAGAGCTGAAACATATGCAAGGTTCTCGTTCTTGCCGATCTCCCGGTCTAGCGAGCGCCACGCCGTTACCGCATCAGCCATGAATTGAGCAAAAGCTTCCGCTGGAACCTTAAAGTGCTTGATGTACTCGCTTCGGACTTCTGCGTCGTCCGACAGGATCTCGCTTAGGATTTTGTCGCGCGCTTCGCCCCAGTTTTCCATATCTAGGCCCGCGCTCGGCGAGCGTCTTGCCACGATATCGTCGCAAGTGATTGGCACGACCATTCTATCTGGGTGATGGCCTCATCCAAGAGGAGACATATGGCTGGACTTCGTGCAAACCGGGCCGGGAGAACAGCGGCGGCAACGAATCGACGCAAGGGCGGTCCTCACCCTTGATACGCCAACCCGTCCGTTTACAACCCGAGCTTGCCCGCGCTGTTCTCGCGGAACAGATTCCCATCCCTGATATACCGCCTCACCATCTGAACGCTCCGATGCCCGGTCTGGTTCATGATCGACCGTTCCGACGCTCCTGCAATGGCCGCGGCCGTCGCATGTCCAGCCCGGAGCGAATGTCCCGCGTACTTGCCAGGATCCAGCTTTGTGCGCTCCGCAAGCTTCTTGAGGATACGCGCCACGTCCAGCCCAGACAACCGGCCAGGCTGTAGTTGTCCATGCCGATTGATCGAGCGGAACAGCGGGCCGCCGCTAATACCCGCCTGTTCCATCCAGCCTTGCAGAACCCTAACCGGACACGTCTCGGGATTCGCCCCGTAGGGTATCCCGATCTTCCGGCCTGCTCCCTGCTGATCCATCTTGGACCGGCGCAACGTGATTGTCAGCCCGTCCTTGCTGAAGGCGCAGTCCTCGATGTCCAAACCGATCAGCTCCGACCGCCGGAACGCTCCAGCGAACCCGAGCAAGATCAGGGCCCGGTCGCGTAGGCCGATCAGACCCGCGTCCGTGGCGTCCACCATGGCCCGGATATCGTCCGTCAGCGTTGGCGCCTTCTGGTTAGCCGCGGTCCCCAGCGTCCGGCGGATTCCCTTCATGGTGTTGGCCACGATTGGGCTACCCGAGCACGTATAAGCGGTTAGCCCGACTCAGCAAAGAAGCCGAACGGGACGGAGCCTATCGAGTGGCGAAACGTTTGCAGGCGGTCGTGCTGAACTCTGAAGGCCAAACCAGCGGCGAGCTGGCGCGGATTCTCAAGGCACCCCGATCGAAGGTGTCGGAGTGGCTCCAGCGCTATCAGACCGATGGAGTGGACGGTCTGCTGGAAGGCTATCGGTCGGGTCGGCCCTCGGAACTGACGGAAAAGCAACAACAACAGTTGGGAGAGATTCTGCACGGTGGTCCGGTGGCTTACGGCCTGGACAACGGCATCTGGACATCGCCCATGATCGCCTGGGTGATCGAGGAGGAGTTCGGCGTCCAGTATCACGCTGGCCATGTGCGCAAGTTGCTTCATACCTGGGGATTTTCAGTGCAACGTCCACGCCGTATTCTGGCCCGCGCCGATGTCGCGGCGCAGGACCGTTGGCGCCGACACATCTATCCGGACCTTAAAAAAAAGCCCGAGCGCGGCGCTGGGCGCTGATCTTCACGGACGAAGCCAGCTTCCGGCAGGACTCGACGCTACACGCCACCTGGAGCCGTGTGGGTTGCCCGCCAGAAGTTCCGGTCACCGGAGAGCGCAAGAGCGTGAAGATTCTCGGAGCCATCGAACTCTGGCGCACGCGGTTCGATTATCGGCAAGACACCGTCTTCAACGCCAGCACCTATCTCGGCTTCCTCGAACAACTGGCCGGGCGATATCGCCGCCAAGGGGCCATCATGATTCAGGACAACGCCTCCTACCATAAGGACGCCGAAGTGTGGAGCTGGTTCAAATCCAATCGGCATTGGCTGGAGGTGCATCAATTGCCGCCCTACTCACCAGAACTCGCCTGGGCGCGGGAAAATACCGGGACGCCCGTCGAGGACATCGCCGCCAAGATCACGAAATCAATCTGACGTTGGGGTGCTGTTCTTCTCGATGAGCTGGCAGATGCGTTTCAGCTTCCGGTTCACGCTGAAAAGGAAAACCGCCGCAACGACACAGGCCACAAAGACGCCGAACACGAGCGAATTGATGGTGCCTACCACCTGGAAGACCCCAGGAGTCATTTGTAAAAGCGCTAAAGGTTCCATGTCCCGCATCATAGCACCCGAGGTGTATTAACTTGGGTTATCATTTTGTCCCTCAACCGGCGTATCTGGCGTAACTGGCGGATCACTGACTCCATCCCTTTTTCATGTCTTTCTGTCATCCTGGCTATGCGACTGTGAGGGTAGGACAAAGTAACCTAACAAAAACATGACTACAATCACCGATGAGCAGAGGAAAGCATTTTCCGAACTCATCAAACATCAGCAGAAGCGTTTGACGGATCGGTATGCTTTACAGTGCCCACGGTCACCCTGAGGGTGCTGTTCGTCTTCATCGTACTGGAACACCGTCGTCGGGAGGTACTGCACTTCAATGTCACTTCATCCGGACTACCGCTGCGGTTCCAAAGGACTCTGGATGCGCAGCCTCGCGTTAACTACAGGGTGGGCAGATTTGTTTGGGTCCCCGAATGATTTTGTCAGCCCACCCGCTAGTTAACGGGCCGATCTGAGGGACGACCCACACGTTGTGCTCGATCCTAGTCCGGCCATAGTTCACGATCCCGAGCACAAGTCGTTTGCAATCAATGTCCGATACTCCATATGTGGTTTGCATAGCCGGAGTTCGCAAACGCGGTCAGTATCATTATTAAACCGGCGGCTGCGAGTTGGGTGTGTTAACTATCGGGGGGAAAGAAAATCATTCGGGTGCCCGAACGAACACAGATCCTCTGCAGTTAACGACTCGGAGCTGCCCAGTGGATCAACACCTTCGGCTAATCTCCGATCGTCTCGTACCTTCACGAAGTCATGATCGTCTGAGTGCGTCGGCGCGGCTGGGCTCCTTTGCCATGGCCTTTCTCTGAATCGGGATCACTTGCGCCGGTCTCTGATTCAGTTTCGTGATGGCGTAGTTGATGGCGAACCGGTCGAGTCCGACCTCAAAGACAATCCGGCCGTCGGTCGGCGTCTCCTCTTTCAGCGGCAGCGGGCGCAGGAACGCGGTAACTTTGTTTGACATAGCACACCACCTATACCTCGGATCGAGGGCGTCGCGCCGGGTATGTGCGGACACCTGATGACATTGTGGGAGCTTTTGATCCCACCGGCCGCCATCGCTTTTTCGGCTTACGCAGAATTCGCTTGCTTCTCTGGCGCCCACGAGTGATCCATGTCATGACCGCGGTGATCACCGCGGAAGGAGAATTTACGATGACAACTACCGAAGAACACGCCATCACTACCTCGGGCACTGCGCAGGAACCTAAAGGCACCGCCAAGCCCAACGCCGCGCCACGGAAGCCCCGTGTTGCAGCGTCTAAGCCGAGGTCGCGCAAGAAGACCACCCCAGCCAAGAAAGCCTCCAAAGCGCCCAGGAAAGCCACGTCGGCTAAGGCTGCGGGTGCACGCGAGGGCAGTAAGACCTCCAAAGTCCTGGATCTACTCAAACGCCGGGGCGGCACGACCATGAAGGAACTCATGAAAGCCACTGGTTGGCAGCCGCACAGCGTCCGTGGCTTCATCAGCGGCACCGTTGGCAAGAAAATGGGCCTGACGGTTGAGTCCACCAAGGCGGAAGACGGCCAGCGCAGCTACTCCGTCCAGGGCTGAATCTCGCCTCTTCCGCTTTCTTCGCGCCGCCGGGGGAATATCCAGCGGCGTGGTTCGTTTGGGATACCCAACTGCGGATGCTTCCCAGAATCTGGCCCTCGATATCCGCGATTTCCCGGCGGCAACACCCGCTTCATGCCGCGACTTCCAGCCTCGCCGTTTTGATTTGTTCGAATGTCCGCCCGTCATCCTCCAGTGTTGCGTGTTGACGGCTGAAGTCCTGCCAGCGCTGGATGATGACGTCGCAATACTTCGGGTCGATCTCCAGGCCGTAGCAGACCCTCCCGGTGGCCTCGGCCGCCGCCAAGGTCGTACCGCTGCCGAGGAACGGGTCATAGATTGCTTCCCCGCGCTTTGTGTGGTTCAGAATCGGACGGCGCATCAGCTCCACGGGTTTCTGCGTGGGATGATCGAATTTCTGCTCATCAGAGCCACCCATGATGAACTTCGGCGAAGGCGAGTCCCAGACAGTGGAGTTCTCGCCGGCTTTCCCGAACCAGGGCGCGTTTTTCTTTCGCACATACCATGCGGGTTCGTGCTGGTACCAATAGTGGGTCCTAGTGAGCACGGTGCGGCCTTTGTTCCAGATGATCTGCTGTGGGTAAATGTCCGGCGTCAACTATTCTTTTGGGTTGACGACAACTATTTCTCCCTATCAACGACAACTACTTTTTAGCTCTTAGGCGGGGCGCGGAGCGCCCGCCGCTGGGCGGAGGGCGAAGCCCGTTCCGCGGCCCGGTTTTTTTGTTTTTGGAGTACGAGGATCCGTGGCGGTGGGAACGTGAAAAACCTGCTTCTGGTTTTGCACGTTCCCATCCGCCGTCATCGCCGGAGCTGTGGAAATGTGGGAGGCTCGCTCGCTGTTGGCGAGATTTCCAAGGGGGCTCGTGGGAAGAGTGGGAAGCCTGCCTTTGGCTTTCCACTCTTTCCACAGACCCGGCATTTCCACAGCTCTTTTTCCTCCCGGCTTTTGGGTTTTGTGCGGACCTCCGCCTCATTCACTCTCGCCCTGGCTTTCCGCCTGTTGATTCTTCTTGGCGTGCTCCACCCGGTAACTCGGAATGTTCAGTTCGATGATCACGCTATGGTGCACCAGTCGGTCGATGGCTGCCGCCGTCATCATGGCGTCTTTGAAGATGGCTTCCCATTTGGAGAACGGCAGATTGCTGGTCATCAGTACGCTGCCGCGTTCGTAACGCTCGGCCAACAAGGTGAACACGACTTCCATGTCGTCCCGGCTCTGCTGCGAGTAGCCCAGATCGTCGATGATCAAGCCGTCATAGCGCCCCAGTCGTTTGATCTCCCGGCTCAACCGTAGGTCCCGCTTGGCGGCCAGTAAGTTCTGCATGAGCAAGGCGCACTTGGTGAAGTGCATCTTGCGCTCCCGCATCACCACCAGTTCCTGAGCCAGTGCCGTCAGAAGATGGCTCTTCCCCGATCCGGGATTCCCGAAAACCAAAACGTTCTCTTTCCGGTCCAGAAAGCTGCCGTCCAGCAGCGTTCGCAGCTGCCGTGTCGCTTTCCCCGGCAACCTCTTTAGATCGAAACTCTGCAGCGACTTCTCCAGCGGTAGCGCCGAGTCTTTCAGCAGCCGCTGCACCCTGGACTTCCGCCGCTGCTCGCATTCCCGCGAGATCACTTCCAGCAGATACTGCTCATAGCTCAGCGTCTCTCGTTCCGCCCGCCGCGCCGTGTCTTCGTAGCACTCCCGCACCGTCGGCAAGTGCAAATCCTTCAGATGCCCAATCAGCGCCGGGCGTACGTCAGCGACCGCGCTCATTGCCGCACCCCCATCTCCGTGCATAACTGGTCAAAGCTGGCCAGGTTCACCGGCGCCACTTCCACCATCGTCACCGCCGAAATGGTATCGAGTTTGGCCAGCGCTTCCTCGATCGACTCCACCGTAATCACTGTCTCCGCATTCCCCTCCAGGAGCTCACGCAAAGCCTCATCTACCTGGACCTCGCCGGCCACTGCCGCCAGTTTCAGAATCTTCAAGTACTCTTTGCTCGACCGGTTCGGCGTCGTGTCTTTCAGCGCATCGTAAGCCATACGAAACCGGCTGGTCGGAAACAGATCCTGTTGATACCGGTAGTTCTCAAAGGCCCCCGGCTTGCGGACCAGCCATTCGATGATGTGCCGGTAATCGATGCGATGCTTGCCCCGCCCGCGCAGCCGCGGCAGGTCTTCTACCTTCCTCTGCCCGTACCAAACCTCGACATGGTCCAGGTACGACCGCGCTTCCACCTGCGCCCCAATCAGACGGCTGTTCACCGAATACGCGTTCCGCTCTACGTGGATCAGACTGCCAGAGTCCACCTTCACCCGCTCCCGTTTGGCCGATTCCATCCGCCGCGCCGGTAACTCCCGCATCACCGCCATCTCTTCCGACAACCGGGCCCGCCGGCCCGCATTCCGCTGCGCAAACAGATCCTTGAGAAATTGCGCGTACTCGGCCAAGCTCCCAAAGTCACGGCTCCCTCGCAGCAGCAGCGCCTGCTCCACAGCTCGCTTGAACCGGTGGTGGCTCTGCTCGGCATCGCCATTCTCGTTCGGGCTGGCGGGATTGGTATGCTGCGGCTTCACCCCGTAATACCTCATCACCCCTTCATAGCGCCGGTTGAACTCCTCCAGATTGCTCATGTTGTTGACCGCGCTCGACAGGCTGTCGGTGCGGTGCTCGGCCGCTACTGCTCCCAACTCCCAGACCGCGTTCTGCCATCCTTCGCTGAGACTCTCCAGGCTCTCCGAATAGCAGATCGTGCCCGTCTCCCAGTTCGAATACGTCAGCACAAAGTGGTACACCAGGTGCTCGAACGTCTGCCCCGCCAGCGTGATCCCCAGCTCGGTCATGTGCGTGAAGTCCGACGCACACAGTCGCCCCGGTGCGTGTTTCTGGCTGAAGTACACTTCCTGCGCGGGTCCTTCCGTCACCCGCCATAGCTTGACCCGCCGTTGCAGTGTCCGGATCTGCCCGTCACTGAACCGCCCCGGGTATTCCCGCTGCAGCCACGCGAACACCGTCTTGGCTTCCAGTCCTGGACTCTCCTGAATCTGCCGCTGAACAACGTCCCACACCTCGCCAAACGGATCTTCGCGGGTCCGCCACTGGCGCTCCTTCTTCAGTTCGCTGGGCAATCTTTCCAGGCTCAGATACCGCCGCGCTGTTGTCGGGTCCATTCCCGCCTTCGACGCCGCAATCTCTTGATTCTTTTCTGTATTCGACAACTGTCTCAGCCTCCTCACCTGCTCGTCCGTGACCATCCCTTGGCGCTACTTGAGCGCGATTCTCGATGGTCACATTAGTTGTCGTCGAGCGGGAGTTTTAATTGTCGTCAGCCGGGAGTTCTAATTGTCGCCGAACAATTCCGGGCATGGCACCAGGTTTTGCAAACGTCGCTGGCTTCCGGAGCCTGGCCATCTCCTGTTCGTCCTCGGTGCGGCGGCCGGCCGTGCTCACCGCGTGAAGGACTTCTTTCGCATCGAAGGGTTTCGCCAGGAGATCATAGCCGCCGAGATTCAGCACCTCCGCCCAGACGTGCTCGTCGGCAAGGCGGTCGGCCACGATCAGCGGCGGCGGACATTCCATCTTCTGCATTTCGTCGAGAAGGTCACTCCAGCAGTGGCCGTCCGACAATCGGACCTCGCTGATGACCACTCCGGGGGATACGCTCAACGCGGTCTGTGTCTCCCGAAGAGTGCACGTGAACTGCAACCTCCAATTCGAGCGACTGAATATGTTGATGAGTGAAGTTCGGTCTTCGCCGACTGGAAAGACCGCCACACCGGTCCGGTTTGCGATTGGCTTTTCCGCCAAGGCCCCTCCTATTCAGAACTAGGAAGCCCCGAGCGAAAAGGGGGGCAACATGAAACAGGACCACCACGCAATTGCCCATCCACGGGCCGTGGTGCAACCGGCCCGGCCTCGTGCCGTGTGGGACTCGTGCGGTTTCAGAGCCGCCCTTCCGGGCTGGAAGGGAGCATTGCGAAGATGCGTCCCCTCCTCGCGAGAGGCCCTCTCCTGCACTGAAAGCTGTTAACCTACAGAGTGCGCTTCAGGCATGGGTAACGCTACAAAAATCGAATGGACCGAAACGACCTGGAACCCTGTTCGAGGCTGTACCAAAATCAGTCCGGGCTGCAAGCACTGTTACGCCGAGGTTTTCGCAGAACGATTTCGTGGCGTCCAAGGTCATCCATACGAGCAAGGATTCGATCTAAGGCTTCTGCCTGAGAAGTTGTTCGATCCTTTCCTTTGGAACGCACCGAAAACAGTTTTTGTAAATTCCATGAGTGACTTGTTTCAGGCCGGGGTGCCGGACGAGTTCGTCTCAAACGTCATCAGGGTCATGACGGCAGCAAACTGGCACACCTATCAAGTGCTGACAAAACGCTCAGAGCGCCTTTGTGAACTGCTGTCGACGAAGTTTGATTTTGTCTCTGAACAGCGGCACATATGGTGGGGAGTAAGCGTCGAGGACCGATGTTATGGACTACCCAGGATTGAAGATCTTCGCCGTTCCCCAGCCGCTCTGCGATTCTTATCAATTGAGCCTCTATTGGAGGATCTGGGAGCACTAGACTTATCGAACATTGACTGGGTGATTGTGGGCGGTGAAAGTGGTCCCGGCTATCGAACCATGAGATACGAGTGGGTCGAGTCTATTCGGCTACAATGTGTGAAGGCTGGAGTACCATTTTTCTTTAAACAATGGGGTGGTTACCCCAAGGGTAAATCTGGCCGTCAGTTCAATGGGCGAGTCTATGATGAGATGCCAAGAACGGCGGCAGCACGAATGCCTGACAAAACCGAGAAAAATAGGATTGCGTTGGGGGTTCTCGGTGAGCGTATGCCGGATCTCTCCCAGAAAGCAGGGCCACTGATTGCAGTACAGCGCATCAGCGACAGCACTGCTGTCGATCAACACGACGGGGGTTGTGTTGCAAAAACAATTCTGTCGGCGAGACCGAGCCAACCGCCAATCTCGTCGGTCGACTATTCAGCTTTCAATCCGAGGATTTCCCGGATAAACTGAATCTGCCCAAGGACGTCCCCTTTCGGCAACCACCTCACTTGGCCTTTCCGGATCATGTGCAGAACCTCATAGCCTTGAATCGTCCGCCAGGCTCCATCGAACGATCGAAAACCTTGGCTGGCATTCACTCGCCGTTTGATCGCTCGATGGTCCTGTTCCACAACATTGTTTAAATACGGGCAGGTTCGACAGCGGCATCGCCGTCCCAGTTTCCCCTCCTGCTTCAACTCCGCGATCACCTTCGGGTAAGACGGGTTGCCATCTACTGTGATGACCCGCGGCCGGGGATGACCAGGAGCCTGCAAGGCTTTCTGGAAGAAGTGCTTGGCCGCTGCCGCGTCTCGCTCAGCGGAAAACCAGAAATCAATCGTGGCGCCGGTGGAATCGACGGCACGATACAGGTACCGCCAGCTCCCACCCTGGCAAATGTACGTTTCGTCGACCCTCCAGGAGCCATTGGTTGGTTTCAATTCCCGCCGGCATCTCTTGTTCAGTTCGGGGGCGTAGCGCTGCACCCAGCGCCAAATGGTGCTGTGGTCAGCAGGGAGACCTCGTTCGATGAGCAATTCCTCGACGTCCCGATACGAAAGCGAGAACCGCAGATACCAACGGACCGCGCAAACAATGATCTCGGGTTCGAAGTGCCGCCACTTGAACAGCGCTGGCCGCGGTTTGATCATGGAATATACTGCAGCCTATCAGACTGGTTCACTCAGTTCTTGCAACACTGCCAGGAGCCGTCCCCGTTCTGGCACATCGGTGAAATCCACGAGTTGGGGAGCCACCAGCCGACTCCAGCGGCCCATGAATCGCTCGTATGCTTCGGCGTCGGCGAACATGCCTGGCCTTCTGTCCTGGCCGCACAGGACCGGTACCGCAGAGATGGAGAAGAACACCCTCCGCGATAACATCATTCAATTCTAGTTCAGCCGAACAAGCTCTGACTGGGGCCGCGGCACTAGCAAGCAGTCGCCCGGCATAAGCCTAAGCTACCAAAATGACGTATCACACTACCCGTGGAAGTGGAGATTCAAAGCACGGCAAGTCCGCTGCATGCACACGGTCGGATCCACGATCTGTTCGCTCGCGCAATGTCGGCCAGGACAGCGAACGCCGTTTGATCCAACTGCGGCCGGTGTGTGACTTTGGAACACGCATCCTACGCCGTTCAGCAGGCGTAGTTAAAAGTCCGGTTTGCCGACTTATCGACCAAGGGGTGCGGAGTTGGTGGCTATTGGCGGCGTGGGAAAGGCGAGCCTAGGGAAGAAAGAAACACCGCGCAGGGCCAGAGCGTGATATGCTGCACTGCACTTGCGGGGAGGCAAGTCCAGATGGAAGTTCCTCTTGATCAGGCGCGATTGATTCAACAGATTATTTCGGGCTTCGCTGTGCGTCTAAAAACACTGGAAATCGCGGTTCAAAAAGCAGTGTCTACTGAGACTTTTGAGGAGGCACAGAAGGCGGCTGCAAACTATTTTGAGACTCCCGATATCTTCGCAGAACTTCCTCGGGTGGAGTACGTAGATATGCTAGAACCCCTTCAAGCCATTTACAAACGTTTTGAGACGACATCGTCTTAGCCGTTGGCTCATCCATAGGCCGATTCTGGCAGCTTTTTATGCCGCGGTTGGCCATTGGTCCGGAGTTGGTGGGGAATGACTCCGGGCTCAGCAGTACGACTTGGCCGCTCGACGCCGTGACCCTACCAGGTGTGGTCGTGTTTCCGCTCGACATCTTCCTTGATTGTGCACAGGGCATGGTTCCACACGACATCGTGTGCGAACTCGGGAAACAATAATCTGGCACCCTTCCACATCATCCGACTCGCAAAGCCCTTGCCCTTCTTGTAGTCGAACGCCGTGTAAATGGAGAGCCTGCGGTTTCCGTCCTTGGTCGGCGTGACGTTGAAGATGAGTTTCGCATGGTCCACAAGCCGCTCGTCGACCTGATATAGCAAGGTTTCGAAGCCGACTCTCTTGGTCAGCCGCAGTTCCGCGCCCAACCTGACGAACGGTATTCTGTATCGAATCACCGATCCGACCTGGTTGGGCACCCCCTGGATTTGCCGAATGTTGAGGAATCGCGGGCTGACGAACTTCGCTTGGGGTTGGCCGAACTTGGTCATTTCCTCCATGATCTCTTCCTCCGAACCTCGGATCTTGATCGCGTACATCCGTTGGAAGTCAGGCGACTTGCCCAGCTCCATTCCCAGACCTGACGCAAGCTGCTCCTTGAGCACTTCGCGCTTTTCCTTCAGTACCACTGTCGGGTACCGTCCGTACTCCCCCCATTTCAGACCGAAGAGCAACTCAAACGCCACGTTCCTCAGCGTGACCACCGCACCGCTGAGAATAGATCGCAGCACGTTGTAGCCGCACATCTCCCGGAGCACTTCCTGATAGTCGGCCGTGCCGCTGGCGATCTTCCATAGCACTACGCTCAGGGGCCGACTCCGCTCGTCTCGCACCTTGTACTCAGTGGCAAGCGCCTGGTACATAATGCGGCTCACCACGGGCATGGTGAACGCTACCCGGCTCGCGGCAAATACCATCCGTCCGAAGCGATTGTCTGCCACCAGCCATTTGACGGTCTTCCCGTATCCCTTGGCGAGAGCCTGCTTGTCGACTCCCTCATGGAGCACGGTCTGCGCCAGCCGGCTCGCCGTCGCGTAGGCTGAGTAGAGACCATCTTTGTTCAACCGCGACCCGACCGCGTCACCGATGATGGCAAACCGGTCGCCGAAAGGAAATGTCGCAGTGGTCACGGTCATTCGGGGAGCACAAGCGCAGGCGAGGGGAGCTGCTGCGACGCCTGGTAAGATGCGGTCAATCTGCGGCAGCGTCAGAAAATCGCGGACGATCTGCTGGCTGTCTCGTGGCAAGACCGCCTCGTCGATACACTTGCCGATCATGGCGACGGTTAAGAATCTGCCCTTGGGAATGAGGGCCGTATGCTCCAGGGCGAGGTGTTTTGAGCCGTACTCGATGAAGTAGATCTCCCGGTTAATATTGCGTTTGAGATAGTCCTCACCCACGTCGAGCTCGAAGATGAAGGCCTTTCGGGTCTTACCGGGAACGAACGCGGGATTCAACTCCTTGACGGAGGCGATGAGCCCATCGTCACGATAATCGAAGCCACAGTGCGCATTGATTCCGGTCGCGATACTCACGAAGCTGGCATCGAGCGAAGCCTTCTCTCCGGATGGCGCCCGCACCGTCAGGTTGGGCATCCCCGACGCACCGTAGGCGATTGCCTGGACTTCGCCATACTGGATGCGTGCGCCTTCCTTGACCGCCTCACCGAGCAGAAACCCATCGAACCCCGCAGGTCTGCCCATTCGTCTGCCGGGTAACAAGCCCCTGAATACCGAGTACATCTGCATGTCTTTGGGAACTCGCAGCCGGAAGTTCTTCCATTGCCCTTGGATCCAGACGTAGTCGATGTGCCCCTGGATGATCTCATCCGGAACGACGAGACCGTGCGAGCCGAGTATCTCATTCAACCTCGGCGAGATAAGGCCCGCGCAGAAGTTGCATCCCTTGCATTGAAAGTCATCGGAGCCCAGGCCGGTCGGACCACGTTTCTCGACAATGACGACTTCGATGTTTCGACCTAGACGCTTGGCTTCCCGAAGAAGATGGATGGCGAAGAACGAACCGGCAGGCCCACCCCCGACGATGGCAAGGCGATCGTTGTTCTGGAGGCCCCTTAATTGCGATGACATTTCCGTGCTCCACAAAGGGCATTCCCATGAGCTGGTCTTCAGGGTCGGGGGCCGCCCGAAGCGCCGGCGGCCAACGCAGAATTCATGCAAGCCCCGCGGCCCTTCCAACTCGATGAGGCACTCCGACAGGCCAGTTGCCGAAGGGTGCCAGCAGTTCCACAAATGCCATGGGCGGTGCGGCTGGCCGTTTCACTGGACCTGCCGAGTCCGCCAGCCGCTTACTGCGCCGACCACTTTCCAGTTTAACGCCCTCCTCGTAGAAATGGACGGTGCCGGATGCCTGCTAGCCAAATGACTGGATTAAAAACCTGTAGAACGTCCGGTTAACCTTAATACGTCACCAGCGTGCTAAGTTACTAAGTCACTCTCATGTCCCTAACACTACATATGTATCTCAGCTTGCCAAATAAGAGTCACGGCTGCGTCAGAACGGGATACCTCTCCGCCTTTATGTAACTGCCTGTATACCGAGTGGATTGTTCATCAGCCGTGAGTCGAGGCGACAGTGCCGGGCCGGATTACTCCCCTGAAGTCAGCTTGGGTCTTCAGGACAGAACCGTCTCAGGCAGCGCGATCGCTTCTAAGCCGGCCGTTTGATCGACCCGGAATCACTCCTGTGCGCCTTCTTCGATCTGAACCTGCGCGCCCTGAAAATCGGTTTACGCTTAGACTCACCTCAGGAGACGGTAACCCAGTAGTAGGTCAGTTTGAAACTCAAAACGCCGCTAGTTCTGACTCGATTTCCACACAGCGCTGTTCCAGGAATAATACTTCGTCTTCACTGAGGCCGCGAGCGGTGGGTTTCATCAGACCGCGTTGTATTTCCGCAAGTGCCTTGCGTGCATTCCCGAGAGAGCGGGCGCAGTTGGCTAGATCAGAGTGAATCCTTGCGGCGTCGATAAAGCTCATCGCGAGGTCAGCCTCTATTCGCAGGAACTCAAACCAGCTAGCCATCGGTGCGCTCGGTGCTGTCCGAAAGGTGCGTTGAATGGATTTCAGAGGGCTCAGCTTGGCTGGCACCGGTGTTTAATGATATGGAGATTAATCGCTTTAAGGGCCTCATTGCAATCATCCTTCGCAGATTCGGCAATCTTGAGCGCGCTCCAAAATTCAGCCCGTGACCCTGTAAGGACCTTCCTAAGGGCATCAACTGCCAATCCGTATTCCTTGGCGGAGACGCCGTATGCTTGAAGTAGATCTTCAGCCTCCCGGCACTTCATTTGCGTCTATCCGTACCCCAATCGTATCCCTCCTGCCCGCGCAAGGGAAGCCCCCTGCGCCAGCAGTTCCGCCAGTTCCCAAACGCAACATTCTCATATACAAGTCCCCACCCAACAATGAAGACTACGACCTGGTGTGCAATCCACCCGGAACTGGTGAACCGTAACAAAACAGGTTCGCGTCCAAGTAAAGTTCCGTTACGCGCTAGACTGCGGTTAATAAGTACTGAGCTGCTAAGCTACTAAGCTTACTAACAGTACATATGTATCGCAGCTTGGCAAGTAAGCGTGAAGGAAGCCCCAGAAGTGGCGCCGACATTCGTCAGCCGTCACAGGCCGCCGCAAAATTGAGATGTCGACACTCAAAAATTGGTAGTGCGCTACTTTGGTTTTCTTGATGCCAACTCAAGTATCTTGTTGAGTAGGTCCTCGTAATGCTGGCGTTGGTATTCGCAAAGCTCTGTCGTAAATTCGTTATCGCCCATCCTGTATTGAGTGTTCCTGATTTGCTGATCGCGTGCCGCTCTGAAACTCCGGGCCAGCCCGGACCATGGGAGTTTCAAATTAGCAATCTGCCTTTCTTTCTCTTCAAGATTCATGGTGAGTATTCACTGGGCGTCTAGCAACTCCGATTATAGACTACGCCGATCTTTCCCGCTTCCACTCGTACTCTTCCCATGCCGCTATCAGATCCGCGACATCCCACAGCCGATCCGTAACGCCAGCCGCCGTGTTTGCTTTGACGGTTCAAGCTGGCTGGCTTTCAAAGTTGCCCCTACTCAAAAATTGCTTGCGTCCAAAATTTAAAATAACGCCCGCGTTCAACTGCGCCAAACCAGGCTGAGGGTCAAAAGTCACCGCTGAGAAAGAGTACAGCTGAGAAAGAGTACAGCTGAGAAAGAGTACAGCTGAGAAAGAGTACAGTTGATGAACTGTGCCACCACGCCCCAGATTCCCGCGCGATTCCTAACAGTTGAAATTTCACCAGCCCCCCAAAAAAAATAATAGTGCCTGCGCTCAAGTGGACCCGACGCCGGGGTGGGCCGGGGTACCCCTGGACAACTCAGTCGTGCGGCAGAATTCGCCTACTCGGTTCTCGCGACACCTAACCGCGCATCCAAAGATACCTGCAGATTTCTCTTGTACCTTAGGCCGGTAAGCTCTATTCTGAGGCTGGTTCTAGTGATCGATTCTTAAAGCGAATCGAACATCAGGACAATCGGGACCGCGACAAGGTGAACGCTTGGCACGGCCCCTAAACACCGAGAAAGGTCTGTTTCACGATGTCTAACACCGAGCATACCGCACAAGAGAAACAGGATGTGTACGCGCGCGTCACGTCCCAAATCGTCAAGGCAATTGAACAAGGGGTGAGCACGTGGCGCATGCCGTGGCATACCTCAGGCAAGTTTGCCTTCTCTCCCGTCAACGTAGTGAGCCGGAAGCCTTACAGAGGCATCAATACCGTGTGTCTGTGGGCTGCTGCTCAAGCCAAAGGGTACGAGCGTGGGGAATGGGGCACGTATCAGCAATGGCAAGAACGCGGGGCACAGGTTCGCAAGGGCGAGAAGGCTACGCTGGTTGTGTTCTGGAAGTTTGCTAACAATACCAGCGAGACGGACGACGGGGAGGATACGCCCAAATCAGGATCACGACTGCTGTTCACACGCGGCTATTCGGTGTTCAATGCCGCGCAAGTGGACGGCTACACGCCTAAGAACTTGTTGAAATAGCCCGTCCGCAGGCATTGCGACTCGAGTTTTCGCGCGGGTGGGACATTCTCGCGATGCTTGGGTGGCTCTCCAAGCCGCGCAGTCGGCACCGCCCGCCGCTCTGCACTACGCTCCCGCCGGCCTTAGTCGCGGGATGCGCCACAGATTGTATGCCGCTACCGCGTACTGGAATAACCAACTCACTTTTTCCAGTCCGCGGAGCTTGACCTTCCTCATCCCCGCCACTGTTTTCAGCCACCCAAATGCCCGCTCGATGATCGGACGCCGCGATTGGCTCATCGCGTAGCCGCCGTGCCGGGTCGTCCGTCCGTCGATGGCGCTGCGCCGATTCTTGTTGTTTTGCGCGACGTGCGGCGTGATGTGCATCGCCTGCAAGGTCGTGACTAAGTCCCGGCTGTCATACGCCTTGTCCGCTCCCAATGTGAAGCGCTGGCCGCGCCTTTTCTTCCGCATCGCATCCGCCATCAAGATCGCCGCGTCCGCCTCCGCTGTTCCGTCGGCCCGCGTCAGCATCGCCTCCACGATGAACCCGTGCCGGTTCTCGACCATCACGTGTCCCAGGTAGCTCAACCTGGCTTCGCTGCCGCGTGACTTCTTGTATAGCCGCGCATCGGGATCGGTCTTCGAGGCGTGCGTTGCATTGCTGCGCTTGTCCCCGTGGAAGCTCGCTTTACCTGGGCTGTCGCTGTCGCCACCGTCCTTGCGTTGGAAGCTCTTCTGACTGGCCCAGGCTTCGATCATCGTCCCGTCCACCGTGAAGTGCTCCTGCGACAGATGCGGTTTGGCTTGCTCGAGCACTTCGCTAAAGAACTCGCGGGCCACCGTCTCATTCAGCAGCCGCTCGCGATTCTTGCTGAACACCGCGTGATTCCATACCGGCTCGTCCATCTCCAGTCCCACAAACCATCGGAACAACAGGTTGTAATCGAGTTGCTCCATCAGCATCCGTTCGCTGCGGATCGAGTAGAACGTCGGCAAAAGCAGCGCTCGTAATAAACGTTCCGGCGGGATCGAAGGCCGGCCATTGTCGGCATACATTTTGTCGAACCGCTTCGACATCCTCGCCAGAATCTGATCCACCAACCGCCGGATCGCCCGCAGCGGGTGGTCTGGTGGTACCCGCTCCTCCAGCGACACGTAGCTGAACATCCCGCCTTGCTGTTTCTCGTCTCCGCGCATAGCAACTAGACGCTGCCAACACGTTCTTGGCTACACATCGACGGGCTTTTTCAACAAGTTCCTAAGCCTGATGCGGATACACCAATTGAGCAGCGCATCGAGTCCGCTGAGCAGTTCTTTTCTCGTATTAGTCGGCATGAGAGATCACCCCACAAGGTCAAGAAATTCGAAGTTGCTGAGTGGCGGGCAGTTCTACGATAGAGTCTGCGAATGGCGAAGACGGATTGGTTTCGGCTGCTGGGCTATGTAAGCGGGTTGGTGAACGAGGAGTTGCTGCTGAAGAATGAGTATCTGGTAGCGGAGAACCGCATGCTGAAGGCACACATCAGAGGACGGTTGCTGCTGTCGGATGGCGAGAAGGCGACGTTGGCCGAGATCGCCAAACGGGTAGGACGCAAAGCCTTGACGCAGATTGCGCGCGTGGCGAAACCAGATACGATCCTGGCTTGGTACCGAAATTTGATTGCCCAGAAGTTCGACGGGGCGAAGCAGCGCGCCGCCCGAGGGCGGCCACGGGTTGGACAGGAGCTTGAGGATTTGGTGGTCAAGTTGGCTCGGAGCAATGCCGGTTGGGGTTACGACCGCATTGTGGGAGCACTTGCCAATCTGGGGCATTCGATCTCCGATCAAACGGTCGGGAACATCCTGCGGCGGCGGGGTGTTCCGCCCGCATCCGAACGCGGGAAGAGTACGACGTGGAAGGACTTCATCCGTTCCCACATGAGTGTTCGGGCGGGTACCGACTTCTTCACGGCTGAGGTGTTGACGTGGCGCGGGCTGGTGACGTATTACGTTTTGTTTTTCATCCATCTGGACACGCGTCGTGTCTCGATTGCGGGAATCACCGAGCACCCCGATTCCGCCTGGATGGAGCAGATGGGACGCAACGTGACCTCGGAAGGTTGGGGATTCCTGCAAGATCGGCGATATCTGCTGCACGATCGCGACGCGAAGTTCAGCGATTCATTCCGGGACACCGTAAGGGCGGGCGGAGTGAAGCCGCTCAAACTACCGGCGAGAAGTCCGAATTTGAATTCCTTTGCGGAGCGCTGGGTGCGTTCGGTTAAAGAGGAATGCCTATCGAAGTTGGTGCTGTTTGGTGAGGGTTCGTTGCGCCGAGCGGTCGGAGAATATGTAACCCATTTCCTTGAGGAGCGGAACCATCAGGGCAAAGGAAACGTTCTGTTGTTTCCACGGAAGGAGGAAATCATCGGCAGCAGTACGGGCCGCGTGCGCTGCCAAGAGCGACTGGGCGGCCTCCTGAAGTATTACCACCGCGAGGCCGCATGAGTTTTTTGACCACACGGGGTTTCAAAGCGGCCGAAGGCCGCGTCGTCTTCTTACCTTCGTTAAACGGCAGCGGCGGGCTTGATGAAAATCCCACCCCGCCAGGGCTCTCCGCCGTCAGCCCGCTCAATTACAGCGCTGCGTCGCAGCTTTCGATGTTCGTTCCACTGACCAACGGCTTTGTGATCGGTGGGAGCGTCACTGGATCGAAGATCGGAAGTGGTGTGCAAGGCGCACCGTCCGATCTCGGCTTATCGAGCATTTTGGGCCAGACGGTACCGCAAGCAAGCTTAGAATCCAGCGGTTCGTCAACCGGCGAGTTCCTCTCGGGCTCTTTGCTCGCTGCCCGCCGTTTCGGGGATAACACCAGTGTTGGGATTGAAATCGAGAGCCTGCGAGGAACCGGCTCACTGGCCGCACAGATTCTTTCGACGGGACAGTCCAACGGCTTTATCGAGCGGATAGACTCCGGTTCCACGATCTCACAGAGGCGTACTACCGTCGGCTTGGAAAGAGATCTGCCGCGTGGTCAAAAGTTCGGATTCTTTTATCGCTACGGCTTCATAGAGGCTGGGGAGAGCGACACAAGTCATAAGTTGAACAACGTTCCAGAACCCCTCGATTCCACGCGTTCTTCAGGCCATTCATCCGAATTTGGTCTTCGCCTTCGCGGCCCGTTGGGCTGGAAGTTTTTCTATGGAGCGGAGGCATCCTGGCTCGGTCTGGCGCTCGGCGACAACTTGACGCGATCGATCGCGGTCGATTCGCATCAGCGGGACCGTGCGCAGCGGGGCTCGGCTGCCTTTGGCTTTGGTTATTTTCTCAACCAGCGGACGGTGTTAAGCGTCGATTTCGCCGGTGCCGCGTCAAGCGCGAACACCGGACGCACCGAGATCGGCACCGACGCTCTGCTTCAGACCGGCAGCCAGAACAGCCGCTTCGTCTCGGCGAACATGGGCGTTCAAACCAAGTTGTCCTCACACCTGTTCTTGAACGCGTCGCTGCTCGCCATTTCGCAGGCGTACGATCTGAATCAAGCCGTTTATCCGCAGAGCTTCGGGAATGCAGTGCTCATCACAGACCCGTTTCTGCCGCTGACTGCCACTGGTTATAGGCCACCGCACCGCTCCTCCGACTTCGGCGCGGGGTGGCGTTTTTCCAACAGCCTCTTTTTTCAATACGTGTTCTCCACCTCCTACGGTGTCGATTCCGGAGGCCACACCTTCATGCTGCGCTACACGTTCCATTTGCACGGCGAGTAGTGGCGGCGCCCAAAGATCGGCGTTTGGACGTCAGTGCTCCGTGCTAGGCCCCAAGCTTCTGAACCGGCGACCAGAAAGACATCGGCATGTCTTTTCCAAAAAAACAAGGGGGCGAGGGAAGGACGCCCCCATGAACAAAGACTACAGAATGCGGGGCTCGTGTTAAGAACATCGCGTTGGAACCAATGCACGAAACAGACCGAACGCCCGCGGCGAAGTAGGTCACTGAAATACAACGACCGCATCCTTTTACTACCAATCGCTCAGATCCTGGGTGTGGCATCTCGTCACATCAGGAGATTCGGGTGGTGGCCGAATGCCGCCGGCGGTCCATGTCAGTGACCGGCTTTTTGAAATGCACAAGCCTCAAAATGGACTTTATCGCGTGTCATCCGTCCCTGCGCGGTGCTTTCGTAAAACCTCGCGGTCGATGTCCGGCCAGAATTCTTTCAAGATGTTCGACGCCATGTCGACCGCGAGCTGAACACCAAGCTTGGAGACGGCGTTGGTGGCCGTCCGGTTGTCCGGATAGTAAGCGGTCGAAATCGCCACAGCGGTTGAATTGCCGATGATCCCCGAAAAATTGAACTGCGCGTGATCCGAGTCCGTGTGAGTCCAGAAGATCTGGCCAGCCGCGCTAGCCTGGCGGGACCAGCCGTCCCGCGCCGGCAATGAAGCACGGCAGGAAAGACTGCTTCTGTCATCATATCCCCGATCACGAAATCGGCGTATGACGTACCGAGGTACCGAGAGTAACCCTTTACGCCTTGCCCGACACGGGAGTCGCATTAGTCAACTGAGCCTCACCTGCGAACAGCACGGCAAGAGCGGCGGTGCCTCGGTCGAATGAGTCCTCCGTAGCAATTCTGAACTTTTCCTCCGCAGTAAGCGGCTCGTATGGATGCAAGCTCGGGGGGCCGATAGTTGGGAATGATCCAGAATATTCTTTTGTCCTCCGGTTGATCTGAATTCGGGTAGTGTCCTAAAAGTGCGTTGCCAGGAGTTTGTAAATTTCGCGTATCAGGGCTTCAGGCGAAACGGGCTTTTGAAGTGTAGTTGAGGCACCGAGGTTGTGTGCAACTGAAAGAAACGATCCGCGCATAAAACCGGAAACCGCAAGCACTTTCAGATGCGGAAGTTCCGACCGCATAAACTGCAGCAATTCGATCCCATCTTCGTCCGGCATGCTCAGATCCAGGATCATCACATCAAAAAAGGCGCTCTTGGGCTGCATGCCTGGCTTCTCTCCCGGTTCTCGCTTCGCTAACAAAGTAGCCGGTTTCTTCCAGTTCTCGGCGAAACATCTGGCGTGTCTGGTTATCATCATCCACTCTTGTCCAAGACAGCTCTGACGTTCGTCTGAGCAAAAGAAAAGCCCTCCTATAATGGACGTTGGCGAATCGTTCCTGGGCCGGAGCTTCGCCAGACGCCACCCACAAGGAAGGCAAAGCCATCATACAAGTCGCGAGTCTGTTCAATCAACTGCTCCAGCATTTTCCCCGGACCGAGTTCGGAGTGCTGGTCAAAGAAAACAATGCAGAACGGTGCGCCAAAGGTTTTGGCTGCTGGACGCAGTTGGTCTCGATGCTGTTCTGCCAACTCGCCCACGCTGATTCTTTGCGCGAGATTTGCAACGGCCTGGGCTGTTGCTTGGGCAAGCTGGTTCATCTCGGCATCGGCAAGGCCCCCAATAAATCCACCCTCTCGTATGCCAACGAACACCGGCCCGCGAAGTTGTACGAGGATCTGTTTTACACTGCCCTCCAAAGGTTCCGCGACGAAGAAGGATTGGGGCCTCGCAAGAAGAAGTTCCGTTTCAAGAACAAGCTGCTGTCCCTCGACTCGACCACCATTTCGTTGTGCCTGAAGTTGTTTCCTTGGGCCAAGTTTCGCAGGGCCAAGGGCGGCGTCAAGGCTCACGTTCTGCTGGACCACGAGGATTATTTGCCGCGCTACGTGCTGATCACCGAAGCCAAATGCAGTGATCTGAAGATGGCCGACGCCTTCCCGCTCAACCCCGGCTCCATCGTGGCCATGGATCGCGGGTATAACGACTACGGGCTGTTCGGCAAGTGGACCGTCGAGGAAATCTACTTTGTCACCCGCCTGAAGGAGAATGCCGCCTACGACGTGGTGGAGCAGTGTGCGGTTCCGCAGGACCGCAACATCCGGTCGGACCAACTGATCCGGTTCACCGGCGCCCAGGCCCAAAAGGATTGCCCCTGTCTGCTGCGGCGTGTGGTGGTCTGGGACGTCGTCAACCAACGGGAGACCGAGTTGTTGACCAACCTGATCGCGTTTGGCGCCACGACCATTGCCGCCATCTACAAGGACCGCTGGGAGATCGAACTGTTCTTCAAGGCTCTCAAACAGAATCTTAAGGTGAAGAGTTTCGTGGGCACCAGCGAAAACGCCCTGCGCATCCAGATTTGGACAGCCCTGATCGCCATCCTGCTGCTGAAATGGCTGCACCATCTGTCGAAAGCCAAATGGTCGCTGTCCAATCTGGCCTCGATGTTGCGGCTGAACCTGTTTACCTATCGTGATCTGCGGAAGTGGCTGGACGACCCGTTCCAGACACCGCCACTGTTACCCGAATCCGAACAACTTACCCTGGCGCTGGCATGACTTGGACAGGCACTACAAGGAAAAAACACCAGACCTCGACCCGACAACCGTTTTTCTCAGTCCCGAAAGCCTTCGGTGTCAATAACCGACATCACAACCCTGTCCTGTTTTGGACAGCAGTGATCATCATCTACAACAAGGATCGATGGGGTGTATGGGGCAGGAACTTTTCGCTCTGGCACTAGTCTTTGGCTATTAAAACGATATCACGAATCGGGCGTCGCCGGATTTAAGACGAAGGTGGGTAATCCTAAATCTGCGTTGCTCTCACTTCTGGACTTTTCGGGTCGTGAGGATATAAACCACTACAATAATAAGGCAGCCGACGACGAAGGCTACGCTGGCTAGTGGAGTGCCTGTTAGTCCGTGTCCTTGGAGGAAACGTTACCAATCTGTACATGATTGCAACAGAGCCAACAATCGCACCAGCGATCTTAAGAACTTTTTGATCGAAAAGGTTCTCCGCTGAGACGTTCATCGAAATTTGCAGGGGCTAGGTGAAGGCCTTGAGCGATGGCGCACTGGAAACCGACCGACAAAGGGAAATCGCGGTAAAGGCGAGCATATTCTTGGCGTCACGCGCCAAAGTTGGGCTCATAGCTCTTATCGATGAAGCTACCAGTTATCAATATGACCGCGCAGTAGACGCTCTCCAGGTCAAGTTGAAGGCGTTCCTGGCAGAGGAAATGAGGGAATGGGAAAAGACTTTCCCCAACGACCTGTGGATAGAGTTTGGGAGACTCAGCAACTGGAAAGGCTCAGTCACGCAGCGTCCCAAATACTGGGGGCATCTTGTCACCGAGTTGATCTATAGATATCTGGATGCAGATGTTTGCCGTTGGCTGAAAAACAGTCATCCGCAGCCTAGACACGGTCGTAATTGGCACCAAGTGGTTGAGTGAGCAATATGGGTTACAGAAACTGGTCCAGCACATTTACATCCTGGAACGTCACAGGCGGGCAGTTCAGCAAAAGTTTTTGATCGAGCTTGGCGCGTTGCTGCCGATCGCAAATGGTGGCAGGTTGCCGCACTCGATAACGATAGCGCGACAGTTTGCCACCAGCAGTCGGGTACTTCGTCGGCGGTGTTGGACAATTCGTGCCGGGTGCCAAAGAGATGTTTTTTGTGCGGAGGAACGAACGGCGCGCGTGCCGAAAGGAGCACGACCCACGCGCCGGACACATTACCTAATGAGAGTCGCCGTCGTGATCGACGTCGCCGGCGGCGGAACGAGCTTGCGGACTTAAATGAACTGAATCCTCTTGCGGTTTACTGGCAGGTTGCTGTGCTGTAGACGGCGGTACCTGGGCAGTTGCATGAGCGGTCACGATGCTTGAACTGATTGGATTGATCATCTAACCTCCGATTTGCATATCGGCCAAAATCATCCGATGTTCAACAAAACTGACACTTTGTCTTTATTGAGACGGTGGCAAGTTGCCGCTGTGGAATTGTCACCCTGCGGCCACCCGAAACAATCACGCTCTATTTCTCGCGTCTAAACAGGTTGCACCTGGACGAGATCGCGGCGGAAGTAAACGTGCTCCAGCAGAGCCTCAAATGAATCCCAAAGCGACGACGCTGTTCCTTGGGCTTCTCCTCATCTCGGGTCCATTGCTTGCGCAACTCGGGGGTTCCACACTGTCCGGCACCATCACGGATGCTTCGGGAGCCGTCGTTCCAAACGCCAAAATCTCTGTCAAGAATGTGGCCACGGGTCAAGTGACGGAAACCCAAACCAACGCAGCTGGGATGTATAACGTAGCAGACCTCATGCCGGGCGATTACGAGATTTCCGTCATCGCACAAGGGTTCAGTAACAAAGTGGCAACAGTGACGCTCACGGTCGGGGCCAAGCAGACCACGGACCTCGCTTTAATAGCCTCCTCCAGCAATGTGGCGCCACCGTCGTTGGGGGATCTGGGTTTCCCTCCTGCTGAGGCAAAGGGAAATGTCCAGGATCAGGCGAGACTCGACAAACGATCGCACATGCTCAAGATGCATCAACGGTTCGGTTTGATAACGCTCGCGCCTTTGGTCGCCACGATCGCCACTTCCAACCTCGCCGGCGGAAGGCACCCAAGCGCGACTGGCCGCGATATGCATGCTGCGCTCGGCTCGGTGACGGCGGACATGTATTTCATGACCGCTTACTACGCAATCCGCGCGCCCACGATACCAGGAACCACAACACGTGGCTCCATCCGCCTGCACAAGGCCTTGGCCTGGATTCATGGCCCTGGGATGATCCTGACCCCGATCTTAGGGGCCATGGCTTTTAGCCAAGAAAGCCACGGAGAAAAGGTTCATGGGATCGCCAAGGCGCATGGGGCCGTGGCTGATGTGACGTACACGGCGTTTGGCCTCGCCATTGTGTCCGTCTCCTTTAAATTCTAGCCAGGGCTTATGAGCAAGAGAATGCTGATGGCCATCTTGCTTCTGCCGCTGCTTAGGCCCGCGTTCGCGCAATTGGATCACCAATGGGTTCTTGAAGAATCCACTCTCACCGATCATGTGTCTCACCCGCTGCATCAGAGCGAAGGCGTCAGTCATGCTGCGCGAGGCAAGGGCGTTTGCCACGCTGGACTATGCGATTTTTTGATCGCGGTACCGGTGAAGTCGTTTGATTCGGGGGACAGCAACCGGGACCTTCACATGCTTCAAGTGACGCGCGGCGCGCAGTTTCCCATAGTCAGCGTGCGCACGCGGTTGCTCGAAACAGCATCCGCGTCCACTGCAATCCATTGCGACCTGGAGATCCAGTTTGCTGGCCAGACCGCTCAATATAAACAGGTCCCATTCCAACTAGCGGCTCAAGGAAACCAGATCCGGATCTCAGGAACAATTCCGGCGACGCTCTCCGATTTCGAGATCGACCCGCCCTCGCTCTTGGCGATCCCTGTTAAGAACGAGATGCCGGTGCGCGTTGACTTGACGTGGCGGCCGCAATGAGATCAGAAAGGCGCTGGCTTTTCAGAACTCTGCACCATGGACAAGAAAAATGCAACTGTGCATTCCACCGCCGCGTCACAAACGTTTCCGGTGATGCGCTGGCCTACTGAACCAAAATGCATAGAGTAATCGACTGCATCCTCCGCAGGCCGTCACCTGGCGCCGTTCAGCTTTTCATGCTCCTGGTGCTCCCACTGTCGCCGGATACCCTCGCCGAGGAGACGGTCTCGCTCGAAGTCAGCGCTAGAACCGATCAAGGCGCTACGGTCGCTGGCGCGACAGTAACTGTTCGTTCCACGGGCGCTCCGCTGCAAGATGGCAAGACCAGCACCGCCGGCGACATTCGCTTCGCCGATTTAGTGCCCGGCGAGCACCAAGTCAGCATCACTGCCACAGGGTTCCAGGAGCTGACAATTGCGGTCATCTTGACGCCAGGTGCACCACAGCGTATCGACGCCATCCTTGCGCGAGGGACTACACGGGAGGACAGTATTACCGTCGAAGGTGGTGTCGAAAGTCCACTGCAGGAGAGCCTCTCCACTCCCGTCGCATTAGACAGGAGCGAGGTGAAGAACATGCCCGACCGCCCCACGTCCGTGGCGGAAGCTCTCACGCTGGCGCCCGCCATTCTTCGGTTGCCCAACGGACTGTTAAGCATCTCGGGCAATGGCGAACACCGCAGCACTCTGTTAGTGAATTCCGGTAACGCGACGGATCCTGCTACGGGCCAGTTCGGTGCCACCATACCCATCGACAGCGTGCAGACGATGAACGTCTTGACAAGCCCGTTCCTGGCGGAATACGGCGGCTTCACATCCAATGTCGTTTCAGTGGAAACGCGCAGAGGCGGCGACAAATGGACGTTTGAGCTGAACGATCCCCTGCCGGAATTCCGTTTCCGTAGTTGGCACATGGTTGGTTTGAAGTCGGCAACTCCCCGCGTTACTTTTGGTGGCCCGATACTTTCCAGCCGCCTGCATTTACTTGAGTCGATCCAGTATGAGATGCGGTCAACCTCCATCATCACTCAGCCGTTCCCTAACAATCAGCAGCGTCGGGAGGGCTACAACTCGTTCACGCAGTTGGACTACATCGTCAATCCCACAAACGTCCTGACCACCACGCTCCATGTCGCGAATCAGCATACGCGCTTCGCCAACCTGGATGCGTTCAATGCCGAGCCCGTAACGCCCAACTCCGCCAATTCCACCTACGCTGCGGCCGTGACCGATCGGGCCTCGCTGGGTGGTGCACTGCTCGAAAGCGCGCTCTCGGCAACCAGCTTCCGCGCGGGAGTCTGGCCTCAGGGAACTCTGGATATGAACCTGACTCCGGCAGCAAATCAGGGGAACTACTTCAGTCAGCAAACAAGAACCGCATCGCGGTTAGAATGGCGTGAGACGTTTTCTCTCTCGCGCAACTGGCTCGGTACTCATAGTTTCAAGTTCGGCTCGACCATTGGTGGCACGGACGAGCATGGGCTCGTGCAGGATCATCCTGTCAACATCCTGGACACGGCGGGCGCTGTTCGCGAAACCATCCGCTTCACGCCGGGTCAGCCGTTTCAGAGGTCCGACGTGGAGACCGCGTTCTTTGTCCAAGACCACTGGGTGGTGGGTTCGCACTTCGCGATTGAGTCTGGGTTCCGGACCGAACAGCAGCGCATCACTGACACCGTTCGCATTGGGCCACGCGCCGGATTTGCCTGGACGCCTTTTGGCACCGGGAATACGGTCGTGCGGGCCGGCGCCGGAGTTTTTTACGACCGCGTTCCTTTAAACGTATACGGGTTCCCCGCTTATCCTAACGAAATCGTAACGTCCTATAGTCCGGACGGCCAGATTCTGAGCGGGCCCACGCAATTCTATAACCTGACTGAGGCTGCGGTTCAATCCGAACTCCCGTTCATCTATAACAAACTACAGCCAGGCAATTTCGCACCCTACAGCGTGAACTGGAATATTCAAGTTGAGCAGATTCTGCGGCCCACGCTACGAGTTCGCGCAAACTACTTACAGAGCAGTTCCGACGGCCTCATCGTTCTCAACCCTCGAGTCGTGCAAAGCAGCAATGCCTTCGTGCTCAACGGCAACGGTGGATCCCAACTCAAACAGTTCGAATTGACCACCGCGGTACGAGCGCCGCACAATAACCTGCTCTACATTTCCTACGTCCGAAGCCATGCGATAGGCAGTTTGAACGACTTTAATAACTATCTGGCGAACTTTCCTCCCGCTGTTGTATTACCGAATTACTATACTGCGCTGCCGGGTGACGTTCCCAATCGCTTCCTGGCATGGGGAGTCCTTCATTTTTCCTGGAAGCTACAGTTGATGCCCAAAGTGGAATACCGGACCGGCTTCCCATACTCGTCCCTGAATGTCCTGCAGCAATATGTCGGACTTCCGAACCAATCCCGTTTTCCTGGATATCTTTCCGTGGATGCGCGAGTTTCGAAGGACATCAAAGTTTCCGATAAATACACTCTGCGGTTTTCGATTGCCGGCTCGAATCTGACGGACCATTTCAACCCGATCAGCGTCCACGCGAATGTCGCCGATCCACAGTATGATGTGTTCTTCGGACAATACAGACGACGCTACACTGCGGATTTCGATGTGATCTTCTAACGGTATAGTCTATGTCACGTTTCGGCTGGTTTCTTCTCGGTGCACTCACGGTGGTGGTGGTCCTCGCCGCCGGCGCTTATCTGTTCATCCGGGGCGGGGGCGTTCCCATGGCCACCACGGCAAAGCCGCTTCCGCTTGAAGAGACGGTGGCGCACATGGCGCTGCACGCGAGCTACGGGAACGCGGCAGACCAGAAAGATCCACTTCCGCTGAACGACACCAACATGCTGGCCGGAGTGCGTATGTACAGGGAGAATTGTGCGGTTTGCCATGGCCTTCCAGGACAGCCGCACACGGCGATTGCGAAAGGCATGTTCCCCGACCCGCCGCTGCTATTCGAGAAAGAGGAGATGGTGACGGATGATCCGGAAGGCATCACATTTTGGAAAGTGACGAACGGGATCCGGTTGTCCGGGATGCCGGGATTTGCCAAGACCTTGTCGGAGACGGACCGCCGAAGGTGCGTCCGGATCTTCGACTACGAGCGCGAGACTGCGTACGCCCCCCGGTTCACCGCTCCATTCCAGCGGCGGTGAGAGGTCGGCACCTTTGCACGAGTGCAATTCCGGAATCCATCCGCCTTCCGCAAATGAATTGGAGAAAATCTGAAAGGACATGACAGGAGCCCTCTGCTAGATTATCGCGCTGCCCGACCTGCGCAGCGGGAAGCCCGAAGCCGCTGGGTATACACTCGGTACTGGCCGATATGCCCAATCGGGCCTGGGCCAATGTCATGCCTGTTGCGAACTTCCGCTTCTATGCGGAACTGAACGACTTTCTGCTGCCGGAGCGCCGTTTCACGGAGTTCGCGTATGGCTTCCTGGATGTGGCAACCGTCAAGGACCGCATTGAGTCATTCGGCGTGCCCCACACGGAGGTCGATCTCATCCTGGTCAACGGACAATCGGTTGTTTTCGCCTACCGGGTTCGGGACGGCGACCGGATCAGCGTTTACCCGGTCTTCGAGGCGTTCGACATCGCCGGACTGACCCGATTGCGGCCGGAGCCGCTCCGTGATGCACGGTTCGTACTCGATGTGCACCTCGGCCGCCTGGCGGCATATCTGCGGATGTTGGGATTTGACACTCTATATCAGAACCGTTGCGCCGACGAGTGCCTGGCGGAGGTCTCGCGTCACGAACACCGGATTCTGTTGACCCGCGATGTGGGTCTCCTCAAACGCGGCTCCGTGACGCATGGATATTATCTCAGGGCAACCCAACCGCGGCAGCAACTCGCGGAAGTGCTCCGGCGTTTTGATTTGGGGCGCCTGGCAAAGCCCTTCTCGCGGTGTCTACGATGCAACACGCTGCTGGCGCAGGCAGGCAAAGATCAGGTGCGTCACCAACTTCCTGCCCGGGTTGCCCTACTGCACGATGAGTTCCTGCGCTGCCCGGACTGCGGCCGCGCTTACTGGAAGGGTGGACACTACCGCCGCATGCGGCAATGGATCGATGCCAGCATCCAGACATGGGTTGTGACCCGTTAACAGGCATTAAGTGTTAAGAACACTATTTCACGTGTAAAGGCGGAACGCTCCAAACTTTGGATCGATCCCCAAAGCGACGCGCTGGCCTTTCTGCGCAAAGATAACAAGACAACGCCCCCGCTTCGTAACACCGAAGCGCGCCATCCAATGACCGCGCTCCTCGCGGTCTCTTTGTTTGTGCAGCGAGGAGCCACCGCCACAAGGCAGGTATGACAAAATCCGCTCCGGACACGGCGGTATACTGTAATGTTGGGAGGCCGCAGCGCACGGCCGGCCGGAAGTTTGACGCGTGGCTGACGTCCCCTATGGGATTGCCACAGATCCTCAAACCTCCAGAACGTGTCGGCCAACGCTCCTGCGCCTCCCGCCCGTTCTCTCCGCCGCGCCAGGCTTCCTCAGCGCTAACATGACCATACACTTCATCTGCACCGGCAACATATACCGCAGCCGTCTCGCCGAGGCGTACTGCACGTCAAAAGGCGTTGCGGGAGTGCGCGTGTTGTCGAGCGGTATCGGGACCGCGTCAAACCGTGGCGTCCCTATCGCGCCGTACGCGGCCCGCGTTCTTAGCGAACACGGCCTTGAACGTTTTGCGGCTCCCTCGTGGCAGCAGACGACGGCCGCGCTCGTCCGGGCGAGCGACGTCCTTGTGTTCATGGAGGGCGAACACTACCGTTTCTGCAAGGATTGGATAGACCCAATCCGGCAGACGGTCGAGATATTGGACATTCCGGATGTTGGACCAGTGGATGCGGCGCGGATCATGACCAAGGTCGAGCAAATCTTCGAGATGATCGGGCAGCGGACGGACATGCTGCTGACCGCGCTCGGATGTTTGTAACGTCTGCGCCCATAGCACGATAGGTGCCTTCTCGCCGGACCCGCAGGCCTGCCACAAGACGCATATAATAATGCGCGAGGAGGTACTCGACTATGCCCACGTACATCTCGCTGTTGCGCTACACGCAAAAAGGCATCGAGCACATCAAGCAGAGCCCTAGTCGCCTCGACGCCGCCAAGAAGACATTCCGGGAGGCCGGCGGAGAGTTGAAGGCGTTTTACCTGACAACGGGCCGGATCGATGCCCTAACCATATTCGAGGCACCAAATGATGAATCGGCGGCGCGGCTGACGCTGACTCTGGGTGCGCACGGAAACATCCGCACCGAAACCCTCCGCGCCTTTCCGGAAGAGGAATATCGGAAGATCATCGCGGCGTTACCCTAAGCCGGGATGCTCCGATTCGGCGGTGACGGCACTCAGCCTAACGCGTGTGCTGCTTCACGATGTTCCGCTCGCGGTAGCGACTTTACATTTGTAGCGTTCCCGCCGCGCTGGGAGCCGCAGTGGCCAACCCCACGCTCGCCACGCTGCACCAACCACCCGCATCGCTTCCGTGCGGTCAAAATCGGGCGGGCGTCGCAACTGGCCGCACTAAACGGCAGCCCAATCCCCCGAGGGACTGCCGTTTCACTGCGTGTTAACTACAGGGTGGGCAGATCTGTTTGGGTCCCCAAACGATTTAGAAAAGCCCCCCGCTTGTTAACACACCCAACGCGCAGCCGCTGATCTAATGAATGATACTGACCACGTTTGCAAACTCCGGCTCTGAAACGACATGTGGAGGATGGACATTGATTGCAAACGACTTGTGCTCGGGATCGTGAACTATGGCCGGACCAGGATCCAGCAAAACGTGTGGGTCGTCCCTCAGATCTGCCCGTTAACTAGTGTAGTGCGGCATAAATAGTAACGATTATAGAATACGCGTCGTCTTTACAATAGGAGGACCGAAGACGATGCGCGTGGCGCGACCCGTGGTTCTGAGTTCTGACCAGCAAGAGATCCTGGAATCTCGGGCCCGAGCTCGCAGCGCGCCGGCACGGAGCGTGGAACGAGCGCGGATCGTTTTGTTGGCCGGAGCGGGGCTGCAAGATCAGCAGATCGCGGCGGAGTTGAAGATCACACCGGAGAAGGCCGCGCGCTGGCGGAATCGGTTTCTGGACGGTGGTTTTGCGGCGCTGGACAAAGATGCGCCGCGCCCGGGAAGAACACCAACCATCACACCGGCCCAGGTGCAAGAGGTGATCCGGAGAACCACGCAGGAGAAGCCCGACAACGCGACCCACTGGAGCACGCGCACCATGGCAGAGGCCGCAGGCGTCAGTGAAAAGAGCGTGCGCCGGATCTGGCAGAAACATGGTCTGAAGCCGCACTTGGCGCGGACCTTCAAGGTGAGCCACGATCCCGAGTTCGCCGAGAAACTGGACGCCATCATCGGGCTTTATCTCAACCCGCCAGAACACGCCATCGTCCTCTGCGCCGATGAGAAGAGCCAGATCCAAGCACTGGACCGCACGCAACCTGGCCTGCCGCTGAAGAAGGGACGCTGCGGAACGATGACCCACGACTACAAGCGCAACGGAACGGCAACCCTGTTTGCGGCCATGAGCACGCTCGATGGCACCGTAATCAGCATGTGCGACGACCGGCACCGGCATCAGGAGTGGCTGAAATTCCTGCGCGTGATTGACCAAGTCACCCCTGCAGGCAAGCAAATCCATCTGATCGCGGATAACTATGCCACGCACAAACATCCCAAGGTTGAGAAGTGGCTGGCCCGCCATCCGCGCTTCCACGTGTACTTCACTCCCACCAGCAGTTCATGGCTGAACATGGTGGAGCGTTTCTTCCGTGACCTCACTCAGAATCGGCTGCGGCGAGGCATCTTCCGCGACGTCGAGGAACTGATCATGGCCATTGGCGACTACATTGACCAGCACAACGACCATCCCAAACCGTTTGTCTGGACCGCCAAAGCGTCCGATATTCTGGAAAAGGTCAAGCGCGCCCGCCACGCGCTGCATAATCGTTAATCTGCATGCCGCACTACACTAGCGGGTGGGCTGACAAAATCGTTTGGGGACCCAAACAGATCTGCCCACCCTGTAGTTAACGCGCATTGCGCTGCAGATTTCTGCATGAATGCGGCAACGACAGATTTCGGAGAGTAGGCGTCTCGAACAGCACTAAAAGCAAGGATCAACGACCGCATTCAAGCCCTGGGCTGACCAGCGGTCTGGCGCCCAAACCTAGGCCACTCGCGTCACGGTCAACTGCCCCGCGGCGATCAGTTTCTCGAGCGCGGCGATGTCGCCCGAAAGCGGATGGTCGCCCTCGCATTCTGTGCACACCGCGCGGATGCGTTCCCGTGCCCGCTCCAGAGGCGCGCTGGTCCTCAGCGGCCGGAGGAACTCCAGTGCCCGAGCGGCGGCCAGAGCCTCAATCGCCAGCACCGCGCTCGTGTTCCGCACCACGCGTTTCGCCTTCAACGCCGCCGTCATTCCCATGCTCACGAAATCTTCCTTGTTGCCGCCAGTGGTGATCGAGCCGGGCGACGCGGGGGTCGCAAGCACTCGGTTTTCGGCCACCAGCGCCGCCGCCGTCACCTGCGCCATCATCAGGCCGGACTCCAGTCCCGCGTGCCGTGCGAGAAACGGCGGCAGGTCTTCGTTGAGCGCGGGGTTCACCAGCCGGTCGATGCGCCGCTCCGCGATGCCGGAAAGTGCCGTGAGCGCAATGGCCAGGTAGTCCAGTTGGAATGCCAGCGGCTCGCCATGAAAATTCCCTCCCGAGAGCACTTCCTCGTCGAAGACCAACGGGACTACGTGCGACACCATCCGCAGGAGATCGAAGACCTGCTCATTCAGTATCTTTACAAGAACGGCCAACACCAGTAATTGTGTCATAAACTGGTAATTCGCCAGGGACACGCGCCGCGATGGCCGAACTGGTGGATCGCATACAGTGAACATGGACGAACGGGAGTTTCGCCTCTATCCGAAACGTTAACGCGGCACGCTACCGTCGAACTTACTCTGGCCAAGCGACATTGGCGGGCGCTTTAATTCTCCGAAGGTTTTCGGTGCGTTCGATTACCAGAGTCTCTACCGTGCCCTTCTGCGATTCCAGTTTGAGACCGAGTTGCTCCTGAATGGCTGTGAAGATAGAGGGGCCGGCGGCGTCGGGTGGCGGAGCGGCCGGCGCATCCGGCGGCAGTCGCATGGCCTGAGTTTCGTCGGGAGCCCAATCCACGCGGCGATTCGCCCTGAGATGCCACAGCAAGAGGGTCATAAGGGTTGCTGTCCGATCTCCAACAGAAGCGTATTAACGGTCTCCCAAGGCAGTCGTGTTCCACGCAGGCGCAGCGATACGAAGCAGTTTCGAAGAGCGGTTGAGGTAAGTAGTTCGAGTTCGTGGAACCGTTGAAGAACCCACAGAGTTCCATGAAACTCCAGGTCGTCGCGGGCGGCAAGTTCTCGGCCCCAAGGATCGTCAACGATCACCGTTGCTCCAAACTGGGATGCTTGCACGACTGCCTCCACTTCGCCCCGGTCCTGCGCACCTTCGCGAGTTCGTTCCGCGAGAAGGAACTCGACAGGTTATCTCGCCAGTCAGCCGGCACCGGTAATAAAAGGGCAAACGAGCAAAGGAGACGGACACTGAAACGCATGGACCGTCACAATAAAATTCTGATCCTTTCCTCAGTACTCGTCATGGCCTGCCTGCTGGTGTATTTTCTCAAATAGAATCCGCCCGGCGGTTGTCCTGCCGGTCCTTGAGTCGTTGTTGCCGCTGTTCTTCTGACATGGCTTCGCCCTTTTTTTATAACTGCAACTTACCTGCACACCTGTGGATACCGAAAACTCCGTCGGGCTATGTCTTCAGCTTCTTAGCGCACTCGAGGTAACATTGTTAAACATAACATTGTAAACGGCTCGCTTTGGGCGATGACCTACGCGTTGACACTCAAGCAGGGCCGGGGATGGGTACACCGGGATTACGTTCAACGTGGCCTACACCAGGGCTATGATGCAGGCGGCCCTGGAATCGGTGTAAGCCGCGCGGGTTCTGAAAAAGGGGAGCTCATCGGGGCGTTGGCCGGAATCGCGCCGTCGAAATTCGCTGAGCCGAAAACGTGACTGATGTCGAGGGTTAGAGATATCGGAGAACTCGCCGCGGAACTGCAACCGGCGGCTCCCGGCGTGACACGGGAAATTCTTGAAGAGCGCGAAATCGAGATCCGCAAAGCCCGGGCCGGTCAGAATGTTGCGGCCGGCGTCGCCGCGCGCGGAGGGCCTGCCTCACCACGCTGAATTCTCGCACGGATCAGCAAGTAATAGACCGCCAAGCCCGCCACGACGGCCCCGATCATCACCTTCGATGGCAGCCGCCCGACCGTTGGGTCGGCCACCGGCACGGTGAGAGCGGCAGTCAGAAATATCACCCAGACCAAGGCAGCCGGATCGACGACGGCACGCCATCCACCCAGGGTGAATCCGAAGTCACGTTGCGCCGGGCGCACCCTCCGCATGGCAGCTAAGATGATGCCAGCGTAACCAACGTACGTCGCGATAGCGGAGATCGCGGTGATGATCTCGATTCTTTCCAGGCTCAGCACGACCACGCAGGAGACGAACCATACGAGGACGATGGCAGCAGTCGGTGTGGCGCGCGTTCGATGGACTCGCCTGAGCCACGATGAAGCCGGCAGCATGTTGTCGCGGGCCATTGAGAACAGCAGCCGCGTTGCCGAGGCAAGGCTAGCCAGCGCGCAAGCGAAGATGGAAACGAACACGACCAGCATGACCACGCGCGTGACCCCCGGTCCGAGACGGGCGAGCAGAATGTCGGATAGCGGAGTGGAGCTGGCCTGAACAGCTTTCAGGTCCGGCATTGCCAACAAAAAAGCTGCCAGCATCAACAGGCCGCCGCAACTGGAACTTACGAGCGACCAGACAACTGCATTCGGAACGACGGTAGCGGGGCGGCGTGTCTCCTCGGCCAGATCCGCCGCTGCCTCAAAGCCGGTCAGACACCACGCGCCCATGAGCAGCGAAAGGGCAAACCCCTGCAACCCTCCCGGCAGCCCACTGGGATAGGCAGTTGTCTCCACGAACAGCCTGGCGGGCGCGGGATGGTGGCGGCCGAACAAAAACAACAGCACGAGCGCCACGCTGACCGAGCCGGCAATTTCTGCGATCACCCCGGCATTATTGAAGAAGGCGGCCAGGCGAATGCCGAAGAGGTGGATCAGCGCGGCGACCGAGATCAGGCCCAGCGTGATCCACTTTGCGGAAACCGGAAGCCGTGTTCCAGGCGCCAGAAGCGCCTCGGCGTATTGGCCCATGGCGCTGCAAATACCCGGGAATCCGGTCATGAACTGAACGAGCAGCGCCCATCCCACAAAGAAACCGAAGTGGGGGTTCACCAGACGCGACGTCCACTGGTATCCGTAGCCAGACAACGGATAGTGCGCTGACAGCTCCGCCAGGACCAGCGCCACTAGTAGCTGCCCTGCGGCCACCAGCACCCAGGACCACACGATGGCGGGACCGAACTGCCGGATCGCAAATCCGAAACCTGCGAAGATCCCCGTGGTCATCGAGATCAGCGAGAACGAGAGGGCAAAGCTCGAAAAGCCCCGCATGCTCCTCTTGAGCTGCTGGCGGTAGCCAAAACGGGATACATCCTCGGAGCCGTCAGGCACGAGATTCGCGCGCGTAGTGTCCATGACGTTGCAGCGCCCGGGCCCTTCGGCTATAGCGTTCGAATGACTTTTTCCATGATCGACAGCGCCTCGCAGAGCACGCCATCGGTGTGCTGTGCGGAGACCGTAAAGTCGGTATGGAAGTAAAGCCCCTCGGCTATGCACCGTGTGAAAAAGCGATTCGTCATCCCCTGGTCCAGTCCTGAAAACTGCCTGTAATTCGTGATTCGTTCCGGGACACCGAAATAGATGCAGAAACCCGGTCCCAGCCACTGCACACTGGCCGGGATGCCCGCCGTTTCCAGGAGGCCCTTCAAAGCTCTGAAGAACTTCTCTGCCCGCTCCAACCATTCCTGGAAGAAGCCGGGGCCCTCCATGATGGCGATGGCAGCCAACCCTGCGGCGCAGCCGGGAAGGTTGCCGCAAAAGGTCCCGCCGGCTATGACAGGATCCTCGGGATCCATGATCTTCCGCATGATGGATGCCTTGCCCGCCACCGCTGCGAGGGGGAAGCCGTTGGTCAGAGCCTTGGCCAATGCGCAGAGGTCGGGTGTGACCCCGTAGTAGCCTTGGGCGCAAGTGATGCCGGTCCGGAAGCCCGACAGGATCTCGTCGAAGATGAGCAGAATGCCGTGTTGGTTGCAGATCTCCCGAATAGCCGCCAGGTATTCGGTACTCGTCGTGATGCACCCGTTGTTGTAATCGATCGGATTCATGAGGATGGCGGCGATCTCGTCCCCCTTTTCCTCCGCGAGGCGAGCAAAGACCTGGGCATTGTTCCAGGGGAGCACGTAAAGGGTGTCACGGATAGCCTGGGGAATACCTGCCGTCAGCGGGCCAATTCGAGAAATCCGATCCCCGCGATTCTCGGCGTCAATCTTATGCGCCAGGTTGTTCGAGAGCACGTAGTCCTGGCCCCCATGAAAGTGTCCGTCGATCCGAACGATCTTGTCCCGATGGGTGTAGCCCCGAGCGAGCCGCAGGCACAGCAGAATGGCTTCAGTGCCGGAGTTGGCATAGCGCACCAGTTCCGCACAGGGGACGTGCTCTACAATCTTCGCCGCGAGTTGCGCGGTCAGGTAGCTGTCGTGCTCGGCAAACATGCCGAACTCCAGCGCATCGCGGACCGCCTGCATGACTTCCGGCCGGTTGTGCCCCAACGGGCAGGCGCCATGGCCCATGAAGAAATCTATGAAGCGGCGCCCCTGCACGTCATAAAGGTAAGGCCCTTCGGCGCGTTGCACGTACAGAGGAAGGCCTGTAAAAGGGTTACGCCGGAAACTGGAGGACACGCCACCTGCCAGATACCGCGCTGCGAAGGCGGGTAGATCCGGAATCTCGATCGGCATTGCAGGCAATCGTAGATCGTGCATTACGAGCTTGTCAAGAACCTTTCGAGTGCAAAGCCGATACCTGAGCCACGCAAGCCAGTCTCAGGCTTTTCAAACCGGAACTCCGACATAGCTCAACGCCCCCAGGCCATCCCCATCACTTCTTTCCGTTGCGATAAGTCGTGGTCCGGCACGACGACCGCCACCCACGGGGTGTCCAGCGAACCAATCCGGCCTCGCCACTCCACGCTGCCTGCGACTCCCGATCGCAGGATCAGCTCTTTCTCGGGATCACTGAAGTTCAGGTTCTCCGCACGGAGCGCGAACCGGTGACTCCCCTCGCCCCGCGCGCCTACCTTGATTGTTACTTCCCCATCCGTGGTTGTTTCCTCGGATGCCTCAAAGTCCAGGGTCCGGCCTGGGCGAAGATCCAGATGGTAGGTTCCGCCAGGCAGGAGCGTGTACGTTTGTTGCTCAGCACCGCTCCGCACCGTGTATTTCCCCTCCGGCAACATGGCGCGGAACCATCCGCTCGCTGCGTCCGGCTTAACCTCGATTCGCTGTCCGTAGCTGGTCTCCTGGAACTCTACTGGCATACTCGCGCGCCCCTCAACCAGGGCCGGGCCGGCCAGGTTTCGCATGAGGGCTATCCAGCGGCCCACCGTGTTGACCCAAACCTCTTTATACGTCCAATAGTCTTGAACGGGCCAGTACGGCGCATCATGATCGCCGCGGCTCTCGATGCCCACCGAAAGTGCTCCCACGATGTCCCCTGAACACGCGGTATATAGCGGCGCGAAGTCGTACCCTTCGCCCCACATCGTGCTCTCTGAAAATGGATTGCGGCCGATCACCCACTCCACCTGCCGCTCCGACAGCTGCGCCGCCTCCAGGTCACCCCGGAGTTCGGCCGCGCTAGTGAGCGCCTGGGTCTGTGCCAGAACCGTGCCGTGATTCCCCCGGTAATCCATCCACACCGGAAACAGTCTCAGATAATGCCCATCCCCCAGCGGGACGCCGTTCAACACCTGCTTGCGGAACGATTCCCGACGGGTCTCTGGCACCTGCAGGTATTCGTCATCCTTATAGATTGAAGAAGGCAGCATGCCGTACGGCTCGGTGTATTTCGCCATGGACTTCAGATACTGGGAATGCAGTGCCACGGCGGAATACCATTTCATCCAATCGGGATGGTTCGGGAACGCTTCGCAAAGGTGGGTCAGCGCAATGACGGGCTCCTGCTCGCGGCCGCGGTGGCAGTAGTGTAGAATACGGTCTTTCACCGGACTGGTGTAAAAGAACCCCAGCAACGGTGTGGTCCAGTTCGGCCGCCTGCGCTCCTGTGAATCCAGAATGACCCGCGCCAGTTCCACGGCTTTATCCTCATACCGTTGATCGCCTGTAGCCCGCCACAGGTCCACCGAGGCCAGTACTCCGAGAGATGCCGGCTCATGTAGGACACCCGCCGAGTCGAACGACGTCTGCCACCAGTCCCGGGGCGTCTGTGCGCCCGCCCCGGTCATCCCCGCTATTGCAAACCGCCAGTCCGCCTCCGCCATCTTCAGAGAGTATGCTGCCAGCCGTGGATCACTCTGTTTCAGCACCCGATACGCAATGGCTTCCGCAGCCGAAGCCACGAAATTCGCCATGGGGTCGTTGTGGGCGGTCGCAATGGTGTCGTCGAAGTCCCCCAGTATTCCGTTGGTCCTGCGGCTGTTCACCGATCCTGTGCCGCGGTAACCGTCACCAAAACTGGTCTTCAGAATCCAGTCCAGACCCCAGCGCGCTTCCTCTATCAGCCGCTCGTACAACTCAGGGTCCTCACCTCTCTCATGCAGCCTTTCTGCCAGGCTGAACATGCCATGCACAATATCGCCGGTATTGCCAAGTCCCTGGCTGAGATCGCCGGCGTCGTGCCATCCCCCGTTGACAATGATCCGTTTGTCACCATGGACTGCCTGCCAGTCGCGATGACAAACGCCGTGCACGCCGGGAATAGCCATACCGCAGCGTTCCACGTAGAAAAAGTTCAGCGCTTTCCAAATCGTCTCGCGCCACACGTTCGGGCCGACACGGAACGGGCGCGTGGTGGTCCCCCCGGCTTCCAGCGCATAGGAACCGGGTTCGCGAACTTCCGAGAAATTCATTACCTGGAAGGTCCCCAGATGTGTCTTGACGCTTTCAATGGGCTTGGAGAGGACGGTCTGCCCTGTTGCCTGGTTAATCAAACGAAACTCCCTGGCGTTAAGACCACTGGCGATGGCGCTCTTCGCCGCGCCGGTTTGATAGCCCGCGTGGCTATATGAGATTCGTCCTGGCCAAACTCCCCAGCCTTCTACATAGTCCGGCTCCACGCGCTCCAACTCCAGGTGGTCGAAATAATAGGTCGCCGTGTCGGCAGCCTCCGGCTCGTTGCCGCCCAGCAGATAGGAGACTTCCAGACCTGTGACCTTATCCCGGGCCACGTTGCCAATCTCCCAAACCACATGGTTCCACTCCTGGTTTCGCAAGACGATCGAGTGCTGCCCCTCCTGCCCAAAAGCTGCCGGCAGTTTTTCGGTACCGTCATTGTGAAGCCAGAGTTCCAGGGAGACTACGTATGTGCCAGGACAATCGGGATAGATCCACAGCGAAATGCGGTTGAAGTGGCGCCAATCCTCGCCGTTGAAGTGCCGTATGATGCCGGAATTGCCCCACTCCAGGCCGTTGTCCGGGCCAGGCTTGTTAAGCTTGGTCGGCGTACGCAGGCGGAGCGAGCTACGCCCCTCGCGTGACCGTTCCTTGGAAAGGGCCATTTCAGCGATCACACTACTGGATGGGACCACTTCAAAAGAGACTGTGGCATCTGTGATCGGCACCGGGCCGTTCGTGAAGGCGGTCCACTTGTCCAGGCTTTTCATGTCGTCCAGCAGGCGGCTTTCCAGCACCGCCTTATTGAGCCAGCGATAAGAGGCCGAATCCTGGTAGTCCGCCTCCATGGGCAAGCGATCGGCCGCATACAAGCAGCCGCCGAGCGTCAGCAGGATAATCTGAAGTCTCATGGTGTATTTACTCTAACCCACCGCGCGGCATCATGCCCACGATCCCGCCGGTCGGATCTTGTTAACACGGTGTTCTTCATTAAGAACCCAGCGTGAGCTGTCAGAAATACAACCTCAGCGCCATCTCCACCAAGCGGGGAGTATTGGCGACGCTGCTGATCGTGCCAAAGCCACTCGAATTAACATCCATATTCGGGCTGGCGAACTGCGGATGGTTGAGCCCGTTGAGAGTCTGCAGGCGGTACTGGAGACGCATGCCTTCACGCACCTTCGCGAGCGAGAAGTCTTTGAGGAGCGCAAGATTCGCGTTTCTCTGCCCCGGCGTGGAAACCCAAGGAAGAGTTCGCGGCGCGTTGCCGAGCGCGTAAGGTGCGGGTGCAATGAATACTTGCGGATTGGTGAAGTAATTAGTCAACCAGTCCGAACCGGTGTTGCGCTGGGGGCGGCCAATCAGGTCAGGGCGCTGCGCACCGTAGGTAGGCAGATTCAGTCCACCCTCCAGGCTTGGAATCAGAGGACGGCCAGTGTCAAACGTCCAGATTCCATTAATCTGCCAACCACCGAGGAAACCCTGAACAACGGGATTCCAGTTCGCCCCGAACTTCTGTCCGCGACCGAAGGGGAGCTCATAGACGTGGCTGATCTGGAGTAGCTGGGTGACGTTGAATGCGGAGACGCTGCGCTCGAGCCGCAGGTTATTCGGGTCCTCAATCGCCACCACGGTGCCCGTGAAGAATGCAGCATCCGGCGAGCCTACCGAAGAGTCATCAAGGGACTTGGCGAACGCATACGTCACCAGGAACTGCAAACCCTTGGAAAAGCGCTTGTCGACCCGCACTTGCGCCCCGTTATAAATGGAATTCCCTATGGGCTGGTCGTCGGTGCTGACAGCCGTGAATTGCGGGAAGGGCCGCATTAACTGGTAATTTTGGATTGTTGAACTGGAGAGCGAGCTATTCAAATTTGTGATGATCCCGTAGAACGGGTTGGGCACGTAGGTCAACAGATTGTTAATCTGGCTCTGAGAGTAACCCGTTAACTGTTCGCCAAGGGAGTCGTAGTTTCCGCTTCCACCGACGTACAAGTGTTCAAGCGAAGCGCGTACCTGTAAACTGCCTTGCGCCAAAGAGAACGATTATTGCCGCATCCCAATCGAGTTCGTCGGTACCGGTACCTAATTAGTGGGGGGCACTGCCAGCGATGGAGGGACAAATTCATGTCTAAAGAAGTGGTAACCGCTGATCCGGCACTATTCCTGAAGCACCACGTAAGCATCCAAGAAGGCCAGCTCTGTGTGCCAGCAAAGGAGCGCCGATTCGGCTAAGTTGGGTCAGAACGATCACGAGCTGACGAACGAAGATCTGCTTGCTTTCGCGATTGCTCGTGCTGCGGCAGACACCCACAAGGACACCTAGGAACTTGTTGAAATAGCCCGTCCGCAGGCATTGCGACTCGAGTTTTCGCGCGGGTGGGACATTCTCGCGATGCTTGGGTGGCTCTCCAAGCCGCGCAGTCGGCACCGCCCGCCGCTCTGCACTACGCTCCCGCCGGCCTTAGTCGCGGGATGCGCCACAGATTGTATGCCGCTACCGCGTACTGGAATAACCAACTCACTTTTTCCAGTCCGCGGAGCTTGACCTTCCTCATCCCCGCCACTGTTTTCAGCCACCCAAATGCCCGCTCGATGATCGGACGCCGCGATTGGCTCATCGCGTAGCCGCCGTGCCGGGTCGTCCGTCCGTCGATGGCGCTGCGCCGATTCTTGTTGTTTTGCGCGACGTGCGGCGTGATGTGCATCGCCTGCAAGGTCGTGACTAAGTCCCGGCTGTCATACGCCTTGTCCGCTCCCAATGTGAAGCGCTGGCCGCGCCTTTTCTTCCGCATCGCATCCGCCATCAAGATCGCCGCGTCCGCCTCCGCTGTTCCGTCGGCCCGCGTCAGCATCGCCTCCACGATGAACCCGTGCCGGTTCTCGACCATCACGTGTCCCAGGTAGCTCAACCTGGCTTCGCTGCCGCGTGACTTCTTGTATAGCCGCGCATCGGGATCGGTCTTCGAGGCGTGCGTTGCATTGCTGCGCTTGTCCCCGTGGAAGCTCGCTTTACCTGGGCTGTCGCTGTCGCCACCGTCCTTGCGTTGGAAGCTCTTCTGACTGGCCCAGGCTTCGATCATCGTCCCGTCCACCGTGAAGTGCTCCTGCGACAGATGCGGTTTGGCTTGCTCGAGCACTTCGCTAAAGAACTCGCGGGCCACCGTCTCATTCAGCAGCCGCTCGCGATTCTTGCTGAACACCGCGTGATTCCATACCGGCTCGTCCATCTCCAGTCCCACAAACCATCGGAACAACAGGTTGTAATCGAGTTGCTCCATCAGCATCCGTTCGCTGCGGATCGAGTAGAACGTCGGCAAAAGCAGCGCTCGTAATAAACGTTCCGGCGGGATCGAAGGCCGGCCATTGTCGGCATACATTTTGTCGAACCGCTTCGACATCCTCGCCAGAATCTGATCCACCAACCGCCGGATCGCCCGCAGCGGGTGGTCTGGTGGTACCCGCTCCTCCAGCGACACGTAGCTGAACATCCCGCCTTGCTGTTTCTCGTCTCCGCGCATAGCAACTAGACGCTGCCAACACGTTCTTGGCTACACATCGACGGGCTTTTTCAACAAGTTCCTAAAGGGACGTATCTTGGTTTGCCGGTTGCGTTGGCCGGTAACGGGCGATCATAAGGACGAGCTTATGGGCATGGTGGCGAGAGGACGAACAATCAGCGTGAACCGTGTTCTCAGGTTCCCTTTCGACCAAGTGGAGCGGCCCAACCTGAAGTTCGAGTGGTAGTTCCCTCAAGGTACTAAGCCAGGCGACAGAGCGAAAGAGGGTAGTTTGGAAACGATCTATCAGTCCATCGAGACTCTAAGCAAGGAGAAGGGCATCGATATTCAGATCGTCCTAGACGCCGTAAAGGACGCTATGTTGATCGCCGCCCGCAAGCACTTCCGCACCGAGGAAGACTACGTCGCGGAACTGGACGAAAAGACCGGCGCCATGCGCCTGTTCGCGGTCAAGAAAGTGGTCGAGCAGGTGACCGATCCTCACAAAGAGATCACGCTCGATCAGGCCGGGAAGATCAATCCCGAGGCCACGGTCGGCTCCGAGGTGCGGATCGAGAAGCCCACCGATGCGCTGGGCCGCATTGCCGCGCAGACCGCCAAGCAGGTGATCTTTCAGAAAGTCCGCGAGGCGGAGCGTGAGACAGTATACAACGAGTATTCGGACCGCGCGGGCGAGCTGGTCGACTGCACGGTGAACCGCGTGGAGGGACCGGACCTGATTCTCGATCTCGGCAGGACCGAAGCGCGATTGCCCAAGAAGGAGCAGTCCAAGCTCGAGAGCTTCACGGTGGGAGACCACGTTCGCTGTGTGATCAGATTGGTCGACAAATCCACCACAGGCCCGGGCTTGGTGGTGTCGCGCGCGACGCCCGAGCTGGTGATACGCCTGTTTGAACAGGAAGTGCCGGAGGTTTACGATTCGACCGTGGTGATCAAGGGCTGCGCGCGAGAAGCGGGTGAGCGCACCAAGATTGCCGTCCAAAGCCGGGACCGCGATGTCGATAGTGTCGGCGCCTGTGTGGGAATGAAGGGCATGCGGGTGCAGTCCATCATTCGCGAACTGCGCGGGGAGAAAATCGACATCGTCGAGTTCTCGGAAGACCCGGTGGTGTTTGCCACGCACGCGCTGAGCCCCGCCAAAATCAGCCGCGTCAGCATTATTGACCCCGTTGAGAAGCACATGGAGGTGCTGGTAGACGATTCGCAGCTGCCGCTTGCCATCGGCAGAAAGGGGCAGAATGTGCGGCCCGCCGCCAAGCTGGTGGGCTGGAAAATCGACATCAAGACCGAAGAAGAGAAGCGGCAGGAGGTCGAATGCGCCATGGCCGCACTGGTAGTGCCTGGCGCACCGGTGTCCGTGCTGATCGACTTCGGCCTGGGCGAGGAGCTGGCCGGGAAGCTGGTCGAATCAGGCGTCCCCACGGTCGAGAGGCTGGGCAGCATGACGCCCGAGCAGCTCGAAGAAATTCCGGGTATCGGCCCGAAGCTGGTTGAAAAGATTCAGCTCGCGGTCAATCACTATTACGGCCAGTTCGAGACCTCGGAAGGTGGGGCGGCGCAAGCTGTAGATGTGGCTGATGCGGTAAACCGGGGCGAAGTGGGAGTCCAGATGACGCCGGAGCCGGCCACCATGCCAACCGAAGCCGAGCGGGAGTTAGAAGAGGTGATCCCTGAGGAAAGGATGGCTTTGGACAAGGCGGCGGCCGTGGTCCCTCAGACGGCAGATCTGCCGGTCGAGGAAGCGGCGGAAACTGAACCAAATGCTGAGCCTGTCGCGGGTGAGTCTGATTTGGTAGACGATTCCCGGCCGGGCGCAGAGGGCGGGGGTCGGGAGAGGAACAATCTGAAGGGCGGCAAGACGGCTGAATAGCGGGTAAATCGTTTGTTTATGAACAGGAATTCGTATTAACGTGCTGATCGCGTGACCCGGGGGGCTAACGGCGGGCGGGACCGGGGGTAAGAGAGTATGGCCAATCAACCGGAGACCGCCGAATTAACGGTAGGACATCACTCCATGCATCTTCGCGTACACATCAAGCCGGCACCCGGCTCGCGCTCGAAACTTTCAGAAAAACGCAGAGGCGGAGTCAGCGTCGGCGTTGGCGGGCTACGAACCGAACCGGAATCGATGCAAGGGGGGAGACGGTACAGCATAGTGGAAGTACTTGGAACTGGACTGTGCAGGCGCGAGTATCAGGAGATCGGCCGCCGCGGTTCGGGCCTTAGCGCCGTTGTGCGGATCGTGCTTGCGGTGTCGTGGCTCGTTAGCTGGTTGTTATCGCTGCTGACGCGCAGGTAGCTGTCGCGCTCAGAAGATGGCTCGCCACAAAGTTTAGAAACTTTAATTCTTCGCGGGCGCGCTGTCTGGTTGCAACGGACAAGGGGGGTCGTTACCTGAAAGCATTGGAGATAGCCATGATCCTCGGCAGCAACCCGATGCCCAGCCCGACGTGCCGCGCGCGAAGCGCCAGCGCCCCATCCCGAATCCAATGTGGTGGCTAAAGCAGTATGTGGAGGCCTTATGGAAAGGCTGAAAAAGGCACTCGACCCAACGCAAGTAGGCTCGGCAGCGGGAAAGCTCGCCGCCGGCCTGCACCAGCGTATCGTCGGGCAAGACGAAGCGATCCACACGATCGTAAGCGCCTACCAGATGTACCTAGCCGGTACAAACAGTCCTGGCAGACCGATCGGCAGCTTTTTGTTTCTCGGTCCCACGGGCTCGGGCAAAACGCGTCTGGTTGAGGCCATGGCCGAAACACTGCTCGGCGATCCCCATGCGGTCGTTAAGATCGACTGTGCCGAATTCCAGCACAGTCACGAGATCGCGAAGCTGATCGGGTCGCCTCCTGGATACCTGGGCCATCGGGAGACGCATCCGTTGCTCAGCCAGGAAGTGCTGAACCAATACCACACAGAGAAGATCAAGCTGAGCTTTGTATTGTTTGACGAAATCGAGAAGGCCAGCGACGCCCTCTGGAACCTGCTGCTCGGCATTCTGGACAAGGCGACCCTCACGCTAGGCGACAACCGGCGCGTGGATTTCTCCCGCACCTTGATTTTTATGACCAGCAACCTCGGTGCGGCCGAAATGGGTTCCATCCTCAGACCCAATCTGGGATTTGCGGCTTCTGAAACACAAAAGCTCGACGCGGCCGGGCAGATGGATGAGCGGACCGCCGATAAGATTTCGCGGGCGGGAATCGAAGCGGCGCGGCGCAACTTTACGCCGGAATTCATGAACCGCATCGACAAAGTAGTGGTCTTCAACCCACTGGGTGACGGGGAGCTGCGTCAGATTCTAGAGCTGGAGCTGAATCAACTGCAGCAGCGCATCCTCACGTCCGCCCACGCTGCGCCGTTCGTCTTTTCCCTAACCGACGACGCCAAGGACTTCCTCATCCGCGAGGGCACCGACGCCAAGTACGGCGCCCGGCACCTGAAGCGGGCCATTGATCGTGCCCTGGTGCAGCCACTTTCGAACCTGATTGCGACGGGCCAGGTCCGCGGCGGCGATTCGATTTACGTGGATTTCAATCCGGCGCTCGGCTGCCTGGCGTTCTATAAGGACGGGGAGGACGTGCCGGCCGACGCAAGGGCCAATCTCACTGATCCGGCTCTCCCGGTTCAGACCGCGGAAGTGCCACAAGGCGCCGTTGTGGAGCTGCCGCGAGCCGCCAAGGCGCGCTCGGGACGCCGTTGAGGGCGGCTATCGTCATCCCAAATTCCACCACTCCGCCGAAACCCGCGCCCGCTCTCTCCATTGACACTCATGGATAAAAAGTTTTGGCAAGCAGTCGAGGACCTTGCTAGACACGCCGTCATAGACAAGAATCAGCCGGGATCTCCGTACGCCAATCCTTTCCAGCGCCGCTCATGGCATAGTACCGTTCATGGTCGGTTGAGTTTCGCATGCTGCACGTTCTGCGAAATTGCGAATGGGAATATTAATCCTGCGTCGGGCCTGGCTCAGGTCCAAAGATGTGGGTTGTTGGGCGGTGATCCTGGTGGGCTACTCGGGCGTCTTTGGCGGGACAGTGAACCCCTCGCAGGCTGCGGCTACTGTGGGTAGCAGGGGATGACGGCATCGAGCCGCGTGATCTTGAACAGCCACGCCCAAAGATTCTTCAACGAGACTCTGGAAATTCTGAGCGGACTGCACGTGCACCATCTGTGCCTATCGAAAAATCCATCCGACACCAAAGTCGGGTCACTTTGATTCTCGGGGACAGATCTTTACAGTGGAACGCGGAAGTGTACTCTACCGAGCACGGGTCTCTCAGGAGTTCCTGGACGAAGCGCAGTATCGCCGCTTGCGAACCAAACTCGGAGCGCCGAAGGCGATCACGGCGATGGCCCACAAGCTAGCCCGCTTAGTGTACCGGATGCTGAAGTACGGTCAGGAATATGTAGATAAAGGAATGCAATATTACGAGGACCGATACCGCTGCCAACAAGTCGAACGGCTCAGAAAACGGCTGCAAAGCTCGGACTCCATATCGTCGAAATCCCAGCGGCGGGAGGGTAGTTTCTGGAGAGGGCGCGAAGGGTCATGGCTCGGGGCGATGCGGGAATTCAACGTCGTCCCGAGGGTATCATCGCAGCCTGCTTTTTTAACAACTTCTTTAGCTTGCGTGGCAGTCTCTGTTTATCTTTCTTGGGTAATTTCGGTTTCTTCATGGGATCTTCGTGATTATAGCGGCTGTGCTGCCTACCCATGTGGCGGAGGACCTCGGCCGCAGGCAACGCTTATAAGCGATCGCCTGGTGAGACTCTGCGGGTTCCTCGATTCGCGTGATGGATGGGATCACTGATCGCTTCGCATCAGCTGTGGCCCTTGCGGAACATGAGAGTCCCGACGAAGACGCAGATCGCCACGACAAACTGAAACGGATCCGCGTTGAATCCGCGGTTTGCAGCGCATCGGCATAGCACAGCCGCTGCTGAATGATTCCCAGCTTCTAATCGTTGACGAGCTCACCGCCGGCCTTGATCCTGAGGAACGGCTGCGCTTCGGCAACCTCGTCTGGTTAAAATATCTGAATGCGTTGAGGAATGCGCGGTTTTCTATGATGGACGTTCGGAATGAGCGACAACAAATGGGTGCGTCTGTTGGCCTACGTGACCGGCTTGGTCAATCAGGAACTCCTGCTGCAGAACGAGTACCTCGCCGCAGAGAACCGGATTTTAAAGGCGCATCTGCAACCGGGCTTCCGGCTGTCGGATGGCGAGGGGACCACGCTGGCGGAGATCGGCAAGCGTTTGGTTTGGGCTGCTGCGTGCGCGCTTTCCCCTTCCGACTACCCGGATCACGCATCTCTGTGCGACGTGACGCCCGCTTCGGGGTTACCTTCGGGAGGAGCAGTATGCGGGAAATCCGCACGTACGGATCTGTGAGGGCGAAAGCTGAATAGCTGAGCTACTCGACCAACTTCGCGTCCGCCGAACCGGGATTTAAGACCCATCCCGGGTCACAGTGCACTATAATGTCTTCAGAAGTACTATGGCTGACCTTGGACCGCGAAATAACATCCACTGCACCATTCCGGACGATCCGGAACAGAGCACCTATCGATTCATCGTGGTCGCCGCCAAGCGCGCGCGGCAACTGCAGGGCGGTGCGCGGCCCTTTCTGGCTAGTTCTTCGAAACCGACGGTGATTGCGATGGAAGAGGTGCGCCGCGGGCTCGTGAAGTATGAGATAGTGATTAAGCTGGTAGGCGCCCTCGCGGCATGAAGTCAAACGTCGTGGGGATCGGCATCCTCTAGAGAACGCAACATTTCCTCCCGACACCGAAGCGCGAGTCCGATCGGAGCTCATGAAAGCCACCGGTTGATTGCCGCAGAGCATGCGCGGTTTCATCAGCGGCACGGTTGGCAAGAAAATCGGCCTGACGGTCACGTCCACCAAGGGCGAAGACGGGGAGCGCAGCTACTCAATCAAAGCCTAAACTCCTCTAACTCCTGCCCCCGTCGCGCGTGCATCTCCTCGTAGCCAGCAACCGTCTGTAGTGCGCCCTCCACCGAACGGAACCCAGTGTCCAGAACAGCCGGAAGCCTTTCCGATGCCAGGCAATGACGGTTTCCGGCTTCACGATGAGGAGGGCGGATCGCCATTCGCTCCAGACTTCGCACAGCCCAAAAGAGTCGGTCAGCGGCGGTCAGTTTCGGGCGCTTCACCGAGCGATGCAGAACGCTGAGTTGGTGGCGGAGTGCCAGGTTTTCCAACTGGAGAGGGGCGCGGGTCCGGAACAGCGACGATAGAGCGGTGAGGAGTATCGAGAGCAGACCGAACATCGGACGAAGGAGTTGGCAGACGACGGGCAAATCGTATCTTCTTCAAGCAGTTCGGGATTTGCTAGAGGCATAATCCCCGCACGCTGTGGGCCTGCCACCCCGTCGCTTCCACAATGGCTTTCAGGCTGGTTCCGCCGCGTTGCTGCAGCAGCGCGATCACCTGGGCCGTCTTGCTATTTTCGCGAGCTACAGGCCGCCTCTCAGTTCCGCTTCGGACCTGACCTGTCAAGGACGTAACCCGGCTTCCTACCGCTTTGATATACTTACCGCACTATGAAAAACGCCAGAGATCGTAGTGCGGCTGCAAGGAAGGCCGCACCTACAAGGAAGCACCGCGCTGCTGGCAAGAAAGCTGCCGCCAAAAGGAAACACCGGGCCGCTGGACACAAGGCCGCTACTACAGGGAAGGCGACCATCGCTCCAAAGAAGCGCAGTGAGGCGGCGAGGAAGGCCAACGCCGCCCGGAAGCGCAACGCACCGGCAAAGAAGCGAAGCGAAGCCGCAAGGAAAGCAAACGAAACTCGCAAAGTCAACGCAGCCGCAGAGAAGGCAGTGGAGAGCGGAACGGAAACGACAACTCAAGCTCCAGACGTGACGCCGATCACCTAGAGGCGATTGCTGTCGGAAGGAAGCGTCCTACTAGACGGTGGTCATCCGGACGTGGAAGGACTGTGCCTAGCACTGGCAGACTGGTCGGCAAGGTTGAGGCTGTAGCAGTAGTCCCGTGATGACGCCGTCCCATCAACATTCCAGTGTTTTTTGCGCTCCGGAAGACGTGTGCTCCGGGGACAATGGAAGTATGCGCAAGAGGAAACTAGACACAAATCCGAGCCACGGGCGAGCGAATCCCGACCGCGGCTGGCTTGATCTGGAACAGATCGCCACGGTCGAAGTCACATCTGAAGATTCCGGACTCCCCATCGATTCTATTTTCAGCTCGGATACGCGCTGCCAGAGCCATCGAACGAGACGCGTCGCTTCTCAAATCACTTCCGGAACTCATTGACCGGGAAACCGGTGTGCGCGAGGTTCTCGAAATCTTGGAGAGCATCATCGCCGAAGCCGGCGATCTCATCGAGAGCCGCAGCCCGGAACTCGTAGCGCGAGCCCGCGCCGCGGTTCGGCGCTATGCGGATGAAGCACCCCGGGAGGCCGAATGACGCGTTCTGTAGCGCATGATGTCACGGAAGCGCGCTTCTGACGATATCCTGCCACGTGCCGTCACCGAATTGCTGCTGCGTGATGGCAATCGACCTTCGATGAAACTCGAGCGTGTAATCTTTCGTGTCGAAGTCCTGGACGCAGAGGTGATAGCTTTTCGGAGGAGTCAACGTTGCGGCGAACTGTTCGATTTTGGAGCACTCAGGGGTGTGGCTCTTCATATCTTTCCCTGCCCCAGCCTTGTCCTTGGAATAGTCTGGAACGGCTGAGAAGCCTTAGCCAGCAACGGACTTCTTCGCTCTCCGGAGTGGATCTGCGGCAGCGAGGCGTACCGCCGGCGTTGACGCCGTCGGGTTGAGTGCCACAGAGCCGGGTAGTGGGGTCATGGCGTGGATACGCTCCCCCCCGGAGCCCACTATTATTCGGTAGAATCGATGGCCATGACGAAAATTAGTGTGGACAAACTCCTGGCGCTGCTCTCCAGAATCACGCACGCACTTGAAGTAATAGCCAGGAGGGTAGCGCCAAACTTCAAGCCCTGGCGCAAACCAGAACCTGCCGCAAAACCGGACCACCAAGACCGCTGAGGCATCTCGACATCAAATACTGAAGACTTCGTTCCCAAGGTACATTGTGCAAGGGTGTGCCAGGTGCGCCGAGCTAGATCAGTTGTTGCGAAAGACCGCACTTAGACATCAGAGCGTACTCGATCGATTTCGCAAAGCCCTTGAGACGAGCCAAGACACATCCCCAGCCGAACAACAGTTGAGTCGTACCCAACTCGCGCTCGATCAGGCCGAAGAAGTGTACCGCGAGCACCTGGCGACGGCCCACGCCGGCGCATACGGTTCATCCTACTGAGTTATAATCGGCTCCGTTAGTCGAATCCCCGAACAGTAGCGAACTAGGAGAACACTTATACATGCCAAGAGGGCGAAGAACAGCCGACACATCCTTACTGGAAGCCGCATTGATCGGATTCCAGCAGATGAGGCGGAATGTTGAAGAGAAGATAGCCTAGCCGACATTCGGCGACAACTCGGTTCTGGAAACGGCACGCCAGCCGCATCATCGAGCCAAACAGGTAGGCGCCCACTGAGCCCGGCCGCGCGGAGGAGAATTGCCACGGCGCAACGGAAAAGGTGGGCAGCGATCAAAGCGCAAAAGCCTTCGAAGCCGGTCAGCGCGAGGCGCACAATGAGTCCCGCGGCACGAAAGAAGATTGCGGCTGCGCAGCGGAAGAGATGGGCGCTGGTGAAGGCGAAGAAGGTCGGCTAAGCGGCCGTTTCCCGTCGGTGCAAACTGGGTGAGCATATCCCGGTTCCGGCATCAGTACCTTTCTCCACGACAATACTGTGCTCCCAGCTGTCGCCTCAAGTTGTAGGTGTACTCCGCCTTGGCACCGGTTTTGCCGAGTACATCGGAAGGCACCAACACCCCGCGGGTCAGTTGAGCGGCGTTCGTCGGATTGGCTTGTGCACGAGTCTGACCTAATTGTCAACGTTTGATAACGCTCTCAGGATAACTTTGTCAGTATTGTGAAAGATATACGCTTAGTGGCAGACTAGTCGAAGAGTGTAGTTTCGTCCTTAGCCAAGGGGAAGCGCCACTTGACGAGCCACGCAACTTGGGGCTGGGATGCACCTGCGCCGAGCTGGCTGTCATGATGAATTCGCCTGAAGTGGATTGTATTTCGTCTGCACGGGAAAAGTACCTCAGCTCGGTATGGACCCTGGCGCTAATTGTAGTGCTCACGGGTACGTTGACATCCGAAGGTGCGCAACCCGCCTCACCAAGTACCAATCTTCCCATTTTGACGAGGTCGGAACAGATAAGACAGCTGTCGGCTCAACAAGCAAGTCGCGGCTATCCAGTCCACCTCCGAGGCGTCGTCACATTTGTCGACGATTTTGCGTTGTTCGTGCAAGATTCGAGCGCCGGCATCGCAGTCATCGCACCTGGGCTCGCCCATGTTCTACGCGCAGGCCAGCTGATCGACATGGAGGGAATTACTGAGTGCCCCGACTTTGCCCCTCAAGTCACCAGTGCGCAAGTGCGAGTAGCCGGGACGGCTCAGATGCCGACTCCGAAGCGCGTCTCCTTCGAGCGACTGGCCTCAACCGAAGAAGATAGTCAGTGGGCCGAGGTCGAGGGTGTTGTGCATGCCGTCGTCCGGGACGAAGTTCCGGTCCCGCCCGCGGTTGACGCAAGCCTGGCCCTACAGGTCGCGATCAGCGGTGGCGAGCTGCTGGCGCGGGTGCCCTGGATGAACGAAGGGGAAGCCGAGCGTTTCGTGGACTCCAGCGTGCGCATCCGCGGCGTGGCCGGGGCGATTTATAACCTGAGGAACGAATGGGTAGGAGCGCGACTGTTTGTCCCAAACCAGGCCCAACTCGATACCCTGGAGCGTCCTCCCACCGATGCCTTCGCTATTCCCTTGCAACCGATTTCCAGCGTACTGCGCTTCAACCCGAAGAGCTCATCTGGTCATCGCGTCCGGATTCAGGGTGTTGTGACGCTACAGCGCCCTGGCAAAGAACTATTTGTCCAGGATGCGACAGGTAACATCGCCATTCTCACCCGGCAAACAACACGAGTCCACGTCGGACAGCGGGTGACGGTTGTCGGGTTCCCGGCTATGGGCGAGTACACCCATATTCTGGACCATGGGATCTTCCAGAATCTGGACGGCAGCACAGCTCCGGTAGCGCTTGTCGTGACAGCCAAACAAGCCGCGGGTGGCGATTATCACGCCGCCCTTGTGAAGATCGACGGCTATCTTCTTGGACGATCACGCGGACGGGGGGAACAGGTGCTTACGCTGCAGTCCGGGCCCGCCACGTTCGAAGCCAGCCTCGAAGCGAGGCAAGGGGCTCTCGACTTTCTCCGGGAGGGAAGCCACCTTCAATTGGCGGGGGTGTGCGTCACCGAAGCAGACGAGACCCATGTGGCGCGTGCCTTTCGCATTTTGCTTTCGTCACCCGCGGACATCGTGATTTTGTCGCAACCTTCCTGGTGGACTCTGAGCCGGCTGCTCGTGCTCGTTGGGTTAATGGCGGCATTGATCCTGGGCACGGCAATCTGGGCCGGGTTGCTCAGACGCCGCGTCGAGCACCAGACTACGTCTCTCGAACGGGAGCGCAGTCTGTTGCGGACGATCATGGAAAAGATTCCCGATTACGTCTATGCGAAGAACACACGCCACGAATTTCTTGCCGCGAGTTCGGCGCTCGCACATCGCATGGGTGCGGCAAGCGGGGACGATCTCCTGGGCAAGACGGACTTTGATTTCTATCCACGAGACATCGCGGAGAAGTATGCCAAAGACGAGCAGGACATCATGCGATCGGGCCAGGCGGTAATCAATCGCGAGGAGTCTACTCTAGACGCAGCCGGCAAGACAGTGTGGCACTTGACGAGCGAGGTGCCCTTTCGGGACGCCGCCGGCACTGTAGTGGGGCTGGTCGGCATCGGACACAACATTTCAGAGCGGAGAGCGGCGCAGGCGGCGTTGGTGGAAGCCAAACAGGCTGCCGAGGCGGCGAGCTGCGCCAAGAGCGAATTCCTGGCCAACATGAGTCATGAAATCCGAACGCCGCTCAATGGCGTTATCGGTATGACAGGCTTGCTGCTGGATACGGATTTGACCGAAGAGCAACGCGAATACGCGGAGACGGTGCGCCAGTCTGGCGATGCTCTTCTTACTGTGATCAGTGACATTCTGGATTTCTCCAAGATTGAAGCCGGCAAGATGGCCGTAGAATCTTCTGCGTTTGACCTTCGCCCATTGATCGAAGAAGTGGCTGAGATGCTGGCTGCCCGCGCCGAGGAGAAGGGAATTGATTTAGTCGTCCAGTACCCGCCCGGCATTCCGCATCACTTTATCGGTGATGCCGGCCGAATCCGGCAGGTCGTAACCAATCTCGCCGCCAACGCCGTGAAATTCACTCCCAGCGGCCATGTACTCATTGCCGCCGAGTTCCAGGGGAACGACGAAGAAGGACGCGCCCGGATGCGGATTTCGGTGAAGGACACCGGCATTGGCATTCCTGCGGAGAAACTAGGATCGCTCTTTGAGAAGTTCACGCAGGTGGATAGCTCGACCACGAGAAAATACGGCGGCACGGGATTGGGCTTGGCGATTTCCAAGCAGCTCGTCGAACTCATGGGAGGAGCAATATACGCGGAAAGCCGCCTGCGCGAGGGCTCCATTTTCTCGTTTGTATTACCCCTACCGGTTGACTCGCAGCCCGCTCCCACCCCTGCGCCCATCGTGGATCTGACGGGCGTGCGGGTCCTGATCGTCGACGACAACGAAGTGAATCGCCGCGTTGTCCACGAGCAGATCTCCAGTTGGGGAATGCGGAACGGAAGCTATGCTTCCGGCGGAGAAGCGTTGCATGCTATTCTTGCCGCGCAAGCGGAAGGAGATCCCTACCAGATAGTGATTGCCGACTACCAGATGCCGGAGCTCGACGGGACCGCCCTCTGCGCCATGATCAAGGCCAACCCCACGATCAAAGACACGGTGGTCATCATTCTCACCTCAGTCGGCCACCGGAGTGACTTGAAGGGATTGAAGGGCGCCAACATCGATGCGTGCCTGGTCAAGCCGGTTCGGCACTCCCAACTGCTCGATACAGTTTCTACCGCGTGGTCCAAACGACTGCAAGCGGCAGCCGCACCGCAGCCTGAGGCGCAGTTCCAGACTTCTCTGGGTGCGCTCAGAACAAGTGTGGCCGGCAAGTTCGCGGACTGTTCCGTCCGAGTGTTGGTTGCCGAAGATAATGTAGTCAATCAGAGGGTCGCTGTCCGGATGCTGGAACGGCTCGGAGTGCGTGCGGATGTGGCGGGGGATGGCCGTGAGACGGTGGAAATGGTAAAGATGCTCTCCTACGACGTGATTTTCATGGACTGCCAGATGCCCGAAATGAATGGCTTCGAAGCGGCCGCAGAGATTCGGCGCATGGAAGGACCGGAGCGGCGCGTCGCGATTGTCGCCATGACGGCAGACGTAAGCGCCCGTTGCCGTGCATCATGCGTCGAGGCTGGTATGGATGATTTCATCGCCAAGCCCGTCAAGCTGGAAGATCTAATTGCGGTGTTAACGCAACATGCGCCCGCTACTCAACCGATGACACGGACTTAAGCGCAGGTCACCTAAGGTTTCGCGAAGCTTGCCGCTCCGACCTGCCGACCATAAAAACGATTGCATTGCCCAACAGGAGTGGCGAGTATAGGAGCACAATGGGCGACTTCGCTCCGCACTCACGCCTGCTGAATCGCCGCGACCTTTTCCGGTGGGCACGGATTCTCTTTGGGCACGGCTCCCGGCGCGACGAGGCCGAACTGCTCCTTACAATGCAGAATCCCCGCATTCTCGGGCACGAAGCCGTGCTGGCGCGAGATCCATTCCTGGATTTCCTGATATCTGTGGCACGGTGACGCGTTAGGTGATACTCGGTGGGGCAGTGTTGCAAGAACTGAGTGAACCAGTCTGATAGGCTGCAGTATATTCCATGATCAAACCGCGGCCAGCGCTGTTCAAGTGGCGGCACTTCGAACCCGAGATCATTGTTTGCGCGGTCCGTTGGTATCTGCGGTTCTCGCTTTCGTATCGGGACGTCGAGGAATTGCTCATCGAACGAGGTCTCCCTGCTGACCACAGCACCATTTGGCGCTGGGTGCAGCGCTACGCCCCCGAACTGAACAAGAGATGCCGGCGGGAATTGAAACCAACCAATGGCTCCTGGAGGGTCGACGAAACGTACATTTGCCAGGGTGGGAGCTGGCGGTACCTGTATCGTGCCGTCGATTCCGCCGGCGCCACGATTGACTTCTGGTTTTCCGCTGAGCGCGACGCGGCAGCGGCCAAGCAGTTCTTCCAGAAAGCCTTGCAGGCTCCTGGTCATCCCCGGCCGCGGGTCATTACAGTAGATGGCAACCCGTCTTACCCGAAGGTGATCGCGGAACTGAAGCAGGAGGGGAAACTGGGCCGGCGATGCCGCTGTCGAACCTGCCCGTACTTAAACAATGTTGTGGAACAGGACCATCGAGCAATCAAACGGCGAGTGAATGCCAGCCAAGGTTTTCGATCGTTCGATGGAGCCTGGCGGACGCTTCAAGGCTACGAGGTTCTGCACATGATCCGGAAAGGCCAAGTGAGGTGGTTGCCGAAAGGGGACGTCCTTGGGCAGATTCAGTTTATCCGGGAAATCCTCGGATTGAAAGCTGAATAGTCGACCGACGAGATTGGCGTTTGGTTCGGTCTCGCCGACAGAATTGTTTTTGCAACACAACCAGAAAAACTGCCAAGCCTGCCACATCCTCCGCTTGGCCCAGGCGCCGGTAGGGAATCATGGCAAGTCGCTGCTCCCGCATCTTCTCGTCGGACAATCTTGCGGCGTTCATGGGCGTGTCCATGCATCCAGGAACGATAGCATTCACGCGGATATGGTAGCGGGAGTAATCAGCGGCCATGGCACGGGTGAGGGCGGAAATCGCCCCTTTGCTGGCGCTGTAGGCCGTCAGGCTCTGATATCCTCTCATCCCCGTGGGCGAAGCGAGGTTGATGATACATCCCCGCTCCTGTTTCAGCATCTGGGGAATCACGTACTTGGCGCAAAGGAAATGGCCGCGGAGATTGACCGCCAGAGTGCGCTCCCAGACCTCCGTGCTTAACTCATGGAGGCGCGTATCCTTGCCGTACATCTGGATTCCCGCGTTGTTGAAGAGAATGTCGATGCGGCCATACCGCTTCAGCGTCGCTTCGACCATGGCTCGCACTTCCCCCTCCTCCGCGACGTTCGTTGGGACGAAAAGAGCTTCCCCTCGCGCATCATGAATCTCTTGTGCCGTGGCGCGTCCGGTTTCGGGATTGATCTCCGCGACCACAACCTGTGCACCTTCCCTCGCGTAGCGCAGCGCAACAGCCTTTCCAAGCCCGGCCCCTGCGCCCGTGATGATCGCAACTTGGTTCTTCAATCGCATACATTGAGGACAGCTACCGAGCCGCTTCTGTCATGTTTCTCGGAAGTCGATCATGACCGGTTTCAGGCGAAATCCGCGCGTGCGGATAGCAGCATAAATCAATCCGCAGGCAAACCAAAGACCTCCGACTATTTTTGCGAGGTTCCCCAGACCCAGCCAGATTATCGTACAGATCACAAACCCCAGGCCGGGCAGTAAGAAGTCCTTCCAGAAACTCTTGTGCCGGCCCGCCAGCGGAAGAAAATAGAATTGGCGAATCGTAGCAATATTGACACCCATGAAACCCAGGAAGGCGCCGAAGTTCTGCAATTCTCCGATCAGGTCGTAGCGCTTACCGAGCGAACCGGCAAACGTCAAAGCCCCAATCAGCACAATGTTGAAGGAGGGAGTATTCGTCTTCGCGCTCAGGTGCGCAAAGAACCGCTTGGGCAGGACGTTGTCTCTTCCCATGCCGAACAGTAATCGCGCCGCCCCGACCTGTCCTGTCAGTCCTGCCCCAAGGTTGGCGATGGCGAGCAGGAGGACCATGGCTTCGAAAAGCCATACTCCGCCCACTCGGCGCGTAGCATCCATGAAGGCAGTTGCCACGTCTGGGAAGGTGCGAAAATCCGGCCAGACGCGCTGGCCGAGGTATGTAAGCAATCCTCCGAAAATCCCGGTGAACAAGCAAACAATCACAAGGGACAGCAACACGTTCCGCTTGGGGTTATGAACGTCTTCAGCGAGTGTGGTTACCGAGTCGAATCCGATGTATGTGAGGGCAGCGAACGAGGTCGCGTGAATGACCGCTCTTATAGCGAACTCTCGCGGATCATAAAAAGGAGTACTAGAAAACAGCCCTCTCCAGCCTTCATGGCCCAATAAGTAGCGGACGGCAAACCCGATGAAAGCCAGCAACACGACCCCCATATACACCAGCAGGACATCGTTGGTCCTGGCCGTTGCGCGGATTCCCCGCACGTTCAGGTAGGTAATCCCGCTGGCGAAGCTCGCAGCGATGATTACATAAGGAACTTCCGGAAGCATTCGCTGCACAATGAGCGAGCCATACACGACACAGAAAAGAGGGATGGTTAGGTAGTCGAGTAACATCGCCCACCCCGCCAGAAAGCCCAGGTGCGGATTGAGCCCCCTTCCCACGTACGTGTATGCCGAGCCGGCGGCAGGGTAAAGGGCCGCCATGCGTCCGTAACTGATGGCGGTCAGAACCATGGCCACCATGGCGAACAGAATTGTGTCAACCGTGTGCCCGCGGGCCCTCACAGAGACTAAGCCAAATACGGTCACCGGAGCGCTCGGTGTCACCGCCATAATGCCAAAGATAATCAAATCCCGTAAAGAGAGCACCCGGCGTAGCCGTGGAACTCCACTGCTAACCACATTGGCAGGCGCGTCAGCCAAAATTCACCACCTTCTCGAGGGCTAGAACGTCACGGACTCAATCAGGGTAGGGCAGGAACGCCGGGCAGTTCTATGAACATTGCGCAATTTTTTGTTGCAAATATGCCATCTTGCCCCAGAGAATGTGCACCGGATCAAATGGATTCCGCGGCAACCAGTAACAGGACCCAGTCGCTGTCGCCGTCGTGGTTGTTCCCGGGCGGCGTTAATTGGCGCGTTCCAGTGTTCACGAATGGCCCCCCAGGGACTGTGGTGTAAGCTCCGCTCGTGGGGTCAAACCATTTGGCGCTGGCCGGCGCTTTCAAGCTCGCCATGTTGACAGTGATCGTACGCGCGGTCGGCATGTAGGCTATAACCACAGAACCGTCCGGCGTTCTGGAGGCGGTACAAAAGTCGCTCTTGCTGACGCGGGTTTGGAGGTTCCCGTAAGATCCGAGCCCGGCAGTGACCGTCGTGTGGTCTTGGTCCGGAACGAGATCCTGCCACGGTAGCGAAGAAAAGAATTCCTTCCAGATCATTAACTGCGCTACTCCGACCGTGTCGATATGGAACTTCCATCCGGAGATGAAGGGCCAAGTGTAGGCATTGCCGTAAAGCTGTCCAGTTCCCCCGCTCAGCATCGTCCAATAACCTTGCCGTCTCAGTACGCACGGCGTACCGTAATCCGTCGGATCGCCGACCTTTTCCAAATCATAATGTCCCTCAACCAGGTAGGTCGGCATAACAGGCTTCTGGTGGTAGCTATGCAGCATCTCGATATAAGTCGGCGAGTAGGTATAGGTACTGTTGAGAGAAATGATCGGTGCCCAGGTCTGATCGTCCAGAGAGGAACTTGTAGGGACGTTGAGTTCGACGGTGTGTAGGGCGCTTGGGTTAGCGGCCTTGATGGCCTTTGCGACGGCTTGGACCACTGCGTCATCGTCAGGGTTTTGCCAGGTATTAAAATCATCGCCGTGCAACCAGATGATGTTGTCGAGACGCTTATAACGTTCACCCACGTACTTGCCGTATACACTCGCAGCAGTTAGGCCATTCTTGAACAACGCCTGGAGCCATGTAGTGCGGGCTGGCGCGCCTTTACAACAGGTGTCGATGGGATCAAGAAAAACTACCAGGCCATGATTTGCGGCAGCCGTGACCATCTCGTCGACACGAGTAAAGTATGCGTCGTTTGGCTTAGTGAGATCATAATGGCCGGTATCTGTCCCGCCGGCGATGTGGCCTGTGAACGGGCGAATACCGTCAGGCGTGCTACCGTCATCCCGACTGTCGTAATAAGCGGGAGTTGCAACCAGCATGTTCATCCACACTGCATTGAATCCATGAGCCTGTCGATCGGCAAAATAGTTCTCGGCGTCCGCCGTGGAGCCCATCCCAATCAGGGCGTGAGGATTGTCACCGGTAATCAGGAATGGGATGTTGTTCTGGTCGACTAAATACCGTCCGTTGGCGCTGACCTTGAGCGGATAGGCAGGAGAACTTGCGCCGCGAGCTTTTGGCTGGGCCGCGGCTACCTGCCACATTGCCCAAACGGATCCCAGGAGCGTGAACGCCGCGACTAGCGCGGGTCGTCTTAAGTTGGGATAGTTCCGGAGGATTATGGTTCTCACTTCTATCTCCTCGGTCTACCTGTTCTCTAAAAAATGGCAATGGGGTTGAACAGCGATCCCGTGCCGCCCGGCAAGCGTAACGGGCAAGCGACAACTAGAAATTCCCAGCGCCGCTCTTCCTCGGAGATTTTGACCAAGTCTTCGAATTGCAGGCTGTCGGCGCAAGCCATCCCCATGGAAGCAATTTGCAGGGCATGGATTGGGCAGGCGACTCCCTCCACATTGCTCGGAACCGTTTCTCCATCCCCATCCGGGAAGAAGGCGGCCACCTTTCGCTCATGCAGCAATCGGATGGTCTCCACATGCAGGCCGGCTTTTCCGTCGCCATCGTATCCGTTATTCCATGGGCCCAGTTCGAGCCGCCGCCGGTGATGGCCGGTGCGGAACAGAAAGATGTCTCCCTCGCCGAGCCGAACACCTTGCGCCCTCTCCGCCGCTTCCAATTCCGCTGTGGTCACTGCCTCTCCCGGCTCAAGCCACTTGACGCCACGCAGGCGGGGGATGTCGAGCAGCACTCCGCGGCTGACGATCCCGTTCGCATAAGCGGTAATATCCTGAATCGTCGGCCCCCGGGAAGTCACGGCGCTCGTCGGCTTGCCATTATAGATTTTCCCCTTGATGCCAACATGGCACAGCGCGTCGATATGGGTGTGGCAGTCGCCATGAAACTCGGTCGCCATGTAATCGGTGGAAAATTGCGGCTCTCCACAGTCTGGAATGTCATAGCTCCGAATCATGTAGTGAGTTGCAGGGTGAGGGTTGTCAGGCCCCGCCACTTTGTTAATCGGAATCGCCATCGAGACCGACCGGCCCGAGCGGACAAGGCCGGCGGCTCGCCGGATGTGCTCGGGTTGAATGTAATTCAGCGTGCCTCTTTCGTCGTCCCCACCCCATCGGCCCCAATTGCAGACCGCCTGGAATAAGTCGTCGAATTCTGCCCTGGAAACAGGGGCGGGTGTTGTTTTCGTCATCGTGTGCCCTCTCAGTGCCTCTTCAGCCGGTCAGGATTGCGCGGTGGCCGTGCCCGCGTGGGCTAATGGCTGCCGGTCAGACTGCCTGCCGCCGACGTCCGGCGCACCAAATAGCCGGACGGCGCCTCTCCGTGATCTCCCTGGCGCGTGGCACCGTCCGCACGCGACTTGGCTCGATAGCCCGCCGGTGTCATTCCCACCAGTTTCCGGAATACGGTGCCGAAATAGCTCTGGTCGCAGAATCCCATCTCCTGGCTGATATCCGAAACCGACTTGTCCGTCATGGCCAGCAGCGCCTGTGCTCGTTCGATCCGGCAATGATTCAGATAAGCCATGAACGACTGGCCGGTCGCGCGCTTGAAAAAGTTCATGAAGTGTGATTCACTCATCCCGCAAATGCGCGCCGCTTCCTGGACTTGCGTTGGCTCGTCGAAATGCTTTTCCAGGTGTTCGAATAGTGGGCGCAAACGCTCGAGAGCGCGCTGTTGGCGCCGGAACGTGTCAACCGTCCCGGCGTAGCTGGCGTACTGGTTCACCAGCAGAATGAGAATCATTTTTAGGTACGTCTTCACCGCCAGCCGCGCTCGTGGAGTGGTTGCGGGAAGCTCAGTGCGAATACGCTGCATCAGTTCGAAGATTTGGCCGGGGATCGACGTATCCGCTGCAACTACATGCGGAAAATGTGGGTCCTGTAGCAGAAACGGCGTGAGATACTCGGCGTTGTCGGGTCCTCCGTCGGAGCGGATCAGTCCAGGGTGAAAGAACAGAACCGCCAAGGTCACGGGTGGATCGGAGCGGCACTCGAAGCGGTGGTACAAAGTGCTGCCCACCAACGCAAGCTCTCCCTCTTGAAGTGGTAGTGAGCGATCCTGGATTTCCAGACTAGCTGCCCCGCGGCACAGGTACGCCAACTCGAAATAGTCATGGCGATTCTTGCGGACGTTATGCCCCAACCCAATTTTCATGAAACGTACATCCACCGGGAACGCCGGATCGAATGGCCATAGATGGATTCCCTCCGCGTTGATTTGCGGCTCCACCACGCGGAGTTGATCCTCGCATAGCTCCTTGGGAATCCGCACGGCCGACATTATTCTACCCGCTCCTCCCCTGGTCAACTCTGCCCGATCCCGGGATTACGGCAGGATCTCTTGATACAACTTCACCTCGAACTTCTCCACCAGGCCGGGCTGCACATCGTTGAAAAAGTGCGCGATATACGCCATGGCGCAGTGCTCATCGAATACTTTCTTGTCTTTCCATTTTTCGATGTACGTGATCCAACGTGGATCATCTGCACGCTGGTTGAGTTCGTATCGGATGCAGCCGGGTTCCTTGTGAGTCGGCTGCATCAGCGGATGCATGGCGGCGATCAGCTCGTCGGTCTTGCCTTCCTTGGCGCGAAACTCCGCCACACATACCACCTGCGTCTTTTCGATCTTCGGCATGCTTAGCTCCTGTCGGGGACCGCGGCGACCGTGGAGCCGGTCCTCGCGGCGTCCCTTTTCAATGAAAGATACAGTTCGTAGGCTTTCTCCGGCGTTTCCTGGTCATGTACGACAGCACGAATGGCCTGAATCATCGCGGTGGGCGCTTCACATTGAAAGATATTGCGCCCCATGTCCACTCCCGAGGCGCCCTGATCGATGGCTTCATACGCCATCTTCAGCGCATCCAACTCCGGTAGCTTCTTGCCGCCAGCGATGACGAGGGGAACGGGGCATGCGGCTGCGACGCGGGCGAAGCCCTTCTCGCAGTAGTACGTTTTGACAACGTGCGCTCCCATCTCGGCGCAGATACGTGTGGCCAGGCCGAGGTACTTGGCATCTCGCACTAGTTCCTTTCCCACACCCGTCACAGCCAAGGTCGGGATGCCGTGCCGGTTACCCGCATCCACTACCTTGACCAGATTGCCGATCGACTGATGTTCGTGCTGGCCCCCGATGTACACCTGAATCGCCATGGCCGAGGCGTTGAGCCGCACGGCGTCTTCGACGTCCACCGCCACCAGTTCGTTCGAGAGCTCCTTCAGGATGCTCTGGCCGCCGCTTGATCGCAGCACCACAGGCTTGGACATTTCCGCGGGAATTGATGTGCGCAGCGCGCCGCGTGTGATCATAAGCGCATCCGCGTACGGAACCAGCGGCACAATGGCAAGGTCGATGCGCTCCAGGCCCGTCGTCGGCCCTTGGAAATAGCCGTGGTCCACCGCCAGCATAACCGTCTTGCCGGTCGACGGGTTGAAAACACGCGCCAGCCGATTCTTCATTCCCCAGTCGAGCGAGTTGCTCCCCTTTAGGAAAAACGCGTTCGACTGCATCGGGACCCCGATGTGGTAGTCTTTCCCATCCTGTACATCGTCAACATCAGGCATTGCCAGATTCCCCTTTCAAGTTGCTAAATCCCTTATAGAAGCCTTCGAACAGAAGGCTAATCGACACGGCTCCCGGGTCAACGTGCCCGAGCGTCTTCTCACCGAGAAATTTCGCCCGACCGTAGCGTGCCGTAAGACTCCGCGTCGCCTCCGCTCCAGCCTGAGCTGCGGCCGCCGCTTCGGACAGAGCCTCGTGCACGCTTTTTCCGGAGTCCGACGCCGCACGCAGGGCCTGGATCGCTGGCACGAGAGCGTCCATCAAAGTCTTATCCCCCGGCTGCGCTTTCGTCTGCTTTCGTAGAGCCGCAAGACCGGCCTCGAACATCTCGGTCATATCATTTGCAGCGACATCCGCCATCCCGCCAAAGAACACACCGAGTAGCGAACTCGATGCTCCTCCATCCACACCCAGCACGCTCCAGCCCGCGTCCTTAAGGCAGGTTCTCAAATCTTCCGGTCCGCCCGCGGCAAACGCGGTTTCCAGCCGATTCACCATACGTAACATGGTCGAGCCATGATCGCCATCCCCGGCCGCGCAGTCCAGTTCGCTCAGCATGGCATGTTGCGCCCGGATGGTCGAGGCCGCTCCCGCAATCATGCGCGCGAAATCGTCTTTGCTAATACCACCGGTCATCGCACTACGAAGTATGGCGCATTACTGGGCGCGTCCCACAGGCGAATTAATTCGTTATCCAAGCGCGCGATCATCAGTTGAAACCCCGCCTGCTCTTGCGTTGTGATGAACTCCCCTACCTTGGCGCGCGCGAGTTTTATACCTTTGGCTTTCAGGATCTCTGCGACGCGGCGGAACAGGATGAATAGCTCCATGAGTGTAGTAGCGCCCGCGCCGTTCACGATGACCAACAGCTCTTCCCCGGCTTTGACGTCCAGATCCTTGAGCAGCATGTCCAGCATGATCTCCGCCGTCTCGTCGGCGCTCTTCAACTTCATGCGGCCCGTTCCGGCTTCCCCGTGCTGCCCCATGCCGATTTCCATTTCGTCATCGCCGAGCTCGAAAATCGGCTGGCCCGTCGAGGGATGCGTGGCCGTCTGGACCGCCACGGCCAGCGTCCGCATGTTGCGTCCCATCCGCTCGGCGATCTCGAAACAAGCTTCGAGCGGCTGGCCTTCTTCGGCAGCGGCGCCCGCAACCTTATATACCGGCAGAAACCCAACCAGCCCCCGCCGGTCTTCGGGATTCGTCCCGCCGGAAATGTCCTCGTGAGTGAGAGTCATTTTGACGTTCAATCCCTCGCGTTTCGCCATCTCCATGGTGAGATTCGCCGAGAGCACGTCACCCGCGTGATTCAACACAATAAACAGAACGCCGGCGCCATAATTCGCCAGCCGGATCGCTTCCAGGCACCGCGGCGCACCGGGGGCTGCAAAGATCTCACCGGGTACGCTGATGTCCAGCATCCCATCCCCTACGAACCCGCTCAAGCCCGGCTCATGCCCGCTACCGCCCAGCGTCACCACGCCCACCTTGCCCTTGGCTTTTGGCACAGCACGCGCCACCAAGTTATTTCTCACCAGCCTGATCTGTTGCGGGTGCGAGAGCGCGAGCCCTTCCAGCAGCTCCGCCACAATGTTCTCAGGCTTGTTGATGAATTTTTTCATCTTCATCTGCGCATCTCCCAAAGTTCACTCGTAATTGGCGGGGTCGGGCAACACAATCTGCTGCCGAAATCCGCGCGTGTGCGTAGCCAGCACAAAAAGGCCGATCACGAACCAGATGCCGCCCGCGATCTTGGCGGGCGCGCCCAGCCCCAGCCAAATCACGGTGCAAAATAGGAACCCCAAACCCGGCAGCACGATATCGGCAAAAAATTCCCTTGACTGTCCTGCTGCCCGCCGCACCCAGAACTGCCACAACACTGCCAGGTTTACTCCCATGAATCCCAGGAATGCCCCGAAGTTTAGAATCTCCGCCGTCAACTCGTAGCTCATCACCAGTGCCCCAACGTACGCCAGGATCCCGATTAGCCAGATGTTGCGGTTCGGCGTATTACGCACTCGATGCAGGTGCGCGAAGAAACGCCGGGGAATCACGTCGTCGCGCCCCATGCCGAATAACAGGCGCGCAGCACCAACCTGCGTGGTCATTCCGGCTCCGATGTTGGCCACCACCAGCAGAATCGCCATTGCTTGGAATAACCACACTCCGCCTACGCGCCCCGTAACTTCAATGAATGCTGTCTCAATGTTCGAGTAGGTATGGTAATCGGGCCAGACGAGTTGCCCCAGGTACACCAGCAACCCGCCGAATATGCCCGTGAATGCGCACACCGATACGGCAGCCAGCATCACGTTTCGGCGTGGATTCTTTACGTCTTCGGCCAGCGTGGTCACCGCATCGAACCCTAGATAGGTAAGCGCCGCGAACGAAGTAGCCCCCGCGATGTCCCGCACATTGAAGGTGCGGGGATCATAGAACGGCTTGACCGTAAACAAACTCCCCAATCCATCGCGCGCGAGCATGTATCGTACGGCAAGCACGATAAAGCTAATCAGCACCACGAACATAAACACCAGCAGCACCTGGTTCGCGCGCGTCGTGGAGCGTATGCCGCGCAGGTTGAGATACGTGATGCCGCCTGCAAAAAGCGCGGCACAAACTGGATATGGCAGCGCCGGAACCGCGCGTTGTAAAGCCAGGCTCCCATAAATCACACAGAACAGCGGGCTGACCACGTAATCCAGCAGCATGGCCCAGCCCGAAACAAATCCCAAATACGGATGTAGCCCGCGGCCCACATACGTGTAAGCCGAACCCGCCGAAGGATACAGCGCCGCCATCCTCCCATAGCTGATGGCCGTCAGTACCATAGCCACCATAGCCGCCAAAATGGTAACAACCGCGTGCCCATGTGACCGCAGCTCCGCGAGGCCGAAAACCGTTGCCGGAGCGCTCGGCGTCACCGCTACGATCCCGTACAGAATCAGGTCCCAGACGGATAGCACCCGCTTCAGCCGCCCAACGGTCTCGATACTCTCCCCCTGGCCCGTAGAAACACTCATTAGGCGGCCACGACGTTGGTCGTCTCCGGATCTTCCCGAGCGCTCGCTCCTGTTGCAAAAATCATACAATCTTTCCCGTAAAACTACGGTCAGATCTTCGCTGTTTGTCCCCCATCCACGTACATGGCGGTTCCGGTCACGAACGACGCATCGTCCGAGGCCAGAAATAAGACGGCCTTCGCCAGTTCTTCGGGCCGCCCCAAACGCCCGATCGGGTGTGACGCCGCCAGCGCCTCCAATGCTTCCGGCGAAAGCGCCTTTCGAATCATGGGCGTATCGGTAGCGCCGGGAACCAGCGCGTTCACCCGCACCCCTTGCCTCGCATGGTCGATCGCCATTGCTTTCGTCAACATCGTCACGCCACCTTTGGAGGTGACGTACGCCACTGCGTTTGCGCAGGCATCATGTGCGCCCACCGTCGATGCCACATTTATGATCGACCCGCCGCCCTGCCGGATCATGTGGGGCAAAACCGCCCGGCAGCATAAATACGTCCCCGTCAGATTGATAGACAGCACGCGATGCCAAGCCTGCTCGTCGGTATCAAGTACCGTGCCATAAAGGAGTACGCCCGCGCCGTTGAACAGAACGTCAATGCGCCCGTATTTCCTGATCGTCTCGTCCACCATGCGGGCGACCTGCGCGGTGTCTGAAACGTCAACCTGCGCAAATATCGCATCTCCGCCGGACGCATTGATGGCTTGCGCTGTCTCGCAACCGTCCCCACTGTAATCGGCAACCGCTACCCTAGCGCCCTCGCGGGCGAACAACTCGGCTGTCGCCCTGCCAATACCCGATGCGCCACCCGTAATCAGGGCCACTTTGTCCTTAAGCCTCAACGTCCGAATTCCTCCCGAGACACCCGCCAGACCCATCAAGCGTCCTATGTACCCCGTTGGGATGGATATAAGAATACTCTTAAAGACTTTTGAAATCCCACGGGCCGCCCCGGACCCCCTCCGAGCGTGCCGCAGCAACAAAAATTTAGACGATCATTACAGACTGGCAATATCTGGGCGAATACCTTAACGTAGAGGGCAATCGGAAGAATGGGCGATCAGCACGCTAATGGCATGGTGCGCTTCACTGGTCAGGTGGCGCTGGTGGTCGGCGGAGCTCATGGCATTGGCAAGGCCATCGCGGCACGGTTGGGCCGGGAAGGCGCTAGTGTTGTCATCGCCGATGTGGACCGCTCATCAGCAGAAGCCGCACGTTGCGAGATGTGTGCCGGCGGAGCGGATGCAAGGGCTCTCGAATGTGACGTCCGCGACTTCAATCAGGTTGAAACGATGGTCATGCAGTCGTTGGGCTGGCATGGTCGAATCGACATCCTCATGTACGTGGCGGGTATTGCTCCTTCCGTGCCATTTCTGAAGATCTCCACCGAGACTTGGGACGACACTATCGATACGAACCTGCGTGGCGCGTTCCTGGTTTCCAAAGTCGTCGCCCCCCACATGGTCGCCCGCAAGCACGGCAAGCTGGTTTTCATGGCCTCCACCAACTGCTGGGACGCGGAAGCCACCCTCGCGCACTACAACGTCTCGAAGTCAGGCGTGTTTCTTCTTGCCAAGACCCTAGCACGCGAGCTCGGTCCTTACGGCATCAACTCCAACGCCCTCGGTCCGGGATTCATCAAAACCCGTTTGACCGAGCCCCTGCTGAACAATCCGGAAGCCATGAAAAAGTACGACCCGGAAAGGGGTCTTATCCCGCTCGGCCGCTTGGGAACGCCCGAGGACGTAGCGGGTCCGGCGCTCTTTCTGGCTTCGGAAGACGCCGCCTATGTCAATGGTGTCCTGCTATTCGTAGATGGTGGTCAATTAGCATGAGGAGACCGCAAGCATGAATCGGCGCGATTTCTTGAAAGCGACAGCGGCTTGCGGCGTCGCTGCCAGCGCCTGGAAGCCGGCCCCCGCCCAGATCGTCCGCCCGGCCACAGGACCGCTGCGCGTTCATCCGAACAACCCGCGTTACTTCACTGACGACAGCGGCCGGCCCATCTTCCTCACCGGCGCACATACCTGGGCCAACTTGCAGGACACCGGCGTCGCACCCGTCCCCATTTTCGATTGGCAGGCCTACCTCGCCATGATGCAAAGTCACAACCACAATTTCATGCGCCTGTGGGGCTGGCAGCAATCCGCCTGGGCCCCCTGGACGCCGGACAAGATCCTGTTCGAACCAACCCTTTACGTCCGCACCGGTCCTGGTGCGGCGCTCGATGGCGGCCTCAAGTTCGACCTGAAAAAATTCAACCCCGCGTATTTCGGCCGCATGCGCGCCCGCGTCACCGAATGTCGCGACCGCGGCATCTACTGCGCGGTGCAGCTCTTCCAAGGCTTCAGCTATAACCGGCCACACAACTGTGGGCAGCAAACCTGGTCCGGCCACCCCTACAACGCCCAGAACAATATCAACGGCGTGAATGGCGACCGCAACGGCGACGGCCAGCCGGATCTGGAAGACCCGCAGGTGCGCGAACAGCAGACGGCCTACATGAGGAAAGTCATCGACACCGTAGACGATCTCGACAATGTGCTCTACGAGGTGGTCAACGAAGGCGGTGGAAAAGACTGGGACTGGTGGGTGGTGGACACCATGCACAAGCTGGAAACCGAGAAGGGCAAGCGGCACCCCGTTGGCCTGACCGGTGCCGGCGTAGAGCGGATGGATGAGATGATGGCCAGCCCCGCGGAGTGGGTTTCTCCCTTCGGTCATAAGTTTCAGTTTGACCCTCCCGCATGGGACGGCAAGAAAGTCAGCGTGAACGACACCGATCATCTCTGGGGCCACGGCGGGACGGTCGCCTGGGCGTGGAAAAGCTTTGTCCGCGGCCACAACACGCTGCTGATGGACAGTTGGGACCCGATCGCGGGCGGCCCATGCCCGGAAGTGAACTGGGGGCCGCGGCCCGGCTATCCGCTGCGCGACCTCAACCGGCGTGACGATTGGACCTGGGAACCCGTGCGCAAAGCTATCGGCTACACACGCGCTTACTCGCTTCGCATGGATCTCGCATCCATGACGCCGCAAAACGAGCTGGCATCAACCACTTATTGCCTGGCAAATCCGGAGCGCGAGTTTCTGGTATATTTCCCCGAAGGCGACCGAGCTGACATCGATCTCTCGCATGCTCAAGGGCGCTTTAGCGTGGAGTGGATGCATCCCGAAGACGGCACCATCACGCCCGGTGGCACCGTCACCGCCAGGAAGCAGCTAACCTTCGCGACGCCTTTCATTGGCCCGTCTGTGCTTTACATGAAGAAAGAAAGCGCATGAAAGCCGCTGTCTGGCACGGACGCCAGGACGTCCGTATCGAGAAGGTCGGGGAACCGTCTGCGCCGCTGCCCGGCCAAGTGCAGGTCAAGGTCGCATGGTGCGGAATTTGTGGAACGGACCTGCACGAATATCTGGGCGGTCCGCTGTACATTCCTCTCGACCGCCCCCATCCCATAACTGGTGTGCAAGCGCCCGTCATAATCGGCCACGAGATGTCCGGCGAGGTCACAGCCGTCGGCGAGGGCGTCGAGACCTTCTCTGTTGGCGATCGCGTCGTGGCGTGCCCCATCATCGGCTGCGGAAAGTGCCGCTGGTGCCGTACCGGTTCGATGGCGCAGTGCGATCAAGTCGCCTTCCTCGGCACTTCGTGGACAGGCGGAGCGCTTGCCGAGCGTTTGAACCTGAATGCCTATCAGTGCTATCACCTGACGGACAAGATTTCGGACGAGGTCGGTGCTCTGGTCGAGCCGTTCTCATCTACAGTTCGCGCTGTCGCTCAGGGCGAGCCGGGTGCGGAGGATAGCGTCGCCATCGTGGGCGCCGGGCCAATCGGCCTGATGGCTCTGATGGCCGCGCGTCTTCGCGGGGTGAAACAGGTAGTCGCGATCGAGATGGCGGAACGGCGTATCGAAGCCGCAAGACTGTGCGGCGCCGACGAGGTGATCAATCCGCTCCGCGAAGATCCCGAGAAACGCGCGCGGGAAATCACCGACGGCCAGGGTTTCGATCTGGTCATGGAATGCGCCGGCCAGCCCGCCTCCGTGCTCATGGCTGCCAAATTGACCCGCACGCGCGGACGCCTCGTCATCATGGGAGTTTTCGAAAAGCCCGCCGCCATCGACCTGACCGACGTGGTCTTCCGCGAAAAAATGATCTCCGGCAGCATGAGCGGCTACGGCCTCTACGACGAAACCATCCGCATCATGACCGACCCCCGCTTCCGCGGCGACCTGCTCATCACCGACCACATCGGCCTCGACGACCTCGTCGGCAAAGGCTACCACGGCCTGCTCCATGAGAAGGACAAGCACGTGAAAATGCTCGTGCGGCCGGAATAAGTCCCACAGGTCCGTCCTGCAATACTAGTTGCGCTGCCTTGACCCCATGCCACGCGGGCGCACGTAGTGGAATCGAATCAGATAGATATTCTCCCCTTTACCGTGTTTCGCGACCTTGAGCAGATCTATAATTCCCAGGAAACCCGACTCGCGCGCCAGCTCCGGAGTGATATCTGGCAGTCCGATAGGTTTGATCGATTCCACCTCGATCTCACCTTCGTCCATACGGTACCGTTTACCCACTGTTACATGCGGACGCGTCCATATACGAACGCTACAGGTGATCTCTCCGCGGCGAACGCCCTCCCGCAGTCGTTTAGCGAAGACCATGGGAAGAGTTTACTATTCGGTGAAAAGACAGCGTGCGCCGAGCCTGGACTTACTTCACCGGCTCTAGCACGAGCACCCCGTCACCCTCGCCTGGCGGCGTGAATTGCCGCTTCCCCTCTGTGGCAGAATCTCCGGCGGAATCCCACTTGCCGGTGCGTGGGTTGAACCACGACGCCTTCGCCCGTTGGCCGGCGAGCTTCGACATGTCCACTGTGATCGTTCGCGACGTCGGCAGGTACGCCATCACCATCGAGCCGTCTGCTGTCCTCGCCGCGGCCAGATAGTCGAGGCCTCGAAACTCGCCCAATCCATCGACCACTACTTCGTGCTTCTCATCGGGAACTAGCTCGTACCAGGGACGCGAGCGAAACAACTCTCCCCACCGTGCCATGTCTTGTGCTCCGGTGGAATTTAATGCCGCTTGCCATCCGGGATCGAACAGCCAAACGGGTCGATTGCCCATGAACTGCCCGGTTGCGCCGCACAAGATCGCCCAGTAGGCTTGCCTGCGGATTTGCACGGCCGAAGCGTTGTGCTCGCCCTCATAGGTGGATTCGGTCAAAAAGAACGGCATCGCCGGAGTGCGATTATAGTCGGCGAGCAGCATCCGGTGGACAATGCCGTAGGTATACGTGCTGTTCAAATCCAGCCAGCCGTCGTTTCGATACTGGTCGATGGCGGAGTTCTCCGGGTGGCAGTGCGCCGTAAACACGTGCCGGTTGTCGAACTCCTTGATCCCGGCAACGATCGCGTCTACGCCTTCGCGCGCCTTTTCTGGATTGCGGTCGCCGCCGATCAGCCACGCCAGGTTGTCGAAGTCACGATATCGTTTGCCCACATAGCGGCCCCAGCCGCGGCACTTCTCGGGGCCGTTTGCCAGCGTTTCTTCGATCCAGCCCTCATCGGTCCCGATATAGCCCAGGTAAATCGGCGCAAGAAACACTTGCATGCCTCGATCTGCGGCCATACGGATAACCAGGTCGGCGTGCTCGAAGTACTTTTCGTTAGGAGTCGAGAAATCGCCCGGCGTCGTGAACGGACCGTCACCATAGCGGTTCACCGGCCCGCGGAATTTGTGCTCGATCAGATTGACGATGATCGAGTTGAACCCCTGGCGCCGTCGCGTGTCGAGATAGAGCTTGGCTTCCTCCGTGGTGAGTCCCGAAATGAGGGACCAGGGCGCGTCACCCTGGATCAGAAGTGGTTTGCCACTTTGGTCGACAAGATGGCGATGGTCCGGACCGATGCGGACGGGGTACGGGCCGGCTGCGGGAGCGGTGGAGGCACATATAAGAGCGCCAACTGCAATTGTCAGATGGAAACGCAGCATTGGGTTTCTAGCCAGAATACACGCTAGTCGGCGGCAGGAGCGGGCGTATATTACCTTTCCCGTTCCTTTTGTTGGAAAAACATAAGTCGCTCGCGGCCAGCGGCTGTCACGGACTTACAACAGAAATTTGTGGTTTTTTGATAGATACTGCGCCTCCATTTGCGCTACAAAGGGCGGTCGGAAACGTTATGGACTACGAAGCCTTATCCAACGAATACGTGCTGCACGGCATCCGGCGGGAGAAGTCGCTGATTTTCGAGCGCGCACAAGGATCCCGGTTGTGGGATGTCCATGGCAAGCTCTATCTGGACACCATGTCGGGTTCGGCTGGGCCCGCCATGGTTGGCCACGCGCATCCGGCCGTAGCCGAAGCCGTTGCCAGCCAGATGATGAAATTGCCCTCGACGAACATTCTGCACGATAGCGTGCCCGTGATCGAGTACTGCGTGCGATTGGCAGCCATTGCACCGCCCGGACTGAGCAAGACGTTCCTTTGCGTGGGCGGTGGTGAGGCAATCGAAGCGGCCATAAAGTTCGCCATTCGGGTTACTGGCCGCACCGAAGTGTTGTCGCTCACCGGAGCATATCACGGCATGTCGCTAGCCACGATGGGCCTTGCAGGTATGCCGAACTTGCGAAAGTGGATGCCGGGCGGGGTGAGGTGGCCGACCTTTCGCCAGATCCCCTCCGCCGACGCCTACCGGCCGCCTCTGGGTGAAGGCCCCGACGGCTGGCGCGCTGCGGTTCATGCGCTCGAAGCCGATCTGGATGGGGCCAGCTCCGGACAGGTCGCGGCGTTAGTGATGGAAATCGTACAGGGGCCCAATGGCCATGTGGTTTTCCCAGCGGAATATTATCACGGCATCCAGCAGGTCTGCCGGAAGCGCGGAGTTCTTCTGATCGTCGATGAGATTCAAACCGGTTTATGCCGTTGCGGCACAACCTGGGCCTGCGATCTTTTCGATGTACGGCCGGACTTCCTGGTGGCCGGGAAGGCTTTGGGTGGCGGGGTTCCGATTGGCGCATTTATCACCCGCAAAGACTTGATTCCAAATGGCCTGGAGCTGGACGGCTGGCACATGCTCACGTTCATGAACCAACCACTTTCGGCAGCCGCCGGCCTCGCGGTGCTGGACATTGTAGAGAAGGAAAACCTCGCCGAACGGGCCCGCACACTAGGTGCTCAGGCAACCGAGCGCTTCCACCACCTTGCGCGGCGCTTCGAGGTGATCGGCGATGTGCGCGGTCCGGGCCTGTTCATTGGCGTCGATTTCGTGCAAGACCGCCAGACCAAAGCGCCCGCGACAGCAGCCTGCCGCAAAGCCTGGGGATTCGCCCTCGAACGTGGTTTGATCACGCAATTCGGCGGCATCGGCGGCAACGTGCTCAAGTTCAAGCCGCCCCTGACCACGCCGCCTACGGACTTCGAGCGCATGCTGGAAATTGTGGAAGACACCGTAAAGTTCATACAAAGCGAAGTGGTTCAGCAGCGAAAGGCATCCCCAGAACCGGCGGGTATCGCTGGCTGAGAGAGTAATGAAAGCATCCGCTGAGTCCGTGCAGCCCGAGACTGTCACACATGGCAGTTTTCGGCCCGTGTTGTCACTCTGGGCTCTCGTGTTATTTGGATTGGCATTTGTCGGGCCGACTGCGCCCTACACGTTTTTCGGTGTGGGGTCGGTGAAAGCGCAAGGTCATTTCGCGCTCGTCTATCTCATCGCGATGTTCGCGATCAGCTTCACGGCAGTGAGTTACGGGCGGATGGCGGCGGCATTTCCCGAGGCCGGTTCGACATACGCCTACGCCTCGCGCGCCTTGCACCCTGCCGCCGGTTACTTTGCCGGCTGGGTCATGATTTTGGACTACTTGCTCATGCCGATGCTGTGCGTCATCATCGCTGCCGTCACCTCGAACAAACTCGTGCCGACGGTACCCTATCTGGTCTGGGTTGGTATCACTGCCGCCGCCGTTACCGGAATCAACCTCTGCGGTATTGAGATGACGTCCCGAGCCACCATTGTTTTCAATTCCATTCTGGCCGTCTCCATTGTGTGGTTCGTGGCGGCGGCGGTGCGGGCGTTGCTGGGTGGAACGGGGGAAGGAACACTGCTCTCGTTGAAACCGTTCTACGACGCGCCGCATTTTTCGTTGGCGGCAGTCATGTCGGCCACACCTATCTCGGTGCTTTCATTTTTGGGGTTTGACGGGATCTCGACGTTAGCGGAGGACGCTAAGGATCCGCAAAAAAACGTCGCCCGGGCGACGGTCCTGGTGTGTTTCGTGGCGGGCGCCGTTTTCATATTGCAAACGTATCTGGGCCAACTGATTTGGCCTGACTATAAGCGATTCTCTCCCATCGAAACGGCCTTTTCGGATATCGGGCGGCTAATTGGCGGGCCTGGCTTGTTTTATTTAATTGCTTTCCTTGTGATCGCTCAGGCATGGGCCAGTGGCATCACCAGTCAAGCAAGCGCGTCGCGCCTCTTGTTTGGCATGGCGCGTGACGGCCGGTTGCCGCACCGTGTGTTCGGCTACGTGCACCCAGTGCTGCGCACGCCCATCTATAGCGTGATATTGATGGGAGCCATTGCCGCGATTGGCGCCGCGCTGCTCGATCTCGACGAAGCCGCCGAAGTGGTCAATTTTGGAGCATGTTTGGGATTCATGGCGGTCAACCTTTCGGTATTGAGCCACTACTTCGTGCGGCGGCGCGAACGCGGCATCTCCCGGGTATGGGCTAACCTGATATGTCCGGTGGCCGGATTCGTAATTTGCTTCTACATCTGGCTCAGCATCTCGCCTCTGGCCATGCGGCTGGGGGCGCTGTGGAGCGTTGCAGGTATTTTGTACCTGGCCCTCCAGACGGGTGGTTTCCGGAGGAAACTCAGTGTCTGAATCGGCGAAGCTTAGACAAATGGACATCGATACGCCGGCTCTGCTGGTAGATCTGAATGTGATGGAGCGAAACCTGGAAACCATGGCACGGTTTTTTTGCAACCGGCCGGCCAAGCTTCGCCCGCATTTTAAGAACCATAGGGTGTTGGAATTGGCTGCCCGCCAGATGGAGCAGGGCGCCATCGGAATCACTTGCGCCAGGCTTTGGCAGGCCGAGCGGTTGGCAAGCTTCGGGATCCGCGATATTTTGATCGCTAACGAGATTGCCGGCGACGAACCAGTGGCGCGATTTGTTGAGCTTTCGCGCGAAGTTCCGGTGATCGTTGCGGTCGACAATCCGAAAGTGGTTGCCGACATGGCCAGTTGCGCACGAAACCGAAAAGCCGAGGTCAACGTGGTGGTCGACGTCGATCTGGGGTTGAAGCGGTGCGGTTTGCCGCCGGGAGAGCCCGCGGCTTCACTGGCCAAGCTGGTCGTTGAATCCGGTCTAACATTTCGTGGGGTGATGGGATATGAGGGGCATTTACAGCCCCGGCCGCCGGGCCCAGAGAAGGAGCGCTTGGTGACTGAAGCCATGCAGTCTCTCGTACAAACCCGAAGCTTGATCGAATCGCAGGGCATTCCGGTCGGAATCGTGAGTTGCGGGGGTACGGGAGATTACTCGATTGCGGGGGCATTTCCGGGGGTTACGGAAAACCAAGCTGGTTCGTATCTGCTGATGGACACGTGGTATGCACCGGTGGTTCCGGATTTCCAGGTTGCGCTCAGTGTGCTGGCCACTGTCATCAGCAAGACGGCGGGAGAACGGCTGGTGGTGGACGCCGGGTGCAAGGTGATCAGCGGGGAACGCGGGTTGCCATCGGTGAAAGGCATTTCTGGCCTGACGGTCAAGGCTCTGCACGCCGAGCACGCGCCTATTGAAATCCAGGATCCGGCGGTGGCTGTAGAGGTAGGGGACAAGATCGAAATAGCGGTGCAGTATCACGACGGGACGGTCAACCTCCACCGGCGCATGTACGGAATCCGCAACGGCGAGGTGGAACGAGTCTTCACTATCGAACAATGAGGCGAGCATGCGATTAAAGAACAAAGTCGCCATCGTAACCGGCGCGGGGGCAGGGATAGGAAGGGGAATCGCCGAACGATTTGGCCGTGAGGGAGCGTCGGTAGTGGTCGCTGAAATCGACGCGGCGAACGGGGCTGGCGCGGAGCGAGCCATTTGCGAGGCCGGCGGCAGCGCGGTCTTCATCGAAACCGACGTCTCTAACGAGGCGCAGGTGAAATCCATGGTGCAAAAAACCCTCGATCGCTACGGCAGAATCGACGTCTTGTGCAACAATGCCGGAATTCTGCTGATCCACGAGGAAACTCGCGCTCACGAGTTGACGAACGAAACTTGGGATCGCACGATGGCGGTGAATCTGCGCGGCTATTGGTTGTGCTCGAAATACGTTATTCCGGCCATGCTACGGCAGGGCGGCGGATCCATCATCCATGTGGCCTCGCCGACCGGCATATTCGGTTTTACGCGTCTGACTGCGTATAGCACCAGTAAGGGCGGCGTAGTGGGCCTGATGCGGGCCATGGCGGCGGACTATGCGCCGGACAACATCCGCGTGAATGCGATTGTGCCCGGTACGATCGACACTCCCATGAATGCCATTGAACTCTCCGACCCCAAGATGCGCCAGCATTTCGCCGAGATCGCACCCGCACGCAGGCTGGGGACGCCGGAGGACCTGGCGGGCATTGCGGTTTTTCTGGCCTCGGAAGATTCGAACTACTGCATCGGGGGCATTTTTACGGTGGATGGCGGGCTCACAGCGGTTTGAGGGAGGTCCGGTGATTAACGGGCAGGAACATGTGCCTCGGGGCTGGGTTCCAAAATTCGGAAGGACTTTGCAACACGCTAGGATGGTGAATAAAAGATGACTTTAGAGCGCTGCCGAATCCGTTCGGCGTTCGTCGTACTGCTCGCATTAACAGCGGTCGGGGCTGGTATAGCGAAGCTAAAGGCCGATGCTTCATCTGGCTCGGGCGTCCCGGTCTTTCCTCTCAAAGTGAGCGCCAACCGGCGCTATCTGGTTGACCAGAAGAACCAACCGTTTCTCATCGTGGGCGACACGCCCCAGGGACTGATAGGAAGATTGAGCGAGCAAGACGCGGAAGTTTATTTTGCCGACCGCGAGGCAAATGGGTTCAACACTGCGGGTTGGATCGACGTAACGTGTGCCGGTCATGACTATCCCGATAACGTCAATGCCACTACTCCAGATGGACTGCGGCCTTTCTTGGGATTTGTTCCGGGGGGAACAGACTTCCAGCACTACGATCTCAGCAAACCCAATGAAGCGTACTTCTCCCGTCTCGACCACATTGTGCAGATCGCGGCTCGTCACCATCAGGCCGTCTTTCTGGATCCGATGGAGACGATTGGATGGCTGCCGACCCTGCGCAATAACGGCCCCAGCGCGGCATACGCTTACGGGCAATATCTCGGCAAACGTTACCAAGGCTTTGCTAATGTTCTTTGGCTGAATGGCAATGACTTTAATAGCTGGAAGAATTCGACCGATGACGCGCTGGTTCAAGCTGTGGCGAAGGGGATCCATTCCGTCGATCCGGGCCAACTGCAAACCGTCGAACTAAACGTATTTACAAGCTCGTCATTTGACGATCCAACTTGGATCCCACTTAGCGATCTCAACAGCACGTACACGTATTCGCCGACATACATGCAGATGCTGCACAGTTACAACCAGAAGCCCGTTGCCCCGGCCTACCTGGCGGAAGCGCATTACGATCTGGAGGACGTCGGAAAGCCGCCCGACTTCGGATCTCCCGCAGTGTTACGGCGCGAGGACTATTGGACGATGTTGTCCGGCGGAACCGGCCAGTTCTACGGCAATGCCTACACGTGGTCGTTCAAAGCCGGTTGGCAGGGCCATATTGATACTCCCGGAGTCGCGCAACTCAAAATATGGAAGGAATTCTTTACGGCGCTGCCTTGGCAGGACCTTGTTCCGGACCAGGACCATTCGATTCTAACTGCCGGATATGGGACCTATGGGACCCTTCAAACCCGCGTTAGCCAAAGTGACTATTCCACCGCGGCCGCAACACCTGACGGCGGCCTCGTCGTGATCTATATGCCGACTGCTCGAACGATCACCGTCAACATGGCAGCCCTGCAAGGCGCGGCGCGCGCGCGATGGTTCGATCCGACAATCGGCGCCTACCAGGACGTTCCCGGCAGTCCCTTCGCGAAAGGCGGCAGCCATCCATTCACACCGCCAGCAAAGAATCACGATGGCGATAGCGACTGGGTGCTCGTGCTGGATGCTCGGTAGGGTGACTTCACCAGCGCGGAGGGCATTTTCACTGTGGACGGCGGGCTGACGGCTGTCTGAAGAGTGCCGTGGTTGATGCGGTAAGCGAGCGGGCTCATCCCCGTGACCCTGCGGAAGATTACGCCGAAGTAGCTCTGGTTGCAGAAACCGGTATCCAGACTGATGTCGGCAATCGAGCGGTCGCTTGACGCCAACAGTTGCTGGGCCCGTGCGACGCGAAAACGATTCAGATACGCGACGAAGGAGTGGCCGGTGACTTCCTTGAACAAATGCATGAAACAGCAGGCACTCATGGCGCAAAGCCGGGCGGCGTCATCCACGCGGATCGGCTCACTGTAGTGCGTTTCCAGAAAGTCCAGGGCGGGCGTCAAACGGTCGGCATTCCTTTGCTGACGCCGAAGGGCGTCGCGAGCCTCGCCGAAAGCGGCGTAGTGGTTGACCAGGTTGAGCAGAATCATCTTCAAGTAGGTTTTAATGGCCAATCGCGATCGTTCCGACGTCCCTGGCAACTCCGCGCGGATTCGCTGGATGAAATCCGAGATTTCCCGCGAACGTCCGGCCCTAGCGGGAATTACATTGGAGCAAGAAGAATCCTGAAGCATGAACGGCATCAGGTATTGCATGTCATCTCCAAGCGGACCGGAATGAACCAATTGCGGTAGAAAGGAGAGAACCACGGCGCGGGCCGCCTGCTGCGTGGCGCCCAGTGGCAGGCAGCGGTGGTGGATGCGGTCCCCTACGACGATGACGTCGTTGTTCTGCAGAAGGCAGTGGCGATCCTCGACTTCGTAACCTATTTCCCCGTACTCGAAAACGACCACTTCCAGGTGGTCGGGCCGGTGCTTGGGAACCTCATGCCGGCGATCCATGATCAGGAAACGTACGTCGATCGGGTAGGGGTGGGCGAACGGCCAGATGTGGAACTGCTCCGCGTTGATCTGGCGGTCGACCAGTGAATCTACCCGTTCCCAGGTCAGTTCAGTTTGCGTAGCCATCACCCTGACGCCGTCCGTATCAGGCAATCATACGCCGATCGCGGGCGGTACGCCATGGCAAATTAATTGCATGATCAAAAGATAAATTTCAGACCAAGCTGCATAATCCGCGGCCGGGAGGCGCTCGCCACCTCACCGTTCCCGATGTTCTGGTCGCCGTTGCAGGGGGCTCCGGGGGCGGTAGCGCCGCTGCAAAACAGATTGATCCCGCTCCACTGGGGGTGATTGAACGTGTTGTAGCTCTCGGCGCGGAACTGCACCGAACTGTGTTCGCCCCTGAACCATGGTGTTTGAATGTTCTTCATCAGGGCGAGGTCCCAGTTATTGCGGCCTGGTCCGGTCAACGCGTATTTGCCGAGGTAGCCAAACATTCCAGGCTGGTTATTGGCGTAGAGCTGGCTTACGGTGGGTTGGCCGAGCAGGTTGGGATCAAACCAGGTTGGGGTGGAACCGAATTGTGGGTCGTCCACGACGCCTTTCTTGATCCCCAGGGGGCCCAGGGCGTTGCAGCCCGTCGGTCCGCCGATTCCTGTGGACATGCCGTTGATACCACAGGTCACGCCAATCGGCGTTCCGGTCAGGAAGCTCGAGATGCCGCTGATTTCCCAGCCGCCCAAGGCGTTTCGGGTTAGGGAATTCGACGCCTTCTTGAAAAACGGCAGTTCATAGACATAATTGAGGATCAGCATCTGCGCCTGGTTCAGGCCGCCGGTTCCGTACCAACGATGGAGATTCTCATCGTTGATTCCGTTGGTGCCCCCGGAGTTGGAGCCACCGGACTGAAACATGTTATCCAGCTCGTGCGACCACGTGTAGGCCGTCTGGAACGAAAGCCCGTAACCAAAGGTGTGCCGGAAATTGACCTGGAGCGAATTGTAATTGGAATTGCCCGTCATCTGGCGCTGGGCGATGCCTGTGTACCCGCGGTAGGGCACGAAAAACACATTAGGTTCCAGGTTATTCATCAGGATGGATTGCACGTTGCAGTTGCCCTTGGAGTCGCAGCCGGTTGAGCCGGCGAGAGCGGGAACGTTCTCGGTACCAACGCCTACGGGCACCTGGTTGATGTTGACGTTCTGCTGCAGGTGGCGCCCGAGAGTTCCGACGTAGCTCGCACTCAGGATATTGTTGCCGCGGAATTGATGCTGCAGGCCCAGGTTGAACTGCTGAATCTCCTGCCAGCTAGTAACGTTGACGTTGGAGAAATTCGCTGGTCCGAGCGGACCAGGCACAACGTTTTGATAGCCCAGAATGTTGTAACCAAACAGATTTGTGGCCGTGGGAGGATTCCCGTTGAAGCCGGCTCCGTTGTGGAGCGGATTGCCGCTGTCCCAAGTCAACGCGTAGCCGCCGCGGACTACCGTGGTACCCGTTCCGAACGGGTCCCATGAAAATCCAAAACGCGGCGAGACGGTGCCACGAGGCGGATTGTAGCAGCCTTCCGGAATCCCCCCCGAGCCGCACTGCACCAGCCCGTTGCCATAGCTGAGATAGTTGGCTCCGCTACCCGGAATCAGGTTGCCGTTGCTATCCAGTTGCGCCTGTTTGGCCGGATTGTAGAGGGACGGCACGAAGAGCGAATCGTTGGTGGGCGTCTCGGTATCGTGGAACGCAGTTAACCAGGAATAGCGCACGCCCAGGTTCAAGGTGAGATGGGGAGTGACGTGCCAGTCATCTTGGAAATACGGCTCGAAATCCCATTGGCGCCAGTGGCCAAGCGCCGCTCCTCCCAGCAGATTGCCGTTCACCACGCGGCCGTACTCCTGGTAATTGGCGATGCGCGCGAGATACATGTCCGCGAGCGCGTTTCCCGTGCTGATGCCCGATCCATTACCGGGGCCGAAGGAAAGGAACCCTTGCGTGTTATAGCCGATATTGGTGGTTGTGTTGATGTTGTTGTAAAGGAGGAAAATGCCGGTTTTGATCGTGTGCGGGCCGTGGGTCCACACGAGGTTGTCCTTGATGGCCGGCTGGGGGTCCCAGAAAAAGAATTCGAAACCGGTCGACTCGGCGAAGTTGAACGGTACGCCGCCGGCCAGAGAGATGCCCGGAAGTTTCGGCTGATCCTGGTTGGCGGGGAAAAGCGTCTTCATTGAAAAACCACTGGGCTTGTCGATGGAATTGGCCGGAGAGTCAAACCCAGTGTAATTGTTCACGGTATTCACGTCCGCCGAGAAGCTGGCGATGAACTCGTTGAGCAGATCAGGGCGGATGGTTTCGGTCAGGTGGAATACGGCTGATTTTGCCGGGCTGGTCCATTTCGATTTGACTGTTCCGAAGTTGGCAGAGGACCAAAGCGTCGGGACATAGGTCTGCTCGAAGGCGTCCTGGGTGTATCGGAAGAAGACGCGTATGTTGTCGGTGATATTGTGATCGATCTTGAACATGTCTTCCCGGAACGACGTCGGCAGGCTGGGCGCGGCTGTGTAGAAATTGATGCCATTGTTCGGCAGAGGCACCAGAGCGTTAAGGAGTGCTGCTGCGGTGGGGTCAATCGGGACGATATCGTTCTGGAAAGGCAGGTTCGTTGCCGGATTGACGGGAACCACGCATCCGGACGCCACGATGGGGTTGTAGTTTCTTGAGGCAGAGTCACATTGGCTGAAATCGCCTTGCCGCATTTGTAGCGTTGGAACGTTGGCGTTGATCACCGTGCCCTCACGGTTTTCGCGCCATTCCTCAGAAACGAAGAAAAAGGTTTTGTTTTTGTCGCGGTTATAGTGCCCGGGAATGAAAACCGGCCCACCCAACGAGAATCCCCAATTATTCCGCTTGAGCGGAGTCACAGGAGCTGAACTTCCGTTGCCGGTGATTGTGCGATTGATGAACCAGTCGTTGGCATCGAAGGCGTCGTTACGGACGAACTCAAACATGGTCCCATGAAGTTCCTTGGTGCCGGATTTGGTTACAACTTCGATGTTGGCGCCTCCGGATTTGCCATATTCCGCGCTGTAGTTGGAGGTCGAGACACGGAATTCGGCAATCGAATCAATGCTGGGATAGGTCATGATAGAGCCACTACCAGAGCCCTGATCGATGTTGTTCGTGCTGTCGACTTCCCAGTTCTGGATATTGACCGGAAGACCGTTGAATGAGATGGCAGCGGGGGCCGAAACACCCACCTGCGAGGGATCAAAGCCGCTACCCAAGGTCGCCGCTCCCGGCACCAGAGTGGCAAGTTGCGAAAAGTTCCTGGCGTTCAGGTTGAGCTGGCTTACCTGCGTGCCCGTGACGACATCAGAAATCGCGCCGGTTTCTGTTTCTACATGGACCACGTTCGCATTGACTACCACCTCCTGTGCGGCTGAGCCAACCTGGAGTTGCAGGTCTACGCGCAGCGTCTGTCCGACTTGCAGGGTGATTCCGCTCCGTACCAACTTCTGAAAACCGGCCTTTTCGACAGTGACAACATAGTTTCCGATGGGTACGCGGGCAGCGGTATATTGGCCGGCAGCGTCGGAAACCACTTTTCGAAGTAGTCCCCGTTCTGGATTGGAAACGAGGACCTGAGCTTCAGGAATGACGGCCCCGGAAGGGTCGGTCACGGCGCCCACGATGGTGGCCAGGTCCTGGGCCTCGATTCCCAGCGGCGCCAGGAAGATCATCACGACTGTTGCGGCAATCAGAGTTCTCATTGCTGTTCCCCTTTACACCGACTGACGAAGGCGAACACAGGGTCGCCGGAGTCATCGCAGACCTTTGGGGGAGGGTAACCTGGAGGCTTGCCGGGGTCTATCGAAATCTGTTTTTTCTTTGTTACAAAACCACGGTGGGAAGTGGGTTCTGAGGGCGGACGTCTCCCCGCGAGTGCTAGCATAGGTTCGCCATGCCACGAAGTTTTCATAGGCCCAGCGGTCGGGCACTCGAATTAGAGCCGGCCAATGGGAACTCTCATTACCAGCTTGGCCGCACCTAAGACCAAGCCGGACTTCGGAGTGAAGGTCATGCCGACTCGGTCCGTTAAATCGTCAGGTGCGTTTCACTCGCAAGGCAACGTCTACGGAGTGTACCGGCGTTGTGATCGTGTGATTGCCGCCTTCGTGGCTGAACTTTTCCGAGGAGACCACCACTCCGGTTGCAGCATCCACCCAATCGGCCTGATAAGAGCCAGCGGGCAAGTAGAGCAGCAGGTTCTCCTGGTAGTTTCCCGGCGTCACTTTGTATGATGCCGTGTTTCTGCCGAACGAGCTGTGGTGATGATAATAGGCGTACTGCTTTCCGGGCTCGCTCATCCCCCGCGCGTAGACGCCCAGGGGCACGCCACCACGGACGAAGGTTCTATCCGGGCGCATTTTGAGGAAGTCGAAGCTGTACATGAAATCGTGGAGGCTCTTTAATGCCCGGCCTAATTGTGCATTCTCCTCGGTCTTTCCGCCGGGATCGCGAACCGTGTACAGACCGTTCAGCTGATTGAAACTGCCGCCGCCGCCCACGATGAACTCCCAGGCTTCCACGCGCGAATCGGCAACGCGGTCACCCAGATACCAGGTCGGATAGTAATCCGTCTCGTTGAAGTCGATGGGCTTGTTCTTGTCGTATTCATAATCGAGAGCCATCAATCCGCCCATCTGCTCGTGACTGCCTTCCCAGGCGTACTGGGTGACGATGACCGAAACATCGGGGTGGGAAGTGAAATCGATCGGTCCGCCAATGGGGCCTTCCATTTGCTGCGCGATGAGATGCTTTTTCGGCAGTGAACGCTCAGCCTCTTTGATGCTCTCGACGTTATGGCCTACCCACGGTCCAGCCAGCTCGATGGGTGTGCCGGTCAGGTAGGGCTCGTCGCAGATCTCGAGAATGACGTTGTCGAATTCGTTGACTTCCTGAGTAATCTTGCGGACGTAGTCGTCTTCGCGGCGGACTAGGTCAGCGTGTTTCAGCGTCTGGGCGTCCTCGTAATCACAATGGCCTTCTCTCTGAATGTTGTTCTCGTAATAAAGAGGCGACATCGGCCAGGTGTCGCCGTACTGCGCGTTGTAGAAGCAAATCTCGACCACAATGCCATGCGCGGCGGCTTTGACGATGAAATCCTTCAGGCGCGCAAAATACTCCGGATTCCATTGGTCCAGGTCAAAAAGGTTCCCGCCGAGCGCATATCCCGGCTTCTGGCTGCGCGCCCAGGGCAAGATCAGGCTTATTGGCTTTGCGCCTAGTGTGTTGCCCTTCATGAACTTGCCCATAGGCTCGAAAAGATAACCTGGGTAGATGCGCGTGTAGTTGAGTCCGTACGCTTTCAACGCATCGAAGTAGGCAACGTAATCGAAGTCTTTATTCACTACTCCGCCATAGTGTTCGGCGGACGTAATGAGGATGGTAGGCTGGCCCTGGAACAGATAGTAGTGAGGATTATCGGGATGCAGTTTGATGGGCTCGGCAGATAAGGTTATCGCCAAGAGGAGCCAGGCTATTGCTGGAACCTTGGTTAGCTTCATGCGATCTGTCTCTTCTCCAGTTGTTCCCCCGCGTAGTGCTGCCGGCAATGCATAACGGAGCTTGTGATATTGGCCAGCACCGCCTCGTCCGCCAGTTCGAACGGGTAGATGATTTCGAGGAAAGCCGGAACCTCAGCGAGATCCGCCTGGCGCACTTCGTGGGCGAAACCCGCGACGTCGAAGAGGCCCCTTTTGTCGGGCCAGCCCCAGTGAGAATCGCTTTGAAAATCCGTGTTCTGGAGGTGGAAGGCGCCGATCGACCGGCCCAGGCCATGCAGCCAGTCCGGCATGTTGGCTTTCGGGCCGTACAACGGCTGATATAGGGCATGGCCGATGTCGACCAGAAGTTTGACTGGGATCTTGCAGCGGCCCTCGATGTCCTGCATAAATTTTCGGCCCTGCTCGACGGTGTACGGGATCTCGCGCGCGAGGGGTGTGCATTCCACTTGCAGCCGCTCCAGCCCCGCAGCCGCGGCAGCGTGCGATAACTCCTCGACTGCATCCAGCAGACTGCGGTACCGCTCTTCGCGCCGCTTGGGATCGGAAGCGTCGGCCACGCTCATGCCACCGAGGGGGCCGCCCGAAACCTTCGCGCCAACTTCCGCAGCCACATCGAAGGCGCGCTTCCACCATTCGAGTGACGCACGCCGCCCGTTAGCGTCGGGATGCAGCAAGCCGTCGAAGCAATAATTGGCGAGCCCGCTGAAGGCGCTCTCAATTTCAATTCCCCAGTCTTGGGCGGCTTTCCGGACGTCGGCTGCCATCGCATGCCGTACGGAGTCAGGCCACCATGGATCCAGCAGATCGTATGTGAACTGTACCAAGCTGACCCCGAGGGTCTCGCGCACCATCCTGGCCCAAACCGGCGGCTCAGCCCAACGTTTGATGGCGAAACTAAGATTGACGCCGAAGTTCATGAGAACCCTCCTTTTCGCCGGATCATTCCAGGTTGGTGTGGCGGGCACGCATCTGGTCCGGCGACTGTCCGGTCTTTTCGCGTAACAAGATGGAGATTAAATCGAAGAAAACAAGCTGGGCCGCCTCGTACAGACTGCCCATGGGCAAGAGGCTAGCCGGCCCGCCGCGATCGGTCGCCATCGTTTGTGCAGGAAGCTCGATGACCACGTCGGCCATTGCCGGCGCTGGCCCCGCAGGCTGCGCTGTGACGACCATGGTGCGCGCCCCGGCCTCTCGCGCCACACCCAACAAGGCCATCACGGTGGAGAACACCCCCGGGCCGGCGCTGGCGATCAGCAAATCACCCCGGCCAACGGGCGGCGTGGTCATGTCGCCCACCATGTGCGCGTCCAGACCTAAGTGCATCAAACGCATGCAAAGAGCCTTCATCATGAGACCCTCGCGGCCGACACCGTAGCACGCGATGCGGTGGGCGCTCAGAATCTCGTCACACATCCGGTCGGCCGCATCCGCCGCCAGACGGTCGAAGACGGAATCAATCTCCGAAAGCGCCCGGCGGGCCATAGCCTGCACGCGATGACCGGCCTGTCCGCTCTCGGGCGCGTGCATTGTCTCCAGATTCCCCAACAGATTCAGAATTCCAGCCGGAACGTCGCCTGTCCTTGCCGGTTGTTGAGTTGTGAGCTCAGGTTGGTCACTTGCCCGAATGTCGAATCGAGGGAGTTATTATCGGGCTGTTGCAGTTGAGTTCGATTAAAGAGATTGAAATAGTCGATGCGCAACGTCGCCTTGACGTGTTCGCCAATGTGGAAGTACTTCATCGCCGCGATGTTTTCACTCCGTAGCGGCGGCGTCCGCAAGGCGGCATAGGCACGCATAGAGTCGCCGAGTTGCCACGGGCCAGTATTTACAAAAGCATTCGTTGGAAACTGTACTGGTTGGGTTCCATTGTGATTCGAAAACCAGTTAAAGGACCGACTGTAGCTATAGGTTGTTAACGGCACGCTGGGATCAATATTTGGCCGGTCAAAGCTGTTCACCAGCAGTGGATTGTAGGAATTTTGGGCGCCAAAGGGAAACCCGCCCGAATAACTCAGAATTCCACTGACCTGCCAACCACCTAGCACTTGCGCCACAAGGCCCCGTGAATTCATGTACCTTTTTCCGTAACCGATAGGTAACTCGTAGGTTAAGACTGTCTTCTGAGAATATAACTGGTCGATACCGGAAGGCACATATTCCTTACTATTGTCAAAGGCATTCAACCCGTTGGGTGAATAGGGCGCAGAGCCGACATAAGTATTTGCCATGAGCCTTCCCATCGTCAGATTCGTCAGAAAGCTCAAACCGCCGGTAAAACGCTTCTCCGCTTGCACCTGCACCGCATTGTAAAATGCAGTCCCGGCATTTTCGTACACCGGAAAGAAACCTTCGTATTGAGGAAATGGCGTCAAGGACTGTATAAGTGTAGCCGAGGCTCCCAACTGCTGGACGTATTGCGGATAAGGGGGCTTAAAGCCTGCGGCGACGACCGCCGGAGCAGTGATCGATTGACCCAATAGCGCTCCGTATTGAAGAACGGAGGGATTTGGCTGGTTATTCAAAGACAGAGTAGTAGGAAGGTGAATGGCGCGGTTGCCGACATAGTTGGCGGTCAAGAACATCTTCCAAGGAAGTTCTCTCTGTATGCCGGCATTCCAGGCGGAAAGGTACGGTGCTCTGCCAACTTTCTGAGGATCGAAGGCGAATATAACACCTCCATTTCCGATCGATGGACTGAAGGGAGTTGCCTGGGGCAAAGGCAACGGATTTGTATCCCAACTGCCCACGCCCGGAACACTGCCACCGCTGGAGTTGCGGAGGTAGGTGCCGGCTAGCAGGGATGACATGAAAGAGGCGGAGAAAGAGGTTCCAAATTCGTAGGCGCCGCCATCCAGCGTGGTTACGTAACCGCCCGCCCGGATAACCGTCTTCGAGTTCAGTCTGTAGGCAACACCGCCTCGGGGCTGGAAGTACTTCCAGTGAATGTCGGCGCGGGTGATTCCGGAGCAACCGGCGCAATTCCCGAATTTAGTGGCGCCGCCGGGTATCCCGCCCGCGCCAGGATCCGGCAACTTAGCGTCCACATAGATAATCTGGTTATTAGTCTCGGTGAACGGAACCATCACGTCCCACCGGAGGCCGATATTCAAAGTTAGTCTGCTGTTGACTTTGATCTCATCCTCGGCATAGGTAGCGAATTCTTTGTTCCGCAAGTGATCGAGCGGGGCAAGCTCGCGGATGTCAGAATCAGCCAGACCCAGGAGGAAACTGGCGAAGGAGCTACCGTCACTTCCGAAATTTGGATCGTTGGAATTCGGAATCGACGTGGTCCGCTGGCTGAAATTATAGGTACCGGCGCAAAACTGGCAGGAGATAGTGTCCTGCCACTCGTGCCGGAACTGACCGCCAAAATTGAAAGTGTGGCGCCCGGTAGTCCAAAGCCAGTTGTTGACTGCCGCGACCCCCAGCATTCTGTTATTGATGGTAGTAAGGCCCCCTTCGCAACACGCCAGGTAAGCGCCACCGGCAACGCCCCAAGATGTCGGAGCATTCTGTCCATCGAAGTTGATCAAAGGGAATGTGTTGCCGCCGGGCGTGCCCGCAAAGGTGACATTATGGTTGGCATTGTTCTGGTTTGTGATGTACCCAATCCAGTTCGCGCCCGCTGTCATCACGAGACGCGGATTTATGGTCTTTACGTAATTGAGCAGAAAGCCCGTTCCCAGGTTCGTATTATCGATTCCGCTTTGCAGCGGGCTGCTGAAGGGCATGATCGGAGCTGACGTAAAGGAGGGCTGCGTTACCGAGTCCCGCCATTGGCTGAAGTGTATGCTTTGCGTTGCACTGATGTTGTGATCAATGGTATAGCTCCATAGATGCTGGTTAATCGCCACCGAATGAATGGTCGGCAGTTCGTTGCTTTGAAGGCCCGAGACGATACCGGTGGTGTTCGGATCGGGAATGAGGGGCAAGAGGGTTTTTGCAAGAGCGGTGAAGCGTGATTGCGGAATAATATTGCCGGGGAAAGGCGCTCCAGTCGTGGGGTCATAGATCGGAATCTGGGTCCCACTGGCGTTTACAAACTGGCTGAAATCGCCGTTTTTCATCGCCGCTGTCGGCACCGTGCCTATAGAGTTCTGCGCCTGGTTCTGTCTGAACCAATCCTGGGTCAGGTAGAAGAACGTCCGATTCTTCCCGTTGTAAATCTTCGGGATGAGGATGGGGCCGCTCAGGGTAAACCCATAGTTATTTTGCTGGTCAACTGGCGGAATCGGTTTTCCAGCGCTATTGAAAGTTGTGGCAAAAGGGGCGAAATACGGGGAGTCGAAGTACTGGTTGCGAAGAATGTCAAAGCCATCCCCGTGGTACTGATTGGTGCCGGATGCCATTTGGAAGGCGACGGCTCCTTGCCCGAGCCCGTATTGTGCATCGAAGGTGGCGGTGTTGACGCGAAACTCGCTTACCGATTCGTAGGGGGGATTGATGTAAGTTTGGTTACCCTGGAATTGGACGAACGCCACGGGAACGCCGTTGAACTGGACTTCGTTTTCGTAAGTGACGCCGCCATTGACCCAATGAGAGCCGGAATTTCCCCCTACGCCAGGCGCAAGATACATGAACTGGTCAATTTGGCGCGCCAAACTGTTGATTTCAATGGGAGCATTTTTCACCAGCTCAGGTTCAAGGGTTGTACCAATAACGGGAGACGCTGTATCCAACGAAACGACGGATGCTTGCACCTCGACGGTCTCGCTAGTGGCTCCTACCTCCATGAGAACGTTAATGGTCGTCATCCTGGCAACTTCAACGACAACATCCAACTGGGCCTTCTTGAAGCCTTGCGAGTCCACGGTCACGGAGTACCGGCCGGGAATCAATCCGACAATGGTGAAGGTGCCTTCCGATGAAGTGACGGCGGAGGACGCAATGTTGGTAGCCGCGTTGGTGGCAGTAACATGGGCCCCGGGAACTACGGCGTTGCTCTTATCGGTGACTGTCCCGTTGATACCGTTCACTGCCTGAGCGTTGAGCAAAACGCCCAAGAAAAGTAGGACGGCAGAGAATACCAGCATGGGCAGAAATGCCGTGGCCGGCCGATTCCCAAAACACACATTGAGAAAAGCTGATTTCTGAGTCACGTTTGTCTCCCTAAAAGCTCGTGGTATGAACTCGGACGCTGGTTGCCCCGCATCAACGGTGCACTTCCTCCGGTAGAAGTCCACTCCCAGAATTGTTTAAGTAAATGTAAACTCAGGCTTGGCAACAGTCTAGAGGATTTCCACTATTGTTTCTCGTAAAACTATGACTACCGGTTGAGTGGGCCTTGCGGCTAGGACTCGTTGGCCTAGTCCACCACGGCCAACATCAGCTGCAGTCCGGATTTGAGTTGCAGCTCTTTGTCGGCCGAGACAAATTTGGAAGCGCGCTGCGGTCCTTCGTCCACGTCCAACGTGACCCCAGGCATGCCGATTACCGCGCCGGTATGCGCCGCCACGGCGGCTCCCGGTTGGGTGGCACTTGGCGGCTCCGACTCCGTCACCTTGCCAGCGCGTGGGACACCGCCCCGAACGGGCCGGTCGCCCGGCGTGGCAGCGTCCAAGGATCTAGTGGCGTCACCGGGCCGCGCCGCTGCCCCTTCCTGATTCGGCATCATGGCCGAGCGAATGGAGAGCTTCACCGGGGTTGTCTTGCCCTTGATCTCCACCTGGTCAAACGAAATGGCAAGCGATTTGTCATCTACGGCGTGCACTTCGCCTAGGAGCGTGGCATCCGCCGGGATCGTAAAGCCATTGGGTAGAGTAACCGCCTGGACGGGGCGAGCTTTGACGACATCGCCCACTTTGGCCTTTTTCGCTTTGATCGTTTTGAGCAACTCCGCCTGTATGAATTGCTTGGATCCTTGCGCGGATGCCACTTGCAGCCCACAAAGAACCGTCAGAACACCACCGAGCAACCGGCTGCGCATGATGACAAACCACTCCCTTCGGTAGAAATCTACTACCCGAATTGATTAAGCAAACTTAAACCTAGCCTTGGCAAGAGTCTAGAGGATTTCCACAATAGTTTCTCGTAAAACGATAGTCGTGGATCATAGCGCCGCGTATTGAGGGCGCCAGCTATTCGAGTGTACTTGGCGGTAGAATCTCGGAAAGCGGGACGCAACGCCCGTCGGCCGCGCTTCGGTACGCGGCTTCGACAGCCGCAAAGGTGCGGAGGTACTCAGAGCCCCCGGATTCGAACGGGGCGCCGCGTTTCAGGCAGGAGATGAAGTGGGCCTGTGTAGCCCGTACGCTGTCGCCGCGGTAGCCGGCGGTGATATCGTTCTTCCAAGCCAGCACCTGATTGCGATAGACATCGCCGGTGCCCTGGATTGAAATCGTGCCGAGTTCTCCTTCGAAGAAGGCATCACCCATGACCGGGCCATCCGGGTCGGGATCGAGGAAGCGATGACCGTCGATCCAGCCATGAACGGTTCCGCCATGCGAGAGCACGAGGATGGCTTGGTCTTCGGCGGCGACATGCGGGTTCCTGCGGCTAGTCTGGGCGTAAACGGAATCGATTTCGCCAAACAGAAATCGGGCGGTGTCCATGTGATGCACCAGAGCTTCGTCGATCAGCAAGCGCCGCAAGCGACGGAAATAGGGCTGCCTGGGGTAAGGCTCTGCTCCCATCCCGTCTCGCGTTCGGGTTCGAAATCCGTAGCCAATCGGGAGGCCGATGTCCCCGCGGGAGATCATTTCGTGGACCGCGCGATACCAGGGTTGCCAGCGCCAATTCTCGTGGATCATTAAGGGCACACCAGCCGATTGGGCAGCCCTGACGATTTCCACCGCCGAATTCCAATCGGGTGCAATGGGCTTCTGGCATATGATTGGAATCTTCCTTTCTAGAGCCAGCAGCACTACCGGAAGATGGGTCTCCACGCGGGTGACTATGTCCACGAAGTCCGGTTGCTCGCGATCGAGCAGTTCCTCAGCCGACCGGTAAGCCCGTTTCGCGAATTTTTCCGCGCGTTCCAGTTGCAGATCCGCAGCGGCGACGATCTCGACCTCAGGCATCCGCCGCCAAGCTTCTATATGGCGTTCCGCGAAGAAGCCGCAGCCGATGATGGCGCCTTTCAGAATGTCAGGCATGTGAGTGGGGAATGCGCCAGATCCAAGCTGCTCATATCGGCGCCTCCTTCGGGGAGTGCTTGCTTGCCATCCAGCCTCCCATCGCCGCCAGCGCTGCTGCCAGTGCCACCGAGCTCATGGGAATGGCGAAACTCCCAGTCCGCTGGGTGATCTGCCCAACCGCCCACATCGCCAGAGCGCCCGCCAGGGAGCCGCAGCCGCTGAGGATCCCGATTGCCGTGGAAACGTGCGTGGCAGAAACCTCCTGGGCCAGAGTCAAGTACACCACTACCCAGATGCCAAGGCCGAAATTGACCAGGATCAGAGCTATCACTGCTCCGGCGGTCGACAGTATCGGAACAGCCGCGCAACAAAGAAGACCCAGGGTCGCCAGGAGGAACACGATTCTCCGGGCTTTCCGCAGGCCGCTTCCCCGCCGCGTTAACGCCAGAATTGCGCCGCCACACGCGACATTTCCCATGTCCAGGCCGAGATAGATCGCGGTGAGAATCCAGCCCATCTGCCGGCCGGGGGCCAGACCGTGTTGCTGCGCGAAGTACGTTGGTAGCCAGTTCACGCTGAAGTAGACACAGGGATTTACGAGTACGGCAACCAGGAGCACAGGTAGAAAGCGGGGGCTCCTGGCAATTGCCACGAAGATTCGCCATTGACCCGCGAGGCCGGCGATTTTCGGCATGGCCGGCTCCTGCCAGACGTCCTTCAGTTTCACATCCCGCGTTCCGAGAATCCAACCGCAAATCCAGACAGCTCCTAACGAGCCGATCAGTACGAATGCCCAGCGCCATCCGAGCATCGCGGAAATGCCGAGGATCAGGCCCGGAGCCACTAACGCCCCCACGCTCGTTCCGCTGGTAAAGATACCGTTGCCGAGCGCGCGCTCCCGCGGCACGAGAAGTCGTGAAACCACTCGCATACCGGCGGGCCAGTTGGCCGCCTCCACAACGCCCAGCGACAGCCGGAAGATGAGTAAGGCCACAAAGCCATTGGCCAATCCCGTGAGTACGGACACGATCGACCAAAGCGACACCGCCAATACAAATGCCCACCTCAAATTCGAGCGGTCGAGAATCGGGCCAACCGCCATGTGCGCAAACGTGTATGCGTAATAAAACACCGCAAACAGCCACCCGAGCGACGCATTGTCCAGATGCAATTCTTTTTGGAGAGACGGAGCCAGAATGCTCAGAGTCTGGCGATCCAGGTAGTTCAACGTCGTCGCCAGGAACAGGATGATGCAGATCAGCCATTTTTTTGGCAACAGCATTCAGTCAACCTTGTAGCTTCAATATTTCTTTGACCTTCCCATTGCGGATACCATACATGCGTTCATGCAGATTGATCGTCGCGTCGCTGTAGTGGACCCAAATCTCTAGGGTGTCGCCAACTTCGAGCGGGTCGGAAGAATCCAGGACATCGATGATGCCGTGCTCCGCGTTCAGCTTTCTCAATCGCAAGCCTTCGTGGGCCTTAACAACGGGCAAGCCGTGCTCGCCGCTGATGGACTTCAGGCCGGCATCCACGACCACCCTCTCTCCCTCGGTCTTGCTGATGACTGTCCCCAGCACGGTGAGCGCGGGCTCGAAATCTTTGCAAGTCCTGGCGTAATCCGTATCCATCACCAGGTAGGAACCGGCTTGAAATTCGGTGATGGCCGGGAATCGAGACGTCAGATGGTGCGTACCCGTTCCTCCCGTGCTGACAATTTCAACCGGAATTCCATTCTCTTCGAGGAGGCAGCGGCACTTCATCAAAGTGCCCATGGCCAGATCGTACGCGGCCTCCTTCTCCGGCCCTTCTACCAGATGTGCCACGTGACCTTCGTAGCCCATGAGGCCACGCAAAAGCAGCCCCTCTGCCTGGGCCTGGCGTGCCAGCTCCAGAATGGTCGCGTCGGGCTTCGCGCCAGTGCGATTTTGGCCCACATTGACGTTCACCAGAACAGGCAGACGGCGCCCTTTTGCTCGTCCGGCTGCTGCAACTGCCGCTGCGGCTTTCGGATTGTCCACAACTGCCTTCACGTCCGCCTGGCAGGCCAAATCGACATAGCGCGCAATCTTGCGGTCGCCGGCGAGTTCGCTCGATATGAGGACGTCGGAAATTCCGTTCGACACTAGCGCCTCGGCTTCCGTGAGCGTCGCGCACGTCATGCCGATGGCTCCCGCGTCAAGCTGACGGCGGGCTAGCGTGGGGCATTTATGGTTCTTGTAATGGGGACGCAACCGGGTCGGGCCCGCGCCGAAGAAGCGCGCCATTTTCATCAAATTGCGCTCCATGGCGTCGAGATCCAGCAGGAGCGCCGGCGTATCGATTTCGCGTTGTACCACGGCTATGCTCCTACCGGCTGGATATTGTTATGTGACCCGTCGTATCCACTAGGTAAAGCACGGCGTCTCCGATAAACGGCGGAGTGAACGACTGGGCCGATGATCCGGACGGAACCGGGCTTCCGGCGAACCCAGCCCCGTTTTCAGGACGGAACCACTCGACGGCTAAGGTCCTCGTAGCCGGCATCGCGGAAAGGTCGACAGTGAACGAACCGCCGGCAGGGGCATAGACCAAATACTCAGCGCCTGAAGACGCAGTATGCGCGAGACAAAACTTAGTGGAACTCAGTGAGCTTTGTGGAGTGACCTTATCGAGATCTAACTTACGGGAATAGCGCAAAATGTAGCCAAGATTGTCCCTGAAGTTGTCCCACCGGGCGTCGGGTGCGTTGCAAATGCCGCGAGTCGGAGAAACGCACAGATTCCGGCTCTCGCGCGGGTAGTAGATCACGTAGGGGTCCATGAACAGCACTTGATTGCCGGTCATGAAATTTTCCCACGCGTAATTGCGATTCTGTTGTGGGGTATCGTTCCACATACCAAAGTTGGAGTGGTCACTGTCATTCACGTTCACTTTGCAGGTGGGATGCCCGCTTCCACAGGACTTAATAGGGGAGAGCTTAGCTTGCGGCGCAACCCAGTCGGCATCAGAGTTGTAAATAATACGATCCGGGGCGCCGATAAGCGCTGCGTATCCGATGGGGTGCTGGTGCGGCTTCTTCGCCTCGTACACTCGGATGTGTGAAATCTGATGAGCATTCCACCAAGTGGAATCGGCAGGGGCTTCCTCGGAGACGATCCAAAGCACGTTTGGCAAGTCGTTCAATGAATCGATAACCTTTTCTACATAGGTGTCCTGGAATCGGGTAACGGCATTGGGTGCAGTCATCGTCAAAGCGCCAACACCTTTCTTGCCGCCGGTGTAGCCGTCGTCCACACCGTTGATATTGTTTACTCCGGTAAGCGGGTAACCGTCACTGGGGCACCGGAAAACGTTCAGCCACTCGCCCGTGAATAAGTACACCCCGATGTAGATGCCGGCGTTTCGCAAAGCAAGAACGCGCGTCCGCAAACGGTCGAAAAAGCTTTGGTCGAACTTGGTGAGATCAAATTTCAGGCCTCCGTCACTGGCATTCCCCGGGCCGGTCCTCAGCCAAGGAAGCGGGCTAGCTACGAAATCTGGTGGAGAACCTGCGGTGATTGGCAGATTACAGAATTTCGGCATCTCCGTGGCCCAGAGCAAAGTGAAATTGTGTCCGTGCGCGGTGAGAAAGTCGACGAAGGCCTTGAAGTCCAACGCCTCGATCGAACCGTTGCTACCCCAGTCCTGAAAAGTATTCCAAGTCTGTGATCCATTCAGGATGAGTGTGACGCCATTAGCGTCCTTGAAATAGTTTGGATTACTGGAGGCCGTGAGCGGCCCCACGATTTCGGCCGGCGAGGTAAACCGTACGCCGAACAACAAGCAGAGGACAAGCGCCGCGCGCCGCATGAGCATAGCGAATTGTATAACGCATGCTGGGTGAATGGCGACACTTTTCCAAATGTCCCGTTGACCTAATTTGCCGTGGCGTCGAACCAGTCCGAGCTTGATTTGATTCGTATTGCAGCCGGACAAATCGTAGGATTTCGATAACCAATAGTAGGCTTTCGATAGACACAAGGTCTGGTTGTTCCGTACCCTAAAGCGACGTTTTGAGGGGGAGCATGGTTCGAAGCATCGTGTGGTTGACGGCGGTCCTGGCCCCGGTATTGGCAGGCCCGCCTCGTGAAGTCTCGTTTTCGCAGCCGGCGGGCAGCGTCGAAGCCTACGATTTTGTCGAAGTAACGGTGAATGTCACGGGACCCGACGCGAGGAACCCGTTCATCGATGCGACACTACGCGGCACCTTCGGCAAAAACGGCGGAAGCGCGAAGACAGCGGTGGAAGGATTCTGCGATTCCGCCGATGGCAGCGTATTTCGCATCCGCTTCATGCCGTCGTCGCCAGGCGACTACACCTACACAATCAGCTACCAGCAAGGTAGCTTCGATAAGACTACGTCCGGCACATTCCGCGCGACCGACGGCCACCGGCGCGGACCTTTGCGCGTGGATCCCAAATATCCGTGGCACTTCATCTGGGAAGGCACTGGCGAGCACTATTTCTTCAACGGCACCACGGCGTTCTGGCTGATGGGCTTCAAAGAAGAACGCCACATCAACTACTCGATCGAACGTCTGATCAAGATGAAGATCAACCGGATGCGCGTGCTAGTGGCGGGAGCGGCCGACATTTTCTGGGGCGAGCCGGTCATGATCGGAGAAAACTTCAGCATGGCCGTGCGGCCTTGGGTGGCCACAGATCCCGAAAATTTCGAAACGCCGGGAATCGACTATACGCGTTTCAACATACCTTACTGGCAAAAATGGGAGCGCATGCTGCGCTTCTCACGGGACCGCGACATGATTATTTCGGCTGTGCAGGACATTTCGACCCACAAAGCGCAGCCCAAGGAATATAGCGACGACGAGCGGCGTTACCTGCGCTATATGGTTGCCCGGCTGAGCGCGTTCTCGAACATCACCTACGACCTTGGCGACGATATGGACAGCTTCCGCGACGAGAAGTGGGTGCATGCTACCGGAGAGCTGATCGAGAGCTGGGATCCGTACAAGCATCTGGCCACCAGCCACCCCGTGCATCGCGAACACCAGGATCGCGCCTCCGACTGGTTCGGGTTTACCTCCATTCAGGATTGGCGCCGCCCGCAGCATCCGCTGATGCTGGAGGAACGGGAGATCCAGAAGAAGACCGGCCGCATTATCCCGCAGACCAACGAAGAGTACGGATACGAGGACCACTATCCGCACTGGGCGCCGGGCCCCGGGACCGATTCCGCGGAAACCTTGCGGCAGACGGCGTGGGAGATCGCGATGGCCGGCGCGTATGGGACCGCGGGCGAAAGCTCCCGGCGCGGCACCAACATCTGGCCGGACACAGGTGGTGGCTGGATCAACGGACGCGGCGACGACACGCAAACCATGCTCAAGGGCTACGAGCACATGGTGGATTTCTTCACCAGCTTTGAATGGTGGAAGACTGAACCGCACGACGAACTGGTCGACAGCGGCGCCATGTGCCTGGCGAAACCGGGTGAGATCTACGCAGTGTATCTGCCGAAGGAAGGCAGTGTGAAGATCAGGCTCGAGCCAGGAACCTACAAAGCCACTTGGTTTAGCGCATTCACAGGGGAAAGAGTTCCGCTGCCGCCGGTCCAGGGCGGGGAGTGGACGTCACCGCATACTCCGGGCTGGCTGGACTGGGCGTTGCTGCTGCAGAAAAAGCAGTGACGGTCGGTCGGTTGATTCCGAAGAGGAATCAGCCATCGAAGAATGGAAAGCGGCCACGCATTGAACTTCGCATCCCGTTGTCGCTTGCAATGGGCGTATACCACGAACGCACAACTGCAGCAACAGGGGGATGGAATGAGTCGCATGCTTACCCTTCAAAGAAAGCACTCTCAAAAGTACCCTGATCGGAACAAGGGACTAAATTACCTGAAGTGCCGCGAACGTTGCGCGTTAAGCACGGCGCATGGCCGAAATGCAGGATGAGGCTCTCGGCCGACCCTGCTAGGCGCTCACCGATGCCGTCGAAGCCTTCCAAACGCAACATGCAGCCCACGCCTCAGAGACTCGAAGAAAATATAAACAGGTTCTCGGAGGCTTGGCCGCATATTGTGCGCAGGAATCTCTACGATTTGTGGACCAAGTCACGATGGAGAACATGGACGGCTATGCGCTTTGGCGAAACAAAACGAACTGGACATGGATTAAAGATATCGAGATTTGCGGCAGTTTTTTGCCTTCTGCATCGAGCGGGAGTGGACCCGTACGAATCCGGCCAAGGCTCTCAAACGGCCGAGACTGCTAGAGGCAAATGACGTGGTACCGTTCACGTCGGCCGAAATCGTCCGCACCATCGCGGCGTGCGATCAGATCGGCCGGAGCAGCTATGAACGCTTACGTGCGCGCGCCATGGTGCTGTTGATGCGATTTGCAGGCCTGAGAATCAGTGATGTGGTTACACTGTCCAAGGATCACATCAAAGGCAGCCACCTGGAGAAGCGAGCGATAAAGAATCGCCGCTTGATCCGAGTGGAAGTGCCTCCCGTCGTACTCCAAGTCCTGGACGTGCTGCCGCATCCCAGGGCGGCAGTCCAGGACACCAGATTGTACTTTTCGGGTGGTAAAGCGAGTGTGCGAAGGCCTGGTGAGAGGAGCGTGGCGGACGCTTGCCGCGGTATTCAAGCGCGCGCAGGTGGACCGTGGCCACCCGCACCGATTCCGGCACTCGCTGGCAAGCGAAATTCTAGGGAAGGGCGGGAGCATCGAGGAAGTCGCAGGCATTTTCGCGGATAGCTCCGCCACGATCCGCCGGCACTATGCGAAGTGGACCCCCGAATACCAGGCCCGTCAGGACCGGGCTACTAGATTAATCCACGGCACAAATCTGGCACAGGCAGAAGAAGAGGTCAGCAAATGCTGATTTTAAAGAGCTTGATGTGGTGGCCAGGGACGGAATCGAACCGCCGACGCCAGCCTTTTCAGGGCTACTTACCGACTCTGTTAAGTGGTTCGGGATGAATAGAAGTGCCTGTGCGAAAGGGACTTACAAAAGAAGCAAACTGAGGTTGGGACCAATTGGGGTGATTTGGGCCATTTTCGCCCCTTCGATGTTCCCGTATTGTTCCCCAATCTTGCTGGGTGGGCATGATTCGGTGCTGAGGTGCTCGCATGCGACTGACAGCGTGGATCAACGCCGCCCGGCCTCGACCCTACCAGATGCCGCGTTCGCATCAAACATCAGGATCACAAGTCATCTTCATCGTCATCTGTATCCGTAGCCGGATCGGCACAAGGCGAATCTGGGTCATGGGGATCCCTCATGCGATAACCAACCCATGGCTCTGTCAAAATGTATTCGGGACGGCCAGGATCATCTTCGATCTTTTTTCGAAGTGTCTTGACGTAAGACCTGAGAGTCTCGTTGCCGTACCCGCCGCCCCATATAGTGCGCAAGAGCCTCCCGTGCGTGATCGGGATGTCTTTGTGCTGCATAAGAAACGCGAGCAATTCAAACTCTTTGGGAGAAAGATGGATTTCTCGCCCAGCTTTCCGCAGGGTTCGTTGTTCCAACTCGAGTTCCAACTGGCCGACACGAAGTACCGGTGCATGCAGTTCCGCGTCGGCGCCTGTCCGGCGGAGAACGGCTCGCAATCGGGCGATCAGTTCGCGGAGTCGGAATGGCTTTGTGACGTAGTCGTCTGCTCCCGCCTCAAGCGCCTGCACCTTATCATCCTCGGCATCACGCACCGTGAGCATGACTATTCCCGCCTGAGGAGCGAGAGCCCGAATCCGATGGCATGCCTCCACGCCATTTATTTCGGGCATGTTGATGTCTAGCAAGACGATGTCAACCGGCCGTTCGCGAACATAATGGAGCGCTTCCTGCGCGTTCCGCGCGAGTTCCACCGAGTACCCGCTGGTTTTCAGAGAAGCCGCCAGTCCCATTCGGAATGCGGGGTCGTCATCTACAAGCAGAATGCTAATGGCTGGTGGCAGGTTTGTCATATCCGTGGTTCAACATTGGCAATTTGAGACAGAAAACCACACCTTTCAAAGACCCATCATTGATAAGATCGAGGCTCCCTCCGTGCGCCGCCGCTATCTTGCGGGCGACGTATAGGCCCAGCCCGGTGCCGGAAACAAGATTTCGCACTCGGGCGCCACGATAAAACCTGTCGAAGATTCGATCCTGCTCATCAGGTGCGATAGAGTTCCCCTCATTTCTGACGCTTGTGTTCGGCGACAATTAGAACTCCCGGCTGACGACAATTAAAACTCCCGCTCGACGACAACTAATGTGACCATCGAGAATCGCGCTCAAGTAGCGCCAAGGGATGGTCACGGACGAGCAGGTGAGGAGGCTGAGACAGTTGTCGAATACAGAAAAGAATCAAGAGATTGCGGCGTCGAAGGCGGGAATGGACCCGACAACAGCGCGGCGGTATCTGAGCCTGGAAAGATTGCCCAGCGAACTGAAGAAGGAGCGCCAGTGGCGGACCCGCGAAGATCCGTTTGGCGAGGTGTGGGACGTTGTTCAGCGGCAGATTCAGGAGAGTCCAGGACTGGAAGCCAAGACGGTGTTCGCGTGGCTGCAGCGGGAATACCCGGGGCGGTTCAGTGACGGGCAGATCCGGACACTGCAACGGCGGGTCAAGCTATGGCGGGTGACGGAAGGACCCGCGCAGGAAGTGTACTTCAGCCAGAAACACGCACCGGGGCGACTGTGTGCGTCGGACTTCACGCACATGACCGAGCTGGGGATCACGCTGGCGGGGCAGACGTTCGAGCACCTGGTGTACCACTTTGTGCTGACGTATTCGAACTGGGAGACGGGCACGATCTGCTATTCGGAGAGCCTGGAGAGTCTCAGCGAAGGATGGCAGAACGCGGTCTGGGAGTTGGGAGCAGTAGCGGCCGAGCACCGCACCGACAGCCTGTCGAGCGCGGTCAACAACATGAGCAATCTGGAGGAGTTCAACCGGCGCTATGAAGGGGTGATGAGGTATTACGGGGTGAAGCCGCAGCATACCAATCCCGCCAGCCCGAACGAGAATGGCGATGCCGAGCAGAGCCACCACCGGTTCAAGCGAGCTGTGGAGCAGGCGCTGCTGCTGCGAGGGAGCCGTGACTTTGGGAGCTTGGCCGAGTACGCGCAATTTCTCAAGGATCTGTTTGCGCAGCGGAATGCGGGCCGGCGGGCCCGGTTGTCGGAAGAGATGGCGGTGATGCGGGAGTTACCGGCGCGGCGGATGGAATCGGCCAAACGGGAGCGGGTGAAGGTGGACTCTGGCAGTCTGATCCACGTAGAGCGGAACGCGTATTCGGTGAACAGCCGTCTGATTGGGGCGCAGGTGGAAGCGCGGTCGTACCTGGACCATGTCGAGGTTTGGTACGGGCAGAGGAAGGTAGAAGACCTGCCGCGGCTGCGCGGGCGGGGCAAGCATCGCATCGATTACCGGCACATCATCGAATGGCTGGTCCGCAAGCCGGGGGCCTTTGAGAACTACCGGTATCAACAGGATCTGTTTCCGACCAGCCGGTTTCGTATGGCTTACGATGCGCTGAAAGACACGACGCCGAACCGGTCGAGCAAAGAGTACTTGAAGATTCTGAAACTGGCGGCAGTGGCCGGCGAGGTCCAGGTAGATGAGGCTTTGCGTGAGCTCCTGGAGGGGAATGCGGAGACAGTGATTACGGTGGAGTCGATCGAGGAAGCGCTGGCCAAACTCGATACCATTTCGGCGGTGACGATGGTGGAAGTGGCGCCGGTGAACCTGGCCAGCTTTGACCAGTTATGCACGGAGATGGGGGTGCGGCAATGAGCGCGGTCGCTGACGTACGCCCGGCGCTGATTGGGCATCTGAAGGATTTGCACTTGCCGACGGTGCGGGAGTGCTACGAAGACACGGCGCGGCGGGCGGAACGAGAGACGCTGAGCTATGAGCAGTATCTGCTGGAAGTGATCTCGCGGGAATGCGAGCAGCGGCGGAAGTCCAGGGTGCAGCGGCTGCTGAAAGACTCGGCGCTACCGCTGGAGAAGTCGCTGCAGAGTTTCGATCTAAAGAGGTTGCCGGGGAAAGCGACACGGCAGCTGCGAACGCTGCTGGACGGCAGCTTTCTGGACCGGAAAGAGAACGTTTTGGTTTTCGGGAATCCCGGATCGGGGAAGAGCCATCTTCTGACGGCACTGGCTCAGGAACTGGTGGTGATGCGGGAGCGCAAGATGCACTTCACCAAGTGCGCCTTGCTCATGCAGAACTTACTGGCCGCCAAGCGGGACCTACGGTTGAGCCGGGAGATCAAACGACTGGGGCGCTATGACGGCTTGATCATCGACGATCTGGGCTACTCGCAGCAGAGCCGGGACGACATGGAAGTCGTGTTCACCTTGTTGGCCGAGCGTTACGAACGCGGCAGCGTACTGATGACCAGCAATCTGCCGTTCTCCAAATGGGAAGCCATCTTCAAAGACGCCATGATGACGGCGGCAGCCATCGACCGACTGGTGCACCATAGCGTGATCATCGAACTGAACATTCCGAGTTACCGGGTGGAGCACGCCAAGAAGAATCAACAGGCGGAAAGCCAGGGCGAGAGTGAATGAGGCGGAGGTCCGCACAAAACCCAAAAGCCGGGAGGAAAAAGAGCTGTGGAAATGCCGGGTCTGTGGAAAGAGTGGAAAGCCAAAGGCAGGCTTCCCACTCTTCCCACGAGCCCCCTTGGAAATCTCGCCAACAGCGAGCGAGCCTCCCACATTTCCACAGCTCCGGCGATGACGGCGGATGGGAACGTGCAAAACCAGAAGCAGGTTTTTCACGTTCCCACCGCCACGGATCCTCGTACTCCAAAAACAAAAAAACCGGGCCGCGGAACGGGCTTCGCCCTCCGCCCAGCGGCGGGCGCTCCGCGCCCCGCCTAAGAGCTAAAAAGTAGTTGTCGTTGATAGGGAGAAATAGTTGTCGTCAACCCAAAAGAATAGTTGACGCCGGACACGGAATCAACGTGCGCACTGCTTTGGCCGGTAGCGCGGTCGGCTAGACGCAGAAGTGGTCGGCAACAATCCGAACTCCCCCACTTCCGTCACCGGCCCCATCAACTCCCTAAGCGGCGTCTCCATTGCCTGCTCGTTCGGGCCCCTGGCGCCACTGTGCTCGGCGCTCTCGATTCGAAGCTCGGTTTGGCGCGCTGTTCACCGGCGGACCGATCACGTCGAGTGTAATAGTGGACGATCAGGATCAGCAACGATACTCCGCAAGCCGTAATCATTGTTTTTGATTGCGCCAAGTTTACTATTGCTCCTCCACAGGTCCGAAACAATCTGGTCTACACCCGATGCTCACCACCGAGGGGGGATCAGGCACTCAAGAATCGGTTAAGGGAATTGCTCGATGGCCGGTCGTTTCCGTAGAACGTGAAAGACGGGTCTGGCCGGTGAATCGTCGGATTAAGCGCGCGCCGTGGGCCGAACCGCAGCAGGTCGGCTTATTCGGGCTCTTGCCGCCGCTCTTGAGCCCGGCTTCGATCCTGCTGACGCGGACCTCGTGCGACGTGGCCGGAGCTTTCACCGTGACGGTGAGCCCCGTTGCCAGACCGACCGCGCGCGCAACTACGCCGGACGCTCCGAGCCGGTGAGATCGTCGTCATTGAGCGCGATGGGGAGCTGCGACTGCGCTAGTCAGGATGCTAATCTAGGCCGAGCCGCGACGCTCATCGCGGATCTCTTAATGCACAGCGCCTCGTTCAGCGTGTGCCAGCGGCCAGTTTGCGGGTCGCGATAGATGACCCACCCACGATCATTTGTGCGGTAAGACCATCCGGCACCGGTGAGCTTCCTGTGCTCGTCCAGACATTGAGTCGTCGCGGACCCCGGACTGTTGCTTTCCACCTGTTGCAATCCTTTTAGCAGAGCAGACGTGGACCCAGGCCGATCCAGGGCCCACGGAGATGATATCGCAGTTCCGCGCCGCGCGCTTGGCTGGGCTATGGACCTGGTGACCTATCTCTGGTTGACCTTGGGTTCCGTTGCTCTTTGATCATCCGGACTACTTCCAGTGGAGTGACACACCCAGAGGCCCGTCGTCGCGCAAAACGCGGCCGGAGCTCGGGAGAACCACTGGGCTGCGCTCTGTGTGTGGTTCGCCTTCTACAATTTCTGTCGTGTTCACAGTAAGCTCCGCGTGACGCCGGCAATGGAAGCGAAGATCACGGAGCATATTTGGAGCATCCGGGAGTTATTGGAGGCGTAGAATAACTGCATGGCTGGCTGGATCGAAAGGCTCGGCGTATGAGCGAAAACTGGCAGGTTTTCAAGCCGGAAGAACTGGACACCATTAGCTTCATGTGCCCAAATTGCAAAACTGTCATGGTCTTTCCGGCCAGTGGCGAGGTGGCAGGGAGGCAAAGGAACTGCCCAGGCTGCAATAAAGAGATTCCGGGAGCAGGCGAGCTACTGAGACTCTACGCTGCCTTTCACCGCGAAGCCACGAAGGAACAGCATCAGCAGATCGCCGTCAGTTTGCGCACGCGAGTCCAAGAATAGATGTGGCGCTGCGTTCTACAATTTCTGCCGCGTTCACAGCAAGCTGCGCGTCACGCCGGCAATGCAGGCAGGCATCGCGGATCACATCTGGAGCATTCGGGAACTATTGGCCTCAGCGTAATTGCGCCGAGAAAAGAAAGTCTTCCAGAAAAAACCTCGATGCTTCGTCATTGCTCACGGGCTTCCCGTCAACCCCGACAAGACATACGTTGTCCTGGGGGTCCACGCCGATCCGCAGAAACTTGTGTTCCCTGTCGCCCTTCCGTGAAAAGACACGGCGGGCGTCCTGATCCAGGCACACGTCCATGGAACGCTCGCGCCGGTTGCTGCTCGCGCTTGCGCGTATGACGTGGATGCAGTTCCCAATTCTCTTGATCGCACCGATCAGATTGTGTTGCCTCGCAAAATCCGTCCCGCCGTAGCTGCAAACGGCCTGCTCGATGTGGATGCAGAGTAATTCCCATAACTCAGGCGTCCCGGCATCCTCGATAGCGCGCTTATCGATCCAGCCCATTTACTGGAACGGCTCGATGTTCGGTTGCCGCTCGATGTATCTCCAAACCAACAGGACAGCGAGAATGGCAATCGGCGTTGGCCCGGTCCACGCGGCAATCGCCACCACTAGGAAGAACGCCCACAATGTCCTGCGATCCCGGATATTGAGAAGTAGTTGCCTATCCATCAGCAGGTCCTTGCCCGAATTCATTGTAACGCTGCCATAGCTGTAGACTTGTTCATGGCCGTCTAGTTCTGGCCCCATGAACCAGAGCGAATGCGGGCACCTTGACCTGTTGGCGGCCGATCCTCCATCAAGGAATCGCTACAAGGAGCGAATATGACGCGATTTATCGGGATCAACAAGAGGATCATCGCTGTCGACGCGGTCGTGATGATCGATGAGCCGACGACAAGCTCTACGGCACACATATATTTGACTCACGGAAATCCAATCACCATATCCGATGAGCAGTGGAAGAAGCTGAGGGAATTATTTTCTCAAGACTGCACGAACTTCGATAGCTAACGCTCACTTCGACCGCAATCCGGGAGAGCTAAGAGAATCGTCTGCGCGGCTTGCAGCGCGGCAACCGCCGCATCTTGATTCTTGGCTTCCTCAACCACAACCGAGACCAGCTTGCCCACTATGATCTGGATCTCTTCTGCTCGCTTAAGTTTTTCTTCACGATCCCGTGTGGTCAAAAAACTCATGCGGCCTCGCGGTGGTAATACTTCAGGAGGCCGCCCAGTCGCTCTTTGCAGCGCACGCGGCCTGTACTGCTGCCGATGATTTCCTCCTTCCGTGGAAACAACAGAACGTTTCCTCTGCCCTGATGGTTCCGCTCCTCAAGGAAATGGGTTACATATTCTCCGACCGCTCGGCGCAACGAACCCTCACCAAACAGCACCAACTTCGATAGGCATTCCTCTTTGACCGAACGCACCCAGCGCTCCGCAAAGGAATTCAAATTCGGACTTCTCGCCGGCAATTTGAGCGGCTTCACTCCGCCCGCCCTTACGGTGTCCCGGAATGAATCGCTGAACTTCGCGTCGCGATCGTGCAGCAGGTATCGCCGATCTTGCAGGAATCCCCAAGCTTCCAAGGTCACGTTGCGTCCCATCTGCTCCATCCAGGCGGAATCGGGGTGCTCGGTGATTCCCGCAATCGAGACACGACGCGTGTCCAGATGGATGAAAAACAAAACGTAGTACGTCACCAAGCCTCGCCACGTCAACACCTCAGCCGTGAAGAAGTCGGTACCCGCCCGAACACTCATGTGGGAACGGATGAAGTCCTTCCACGTCGTACGCTTCCCGCGTTCGGATGCGGGCGGAACACCCCGCCGCCGAAGGATGTTCCCGACCGTTTGATCGGAGATCGAATGCCCCAGATTGGCAAGTGCTCCCACAATGCGGTCGTAACCCCAACCGGCATTGCTCCGAGCCAACTTGACCACCAAATCCTCAAGCTCCTGTCCCACCCGTGGCCGCCCTCGGGCGGCGCGCTGCTTCGCCCCGTCGAACTTCTGGGCAATCAAATTTCGGTACCAAGCCAGGATCGTATCTAGTTTCGCCACGCGGGCAATCTGCGCCAAGGCTTTGCGTCCTACCCGTTTGGCGATCTCGGCCAACGTCGCCTTCTCGCCATCCGACAGCAGCAACCGTCCTCTGATGTGTGCCTTCAGCATGCGGTTCTCCGCCACCAGGTACTCATTCTGCAGCAGCAACTCCTCGTTCACCAACCCGCTTACATAGCCCAGCAGCCGAAACCAATCCGTCTTCGCCATTCGCAGACTCTATCGTAGAACTGCTCGCAACTCAGCAACTTCGAATTTCTTGACCTGATTCACCGTTGCCGCCTCCGGATAGAACACGCCGCCAATTACCTGGCGGTTCATCGCAAGCTCACGTTCCCTTAGCGCGTCTCCGGGAATGATTTCCGGATGGAAGCCATAACGAGCGATAAGAGCAGCTTCCTTCCGGGCTGATTCAAGACCGCGCTCTGTGAGATAGATCTCGTAATACCCCTCGCGCCGAAAGCAGCACTCCAGTTTTTCTTGTTCCACGAGCAGGTCAAACAATTCCCGGGTGGCGTGGCCGAGCGGCCCCAGGATGTGCATCGAGGACTCGAGATGTCGTTCAGTGCACGTGCGGCTGAATGCCCATAACCACCGGGCAAGTTCGGGATCTGGACGCAGAGCAATATACAACGGACTCAGTGGATTGAACAGCGATTTGGCGGCCTGCCTTACCCGCCCGGGTTTGTTGATCGGCATATGACCGGGCGCAATAGATCCGGCGTTGCCGTAAGAGGCTCCTTTGCCGATTTCATCCCGCTCCAGTACGGTCACCCGTGCGCCGCGCTTCGCGAGGAAGTAGGCGCAGCAGACGCCGATTACACCTCCGCCAACAACGACCGTGTGATGGTGCAGGGTGCGCGTTGGGGAAGGTGAAGGATTCAAGACTGCCTGCCTTCAACTCGTGACCTGATTGTAACGCCGGCACTCCGTGCGTGCTCCGCCAGCCCGAATGCAAGCCTCGGACGCGCCACTATCCACCCGTTGTAGCCTGGTCGCCGACGCGGGCGCCGATTCGAAAGGGAAGCCAGAGCAACCAGAAAATGACGAACGCGGCCACTTCGCCACCTGCGATATAGAGCGGCCAGGGGCCCAGGTAATCGAGCAGCGACGTGCCAGCCGGCTTGCTGCACAAATACATGTAGTTGGTTCCGAAGATGGCATTGAAGACTCCAATGACGACGGCGTACGCGTTCAAAAGAACAAGCGCTCGTCGCAGACAGCCGGGCTTCGGTACGGCGATGTTGCTCCACACCACCATCAATATGGCAGCGACGACCACCCCATGCGCGAGGAAGAAATAGACGGTTGGATAAGAAGGGAAAGGCGCCCACAGATCGGGGGTGATCAGAGCCATGCCACTTCCACCGAGACCTGCGAAGTAAGCCAGCTCGAAAGCCCACTGATTCAAGCTCAAAATGGCCACAACCGTCAACCACAACGTAAGGTCGCAGAGGTTCAAGGGCAAACCGTAAGGGAAGCGGAAGCCCTCGTAATGTAAGCGGTACGCGTACCAGACGAGCTCGTTAACTGAAAGGAAAAGCGCGATTAAGTAGCGGATCCCCCGCTCGGCTGTATGGCCTTTTCGGCACCAGTTAGCCAGCACCAACCCCAAGACAGGAACCGACGTCAAAATCAGCAGGTGCGCCGGCCCGAAAAGGTGGAAGTTGGACCTCATTGACAGAATCAGAACTCGTGTGTCCCCCGGCAACGAAGCACACGCCAGCTTCCAGAAGTGCAGCCGATCACCGACGCGCTGTCCCGGAAGCGATGCTTGAACAGTCTACAACCGGAACATGATTAAGAACCGATAGGGTCCGAGTACGGCTAGTGTCGCTTAGCGCCCATACGCCTAAACGCTGGAGTACATCGGGAGGTGCCGCTTCGTGCTCCATAGCTGACGTCCTCTTGCAGGCCGCCTCGTCATCCGCAACAAGGGCAGTCCTCCACTCTTGTGTTCGAACCTCAGTCTGCTTCAGCGCGCCCTCAAGCGGCTGCTTTGAATTCTTGTGTCGATTTGTCTACCACAGGCCTTGGCGTGAACACTTTCATCAACGCCTTCCAAGCAACGACATTCAGTAATACCGCGGTAATCGAACCGAGGATCGCCGGCAGAATGTACACATTCTCGATCTTGTACGCCCAATAGCCCAGTACGGGCGAGCCCAGCCAGGCACCGAACCATCCCAAGGCGATTTTGGCGAAGAACGAGTCATATCCATCCAGGAATCGGTAGCGAAGGACAAAGTGGAATACCGCCGCCACGATCACACCGATTCCCAAGAGAACCAGAAAGGACAGGAAACTCATTCCGATCATGGCATCACCCTCCATGAGCCACAAGTTCTCGCTGTGGCCCGTAGCAAATATAGGTCACACACGTCCGAAATGCAATCCCCATTTAACGCCTTCTGAGGCCCGGCGCCCGGGCGCCAAGCACCATGAGCTACTCGACCCTGACCCTGGCGAATTGATATTTTGAGTGATTTCGGCGGTAACAGCGCTGGCCAGCTGAGGCGAGCCACGGTTGCGGAACGCATCTGATTTGACCAAGAGCAGCCAGCCGCGCCGCCTTTACACGCGCCAATAGCGAATGGTTTTCATTGGAACTGCGGTTTGCCTGGCAATGTTCTCCAGGTGCCCCACAGTGAGCAGGAGTTTTTGGAGAGTCAGGCAGCCATTGGCGTGTGATAAAGGCCTCGGCAGTGGCGTTGCCATCCATAGCAATGGAGGTCGGCGACTGGTCGCGGCAAGCGCGTGTCTTGTTCCGGCGTTCGGCCTTGCCGCCCAGTATGCGCGCGATTCTCATTGAAATATGTCTGGAAATCGAGCAGCTTGTTTTCCAGATCTGCCGTGCTCCAGAATAACGTGCGATCCAAATACTCGCGTCGAATCGTGCCGATCAGACGCTCTACAAAAGGATGGGAGAGAGGAACATAGGGGACGGTTTTGATCTCGCTCACCTCCAGTATCCGCAGATTGGCTTGCCACTGCCCAAACCGAAAAAGGGGATCATGGTCGGAGCTGAGGTACTTGGGCATCCCCGGTTGCCATCGAATGGCGCGATTGAACATCCGACAGAGTGCGACACCGTTGACGGTTCCGGCATGGACGCCGAACCCAATGATCCGGCGGGTATATTGATCCATCACGACCAAGACCCAGTGGGTCCGCAAGGTGGCCGATTCGCACCGGAACAGATCCAAACTCCAGAGACTGTCCTTCATGTGGCCAATGAAGGTCAGCCAGGACGGGCCACCGGAGTCCTTTCCCGGCCGATAATGGCTGGCGAGAATCCTGCGAACAACGTCTTTGTCGATGAAGATGTCAAAAGCCAGGGCCATCTGCTGCGCAATTCGAGGACAGCCCCAAGTGGGATTGCGCTGCTTCATCTGGACCACAGCGTCGATGAGCTCTTTGCTGGACCCCTTTGGTCCGGGCTTGCGCTTGCATGAGAACAGCAGACGATACTTACGGTTCCTCAGAGCCTGGTGAATGCTCAAAAGAGTCGAGACTTTCAGCACGATGGCCGAACGGATCAGGCGAGCGGGGCGAATGAAGAGAGCACACAAACCGGCGACGAGGCGATCGGAAAAGCACAGATTGGGTGACCGTTGCCGCGAGCGATTGAGGATCAGGAGTTGTTGCTTAACCAGAACGGACTCGGCGACCACAGAACGGACGCCGCCCGGCCCCAAGAGACGGGCAACCGTAGCCATGACGTGGACGAAAAGGACGACGAGATTGCTCATTCAGTATCTTTACCAGAACGGCTAACCCCAGTAATTGTGCCATAAACTAGTAATTCGCCAGGGACAGGCGAAAGGCATCTGCGTGAACCCGTTGCGTATCAGGGGGCTTATAAAAGAGGTTCCGGCGAAAAGACCCGAACCCGCGAAATCGTTGCAACTTGCTAATGCTCTTTCACCTTCAGCCAGCCTTCACTATTTTCAAGATCGCGAAAAGCTTTTGATACTTCCTTAGCCTGCTTCAAATTGAAAGCCCCCCTGTCGTTATACTCGCGGGCAAGCAGGGTCCATGCCTGAACAAACCTGTTCGCCTTCAGCCAGAATTGCATCTCTCTGTGCCGCGCCTCCATCTGCTTTGTGATTTCGGTTTCGCTCGTTTCCTGATTACACACCGCTGCATTCGATAGAGATTCCCAATAAAGCCGCTCGATGGCGTCCTGCCTGTGGCATTGATTCGGATACGGACCTTGGGCAGGTACGCTGCCGCACAGAAGAAGAAACAACAGAAGAAAGTTTGTGATCGCTCTCATGCACCCAAGCTAGACTGCGGAGGTGACATCGAAATGAATCCTGTGTGAAGAATGAGAAACGTTTCGGCTGGGACAAACATTTTGTGAATTTCAGCACCGCCGCGCTTCAGGGGCACCACGTGATCGACAACGTATCCAGGGCACGCGCCGGCCGTTTTCGCCAGTGGATGGACACGACTTCGCGCGCTGGAACGCCCGCCGCTGTGTTGGATCACGCTTGATCCGACCGTTGCTGTCACGCTCACGGTCGAGTGTTCGTGCTAAGGCGCGCGCCCGGACAGGGTTCCACAGTCGGTAGGGAGCCGTGGCCAAATCGTGTAAAATCCTACCAGCATGGCCACTTCAGATGATCGAACCCTGCTCACGAGCGAGCAGAAAACTCAGCTCCGTCATGATCTCACTCTGATCGAGGAAAAACTCCAGGACATCTCCGTCTTGATGCACGCTTGCTACGGCGACGAGAGTCCGGCAGCGATTCGTGCTGATGAGACTGCCGCCGCATTGCAGCGACTCAAATGGGAATTGGAAAGAATGCAGGTGCGGAGACAGGCAGCGGGTTCAGCCTGACGGGAGGCGGTCCCGCGTCGCGCCAGCCAAAGGCGGCTTCCGGTAGGCAACCCGCACAGATAGTTCGAAACTGCTCCGGAAGGTTTCAGTTGCCCTGACCAGCATGGTACGCCGATCAGAGCACGATCTTCCACTCACCCAATGTGGGACCCGGCAGCGCTCATATGGAGGTGAGCCTGAGCTTGATGCTCAATCATCGCTTGGCTTGTTCGCATCTGCTCCAGCACCAGGGTCGCCAGCCGTATCGCCAGAGCCTTCACGAGATGCTGATCTTGGCTAGCCTCAGCGCGCCTGAGCCTCTGCTCCAAGCGGAAGGTCTTGTGGGTCGCTTCGCCATGCTCCCGCCAGAGGCGATCACATTGCACGCACACTTCGTACCACCGTTTGGTTCAATTTTACATCCGCCATCCCTCCCCCTGTATCCCCGAAGCCTAAATGCTTGATCCGACCGTTGGCGTCTCACTCGCAGTTGGCGCGCTTCACTAGTGAGGATCGGGTGTGCGCATCAATGGAGCGGCCCACCCTGGGGAGGCGCTGAGCAGCGGGGCGGAGCCGGTGGACACGAGCGCTTGGTCCTGACCGCGCGCGCAACTACGCGGGGCGCTCCGAGCCGGTGAGATCGTTATCATTGGCGCGATGGGGAGCTGCGACTGCGCTAGTCAGGATGCCAATCTCGGCCGAGCCGCGACGCTCATCGCGGATCTCATAATGCACAGCGCCTCGTTCAGCGTGTGCCAGCGGCCAGTTTGCGGGTCGCGATAGATGACCCACCCACGATCATTTGTGCGGTAAGACCATCCCGCACCGGTGAGCTTCCTGTGCTCGTCCAGACAATGAGTCGTCGCGGTCCCCGGACTGTTGCTTGCCACCTGTTGCAATCCTTTTGGCAGAGCGGACGTGGACCGAGGCCGATCCAGGGTCCACGGAGATGATATCGCAGTTCCGCGCCGCGCGCTTGTCTGGGCAGGGCGCGCGATTTGGCCATTGGGCGCGTCGGCCGGTGACGGAAGTGGGGGAGTTCGGATTGTTGCCGAGCACTTCTACGTGTAGCCGACCGCGTTACCGGCCAAAGCAGTGCGCACGTTGATTCCGGGCATGGCGCCAGGTATTGCAAACGTCGCTGGCTTCCGGAGCCTGGCCATCTCCCGTTCGTCCTCGGTGCGGCGGCAGGCCGTGCTCACCGCGTGAAGGACTTCTTTCGCATCGAAGGGTTTCGCCAGGAGATCATAACCGCCGAGATTCAGCACCTCCGCCCAGACGTGTTCGTCGGCAAGGCGATCAGCCACGATCAGCGGCGGCGGATATTCCATCTTCTGCATTTCGTAGAGAAGGTCACTCCACGAGTGGCCGTCCGACAATCGGACCTCGCTGATGACCACTCCGGGGGATACGCCCAACGCGGTCTGTGTCTCCCGAAGAGTGCACGTGAACTGCAACCTCCAATTCGAGCGACTGAATATGTTGATGAGCGAGGTCTGGTCTTCCCCTGCTGGAAAGACCGCTAGAATGGTTCGGTTTGTGATCGACTTCTCCGCCAAGGTCCCTCCCATCAGAACTAGGAAACCCCGAACGAACGGGGGCAGCATGAAACAGGGCGGCCATCAGAGTTGCCCGTCCTCGACCGTGGTACATCCGGCCAGCCTCGTGGCGCATGGGATTCGTGCGGTTTCTACGCGCAAATCCACATCGTCAGTTGGCTAAGGAAAGGCGTCCAGGGAGTCTGACTTAGTTCAGGCAACCAGAGGAGAGAGTAAAATGCTCGCTCCTCATTACGATACATCAGAGCCGGTGCAATAGCAATGTATATTCGGACCGATTAATCCGAGGGCACCACCTCCGGACAACTCTCCACTGCCCGCATCACCTCCGCTTCGCGGCCTTCTTCCCTCGTTTGATTGCTGCTTCCCGAGCCAGACGCTTCGCCGTCCGTTTCCTCGCTGCCGCCAGGGCTGCCTTCTTCGCGCGGGCCGATCGCTCCTCCGCCGTCATGTTCTTCGCAGCCTGCTTCCCGCCCTGGCTGCCGTAGGCCTTCCCCATCTGGCGCAGGTATTCGAGCACGGCTGGCGGGATGCGTTTGGGCATGGTCTGATGGTAGCAGCTAACGGGGGTAAGGTTCTTGCGCGCGAGTGAGCTGGGATGGCTGGTACGCGATCAAGGCGGTCCTTCAAGGGTGACTTGACCCCGTTTGGTCAAGTCTGAGCGATGCGACAACACGACCATGTGGATGTTTCCGAGTGGGTAAAATAACGCCCAAGTGGACCGCGATCGGCCTACACTACGCGCGGGTGCTCGGCGAGCTGTCTCCGCGAATTCCCTATGCCGCGGCTTGTTTTCCCAGTTCGGCTTCAGCCCGGAACCAGTCTTCTTCCGGTGAGCCGTCCGGACACCCGCGGGCTTCCCAATACGAGTACGCAAGCAGCGCGATTTCGTCGTGCCCAATCACAGACACTGAAGTTGCTTCCACCGCGGCAGGGTCGATTGCCATCGCAGCCGCCGCAGCGCCCGTGCTGGTAACTCCGGGATGCCTTTTAGCACCTTCATCATGCTTTGTCATTTTAGTCTCCGTTGCTAAATCCTCTGAATCTCACCCTACTGGCCCGTTAGATGCGGCAAGCTCCCTTGTTCCGGACACACTTTCACATCCCGCGGACTTCGGTAGCTTGCGGGCCGCCGCCCGCTCCCGTTGGTCCTCGCCGAACTTGCAGGCGGTAGTCACTGCGTGAAGCACTTCTTTGGCGTTGAAAGGTTTCGTCAATAGGTCAAAGCCGCCGAGGTTCAACACTTCTACCCACAACGCTTCATCGGCCAGGCGATCGGCCACAATCAGTGCTGGCGGATTTGACATGCCGTGCAGCTCGTGAAGAATATCCTTCCAGCAGTGGCCATCAGACAATCGGCCCTCGCTGAGGATCACCGCGATGGGACACGCACGCAACGCGGTCTGTGTCTCCTCAAAAGTGCAGGTGAACCGCAAATTCCACTCCGAGCGACCGAATATGTTGATGAGTGAAGTTCGGTCTTCGCCGACTGGAAAGACCGCCACAACGGTCCGGTTTGCGATTGGCTTTTCCGCCAAGGCCCCTCCTATTCAGAACTAGGAAGCCCCGAGCGAAAAGGGGGGCAACATGAAACAGGACCACCACGCAATTGCCCATCCACGGGCCGTGGTGCAACCGGCCCGGCCTCGTGCCGTGTGGGACTCGTGCGGTTCTACGCACACATCCACATCGTCAGATGGCTAATGAGGGGGTTCACGGGAGCCTGACTTAGTTCAGTCAACCAGAGAAGGGAGTAAAGACACTCAACCCATTTTTATAGTACATCTTACCCGTTGAAATAACAACGTATCTTCGGATGGAATGGTTAAAAGCAGCGGTTCAGTGTAAGGATTGGTACACCCGACGCAAGATCCAGAACGGCGGGATGTGCTCCGGGTGCTGAGCATGGCGGCGGTGGCGGCGCGATTCCCCGGGGCTACCGCTATCGCCCGACGTGGACCCAGAGCCGCCCGACGGCGCTTTCACCCCGTCCGTTGGTACGCTCCACGCGCACTAGGCAGTCCCCGGATTTTCTGAAGGCGTGCGTAATGGCGGCATAGCCGTCTTTCGCTAGGGGCTTGACGTTACCGTCTGATTTCGTCGCCGCAGCCGCGGTTCCGTCACCAAAATCCCATGACTCCTGGCCATCCGTGGTACCGAAGGTCCGCACTTTGAAAGTAACCGCCTGGCCCGCACGGAGGTCCATCGTCGGCCAGAAAGCCGCGTGGATGGTGGGCGGGCGCTGATCGCGGTGCGCCGGATCGAGCACATCGACGGTCGCGAAATCGTAGGCGATGTGGCCGCCGGGATCGGTGACTTTCAGGATTTCGCTGTAGGTGCCAGCCTTCGCGTAGGCGTGCTCGACGCGCGCTCCCGAGGCCGTGCTGCCATCCGTAAAAGTCCATTCGTAGCGGTCGATTTTGCCGCTGGCACTCCATGACCGCGAACCGTCGAGCGCCACCTTCTCCCCCACCAGCGCCACCTGATGCGGACGGGCCACGGCAATGATGTTCGGCCGGTACTCCCGGCCGTAGGCCTCCCACAGGAATGCGTAGCCTTCCACGTTGCCGGTCTGCCCCGATGGTTCGTTGCCGCGGATCTCGTAATGCAGATGGGACCACCCGCCGCTGTCCCCTTCCTTACCCAGGAGACCGATGCGCTGCCCCATTTTGATCCGCTCACCGGCCTTCAGTGCCGGATCTATGGAGTTGAGGTGCAGGTAGCAGTGATACCAGCCGCGGCTGTCGAGCACGTACACGGCATCGTACCGCGGCCCGAAAGTGGCCGCTCTGTACTCCTCGGGAACGTCCGTGCCAACCCCTACCACGATCCCGTCTGTGGCCGAGACCACCTCGGTCAAGCCTTCGGCTCCGCCGATGTCGAGACCCGAGTGGTAGTAGATGCGCCGCACGGAGAACTCCTCGCCGCCGTCCACATAGGTAGGCTCATTGGCCATCTGGGTCTGCGCCGCGAACCAGCGCTGGCGGACCGGGTAGATCATCGATCCGGCTGCCACGAGAGGCGACCCTTCGGGCCACAAGCGCAAGCGCGCGTCTTTGACCAGCCGCCAGTGATCCGCGTCGGAATTGCTGTAATAGCCCTTAGTGACGGCGCAATCGACTCGCACGCCGCCGGCCATCACCGGCAGCCGGTAATTCCCGCAGGTGAGCTCTGCATGCGTCCCGTTGATCTCCAACTGCACCATGGCCGCGCGGACGGCACCACGCACATGGTCGCGGGTGTCACTGGTAGAGAGCAGCCTCACGATGGCCATCTTGCTGTCCGCGAGTGCCACCTTCTCAGTGGCGCCGATATCGAGATCGACGACGCGCATGAGCGGTTGACCGGCAGCAGCACCACAGGCGAGCAAACAGAGCAGCATGATTCCACTGGGCAAGGCACTCTGATCCATTCTTTTGATTCTAGTCGCCAGACGCGGCAGGCCCAAGAATGACGATGCCTCGCGGGCGCAATTGGTCAATGCCGCGCTATGGGATCGCCCGATCTGTTCGCTCGCGCCATGTCGGCAAGAACGGCGAACGCGTCGTACTGCCTGCATCGAGTCTGTGACTCGGGCGCATCCGCCATACGCCGCTCAGCAGACGTAGTTAGTTAGAAGTCCGGTTTGACGTTACGACCAAGTGGATTTCCGGACGCAGGCGCGTTTCTCAGTCTGAACCGGTCAAGCTTCCCACATCCGGACATCTTGGGATTCATCCCCCAAGTTTCGCGCCGTCACCTGTTGAAGCGGGGTTGTGCGTGGTAGGCTAAGAGTTTTGTTCCCTGGGCTCTTGAGGAACCAATGTCCGTATGCAACATTCTACGCGGCGCGACTCGCCCCCTTCGGCGCCACGCAGGAAGTAGTCGTGTCCAGCAAGCCCGCTAAGGGTTGTCCTGTGGTCGGAGCGCGATCCTTATCCGGGAAATGCTCAGCCTCTTCCCACAGCGCTCGCCGTCCTAGCACAGTACAGTTGGAACCAGCACATCAAGCACTTAAAAAATCAGGAGAGCGCGGCATTACGACCGCGCTCTCTTTGTTCGTAGATAAGCCGCGTCCAAAAGCGGCAGAAGTCTAGAATTGTTGGACTGGAAATGAGTTTGGAAGCACCTGCGTGCCTTCCTGCTGCACGGGCTCCAAGGCATTCGGGTTGAGCCCCAAGGCCTGGAGAATGGTCGGAGCCACCTGCATGGTTTCCACCGGGCTGGTCACCGTCGTGGCTCTAAGGCCCGGATACGACAACAACATCATCACGTTGGTGTCGTCATGCGCAAAACCTCCATGCTCGGCTAGTTTCTTGGTGCTGCCGGAGTATGTAACGCCGATATTCGGAGTCACCAGAATGTCCGGCGTGCGCGGATCTCCATTCGGCGGCAGCCCCGGTGCATTGTAAAGCTGCGTCATCCCCAGTCCCCAGAAGATCTGGCCGATGCCTGCAACATTACCCGTGGCCGGCGATTGCGCTTCGAGCATACCTACTGCGCTTGCCGTGGTGCAGCTACTGTTCAGCCAGACCAAAGAGACGTCGTCCTCGGTCGGCCCGATGCCGGTCGGGTTCAACGGCGATTCAGATTCGGGCAGGCAACCGGCACCGGCCAAAATTGTGGCTGGCGACGTGGTCACCGGTCCACTTGCCGTGATACCCGAGTAGCGGGAGGAGTCTACGGGGCTCTGGCCGTGCTTGGCGGTAATAACGATCAGCGTCGAATTATAAGCACCGGTGCTTTTCAATGCGGAAATCATCTGGCCGATCGAAGCGTCCACGAACTCGATCTCACTGAGTAGGGATGGCGTCGGAGTGCCTTGCGCATCCAGATAACCACCCGTCAGGCTCAGCGACTTCTCGATCAGTTTCTGTCCGACACTCACCGCCTGGAAATTCATCCCGAATATCATCGGCACGGGAGCACGGCCTGTGCCGTTATGCGTCCTCCCGTTGATTTCGTTCAGGATCGCGTTGACCTTCAGCGTGTCGTAGCATTGAATGTTCTGGAAGCTGTTGGTCCATGTGTCGGAAGCAGACACATGGGTCTGATCGGGCAGCGGACTGCAGCTCGTGCTACCTGCGCTCACGCCTGGCAGAGCAACCGGAATCGAGTTGATCTCGGGTGAATAATAGTCATCTACGTTGGTGCCATTACCGGGACCGGAAACGGCCGAGTACGAGGGATGCTTGTCGGACCAGGCGGTGTATCCGCCCGCGGCATGCGCCACGCCGAAAATCGTATTGGTTCGCACAAAATTCCAAGGGTAAACCGGCGCGCAACCCTGACTCGGATTGCGTTCGAGCCTGGCGGGGTCGATTGATTTGATTCCGCCGTCTACTCCGGTGGGTGCGCCGCCGTTGAGTTGCGTCTGGTCAATGTCAATTCCTTCATCGAACTCTGTGGTTGTGCCTGTCGGCGGTGTGTTCGGGACACACGCGCCAGGACTGCCCGCTACACCATCCCCTGTGGTAGCCGCCGGCGGATCAAGCGACCGATCGTAAGCCACGTCGTAAAACGCTCCCACGCTTCGCGGAGACCCGCCAGTCATCAGAGCCATTAAACCGGGAAACGAATCCGACGGCTTGGACGTGGAAGCGTCGAGATAGTTGACGCCCGTCGGGGTGAGTCCGGCAAGGTTAGGGCAGTAAGGAGCACCTCCGTTCGCCCCGCTAATTCCATTCGCGCAATTGATGAAATCCAAAGCATGCATCCCGTCAATGCTGATCAACAGCACATGGCGGACATTTTGATTGCCGAAAAAGCCCTGGGCGGACAGACTCGGCGCCAGCATCGTGCCCAGCACGAACGCGGCCGTGAACGAGCACCGCTTCACGTTCTTATTCATTCTTTCCCCTTTTTCAAATAGGATTCGAAGGCCGAAGACCAGTTACGTCGGGCCTCTGGGGGAACAGTATGCCCGCGTTCCGTTAAGGGAATTTTACGTTTGGGACAAAATGTCCGTGAACGAAAAGGGCGACGTACGGAACGATACTACTGGGCTTCGTTGAGGCCTGGAGTCTGAGCCGGCCAGGGTGGGGATTAGGGTCGATTAACCGAGATTTCACACAAATGTAACGCACGCCCGTGTCTTGTTGAGCTAGTATTCTCGCTGAGGTTTTCATAATGAAGGCGAAAAAGCTAGTATTAACTGCAATTGCTGCGACAGTAACGCTGGCGGCATCGAAGCAAGGAATGGCGGCTAGTACAAGCACCGTGGGCTCAGGGAATATCAAGCACGTACTGCTGCTTAGCATTGACGGCATGCATGCGGTGGACTTCTACAACTGTGTGCATGGGATTACGGGTGTCAACGGCGGGAATCCCTACTGCCCGAATATGGCAGCCCTCAGTCAGACCGCGATCAACTATGTGGCTACCGCATCGTCAATGCCGTCAGACTCTTTTCCCGGACTCGCGGCTTTAGTTACTGGCGGGTCGCCGAAGACGACCGGCCTCTACTACGACGTCGCCTATGACCGTGCGCTCGATCCGCCGGCAACGACGACGGGCACTGGCTTGGCTGGGGGGACGTGCACGCCCAATGCGGCACCAACAGGAACAACGACCGACTACGACCAAGGCATCGCTCTGGACGATACCAAGCTGAACGGAGGCGCGCCAGGTGCCGGGCCGGCCGATGGTGGCATCGCTTCGATTGATCCGAACAAGCTGGTACGGGACCCGGCCGCGGGTTGCGCGCCTGTGTATCCGTGGAACTTCGTCCGGACGAACACCATATTTAGCGTGATCCATGCGGCGGGTGCATACACAGCCTGGATTGATAAGCACGCATCATATTCGTTTGTGGCCGGGCCGGGCGGTACAGGCCTGGATGACTATTATTCGCCAGAAGTGGATTCGAATGTGATTGGGTTGCCGGGCATAACGACCGCGGGAGGCGCTTCGTGCGCCCCGATCCGCGACCCGGTCGCCAATTTGTCATCGTGGACCAACAGCTTCCTGAATATTCAGTGCTACGACGCGCTGAAAGTGACCGCGCTGCTACGCGAGATTGCGGGCCAGACGCACACGGGTGAGCCGGCGCAGATACCAGTGCTCTTCGGCATGAACTTCCAGGCAGTGTACATTGGCCAAAGTGTGAATGAGCCGACTGTGGGCCCGGGCGGTTACCTGAACGCCGCGGCCGTGCCCAGCACGCCGTTGCTGAATCAGATCGAGTTTGTGGACAGCTCAATCGGACAGATCGTCAATGCATTGAAGGCTGCTGGCCTTTACAACAACACGCTGCTCATCATCACGGCGAAGCACGGGGAGTCGCCGATCGATCCGGCTGTGTACGTGGCAAACGGCGCCAACACGCCGGCAACGCTGCTGGGCACCGCCATCCCCTACTCGGAGTCGCCGCTGAATGCAACAGGTATCGGCGCAACGGAAGACGATGTGTCAGTGCTCTGGTTGAACGCGGGTGCGAGCGTGGCTTCGGCTGTCCAACTGCTCGAATCTAATGCTACAGCAATCGGGTTAGGGGAGATCTACTACGGGCCGACACTGGCGCTGAACTACAACGTGGGCGGCGTCGGTCCGGGACTGGATTCGCGCTCCCCGGACATCATTGTGACGCCGAACATAGGCATGACCTACTCGGGGAGTACCACGATGATCGGAGATCACGGCGGGTTCGGGCATGACGATACCAATGTCATGCTGCTGGTAGCTAATCCAAGTTTTACGGCACAGACGGTCTCGGCCTCAACGCGAACCGCGCAGGTAGCGCCGACGATCGTGAAGGCGCTGGGGCTGGATCCGAAGGCACTGGACGCGGTGAAGGCAGAAGGAACGCAGGTGCTGCCCGAGGTTTGGGCGCAGCTCACACAGTAGTCGTGAGCTGGGTAAGATGGTCCCGTAACTCCTATTTCCGCGAGGTATCCACATTGTTCCGGTTGGCGGCCTGTCGCCGGGTGGAAGCAGGCCTTTGGGCGAGGGAACCTTCGGTTTCCCGATAGCCTGAAAGCGATCCACACCAGCAGACCTTCGCCGCGTCCAGAAGAAGTGGCCGTTTAGGCCAAGGCTCCATTTGAGGTGCTGCATTACCCGGCACCGTTGGTCAAGTCTCGACGGCGCCGACTCTGCGAGCAGTGGAATGACTCGCAACTTCGTCAACGGTGTAGTACCTCGAATGTCTTTGGATCGAATGTGAAATTCTCTTTCTGAAAGTCGTAATTCGAATTCCATGCCCAGATTGCCGCCTGCATCGCGCGCAAGAACGCGCGCGGCCCACCAGTTCGCGGGTGGGAGGGATGTGCGAGCGCATATGCGGCCAGCGCTTCGCCCCAGTCTTTGCCCTTTAGTGGACGCCGTCTTTCCGAAGCTCTCCTATAGCGCTCCGCGAACACTTTGCCGTTGTTGACCCCTTTCCAATCTGCCTTTCGTACTTTCCCGCCGTCAAAGCCCAGGCGTTCGTCCATCAACGCCGCGATCTCCACTAATTCATCCAGCGCGAAGTTGGCGAATTCGAAATCTGGATCGTTGGCGTCGATCAATCCGACGATATGGTCCTGCTCAATCTGCCGTCGAATAGCACGTTCATTTGCTTTCACGTCCCGGTCGAACGAGATCACGCTGAATCGCCTCTGCGCCAAGTCGTCTCTTAGAGCATCGTCGAGTTTCCGCGCCGCGCTACCTCTTTCTTTCGCGATTTGACCCCACAGATTGACCAGTTCAACCCCAGGTTTGGAGGGCTTCGGCAGGGTGTATAGGACAGCGTAATACTCAGTCTCTCCCTCGACGTACCATCGAAGCGCACCGCGCGTGAGAAGTCCGAACTGATAGGCGAGAAACGGCTTGGAGCGTAGCGAATCGTCGAAAGGCCGCTCCGATCCAAATAGCCGGACGCGACCACCCGGAGGCCAGTGCTCAAAGGCTCGGTCTTCTTCCGCCCACTGCGTCTGGTAACCCTCTTCGAAACCGCGCCGAATCACTTCCGCCATATGCCCCGAGTTTCGGCGCGTCGCAAAACGAGTGATCTTCAGAGATCCGGCCTTGTTCAACTAAGCGATGCAAACTCGCAGGTTCGATGACAACTCGCCGCCCAAGGCGAACAGCGGGCAGCTTGCCCAGCCTGATCCAGCGGCGGACACTCCAGTGGGATATGCTCAGCAATTTCGCGGCTTCGCGGATGCCAAGCGTAAGTGGTTCTGACATAGGGACTCCTGTGGAAAGTATTTGGGAACTATCGCGTTCCCAAGGGCGGGAAAAGCAATTCGTAACAAGTCTACGAAACTGACTTTGTTCCTGTATTATACCGAACTCTGCCCACTTCTTGCTCTTAGTGGCACCGAAACGCGACGCTTTGCGCTTCGAGCGAACGATGGCATTCGTACTATCAGCGACTTAGCGGTCCCATATCACAGTTGGCTGAGATATGCTGGTAGCACAACAGGGTGCCAGTGAGGTGCCACGGTTGATACGCCAATCCCAGCCAAAGTGAAACGGGTGTGTACCATAGAGGAATGGCGAGCAGGCTTCAGCAGTTCTGGGACAACATCCTGGCCAACCTTGCGTCTTCGGCCATCATCGTCCTCTTGGGCGCGGCCGGAAGTGTCATGCTTGCGCTATTCGTTGCGTTCAGCCACGGACTTGCGAGATGGGAACAAGCCGGAATTGTCAGCCTGTTTTCCATAGTTCTCATTGGACTCGTTGTATCCGTATATCTCAACGTCAACCGTGGCGGCTCCAAGCGAGCATCCAAGCTAGCATTGGCACTCATTTCGGAAGAATGCGAATACTTGTTGAGGAGCTATCGTCGGCTGAGTGCTACCGATCCGGCCAACACTAACCTTCCGCTGCATCCGGCCTCGTGGCCGGTCTTCAACCCCGCTGCAACGTGGACACACACGCAGGTCAGCCTGTGTTGCCTCAGCGCAAGATTTGGGTCTTTCGTAGCAGTTGCAGGTCGTGCGTTTGGAGAAATGGGCTTCGATGAATATGTGGAGGTATTTCAGATGCCTCCGCAAACGCTGATGGTGGACCTGCTTGCTGCCCTTCAGGATTTCCGGAATTTCTTACAAGCGAAGATTGCATCATTGGAAGGACGAAAATAATCTGCTTCGGTAACGTTGGCACTTGGCCAGCAGCGACAGACGATTTAATGGGGACGACCAGATGACTACGCGGTTGCCGTAGCCTTCTCCGCTGCTGCCTTCGTCGCAGCCTTCGCCACAGGCTTGGCCTTTTTCCCAGTGGCCTTCCGCTGAGCTGCCCACCATTTGCGGCTAGCCTCAATGATCGCCTTCCGCCCAGCAGCACTCAGCTTCCGCTTCTTTGGGACGGCAGCCTTCGACGCTTGTGCTTGACTCTTCTTCACCGCCGCCCAACGCTTCCTCTGTGCCGCACCAATCCGCCTGCGTGCAGCGGCGCTCATGGTGTGTCGCTTGGGCGCTGGCTGTGCGGAACCCTCCCCCAGCCTCGCCCGAATCTCGGCCATCGCCGCGTTGATCTTCACCTTCTCCGCTTCATACCCAACCAGCGCCATCGCCAGTAGATCGTTATTCTTGCCTGCCATGCGTACCGTCCTTGTCAAACTAGTTTTCGACTTCGCCTTGACCGTCCAGATTGTATCACCAGGCGAACCGGCGACGATCAGCAGCGCTAAGCGGGAATTGGCGAAATCACCGCTGCGCCTTGTGGAAGGCGTAGAAGAACACCACCACGCTCGTGCCTGCCACTGCGTGAATGAGGGATGCCAGGAAGCTGACCGCCGGAACGACGCCATCGATCAGACCCCAGCCATTCCCAATCAAACCCGCGAGCAAGACAAACGTCAGCAGGCCCGTTCCTGCCAGCGCCAGCAACGCTGCACTTTTGAGGCTCATGCTGGGAGTATGGATCTTCGGGAGGCCGGGCTGCAAGCGACACCAGGGTCGGGGCAGACGCCAGTTTGCGGCCTACCACCCTGCGCTGGCCGACTTCGCCTTCTGGTGCTCTTCCAAGACGGCGTTGCACAAGGCGACGCACTCATTGCAAATATACACTCGGCTGGAATGGTCCGATGGGTTTGAGATGAGCGTTTCTACCTGGTCGTGGGTTTTGCTGCAAAATGAACATCGGAGGATTTCATCCTCCTCGCGGCGCTTGCGAAACATAGGTCCAGTATGGCGAGGGAGCACCCGAAGTCAACGCTCTCGGAGGTTCATGGTGGCTCTGCTTATCAGTCTAAGGCTCTTCGGCTGAGCAATGGTATCGAAAGATGCTGCTACTGCGGGCCAAAAGATTGCTTGCTCTCGGGCGGCCCACCAGGTAAATTGGAAATCCTCTTAGCATCTCCCTCCTGAGGCCCGGTTTCCTCCGCTGTCCGGGCCTTTCTTCTCTGAGTCAAGATCGTCGCGTAGAAGTCCGATTCCCGCGCAATAGACGCCGCAGGAACCGTTTTGCCAGCCTTGGACGACCAATCCCTTAGCCGGAACGTCATAGAATACCGTTATGCCAGACCCCATTACCGACCCGAGGTCAGGTCGCCCCTACTGCTTTGACTGTGGCCACCGGCTGGCCAGGAAGGGCATCTGCTGGAATTGCTACGACCGTGAGATCCAAGACCCGCCGGAGCAGGCCCAGAACGACCTAGAAACATTCAAGAACTACCAGGGTGACCGCTGGATCGTCGATGGATGGATCGAATATGGCCATTCCGAAGCTGAAGCTATCGCTGAGGCGCAACACCCCTCTTACATCGGGATGCTCCTTTGGGCCGGTCGCCTGGACGAGATTCTCGCCGACCGCGTGGCCACAGCAGCCTTGCGACAACTCCTCATCACAAACCACAAGGGCACACTAGAAAACCTTGCCGCGTGGATTGAGCGTGTTCGCAACCCAGACAAGCGCACCAAGCGTGGACCACGGCCCAAGGACGGCGTATACATCGAACAGGAAGTGCTTCGCATGAAGCGGGCGGGTAAGACCACTGGCCAGATTGCCAAGAAGCTCGGGACCAAGAAGGCCACGGTCGCAGCCGCCTACAACAACATCACCAACAAAATCGCTCGCCAGCAGCGCGCGACACGGGACAATCTTTTCCGCCAGTAATTATTGTCCCATCCAATAATTGGCTGCACAATTCATTGGATCTTACGCTTTCCGTGCCTCTCTTCTAAAATAAGAGAAGCTAAGGTCGATTGCAGGCCGGTGACGGAGGGGCGAAATGGCACTAATAGACGAAAAAGAAGCATCGCGGTATCTGTGTTGCTCGGTGGCGGCACTTCGGAAATGGAGGTTACTCGGCAAGGGACCAGCCTATTGCCGGGTGGGGAGGTTGGTCAGGTATAGCGAGCCAGATCTGGATTCATACTTGGAAGCCAACCGCGTGCAGCCCGCAGGTGCCGCACGATGATGGTGGCGCTATACATCCGCGCATAATTAACGGGACATCTGTGGCATACTGGGATCGGAGGGCCTATGGTGCCACGCTTGTTGCGGTTACATCCCAGCACTCATCAGCGATTGACCCGCTTGAGCAAGGAAGCGGAAAGAGATGGGGCCTACCGCGTGGCGAAGCGATTGCGCGCGGTGGTGATGAATTCGGAAGGGCATACCAGTGGCGAACTGGCGGAGATCCTGCAGGCGCCACGATCCAAGGTGTCTGAGTGGCTCAAGCGTTATCAGACCGAGGGAATCGATGGTCTGCTGGAAGGGTATCGCTCCGGTCGGCCATCGGAGCTGACCGAGAAGCAACAGCAACAGTTAGGAGACATTCTCGACAGTGGTCCTGTAGCTTACGGTCTGGACAGCGGCATCTGGACGTCCCCCATGATTGCCTGGGTGATCGAGGAGGAGTTCCGGGTTCAGTATCATCCGGGCCATGTGCGCAAACTGCTGCACGGCTGGGGGTTTTCGGTGCAGCGACCCCGCCGCGTGCTGGCGCGCGCCGATGCCGCGGCGCAGGACCGATGGCACCGCCGTACCTATCCCGCCCTTAAAAAAAAGCCCAATCGCGACACTGGGCGCTGATCTTCACCGACGAAGCCAGCTTCCGGCAAGATTCGACACTCCACGCCACCTGGAGCCGCGTGGGTTGCCCACCGGAAGTTCCCGTGACGGGAGAACGCAAGAACGTGAAGATCCTCGGCGCCATCGAACTTTGGCGCACGCGGTTCGATTATCGCCAGGACACAGTCTTCAATGCCACCACGTACCTCGGCTTTCTCGAACAACTGGCTCGGCGATACCGCCGCCAGGGAGCGGTCCTGATTCAGGACAACGCCTCCTACCACAAGGACGTCGAGGTCTGGGCATGGTTCAAGTCCAACCGACATTGGCTGGAAGTGCATCAGTTGCCGCCCTATTCGCCGGAACTGAACCCTACCGAGCGCCTGTGGCAGCACACCCGGAGGACTGGGACGCACAACCGTTTCTTCGGCGGCCTGGACGCATTACTCGCTACGCTGACACGCGTCTTTGGGGAGATGCAGTCGCACCCCCAACTGATCCGATCTTATCTGACTTCTTTTTGTTGACCGTTATGTCCCTTTAATTATGCGCGGACATATAGAAGACGCTCCTCGTCAAGTCGTTCCGGCGGCTAGACTGCCCGAAGACCCATTCAACCCGCTGCGCAAGGTCCTGGAGCGCTGGTTCTACAAACCCGATCTCCAAGCCATTCGCATCGCAATGGGGACCATCAAAGCTCACTACCTGGGGATCGGCACCCCGGCGTGGCTGTTCGTCGTGGCACCCCCCGGCGCTGGCAAGACAACTATGACCATCATGGGCGCTTGCGGGTTACCGGAGGTGCAGGCAATTGGCGATGTCACCGAGAACACCTTCCTCAGCGGATTCCACGGCCACAAAGACCCCGGCCTGCTGGAGAAGCTTGGTCCAACAACGCAGGATGGCAACACCTACACCACCACCGGCAATGCGATCCTGCTCGTCAAAGACTTCACCACCGTCCTTGCCATGCGGCGGGACAAGCGGAGCGTCATTCTCAGCCAGCTTCGCGAGATCCACGACGGCCAATTTCGGCGTGACTTCGGCACCGGCGTGACGAAGATTTGGAATGGCCGCGTGAGCATCGTGGCGGCAGTCACCCCCGTGCTGGACCGCTACTACGCCATCTTCTCCACCCTCGGTGAGCGCTTCATGCAACTCCGCTGGCATCGCACCGATGAGCAGGCGGGCGAGTGGGCCATCGATCAACAGGGACGGGGCGAGAAGATCCGAGGAGAACTCCGCACGGCGGTGAAGGGGATCTTTGATGGCTCCACCGACGCTGAAGTCACCCTCCCCAACGCCATGCGTACACGGATTGCAAGCCTCGCTGAGGTTGTGGCCCTTGCCAGGACCCACGTCTTCCGCAACAACTACGGGAACCGCGAGATTGAATACGCCCCTGAACCCGAAGCCAACACCCGCCTGTCGCAGGGTCTTGCCGCCATCGCCAAAGGCATCGCTGCGTTGAATCGCCGCGCCGAAGTTGCCGAGGCCGATCTGCGGGACACCTTCCGTGTGGCCACAGATTGCATCTCCGATACCCGCCGCCAACTTCTGCTGGCCCTCATTCGTGGTGCCGACGTTGACCACCTCCCCATTTCCCGAAGCGTCCGGGATAGGCAATTGGAGGAGTTGCAAGAGTTGGGGCTGGTCGAGAACAACCCGACCTGGAAGCTTACCCAGCGCGCCCAAGAGCTACTGACTGCTGCTCGGCTACCATGACTCTCTTTTCCCGAAGTGTACCAGAGGTAAGTTATATAAAAAACACACTCTGACAGGGGGTACAGATTGGGGCAACGTTTCTGCTTGCTGGCCGCTGGGCGGCATGATAGATTCTTATGGCAAATGGCGTCTACTAAACAAGTGCTGCAAGTGGTGGTTGTATCCCCCAGTGATGTCGAAGCCGAGGTGTTGGCGTTGCGGCAAGTTATCCAAGATGTAAATCGACTTCTCCACGAGGCAGGCAGGAACGTCATGCTGGAAATTGCTAATTGGAAAACAGATGTCTATCCGGCATTCGATCCCGAAGGTACTCAGGCATGGATCGATAGCATCTTGAAGCCCGAAGAAGCCGACATACTAGTGGGAGTCTTCTGGAAGCGTTTCGGAACAGCAGGCACAAGCGGAAAGTCAGGCACTGAGCATGAAATCCAACTTGCTAAGGGTGCGAGGATGACAAGCGGGAAGCCTTGGATCATGCTTTATTTCAAGCAGGAACCTTACAGCCCGCAGTCATCAGACGAGGCACATCAGTGGGGCAAGGTTTTGGCGTTCAAAGAGCAGATTGCTCCGCATGTACTCTACCGTGACTACGCTTCATCATCAGAATTCAGATATGAAGCCCTCAAGGATTTGTTTGCATCCGTAATGAACGCCAACCCAGCGCCACGGTTACCTCAAATCTCCGTGACGGCTGTACCGGCAATAGTACGTGCCACAAGCGTGAACGATAGCGTGGGGGAAATACAGCTAGCCATTGTAGGCTATCCTTCTGGTACCTATGATATTCGTCTGTTCTTGGCTGTTCGCGTTACGAATCAGCAGGTAAACGGCGGCCTGACGGATGCACACCTGTCGATTGATGGAAGTCCGATCAGACTGCCGGGAGAGCTTATCGAACCCAATGGGCTTGTCTTTCGGCGCGTCACGCTCGATTCTTCTGAACTGAACCTACGCATAAAGAATGTGCGGGCAATGGTGTCAATGGTGGCTCTTTATGTCAACCAGACAACTCCGATCTGGGCTTGGCTTTCCATACAACAAAGTGCCACAGAGGAGTCCACCAATGTTGACCCCATTGGCCCAGCGGTTGTCGTGGCGGATGTGAGGTTTGATGCGTCTTTCCAGGCTTGGGGTTCCCATTGTAGCCCGCTTCCTGTGACTGTCTCACGAAGTGTGGCGCTTAATGCGAAGTTGTTAACGAATGGCGGCGTCGAGGGTGCGAGCATGACGATGTACCTAGTATTTAATGAGTTGACACAGTACTTCTTCAAAACGGAGGTAGAAGAAGGAAATGGTGCCAACTGCGGTACTAGGTTGCGGGCAACGTTCCGCCTGCCGAATAACGGCGGAACTCAAATGTTCGTGACAACGGCAAATATTTCTGCGCCCACAAGTCCTCCGAAGGCGGTTCTGGTGAGGCCATTAAGCAGCCCGGCGGACAAAGGGAGGCTATCGATACCGGCGATAGGGACCGTCGAAGGTTTTCCGATAGCCAGACTAGACAACTCCACTGGAGAAAATGATCGTGTCGTTGCCGAATGGGAGTGGGTTGGCGGAACCCCTGCCATATCAAGGTCGGTTGAAGACGTGATGTTCGGCGTGGTTGTGGCGACTCCCGAACATTGTGGTCTTGAGGCTATAAGAGTTACAGGAAGTCTAGGTCCAGTAAACCCTCATTTTAACGGAGTGTTTGCAGACACTATTCCGCAGTTCGTGAGCCTTCAGAACCCGATTCAAGCGATCCGTTTCGTTGATTGAACGCCTCGCCGCAAAGCCACAAGGATTTCCGGGGCGGATGTCAGCACCACGGAAGCTTCTACTCGCTTTACGAAGGCGAAAACAGTCTACCACCTCACCCTGAAAGCCGGGCATCGATTACAGCGACCATCTTCCTGGGCTTCCGGGTCAATCATCATGTCGAACTGGTTGTGAATCCCGAACTGGCAGGCGGCAAAGGCTTCGGCATGGTAACGGGGATCGCCGGCTTCACCAACGGCGAGATTCCGCGCGTTGCCAGCGCAACGCCAACGCTATACGTGGCGCGGGCGTTTGTTCGCACGGTCTGGGCGTTGAGTCCTGAGACGGAGCTTGTGGAAGACGGAGCTAACCAGATCGCGGAGAGCGTGCCGGTCAAGAGGCTTACTACAGTAACCGGTAAGTTCGCCGTCACCGACTACTTCGATAACAACGCTTATAGCCACGATCCGCGCACGCAGTTCATGAACTGGTCTCTGATGTACAACGGTGCCTGGGACTACTCCGCCGACACGCGCGGCTACACCATGGGCACCATGGAAGAACTAACTATGAAGCAATGGTCGCTGCGTGTGGCAGACGTGCTGGAACCGACCGTCGCAAACGGGCCGACGTTGGATTACCGGGTCGCCAAGAACCGTGGCGATATCGTCGAGTGGGAGCGCCGCTACACGCCGAGGGGGCGTTTGGGGGTAGTCCGGATACTCGGCTTCGCCAACCATGAGGACGCTGGCACGTACCGCGAAGCGCCACGGGTGAACGGAATCCCGGAGCTTGCACCCACGCGCCGGAATGGAACGCTGAAATACGGATTCGGCGTGAACATGGAGCAGTCCATCACCTCCGCAATCGGCGTTTTCGGCCGCTACGGGTGGAATGACGGCAAGACTGAGTCGTGGGCATTCACCGAGATCGACCGCTCGCTGAGTGGTGGGATCTCGATCAACGGGAAGCTGTGGAAGCGGAAGCGCGATCAGGTTGGCGTCGCCGGCGTGCGCAATTACATATCCGGCGACCACCGGGTTTTTCTTGCCGAAGGCGGCATGGGCTTCATCATTGGCGACGGCAGGCTCGATCACTACCAGCCCGAGAATATCGTCGAAGCTTACTACTCCTGGCAAGCTACGAAGCAGTGGACGATCACCGCCGATTTTCAGCATGTTCGCAACCCGGCCTATAACGCGGACCGCGGGCCAGTCTCGGTTGGCACGATCCGCCTGCATTGGGAAAGATAGACATCAGGTTGAAACCGTCGAGGTAGCAGAATGGCTATGACGGACGAAATCGAGCGCCTCAGGAAAAAGGCAGCGGAACTGGTCGAACGAGCTGCCCGGCGTGATACGCCCTTATCGCCCAAGGAGGACGCCGAGATCATGGCGCTGCTAAAAGAGGCAAGGGATCTGGAGAACCGCGACAAGCGGGACAGAATTGACCGGCGATTTGGAAAATGATGGGGACGGTCAGAAAGTAGGGAAAAATGAAGAGCAGGGACACCGAACATCTGATCGAGGCGCTTGCCAGCAACTGGCAGGCGGAGATGCGTGGCTACCACACATATAACACGCTTTCGCAGCAGGAGAACGATCCCCAGCGTCGCAGCACGTTACGCAACCTGGCCCTAGCCGAGAAGCATCATGCCGATCTATGGGCCGCGCGACTTACAGGTCTTGGGGTGCCGGTTCCCGAATACGAAGGCTCCGAATCCGGCGAGGCCGGTTCGCTTGCTAACCGCATCGGCGGGCAGGAACTCGCGCTACGCCGTTTGGAGCTTGAAGAGAGCCGTGACATTGCCCACTACGGCAAGCAGATACGAGAACTGGGCGACGAACCCAGCGTCGCCATCCTGAAGGAGGTTCTTACCGACGAAGCGGACCACTACATTACATTGGGCGGACTGATCCGCCACCATCTGCCCACCACGCCGTTGGACCCGGAGCAGGCGCAACAGGCCATCAACGAATTGGTGGCGGCGAGAGAAAAGGGCCAACCCAGGGCTGCCGGTTGGATCGGTGATGCCATCTACGGAGTCAACGACGGTCTAGGCGCTGACGAACCTGTTATAGGAACAAAAGGCCCGGTCATTCAGTACAGAGTCGGCGGACTGCCCCCGGAGGAAAAGGCGTTCATCGCCAATTTTGGGGGATCTCTCTACGAGGAGAGTTGGCGCGTATTCCACACTAAGAAAGGCATTGAGGCTCATTGGAACGGCGACTATGAGACCGCTGATGACGCGCTAGCCGCACTGCAGAATGAATATTGAAAACGTGCACACTGTGCAGCAAGCCGGTTGGCTTCCGCGAGGCAACCCGCTGGAGTCTAGAACCACTGGAGGCGTTTTCAGTCTCTGCCCGGCCACAGACATGATGCACGCCGCGCGCCAGATTCACAATCCCCCAAAAAGAGTATGAGTGGGGCGCTGAAGCAAAAGCCGGCGCCCGAGCAGAAGGGCAGCGCCTGCGCCCGTAGGCTTCAATCCGGGTCGCCAGAAGTGATAGTCTTTAGCTCATGAAGTTCAGCTTTTGGCGCAAAGATGGCGTCGGCAATCGCTACGCGGTCAGTACAGACCCGATGAATGCTGTGTGGTCCGGCGGCTATGTCATCAGGGTAGCCGAAGGGCAATGGATAATTGAGTCTGATCCGTCTCAAAGGGTGTATCCCACGGCAGAGGATGCCGCAGAGGCCACGGTCGCACAGACCAGGGCCGGCGCTTAACCAAGAACGGGTAGCGTCATCGGCAAGGCCGCAGCCGCGCGCCGGGGAGAAAGCCGAAGGCGAAGTGATGGACACGGAAACGATCCTTAACGCGACCCAAGCCATTCGCCGCATACTGAGTGAATCTAGTGTAGTGCGGCATGCAGATTAACGATTATGCAGCGCGTGGCGGGCGCGCTTGACCTTTTCCAGAATATCGGACGCTTTGGCGGTCCAGACAAACGGTTTGGGATGGTCGTTGTGCTGGTCAATGTAGTCGCCAATGGCCATGATCAGTTCCTCGACGTCGCGGAAGATGCCTCGCCGCAGCCGATTCTGAGTGAGGTCACGGAAGAAACGCTCCACCATGTTCAGCCATGAACTGCTGGTGGGAGTGAAGTACACGTGGAAGCGCGGATGGCGGGCCAGCCACTTCTCAACCTTGGGATGTTTGTGCGTGGCATAGTTATCCGCGATCAGATGGATTTGCTTGCCTGCAGGGGTGACTTGGTCAATCACGCGCAGGAATTTCAGCCACTCCTGATGCCGGTGCCGGTCGTCGCACATGCTGATTACGGTGCCATCGAGCGTGCTCATGGCCGCAAACAGGGTTGCCGTTCCGTTGCGCTTGTAGTCGTGGGTCATCGTTCCGCAGCGTCCCTTCTTCAGCGGCAGGCCAGGTTGCGTGCGGTCCAGTGCTTGGATCTGGCTCTTCTCATCGGCGCAGAGGACGATGGCGTGTTCTGGCGGGTTGAGATAAAGCCCGATGATGGCGTCCAGTTTCTCGGCGAACTCGGGATCGTGGCTCACCTTGAAGGTCCGCGCCAAGTGCGGCTTCAGACCATGTTTCTGCCAGATCCGGCGCACGCTCTTTTCACTGACGCCTGCGGCCTCTGCCATGGTGCGCGTGCTCCAGTGGGTCGCGTTGTCGGGCTTCTCCTGCGTGGTTCTCCGGATCACCTCTTGCACCTGGGCCGGTGTGATGGTTGGTGTTCTTCCCGGGCGCGGCGCATCTTTGTCCAGCGCCGCAAAACCACCGTCCAGAAACCGATTCCGCCAGCGCGCGGCCTTCTCCGGTGTGATCTTCAACTCCGCCGCGATCTGCTGATCTTGCAGCCCCGCTCCGGCCAACAAAACGATCCGCGCTCGTTCCACGCTCCGTGCCGGCGCGCTGCGAGCTCGGGCCCGAGATTCCAGGATCTCTTGCTGGTCAGAACTCAGAACCACGGGTCGCGCCACACGCATCGTCTTCGGTCCTCCTATTGTAAAGACGACGCGTATTCTATAATCGTTACTATTTATGCCGCACTACACTAGATCTGGGAAGAATCTCACAGCGAAGCAGGAAGCTGATAGGGAGATCGCGACAATTCGGAGCGCCGTTGAAGGGAACTACTTGCGCGAGAAGGTAGGAAATCTTTCGTCCCGGATTGAGATTTTGTACGGCGCGCAGAAGCATGAGCACTACGGCGGTGTTGATTCGGTAAAAAACGAAGTGCGCGAGATCCTCAGCAAGATCGACAATTTTGTTAAGCAGGGCCGCACGACATAAGCCCAGATCTCCGCCGATGTCACAGCCCGAGGCGAAGGGGAAGTGATGACAGAACCGGCTGCCAGGTGCCCGGAGCGCGAGTTACTGCTTTCGCTGTGGATTGATTCCGCAAAGCGTTTGAGGGAACTGCTGGACTGGCAACTCGACGCCCTGAAAAGTAAGACATCGAGTCCCCCCGGCTTCGGGGACCAGATTGGACTAGCCAGGGCGGGAGAAGTCGACGCTTGCCGTGCGTATTACGGTCACGTGAACGCGCACAAGTGCGTCTGACCGATGGCACCAGAGCAGAAAGGGGTTCTGTGGCTGAACTACTAACCCAAGCAGAAGTTGACGCTTTACAACCCGGCACTGAAGTGATGGTTTTGGCGCCCAGACTGCACTCGCAGCCTAGGAGATGCGTCATCCACAAGCGCAGGGCCGGAAAGGCTGGCCATGGGCACCAAGCCAGTGAAGCGCATACGCTATTCAACGCAGAAGGGGAATCTTTGGGAGCGGACTTCTTCTATACCAGGCTTGTAGGGATCGGGAATGGCCCGCGGGATATCCACGTTTGGCTGGTGCAAAGCAAATCAGCGAGTGAACCATCATGAACCGTCGGACCATCAGAGTGCCGGCAGTGGTCGCGCGAGGGAGGTTGTCGTTCGCCAATAATCCGTCCGGGCTCAACTTCACGCTGCGATACGTTCATAACGATGGTGAAGGCCGCCGAGTTCGGCGATTTCGACGATCACGCCCTGCTTCATGATCTGACGCTCAATCGGGCATTGTTTTTCCAGGGCGAGATGAGGACGAGATCCGTGGTAGTAGCGAAAGTACGCGGCTAATGTCCTCTTTAAATGACGCGCGTTCAGCACGATGAAGTTGTTCAAGCACTCCCGTCGTATCGATCCGATCAAACGTTCCCACGTAGGCATTCTGCCACGGGCTTTGAGGCGCCGTGAGGACCTCCCCAATGCCAAGCGACTCCAGTCGGCGGCGCACTTCAATTCCATAAACGCAGTCCCGATCCCGGATCAGATATCGGGGCGCATCACGGTCGGCGAACGCCTCTGGTGCGTAGATTAAATAGACGCTCCGACATGCGATTTGGTTCAAGTTTTGACCGTAAGGTTTTTGGTTACAAATTCGTGCAGCCGTTGCGGAAGTCGCAGCAAAGCCAAGCAGCGATAATGTGATCTCGCCCGTCGGACCGGCGAGTACGACCCACGAGGATTAAGTGGGTAGCCGAGACGAGCAAGCTGGAGATAGCTTCCGGATTGCCACGGAGTGCGTCACTATTTGCAACACATCCGGTCGTACGGGTGTGGTTCCATTTTTCGGCGGTACTCGCGGCTGTTATGATCGGGCTCACCCGGTAAGCGCGGCATTTGTGTGAAATCGGTAACGTGGAGTCGCTAAGGCTCTTCCGGAGAGCGTCGGGCTCCTGCCGAAATTGTCCGCAACCAGATCCCTCACTGGCCTATTCACCACTCGGTCGAGTATGCACTCTCACCACACCGGAAATTGTTTCGCAGAATGCCCAAAACGCGAAACCCAGCAAGCCAAACCGATGTAGACTCCAGGCAATGGAGCCGAAAATCCCTTTCAGCTTCGCCTCGCAAAAGACGGCCGCGAAGGCCGTACCACGGCTCGTTCGAAATCCAGGGCTTGCGCTGTCCGCTGCAGCCGTATTTCTCAGCGCGCTGCTACTCTTTCTCATCCAACCAATAATCGCTAAAGCCATTCTGCCCCACTTTGGGGGTTCAGCCGGCGTTTGGACTACCTGCATGTTTTTCTTTCAGGCGGTTCTTCTGCTTGGATATGCTTATGCTCATTCCTTGACCCAGCGTTTGCCCGCCTGGGCACAGCGCATCGGGCACGTGGCCTTGCTCTGTTGCGGCGCCCTGACGCTCCCGGTTACGCTTTCGCAGCACTCGATGTCAGCCGAGATTTCACCGATTCTCCACATCCTGGCTCTGCTCGTGAGTTCGATCGGGCTGCCGTACTTTGCGCTTTCAGCCACAAGCCCCCTCATGCAGACATGGATCGCAACCAGCGCCATGCAAGCTCTTCCGTACAGACTCTTCGCACTTTCCAATACTGCATCGCTGTTGGCCCTTCTGGCGTATCCATTTCTCATCGAGCCTTGGTTCACGCTAACTGCTCAGCTCAGAGCGTGGTCGGTAGGCTACATCGCGTTTGCGTTCCTGGCGGCGTTGGCGGCGTGGCGTGTGAGGCCGTTCGTGACCGACCAGCCCACACGCACACCCTCGGCGTCATCAGCTGCAGAGCGGTTACTCTGGATCGCGCTGGCGGCAGTGCCGTCCGCACTCTGGCTCGCCGTTGCAAGCCAGATAAGCCATTCAATTGCGCCCGTCCCCTTGATCTGGATCATCCCGCTCAGCACCTACTTGCTAACACTGATGCTTGCCTTCCATAACGACCAATGGTACAGACCAGCCGGGTTCCGTTGGTTTCTCCCACTGGGCCTAGTGGTGATCGCCGTGGCATCCAAACAGAACGCATGGAGCCGGACGGCCGTTCCGGGCCTTGTGCTCTTCGTCGCTGGCCTGCTGATCTCGTGCCTGTTCTGTCATGGCGAACTGGCCCGGCGGAAACCCACCGCAGACCATCTCACGTCGTTTTATTTCATGGTGGCCCTCGGTGGCCTGCTTGGATCAGTCTTCGTCGGCTTGGCTGCGCCACTTGCATTCAATTCGTATCTGGAGCTGCCAATATCGATGGCGGCATGTCTTATCCTCGCGCTGGCACTGCTCTACGGGCAGTCGGCACGGCGACTGCTCCGACCCGGTCTGCTGGCACTGGCGGCTTTACTGGTGTCAGTATCGCTTGACAGCGGGAACGTACGCCGGCTGCGGAATTTTTACGGCGTGCTCGAGCTGCGCATTGAGGGCCGCGGTGAAAATGCCATCCGGACGCTGTACAACGGCACGATTCTGCATGGCGCGCAGTTCCTTTCACTGAGGCGGAGCCATGAGGCCACAACCTACTATGCCCCGGAATCTGGCATAGGTCGGGAGATCTCAGCCATCCGACATCCCTTCCGGCGCATCGGCATAATCGGGCTCGGGGTGGGAACGCTCGCCGCCTACGCAAAGCCCGGCGACTTGTTTCGATTCTATGAGATCAACCCTTTGGTAACCGAGCTGGCCAAAACGGATTTCAGTTTCCTGGGCAACTGTCGAGGCACGGTCGAACTTGTTCCAGGCGACGCACGCGTTGTGCTTGAGCGCGAGGGTGCGCAGCGCTTCGACCTCCTGGCAGTCGACGCATTCGAGGGCGATGCCATACCGGTGCACTTGCTGACACGGGAAGCATTCGAGCTGTATCTTCATCATCTTGCACCAGGGGGCGTCATCGCCGTGCACGCCACGAGCAAGTACACCGATCTTGCCCCAGTGGTTTATCGAATCGCCGCCTCACTCGGAAGAAATGCCCAAACAGTCACCAATCAGCCAGATTTATCGCGGCGCGTGATGACATCCACCTGGATCATCTTGCGAGGTGAGCGGCCCGTGGAGAGCAATGAACACGTTTGGCGCGATGATTACAGCAATCCAATCGAGATTCTGAAGTTCTGAGTCGGAGCCTCCCAAGGTCCAGGTCTCTTCCTTTGCGCAAAGGGTGGCGGCTGGTTTCGAGAAACCTTGGCCATCGCGGGCACAGGCCCTCTCTGGAACGCACCCACCGCTACATTATGAAGGAAAACCGCATGTGCAGTGGCAGCTACTGTACGCGTTATTGAATGGTTACCTTAACCGGCTCCTCGATCAGCTTGGGGTTCTTTCCGCCCGTCAAAACCATAAGCGCAAACCGGCCAGGCGTGACGTTGTCGGGGACTTTGAACTTAATGACCGTAGGTCCCTGCTCGGTCATTCGAACTTTCGTGTCTTTTTTGCCATCAGTGAGATACAACTCGACCACCTCGCCCTTGTCCAGGTGCTCGCCACTCACCGTCAGAATATCCCCGGCCTTCCCATTGTCCGGCTCGACGTTCGTCATGCGCGGCATCGCCTCTTGCGCGTACATTGCGATCGCAGCCAGCGCCAACAACGGTACAATCAAAAACAGTCTCATTTGATTTCCGTCCTTTGCACCTAAATCCTATTCTCGCGGATCCCTGATTTCAAGAGCGGCACAGCGACTTGGACCTCGCTGGCGAAAACTGGTCCTTAGCGCCGGGAACCGCGCCCGCGGAGAATCCGTGCCCGCCAGAGAAGGTCGCGGCGATTAAGCAGGCGTTCCGGCGGTTTGGGCTGCTTTGAACAGGCTGGCACCGGGCTCCAGAGCTGCAGTTGCGCGGGGCGTGTAGCTTAGGCGAAGAGGATTTTCGGCCCGCGTGCTTTCCGGAAACCCCGTTAGATTGGCATAGGGGCGGCGGTCACCCGCCGACCCCTGCCACACCACCGTGCGTACGGGTCCGTACACGGCGGTTCGAGATGGTTACGCCGGCACTTCCTCGAACAATGATGGAAGCCCAAGCGATTTGAAGTACGCATTCGAAAGCCCTACAGAAAGAGCTTTGGCCCGTGCGAGGTACCAAGGGCCGAGCCCACTGCCCGCCGTATTATTGGCCAGCCGCGGGAGAACCCCAAGTTCCAAAAGAGCCGCCCGGCGACGACGTTGTGTTTTCCACTGCCGCCACAGAGCTGCCCTGAGTCGTAACCGGACCCAGCGGGTCAAGCCGATCAACACCTCGGGCGTTTCGCAGAAGCCGAAATAGCTGCGCCAGCCCCGCATATACGGTGCCAGTTCCTCCATCGTCGTCTCCATGCTGACGCCTTTTGCCCGTCGCGTGATCTCCCGGACTCGCCGCTTAAACCGATCCAGAGCCTTCGGCGCAATAACGCGCTTGACCTCCGGACCAGCCGTGAAGCTGAACCCAAGAAACTTTCGCTCCTGCGGTCGCGCCACCGCACTCTTCGCCTCGTTCACCTTGAGTTTGAGCTTTTGCGTAATGAATCGCGTAATGCTCTCCATCACCCGTTGCCCCGCCCACTCGCTGCGAACGTAGATATTACAGTCGTCCGCGTATCGAACGAAGCGATGGCCCCGGCGCTCCAACTCTCGGTCGAGTTCGTCGAGCACGAGGTTACTCAGCAGTGGCGAAAGTGGACCACCTTGTGGAGTCCCTTCCACGCTAGGGCTGACCAACCCGTCCTCCATCACCCCAGCATTCAAGAATGCCCGGATGAGCTTCAGCAGCCGCTTGTCCTCGACCCGTTTGGCGATTTGACCCATCAGTTTGTCGTGATTGACTCGATCGAAAAATTTCTCCAGATCAAGATCCACGCACCAGCTGTGACCTTCGGCGATATACTGCTGCGCCTGGGCCACCGCTTGATGAGCCGACCGCCCCGGCCGGAACCCATAGCTGTGATCGGAAAACGTCCGGTCCCACTGCCTCTGCAGAACCTGCATCACCGCCTGCTGGATAAATCGATCCAGCACCGAAGGAATGCCTAATTTTCTGACACCTCCTCCGTCCGGCTTCGGGATTTCCGCCCGTCTCACCGGCTGCGGTTCGTAAGTCCCACTCAACAGTTGTTCCCGGATGGCTGGCCAGTGCTGTTTCAAGTAGTCGGTGATTCCGCCGACGGTCATCCCATCGACGCCCGCACTACCTTTATTCGCCTTCACCCGCCGCAATGCTTCCTTCAGGTTTTCTCGCTCACATACTTCCTCCATCAATCGATTCGTGCTGGCTGGGCTTTCGGATCCATTCGTCGCCCCGAACGACTCGGTCCCTTCCCTTCCGGCCTCTCGGGCTTCACCCGTCAGCACGGTAGAGAAGTCCAGTTCGATCTGGATATTCTGCTGTTCGTCGTCCTTGAGATTCATGGCCTACTGGCCGCTCCTTCTCGTTTGGGCCTTCGGTCGTCGTTCCCGGCTTGGCCTATCCATTTCTCCGCCTTTCGGCATTCGGAGTGCCTCACTAGTCTTGCCGACAGTCACGACCTAATATGCCCTCTGCTGACTTCTGCTCCGCGGTCAGGCCATCTTTCGACAGTCTCAGTCGCCGAAGCGACGCGGAACAGATCTCCTGGGGTAAGCTCAGCCGCCTTCTGTGCACAGTCGCCGGATCTACGCTTCGCACCCTTGATGGATATGGACTTCGCGATAAGTTGCCCGCTCGTCCGATGCTGGCGCCTTGTATCCGGTTCTTGTCCATCGACTCGCACATTTGATCCATGCTTCTTTCGGACCCCGCCTCACGGCGATAGCCCTTGCATCATCACTAGCCCTTCACCTCCATCAGGTTGGGCAGAGGACTTTCACCTCCAAGCTGCTGGGCATGCCCAGCACACAACGAAGCCGCTGGCGCGGCGGACGCAGGAGCGTGCGTGTTTGCGGGCATAAACAGCGGTAGCGTCGAGGTCACAGAAAGGAGCTTCTGTGACCCCACTTCGTCAACGGATGCTGGAGGAACTCCGGCGCCGTAACTACAGCACCGATACCATTCGCGGCTACGTGCATGCTGTCGAGCAGTTCGCCGCGTACTTCAACAAGTCGCCCGAGTTGTTGGGCCTCGAGGAGGTCGGCCGCTTTCAGCTGCATCTACTCGAAGAAAAGCACCTGGCGCTCGGGACTATCGCCCTGCGCATGGGCGCCTTGCGCTTTCTGTACAAGAGGGTTTTGAAGCGGCGTGATCTGGATTTTGAGAATCTGCCACTGCTCAGGACGCCGAAGAAACTGCCGGTCGTGCTGAGTCCCGAAGAAGTGACCCGCCTGATTGAAGCCGCACCGAACTTGCTGTATCGGACTCTGTTGATGCTGCTATATGCCACTGGCTTACGGCGCACAGAAGCGGCAAATCTGAAGGTGAGCGACGTCGACAGTTCCCTCATGTTGATCCATGTTCATCAAGGCAAGGGCTCACGGGACCGGGAACTGCCACTGACCCAGAAACTGCTCGACGCGCTACGCCAGTACTGGCGCGCATGCAAGATCAAGCCCCGGATGTACCTGTTCCCCAGCCACTGGGAAGAGACAGCGGAAGAGAAGCCAATCTCCGACAAAACCGTGTGGAATGCGTGTCACGAAGCAGCACTTCGTGCCGGCATCACCAAACGCATGGGCCCGCACACGCTTCGACACTGCTTCGCGACGCACATGCTAGAAGCCGGCACCGACCTGCGCACGATCCAACTACTCCTCGGGCATCGGCGCCTAAAGGACACGGCCATCTATCTGCACTTGTCGCGCCGGCATCTGCACGCCGCGATCAATCCTCTCGACCAGCTCTCATTGTGTGACTTTTCCAGACAGGCTCGGCCGCCGGAGAATGCTCATCCGTGAATCGGCCACCCTGGGAGGTGGCTGATCTCATCCGCAAGTCTGGCCGGCGATTCATGGACCGCTTTGAGAAATACCTCTCATGGCCGCAGGTAAAGGTGCTCAACGCGATCGAACGCTGCCGGACGGCCGCGCTGGGCGGACACCGCGACCAGTGCGATCGCTGCGGCCATCAGGCCATCTCTTACAATTCCTGCCGAAACCGCCATTGCCCGAAGTGCCAGACTAACGCCCGTGATCGGTGGTTGGCCGCTCGCCAGCAAGAGTTGCTGCCTGTGGATTACTACCACCTGGTGTTCAGCGTGCCGCATTCGCTGGTTCCCCTCGTTTGGCAGAACAAGAAAGTGCTGTTCAAGCTGCTATTCGAGGCCAGTGCCGAGGCGCTCCTGGAGGTAGCTGCCGATCCGAAGCACATCGGCGCCGAGATCGGTTTCCTGAGCGTGCTGCATACCTGGGGCCAGACTCTGCAGCCGCATCCCCACATTCACTGCGTGGTTCCCGGCGGCGGGTTGTCACCGGATCACCAACATTGGATCAGCGCGCCGAATCATTTCTTCCTGCCGGTGCGAGTGCTGAGCCGGGTCTTTCGCGGCAAGTTCGTAGCGGGACTCCGGCGCGCCTTTCGCCAGGACAAGCTCGTCTTCTTCGGAACCTGCGGATCACTGGCTCAGCAGAAGGCGTTTTCTGCTTTCCTGCGAACGCTATTCCGCGACGACTGGGTCGTGTACACCAAGAAACCCTTCGGCGGTCCGGAATATGTGCTTCATTATCTGGCACGCTACACACATCGCGTCGCGATCTCAAACCATCGCATTGTCGACATGACCGATGCTCAGGTGACATTCCGTTGGAAAGACTATGCCCACCACAGCAAGCGCCGCACGACGACGCTGACACATGAGGAGTTCTTGCGGCGTTTCCTCCTACACATCTTGCCCCGCGCGTTTCCCCGCATCCGCCACTTCGGGTTGTTTGCCAACCGGCGGCGCGGAGCACTACTTCCACTCTGCCGTACGCTGCTGGCCCTCCAACCGCCGCCAGTTCTGACAACGTCAGCCGTTAAACCGATCCTCTGGCGCTGTCCTTGCTGTCAGGGCCCCATGCGGGTTGTCGAACGGCTGACTGCCAATGAGCTGCTCCGGGAGGAAAGCCGCTCGCCCCAACACCTTGACAGCTCTTAACGCCCAACCACTTTTGCTCACCGGGTGTGGCTTCGGCGACGCCTTCCTCCACGTGTGCCTGCTCCCTGTAACGACTCACCTGTTCTGGCACAAATCGCTCGCCGCCTTGGTCCTCGCGGCCTCTTCCACCGGGATCTCACCGTGCCCCAGCCCGGCAAGTCATCTGTCTCCCGCAGCTGCACTCGAAGGATCACCATTCAAACCCCATAGCTAGCAGCCTCCAGCGCGCCACGCCAGCCGCTTCCTTCTTACGACTCGATCCGAAACGGCCCGGCCTCAGCCTTGTCCCGTTTCCTCGAAACTGTTCAGCCGGGCCGCTTCCGATAGAGATCTACCGTGATGCGTCCCAGGCGCCGATCGCGGGTCGGTCAGGTGCGGCACCGCGGACCACCTCCCACTCGCGTCTCAACCAGGGGGGTGCCAACCTTACAGACGGATTACTGGCCACGGAGGAGTTTGCAGGACAGCGGGCTAAAGCTAAAGCTCTGTCATCCGGAGGTCTGGTATATAATCGCATCCTGCACTACTCGCTCAGGAGTGTCGTTAAGGGACTGGAGAATCCATGAAACATCGGGAGCGAGGATCGAGAGCGATTGGGTCCGGAAGCGAGCGGGATGCGAACGCTCGCATGGCTCTTCAGAAGTTGATCCTGGTTTTGCTGGTCCTGTTCGGGATTGTTACGCTGACCTGCCTTGCCGCGGCGGTCTACGCCTGGATCTCGCAGCCGCCACAGACCATTCGGGTTACGCCGCCGGCCTCGCCAGCTACCATCGACCAAGTCGATTCGCGGGTGCGCAAGATCGAGCAGGATTACGAACATCTGCGCCTCAAACTCGATTATGCCGAAAAGCAATCGGACCTCATGCAGCACACCATTGCAGCTTTGGTCTGGATCGCGGCTATCTACGCGGCTGCCCTGGGGTTAACTGCATATTTCAATTTGAAACAGGTGGTAGAGGCTGGCAAGGACGAACTGAACCGACTGGCGGATTACCGCGAGATGATCCGCGCCCAGTTCCCCGCTCTTGGCGAGATGGATAGCGCGCTGGCTTCGATTCTGGCACTATCATCGAGAGTTTTGGACGTCCGCACAGTGGATTGGAGATCGAAACTTTTCGACCGCCTCGACACCGACCCCATGGCAAAGCAGCGAATCGCACTGGCGGAATTCGCGGTGGGCGCGTTCGGCTTCTTCTCACTCGATAAGGTGGTCTCTTACAGCCGACAGGCCAGCCAGGTCTACCACCATCTCGGGCGCGTTTACGGCTCGAAGTATGTCACTGATCGCGAGCAGGGGCGCGAACCTCTCGAGGCCGATCGCTGTCGCTCGATTCTCTATTTCGAAACGGCTCTCACGTTTTGTCACGAGGTAGCTGCCCGCCGCGCCCAAATCAAAGCCGATCTCGGGTTGATGTACCTGGAGCGAAGCTTTTCGCTCCAGCAGGAGGAGCAGTGTAAGCGACAAAGGGAAATCGCGGAGCAGCACTTCCGGAACAGCTTGGAAGACGAAAGCAACCAGCCGTCGGCATTGTTGGCGATCGCTTGGATAGAAAAGCGCGATCACACCGTCCGCGAGGCGATCCAGACCCTGACGGAGTTGATCAAAGGGGCCGATCCGGATGACGAAGAATCGCGCCGGTTCGCCCGCAAAGCCTATTTCAACCGTGCTTGCTACGTATGCCTGGAAAACGCCGCAGCTTCGCAAGGAACCAACTGGTTCCATTCTCCTCTTGCGGACCTCAGTGCGGCCAAGGCGCTCGTGCCGGAGGAAGAATGGAACGACTGGTTGAAGGATTTGGATCAAGACACAAAGGCCGGGGGAGATTTAGCGATCTTGTTCGAAAAAGTCCCGGAGGAGCTGACCGCGCTCAAGAGGTCACCCGATCGGGCAAGTATCATGCAGCATCGTAATATACCCAATCCAATTTTATCACGGATCCTGAAGCTCCTGCGCCTCTAGTATTGTCTCGTACGAGATGAGCCTCGAGCGGAGGTTGGTTTCTCAGATCAAAGGCCCCTCTTTACCCGGTCGAACAGGCCTTGGAGTATCCGAAGCGGATTTGCGACGCGCTCGATGCTGTCCACAATGATTTGGCCGTAACGTGCACGATGCGTGGTCGTGCAGAAATCGATGCGCCTCTAATGGCCCGTTCCGGGAGATCAATCCGCGACGCGGCGTATAGCTGGCGAGAACTTGGGTGCTCTGGGTGGATCGTCGGGAACCCGGACGTTAATTCACTTGGACGGAAAGTCGCTAAAGTCGGAAACTGACCCACTATCGAATGGACGGGTAGTTGCGAGGTGGGTGTGATCTCGCAATGCGGGAAAGCGCGTTGACGGCTCTTAGATTCTTGCTCCGGCAACAATCCTATACCGGCAATCGCCCCAAGAAGAGCCCAACAAACTTCAGCCCTATACAAAATGGCGTCTTGCCACCGGTCGGGAGCTTTGACGATTCTATCGCCCTGCCCGCACCGCTTCCCCGGCAGCGCACTCCCCGTGTCCGCAATTGCAGGCGATAGACGGGCGGTTAGCGGACCCCTCGCAGTACGATCCACAATATTTGCTGCCCTTTGCTGCTGGGCAGTTGCAACCAGGATGAGCGCATTTCTCGACCTTCTTTTCGGCCATGACGACCTCCTTGCCCAAGTTCAGTACCACGCCAGAGTGCCAAGTGCAATGGGGGAGGGTAAGGTTTGATCCAGTGCTGGAGGATCAGACCTTCAATGGGGGTCGGATCAGCGCGTCTTCAGGATGTTGTGTGCGCCAGCGGCGGGTTGACTAATTGCGGGACGGAAAGCGGCTGCGGATCTCGACGTAGTTACCGCGGCGACCACTTTCGAACGCTCGGCATTCAGCCCCGTCCCCATAGCTGTCCTGAGCTACGCTTGCTGGCAGAGTCACTTTCACAGCCCGATAGGGCTATTGGCCCGCGGATTGAAGGCACGCTGCTGACCATCGGCGTCGAGGCGCCTCGTAGTTCCTTTACTGCCCGTCCCGTATAAACGAATGTGCCGGGGCTCGGCAGCGGATGGCACACGTCACAGGTTAGATGACCATCGAGCTGCCGCCAACGGTTTGAGCCGCAAACGGGACAGGGACCTGGTCGACCACTGTTGTTCTTCAGGAGCGCAGGTCGTTCCTGTGCCACTGCCGGTTGACTGGGTGCCTCAGGCTCGGGCTGTCCTGATAAGGGTGTCAGTCGATTCGGTGACTCAGGCTCAAGTGGCTCCGGCATGGACGTCAATGGAGATAAGACTGCCGGGACGACGTCTGCGGTATCAAGACTTTGAGCCGGCCGTTCTTCCGGACCGACAGGCTCATTGGTCTGCGGTGGCGTCGCCCTCAGGAGATGGCTCGCGTGCCGCTGTAACGCAGAACGTGAGACTCCAAAACGCGCACCGACGGCGCGGATCGATTGTCCCGATTCGAGGGCACGCTCAATCTCCGATCGGTTCTTATGGTTACAGGTGCCGCAGAGCCGCGCCATGCCTTCATTATCCGGTTGTGTGAGTCAGACTTCAAGAGAAAATAGTGTGACTGACTCCTACGGAATACTTAGGAGGCTAACTAATATCGGCTGACAAATAATGTCCCAGTATCGGAGGGATTCGAGTTACAAACGGATGTGGTTATGATCCGGCGGCGGACTATGGTCGCGCTTCGATACGGGACATCAGCGCCCGCCATTGACATTCCCAGCACTTACCAAGTCACGAAAGCCAGGTCAAAACAGGGGATAGCGGGTCGCTCCGATATCGGAGTGGTCGAAACGTGCACTTTGGAGAGTCTACTAGGTTCGCTTTAGACGATGGTTTTGGGGTAGGCGGTGCACGCCGACTAGCGTTTTTGCGAGCGGAACCAACGCATTAGCGCGATTCTGGCCTTGTTTCACTTGCGTCTCTGTTACGATCGATGCGCACGGCGCACTGTCTGGGGAAGTCAAGACGCGAATCGATATCGGGGTCCTCTCCATCATCGTCAACGCCGTAGTCTTACTCCACGAGCTGCCCAAACTGTCAGCTTAAAACGGGAACTCACGCTCGCTTGTGAACTACCATGTAAGTCGCCGGGACAAGATGCATAGACCGATCTTATTTTTCGGCACGGTGGACCTCTCGAATGACATCGAGACTCTGGGCGTCTTGTAGGATGCCCACCACGAGCGAATAGATCGCGCAGAAAAATGTCAACGCATTTCCCCCTCCTGCGGGGTCGGAACGACTCGCTGGACACGCCAGAGGCTTCTATTAAGCAAGAGTCGCCTCGACTGACTTTTCCGATTTACATTTCAACGAGGAGCCTAGTTAGTCAGATGTTTCTCGGACGGACTCCTAGCTCGAATTGGAGCCGATGGACATGACGTCCACCCCGGCTGTTCCTAAGAGAGCTGTTTCCCGCTTGTGTGAGCCGCAGAAACGCAAAACAAAGCGCAGGGGACAGGTCCGCAGCTTGCCGGGCGGTACCCACTTCTCCCATCGCATCCGTTATTTATGTATCTATAATTAATGGCAAGTCCGGGCTTATAATCGTAGAAAGGGGAAAAACCCGATGAAGCGATTCTCCGTCGTTTCCTTTGCGTTGTTTCTGGCCGTAGCGCTCGTCCCCCCGGCTTCGTTTGGCGATGACAAGAAAAACGATCCCGATGCCATCGGGGATCGTGACGTCGGCAAGGGAGTCAACTTCTACTCGCTCGAAAAGGAAATCGCGATCGGAAAACGACTGGCGCAGGAAGTCGAGCGGCAGGCTAAGATGGTTGACGACCCGGTGATTGCTGAATACGTCAACCGCTTGGGCCAGAACCTGGTGCGCAACTCCGACGCCAAGGTTCCATTCACGATCAAGGTGGTGGATTCCGAAGAGGTCAACGCCTTCGCCCTGCCCGGCGGATTCTTTTTTGTAAACTCCGGCCTGATTCTCAAGGCCGATAATGAAGCGGAGCTGGCGGGTGTGATGGCACACGAAATCGCGCACGTGGCCGCGCGTCATGGAACGAAGCAAGCCACGCGCGGGGAGATCGCGCAGATCGCAATGATTGCCGCCGCGATCGCTATCCCTTATGGCTGGACCGGTTACGCCGTTCGGCAGGGCGCCGGGTTGGCCATTCCCATGGGCTTCCTGTCGTTCTCGCGCGCGTTCGAGTCGGAAGCCGACAAGCTGGGGCTGGAGTACATGTACAAGACCGGCTACGATCCCACCTGTTTCGTCGACTTCTTCGAGAAGATCCAAACGCTGGAGAAAAAGAAGCCCGGGACGATGTCGAAGGTTTTCTCTACCCACCCCATGACGGATGACCGCATCAAGGCGTCGCAAAGTAACATCGCAAAGTACTTGAAGTCCAAGCCGGAATACGTGGTGAACACCTCGGAGTTCAATGACGTGAAGGATCGTCTGGCGATGCTGCACAACCGGCGCCGGACCGACAAGAAGGACGACCCCAGCCGGCCGACCTTACGCCGCAACCCAGGCAGCGGACCGATCGACGACGGCAGCGACGACAAGAAAGCGCCGGCCGATCAGGATGAGCGGCCAACCTTGAAGCGCCGCGACAGCGATAGTTAGCCAGCCGAGCGGCTCCGACCGCTGTTTATCTGGCACTGGGGAAGAACTAGCACCTACGCGCAGTTCAACCCGCGACGCGACTAGACTTCGCCGATATTGGCGAAAAGCTGTAACAATGTGAAGAACGAGGTCGGAGGTAGCCAATCGCTTTGCGCTTGGCTAGTCGCGATTCACCCAAAATTTGGATTCGTCTAGGGAGAGACTGCGTTCTCTGTGGCGGATGCGTCGCGAGATGACTGTGACGACCCCTCTCTTCCAGATTTCTCGGCGACATGGCACCGCTGCCTGTATTCAACTTCCTCCAACGCCGTTTCTGGCCCGAATTGACGCACACGTTCCTGTTGGAATCCTAATCTCGACCGTTCAGGCTGATCGACCGGGTGCCCTAGCGTCCCAGGAGTAGCCCGCGTCTGACCCATTGCCACTGGAGTAGGTGACCGAAGTTCCATGACGGTCGGTCTTGACCGCGCTTAGTGTACAGTGTATTAATATAGCTGCGGACGCGGCCCGCGACTTCTTACTGCCTCGTTTTCACCAGCTTGCGCTCCCCCAAGCCGTGCAGGACCGGGTGAAAGCTGCCGTTTTGGAACTCCGGAGTGGTCTTTTTGACAAGCAACGAGAAGAATACCTGTGAACCCATCAGTATTACATTGAAACCGGCCACACATGGGCCGCGTCACTTGCAAACAGCGCCTTTTCCGGTGACGTCGAGGCATAAATCGCCAACAGAGCAGATGACAACATTACGGATCGCCGTTTGGTTAAGTCGAACAGCGAACGAGGTGCGGCCATGGACGTTTCGCCCAATGCTTCCGTGCCTGGTGCCGGCGCTTTGGATGATGTTTATTCCAGGATTGGCATCCGCCCAATCTGCAGAGGCACAACGAAGCACGCCCGGCGCCATCCAGGGCGCCGTGAAGGACAGCTCCGGCTCGGCAGTGGCGGGCGCCATTGTCACTTTGGAAACTGCCGCCTCCACAAGTCAGCGTACAGCGACCACAGACCAAGCCGGGTCCTTCCGCTTTTCCGCCGTGGAGCCCGGAAATTACAAGATCACGATCGCCGCCTCTGGATTCGCGGTTTGGACCGTGACGAACGTGGCGGTCGCTTCAAGCGATACTCAACCGTTGCTATCCGCTGTACTGCAGGTGGCTGCCGCGTCATCCTCGGTGAACGTTACTCTGTCGCAGCACGAACTGGCCACGGAGCAACTTAAAACCGAGGAGAAGCAACGCCTGTTAGGCGTGCTTCCAGATTTCTTCGTCAGCTATGCGCCGAACGCGGCCCCTCTGACCGCGGCGCAGAAATTTCAGCTTGGCTTGAAAACGATCATCGATCCGGTTTCGCTCCTTGGCACCGGCATTTCCGCGGGAATCCAACAGGCCCGGAACAACTATCCTGAATTCGGCCAGGGGACGGAGGGCTACGCGAAGCGTTTCGGGGCTCAATACGCTAACCGGGTAAGTCGCGTGATCATTGGACGCGTGGTTATGCAGTCGATCTTTCACCAGGATCCCCGCTACTTCTATAAGGGTACCGGCAGCATCCGCTCGCGAGTTCTCTACGCCATAGGAACTGCATTTGTGGCCAAGGGCGATAACGGGAATTGGCAGTTCGATTATTCCGACGTTTTGGGAGGTATGGCGTCCCACGAGCTTTCTACGCTGTATTATCCATCCACCTCGCGGCCCGTGCGGCGGCTTGCCGATGACGTCCTGCTCGGATTCGCAGGCAGGGCGGAAGATAATCTGCTCCATGAGTTCATTCTGCGCCACATCACCACCCACGTGCCCAAAATCGCAGCGGGGCTCTCCCAACGGATTCTGCCCGAAGGAACGCCGGTCTCGCTGATTTCAGTGGACGATTGGAATTCGAAGACGGAAAGCGGCGGACCGGTCGCCTTCATGCTGGCTAAGGATATTCAAGTGGACGGCGTCATCGTAGCCCCCATCGGCTCCAAAGCGTGGGGCCACGCGAGCTTCACCGGCGGTGATAAAACGATGCAGGTGGGACTCGACAGTGTGCGGCTAAAAATTGGCGATAAGAATGTGCCGCTCAGAAGAACCCCACTAAAAGATGGCGGCGCCGCACTAGAGTATCATCGCCTCGAAAACTCCGGCAGGATCTCCCTCGTGCTGTACGTGGCCGAGAATGTCTCGCTCCCGCCTGCACCGTGAGCGACGTTCCGTAAATTAACAGCGCGCTGTGACTCGGCGTGTTTGCAACGGTTGAGAACACGCCGAACCTTTGGGTTACCGGGCATGTCAGCGCTAGAGGCGGCGCTGAATCGTCGCGAGGTTTCCGTCTCGCAGGCTTTTGACATCCAGCATGGGAGGCTGTCCGAAGAAACGGCTTACTCCCGCTACATCACGCAAAAGACCGGGGCACTTTGGGGGTCGGCGCTATTTCACGCAGGCGCGGATGTGATTATCATGATCGGTATCTTCGCCGGCGCAAAAATATAGCCAAATGGCGTGGCGGCGGACCCTGAGCAAATTGCGGTCCTCGGCTCTCCGAGGGTTCATCACAAACCGATACTCTTTATGGATAGGCCAGTTCTGATCAGAGAGCTCAGGCACGGTAGAACAACTTAGTCCTGGATCCAGTCAGGACTCTGCGCAGCGAATGAATTTCTAGAATCCCCACCGTCCGGATGCCGCACCTTGATCATGACGGCCGCGAGCCACCTCCCGGCCTCGTTCACACCTGAGCAATTACGATGCGCCCCCACGCGCACAACTCACTCGGGGGATTTCTGCGTTCTCGTAGTCCCACAGGTGCGTATAGTAGATATGCGACTCGGAAGACTGTGGTCGGCATCGCTGGTTGTGGGGCTGGCACCTGGTACGTTTCTTTGCGTCGGGATCGCGGCTGATGCGGCTACGATTCATTTCGATGATTTCGCTTCCATCCCGGAGCTCACCTTGATTGGTGATGCCGGAGTGGTTGGCAAGACGTTACGCCTCACGCGAGCTAAGGGCGATCGATCCGGCGCTGCTTGGTTTCGCGACAAGCAGCCTGTGGGATCCGGTTTTGAGACCACGTTCCAATTCCAATTGACGCATCAGGGCGGGCTCGGACACGGCGCCGATGGGTTCGCTTTCGTCTTACAGAATGCGGGGCCGGAAGCATTGGGAGGACGTGGCTCTGCTGGGGGCTTTGCGGTGACCGACCCAGACTACCACCACAAGGAAACAGCCATCCCATGGAGCATTGCGGTCTTCTTCGATACATATAGGAATAAGGAAGAAGGAGACCCTTCTGCCAACTACGTCGCACTCTGTACGTACGGCAAACCCAGCGAAGTGCGCTGGCCGGCACCGCGCCTGGCGTTCACACCGAACTTGTCGGTTCAGTTGAAGGACCGAAATGTGCACACCGCCCGCATAGTATTTCAGCCGCCGGTTCTCTCGGTCTTTTTAGATGACTCTTCCGCTCCCGTTCTGGAATCGGTTGTAGATCTTTCGATCGTGGCCGATACGCACGGCGAAGCCTGGGTCGGATTCACCGCTTCGACCGGTGGAGGGTACGAGAACCACGACATCCTCAACTGGTCTTTCACGGGGACGGACGTTTCCTCTAGCATGTCAGTGGTGTCTTCCGACATTACGTTTTCGATGTCGGCATGTTTGCCAGATCGCAATCTCTGTACGCCTGAGAGTGCGGTCGTCGAGCATAGTGAAGCGGGGTACCACATCATTCTGCCCGGCAATTTGGAATGGGGTGCCAGTATTCCTAACTCGCCGGATAAGGCGGTCGTGGTGACAAACGCTCACGGCATCGTTTGTTGGGACTTCACCGCGCGAGGCCCGGACGGATGCGGCGGCCCATCTGGAAATGGCGGACCGTCAGCCGTAGGATTTCTAGCGGAAGAGCAGCCGGCCGGGGCTTTGATCACGAAAACGCGCGCAGGTCGCACCTGGTTTTCAGTGAATGGACGCGGCGCCGTGGGGTTCCAGAACAATCAAGGGTTTTATGAGTTCGACGTGGGGATTCAGTAAGGTATTGTCTGGCACACTTCCTCGATCGCCGTATCTGAGGAGTTGAACGGCGTCAGTCAGTTCTGCGTTTTAGGCGCCACTTCATTCATCACGCAGCGCCGCCATTGGCTCCATACGGGACGCTCGCCACGCAGGGCCATAGCTGGCGCACAACGCCTACAACGCGATGGCCCCGCCCAACGTTAGCGGGTCTCGCGGCGTCAAACCATAGAGCAGCGCCGCGGCTGCTTGGCCCGCCCACACGGCCAGTGCAGTTCCTACGACAAGACCGATTCGCCAGCAGCAGAGCTGCCTCCTGCAAGATCAATCCAATGATCCGTCCGCGGGTTGCGCCCAACGCAATTCGCACTCCAATCTCGTTTCGGCGGCGCGCCACCATATATGCGATCACGCCATACAGGCCCAGAACCGCCAGCGATCCCGCCAGCAGCCCAAAAGCTCCAGCAAGAGCTGCCATCAAGCGATCGCGCATCAGCGATTCCTTGAGCTGCGTGGTCAACACAGTGAAGTCAACAGCGGCTCCAGGCTGTACTTGGGCCACCGACGCTGTCGCCGCCTTGTAGAACTCGCCGAGTGGTTTGTTGGTACGGAGTACAAAACTCCCTGACGGTTGCGGATTGTCATCCTGCGCCGAAGGCAGAAAGGCTATGGGACGGAAGTCTTCGCGCAATTCGTAGTACTTCGAGTTCCGCACCAGGCCCAACGATCTGGTAGAAGTCGTCCGGCCTTCCCACGCCTCCTTCCTGGCGAAAGGCCCGCCCCACGGGATTCTGCCCGTTGAAAAACGTCTTCGCAAACATTTCATTCACGATCGATTTCCGAACTACTGCAAATGGATTTGGCGCTACTGAGAACTGGAATCGCCAAAGCGATGCCATTGCCCGTCGGACTGGTAGTTGTTGGCCTGCGGCGCAGGCCCGGGAGGATTGTTCGGCGCCGGTGGCGGTGCGGAGTTTTGTTGTGGCCCATTCGGCGGCGGAGGCGGCGGATAGCCGTTCTGTTGCTGTGGCGGATAGCCCTGGCGCTGATAGGGCCGCGGGCCATACTGTGGACCATATTGAGGCCCGTACTGTTGCGGTTGCTGCGGAGGCGGTCCGTACTGATACTGCTGCTGTGGCGGATAGCCCTGGCGCTGATAGGGCTGCGGGCCATATTGTGGACCATATTGAGGCCCGTACTGTTGCTGTTGCTGCGGAGGCGGTCCGTACTGATACTGCTGCTGTGGCGGATAGCCCTGGCGCTGATAGGGCTGCGGGCCATATTGTGGACCATATTGAGGCCCGTACTGTTGCTGTTGCTGCGGAGGCGGTCCGTACTGATACTGCTGCGGAGGAGGATAGCTGTAGGGATCCGGGCCATACGCATAGGGATCGGCGTAGTAGGGATCCGAATAATAACCGCCGTAATATGGATATCCATAAGCGTACGGATAGCCGTAATAGCCGCCGTAGTAGGGATAACCGAATCCAAATCCGAATCCGACGCCGCCCCAGCCGTAGCCTCGGCCGTAACCGTAGCCCCCATATCCATAGCCGCCGCGATATCCGTAGCCACCGTAGCCGCCACGATATCCACCTACCGCGCCACCCCGATAGCCACCACCACCGACAGCGCCGCCGCGGAAACCACCCCCACCTCCGCCTACAGCGTGGCCGCCGCCACCACCGCCGTGTCCACCACCGCCCCTCTGGGCAAAACAGGTGCCGACGGCCAAAACCAGCGATATCAGTGCAATCGGCAACGAGCGCATAAGAAACTCCTGGGACGACCTTCTAACTATAGGACGCGGGACGCTCCCGTTGGGATACCAAATTTCTATCGCGGCACCATTAGCTTTTCCACATATTTGCCGATCAGGTCGACCTCTACGTTAATCGCCATTCCTGATCCGTAGCTACGCATGACGGTACTGGCGTACGTGTGCGGGATGATGGCCACACCGGCTACATCTCATTCAAGAGAAGCTACGGTCCAGCTGACGCCATCCAGGGTGATCGATCCCTTGTGGATTACGTAGCGGTCGAGATCGGCCGGTATCCGGACTTTGAGCCACCAATTGCCGTCGGCGAGCGGGTCCAGCGAGACGAACTCGCCTGTGCCGTCGACGTGGCCTTGCACGATGTGGCCACTCAGCCGGTCGCCCACGGCGGCTGGGCGCTCCAGATTCACGAGCGAGCCTTCGCGGAGGGCGCCGAGATTGGTGCGCGCCAATGTTTCGGGCGAAAGATCGCACCAGATCCGCAGAATCCTGCCTTGAGGGAACTCTGCTTATGAGCAGCTTTCGGTGCGGTGTCGGTGGAGAAAGCCGGAACCACGAAACAGAGACATAAAACCATCCACATGCGTCGCATGATCCCTCTTGGACGCCGCAGGCGCAGGAATGTTCCGGGGGGAGTCGCGGATTAACAAAACCGGCTCCAGCCGTCGCCCTCAAGTGTGGGTTGGATTGGTCTGAAGACGATCATCAGAAGACTGCAAAGGTTTGAGGATCGGTTCTGCCCTCCCGTGGAAACGGAATTCTTGCGGCGCTTGCACGAGAGGATTGAGGCAGAGCGGCGGCGCCTAGCAGAGTCTAACGTGCCAGATGGGCGGCGCGCAACGCCGACGCCGGTGCGCGGCAGCATGAGGACGTCTCAGGTATGAGCGTGGAGCAAATGCTCCACCGCGGATGGCAAAGGGCACAGCTCGCGACGGAGTAGCGTCCGATGTGCGTTAACGCCGTTCAATTCCGGCGCGACTCTGGACGGCGACGCATTCTTTCACAACCACGGCCACGAAGAGGACCTGCACCGTGCAATCGATCAAACCCGTCGCCAAACGGTCGCGCCGCAAGGGCAAGTTTCTAGATCGCCGTTTGTGTCCGCCAGCGGCACCAGTGAACCGTTGCGTTCCGCAGAAGTGTGGACACGAGAACGTACAAATGGGGGCCGGACGCTCACTCAAAGCCACCGGATCAGAAATCGCAACTCCGAAGTTCTGCAACGTCCATGACGGGAGGATTGACGGCAGGGCAGATTTGTCATACATTGTTAGTGAAATATGCCCGAATCCGTCGGCCAGTTTGAACAGCTCATCCTCACCGCCATCCTGAGTTTGCGCGATGAGGCCTATGGCGTCACCATTCACGAAAAAGCAGTCCAGCTCGCCGCGCCGAAGAACATCTCACTCGGTGCTGTCTATGTGACGCTCGACCGTCTCGAAGACAAGGGCCTCATTTCTTCCTGGCTCTCCGATCCCACGCCCGAACGAGGTGGCCGTTCCAAACGTTTCTATCGGCTGGAAGCCCTGGGCGAGCGAGCGCTTGAGGAGTCCGCCGCTACTGCCAAGCGAGTCTGGGACGCGGTTACCGAAATCTGGGGAGATCTCGCTGAAGGAGTGAGGAGGCGTCCGAAATGGAGTCCGGTCCGTCCAAAATAAGCGAGGCCATCGCGAGATGGCTGGTCCCTCCTGCTTGCCGCGAAGAAGTGCTTGGCGATATGCGCGAACGGCACCAGCGCTGGGCGCCATATCTCCTCGAAGCCGCGTACGTGATCCCATGCGTAATCTACAGCCGAATTTGCCGCACCACAGACGCCGTAGTAGCACTGATGGAGGCGCTCTCGATGTTTACAGCGTTTGTGATAGCAGCGTGGTCGCTCGATCGCGCGCTGCTTTCGGACCAGCGCGGCTTCGCGCATCTCGCGATTCCTACAGCGATCTGTCTGGTGGCAACGATCCTTGGCGATGCTTATAGCAATCCCCAGAAACGGTGGCCGCTCAAGCCGATCGCTGCTCCGACCCTCGGATTCGCGTTCGCCTCTATCGTGCAGTCTATGCTTAAGCGCTGGGCGCTCCCGCTCCCAGTCTTCGCTTGGGGGAGCGCACTGAGCTTCCTCCTCGTCGCGACTCTTCGGCTGATATTCCCGCCTGTCACCGACCGGCCCCAAGCCGCCAACATTCCGGCGCACTGGCAGAAACTGGAACTTTCGCCGTTCTCGCTGGATCTTAAGAGCGTCCTGCTGTCATGTGGGGTATTGTTGGCCGTGATTCTCTACTTGCTCGGAAAATAGTCTGAAGGGCGCGCGGAGCGATGAGTCGAACCCGAAACTGAAAGGGCTGGAGAGGCCGCAAGTTCGGGTAGCTCCTCTTGCCGCCATTGCTCCCAGCAGGCCGCGATCACGCAGTCAACGGCGTCGGTCGCGTTCCCGCCAGCTCGGAGCATAGCGTGCTGAAAAACTTCGTGGAGCGTCCGCAGCGCGCCTGTATCGGCCATCTTCAAAATGTCGTCAGTCGCTTGTAGCGCGCGGGCGGCCTCACTGCTATCGACGAGGACTTCTACTGTTGCCTTCTTTCCGGCGCCAATCATCTGCCGGAACGCCTCTACTGGGAGCGACTGCGCAGCAGCAATCAGCTCCGGGGTGATGACCACGCCTTTTCGCTCGAGTTTCACCAACCCGAAAGTATTCGATAGGTTCTCGAATTTCCGGAGTTCCGATTCTGCCAACTTCTGCAGTGTTGGTGACTTGGCGAGCGTCAGGGCCGCGTAGCCTGCTTTCTTGCTCAACCCGCTCATCTCGGGAAACCCGCGCTCCATGAAGTCTTCCCACGAATGATAAGGGCCTCGAGCCTCGTTTTCGACTGACCGCTCCATATTGGACCAGAGCCGGTCCTCCTGAATCACCAGGAGTCGGCGGCCAAGAAGAAGTCGCCAGAACACGTTCGCGCGATTTAGGAACCGCAGAGCATCTCCGCAACGGGCCAAGAACGCCGCGGCACCTGCTGCGTCATCTGCGACTGCACTCAAACTCAAATCCGAATCGAATCTATTCTCCAGGTATGCTGCACTCATCATGTTGATCTCTCCGCTGCTGCGATTATGTCTTATAGACGAGCCGGTCTAGAGAAAGTTGCAGAGTTCGTGGCGTTGTCGGGCCGATGTTTGGGCTTCACCAGAGTGGCGACGCGAGTCTGAAGGATCGCGATCTCTTCCCGCCTCACTGCAACGGAATCGGTCTCCCCAGTGCGGCGGGCAGCGAAACTCCCAGAAGTTTAGCGACCGTGGGCGCGACGTCGACATTCGCAATCTTCTCCAACCTGACGCCGGCGCGGACTCCGTATCCACTCGCAATGAATATGGCGTCCATGTCCGAATCGCTGGCTAAGTATCCATGACTACCGGCCTGCTGTGGAACCGCCGCCGTAACCGGTCCTCCAGTGGCTCCCGTGAAGGAATATCCGTCTTTGGCCGTGAGGAGCAGTTGGCCCATTTGCTGATCCCTCTCCGGCTGCGGCAAGCCGAGTTCTGCAAAATCAGCCGGGTCAATTATCTTGTCGATGCCTTCCACCCCTTCGAGCGCCCGAGTCACCTTCGTGGTCAGTTCCGCGGCTTGCGCTTGATCGAAGTAGACAAAAGCTGATCCGCCTTCCGGTAGGACGTATGCAGTGCCTGCGAGACCAGCGGCCGCTAAGGCCACTGCAGGGCGAATTTGTTTCGTGTATCTTTTGAACCCGTGGTCGGAGACGATGATGAAGGTTGTGTGCTCGCTCATTCCCGCGTCATGCACGGCTTCGATCAGTCTGGCAACGCAACCATCCACAAATGCGAATGCGGATAAGCCGGCCAAGCTGCCTGGCCCATACTCGTGGTGAACCGAATCCAGCGAGAGCAGATGAAAGAGCAGCAGGTTAGGTTTGTGCTCGCGGATGAGGTGGACTGCGGCCGTTGTCCAAATCTGGTCACGGAACAAAATGTTGGACGCCGCAAAGTGGTCGACATCGGAAACAGTGATCACCCCCTTGCGAATCATTTCGCGTTCCACCGTTCCCTCCGGCGACGCCCATTCACTGAATTCCCACGTTATGGTGGGCGCCCGGTTGATCGCCACCCAGTTTACCTGCGCGGTCGTGAGCCCGGCCTTATAGGCAGCATCGTAGACGGTGGGCGCACGCACCATCTTCTCCTTTTCGAACATCGGCTCTACCTTGACGGGAGGCCAACCGCCGGTCCGTGCGATCGTTCCGTTAGCCAATAGGCCGTGCTGATCGGAGCGGACGCCGGTGACCATGGTGGTGTGATTGGGCCAGGTGATGGTCGGATTGACTGTGGTCATCCGGGCGCTAACTCCGTTCTGAATCAGGCGGTGCAACGTGGGAGTCGGAAGTTTCGGATCGTCCAGAGCAAACGCGGGAAAGCCGTCCAGGCTAATCATCACCACCATGCACTGCTTCGCGGGTTCTTGGGCGAAAGCAGGGCTGAGCAAAGCTGCAATTGTTGCCAGCGCAATCAGGAGTTTCATGGGCTCATAGAATTCTACAACTCGCTAGCCGTTCGGCATGACCGCCACCCCATCAGGAGGAGGAATCGCGCGACCTCTTCCGAGTCCTTAGAGGACACGCTGCCAGATTTTTCGGCTTGCATGTCCCCATCGGGACTGGTCGAGAAATTCGGACCAGGTGATGGCGGCCGTGGCCGACGGCTTCTGAACACGCGGGGAAAGTTCACCGATATCGCAGTATTTTCTGATCTACCACTCGTAGCTCTTGGAGGCAGGCTGCAGTGCTCTTGTAATCAGCCCCCACGGCAGTTTCTGCGCCATACCCCTCTCGTGCCGCGACGCCATGGCTGCTGGCTCGCGGCATGCTGCATGTCAGACCGTAGCCATCACCGTAACCAAGCCGGTGGACATCGGCGGAAACAACGGGCGATTTGAACCGGAGCCGGTTCGCAAATTATTGATAATGGACGCGGGCGGAAATGGTGGACGGCGAGCCTTCGAACTACGAACCATCGCCAGTTGTCGCGGCATTGACCGCTCGTCGCTGCTCGTTCAGTTCGTCAGACTCGTAGGCTCGTACCGGTGCACACAATTGCACACAATCGGCTTTCGATGCACTTGTAGTGCACATTCTTCCGTCGAATCTAACTCGCTAACCTTCTTGTTTTCAGTATCAATAGCTCCAAGTGATAGGTAGGCGCTACCTTGACACGGTAGAGGTCACAGATTCGAGTTCTGTCGGGCCCACCACATAAAATTTCAACAATCCGCTAAACATAGTAACCACGGTTGGCACTGGCCACCTTCTCTAAGGGGGATATTGCCGGCGCTCCGCTCCAGTTCGTACAGTCAATCGAGGGTTAGCAGAGAACAGCACCTTTTTCCGTGCAAGGGGGGATGAGCAGGAAGCGCAGGGGCGCAACTCGCGCCCATTGTCGCTAAAGCTGACACTCGCCTGCGCGGTGTTGACCATACTGGCGAGCGGACAGTTCGCTTCTTTTCCCAAAAGAGCGCAGGACGCTCTTCTGCTGCTCACTTCGGTCGCCCAGATTGCTCTTGCCGGGCTTCTCTTCAGAACACCTATTCCGTCAGTCCAAAGATCTCTGCGGCGTACGGGCGCAGCTAACCAAGGAGATCACTGGCCGCGAGTATTGCCCGTCTGGGCATGGTCCGCTACCATCGGCAGAGGAGCGCAGTCGCCCATGCACCCGGCACGGTCATGTGATGCACCGGCAGACTCGTCTGCCGAGCGAGTGGCGATAGCCGCAATGAGGTCCGCAGTCGGGAGAAAATGGCGCGAGAGCGCAGGTTGGGGGTCTGCCTTTCTGCTGGCGTGGTTCCCCGCTGTTTGCAGCGGATCACCACATGCTAAGGCTGATGCCGTCCGCCCACCCTTTACTCATATCGCGCAATTTCGAACGCTTACGCCGGAACAGGTGACCCAGCGTTACCCAGTACACATACGTGCCGTGGTCACGTACTATGACAGTTCTCACGAGGACCTGTTCGTCCAGGACTCCACCGCGGCTGTGTATGTCAAGCCGCCGAAGCCAAACCTCGGCTTACGAGCCGGTCAGGTTGTGGACATTCAAGGAGTCACCCGGAGCACGGACTGGAACCCCGATGTCCAAGACGCTCAGATACGTGTTCTCTCCGATGGGCCGCTACCGGCTCCACGCATCGTGTCCGCCGAGCAGCTTGTGTCCGGCAGGCTGGACTGCTGGCGGATTGAAGTGGAAGGCGTCGTGGTTGCGGCAGATCCGTACCAAGGCGGCGTAAAGCTTGACATCGCGGCTGGCGCCCTGCGGTTCCAGGCATTCGTTCCCGGCGTTACGCAGACGCCGGCTAATCTGGTGGACGCGCGCGTCCGCATCCGGGGCACGTGCGGTGGATTCTATAACTCCAAGAGCCAATTCGAGGCTGTAGAAGTATTGATTCCGAGCCTTGCCGACCTCGCGGTCGTCGAACCACCCCAGGTGGATAACTTTGCGCTACCTGTTACTCGCGTCGACAGCATCCTGCAACCGGCAATCGAATTGGGCTCGATTCACCGGATACGAATCCAAGGCGTAGTCACGCTACAACATCTCGGCTTGGCACTGTTCGTGAAAGATCAAGCACTGGGCATCCTCGTGAAAACCAGGCAAATGGCCGCCGTCAACGTCGGTGATCGAGTGGACGTGGTAGGTTTTCCGGCACGGGGTCAGTACGGGCCGATCCTGGAGCATGCCACGTTTCGGCGCATCGGCGCCGGTACACCGGTCAGTCCGGTTACCGCATCGGTCGAGCAAGCTCTCGATGGCCGCTACGATGCGGAACTGATACGGATCACCGGGCGCCTCATTGACGTTTCACACCGCCAGCATCTGGGGGTCCTGTTGCTGCAATCTGGTGGCATCAGTTTTGCAGCCAATATTTCGGAGCCAGCCGGACGGCCCTCGTTCCCGGACATCATGCCCGGCAGCCTGCTGCAAGTGACGGGTATCTGCTCAGTGGACGTGGACGAAAACCAGGATCCCAGCGGCTTTGCGGTACTGCTGCGCTCTCCCCAAGACGTGGCAGTGCTGGAACGTCCGTCCTGGTGGACAGCGAGACATGCCCGGATGGTGCTCGTATTCACGGGCGTGCCTATTTTGGCGGTGTTGGCCTGGGTGGTAGCCCTGCGCCGCCGTGTACATCAGCAGACCGAGACAATCCGGCGGCGGCTCGAGAGTGAAGCCGCCCTCCAGGAGCGCTTCGAATACGCCCAGCGAGCAACCAACGACGTGCTTTGGGACTGGAACCTCACCACTAATGAAATCTGGCGGAGCGAGAGTTTTTATGCGACGTTCGGATACAAACCCGACGAAGTGGAAAATACCCTCGCATGGTGGCGCGATCACGTTCACCCGGATGACTGGGACAGAGTTGCGGCCAGCGTGGATGCCGCCGCACGGAGTAGCACGGACACAGTGTCGGCTGAGTATCGTTTTCGCAAGTTCGACGGCTCCTATGCTTCCGTCTACAATCGAGCCTATGTGCTGCGTGACCCCAACGGCAAACCGCAGCGAGTGATCGGAGCCTCCATGGACTTCAGCGTTCTCAAGCTGACCGAGCAGGCACTACAAGAGGCACAAGTGCGCTTCTCGGCCTTTATGGACAACAGCCCAACCTATGCGTTCATGAAGGATCTGGATGGCAGGTACGTCTATACCAACAAGCGCCTGGACGAGATGCTCAACCCCGGAATTCGGGGACTGACGGCTTTCGATTGGCTGCCTGCCGAGACCGCAAAACTGTATTCTGAGTATGATCAGCAAGTGCTTACGACTGGCAAGACCGGGGAGTTTGTCCAGATTATGCCGATGCCGGACGGGACTCGCCGGGATGTGCTATTTCTCAAGTTTCCCGTAGAGGCGTTTGGAGAGCGATATCTCGGTGCGGTGGGTATCGACATTACCGAACGCAAGCGAGCCGAGGAGGCGCTGCACAAGGCCAAGGAAGCCGCCGAAGACGCCAATCGCGCGAAAAGCGAATTCCTTGCCAACATGAGCCACGAGATTCGCACGCCCATGAACGCCATCTTGGGAATGACCGGCCTGGCGATGGAGACCGATTCGCGTGAGGAACAGCGGGAATACTTATCCGACGTGATGACTGCCGCGGAATCCTTGCTGTCGATTCTCAACCAGATTCTGGATCTCTCGAAGATCGAGGCCAGGCGTTTGGAACTGAACCCCGATCCGGTTTCGGTGCCTGAGCTCATCCAAAACGTTGTGCGGTTGCTGGAACCGGCGGCCGGCAAGAAGGGTTTGCGACTCACCGGGTACGTTCCCCCCGATGTTCCGGATCGCCTGTCGGTGGACCCATTGCGCCTGCGGCAAGTATTGCTGAACCTGGTCGGCAATGCCGTGAAGTTCACGGAAGGAGGTTCGGTCCGGGTGTACGTTCAGATCGAATCGCAGGACGAGAGCGCGGTGTGCCTCCGCTTTGCTGTTCGTGATACCGGCCCCGGTATCACGCCAGAGAAAATGGGGCTGATATTCGAAGCCTTCCGTCAAGCCGATAGCTCCACGACGAGGAAGCACGGCGGTACTGGATTAGGCTTGACGATTTCCGCCCGGCTGGTGGAACTGATGGGTGGCCAACTGATGGTTGACAGCAAACCTGACAAGGGCAGCACCTTTTTCTTCTCGGCTCGGCTGCCGAAAGTACCAAACCCAGAGGCTGACCGCATCGGTGGCGAGGTTCTCGCCGGATTGATAGGCCGGCTCGATCCTCTGGACGGCGCTGTTACTGCTGGACGGTGATGTAGCCGCCAGCGGGGGACGTGAACCCGTTCTTCAAGATCTGCACGGGCTGATTGCCATCAGGAATGGAGTCCGGCAATTGAATGTTGATCTGATAAACCCCCACTTTCCCTATAGCCACTCCCGCATACAGCACGTCGGACGCGTCCAGCTTGGTGGAGCCTATGGACACCGAGACCTTGCCTATGATGGAGGTCGCCTTCTGGGCAAATTCGCCCGGAGGTAGGGGAGGATCAGTAAGCCCCAAGCCGGTGGCATACAGCGTGAGCACATCGCCTGGCTTTGCGGGCACGAAGGTAGCTCCCGGCAACAGCCCCGGGGACCCGATGTCAACGCCTGTCGATGTATTGATAGCGGCGATAGGGTTCTTGCCGCCGGCCGTCTGCGTATAGTAAAAAAACTCCGGAGCCGCACTCTGCACAGGCACCGTTACCGCGGCGCTGCTAATTTGGTTGGCCGTTCCACAGCCAGTCACGACCTGCACTGGAACCGTTCCTGAAACCGGGACATGCGGCACCTGGAAGTTGATCTGAGTCGGCGTCACGGCCAGCACCGGTGCCGCAATGCCGCCCACCAGCACACATACGCCGTTCAGCTCAGTCGAAACCTTACCGTTAATCAGATTGGCTGGTCCAGCCGTGGCCGTAGTTCCGGCAGGCGCGAAGCCCTGACCCAAAACAACAGCGATCGCATCCGGGGAAAGCGCTTTCACCGGCGGGGTACTCAAACCTCCGCCAACCACGCCCCCAGAGATTACGCCTGTCTGGATGTTGGCCGGCGCAAAGTCCGCCTTTACGTTTTTCGGGCCATTCATCGAGAGTTGGCATGTACCGCTGCCCTTGCAGTCGCCTTCCCACCCAGCGAAGACGAACCCGGTTGCCGGCGCTGCAGTGAGCACGACACTCGTCCCGGCATCCTGCCACGCCGCCGCCGGTGAGACGGTCCCGCCATCATCGGCCGTAATGGTGAGCGAGTACTGCGTACTGACATTCACCGACACCGCGGCACTTGCGATCCCGCACGGCACACTGATCGTCTGGGTGCCGGAAGCCAGATAGCGCGTGCCAAGGGTGCCGGCCTGAGTGCTCAGCGCGCCAATTTGGTGCTGTGTGCCTGGTAGAAGGCTTACAACGAGAGGCGTCACCGATATTTGCCCATCAACGGTTATTTGGAGGCCTGTTGGAGCGGACGTAATCGTGTAGTCGACCGCGGGCCAAAACTGACGGAGAATTTGGTTTTGCGTATCGGCGATCAGGATGCTGCAACCGGGGCCGGGGATCACGGCCGACGGTCCGTTAAGCTCCACGGCAGTGGCCGGACTCCCATCGCCGTTGTAACCCGCAGTATTGTTCCCCACCACGGTATTAATGATCCCGTTCGTGGTTACGCGTCGAATTTCCTGATTCTCGGTATCGGCGATGTAGACGTTTCCATACGCATCGATCGTGACTCCGCTGGGGCTGGCGAGTGCCGCGGTTGTAGCTGGCCCCCCGTCCCCGGAGGAACCGCTGGCAAACGAACCAGCCACGGTCGTGATCGTTCCGTCTTTGGTCAAGCGTCGAATCCGGTCATTGCCGGAATCGGCGATCAGGAGGCTTCCGTCGGGCTCCACGGCGAGTCCTTCGGGATAGTAGAGTTCCTGGTTGACGGCCACGCCGGTCTCGGCGGCCGGCGCTCCGCCTGTCCCCGTGCCGGCTACTGTCGATATTGTTCCACCAGAGTTGACTTCGCGGATCCGCTGCCCCGCTCGCTCGGCGATGAAGAGATTCCCGGAACTATCCACGGCCACGCCGGAGGGGCCATTGATGGTGGCTGCGCTGGCGGCAGACCCGTCGCCCGTGGAAGTTGCGGTGCCGGTTCCCACGATGGTACTGATTACGCCGGCAGGCGTCACGCGGCGAATTCGCTCGTTCCCCGAATCGGCAATATACAGGTTTCCTGCCTGGTCGAAAGCCACGCCGATTGGCCCGCTCAAGCTGGCGCTGATAGCAGCACCCCCATCACCCGCGAACGTCGCCTCGCCGTTGCCCGCAAACACTCCGCTTTCGCCCGTCGTCAGATTGAACTTGCGTATGCGGTTGCTGGAGGCGTCCGAAAAATAGAGGGTATCCCCTTGCAAAGCCAATCCCTGCGGACTGTACGAGGCCAGACCGGTGCCCGCCAGCGTATTGATGATGTTATTCGTCGTGTTGACGATACGCACTCGATTGTTGGCGCCGTCCGCAATCAACAGGTTGCCTTGCGGATTGAGGGCGATCCCCTGCACGTTGAGGTTGGCGAAGCGCGCCACCCCTCCATCGCCTGAGGCGCCGCTGCCTGAACCCGTACCAGCGAAGTTGGCGATCTTTCCGTCCGTTGTGATGCGGCTCACCTGGTCAGCGCCAGCTTGAATGAAATAGACATTGCCCGCCTTATCCAGGACCAGACCAGTTGGATTCCTTAAAGTGGCATTCAGCGCAATCGAGGGATCGGCGCCACCACCGAAAGCACCCGATGCGTTGGCGCCGGCGAATCGACTGATGGTGCCAGCCGGGGAAACGACGCGGATCCAGTTATTGCCGCTGTCGGAAATATAAACATTCCCGGCGCTGTCCTCCGCCACGCCCTGGGGGAAATCAAGATAGGCCTGTAGCGCCGGTCCGTTGTCGCCATTCGATCCCGCCACCCCGTTTCCGGCGATCGTGGTGATCGTTCCATTCGGCGTGACCATTCGAATCACGTTATTTCCGGAATCGGCAATCAAAAGGTCGCCTTTTGAATCGAACGCCAGCCCTGACGGGCTGTTCAGGCTCCCCGCGGCTGCCGGGCCACCATCGCCGGCATAACCGCTAAATCCGTTGCCCGCGAATGTGTTAATGATCCCGTCGGTGCCGACCATCCGTACGTTATTCGAACTGGAATCGGCGATGTAAAGATTGCCGGCCGAATCCACCGCAAGAGCCGCCGGCGTAGATAGCGTCGCCTCCACAGCGGGGCCGCCGTCGCCCGTTGAACCTTGGATTCCGTTACCCACTATCACCGTGGCGGTGCCGCTGGAACTTATTTCGACCACCTGAAAAGCGCCTTTGAGCGCCACATACACGTTGCCATTCTTGTCGCTCACTACCGCGGAGGGCGACTTTAGCGTTGCCGAGAGCGCTTCGCCTCCATCCGGCGAACCACCGAGAATCGTGCGCACGATCGATTGCGATCGCGCGAGGGCCGGCATCAGCAAGGTAGTCAGGACAAGCGTCGCTACTTTCGATTCCATTTTTGTTTTGCCTTTTACCCCCCTAGAACGACAGGCCGAGGCCTCCCTCAAGCTGGTTCGCCACCGAATGGTATGACAGCCCTTGAAAGGTGGCTCCTTCCCAGCGGATATACCGAATCTCGGGCATCACTTTAATATGAAATTCATCCATGAAGCGAAGACCGATGCCCACGACCAATCCAGGCTGGTTGCCCAAATGCGGCCTATCGGGAGTTTCGTTGTAGGCGGTGGTGCCGTCCGCATAGGAAATTGCATTGCCGGTCCGGACCCTTCCCACGTGTTGAAACTCCAGGCCGCCGGAAACATACGCTCGGTCGAACAATGATCGGGGTATTCGGCGGCCAAGCCATGATTGCGGTTGCGGGAGACCGTAATAACGGGCGAGAAGCGGGACATCCCAATAGTTGGCTTGGGTCGTGTCCGTGGTGGTTGTAGGCACGCGATTGTCTGTGGGAGAGTTGGAACCTGGGAGGCCGCTGAGTTCTACGATTGTCCCTTGGTAGTCCGCGTGATGGAAGTTAAGCTCCACTCCCAACGACCAGTGGCCCGTCAATCTGTATTCAACGGTGGGCCCCACCCCAACCTTCGATGAGCTGCTACTGGCGCTGTAAGTGTAACTGGCGATCGGCTGGGTCGTCGAGGTTTGGTAGTCATGTACATTGAACAAACGCAGTGGAAACGCTTCCCCCCGCACGCCGAACGACAGACGCCGGATCACCGGCTCTGGTTCGTCCCCGGCAAACAGAAAAATCGCGGGAAAGAACCAGACGCAAAAAGCGGTCTTCCGAACAATACCAAGTGTCATCAGTCAGCTTCTCCGGGCCTTTAGAACTGTAAACGTAACGAGAACTCCACGGATCTGGGTCCGCCGGTCCGGTAGAGTGCATTCACACCGCCTCCGAGCGACTGGTTCACCATGCGCGTCATGATACCGAAGTCCGGACTGGACAGGTTGCCTCCTTCCAGAGGCGTGGGATTGGCGAAGTTCGGGTGGTTAAGAATGTTGTATGCACCGGCCGAGAGGTTGAGCTTGAAGCGTTCGCTGAGCGGAACCATTCGCCGGACGGCTAGATCTAATTGGCTCAACGAGAAGCCACGGAAAGAGTTCCTTCCCAGATTCCCTTGTTGATAACCGGTTGGAATGAAGAAGGCGGCCGGGTTCAGCCGCCGTCCTCCCGGGACTTTCGGATCCGAGATCCAAATGGGCAGGCCATTCCAGTCGGGGCGCACATTGGCGAACAGGCCGGGGTTGGTCGTGCTGGAGCTCGATGACGTCGAGTTGCTGGTCGTGCTGCTGACACCTTCTATGTCGAAGGGCAGACCGCTGCGCGCGGTGGCCAGAAAGTCCAGATACCAGTGCTGGAGGGGATAGAAGATGAGCCCGTTGCTTGGGGCCGGTAGCCGCCACGTCCCCGAGAAGCTCCCGCTGTGCCTGACGTCGAAATCGGATGAGCCGCGTTCGCCACTGGTAAACAAGCTGGCGAAGCCGCCGCCGAATCCGGAATCGGTCGAAGCTGTATCGATCGAATGCGACCAGGTATAGCTTAACTGCGTTTGGAAACTGGCGCTGAGGCGTCTCCGAAACTGCACCTGCACGCCATTGTAGATGGACTCAGCTCCGTTGGTTACCTCCCGCAGAATGCTGTAGGCGCCGGAGAACGTAGGTGTAGTTTCGGTTAGCAGCAGGTTCCTGCCCTTTGTTCCCACAAAACTCACGGCCAACGTCTGTCCCGCGCCGTAGTTCTTCTCCCACGTGCCGTTCCACTGGAAGACCATGGGTGCACTCAGGCCTGGGTCGCCCGTCGTGATTTGCCCGTAAGGGCGTGTCGGCGGCAGAGTGGGAGGCCCGAGTTCACCGTTAATACCGTTAGTAAGGGGAAAAAACACATTCGAGTAGGTTTCCACACCCGAGTACGGCGCCCCATTGAACGCTGACTCGATCGACCCATAGCCAGTGTCATAGAACAGTCCGGCGCCCGCGCGCAGCGTCATCTCGTGTCCCGGCTTGTCATCGGAGAGGTAGGCCACGCCGATCCGCGGCGCCACGTTGAACCACTGTGTCGGGTACAGAGGTTGATTCTGGGTGACCCCGGCGACTGTGGAATTCGATAAGGCAAAAGGTGCTGGCCCCTGTCGAGCCGTGGGAGCGGGGTTGACGTCCCAGCGCAGTCCGTACGTCACCGTAGTTCGATCCGTGGCACGCCATGTGTCCTGTCCGTACAATGAAAAGTTTGTATAAGTCGGGTAGACGGTGGTCAAATTCGAAGACACCTGGGCATTCAGCGCCATCTGTGTCAAAAACGCTTGGTCATTGCCGGTGAGTCCATTGAAAGAAACGCTCTCAGTATAGGGAAGCCGGCCGTTCGTCTGTAGAATCTCCCGGTAGTCCACTCCAGCCTTCAAATTGTGCTTGCCCTGTACCTTGGACAGGCTGTCGACCACATTCACCTGCTGCTGGGTGTTGGATGAGTGGCCCCCCAACGAGTAGCCCGCAAAACCGAGAATACTTAAGTTAAAGGAAGCGTCCGCGCTGCTGAACCCGGAGGGGAACACCGGGGAATTCGCCGCCAGAGGCGTGGCCCCGCCATAATTGTCCATCGTGCTGAACCCGCCGAAGGTCGATCTGGAGTAGTTCACCCGCAAGTCATTTAGCAAGTCCCCGCCAAACATATGACTGGCTCCGCCAGTGATCGCATCGGAGTGGGAAGACTGGCTCTGTAGTACGTTGGGCGTGGTCGAATCAGAGCCGCGCTGCTGGGAGTTGGACCATGTCAGGCTGAACCGGGCGAATAAGGTCGTGTTCGGATTTAGAATGTGGTCAATCCGGGCGCTGGCGGAATCGCTTCCCAAGGGATTCGAGATCACCGCCCGATATTCGGCAGCCCCGTTCCCCAGCTCTACGCTGTTAGGAAGTGGAAATGCATTTATGAACGGCTGCAAAGCCGCAGGGGCTGATTGCCGGAACGCCAAATCCGGCACGTCGGCAACGATCGACTGCGGCGCACGAAGTGTGAGTCTCTCGAAGGAAACAAAGAAAAAGGTCTTGTTCTTTATGATTGGCCCGCCCAATACGCCGCCCGGACGCTCCTGCCGTTCCGTGGCCTTGGGGTATCCTCCGGCATTCGCAAACCAGTCGTTCGCATCGAGGGCGCCGTCACGCACGTAATCATATAGCTGCCCATGCAGGTTGTTTGTGCCGCCTCGACTGGTCAATACAATCTGTGCTCCCGGCGAGCGGCCAAACTCCGGCGCAAATGACACGGTTTGCACTCTCATTTCCTGCATGGCGTCAATCGAGATCAACTGGGTCGCAGAAGTCGCACTGGTCGTCGCGGTAAGTCCCGCCCCAAAACCGAACCCGCCGCCCACCGCGGTGCCACCGGCTAAGGCAGGCGAACTATTCGTGCTCACGCCGTCCAACGTGTAGTAGTTTGTGTTCGAGCGCAACCCGTTCGCGTTAAAGCCACCGTCGCCCTTGCCGCCTGCCGCCGATGTAATTCCCGGCGCCAGCAAGATCAGCGACTGGGCATCGCGCCCGTTTACCGGAAGGTTCTCGACATATCTGTTGTCCACCGAGACGCCCTGCGCAACCTCACTCGAAACCGACTCGGCTTTGGCGGTGACTTGTACACTCGTCCCGGCTGCCGCGTTGACGCGGAGATCTATGCGAAAGATCTGGCGGTCGCGGACGTTCAGGGTCAGCTGGTCGAGGTGGTATTTATCGAAGCCGGCTTTACTGGCATCGAGGGAATAGTCACCCGGCTGTAAGAAATCGAAAACGGCAAAGCCGTTTGCGTTTGTTTCCGCCTGAGTGACGATGCCGCGGCGTAAGTCATTTAGAACTAGTGTGGCACCGGGTACTAGCGCCGCGCTCTGGTCAAATACCGTGACCGTGAGCGTCGCCGAGTCCTGCGCAAATGCGACTACGCCGCCAAGGAACACCATTACGGCCGTGATTTGTCTGATCACCACTTAACATCGACCCCCAAATTGCTGGCTCCTCCCTGGCCACTTGACAGCCAAGGCGAATCAAAGGCACTCCGGCGTTGCAGTCGCACCGCATGCGGCCAATTTTTCCTTGCGTATTTATCCCTGTGCTTTTGTACTGAGGTCAATCGACGGATGCCCGCCCCTTGCGCGGTACGCACCTTCACAAAACTTCACAATTCTCCGACGCAGCACTTCCGGATTGCCGTGGGGACTGGTTCGCCCGTAGCTAACTTAAGAGATCGAATACGCCCGAACTCTGGTAGTATACCGAAGAACGGGGAGGAAAACAGACCCCGGCACCCGCCACGCAAGCAGTTCCCCCGTCCGCGTACTCCGTTCCCATCCAGCAAGAGTGGGCGACGCCCTGATGATTCGCGTAAAATTCGGATAGGTGGCGGTTCGGCGGTGAGGCTCCTGTTGGTGGACAACGACGTGGAACTTGGTTCCATGCTCTGCAATCTCTTCCAAGCATCAGGCTTTTCCGTGGAGCTGGAGGCGGACGGGGAGCGCGCCGTCGCACGAACAAAAAGCGAGCCCTACGATCTGCTGATTCTGGAGGTCGTGCTTCCAGGCTCGAATGGGTTTGACGTCCTGCGACAAATTCGTCACTGCTCCCAAGTGCCGGTTCTGATTCTCAGCGCCAAGACTGACTGGCGCGACCGCGTGCTGGCCTTCAACCTGGGCGCCGATGATTATGTGCCGAAACCCTTCTATCCGGAAGAACTGCTGGCGCGCGTGCTCGCCATATTGCGCCGGGCCGCGCCCTCGTCTGCCAGGACCCCAGAAGCCCTGCACGTCGGTGAGCTAACGTTGTGGCCAGGCACGCGGAATGCTTATTTTCGGGGCCGGCAGCTTGCACTGACTGCGATGGAGTACGACATTCTCGAATGCCTGGTTCGATCCAGCGGCCGCGTGGTTTCCCGTGATGATTTAAGCCTGTATTTGTACAAGCGTCCGGCTTCTCCATTCGACCGGTCGGTGGACACGCACGTCAGCCGCATTCGCCGCAAAATAGGCAAAGAGCGCGGACTGATATTGAGCGTGAGAGGTACCGGTTATCAGCTCTGCTGTGAGCCGGATCTAACCGGCAATCCCTAATTGGCAGGTTGATTGCTAATACGTTCAGAATCACTGAGAAAGCGGCCTTGCAAGGGCGGCCGAGTGGGGAATTTAGCCCGAACTGGGGGATATGGCGCTCGAACGCATCTTGAAAAGAAGCCGGTTCGCCGCTCGCCTTTCGACGCCTCATATCGAGAAGCTGGGTGCCTTGGGCCGCAAGGTCCGGTTTGAGGAAGATCAGCTCATTCTACAGGCGGGGCAGAAGGCAACCCATTTCTATTTAGTAGTTTCCGGGAGCGTTTGTGTCGAGGTCCGTACCCCTGTCTATACATTTTGCGTGCAGGTTCTAGGGCCGGGTGACGCATTTGGCTGGTCCTCATTTCTGGACCACCATGACAGCTTGTTCCAGGTACGGGCGCGGGAAGCCTCCAGGGTCATCTGCTGGGATGCCTTGCCGCTTTTTGCTGCCTGCCGGAAGAGTCCGGAATTCGGCCTGGAGCTCTATAGCGCTGTCCTGGAACTGGTTGCCGGGCGAGTAAAGGCCACGGAATCCAAATTGGCCGAGTTCTGCGGCAGCATCCGCTAAGTCTTTTGCCTTGCATGGCACTCGAAATGCAGAGAAAAAGCCTCTAAATTGTCCTTAAGTTAGCTGATGCAACTGACACGGGCCGCTGACTATGGAGTTCGGGTGATGATCCACCTGGCAAGTTTGCCGGCAGGGGCACGGGCGAGTTTGCCGGAAATGGCTCGGGCGATTGAGGTGCCAGACCACTTCCTCTCCAAAGTCTTACAGATGCTCTGCCGTAGACGCCTGATCCATTCGCATCGTGGTGCAGGCGGCGGATTTGAACTGGCGGTCGCCCCGGAAACCGTTTCTCTATTGGATGTTGTTGAGACGATTGAGGGCACCCTCCAACTCAACGTATGCCTCGGCGAGCACGCAAGTTGCAGCCAGAAATCGTGGTGCCCGGCGTACCTGGTTTGGAGCGAGGCTCAAGAGGCGATGGCGAAGGTGTTGCGCAACGCGTCGATCGCCAAACTAGCCCGAAACGCCATGCAACCAGGCTGATAGGCCGCTACTGGCTCGCGAGTGTGCCGCGCAACACGACGATGGACGCCTTTGGAAGGTTGTAGGTGGCTTCCGCACCGCCGGTGATCGTAGACTTTGAGGGCGGGTTGTCGGGATCGGCGTGGCCGTTGGCTCCGTCCGGGTGCCACTGGTATTGGGCCGCCCCGAAAGTGACACGATCCACCTTGCCGAAGAAGAAGCGATCGCGCCCGGCCGCCGCATCCGCGAACGTGACCTTCACTGCGTGGTCATTCTCTCGATCCTTGTTAATCAGCATCACCGACCATTGTTTGTCGGGCCGTTCGACGGCATAGGCAGTAACTAATACGTTGCCGTATGCATCGCTCACATCGCTCGAAACCTTAAACAGGCGGTGAGTCGCATCGACGGGTTGGACCCACTCCTTCGAGATCACTTGCGAGGCATAATACTGCGAGAAGTGATCCTTGATCCGGTAATCTTGATCGATGTTGAAGAAGCCGAACGAACCTCCGTCACAGCCAGCGTCCAGGGTGGTCGGCAGATAGTGGAAGAAAAACGTTCCGCTGGCACCACCGCTCATCATCGACCCGACGTAATCAGCCAGCCAGAGGCCACCCATGATGTCGACGAACTTCTCGCCAGACTGCGCACCCAGGTTGCCCTCGGTCATGAAAAACGGCAGGTCTGGCGGCAGGCCATCGTCTTTCCAGACTTGCAGAATGTGATCGACGAGTGCCGGCTCCCGGTAGAGATCGCTCCACGGGTTGTGGCAAGCGTCGTATGGATAATGTTCGAACGAGAAGAAGGTGAAGTCGTTTATCCGGCCATGCGCTTTGAGGTAATCGAGGAACCGGCCCAACCAGGAGGCACGCCCCTCGGCGTCGGGCCAAACCTGGACGTCCGTATTCACGCCCTCGAAAGCCGGGCCGCCTAACTTTGCTTCGGGCACCAAGCGGTGAATCGCGGTGGCGAATTGGAGGTAGAGAGCGCCGTAGTCTTCGGGAAGCATGCGCTGGCCATCGGCTTCCTCTCCCATTTCGATCCACGAGATCGGATAGTGGCGCTTGTACAGATACGCGATTTCAGCCGCGGCGTCCTCGGGCGTGGAATACAGCATGGCGATGGGCACCATGGCGGGCAGGCCGCGCGTCACTCCGCTGGTAAAGAAGAAATCGAATCCGACCTGGTCGCCGTTCGATTCATACAGATCGGAAGCCGCATGCCAAGGGTCAACCGAAGAGGGCCAGGTGACGGTCTGCTCACGATTGGGCGAATGCTCGACGACGTCGGTGAACTGGCCACCGGCGGATAGAGTTCCGATATAAAGTTCGTTGATCGCGTAGCCCACGCAGTTGCGCTTGTCGGCCTCGCCGTGGGTGTCGCACGTGTTGGAAGATTCCGTCATCCAGATGCGGAGGTAGCGAACAGGGATCTTCCAGGAAACCAGCTTCTGGGTGACGGTGCCGCCCTTGCCCTCCGTGACGACGCCCCACGGAAACGCCTGCCAGGTCCCTTTAGTCGTACCGTCATAAAAAGGCTCCGCCTCACCGGTCCAGAACTGGACCACGTAGCGGCGCGCGTAAGGGTTAGCCCAGGCGATGCGGATAGCGTTGATATCGATCTTGCTGCCGAGATCGATCATCACCCATTGCGGGTGCAGCGAGTCGCTTTCGCCGGTGAAGGACTCGGTGAGGTATGGATTGCTCTTCCAGTATGTTTTAAGATCGCCATCGGTCAGCCGGGACCAGCCCTCTCCGTCCCCTCGGCTGAACCCACGGTGGGGCAGCGGGTACGCCCACGAATGGCGGATCATATCGACGGGCTCGGCGCTGCCCGTGAAATAGCCCTCCTGCTTTTCCGGATTGCTCCAGACGCCGTGCGAGTTCCAGTGCCAGCCTTCAACGTGAAGCTCGGTGTTCTGGCGATAGGTTACGGATTGCCATCCCGCGCCGAGAACTTCTTTGAGAATAGGATCGGTCAATAACTTGTCCGGAGTGCCCGTTCCGAGACGGTCCACCGCGGCACCGAGCGCCCGGAAAGGACTGAATGAGTTGACGGCGTGCGATGGTGTGGTGTCGACAATAATCTTCTGCGCCATGACTGTGCTGCAAATCCAAAGCAACGCGCTGATACCAAGACAGAATTTAGAAATGCACTTTTTTCGACGAGACAAACCTATTACCTCCCTGATTGTTCACGCTGAACGTCGCGTGCCACGAACAGCATATCAACGAACGGTTCCGCAAGCGCGAGCCGGTTCGCCTAGCAGCGATCGCGATATAATTCGCGCCGGGAGCAATTCTCGTTGATCACACGACGCACTGTTTTGTCAGCGGCCACGATCGCCGCACTGGCTTCGCTCCTTTCGCCCGGCGCTACTGGCCCGGCGCAAGAGGCAGTCGCAACCGTCCACGTCGACACGACCCACGTCATTAACTCGTTCGACCCCGATCACGCGCTCGGGAGTTCCCTCGACGCCCTATCGCGGAGGGACATCGACAAGGTTTTTACGCCGCACATTGTGCAAGAATCCCTTTCCGCTGGTTGGGGACCGATCACATACCGCAATAACACTGAGCTCCGCATGGCCGCCTGGCATTGGACGGAGAACGGCACGTGGAGCGATGCCGCGAACAAGAGTGGCTACTTCACGGGAAGTACTGATCTCAAGGAACCGCTACGCTACATTCTTTCGTACGCGCTGCCGCACCGTGGCTTCTCAACGAGTGGCGACCGTCCGGTGCAGGGCCCCAACCTCAACCATTGGAAAAGCAATCCCTATCTCACGAGTAAGTTCACGGGAGAAAGCGACGCGCTGCATCCGCAATGGGTGGTGGTGGATTTGAAAAGCGAGAAGCCGGTGAGCGCAGTGCAGATCGCGTGGGCCAGCCCTTACGCAGTGACGTATGAGGTGCAGTATTGGGTGGGGAAAGATGCGCTCGACTTTGACGAGGGCCCGCAGGGCGAGTGGAAGACTTTCCCAACAGGCGCTGTGAAGAACGCCCAGGGGGGCTCGGTAACGCTGAAGCTGAGCCCAGCTCCAGTCTCGACGCGGTTCGTGCGCATCTGGATGACGGAGTCCTCGAACACCTGCGATTTGCATGGCTCGAGCGATATTCGCAACTGTGTTGGGTACGCGATACAGGAGATCCACGCCGGCAGTGTAGCAGCGAGTGGCGCTTTCACTGACGTGGCACAAGATACGACGGGTCGCAATGCGCCCTTGTACTGTTCGTCATCCATTGACCCGTGGCATTCCGCCGCCGACGCCAACACCGGTGGTGGAGGCCAGCACAGCGGTTTCGACGTTTTCTTTACCAGCGGGCTGACGAATAATCAGCCCGCTATGATTCCGGTCACAATGCTGTACGGCACGCCGGACGATGCCGCGGCGCAGATTGCGTACATCGAGAAACGCGGCTACCCGATTAGTTACGTCGAGATGGGCGAAGAACCCGACGGCAAACATGCGCTGCCTGAGGACTACGGCGCGCTCTATCTGCAATGGGCCACGGCCATTCACAAAGTGGACGCGAAGCTCAAACTCGGCGGGCCTGTCTTTGAGGGCGTCAACAAAGACATCCGGGTGTGGCCGGATGGACAAGGACGAACATCCTGGATGGGGCGATTCGTCGATTACCTGAAAGCGCACGGGCGTCTCGGCGATCTTGCCTTCATGTCTTTCGAGCACTACCCGTTCGAAACGTGCCAGATCACGTGGAAGTCTTTGTATCAGGAGCCGCAGCTCATGAAGCACATACTCGAAGTATGGAGAGAGGACGGTGTGCCAAAAGACGTTCCATTGATGGTGACTGAGAGCAGCGTTGCCGCCGGCCTAACCGGACCGATGAGCACGATCTGGGGTGGTTTGTGGCTCGCTGACAGCATCGGTTCCTTTTTCGAGGGCGGAGGCGATGCCTACTACCATTCGCCCATTCAGCCGCAGAGCATCCAGAACACCTGTCTCGGCAATGCTTCGTGGTCGAACTTCGTTTCCGACCGGGACTACCACATCAATGGTTACACAGCCTTCTATTGGGCCGCGCACATGATCAACCTGGAGTGGGCGGCGCATCGCTCGGGTGTCCATCGCATGTTCCCCGCGTCGACCGGCATCAAGGACAGTGAAGGAAATGTGCTGGTGACTTCGTATGCGGTGCAGCGCCCCGACGGGAATTGGTCGCTGATGCTGGTGAATCGCGACGAAGCCAATCAGCACACGGTACGCGTTGCATTCGAAGACTCCAAGGGCGAGCGCAGCGTGTCTTTCTCGGGACCGGTGAGACTGGTGACTTTCGGCAGCGAGCAATACGTGTGGAAGAACGACGGACCGAACAGTCACGCGGACCCGGACGGGCCGCCAGTCGGCATGACCATTGCAGGAGGGCCACAAGCAACGTTTACGCTGCCCAAAGCCTCGATAACTGTGCTACGGGGAAAGGTTGTTGACTAAGATGAGTTTGCAAATCTCACTGCAGCTGGCCGTGTTGGCGCTGGTTGCTGTCTCGCGCATCGGTGCTCAAGCGCCGACTCACGAGCGCCGCGTGGCGATCACTATTGACGATGGCCCCGTGGTTGGTGAGTTGAAAGACTTGGGAAATTTCCAGCGGATCTCGGCGGGGCTCATGGGGTCTCTCCAGGCGGAGAAAGTTCCGGCCACGATATTCATCAATGAACGCCAGCTCAACGTGCAGGGCCAGCGTGACGGGCGGGCCGCAGTGGTGGCGCAATGGCTGGACGCCGGCTACGATATCGGTAACCACACGTATTCGCATCCCAGCATGAATGAGATTCCGTTGTGGCAATTCGAAGACAACTTGATCAAGGGCGAGGTGATCATTCGGTCCCTCGTCGAAGAGCGGGGCCGGAAGTTGGTCTGGTTTCGCTATCCATTCCTGGACTCCGGAACCACCGCGGAGATTCACCAGAAGTTCCTCGATTTTCTGGAGCAGCGGCACTACCGCGTGGCACCCGTTACGGTCGACTACAAGGACTATATGTTCGCCGGCGCCTACGGCCGCATGCTCCGCGCGGGGAAGCCGGACATCGCGGAGAAGATCAAGCAGGCGTATCTGGAACAGGTGGACAACGGATTCGCCGCGTCCGAACGAATCTCGCGCGACCTGTACGGGTACGAACTGCCGCAGATTCTGCTGATCCATTGCAGCGAACTGAATTCCGTTGCGTTGCGCGACTCGATTGCACTCATGCGCAAGCGAGGTTACAGCTTCATCACGCTGGAAGAAGCCATGAAAGATCCCGCCTACGCGCGCCCGGATACTTTCACCGGGCCGGGAGGCTCGTGGCTCGAACGCACGGGAGACGCCATGGGCAAGCCGGTGAATGACGATGCGCAAGCGCGCGTGCCTAAGTGGATCACGGAGCTACCGCGCCCGGCTGCGATAAAGTAGACAAGATGGATGCCTATACACCCACGCCGCGCACCCAGGTGAAGCGGCTGGCAAAACGCGCCGTTTATGACAAAACGCAGGTTCACTCGATTCTAGACGAAGGCTATTTCTGTCACGTCGGTTTTACCGTCGACGGCCAGCCCTACGTCATTCCCACCGGGTACGCGCGCGTCGGAGACCACATATATATCCACGGGTCCGCCGCCAGCCGCATGCTGCGAACTCTTGAGGAGGGGATCGAGGTCTGCGTTACGGTAACGCTGGTGGATGGATTCGTACTCGCGCGTTCGGCGTTTCATCATTCCATGAACTATCGGTCGGTCGTGGTGTTAGGCAAGGCACGGTTGGTGACCGATCCGGATGAAAAACTGACGGCCTTGCGCTCATTCACTAATCACGTGGTCCCTGGGCGGTGGGATGAGGTACGAAAGCCAACCGCGCAGGAGTTGAAGAGCACCACGGTATTGGCGCTCCCGTTGGAGGAAGTTTCTGCGAAAGTGCGAACCGGCACACCCATCGATGACGAAGAAGACTACGCCCTGCCGATTTGGGCTGGCGTCGTACCCATCCGAACGACGATCGCTGAACCGGTGCCCGATGGCCGGGTTCTGCCGGGCATCGCCGCATTCGACGCCGCCCGGTTCGGCTTACGCAACAAGAGCTGAAATAGACTAATAGAAAATCATTTAAACTGTGATAACATAGTCGCTATCTCATGAGCCGGTCGTTGGTCGGAGTGGCTAGGCAAAGGGTCGTCTACTCTCTCCTCTCCGTTTTTTGCGCGCTCCAACTAACAGTCCCGTTCCCTGTCTTACTAACCTCTACCAACTCGGCCTGTTGCCGCACTAAGAAGAGCTGTTGCTGCCATAAATCGAGCAAGTTACGGCGGGACCTTCCAACCTGGGAGGCTGTGCCTTCGTGCTTCGGCGGTTGCTCCACGGCCGCGGCGCAGGCGGTCTCTTATCCACACCTAGGGATCCAGGTTGCGACGCCGGTTGGCGCTCCCGATTTCTTGGACCGCGCGACGTTAGCACCCTGCTCGGCGCAGATGGCCTCGCGGCATTTCTCTAACTCCTTTCAGCGCCCTCCCCCTTTTCAGCTCAGTCACCAAACAGCTTAGATGGCCCCTTAACTTAGCAGCTCGCTAAGAGAGGAAGACGTGTGCTTCGGGCGTACTCCAAGCTCGTGAAGATAAGTTCAAGAGGATTGCTTGAGGAGAATATGAAATGTGTTACTTGCGTCAGTGGTTTCTAGTGGCGATGGTGTTGGCCGTTTGTAGTCTATCGGCCATCCCCGCACTCGCAGCAGACGGCAGGCTCCGCGGAATTGTGCATGATCCCCAACACCGGCCCATTCGAGGCGCCCAGGTGACGATTCGCAGCGAGAGCCAGGCATGGACGAAGACTTTACAGTCGGATGCGAACGGCGAGTTTCAACTGAATGACGCCCTGGAAGGCACTTACAACGTAACCGTGTCCGCGGATGGCTTCACGTCACTAGATCAGAGAATTACAGTAGCTTCCGGCAAGGCTCCAATCCTGCACTTTCAACTGGAACTCGCGGAGGTTCGCCAGGCGGTAGAGGTATCAGGCGCCACCAGTAAGCTCAGCACGCAGACTTCGACCGTCGAGACGCTCGTTACGTCACAGGCAATTGGTCAGACAGCGGGAGCGGATCAAACCAACAGCCTTGCCATGATTACCGATTTCACGCCGGGGGCTTACATGGTTCATGACATGCTGCACATGCGCGGCGGCCATCAGGTGAACTGGTTCTTTGATGGCATCCCCGTAGTCAACACCAATATCGCGGCGAACGTTGCACCGCTGATTAATCCCAAGAACGTCGCGGAGCTGGAAATCGAAAGGGGTGGTTACTCTAGCGAATACGGCGATCGCACCTACGGCTTTCTCAATGTGGTGACACCTTCCGGATTCGAGCGTGATAATGACGCCGAGTTGATCGTGTCCGCCGGTAATTTTTACACCACCGATGACCAGTTCAATGTCGGCGGGCACACGGAGAAGTTTGGCTACTACGCCAGCGTGGATGGGAATCGGTCAGACTTAGGCTTGGGTACCCCGGTGTCGCAAGTGATTCACGATCAGAGCAGCGGTATCGGCGGATTTGCTTCCCTTCTGTTTAACCCTGGGCCAAATGATCAACTGCGCTGGATCGTTTCCCTCCGAGAAGATCACTATCAGATTCCCAACTTCCAGGAACAGCAGGATTCCGGCATTCGTGATCTGGACCTGGAGAGAGACTACCTGGTGGGCTTCCATTGGGCGCACACAGTAACGGATGGTGTGCTGTTCACGTTATCGCCATACTTTCATGTTAACGGCGCACAATATCTTGGCGGTTTTCAAGATACACCTTATGTTCTAAACGACAATAGCCGGTCAGACTACTTCGGAGCCCGCTCTGTGTTGCAAGTACAAAAGAAGCGGCACAACGCCAGGGTAGGCGTGGAGGTCTGGGCACAGCATGACAATACTTTTTTTGGATTAGCCGCAAGCCCAGCCGGGAGCATGCTCCAACAGCACGAGACACACTGGGCTAACTCCGATGCGATCTTCGTGGAAGACCAGTACCGCGCAACCTCGTGGCTGACGCTGAACATCGGGGTCCGGCTGACGCACTACTCGGGCCTGGTCAATGAGAATGCCGCCGATCCACGGCTGGGCGCGGCCATTCGCATTCCACGGCTTGGTTGGGCCGTGCATGGTTACTATTCGTACTACTACCAACCTCCACCTTTAGACAGCCTCTCTGGCCCGGCGCTTCAGTTTGCCGTGACACAGGGGTACGGTTTCACGCCGCTGCCGGGTGAGCGGGACATCCAGCATGATATTGGATTGTCCATTCCGCTGCGAGGCTGGTCGCTCGACATCGACAATTTCCATACGAGCGCGCGCAACTTTCTGGACCACGACGTAATCGGCAACTCCGGGATCTTCATCCCGCTGACGGATCTGGCCGCCATCATCAGCGGCACGGAGTTCACGGTGCGCTCGCCGCGGCTGTTCCACGTGGCCCAGTTGCGCATTGCGTATTCCAACCAAATCGGCCAAGGCATCGGACCGATTACTGGCGGGCTGCTCGAGTTTGCTCCTGCGGGCAATTTCCTACTGGATCACGACCAGCGCAACACGGTCACCTCCGTGCTTTCCTTGAATTTGCCCGGACACCTCTGGATGACGCCCGCTTATCAATTCGGCTCGGGGTTCCTGAACGCCGACGGGCCGTCGCATCTGCCGCCGCACTCGACGTTTGACCTGGCGATAGGCAAGCAGTTTGGGGAACGTTGGTCCGCCTCGGTGAACGCGGTCAACATCGCCAACACACGTTATTTATTGGATACGAGCAACACGTTTGGCGGCACGCATTATATCAACCCGCGCCAGATCTACGGCGAACTGCGTTACCGGTTTCACTTCTAGAAGCCCAGTTCTCGATCCCACTGGAGATCTTTCGCGGCGCGATGCACAAACTCCAGGGCGGCATCAATATGGTGGTACGCGGCGTCCCGCCATCGGCTCGCAGCCGGGTTGTCTTCTTCATGCGCGATGTCGGCCCGGGCGCTTCTGAGAAGAGCCACGATCTTGCGAAAGCGGCCGTGCCGGTCGAGATTTCTGTCCACACGCGGATGGTCTTCGAGATCTTTGTGATCAATCACCGCGGCGCGGTCAATTTCACGAATAGCCTGCTCCACTTCCTCACGAGCGGCCCGGAGGTTGCGTGTAACATTGGGCTCCTCTCTGACGTTAAGGAACCACTGCGCAGCGCGAAGGTCGCTGCGAGCATGCATGTAGTGCGGATGGCGGCCAGGTGTGTCCGCAAATCCCCGAACCGTCGCAAACGCAGCCGCGGTTCCCAAAACAATCATCCACATGTACGTTCTTTTGTTCATTCTTCGCCTCCTTGGATTGAAACCCCGTTACTCCCGCCGAGTTGCCACATTTCTGCTTATCCTAACCAAACTTAATAAAGAATCAAAGTGTGCAGAACGGCTTGGACGGGTTTATTTAATGCGCTTCGTGGCGATGCAAATGGGGGTGCGGTTGCGCGACTCCTTCGCCATGGACGTGGTGGTGCGGGCGCACGAGTTTGGTGCGTTCCAGCAACGCGACATCGTGCAGAACGGCGAGCGGTGTTCCCTCCCCCGCAATGCCACCATTCTCGAAGACGTAGCAGCGGTCGGCGACGTCTTCCAGCGTGTCCAGGTCGTGCGTGGCGGTGATCACGGTCTTGGATTTGTTGCCGCAGGAGACAAGAAAGTCGACGATCTGCGCCTGGCTGCCTGGGTCCAGCGCCGCGCTCGGCTCGTCCAACAGAAGCACTTCCGGATCGAGTATGAGGACCGATGCAAGTGCCACTCGCTTTTTTTCGCCGCCCGACAGGCGATGCGGCGCGCGGTCCCGCAAGTGGTCGATGCCCATCCGTTCGAGCGTTTCCTCCACGCGCCGGCGAATTTGGTCCTTGGGCCACCGGAGTTGCAGCGGTCCGAAGGCCACCTCGTCGAACACGCTCGGATTGAACAGTTGAATGTCGGGATTCTGGAACACAAGTCCGACGCGGCGCCGGAAGCGAAAAAAGAATTCTTCGTTTTCGAGGCGCTCCTCGCTCAGACTTTCGCCGAAGAACGAGACCTCCCCTTGTTCGGGAAAGCAAAGCCCGGCAAGCAACCGCAGAAGCGTCGACTTTCCTGAGCCGTTGGCCCCCAGCAGCGCCACGCGTTCCCCATGCTTGACGTACATGGATAGCCCGCGTAAGGCAGCCACCTGGTTGTAACGGTAGGAAACGTCGCGAACCTCAAACGCCGCAGTCATGGCGGGAACCGAATCTCTCATCGCCCCACCCAGACTGCGAGGGCCGCTATGCCCACGATTGCTGCACCGCGCATCCAGTCGCTCCAACCCACCTTCCCTTCGTCCAGCAGGCGGATCTGACCGCGAAATCCACGCGCCTGCATCGCGGTATGAACTTCTCCGCTCAACTGAAGGGTTTTGCCGAGCAGCACGCCCACGCTCGCCGCCGCAAGCCGCCGCCGGTCGGACGCTTCGAGCACCCCCACCAGGCGGCACTCGCGAGACTCAAACATATCTCTCGCAATTTGCAGGAACAGGAACATGTACCGGTAGGTCATCCCCAGGATTACCACCAAAACCACCGGCAGCCGGAAAAACCGAAGCGCCATCAGAACATGCGTCCACAGTGTGCAGAGAATGAAGAGGACCGACAACGTAGCCGCTGTCTCCGCGCGCAGCACCAGTAGCGCGGCACCGCTTAGTCCTTGTTGCGTTACCTGCCAACCCAACACCGGCAACCGGTAGACACTTTGGCCGGGCGTGAGGAAAATGGCGGGCAGCGCAATCGTGCCCGTGAATGCAGCAACGGTAATCCATACTCTCGTGGCGAGAATCCGAATAGGAATGTTAGAAAGGAGAGCCAGAATCACGGCGGCAAGGAAAACTCCCAGTAACACCGGGATGCGATGCACGGTGACGGCCGCGAGAATCAACGCTCCAATTCCGATCACCTTCACCCGTGGATCCCAACGTTGTAGCAGACCGCTCGACGCCGCCATGTCCTCTGCGAAAACTGTATGTTCCATGGATTGCAGCAAACTGCGTATCGTCTTCTCGATGAAGGTTCTCCGGCGGCGGTGCGAGGGCCAGTGTTCACCCACCGGACTTGCCTGCGGTTCGGACCGGCCTTTGGTGAGAAGCCAGTTCCCCAATAAACCACCAACGATGATGAGCCCCACGCCAACCATCGCTGACACGAGATAGCCGAACGCAGCGCTCCGGATGAACGACGGCGCGTAACGTGACAGAGGAGCCGTCCAAATGGAGGATAAGCGCTCCAAACCGTGCGGAACCTGAGTGGGCGCCGCTTGATGGCCTGAGGCGGCGGCGATTTGCCCTCGGACCTGGGGATCTGCAAAGTCGCGAGCGCTCCATTCTCCCCACGCGCTGCCCACCGCCAAAATGCCGAGTGGAGTCAGTATTAACAGCAATGCGAGCCCGAGCCATAGCTTGCGCACGGTCGCCCAAGACACCGCGTCAGCAGCCGGCTGAAGGGGCGCATCGACATCGGGAGCGTCCGGTGCGGTCAGCCGGAGCAGCGCCGGATCTGCCCTCTGAAGATACGCGATCACCCCGGCGGAAATGATGAACTCCGCGAGACCGGCGAGTGTCAGATGTCCGATCATCATCGCCGGAATCGAGACGCTTAGAGGGTACGGCGCGTAGAGTGGCGCACCCGACGCATCGTGAAAGAACAGCGGCTGAATGCCAAATTCGATGGCAGCTACCAGCGCCGCCAGGTTGATCGCCACGTAACCGGCAATTCCAGCTCCGAGCACGCGGCGCGCGGAGCCAATTGCGGCCCGGTAGCAGACCAGCCGATAGACTGCGTAACTCACGAGCGATCCGACGATCGCCATATTGAAACAATTGGCGCCAATGGCCGTGATTCCCCCGTCACCGAAAAACACAGCCTGGATCACCAGCGCGATCGAAAGCGCCAGGATCGATGCCCACGGCCCCAGCACGATCGAGGCAATCCCCATGCCCACGGCGTGGCCCGTCGTGCCGCCCGGCAGCGGCAGGTTGAACATCATGATCACAAACGAGAAGGCGGCGAAGACGGACACGAGCGGAATCATCCGCGTGCTCAGCGTCTTCTCCACACGGCGGACCGCAACGTACCAAAACGGCGTAGCGGCCACCACGAGACTTCCGCAGGTGGATGGGCTTAGGTATCCGTCGGGAATGTGCAAGGGAGCGCCTTAGACAGAAGCAGCTTAGCACGATTTCTCCGTTCGTGCGAAAAGCCGCCCGTTCCTTAGGGAAGGTTGTGTCCGGACGTCGTCACGGTGAGACGCCCGTGCTTGACGCCTTTGGTTGCGATGAGCGCATTGGACAGCTTCTGCACCAGTGACGCCCGGCCGCGTACCAGAATCACTTCGAGACAGTTGTTGTGGTCCAGGTGGACGTGCAGCGATGACAGCACGGCCGAGTGGTATTGATGCTGGAGCTCGGTGAGTTTGTCGGTCAGCAGCCGGGCGTGGTGGTCGTACACCAGAGTCACCGTTCCGAACACTTCGGCATCCGATGACTTCCACACCTCTTGCACCAGTTCATTGCGGATCAGATCGCGAAACGCTTCCGAGCGGTTCGTATACCCTCGCGTTGCGATGAGCTTGTCGAACTTCTCCAGAAGATCGCCGCTAAGAGCCACGCCAATACGGCACAGGTCTGTCATATGCGTTAACTCAAAGAATACATCGATGGGGGCCGTTCGAATGCCTGGGACAAAAGGTGGTCCAAGGACAGGCATAATGGAGGTACCGTTCCCGCATGAAGATCTAATGCGCGCTCCTCGTTGGTTATCCGTTTTCGAGAACTTCTTGCCGTTTTTCGTGCTGGCCTTCCGGTTGTCCGGCCAGATCGACACCGGTGAGCTGCATCTGACTGTCACCGACCCGGCGGGGTTGCCGATGCGCAGTTCGGTCGAACTGGTCAGCGAGGCCAACCAATATCGCAGAAGTTTTGAAACCGATTCCGAAGGTCATGGCATCGCAAAGCGGCTGGCATTCGGCCTCTACCGTGTCCAGGTAAGTCGTGAAGGGTTCGTCCCTTCGTCCACCCTCGTCGAGATCCGGTCCGCGATTCCCAAAGAGCTTCGTGTGGCTCTAAGTATGGCGGCGATCGGAACCATGATCGATGTTACCGGTGAAAGCACGCTGATTGACCCGAACCGCACGGGCTCGGTGAACCGGCTGGGCGCGGACGCGATAGAAAATCGTGCGGCATCCCTGCCCGGACGATCCCTGGTCGATCTGGTCAATTCCCAGCCCGGTTGGCTGTACGAGGGGAATGCCGTCTTGCATCCGCGAGGCTCGGAATACAACACGCAGTTCGTGGTCGACGGGATTCCGCTGACCGACAACCGCTCGCCGAGCTTCGGTGCGGAAATCGAAGGCGACGACGTCCAGTCGATGAGCATCTACACTGCCGATTTCCCCGCGGAGTACGGACGGAAACTGGGCGGCGTCGTCGAAGTAAATACAGCAAAGGACACACGCGAGGGCTTTCACGGAAAATTTGTGGCCTCTGGTGGAAGCTTTGACACGGCGGACGGCTATTTTCTGGGCCAGTATGTTTGGGGTCCGAATACGCTCGGATTCACCTTGGATGGCGCCATGACCGACCGCTATCTGAACCCGCCGGTCGTGCAAAATTACACCAACACCGGAACCACCGGCGACTTTTCTCTGCGCTACGAGCGGGATCTTTCCGCGAAAGATCGTCTCAGCCTCCAGGTGCGCCACGGCCTCGCGCGCTTCGAAGTTCCCAACGAGCAGTTACAACAGGCCGCCGGCCAAGTGCAGAATCGCGGCATTTTCGAAACCATGGGGATCGTCTCTTACCAGCACATCTTCTCTTCCAATGTTCTGGCGGACTTCCGCGGTATGGTCAGAGATGATTCGCAGAGCCTGTGGTCCAACCCTCTGTCTACGCCGGTTCTTGCTTTCCAGAACCGTGGCTTCGGGGAAGGCTACGCCAAGGCAACTACGTCTGTGCATCACGGAAAAAATGAATGGAAGGCTGGTTTCGAAGTAGATTCCACTCATCTCCACGAGGCTTTTAGCGATGTAATCACGGATTTCACGCAGTTCGACCCAGGAACGCCACCAGCGTTTCAGTTTGTGGGCCAGAAGTGGGATCTGGAGCAGTCAGCCTTTGTCCAGGACCAAATGCTTCTCGGAAACTGGACCATCAATGCAGGTGTACGTTGGGACCACTATCAGCTCTTGGTTAACAAGAATGCAGTCAGTCCCCGCATCGGTGTGGCGCGCTATTTCAAGAAGGCTGAGCTGGTTCTGCACGCATCCTATGACCGCGCGTTCCAGACGCCGTTCTTCGAGAACATTCTCCTCTCCAGCTCCCCTGAGGTGACGGTCCTGAACCCGAATTTCCTTCGTCTGCCTGTGCAGCCGTCCACGGGCAATTACTTTCAAGCTGGCGCGACTAAGGGCTTACTTAGTAAGTTGAAGCTTGACGTCAACGGGTTCGATCGCCGCATGAACAATTACTCCGACGACGATCAGTTACTCAACACCGCAGTCAGTTTTCCTATCGCCTTCGCCAAAGCGAATCTTTACGGAGCCGAAGCCAAGCTCGAGATCCCGCGCTGGGGACGGCTGAGCGGCTTCGTCAGCTACTCCTACATTGTCGGTTCGGCTTATTTCCCGGTGACTGGCGGACTCTTTCTTGGACAGGATGTAGCCGGCGCTCTAAGCGGTGTAGGCCGCTTTTGGAATACCCAGGATCAGCGGAATACCGTTCGTGCGCGGTATCGATATGAACTAACACCACGTCTGTGGCTTGCCGCCGGCGGAGATTACGGCAGTGGCCTGCCCGTCGCTTTCACTGGCGACGAGCAGACTGCGGTCGCGGAGTACGGCCAGCAGGTTGTCGACCGCGTGAATCTCGCGCACGGCCGCGTCAGCCCCTCAATCGCCATCAGTGTGTCGGTGGGCGCGGAGTTACTAAGAAGAGAGAAATTCAATGCGCATTTACAGTTCGATGCGGAAAATATCAACAACCGCCTGAATGTGATCGACTTCGCCGGATTGTTCTCCGGAAACGCCATCGCGCCTCCGCGCAGCTACTTTGTCCGGCTGCAAGTGAACTTCTAACGCCGCCGTATTCACGGCTGCCCGCGCGCTCCGAAACGGTAACGGAACGACACCGTCGCGTACGATGGAATGTAAACACCTACGACTCGCTCGAATGGCTCACTCTCCACGGGCAGAGCCAGCACTTCCGTCGTCTGCCCCGTGTAACCGCTCGCAATCTGGAAGTGAATGCCGGCCTGCATCTTGCCGTCTTTGAAATTCCGCACCACGGCCCCACGAAACTCCCGCACCGGAACACTCGTGAAACCATCGCCAAGCGGCTTCCGCCCCACTTCCTCGAATTCCGCCCGCGCGTGGAGATGCCATGGCAGCCGGTCCAGCGTGCCAAGAAAATCGACGATCATCCGCGGTGCTTCCGGGACCGGTGTGCCGTCGGAGAGATCGCGCGCGTCGGCCTTCGAAACCGAGCCCTGAATCATTCCAGCTTGAAAATAGCGCCGTGCAGATGCAGTCAGGTACCGGTTGCGGCTGGGGCCTTCGTTATATTGCAACCCGGTGTCGGGGTCGATCTTGGCGAGTGACGCCTCCTGGGTAATATGTCCCAGCGTCAACCGAAAATCGGTATTCAGAATAGTCCTGCTCACCACTGCCTGGTAAGCATGAGCCTGGCTCACCAAGCTGCCTTGCTGCGTTCCCGTTCCAATTCGCGGATCATTCGTAAAAAAAGTCTGGCCGAAGCTGAAAGACACCGAAGGCAACAGCAGCGCTTCAGGAGGGACAATGGCAAGCGTGGCTTTCGGCGAATTGACTCCCATCCATCGGCCGAAAGAGTTCGCCGCCACAAGCAGGTCCCGGTTGTCGAACTCGATCTGGTCGCGCCGCCATCCCAAGTAGTATCGCAGCCAAGGCAGAAGCTCGCCGTTGATTGCGACGAACGGCGTCAGGAAATTGAGCGTGATGTCATTGGCGGTCACGTTCTCGAACGGTCCGTAGTAGGAGGGATCGGTTGATGCGTAGCGGTCGAGGTCGTCGCGCCGCGGCGCCTCGCGCAGGAAATCAAAGCCAACCATCAGCGAGAGCCGGTCGCTGATCCTGCGGACGTAGGTCGTGTTGCCCCCGGTCACCGTCCGAAACTCGCTTTGGCGAATCAAGCCATCTCCAAAGTTCGAAAAGAGCGACAGATCATAGGTTCGAAAGAAGCCTGAGAAGTGTAAGCCACTCCCCGGCTCGAGTTGCCAGACGTCGTTGATCGCGATCTCGCCGGTATGCGTCTGGTCCTTCTGGCGCGGGTCAATCGTGTCCTGAAGATTCGGTACGTTGATCGGCACCAACCCGGGGTCCTTCGACTGGCCGTAGTAGCCCAGAAAGAGCAGGTTGAGTTTGTGATTGCCGAGTGTCCAACCTCTTAGCGCATTGATCTTGTATTGCTGGCGATGCTCCAGCCTGTCGAGAAAACCATTGCCGTAAGACGCCTGAATCGCCAGCCAATTCCACCCGACGGTCAAATCGGCGTCTCGATAATCGGCGGTCAGCGTGACATCCGGCTCCAGGCTCGGACGGATCGCATACGTAGCCGCGAGGTCCACAGAATGATCTCCCTCACGCACGTTGAAGGCGCCGCCATCGGTAGTCACGCTCTCGATGATTGCCGGGATCATGATGTTCGGGTCCGAGTAGCCATTGCCGTGTGCGTTGGCGCTGAGGTTATTCGGCACCAGGTAACTGCCCACCTGGATGAACTGAGCGATTGGCTCGCCGTGATCACCGGCAACGCCCGGCGCGAAGTATTGCGGCGCTTTTATGCCGCCGGACGCTGTCTCGATCGGTAAACCGGGAATCGATACCGGAGCGCCGGGACGCCCTGGATTCGCGTCCAGAATCTCCTCGCGCACAAGAATGCGTTGCGCCGGGTCAGGATTTTCAACGTCAAGGTCCTGCACTTCGGCGGTAACCGTTACGGCCTCCGCGTGGGGAGCAAGCCGGTCAAACTGTGTGTTGACCCGCAGCGCTTCGCCGTCCGTGACGTTCACCACCTGGCTGGCATCGACAAAACCCGGCGCCACTGCGGCGAGTTTGTAGCTCCCCGCAGGAACCACAAAGAATACAAACGTTCCGCCCGGATCGCTATGGGTCTCCTGTGCCACGGAATTGCGATCTGCAAGTAAGCGAAGCTTCGCGTCCGCCACCGGCCTTCCCTGTGGATCGGTCACTTGGCCCGATATACTGCCATCGGCGCCCACAAGCGGTTTTGTTCCGATGAGTGCCCCGAGCAAGATGGTCGCGGCTGCCGCCTGCCATCGAAAAAGTATCAACAACCCCTCTGCTGCGGTGTTACGAACCTTCAATTGGTGATACTATCACGGCATAGCACGAATATTCAATACCGTAATACACTGGGCTGTAATCGCTGGCGTCGCACACCCTTCGGCTTGACCCCCTCCCTGCCCGCGTTGTACGCTCCACGCATGATCATCCCCCAGACCTATGGCGCCGCTCTGCTCCTCATCCTGGTGAGTATGTTTTGCTGGGGCTCGTGGGCCAACACCTTCAAGCTCGCCGGCAAATGGCGGTTTGAGCTCTTTTATTACGATTACTCGCTGGGTCTGCTCATTACCGCGACCCTTTACGCGCTCACATTCGGCAATCTCGGGTCCGATGGCCTGACTTTCGTCGACGATTTTCGGCACGCGGGCTCGCAGCAGATCTTTTTCGGCGCAGCCGGCGGCATCATCTTCAACCTGGCCAACATACTGCTGGTCGCAGCCATTTCACTCGCGGGCCTGTCTGTCGCCTTTCCCATCGGCATCGGTCTGGCGATGGTGATTGGCGTCATCTGGAATTACACTCTCAAGCCGCAGGGCAACCCGGCGCTGCTTTTCACCGGCGCCGCCATCGTGGTCGGTGCCATCATCGTGGACGCTTTCGCCTACCGTGCACTCGAGGCCGGCAAGGCGCCACAGACTGAGCACAGAGTGTCTGGCAAGGGAATTACGCTGAGCCTCGTTAGCGGCCTGCTGATGGGATCGTTCTTCCCGCTGGTCGAAATGGGAAAGGCCGGCCCGCAAGGCTTGGGACCCTACGCCATCGGCTTCGTTTTCGCGGTCGGCGTGTTCCTCTCCACTTTCGTCTTCAACCTGTTCTTTATGAAGATGCCGGTCGAAGGTCCGCCAGTCGCCATGTCTGAATATTTCACTGGAACCAGTCGCCAGCATCTGCTGGGCCTCGTCGGTGGTCTCATCTGGGCCACCGGAACCATTGCGAACTTCGTCGCCGCTAGCACTCCCGAAAGCGTGCAGGTCGGCCCCGCTATCAGTTACGCCATCGGCCAGGGCGCCACCATGGTCAGCGCACTCTGGGGCCTGCTCGTCTGGAAAGAGTTCGCCGGCGCATCGAGCCGCGTCCGCGTCCTGGTCGTGATCATGCTGATCTTGTTCGTCACCGGCCTCGCGTTGATTTCGATCGCTCCGCTTTACGCGCGCTAGAGAACTTTACTTCTTCTCGAAAATCGCCACGTACTGGCCGCTATTACCGTGCTCGTGCTGCGAGACCAGCCGGAAGTGGTTCGCTTCGACTTCCTTGACTACATCCGCCGCCTCAAGCCGGATATGATGCGCCGGCATCCCGGCCGCTCCCGGATGGTAATCCACAATCACGAGCCGCCCGCCCTCGCGCAGCTCCCGATGCAGTGCGGCCAGCATCTTCTCCGGATAATCCCAGTGATGATAGGACTCGAGCGCCAGCGCCACATCCACGCCATTCTCCGGAAGCGCAGGGTCTGTCTCCGAGCCCTTCACAAACTCGACGTTCGCCAGTTTGTGCTCCTTCGCCGTCTTCCCCGCTTTCTCCAGAAAATCCGCGAAAATATCTTCGCCCAACACACGCCCGCCGGGCCCCACCGCCTCGCTCAGATACGGCAGCATGTAGCCCGTGCCCGTCCCAATGTCCGCCACCATCATCCCCGGCTTGATCCCGATCGCTGCAACCAGTTCCCGCGGCCTCTGCCTCTCATCCCGATCCGCCGCCGAAAGTCCCTTGGCAATTGCCGCGCGCCCCTCCGGCGTCTGATACCGCTCGTTAGCGTCCTTAGCCACCTGCCCGGCGAGGCTGAACGCACACACCAGCAGTCCAAGCCCTGACACCTGACACCGGAAACCTGAAACCTTCTTCATAACGGCGGCTCCATCGGCAACGCTAGCGGCGGCTCCCGGAGAAAGTCCAAATGCGACATCTTCTGCACCGCTTCACGCACCGCGTGCTCAGACGTCGGCTCCACCGTGATCACAAACGGTAGATCGTGTTTCGTCTCGCCCGGCAACTGTAGCACCGCCTCCAGGCTGATGCGCTGTTCCGCCAATATTCCCGCCAGCGCAGCGATGATCCCCGGCCGGTCATCCACGCGAAACCGCAAATAGTACGCGCACTTCTCGCTCGTCACCGACAGCGGCTTATATTCCCCCAGCCGCTCATGCGCGAAAGGCGAGACGCGTTCCGGCCGCCCGTAGCGGATCTCGCGCGCCACTCGCATCAAGTCGCTCGCCACCGCCACTCCGGTCGGCAGCGGCCCCGCCCCGCGGCCGTAGTAGAACGTGTCTGCTCCGTAACGGCCCTTCACCCACACTGCGTTATACGCTCCCTGCACCCCGGCAATAATCGTCTCTGATCCGATGAGCGCCGGCCGCACCGAAAGAATCAGCCCGTCTGGTGTCTGCCTCGCCCCGCAGATCAGCCGGATCGTATGCCCCAACTGGTGCGCGTACCGGAAATCCATGGGCGAAATGCGCCGGATGCCTTCCACGAATATGTCCGCTGGCGTGATTCTTTCGCCGAACGCCAGCGCCGCCAGAATGGCTAGCTTCGATCGCGCATCGAAGCCATCAATATCGGCGCTCGGATCGGCTTCCGCATACCCCAGCCGCTGCGCCTCCGCCAACACCTCTGCCAGCGTCGCTCCGCGTTTCTCCATCTCGGTCAGGATGTAGTTACTGGTCCCGTTCAGGATGCCGTACAGCGCCACCACGCGATCGCCCGAAATCCCCTCGCGCAGCACGGCATGAATCGGAATCCCGCCGGCAACGCTTGCCTCCATCGCGAGGTTGATTCCGGCATGGATCGCCCGGTCCCAGATCTCCGCGCCACAACTGGCCATCAACTCCTTGTTCGCCGTGACGATCGACTTTCGGTTCGCAATCGCGCCGTCAATGATCTCGGCCGCCACCGATGTTCCGCCCACCAGTTCCGCGACAATATCCACTTCCGGGTGCGACACCACTTCGCGCCAGTCCGCTGTGCGATGCACCTTCCCCAGCGATTCCGGTAACTTCTTCTCTGCCGCCGACCGGCTGCACACCACCGTTACACGCAGCGGGAAACCTAGCTTCTGCTCAATCTGAGCGGCGTTCTCCGCGAGCACCACCAGCGTGCCCGATCCCACATTCCCCAGACCCACCACTCCCACGTTCACCGGCTGCATCTTGGCTATCATAACAGCAGGTTCCGCGGAGGCCCATCCGATGAAAAAGCGACTTCTTCCCATCACGGTCTTGGCCGCCGGAATGGTGCTTACTCTCTCTCTTTACTCCCAGACCCGTCACGACACTCAGCCGCCGACTGAGTCCGAACCCGTCCACCTCCCCAACGGCAAGCTCCAGTCGGACGAGATCCTCAAGGAAGATCACGAGAAGTCCATCAAGGACGCCGCCCAGTTAATCGATCTCGCCGAGAGCCTGAAACAGGATCTCGAAAAAGACGACGCGCACATCCTGTCTATCGCAGACCTCAAGAAGACCGAAGAAATCGAGAAGATCGCCAAGCGCATCCGCACCCGCCTGAAACGATTCTGAAGCGCTCGCCGGACTCAAAGAATACGATAATTTAGTCTTACGCCCTAGATTTCGGCACACTTTACGATTTGCGGCTCTTCCCGGAGCCAGTAAGTAACTGAAACATATATCGGTTAAGGCAAGCTCAGAGTGGCACTAAACCTGCCCCACAGTTCGATCGATATCTACTCAAACGCATATGGCCGGGTTAGTCTGCCATAGCAGGGAGGTTTTGGGGTGAGACACCTGAGAGCTTTGATTCTTATTGCCATAACGGTGGGAGCCGCCGGTTGGCTGATGGCTGATTCCATTCCGGACCCGGTTATTAAGTTCACTACTCCCGGAGGCCATTCACCGGATCTTTGCACTCCCGCGTCGGGATCGAACGAGTGTGTAACCGTCTTTCCGGATGCGATCGGTGCCGATGGTTTCGCAACTATCGACGTTCACAATCCCGCAACTAACTTTGCCGCTATCAGTATGGACTTCTTCTTTGAGACCGGCAATCTCGACCAGCAGTTCAGTGCCAGTTCCAACGATTTCGGGATAGTCACCATCACGAGACATTTCTCGTGCGACGACGAGTGCTCCGGTGGGGGAACCCTGGAAGTGGATTATTCCGGGGTTGGCGAGGGCTTTACCACACCTGGATCGGATTTTCTACCGGCCATTCAGTGCGAGGGAGAGGATTGTCCGACAGCCGTAGGGTTCACCCCAGGCAGCAGCGTCACCGTCGACACTACTTTCGCTCAGGACACAGACCCCGATTCGTGTTGCGACGGACTGCAACCGGACGAGCATGGTAGCCTGTCGTTGGCACCAGATGTACCGGAGCCCGGAACCCTCGTCCTGTTACTGAGCGCAGCCGGAGTGCTCGGGTTGAAGCGTAAGCTCTGGCTCCGGTAACAGGTTCTCCCCGGTCCGTGCCGTTAGCCAGCCTTGCGACTGAAATCCTTCATCAGCTTGGCAAACTCAGAAGTGGATCGCACCGCGGCGAGTTCCGGTTCGCTCCTCACCATGTCCACGGGATAGCCCTTTTGGAGTGCTTCCCGCAAACGCTTCAATGCATCCGCCGGTTTTCCCGCCAGAACCTGTATCACAGCGTCGTTATAGATGAGGACACTGTTGCTGGCGTCGATTTCGCGCGCCTTGGCAATGAAGTTCTCAGCCCGGTTCAAGTCGCCGTTCTTGGCGTAGTATAGCGCCAGCGCTCCCAAGGTGATCGCATCCCGCGTGTTCACCTGGTAAGCTTTCAGCGCCAGCTTGATGGCTACATCGTAGTTGGCCTTCGCCTTGTCGCGCTGCCCCATCTGGCGGTATGCGTCGGCCAGGCCCGCAATGTCCTCGTGGCTGGCCGGGTCCATTTGCACGGCCTTCTCCAGGGCCCCGGCGGCGTCGCTGTAGCGTCCCAGGTAATAGAACGCCGCGCCTAGATTGGCGTACGCGTCGCCGTTGGCCTCGATAGATAAAGACTTTTGGTAAGCAGCCACTGCTTCATTCCACTTCCCTTGCTGAAAGTACGCGCCGCCCACGTTATTATAGGCGGGCGCCCAGTCCGGCGCCAATTCCGTTACGCGGCGAAACGCTTCGATCGCCTTATCGCCCTCCCCAAGCCTGGCGCAAGCCACGCCCAGCCAGTTGAAGTTAAACCAGTAGTACGGATTGATCTGAGCGGCCTTCTCATAAGCGGCGATGGCCTCGTTCTTTCGGCCCGCCGCCAGATAGACTTCTCCCAGACGGCGGTAGCTTTCATCCGCATTCGGCGCCAATTCCAAACCCAGCTTGGCTTCGGCGATGGCCTCCTCGGTCCTCCCGGTTTGCAGATAAATGGTACCCAGCGCCCAGTGCACCTCGGGCAGGTCGGGGTTGAGCTGCTTGGCTTGTTCCGCGGCGCTCAGAGCTTTTCCGGCCCAGGAGTCGTCTTTCGTCAGGAAATACAACGCCATGCTGATGTCAGCCTTGCCGGCCCATGCCAGTGCGAAACGCGGGTCCTTCCGTATTGCCTCGTCATAAAAGTTCAGCGCCGCGTTATACCCCTTGATATTGGGCCAGCGCCTCATCATGTCGTGGCCCTTCAGATAGAGCTCGTAAGCGCCGTAATTCCCGGTCATGCGCAGAGCGCCGCGCGACAGATCCTCATCGCTCGGCTTGAGATCCAGCGCCGTCACCAACTGCTTGTAGATGGAGGTCTCGGTGCTGAGAAGGTCGCGGCGCAGAGCTGTGAACTCTCCGCCCCACAACCGCTGCCCCTTCTTTATGTCCTCCACCTGCGTCACGATGCGCACACTGTCCCCAGCGCCCTGCACCGTGCCGGTCACTACCAGATTGACCCCAAGGTCCTTGGCGATCTTCTCCAGCGAGCCCTTCTTGACGGCATCCTCCACGGCACTCTGTGGCGCTACGCGAACATCCTTCAATGGGAAAAGCTGCGCGGAAAGGGACTCCACCACACCGTCGGCGACATACTTGAGCGCTGCCTCGTCTCCCAGCACTTTGAATGGGAGTACCGCGAGGTACTTCGGTGCAGGCGCACTCGATGTGCCGGTGCGGGCGCTCTCCAAGCGAACCAGTAGTGCGTTGCGCCAAGACGGGATGGACAACACCGCCCCCGCCAGAAGCAACAGCGCGGCCATCGACGTGAGCAGCCACTTGGGATAGCCCGTCTCTGCAATCCGGAGGCGCACTATGCGGGTCGGAGGTGTGGCCGCCTCCAGGTCCGCAAGAATCTCCTTCGCACTCTGGTAGCGGTTCGCCGGATCTTTCTCCAGGCACTTCAAAATGATCTTGGAGAGATAATCGGGCAGCCCCGGGTTCCCAAGCTTCGGGTCCTTGGGCTTCCGGGTAACGTGCTGGTACATCACCTGCATCGTCGATTCGCCCGCGAACGGCGCGTCCCCCGTCGCCATCTCGTACAGAATCACGCCCAGGGAATACAGATCGCTGCGATGGTCCACGGGCTTTGATTCCGCCTGTTCGGGCGACATATACCGCGGCGTGCCCAGCACCTCGCCGGCGCACGTCATCGTCGTGGTCGATTCGCCTTCGAGTGACTTCGCCAGGCCAAAGTCCGAAACGTACACCTGGTCGTTCTGAGCCATCAGCACGTTGCGCGGCTTCAAGTCGCGGTGTACCACGCCTTCAGCGTGGGCGGCATCCAGCGCCCCGGCGAGTTGCTTGGCGATGTTCACCAGCCGCCCTACCGGCAGACGGCCGCCTGCCTCGATGACATCGTGCAGGTCCCTGCCCTCCACGTACGCCATCGAAATGAACTTCACGCCGCCCACGTCGCCCAGATCGTGAATGCGCAGAATGTTGCGGTGCGAGACGCGGCTCGCCAGCAGCAGCTCCTGCTTGAAGCGGTGCATCGAATTGGCATCGTTGGCCAGTTCGCGCCGCACCAGTTTGAGCGCGACCGTGCGGTCGAGGTCGTTGTCATGAGCTTTGTACACCTTGCCCATGCCGCCTTCTCCGATCACCGATTCGATCGTGTATCGCGGCCCGAACTGAGAACCGGGTCCAATGTCGGCGAGCGATGCGATGGGAGCCTGCACCATGCTTGCGCCCGCCGTCTCGCCGCTAAGATCCGCCAGAATCTCCCCCGTCGTCTGATACCGCCGCGCCACATCCACTTCCAGGCACTTCATCACCACGTCGCTCAACTGCTGCGGAATCGCCGGGTCCACTGCGCTTGGCGGCGCTGGCTTCTCCTGCACACGCTTGAGTAGCGTGGCCATCATGGTATCGGCCTTGAACGGCAACTGGCCGGTCAGGATTTCGTAGAAAATAATGCCCAGACTGAAAATGTCCGAGCGCGCATCCACTTTCGCCGCGCGCGCCTGCTCCGGCGACATGTAGTCCGGCGTACCCATCAGCGCGCCCGTGCGCGTCATCCCCACCAGGTCCATCGAGCGCGCCAAACCGAAGTCCATCACCCAAACGCGGCCATTCGCATCCAGCATGATGTTCTGCGGCTTCAGATCGCGGTGGACCACACCTTCGACGTGCGCCGCCTCGAGCCCGCGGCAGATCTGCTGTACGATCGGTACGGCTTCGGCGGGTGGCAGCTTGTCGCGCTCCACCAGGATGCTCTTCAAGTCCCGGCCGTCGATGTAATCCATGGTGATGAACTTGCGCCCATCCGCCATGCCCAGGTCGAAAATGCGAATGACGTTCTTGTGCGTCACTTGCCGCGCAAGGATCAACTCCTGCTTGAAACGGCGCAGGATATCCGGATGGCCGGCCAGTTCCGGCCGGATCACTTTGAGCGCCAGCAGACGGTCGAGTTCGTTGTCTCGGGCCTTGTAAACCGCGCCCATCCCGCCTTCCCCGAGGCGTTGCAGGATTTCGTAGCGCTCGCCCAGAATCGTTCCTGGCTCGAGTGGCGTACTAGGGTCGCGCTCGCTGATCTTCTGAATGGGAACGGACCATCCGGTGGCTCCCGCCGCGGCTATTGTGGCCTCGGGATCGCTGGCTGGATCCAGAATCGTCACGCCGATTTCCGCCGCATCCATAGTCACGGTTGCGCTGTCGATGCCGAAAGGCGTACTGCACCGGAAACACGTCTGCGATCCCAGTGGATTACTGGCGTGGCAGACTGGACACTCCAGCATAGATCGTCAACCCGCTAAACGCGCTTTACACAAGTTAACCTAGATCCTCCCTGACTGGCAAACGTCTTGAGCGCAGACAGAGTACCCGCCCATCAGGATAGTGTGCAGGGCGGCCCAGCCGTTGCACCCGCCAGGCGCCATTTGCGCCAACCCGGAGAAGACGGCAGAATCTAAGGTAGCAGGCGCCGATGCCGAACATCCACGAACCGCAATTGGTGAACACCATCGGCCACTTGGCCGGAGCGGTCGTTTTCGGCATTTTTCTGTTCCTGCTGATTCGCGACCACGCCGCGGCGAATTTCCGTGACCGCTGGCAATCCCTCACCGCGGCGGCACTGGCGTTCTTGTGGAACATCGGATCGCTCGCCGTTCTTGCCACCTATGCCACCAACAGCAACTGGACGCCCTTGCTGGTGGCTTTCAGCTTTTCAGTCCTTAGTTTCCTGCCCGCGGTGCTGTTGCATATCTCGCTCGGGAACAGCCTCCGGCTTGTCAGTGCGGCCGGCTATCTGCTCAGCCTGACGGCCACTGGGCTGCATTTCTGGGAGCTCTCGGATGCCTCGCCGAAGTATCACCAGATCGCGCTGTCTCTCATCACTGTCGGTTTCAGCGTCCTGACTGCGATCGCTCTGGTGGGCCTGGCACTGCAACGCGGACGTGAAAAACCCGGAAAGACGTCGCGCATGCTGGGAGCCATGTGTTCTTCTCTGTTTGCCATGTCTTTCGTGCACTTCGGTTCCGGACACCCGCCGCAAGCCTGGTCGAAAGAGATCCTGCTTCACCACGGCGGCATTCCCCTGGCTCTATTCGTGTTATTGCAGGATTATCGATTCGTCTTGCTGGACGCCTTCATCCGTTTTCTCGCCAACGCATTTCTAGCCGGGCTGATCACGTTCATTGGCATCCGCGCGTTTTCCAGTTTTCTCAAGCCAGGCGCGGTCGATCCCTTGTCCGAAGCCCTGCTGCTCACCGGTTCATGCCTGCTTCTGATCGTTTTTGCGGTACTCCGGTCGAAGGTGCAGTCCTGGCTGACGACAGTGGTCTTCCGCCGCCCCGAACTGGAGAGCTGGCTACAGCGGCTCCGTACCGGCGCGTCCTCCCAGACCGAAGCGCAGTACCTGGACTGGGCTGCCGAACAGCTCGCATCCTTTATGGAGGCCGAACGCGCCCGGCTGCTGCCAGGCCTGCCGGCCGAACCCCTCTTCCCGGCCCCCATCGGCGATCTCCCGCAACTTCGCGGCGTTCCCGATCTCTCCTGGGCCGAAGTGGTTGTTCCCCTGCGATTGTCGCCGGTGGATATTCGATACGTCGCGCTGGGACGCCGCCGCGGAGGCCGCCGGTACTTGAGCGAAGACCTGCAAGCGCTCAACCGGCTTTCGGCGGCCATCGTCGAGCAGGTGGACCGGGCTCGCGCCTCGGAACTCGACCGGCTCGTGTCGCAGGCCGAGTTGCGCGCGCTTCAGTCACAAATCAACCCCCATTTTTTGTTCAACGCGCTCAACACGTTGTACGGCGTCATCCCTCGGGAAGCGGCTGGCGCCCGCCGCACCGTGCTAAATCTAGCAGAGGTCTTCCGGTATTTTCTCCGGTCGGAAAGAACGTTCATTCCGTTGTCCGAGGAGCTCCAAATCATCAACGCCTACCTGGATATCGAACGTCTGCGCCTGGGGCCCCGGCTCGAAACCCACATCGACGTGGACGAGGCGGCCATGCCGGTGCTGATTCCGATCCTCTCGATCCAGCCGTTGGTAGAAAACGCCATCAAACACGGGGTGTCTGCGAAAGCCGGGGGCGGCAGCTTGACTCTCACCGCGAAAGTGATCGGTGGCGAAGTGCGCATCACCGTCGAGGATACCGGGCCCGGCATGCAAAATGAGTCCACGGGAAACGGACTAGGACTCGGTAACGTGACACGCCGTTTGCAGCTTTGCTACGGTCCGAGCGCGGATCTCCAGGTGAGCTCGGGCGCGGCTGGCACCTCGGTTCAGTTTTCGGTTCCGATGACGAGGTCGGTGAGCCCTGCTTAGATGAAGACGCTGATCGTCGATGACGAGCCCATCGCCCGCGAGGTTTTGCGGGAAGAACTCAAGCCGTTCGAGGACGTGGAGGTGGTGGGGGAGGCGGAGAACGGCCAGCAGGCGCTAGAGCAGATCGCGGAGATCCGCCCCGATCTGGTGTTTCTGGATCTGCGAATGCCGGTGATGGGCGGCCTGGAAGTGGTGGGGCGGCTGAAGGGCGGGCACCTTCCGGTCATCGTCATCGTAACCGCCTACGACCAGTACGCCATCCAGGCGTTCGAAGCGGGCGCGATCGACTACCTGCTCAAGCCAGTCAGCGCGGCTCGCTTGCAGAAGACGGTGGAGCGAGCCCGCGCCCTCCACGACAGCCCTCGGGAAAATGCAGAAAAAGTAGCTGAGATCGCCAGCGCCCCGATCAACCGCAAGGTAGTCGCCCAGCGCGGCGAAGAATATCTATTGTTGGCTTTTGAAGAAGTGCTGGCGTTTCAGGCCGAAGGGGAAGTGGTCTGGATTATTACCGCCAAAAACCGCTTTCGGGCCACTCAGACGCTACGCACGATCGAAAGCCGGCTCCAGCACATGCAGTTCCAACGAGTGCATCGCAACGCCATCGTCAATGTGAACCACGTCCGCAAAATGAGCGCGCTCAGCAGCCAGCGCTGGCTGCTCACGCTGACGAATGGCCAGGAGCTGATTGTGAGTAAGCGGCAGGCGCACGCGATCCGCGGCCTTCTGCATTAGTGGTTCCACCGGAGAGCAGGCGGGCCGAGTTCAGGATGAAGATCATCTCGGAAGTCACGTGGATGAGCGCCGCGAGTACCGGGCTCAAGAAGCCGAAAGCCGCGAGCCCGACCCCAACCACATCCACCGCCAGAGTGCCCACGAAGTTCGTCATAATGATGCGGTAACACTGGCGCGAGATTTCCAGCAGTTGAATCAGTTTCGTCAGATCGTCTCCCAGCAGAACCACGGCTGCGCTTTCGCGAGCTACATCGGTTCCGGATCCCATGGCAATCCCCACATTTGCGGCCATGAGGGCCGGGGCGTCATTCACTCCATCCCCAACCATCGCGACGACATGCCCCTCGGCGCGGAGGCGCTCGACGCGCTCGAGCTTCTTCTCGGGCAACAGGTCGGCTTCGACTGCATCTACTCCCAATTCCTTGCCCACTTTTTGAGCGATCACTGCGGCGTCACCGGTCAATAGCACTGTCCGGATTTTCATTTCGCGCAGCCGCCGGACAGCTTCCAACGATCCGGCGCGCAGTACGTCGGCGATCTGGATGTTGCCCAGATACCGGCCGTCCTGCGCTACGAAGACGCCGGAGAGCGAACCGGAAGCATCCGCGTCGACTGGCAGCTCGACGCCGCCCTCGTGGAGGAGGACTGGCGTGCCGACGAGCGTGTGGCGTCCCTGCAATTCGCATGCGATTCCCTTCCCCGGCGTGTAGTGGAAGGCCGCGGGGTCGGCGGTTGGAATCCGTAGGGCCGCGGCTTTATCGAGAATGGCCTTGCCCAGGGGGTGCTCGGAGAAACGCTCGGCACTGGCGGCGGCTTGGAGCAGGTCGTGATCAGTAACCCCCGCGGCCGGCCGCAGCCCGAGCACTTCAGGACGGCCCAGCGTGAGCGTGCCGGTTTTATCGAGCACAATGGTATTCACCGAACTCAGTGTCTCGATGTAGCGGCCGCCTTTGACGATCGCGCCGCGCCGGGCCGCGCGGCCGATGGCTCCCAAGATGGCCAAGGGAGTTCCGGCGGCGATGCCGCAGGCGCCGGCCACGATGATCACCGAGATGGTTGAGCGGGGGTTGCGAGTGTAGATGAAAGTGATGGCGGCGCACGCAAGGGCAAAATACACGAGATAGCCGGCGAGGCGGTCGGCAAGCTTCTGCACGGGCGCTTGCGAGTGCTCGGCGCGCTCCACTGCTTCGATAATGCGGCCGAAGGCGGTGTCGCGGCCCACACCAACGGTGCACACCTCCAGGAAGCCGGATTGATTGATGGTTCCGGCGAAAACCGAGGTGCCGGGCACCTTTTCTACGGGCAGCGATTCACCCGTGATGGTGGCCTGGTCGACAAACGAATGGCCCGAGACCACTTCTCCATCCACCGGCACCCGCGCGCCTGGCCGAACGAGCACGACATCACCGGGACGCACCTCGCTGATGTCCAGCGTTTTCACACCATCGGCCGCGCGGATCTCCGTGCTTGTGGGGAGAAAACGGAGAAGGTCCTGGATGGCTTGGCGCCCGCGGCCCACGGTCATTTCCTCGAGAACCTCGGCAATCAGCACGAAGAAGACGATCACCAGGGCGGTGAAAACCTCTCCAATGATCAACGCCGCAAGCAGCGCGATGGTCATGGACAATTCCATGGTCATGCGGCGCTTGAGGATGTCCGCGACGGCCTCGCGAAAGATGGGATAGCCGCCCAGCAACGCCGCGGCGAGCCCCACCACGTCAAAGCGTGGGACAGGCCGCCACCACTGGAACCACGTGACCAGGATCGCGAGGCCGACGAACGCAATGCGCCCGTACTCGATCCACTCGCTTCCACCGTGCTCGTGCTCACCTGCTTGATGGTGCGGAGCTGCGCGGTTCACGACGGCAAGTTCGGCTTCCGCCATTCCGGGTTTCTCCTCCTGGGTCGCATCAAGGGCGAGCTTCCAGGTACATGTTTATAGCATACCCCCCAAGGTATATGTCAAGCCGATGGTTTGTGCGATTCCATCCCTTAACGCACTGCGCGGAACGATGGTGACGAGGATTTCCCGCTGGCGCCCTGACTTGGGCCGTTAGCCGAGAAGGGGCGATCGCCGTAGGGAGGGCTACGGCGAACTGAAGTTCGCCGCGGCGCGCCGAGGCGTGCGCCACAACGGCGGCCGGTTGGTGCGTGAGGCGATATCTAGTCTGCGCGGAGGGCGTCGACTGGGTTTACCGTGGAGGCTCGGTGTGCGGGCACGTAGCTGGCTAGCGCGGCGGCGGCCAGCAAGCCGGCGGAGACGGAGAGATAAGTTAGCGGGTCGAGCGGGCTGATCTGAAACAGGAAAGAAGACAGAATACGGGTGAGAGCGGCGGCGGTCGCGAGGCCCAGCGCGACGCCTACGCCGGCGAGCAACAGGCCATGGCGGACGACCATGGTCTTCAGTGCGCCTTGCTGCGCGCCGAGAGCGATGCGAATCCCGATCTCGCGTGTGCGTTGCGAGACCGAGTAAGAAATCACGCCGTAGATTCCCACGATGCCGAGCAGCAGCGCCATGCCACCGGCGATGGCCAGCATCACGAGCGTGAAGGAACTGCGCGCCATTGAGCCGCGATAGATTTCCGCCATGGTGCGAATATGGGCCAGCGGGACCTCCTTGTTCACCGACCACACGGCCTCGCGGACCTGTTTCAGCAGGCTTTCCGAGCCGGCGCGGTTGGTGCGGATGGCGTAGACGGCCTGGCGCTGGACGAATGTGTCGTTGCCCCAGAAGTTACTCGCGATCATCGGCCAATAAACGGCGGTGGGCGCTTTTTGATCGGGGCCGTCGGAGTAGACATCCCCGACCACGCCGATAATCTCGCGCCATGAATCCTTCATACCCTCGCGGATTCGCTTGCCGATCGCGCGGGCCGGATCATGCCAAAGCTCACGTGCCATGTTCTCGGAGATGATCGTGACTTCCCGCTTATCATGGACGTCGGTCCATGTGTAATCGCGTCCCGCGATGAGGCGGATCCCCATGGTTTGGAAGAAGCCCGGCGTGACGAACTTGAAGCGGCGTAGAGGTGGAAGTTGCCCCTCCGAATAGGTGCGGTCTTCCACATAGAGCACATCCGTACTGTTGTTTCCGTCGGTGGGGACGGCGTTCGCAAAGGCGACGGAGCGAACGCCGGGAATTTCGGAGAGCTTGCGCTCGACCTCCTGGAACATTTGAATCACGCGCTCCGGCTCCTTCACTTGAGCATCCGGAATCGTAAAGGTGATGGTTTGTAGCTGATCCGGATTAGTGAATCCAGGCTCGACGTGCCTTAACGCCTGGAATGTCCGGATCATCAGGCCGGAGCTAACCAACAGAACTACCGCCAGCGCTGTTTGCAGTACCACGAGAGCGTTGTGGGCGCGATGGCGTTCTCGACTCTGGCTCAACGTGCGCCCGCCGGCGCGAAGGGCGGCCATCACGTTAGGCGCGGCGTACTTGATTACGGGGATCAGACCGAATAGTAATCCGGCAAAAAGCGAGATGGCGAACGTGAAGAGCAGAACGAGGGGATCGATGGTGATGTTCTCGATGCGCGGGAGATTGGCGGGAGCGATTTTGGCGAGCAAACGCAACGCGCCATACGCGAAGCCAAGACCTGCTATTCCGCCGAGCAAACCGAGAAAGACACTCTCGGTGAGGATCTCGCCCGCGATCTGGCGGGAACCCGCGCCAAGAGCTGTGCGGATGGCGAGTTCCTGTTGGCGGCCCTCCGCACGGACCAGAAGCAGATTGGCGACGTTGGCGCAGGCGATCAGCAGCACCGCGCCGATGCTTCCCATCAACACCCAGAGCACCTTGCCCAAATCGCCGATCACGTCCTGTTTCAATGCGCGTACGTTTGGGGAGATGCGAGCGCTCTCAAACAGTTTGGCGCTGAAGCCGGGCGGAGGAGGAAATTTCGCGTTGACCATGGGGATCATGCGCGCGAGATCGGCGTTGGCCTGTGCGAGCGTGACACCTGGTTTGAGGCGCGCAAGGGCTTGGAAACTGAAATTGCCGAGGTTCGTTTTGGCGCGGTCGAATTGAAATGGGAAGATGAGATCGGGCTTGTAGTCGAGGAAGCGGAAGTTTTGCGGCATGACGCCGATGATTTCGGCGAGTTCCCCATCGACGTGAATCTGCCTTCCGATGGCTGAAGGACTACCGCCTAAGCGGCGCTGCCAGTAACCGTAAGTCAGGATCGTGGTCTGCGGAGCGCCGGGGCTATCATCTTTCGAGGTGAACCAGCGACCGAGAATCGGCTGTACGCCAAGCGCATTCAGTGTGCCGTCGGTCACGACGAGGGTCTGCACCTGCTCGGGAGCTTCGAGGCCAGTGACGGTGCGGCTGCCACCGTTCCAAACGCCAAAGTGCGAAAACGAACGGTTTTCTTCGCGGAAAGTGAAGTAGTCGGATGGTGAGGCTTGGAGATCCTTGATGCCGATGCCGGGTGCTGACTGCCAGACGCTGACCAGGCGCTCGGAATCAGGATACGGAAGAGGCTTCAGCAAGATGCCGTTGATGACGCTGAAGATCGCGGTGTTGGCGCCGACTCCAATGCCGATGGTGATGAGCGTTACGACCGTGAACATCGGAGAGCGCAGCAGTCTGCGGACGACATGTTTGAGGTGTTTGCTAAAGGATGCCATGGAAGCCTTACACGCTAATACGTTCCACGGTGGGAGAAGTTCGCAATTTTATTGGCGCCGGTGGTATCGCGTGTTGCCAAGGTACACTATGCCCTATGCGTTGGCTCGGCTGGCTGTTGGTTCCGATCGCCGTGCAGGGGCTGATTGGATGCAATTCCGCGGTCAGAATGGCGCCGGCGTCTCTCCGTCCAAAGATCTTCCAGAACACTTTGACCAGCAAAAGAACATTCTGTGGAGAACGGCGCTGCCCGCAGGCCACTCTTCGCCCGTGTTCACGGCGGAACACATTTTTATGACCGCTTTCGAAGGCAAAAGGCTGCTCACGATCTGCCTCGAACGCGCGACCGGCAAGGTACTCTGGAGGCAAGTGGCGCCGCGTGACCGCGAGGAATCTTACGAACAGACGAACGGACCAGCGTCGCCATCACCGGTCACCGATGGGACCAATGTTTACGTTTTCTTTGGCGATTTCGGGCTACTCTCCTACGGTCCGGATGGCAACGAACGCTGGCGACTGCCGCTGGGTCCATTTAATAACGCAAACGGCCACGGCTCATCGCCGGTTCTCGCCGATGGGAGGCTGGTGCTGATCTGCGATCAGGACACCGGGTCGTACTTGCTGGCGGTAGACCCGCAGAACGGGCGCGTGCTGTGGAAGACGATGCGGCCGGAATGCACCCGCGGTTACGCCACGCCCGTGGTTTACCGGCCGAAAACAGGCCCGGTGGAGCTGATCGCTCCCGGCTCTTTTGAAGTGGCTTCGTATGCGCTCGAAACGGGCGAGAAATTGTGGTGGGTGGGCGGCACGGCGTGGCAACCGAAGACCGTTCCGCTCATTGACGGCGACCGCATATTCGTCTGCGGTTGGGAAGTTGGCGAAGACCGGCAGCAGCGCAGCAAGATCCCGGACTTTGCCGAGATGCTCGCGCAGTATGACAAGAATCACGACGGCAAGCTGTCACCGAGCGAAGTGCCGGCCCACAACGATGCCGACTGGTTTGCCGACAACGATCTGAACCACGACGGCTACCTCGACGAACGGGAGTGGCAGTTCTACCAGATTCGCAACGCGGCGGAGAACGGATTGGTGGCGATTCGCGGCGGCGGGCGCGGCGATATTTCCAAGACCCACGTGCTCTGGCGATACCGCAAGGCGCTGCCGAATACGTCGTCGCCGCTGCTATACGAGGGAGTGATCTATCTGGTCCGCGACGGAATTGTCACGAGTTTGAACCCGGAGACTGGTGAGGCATACAAGCAGGGGCGTCTCACCGGCGCGCTGGGCCGCTATTGGTCGTCGCCCATCGCCGCCGATGGAAAAATCTTCATAGCAGGGGAAGACGGGAAAGTCGTCGTGCTCCGCGCCGCGCCCCAATGGGAGATTCTCGCCGTCAACGATCTCGACGAAGAGACTTTCGCCACGCCCGCGATTGTGGACGGCCGCCTCTACGTGCGGACGCGCGCGGCGCTTTACTGCTTCGCCAAACGAGGGAATTAACGTTCCGTATCGCTGCCCTGGCTCCGAGACCCGGCTTACAATGACACGGTGGCGCAAACGCAGGCGGATCACACTCGAATACTGGCCAAGGTTCCAATTTTCTCCGGTCTTACGGAGTCTGAACTGAGCTTTCTGGCGCAACGGGCGGTGACGCGCCGCTGCTCGCCGGGAGAGATCGTTTTCGGTGAAGGCGAACCGTGCTCAGGACTCTACGTGGTGGAGGCTGGCCATGTCCGCATTTTCAAGAGCTCCGCCAACGGCCGCGAGCAGGTGCTCAGCATTGATGGTCCGGGCAGTTCGGTCGCGGAAGTGCCGGTCTTCGACGGCGGCAACTATCCCGCATCCGGCGCGGCCGTTGATCAGGCATCTCTGCTGTTCGTCCGAAAGCAGGATTTTCAGGAGCTGTGCCTTGCGCATCCTCAAGTCGCGCTCAAAGTGCTGCGCGTGGTGGGCGCGCGGTTGCGGAGGCTGGTGGGGATTATCGAAGAGCTCTCGTTCACCACGGTCCGCCACCGGCTCGCATTGTTATTAGTACGGCTGGCACAGCGAGAAGGGAAACAGAGGGCGGACGGTGTGGAGATCACACTGCCGGCCGGCAACCAGGAGCTGGCGGCGCAGATCGGAACGGTACGCGAGCTGGTTTCCCGCAATCTCTCCCGCTTCCAGGCCGAAGGCATGCTTACGATCGATGGTCGCATGGTGGTCATCCGCGACCTGGCATCCCTCCAAGCGGAACTCCAATCTGCTGAATAGGTAAGTCGTAAAAAATGTTTCGCTCGTTGTGACTAAAGTCATAGTCGTATGGTCCCGGCCCCTGTAATCTCAACTCATCGAGGAAAAAACGATGAGCGTGATGACCGAAAAGACGGTGCGGGAATTGGCCGTGGCGATGCCCGCCGCGACCCGCATTTTTGAGCGGCTGGGCATCGATTATTGCTGCGGCGGCAATCGAACTCTGGAACAAGCGTGCCAAGCCGCTCATGTGCCTGTGGATCAAGTGATGGATTCGCTGGAAGTGGCGGACGAAACAGCGCGCGCCGCACGGAAGGACCGGGACTGGCACGCCGAGCCGCTTTCCGACCTGATCGACCACATCAAGAAAACCCACCACAAGTACGTGCGCGAAGAGATCGCGCGGTTGGGACCGTTGTTCGACAAGGTTTGCTCGGTTCACGGCAAGAATCATGCGGAACTCCCGCGTCTGCGGGCAACATTCGGCAGCCTCGCACAGGAATTGACGACACACATGATGAAGGAGGAAATGGTGCTGTTTCCTTACGTCGTGCGGATGGAGGAAGCCGTGATCGAGAAGGCGCCGGTGATCCCGCCGCCTTTCGGGAGTGTGCGCAACCCTGTGGGCATGATGATGCACGAGCACGACGACGCAGGCAATGCGTTGCGCGACATGCGCCAGGCTAGCAACAATTACACGGCGCCGCCAGAAGCCTGCGTCAGCTACCGGACGCTGTACCAAGCGCTGGCGGATTTCGAAGCAGACCTGCACCAGCACATCCATTTAGAAAACAACATCCTGTTCCCGCGCGCCATCGAGATGGAACAAACCGCCTGAGAGAAGGCCATGGCGACTTTAGTGACGCGCATTGAGGCCCAGGAAGGGCGAAGCTTGACTCCGGCCGAGACGTTCGAGATCACGGCCGCACGCGAGAGCCGCCTTTCCCGATTGCTGATGGTCTACATTACCACCGGGCTGATCTTCATGCTGTTTCCCGGCACCTTTCTGGGAGTATGGAACCTCGTGGCGATCAGCAACCATCGAGCCGCGGGCTCGGTTTCCGCCGCCTGGGTGCAAGCGCACGGCCACGCGCAGATTTTCGGTTGGATCGGCACGTTCATCCTCGGCATCGGTTACTACTCCATCCCGAAGCTGCGCCGTCTGCCTTGGTTCGCTTTGTCCGCGGCGTGGACCTCCTGGACTTTGTGGACCGCGGGTGTCACGCTGCGCTGGCTCACCGGCGTTTATCCCTGGCACTGGCGGCTCTTGCTACCCTTCTCGGCTACGCTGGAACTCGTCGCGTTTCTCTTCTTCTTTCGCTCGGTTTCCGGTCATCGGCCGGAAGGCTCCGGAAAGACGAAGCTGGAGGAATGGGTTCTTGTGGTGATCGCGGGTGCAATTGGCTGGATGCTGACGCTTCTGGTCAATTTCGGCGCAGCCTGGTTCCTCGCGTGGCACGGCTCCTCGCCCAATCTGCCGCCTGAGTTCGACCAGCGCTTTCTGGTACTCGAAACGTGGGGATTCCTGGTCCCGTTTGTGTGGGGATTCAGCTCGAAATGGCTGCCGGTGTTTCTAGGATTGCGGCCGGTGCGCGGGCGCGTCCTGCTGGTAGCCGTCGCCATCAACGCGGCCGGTGTGATCAGCGCTCTGGCAGGCTGGATGGTGGCTGCGGTGTTCCTGCTGATCGCGGGCACGCTCACTGCCATTTACGCGCTTCGTTTGTTCGAACAGCCCGAACGGCCCGCCAAGGTCAAGGGAGTGCATGCCAGCTTTCCCGTGTTCGTCCGCTTGGCCTATGTTTGGGAGATTATTGCCGCGGGGCTGGGGATCTGGGCCGCTCTAGTGGCGAACTCGCACGGAATCTGGGGCGCATCGCGGCACGCCTTGACGGTCGGTTTCCTGGCCCTGATGGTTTTCGGCGTGGGCCAGCGCGTCCTGCCGGCTTTTTCCGGCATGCGGATGCTGTTCAGTACCAAGCTCATGTTTCTGGCGATGCTGTTGCTGAGTGCGGGGTGCCTGCTCCGCGTGAGCTCCGAGGTTCTGGCCTATCAGGAATTCCTTGGTTCCGCCTGGTCTTGGCTGCCTGTATCGGCAGTCACCGAAATGGCGGCCGTTACCATTTTCGCGGTCAATTTGCTCGCAACATTTGCGCGGCCCCGGCAACTAGAGTAGATGCCGGAAACGAAAGGTTCTTGCCGATGACTTACAGAAAGCTATGGATCGCCTTGGCTCTTGTGTTGATCATCTCTTTTGCTGTTTTGGGCGGCGTTGGAATTCACGTGCTCAACAACGCGCCGCCGATCCCTTCGCAGGTCGTGACTTCAGACGGGCGCGTATTGTTCGATGGAACCACGATTCAGGATGGACAAGGAGTCTGGCAATCGATCGGCGGGCAGGAGGTCGGAACCATCTGGGGCCATGGCTCTTACGTCGCCCCCGACTGGACCGCGGACTGGCTGCATCGCGAATGCACGTGGATCCTCGATCGATGGGCTGTGAAATCGGGCGCGGCAAACTACGCGGCGCTAGGCCTGGAACAACGCGCGGGCCTCGTGGCGAGGCTCCGGCAGACGATGCGGAGCAACAGTTACGATGCGGCAACCAGCCGTATCACCATTGATCCGGTTCGCGGCGAGGCCTTCGACGAACTCGAGCGCTACTATGCCGACGTATTCAGCAACGGCCGCAGCGACTATGCGATTCCGCAAGGCGCGATGAGTGATCCCGCGAAGCTACGGCAAATGAGCGCGTTCTTCTGGTGGACTTCCTGGGCGGCATCGACCAATCGCCCGGGCACCAATGTGACTTACACGCAGAATTGGCCACACGAACCGCTCATCGGCAATGAACCGACTGGCGGCGCGATCGTATGGAGCGTGGTGAGTTTTATCCTGCTACTGGCCGGCGTGGGCGCCATGGTTTGGTATTTCGCGTCACAGCCGCGGACGGTAGAGCAAGAGCTTCTGCCGCAGAGCGATCCGTTACTCGGCCTCAAGCCCACCCCTTCCCAGCGCGCAACGGTCAAGTATTTCTTCGTCGTCGCCGCACTTTGGGTGGTGCAGGTGGCGCTGGGCGCGATCACCGCGCACTATGGCGTGGAAGGGTCGGGTTTCTACGGAATCCCGCTCGATCGCCTGCTGCCATACAGCGTGACGCGCACCTGGCATCTACAACTCGGGCTGTTCTGGATTGCGACATCGTGGCTGGCGACCGGACTCTACGTAGCACCTGCCGTGAGCGGCAGTGAACCCAAGGGACAACGCCTGGGCGTCAATCTGTTGTTCGGTGCGCTAATTCTCGTGGTCGTGGGATCGCTCGCGGGCGAGTGGATGAGCATCCAGCATAAGCTGGGCAACCTGTGGTTCTGGTTCGGCACGCAAGGGTATGAGTACGTGGACCTGGGCCGGTTCTGGCAGATCCTGCTGTTCATCGGCCTGGTTTTCTGGCTGTGGCTGATGTGGCGCGCCTTGAAGCCGGCGTTGGCGAAGCGCGACCAGAACTATTCGCTGCTGCTGATGTTTCTGCTGTCGAGTATCGCGATTCCGCTGTTCTATGCGGCCGGTCTGATGTACGGCGAGCGCAGCAATCTGGTGACGGCGGAGTACTGGCGCTGGTGGGTGGTGCACCTTTGGGTGGAAGGCTTCTTCGAAGTTTTCGCCACGGTGGTGATCGCTTTCCTGCTCACGCGTCTGAAACTGCTCTCGGTCACGACGGCGACGCGCGCGGTTCTGTTCTCCACGGTTGTGTTCCTTTCCGGCGGCATCATCGGGACATTCCATCACCTGTACTTCGCCGGAACGCCAAACATAGTGCTCGGCCTGGGAGCGGTTTTCAGCGCGCTCGAAGTAGTGCCCCTGGTGCTGATTGGTTTCGAAGCTTGGGAGAATATCCGGCTGGCTCGCTCGCGCGAGCAGCACGTGTGGGTGGCGGCTTACAAATGGCCGATCTACTTTTTCGTCGCGGTAGCGTTCTGGAATTTCGTGGGCGCGGGGCTATTCGGTTTCCTCATCAATCCGCCGATCGCGCTTTACTACATGCAAGGCCTCAACACGACGCCGGTTCACGGGCACACGGCGCTGTTCGGCGTGTACGGGATGCTGGGGCTCGGTTTGATGCTGTTCTGCCTGCGCGCGCTCCGGCCGGGCAGAGCTTGGAAGAACAGGCCGCTTTTCCTGGCTTTCTGGGCCATCAACATTGGCTTGGCGCTCATGGTGCTGATCAGCATGTTGCCGATCGGCCTGATGCAGACTTGGGCGTCGGTTGAATACGGAACCTGGTATGCGCGTTCCGCCGAGTTTCTCCACCAGGGTCCGATGAACCAACTGCGCTGGATGAGGATGATCGGCGACAGCGTCTTTGGGCTGGGCGCCATCATTCTCGGCTGGTTTGTTCTCGGGCTGATGACGGGCCACTCTTACGCCGACCACGGCTATGTGGTCGAGGGTGAGTGGGAAGTGCGGCCAGAGGAGGCCCCTGTTTCGCGGAGCTAGACGGGTGCGAATTGCCCTCCGGATCCACCTGCATCAAAAAGGCTCCCTGATTCAGGAACTCCACGCGTTGCCCGAGCGTAATAGACTTTATGGACTTAGGCAACGATCTTCGCTATGCGTTCCGCACGATCCGCCGCAACCCGGGCTTCAGCCTGATTGCCATCGCTACGCTCGCGTTCGGGATCGGCGCGAACACCGCTATTTTCAGCGTGTTCGATGGCATCCTCCTGCGGCCTCTCAGCTACGGGGATGAAGGCCGCCTGGTGGCCGTTCACGAGGTCGTCCCCAGGTTCATCCAACAGGCGCCCAGGATTCCGGTGAACGCCATGCACTTCCAGGAATGGAAGAAAAGCGTGAAGGCGTTCGACCAGCTCGCGATGATCGGCGGTATGACGGTGAATCTCACCGGAGCGGGCGAGCCGGAGCGGCTGGCGGCTGCGCGCGTTTCTTCCAGCCTTTTCCCAATGCTCCACGCGCGCACCCAACTGGGGCGGACATTCCTCGACGAGGAAGACCAGCCCGGGCGCGATGACGTTGTAGTTCTGAGCAACGAACTCTGGAAGCGCCGCTTCGCCGCCGACCCGAACGTCGTGGGGCGCAAGATCCTTCTCGATGGCCATCCCTACCAGGTCATCGGCGTGCTCTCGTCCGATTTCCACTTCCCGAAACTGAGCCAACTCTACGCGATGACCGTCGCTGAGGAGCGGCCCGAGCTGTGGAAACCATTTGCCCTGAAACAAGACGAACTCGATGACATAGGCGACTTCAACTATGCGTGCATCGCGCGCTTGCGGCCGGGTATTTCGATCGGGCGAGCGCTTGCGGAATTGAATGCAGTACAGGCACAAATTGTTAGCCGCCTGCCGGAAAAAGTGGAACTCCTCGCCGCCCTGGTTCCGCTCCGGGATCAGATTACAAACCGTTCGCGCACGGGGCTGCAACTGGTACTGTGCGCGGTGGGCGCCGTGCTGCTCATCGGCTCGGTCAATATCGCGAACCTGCTGCTA
>CAVWAJ010000009.1:0-738890 GCA_963752965.1 Terriglobia bacterium | reverse complement strand
CGGCGTCAACTATTCTTTTGGGTTGACGACAACTATTTCTCCCTATCAACGACAACTACTTTTTAGCTCTTAGGCGGGGCGCGGAGCGCCCGCCGCTGGGCGGAGGGCGAAGCCCGTTCCGCGGCCCGGTTTTTTTGTTTTTGGAGTACGAGGATCCGTGGCGGTGGGAACGTGAAAAACCTGCTTCTGGTTTTGCACGTTCCCATCCGCCGTCATCGCCGGAGCTGTGGAAATGTGGGAGGCTCGCTCGCTGTTGGCGAGATTTCCAAGGGGGCTCGTGGGAAGAGTGGGAAGCCTGCCTTTGGCTTTCCACTCTTTCCACAGACCCGGCATTTCCACAGCTCTTTTTCCTCCCGGCTTTTGGGTTTTGTGCGGACCTCCGCCTCATTCACTCTCGCCCTGGCTTTCCGCCTGTTGATTCTTCTTGGCGTGCTCCACCCGGTAACTCGGAATGTTCAGTTCGATGATCACGCTATGGTGCACCAGTCGGTCGATGGCTGCCGCCGTCATCATGGCGTCTTTGAAGATGGCTTCCCATTTGGAGAACGGCAGATTGCTGGTCATCAGTACGCTGCCGCGTTCGTAACGCTCGGCCAACAAGGTGAACACGACTTCCATGTCGTCCCGGCTCTGCTGCGAGTAGCCCAGATCGTCGATGATCAAGCCGTCATAGCGCCCCAGTCGTTTGATCTCCCGGCTCAACCGTAGGTCCCGCTTGGCGGCCAGTAAGTTCTGCATGAGCAAGGCGCACTTGGTGAAGTGCATCTTGCGCTCCCGCATCACCACCAGTTCCTGAGCCAGTGCCGTCAGAAGATGGCTCTTCCCCGATCCGGGATTCCCGAAAACCAAAACGTTCTCTTTCCGGTCCAGAAAGCTGCCGTCCAGCAGCGTTCGCAGCTGCCGTGTCGCTTTCCCCGGCAACCTCTTTAGATCGAAACTCTGCAGCGACTTCTCCAGCGGTAGCGCCGAGTCTTTCAGCAGCCGCTGCACCCTGGACTTCCGCCGCTGCTCGCATTCCCGCGAGATCACTTCCAGCAGATACTGCTCATAGCTCAGCGTCTCTCGTTCCGCCCGCCGCGCCGTGTCTTCGTAGCACTCCCGCACCGTCGGCAAGTGCAAATCCTTCAGATGCCCAATCAGCGCCGGGCGTACGTCAGCGACCGCGCTCATTGCCGCACCCCCATCTCCGTGCATAACTGGTCAAAGCTGGCCAGGTTCACCGGCGCCACTTCCACCATCGTCACCGCCGAAATGGTATCGAGTTTGGCCAGCGCTTCCTCGATCGACTCCACCGTAATCACTGTCTCCGCATTCCCCTCCAGGAGCTCACGCAAAGCCTCATCTACCTGGACCTCGCCGGCCACTGCCGCCAGTTTCAGAATCTTCAAGTACTCTTTGCTCGACCGGTTCGGCGTCGTGTCTTTCAGCGCATCGTAAGCCATACGAAACCGGCTGGTCGGAAACAGATCCTGTTGATACCGGTAGTTCTCAAAGGCCCCCGGCTTGCGGACCAGCCATTCGATGATGTGCCGGTAATCGATGCGATGCTTGCCCCGCCCGCGCAGCCGCGGCAGGTCTTCTACCTTCCTCTGCCCGTACCAAACCTCGACATGGTCCAGGTACGACCGCGCTTCCACCTGCGCCCCAATCAGACGGCTGTTCACCGAATACGCGTTCCGCTCTACGTGGATCAGACTGCCAGAGTCCACCTTCACCCGCTCCCGTTTGGCCGATTCCATCCGCCGCGCCGGTAACTCCCGCATCACCGCCATCTCTTCCGACAACCGGGCCCGCCGGCCCGCATTCCGCTGCGCAAACAGATCCTTGAGAAATTGCGCGTACTCGGCCAAGCTCCCAAAGTCACGGCTCCCTCGCAGCAGCAGCGCCTGCTCCACAGCTCGCTTGAACCGGTGGTGGCTCTGCTCGGCATCGCCATTCTCGTTCGGGCTGGCGGGATTGGTATGCTGCGGCTTCACCCCGTAATACCTCATCACCCCTTCATAGCGCCGGTTGAACTCCTCCAGATTGCTCATGTTGTTGACCGCGCTCGACAGGCTGTCGGTGCGGTGCTCGGCCGCTACTGCTCCCAACTCCCAGACCGCGTTCTGCCATCCTTCGCTGAGACTCTCCAGGCTCTCCGAATAGCAGATCGTGCCCGTCTCCCAGTTCGAATACGTCAGCACAAAGTGGTACACCAGGTGCTCGAACGTCTGCCCCGCCAGCGTGATCCCCAGCTCGGTCATGTGCGTGAAGTCCGACGCACACAGTCGCCCCGGTGCGTGTTTCTGGCTGAAGTACACTTCCTGCGCGGGTCCTTCCGTCACCCGCCATAGCTTGACCCGCCGTTGCAGTGTCCGGATCTGCCCGTCACTGAACCGCCCCGGGTATTCCCGCTGCAGCCACGCGAACACCGTCTTGGCTTCCAGTCCTGGACTCTCCTGAATCTGCCGCTGAACAACGTCCCACACCTCGCCAAACGGATCTTCGCGGGTCCGCCACTGGCGCTCCTTCTTCAGTTCGCTGGGCAATCTTTCCAGGCTCAGATACCGCCGCGCTGTTGTCGGGTCCATTCCCGCCTTCGACGCCGCAATCTCTTGATTCTTTTCTGTATTCGACAACTGTCTCAGCCTCCTCACCTGCTCGTCCGTGACCATCCCTTGGCGCTACTTGAGCGCGATTCTCGATGGTCACATTAGTTGTCGTCGAGCGGGAGTTTTAATTGTCGTCAGCCGGGAGTTCTAATTGTCGCCGAACAGAGGTAGTAGCCTGAGGGCTTACTTATCGTATAAGGAGCGGTTGCGTGATACCGTTGCGATGCTCGGCTTAGGCCGTCCGGCGTTCCACTAAGATTGGGATCGCTGACTGACGCTTGTGTTTCTCTTCCTCGTCCGCAGTGCACCACAGAGCTTCGGCTTCGGCACGGCGTTGCAATTCCGCTGCTGCCTTCTCCCGCAGCACCGAACAGTTCACCGCCCGGTAGTTCTCCCAGTTGGCAGGGTGTTGCCTTCCGCCCATCGTCACAGGTGGGGTCGCAATCTTTTGCAGCGGATCATCAAGCGCCGCCAGATGCTCCAAGCTATCGGCCTCCACAGCGTGGGGGAAGTCAGTGATAATCTGTTCGAGCAACCGGACACCTAGTTCTGCGGAACCGTGATTGGTGACATATTGCAGTGCGCATCGAACTGCCGAAGGGTGGCCAATTGTCGCGAGCAGCGCGGCGGCCTTGTGCTGCTGATCCTCTGAGCGGTGTTCGAGCAACGCGCAAAGTTTCTTGATGACTCTCTGGTGGACGACCCCATCAGGGGAGTTGAGCCGTAATTTGAGCCACCAGAACATCGTCTTAGTCTCCGTCCAACGGGCGTCCCTCCTACTGTTTATATCGGCGAATATTCTTACTTTTTCCAAAAGCCCAGGAGTACGTCTGGAAACGCGCTGTGGCTAACTTTCGTTATCACGTCTTGCCACGCACTCGCTCCACCGCCCTTGTCAATCGTCTTCACCATCCTGCCAACGATAATGGTTTTGCGATAGCAGGACGGCCTCCGGCGGCCCTGTTCAGCCGTGCACTTAACCGTTGCGCTGTTGACCGCCAGCCGAGGGGTACGTCCCTCAGGAGAACCGGTAGCGGTCAGTCTCAACCCTTATCATTTCTCTATACCCCTTTTCCGTCTGCAACACTGCAACACTCCAGATTGTCTGGGGCGGGGAGAAGGTCAGCGTCTTCTGGCAGAGGGTCACCCACGACCAACCGGGTGGGCTTGGCTTTTTGATCTTCGAAGTTGACCAGGTAGCCCTTGCTCTCGGCATCCTTGGCGCGGCGGGATGCGGCACTCTTGTCGATGGCGAGCGCGCTGGCGAGCTTGGGCAGCGATACGCCACCCTTGGAGCGTTGCCACCGCCTGCACCGTCTCACGAATGGTTGCGGACACGCTGGCGTTAACGCCCTCGCTGATGAGATCGGCCACCAACTCCCGCACAACGGCATAGTCGTCCAAGGTGGCAATGATGCGATCCTGGCCATCGCGTTCCCTTCTCGCTTGGTGCAGGAAGGCGTGGGCTTTGATAAGCGCAAGCAGGGGGCCGAAATCCCGCCGGAGCCTCACAGCCAAGGGCGGGATCTTCATTGCCAGTGCTCGGCGTAGGGGATGGCGACTTTGCGCTCTCCGCCTGCGAGCCATTCCTGCAATGCGTGCCAGGGCGCTAGATCCACCGTTGTGGGCTTCTCCTCGGCCATCGCTAGCATGATGTCGGCTGTTTGCTGGGCGGAGTCTTTCACCGTCACCGACAGCAGGCGGGTTTCATGTTCGGGGTGCAAGCCGATGAGCGTGGTGGTGGTGATTAGGCCGGTTGGCCCTTCACGCTCGATCAGCTTTGCCTGCAAGCCTTTGTTGGTCTTCTCGACAGTTTCATAACGGAGGCGGCCCTCACTGAGCAACGAGCGGATGAGGTATGAGGCCGTTTGCCCCTTCATGCCAGCGGCTTCGTAGAGCACGACGAAACGGTTCACGAGAGGCTCGGTTGAATACGCCAGCGCCCGATCTGACATCGCAGTGAGGGAGTGGTAGGCGTTGGCCGGAAAGAATTCCAGCACTTGTTGCACGGTGTAGGACTTCCCGCCAGAGGATGGCCCCTTGACCGCCATCGAAACAGGCCGCCCAAACCGCCGGCTGGTGACGGCGAGGTAGACAAGCTTCGCTGTGCGCTCTTCACCCACAACACCAGCACGCTTCAGGTCCTCGGTGAAGCGATCCAGGATGCGCGGTGAGGTGGCTAGCGCTTCACATTGTCGCCAGAGTTCTTCCCTCGAAACCTTGGGGGCGGTGGCTGGAGGTGGGGCTGGCGGCACTTCCATCGTTTCTTTGGCGGCGGGCTTTGGCTTCGGTTGCGAGCCAGCCGCCATCAGCTTGGACTTTAGCACCTTCAGGAATCCAAGCTTCACCTCGCCGCTCCCACGGGCTGCACGCGGTTGGCTTCCAAGTATGAATCCAGATCCGGCTCGCTATACCTGACCAACCTCCCCACCCGGCAATAGGCTGGTCCCTTGCCGAGTAGCCTCCATTTGCGTAACGCCGCAACCGAACAACACAAATACCGCGATGCTTCTTTTTCGTCTATTAGTGCCATCTGACCCCTCCGTCACCGGCCTGCAATCGACCTTAGCTTCTCTTATTTTAGAAAAGAGGCACGGAGAGCGTAAGATCCAATGAATTGAGTTACCAATTATTGGATGGGGCAATAATTACTGGCGGAAATGATTGTCCCGTGTCTGGCGCTGCTGTCGGACGATTTTGTTCGTGATGTTGTTATAGGCGGCTGCGAACGTGGCGTTCTTGGTGGTCCCGAGCTTCTTGGCAATCTGGCCGTTGGTCTTGCCTGCTCGCTTCATGCGAAGCACTTCCTGTTCGATGTGTACGCCGTCCTTGGGTCGTGGTCCACGCTTCGTGCGTTTGTTTGGGTGGCGGAGACGTTCGATCCATGCGGCGAGGTTCTCTAGTGTGCCCTTATGTTTCGAGATCAGGAGTTGGCGCAGGGCCTCTGAAGCCCACCGGTCGGCGCGAATCTCGTCCAGGTGACCGGCCCAAAGGAGCATCCCGATGTAAGAGGGGCGTTGCGCCTCAGCGATTGCCGCTTCTTCGGAGTAGCCATATTCGCTCCATCCATCGACGATCCAGCGGTCCCCTTGGTAGTTCTTGAATGTTTCTAGGTCGTTCTGGGCCTGCTCCGGCGGCTCTTGGTTCTCACGGTCGTAGCAATTCCAGCAGATGCCCTTCCGGGCGAGTGCGTGACCACAGTCAAAGCAGTAGGGGCGACCTGACCTTGGGTCGGTGATGGGGTCTGGTATAACGGTATTCTATGATGGCTTGGGTGGGGGCCTTGGACCGCTTGCCATCAAACGCACTGCCGTTCCATACTCCCACCATGAGCCTCAAAAATGCTGCGTTGTTTGCGCTGGTTGGAACGGGCTTGCTGACCCTTGTGCTGATCGCGGCCTTGGTTCGGGACTGCTGGGGTCTGCTCAATGGCGTGGTCCCTGCGGTCACCTTCCTGGTATCCCTCATTCGAGCGCTGGCGGGAGTGAGTCTGGCCGTGTTCTTCTATGTGTTCCACAAGGCGCAGGGTTGATTTCGCAAATTCCCGCCTCGAACTGTCGGTAGTGTGCCGGTGATACAATCTGGGCACATCAAAGGCGAAGTTACGGGAGTATGCCTCACGGCAGGGCTGGCCGATTGCCGCCGAATACGTCGATACCGGCTGGAGTGGCGCGAAGGCCAGCAGGCCGCAACTGGATCGGCTCATGCAGGATGCCAGCAAGCGAAGCTTTGATGCTGTGATGGTCTACAAGCTGGACCGCTTCGGAAGGTCTATGCGCAATTGCCTTGATGGAATTGAAGCCCTGCGTGCTCATGGCGTCCGCTTCCTGGCCGTCAGCCAAGACATCGACACTGACGAGAGCAACCCCACGTCGCGCTTAATGCTCCACATCCTGGCAGCGGTGGCGGAATTCGAGCCGGAGATGATCCGCGAACGGGTTTGCGCTGCTTGAGGAATGCCCGCTTCAAGGGGAAACGGCTGGGACGGCCCAAGCGAGTCTTTCATCGACAACGGGCTGTGGAATTGCGCCAGCAGGGGCGGAGCCTTCCTCAGATCGCACGGGCACTCGACGGCCAGAGGCTTTCCAAAATCCCTCCTGAACCGGCTGCCCCAAGTGCCTGATACGGCTAGGCCGGAATCGGCAGTTCTGGCCTTTCCAGAATCATCAGGTTCTGGAGAGAATCAGGGGTGAGTGTCTTTCGCTGTCAGGGAGATCGGGAGAAAACCCTAGACTTCGGGAATTGAGGAAACAGTTTGGCATCCAGTGGAAAACGGCCTGTAGAAATCGTCAGTGTTTTCTGTTGTTTACATGTTGTCATGCCTCCGCCCGCACGGTGGCTGCCGAATTGCGACCCACCTCAGCGCGTTGGAGGACCCATGAAGAGGAAGATCACCGGTTTTTCGATGTCAGCGCTATTGTGCCTGCTGCTCTCAGCGTCAGCATCAGCAGACCCTGTTCTCAGTTGGACTGGTGGTACGTATGTGCCATCGAGTTATCAACAAACGGTCGGCTGGAGCTTCACCGCGAATCAGGCGATCGATGTCTCAGAGTTGGAGTGGTACGATCCGACGGGCACCGATCTCCTACAGCACGATGTTGACATTTGGAGCAGCACCGGCACGTTAATTGGGTCGGCATGCGTTGGCTCTGGTTGCTCCGGCTCGTCCTATTCTGCGGGATACTGGCAAACTCCGGTGAGCTTTTCACTCGTGGCCGGATCATATGACATCGCTGGCTGGGTTGGCATCAGCGATCCATTCACATGGTATGGGTCGACCGTTACGACCGATCCGATTATCACGTTTGACATGCCGGTGTTCATTCACAGCGCGTCAACCACTTTCCCAGGCAACAATACGTGCTGCGGTACTATCGGCTTCATTGGTCCCAATTTTTCGGCAACGGCAACTGTACCCGAACCTGCCAGCCTAGCGCTGTTCGGCTCAGGGTTGCTGCTGCTGACCGGTCTTTTGCGCCGCAAGCTCAGCCGGTAGACTTGACCGCAAGAGACTCTTGGTCGCGTGGCTCCGATGGGGCCTTGCCTCACCTTGAAATAATCCGCCAGGGATCACAACTCACCACCCGCCATTGCGCTCGGGCACGCCGCTGTGGTGCTGAACAGAGGCAAGGAGGTTGTGATGGCTGAAACGAAGGTTCAAAAATGCGCTCATCCCGGCTGCAACTGCCCCGCAGCAAAAGGGAGCAAGTATTGTGGATCGTATCGTGAGGGGTCCGCTAACCGCCCGTCCATCGCGTGCAATTGCGGGCACGGGGAGTGTGCGGCTGACGAAGTGGCGGGGGCAGCATCGTAGCTTTTTACAAAGGGCCGAATTTTTGTGACGTGGATTGTGACGTAACTGGTCGATTTTGACCCTCTGGGAGCGGTTGCTACGAAGTTCTCACCCGTTCCTATTCCAGCATGTACGGTTATACCGTACACGTCAAGGACAGAGAAGGGCAGGCCGCGCTAGCAAATTCGAGCCGACCATTTGACCCAGATTTGTCCCGGTTCTTGCCTGTTGGTTTCCAAATCAGTGAAATTACGTATGGCAAGGGCTTACAGGCCAAGGTCTGCAAAATCTTTATTCGTCGGTTCGATTCCGACCCGCGCCTCCAAGAAAACACGGCATAGGTCAGGGCGGCCGCGCTGAATCCTGCATAATAAACCCACAACTTAGCGGGAACAAAACGGAGCTTCTGCCGTCTTATTTCTTTGTGAACTTCATCTGGCAGGACTTGCGATACGGGCTACGTGGACTTCGTAGGCAGCCCAGTTTCACCGCCTTGGCCATTTTGGCATTGGCTCTCGGAATCGGCTCGGTCACCACCATTTTCAGCGTGATTGATAATGTGCTGCTCGATCCGTTTCCTTATAAGGACGCAGGCAGGATCGTCCTCGTCCTGATACACGACGTGGAGCGCGGCGATCGCGGCGGGCGCGGAGCCTTCTCCATCCCGGAGTTTCTCGACTACAAGGAGCAGAACCATGTGTTCGCCGATATGGTCGGGGATACGAACGAAGACATCCTCTATACCAGCGGTGAAGGCACGGAGCGTTTCCAGGGAACGAGTGTGACGCCGAACGTGTTCGGATTCCTGGGAATGCCGGCACTGCTAGGCCGGGGCATCACGCCGGAGGACGGGAAGCCGGGTGCGGCGCCGGTGTTCGTACTGAGTTACAAGTTGTGGCTGAAAGAGTTTAATCTCGATCCCAAACTGCTGGGCCGCACGTTTGTGTTGAACGGCAAGGCGCGAACTCTGGTGGGCATCATGCCGCCTCGATTCACATGGTGGGGTGCAGACCTGTGGATACCGGCGCCCTTGGACCGCAGCGATCCGGAGGGCCGGCAGCGTTATTTCGTGATGCACGGGCATCTGAAGCCGGGGGTTACGATACGACAGGCGGAGGCGGATCTGGATGTCATTGCACAGCGGTTGGCACGGGTTTATCCCAAGGAGTACCCGCAAAAGTTCACTGTCCAAGTCATGACGCTGGCCGATTCGGTCGTGGGGCAATTCAAGACCATCCTCTATACGTTGCTTGGTGCGGTCGGACTGTTGCTGCTGATTGCTTGCGCGAACGTTGCTAACATGCTGCTGGCGCGGGCATCGGCGCGTGAGAAAGAGATGGCAATCCGGTCGTCGCTCGGTGCGAGCCGGTGGAGACTCGTCCGGCAATTGCTGCTGGAGAGTTTGCTGCTGGCACTGGGCGGGGCGCTGGCGGGTTGTGTGGTGGCGTATGGCGGTATCAAAGCACTGGTGGCGGCCATTCCGCAGAATACGATTCCGGATGAGGCGGTGATCGGTTTGAATGTGCCGGTGTTGCTGTTCAGCCTCTCAATCGCCATGTTGACCGCGCTGCTTTTCGGCCTAGCGCCGGCGATGCACATGGCCAAGCCGGATCTTGTCGAGCCGCTGAAGGACTCCGGTAAAGGCGTGAGCGGAGGATTCCGCCACGGCAGACTCAGAAACACGCTGGTAGTGGTGGAGGTGGCGTTATCGATGGTGCTGCTGGTGGGAGCGGGCTTGCTGATGCGCAGCTTCGTCGCGCTGCAAGAAGTTGAACTCGGGCTGAACCCGGACAACATACTGGTGGCGCGCCTGCCGCTGCCGAAGGAACAATACAAGACCGCGGCCGCCAAACAGCATTTCTTCCGCGAACTGCTGGCGCGCTTGTACGCCACGCCTGGAGTAGTGGCGGCCACGGAAACCAGCACGCTACCGCCCTACGGCGGGATTGGCAGCGACGTGGACGTGCCAGGTATCACGCATTCCGAAAAGTGGAGTGCGCCATTCCAGTTGTGCAGCGAGGGTTACTTTCCGACGCTGGGCATACGAATGCTGCGCGGCCGGCTTCTATCGGAGGCGGATGTGAATGGCGCGCGCAAAGTGGCTGTCGTAAATCAAACGCTGGTGAGGAAATATTTCGGGAAGGAAGATCCGATCGGTCGGCAAATCAAGATCAGCTTGCTCGAAACCGCTCCCCAGCCGCCGGTCAAGGACCCGCTGTTCGAAATCATCGGTGTGGTGGCGGATGTCAAGAATCAGGGCATTCAGGAGCCACCCACTCCGGAAATATGGATACCCTATACCATCACCGGCGCATTTGAGCGCGGAATCCTGGTGCGTACTTCCAAAGATCCGCTGCGCATGTTGAACACGGTCCGGCGCGAGATTTGGGCGGTAGACCGTAATGTCGCGCTGACGCTCACCGGAACCCTGGAAGACTTTCTCAAGCAGTTTTCCTATTCGGGACCTCGGTTCGGCTTGATCCTGCTGGGAGTGTTTGCGGGTGTGGGACTGGTGCTGGTGGCTATGGGTGTCTACAGCGTCATTGCGTACACGGTTTCGCGCCAGACGCACGAAATCGGGATTCGCATCGCACTGGGCGCGGGCCGGGCGGATGTGCTGCGCATGGTGATGCGCATGGGACTGCGGCTGATCGCGCTGGGCACAATCGCCGGCCTCGCCGCTAGTTTCGGCGTCACCCGGCTGCTGGCCAGCCAGATCTGGGGTGTCTCTCCTCACGACCCGGTGACGCTATGCGGTGTAGTCGCAGTCGTGGCCCTTTCCGGAATAGCGGCGTGCTACTTCCCGGCCCAGCGGGCGACGCGCGTGGACCCGATGGTGGCCCTGAGATACGAATAGCTCACGGTCTGTCCAGGCCCACTTCGAATTTGAGTATCGCGAAGCCGTCCGTACGCCGCGCCAACCCGTCCATCTTTCGCAGTCTGCACCAGCATCAAATTTGTCGTACTTGTTTCGTTGTCCGCTGGTCGCCAGACTATGGTTGACCGCCTCGGCGATGTCGATCACTTCTGCTTCCGGGGATGGATCGGCGCACCCTCGTTCGGCCAAAGTACCCGGCCTTCGTTAGCACTCGCAGAGCCGGATCGCACAGAGTCACACGAACCCGGCGGAATTTGCAGTCCGCAGGACCCGCTTCAGCCAGGGCAGACGTGTTCAGCCATATCGTCCTCAATGAAAGAAACGGACTGCCGCGTTGCCGTTCCAAATGTTGTTGAGTCTAGCCGCTTCAGGGCATCGTCCCGGTCACTGTGCGGGCGGCACACCGGCCTTTTTCAGGAAGGTCATCATCGGGCACCAGTTTGTAAATGCCGACTGAAACAGGTTCAGTCCCACAAATCCGGTGAACAGAAACCAAGCCGGATGCACCCAGTAACCCAGCGCGACGCTGGCCATCACGAAGGCTCCGGCAATCATCCGCAAGTAGCGTTCGATATTCATGAAGATAATCTCCTTCGATTTACGACGAAATAGGCGATCGGTACAGTCATGCGCGAGAGTGCGAGTGACGCGACTTCTCCCGCCATCAGCGCGATAGCCAATCCTTGGAAGATCGGATCAAAAAGTATGACCGCCGCACCGACGACGACGGCGGCAGCGGTCAGCAGGATGGGGCGGAAGCGGATCGCGCCCGCGTCGATGACCGCCTGATCGAGGCGCACGCCTTCTGCCAAGCGCAGCTTGATGAAGTCAACAAGGATGATCGAGTTCCGCACTACAATGCCCGCTCCGGCGATGAAGCCGATCATGGATGTTGCGGTAAAGAATGCTCCCATGAGGCCGTGTGCCGGGAGAATACCGACCAGCGAGAAGGGGATGGCCGCCATGATCACAAGCGGCGTGACGAACGACTGGAACCAGCCCACCACCAGGCCGTAGATCAAGATCAACACAACGGCGAAGGCGAAGCCGAGATCGCGGAATACTTCATACGTGATGTGCCATTCGCCATCCCACTTCATCGAATAGCGGTCGGCATTCGCGGGCAGTGCGGCCATGTGCTGCTCGATCTTGTAGCCCTCTGGAATGGCGATGCGGTCGATTTCCGGACCTGTCTGGAGCACCGCGTAGACAGGACTTTCAATGGATCCCGCGACATCGGCGGTGACGTAAGTGACCGGCATCAGGTTCTTGTGATAAATGCTCTTTTCTACGATCACCGTTTCCGGACGGACGAGTTCGCTGAGCGCCACGGTCTGCCCATTGCGGGCGGTCAGCTTCAAATTTCCCAGCCGGTCCATATCCGAGCGATTCGCACGATCGAGCCGCAAGGTCAGGGGAACATCTTCTTTCGCGGAGTCCACATGCAGCAGCCCAGCCGGATATCCGGCGGACGCGATCGCAACGACGCGCGCTACATCATCTTCGGAGATACCGTTCAGCGCAGCTTTCTCGTTGTCAACGATGAGCCTGTATTGCGGCTGGTCATCTTCCACGTACCAGTCCACGTCCACGATGCCATCGGTCCGGCGGAAGAGATCGCGGATTTGACGGGCCACGCGGATGCGCCCATCCTGAGCGGGGCCGTAGACCTCAGCCACTAGCGTCTGGAGTACTGGCGGTCCCGGCGGCACTTCCGCAACTTTGACGCGAGCGCCGTAGCGTGTCGCGATGGGCGCGAGCCTTTGGCGCACCTGTTTGGCGATCTCGTGGCTCTGCAGCCGCCGATCGCTTTTGCGCAGCAAGTTGACCTGGATATCGGCGACGTTGGAGCCGCGGCGGAGATAGTAGTGGCGTACCAGGCCGTTGAAGTTGTACGGCGCGGCGGTACCTACGTACGTCTGTACGTTGAGCACCTCGGGCTGCCGTTGCGTTTCCACCGCCAGCGCTTGCGTAACCCGTGCGGTTTGTTCGAGCGTCGTGCCGTTGGGCATGTCTACGATGACCTGAAATTCGCTCTTGTTGTCGAACGGCAGCATCTTGACTTTGACGAACTTGATGTACACCAGAGACATCGAGCCGAGAAGCAGGAACAGCACCATTCCGAGAAAACCCCAACGCAGAACCGGCGCGCGGAGCAGCGTTCCCATTACTCGACGGTAGAGTCGTGTGAGACGATCCTCCTGCTCTCCAACCTCGTGTGTTGCGCCCGGTTTCAGGATGCGTACCGCGGCCCACGGCGTCACGATGAATGCCACTAAAAGCGAGAAGACCATGGCCGCACTTGCGCCGATGGGAATTGGTCGCATGTAGGGACCCATCAATCCGCCGACAAACGCCATCGGAAGAATCGCCGCGACAACCGTGAGCGTGGCGAGAATAGTTGGGTTGCCGACTTCGTCGATCGCTTCGATCGCCACGTCACGTGGTGGCCGGCCCCGATTGGCCGGCATACGCCAGTGACGAGCGATGTTCTCGACCACGACAATGGCATCGTCCACCAGAATTCCGATGGAAAAGATCAGGGCGAACAACGTGATTCGGTTGAGCGTGTATCCATAGAAGTAAAAGACCGCGAGAGTCAGGGCGAGCGTCACGGGAATCGCAAGAAAGACAATCAGAGCCTCGCGAAGGCCCAAAGTGATGGCGATCAGCAGGCTGACAGACACCACGGCGATGAACATGTGCAGCAACAGCTCGTTCGATTTCTCAGCGGCGGTCTCGCCGTAGTGCCGTGTAATAGAGACCGTCACGTCCGATGGAATCACGCTGCCCTTGAGCGGCTCGATGCGGGCGAGCACGTCTTCCGCAACCTTCACCGCGTTAGTCCCCTTGCGCTTCGATATGGCAATCGTAACGGCCGAATAGAACTCACGCCCCGACGAGTAACGGACATATTCGCTGGGCTCCTCGCCGCCATCGGTCACCTGAGCGACATCACGCACAAAAACCGCTTGGTCGTGAACGGCGGCTACGACGACGTTGCGCACATCATCTGCTGTACGCAGGAACTCGCCGGTCTCCAGCAGGTACTCCTGATTCGCGCTGGCGAAATGGCCGGAAGGCAGCCTACGGTTGGAAATGCCGAGCGCGCTGGCCACTTGCAGGGGCGAAAGCGAGTAAGCGGCGAGCCGGGTGGTGTCGAGAGTAATTCGGATCTCGCGCCGCTCGCCGCCAATCAGCGCGACTGCTGAAACATCGGGCGTTTGCTTGATCGTGTCATGAACCTGGGCTGCGATCTGCCGCAACTCAAAATCGCCGTAGCGTTTGCTCCATAGCGTCAACGCGAGAATTGGCACGTCATCGATGGAGCGCGGCTTCACCAGCGGCGGCGAGGCGCCCGGCGGGATCAGGTCCATGTTGGCGTAGAGCTTCTGATTGAGGCGGACGATGCTCCTTTCTTCGTCTTGTCCCACGAGGAATCGCACCACTGCCATGGACATGCCGGGGCTGGAAGTAGAGTAAATGTACTCGACGCCGGGAACCTCCCAGAGCAATTTCTCCATGGGTTTGGTGACGCGCTCCTCCACTTCGCGGGCGGAGGCGCCCGGCATCTGGACGAAGACATCGATCATCGGCACGATGATCTGTGGCTCTTCCTCGCGCGGCAGTTTCCAGACCGCCAGTGCGCCGATGAGCAGTGACGAAACGATGATGAGCGGCGTCAGTTTGGAAGAGACCCAAGTGCGCGCAAACCGGCCAGCGGGACCAAGATGCCGCCCCGTACTCACTTCCGGATCTCCACCTTGGCGCCATCGGCAAGTGTAACTGGGATCGGCGAGACCACCTGTTCCCCTGCGCTGAGCCCGGAAAGCACTTCGACGCGATCCGCGATTTTGCGGCCAACCGTTACGATGCGCATACGGGCAGTGGCATTCTCGACCACGTACACGGATTGCACCTGGCCGCGCTCTATCACGGCTGAGTACGGCACGGTTAAAACTGGCCGGATACCTACGACGAACCTGGCGCGGCCGAAGATCCCGGGACGCAATTGCGTGATTGCAGGCAGGTCGATCTTGACTAGATAGGCGCGAGAGGCGGCGTCCACCGATGGCACCACTTCGCCGACTTTCGCCTCGAGAGTGCGGCTGAGTGCATCGATCGTGACCGTAACCTTGCTGCCGCTGCGAATGAGCGCCAGACGTGATTCTTCCACAGGGACCTCGAGCCGATACGCCCCCTCACGCTCAACCGTCAATAGAGGCGTGCCCGGGGTGGCCAAGTTGCCCGGCTCCACAGACTTTGCCGTAACCACACCGGCGAACGGCGCGCGAAGTTGCGCGTAGCCGCGTTGGATCTCAGCGGAGCTGCGCTCTTGATCGGCCTGCGCGATCTTCGAGGTCAGTTGCGCCCGCTTCGATTCTGCCATGGCGAATGCGGCTTCTGCCGCTTTCAGCCGCGCGGTGGCTTCGTCGTATTCCTGGTTCGAGATGGATTTGCTGGCGAAGAGATCGCTTATGCGCTTGAAAGTTGCCCGTGCCAGTTCCAGATTGGCTCTTGCGGCAGCTATACCGTTCTCGGCCTCCGAGATAGCACTGCGAGCTTCTTCCCGGCCGGCATCGGCGCGACGGTAGGCGGCTTCCAGATCTGCGGCATCGAGTACCACGAGCAACTGCTGCGCACCTACGTGGTCGCCGATGCTTGCATGCACCTCGCGAACATAGCCCATGAGCTTACTGGAAACTACCGCAGCCGTTCGCGCGCGAACGGTGCCAGTGGCTTCATACTCCTCCGGCCACGACTCGGCTGTGACAGTCACCACCTTGACCGGAGCCGGCGCGCCGGTCGCCTCCACTTTGCGCGGCGATTCGCTACAACCGGCCAGCCATAGGATGGCTAGGAAAACAACAAAAGGCGCTTTCATCAGTTGAGTACCTCCGAGTCAACCGAGAGAGCGCCGGCCGCTCTTTCGAGCATGGCGGCGGCAACCCGCTGATCGTTAATCGCCGCGAGATAGCGCGTTTTAGCCTCCAGCACCGCAGTTTCGTTGCGCAGCAAGTCGGTTACATTGTTAAGCCCGGCGGTATACCGGTTCTGCGTAATGCGCAGGCTCTCCTGCGCTTCTTCCACCGCGGCCCGCGCTACCTCAATACGCTGGTTGGCAGCATGCAGGTCGGCCCAGGCGCGGCGCACCTCGAGACGAATCGCCGACCCGGCCCGATCTCCCTCTGCCTGGGATCGCCGGAGCAAGTACTTCGCCTCCTCAATACGGGCTTTGTCGCCGAATCCGTTGAAAAGATTCCAACGGACCGAGACCGACGCCAGCCAGTTGCCTCCCGAGCGGCCGGCGAACTGCTGCCGGTCTTCTTCGATGTCTGCGTGCAGACCCACTTGGGGCAGAAGGCTGGATCGTGCAGCGGTTGCCTGAGTTTCCGCCAAGCTGGTGGCTAATTTTGCTTCGCGTGCTTCGGGCCGCTGCTCCCGTGCCTGGCGCTCGTATTGTTCGAGCGACGAGTCACCCAACTCGGCGGGTACAAGCGCCGTCGTCAGAGTGTAGGCAGTCTCAAAAGTCTGGCCCAGCGCGTCATTCAACGCCGCGCGTGCCACATCCAGATCGGCCGCGCGCCGGATCTGCCGTTCCGTGACGGCTGCGAGATGCACCCGGATTGAAAGCACGTCAACGTCGGTCGACATGCCTGCCGCGCGCACTGCTGCGGCGCGTTTCAGGTCGGCTTCGGCCGACCGTACCGCTTCTTTCGCGGCCGCTAGCGTTTCGCCGCTCAGCACAACCGCGTAATATGCGCGGACAACGCCGGCGATCACGTCCTGCTGCGTTCGGCGTCCATCCTCTCCCGATACCCGCTCGATCAACTGCGCCGCGCGCGTGGCGTTGCGGACTTGGCCGGCATCGTAAATCGTTTGGTCCAGATTGAGCTGAGACTGGAAATTATTGAGCGCATTCGGCTAATTAAGCGCCCCAAGGCCGAAATTTTGCTCGGTGAACTGGTGTTGCGTCAGCAGTGAACTGAAAACAAACACCGGGTTGTCACTGCGAGTTACAGATTCCGAATAGTTCAGCCGTGGTAGCCAGCCACTCTTCGCCTGCTGGATGCGCGCTCCGGCCCCTTGCCTCGACGCTTCGGCCGCCTCTATCGACCTGTTGTGCTTGAGTGCCACGCGCACAGCGTCGCGCAACGAGAGCGGCCCTTGCCCATACAGCGGCACGAGAAGTCCCATGTAAAGGAGTTTCTTTCGCATCGGTCTCCTGTGTTGAGAGATTCAGTTTGTTCCAGCAGGTGACAACTGTCGCCATAGTGCCGACATATTAGTGCTCAAGCCATGAGTAGGCATCGTTGTCACCTTTTCTCCCAGATCGTATCTTCATGATTGAGGGCGGCTATGGAACTGATCGTCAAACATCTTGAAAACGTCAAATTCGTAGTGCAGGCGCGGGGACATGAGATCGTCTGTGACCAACCGTTGGATAATGCCGGCACCGACGCTGGCATGTCGCCTCCGGAATTTCTCCTGGCTTCGCTCGGTACCTGTGCCGGTTTTTACGCAGCGCGGTATCTGCGCACGCGATCCTTGTCTACTGAGGGGCTGGAGGTTCGCGTCTCGGCCGAAAAGGCGCTCGGACCGGCCCGCTTAGCGTCATTCCAAATCGAGGTCACGATCTCGGAAGTCGAAGAGCGCCACAAGGACGGGGTCTTGCGAGCAGTGAAGTCGTGCTTGATTCACAATACGTTGCTCAACTCGCCGGCCATTGGAATCGCGGTGCACACCCCGCAGGACCGGGTCGTGAACGTGCACTGAAGCGGCGTGACCAGTTAACGCCCAGGGTCACGCGGACGCTCTGCGCCGCTGGACGGTTCGCGTTGACGCCGGAACCCGGCATCGCATCGATTCGCCATTCATGTGGGAACGCCCAACCACGGTAATACCCACCGCATGACGGCAAAATAAGCGGCAAACACAACAAGTACGATCATCCACTCAGGCATTCAGCTCCCCTTAGCGTCACTAAACCTGATCTTCGCTCAGTGACTTAGCGATCTTCTTACATACCCGCAGTATGCCTAGACGCAGTTTGTCGCAAAGGGTGACAGGATATTTTTGGGGCCGCGTGTCACGTCTTGTCGCAGGCCGCATCCTTAGTAGTGCCTGCCGGACCGGATACAATGATGGCGGCGGGATCCATCATTGGAACGAGCGGAGGAAATCGAGCTGGCGCGCCAGTTGCTTGAAGGCAAGCCGGAAGCATTCGACAGATTCGTTGGCCACTTCCGGGCGAAGATTTTCAGCTACAGCCGGATTATGTGCGGTCATCGCGAAGATGCGGAAGAGGTGGTTCAGGAGACCTTGCTGAAGGTCTTTGAAAATTTCGGCCAGCTTCGCGAGCCAGAGCATGTGCGTGCGTGGGTGTTCCGCATTGCAAAAAACGCCTGCCTGATGAAACGGCGGAAGAGTATCTATGCGCCGCAGCAGGAGCTTTCGCTGGACGAACTTACGCCGGCGAGAGGAACGAGTGGGGATCCGATGAAGATCGAGATTGCAGACTGGTCAGGTATTCCCGAAGACGAGGTGCTCCGCTCGGAGCTGCAGCGCGTTCTCGGAACGGCTATTGCTGAGATGCCGGAGATCTATCGCTCGGTCATGCTGCTGCGTGACGTCGAGGAACTTTCGACGGAGGAGACCGCGCAGGTCCTGGATGTGAATAGCGACGCAGTCAAAACCAGACTGCACCGTGCGCGGCTGCTTGCGCGTAAGAAGCTCGACGGCTACCTTCGGGCCAGCCAACAGGTGGTGGAGAAGAACTGATGCCCACGCATCAGCATGATGAGAACTGCAAGAAGATGTTCGCTCTGCTCTCCGAGTATCTCGACATGGAGCTTCCTGCCGATGCATGCCAGGAGATGGACGTGCATATGGCGGAATGCGAGCCATGCGCGGCATTCACGCTAAGTCTTCGCAAAACCATCGAGCTGTGCCGCGAATACCAGCCGAAAGAACTGCCTGGCCCGATGGCACGCGATGCCCGGCAGAAGCTACTGGAAGCGTACCAGAAGATGCTTGCCGGCCGGAGATCTTGACCGACTTCCAGAAACGTCGAGCTTTGGCAAGGCAATCGCCGGGAATTGAAAAGCATCGATCCTTCGTCTCGGTAAAGCGTTGCGTCTTCGGGTCTCTGGCGCTGCCAGCAGGTCTGCCATCCGGAACACGACGGATTCTGGATGCACGAGACAGATGGGCAGATGACCCCAGGTCCGCGCGACGGCCTGGCGCGCTCAGTCCGTGCCCGTCTTCGGTGTTTGCGCGGCTTTCTGCTTCAGGGACTGCCGGTAACGCGCCAGGAGCTCCTCGCGGTTCTGGCGCAGGTCCGTGCCCGCCGGCGCAACGGGATAGGGCCTGTTGCCCATCATCCCTTTCCAGAGAATACGGTTGAAGTCCGCGGGATCGACGCGATCTTCGGTGGTGAAGTCCATTCCCTTCGTCACCCGCGCCCAGTACTTCGCGTTGTGCGCCGGTTTTGGCACGATCAGACCTGCCGCCTTGGGAGGCAGCGGCAGCGACGTATTGTAGAGAAGCGCCGAGGGAGCGGCGGTAAAGTTCCACTTGCTCGATGTCGTGTTGAAGATGTCGGCCATGGGGTGAGCGAGTGCGTCGTGCAGGTTCATCGGCGGGAGACCCAGAACCTCTTCTATGGTGCGCACGAGGTCGATGGTGTTGTACTCGGTGGAGAGCAGCGCGCCTTGCTTCACGTAGGCGCCCGCCACGTACGCCGTGCTGCGGTGCGAATCGACGTGATCGCCGCCATCCTGCGCGTCGTCCTCCACCACGAAGATCAGAGTATTGTTCGCGTACACGCTCGCTGCGATCTTCTGAATCAGCAAGCCGACCGCGTAGTCATTATCGGCGACCTGCAAATCCGGAGTATTCACGCCGTCAATCGCGGACGTGTAGTTTCCCGTGTGATCGTGCATGAAGCGAACCAGACTCAGCGAAGGCAGGCTGCCCTTGGCGTAATTGGCATCGAAGTCTCGCGCCCACTCCGTGTAACGGTAATAGTCGGGAAGTGAGTTGTCGAAACCGCGGAAGTACGGATCGGTGTGCGGGGTGAGGGAGACGCTGGCGGGGTATGCGACGACTGTGCCGGTTGCGAAGGGGTCACGCAGTACGGGAATGGCGTAGTCGGTGGTTACATAGCGGGTGGCGTCCAGAAAAAAACCATAGTTACGGACTGTGAGATTCGCCCGCAGCGCGGAATCCCACAAATAGCCGGTATTGATTTCATTGTCCGGCCCATCCGGCGCGGCCACGAAGGTCTGGCCCGGCAACACATCCGGATCGTTGGCGGTGAAGGGATCGGCGGCTATGCGCCCGGCGAGGGTCGGAATCGCCACATTCACATTGCGACTCAGACCGTCGGAGTCCAGGCTGAGGGCGCGCGCCGCATAGGCTACCGGGAATTGGCGTTCTACCACGTCGGGGGCCTGAGCCGAGGTGGACCACAACCAGCCGTCGTAGCTGACCTCGGCGGTGTCCATGAAGTTGTCGAGCGTGACGAAGTTTAGCGCCAGGTTATGCAGATTCGGCGTGATGGTCTCTCCAAACTCAGTCAAACTTGGGTCGCCATTCCCGATTTTCAGGTCACCGAGAACCTGGTCGTAAGTGCGGTTTTCCTTGATGATGAAGATGACATGTTTGACGCCATTACGCACAGCCGACATGACTGCGGCGTCGCTGGGGCTTTCGCTGCTGGAGAACCGGTTGTTGGTGGCTACTTGCGCGGTCAGCGTCGTGAGCTGTGCCGCGTCGGGGCGCGGGAAGCTCTGGAGGCCGGCTTTGGTCAACTGGGGATTGTACTGATTCGCGGTGTTGCAATTTGGCGATCCCGGCGGCCCGTAGCCGCCGTAGCACCAGAGGGGATTCGGGCCTGTCGGCGACTTCGCATTGACCACGTAGACTGAGTTGCCATCGGCGCTGAAGCTCACGGAGTTCGGGTACCAACCGGTCGGAATCAGACCAACCGTCTGGTCGCCGTTACCGAATCCGCCCACCGCCACCACCGCGATGCAATTCAGATTGCCGTTCGTCACGTAGAGTTGTTTCTCATCCGGCGAGAGCGTCACGCTATTAGAGTTCGCGCCCTTATATTGCGATAGCGACGAAGGCACTAACGACGCGGGAGCGATTACCGGGATGGTTTCGAGTATCGCGTTCTCGTTGGTATCGATCACATCAACAGTGTCCGTCTGGTCTTCGGCAACATAAGGAGCGACTGGGACGCGGTCAGCGTCATTTTGTTCGGCTGGCCTTTCACGTGGATACGGGCCTTCACCGCCCACGCGGCGTCCAGATTCACTACATCGATCTCGCGATCGCGAATACTGGAGATGTACGCTGTGGCGGCTACTCCGGTACCCTTGATAACGACCCAAAACGGATATTCGCCACCCGGCGTGCCCGCCTGCGAGGCGTTGATCTTGCCGGGGCGCAGGTCGAGTTCCGCCGACTTCGACCACTTGCCGTAGCCTCCCCTGAACACCGTTATCGAGTCGTTGTAGTAATTCGCCACCACGAGCCACTGGCCATCGTTCGAAATGGCCACTCCGGCGGCGCAAGGGACGACGCCAACCTGGCTGTTTATGGCGATGGCACCGTTAGGCTTCAGATTCAGGCCAACGCCTAGCCGGTGGTGGCCCAAAGCAAGCGCCGCTCCGGGCTGCTCCGCCCAAACTCCGGTGGTGGTGTTCGGAGTAATGATGTGGACCACGTCATCGGAGGCGCCGGCCACGTAGAAAGCCGTGCCGGAAGGATCGAAGACGATCCCGTTGTAGGTATTTGGAATTTGCACGACTTGCTTCTGGACGGGCGTTGGCGTCGAAATGTCGTAGATAAACACGCACTCATTCGAGTCCTTGATGTTCTATGGCGGCGGCACTGTCGGGTTTTCGACGTTATAGACGCGGTTAAACCCGCTGGTCAGAACCAGCAAAGTCTTGTGATCCGGACTCACCACACTCGTGACCGCTTGGCTGGCCAGCCATTCTGGCTTGTCGGCCAGACCGGGATTCAACGGCACGAATTGGGATCCTCGGGGCGCCAGGGGCGTAATCTGTTGACCCATATTAGGCAGGGACTGGACAGCGGGCTGCTGCGCATGGGCCAGTGCGCCCGAGATGACCAAGGCAACGGTCAGTCCAGACACTGAAAGCGGAAAACGCGCGTGAACTTCCCTTGTCATTGCTTTGGGCTCCTTAAATTTGATTTCCTTAATGAGTGGCGTGAGGAGGTTCTTCTCTCTCCAATTTCTGAACATCTCATAGCTATGCGCGATCTGTCTTGCTGGGCACCCCAACCCGCCCCGTCATGGGATCGCTGAAGCCGCTCTTCCCGGTTTCCACGCGCCCTGCAAAACGCCGCAGAAATCGATCCGCGCCGGCGATCCCCACGCTGAAGTCGTACCAGTGATGGCTCTGCCCAAGAGCCATGACGAGCGTCCGCCCGCCGCCCGGCTCGATGACGATCGTGTGGTTGCCGCTTTTGTAGCCGTGGTCCTTCACCCGAAGGGTCAAAGCATGCAAACTCCGCGCAGCGTCCCAAACGCATGATCGAACGAGCGGTTCTCCTGCATCAGGATCACCACGTGCTCGGCGTCGAGAAACGAACTGCCCTCCGGTGGATCGATCGCCGAGGCTTGCGCAATCGAGGCCAGAAGCGTGCTCACAACTTTCGCACCACCGGGAAAAGCGGCGGCTTGGCGGAAGAAATCTCTGCGCGTGCTCATCTCCGCAATTATCACCGACTCGGGTTACAGTTCCGTAACTGCCATGCCGTTGTGGACAACCAGATCTTATGTCTGCATAGAGTGTTCGCGACGAAAATGCCGCCAATCTTTCGATCTCTTGCATTAAGTTGTCAGTCCGTCGTACATCCCAGGATTCCACTGTAAACCTAGTTGCTTCACGCGGATCAGGTGAACGGTTAACATTGGCTTCGCACGACGGCGCTATCCTTCTCCGAGTTTGATTTCCCCGGCTATCCCCGGCATGATTGAACACGACTCATGCTCATTTCTTAAGTCAGGCACGACAAAGAGATTGAATGCGTCTCGTATGGAGCGCATCGGCTCTGTGGCGATGGATCAAGGCCGGCCTGACTCTGGAGGATGAGATGCATACACATGGCGCACTCGAAAAAACACACTGCTTCCCACGCGAACCACGAACGATGGTTAATCTCTTACGCGGATTTCATTACCCTGCTGTTTGCATTCTTTGTGGTCATGTTCGCGTCAGCGCAAGCCGACAAGTCCAAGAGTAAACAGATGTCCGATTCGGTTCGCGAAGCATTAGACAACGGCGGCGTGACCGCAACGATCAAACAATTCCTGGGCAGCACCTTAAATCAGAAAGGCAAAGCTCACGAGAAGGCTGAGCAGGAGCGGGTGGTTAAGGGCTCGGTGCCAGCAGTGGCGGAGTTGCTGCCTTCCCTGCAATTGCTGAGCCAGGAATTGCGGGAAGAAATTAGGAAAGGCAAAATTCGGGTCTGCCTGGAGCCGCGAGGGTTGGTCGTCAGCCTTTTGCAGGCGGCATTTTTCCCCTCCGGCGGAGACACCCTGGATCCCGACGGTTTTTCCAGCATTTCGAAAGTCGCGGCCGTGCTGCGCGACCTGCCGAACCCGTTGCGCCTGGAAGGCCACACCGACACCGTTCCCATCCACACACCCCGCTTCCACAACAACTGGGAGCTCTCGGTGGCGCGCAGTATCACCATGCTCGACGTACTTTCTTCCAAGTTCGAGATCCCCGCGGAGCGATTCGCCGTCGCCGGCTATGCTGATACTGCGCCGGTAGCTTCCAACGATACAGAAGAGGGGCGCGGCCGCAATCGCCGCGTGGATATCGTGGTTCTCAACCGTTTGATGACCCCTGACTCAGACCCGAATACCGTGACGGCAAAGGGAGATTAGAAACCCTACAGACTGGAACAACTCACACAATGCTGGCACTTCTCGGAATCATTCTGGTTTTTGGCGCGGTGTTCGGGGGCTACCTTCTGGAAAAAGGCAACCCCTGGGTGCTGCTGCAACCGGCCGAACTTCTCATCATTGGGGGGGCGGCTCTCGGGATCGTTCTCGTCTCCAACCCAACGGCCGTGATCCGCAAAATGCTGAATGGCCTGGGCGAAACGTTTCATTCGCCCAAGCACACGCGTGAATCGTATCTCCTGCACCTGCGCATGCTCTTCGAAGTATTCTCGTTCGCCCGGCGGGCCGGCGCGATGAAGCTGGAATCTGACGTGGAAGAGCCCGAATCCAGCCCCATCTTTTCCAACTACCCGGACTTGCTCGCTGATCGCGTCACGCTCGACTTCTTTCTGGATTCTCTGCGGATGCTGGTGCTGGGCGCCAGCTCGCCGCACCACCTGGACCACTTGATGGATCTCGATATCGACATTCAGCACCGCGGCCGGCATGAACCGGTGCGCGCCCTCAGCTCGGTCGCGGACGCCCTCCCCGGACTTGGGATTGTGGCCGCCGTACTGGGCGTGGTGATCACCATGCAGTCCATCGGCGGCTCGCCCGAACTCATCGGCGAGAAAGTGGCGGCGGCGCTGGTTGGCACGTTTCTTGGCATCCTACTTTGTTACGGGGTGGTGGGCCCTCTCGCCTCGCGTCTGGAAGGCCGGTGCGAGGCACACACGCATCACCTGCAGGTGTTGCGCACGGGCATGGTGGCGTTCGCCGGCGGGATGTCGCCGATCCTCGCGGTGGAAGCCGCGCGTCGTTCCATTCCCGTTGAATGGCGCCCCAGCTTCTCCGAAATGCACATTACCGTGCGGCGTGAAGCCAAGATCCCATCGGCATCCGCCGCCTAGGAGAGTTGTGGCAGAGAACCCTTCCTCATCGGCGGCAGTTCCTCCCTGGGCTCCACTCCGGCGCGAGGCCGTCCAGGCACACCATGGCGGGGCCTGGAAGGTGGCTTACGCCGATTTTGTTACCGCGCTGATGGCACTGTTCATTGTGCTCTGGATGATGAATGCCAGCGTGAAGGTCAAGGCGGCGGTGCAAGGCTATTTCCGCGATCCCCTGGGCTACAAGCAGCGGGTCGGAACCGGCGTCGCCAATCGCGGCGAAGGTTTGACCGTGGATCACCGCACGGTGCTTGATATTCAGAAGCGGATTGAAGCCGCCCTGCGGCAAATGCCGGAGTTCCATCAAATTCAAAAGAACATCCTGTTCACGGTAACAGGCGAGGGGCTACGCATCGACCTGCTGGAGACGGAAGCGGGCATGTTCTTCAATTCCGGCAATCCCACTCCGACGGCAGCCGGCGAGCATCTGCTCAACGTTCTGGCCGAAGAGCTGGTCAAGATGCCCAATAAGGTTGTCATTGAAGGCCACACAGACGCGCGGCCGTTTCGCGCCGCCACTCCCACGAGCGGCTACGGCAATTGGGAGCTGGCCTCTGACCGCGCCAATGCCGCCCGCCACCTGCTCTACGCCAGCGGCCTGCGCCTCGATCAGGTCGCCGAGATGCGCGGCTTCGCCGACCAGCGGCTGCTCAACCCCGCCGATCCCAACGATCCCCGCAATCGTCGCATCTCCGTGGTCGTGAAGTATGATGAAGACCACGCGGACGAGGCCATCCCTGCCGCTTCGCCCGCGAGGCCGAAGTCCGGCCCAGAGCCTTCTCGATGACCGCCACGCGCCGAGCCAATGGATTCCGGCGGATTAGTCTTCACCCGGCGAACTCGGGTGCCGGGCGCTTCAGAACTCCAGTCGCGCCTGGAATGCGATCATACGCGGCGAACTGTCTCCGCCTAATCCGACTCCTAACAGTCCGGTCGGAGGCGAAGTCGGGTAGCTGAGAGCTCCGAATCCGGTCTCAGTGGAGGGTTTTCCTGGAATCCCTGCGTATCCAAGAACTGGAAGGCCAAAATTCGGATGGTTGAACACGTTAAAAAATTGACCTTCGACGCGCAACTTCAGACGTTCGGTCACCTGGGACCACTTGGTCAGATAGAAGTCGCTCCAGAAGAAATCCGGGCCGCGCAAGGCGTTCCGGCCGAGATTACCGAATTGGCAGTTCGTTAAATTGTTGCCGCCGGCACAGGCCCCCGTGCTCGGATCGACGGCCGAAATAAACGCGTCAGGGTTGAGCCACTGAATGGTTCCAGGTTGAGTGACGCCAGGGATTGGATTATGTTCATACAGCGGCACGCCGGGAATCACGCTGGCGTACTGCGGTCCGCTGCCCTGAACGATGCCGTTTCCGTTGGCGGAATAGGGCGCGCTCAAAACGGAAAATGGCAAGCCGCTATGCCAAAATGCTGTGCCTGAGACCTGCCATCCGTTCAGCGCTCGGGCTAACGCGTGGCTTCGGAAATTGACCGGCAACTGATAAACATACTGCGCTGTGAAGTTATCACGCACGTCGTAGTCGCAGGGGCCGTATTGGCGGCCTAGTTCACCCGGCAGCGGTGAAAGGATCGCTCCGGCGGCGAACGGAAGGAATCCGCCGTTTGAGACCGTGTCCATGCAACGGCTCCACGTGTAGTTGGCCTGGACCTGAATGCCGTGCCCCAACCGCTTGTCGGCTGTTAACTGGAGACCGTTGTAGTGGCTGTTTGCGCCGGTGTTCAACTGCGTTACGGGCCCGAATCGGGGATCAATTGGCTTCTCGTACGGGAACTGGGCGAAGCAGCCCTCGCAGACTGTCTGGTATCCGTTGGCCTGCGTCTCGTAAGGCTGGTTGACCGCGCGTGTGCCCACATACTGAGCTCGCAGATTGAGTGTATTTCCGATTTGCTGTTCCACTGCAAAACTCCACTGCATGAAATAAGGGGCATGGAGCTTGCCGTCCGGAACCGCGGTGATGGAAATTGGTGGAAGGCAGGAGTTCGGATTGGCCAGGGGTGACGCACAGGAGAGCTCGCCCTGAGCGAAGCCGGAGCTGAATCGCTGATTCGCCGCTGAAGTCGCATCGATGGCACTGTTCGGCACCCCCGGCGCGATCGCTACGCCACCAACCGTCCCGAGCAAACCACCCTGAAATGTCTTCGAGTAGGGAGGGTTCGTTCCCACGGTGTCGACAACGCTGCCTGGCAGGATATCGCTGAACAGACCGAACCCGCTGCGCAGCACCGTGTGCGGCGCCATCTGCCACGCGATAGCGGTTCTCGGCTGGAGGATCGCGGCGGGTGTTGCGGCGAAAATCGTCCCCTGCTGTGTCCGGATAACCTGGCTCAGGGGCTGATTCACATCGTGGGAAATGGAATCGAACGACCCGGCGAGGCGCGCCACCGCGTTGTGCGGATTCAGCGGATTGGAATTATACGTATCGCGGACGCCGAACGTCCACGTTAATCTCCGTGTAACTTTCCAAGTGTCCTGCGCATAAAAGTCCAGATTGAGGAAGTTGTAGGGCTGCGAATCAGCCAGCGGGAAGGTTTCCGAAGCCGTCGAAGCCACACCGTGGATAAATTGCGGCAGGTTCGTGTAGGTGACCAGCGGAACCACGCCCTCGCCGAAATCGTAATCGTTCAGGCGGAAGATCCGGCTGTTGGTTCCGAACCGGAATTCGTGTGAGCCGATGGTCCAGGCCAGATTGTCGTTGATAAAGAAACGCGTGGCGCGCCGCCCCTGCACCCAGGTATTGTCGAGCCCGCCGAGGGTAGTGAACGGCGCATTGGCGCCGCTGCCCTGGAGGACGATGGGAAACTCCGCCAGCGTCTTCTGAAGATCGACTGGCCCGAACAGACTTTCGTACCACGAGAACGCCGGGTTGAAGTAGTTCACCAGGCGCCCGGAGAACACGTGCGTGTAGCCCGCGGCGAATGAGTAAAGAGGTTGCGGCGAGGCGGCGTTGAAGAGCGGATTGATCGGATCGGTATAGGCGGCCTGAAGTCCAGTGTCGGATTGAAACCGGAACCAGGCCATGTTCTCAGGGTTGATGTTGTAGTCGACGCGAGCCGTTTGCACCTGCTCGCGATCGTCGCTTGAGTGCGAAATACTCTGGCGGTTCGCGCAGCCATTTCCATCGGGTGGATTGCCGCTTGCAGCGGTCCCATCACTGTTGAATGGACAGCCGAGGACCGCGAGAGGCGTGCCCGCGGTATTACCGTAAAGCGAGAAGAGCCTCTTGTAAAACGGCACGAGCTGTGGCGCTGCCTGATAAATCGATCCGGTTATCGAGTCCACGCCGCCGCGCGGCAATTGTCCGAGGACGTAGTCCTGAAATGCCAGCGTTGGCACTGTCGTGGCCGTGACGATCGGGAGCGCAATCCGCATCCATTCGGAGTCAAAAAAGAAGAACAGCCTGTCGTGGAGGATCGGGCCGCCGAGACTCCCCCCGAAGTGGTTCACCGTGGAGCGCGGCTTGTGGTTTCCCTCGGTGGCGTTCGTAAAAAAATCGGTAGCGTTGAGATTTGAGCCGTTCCACAACTCGTAGAGGTTTCCGTGAAACTGATTCGTGCCGGACTTCGTGACATAGTTGACCTGAGACGCACCATACCTGCCCAGATCGACCGTGTAGGAGAGCGTATTGACCGTTACCTCCGCGATCGAATTCAATCCCAGGACCAGGTTGGTCGAGAGGCCGCTATTCAGATTGGTCAGCGGATCATTGGTCTCCAGGCCATCGAGGATGTAGCCGTTCGAAAGAGAGGGCAGGCCATTGAACTGCACGTTGCCATAACCGTTTGTCCCGCCGACGAAGTCATTGCTGCTTCCTGCCGTGTTGATGAGAGCGCCTGCGGCAAATTGCACCGGATATGTCATGTCGCCACCCGGATTCGGAAGGTCCTCGAGGGATCGGGTAGTCAGGGTCGTCGACGTATTGGGATTCTCCGGGTTGACCAGAGGCGCGAGTTCCTGGACGAGAATACTTTCGCTTGCAGATGCGATGTTGAGCTGGAAATCGACCGTTTGCTTTTGCCCAAGGCCCGCGGACACGGAGTTATTCTGCTGAGCCTCGAAGCGCTCTGCCTCAGCTTTCACGGAGTACAAACCGGGCTGGAGTTGTGGAAAGCTGAACCGCCCGGAGTCGTCTGTTTTCACGGATCGTTTCAGGCCATTGCCGATATTCGTGATGGTCATAGTGGCGCCGGGGATCGCCCCGCCGGCCGGATCGGCCACCAACCCGACGATCGCGCTTGTTGTCTCGCCCTGGGCGAGCGCCGGAACCCGCATCGCCTCAACATAGATCAGGAATGCCAGGGGCTGCATCAGAAGGATCAGATGGCGCGCCCATAATTTAGGCATTCCTAAACTATAGCGACATGGCCTTCACTGCGTCAAGCTTGGGGACTATAAGTCCAAATTGGGCCTATTGCAGGCGTTCGGCCGCGATAGTATTCTAGGATTTAGTGCTACCTAGACTACACGGACCCTACACTACGGAATCTGTAGACGACTATTTGAAAGCGATACTCGAGCTTGGTGGCCCTGCGCAGGACCTGGTAACCAGCAACGCCCTTGCTCAGCACCTTGGTGTCCGTGCTGCCTCCGTCACTGGAATGCTCCAAAAGCTCGCGGCACAAAAGCCGCCGTTTGTGAAATATGAGAAGCATCACGGCGCGCGTTTGACCGCCCACGGGAGGATGCGCGCGCTGGAGGTTCTTCGCCACCACCGTCTGCTGGAGTGTTTCCTCCATGATTTCCTCGATTACTCGTGGGACGAGGTGCACGATGAGGCAGAGCGGTTGGAGCATTTCATCTCAGAGCGGCTGGAAGATCGGATTGCGGCGAAATTGGGCGATCCGGAAACTGATCCGCACGGCCACCTAATCCCCGAGCGAAGTGGCACGCTTCCGGCTCGGGAAGAAGTGCCGTTGCTAAAATGGGCGTGTGGCGTACCAGCCGCGGTTAGCAGCGTGTCGGACCGTGACCCGGCCGCTTTGCGTGAAATGACACGGCTCGGATTGAAGCCCGGCGTGACAGTCACGGTGGAACAGGGAACGCGGAATGCCTCTCTACGGGTCCGAATTGGCGGCCGTGCGGATTCAGTGCGCTTGAGCCAAACGCTTGCCTCCGGAATCTCGGTCTCCGCCGCGTTCCACAAGGAGTTTCACTAACGCCCTTTGCGGCGGCCTTCGTTTTAGCACAGGGGAATTTTACGGATAAATCTTGCAGTCAGGACTACCCTGAGACTCGCTTAACATCAGACCTGTACCGTACCAGTTGCGGGGTTTAGTTAGTAGTCCTCTCGCCGCCGCCGCGCTATCCTTTGCCGTCTTGCTCCAATTATGTCCCAGCCGCCAAAATAGGGCGAATGGCCGAATCTACGCTGGTACTGTCGTTGACGCTTACCCTAGTGATGATGGGTGCAGTCGGGATTTTCCTGCTGTTCCAGCGCCGGGAAACAAGCGTTGCCAAAGCTGACCATCAGAGCCGGCAAGGCCAGTAGTTACTGAGGTAAAGGAAGGTGCGTTAGTGGGGACTGGCAGACCGCAACCACCGTCATTTCCGTTTGATGGCACGGCCACTGCGAGCCGGTTTGGCCAGCATGTGAACCGTCTTCTCAATCCGGCCGCGGGCTTCACTCTGCTCGGGCTCGCGTTTGGTGCTCTTTGCGCGAGGCTGATTGCAGGGGGCCGGATGAACCGATTTCAGGACGAATCGGATGAGGCGTTTTCACCGGAACGATATCGCGCGATGGACCGTCTGCTGAGTGGGGAAGACCAAAGTTTCCTTCGCTTGCAACCAGGGTGGGATCGGCGGAAGGAGAAAAAATTCCGTAAGGCGCGGATCAGGATTTTTCGGGCCTACGTGCATCAGCTCTCCGCCGACTTCAACAGGATTTGTAAGGCGATCAAGTTGCTCATCGTCAGGTCTGAGGTGGATAGGTCGGACTTGGCCGGATTAATCACGAAGCAGCAATTCTTACTCGTTGCCGGAATAATTTCCGTCGAGTTCAAGTTGCTGCTTTACAAATTCGGCTGGCGCAGTGTGGACGTTCACGAGTTGTTGCGAACATTGGAGACCATGCACCGCCGCCTCCAGTCGTTCGCGGCCATCGCTCAGCCCATCGAGGCTTAAATCCCCCAGTGCCGGCCAAATGCGATGCATGCCCGCCCAGCAGGTTGCGTCGGCACCAGTCGATCGGCGCTCCCTTTTAAACTTCCTCTGCTGTGTCAACTTCCGGAAGCACGTCGTTCTCGCGAGCTATCCAGACGTAGAGAGTTGGCAACAAGAAAATACTCATCACCAGGCCGACGATTAACCCTCCCACGATCACGATCGCAAAGGGCCGCTGTGAGTCGGAACCAATGCCATGCGACAGTGCGGCCGGCAGCAATCCCAGAGTCGCCACCAGCATGGTCATCATGATGGGGCGAAGCCGCAGAACGGCTCCCTCGACCGCGGAGTCCGTCACCGTGCGGCCACGTGCGCGAAGTTGATTGATATATTCGAGCATAATCACTCCGGTCTGGACCGAGACACCGAACAGCGCGAGAAAGCCAACGCCAGAGGAGACGCTGAAGTTGGTGTGTGATACCAGGAGCGCCAGCAGGCCGCCGATCGGGGCTACCATCACATTGACGAGAATCAGAGTCGCCCATTTAAGGGAGCGAAACATAGTGTAGAGGATGATGAAAATCAGCAGGATCGTGAGCGGCACGATAACCAGGAGACGTGCTGCGGCACGCTTCTCACTTTCGTATTCGCCTTCCCAGTCAATGTGGTACCCACGGGGCAGTTTCAATTGCTGGTTTACTTTCTGAATCGATTCCTCGACGGCGCTCCCGAGGTCGCGGCCACGCACACTGTACTTGATGGCGATGTACCGCTGGTTGCCTTCGCGATAAATCTCGGAACCGCCGTCGCGTTCTTCGACTTTGCAGAGTTGTGCGAGCGAAACGCGTTCGCCGGAAGGAGACAATAGGCGAATGTTCTCGATGGCCTGCCTCGTGTTGCGGTATTGCGGGAGGTAGCGCAGGACCAGGTCGTACCGTTGCTCGCCCTGCAAGACCTGGGTGAGTGCATTCCCCCCGGCCGCGGTCTGGATGGCATCTTGCACATCGGCAACGTTGATTTGATAGCGCGCCGCTCTTTGGCGGTCCACCTCAAAGTTGTCGTTGGGCTGGCCTAGCACGCGCAAGACTCCCAGATCCTCGATCCCTGGAATTTTGCGCATGATGTTGGCGATCTGATCCGCTTTCTCTTCGAGAACCCTGAGGTCGTCGCCATACACCTTCGTAGCAAGTTCTCCCTTAACTCCGCTGACGGCTTCTTCCATGTTGTCCGCAATAGGCTGCGAGAAGTTCCAAATCGCACCGGGGATCTTCGCGAGCTCGCGGTTCATGGCCGCGATGACTTCCTCCTTGTTCTGATGAAACGCCGGACGCCATTGTTCTTTGGGCTTGAGGTCGACGAAGTACTCCGTATCGAAAAAGCCGGTCGTATCCGTCCCGTCATCCGGACGCCCCACTTGACTGGTGCATTGCTTGACTTCGGGCCAGGAGCACAGCAGAATGCGGGCTTGATTCGCCAGCCGGATGCCTTCACTGGGCCCGGTGCTCGGAGCCAGTGTTCCGCGCACCCACAAAGCGCCCTCATCCAAGTGGGGAAGGAATTCGGAGCCGATCACGCCGCTTTGCCAAAGATACAGGGCCACCCCCAGGCCCGCCAGTCCTCCGGCGACCGTAAAGTAACGCATGCGAATGGCCACGCGCAGAAGCCACCGGTATCGATCCGTAACCCACATCATTACCGGGTTATGCCACTCGCGGGTGCCTTTAGGAAAGAAGAAACTGGAGAGCACCGGTGAAACCAGCACCGAAAACAGCAAGGCTCCTAAGAGAGCAAATGTCACCGTCCAGGCCATGGGTTTGAATAATCGCCCCTCCACGCGTTGCAGCGTGAAGATGGGCAAATAAGCCGTGATGATAATCGCGATGGCGAAAAATACCGGGCGCTGGACTTCGTGCGCGGCCTCGAAAATCTTCTCCTTCGGGGTCTTGCCGTTAGGTTCGTGACGGCTAAGGTGGCGCACGATGTTCTCGACCATCACCACCGCTCCATCCACCACCATCCCGAAATCCAGCGCGCCCAGAGACAACAGGTTGGCGGGAATGCCCTTGAGCTTCAGACACGTTGCAGCAAACAGAAGTGAAAACGGGATAGTCAGGGCCACGATGATGGCTCCGCGCGCATTCCCCAGAAACAGAAAGAGAACGATGACCACCAGAATGATGCCCTCGGTGAGGTTGTGCAGCACAGTATGGGTGGTAAAGTGCAACAGATCGCTACGGTCGATGAGCGGGATTATTTTGACGCCCGCCGGCAGAATGTGGTCGTTCATCTCCTTCACTTTTTCGTGAAGGGCCTCTAGCGTCGTGTCTGAATCGGCGCCCTTGCGCAGGAGCGCGATTCCCGAGACCACATCATCATTGTCAACGATTTTTCCGTCTTCGTGCCGGATCGCCCGCGCGAATTGTCCCAGCCGGATCTTCGGGCCTTGCGCAACGACGGCGATATCCTTGACGCGGAGCGGCGTTCCGCTCTTCGTCATGATGACCGTGTTTTCGATATCGTGTACGTTCTTGACCAGGCCCACTTCCTGGATGTTGATCTGTTGCAGCCCGGCCTCGACAAAGCTGCCGCCGGCATTGACGTTGTTATTAGTGAGCTGTTGCTCCACCTGGGCGAGGCTGAGCCCGTAGGCGATGAGCTTGTTAGGATCGACGCGCACCTGATATTCGCGCGTGGGGCCGCCAAAGCTCGCCACGTCGACGATATTGGGGACGGCCTTGAAGTTCTTCTCGACCACCCAGTCTTCGATGGATTTCAGCTCCATCACGTCATACGCCGGGTTCGTGCTGTGCAGCGTGAAGAAATAGATCTGGCCCACCGGACTCCAGTCGGTGCCCATCTGCGGCACGACGCCTGTAGGCAGGGTCACCTGCGCAAGGCGTTCGAGAACTCTTTCCCGGTTCCAGGCGTTCTCCGTGCCATCGTCGAAAATCAGCTTCAGGTCGGAGAGTCCGAACAGCGAGAACGAGCGGAGATGCACCACCCCGGGAATGCCGTTCATCACGATTTCGAGCGGAATGGTGACCTGCTGCTCGATTTGCTCCGCGGAAATTCCCGGCCACTGTGTGATGACGTCTACATAGTTGTTCGCCACGTCAGGATACGCTTCGACCGGAAGTTGATGGAACGAAACCGCACCCCAGGCGAACAGCAGAATTGCCGCCGCCAGAACAAAAAATCGATTCTTAAGTGCGAAATCGACCAGTTTGCCAATCACTGTTCCACCGTGTTTTGGAACACCAGCGCATTCGCCACGACTCGTGCGCCAGGTTCGATACCGCTCACGATCTCCTGCATGTTGCCCGGCAGGATGGTGCCGGCGACGACTTCGAGGCGGCGAAAGCTCCCATTCTGCGTTGGCGTGTAGACCCACTCGCGGTCGTGCAAGTGCAGGATGGCGGTCGCCGGAACGGTCGCGCGTTTTTCCCTTTGCAGCCCGTGGAACGTGGCGGTGACAAACATCCCCAGGCGCAACAGGCCCGGATTCTCCATCTCCAGCCGCACCTTAGTCGTGCGGATGGTGGGATCCAGCACTGGCAAGATGTTGCTGATTCGTGCCTTTAAGACTCGATCCGGATAGGCGGCGAGATGGATGTCCGCATACTCGCCCAGATGAACCTGCGCCATGTCGTTCTCGAACACGTCACAGACGATCCACACATGCGACAGGTCAGAAATGGTGAAAGGATTCGGCGCGGTGAGAGACTGCACGCCCGAGGAGTTGGTAATCTGTTGGTCCGTGATTACGCCGGAAACCGGAGCGTAAACCTCGACGATTCCGGTGGGATGGTCAGGATCAGATCCGAGAAGGTGGAGATGCTCCTTCGTCGTCTCGAGAACGATTTGGGCGTCATCCTCGGCGTTCTGCGCGATTTCCTGAGCGCTCTTCGGAATCGCCCCGTGCTCGAATAGGATGTTGGCGCGGTTGAGCTGGATCTTCGTCAATTGCTCGTTCTTCACGGCCTGCCGGTAATCCGAAAACGCGCTCGAGATGTCCGTGCTGCGGACTTTGAACAGAAGCTGCCCTTTCTTGACGGCATCGCCCAGCCGCGCGTCGATTTCCACCACGCGCCCTGAAGCCAGCGAGGGCACGGGCACCTGCCGCGACACATCAGGGCTCACGGCTCCTGTTACATTCAGCTCCGGTATTGCGATCTTCTCGCCGGCCGTGGCCAGGGGAAAGCGTTCAGGATGGTCCACCTTGAAATTGTTAGCGTCCAGGTCAGGTTCCACGGTGGCGGCAACTGGACCCGTGCCGGCCTGCGCACCCTGCTCGGCCGTTACTTTCCTTTCGCACCCGGTGACGAAAAAGCATAATCCGGAACACAAAACTGCTGTTGCGACGGTCGTGCGATTCATTGGATAACCTCCCGTCCGGCCGCCATGTTCATTTGGGCCGCCGCCGTTAAGTACGAACCGATCAGGTTCAGGTACGCCAGTCGCGTGTCCCGGTACGCTTTCTCCGCATCTAAGTAATCCAGCAGAGACGCGCCGCCGTTCTGGTACGAGAAAGAAATCCTGGTCCGGTTATCGGTGGCTAGTTGCAGGTATTTCGTCTTGTAAGGACGGAGCAGATTCAAAGCGCTGACCAGCGTCACATAGGCGGAGTCCACATCGCTGAAAACCTGCGCTTCGGTTGCATCTCTTAATCGCTCGTTGCGTCCGATGTCGAGTTGTGTTCGCGCCTTCTCACCCTGGTTGCGGTCAAAGATGCGCAAGGGGATGTTGACGCTGAAACCCAGGTAAACCGGAATCGGAGGGTTCCGCGCAAAATCTACACTGAAAGTGGGATCTGTCGAGCCGTTCGCAACGGCGAGTTGATGGTTAGCTTTGGCCAGGTCCACGCTCTGCAAAGCGGCCTTCAAGTCCGGTCGGGTTGCCAGCGCGACGTCCCGGAATTCCTGCATAGTCATCACCTGCTCGGCGAAATCGTACGGTCCAGCAACGTCAAACTGCTCAATTGGCGTCCGCTCATTCAGGAGCATGAGGAGTTGGATCTTGGACGTGCGAAGGTTCACCAGGGCCGTCTCATAGTCGGATTCGAATTGGACGCGCTGCAATTCCAGGCGATCCAGGTCGACTTGGGCCAGGTCGCCAGCTTTGAACCGAGTGCGGTTTACGGTGAGCTCCCGGTCCCAGTACTCCAGGTTCTCGTTCGCATTTTGCAGCACCGCCTTGGCCTGCAACGTCTGCACGAAGGCGCTGCGCAGGTTGAACATCAGGCTGCGCTCCTCGTCTTGGAACGTGGATGCGGCGATGTCGGTGGACTTCTTTGCGCTCTCCAGGCGTAGTTCCCGCTTGTGTTGCCGCTCGTGCAGGTAACTAACCGAGCCGGAAGGGAACGCGAAGTCAAAAGGGCGGTAGCTGTTTCCCCCTCCATTGGGGGAGGGCTGTGTGGAGAAGGGGTTAATTTGATCGATGCTCCCCGTTACGTCGGGGTTGGGGCGGAGGTAAGCAGTGATCTCAGCGGCCTTGGATTCGTCGATGTTGAGCTGGACAGCCTTCAAGGTAGGGTTCGTCGCCTCGAACTTGTCCTTGATCTGCTGCCAGGTGAAGACCGTCTGAGCGGCCATGTTCTGGGCCAGCCACATGGTCAGGAATAGCCACAGTCGAGTGCGCATGGCTAAGCTCGACGTCTTGCGCGGGTCTCTAGACCACTGATTCTGCGAGAGTTTCATGAGGAGGACTTCACTGCGGGTCTGCTGAATAAAGGAATTCACTCAATATTTTAGGATACCGGACTCCGCCCTTCTATCAATCCTTCGTCTAAAGCAGATCTGTCTTTTGATTGGATCTTTTGGCTATCTGGTGGACACAAAGCACGGCGTTGGGCAGTTCCTCTAGAATGGTAAGAAAGGACTTCATTGCAGCAAAGCAAGCCGCAGCAACTGTTCTTGCGCTTCCTACAAGGAGGCAGGGCTGCAATATTGTTGCGCGCGGCAGTCCTGACCACCGTCGTTGCGCTCATCGATTGGCGCTTTGACGTGAACATTTCCTTCGGCTTTCTCTATTTGTTCCCCATGCTGATGGTAGGGGGCCGCCTTAGCCGGTGGCAGATTGCACTGGTTGCCGCACTCTACACCGGCCTGTGTGAAGCCTTCGGATCTTTTCCCTGGGCGACGGTGGTCGGAATTCCGCGTGTGATCCTTACCTTCGCGGCTTTTTTTGGTACAGGATTATTTGTTTTTGAGTCGGCACGAAACCGCCGTCTGGCCAACCAGCACCTAGGGGAGATTGAAAAGGAAGTCGGGCTTCGCCGTGAGGCCGAGGAGCAGTTGAAGTTCCTGATCGAAAGCAGTCCGGCTACGATCTTTACGCTGGATGCCAATGGCAAGGTTTTGTTGGCCAATGACGCGGCTCACCGGCTTCTTGGAATAGAGCCACACAAGCTGGAAGGCCAATATATTTCCCAGTATTTTCCCGCGCTCGCCGTTGTGCCGCCCATAAAGGCGGAAACGCAAGCCTTTCGGACCGTGATGGAGTGTCGCGGCTGGCGGCAGAACGGCGAGGTTTTGCTAGCCCACATCTGGTTTTCCACTTATCGAACGGTATCCGGCCCGAGGCTTGCCGCGGTTGTATTCGACGCTTCGGAAGACCTGCGGGAGCGGGAGGAATTCAGCCTGCAACAGTTGCACGCAGCCTCCAAAATCCTTGTAGCCGCAGTTTGCCACGAGATCCGGAACATGTGCGGCGCCATCGCCGCGGTTCACGCCAAGTTGGCGCGCAACGAGCGTCTGTCCCGCAGCGAAGATTTTCGTGCGCTCGGCTCTTTAGTGGAAGGCCTGGGCATGATGGCAGGACTCGAGTTGCAGCAAACGAGACAGGCCCAGACAGAGCCGATCGACATACACCCGGTTCTCGAGGATCTGCGTATCGTAATCGAGCCTTCTTTTCGTGAGTCCGGCATCTCCGTTCGGTGGGAAATACCGGAGTCGCTGCCGCCGGTTTCCGGGGAGCCTCAGGCGCTCTTGCAAGCGTTCCTGAATATCACAAAAAACGCCCAGCGTGCCATGGAGAATCAGCCGCGCAAGGAAATGACCGTGAGTGCAAGTCTGAACGGCAAAGCCCTTGTCGTGCGATTCATTGATAGCGGACACGGCGTCGCCGCGCCGGAACGGCTGTTCAAGCCCTTTCAGCCGGGTGCCGACGCTACCGGACTGGGCCTGTACTTGTCGCGGGCTTTCGTGCGAGCTTTTCAAGGTGACATCAGGTACGAGCCGCGCGAGGCCGGATGCTGCTTTGCGGTCATCCTGACTCCAGTATGGGACCGGCCGGAAGAATCTCTGGAAACAGAATATGGCGAAAATCCGCCTGCTATTGCTCGACGATCACACGCTGTTTAGGGAAAGCCTCAGCCGGCTGTTGGACAGTGAGCCCGACTTTCAGGTGGTGGCCCATTGTGCGACTTCCGGCCAGGCGCTCAAGGTCCTTGCCCGCGAGCCCATCGATCTAGTGTTACTCGACTACGATTTGGGAGAACAATACGGCTTCGAGTTTATCCGCTTGGCGCGCGACGCGGGCTATGCCGGCCGCATCTTCATCGTTACGGCCGGCATGACCGACGCCGATTCCGTTCGAGCCCTGGGCTACGGAGTCTGCGGCATTTTCCTCAAACACAGTTCACCGGCGCTGCTGAGGGAAGCGATTCGCAAGGTGATCGCCGGCGAAACCTGGATCGACCAGCGCTGCATTCAGGCCATCATGCAAGCCGTGGATCGCACGCCTGAACGTGAGCGCCGCAGGCAACTAACTGATCGTGAACGGCAGGTGCTGCTGACAGTCTTCGAAGGCTTGAGCAACAAAGAAATCGCGGCCCGCCTCAATTTGTCTGAGGCATCGGTGAAGTCTGCCCTCCAGCAGTTGTTCGCAAAAACCGGCGTCCGCACGCGAAGCCAGTTGGTGCGCGTGGCCCTGCAAGAACACTCGGAGGACTGGGGATTACGCACCTGAACTCGACTTTTCGATGCGCATGTAATCCACATCCGACGTCGCGATCATGCCCGTGTCCATCATCGCCTCGACCTCGGGAATCAGCCGCTCCAGGTTTTCCGGCGTGTCCACAATCGTCACGACAATGGGCTGGTCCTTCTTCATGAGGTGATGGTGGTGGATTTCCGCCGTCTCGCCATACCCTTCCAGGCCGCGAAACACAGTGGCGCCGGCGATCTTCAGTTCCTTGCAGCGATGCACAATCGCTTCGTAAAGCGGCTTCCCGTTGTACCGGTCGCTTTCGCCGAAATGCAGACGAAGGAGTTTGGCTTTCTTAACCGTTCGCATGCGAAGACTCCTCTGCCGGGCGGCTGTGAACAAGGCGAATTACATCCACATCGGAAAGAACAATGATTCCGTCCTGCATCATCGGCTCGATCTCGTTGATCGCCTTGGCCAGCTTCTCCTCTGCGTCCACAACCGAAATCATGATCGGCAGATCACGCGAGAACGGAAGCCGCCTGCTCTTGTGCGTGTGGCCCTTCACTCCGTATCCCAGAATGCCCCGGTACACGGTCGCCCCGGCAATATCCATCAGGCGCAAACGCTTGACGATCGCTTCATGAAGCGGTTCACCCTGCCATCTGTCTGACTCGCCCATATAGATTCGCATCAATCGGGCTTTGCCCCTCATTTCCGTATGCGGCCCCTTCGGCGGCGCCGGGCGTTCCTTGCTGGCAACCTTGACAACGTTCGTATCCTGCACCTCGATCATGCCATCGGTAACCATGTCGTAAAGGGTGGGCATGAGCTCATCGACTTTCTCGGCGGATTCGATGAACTCGATGCGAATGGGCAGGTGCTCGGTGAGTACCTCGATCTTCGTTGTGTGCATCACATGGTGGGCGCCGAAACCGGCCATCGCGCGCGTGGCGGTAGCACCGGACACGCCCTTGTGAAGCAGGAACGTCAGAATGGCTTCGGACAGGGAACCAAAGTGGTGCTGCGTGTCCTCATTGACGAAAATCGTGACCTTCTTGGCCGTGCCCTTCTGCAGCATACCGGCTCCTCCCGCACCCGTTCACGCCGGGTTAATGTCGCCCCTGCCAGACGGCTACGTAGCCTAGCATAATGCTTCGAGCGGCGTTGAGCACCCCGGATCAGCGCGCCCCATTCAGCAGCGCATTCACCCGCGCCATCACTTCGAATGCGTCGGCCACGTAAAGCACATCCGCTTTCCCGCGCGCCCATCCGCAGTTTGCGTCAAGATTCACCGCGCGGCGCTCTTGAATAAAGCGCCAGCCTACGACGTGCGGTTCCTCGCCGTGGCAGCAGGTGGCCAGACCCTTGGGATGCCGCGGAGTCGAGCCCGTCTGCCCAACCTGGTTCAGGTGTGAGAGGAAAGGAAGCACTGTCTGGCCTTCGCCGCTCAAATCGACCAGTGACTTACTGCTCCCGAGCGAGGCTTGGCTCACCTCCAGGAATCCGCTAATGAGCTGGGCCGCTTGATCGACGTGCGGCTGCCCGTCTTTCTGCTTCTTCGTCCAGCCCGCGCCGGCTACGAACAACAGCGAGGCATCGGGGCGAATGGTCTGCATCTCGCTCTTCGGCGCTTGTTTGCCAATCACCGTTGTCCGCGCGAGCGCGGGGGTGAGTTCCACGTTCACTGTCTCGACTGTCACCGCTCCCGTCGCACCCTGCCACGCCGCCGCGCAACCCGAATCCAGCAGCAAAACCCAGGGCCGCTGCGCTCGATCGAGTATTGCCTCCATGCGCTGCCGGTAGAACCAGCGCGCCACTTGTAACTCGTCCCCGTTCGCCGTGATTCCCGTAATGTGCGTGTCCACGCTTCCGCCGAGCCGTTGCGCCACGCCCGGCAACGCGCGTGCCCACCGCGACGTATGGGGAGCGATAACAATGTCCGCTTTCGCCGCGCGGCAGATCGCTTCAGCCGCCGCGGCATCGGTCGCATACCGTGACACGCCAAACGCTTCGCCCGTCACCGCCAGAAACCGGGAAGCGTCACAACCCGCGATCGACTCTGCCGCGCGCTGTGTTTCGAGGCCCACGAGGCCGATCACAAGATCTCCACTCACCGTCTTCGCGGCCGCGAGCGCCTCCAATGTAATGCGGCTCAAACTGCCATCCGCCTCCGTGTGCCCCAGAAAAAGAACCGTCATCGCCCTCACTCCCCCACCACCCAATCAACGATTTCGCGCGCAATTTCCTCCACCGGTTTGTCTTTCACGATGCGCGTATCTCGTTGTTGCTTCGGCAGCGCAACGCTCTGGAACCGCGCCCCTCCTCTGATCTGCGCCGCCTTTGCTTTTTGTAGTGCCGGCATGATCGCACGCATGTTCTGCATGCCGATCTGTGGATTATTGGATGGTTCCGGGAGACTCCCCGTCGCCCAGCCCAGCAGAGCCGGAGGACCGGCGCACACCGACACCTGATGCTGTCCGCCTTCGATGCGCTCCAGAATCCGCAGCGTCCCGTCGTCCCCAACCAAGAGCTCATCCACGCCTTGGAACTGGTCGAGGATGCCGAGACGCTCGCCCACCATCTGCATGGTCGCTCCTGCCGCTCGCGACGCCGATTCCCAACCGCCGAACACCAGCAGTCGTGAGCGGTCCAACCCGGGTATCGCTTCAATCGCGCCGGCCAGCGCCGCCGCCACATCCGTGGCATCAATGAATCCGGTCGCCGGCCCGTCGATCGCCACCAGTTCCAGGGGCACGCGCTGGCCAATCGTCATCATCACCTGTTGCAGTTTCGCTTTTGGAGCGACGCTCACCAGCCACACCTTGCTCCCCGCGAACTTTCGCGCCAGGTGCGCCGCTTCATAAACAGCATGCGCGGACCACGGGTCCAGCACATGCGGCAGCAATAACTCGTTCTTGAGTCCAGGACCGTTCGCGCCGATGACCGGCTCAAGAGTCTGGAGCGGATCTGGCACAATCCCGCCGCAGACAACAATTTGATAAGAAATGTTCATAGATGAGTTAGTGTCCTAAGTCAGAAGTTCGCCACATGACTTGCTGTGGGGCGGACGCCCTCGTCCGCACCGGACCCCTGGTCCGGTGCTGCGATCACGGCGAATTCTTCAATGAAGTTGCGATTCAGCACATTAGTTTTCCGCTGAATGCAGGCCGCCCGCGCCCGCGCGGAATGCGATGTTCGTATGTCCGTCCGTTTCGCGTGAACAGTTCCACAGGCAGGCGCCGCAGTGCACGCACTTCTCGCGGTCGAATGCCGGCGCGCCGCCTTCTTTCCGGGTGATCGCCTCGCCGGAGCACATCTCGACGCACACCTGGCTCACGCAGGCATCGCACAATTCGCGCCGCAGAAATTCTACGTGATCGGCAAAGCCCGGCGTGGCTTGCACCTTGCCACCCATCAGCAGCGCGTCCTGGTGCGTCACCAACAGTTGGCCGTCGTAGGGGATCGGCGGCCATCCGCTCCGCTCCATCAGCAGGTCGTGCAGCGGTGCACCGGCAATACGGCATTGTTCCCTGATCCTGTCGATCTCTCCCAGAGGCACTCTATCGGAAAAGTACGCTTCAATGCTGCGCAGATTTTCGTACGCCGGCCTCGGCTTCCCATGCATCCGGAACCATCCCTTGGTCACCCCTGCCAAGGCCATTCCGAACATTCCGGTCAGGAATCCCGACTGAAAACCATCGCGCGCGTTCTCTGCGATTCGTCCTTCGCTCTCTACCCAACTCGCTCGCCGCCGTGCCACGTAGGTGCGAGCCAGATTGTCACCCGTGAATGGCGCACCTTCACGCAGCAGTTCAATCACACCTTCGGCGAGTTGGATGCCTGTGCTCCAAGCCTCATCCACTCCCGACCCAGTCAGCATGTTCGTGCTGCCGGAGCCTTCGCCGATTCGCGCATACCCATCGCCTACTAGCCATGGCTCACCACGCCGTCCCGATTCCAACAGCGATTTTGCGCCCCAGCTACGCAGCCGCCCGCCCTTCAAATATCGCCAGAGGTACGGATGCTGGATGAAGTGCTGTAGGTAACGGTACGAAGTGCGGACCGGGCTCGCGAACCACGACGGCACGAAGATTCCCGCGGACGCGATGCGTCCCGGATGCACGTAGAAAAAGCCGAAGATCTCCGGCTCGGGAAAACCGATTGTGTGGAAGACCGTCCCCGGCTCGATCTCGACGCCCTCCGGCAGATCGATCACCATCTTTGCGCCAACCGCCCATTCATTCTTCTGGAAACCCCGAGGCACGCCGAAATGCTCGTCGATGCGCCGTCCTACCGGTCCCACGGGCCCGTCGCCCACCACCGTCAGTGCAGCGCGAATGTCCATTCCCGGCTCGCCGTTTTGGTCCGCCAATCGGATTCCCGCCACGCGACGGTCTTCAATCAGCGGCTCGGCCACCGGTACTCCGGGCCAAACCTGCACCATGCCGGACATCATCAACTGTTCGCCCACGAATTGGTTGAACTGTCCGATGGAAAGCACCAGGCCACCAGCTTTGTGCAGAAATTCAGGGGTCCACGGCAGCTCCAGCGCCTGCAATTCCCGGTTTGCAAACGCGCGCGTAAATGAATCGGCCAGCCGCAAAGCAGCCGAGCGGCGGCTTGCCCCGGTCGGATCGAAAAGATAAACAACCTTTTCTTCCCGCACCGGCGCCGCCATGGGAATTTGTGCCGGGTCGAGGTTCGGGAACGATTGCCGGATCCCCCTGGCGCGCGTCACCACACCGGACACTCCGAATCCCAGGCCGTCAGCGCGCTCGTAGCAGACCACCTGCGGCGGGGAAGGGAACTCAGCGAGAGCTGGCGCCAGCGTCGTCAGAAAACCGCCCACCGCCGGACCGAATCCGACGCAGGCGATATCCACATCCATGCTGGCGCGATCACTCATCGTTCTACGCGGGGTAATCCAGCGCCGCCGGGATCATGACCTTGGTGAGCGATTCGGCGGCTCTGTCTTTCGCAAGCTGCGACCCGGTCAGGCAGCCATCCAGTTTCGTGCGTAGTCGCACGAACGGTTCCAATCCCTCAGCCTTCGCGCACGGACCCGCCTTCATGGGGTGCGAACCATCCGAATCAATGACGTCGACGGCCACGCTGGCCAGACCCGGAATGATGCTTTCGAGTGCGATCAACTCATCCTCGTGGTAACAGCCCTTGTAGCCTTCCTCATCCCACGCAGGATGACGGTTGTATCCGTAGACCAACTCGGCACAGATGCGCCCTACTTCTCCCGCGGAACGCGCGGTCTGGACGTGACAAAGGTCGCTGAGGAACTGCACCGTGCCCGCGAGACCTTCCGCCACCACAGGGTTCTGCGGACCCTTCTGCTCCAGTTCCATCACGTCGAGAATCAACGCGCGCGCCGAGAGCAACCAGCACAGCGCATCCGCCAGCGCAAACGTGACCCCCTGCCGGTTGCTCTGGTAGAGAGCCGCGCCGTCCGCATCCTTGGCCACTTGCAAATGCTGGATGGTCCACAGCCACATCTGCATCGCTGTGGCCAGCGAGCAAGCACCGGTTCCCGGCCGGGACGAGGCGATCTCGCGCATCTCCGCTACCCATCCACGGAACTGCGCCAGGAACACCTCGTTGACCATCGTCACGGAAAGTTGGCGCCGCTGCACCGCTTCGGGGCCTTCGTAGGTTGCTTCCAGTTGCGCATCCATCCATTTGTACCCGAGGAAGCCCGGACAATCTTCCGTGATGCCATATCCGCCCATCAGGCTGACGGCCTCGCGCATCATGTTTGCGCCATGGCCTGTGTTCCACAGCTTGCAAGCTGGGCAGAAGACGTTGGCGAGCGAATCCAGCAGCACGTACTTTACAAGCTGGTCGCTCGCGAGCTTCTCATATCGGCCGTTGTCACGCCTGCCAGCCGGCTGTTTTTGCAGTTCCAGATACTCCAGAGCGTCTTTCTGAACCTTGCGCAGTGCCTTGAAAGCGGCCGTGCCTCCCTGGATGCCTTGTCCGGCGAGAATGCTGTCTTTTTCCGTCTCCAACGGATCCAATTCGTCGAACAGCCGCGCTGCCGTGAATCCCAGCGACGCGCTTGCTTCTCCGGTGGCCCATACGTCGAGCAGCCGGTGCAGCGCATCGGGCTTCTGCTGTAAGCCCAGCTCATAGCGCGGAGACCCTGGGGGTACATTGCCGCTGCCCCGGAACCGGTCCCTTTGATACCGAATGACCGGCTCCACTGCCGATAGCAATTTCGCCGCGGTCATGAGGCCTACCGTGACCCGTGTTCGACGGAATACCGCCTCAATGATCTCGCCGTGGTTGTACCGCGGAATGATCACGCCGTCCTTTACGGTGTAACCGCCGATGATGCGGCTCGCCGGGACGCGCATCCGCAGGACCGGATCGCAGGTGGACGATAACTGATGCACCAGCTTCCGCGTGGGCGTGCCGCGATCGAATGTGCCGGGGTCGGTTTCTTCCAGCACCACCATGCACGTGCCTTTGATGCGCGGATCGCCGGATTCCACCGCCGCCGTCACGAAGTTGGCGAATCCCATGTTGGTGATGAAGCGCCCGCGCTTGTCGACCTCTAGAATGGGCTCCTTGCCTTCCTCCCGTTCCACAACACGTACCCGTCCGGCCAGCAAACTGGTCTCAACTCCAACATAAGGAAGGGGTTCGGTCAGACAGAAGGCTCCGCGCCACGGTTTGCGATCCTCTCCGGCGGCGGGCGGAGCACACAGGCTCATATAGTGCTCGCGCTGCTCGGGGGTACCTCTCTCGTGAATGGGGGCTAGGGCCAAGCCGCCCGCCAAGCTACCCGTCGCCGCTCCCGCGTCCACCCAGGCCAGCTCAAAAGCGATCAGCGAGAGGACCAGGTTCTTCGGACCCTCGATGTATCCACCATTTTCCGGGTCCAGCCCTGCTGCTGTAATGCCGGCAGCGTCGAACTCGTTGAGGAGATGGGCTTTCTGTTCCGTCCAGTCATGCGTGCCGCGTGCGCCGTTCGCCACCAGACGCGCCACTGGCCCCCGCGCTACGGCGCGAGCCGATTGCACGAGCATCTGCAAGTCCAGCCGGTCCGCGAACCTCCACATGATCTGGCGGACGTCATCGCCAGGCAGCGTGCGGAGCGTTTCCGTATGCGGCTTTACCACCGTTGTGGCCATAGCAGCGCCTCCTTGTTGGATAACCGCCCGGAAGTGCAATCGGCCTGCCATTGAGAACTTCCTGGAAGTGCTAAAGAATCAGTTAGTTATGGCCAACTACGCGCGCGGCGCCATTCCCGTCCGAGGGCCATATGGCGCTTTCGAAGCGCCTGTGGGTAATAGTGGGTGAGGTTCCGCAGTTTGTTGCTTAGATCAAACGACGTCCATCTCCCAGCCGAAACCTGGCCGGTCGGACGGGCGCATGTAGATGCCTTCCGGGCCGCGGGTGACCTGGTTGTCTTCTTCGTAGCGCCGGTAAACCTCCGGGGTACCGCCCGGAGGTGGCATAAACATTTCCGACCAGGGCGCATTCGGCGTGGCCATGGTGAAATGCACGCAGTCCTGCACGCCACCGGCGTGCGGGATCACGGGAATGTCGTATGCAGAGGCCAGTGCAGCGATGCGCCGCAATTCGGTCAGGCCGCCGCACCAGTGAATGTCCGGCTGCCAGACGGCGGCTGCGTTATGTTCCAGCATTTGCCGGAAACCGTAGCGGAAATAAATATGTTCTCCGCCCACGATGCGCGTGGACTTGATGGCCGCCCTCAGCCGTCCAAAACCTTCGAAGTCGTATGGCGGCAAACACTCTTCCATCCAGTAGACCCGGTAAGGCGCAACCATTTCCGCCAGCTCAATGCTGTACTGCTCGTTCAACGCCATCCAGCAATCGAGCATGATGTCACCATCGGGACCCAGCAGTTCGCGCGTGTGCTTCACCAACTCGGTGTTCTTCTTCAGCCCGTCCCGCCCATCGGCTGGGCCGTAGGGGACTGCCAGCTTCAGCCGTTTATAGCCGAACTGGATGTGCTGCTCGATGTCGTTACCGGTGCAGTAGGTGGGGATGCGCGTCTTGGTTTCGCCGCCCAGCAGCTTGTACACCGGCATGCCCAGCGCGTTGCCGATCAGATCCCACAGCGCCAGGTCCACGCCGCTGATGGCGTGAGGCACAACGCCGGCCTGTCCGTAATACAGGCTGGAGCGAAAAAGAATGTCCCAGATTCGCTCGATGTTGAACGGGTCTTCGCCGATCAGGAGCTTAGTGAAATGCCCCGCCACCACTTGGCCACCGGCGATGCCGCCGCTGCCATAGCCCTTCACGCCCTTGTCAGTCGAGATCTCAACCGTGAAGGTTTCCAGCTTTCCGGGGTCGGGCATGAACAGCGAGCGCTGTGCCTTGTACTCCGGGTAGATGGACATGGGGTTGGCCACTTCCACTCCGCTGATCGACCATGAGTCCGCCGCCGGCTGGTATGCGGGCACAGGGCGCTTGGGCCGCGTGTGAACCAGCCGGACGCCGGTGATTTTCAGTTTGCTCTTTTCGTCTTGGAAGGGGACAGGCATGGCGCTCGCGTGATGAATGAGCCCCAGCGCGGCGCCGCTACCGAGTGCCAGAAAATTCCGCCGTCGCATGGTGCTCGGCTCCGATTATTTGAAACCGCAGCCGTCTTGTCAAGGCGTGACTCACGGAACGGGTCATTCGGAAGTATTCTAGAGAAACGCCAGATCAGGCAAGGAGGCAAAGTGCAACGCAGAACCTTCCTCTCCACTTCCGCGGCAGCGGGGCTTTCGCTCGGTGGCGCTCGTGCCGCCAACAAGGTGACAGCGGGTGAGATCCCCAAGCGGGTGTTCGGCAAAACCGGCGAAAAACTCACGATCATCGGGCAGGCGGGCGGCCGCTTCCCCCTGTGCAGTTACGAAGACGCCAAGGCCATCACGCTGCGGGCCTACGAACTGGGCGTCAACTACTTCGACTGCGCGCGTATTTATTGGGACGGAAAGTCCGAACAAGTCTACGGCGACGTTCTACCGCCGTTTCGCAAACACATCTTCCTCACCACGAAGTCGCCCGAGCGCAGCCGCAATGGCGCCGAAGCGGATCTCGAGAAGTCTCTGCGGGCGCTGAAAACCGATTACCTGGACCTCTGGCAGATTCACCAGGTCAGCACCATGGAGGAAGTGCAGCAGATCTTCGCGCCTGGTGGCGCCATCGAAGCTTTCGTGGCCGCCAAGAAAGCCGGGAAATGCCGCTTCATGGGCTTCACGGGGCATCACGATCCGGAAGTCCATCTCGCCATGCTCAAGAACTATGAGCAGTACGATACGATCCTGATGCCGCTGAACCCGGCTGACCCGGCGTACCTGAGCTTCGAGAAAAACGTGTTGCCGGTCGCCGTCGAGCGCGGCATGGGGATTCAAGGCATGAAGAGTACGGCCAACGCAGGCCTGCTGGCAGAGATCCACCTGAAGGACTGCCTCACTTATGTGCTCAGCCTGCCGATTCACTGCCTGGCGCTGGGATGCACGACAATCGGGCAGATCGAAGATGATGTTCGGATTGCGCAGCAGTTCAAACCGATGTCGCAGGAGCAGATGGCGCAAGTGCGGGAAAGCGCTCGAAGCCTGGCGGGTCCACGCTTAGAGAACTGGAAGCGCGACGTCGACAAACGTGCATCTGGCCCGCGCCACTCAGATGGAGCTATCTCATTGTCGTAAAGCGGCTTAGAAGTTGTTACTGAGCTATAATCAACCGAAGCCGTATCTATTAAGGAGGGACCTTGTCTACGCTACGTGCGGCCGAAGGCCCTAATTTCGATCTCTGCGTGGTGGGGGGCGCCGGACATGTGGGGTTGCCGCTTTCCATCCTGTTTGCGGTCAAGGGCCTGCGCGTCATCATCTACGACATCAATGACGGCGCAATGGCCACCCTCGCGGCGGGCAAGATGCCGTTTCTGGAGCGCGGGGCGGAGCCGCTTCTGCGTGAAGCTCTGGACAGCGGCCGTCTGTGTTTCACAACCGAGGCCGCCGTCGCGGCATGCGCTTCCAATATCGTGATCGTGATCGGCACACCCGTCGATGAATTTCTCAACCCGAGCCTCAAGCCGGTCATGAGATGCATCGACACCTTGATGCCATACCTGTCGGATGATCAGTTGATCATTCTGCGTTCTACTGTCTATCCGGGGCTGACCGACTCGATCGCGAGGTACCTCGCGTCGAAGAATAAGAAGACGCTGCTTTCGTTCTGCCCCGAGCGCATCGCACAGGGGTACGCGCTAGAAGAACTACAATCTCTGCCGCAGGTGGTCAGCGGCACAACTTTTGAAGCCGAGGAAGCCGCCGCCGCGCTTTTCGCGAAGATTGCTCCCGGGATCGTGCGGCTAACGCCCGTCGAGGCGGAACTAGCCAAGCTGTTCAGCAATGCATACCGCTATATACAGCTCGCGGTCACCAATCAGTTCTATTTGATCGCGAATGCGGCGGGCGTGGATTACTTCGCGGTACTGGATGCGATGAAATACGAGTACCCGCGCATGGCCGATATACCAGGGCCGGGACTCACCGCCGGACCTTGTTTATTCAAGGACACCATGCAACTCGCGGCATTTTACAAAAACCAGTTCAGTATTGGCCATGCGGCCATGCTGGTCAACGAAAGCCTGCCTATGTTCCTGGTTGACAGCCTGGCCGCGAAATGTCATTTGGAGGAGCTGACGGTGGGCCTGCTGGGCATGGCGTTCAAAGCCGACAGCGACGATCCGCGCTCCTCGCTCAGTTACAAGGTGAAGAAGCTGCTTATGTTCCGTGCAAAGGATGTTCTGACCACGGACCCGCTCATCACGAACGACCCCGCACTGCTGCCGCTGGATGAGGTGATCTCACGGAGCGATATCTTGATCCTGTGCACGCCGCACCAGGCCTACAAAGATCTAGCTTTGCACGGCAAGATCGTAGTGGATATCTGGAACTTCTGGGGTAACCGTCACGCGCAGCGGGCCGCGGCCTAGCAGGGCTTCTTCTTTGGTCACGGCTTAGCGCCTGCGAACGCGTGGGCGCGTTTCAAAGCCGCGAGGTCCGTTGATCACGCTGTGGTAAAGCTCTAGTGTTTCGGTCGCGGTTTTGGCCCAGCTATGGTGCGCATCAAAGCGTGCCCGGCCGCATTCCCCCATGCGCTCGAGTTGTTCGCGGTCGCGCAAGGCCCGAATGATGGCCTGACTCAGCGCTGCTGATGATCCCGGAGGCACCAGGAACCCATTCACTTCTTCTTCGACTAGATCCGGCAAGCCACCGACATGCGTTCCGACAATTGGCCGCCCGAAGCCCAGGGCCACCCAGGCAACCCCGCTGAGAGAGATTTCGGTATGCGGCAAGACGACGAGGTCGGCGGACTGAAAATACGCACCGACCTCTTCGTCGCGGACGTAGCCCAGCCTAGTGACGACCGCATTCTCGATGCCGAGGTCGCCGATGACGGCTGCATAGCGATCGAATTTCTCGACCGGTTCCCCGGCAATCATGAGGCGCGCATCCGGGAGCGCCCGGAGGACCTCCGGCATGGCGCGCAATAGATGGACGAGACCTTTGTTCGGCTTGATCATGCCGAAGAACAGGAGCACCGGACCAGAACCGCCGATGCCAATGCGGGCCCGCGCTTCGTCGCGGCCGAGCGAAGGACCGCACAGGATGCCGAGGCCGCCCCTCGCAACCACATGGAGTCTGGAGGATGGGATGCAGAACTCCGCGCCTGCTTGTTCGGCGAGCCGCGACGTATGCACCACCACGGCATCCACGGATTTGTAGAAGCGCCGGGCCTGCCATTTCCAAAGTGACGAGAAGGGTGGGGGAACAGACAGGTCGTGAGCTGTCGCGACTGTGCGCCAGCCCGCATCTCGGAGCGTGGCAACCAGGCCGGCATCGAGGACCGGAACGTGGGCCCACTGATAATGAAGGATGCCGGGCGGCCTCGCCGAACGGAGGAGCCGCTTGATCCTGGCCAGGCCTAACGGATATGCGCAGGCCTTCAGCAGCGTTCGCGCGGGTGCACTGCGCGTGGTCGCTGACCGGAGAAGGCCCGGTCCAGTGACATGCCGAAAAAAACAGGTCTCCACGCGGTACCCGTGAGGCGAGGGCATTTCGCCGAACTGCGGCGGAGAAGTGATAAGCGTGACATCCACACCCAGTTGCGCGAGACTCGAGCAGAGATTGGCGGTGTACTGGGGCGAGAAGTTGCCGGGATCGATCATCACCACCGGCCCAGCGAACTCCGGCATCGCTAGAAACGGGCCTGGTGTTCGGTGGATTTCGGCGCGAACATCACTGCGTACATGCCCACCATTTCTGCCGTGCGAGCGGTAAAAGAGGCAAGTAGCGCCAGCGGGAATAGGCGTATGGCGCGCGTGCGGCTCACACCCACGACTCGGCAGAAGCAAAACCAATGACGGGCGTCGCGGCACACAAGCGCCGTACGGAGCACGACAGGTTCAATGATCTTCATTTTTTCCAGTGCAGGCACGCGTGGCCAGTCTTTATCGGCGCTTCTGCCCATATACGTCTCCCAACCGGTGCGGAAGTGCTTACGGGCCAGCCACCAGTGGAACGTCATGCCATGCGCCACCTTCTGCTCCGGTTGGAATGAAATCTTTACTCCTGCACGGACGAGCTCGAAATACATGAGTGCCGAACTGTACGACCGCTTCTCCGTTTGAAATCTGTGCTCCAGGAACACATTGCGTCGCAGCGCTACGTTGTGGGCCATGATGCAGCCTGCGCGGGGACCCTCGCCGTTCGCGGTGCTCGCAAGCATCAGAGAGAAGGTGGGCAAGGCGGCAGCCAGCATCCAGGGCGAATCGGGACTCTGCCGCGGGGTTCGGCACAGCGAGGGCCCTACTGACACATCCGCACCGCTTTGGATAGCCCTAACTAGTGAGGACAACCATTGGGGCCCGGGAAGCGCGTCACTGTCAACATGCGCGATAATCTGGCCCTCGCCGAGTTCTCCACCCAGGTTCTTGAGTTGCCAGTAGTGGCCGTTCTCAGGATCAACCGGGATCATCCTGACCCGATTAAACGAATTCCCGCCAGGACTCAGCGTCTTCCAATGCTCGATTTGCCGAGGGCTGCCCAACAGGAGCAACTCCACGATGTCCAAAGGAAAGTCTTGGTGGAGCAGGGCTTCCACAGTATCGGGGAACGGCGCCAAGCCATTGAATTCTTCGTTGTATCCCTCTATTACAACTGAGACGAGCGGTTTCACGGGCATTTTTGGGGAATTGCAGCGGCAGCCAGCCGGCGGCTACGAAACCGCTCCTTCGCGGCCTCTTCTTTGGCCAAATGGGTAGAGCATGTGAGAGAGTACCACATTCGAGGAAACTCTCCTGCGCGCCGACTGGCCGCATCGTATGCAGCCGATGCCAGACCTGTGGCGATGGCCAGGTTCGAGGGTGAGGCTCCGGCGGGTTCGTAGCCAAATGTCCGCATGTGTGGTTTCACCAGCCACTCAATCAGTGCGATCTGATCCGCCGTCAGTTGCTCGCGCCACTTCTCCAGTCTTTCGGTAGTGACGGGTTGTTCGGCTCGCTGAAACCACGCACGGTCCGCTGAAGGGTCGTGGTTCGGCACGAGCATCGCAGGGGAGTATGACTCACCGACGAAGCCACAGATACGGCGCAGCTCCTGCTCCGGTTGGGTCACAAGCTGCTCGTAACGGACCAGCAGATACTGGGGGCGGTGCTGGGCGCGGCCAGCGCCAAGGTTGCAACGCAGCCACAAACGAGCATTGCCGAGGACGTTTTGATCGGCCCACTCGAGGCGCAGGAGTGACGCGACGACATCGCGGGGATCTCGCACCAGGTGGATGATACTCGCGCCGGGATACCACTTACACAGCGTTTCGGCGAACGTACCGTAGTGGCCCTTATCGCCGCAGCGTCTCTTGCCCTGGGTCTGTGCGTAGAAGCTTAACAAGGACAGAAACAAACTTTCGTAGCTGTTCCCTTCGTGGAGCAGCGCAGCTTCCAGGGCCGGCACATCCATTTGCATCCGACGAACGCAACGGGTGGAAAGATATTCCGACAGCAAGCGCTGGCGGTTTCGCGGCTCGGCCAAGCTGCCGAACGACCGTGAGCGCCGGACAACATAGTCGTAGAAGTCCGAATCCCGGTAGATCGCAATCGCAGGATGCCGGTTCAGCATGTTCCGCAGCAGGGTGGTGCCACTGCGCGGAGCGCCAATAATAAAGATTGGGTCGTTCCACTGCTCGAGACCACTCATCGCCAAGGATGACTGTATCAAATCTTTCATTCTATTGCAGTTGGAGCGGCAGCGGACGGGTCATCGGCGCCAAATGGAGTGCCGGCTCGGTTCAGGCTATTTGTATTACAATAATGGAGTAAAGAATCCTAAAATGAATCGACGGCAATTCATAAAGGGCTCGACTGCAGGTGTCTTGGCGGCATCCGCCGCGCAACGGACATTTGCGGAGGCGCCGGACGAAGCCAAGCGCGCACGCATCGCGGTGTCGTCCTACTGCTTCTATAATTTCTTCCTCAGCACGCGGGATCGCGATGCCCCGCCCATGGAGGGCAAGCCCTTCGAACTTCTTGATTTTCCGGAGATGGTGGCGGACCGCTATCATATTCACAACCTGGAAATCGTCAAGGGGCACTTTGCTTCGCGCGAGCCGTCCTATTTGCAGGAAGTGAACGCGAGGTTGAAGAAAGCACACTCGCGGATTGTGAACATACCCGTCGACATCGGGGAGTTGTGGAATCAGCCGGGGCTTTCCGCGGCGGATACGAAGGCGCGCGAGCGGGCGATTTCTCTCTACAAGCCATGGTTCGACCTGGCGGAGGCAGTGGGCGCGCGCTCGGTGCGCTGTGATCCGGGCAAGATTAACACCGCGGATCTGTCGCCGACCGTCTCGTCGTACCAGACGTTAGGCGCGTATGCGAAGGCCAAGAATCTTTACGTCATCATTGAGAACCACTTCGGGGTTGGCTCGGAGCACCCGGAGGAACTGGTGCGCATTCTGCAAGCTGCTGGTGGGCAAGTGGGCGCGCTGCCGGACTTCGGGAATTTTCCGGACCAACCGACGCGTGAGCGCGGTCTGAAGCTGCTATTTCCGCTGGCGCGGACCATCTGTCACGCCCGGGATACCGAGGGAGACGGGGCGGGCGGGCTGATCCATTTCGATCTGGGGCAGTGCGTGAGGATCTCGAAAGAAGCAGGATACAAGGGCGTGTACTCGGTGGAAGCAGAGGCAACAGGTGACGTCTACGCCAACGTGCAGCACGTATACGACGAGCTGATGAAGCACATCTAGGAGAATATCGATGGAAACTCCCGATAAAGGCTTGATGACACGGCGCAGTTTTGCGGCAGTGGGCGCCGCCGCATTTACGATCGTTCCCCGGCATGTGCTGGGCGGGCAGGGGCACACGGCTCCGAGCGATAAAGTGACGGTTGCCTCCATCGGCATGGGCCGGCAGGGGATGGCGATCACGATGGAATTGCTGTCCAGGCCCGACGTGCAGATTATTTCGGTGTGCGACTGCAATCGATTTAGCAAGGACTACATCGAATACGGCTCCAACGCTCTGCTGAATGCGGAGCGGAAGCTGCTTGGGCCAGGTTATGAAAGTTGGGGTGAAGATCTGGCGTCGCCTGGCATGAAGCAATTCTCGAGGAGTGCCCGCCACAGCATGGGCGCAGGCGGCCGCGAAACGGGGCAGCGGCTGGTGGAGGCTTTTTACGCTTCACGCAAGAACGGGACCTACAAAGGCTGTTCCGCGTACCGCGATTACCGGGAACTTCTGGATAAAGAGAAGGACCTGGATGGCGTGTACATTGCGACGCCGGATCACTGGCATGCGCCGATTTCCATGACCGCTATGCGCAAGCGGAAACAGGTGTTGTGCCAGAAGCCGATGACGCATTCGATCGGCGAGGCGCACCGTGTGGCAGAGATGGCCCGCGAGATGAAAGTGGTCGCGAGCATCACGGTGAACAACCCATCGACGAACGACACGGAACTGATCGGGAAATGGCTGGCGGATGGGGTAATTGGGAAGGTGCATGAGGTTCACAATTGGTCGAGCCGCCCATTCTGGCCGCAAGGGATAGAGCGGCCCGCGGACGGGGAACAAGTTCCGGAAGGTTTGGATTGGGATCTGTGGTTGGGACCGGCACCGTACCGGCCATTCAGCAAAGCATATCTGCCGTTCTCGTGGCGCGGATGGTATGACTTCGGCTGCGGCTCGTTCGGCGACATGGGGTGTTACAGCCTCGCCGGAGTGAGCAAGATCCTGGGGCTCACGGCACCCAGTGCGGTGGAAGCAACCACCACGGAGACGTTTGATGAAACTTATCCGAAGGCGTCGCTTGTACACATGTACTTCCCCGAACATGGCGGCCGTGGTCCTGTGCACCTGTCATGGTACGACGGCGGGCTCATGCCGCCGCGTCCCGCGGGAATCCGGGCGGAGGACGCGAAGCGCTTCCGAAAGGGCGCCGAAGGCGTGATGTACATCGGCGACAAGGGAATCATTCTCGCTGAGTTCAATGGAGAGAATGCACGGGTCTATCCGGAGTTGAAGGGATATGAAGCGCCGCCACCACCGGAGGACCGGTGGGACGAAATGCACGATGCCGGCGTGTTGCAGTGGGTTGCTGCGTGCAAAGGCGGACCTGCTCCGCTGGCGAGTTTCGAGACGCAGGCAGCGGTGACGGAGACATTTTTGCTGGGCTGTCTGGCGCAGCGGCTTCCGTGGGAGCGGTTCGAGTGGGATGCGGCGAACATGCGCGTCACCAATTCCGAAGCCGCCAATCGTTATATCGATCCGCCTTACCGGCCGGAGTATGGCCGAAGTTGAAATGTCACAGGAGACTAGCATGCAAAACGGAAACGACGGGTTGAGCCGCCGCGATTTCGCGCGCAAGGCCGGGCTCGCAGTGGGTGCGCTACAAGCGGCGAGCCTCGTGGGTGCGGAAACGAAGCACGAGGCCGATCTGAAGGTCGGGCTGTACAGCATTACCTACATGGGGGTCTGGTATCGCGGCGACGCGCTGACGATCGAACAGGTGATCGACCGTGCGAAGCGGTTCGGATATCAAGGTGTGGAAATAGACGGCAAGCGTCCGCACGCCGATCCGCTCGACATGCCGCAGTACCGCTGCCGCGACATTCGCCGTTACGCCCAGGCGCAGGGGATTGAGCTCTACGCCGTCGCGGCCAACAACGACTTCAGCAGCCCCATGCCGGAGCATCGCGAAGCCCAGTTGCTTTATCTCCGCGAACTGATTCGCACCACGGCCGAGCTCGAGATCAAGCTGCTCCGGGTGTTTCTCGCCTGGCCCGGTGTCACGACGATGCCAGAAGGTGGCGCCCGCTATGACATTTCTTTCAAGGCGTGGGCTGACAACCACCGCGACTTTCCGGAAGACCGCATCTGGGCATGGTGCCGCGACGGTCTGAGGGAAGCCGCGCAATATGCCGCCGATCACGGCGTGACACTGGCCTTGCAAAACCACCCACCGGTGATCAAAGGCTATCGCGACGTGTTGCGTATGGTGCGTGAGATCGGCTCGCCAAACTTAAAGGTCTGCTTCGATACCCGCCTGGAACACGAAATGGGCCCGGAGGATGTAATGCGTGCTTCGCGCGAGATCGGCCCTCTTCAGGTGCTCTCTCACTACGGCAACGAGTATGACGAGGTGAACGGGCGGATCGTACCGAAGTACGACGAACTGGCTGTGCCTCAGGTGGATGGGTTTCTCGAAATCGGATACAACGGCTACCTGGGATTCGAATTGTGCCACCAACTCCCGATTGTGGATGGCCGCGTGGTCGGTATCGAGTTCACGGATAAGAATGCGCGGCTGGCAGCGCAATACATGCGTGAGACGATTGCAGCGGCGAAAAAGCGGCGAGCGGGTACGGCCTAATGCGGGGCAAACAGATTTCAGAAAGGTGGTGCTTAGTGACGTTCTTACGTTGTCTGGTGGTGTGCTTGACCCTGGCCGGTACATGCCTTGCCGAGATGCCGGATTTTTACAAGAAGGTGAGCCGGGTCACGTGGGTGGTGAAGGACATGGACCACTGCGTTCAGGGCTGGACCAAGCTCGGCCTATCCGATGTCACTGAGTACGGCGACGTCAACTTCGACGGGCAGTACCGCGGCAAAGCCGTGTCCATCGGCGCCCGCGTGGCCACCGGTTCGCTCGGCAATCTGACTGTGGACATGTTGCAGCCCGAGCCAGGCGACAACGCATTGACGGCCTTTCTGGCGCGGCACGGCGACGGCGTCTTCTCCATCGTCCACGAGGTGGCGAGCATGGAGGTGATGACGAAGGAGATTGAACGGATGCGCGGTCTGGGAGTCGGCGTGCTTCAGGAGATGACCATCGACGGCGATAATGGGCCGATTACTCTGACCTTCTTCGATACCGAACCGGAGGGTAAATATGTGTTGGGCTTGGTTTACTGGACGGGCGGCGCGCCGCCCGCGGGGCCTCCGGGAAAGATCTCGCACATTGCGTTCGTGGCGCGCCAGGCCGAACCGGTTTCAGCCTATTGGGTGAAGCTCGGTTTTCCGGCGATGCCCAAGGCGCACGCCAGCCCCCGCGAAGACTCCCGCTATCACGGCAAGCCGCTCTGGCTAGATTTCGACGTGTGCTGGCAGCGGCACACGCAGTTCACCTACGAATGGATCATTCCACCGACCAATCCCCCCAACTTATATGAGGATTTCCTGAAAACTCACGGCGAGGGCATCCAGCATTTCGGTGTGCCGGTGGATGACCTGGAGAAGTCCATCGCCGATTATCAGAAGCTGGGTTACTCGGCGGCGCAGTCCGGCGCATGGGGCGAAAACGGCAAGAAAGGCTCCGGCCGCTATTCGTACATGGATACGGACTCGATTGGTGGTGTCATCGCCGAAGTGATACACCCCATCAACTAACGCAGAGAATCGAGAACGACACGGCGGGCGGACTCGTCGACGCTTAAGGCAGCGGCGTACTTGTGCCCGACGAGTGCTCCGAGCGATTGCAGGTGCGAGGTGTAGTAGTCGAAATACGCAAACGGTGAGACTCCGCCACGCACCATTTCATACTCGCGAACGGCCTGTTTCCATTGCTCGAAAACATCGGAAACGTCGACGTAAATGAACGGCCGGAAGTCTTCGGAGTCCTCCCAGTTGTCGGCGTAGTAGACGCCGCGCACTTCCCGATAGGGTGGATGGTCCGTCTTTACGGCTTCCAGTTCCGCCATCAGCACGGCGTCGCGAGTGATGGCGCTGGTGGCGGAGTGGTCTTTGTGAAAGCTGTTTTTCCAGTGTGTGATCACGTAGGTGGGCTTGACCTGACGGATTACATCGGCCACGTATCTGCGCGCGTTATCGTCGTTGGGCAGCATGGCATCGGGGTAGGGCCCGATGATGACCTCTGCTCCCAACGCTTTCGCCGAGGCGGCGGCTTCGCGGCGTTTCTGCTCGGCGTACTGCGCGGGAGACAAGTGGGGATTGCCGGCTTCGCCGAGGGTCAGATGCAGGATCACGATGCGGTCGCCGCGCAGCTTCTGGTGCGCCAGAATCGGGCCGGCGGTCAAGTCCATGTCCGCGGCATGTGCGCCGATGGCCAAGATGGTTCGTTGTTGAGCGGGTGCTGGGGCGCCGCATAGCGCTAGCAACAATGCCGCTGCAATCGGAAGGCTGCGTTTAGTGTGCATGATCCTGTCTCGTGACGATATTTCCCGCCAGCCACTGCAATCCGAATATTCCGGCAGCGCAAGCGATCGGGATGGCCAGGCCGGCAGTGACACCCGAACGGTATGCCACACGGCCGACGACCCATGGCATCGTCATGCCGCCGGTCAGTGCAATGCCGATCAGTATCCCGAAGACGGTGCCCGAGTGACTGGGATGTCGCGCGCCGGCGAGTCCGAGCGTTGTCGGGAAGATGGCGGCAGTGCTCAAGCCGAGTACCACGATGGCGATGGCGGCAACCAACAACGATGGCGCGCCCACCAGCACGCCCACGCTGGCGGCTACCCCCGCGGCGCTAGCCAGCGTGAGTGCGTGGCCGCTGACATGCAACAGCACACGGCTGAGCACAACGCGCGCGAACATAAGCGCGCCCCAATAGACGGCGAGAAGGATGGATGCTGCCGGCACGGTGGCGCCGAGGCTGCGCGTCAAGTACGAGGTCATGTAGCCGCCGAGAACGAATTCGTTGCCCGATTCGAGGAACAGCAGGAGCGCGAGCGTCACGATGAGTGGTTGCCGCACGAGCCTCAACACCTCTGCTATTGGAACTCCAGCGCTCTGCCGCGGGGCGGGGAAGGCCAGCACGATGCTCATGGCGGTGGTCGTCAGGGCGAGGATGGCGGCAACGTAGAGAATGTTCGCGAGGCCCAAAACGCCTAGTAGCGTACCAATCGTGAAGGGGACGAATAGCGCGCCGAAACCGAAGAATACACCTAGCAGATTCAGCGCCGCGCTCTTGCGACGCGCGTCTTCGTGCAGGTCAGCAATGAGCGTATTGGTTGCCTGGTTCAACGCGCCGCCGCCGATGCCAAGCAAAATCACTCCCACTTGCAGGGCTGCAAACGCGCCGGCGTTTGCGATCAGGACAAGTGCCCCGGCGACGAACAACGGCGCGAGGAGGAAGGTTGATTTGATGCCGAAGCGGTCGAGCAGCGGGCCCAGCGCGAACGTGGTCACCAGCATCGCGCCGTTCATGACGAAGAACAGACCACCCGCCTGAGCGAGATCGAAGTGCAGGCGTTGAGAGATCAACGGCAGAATGGCCCCGAGAAGGGCCATCACAATGCCGAAGCCAAACATGCCGGCGTAGGCCGCCGCGCTGAGCCAGCCCGGGCGAATTTGAGTAGCTGCGCGCGCGGGTGTCATTCGCCGCCGCGTGAGAACAGGGCCCGGCTGAACGTTTGGAAGACCTTTTGGTTGTGGTCTTTCTCAATGCCAGGAACATTGGGCGAGACGAAGGTAACGGGTGTGTGACCTTTGGCGACGAGGCGCGCTCCGGTTTCCGCCACCAGCGACATGGCCACGAAGACCACGGCCATGGTTGAACCTGCAGCGACCTTTTCCGGCCGGCCGATATCCACCTGCGAGTCTTCGGGCGCCACACAGTTGTCGATGGCGATGTCGGCGACGTCAGGCAGTTTCTTGCCGCTCGAATGCGTGGCCTGAGCCGCCTTGGCATTGGCGAGAGAGGAGACGGTCACCACCATGAGCCCCTTCTTTTTCGCGTAGAGGGCCGCCTCGATGGGGGCTGCGTTCATGCCACCGTGCGAAAAGACGATCATGACATCGCCGGGCAGTAGCGGATAACTTTGCAGGAACACCTCGGCGTAGCCCTCTTTGCGTTCCAGCCACAACAGCTCGCGCGCACCGTTCGGTCCCACCACATTCGACCACATTAGCCGCGGATCGTAGAGCGGGAAGAAGCCGACAAAGCTTCCGTAGCGCGGGAAGATGTCCATCACCGGGATCACCGAGTGGCCGCTGCCGTACAGGTAGACGCGCTTTCCGGCGGCGATCGCCGTGGCCATGGCTTCTCCGGCTTTTTCGATCTTCTCTCCCTGTGTTGCGTGAATATTCGCTAGAACTTCCGAGATTCGTCCGTAATATTTGATTGCTGACATAAGCTCCTTAATTGATTACGTTAAACTTCAGCACCTTCCAGCGCTAGGCGCGCGGCGCCCAGCAATCCCGCGTCCTCTCCAAGCTGCGTCAACTCAATGCGCACCTGCTGCGCCGCAACCGGCTGCGCCCATTCTCGCATCGCGCGCCGGATCGGCCCAAGAAAGAGATCGGCGGCCTGCATCAGGCCACCACCGAGTACGATCATTTCCGGATTGAAGACACTGACGAGATTGGCGATCCCCATGCCAAGATACCGCACCGTTTCGTCAACTGCGGACTGTGCAGCAGCGTCACCCGAACGGGCCGCCATCACGACCTCTTCCGCTGATGCGAGATTGAGCCGCCGCGCCAGGCCGGGACCCGCTGACTCGGCTTCCCAGCACCCCACCTGCGTGTAGATTTCGCGGTATGCCGGATTCAGCGCGAACCATCCGACGGCGCCCGCGATGTCGCCCGCGCCACGCACTAACCGGCCATCCGAAAGAATGCCCGCGCCAATGCCCGTACCCACGGCGAGAAAAATCACGTCCCTCAATCCGCGAGCCGCGCCGAGCCACACCTCGCCGAGCACATAGCCGGCGCGGTCGCTATCGATGACGACCGGCAGAGCAAGCTTTTCCCGAAGTTCCGCCAGCAGTGGAACGTGATCGCGGCCCCAGAGGTTCGGCGCCCAGGCATGGCCAGTCTTCTTCGAGTAGATGCCGGGCACAATCATCCCGGCGCCACGTACCTCCGCGACCCCCGCCTGATCAATCGATTCGCGGACCGACGTTGCGATTTGCTCGACCGATGCACTCAGCCCTCCGCGTTCGGCCATGCGCTTTGTACGGCCCGATACGCCGCCGTTACTATCCACGACCGCTGTGGTCAGCTTCGTCCCGCCGAGATCGATCGCAATAACGGAAGGCATCGTTATTACTCTGGTGAGAGCTTCACCACCCAAACGTCTTCCGGTGCCACCGCGCCGTGAATCTTCACGACGCCCGGCTCTCCGGAAACTTCCACCGGTTGCGCGGTCACTAAGTCAACACCTCGACGATTGTGTCCGGGCAGGCGCAGAGAGATCGAAGGCTCGATGGCCTGCTTGCCATGGTTGAAGACAAAGACCAAGGTATCGCGTCCGCTCTCGAGATAGCGCACCTCGGGCTCCGCGCCTTTCACCGCGACAGGCAGCTCGACGCCGGCCCATGCGAGGAGCGAACGATAGAAGCGGATGGCCGAGGGCTCCGGCCGCGTTTCGTACGCCGCGGCCACGTAGGAGCCGAGCATCAGCGTCTGGCCTTTGCCGTACGTGGATAGTACTGCCGCTGCCGAACCAGTCGGAAACGTTGCGACAACACGTGAATGCGGGCCGCGCGGCTCGAGTGTTTCCTCGTACCACCGTGCCTGCAGCGTTTCGCCGTCGTTGAATCCGGGCAGGGCTTCACCCGTCCATTTCAGTACTGTGCGCCCGGCTTGGCCGGTCTGTACGTCGGTTTCACGGCAGCCCATCACTTCATCGAGGCCCATGCCGGGGATCGTCGGCGAAGACGAGCCCTTTTCGTTGCTCCAGCCGAGCCGCGCCTCGGCCACCAGATGCCCTCCACTCCTTACGTACTCCTTGAGTTCCGCGGCCGATGACGACGGGATCATCAATGGGTATGGCAGAAAGACCAGTTTGTACTGCTTGAGATTCGAAAGGTGATTGATGTGAACGAAGTCGATGGGCACATTGGTCGAGAAAAGCGCCCGGTAAATGCCCAGCATGGAATCGCGCTCAATGCTGTTAACCTCACCTTGCGGCCCACCATAGGACGTTTCGCGTTCCCGGCCTCCGACGAAGTACGAGAGCGGGTTGTAGATAATGGCGGCCTCGGCTTTCGGCGGCCGTGCTTCGAGGAAAGCCTTCTGGTTGCGGTCAACAATCTGTGCGACCGAGCCCGCCATGCGGCTGCGATCGGTCAGCGTGCCATCGAGCTGGATCATTCCGTAGCCGCCCGATTCATAGCCCGTGCTCATGGGGTACCACGCGTAGTAGTTGATGGCTTTCGCGCCGCGCGCCAACGCACTCCAGGTCCAGATGCGCAGGTCTGCGGGCGTCACTGTAGGCGAAACATTCAGCGCGATGGTTCCGAAGCCTGCTTGCAGTTCGCCTATCCAGAAGCCACGGCCGCCATCGGCGAAACCGAACGAGCGCGTGAAGTCGAGCAGTGCGCCCCGCCACGGAACATCACGGTTGACGAACGACGAGTGCTTCGGATAGAGGGAAGTGCCGTAGTAGTCCACTTGCGCAGTCATCGTCCAGTCATCCGACTGGCCTTCCCACCACAGTGGGGAACTGAACAAGCCGATCCCAGCCGCGTGCGACGTCGCCACAGTGCGCGGGTCCACGCGCTTGACTGCTTCGTAGCGATCGCGCAGATCCTCACCGAGCTTGTCGGCAATGAAATTCTTCCAGTCGATGAAATCGCTGTAGGACAGGATCGTGCTCAACCGGTTCGGCTCCACTTCGTCCCAGGCGTTGAAGTGGCGGTACCAGGCGCCGTTCAGCGCGTCCAGCGTCCCATACTTCTTCTTCAACCAATTGCGGTAGCGCGCCACGGAGTACTTGCAATAGCAAAACTCCGGATTGTCGATGTAGGTGGGGGTCGCCCAGTTGATGACGTGCGGCTCGCTCCACAGATCCCATCCGACAAACGCGGCGCTCTTCTTTGCCTCCTCCGCGAGAGCCGTGTAGAACTTCAGTTCGACCTCTCGCACGCCCGCATGGTCGCGGCAGTAACCCGGAGAAGATTCCGGATGGATCGCCATGCCGTTGGACGAGACAAAAAGCGAATCCGGAAACTTGCGCCCGACCCACGCCGGAGCGGAGTCCATGTAAACCTGAATCACCACCCGCAAACCCTGCTCCTCGGCGAGTTTCAGAATCACGTCGATGGTTTCGAAGTGATATTGCCCCTCCTCGGGTTCGCCACTCGACCAGTCGATCCAGCAACGCACAGTGTTGAAACCGAGCTTCTTAATCTGGGCGAGATCGTTACGCCAGACGGCGGCCTTCTTGAGAGGATCGGCCTCCAGCATCGGAGCCCGCGCCTTGCCGCCTCCATACCACACCGACATCGGGAAGAAGTCCTCGGCATGGGAGGGCTGCGCGAAAGTCTCCGGCAAGCCCAGGAAACAAAAGCCGAATGCCAGAATCCAAGCGCCAAGACGTGGGAGTAGTGGGGTCATCGTTGGGCGACCGCGAGCATCATATCACTCTGCCAGTCGGCAGCGCGGCGCGGGGTAGTGTCCTAATTCTGCGTTGCTGACCACTCAGTCGGGGACGTTCGCGTTGATCCAGTCCCAAGCCTCTTTTGGCAACCATCCAAAGGCTGGCTTCTTCACTGGCAAAATTAGGATGGAATCAGTCTTTGCTAGGTGTGGCCCAAGAGCGTTGTGGACTTCAGCGGGTGACTTTGGTGTGATGATAAGCCAGGTTGACGTTAAATAGTGCCACCACGACCCTTGGGCTTTCAGCGTTTCATAAAATGCCGTGTAGTTCCACCCTGGAGTCTTGAGGTCGTACGAAACCAGAAGAACCTGGCTAATCTGAAAGGCGGCGGTCATGGACGCTGCTGACCTCCGTCTCCAGAATTAGGTGGCTCAGCGGATTCCAATTTTTCTATGTCTGCCGGGTTCAGTTCGTGGCCTTCTTGGCCCATTGGGCCGACTTTACGGTCTCTAATTTCCGTAATAATTCCGATAAACCTACCCCTCTGACGCCAAGCGCAAACGCTATGAAAGAAACCTAGGCCGTAACCCACGATGGTAACCATTAAAATTCCATCGAAGAGCCGGTCCTTTGAAATCGTGACTGTTGAGAGCGTAACCGTCAAGCCAATTGCCAGCGGTAACCAAGCTGTCGCGAACTGAAGATGCGTGCCGACTCGAGACCCCTCATCTTCGATTCTGCGGAGGTCCTCGCCGAATAGCTCATAGATTTCCGCATGTTCCACGCGGTGGCGTTTAACCGGGATGCGTTCATCGCTGTTGAGTGGCATTGCGAACATGCCGCAAACAAAACGGGCGACTTGCCAAAATGCTGGTGGCACGGGTACACTCCAATCAGGCCGCTTTCAACCGACCTGGAGTGTTCGTAGCACCCCAAAAACGGCGGCAGCCTAATCGAAGTTAGAAGAATCGCCCCGCTTTTATTCTACGCTAGAAGTTCGCTCAACTCCCATGTCCTCGTTGTTATCCCAGCTTCCATAGCTGGCGTGACGCGCAAACTGCTGTGAACCCGAACGAAGTTGTACCAAGCGAAGTGCAAGCAGAGCGCGGCCCAGTGGTTCTCCCACTTCTTCGAGAACGCATTCGTCAACCGCGTCAGCCTGCGAATCTGCATGCGCATGGTGAGGTTCTGGCGCTCGACATGGGACGTGCAGATTTTCTTTTTGTCGGGGTCACCAAGGATCGTTTTTGGTTGTGCCTCCACAACCTCTGCCGGGGAATAGCGGCGCTCGCCGTCCGCCGGTTGCGCGTACACTTTGATGAGCATCCCGTAATCGACTCGATCCGAGAGCGTGGCGTCAATCGCGGGGATGTACGGTTGAAACCCATCGGTAGTGATCTGGAATCGCTGATCGGCAGTAGCGGCCCGTAATCCCTCGATGAAGGCGTTTGTGGTTGCTTGGCTGCGACGGCCCAGAGCGAAGTTCAAAACCAGCTTCGAGCGCCGCTCGATGGCGACGAAGCAATACGCATCGCCGATGCTCTGATCGTTCGCTTCCCACGGATACTTGTGGGATTCCTTCTTCTGAACGTAGCCCCAGATTTCATCGCACTGAACGTCCTTCACAGGGACGTTTACAATCATGCGTCCCATGAGCTTTTCGCAACGCTCCCCGGCCAGCACGAGAAGCCGGAGAATCGTGTCGCGGTGTAAGCCGGTGATCCGCTCTGTGCTTCGAATGCTCGAACCTTCAAGCAGGAGTTGAAGCGCAAGCAGGCCCTTGTCTGCGGGCGTGTACATGGCTTCAAACGGGCGCTCGTGCGCTTCCGTAAAGGTTTTCTTGCACTGGTTGCAGCGATAGCGCTGAAGGCCGTTGCGGTGCTTTCCAAACTTCTTAGCTTCGATCCGGCATGAATGGCAAGTCATTGCGCGATCTCCCTTGATCGCGCGAACCAAAAGCCGGATAATGGACTTGGACAGTCTGTGCGGCTTCGGTCGCGCGGATTTCAGCCCCGGCAAGGGTTCCAGCCCAAGCCGGGGCGTTTACTACACTGCTATGGTGGTGGCGGTCGCATAAAGCGGTCACCTCCTGGATTGAGATAAGGCCCACGGTGGGTTCAGCACCTTGGGCCTTCTGCTTTTTTGGCAGCCAATTCTCAATCACAATCCATTCTAACATTTTAGAAACAGTATGTCAAGATAAAATGGTACAAAATTAGGCAGTGCCAGCTTGCCATGGGCGAAACTATCTGATACACTATGTATCGAGGACTTGGTTATGGACATTCAGCCCGAAAAGAGCAAACGCACGATTCATCGCAGCCCTGGCTACCCTGCATTAGATTTGGGGCAGGCAATTCAAAAGGCTGAGTTGGTATATAAGGCCGAGAAGAAGACCGCGACCACTCCCGATGTGATTGCGTCCCACATTGGCTTCAGCCAAGCCAATGGTCCCGGAGGACGCGCCGTTTCAGCCTTACGCCAGTTTGGTCTCATTGAGGAGAGCAACGGCAAATATCGGATTTCAGATCTCGGATACACTCTGATCCATTATGATCGGAACGGCCAAGAGTGGAAGGCGGCAGCTAGCGAAGCCTCGAAGCGCCCCACGATCTTCAAAGAATTAGCAGAGAAATATCCCGAGGGCTTGCCGTCCGATGCCACGCTTCGAAGCGAACTACTTGATCGAGGGTTCAATCCTAACGTCATCCCCGAGGTTATATCGATAATAAGAAACACTCTGTCTCTTGTGGACGCTTCCGAAACGGTATACAATGGAACGTCAGGAGCCAATATGCAATCAGCTTCAGTTGAGGAGCCTAGGCCTAGAACGTGGAATGAAGCTCAAGCGCGCACCGGTGTTGCTATCGCGCCTACCGGCAGCGTAAAGACCTATTCATTTCCCCTTTCGGCTAACTCCACGGCGGAACTGAAGATAATCGGCGATGTCTCGCCCGGCGATCTCGAAGCGTTACGCGATTATGTAGAGTTCACAATTAAGGCTTTTGCAAGATCGGCATCAGCACCAAAGGAATGATTTTCCCCTGATAAAGTGCTTGACGTTCTTTGGGACGGTCGCAAAATAGTGATGTTCGCGGACGATATCCAGAAACGCGGAGAACAGATCGGTGACAAAAGTCTAAAACTGGCACTCTTGGCGGCAACGCAGAATTAGGACACTACCCGGCGCGGACCGGCGGCGAGCTAGACCTGGTGGATTGAAACAGGGCTCGCCCCAGGGTAATTTTGCGCCCCGCCTATAACAGGTTTATACTAGTCGAGATATCAACCCAGGGGGAGGGTCGCCGTTGCGGAAGATCATCTCCGCCGCGCTGATAACCGCGGCGGTTTTTGGGGTAGGTTTAGCGAGCGACAAGGATACAACCGACAAAGAAGCCAAGTTCATTGGGGCGCGCGGGAAGTATTGGGCGTTTCAGAAGGTGGTTCGACCGCCCGTTCCTTCCGTATCTGATTCCTGGGTGCGCACGCCCATTGATGCGTTCATTCTGAGCGCTCTTCAGGCGAAAAAGCTCACGCCCTCCGATCCCGCGGACCGCATCCGATTGATCCGGCGCGTCACGTTCGACCTGATCGGCCTGCCGCCGACGCCGGCCGAGGTAGATGCTTTCGTGCAAGACCGCTCCCCGGACGCATACACAAAGTTGGTGGACCGCCTGCTTGCTTCCCCGCACTACGGCGAACGGTGGGCGCTAAAGTGGCTGGACGTCGTGCGATACGCCGATACCAACGGTTTTGAGATCGACGGTGACCGTTCCCACGCCTGGCGCTATCGCGATTACGTGATCGATGCATTCAATCACGACAAGCCCTATGACCGGTTCATCAAGGAACAGATTGCCGGCGGCGAAATGTTTCCGGGCAACAAAGAAGCGCTAATTGCGAGCGGTTATCTGCGGGCTGGCCAGGAGCATCTGGTGGCTGGGAACATCGATCCCGAAGTGAGCCGCGAGGAGGTTTTGACCGAGATCGCAACCAACGTGGGGCAGACGTTTCTGGGCATGACGGTAAACTGCGCGCGCTGCCACAATCACAAGTTCGATCCGATTCTCCAGGCCGATTACTACAGGTTGCAAGCGATATTTGCCGGGGCCGAGGGCAAAGAGGTGGAGGTCGCCACTCCACAAGAGAAAGCTGCCTGGGAAGCCGCCGACAAGGCTTACAAAGAGCGGCTGAAGCCAGTGCAGGACGCGCTGGCGGAGCTCGCCAAGCCGTACCACGAGCGGATCGAAGCCACGGAACTGGCGAAACTGGAGCCGAAGCTCCAGGAAGCCTGGAAGACGCCGGAAGCGAAGCGGACGCCCGACCAGAAAGTGCTGGCCCAGAACGCCAAGAGCCAAATTGAGCCGACGTGGGACCTAGTGGTGGCGGCGATGACGCCGGAAGATCGGGAGAAGCGGGCGAAATTGCGCGCCAAGCTGCATGAAGTGGAGGCGACGGAACCAGACCCGCTACCGACGGCGTATGCGTACGTGAATGGAGATGCGCCCGCGCCACAGGCTTACGTTCTGCGTATGGGCGACCCGAAGAACCGCCTCGATCCGGTAGAACCTTCGGTGCCTCGTGTGATCAAAGCGTCGTACGAAATTCCGCAGGCGACGATTGGCCGGCGCACCGCTTTGGCGAACTGGCTGACATCCGGCGAGAATCCGCTGGTGGCGCGAGTCATTGTGAACCGTATCTGGCAATACCGGATGGGCACCGGCATTGTGCGGACGCCGAACGATTTCGGAGTGATGGGCGACCGTCCGTCGAGCCAGCCGTTGCTGGATTGGCTGGCCTCGGAATTTGTGGCGAAGGGCTGGAGCATAAAGACGATGGACCGGCTGATTGTCACTTCCAGCGTGTATTTGCAGAGTGCGGCGCCGGACAAGGATCGCGAAAGCATCGATCCCGACAATCGCCTGTACTGGCGGATGAACCGGAAACGCATGGAAGGGGAAACGCTGCGCGACGAGATTCTCTCGGTAACTGGAAGCTTGAATCCGAAGCTCGGAGGGCGGCCCGTGCGCATCCCGATTGAGCCCGAGGTTTACGACCTGATCTTCACCGAACACGAACGGGATGGTTTGTGGCCGGTCAGCCCCGATAAGAGCGTGCAGAACCGCCGCAGCATTTATCTGTACGACAAGCGCAGTGTGCGGCTACCGCTGTTAACGGCATTCGATCAGCCGGATGCGATTACGTCATGTCCGGTGCGGCCGGTGAGCACGCACGCGCTGCAAGCGCTCTCACTGTTCAATAGCGATTTCATGCAGGAACAGTCGCAAGCGTTCGCCGCGCTGTTGCGGGCGGAATGTAAGAAAGATAACCAGGCGTGCGAAGTGAAGACGGCGTGGAAGCTGGCTCTGGCGAGGACGCCCTCGCCGGCAGAGCAGGAGCTGGCGAAGAAGTTCTTCACGGGCGGAGGAAGCTTGGTGGATATGTGTCTGGCGCTATTAAACAGAAATGAGTTTGTCTATGTCCCCTAACAACCGGCATTTCGTTCCAGCGGTGACCCGCCGCGACGTTCTGGTGCGCGCGGCGCATGGTTTCGGATCGATCGCATTGGCCTCGCTGCTCGGCCCGCCCGCTGGCGCCGCGCAACGCGTGAATGCGCTCGCCGCCAAGCCGCCGCACTTCACGCCGCGTGCGAAGTCGGTGATCTTTCTGTTCATGGTGGGCGCGCCGAGTCACATCGACACCTTCGATCCCAAGCCCGCGCTCGATAAGTACGACGGGCAGTTGCTTCCGGCGAGTTACGGCACCGTGGTGAGCGAGTTCACCAAGGGCGACACGCCGCTGCTGAAGAGCCCCTGGAAGTTCAGCAAGTATGGGCAGAGTGGACGTGAAGTTTCGACGCTGTTTCCGCACATGTCGCAGCATGTCGACGACCTCTGCTTCGTGCGGTCGTTCTACACCGAAAGCACCGTGCACGCGCCTGCGATGTACCAGGTGAATACCGGCCGCATCCTGATGGGCTATCCGAGCATGGGATCGTGGATCACATACGGGCTGGGCAGCGAAAGCGAAAACCTGCCGGCATACGTGGTGATGCCGCAACCGGAAGGCACGCCCGAAGGCGGGACGCCCTGCTGGGGCGCGGGATTTCTGCCCGCGGTATATCAAGGGACGGTGTTCCGTCCGGGACCGAACCCGATTATCAATTTGCGGCCGCCCGCGGGAGTAACTCCAGAGCGGCAGCGGCGCACGCTCGACTTTCTGCAAAGCATGAACGAGATGGATACGCTCGACACCGACACGGAGATGGCGGCGCGCATCAGTTCGTATGAACTGGCATTTCGCATGCAAAGCCACGCTCCGGAGGCGGTGGACATCTCCAAGGAGACGCCAGCCACGCGGGAGCTGTACGGGCTGGACCAGAAGCACACGACCGAGTTCGGAACACGCTGCCTGCTGGCGCGGCGCCTGGTGGAGCGGGGCGTGCGTTTCGTGCAGATTTATTCCGGCGGCGGCCCGGTTTCGGTGCAGTGGGACGCGCACAGCAATCTGGTAGCGAACCACGAGAAGATGTGCGGCATGACCGACCTTCCAATCGCTGGTCTGTTGCAGGATCTGAAACAGCGCGGACTGCTGGAAGAGACGCTGGTGATCTGGGGCGCCGAATTCGGGCGCCTGCCGATGTCACAGGGCGGCAACGGGCGCGATCACAATCCTCACGGGTTCACGATGTGGTTTGCAGGCGGCGGAGTGAAGCCGGGCATCACAGTGGGCGAGACTGACGAACTGGGGCTGAACGCGCTCGAGCCGAGGCACCACATGCGCGACTTCCATGCCACCATTCTGCAACTGCTTGGTCTGGATCAGAATCAGCTCTGGTTCCTCCACAACGGCCGGAACGAAAAGCTCACTGATTTTGGCGGCAACGTTATAAAAGAAATGCTGGCCTGATCGCCGGCGCGTTCCCGTTATCTTACGGCGACAACCTCAGCGGCCAACACCAGGGGGTTGATCGCGCGAGTATTTCTCGTAAGCCTGCGGATAGAAGCCTCCCTAAAACCAGCTGCGCGGAACTCGTTGAGGAAAGCGTCGCTCTCCTTGGCGCCCGCAATTCACGCGAACCAGTTTGTCTCCATTTGCTGCTGATCGGGAGGTAGCGGTTCGGTCAGGATCAGTTCGGCAGCATACACCCGGCCGCCAACCTGCATCACGCGGGCAAGCTCAAGAAAGATAGCCTCGCGTGCCGGGTTGAGGTTGAAGATGCCGTTTGCGAGCGCCAGGCCGATAGAGGCGTCCATGAGCGGTTGATGTTCGGCATCCGCTTTCACAAACAGAGCATTCTCGATGGCGCACTGCACCGCACTTTGGCGGGCTCGGGCGAGCATGGCGCCGCTGAAATCAACTCCGATGACTGCTCCTCTAGGCCCCGCACGCCGGGCCGCAATGAGTGAGTCCAAGCCCGCTCCGGAACCCAGGTCCAGCACTGCCGCGCCTGTCGGAATGTCCGCGGAGACGGAAACGTTAGACACGCCTGCGAAGGCTTCGACACTACCCTCCGGGAGTGTATCAAGCAGTTCGGTAGGGTAACCAACGCTCTGAGCGAATGCGCGGCCAACAGGAAACGGGTGCGGCCGACGGGGTGCCTCGGCTGCCGCGGAATAAGCCTGTCGAACCTGGTCGCGGAGATGGAGCGAAGACATCATCCGCCTATTCGACTCGCTCCAGCAAGATCGAGGTTCCGTCGTAGTCACCAACCAGCGTCAGATCCAGGCCGTGGTTCTGCAAGTAAGCACCGCTGGCTGTGTCCAGCTTCTCGATCAGCTTATTGGGATGAAGCGGCTGTAGACGATAGACGGCGCGTTCGTCCAGGCCACGCAACCGGATCGTGGGAGCCGGCCGGCCGTACTGCTGCGATCGCAGAAAAGCAAACAGCACCGACTGCTTCCCGTCGTCCGAGACGTACTGATTCGCTGTGAGCTCGCCCTCGCGCGGTGAGAACAACCGGTACAGCTTGCCCTGCTGCACCGTCTGACGAATCTGCTTGTAGTAGGCGACCATTCTGGTGGCCAGCGCAAAGTCATCGCCCGTCCACTTATTCAGATTGTTGCCGATCCCGAGCGAGCCCATCATCGCCACCAGGAACCGGTATTCGAGCGGTGTGCTTCGGCCATTGTAGTTGGGGACGTCCGTCACCCAGGCCATCATCACCTGCGCCGGATACGCATAGCTGAAACCCTCTTGAATGCGTAGGCGGTCGAAGGCTTCGGTGTTGTCGGAAGTCCAGACCTCGTCGACTCTCTTCAAGATGCCGAGATCCACGCGGCCGCCTCCGCCGGAGCAGGATTCGATTTCCAGTTTCGGATGCCTGGCGCGCAGGCGGTCGATGATTTCGTACACATTGCTGACGTACTTCAACCAGATCTTTTTCTCGTTGAGAGGTCCCGCTTCCGGCCAGCCGGGCTCCGAGAAGTTGCGGTTCATGTCCCACTTCAGGAACGCAATATTATTTTCGCTGACGAGCTTGTCGAGCCACGCGAAGGTGTACTCTTTGACGTCGTCGCGCGCCATGTTGAGGATGAGCTGATTGCGCGCCTCGGTGCGCGGCCTGCCGGGAAAGTTCATGGCCCAATCGGGATGTTTGCGATACAGATCGCTGTTGGGATTCACCATTTCGGGTTCCACCCAGATGCCGAAGTCCATGCCCAGGCCGTTGACGTAGCGGATCAGCGGTTGCAGACCATTGGGGAATTTCTTCGGATTGACGTACCAGTCGCCCAGCCCGGCGTGATCGTCATTGCGAGCACCGAACCAGCCATCGTCCATCACGAAACGCTCGACGCCGATTCTTGCGGCTTTCTCGGCCAAAACCTTTTGCCCAGGCTCGTCGACATTGAATTCCGTCGCTTCCCAGGAATTGTAGAGAACGGGCCGAGGCTTGGCTGAGAGGCCGCCGGGAAGAATCGATTCGCGTGTGAACCTGTGCAGAAGGCGCGATGCCTCGCCGAAGCCGTGATCCGTGAAGCCGCCGTAGAATGGCGGCGTTTCGAGTTGCTCGCCGGGCTGCAACGGATACGAGAAATCGAAGGTGTTGTAGCCACCAGTAACACGGACCTGCTGATGCGGCGTCTGCTCTACGCTGAACTTCCAGGAGCCGCTCCAGCCGAGTGCACCAAACCAGACTCGGCCATGGTCTTGATCGGCATGGGAACCATTCGCTTCGGGTGCATCAATCGCAAACCACGGATTTGTTTGGTGGCTCGTGGTGCCGCGGCGGCTCTCCAGCACTTTCACGCCGGGATGGATTTCTTCCTGGACCAGTTGCGTCTCACCTGCCCAGCGGCCGTTCAAGTAACTCAAACGATAACCGTCCCCCGCCGGCATGTACCACACGCCGGCCTGCGTACTCTCGACCGTGATCGGCTGCGAGGTCTTGTTCTCGATGATGGCGCGCTTCTCGATGACATTCGCGCCCGGATAAACATGGTAATAGAGGGTGACGATCAGGTCGTACTGAATGTCTTTGGTGACTACCTTGAGCGTGTCACCGTGAATCTCGTAACTCACGTAACCGAGAACCAGGTCGCGGTTTCCATCCGCCAGCGTGACCTTTAGACAGGGCTCCGTGTACATGTTGCTGCCCCATCCGGCGTATTCACCCGGGGTAGTGCTGGCGACGCCATCAAAGGACACCCATTCGGCGGCGGAGTGCACCGCGGCCAAATCCGCGTCGCGCCACAGCTTCTTGCCCCAGTAAGCGTGTTGCAGTTGATTGCGCTCGTTTATGCCGAACACATAGCTGGTGTCATTCGTGTCGAGCACCCAGAGTTTCTTGTCTGCCAGGAAGCGGACGGGATCTTGCCCGAAAATGTTCGCGCACAAAGCGAGTGTGAAGAGAAGGGAAAAACGATTGTGAACCACGGCAACTATGATATGGCAGCCGGCTCAGCCACGGGAATCACACGGGGGAGCGCTGCGCTCGGAAAAGTGTTATTGAGTCTTTCCCAGTTTAGGTAGCAGCCCCAGCCTGCCGCCCAGGCGAACCCAGAAAGTGCTCCACAAGGCGCGCACGTGCCTGCCCAATGCCTCCGCCTCGGCTTCATTGCTACGTGCCCAAGCGGTGCGTTCCTCGATGGTGCGTTCAGCGGCACGCAACTGCTCGATGTACTTCGCTAGATCGGAGTGGAAACCTTCCGGATGCGAAGCCCGCAGTTCCAGCAGCACAAAAGCCAGATCACGGTCATCTCCGTCGGCCCGGTGGCGATCGCCTTCCGGCTCAAATGTCAGCTTGAGAGTAAAGGTCCCGGTCAGAGGTCTCGGCAACTCCGCGCTCACTTCGAACGTGCTCGTGTTCACCGGGAACCCGGCTGCTATCACATCATCAATTGCGATTCGCAGCCGTCCCGCGGTCGCCTGTTCCGGGCGATAGCCACGCAGCTCAATGCGCGAAACCGGCTCCAGCGCCTGGATCTGGAGCTTGGCCGACGACGCGACCCACCCATCTCCGTAGAGTCCCTCCGCCGGACCATCTTGTAGGATATAGCCAGTCAGCGGCGCGAGTGCGTGGCTTCTCAAATCCTCAATCAGACGGCCCTTGTCAGCAATCTCGCGATTCTTCTCGATCTCCATTCGCTGGTAAGTTTTGATCCAGTCGTCGCGCACAGAGAGCAGCCGTTGGACGTCTGCCAAATCCTGTTCCGTAAGTTTGTAACCGGCCTGAATGTTTCGGGGCAGGGGCCGTTGCACGTAGAACGTGCCGTGCATGGGCGCGATTTCCTCCGCGGGCCGGTCTTTGGTGTAGAGATAGATCGAAATCGATTTTCGCGAGAAATGCCGCTTGTCAGCGGGCAGATCAATCCTGGGAAAACCGTGCCAGGAGCGCTCGTTAGTTTCAAACATCACGCACCGGTTGAACAGCGGATCATAGCTGCTGATGCGATTGGTGACTGGGTCGCGCGGATTGGAGTGAATCTCCAGCGCGCCGCCCCACTCCGTCTTCCAATCTTTATTCAGGTACACGATCAGATTCAGGCGCCGGTGCAGCTTTTGTGCTCCGTCGTAGTTGAAGTCGACGTGAGGGTCCAGCTCCTGGCCGTGCCGGTTGTCGTGCGTACCGCCGCCATACATTTTGGGATCGAGGATCAGATCTGGAATCCCCGAAAGGCGGCTGGCCAGGTCGAGGAACGGCTTTGCGGCGATCAGCCCGTAGAGCTCCTGATAGACAGGGCTGATCGTCCGGATGTTCGTGTTGACCGCCTTGCCTCCCGTGAGCCCGAATTCGTTGGTCGCGAGTTTGAGATCGAAGCTGGGGAAGTCCGCCAGCAGTTTCTCGGCAAACGAGGGCTCGAAGAAATCCTCGATCACCACGTGCTTGAAAGGTTCCGCGCAGAGGAACGCATCGCGATACGTATCGGCATTGCGCCACACCACTTCGGAGATCTCAGGCGCGGAGGCGAGAGTGATCGATGCCATCAAACTACCTCACCGCTTGCAGAATCGCCCGATCATACGCGTAGCCCGAAGGCCGAAGCACGCCCCTGTTGCGCCCGATTTCGGTTACAGAGCGGAACCCGAGCTTCTTGAGCAATTGAACCAGGCAGGTCTTGTTGGGAAGCCACCAGGAAACTTCGTCTGAGCCGGCACTGTCACCGCCCACATAAAGCATCGCCGGTTTTTCATTTGCCTCATCGGGAAGTAGCTGCGAAACGATCAGCGTGCCACTGGCCAGTGGCGCGACCGCTGCCAACGCTTCCAGCGGATTCAGAGTATGCACGAGAATGTCGCCCAGAAAGACTAGGTCAAACTTGCCGCCCAGCTTGGCTTCAGAGAGATCGTAGACGGTTGACAGGCACCGCTCGACCGGCAGGTTTAGCAGTTTGCGGCAAAATTCAAACGGGCCTTCGAGTAAGTAGAAGTACAGTTGCTCGGCGGTGTACTTGCGGACATAACTGCGAACTTGGCCCAGCGACTTTGGGACAATCATTTCTCCGATCTTTTCCAGCGTCTGCTCGATGTCCTGCCCTGGAAACCGGTCGAGTGCGTAGAGCGAAGGCAGATCGACGGCGGTCACGCGCGCGCCACGCCTGGCGAACTCGAAGGCAAAGTAGCCCGTCGCGGTGCCGACATCGAGCGCGCTCATGCCCCGCATGTCGGCAGGGAAACCGAAGTTCGGCAGAGCCTCCCGCAGATCGTACAAACCCGGGGTGACCAGGCCGCCGGGGAGTTCGATCGTGTGGTACCAGTAGTAGTTCTCGATATCGTTGTAGCCGAGACTCTGCGCCCGCCGATTAAATTCCTCCACAGCGCCGAGAAATTGATCCGCCACCGGGTTTGCAACTTGCGCTTCGCTCATCGTGTGCTCACTTGTACGCAGCGCAGACTACTCGCTGGCCGCGCTGATGCTGCTCGTAGGCGCCGGCCGGAGGCCGTATGATTTCCGACCGCCGGAATCCTGCTTGCTTGAGCATGAAATGCAGGGCGTTTAGTGACGGGCAAGTGGCCAGCGGCGACGCGCCGGTCTCGCCGACGTCGTTATAGAATTCGGCTCCTTCGTCGATCAGGGCCAGCACGCCATGATACGGGCGCGTCCATTCACGCCCGCCCCACTCCGCATGGCCTTCGACTTCGTCCACCACCTGCGTCTCGATGACGCACAGCTCACTGGTGATGCGGCTGATGTTGCGTAAACACAGCATCGGGTTTTCCAGGTGATACAAGAGACCAAGGAACAGGCAGAGTTCGTATTGCCCGGCCTCCTCCACACGCAGATCTTCACAGTTCTTCTGCTGGTAGGCAATATTACGAAGATCGTAAATGTCCGCCACTAGGCGCGCTTTTTCCAGATTCGTCTCGCGCACATCCACCCCGCGAACCTCGCGCATTCCTTTTCGCGCCATCGCCACGGAGTAGTAACCCTCGTGACAGCCGACGTCGATGCACCGGATCTGGCGCACACGATCGCCGAAATATCCGTCGACTACCCGATTGACCATTTCGAGGCGCGTCTGATGAATCGGAAGTACCTCCGGCGGCAGCACCGACACAGTGCGGCCATTTTCCCTCAAGTCAAATTCGTAGAACCATGGGCCGAGCGCCGCGACGCGTTCGCGAACTTCTTCCGCGGTGGATGCCATCAGGCTACCCTCTCCAGCCACGCGCCTGGCCAGTAGGTTACGTTGGCGCTGATGCCGTCGCGCTGCTGCTGGCGGAACTCTGGATGCCGTGCGGCGAATTCGTTGGCGGCGGCGAGCGGATTGTCGGAAACCCATTCCACCTGCCCGCCGGGAACGTCGGTAAGGTCGCGCATGATACCGTCAGTCGCGATGATGTACGAGCCGCGCGTCACGAATCGCGAGTAGCACTCCAGCTCCCGCGTGACGTGCTCCTTGGTGTGGCAGGAATCGAGGATTACCAGCACCGTCTCGCCCGGCTGAATCATCCGCGCAACGGCGCCCACCACTTCACGCGATGTTGAATCTCCTTCCACTAGTGAGATCCGCGGCGCGAGCCAGTGCCCGCCGATGGCCTCGCGCACATCCGCTCCGATCTGGTTATCAATCCCGATCACCCGGCCTTTCCCCAGGGCCTGGCACAGCGTGGCGTGAAACATCAGCGAGCCGCCCTGAAAAACCCCTGTCTCCACAATCACGTCCGGGCGGATGCGGTAAACCGCCTCCTGCAAACGAATCAAATCTTCCGGAAGTTGGAGCACGGGATGGCCCATCCACTGGAAATTGTGGTAGTACCGCAGGCTCCAGCCTATCCGGACCCACTGGAGCGAGATGGCCTCGAAGGCCGCCCGCGAATACAGGCCGTACGTTTGCTCCGATTCGCCGTCCACAGTGGTAAGATTTCCCTCCGCTGTGTCGATGATGATTTTCACTTTGCCATTGTAGCGCGTGGGCCAAACCGCGGTGTCCGAATGGCCGCCAAGTCAGTTGGCAGAGCCTATGCGGGGATGAGATATTAGGTGGTACAAGGGCAGGCCGGAGGTAGCGCGTGGCAGTCTTAAGTCAGGCTCAGGCGCTCATCGAAAAGCGAGCGCTCAAGGAGCGCACGAGCATTACGGCGTGGGTCACCGCACGCCAAGCCTTCGGAATTGCCATAGAAGCCCTCGCCAGCCACAAGCTGCGCTCGTTCCTCACCCTGCTGGGCGTAGTGATTGCCACCACCACCCTGATCGTGGTCATGTCCATCGTGAACGGCATGAACGTTTACATAGCCGAGCACATCGCCAATCTGGGTACCAACACGTTTGTACTGCACCAGTTCCAATGGGCGCAGGGGTTCGACGCGTTCCTGAAGGCGCGCCGCCGCAACTTGCCCATCCGCATGGAGGACTACGCGTATCTCACGGACAACCTCCAGGGGTACCAAAGCATCTCGGCTATTTCGCAGCTCCAACCCAACCCACGGGCACGTTACAAGACGAATCTGATCGAAGAAATCAACTTGTTTGGAGTGACACCCAGCCATGCCGACATCGGCCGCGAAAAGGTGGCGAATGGGCGGTACATCAATGACAGCGACTCCCAGCACAACGCCCGCGTCTGTTTCATCGGCCAGGATCTGGTGGACAAGCTGTTTCCCATGGTCGATCCCTTGGACAAAGAAGTTCTGTTGGCTGGTCTTCCTTTCCGGGTTATCGGTGTAGCGGAAAGAGTGGGTAGCACATTCGGCCAAAGCGAGGATAATTTCGCATTCGTTCCGCTGACGACGTATCGCACGGTCTGGACCAATCGCCCGGAGCTGTTCGTCTTCATCAAGGCGCCGGACGGAGCGCACATGCTGGAGCTCGAAGACGAAGTCCGGACCTTAATGCGGGCTCGCCGCCACGTCCCCTACGCCGAGGATGACACGTTCGGCATCAACGCTTCCGACACGTTGATGAGTGCTTGGCAAAATCTGACAGGCACGATTTTCGCCGTCACAATTGGCCTGGTCGCGGTTTTCATGGTGGTGGGTGGGATCGTCATCATGAACATCATGCTGGCCAGTGTAACCGAGCGGACGCACGAGATCGGCATCCGCAAGTCGCTGGGCGCGCGGCGGCGCGACATCCTATGGCAGTTCGTCATTGAGTCGGGCGTCATGGCCGGCATGGGAGGGTTGGCAGGCGTTCTTCTTGCAACGCTGATCGCCCGCCTGGTCAACATGGTGTTCACTGCGTCGGTCCCTGTCAGTGCCGTGGTTGTAGGCTTATCGCTTTCTACCGCCGTCGGCCTGTTCTTCGGCATCTATCCGGCAAGTAAGGCGGCGCGCCTGGACCCGATCGAGGCGCTGAGGACGGAAAACTAAACCATGCAAGCGTATCGTCATCACGTCCGGGAGAACCTGGCGCTGGCGCTGGATACTCTGCGCACCCATAAATTCCGGTCTTTCCTGACAGTCCTCGGAGTCCTCATCGGAACCACCACGGTCATCGCAGTCACTTCCATCATCGCCGGGCTGGACAAGCAACTCGTCGATGTCGCTGAACAGTTCGGCACCCGCACCCTGTGGGTGTACAAGCTCCAGCTCGGCGTGGCGCATAGGTTGACGCCCGAGGAGCGGCTGCGCAAGCCCCTCAGTTACGACGATGCGATGGCCATCAAGGAGCAGTGCCGCTCAGTAGACACCGTTTCGGTCGAGCTGTTCCGTGACATGGGAGAGTTCGGCTTGCCACCCGTCACCGCCCGGTACAAAGGCCATGACATGAGCGATGCTCTGTTCGTCGGCGTTACGGCCGATCATCTCAGGCTTCTCAACGCCACGCTCCACGAAGGCCGCTTCTTCACCGAACCCGAGGACGTGCATCGCCGGGATGTGGCTATAATCGGCAACGGCGTCCGCGAGAGGTTCTTCGGGCGTGAGGACCCCGTAGGCAAGAGTTTCGTGGTTGACGGCCACACGTTGGAGATCATCGGCACACTCACCAAATTCAAGTCGTTCTTGGGCGACGACCAGAACGACAAAGCCATCCTTATCCCGTACGCTACTTATAAAAAGATGTACCCCGAGGCCAAGGACAACTTCATTTTGGTGCTCGTGCAGCCCGGAAGAATGGATCAGGCCAAAGACGAGGTCACGGAGCTGCTCCGCCGCCGCCGCCACGTAAAACCCAAGGACCCGGATAACTTCGGGATTTCGAGCGCCGATTCCGTCATCACCCAGTTTCGCCAGGTCATCAGCACCGTGGCGCTGGTCATGGTGGTGATTTCCTCCATTGGCTTGCTAGTGGGCGGCATCGGGGTGATGAACATCATGCTGGTGTCCGTCACCGAACGCACGCGGGAAATCGGCGTGCGCAAGGCCATCGGCGCGCGGCGCAGTGACATCGTCTGGCAGTTTCTGTTCGAAGCTATGACGCTCACGGCGTCGGGCGGCCTCATCGGCATCCTGGTGGGCTGGCTGCTCAGCTTGGCTATCCGCACGTTCGTTCCGAGCTTGCCTTCCACGGTCCCGCTGTGGTCCGTCATCGCCGGGTTCACCGTCGCCACCAGCATCGGCCTGTTCTTCGGCCTGTGGCCGGCGTTGAAAGCGGCACGGCTCGATCCCATCGCGGCCTTGCGCTACGAGTAAGTACTCGTATTTACGGGTTCTCGCGCGTCAGTTGCGGGTCGGAGACGCGCTGGCCGCTGACCTTGCGCTCCAGCTCATCACGCGTCGCTTGTTGCAGCCGCCGGGCTTCATCGAATTCCGGCCGGGCTTCGGTGTGGCGGCCCATCGCGTACAGCACCTGCCCGCGAAGGTAGTGCACGCTGGCGCTCTGCGGGTCAATCGCAACCGCTGCGCCGAGCGCGCTCAGTGCCTCCGTGTACTTGCCTTGCTCCTTATAGATTTTCGCCAGCCCGAAGCTGGAGGTGCCCAGCCCCGCATCCAGGCTTAACGCCTTCTTGAAGTAGCGCTCGGCTTCGGGAACCTCGTTCAGGGCAAAGCACACGATGCCAAGCTGGTCGTAGTTGTAAGCCACTTCCGGCTCGATCGCCACATCTTTCAGAAACTCCTGCTTGGCCTGCTCGAGGTCGTTGCGCCGCCTGTACACGGTTCCCATATAGTAATGCACGAACAGGGCCTTCGGGTTGATCCGCGCGGCCTGCTCAAATTCGTCCATGGCTTGGTCGTCCTCGGCATGCGCTACGTGAGCTTTGCCCAGAAACAGGTGTAATTCGGCGGTATCCTTTCCTACTTCCATCAGCCGCGCTGTCGCTTTCTGATCAAGCTCCAGTCTTCCTGCTTTGCCCGCCGCGATGGCCACCACATAGAGGTAGCTGAGATTGCCCGATTGCTCCAGCCACAGGGGCTCGAGCGTTTGGGCAGCTTCCGCGAAACGATCGGTGAAGAAATAGCACAGGCCCAGCAGGTAGCGCGCCTGTTTAGAGCCGGGCTGATCGTGCAGAACTGATTCAAAGGGCGCGATCGCGTGCTGAAAATCCGACTGCCTGTAGTAAGCCAGCCCAATGTTCAGCCGGATGCCGGTCATCCCCGGCGCCAGCCGCTCGGCAATCCGCAGTTCCCCCAACGCTCGCTTCCACTCGCGGCGCCGCATGTGGACCACAGCCAGATTGCCGTGCGCCCCCACGTTATTCGGGTCACCCGCCAGCACTTGGCGGAAGGCCTTCTCGGCCGCGGAGAGGTCATCTTTGTTCAATGCCTGCTGCCCCTGCTCGAACACCTGCCGCGCATCCGCCGGCTGCGTGGCGGCGCCAACCACCGGAACGGCGGCTAGGATCAGGATGGCTGCACAGATGCCCGCGTTGCCTCGCACCGTTTTAGTGTATCCATAACGAAAAACGGCGGGATCGCTCATCCGAGCGTCCCGCCGTGTTGGGTTCAGTTCGAACCGGGGTCAGAAGATGAACTTCATTCCCAGTTGCAGAATGCGCGGGTTATGCGCCCCGTTCGGGTGCAGGAAGCTCTGGTCGAGGCAACTCGCATCGCCGGCCGAGTTGTTGGACCCGCCGTAGCAACTGATCGTGTTGTTCATTCCGCTCCATTGCGTGTGGTTGAACACTTCGGCGCGGAATTCGAAGTTCGCCTTCTCCGTGAGGAAGAAGTTCTTGAACAGACCCATATCGAAGTTCGTTCGTGACGGGTTGTTCATGATGTTGCGCCCGGCATCACCGAACGTGAGTCCGGTAGGAGCCGCAAATGCTTCCGGATTGAACAGCAGCGGGCCGATGATATTGGCTGCATTGGTGACAGGCGGCGCGGCGTGCGGATTGCCGATCAAGTCTGCGAACGCGGCTTGGGCCGCCGTGCCATTACCTACGCCGGCGCCCGTCAGGATGTTGCTGCCATTGCTTGCTATAACGCTAAACGGTGTGCCTGTCTGGAAAGTGGTGAGGCCGGATAGGTGCCAGCCGCCAAGGACCTTGCCGGCCAGCGTCTTCGTATTCTCCTGCAAGTTACCCGTTACGCCCCAGGGCCCAAAGTGGCCAGCGAAATCCGCACACCGCTCCGGCACCCTTGCAGACAGAATATATAGCCGCTTCGTGCTGAGTGCAAGAACAATAATGCAGCTTTTCGGGTGCAAAAATGACAAACTCTTTTGAGATCTATTTATTGGCTTCTGGATAGCGCTTAGTCTGCCGTCAGGCCAAATTCGGCTCGTATTCGGGTTTATTGGACCTTTTTCGGGCCCTTGCTCAGCCGATCGGCGTACTTCTGTTCCGCAGTCGTTTCGGTCACGGCCATCGTATCGAGAATTCTATCCAAGTGGCGTGCGTGCCGAATTCCGTCCACGCGCATCCGCCGATAGTCCGCGCCGCGTTGCATCGAGTGTGGCCACCAGCGACTCCTTGGGTAGCTTCTCGATGATCGGTTCAATAATCCATCCCAATCCCTTCGGCACATCTCGCGTCAGCGAAATCGCCCGGCATTCGACATAAACGCAGCCGTCTCGCTCCAGGAATCGCCAGTAGGAATTCAACCGCCACAAGAAACCGTAACCCGTATCGGGCGGTTGTACTCTCTCAGCCGGTTTCCCGGCATCTTCCACTTCGGAAATCTGCGTTGTGTAGGAACGGCAACACCAGCGCGTGGAATCCACCGAAAAATAGTGGGCATCATGATAGGTGTCGAGTATCACGGTAATGATTTTCTTTTTCAGAAGCCGCAGGAAGATTTGGAAATTGTCGCCGTGGCGCCGGATTAACTTCGAGTCGATGACCTGCGGCTCATAGATGTTCTTGTGGTTGTCGTAGTCTTGGACGAGTGCCAGGGTCTTTGCCATCGTTGTACCGGGAATACGCGTGGCTCCGATCCAATCATGGATCAGGCCATCCGGTACTTTGATGGGCCGCTTATCGGACCAAAGTTGCGCGATAGTCAGTCCTTTGCGGACTTGCTCCGCTCGTTCCGGATTGCCGTCTGACCACAGAAATTGATCTCCGTGGAGGGTCTGCTCCATCGCGCGTTCAGCTTGGCCAATGTGTTCCGCATAAGCCAGCAGCGTGTCCGGCTTCAGTTCCACGGTCTGCGCTTGCGCCATACGAATGCCGCCGCAGTTCGATTATTGCTCCCACGGCATCCAATGCCAAGCGTGGAGAATCAGCTTTGCACAAGGACGTCTTTTTCTTCGGCGGCTCGAAAACCGGCAAATTCCACTCGGATGGCATAATGGGCAACTGGCAGGAACGGAATCACACAGCGGCTGGCTGGGCAGCCAAATCTTACTGACGCACTTTTAAGGACCCAGAAAAAGCCATGAGCCTGAATCCCAAACGAACGGTGGCCGAGCTAAAAGAACTTCGGGAACTCACCGAGGACGAAAACGGGGCGCAACGCGTCGCGTGGACCGATAAGTGGTTGAAGGCACGCGAGTGGTTTCGCGGGAAGCTGGCCGGTTTGCCCGTGGAGCATCACCACGACGCCGCGGGCAACGGTTGGGTGACGCTGCGCGGCGAATCGGAAAAGGCACTGCTACTTGGCGGGCACCTGGATTCGGTGCCCAACGGCGGGTGGCTGGATGGCTGCCTGGATGAGATGGCCGCGCTCGAAGTTCTGCGCCGTTTTTCGGACGAGTACGCGGGGCGGCCGCCGGTCACCATTCGAGTTGTCGACTGGGCGGACGAGGAGGGCGCGCGCTTCGGCAGAAGCGTACTTGGTTCTTCAGCCTTTGCGGGGACGCACAGCATCGCGGCGGACCGCGTGCGCACCGACAGGGACGGTATTCATCTCGAAGATGCTCTCCGGCGGTGCGGCGTGGAGATCGACCGGTTCCCCGAAGCGGAACGGGAGCAGCGGAACGCGGCCGCGTACCTGGAACTGCATATCGAGCAGGGTCCCGTGCTCGAGCGCTTGGGGCTGCCGCTCGGCGTGGTGCTTGGCACCAAGGGTATTGAGCGCCATTGGGTGACGTTTTTTGGACAGGAGGCGCACGCGGGTTCGACGCCGATGAAAGTGCGGCGCGATGCGCTGGCGGCGGCCGCGAAACTAGCCTTGGAAATTCGCGCCATTGCCGGCAAGCATCGGGACGCGGTATCGACGATCGGCAGCGTGAAGACATTTCCAGGCATCGCGACCGCCGTAGTGGGGCGGTGCGAAGCGGCGCTCGATCAACGCGATCTCGATGCGGACGTGCTCGCGCAGATATTCCGCGAGGCGCGCGAAGCGAGCGAACGGTTCGCCCTCGAAGAGAAGTGCACGGTGAACTGGTCGCGCATCTTCAGCATCGAACCGGTGCCGTTCCACCCCGTGCTGCTCGATCTCTGCGAGCAGGCGGTCGAAGAAACGGCCGGCCGCAGCCACCGCCTGCCTTCGGGGCCTTTGCATGATGCAGCCGAAGCGGCGCGTGCAGGCATCCCCTCGGTAATGATGTTCGTGCAATCGCTTCAGGGCATCAGCCACAACAAGATTGAGAACACACTCGAAGAGCACCTGGAGTTATCGGTGACCGCGCTGGACCGGCTGGCCACTAAGGCGGTGGCGTGGATCGAGGGGGCAAGCAGTAGTGGAGCTTAACCTTATGCACAACTTTCGCGCAATCCTCATGTTTGTAGCGCTCGCCGGCCTTGCCGCGGCGCAGGAGCATGTTTCCTTTCCGACGCAAGACGGTGGACTCATCTATGCCGACTTGTATGGAAAAGGTGACCGCGGCGTTGTGTTGGCGCACGGCGGCCGTTTCAACAAGGAGAGTTGGGAGAAGCAAGCGCGGGCGCTGGCAGCGGCGGGATTTCGCGCGCTAGCCATCGACTTCCGCGGCTACGGCCAGTCGCGAGGCCCAGGCCAGGCCGACCCTCTGAGTGCCCCGCTCCACCTCGACGTATTGGCCGCGGTCCGCTATTTGCGAAAGAACGGTGCAAAGACGGTATCAGTGGTAGGAGGAAGCATGGGAGGCGGCGCCGGTGCCGATGCATCGATCGCGTCTGAGCCAGGCGAGATCGATCGCGTGGTGCTGCTGGGCGCGTCGCCGAACGGCCCGGCTGAAAAACTCAAGGCACGTACACTGTTCATTGTGGCCCGCGACGACGTCAGTGGAGATGGACCGCGGCTGCCCGGAATTCGAGCGCAGTACGAGAAGGCCCCAGAGCCGAAAAACTTGATCGTCCTTGACGGCTCCGCGCACGCGCAGTTCCTTTTCCAAACGGATCAGGGCGACCGCGTCATGCGCGAGATTCTGCGATTCCTTTCCGCGCCGTGAAGGCGTCTGCACTTTCGCCCGGCCGCCGGCTACGTTAGCGACCAGCCCTTGCGAAACGTTGGTTTGAGGTACTTGTTGGCTTCCGGGTTGTTCGTGAACTGCCCCTTCCGCGCGTCCCACTCGAGTTTTCCATTCACCCGCAGTGCGATTACCCCCAGCAGCATCCATTCCACGAACGGAGCCGCAACATTGAAATTGGAACATGCGGGGTCGCCTCCCTTGCAGGCGCGGATCCAATCACGATAGTGGCCGGGCGAGCGGGTGAGCACGGGCTGCGGGAACTGGTAATCCTTCATCTGTTCAACCGGAATGAGCCGTGTTTGCTCGCCATAGGTGCCGGTGGTGAGCATGCCTTTGTCGCCAATAAACAGGCTGCCATCCGGAGGCGGCACGTGGGCGTCGGGATCGCCCTTCGTCTTCTCGAAGGTCTCCCAGTCAAATACGCGCCCGATGAATCCGGTGAACGGCCGGAGATGCGGCGGTCCCGATGCAGCTTGACCGCTCTCCTGCGGCGGGCGAGCGAAAGGCTTGCGCGGCAGATCACCCAGCAGCTCTCCTTCGGGGACGCCGGCAATCTTGGGCGTTTCCTTCAACCCGTCATACCAGAACAGTTTTACGGGCGGCATGGAGCCGCGGGCAGGGAAATCGTAGCGGATTACCGACTTTGTCGGGAACATGAAGTCGCTCGGCCCTTCTTTTTGGATGCATTCGACGCTCGTTGGAGCGCCAAGCTGCAAGGCGAGATTGGGAGCGCCCAGGATGTGGCAGGCCATATCGCCCAGCGCGCCGCAACCGAAATCGTAAAAGCCGCGCCAATTTCCCGGCTGATAGAAGTGCCCGCCGAGCGGTGACTTGTAGTCCGGCCCGCCGGAAGTGTACGGCCGCTTCTCCGCGATGCCGAGCCAGAGATCCCAGTCCAACGTACTAGGAACCTCCTCCGGGGCGGGAATCGTGGTGAGGCCTTGAGGCCAGATGGGGCGATCGGTCCAGGCGTGCACTTCGGTCACCTTTCCGATTTCGCCCGCCCAGATGATCTCAGCGGTTTGCCGCGTCCCCTCGTTCGAGTAGCCCTGATTGCCCATCTGCGTAGCAACCTTGTATTTGTTGGCCGCTTCCATTAGCTGGCGCGCTTCCCAAACGGTGCGGGTGAGCGGTTTCTGCACGTACACGTGCTTGCCGCGCTCCATGCACCAGACGGCGGCGGTAGCGTGCATGAAATCGGGAATAGCCACGATGACGGCGTCGATCGTGTTCCCCTGCTCGTCGAGCATCTTGCGGAAGTCTTTGTACTTGGGGACCTTGTCATACGCTGCGAATTTGCGCGCGGCTTGCTTCTCATCCACGTCGCAGAGCGCAACGATGTTCTCCGTGGCGCAGCCGTCGATATCACTGGAGGCCTTGCCCCCCGCGCCGATCGAAGCGATGTTCAGTATCTCGTTGGGCGATTTATAGCCCAGCGTTCGCAGGGAAGGGATGCTTCCGAATCCCGCCGCAGGAACCGCACCGGCAAGCAACGAGCCGAAAAAGAAATGCCGTCTGGTGAAATCGTACGCCACGAAAACCTCCCCTGATATCTTATGCCTGTTCGGATGCCAATTGATCAATAAGCCTACATCGAGTGAAAGTGTATCTCGATCTGTAGGCGGACTGCGACCGGTTTACCATTTTTCTTCCCCGGCGCGAATACCCATTGCTTGACGGCGTCCACCGCGGCCCCGTCCACATCTTTATGGAGACTTTTCACTACGTGCACATTTCTGGGCGTACCCTGAGAGCTGACGACGGTTTCGACGATTACCGAGCCTTCCACCTTGATGCCGTGAGAGCCGGGAGAATATTGTGGATTCACCTGCCGGACTAACCGTGGGGGAACGATGTCGTCGTTCAGCGCATAGACCTGTTCTTCGGCCTCGGCCGTGCCGTCCTTCTTGCTATGGTCGCCGTCCGACCATGCCGGGGCGGCGAAGAGAATCGAGCAAACCATCAGGGGGGTAAGTCCCCATGTGCGCCTGTTACGCCGCGATCCCAACCCCATCCATTTCTGGACGCCGGTATTGCGGCAGCGGTTACAGGGGACGCCAAGGCATTTTCGGGATAACAGACCGGCTGGTCTCGTGTTAACATCTACTTACTCGTGAACATTGAACCGGGACTCGCTGTAGTCATCGCGGCTCACAATTCAGCTGACATGCTGGATCGGTGTCTGACGGCACTGGAACAGTCTTTGTTGCGGCCGGCTGAGTGTGTCGTCGTCCAAGATGGTTCCACCGATGACTCGGCGGCAGTTGCCGAGCGGCACGGTGCCCGCGTGGTTGTGCTACGCGAGCAGCAAGGTCCCGCCCATGCGCGCAATGTCGGAGCGCGCCTCACGCAGGGAGACCTGATCCTGTTTCTGGATGCCGATGTCTGCATACATTCCGATGCCATCCAGCGCATCGTAGAGCACTTTCAGCGGGACCCGCTGCTCGACGCGGTAATCGGCGCCTATGACGATTCGCCGGCGGCGCCGCCTTTCATTTCTCAGTACAGAAACCTGCTGCATTGTTTTACGCACAGGGCCGGGCACAGGGACGCCGGTTCTTTCTGGTCGGGCTGCGGGGCCGTTCGCAAACAGGTTTTCCTGCGCTATGGCGGCCTCGATGAGCGCTACGGGCGGCCGGCCATCGAGGATATCGAATTCGGCTCACGCCTGAAGGCAGCCGGCGGCCGTATTTTGCTCGACCCCGCGATCCAGGTGAAGCACCTGAAATGCTGGACCCTGGCCAGTATGATCAAGACGGATATTTTCGACCGTGGCATCCCATGGACCCGTCTGATCCTTCGCGACGGCCGGATGCCGAATGATCTGAACGTGCGTTGGAGCCAGCGGCTCAGCGTGGTCATGTCGTTTTTAGCTGTTGCCGCGCTAGGGTGCGGCAGCGGTAAAACGGCGATCGCCTGCCTGCTCGCGGTCCTGACGCTGAATCTGCCCTTTTTCATTTTTCTGGCGGCGCGGCGGCGAGTCTGGTTCGTCTTAAGTTCGCTTCCGGTCCACCTGTTATTCCACTTTTACAGTGGCGTGGCATTTGGGCTTGGCGTTATTTCTCACCTGCTGAGTATGTTCGGAGCAGCCGAATCCGAAGCCGCACCTGAGAAAAACGTCGACGCTGGTGCCTGACTTTAGCCGGCCATGCAAGTGGCACCGCCCGTATGAGCAATTGTCTCGTTCTCACGTTTCTGATCTGCGCGCTTGGCGCGACTGGTCTGGAAGCTGCCGATCCCGTCGTATTTCCTAAACCTCGGCACATGGAGTTTTCTCCGCCGCGGCTGAAGTTGGATGACAGTGTGCCCATCCTTCTGCCTGTCCAGCCCTCGCCCGGCGACCGCTTTCTTGCCCAATTTCTTACCGCCGAGTTGAGCGATCGCTACGGCATCGCGCTTCACGTGAAGACCGTGTCCTCTCTTCCAGCCGGCGGTTCCTTCATTCTCCTCGGGTCTGCGGCGAATCCTCTAGTGCGGCAATACGTCGCGAGCCATGTTCAGCCTCCCGCGGAACGGGAAGGCTACCTTCTCGATGGCACTGATCGAGTTGCGGTCGTCGCCGGAGCGGACGATGCCGGTGCTTTCTACGGTCTGCAATCGCTGCGGCAACTGATCGAGCGCTCTGGGAGTGGCGTCTTTCTGCACGCCGCCACCGTTCGCGACTGGCCTTTACTGCCTTTTCGCGGGGTCAAGCTGTATCTGCCCGGGCACCAGAATATTGAATATTTCAAGCGCTTTCTCCGTGACGTGATGGCGCTCTACAAACTCAACAAACTGGTTCTGGAAGTGAATGCCGCCATGCGCTTCGATCGTCACCCGGAACTGAACGCGGGCTGGATCGAGTTTGCCAGAGACATGACATACACCCGCCGCGAGCGGTCCCCCGGTCCCGGATTCCAGTTTCAAGATTCTGCCAATGCCGACACGGCCGATGGTGAGGTGCTCGAGAAGCAAGAAGTGGCCGATCTGGTCGAATACGCCCGCGAGTTGCACATCGAGGTCATCCCGGAGATTCCATCTCTCACTCACAGCTATTACCTGCTGACGCGCCATCGAGAGTTGGCGGAAATCCAGGACGCGGAATGGCCCGACACCTACTGCCCGTCGGAGCCGAAAGTGTACGGCCTGCTGTTCGACGTGTTGGACGAATACATCGATGTCATGAAACCGGCCATGATCCACATCGGCCACGATGAATGGCGCATGCCGCTTGGCGTCTGCCCGCGCTGCAAGGGCAAGGATCCGACGGCGCTCTACGCGGCCGACGTGAATCGCATTTACTCCCATCTGCATTCCAAAGGCGTTGCCACCGCGATGTATGGCGACCATCTGATTGAGGCACTGCGCGGCAAGAAGACGAGCCACAACGAAAACCGAGGCGGCCAGCCCTACGACATGCCTGGCGGTCTCTCCGCCGAGCAAGTCGAGAAACTCATTCCGAAAGACATCCTGATCTTCAACTGGTTTTGGGACGACCACCCGGACGAAGAAACGCCTGAATCCGGCGTCGGCCCAAAGAACGAAGCAGACCTATCCGCGTGGGGATTCCGCCAGGTTTTCGCCAACTTCGAGCCGCACATGGCGGATTTCGATCGTCGTGTGGCAACGCGGGGCGTGATCGGCGCGGTGCCGTCCTCCTGGGCCGCCACTACCGAACTAAATATTGGCAAGGACATCATGTTCGACGTCCTGGGCAGCGCCAACCTGGTCTGGTCTACCGATCGTCCTGATCTGAACCGCCTCTACGCTATGGTTCAGGAGATGTTGCCAGACGTTCGGAGCAGGCTGAGCGCGGAACCGCTGCCAAGCCGCGATAACCCGGCCGTACAGGTTCAGGCGGGCTCCGGTCAGACCTTCCAAATAGGCGCGGACGCGAGCAGCCTGATCTTCCACAACTCGTGCCGAAAGCGCGCTCGGAACGTGCCCGCGTATACGGCCACCTGGAATTTCGCCAGTTCCGCGGAGTTGGTGGGTTGGTATGAAGTGGAATACGTGGACGGTTTCATCGAAAACATCCCTCTCCGCTACGGCGTGAACATCCTGGAAGAGGATTGGCTGGGGAGTCCGGCGCCCAAAAGCGTAGCGTATGAAGCGCAGGTCCATGCGCGCGCGGGCGGCAAGGCGGATTTCGCGTTTGAATGGATCAATCCCCGGCTTGGGATCGCGATGCGCGAAGTCCGTGCACACTCAGCATCCGGCGAGAATCCCGTCACTCTCTCCGGTCTGAGTATGGTCCAGAAACGCACCGCGCCCGCGCCGAAACCGTTACGGGGTAACTTTTAGCACTCCCTGGAGCGGCAAGTCGTCTGACGACTTCCCGACCATGATCTCGAAGTCGCCCGGAACCACGCGCCAGTGCATGTCGCGGTCGAGCAATTGCAGATCTTCAGGCGCCAGGGTCAGCGTGACGTTCTTCGTCTCGCCCGGTTTCAGTTCCACGCGCTCGAACCCGCGCAGTTGTTTTACGGGCGTTGCAACTGGACCCGCTGTCTCGTGAATGTAAAGCTGCACAGTTTCCACGCCCACGTTGTCGCCCGCGTTTTTCACATCCACACTGACGCGTGTCACGCCTTCCGGGTGAATCTGCGCAGGCTCAATGCGAAGGTTGCTGTACTCATACGTCGTGTAGCTCAAGCCATGACCAAACGCGTAAAGAGGTGTTGCGGGCATATCGGCATAACCGCGCTTCTCATCCCGCATCCAGTAGCGCTTGGCGGGCTTGTAGTTGTAGTAAGCCGGCAACTGGCCTACATGGCGGGGAATCGTAATCGCCAGCCGGCCGCTGGGGTTGTAGTCGCCGAATAAAACGTCGGCAACCGCGTCGCCGCGCTCGCCGGGCCGCCACGCCTCTACGATCGCCGGCACGTGCTCGGCCGTCCAGCGTGTGGAGAGCGGCCTGCCGTTCACCAGCACGACGATCGTGGGCGTTCCGGTTTCGTAAACCGCCCGCACCAGGTCTTCCTGCACACCGCTGAGGTCCAGGCTGGCCACGTCGTGGCCTTCTCCGTCTGTGGGAGGGTCCACCTTCTCGTCCACGTCATTCTGGCCCTGGTTTTCTCCCACCACCACAATTGCCACGTCCGCGTTCTTCGCTGCGCGCGTCGCTTCGGCGAAGCCGCTCTTGTCGTTGCCCAATACTCCACAGCCTTTCACCGCAATAACCTTGGTGTCCCGGCCAGCTTTGCTCTTGATCCCCTCTGTAATACTGATGACCTGTTGCAGCACCTTCTTCGGCGAATAGTCCCCGAGCTGGTTCATGAGGTTATCCGCGTCCGGACCAATCACCGCAATCGATTTCAAGTTCTTCTTCAACGGCAGAACGTTTCGTTCATTCTTCAGCAGCACGATGCCTTCGCGGCCGGCCCGTAGAGCCAGATCCTGATACGCCTGCGAGTGAACCGTGCGCAGGGCGTGCTCCACATCCACGTAAGGATTCTCGAAAAGCCCCAGCCGGAACTTCTGCTCCAAAACCCTTCGCACCGCGCGATCCACCAACGCGATGGGCACGCGCCCTTCCTCCACGTTCTCGATCAGCGGGCCCATATAGGCAGGTTCATACGTGATGTTCAGATCGACACCCGCCTCTAATGCCATGGCGCCCGCTTCCTTTTGGGTTCGAACAATGTCTTCGTAAATCAACGTGCCGAAGCCGCCGCCTTCGCTCTCCACGATCCCTTGGAAGCCGATCTCCTGCCGCAGGACATCGTTCATCCACTTCTTGGAAGCGTGCGCGGGCACGTCCTCCACTTCAGGGTATCCAGCCATCACACCCAGACCACCCGCCTTGGTGATTGCCGCGATCCAAGGCGGCAGAAAGTTCTCACGCAATGAACGTTCCGATAACTCGATGGCGCCACGCTCCAGACCGCTTGCGGGCTCGCTTTGCGTTGGGAAATCCGTCAGCACGGCGATCACTTTGTCCGGCGCCGCGATGTCGTACCCCTGCGTGCTACGGACAATATTTTCCGCAATGCGCGAATAGAGGTAAGGGTCCTCCGTATAGGCCTCTTCGTTTCTGCCCATCCGCGGATCACGATCCAGCTCCAGCACGAGAGTGGAAAGCATGTGGATGCCAACGGATCTCGATTCCGCCGCGGCAGCAGCGTAAATGGATCTCACCAGGTCGAGATCGAACGAACTGCCGATGGCCAAGCCCTCCGGGAAGATCGTCGCGCCGGGAAACATGCCGCCGTGCGTTCCCTCTTCGTCCTCCAGAAGAGGTATTTTCAGGCGTGTTTGAGTGAGCGCGATCTTCTGTAGCTCGTTGAAGTACTCCGCTTGCTGGCGCGTGCCTTTGTGCAGAATCTCATTCGCGAGCGTGAAAAAGCCGCACCCAGGTCCAATTTCCTGCGTGTAGGTTCCGGCGGCGAATTTTCGGCACGCTTCCAACTTCGAAGGGATATCCTTCCCCAGCTCATCCACATAAACACAAGGCAAATTGAGCTGCCCGACTTTTTCCTTGAGTGTCATGCGGCTCATCAGGTCGTCGATTCGCTCCTCCACCGGCCGCTTCGAGTCGAGATAGGCCGGCAGACCACTACCGGCCTGCGCATGCAACAGCGCCGCGCTAGCTGCCGCGACCACTAGTAATACTGAATTCTTTGTTATCATCCCGCCCCTTCCGCCACGCGAGTGGACCTTACAATATACTCCGCGGGAGGAGTGCAGACTGGTGGGCTAGCTGCTGAAGAGCCGGATCATCTTGTCCCGCGACGACTCAATGTGCGCCGCAATGGCTTTGCGCGCCTCGCTGGGCCGCCGCGCTTCAATGGCGCGCATGATTTCCTTGTGGCCGATCCAGCCAGGAACGGTCTGCGTGCAAAGCGTGTCCAAACGCCGCACGTAGCCGAGCGCCAAACGAAGTTGATCGACGACGCGCTGGTTCCCCGCCACCTCAGCTAGGCGCAGATGAAACGCTTCGTTCGCTACCAGAATCTGCTGGATATTCGCGCGGCTCTTGCTCTCTACCGCAACAATCGCTTTGAGTTGAGCGGCTTGTTCTGCCGTCGCCGTCTGCGCCACCTTCTCCGCGGCGAAGCACTCGAGCACTTTGCGAAACTCGTAGAGCTCCACAATATCGCGCACCGAGATCGGCTTGACCAGATAGCCTTTACGCGGGATCAGCGAGAGCCACTTGTCCTGCGCCAGCCGGCTGCACGCTTCCCGCACCGGCGTGCGGCTGGTCTCGCACTTCTGCGCCAGAACAGCTTCCGAGAGAAACTCGCCCGGCGGCAGTTGTGCGGACACCAGCCACTCGCGCAAGCACTGGTACACGCGCTCTACTTCGCCTGATACTTCGCCATTCGCCGGGGAATCTGCCATCGTCGTCAAGAATGGTTTTGTCGCTTGCCTCGTTGCCTGGATACTGATAGTATACTGCGAGTATCCTGACATGTGCGGCATCGTCGGTTTCTTTGCGAAAGAAGGCGGTACTCAAGCCGAAATCGGCCGGACCATCCTGGGTATGCTGCGGGCCTTGGGCTGTCGTGGTCCCGATTCCGCCGGCGTCGCCCTGTTCGGCGCTCCGGATGACGGCCGTTTCGTCGTACGCGTCAAGCTCGGCGAATCCGGCAACGTCGAATCGAAAGCGGCCGAACTGGCTGCTCATTTCACCGAAGTGCGCGATTTCTCCGCCACCGCTTCCTACGCTCGCTTTGCGGTGAGCGGCTCAACCGATCTCAAGCGCCTCAGCACCGCGATCGAGGCGCTCGACCAAGACTTCGAGGTCGTGAGCATCGGCCATCGCCTCGAGATCGTCAAGCAAACCGGCTCGCCTGATAACCTGGAAAAGACATACGGTATCTCGCGTTGCAAGGGGACGCACGGCCTCGGCCACACGCGCTTGTCCACCGAGTCGCGCGTCGATCTCAGCCACTCGCAGCCGTTCTGGAGCCACGGTTTCCCTGACCTCGCCATCGTCCATAACGGCCACATCACCAATTACCACCAGCTTCGCCGCCGCTATGAGCAGCGCGGCGTCCGCTTCTATACGGAGAACGATTCCGAAATCGTCGCCATCTACTTGGCTGAGCAAGTGCAGAAAGCCGGCAGTCTGACGGATGCGCTCCATCGTATGTTGCGCGAACTCGACGGCTCCTACAGTTGCCTGGTGGCCACCGATCGCGAATTCGGCTTCGTGAAGGACCCATTCGCGCTCAAGCCCCTCGTCATGACGGAGACGGATCAGTTCGTCGCCGTCGCCACCGAAGAGATCGCCATTCGCTCTGCGATCCCGGGCAAGTACTCCGTTCGCGAGGCGCAAGTCAGGGAAGTGCGGGTATGGCAGAGATAACCTGCGCCGGCCGCGCCACGCGCGAGATCAATGCCGAGATCCACCGCGCCGTCGCCGAAGGTGCGCGGGAGATCGTGGTCAAGGACCCAGGCGCGCGGCACAACATCGCTGTTGGAATCCTCGATTCCGTCACTATTCACATTGCAGGCAGCGTCGGCTATTTCTGCGGCGGCTTGATCGACGGGCCGCGCATTGAGATCGACGAAAGCGCGGGCTGGGGCTTGGCCGAGTCCATGATGAATGGTGAAGTCGTCGTGCGCGGCAGCGTTGGCAATGGCGCTGCGGCCGCGATTCGCGGCGGAACCGTCGTGATTCACGGGGACGCCGCTGCGCGCCTCGGCGTTTCCATCAAGGGCGGAACAGTTCTCGTGGCTGGCAACTGCGGCTACATGGCGGGTTTCATGGGGCAGAAGGGCCGGCTCGTGGTCTGCGGCGATGCCGGCGACGCCTTCGCCGACTCGATGTACGAAACCGTCTGCTTCGTCGGAGGTGAGATCGCAGGCCTGGGTACGGATGCCGTCATCGAGCAGCCTTCGTGCGACGACGTCACATGGCTTGACTTCACGCTGGCGCATCACGTGCCCGGTTCCCAACGGCGCGGCAGGGACTTCAAGAAAGTAGTGGCCGGCCGCAAGCTCTGGAACTTCGACAAGCGCGAGTGGAAAGTCTGGCAGGAGGCGCTCTAACGTATGTCGGAAAATCACGTCCTGCAACAGAGCGGAACCTTCCAGCCCGCCGTCATCGATGACATCCAGACGAAGGCCGCATCGGGTCTCTATCGCATTCGTGGCTGGGGCACGCTGCGCGAACGCCGCTGGGCCACTTTCGACGACCTCACTTTTCTGCCCTGCTCGCTGACGCGCATCCCGCTCGAAGGCTATCGCGAAAAGTGCTCCACCAAGACCGTGCTGGGAACGCGCTTCGCGAAGAAGCCGATCGAGCTCGACATCCCCGTCATGATCACCGGCATGAGCTGGGGCGCGCTTTCGTACAACGCCAAGGTCGCGCTGGCACGCGGCGCACGCACCGTCGGTTCCTCGAACACCACCGGCGATGGCGGCATGTTGATGGCCGAGCGTGAGAACAGCCGCACGCTCATCTACGAGGTTTTGCCCTCGCGTTACGGAATCAACATTCATCACATGCGCATGGCTGACGCCATTGAACTGACCATCGGTCAGGGCGCGAAACCGGGCACTGGCGGCCTGCTGCTGGGATCGAAAGTTTCCGATGTCATCGCCAAGCAGCGCGACTTGCCCATCGGCGTCGATCAGCGCAGTCCCGCGCGGCATCCTGATTTTCTCGGCCCCGATGACATGATCATCAAGGTCGAAGAGCTGCGCGAAGCCACCGATTGGCAGGTTCCCATCTTTATTAAGATGGGCGCGAGCCGCGTCTTTGACGATGTGAAGCTCGCGGCCAAAGCGGGTGCGGACGTGATCGTCGTCGATGGCATGGAAGGCGGCACCGGTGCATCGCCTGCGATTTTGCAGGAGCACACCGGCATTCCGACTCTCGCCGCGGTGTGCGAAGCGCGCGCGGCGCTCGAAGACATCGGCCTCTATGGTGAGGTGCAGTTGATCATCGCGGGTGGCCTCCGCGACGGTGTGGATGCGGCCAAAGCCATCGCGCTCGGCGCGGATGCGGTCTACATCGGCACCGCCGCGCTGATTGGCCTCAACTGCAATCGCCCACTCTACATCGAGGATTATCACGCGCTCGGCGCGGAGCCGCATCACTGCCATCACTGCCACACAGGGCGATGTCCCGTCGGCATCACGACACAGGATCCGGAGCTGATGAAGCGCCTCGATATTGACGAGGGCGCCGAGCGCGTTGCCAATCTGCTGCGCGCCATGACGCTCGAAATTCAGATGCTGGCGCGCGCTTGCGGCAAGTCGGACATCCACCATCTGGAGCCGGAAGACATGGCCGCGCTCTCGATGGAGGCGTCGATGATCTGCGGCATTCCGCTGGCCGGCACGCGAAAGGTCTTCGGGAGGTGATGGCGTGTCGTTCCTGATCCCGTGCCCGCATTGCGGCAATCGCAGCGTTTACGAATTCCGGTTCGGCGGCGAGGTGAAGCAGCGGCCTGAGGCCGAAGCTCCAGCCGAAGAGTGGATGGAGTACACGTACACCAAAGCCAATGAATCCGGCGTCCAGAAGGAGTGGTGGTACCATCGCTCCGGCTGCCGCCAATGGTTGCAGGCGCGGCGCAACACCACCACCAACGAAGTCTTGGAAGCGTTTTTCCCACAATAATGGCGGACGGCTCCGGGAAGTTTACTTTCGAATTTGACGGCAAGCCCGTTGAGGCGCGTGCCGGCGACACAGTAGCCTCGGCGCTCTATCGTGCCGGGCGCCGCATCTTCACGCGCAGCTTCAAGTATCACCGCCCGCGCGGCTTGCTCTGCATGTCGGGCAAGTGTCCGAACTGCCTCGTGAACGTCGATGGCACTCCCAACATTCGCTCGTGCATCACGCCTGTGCGCAATGGCATGCAGGTGCGCCATCAGAACGCATTTCCATCGCTCGATAACGACTGGCTCTCCGGCGTGCAGCGATTCGATTGGCTCATGCCCGTTGGCTGGTACTACAAGACCATGACGCACGAGTGGTCCTGGCACGCGGCGGAGCCGTACATTCGCAAAGTGGCGGGGTTGGGTGTCGCGCCCGAGCCGGGCAAGGGCTCCGCCGCTTACGAGCACGAGTGGCGGCACGCCGAGGTAGCTGTGATCGGCGGGGGACCGGCCGGCTTGCAAGCTACGTTGGAGCTCGCGCAGGGCGGTGCTCAGGTAACTCTCGTAGACGATCAGTCCGAGCTCGGCGGCCATCGCCGCTACCGCAAGTCTTCCGGCGGCGTCCCGTCGCAACTCATCACCCAGCTCCGTTCCTTGCCGGGTGTCGAAATCATCTCGCGCGCGTATTGTTTTGGCCTTTACGAGGGGAACCTGCTGGGTGTGGTCCAGGCGAATCCGCGCGCGGGCGCCATCGAGCGGTTAATCCACTTGCGGGCTAAGCGTGTCGTAATCGCGACCGGCGCTTACGAAGTTCCTTTCCCATTCGAAAACAACGACCTGCCCGGCATCATGCTCTCCACCGCCGTTCAGCGATTAATTCGTCTGCATGAGATCAAGCCGGGTAATCGTGCCGTCGTCGTGGCGAACGGCAGCCAGGGTGACGAGGTCACTGCTGACTTGCGCGAAATCGGTGTGGAACTCGCCGGCGCCGTCGCCCCGGATCAGGTCCTCTCGGCCCTCGGCTCGTCGCACGTGACCGCGCTGCGGACGAAGCAAGCAGAGATTGCGTGCGACTTGGTAGTGATCTGCGGCCCGCGCGTTCCCGATGGCGGCCTGCTTCACCAGGCCGGTGCGAAGATGGCCTGGAACGAAGAGCGCGGAGCGTTCTTGTCGCTGGGCCTTCCGGCGAACGTGAGCGCGGTCGGCGAAGTGACCGGGGCATGGCTCGCTCCCGCGATACCGTTACCACCCGTGGACCTCGCCTTCCACAAGCGCTCCTTCGTTTGCATGTGCAACGACGTGAGCACCGCCGATCTGCGCGATGCTATTAGCGAAGGCTTCGACCAAATCGAAACCCTGAAGCGCTACACGACGCTCACCATGGGCCCGTGCCAGGGCTGTATGTGCCAATTGTCTGGAATCGGCGTCTGCGCGCGAGAGACGGGACGAAGCATGGGCGAGACCGGCGTCACAACATCACGCCCGCCAAACCCTTCGGTATCCTTGGGCGCGCTCGCTGGGCCGCGTCATCATCCCATCCGCCGCACGCCCATGCATTACCCGCACGATGAATCCGGTGCCGTCTGGATGGATATGGGCGAATGGAAACGTCCTCGCTACTACAAGACCGCTGCAGGCTCTGAACGGGCCTGTGTCGAGGAAGAGTACCGCGCCGTGCGCGAGCGCGTGGGGCTGATCGACGTCAGTACATTGGGAAAGCTCGATGTGAAGGGTCGAGACGCCGGCAAGCTGCTCGACAAGGTGTACACCAACCGCTTCTCGGATCTGAAGCCCGGCCGTGTACGCTATTCCGTGCTTTGCGACGAAGCCGGCATCATGCTGGATGATGGCACAATCTCACGCTTGGCGGAGAACCATTACTTCATTACGACCACAACCGGAAATCTCGATTTCGTGCAGCAGTGGCTCGAGTGGTGGCTGGTCGGCACGGGTTGGGATGTCCATATCACCAACCTGACTGGTGGCCGCGGAGCCGTGAATCTCGCCGGCCCCAAGGCGCGCGACGTTCTTCAATCGCTCACGGCTTGTGACCTGTCAACCAAGGCGTTTCCCTACATGGCTTGTCGCGAAGCCGAGGTGGCGGAAGTTCCTGCGCTGCTGATGCGCATCGGGTTCGTCGGCGAAACCGGCTGGGAGATCCATTTTCCGGCCGACTACGGCGAACATCTCTGGAAAAAACTCCTCGAAGCCGGCAAGAACTTCGACATCCGCCCCTTCGGTGTGGAAGCGCAGCGGCTGTTGCGGCTCGAAAAGCGCCATGTCATCGTGGGCGTGGATACCGACGCGCTTTCCAGCCCCTACGATGCCGGCATGGCATGGGTTGCCAAACTGGATAAAGCCGATTTCATCGGCCGCAACGCCCTCTCGCGACTGGCCGAGGCAACTCCACCGCAAAGCTTGATCGGTTTCATCATGAATGAAGATGCCATCCCACAAGATGGCGCCGCGATCCTGGTGAACGGCGCGCTCGCGGGTCGGGTGACGAGCTCGCGATATTCTCCTCATCAGGGGAAAGCTGTGGGGCTGGCGTGGGTCGCTTCGGCATCAGCAGGCGCCGGAGCCGAAATCGAGATTCGTGTGAACGGCGGTACTGCCCGTGCCCGCATCGTCCCGGACGCGTTCTACGATCCCGCGGGCGAACGTTTGAGGATGTGAACATGGCGGCCATCCGGCAGTCCCCTTTATTCCACCTTCACGAGCAGGCCGGCGCGAGCTTCGTCGACCATCACGGCTGGCGGGTTCCGGCGTACTTTACGTTTGCGCAAAGAGAAGCGGAACAGTTGTCAAAGAGCGTGGCTGTGGGCGACGTGAGCTGGATGGTGAAGCTCGATCTGAAAGGTCAGCCGCCAGAAACCCTTGACGGAACCCCCTGGTGTCTTGGCCCACAGCATTTCCTGATCACCAGTCCCCCGAACGCTTCCCCGTTGGACATTCCGTACGGCACTGACGTGACTTCCGTTTACGCCCAATTTCTATTGGCCGGCCCCCGCAGCCGCGATGTGCTCCGGAAACTAACTTCGCTGAATGCTACCACGCTCGGCAATCGTGCCTGCGGTCAAGCGAACGTGGCGCACGTGCGCGGAATAGTCTTGCGCGACGACATCGGCGACATTCCCGCTTTCCACATTTTGGTAAGCCGCGAATATGGCGAAAGCGTGTGGGACGCTATCTTACACGCAGGCCACGAGTTCCACATTGCGCCCTTCGGGCTCAAGGCTCTGGAGTTTCTCGGAGGCCGGGCATGATGCGGCTTTTCCGCAAGGAACGGATGTGGCGGACGCACGAATTAAAATCTAGCTACGACGTTGTGATCGCCGGGGCGGGCGTACACGGTTTGGGCATCGCGTACTACCTGGCGTCGCGGCACGGCGTCCGGAATATCGCGGTGGTGGATCGTGGTTATCTGGGCTGCGGAAATAGCGGGCGCAATACGGCGATCATCCGGTCTAACTACCGGACGCCGGAGGGCATTCCGTTTTACGAAGAGTCGGTGCAGCTCTACGAACAGCTTTCGCGGGAACTCGAGTGGAATTTGCTGTTCAGCCAGTGCGGGCACTTGACGCTCGCGCACACCGATTCTGCCATCGCCGGGCTCCGCGTACGCGCGGAGAACAACCAGGTGCTGGGCGTCGATAGCCGCATCATTTATCCGGAGGAGATCCGCCGGCTAGTTCCCGCGATGGACATGAGCGACCGGCCGCGGCTTCCGATTCTCGCGGCGCTCTACCATCCGCCGGGCGGCATCATTCGTCACGATGCCGTCGTCTGGGGTTATGCGCGGGCGTGCGACCGGCTGGGCGTCGAGATCCATCCTTATACCGAAGTCACGGGCGTGCGCGTGTCGCAGGGGAAAGCCGAGAGCGTGACCACCAATCGCGGAGAGATCGCGGCCGGAATGGTCGTGAACGCCACGGCAGGTTGGGCGTCGATGGTGGCGAAGCTGGCGGGCGTCACGTTGCCAATTGTGAGCCATCCGCTACAGGCATGCGTCACCGAACCGCTCAAGCCGTTTCTCAGCAAAGTCATCGTTTCGGCCAGCCTGCACGTATACGTGAACCAGACCGATAAAGGGGAACTGGTGATCGGCGCGGAGATTGATCCGTACCAATCGTACAGCTTGAAGGGCACGCTACCCACACTCGAGCAGATGGCATCGTATACACTTGAGCTGTTCCCGCAGCTTTCGAGCCTACGTGTGCTGCGACAGTGGTCCGGCATTTGCGACATGACGCCGGATTACGCGCCGATCATCGGCGTCTCGCGGGAAGTCAAGAACTACTACGTTGATGTCGGCTGGGGAACCTATGGGTTCAAAGCGGCGCCGGCGGCGGCGAAGAACCTGGCCGAGTTGCTTGCGACCGGGAAAACGCCCAAGATCATGGAGCCATTCTCGCCGGCGAGATTTTATGGCGGTCAATTGGTGGGCGAGAAGGCGGCTGCGGCTGTTTCATCTTAGATGAGGGAATCATCCATGCTCGATCAGGTCAGGTCACTGGTGAAAGACGGTGGCATCGAATACTTCTTTTGTTCTTTTGTGGAGCTGAGCGGCGCGCCGAAAGCCAAGCTGGTGCCCGCGACGCACCTGGAGGACATGGCGCGCGACGGCGCCGGCTTTGCCGGTTTCGCCGCGGGAGATTTGAACCAGGGCCCGCACGACCCGGACATCGTTAGTATGCCGGATTTCCACGCGCTGACGGTGCTGCCGTGGCAAAAGAACGTGGCGTGGGTGCCCGGCAATTTGCACGTGAACGGACAGCCCTGGCCGCACTGCCCGCGCACCATCCTGACGCGCCAACTCGAACGGGCACGGCAGAAGGGCTACATCTTTCACGTGGGCGTTGAGCCGGAGTTCATGCTGCTCAAGAAGAATGCGCAGGAGAAATACGAACCCTGGGATGCTCTCGATAATACCGCCAAGCCCTGTTACGACCTGCGCGCTCTTTATCGCAATCTCGACGTCATGACGACGCTGATGCGCTACATGCAACAGCTTGACTGGGACCCTTACGCGAATGACCACGAGGACGCCAACTGCCAGTTCGAATTGAACTGGATGTACGCGAATGCGTTGACCTCGGCGGACCGCATGACGTTCTTCAAATGGATGGTGCGGATCGTGGCCGAGCAACATGGCCTGTGGGCCACCTTCATGCCGAAGCCCTTTGCGCACCTGACCGGCAACGGCGCGCACTACCACATGAGCTTGGCGGATGTGGCGAGCGGGAAGAACCTGTTCTTGGATGAGAGCGATGCCATGGGGCTTTCGCAATTGGCGCGTTGGTTCATGGGAGGCTTGCTGCACCATGCGCGGGGGCTCGCGGCGGTGATCGCGCCGCTGGTGAACAGCTACAAGCGCCTGATCCGCGGCGCACCGCGCTCGGGGGCGACGTGGGCGCCGGTGTACGTGACCTATGGAGCGTCGAACCGAACCCAGATGATCCGCATTCCAGGGCCGGGCCGTGTGGAGAATCGCGCCGTCGACGGCGCCGCGAATCCGTATCTGGCGAGCGCGGCGATGCTGGCGGCGGGCCTGGATGGGATCGAGAACAAGATCGACCCCGGCCAAGCCAACAGTGCGAACCTTTACGAAATGTCGGAGCAGGAGTTGCTCCGCCACAACATCACGTTTCTGCCCACCACGCTACGCGAAGCCCTCGACTGCTTCGAGCACGACACGGTGCTGCACGAGGCTCTCGGCAAGGATTACGCGACGTATTACATCTCAGTGAAACGCGAAGAGTGGCGCCAGTACCATCAGAGCGTGAGCCAGTGGGAACTGGATCAGTATTTGCATACGTACTGAAGGCGAGGGGCGGGCGGAGTCGAGCCTCTGCGACCGTGAACCTATGATTGCACTTGACAACTGACAACCGACACTTTACGTTGTACCCTGATGGTTAGGAGCTTCAAGCATCGGGGCCTGAAACGGCTCTATGAACGCGGCGACCCGCGTGGGATTCGGCCCGACCTGTTGGAGGTAGTTGAAGATATTCTCGCCCGCCTCGATGAGGCGGACACACCGCAGGCTATGAACCTTCCCGGTTATCGTCTGCATCCGCTTAAAGGCGACTTGAAAGGGTTTTGGTCTGTCACAGTGCGGGCTAACTGGCGCATTATTTTCCGCTTTCAAGACGCGGATGCCTTTGACGTTGAACTGGCCGACTACCACTAGAAAGGGAGGAAGACATCATGCCCATGAAGAATCCGCCGCACCCTGGACGCAGCATAAAGACCGCATGCCTTGAGCCTTTGGGATTGTCCGTTACCGACGGGGCGAAGGTTCTCGGCGTCACGCGGCAGACTCTCAACAACGTCATCAACGGCCACTCCGGCATCAGCCCGGAGATGGCTATCCGGTTAGCCAAGGCATTCGGCAGCACGCCGGAAACGTGGTTGCGCATGCAGCTTGCTTACGATCTCGCCGCCGCCCGGAAGGACGAGAGCAAAATCAAGGTGCGCCGTCAGCACGTGCCGCAAGAATTGCAAATGCGCTAGCGCCCGGACACGCCGGAGGTCATGGGGGTGAGGATCGGCCGGTGTGGCAGGTCCGCATTACGCAAAGGGTACCTGAGACAATTGCGCATTAACCGCCGTTCCTTCGGGGCCTCGGTGGTAGCGGCATTTCGATGAAGTTATAGCTTCCCGATGTTGCCGCGTCTACTTTGGCCGTTATCGCTGCGCTGTACTGACGAACCACCGGCCAGATGTTGGACCCGAGCACGACCAAGGCGAGCTTGCGTCCCATCAGGTTTTGCTGATACCGGATGTTCTGGTCTGACGTAACCATCACATCAAACCCCGAGTTTTCAGCTACCTTGAGCAGTTCGCCGTTTTCGAGTTGATCCGGCCACTGCATTTCAACGACGGTATGCACTTCATGCTTGGGCAGGAAGTGGCGCACGCCGACCGGAACGTTTTTATCAAACAGGATGCGCAACGCGGTGGCTTATGGCGTAGGCCAAAATCGCCTCGATGCGGTCCGGCGGAAGTTCAAACTGTTCCGCGATTTCGGCGACGCTCACGCCATAGTCGAAGTTATCGACAATTGCATTGACCGGCATCCGTGTACCGCGCAGCACGGGGGCGCCGCTTTGCACTCCCGGCTTGACTTCGACTAACGGGCATTCCGACCAGTCGATTGTCTCTTTCGTAGCCATAGCGACCTCCCGGACACCATGATTCCATCTTTTCGCTTAAAACGCCAGAGAGCCTTCTCGTCCGAAAAGAGGTCTGTCTCTTTTTCCGGCCCAACCGAGTAGCAGCGACAACGCACCCCCAGATGAGATCAAATGTATGCAGGAGCCATTTAGAATGTTGCGCATTCCTTGGAAAGTCCTCTTTCTTCTTCCTCTGCCTATTGTGCTAAGTGCCGCAGGTTCGCAGGCGGCGCGTGTTTGGGACGCGCCGCTGGTCATCCCGACGTTTGCGTTGGGCGCGCCGGATCCGAATCCGGCGTTGCTGGATAACACGGGCCGGCGTCCGATCTATCCGTACCCGATGCTCGATTCGCTCACCGGCCAGCGCATCGAGAAAACGTACAAGGCCGTTTATTTGGAAAACGAATACCTCAAGGTGACCGTGCTGCCGGAGATCGGCGGCCACTTGTACGCCATCTTCGACAAGACGGCGAACCGTGAGGTGCTCTACACGAACCACGTGGTGAAGTATGGACTGGTCGGCATCCGGGGCGCGTGGGTCTCGGGCGGCATCGAGTGGAATTTTCCAGATGGCCACAGCGTGACCACTGTCGCGCCCGTCGACTATGCGATGCGGACGGACGAGGACGGGTCGGCGTCGGTGACGGTGGGTGACACTGAGCGCGTGCAGCGCATGCAGTGGGCCGTGACCATCCGGCTGCGGCCGGGGCGGAAAGTTGTCGAGACCGAAGTGACGCTGAACAATCGCCGGGATGTGCCGGGCCGCTACTGGTTCTGGGCCACCGCGGCGGCGCATGCCACGGACGATCTGCGTTTCATTTATCCCATGCGCGAAGCTTATCCGCACGCGTACTGGCCCATTTTTTCTTTTCCCATCGAGAATGGCGCAGATGTTGGCACGTATCGCGGGGTGAAGAATGCTCTGTCGCTGTTCGCGAAAAACTCGAAGCGCGATTTCATGGGTGTGTACTACGAGAAGTCGGACTGGGGCGTCATCCATGTGGCGGATCATCGCGAGGTGCCGGGCAAAAAGACGTGGACGTGGGGCAACGATGATGCAGGCTCCATTTGGGTCGACAAGCTCACCGATCACGACGGCCAGTACGTGGAATTCCAGGCGGGGCGGTACGAGACGCAGATGGAGCACGAGTTCCTGGCGCCACACCGCGTGGAGCGCTTTGTGGAGCACTGGTATCCGGTGAACGGCTTGGGCGGCGGGTTTAGCGAGGCCACGGCGGACGCGGCGCTCAAGGTGAAGCGCGAGGGGAACCAGTTACAAGTTGCGACGAACGTCAACGCGGTTTTCGAAAACGCGGAGCTGAAGGTGGAAGCGGAAGGACAGACGATTGCTACGAAAGGCGTGAATCTGAATCCGGCGGATGCGTTCCGTGCGTCGTTTGATCTACCGGCGAGTGTGGCCGGGCAGGCGATCACGGTTCGGTTGGCGGATAAGGGGGGCAGGGAACTGGTCCGCTACCGGACCGATACTCCGCTCGATGGGAACCCGGAATTTCGCGCGTCGACGCGGCCGGTTCCGGATACTACAGTGGCGGGAAGCGCGGAACAAGCTTACGTGCAGGGTTTGGCGGCGGACAAAAAGAGCAACGAAACCGCATCGCGCGCTGCTTACACGGAAGCGTTGCGGCGGGACGCGGGATTTGCGCCAGCGCACGTCGCGCTGGGGCTCTCGTTTTACCGCAGCGGTGAATTTGAGAAGGCGGCCGAGCATTTGGCCGCGGCGGTGCACCGGAATCGCGACGATGGCGATGCGCACTACTACCTGGGGCTGACGCGGCGCGCGCAGCACCAATATCAGGCTGCGCAGGACGAACTGCTGTGGGCGGTGCGGTCCGGATATAGGGAATCGGCGGCGCGCTACGTGCTCGGCGAGATGGCGCTCGAACTAGGCAAGACGCGGGAGGCGCTGGAGCATCTTTCGCAGGCGGTGCTGCTTGATCCGCGCGATTTGAAGGCGCGTGCCGTGCTGGCGATGGCGGAACGAATCGACGGGAAATTGGACGATGCGCAGAAGAACATCGACGCTGTGGTGCGCGCGATTCCGATCGACTACCTGGCACTGAGTGAGCAGCAGCTCATCGACAAGGCGCGGGGCAAAGATGTGGAAGCGGGCCGCGCCCACGCGGAGCTGTGGCGATTGCTGGAGCGCGAGCCGGATGCAGTGCTCGAACTGGCATTCGATTATACGGCGGCAGGACGAATTGGCGAGACCATCGACGTTCTGAACGAGGCGGTGGAGCGCACAGGGACTTATCCCATGCTGCATTACGCGCTCGGCTATTTCTGCGGGATGCGCAAGGATGACGTGCGGGCCGCGAGCGAGTACAAGCTCGGGGCGAAGGAAGATCCGGCCTTCGTGTTTCCGCATCGCGTGGAGGAGATTGCCGTACTTCGCGCTGCGGTGGAGAAGAATCCGCAAGACGGGCGGGCCTTTTACTATTTGGGCAATGCGCTGGCTTCAAAGCTGCGCGCGGAGGAAGCGAGAGAGGCATGGCAGGCGGCGATACGGCTCGATCCCGGAAATGGAGTGGCGCATCGCAACCTGGCGCTCGCGCTGCGGAAAGATGGCAACAAAGAGCAGGCGGTGGCGGAGTATGAGCGGGCCATCCAGGCGGCGCCGGAGGATTTGCACTTATACCTCGAGTTGAGTGAAGTGCTGCCTGCTGCACGCGCGATCACGCTACTTGAGGGAGCGCCGGAGCAGGTGCGATCTTGCCCAGCGGTAATTCAGACTCTGGCGGCAGCGCTGGTGGATGCGGGGCGCTATGCTGACGGCGCCCGGATGCTGGAGAAGACGCAGTTTGTGTCCGGTGAAGGGGAGAGAGGCGCTCTGCAAACGTTTCGCGCGGCGCACCTTGGGCTCGCACAGCAGTACCAGAAAGCTGGCCAGCATGCGCAGGCGGCGGCCGAGTTCCTGCGGGTGACGGAATATCCGCGCAATCTGGGTGTGGGGCGGCCGGCGATGGAATCGCAAGCGCGGGAATTTGTGGCGGCGGCGCGTGAGTTGACGGCCGCGGGTGAGACGCAGAAGTCGGAGCCGCTGTGGCAGCGTGCCGCGGAAGATCCGCTCAAGTCACCTACCGACCCCGGCGAACCCTGGTCGGATAACTATTACTACAAAGCTCTGGCGCTCGAGCATATGCATCGTGAAGCGGATGCGCGTGCGCTGTACGCGCGTCTGGCTGCGTTGGATGACGACCAGCGAATGTTGGCCGCGGAATCCGCTCCGCCTCAGGGAGCGATCCGCTACGTGCTGGCAGGTCTCGGCCTGAAGGCTTTGGGCCAAGCCGAGCAGGCCCGTGCCGCGCTCGGTCGTGCGCTGCAAATGGATCCCGGGAACGAGCTGGCCAAAACGGCTCTCCAGGATTCCGGCAAATGACGATTCCGCGGGGATGAACGAAATCGCCGCTGTTCCTCATCGGGATTGGTGGCGCTTGATTTCGTTCCAGCCGATCAGCGTCACCTGATCGTCTTTGAGTAACGCTCGGAACTCCGGGCTGGTGATCACATTGAAGTCCCTTTGGCGCCACGCGCTGCCGTAGGCAGGGTGGTCTTCCGTGACGGCCTGCATCTCCGCATCGTCATACGCCAGATGGACGATCAGCTCCGTCAGGCCGGGTTTCAACGACCGGATGACGCCTGTGTAGTAGGCGGACCAGTTCTCGGACTTTACGTCCGACGCCATCACGATCGCGTTGGGAAGGATCTCGGTGTCTTTCAGCAACGCCAGCATGGCGGCGGGAGCGTTATCGGCGCGGATCGCGAGAAATGGCAGGCCGTACTCGCGTGCAACCTTCACGTACGCCGGAAAGAACTCCGGCGTGAACAACGTGCCCATGTGACTGTCCACGTGGGTAGGGCGAATTCCTGCTTTCATCGCCCGCTCGATCTGCGCCCGGATTTCCGCCTCGACCTCCGCGGGCTTGGCGCTTTTCGTGACAAGCGGAACGTCCGGCCAGAGATTGCCGTCGGGACCCAGCAGGCCCGGGACCATGTTGCGCGAAGCTACCGGGCCCCAGCGATAGCTCTTCCATTCGCTGGTGAGTGTCAGGTGCAGGCCCAGGTCCGCATCGGGATGAGCTTTGGCATACTCGGCCACTTCCGTCAGCCAGGGGCACGGCACCATGATGCTGGCAGAACTGGCGGCGCGCTGATCCAGCGCGGCAAAGCTCGCGCGATCTTGGGAATGGCTCACCGCCAGGTCATCCGCATGAATGATCAGCAGCTTCGCGTTCGCGGGGTAGCCAAGCTGCTCGGCGGCATTCTTGGTTTGCGCAAGCGTGGGTACCAGTGCGAAGGAACATAGCAGCGCTAGTCCGAGGAATCGACGTCGTGTCATGAGCTCTCCCGAAGACCAGATCTTAGCAGGATGCCGGGGTCCAGATATGTGCGCGCCCGCAGCCCCGGGCAGGAGTGTGCCCTGTTTGGGGGGGCGTCTCACCCATTGAGGGGCGTGTCGGTTAGTTAGTTTTTTATAGACGGGGGCATTTCCTCCGGCGTACAATCAAGCCGCTCCGGAGGAATTCTCTTTGGGCTATGCGCCCCGCATCCTCGTTGTAGATGACGAACCGAGCGTTCAGCTCCTCCTTGAACAGTTGCTTTCCTCGGTTGGGTACTACGTCACCGTTGTCGGAGGATCGCGTCAAGCACTGGCCCAGGTTCGTGGACGAGAATTTGACGTGGCCGTGGTGGATCTCAGCCTTCCCGGTGAAGACGGCATCGAGGTTATCCGTCAGATGCAATCCGAGTCTCCCCATTTGAAAATCTTGGCGATTTCGGGTTACATGGTGGGAGACGTGCCTCGCCTAGCTTTGGCGGCCGGAGCAACAGAGACTCTGGCGAAGCCAACACCACCTGAAACGTTGCTTCAGACGATATATCGGTTAATCGAGCCGCGCGGCACTTGGGCTGGAAGATGACCAGCAACTCTAGGCGCGGGGACTCATTGCGCTCAGCCGCTGGTCGGATCAAGAATGGGCTGGGATCTCCTCAAGATGTTCCTCCTAGGATCTCCCACTGACGACCGCATCCGGCGCGTCTTGCAGGCCCAAAGACGCTCCCCTTTCTCGTACAGCGATAGGGGAGCGACGAGGACGCTACTGCCGGCAGGATACGAGGTGCAGCGCAGCCAGTTCCTGCTGGGCGAGGGATCGCTGGTGTTCTACAAGGCGAAGCGAGCGGTACGGCAATGGCGGATGTTCGACATCTCTTGGGTGCGGCTCTATTGGCCCAGAACGCCGATCGCCGCCAGCAACATAATTGCGGTGGTCGTCGGCGGGCTCGGTATCTGGATGGTCAATGTCTGCCGGATCGTTTACGTAATCGACGAGCCGCGGCGCTATGGTTTTGCTTACGGCACGCTGAGTGAGCACGCCGAAGCCGGCGAAGAGCGTTTCCTGGTGGAGTGGCGGGATGACAACTCGGTTTGGTATGAAGTGCTCGCGTTTTCCCGCGAGAAGCATCCGCTGGCGAAGTTCGCGTATCCCATTGCGCGGAGGCTGCAGAAGAAATTCCGGCGCGACTCCGGCCTCGCCATGCAGAGAGCTTCCGAAATGGGAAACACCGGTGCCCTGCGGGGGTCTTAGTATGCCCAGCACGCGATTCATGCCGCCATAAGGGTGGCGCGTCAGGTATGCTCAGTTCCGTGCCGGTTCCAATTTAGCCAGAAGTCGCGCGACATGATCCAAACTGTAGCGCACGCTGAACCGCTTCTCGATAACTCTCTTCGGCGCTCGGCAAGAATGACCCAGCAGCGCTTGATTGAACTGACCCACCGTGAGAACGAAACTGGGAACAGGAATACGCTTCAGAGGGCCATCATCCAAGCCGAACGCGTGTTCGTTGGTGGAGTCGAGGGAGCAGGCGATATCATCCACGCCGCAGGCGTGCGGTTTGGTTTTCCATCATCCGCGCCGAACGGGGCGGGTGCCTACCGGGTTGGCGCGATGCGTTGGAGCTTGTGGCGGAGATACTGGAAGTAGTCCGGTCTGACGCGCAGTTCCCGCACTTCCTCGATGACCGGCAGGAAATAAGCCAGCGAACGAATGGTGGCGAGCGGCTGGGCATCGGCGGGTCGCATTAATCGGCGCGTTGCCGCCAGCACGAACGCGTTTTCGATCACGCTCACGGAGACTCCGCGTTGGAAGAGCTGCGCAGCCAGCAGGCGGTCTGGCCTGCGGACGGTCCCCATTGTACCCGGCGTTTTGCGATACCCTTCCAAAACCTGGCGAATATATTCTTCCTGGCTGCGACCATCGTCCATCGATGGGTACTTTCAACCTTGCAGTTCGCGCAGCGACGGGCCGTCGATGCTCACGGTGTGGCAGTAATGCCGGACTCGACTGAGCAGCGCGTCGACCATCGATTTGTTGCCAAGGAAGTTGTGCCACTCGTCATAGACCAGATTGGTTGTAATGATCGTGGAATGGCAGTGGTACCGCTCCTCCATCAGTTTGAAAAAGATGTTGCCCTGCTCAGGCTTCAAGGTCAGATATCCAAATTCGTCGATCAGAAGTACGTCGAGGCGGGCAAGGCGTTTCAGGAGCTGCCGCGTGGAACGGTCGGCCAGAGAGGCATACATCTCATCGAACAGATCCTGTGCGCGGATGAACTGGCAGCGGTAGCCGTTCTCTAGCGCTTTCAGCAGCAAGCCGCACGCTATTCCCGTCTTGCCAACACCCGTTTTCCCGACCAGAACGATGTTTTCCGCCTTGGCGATGAACTCCAGTTCCGCAAACCCGCGAATCTGTTTGCGGTTCACGCCTGGTTGACGGGCGAAAGGGAACGTCTCCAGCGTCCAGCGCTCCGGTAGATTGGCGCGCCGGATGCGCCACTCCAGCGCGCCCTCCTGTTTCGCTTGCCACTGTGCGCGCACCAGGCGCGTGACGAAGTCCGAGTAGCTGATGTCGCCCTTATCGGCGGCGCGCAACTGTTCGTCATAGATCTCCAGGATGCGCCGCAGCTTGAGATTCTTCAGCAGTTGTTCCAGTTCTTCAGTCATCGTCAGATTCCCCATCGAGCAGAAAGTACTCGCGCGTCACCCGGCGCAGGATCATCCGTTCCAGCCGGTCCAGATCGTAAAGACCGTAGCGGGCGGCCTCGCGCACGGCCCCCAGCAGCGGTTCCCGTGGATACTCCCGCACCAAGCGCAACAGTTGCCTCAGGGCAAGCGTGACCACCTTGCGGCTCCGTTGTTTCAACCCCAGGACATAATCGGCCAGTTCAGGGACGGCTGTGACGATGGCCTTTTCTTCGGGATGAGGATCGGGACGCGCGTCTCTGTGGCCACGCGGCGGCCGGTGTTCGGTCAGCATCACTCGTTGGTGCTCGGCTTCGGCGATGCGGCGGTGCGTGACCAGGCGGCGGGCATCGAGTTGAATTTCGATCTTGCCCTTGGTCTCGCGCACCTCCACGCGGCGACCGATCCAGTCCACCGGGACCGAGTAGCGGTTGCTGTTCAGCGCGACATACCCTTCGATATCGACGAGTCGCTGATGGAGCCGGTAGACTTCCGGAATCCACGCCGGCAGCGGCTTCAGGTGCAGCCGCTCGACTGCGAACAGCTCACGGGGAACCGCGCGGACGTGTTTCTTGTAAGTCGAGTTGATCTTGTCGCACCACTCCCGCGCCCGCTGATTCAGATCCTCCCAACTGCTGAATGTGCGCCCGGCTAGGAAGTTTCCCTCGATAAAGCTGAACGGTCTCTCCACGCGCCCGGAACGGTTCGCATTCCCAATCGCGTGCGCCACAAACTGAAAGCCGAAACGTTCTCCAAAGGTGGCCATCTCCGGCACGGGCACCATGTCGCGTCCGCTGCCGCGCAGCACCACCACATGCGTGTTATCGATCATGACCCGGCCTGTGGCGCCACCCATGTAACGCAGCGCATCTGTAAGAAATACCTTGCAGTCGAAACGCCGGAAGGTGGGGTAGCACTGGAAGAACAGCATTCGCGAATAGCACAGCACCGCCGACGCGGTCTGCACCCTGCGCTTCCTGCCGGCCAGTTCGAGATCGTGGGGAGAAGTGTCATGCTGAAGCTCCTCGCCGGGCGCAAAATCATACTGGCCCGCTGGCGTCGGCGGTTCGTACCCGATTCCGTGCCGCCGACAGAACGCCGTTAGTGCCGCATACGACAACTCTGCGCCGCCGGAGGCCACCAACTCCTCATGGACTCGCACGAGATTCCCCTTGCACTGCTCGAAAAGCTCCAGGATCTGTTGCCGGTAAGGTTCGGCTTTCTCCGGCCGCTGCAACTCCGGCACGGCGGTGGAGTTCGATCGCAGCACTTTGCGTACCGCCACGCGCGAGATTCCCAGCACCCGCGCTATCTCCCGTTTGCTCACTCCCTGTGCCTGTAGTTCCAGAATCGTGGTGCGTTGCGCTTGACTCAACATGCGGTTCCTTCTCCGGTGGGATGCCTTCGTCTATGCGATGGAGTTGCTTCTGAATGTGATGGATCTGACGCCGCGCGGCTTCGCATTGCTGGCGATCCAACTCCGTGGCCGCTGCACCCGCCAGCCGGCGGTGCGCGCGGCTCACAATCGCCGCCACCATTTCCAGATTGCGTAACAGTTCGGCGCCGGTCCCGCCTGGGCCTTGCTCCCGCGCTTGCCGTTGCGCTTTGAAAAACAGGTCGGGAGCATCCAGAATGCGTTGGCGGATCGCGGGCGAACCCTTGCGCCACGCGGAATACAGTTGGCCGGCTTCACGCGTGTGGCAGCGATGCTGGGCGAAAACCGCCGCCATCCGCTGGCAATCCTCCAGGCTTTGGCGCGCCACGGGCACCAGAAACTTCAACGCCACCTGCGCCGGGATTTTGCCCTCGCGCACCTGCTGTTGGATCGCTTCCGGCAGAACCTCCACCAGCGCCAGTCGCCGTGACACCCAGCTCACGCTGCGATCGAACCGGCGCGCCAGTTCATCGAGGCTGTAGCCGAAGCGCTGCTCCAACTCCGCCAGCAGCCAGCCCACCTCCAGCGCGGTCTCGCGTTCGGACAAACGCAGCGAGCGGTCGAGCAGCACGGCCGCGGCCTCGCTCATCGGCCACACCACCACTTCCACCACGTCCCGGCCCAGTTGCTCGAGCGCCGCAATCCGCTTATAACCGTCGATCACCACATAGCGGTCTGCCTGGCCTTCGGCGGCTACTACCACGATGGGCGTTTGCTGCCCAGTGTCGGCTACCGACGCTAGCAATCGCCGCTGTCGCGCCGGATGGCGCACGCGCAAATGCTCCCAACGCCGGGCGAGCTGATGAAACTCTAGTTGCATCGACAGGCCGAATGTAAGGGAAATTTTGCGAGGCGATCAATATGTCCGGATTAAACGCGCGCCTGCTTCCAGCGCCGCTCCCGCTCCACGACTCGTTCCAGCGCGCGTCGGCATGCATGCGAACAGAAGCGCTGCAATGGACTTCGCCGTTGGAATGTGAATCGCTCGTAGCACCCAGGCCGGTCACAGATGTGCTCGAAAAAAAATGTTCCTGAGTGATTACCCTCGCGGCCTCGTTAACTCCCTGCTCTACTGCTTTCCGGCTCTTGACGCGCTCCCGGTAACGGCGGCTTTGGCGGTTGCGTTTCTCTTGGCCCGTCGCCGTTTCCCGGTATCGTTGCTGCGCCTTCCACCGCGACCACTTGCGCGCCTCCTTGCGGCAGCGCTCACTGCAATACCGCTGGCGCGGTTGCTGCGGATGAAAGCCCTGCTCGCACCCCTTCAGCAGACAGAACCGTGCACGCGGTCGGCGGGCCCGGCGTTTCCGCCGCCCCGCTGATTGATTTTTGCGCGGACGTGTAGGACTCTCGGGAGGGCCCATGGGAGGTGGCTACTCCCAGAAGCTCTTGCCCTGGAGGGGAATGCAGTCCTCTCCGGGGCCCAGTAAACCTCCGGCTCACAGCAGAATCAACACTCTAGCCCAAATGAAATCAGCTTGGAACTGAGACCAGATGGCGGGTGTCCTAAAGTGAGGTAGGGATGATAGGCGAAATCGCGCGCAAACCGGTCGTCGCGGCAGTTTCGTTGTGCGCGATTTTCCTCTGCGCTTGGATCGTCTTCATCGACTTAAAGAATCCGCCGGTCGACCGAAGGATCTCGAATGTCGCCTTGAGCAGTTCAGGCAGGTGGCTTGCCGCCGGTACCGCCCAGGCAAACATCACGGTTTGGGATCAGATGCGCTTGGATGACCCGCGGCAGTTCGCATTCCCGCGCGGTCCCTTAAATGATCTTCAATTCAGCCCCGATGAACACACACTCGCTATCGCCTCACGCGATCTGGGAACCTACGATCTGTCACAATCGGCCGCTCCGCGCCTTCTCCGTTCCGATCACGAAAACTACGGAACCGTGCGATTCACCCGCAACGGCAAAATCCTCCTGGTCATCACAGCCGCCGAGATAATCGAAACACTCGACGCCCGCTCCGGTGCGCGACGCCTCAAAATATGTTGCTCCACAATTTACGGAGAGGTCGCTCTCAGCCCGGATGAACAAACCATCGCCAACGCCGGCCACTGGCCCAGCCTCTGGGACGCCCGTTCCGGACAACTCATCGCGCACTTGACCGCAAACCGTGAGTTCCTCACCTTTCGCCCCATCGTGTTCGACGCCGCCCGAAACGCTCTCCTCATGGGATCTCAAAACGGCCGCGTATATGCGTGGGATCTGAAAACAAAGCGCCGGACAGCCGTGTCGCCGGCACAGCATGACTACGTCGATGTCTTAGCCGTTTCCGCCAACGGATGGGTGGTCTTTGCCGCATTCGGCAAGGAACTGCAACTCTGGAATCCTGATACCGGCCAGCGGCGGTCTCTGCCAGCAGCACGACCCACCAGCAATCTGGCCCTTGGCCCGGATGGCACCTCGATCATCTTCGGAACTGCGGACGGCACCATCGAGTACTGGGACCTAAGGACAGAACAACGTCTTCGCTCAATGAGGATTCCGGGGGCGTAACCGCCATCATCAGACCGTCAGCCGGCCATCGCTGGCTCATTTTTGGAAAGCACGGGTGGGTTACTTCTGGAAAGCGCCGAAGACTCTCGCCAGTAGCGCAGCTGTCCAGTGATTTTCAGAGAAGCCGAGAGCCAAAGCGCCTTGGTCAAACAGGTCGGCAATTTGTGCTTTCTGTTCTGGCGTGAGTCGGCTGGGTCTTCCGGGTGCCTTAGCTTTTCGTAGGGACTCCAGCCCCTTCGCCGTCAACGCTCGGTGCCAACGCGAAGCGGTAGTTCGGCTAACGCCAAATTTGGCCACCACGTGGGAATGGGAGAGGCCGTGCAACAAATCCTCTGCGGCCTCCATGCGCCTGCGTTCCATTTCGTCGCGCGATAGGTGTCCTGCACAAACCGGGGAATTCGAATTCTCCAATGGTCCGCTTAGGGGTGGTTGAAGCTCCGTGTCCCGAACATCCTTCACTTCTTTTTCAAGCATGGAGGTGCGCTCCTAACTACGCATTGTTGCCGCCGTATCGGCTAATCCGGACATCGGCCAGCATGGCGCGCGCACGTAGCCGGGCCTGGCTGATGGCGCGGCTCTTGCGCACTCGGAACTGTGTTGCCGTCAGCTGCATCTCAAGCTGGATCTCCTCCTGCGTCTGCCCCTTGAAGTAGAACCGGAAAAGTATTTCCTGGTCAGATGCCCGGAGGCCACCGATAGCGAGCAGCGCGCTCGTGCGGCGAACTCTTTCAAACAGGTGACGCTCCGGATGCCACGGAACCAGCGGCACCACGCCAGGCGCTGCGTGGCGGCGCTCCCGGATATATTCGGTAACGTGCTGTGCCCGCACGCGCAACCCGATCGAGAAACACGCCCCATAGAGCGCGCCGGAATCGCGCATCCTGTCTGCGAATTCCAGCGTCCGGATGAAGGTCTCTGCTACGGCGTCCTGTTGGTCCCATGATCGCAGATCGCCGAACAGTCTGAACCGCTGGCGGTTGAGCCATTCGTGCAGGTCCAGCATAGCGCTACTATCGAGAGCCAGCGAGTGGCCTGTGGTGTAGGGATCCGGCCCGCGGATGGGAAGAGCTTCGAGTCCAGATCGTGTGATGGCAGGAGTCGGCATGCTGTCGGGGGCCAGTGCCATAAGAAAATCCCCAGGAAACAGCTAGGATAAGTCTGGGACGGAGGTGCCGTCTGTTCAATATTGCTCACGTTGGGACTATTTTTGTGAGCGCGCCGACGCCGCTTTGGAAACAGCGGCTTGTTGCCCGGCTCTGCGGGGCTCTTGATCGAGCAGGATTACATTGAGCAGCGAACTGTGAACATGCAACCCGCCGTTGTACTCAATGAAGCCAAGCTTCCTGAATTTGTTCATGAAAAAGCTGACCCTCGAACGGGTGGTGCCAATCATGTCCGCTAGCGTTTCCTGGCTGATCTTCGCGATCAGAGGCTCGGGTTTGCTCTCTTTGCCAAAGTTTGCCAGTAGCAGAAGAATCCGCGCCAGACGTTTCTCACTGGAGTTGAAGAGCTGATCCACCAGATCCTCCTCAATCCGAATGTTGCGGGACAGCAGATGCGTCATGAAGATTTCTGATAACGCGGGCTCCTGCCGAAGCAGCTGGATCATGGCTTGCTTCTCCACACGAATGATCGTTGAGTCGTCCATCGCAGTCGCAGCTTTCATCCAGAGGGGTTGACCTGCCAGACAGCTTTCCCCGAAAAAGTCGCCGGCCCCCAGTATTGCGAGGACTGCTTCGCGTCCTGGTTTCGATACCACCGTGAGCTTGACCTTGCCTTTCTGGATGTAAAATATTGCATCCGCAGGGTCACCCTGAGCGAAGATGTTCTGCCCACGCCCGTAATCGATAGTTGTCCTTCCATCTCCGATCTGGGTCAAAAGGATCTTGGGGTCGAAGTGCAACTTTGCCGGCGGTTCTGTAAGCGGCTTGGGACCCCGAACTCGCCCGGCATTGCCACTAGGAGTGGTGCGGCTTTTTGGGCTCACAGTGGCGCCATCGGATCTCGGAACCGGCCGCCACAATTCACTCTAGATCGGCAGGCACTCGGTTCCTAAGCTGTATGGAAATCTAGCAGATTTTACGGTGAAATTCAAGGATTTAACGGGCAGGTTTTTCAATGACTTCGGCAGTCAGTTCGACGATTTAGGAAAGACCGTCCTGACGGCTTCGAGGTAGAGCCTGACCATCGCAATATAATCCACTGCCCACCGCTCGACAGCTTTTCGTGATGCCTTCCATTGCCGGATACCTTCGTCTCCTAGCTCCTCTTGGTATCGAGACTCCTCCTCTGCCAGAGCGTCCACGAGATGCTGGCCAACGCTCCTCACTTCGGTATGTAGGACGTCCGATACAAGTAGCGGTGCCGCGATGGAACTGTATCTCATCCGATTCACCATGCCGTAGTGGAGTTCGTTGTCTCGGAACTCAGGGAGGGTTGGCCAGCAAAATCGGATGGCAAACGTTCTGAGCGAGTACGAGCTTTAGCGGCGCACTTAACTTGTACTCTAATAACTTGCCCGAGTCTGTACAATATTGGCCAGTCGCTTCGGAATCAAGTACCAGCAGTTAACACTACCCAGCCTTCGGCGCCGCGGCTGGTGGAACGCCGGCGCGCACGGAGTAGCCCTGGCTTGAAAAATGGGCGCGAAGTGTGCACAAGCCATCGAGAAGTACCTGGTCGGTGTGGGCGATTTCTGCATGCATTCGGCGCAGTTGCTCGTGAACCTGGGCACTTTCCGGTTTGGCGATGAGATCCAGATAGAAAGCCAACGTCTCGAGCGTGCTGAGAGGCTGCCGTAGCTGATGGGCAAAATCAGCCAGAATGTCTTCGGAACGGGATTGGCTCACAGACACACATCCTAACGGGGGAGGTCCAATACAACGTTTTTGGAGGTGCGGGGAAACGACTAATGACTTGATTTCCCAGCAGAAGCAGCTAGACGGGACGCCCCATTCATTGAGTCGTTCGGGCCATTCCCGTTCTTCGGTGCCGTGAGACTGGCCATTCTTCTCCATGCTGGTGGCCGGCCCCTTCGAGGCGTTCGCTTAAGCGCTAACCTCTCGAGACCTATGAGTACCTCTTCAAGGCACGCACGCTCCTCGCGAAGCTCTTCGATTATCTTCGGAAGATTCATAGTTCCTCTTTCCCTTAAAGTGGCGGATGAGCCAAATTAGTTTGATTCCTTGGCCCCGGAACTGTATAAATCTCGTAGCATCACTAAGAATGCGCCCCGCTTTTTTCTCACTGCGCTGACTCGATCAAACAAAAATAGCACCTTTTGGTTTTTGTCGTCTGTTCAAAATTGCTCATAATTTGCAAATTCTTTGACTCGGGTATCCGGATGAGCTGCGACGGCTAGCTCACCAAGGGGAGTGAGGGTGGTGAACGTTTCGTTACGGATTTTCAGCGGGAGCTACACGGCAGCATCGTCCCAGGTGAAGCGCGGTGTGAGAACGCCGATGATTGTGTAGTTCTGGATGCCGCCGAGTTGTGGTGCGGATGAGAGGACTTGAACCTCCACTCCCTTGCGAGAACATGGACCTGAACCATGCGCGTCTGCCAGTTCCGCCACATCCGCACGTCGATGCATCTATTTTTTCAGCCTGTGCCAGGGAAGTCAACTTTTGCGCTCAATAGCCTAGTTTTTTGTCCACCACATTCAGCAGCGGCAACCCCTCCGTGTAGCGCCGCACATTCTCGGCGAACAGCTCGATGAGCCGCTTCTGGCGGTCGGGACTCCAGCCGGAAGTGTGCGCCGTCATCACGACGTTGGGGCAATCGAAGATCGGATGGCTCGAAGGCGGCGGCTCCATGGGAAACACGTCCAGGCCTGCGCCCGCAATCCAGCCCTCCTGCAACGCTTTCACCAGTGCCATATCGTCGAAAAGCTTCCCGCGCGAGAGCGCCAGAAAGTACGCCGTCTTCTTCATGCTGCGGAAGACCTGCTCGTTGAACATGCGCTCGGTTGTGGGAGTGAGCGGCGCGGCGGCCACCAGCACGTCCACCTGCGGGACCATTTCATGGAACCAGCCGAGATCGTGCAACTCCGCCACGTGTTCCGGCTTGTGCATGGCGCGCGAGTCGACCGCCACAATGCGCATGTCGAACCCGCAATGGGCACGCCGCGCGACCGCCGAGCCGATGCCGCCCAAACCGACGATGCCCATGGTGCGGCCGGAGATCTCCGTATGGTCCGCCGACTTCACCGAGCCCACCGGTTTCCACTCGCGCTTCAGAAACTGCGGAACGTAGTACTTGCTGATGCCGCGCGTCAAGCACAGCAGCATGCCGATGGCGGTTTCCGAAATGGCGGGCGCGAACGTAGCGGCAAAGTTCGTCAGCAGCACCGGGCTTTGAAATAGCGCCGGATCGGCCGCGTCCAGGCCCGCGCCACCCGCCTGTATCCACTTGAGTTTGGAAGCGGATTTCAGCGCCTCAGCGCGAATATCGCCGTAGACGATGTCCGCGTCTTTCACACGCTCTTGGAATTCCTCACGCGTCTTGCAGACGGCAAGCTCGATGCGAGCCTTCGGCGCCGCGGCCTTGATCTTTTCGGCCTCGTCCGGCTCGAACGAATGCATGGTGACGATGAGGACAGGATGATGTTGTGGGTGCATGGAGCCCCAGAATATCATGTGGTGCTTGGCCCCGATTGCGCGGCGTTAGCGCCCGGCGCATAATGATGCCCAGGGAAGGCAGAGCTATGATTCTTCGGCTGGCTATCGGAATCACGGCGATCTGTGCGACGTTCTTTGCGGCTCCCGGCGCGACTGAAGACACGATTCGCGTCCCGTCGATGCCAGAGTGGAAGCTGCTCCACCGCGTGGCGCCTGTTTATCCCGCCGCGGCAGTGGATGCCCACATTCAGGGTACGGTTCGATTCACTGCGGTGATCGGAAGAGACGGCCGCATCGAATCCCTACACCTCGTCAGCGGCCATCCCTTGCTGGTTTCGGCAGCACGAGATGCTGTTCAACAATGGGTTTATCGGCCAACCGAGCGGGCTGGCAGACCGGTCCGCGTCGTCACGTCCATTGATGTCCGGTTCTGGCTTGATGCTTACGGCAGACCGCTGATCGAAAAGCCGCCGGGCGCGCAACCAGACGCGCGCAGCTAAAGAGCCGCTTCGCTTATTCCACGTCCACGCCCATGCTGCGCGCGGTGCCTTTTACCGACCGCATTGCCGCTTCGAGCGTGAAGCAGTTGAGGTCGGGCATCTTGATCTTCGCGATCTCCTTCACTTGGTCTTCGGTGATCTTGCCGACCTTGGTTTTGTTCGGCTCAGCCGATCCCTTGGCCAGATTCACGGCACGCTTGATCAGCACCGGAACGGGCGGAGTCTTGGTGATGAACGTGAAGCTGCGGTCGGAGTAGATCGTAATGACGACCGGGATGATCAGGCCTTCCTGATCTTTCGCGGAAGTCTTGGCGTTGAACGCCTTGCAAAAATCCATGATGTTGACGCCCTGCGGGCCCAGCGCCGTGCCTACCGGCGGCGCCGGCGTGGCCTTCCCCGCGGGAATCTGCAATTTCACCTGTCCTGTGACTTTCTTCGCCATGAATCAAAACCTTTCATCGCCGTGGGACGAGACGCAAGCACTCAGCGTCTTCGCGCCGCTGCGGTTCAAATCAAACTTAAGTCTTTTCGACTTGTAGGAACTCGAGCTCGACCGGGGTCGAGCGGCCGAAAATCGTGACCATCACGCGCAGCGTGCCACGCTCCGGATTCACCTCATCCACCTTGCCGGAGAAGTTGGCAAACGGGCCTTCGATGATGCGCACATTCTCGTTCTTCTCGAAATTCATCTTGGGCCGCGGGCGCTCTGTCGCCGACGCCTGGCGGTAGAGGATCTGGTTGACCTCATCCGCACTCAGCGGCACCGGGCTCGTACCGCCGCCCACGAAGCCGGTAACCCGCGGGGTCGCTTTCACCGCGTGCCACAGCTCGTCGTTCATTTCCATCTGGACCAAAACGTAGCCGGGATAAACCAGCCGCTTGCTTGTTACCTTCTTGCCATTGCGCAGTTCGACCACCTCTTCGGTGGGAATCAGAATCTGCCCGATCTTGTCATCGAACCCGAACGCCTGCGAGCGGCTGCGCAGCGATTCGGCGACCTTATTCTCAAAGCCGGAGTAGGTGTGGACGATGAACCACTTCTTGGTATCTTCCACGTCAACCGGCTGCTTCGCGGCCGCTTGGCCGTTCTCTTCCGGCGCGGGCGCATCGCTGGCCTGCACTTCCGGTGTGTCTTCCACCGGAGCGGACGCTTCTGCCACGGGCTGTTCTTCCGCGTTCATATCAGACTGCGGGTGTTCCTCTGGGTTTTGTTTTTCCTCGTCCACGGAAGCACCTCTTATTTCGACAGAACGTTATAGATCCGGACAATTGTACGGTTCAGAATCGAATCCACTACCTGAAAGTACGCAGCGAAAGCGAAAACGGTCACGAGGACGATGCCGGTGGTGGCCCGGACCTGTTTAGCGCTCGGCCAGGTCACCTTTCTCATCTCGTTCTGCAATTCCTGAATGTAATTCTTCGTGGCTTTGGGCCACTCTTTAATACCTTCTAACGCGCCTGCCATAATCCTCTTCTCGCGCTGTTGGATTCCGGGTCAGCGAGGGACGCTCTGGACCACTCCTGCCGGCCTTGAAAAACTGGCAGGGGCGGAGGGATTCGAACCCCCACTCGCGGTTTTGGAGACCGCTGGTCTGCCGTTAAACCTACGCCCCTGGGTCCCGGCAATTCCAGTTTACTTGATTTCCTTATGCACCTGGTGCTTGCGGCACTTGGGGCAGAATTTTTTCATTTCCAGCCGCTCGGTAGTGGTTTTCTTGTTCTTCGTGTTTGAATAATTCCGCATCTTGCACTCGGTGCATTGCATGGTAATGATTTCGCGCGGCATATCTCGCTCCTATTCCACAATCTCCGTGACCGTTCCGGCGCCCACGGTCCGGCCGCCTTCGCGGATGGCGAAGCGCAGGCCCTTGTCCATGGCCACCGGCGTGATCAGTTCCACCACCAGGCTCACGTTGTCGCCCGGCATCACCATCTCGGTGCCCGCCGGCATCTCCGCCACGCCCGTCACGTCCGTCGTCCGGAAATAAAACTGCGGCCGGTAGCCCTTGAAAAACGGCGTGTGCCGCCCGCCTTCTTCCTTCGACAGCACGTACACTTCGCCCTTGAACTTCTTGTGCGGCGTGATCGACCCCGGCTTCGCGATCACCTGCCCGCGCTCCACTTCGTCCTTCTCCACCCCGCGCAGCAATAGCCCCACGTTGTCGCCCGCGCGCCCTTCGTCCAACAACTTCTTGAACATCTCGACGCCCGTGACCACCGTCTTGCGCGTGTCGCGGAATCCCACAATCTCCATTTCCTCGCCGACCTTGCAGATCCCGCGCTCGATGCGCCCCGTCACCACCGTGCCGCGCCCCTGGATCGAGAAAATATCTTCAATCGGCATCAGGAACGGTTTGTCGATGGCGCGCTCGGGAAGCGGAATATAGCTGTCGACGGCTTCCATCAGCTCGTCTACCTTCTTTTCCCATTGCTCTTCGCCGTTCAGCGCGCCCAGCGCCGAGACCCGCACCACCGGCAGATCGTCGCCCGGAAACTTGTAGCTCTTGAGCAGCTCGCGCACTTCCAGCTCGACCAGATCCAGCAACTCCGGATCGTCCACCATGTCGACTTTATTCATGGCGACGACGATATACGGCACGCCCACCTGGCGGGCCAGCAGAATGTGCTCGCGCGTTTGCGGCATGGGGCCGTCGGTGGCCGCGACAACCAGAATCGCGCCGTCCATCTGCGCGGCGCCGGTGATCATGTTCTTGATGTAGTCGGCGTGGCCGGGGCAATCGACGTGCGCGTAATGCCGCTTGGCGGTCTCGTACTCGACGTGCGCCACCGCGATCGTGATACCGCGGGCTTTTTCTTCCGGCGCGTTGTCGATGGAATCGAAACTGCGGAACTTGACCTTGGGGTTGTGCTTGGCCAGTACCTTGGTGATGGCCGCGGTCAGCGTGGTCTTGCCGTGATCAATGTGCCCGATGGTGCCGATGTTGACATGCGGCTTGGAACGATCAAATTTTTCCTTTGCCATTTCTCTTCCTCAGAATCAAGAACTACAGCAGGATAAATGCTGGAGCCGTTGACCAGGATTGAACTGGTGACCTCGTCCTTACCAAGGACGCGCTCTACCAACTGAGCTACAACGGCCCTGAAAACCTTTACCAGTTTTGGTGGACGGGGGAGGATTCGAACCTCCGTAGCCCGCAAGGGGCGGCAGATTTACAGTCTGCTGCCATTAGCCGCTCGGCCACCCGTCCAAACTTATCCACCCTTTGCGGAACTATTGCAAAACAGGTCCAATCGTGGAACTGGTGATATCGGTTATTGTACTACAGCATGAACCCGCAGGACTGTTATCATGCTGGCTGGATCATGTCACTCGTCTCCCGCGGTCTTGCGTTGTCACTCGTTGCACTTGCTTCGCTGTTTGGATCTCCACCCGATGCCGGCCTGGAAAAGCCGCTTCGTCTGGCGATCGCCGGATTGGTGCATGGCCACGTAGACGGGTTTCTGCATGCCGTCAAAGTCCGCAAGGATGTTCAAATCGTTGGAGTCTTTGATCCCGACGCCGCCCTGGCGCAACGATACGCGCAGGATTTCAAACTCGATCGTGCTCTGTTCTTCACCGATCTCGCCAGTATGCTGAGCCGGGTCAAACCCGAGGCAGTCGCCTCATTCACCAGCACTTACGACCATCCCATGGTGGTAGAGGCGTGTGCGGCGCGCCATATCGACGTGATGATGGAGAAGCCTTTGGCCGTCAGCATGGAGCACGCGCGCCTCATTCAGAATGCGGCGGCGCGCAGCGGCATACACGTGATTGTCAACTACGAAACCACCTGGTATCCGAGTCACGGCGACATGTGGACGCTGCTCAAGCAGCAACGCGCCGCGGGAGCAATTCGCAAGATGGTGGCGATGGACGGGCACCAGGGGCCTAAGGAAATCGGTGTGCAGCCGGAGTTTCTCGCCTGGCTCACCGATCCGGTCAGGAATGGCGCGGGTGCTCTGTTCGATTTCGGTTGCTACGGGGCTAACCTGATGACCTGGATGATGGACAACCAGCGGCCGCTTGCCGTTACCGCCGTGACCCAGCAGATTAAGCCGGAAATCTATGCGACTGAGGATGACGAAGCGACCATTCTCCTAGAGTACCCGAAGGCTCAAGGGATCATTCAAGCATCCTGGAACTGGCCTTTCAATCGAAAGGACTTCGAGGTTTACGGCGAGCGTGGATACGCTGTCGCGACCGGTGGCGATGTGCTGCAAGTGAAACTGCCGGGGCTGCAACAGCCAGCGCGCCGGCCGGCTCCGTTGCCAGCCGACCAGCGGGATTCGGTTTCGTACCTGATCTCGGTTGTGCGCGGCAGGCGGAAGTCCGAGGGGCTGTCCTCGCTTGAGAACAATTTAATTGTTACGGAGATTCTGGAATCGGCCCGGGAATCGGCGCGAACCGGAAAGAGAATCCCGTTGGGGACGGAGAAATGATTTAATTCATGATTAAACGAAAAGCAGCAATCATTCGGATTTTGTGCGCGACCGGTACAATGCTGGTGTGCCATGCAGCTAACCCTAATCCACCCAATACTTTGACGCCAGAAGAGCAGAAGGCGGGCTGGAAACTTCTGTTTGACGGAAAAACGATGAACGGGTGGGATGACCCGCGGCTGAAGTCGCCCGCGGGCGATGCCTGGACTATCGAAGACGGCTGCCTGAAAGCCAATAAGAATCATAAGATTACCGAGGACCTGTTCACTAAGGAGACATTCCGCGACTTCGAACTGGCCGTCGACTGGCGCATCTCGCCGGGCGGCAATAGCGGGGTCAAGTATCGGATCCAGGAACACCTGTTTCTTGCGCCGGAGAGGAGAGAAAAGTTCGAACAGAACGTCGAGCGGTCTTTCCGCGATCGCGTGACGCAGCGTCCCAGCAAGGGCCAGGACTACGTGATCGGCTTCGAATATCAAATGATCGACGATGATCTGAACGAGGATGCACGAGCGGGCCTCAAGCACAGCTCCGGCGCCCTTTATGACATGGTGGCGCCGTCGGCGAGAGTTACGAAGCCGGTCGGTGAGTTCAATCACTCGGTTCTCGTGGTGCGCGGAAATCACGTAGAGCATTGGATGAACGGCGTCAAGGTCGTCGACTCGGCGCTCGATTCTCCCGACGCCATGCGGGGCATCAAGTCGCGCTGGGGCATAGCGCCGCACGTGTATGAACTGCTGGCCACGCAGCCGAAGAAAGATTGCCCGATCTCGCTACAAAACCACGACGCTGACACCTGGTTTCGGAACATCAAGATCCGCCGGCTGGACCGCTAGGTATCCGGCGCTGTTGCATTATGCTGATGTAGTGTCTGCCAAACAATGTGCCGTGGTTGCGATCATCGCACTCACGGCGTGTGGGCCAATATTCGGCCAAGAAAATACCAAGCCCTGGTCCGGCGTTCTGCGGGATAGCGGAGGCAATCCCATCGCGGCTGCCTCCGTGCGATTGCAATCGGCGGTGACCGCCGCGACAGTCGCGACTGCCCAGGATGGCCGATTTACATTCCCCGCGTTGGCGGTGGGCGAGTACGCAATCTCGGTCGAATACAAAGGTAAGACGGCGAGTTTATCCGGCAAACTACAACTGCCCGGCGCGGGCTTGGAAGCAATTCTTCAGTTGTCGGCGGACGGAACCTTGTCTCTCGCGCAGGAGTCGGGTTCGCGCGCGAGTACCGGCGGCCAGGAACTATCGGGCAAAGCCGTCTCTTCTTTGCCATTAAATAAGCGCGACTTCAGCCAACTGCTTCTGCTCGCTGCCGGCACGATGACGGACACCAGCGGCGCCGCGAATTTCACCCAACAGTTCGCCGTGAACGGCCAGCGCGGAACCGCCGCCGTGTTTGCCATGGACGGCGCCGACAGCACCGATCCTGAGATCGGCGGAGCTACGTTCACGAATTTGAACGTCGATGCGGTCGAGGAAATCCGGTCCAGTTCGGGATGGATGCCGGCGGAGATCGGGCGGGGAGCCGCCGGATTCACAGACATCATTACGCGATCCGGAAGCAACGCAGAGCACGGTTCCGTTTTCGAGTTTCTGCGCAATTCGGCTTTTGATGCGCGCAACTTTTTCGACGAGCGTTCGTTCGCGGATCCGCGCCGCATCCCGCCATTCATCCGGAACGAGTTCGGCCTGACGAATGGGGGCCCGGTGGTTGTGCCGGGGGTTTACGACGGGCGCAACAAGACCTATTATTTCGTGGAGTATCAAGGTTTCCGGCAGGTGCTGAGCGACACCGAGGTGATTCCGGTGCCGACCCTTGCCGAGCGTGCGGGGAAGGACACGACCGCATTTCCAGGGGATACGCTGCTGGTTCCGGTGAACCCTCAGATTGCCAAACTGCTGAACCGCTATCCCGTGCCAAACGATCCGCAGGGCCCGTACGGCGCGCGCACCTACGCCACGGCATCGAAAGTGACGACGGTGTCGGATCAGTTTTCGGCGCGATTCGATCATTGGGCTTCGGATAAGTCGCAGTGGTTCGCGCGCGTCACGATGGAGAACACCACGGGGCCGTCCACGAACCCCAGTCAGACAGTGATCGATCCGAACTTCGCCGTCGAATTCACGGATCAGCAGCGCAACGCGGTGATCTCTTACACAAGGACGCCGTCGGCCGCGGTCACCATGCAGTCCTCCATTAGTTTCACCCGCGCCACGCCCCAGTTTCCGACGGTTGATCACACCGACCCAGCGTTGACGTTCGGCGACGGCCTGTACGAGGCGTTCAACGCCGCCGCCGGATCGGTGCAGGGGTGGTTCGGCAACCTTTTTCAGGTCCGGCAAAACTTCACGTGGACGCGGAAGAAGCACACCTTCAAGGCGGGCGCGGAGGCGCGGCTGAACCGCGATACGTCACTATTCGGCATCGATCCAAACGGGCTTTACCAGTTCGGCGGAGGGGCGGCGTACTCGCCGGTGCAGATCCTTTCGCTCAGCGGCAAGCACGACATTCCGGTGGGTGGCCTTCTCCCGGACGCTCTGACAGGGTTGCTGACGGCAAGCGCGTTCACGTTCACCACTGCTGTTGCGCCGCAATTGTTTGCGCAGGGCAGCCGCATCGGCGACACGGCCCTCCACCGTGATGCCTATAACGCGTACTTCCAGGACAGTTGGAAGGTGTCTCACCGGCTGCTTCTCAACTACGGTCTGCGATATGAAATCGATTCCCGCATGCGCGAGGCCGACAAGCGAACTTCGGCGCCGGTGCTGGGAGGAGGCGGCCTGCCGGGATCAGAGATGATCATCAATCCCCAGCCGCCGTACAAGCTGGACAAGAACGGCTGGGGCCCGCGCGTATCGGCCGAGTGGCGAGCGAGCGAAAAAACCGTGCTGCGCGTGGGGGCAGGAATCACCACGCTGCTGATCAACCTGTATCAGGACGATCTGGCGACGGCAAGCATACCGTTTGTCGTGAATCCGAGGCTGACGGCGGCCCCGGGCCAGTTCATCGCCTTCGGCCGTAACATCACTCCCGAAGAGCTACCGCAGGTATATACGCCATCGGGATCGCTCATCTTCGCTTCCGGCAATTCCAAGCTGGTGCCTCCGAATACCGTGATGGATGTGCTGCGCTTCGAACAGGGCCTCGCGGCGCTTTCGCCAGGCCACCAGATTACACCACTTGTCGCCTTCGGCATCGCGCCGAATTTTCAGAACGGTTATATCGCTACAAGCACGGCGGGTGTGGAGCAAAAGCTCCGCGGTGCAACGGTCAACGTGGGTTACGTAGGTACGGCGGGAATCAAGCTACCCGTCATCGATTATCCCAACAGCTATCAGGGCGCGGGCGCAGGGTTCGCGCCTTACACCCAGTTCAATTCTTCCGGCGCAGCTATTGGTGGTTATGGGCCAGTCAGCCTGATGACCAATCGGTCACACTCCACGTACCACGCGTTGCAGGCGTCGCTGCAAAAAGACCTGACGGCGTCCGGACTTGGCATTCAGGCGAGTTACACATATGCGAAATCGGTTGACGACACCAGCGCCGTGTTCGGCGGATTCATCTCTGGCTTCTCAGGTGCGGTCTCGCAGACGGGGCCGCAGAACCCGTTCGACACACGTGCGGACAAAGGACCGTCGAACTTCGACATTAAGAACGCTCTCGCGTTCAGCCTTTTTCAGGACCTTCACGCGGATAGCGTTGCCTTCCTGCGGCCTCTCAGCAAGAAACTAACGGCAGGGTGGCAACTGTTGGGAATCGGCACGGTCACGAGCGGCCTTCCATTCACCATCTATTCGGGCGTGCAGCAGACCGGGTTTGGCTCGCAAGACACGGACAGACCCGATCAGATTGGCACGCCGGTTCTTTCCACGAGCCGCACGGTACGCGAAGATTACTTCGGACTAGGGACCAACAATGCTTCGTTCTTTCACATTCCTATTGATGTGCCCGGCGGGACGGGACCGAACCAGGGCGTGTATGGCACACTAGGCAGAAACACGTTCCGCGGACCGGCGCTGAGGGACTTCGACATGGCACTGATCAAGGACACGCCCATTCTCAGCGGGGCAAACGGCGAAAGGGCCTCGCTGCAATTCCGCGCCGAGTTCTTCAACCTGTTCAATGTCGTCAACTTCGGGTTACCTTCCAACATCGTTCTGGGGCCCGGCTTCGGAGAGATCAGCCGCACGGCGAGTAGCTCCCGCCAGATCCAGTTTTCGTTGAAGCTGATTTATTGACTTTGCCGGGAGCGACGGCATACGATCAACAGTCTTGAGCTCCGTGCGCACGGTGTGAGGAGAGGCTGTGAATGAGCGCTGAGGAACCGGTGGTGACACGCCGTACAGTGTTGAAGACAGCGGCCAGGGGAGTGGAGGCGGCCGCGTTCTCGGTTGCCGTTGGGAGCGCATTGGCAGAGAACACGCCGGGAAAGATTCCCATCTCGCTAATTGTTGATGACGGCTCGCCCGTGGACCCGCTGTTTTACGAGATTCCGGGGTACGAGACGCCGTTTCTGGTGCCCGCGGAGTTCACGGCGCGGGTGGCCGGGACGTTCGAGCGTTTCGACTTGCGGGGAAAGATCACCGTCATTCCCATGCCGAGCTGCCTGGGCCGCATCGATCAATCCCTGCAGCGCGTGCCACAGGAACATTTGCAGGCTTTCCTGAAAATTATGCGGGAACGCATCGCGCCGCGTTTCGACATCACACCGGAGTTCCTCACGCATTTGCGAGCGTACGATCTCAAGAAGGGAACTTACCAGCACATCTTTGAGGACGTTTGGATCACGCGGGCGCCGATCGAAGAAGTGGTCGATTACTTCGTCCTGGCCTTCCAGATTCTGCAAAACGTAGGTTTGCCGGCAACCGGAATCACGTCCCCCTGGGATTCCGGCATCGACGTGGAGAAGAAATACGCGCAGGCCCTCGCCGATGCGCAGTGGAAAGTGTTTCAGCGCAAGGTGACCTGGTACTTCCTCTACAGCATCGGTTCCGGACCGCCGCGCAACCTCTCGATTGAGTACCGGGCGCCTGAGCGCGGCCAGACGGTGGTGAGCGTGCCCGCCAATGCGCCTGATACTTTCTGGAGCATGGAGCGTCCTACGGTCGAGCGGTGGCAGTTCATTCAGAAAAATATCGACTGGCTGCTGTCGCCGGATGGACGCACGGGCCGGATTCGCGAGTTGATCGAATCGGGCAATCCGGTAATCCTCCTGACGCACTGGCAGTCGCTTTACACGCAGGGCACCGGGCTGGGGCTGGAAGGTCTCACCGCACTGGCCGAGCGCATCCAAAAAGTGTTCGGCGACAGCGTGGAATGGGTGTCGTGCTCGGAGCGCGCGCGGCGTGTCGCCGGCATCAGAGCGTAAACATCTCTCCCGAACGGGCGGAAACATGTGCACATACCGCCACCTGGCAAACGACCGCGGAGTCTATCCTTAATATAGAAATACTATATAAAAAAACTCCGATATCCACTAACATCCTACCTATCAGACTCTAGGTCGAAATAACGACAAACCGCTTCAGTGAGGTGACTATGGTTTCATTTCTAAAACGGAAGGGATTGGTTCGTTGCAGCATCATTTTCGCGATCTTGAGTGCGCCCAGCGCCTTCGCACAAAGGGACACGGCCGCACTTGTGGGCACGGTTCTTGACTCCTCGGGCGCCTCAGTGCCGGGGGCGACGATCACCGCGGTAAACGTGGATACAAACTTCGCCTACCGCGCGACCAGCGAGGCGACAGGAGAGTGGACCATCAGCCCGGTTCGCATCGGCACATACCGGGTGACGGTGACGGCGGCCGGTTTCAAGACGGCGGCTGCCGGTCCGATGACGCTAGATGTGCAACAGCGACAGCGCGTGGATGTTACGCTGCAGCCAGGTGAAATAAAGGAAACGGTGCAAGTTACGGAAGCAGCGCCGCTGCTCGAGACCGATACGTCCGAGCGCGGGCAGGTGGTCAACAGCCGCCTGATGTCCGGACTTCCACTGAACGGGCGCAACGCGGTGCAACTGGCGCAGTTGACGGCCGGCGTGACCGTGAGCGAGCCAGGCGCACGGGATGAGAACGGCTTCGGCTTCAGCGCGAACGGAGCGCGGTCTCTCCAGAATAACTTTCTGCTGGATGGGATCGACAACAATTCGAACCTGCCGGACCTGCTGAACGAGGCCAACTACGTGGTGATGCCGTCAGTGGACGCATTGCAGGAGTTCAAGGTGCAGACGGATTCCTACAACGCGGAGTTCGGCCGAGCCAATGGAGCGGTGGTGAACGCGACGATCAAATCCGGCACCAACCAGATGCATGGAGTGTTGTACGAGTTCCTGCGGAACGACACGCTGGACGCCCGCAACTTCTTCGATGCGCAGCGTCCACCGTACAAGCAGAACCAGTTCGGCGGGACGGTGGGCGGACCGATCATCCGGGACAAGCTATTCGTTTTCGGCGATTATGAGGGGCTGCGCATTCGCCAGGGGCAGACTTTGACCGAGCAGGTGCCGACGCTCGGGCAGCGTGCCGGTGACTTTTCGAGCTACCTCGACCTCTCCTCACCTACTGGCGTGCCGGACTGCAACGGCCAAATGACCTACAAGGGCGAGCTGTTCGATACGACCATGACGCAGACGAGCAAGAGCAGCCCGACCGGATTCTGCGGCGTGCCTTTCGGCTATGACCAGAGCGGGAGACCGGTGAATGTGATTCCGGCTTCCAAGCAGGATCCACTGGGCGTGAAGCTGATGAACCTGTTCCCGGCTCCGAACGTGGTGGGCAGCGGCTACAACTATCTTTCGAACCCGGTGTTGAACCAGGACCGGAACCAGGGCGATATCCGGGTGGACCAGGTGTTTTCCGGTGCGGACACGGCGTTCTACCGGTTCAGCGCCTCACGGCAACCCTCAGTCATTCCCGGACCATTCGGCGGATTGGCCGACGGCGGCGGCTTCTTTACGGGGAACGAGCAGATCAACGGCTACAATGCAGCCGCGAGCGAAACGCACATCTTCAGCCCGACACTGATTAACGAGCTGCGGCTGGGGTACAACCGGCTGCACGCGCTTCGGTCTCAGTTCAATGCAAACACGGATGTTTCGGGACAGATTGGTTTTCCCGGTGTGCCCTACTCCGCCGGAACCGACAACGGGGGATTGCCGCAGTTAACTTTCAACGATGCGTCGACGCTGGGCAGCCCGACTTTTCTTCCTTCCAACGAAATCCAGAACACCTACAGCCTCACGGACAATCTCACGCTCATTCGCGGTGCGCACACCTGGAAGTTCGGCGGTGAGTTCCGTCCAGAGGAGTTCACGATTTTCCAGCCGGCGGACCCGCGCGGCTCATTGAACTTCAGCACTCAGTTCGCGGATAACCCCGCGGCGCCCGGAACGGGAGGCAGCGGTCTGGCAACGCTGCTAACCGGGCAACCGGGCGGAGGCAGCATCAACAACCTGCACAACATCGACTACTTGAGGAAGAACTACGCAGGCTTTTTCCAGGACGACTGGCGTGTCAATCGCAAATTGACGGTCAACCTGGGCGTTCGCTACGAGTTCTATTCGACGGTAAAGGAGCGCTTCAACGCGCAGTCAAATTTCAATCCGGGCACGGGCAAGCTCGACATTCCGTACAACAGCAACATCCCCCTCACACCGTACTTTGCGAGCCTGCTGACGGTGAATCACAATGCGTCGGACGGGCTGATCAATCCGGACTTTAACAACTTCGCGCCGCGCGTCGGCCTGGCGTACCAGATCACGCCGAAGCTGGTGTGGCGTAGCGCGGCGGGCATGTTCTACAACGGGGACGAGAACGGCCCGTACAGCAATCCGAGCCAGGGATTCAACCCGCCGTACTTCGTGGGCGAATCCTTTGCCACGCCTTGCGGCCTTCCCTCGGCTAACGCCGCGGAAGACTGCTCCGTTCCTGGCCTGCGTAATCTGCGGAATGGTTTCCCGGCCAACGCGCTCACGGACCCGAACACGCCGACCCTGTTCTCGTTGGCACCGAATCTGCCTATCCCCTACGTTTGGCAATGGCACGGTACCATGCAGTATCAGTTGAACCCGAACACACTGTTTGAGGTGGGCTATGTGGGATCGAAGGGAACAAAGTTGTACACGTTCTTCAATCTGAACCAGGCCTATCCGACAGCGGATCCGTCCGCGCCGTACGCGCCGCGCAGGCCATTTCCGTACGTGAATACCAGCATCTCGTACTTCAATTCCGCAGGGAATTCCGAATACGACGCGCTACAGGCCAAGTTCCAGCGCCGCTTTTCAGGTGGGATCACGGTGCTGGTGAATTATACGTACGGTCACGCGCTGGGCAATGCATCGAATGCGAATCTCGGAGCGCAAAACAATGACGCCTTCCGCTGGATCGCACATCCGGAGTGGGAGCACGCGAACCTGGACTTCGATGTGCGGAACCGTTTCGTGGCCAACTACATCTGGGAAGTGCCGGTGGGGCAGGGCAAGCGCTTCGGCGGCAATATGCCGAGTGGACTTAACTATGTAGCTGGCAACTGGCAGATTTCCGGCATCACGACAATCTCGTCAGGCACCTGGTATACGGTGACCGACGCCAACGGCAACTTCGCCAATTCCGACGGCCAGCAGCGGCCGGATGCGGTAGCGGGACAGAATCCCAACGGCAAGCCGTGCGTGGCGGGAACGTTCTTCAACACTTGTGCGTTCGTGGACCCGGCGCTCGGATCTTTTGGCAATGTAGGGCAGAATACGGTTCGCGGTCCGGGAGTCCAGAACTGGGATGTGTCATTGCTGAAGGAAATCCCATTCGCCGAACAGCGGCGGCTGCAATTCCGGGCTGAGTTTTTCAACATCGCCAATCATGCGAACTTTCTGTTCGCCAAGCCGGGGCCGCAGAATGGGAACAATTCAACGGTGTTCGGAACGCCGACCTTCGGCTATGTGACCGCGGCGCGAGCGCCGAGGCAAGTGCAGTTCGGCTTGAAGTTCTACTTCTAATTAATAAGGAGCGGGCGCCGGGCACTCGGGCCGGCGCTCCGCCTTCTTCGGCACCGCTCTGCGCGCTCACTCCGAAGCCGCTGTGATAGACTGCAGGCTTCCCACAGGCGTGCACGGAGGACTAATGAACTCTACAAGCGGCTCCGGCAGGCGCGATTTCGTGAAATCTGCCACGGCCGGACTCCTGCTTCTCCATCCCCGCACCGTCTTCGGCTCGCAAGCCAACTCGGCGGTCGAACTGGGGCTGATCGGCTGCGGCGGGCGCGGCAACTGGATCGGTCCGTTCTTTCCCGAATTCACCGGCGCACGAATTGTCGCTCTGGCCGATGTGATTCAGGATCATCTAGACTCGACACGGAACAAATTCAACGTGGAGGAGTCGCGGGCCTACTACGGGCCTGACGCTTACAAGGAACTGGCGCACTCGAAGGTCGACGCCGTCATCATCGAGACGCCACCGATTTTTCATCCGGAGCACGCCGAGGAAGCTGTCAAAGCGGGCAAGCACGTCTACTGCGCGAAGCCCATTGCGGTGGACGTGCCGGGATGCATGAGCTTTCAAACGACGGGGCATCTGGCCGCGGAAAAGAACCTCTCTTTCTGGGCCGACTTCCAGACGCGCGCACAAGAAGTGTTCCAGGAAGCGGCGCGGCGTGTACACGCCGGCGACATTGGTAAGCCGGCGTTTGCGCAGGTCTTCTATTACGCCGGACGGCCGCTGAAGGATAAGGGCACGCCCGGCATGGACCCCGGCCAGAGGCGTGTTCTCAACTTCACCCTGGACAAAGCGATCAGTGGCGACATCATTGTCGAGCAGAATATCCACGTCATCGACGTTGCCAACTGGCTGCTCGGAGGGCATCCGCTCAAAGCCACCGGCACGGGAGGACGCACCGACTGGAGCGGCACGGAGTACGATGCGGGCGACGCGTGGGACCATTTCCAGGTGACCTTCTGGTATGGCGATACGGTCCAGGCCGACTTCAGCTCCAACCAGTTGACCAGCAGCTTTTCCGATTTGTGCGTGCGCGTCTTCGGAATCAAGGGTTGCGCCGACACGCACTACGGCGGTTTGGTGCGGATCACGGGCGAGAATGCGTGGAAAGGCGCAGACAAGGATGACACGTTCCGCCAGGGGGCGATCAACAACGTGAAGGCGTTCGTCGCCAGCATTCGCGACGGCAAACCGATCAATAACGCCGATCAGTCGGTGGAGTCAAACCTCACGGCGATTCTCGGCCGCACCGCCGCGTACCACGAGCGCGTGGTCACGTGGGAAGAGCTGCTGCAATCGAGAGAGCGGCTGCATGCCGATCTCAAACTGAAGTGGTAAAGCGCGAAGCGTAATTGTATAGAGCTGGTGGAGAGGCTTGCCCCCGGCCATCTGCCAGAATTCTGCGGGGCGGCAGCCCTATCGAACGCCCAAAGGGAGGAAGCCGAGAGTGAAACGGCGCACTTTTATGAAATCGGCCGGTGCCGGATCGGTTCCGCTGCTGGCGGTGGGCTCGGCTACAGGGACAAAACCTGCCAGCCCCACGCTGGCCGGTGTGACCGTGGAGGAACTGCGCGACCGTTATCGCTCTGAACTCTTCGAAAACTACCTTCCGTTCTGGGATAAATTCGGCGTCGATCACGAACGCGGCGGCTTCATGTGCAGCCTGGATTACGACGGCACGCGCGTGAACACGGACAAGCTCCTGTGGTTCCAGGGCCGCGGAATCTGGATCTACAGCTTTCTTTACAACCAGTTCGGCAAGGACGCAAAGTATATCGAGGTGGCCCGCCAAACGAAAGACTTCGTCCTGAAATACGCACCGCAGCCAGATGGCTGGTGGACCGAGGAGTTCGCACGCGACGGCAGCGTGAAGAAGCCATTCACTGGCGATATCTACGGCATGTACTTCGTTGCCGAGGGACTCCAGGAGTACGCGTGGGCCACGCAGGATGATGAGGTCCGCGAGTCCGCCTTCGCCCTGATGAAGAAGCTATTTCGCCATATGGACCGGCCTGACTTTCGCTTCATGGGTACCGGCGATCCCGGTGTCCGCGCCCAGGGACTCTGGATGGTGAACCTGCGCATCGCGACCCAGATTCTGCGCCGCTGGAGGGACCCTGAGATCGCCATAATCGCCGATAGGTGCGTGGACGTAGTGATCAACCGGCATTACAACCCCGAGATCGGCCTCAATAACGAAATGCTGAACTTCGATTTCACCCGCCCGAAAGGCGAGGAGACCAAGTCACTGCTAGGCCATTCGATCGAAACGCTCTGGATGATTATGGATGAGGCGGATCGGCGCAACGATCGCAAACTCTGGGACATCTGCGCCGAGCGGATTCATCGCCACATCGAGGTGGGCTGGGATCACGTCTTCGGCGGCCTTGCGCAGTGGATTAATGTGGACCAGGGCGGCTACGTGTGGCCGCCCGAGCGTCCCGTAGGCACCGATCTCGAGTTCCAGTTCACCGGCGAGTACCAATACATGAAGCCACTCTGGGCGCTCAACGAAATTCTCATCGCAACGCTGAATGTATTCGAGCGCACCGGCGCCGAATGGGCCGCGCGGTTTTTCGGAATGGCCCAGGACGTCATCGACCAGAAGTTTTCCATGAAGAAACACGGGCTACCCGGTTACATGCTGTTTGGCGACAGGCGCATGACGTATCATCCCCATGTCGCCCGCCAGGACAACTACCACCCCCCGCGCCAGCTCATGCTGACCATTCTAACGCTGGATCGGATGATCCAGCGTGGCGGCCCGCGCGTGTGAGTGATCGATGCCGTCACGGAGGAGTGGGGCATACTCCGGCCCGTCTGACGATGCCGCATTCCAGGAAGTAGGATCAGACTGAGTGTAAAATTCACATGGCTCATCACAAGCGTGTTTGCTTCCAGCTTCGAGTGAAGAAAGACCGGATGGACGAATACAAGGCCCGCCACCGGGAAGTATGGCCGGAGATGCTCGACGCTCTTCGCCGGACCGGATGGAAGAACTATTCGCTATTCCTGCGGGAAGACGGGCTACTCATTGGATACCTCGAGACAGCCGACTTCGATCAGGCTCTCGCCGGCATGGCTCTGCAAGCGGTCAATGACCGCTGGCAGGCCGACATGAAGGGTTTCTTCGAAGACCCGCAAGAGCGTCCGGCAGACCGCCAGATGGAGCTGCTCGAAGAAGTCTTCCACCTCGATTGATGGCCGTCTCGGATTCGGAGAGGGTGGAAGGTCGTGAAGAAAGGACGGGCCGGTGTCATTCAAGGAGCCGCATTTTCAGGGCGAGATCATCGTGCGCTGCGTACGCTGTGTTGCCATATTCATACTGGCGCTTGCCAGCGCTCTGGGCGCGGGGCTCACACCGTACGCACTGGAATCCGAGGCCCGGCACAACCCGGTCGGCATTGACCAAGACCGTCCTAGGTTGAGCTGGAAACTGAAATCCGATCGGCGCGGCGACGCCCAGACGGCTTATGAAATCCTGGTCTCGAGCGCTCCGGAAAAGCTTAGTTCCAATGCTGGCGATCTGTGGGATTCGGGGCGCGTGACTGGTCCGGACACCGCGTGGATTTCCTACGGTGGAACGCCTCTCCGCTCTTTTCAGCGGTGCTGGTGGAAGGTGCGTGTATGGTCCGGCTCCGGCGAAAGCTCCCCGTGGAGCGAAGCTGCCGAATGGACCATGGGCGTCGCGGATCCTCGCGATCGCCGGGGCATGTGGATCTCTACACCTGACATTGCCCTCCGCTCGGGGCCCATGCCCCTGTTCCGCCACCAAGTGATCGTCGAGAGGCCGGTCCGCCGGGCGCTTGTTTTTGTCGCCGGCCTGGGTTCCCACGAGCTGCGAATCAATGGCGCGAAGGTGGGCGATCACGTTCTTGCGCCTGCCTGGACGGACTTCCGGCAGACCGTTCTTTACGAATCGTTCGACGTCACATCGCTGGTCAGGACGGGGCCTAATGCGATCGGTGTGCTGTTGGGCAATGGTTTCTATAACATCGTTGGTGGACGATATTCAAAGTTCACTGGCTCGTTCGGCGCGCCCCGCTTGTGGCTGCAACTACATATCGAGTTCGATGATGGAACAACGAGCGATACGGGGACGGATTTGGGGTGGCGAGTTCATAGCGGCCCCATTACCTTCTCTGACGTCTACGGCGGAGAAGACTTCGACGCGCGATTGGAGCCCGCGGGATGGGACCGCCCGGAATTCGACGACTCCAACTGGTCGAAGGCGTCATTTGTGGAGCCGGGTGGAACGTTGAGAGCCGATTCAAGTCCGCCGGCGCGCGTGCTCGAAACCTTCGACGCCATTCGTGTTTCTCAGCCCAAGCCCGGTATGTTCGTCTACGATCTCGGTCAGAATTTTGCAGGCTGGCCGAAGATTGCCGTTAGCGGACCGGTCGGAGCAACCATCCGGCTCACGCCGGGAGAGTTACTCGACGCCTCCGGTGTCGTGAGCCAGCGGTCCTCAGGTGGTCCCGTATTTTTCACGTATACCCTGAAGGGCTCTGGTGTGGAGACCTGGTCGCCGCGTTTCTCGTACTACGGTTTTAGATATGTCCAAGTGGAGGGCGCTACCCCGGAATCTGATCCAATCGCCAACTTGCCGGTCATTCACAATCTGAAAGGCGAGTTCGTATACCTCGATGTCGAAAGGACCGGGCGCTTCTCATCGTCCGACCAGACCCTAAATCGGATTCATGCCCTCATCGATGCCGCGGTGCGGAGCAATTTGCAGCATGTGCTGACCGATTGTCCACATCGCGAGAAGCTGGGATGGCTGGAGCAATCCTATCTGATGGGGCCATCACTCCTGTACAACTGGGACCTCCGCACGCTCTTGCCAAAGATTACCCGCGACACCCACGAATCCCAGACGAGAGAGGGGCTGATTCCCGATATTGCTCCCGAATACGTCCTCCTTGACGAGGGCTTTCGCGACTCGCCGGAGTGGGGAAGCGCTGGGGTCTTTTTGCCCTGGTTCGCCTGGCAGTGGTACGGAGACATGCAGCCGCTTGCGAACGCCTATCGAACCATGAAGTCGTACACCGAGTACCTGGGTTCGAAGACGAAGGATGGCCTTCTCACTTATGGGCTCGGAGATTGGTACGACATCGGTCCGGGAGAGCCGGGCGTTTCCAAGCTCACTCCACAAGGCGTGACCGCCACCGCGACGTACTTCGCGGATCTGCGTGTGCTGGAGCAGGCCGCGCGTCTGCTGCACCGGGATGGCGACGCGGCGTCGTTCCAGACCGCCGCAGAGAAGGAGCGCCTCGCTTTCCAGAAGGCTTTCTATAAACCGGCCGAAAGCGATTACGCTACTGGAAGCCAAACGTCGTTAGCCATGCCGTTGGTTACGGGCTTGGCGCCGGACTTTGCCCGTGGCGCCCTGGTTGACAAACTGGTTGCCAGCATTCGCCGGGCAGGAAACCACCCGACCGCCGGGGACGTCGGCTATCACTACGTGGTTGAGGCTCTGACGAATGCCGGACGAAGCGACGTGCTCTTCGACATGGCAACCGTGAAGACCACGCCCAGCTATGCCGCGCAACTGGCCACCGGCGCTACTTCACTGACCGAAGCCTGGGACGCCGATCCGAATAGCTCACAGAATCACTTGATGCTGGGTCATATCGAAGAGTGGTTCTTCGCGGGGCTCGCCGGCATCCTTCCCGATCCTGACGTACCGGGCTTGAGACACATGATCATCAACCCACAGCCGGCCGGGGATCTGAAGTCGGTCAATGCTTCCTGGGATACTTTTCGGGGGCCGGTCTCGGTCGGGTGGAACCTAGACCGGGGCTTGTTCCGCATCACAGTGGACGTTCCGCCCGGGATTTCCGCCGATCTCTATCTGCCGGCTGCGTCGACTTCGCAGGTCTCGAGTTCCGGTTCACCAGTTTCCGAAGATCCGGCGATTCGCTTCATCCGGCAAGAAGGCAGCCGGCTGGTGTATGCGATCTCTTCGGGCCACTATGAACTCCAGGTTCGCGATTCCGCCAAGTAGAGCTTTCAGACCCCTACGACGTCGTCTGAGGTTGTTGAAAATTGCGGCAGTGGCACACGGTTAACGCTCTTCCTATTCCTCCGTTGGGACATTGCTGCGAGAATTTGTAACGAAATGCACGGTCAACCTTAAACCAAATGGCGTGCCGCAGCGTCAAAGCTGTTTAAGATCGGAACCGAACTTTTCAGTCCCCACGACGGGCTGCGCTGTCGGCACACTTTTCCCTTGGAGGTTTCAATGAGCGCACGGGCACATCTATCCAAACTCAGCGAACTCCGTGCGAAGACGGATCGGGAGCTTGTGGAGATCATCGACAACGCCCTGGAAGTGGGCCTGTCGCTGGCCGCGACGAGCACGCGGGGTGATACTACGGGGCGGCTCCATGGCAGAGCGCAGGAGATCTACGCCAATACCCTGATACTCCTTCCAAAAGTCGCGGATGTGAGCAAACGGCGGCGGTTAGAGGAGAGGCTGAAGCAGCTTCAGGAAGGTCTGGAGCCGCGGTCCAAGGCGATGGGTTTCAGTGCGTGAAATTCGTGCCGCGCTTTCGCGTCTCACTTCAGCTCAACTCAGATTGGGTGCTTCAGCGGATACGGACGGCGAAGCTAGCTTTTCACAGTCGGTAGAGAGCCGTGTCAAGGCAAAGTAGAAATGTCCTATTCCGAGCAAAGTAGAAATGTCCTGTTTTAGGAGGGCAGCCGGGAGGTTGGGATTAGAGTGGCATCGATGTTCTGGGGGAGTCGCGCTCCCTGGGGCAGATCCGAAGACCGCTGCGACGGGGCTGGCTCCGAAGCAGACGGCGCCAAGCCCCCAGTCAAACCGGGCCCTATGTTGCCCGTTCTGGGGGTTTTGGTTTTTGTGGGCAGATCTGCTTTGGTGAAGCCCCCGAGCAGCGGTCTTCGGATAAATCAAGCGCGAAGATCGCCGGGCCGGTTTTGCCCGGCGATCCATGTGCCTTTGGCCACGGCGCCGGCGCTCAACTGCGAGCATTAGACACCTCGACGGCCTGGCGCAGAGAGGGGCCAGACCGAATAGAGAAATTCTTCATCCAATCGCTTGGACGTTTGGCCTTGCCGGTTGGGCACGGGGGTTTGGCCTCTCTGGTTTTGGGGGACGGCAACTCGTGCAATGGCGGAGCGCAGCGGCGCGCGCGCACATAGCGACCTTGGAACTGCACAGCAATGATCCCGTCCAATCGCTCCTCCACGCGCACCCAGGCTTTGCGCATTCCAACCTGAATGTCCCGGCGGTCGATTTGATAGATCTTTCCGTCGTACCGTACGGTGTAATCATTGGTCACTTGCCGCGGTTCGACGTGGCTCAGGATTGCCGCCAGATCATGGTCTTTACCTAGTGGCCGATGGGCGTCTGCAGCGTCGGTCGCCTGCACTACCAAGGTCTGGTTCCACCAGGGCAGATATTCTCTCTCCAGGTAGGCATTGGCCTGCTCGATCGTGCACGCCCCGGCCACACGCAGCCCTTTCACCAGGCGGTCCTGCGCCGTCAAAAACTGGCGCTCGATACGCCCCTTGGCCTGAGGCGAATGCGCGGGAATCCAAACTACATTCAACTCGCGCAGAGCCCGCTCGATCTGCGTCGGCGGCATCTGGGGCCGGTCTCGGCCTTCGCGCTGCTCTTGCCGTTTGGTCTTGACCGCCACCTGAAACATGCCGGCCTTATCCGTGTAAAACGCTAGCGGTCGGCCGAACCGCTCCAGGTACGACCACAACAGCCGCATGTTCTCCTCGCTCGAGTCGTGCCGCACGAATCGCGCCCACAGCTGGCTGGTGGCGTCGTCGATCATCGAAATCAGATAGATCTGCTCCCCACGGCCCTCCAGCCAGTCGTGGTCGCTGGTGTCCCACTGTACCAACTCACCCCAGCGGCTCCTCCGCGGCCGCCATTGGTGCACCTCCACCACACGGCGCTGACTGGCTCTCCACAATCTCGCCTTCCCCATCCATCGCCGCAGCGTCTCTTTGCTCACCGTAATCTGGTGCCGCTTGTGCAGGTACTCTGCCGCCAACGTTGGCCCGAATCCCCGGTACACCGGGTCGGAAAGGACGGTGATCGCCCGCTGTTCCATCTCTGCTGGCAGCTTCCGATTCGACGCCCGCCCACGCAGCTCATGGATTACCGCCCGGTCTCCTTTCCGCCGCAGCTTGCGCAGCAGTCGCCGCACCTGGCGCTCCGTGACGCCGATCTCCTCGGCGGCCTGCTTTTGAGTAATCAGTTTCTTCTTAGCCCTCTTCAGGGCATCCAGCCGGTCTCGGTCGGCTTGGTTCATCAGTAGTTGTCCTTCGTCCACGCCCCAGGCTGGACCCAGTCAATAGGACATTTCTACTTTGCCCAAATAGGACATTCTCACTTTGCTGCGACAGTCGGTAGAGAGCCGTGGCCAAATCATGTAGAATCTATCAACATGGCCCCTTCAGATGATCGAACACCGCTCACGAGCGAGCAGAAAACTCAGCTCCGCCATGATCTCACTCTGATCGAGGAAAAACTCCAAGACATCTCCGTCTTGATGCACGCCTGCTACGGCGACGAGAGTCCGGCTGCAATTCGTGCTGATGAGACTGCTGCCGCGTTGCAGCGCCTCAAGTGGGAATTAGAGCGAGCGCGGCAAAAGGAGTATGCGGCCGCGGGCTAATCGCTCCCACAGTCCGGCGTCCCGTTCTAGCTAGCAGCACTCCTTCATCTTTTCGGCGGCCATGTGCCCTCTTACTACCGCAACAGTGCCGAAATGGCTTTAAAGTGCTCATGGCGCGCATCGCGCAGCCACTCGAATACTACAGACTCGGTATTGGTCACGACAACACCCGCAGCACGCAAGCGATGCATCGCGTTGGCGTGGTGTTCCTGGTTTCTGGAACAGCAGGCGTCCTCAGCGACGAACACCCCCTGACGGACAACCTGCAACTCCAGCGCCGATTGCAGGACACACACGTGCGCCTCCATGCCAGCGAGGAGTACCTGCGTCCGGCCGCTGGCCTCCAGCGCCGTGGAAAAGGGCTCCGTACTGGCACACGAGAAGCATGTCTTCTCCAAACGCGGAGTACCTCCGGGAAGAATCTCGACTACTTGGGCTGCCGTCGGCCCAAGTCCCTTCGGATACTGCTCTGTCACCAGGACCGGGATGCCCAGCCGGGTGGCCGCCTCCAGCAGGATTCGAGCGTTCCGAATCACGGCCGTTCGCGCCGCCGGAACCATGGCTGCCACAAGGCGCTCCTGAAGGTCGACAATGACCAGGATGGAATCGGCGGCGCGCGCAAGCATCGAACTTTAATAATAGATGATCGGCATCTTTGCCGAGTCATGGTTCTGCAAGGTGATGAAGGACGGCCGCCTAGCCTGACCCAGCGCGACCAATTCGCCGTCGATCACGATCTCCGCCCGCGAGTGGTGTCAGCACCAGCGCGATGGCGGGGCACTAGTAAGCTGTCCCGGCGATTTCGGAACCGACGCGATCGAAGGCGAGGTATGCCTCAGAGCTGTCCAAATTAGCCGGAATGGGTCTCGATGGCCATTGGAAACAGGGCCGATGGGGGTCCTAATCAGCGCTTTGCGGAAGCTGGTTGCCGTGTTCCGATCGCTGGTTCTCATTTTTGCTGTCCTAATAGCGCCGCTCAGAACTCCAGCACAAGTTGCCCGTCGTGCACGCCTGCCAAGGCAGGCGGCGCCTGAAAAGGATGATCGAGCCAGCAGTACAAGTCGCGATAGACAAACAGCTGCTGGCGGAGCAATGCCGTGAGATTGGACAAGGACCATCCGAAACTCGACCGCAACTGCAGATACTTGAGCAGCAGCATGGCAATCAAGGCCGTCCAGATTTGAATATGCAAGGCATTGGCGCTGGTGCCGACAAAGGTCCGGATGCGCAGGTTCTGCTTCAGATACCGGAAAAACACCTCGATCTGCCAGCGCTCGTGGTAGATCTGGGCGATGGTGGTGGATCCGAAGCCCAGGTGGTTGGTCACCAGGACCATGGATTCCTGCCGCTCCTCCACCCACACTTCGATGCGCCGGTAGCGCGCCTTCTGCTTGTACCAATGGCTACCCAGTTCGATCACCTCATCTTTGAGAATATTCCGGTGGTTGGGGAGCCGCCGCGATTCGATCACTTGGTAATGCGCATCGTGGCGCAGGCGCGTGACGAAGAAGACGCCCCCATCGGTCAGTTGCTGATACCACCGGTAGTCTACATACCCACGGTCGAAAACCACAATCGTGCCCGGCTCGAAATGGAAGGCACGCGCCACCTTCACTTCCGAAGCCTTGCCTTCGGTGATCACGGCGAAGCGCGGCAGATATCCGTCATGATCTAGCACCAGATGCAGTTTGGCGGCGCCCTTGGCGCCTTGCCACTTGGCCCAGTCATACATGCTGGAGCACAATTCAATGAGCGTGCCGTCGATGGTCATCAGGGGATTGCGGAACCGGAAGCGCCGTTGCGGACCAGCCGCCTGCTGACAGCGGCTGAACAGTTTCTCGAACACCTTTTGGTACAACTGCCAGGGCCGGTGCGCGTTGGCATAGGCCAGCGTGGATTTGTTGGGAGCCTGGGAAACGCCCAGATGTTTCAATTTCCCTTCGCTGGCAGCCAAACCGCCACAGATTTCGCGCAACGTGCGCGCCTGCCCCATCTGGCAAAACAGCATGGCCACGAACTGCCCCCAGCAGGTGAAACCGCGCGCGTGCCGCTCGGCTTTGGTCTCCTGCACAGCACTCTCAAACTCCATCCGTGGGAACAACTGCAACAACTGCGAGAAAATGCTGCATACTCGAATCAAGGCGGAAGTCTCCGTTTCGTTGAGATTGGTTTCTGCCACGAACCCAACCTCAACTTACCAGAGCTTCCGCTGTCTTCTTTTGGAAAACCTAATTTGGACAAGCCTGAGGTATGCCTCGCCCCTACGATGGGTGCGATGTAGAGGCCGAACATGCCCGGCCTAAGACTTACAAAATCGCCGGGATATCTTACTAGGTGGGCGCGAATGAGATCGTCGTTCCCGGAACGGGCTTTCATCACTGTATGCAGCTCCTCTTGATCTCGAAACATGCTCGAGATGGCAGAATCACTATGCTGTAAACCACTCATGACCAGTCGGAGACCAGCTGGCGGGCGGTCCCGATGGTAGTTCCAAGGATGCCCAGATTTGAATTCAATCCCTTGGATGGCCAAGGGCCCTCGGGCTTGGAGATCCGGGCGCAACGGCTCCGAAATTGTAAGGTCCGTAAGTTGCCCGCAAAACGCGTACCAAGCGTGGGAAGGGTACACGTCATCTGAGCCGTCGTTGACAAATCCGACGACGGCTTTCCCGTCCAGGCCGTATCTTGTTTTCAGAAACAGCCGGAGAAAAAACGGGCATTGGTAGCATGCACCACCATGAGGCTCAGCGCGTTTATGGCGCACTGTGACACTTTGGCCACCGCAGCCTGGTCGTGATCGAGACTGGCGAACCGCTGCTCGATGTCGGAGACTCGCTCCTGTTCAGGCGCGAGGGCGGGGGAAGACCCGGTAGAATGTAAAGTTCGCAATCGACACCGAAAAACGGAACCCATGCCTGCAAAACTCACGGGTGAAATAATCGCCGCCGCCTTCGAAGGCTCCGGGTCTCAAAAGCAGCGCATCGACGGCCAAATTGCCGGGCTTCAGAAAATGCTTGACGGTGGTCCTGCTAAGTTCGTGGCCACGCCAGAAGCTCCCGCTGGTAAGCGCAAGAAATTCAGTGCTGCCACTCGAGGGCGGATGAAGGAAGCCCAACAACGTCGTTGGGCCGCGATCAAAGGCGAGTCTGAGGTGCCACCGGTCACTAGCTCCGCCAGGCCAATTGATGGGGGCTTAGCTGTCTCAACGAAAGGCAAGTGGACTATGGACACGCAGATCGAGCAATCCGGCAGCGAGTTGATGCTGGTGGAGAACTTCCGCTGACACATTTTCACATCGGCGTCTTCGATTCCGGATTTGGCGGCCTGACGGTTCATCACACCCTGACTAAGGCATTGCCGCAGTACGGCTTTACCTATCTGGGCGACCATGTCCACGCGCCCTATGGCGAACGCCCATTTGCCGATATCAAGAAACTGACGGCGGCGGCGATGGAGCAAATGTTCGGCCTGGGATGCGGGCTGATCGTCATTGCCTGCAACACCGCCTCGGCGGTTGCGCTGCGCTGGCTGCAGCAACACTGGCTGCCGGAACAGGAGCGCTGGCGGGGAAGGAATATCCTCGGCATCATCGTGCCGACGATTGAGGCCGCGACCGGTCTCCCTTGGTCCGACAAGCCGGGCCTCGAATTTCCAGCGCATCTTGTAGCGGATGTGAAAAGCCTGGGAATCTTCGGCACTCGCGGCACGGTCGAAAGCCAAACCTACCCGGTCGAGATCCACAAGCGCCGCGCCGATATCGCCGTCTTCCAGCAGTCCTGCCCCGAGCTTGCGAGCGCAATCGAGGCCGGAGCCTCGGACCGTGATCTGCGCCCCTTCATCCGGGGCTATGTCGATTCTCTTTTGATGCAGACGGACGGACTTTGGCCGGACCGTCTCATCCTCGCCTGCACGCATTATCCGCTGGTTGCGCACCTGTTCCGCGAGTTCCTCCCGGAGAGCGTTCCGCTCATCGTCCAGCCGGATATTGTGGCGGCGCGGCTCGCCGACTACCTGGAGCGCCATCCCGATTATGTCGAGCCCGACCTAGATCCGGTCCGCCGCTATTTTTCGACGGCTGCCATCGAAGGAACGCTGCCGCTCGTACGGACATTCTGGGGTGGAGATTTGCCCTTCGCACGGCTGGAGTGAAAATTGGCTTTAGGGTAATCCGGCCTCAGTTGCGGACATTACGCCGCCAGCCAGCCGCTATGCCGCGGTCAGCCCCAACCCCGGCGCTCGGGGCAGGATCAGTTTGCCGGATTCCACCTTCACACCGTGGAATGGGTCGTTGGCGATCAGCAGGTTGCCGTCCAGGTCGGCGTAATCTACCAGCGGCGAAAGGTGGGCCGCCGCGGTCACCGACACGGAACTCGAAATCATGCAGCCCAGCATGGTGCGCATCCCCATCGACTTGGCGACTTCGATCATCCGGTACGCCTCCAGCATCCCTCCGCTCTTGTCCAGCTTCACGTTCACGCCGTCGAAGGCGTCGCGCAGTTTAGGGATGTCGGAAGCACGTTGGCAGGCCTCGTCGGCGATGATCGGAATGTGCACCCGGTTGTGGACCCAGCGTGTCTCCTCGATCATCTCGGCCGGCATAGGTTGTTCGATGAACTCGACTCCCTGCTTCTCCAGCCAGTTGATCTTGCGCACCGCCTCTTCCTTATCCTTCCAGCCTTCGTTGGCGTCCACCCGCAGCGGTTTCTTGGTTACGCTGCGCACGGCCTCAATGGTTGGTTCGTCGGTGGCCAGCCCAACCTTCACCTTCAGGATGGGGTACGCTTCCGCTTCGCGAGTCTTCTGCCGGGTGATCTCGGGCGTGTCGATGCCGATGGAAAAGGTGGTCAGGGGCGCGTCCTGGGGATCCAGACCGAACAAGCTGTAAAGCGGGATGCCCAGCTTCTGCCCCAACCAGTCCATCAGCGCGATGTCGATCGCGGCCTTGCCGGCCCATTCGCCAGGGACCTTCCGGAACACTTCGGCCATCACCTTGGCGAACTGCATGGGGTCGGCCGCGAGCAGCAGGCCGCGCACCGATTCCACGGCCTTCTGCGCGCCCGCAGCGTTCTCGTGGTAGCGCACGATGGGCGCGCCTTCGCCGTGGCCGGTGATGCCGTCGCGAGTGTAGGTGGTGTGCAGCGTGTCGCGATACTGGCTGGACGACATGGTGGTGGTCCAGGTGTGCTGCAGGTTCAAGCGGACGATCCTGGTTTCCAAGCTGGTGCCTTCCAAGGCGAGCGCCGGGACGCCGCTCATCGCCGCGGCCGCCGGCCCCAGCACCGCGGATTTACAGAAGCCGCGCCGGTTCATTTCACCCTCCTGGCTGCCACCAGCAGTTCGGTCCAGTAGGGATCGTTCAGGTCGTCGATCCGCACCATGGGGGTTTCGTGCGTGGTGGCGTCGATGAACTTACCGGCGCCCAGATAGACGCCAGTGTGCGTGATGTGCTGCGAGGAACTGCCGAAATAGAGCAGATCGCCGGGCACCAGATCTTTGCGCTCCACCGGGATCACGGCACTCCAATCGGCCTGCGGCTGTGCTTCCCGCGGCATGTTCACGCCACGGCGGCGTTCCAGCATCTGGGCGAAACCCGAGCAGTCGTAACCGAAGCTCGAAGTTCCGCCCCAGGTGTAAGGCAGCCCCAGAAATTTACGGCTCAGCTCCAGCATTTCGGGAATCGTCAGAGGCTTGGCGTCGAAGGCTACATCGCCGGTCTGCAGCCAGGCCGAGCGGTCGTCTGGCAAGCGCACCTGCATCCAGCGGCGGTTATCCGGCTCGGCCACGACCTCGAAACGGGTCTCGAACGGGACGGTCACGACCGGCGCGTGCCGCGTCACGTCGGGTTCGCGATAGACGTGGGCGAAGAGACTCTGAACCTCGGCTACCCGACCCTTGGCGGCATAAGGTGGGCCGGGACGCAGCGCGGTCAGAGGAGTCCAGCCGGTATAATCGTCCACCGTACGGATGTGCGCCCAGCCTTCCTGCCGCTCCAGCAGGCTGACGTTGGCCCCATAAATCGCTTGCGAGACCACGTCGGCATCCTCGCTCGGCTTGGAGTACATATTGGCGACCGGCTGCAATACGACTGCATTCGGCAACGTCACCGCGAACAAGGCCACAGCTACAATTGCTGGCATTGGGATATTCTCGAAATCAGTGGAGGGATGAATCGTTGAAGGAATAGAATCGTCATGCCGCCGATAATATTAAAGACGGCAGCGAGAATTAGAGTGGTTTGCATTTTGCCCCGTTGGCCGCTTTGACACCCGGTGACACTTTTCCTTTAATCTTACTGCCCTGTGCGACACACGCGCACGCTTAACTCTTGGGATGAGGGGGGAAGGTGGATGTTCCGCTTCAATAAGCGAGCCAAGAGTCTCGGTGGGGTGGTCCCCTGGGCTGAGACAAACAGTTAAGACACTGTTGACCGTTCGCTGTAAATTCATTGTGGCCGATCCCGGAACGGATTTAGGATGGGCGTGCCGGTGAAGCGGAGGCGGGCTCTGCTGGCGAGCACCCCGCTGAGGAATAGCCGGTCGGAACTCGTCGCGACGATGAGTAGGGCGTAGAACTTCCGGTGCGTCCTTAACAGTCTGGGCCGACCCCGGCCGGAAAGCGGTACTTCGGTCCAGGCTTTTGAAGTAGGAACACATCGGCCGACAGATTCCGCCATGCCTGAGAAAACGCACGGTCAGTTTCATGCCTGCGCTCCCGCAGCCGCTCGGAGCTTGTCTTCGAACTCCGCCGGCGGCAAGTAACCGAGAGCGGAGTGAAGACGCTTTTGGTTGTAGACCTTCTCCAGAAACGTGCCGATTTCGCACCGCGCTTCGGTCAGATCCCGGTATTCGTTGCGGTGAACCTCCTCATATTTCAGGGTTTTCATGAATGATTCGCAGGCCGCGTTATCCCACGGATTACCCTTGCGCGACATGCTGATCTGAACACCGTTCTCTTTGAGAAGTCCGGTGTAGTCGCCGCTGGCGTATTGCGAGCCGCGATCGGAATGATGCACCAGACCCGGTTCGACTACCCGCCGTGACAAGGCCATGCGCAGTGCGCTCAGCGTCAGTTCATCTTCGAGCGTCCGGTCCAGCGCCCAGCCGATCACGCGGCGCGAGTAAGCGTCCAGAACGACAGCCAGAAACACGAACTCTTCGCGAAGCCTGATGTAGGTGATATCGGCGCGCCAGAGCTGATCGACATCGGTCAGCACCATCTGCCGCGCCAGGTTCGGGTAGACCTTCCGCCCATGATTGGAATCGGTCGTCACGACGAACCTCCGCTTCCGCACACAGAGTAGATTGTCCTCACCCATCAGCCGGTACACACGTTTCCAGTTCACCGCCCGCCCGCGCCGATGCAACTCGCGGGTGATGCGCCGACGTCCGTAACTGGGCCATTCCAGCGCCACCCGCTGGATCGCGTCGCGCAGATCCATATCGGAATCGGAGCCCGATTTCCCATTCTCGTCGAAGCGATAGTAGCTGGCCCGGCTCACCCGGGCCAGTTTCACCATCCGCTTGATCGTCAGTCCGCCGCTGGCCCTCACTTCTTCTTTGACCTTCCGGAAGACCGCGGATTCCCAGCCAGTGCCTGCAACATCCGCTGTTCCTCGATGTGCTGCAAGCACCCCTTCAAAAAATCGATTTCCAGCGCCTGCTGGCCGACCTTCCGTTCCAGTTCCGCCACCCGGCCTTCGGACCAGCGCTGTTTTCCATTACCTGGAAATGCGTTGCCCGGACCCTGGCGGAACTCCCGGCGCCATCGGTGCAGCACGTTCGGGTTCACTTCCAGCCCGCGCGCCACCTCGGCAATTGATACCCCTTGTTCCAGCCGCCGGACGGCGGCCAGCTTAAACTCCTGCGTGAACTGCCTGCGTGACAATCCCATGACTCAATTCTCCATTCAATGAAAAATGAGTCTTAACTGTTTGTCTCAAAAATGGGGACCAGTCCACGGTCCCGCTGGCGGTCGAGATTACAGCGGCGGCATCCACCTGCCTCCCCCACTCTCGATCTCTAAGCCGTTGACCAGAACGCCGTATCCGGGGAGTTCAGGCCATCGCTTGCGATGAAGCGTTCCTAAACGCGAGTCGAGGCTCCGAGACTACGAAGCCGAGCTTTTGAAGCTCACTGTGCATCCTGGGAACTCTCCAACCCGCTTGTCTACGCACCAGTCCAGACATGTGATGTTACGCCTTGATACAAGCCAATGAACAATGGAATATACTTAACGTGAACCTGAAACGTTCTAATTTGACCGCAGTGCCCGACGAAGGTGTCGGCGGCATTTCTCTGCGTGCCTCAGCTCAGAGCCGCAGCTTCTCCAGGACACCACTCCGTGGCGTCTCCAGGAAGACCAGCGAAGGGCACTGAACTGCCGCGTAGGCTCCGCGTATACGAAGGAGATGCCATGAGCGTAGCTGCTTCCATTCACCAATCAAACGATCCGCGGAGAATTCTCAGCGGACAGCTGTTTGCCATCCTGTTTACGATACCGATGATGCTCTTCGGCCAGGGCTACTTCGGGACCCTGAGCGGTGAAATCACCGACTCAAGCGGGGCCGTAGTGCCGGGGGCGAAGGTTACGCTTGTCGATCAGCAGAAGGGGTACCATTTCGCTGCCACCTCGGACAATACCGGGCGGTACGTGTTCACAACGATTCCGCCGGGATTGTATTCCGTGTTTGCGGAACTGCAGGGCTTTGAGAAAGCGGTGCGCACCAACATTACGTTGAACGTCAGCGAGAACGCTACGGCAAACCTGACTCTGAAGGTTGCGACGGGAAGCCAATCCGTTGACGTCGAGGCCCAGGCGCAAGCCCTCCAAACCGAGGATGCGGTGACGGGCCAGGTGGTCAATCGCCGGTTCATCAACGATCTACCTCTGGTTGACCGTTATGTGATGGACTTTGTGATGCTCGGGCCAGGCATGAACAACATGAGTGATCAGAACTCAGTCGGCGACACCGGAACGAACTTTGTGTCCAATGGCAGCCGGGGGGCCAACGCCGATGTTCTGATGGATGGCGCTTCGATCACGTACTTTGATGCAAATGGTGGCGCCACCGACGTCGCCTATACTCCGTCCGCAGAAGCAGTGGAAGAATTCAAAGTGCAGCAGACAAACTTTAGCGCGGAATATGGATTTTCCGGCGCATCGGTGGTCAATATGATCACGCGTTCGGGCACCAACTCCTTCCATGGCAGCGGGTACGACTTCATTCGCAATCAGATCACTGATGCGAACAACTGGTTCAACAACGAGTACGGCGTTCCGATTGCTCCCGTACACCGCAATGATTACGGCGGCACGGTTGGCGGGCCCATCATCAAGAACAAAACCTTCTTCTTCTTTGACTTTGACGGCACGCGGTCTTCCGGTTTGGGTACCAATCAGGCTGGTGTCCCGAGTGCCGCCGAACGCAACGGCAACTTTGGCGAATTGTGCGCCGCCAACGGCGGCACGTTTAGTGCGGCGGGGCTTTGCAGCGTGATTGCGGGGCAGCTCTACGATCCGTATTCCGGCACTTTCCAAACGCCGGCGAATGAGCCGGCCGGCGCCTACCGCAGCGCTTACATCCCGTTCGACAACCTCGCTGCCTATGTCAGCCCCGGAAATCCCAAGCTGAATGGCACTCCCTACCAATTGCCGCTTGCGGCCGGCAACCTGATCGATCCGGTTGCACGAAAGATGATGAATCTGTTTCCGATGCCGAATATCCCAGGTGGCAGCATTTACGACAACTGGATCACATCGGGAGCGAGCGCCAGCGTCAATAACCAGTTCGACATCAAGATCGACCACCGCTTCGGCGAAAAGAATCTGCTCAGCGCAAAGTACTCGCAGAACTGGAATAACTACACTCCCTACAAGTGCTTCCAAAATTTCACGGACCCCTGCGGGAGTGGGCCGAACCAGGGCGCGGCTCACCTGTTCTCGATCAACGACACGCAAACCTTCAGTCCTACGCTGATATTGACCAGCACGCTTGGCTTCACGCGAGGCTCGACGCTGATCGATGCCTACGACAAGAGCCTGAACTCGAATCCTCTCGGCACCCTTGGGTTTCCGTCCTATCTGGGAACCAACGGTTTTCTCGGTGTTCCCGCCACGTTCATCGGCAGCGGATACTATTCCGCCGGTTATACAAGCATCGGGCAGGACCCCTATGGCAACTACCACATGGGCATGGACACCGGCCAGCTCACTGAGCTTGTCACGAAAATCCAAGGGAAACATGAGCTGAAGATGGGATTTGAGGGGCGGTTGCACCTGGCAAACTACATCCAGACGAACGCTCCGGTCGGCAACTTCGGTTTCACTAGCCTTGGCAGCTCCCAGTGCCCGGTGTCCGATATTACGCAGTGCGGCGGCGACGGCATGGCCAGTTTCATGATGGGCCAGTTGATAGGTGGGTCCGCTGGTTACGAAGTCCAGTTCGAGCCGGCCACGCAAAACTTCCAATATGCCGGGTTTGTTCAGGACAACTGGAAGGTCATTCCCAAACTGACTTTAAATTTGGGGCTCCGGTACGACGTGTCCCTGCCCAGAACGGAGCGCCACAACCGCATGAACTGGCTTGATACGAGCGTTGTGTCTCCCTTATCCGTACCCGGCCTGGGTACGCTTCATGGCGGAGAGATGTTCAATAGCGCCAGCGACCGCACGGACTGGGATACGGACTGGAAAGACTTCCAGCCGCGGTTCGGCTTCGCCTGGCAGTTCGACCCGAAGACCGTGATTCGCGGTGGCTACGGCATCTATTTCGACCAAACCCGTTCCGGGGCCAATGGGTTGTTGAGCTATGGTTCCCAGGGCTTCAACCAGTCCACAAGTGCGGTGACCACGTATCAAAACGACGGTGCGACGCCCTGGTTGCATCTTAGCAATCCGTTTCCCAATGGGCTGATCATGCCGCCGGGAAGCAGCCTTGGCTTGCTGAACGATGTTGGTTACGGAGCCGTTGGACCGTTCCGCACTCCCACGGCCGCCAGGACTCCTTACGAGCAAAGCTGGAGCTTCGGGATCGAGCGCCAACTGCCTGCCAACTTTCTACTCAGTGTGCAATACGTGGGCAAGAAGGGAACTCGCCTGTATTTTGCCGGCGAAAATAATCTCGACGTTTTGGGGCCGCAGATCGAGAAGCTGACCCCGACCCAGATTGGCAACCTCGGCAACTATGTTCCAAATCCGTTCGCGTCGGTCCTCACGGGCTCATACTATTCGAATAGCGTTCTAACGAGCCCGACGGTTCCGGCCGTTCAGCTGATGTTGCCGTATCCGCAGTACCCCGGCGGCGTGGCCTCGGATGAGCCGCCGACCGCTAACTCCATCTATAATTCGTTGCAAATCGCGGTGGAAAAGCGCTACTCCAACGGCTTACAACTCGCGGCCAACTACACGTGGTCGAAATCCATTGATAATTCGTCGATCTACGACACCAACCTCGCCTGGCTCGCGAATTATGGTTACAACTCAGGATGGGCTCTGGCGGACCCGAATAGAGCATACCTCGAACGCAGCCTCTCCACATTCGACATTCCATCTCAACTGAAATTGAACTATACCTACGATTTGCCGTTCGGACGGGGAAGACTTTTCTTTAACAAGATGCCTCGGGCCCTGGATCTCATCTTCGGCGGCTGGAAAACCGCCGGCGTTTGGACCATTCATGACGGCTTTCCGCTGCAGTTTACGGTCTCAAATGGAGGCACTCCCATATGGACGTACGGTCCCCAGCGGCCCAATCTCCTCGCCACACCGGAGCGCAGTGGCGGCCCCGAATCGAACTGGATTAACAACTATTTTGCGAACCCGGATGTCTTCCAAATGCCAGCCGCATACACCGTGGGCAATGCGCCGCGGGCGGTCGGAAGCGTACGCAGTCCGTTCTTCTTCAGCACCAACTTGTCCGTCCTGAAGGAATTCGGATTGTTGGCCAGCCACGAAAATATCAAGCTCGAATTACGCCTGGAGGCGCAGAACGCCTTCAACCATCCCGTATTCGGTACGCCGGACACCTATGTTGGCGATCCGAACTTCGGCGTGATTAACTATACGTCCGTTCAACCTAGGCAGTGTCAGTTGGCGTTGAAGCTCAGCTTCTAGCCTCCTGTCCCAGTGGTTCGTGACATAATTCAAGCACGTTGGAGGGTGACGCTGCGCGTAGCGAGGGATGCTATTAGGATTCGTCCGCTCTTCTCGGTTGCGGCCCAACGTGCGAACGGCGGTGCACCCCGCGGATCAAGGCTCGCCGAACATCCTGGTGTTCGAACGGGAATACGCATGATGGTCCGCACGCGGGCCCCAAGTCCGGTTCTAGTCCACGAGACTCATCATTCCACCTTCGCCACGCGCCACTTGCGGCGTTGGGCCTCGCTCGAACAAGAAAACCGGCTGTTGGTGGCAATGAGCAGTCTGGCCGTGGCAGCGCCGAAGGCTGCCTCGTGGACGTTCCCGATCTCCGGCGACTCGCGAAATTGCGGCGACATCGTGATGCCTGCCATCGCCCAGGGACTACACTACAGCGGCGCGAAGTCTTATTGGCATTTGGCCGATTTCGGGCGATTTACACCTTCGATGAAGATATGGTTCCTCCCACCCAGTTCGGCTTGTCTGCCAAGCCAATGACCATCAGCCAGTATGAGAGCGCGCGTGGCCGGACTTCCTCGCCCATCAAATCGCGCCTTTCCGCGAGCTCCCTGTGTTCCTTGAGTCCCGGCAACCACGAAACCATTCCGCCCGCAACCCGCGATGAGTATCTCGTTCAGATTGCGGATTGGCTCGATGTTACCGCTTTGCGCGAGCAAAGGCTCTAAGGTTGACCCTCAGGGTCACAAGTTGCGCGCGTACTATCACTGGGTCAAGGGCAACGTGGACTTCATCGCGCTCGATCACGCATCCGCAGACCAGTTTGACGCCGCCCAGATCTCACCGTTCGTTCTTTACGATCTTCGGCATGCCTGTATAACGCGCTGGGCGAAAACGATGCCCCTACCTATCGTCCAGAAGCTCGCGGCGCACAGGAGCATCGCCACCACCATGAAATATGTCCACCTACACAACGCAGATGTCCTCGCTGCGATGGCGAAGGCCGAAGAGGCCAAGAGTGAGCATACTTCTAAGCATACTGACCAAAACGACCCCTCGGACAGCAGCCCAAAATCCTGTGTAATCAATTGAAAATTAATCGGTTAGATGGAGCTGGCAGAGGGGCTTGAACCCCCGACCCTCTGATTACAAAGTAGATGTTCTAACCGAAACCTCCCAATAAAATTGAGGTTTGGTCGGCAGCAGGTCGTCAACAGACGATTGCACGCCGCGCTCCCCCACGTGGGCCGCTTTGGAGCGATAAGAGCATTTCCCCAAGTTCCAGACTGCACCTTGCCGATTTCGCCCATCGCGATGCAGTTGCTCACAACTTTGAAACAGTGATGGACGTAGCTGGTGTCGAGTTTCCCGAGTTGGGACGTCAAAGCACCGCCATGTTTGAAACGACATCTCGTGTCGCAACTGACCGGCCGGGTGGCGCGTAGGTGCAGACTCAATGTCCTTACCTGCCTTGACGCGACCTACTGATTGTGAATCCGTTTTTGCCCGGGTGGACGCGCCTTACCGAGCGTTATACAAGAGCGAAATCGATTTGTTTCTCGATGAGAGCATGGTAAGGCATGTCTTGGAGCGCGCCCGCGAGGGTCTACATGTCCAGAGGCAAAGCGATCGAAAAGAATGAGACCGGGAGATCACCGTTTCCGCCGAGGAGTTCATCGATGGGCCCGACGATGCATTGTTGGAGTTGCTGGATGAAAGCGTTCGCTTCGCCGTCACCGCGCTCCATCAACTGCACCAGCCCGTGTCCCAGCGAGCCAAAGTCATCGGCAGCCATTCTGCCGAGGTAGAGACAACAACATCAGCCTAAGGGAAATCTGCAGGAGGCATCATGGCAACCAAAAAAACTCGCAACTGCACCAATGAAAGTGCCGCAGATTGACGAACACAGCGATTTCTTCGGCTCGTCTCTATTGGGAAAATAAGCTTCCGTTTTTCGACTTTAAGAACGTCTCTATCCCGCTTGCCGTGAGCGTCTTTCCCGGCGAGCTCTATGGACTTTGAGTTGCTCTTCTTCATGAATTTGCACGTGGCTCAGGGTGGGCATGCCAAAAACACTGCGTGTTGTGCCGGTTAAAACTGCGGCTGTGAGTAGATTAAGGTGCATTTTATGGAGCTGGCGGAGGGGCTTGAACCCCCGACCATCTGATTACAAACCAAATCCCGAGGTGTTGAGGGGCGTCAACCACCTGTTTTCATTGGGTATATCAGCTGAGCGGCGAGTTGGGGTATTGTTGTCAATCGGTACAAAGACGGGTACATTCCGTCGTGGGCTCACTGAACCCGGAATCGGACAATCTTAGAGAGCCCTTCCCCAGGATTTACGTGAGCGCTTCCTTACAAAACGCAAGGCACTTCGCTATCTCGGCCATCGTTGTGGACCCTTCGGGGATGCGATATTCCAACTCGATACCGGCCGGGAACTTGTACTTCTCTTTCTTCATGAGTAAGAGAATTTCCTTGAGCGGCGTGTCCCCCTGGCCCCACACGGTATTCTGTCCTCCGTTAGTTTTGAACTTGCGGTCTTTCAGATGAAGACATGTGATGCGGGCGTGATGCTTCTGGATGAAGGGGATTGGCGATTGGCTCACGGCAGCGGCAAAGTGTCCCACATCGAAGTTGATCCCATTGTATTTGGATTGCGACAAGGCGGTATCCCAGCTATCGAAGTTGACTTGGGTATGGTTGTGGTAACCCATCATGATCTTGCGCTTGGCGGCGAAGTCTCCTACCCGCTGGGTTAACGCCGTGTCGGTGGGAAGTTCCACCGTGATCTGGTGCGCTCCAAGCGCCTCAGCCGTGTTGAAAAAGTAGGCGAACTCCGCATCCGTCATGGCATTGTTCAGCGTGGCTAGGCGGAACGCGTAGATATTCACGCCGGCGTCACGGTACATCTTGTGAAGCGCTTTGTACTTGTCCATCGAAGCCGAGAGGCGCCACTGCTTGATTTCCTCATCAGCCTTGCGCCGCGTCTCTTGCAGATCCGGCGATGACGGCGGGCGGTTGCCGGCGATTCCTCCGTACGACGCCTTGGCCGCCGCGGGCGCGCCAGCGTAAGTCTCCACGCGCACGTCCTGCATCTCGATCCCGCTGATGCCGAGCTGTACCAGGTTGTTCAGTACCTCGTCAGCGCCCAGCGGGATGTCGTGGAAGTTCGTGGGCGAAATGATGATCCCGATTTCCACACCCCCGAACACCGATTTCGGCTTCGCCCACATCTTCGCGGCGGAGAGTGCCGCCAGTGCCACCTTTCCAAAGTCTCGTCTTGTGAAATCCATGCGTCTCTCCTCTAGGAAGTTGTTGAAATAGCCTATCCACGGGTATTCCGACTCGAGTTTCCGCGTGGATGGGACATTCTCGCGATGCTTGGGTGGCTCTCCAAGCCGCGCAGTCAGCACCGTCCGCCGCTCTGCACTACGCTCCCGCCGGCCTGAGTCGCGGGATTCGCCACAGATTGTATGCCGCTACCGCGTACTGGAATAACCAACTCACTTTTTCCAGTCCGCGCAGCTTGACCTTCCTCATCCCCGCCACCGTTTTCAGCCACCCAAATGCCCGTTCGATGATGGGACGCCGCGATTGGCTCATCGCGTAGCCGCGGTGCCGGGTCGTCCGTCCGTCGATGGCGCTGCGGCGATGCTTGTTGTTTTGCGCGACGTGCGGCGTGACGTGCATCGCCTGCAAGGTCGTGACTAAGTCCCGGCTGTCATACGCCTTGTCCGCTCCCAAGGTGAAGCGCTGGCCGCGCCTTTTCTTCCGCATCGCATCCGCCATCAAGATTGCGGCGTCTGCCTCCGCCGTTCCGTCGGCCTGCGTCAGCATCGCCTCCACGATGAACCCGTGCCGGTTCTCGACCATGACATGTCCCAGATAGCTCAACCTGGCTTCGCTTCCGCGTGACTTCTTATACAGCCGCGCATCGGGATCGGTCTTCGAGGCGTGCGTTGCATTGGTGCGCTTGTCCCCGTGGAAGCTCGCTTTACCTGGGCCGTTGCTGTCGCCGCCATCCTTGCGCTGGAAGCTCTTCTGGCTGGCCCAGGCTTCGATCATCGTCCCGTCCACCGTGAAGTGTTCTTGCGACAGATGCGGTTTGGCTTGCTCGAGCACTTCGGCAAAGAACTCGCGGGCCACCGTCTCATTCAGCAGCCGCTCGCGATTCTTGCTGAACACCGCGTGATTCCATACCGGCTCGTCCATCTCCAGACCCACGAACCAACGGAACAACAGGTTGTAATCCAGTTGCTCCATCAGCATCCGTTCGCTGCGGATCGAGTAGAACGTCGGCAACAGCAGTGCCCGCAACAAACGCTCTGGTGGGATCGACGGCCGGCCATTGTCAGCATACATTTTGTCGAACCGCTTCGACATCCTCGCCAGAATCTGATCCACCAACCGCCGGATCGCCCGCAGCGGGTGGTCCGGGGGCACCCGCTCCTCCATCGTCACGTAGCTGAACATCCCGCCTTGCTGTTTCTCGTCTCCGCGCATATCTCAAAGACGATTAGAACATCACGCAGGTGTCCTGCTGCCGCAGTTTTTCAACAAACTCTTAGGCCCTTCGCAGTCTCACCAATTGAAATTGTTCACACCTTGTAGTTGGCCGCCTGCGATTGTGATTCGAGGAACTTACACTTTCAGTTCCCAGCCCTTGCGGAACACGGGCTTGAGGTACTGATTGGCCTCGTCATTGTTCGTGAAGCGCATGGCCTTCGCGTCGTACTCCAGCTTGCCTTCGAACCGGTACGCGATGGCGCCCAGCGTGACCCATTCGGCGTACGGCGCCGCGACGCTGAAGTTCGAACAGGCTGGGTCGCCGCCTTTGGACGCGCGGATCCAGTCGCGGTAGTGTCCAGGCGACCGCGGCAGAATTGGCGGTGGCAGTTTGTAATCTTCCCACCGGGCCGCGGGCAAGAGTTGCACACCTTCGCCGCGGCCGACAGTTGCCAGGTAACCCTTGTCGCCCACGAAAATAGCGCCATCACGAAGAAGCACGCCGGTAGTGCCGGTACCACTGCGGCGCGCATCTGGCGCGCCAAGAGCCGAAGCGCCGGTGGCGTCCCTTTCCTGGCCGGCCCCACCGCCGCGTCCAGACTGTCCGCTACCAAAACCCCGACCGCCGGATCCAAGGTCGGGGCGGCCCTGAGCCGCAAGATTATTTTCGGTGGGCAGCAGTACTTCGTTCTCTAAGCCTGGTGGGTGGTAGTAGTTGTCCGGGTCGCCGTCGCGCGCGCCGTCAGACCAGTAGACCGACACTGGCGGCATGTTTCCGCGCGCCGGGAAGTCAAAACGCAGCAGCGTGTGTAGTGGATAGGCAAACTTGCTGCGCTGTTCCGCCCGAATGCACTCCACCGCGATCGGCATTCCTAAGGACAGCGCTTGATTCGCCGCACCCAGCGCATGGATGGCCGCATCGCCCAGAGCGCCGGTGCCGAAGTCGTAGAACCCACGCCAGTCGTGCGGCACATAAAAGCCGTAGTTGCTGCCGGTGTATGGGCCCGTGGTGCCATCCGGAATATGGTCCTTGTCCCAGCCGCCGGAAGTGTAGGGACGCAGCGGAGAGCAACCCAACCAGAGGTCCCAATCGAGACCGGGCGGCACGGGCTCCTCTTTCGGAATCGTCTGCATCCCTTGCGGCCAGTTAGGGGAACTGGTGTTCGCATGTACTTCGGTTACGTTGCCAATCTCGCCCGACCAGATGATCTCGCAAGCCGTCCGATGCCCTTCGTGCGAGTACCCCTGGTTGCCCATCTGCGTCGCAACCTTGTACTTCACCGCCGCGTCGGCGAGCAGTCGCGCTTCCCACGGAGTCCGCGTCAACGGTTTTTCGACGTACACATGTTTGCCCCGCTGCATGCACCAGAGAGCCACGGTGGCGTGCATGTGGTCGGCCGTGGAAATGACTACCGCGTCGATGTCCTTTTCTTCCTTGTCTAGCATCTTGCGGAAATCGACGTATTTCGACGCCTTTTCGAACCGCTTGAACGTAGGTCCACCCTGGCGGGAATCCACATCGCATAGCGACACGATGTTCTCCGTCAATAGGCCCCTGAGGTTCTGCGCACCCCTGCCACCGACGCCTACCGCCGCGATGTTCAACTTCTCGTTGAATGGCTTATAACCGAGCGCCTTGAGCGAGGGCACGCTGCCGAAACCACCCGCCGGTACAGTCCCGGCCAGTAGCGAACCGAAGAAGAAATGCCTACGAGATAGTTCCGCCTTCGTGCCCATCGTCCCCTAGAAAATAAACTTTAGCGCAAACTGCAGAATGCGTGGATCGGAAGCGGCTAGGATCTGGCCGAAGGCCGGGTCCGTCACCGTCGTATCTATGCCGGGGTGATTCAGTCCATTCTTCGTCGAGAGTGGGAAGTTGACGTTGTTGAACAGATTGAAGGCCTCAGCACGAAACTGAACGGTGGCGCGCTCAGCCAACTTCGTTTCCTTGATGAGCGCCGCATTTGTCGTGAACGTGCGCGGCGTGCGCAAAATGTTTTTCCCCGTGTTTCCAAAGGTCCCGGGGGTGTTCACCTGAAACAGAGAGGTATTGAACCATTCCTGGACCATCGCACCATGGGACCTGCCGGAACCGAGCACTGCCTGGTTGAGACTCGTTCCGGAGAAGTCGGCTTTGTCCTCGTAGTTCCCGCTGAAAGAATTATCCACTCCGCTATAGATCGAGAACGGGAATCCGCCTTGCCAGGTCACCGTGCTGCTGAGCTCCCATCCGTTGGCCAGTTTGCCAGCCAGGCCGCTTACTCCCAGGTGCGGAAGCCGGTAAATGCCGGAAAACTTGAAGCTATTTCGAATGTCGTCATCCGACGGGCCGTAATCGAAACGCCTATTGAAAGGTACAGTGTTGTCGCCATAAGACCCGCTGAGTGGCGCAAAATCATCCAGCTCTTTGGACCAGGTGTAATTCGCCAACAGCGACAGACCATACGTCAGGCGTTTTTCCACCGTGAGCTGAAGGCCATTGTAGTTGGAGTTAATGGAGGAGTCGATCTCATTGACAGGACCGTAGTTCGGATTCAAACGCCTCGCCTGCTCATTGTTCACGTTCGATTGGCCGGGAATGTAAATCACTGGATTCGCCTGATACAGGCCCTCTTCCTGGTCGCCGGAGCCGTAGAGATGAGTTCCCTTGTTCCCGACGTACGCCGCCCGCACCAGCCAGCTTGCACTGAGCTGACGTTCCAGCGTCAAGTTCCATAGGTAGATCGCCGGCAACCGAAAGTTCTGCGCGAAGATCTGGTAAAACGTGAGTGGCCCCTGCGGAAAGGGCGCGTTGGAGGGGACCGACTTGTTGAGGCCGCCGAAGAATGCCGGGAACGGGTTGGCTACGCCGGCGCTGCCATAGGGATTTTGGAAACTCACACCGGGCGCTATGACCTGCCCGCCGCTCACGGTCTCGTACAGGTTGACGATCGGAGCAAACGGAGGAATGCCGACCACATCCTGGAATGCCACGGTATCGGGGATGGCATAGGAGATTCCGGCGCCGCCGCGGATGCTGGTTTTGCCATCGTCGGTCAGCCGGTAAGCAAACCCGAGGCGTGGCGCAAAGTTCGCCGCCGAGCTTTTGATGGATGCCGCGGGGCAGCCCGGGTCGTGATTGCTTCCGCCATAAAGCAGTCCCGCAGGCGCATTCGGGAATCGTTGCGATTGCGCGCCCGGTTCATAGCACGCCACCCGTCCTTCACTGTCTTGATACGGGAACCAGGGATCCCAGCGCAGCCCCAGGTTGAGAGTCAGGCGCGGAGCGACGCGCCAATTGTCCTGCACGAACGCGCTCCACTTGATACCTGTAAAGTTCAGGTAAATGCCACCGTCCTGCGTGAAGAGCTGCGCCTGGCCCAGGATAAAGTCCGCCATGGTGCTGCCCGACAGGGCGCCTTGGAAGCCGAATACGCCGTTCTGCTGATACGTATTGGACATCGGCGCGCGGATGCGTAGCGCCTCTCCGCCGAAGTGAAGCTCGTGCGCACCCTTGATATACGTGACGTCCTCGCGAAACGTCTGACTGCCGCGATTGAAGGCACCTAGATGACTGCTTTGGATATTGAAGCCGCCGGCAACGCCGATGGAGAGCTCGCATTGAGTTGTCTGCGCAATCTCTACCCCCGCGGCGGGAAGGCAGAAGGGTGCTCCGGATACCGATCCGCCGTTTTGCTGGTTCCACCCGAACCAGGTGTTGAAAAGAACGTGCGGGCTCAGGCTATACGTGTCGGTGACCGCGATATTCTGCACCCGCACCTGGTTGCCGCCGGCAACCTGTAGCAGGTCAGTCTTAGGGGCATATGCTGGTTGGTTGAAGTTCGTAAAGAAATACCGGCCGCTGATCTGATGCTTGCCTCGGATGTAGTCGGCTTTGGTCAGGAACTGGTCGTCCTTCTGGATCTGTGGCGGCCCGGCGTAAGTGATCTGGCCTCCGGGACCATTGGGCAAGGGGATATCGTTCAGCAAGTGCTGCGACACCGGGCTGAGCCGGCTGGCGGGAATCTGGTTATCGGCGAACGGAGTGTTACCGTTCAGCGGATCGACAAGCTGTACACCCGCGCCTGAAAAGTTGCCGGTCCGCTCGGCGGCGGTAGGCACGAAAGCAATGGCGCCCTGCGCCGTCTGCGCGATCCGCGTGCCCTGATACGTGCCGAAGTAAAACAGGTGGTCCTTCTGGATGGGACCGCCCACGGCGCCTCCAAACTGGTTGCGCTTCAGCGTGTCTTGCGTCGGCGCGAAAAAGTTGCGGGCGTTCAGGTCGCCATTGCGCAGAAACTCGAAAACATCCCCGTGAATTTGGTTGGTGCCGGATTTAGTGACGACATTGACCACCCCGCCCACGGAATTCCCGTATTCCGCACTCAAGTTGCTGTCCTGCACGCTGAACTCCTGGATGGCATCAGGATTCGGGAAGGGCAGATTTGCGTTGATGTAGCTGTCGTTGTAATCAACACCGTCCATTTGATAGTTGATGCTCATCGAAGACGTGCCATTGGCTTTCGCGTATTGCTCACCCGGATACGTGCCGCCTTCGCAGTTGGTCGTGCAATAGTGCGTCGAGGCATCGGTGACGCCAGGGGCAAGGAATACCAGTTGTTGGACCTGGCGTCCATCGAGCGGAAGATCCACAATCTGACGTTCGTTAATGACCTGACTGACGGTGGCCGACTGCGTCGTCACGAGCGAGGTGTCAGCAGCCACGGTGACCTGCTGCGACACCGCGCCAATGCTCATCGTGACCCTTTGTGTGGCGGCTTGACTCACCGAAAGCTGGATACCGGACTGCACGTACGTGGTTAGCCCCTCCTTCTCGACGGTGAGCTTGTAGTTCCCAACCGGCAACCTGGAAAACAAATAATCACCCGTGGGGCCGGAAGCGACGGTTTGAGTAAATCCAGTGTCCGTGTTCTGCACCGTCACCCGGGCGTCTGGGATGGCTGCCCCCGATTGGTCGACTACGTTCCCGCTCAGACTTGCCGTGGTGAATTGTGCACTCGCGCGGTCGATCAGCAGGAACGGCGCGACTAGAACTCCGACGAGGAGTGCGAGAAAGCGATAGACTCTAAATTTCATATACGTTTTGTTCTCCCTGTGGTAACGACCCGCTAGAGCAAGAGGCAAGATCGACAACAGCAATGGATAGAGGAGCTTAGAAAGGCGTTCTTTATACTGCCCATAATATATAGAGAATAGGGTGATTATCAAAATCTGTCAAGCGTCTTCCGAAGAAATCCGCAGGAAGACTATCGCTCGATGCGAAACTCGTTGCCGGCGATCGCGCCCACTCCGCCGTCACCTTGCAATGACGGCTCGCGGGAGATGGGAAGCAGCGGGAACAGGAGCTCTGCCACCCGGTACGACTCTTCCAGGTGCGGATAGCCCGAGAGGATAAACGTCTCGATCCCCAGATCGGTATATTCGAGCAGCCGCTGGGCAACGGTTTCGCGGTCGCCAACCAACGCCGTTCCCGCGCCGCCGCGGACAAGCCCGACGCCCGCCCAAAGGTTCGGGCTGATCTCCAGATGATCGCGACTGCCGCCGTGCAATGCTGACATCCGCCGCTGGCCCTCGGAATCGAAACGTGCCAACGCCCGTTGCGCCTGCGCAACGGTCTCGTCGTCTACGTACCGGATCAGCTCGTTGGCCGCATTCCACGCTTCGTGGAGGATGCCCGATAGTTCGTAGAAAGTAGCGACTCTCAAACCCCCGGCCATAATGGGCCGAGGGTCGATTTTTCTGCCAAGAAAAAGGAGAGAGTCGCTATGAAGAGACGATACCAGATAGAACAACAACGGGCCGTGCAGCAGTTCCGCCGGATCGCCATCGAACAGAATCCCAACATCCAGATGATCCTTCCGCTGGCCGAGATCGTCGGCTTGTTACAGCAGGGCGTGGGCAACTTGCTGCGGCAGGCTGGTCTGGAACTGATGCACCTGGTGATGGACGAGGAAGTAAAGTCGCTGGCCGGTGAGCGCCACCAGCAACACGAAGGGCGCAGGGCACAGCGTTGGGGCAAGGAAGATGGTTATTGCGTGGTGGACGGCCAGAAGGTGCCGATCCGCAGAACGCGCCTACGCACGGCTGACAAACGGGAACAGCATTTAGGCAGCTACGAATTGTTTCAGCGTAGTGGGCCAATGCAAGCGAGCGTGTGGGACAAGATGATGCGCGGACTCTCGACGCGCAACTACGGAGCCGTGGTGAAGGATTTCCAGAATGCCTACGGAATCGAGAAGTCGGCGGTTAGTGAGAACTTCATCGAAGCCAGCCGGGAGAAGGTGAAACAGTTGATGGAGCGGCCGCTGGGCGAGTTGCGCTTATGCGCGGTGCTGATCGACGGGACTCCATTCAAAGACCGGCAGATGATCGTAGCCCTTGGCATTGGCTGCGATGGAACCAAGACCGTGCTGGGCATCCGCGAGGGGGCGACGGAGAACGCGACCGTGGTGAGCGCTCTGTTGGGCGAGTTGGTGGAGCGAGGGTTGGACTTTTCGACGCCGCGGCTTTACATTCTGGACGGTGGCAAAGCGCTGCACGCGGCGGTGCGCCGCCATGCCGGGGAAGCGGCTTTCATCCAACGTTGTCAGGTCCATAAGAAACGGAACGTCGTGGATCACTTGCCCGACGAACATAAAGGCGATATCAAAAAGAAACTCCAGAACGCCTACGCCATGTCGGAGTACTCCGACGCCAAACGCGCCTTGGAGAAATTGCACCGTGAACTGATGGATCTCAATCCGAGCGCGGCGCGCAGCCTGGAAGAGGGCATGGAGGAGACGCTCACAGTCCATCGGCTGCGGGTACCGGATCAACTCCGCCGGACACTGAGCTGCACCAACGTCATCGAATCTGCCTTCTCCATCGTCGAAACCGTCTGCCGGAACGTGAAACGCTGGCAGCCCGGCGATCAGATCGAGCGCTGGGTTGGATCTGGATTGCTGGTTGCCGAGCGGCAGTTCCGCAAAGTCATCGGCCATCGCCAGATTCCAGTGCTCCTGTCCGCCATGACCAATGCGGTTTCCCAGAAGCCGATTGCGAAGCGAACTGCCGTCGCGTAGCCTATGAGGGTCGAGGGTCGCTAACTTTCAACGGAGATCCGGGCATTCTCCGCTTCGTGCGCAGTCTCCCTCACGATGATGTGCATACGGATACCGAAACGGATACTGCGGCCCAGTTCCTCCGCGCGTCGGCGGACCTGCGCAATCTTTTCTGCGACCAGCGCTGGCGGCTCACCCCATGTGAGATAGACATCCACTTGCCTGGCCGCCAGCTCAATCGCAACCTTCGAGGAACCGCCGAAGTAAAGCGGCGGATGCGGTTTCTGAACGGGCGGACAGATCACCTTGGCGCCTTCAATGTTCAGATGCTTTCCTCGGAATGTGGTCGACTCGCCGGATAAGGTACCGCGCCACACGGTGAGGAATTCGTCGGTGACCTCGTATCGCTCGTCATGCGTAAGAAACACACCTTCCGCTTTTGCTTCCTCGGGATCTCCTCCGGTCACTACGTTGATCAACAGGCGGCCTTTCGAAAGGCGGTCGAACGTCGCGGTCATGCGCGCCGATAGGGTGGGGGACATGACGGCAGGACGAACCGCAACCAGGAACTTGAGACGCTCGGTGAGTGGTATCAGTGAAGATGCCACCACCCACGCGTCCTCGCACGAGTTACCCGTGGGCAGCAGCACCGCTTCAAAACCGAGCTGATCGACGGCGCGCGCAATTTGCCCGAGATAGGCGTGATTGGTGAATCGCATCTGGCGGGTGGTTCCCAAATAGCGGCCGTCACCGTGAGTCGGAATAAACCAGAAAAGTTTCATGGGATCTATGTCGAAAATTTGATTTGATCTAGACCGTCGGCGGTAATTCTGCGGCCCGTCCGATACGCTTCGAGCGCCATCTGCACGGGGCGCGTCGCTGAAATACCAGCCTGTAAACCGGCATTCGGCTTGCTGCCGCCCGTGATGGCGTCGAGGAAGTTCCGCGTATGCGCGCGCTCCAGATTTTCCGTGGAGTTCACGATCTCGGGCGAGCCGCTGCGAGGCGTGAACGTGTATCCTTCGCGGGCAAGATCGAGCAGGCCTTCGGTTCCTTCGAACAGCACGCTGGGACGATCGTTGCGAATCGAGAGTACCGAGGATTCAAAGCTGAGGTTCCAGTCGCGATATTGAATCAGGGCGCTGGTGGTGTCTGGATTGCGGCGGCCGTCTTTGAGGACAAAGATTCCTCCACCGGCAACCGCGGACTGCGGCGCATCATCGTTGAGCATCCATTGCGCCACGTCGGCCCAATGCGTCAGAATGTCGGCCAGCAACCCGCCACCATACTCCGGAAAGTACCGCCAGGAATCATAGCGGACGGCTTCATACGGAACATGCGGCGCCGGTCCGAGAAACCGTTCCCAGTCCAGTCCCGCGGGCTTCGGTCCCGGCGGAATTTGGCGCCGCTGCCACGGGAAGTTGTGCCATACGCAGCGGGCGTAAACCACCTTACCGAGGCGTCCGGTTTCGAAGATTTCGTGCTTCGCCCGCCAGTAGTGCGCGCCGCTGCGCTGCTGGGTGCCGCATTGGAGAATCTTGCCGCTTCTTTCGAGCGCTTCGGCAAGCACGGTCCGTTCCTGCCATCGGTGAATGGTGGGCTTCTCCAAGTACACGTGCTTGCGGGCGGCGAGAGCCGCGGTCGCGAGTGTCGCGTGCAAGTGATCGGGCGCGGCGATGATTACCGCGTCGACGCCGGGCAGCGCTAAAGCCTCTTCATGTGCCACTAGTTGCTTGACGCCGTCGCCGGTCTTGAGCGCAGCCACGGCACGGTTCCGCTGAACATCATAGATGTCGCAGATCGCTATCAATTCGGCGCGACTGTCAGCGAGCAAACCGGCAGCAACTTCACGGCCACGCCGGCCAGAGCCGATCAGCGCAACGCCGATTCGCGAATTGGCTCCAGCCACGCGGCGGTAAGAAGCCGCCGTGGCCGTCGTGCCCATGACACCTTTCATCACGTCGCGTCTGGTAAGCGAAAAGGTCATGCGTTTTTCCAATATCCGCGAGACCCCTGGCTAACTCGCCAGGCCCGCGAACAGCACCGTGCTGAGGTAGCGCTCGCCGAACGACGGGATGATGACAACAATCAGCTTGCCGGCATTCTCCGGCCGCCGTGCCACCTGTACGCCCGCCCAAAGCGCCGCGCCGGAGGAGATCCCAACCAATAACCCTTCTTCGCGCGCCGCCCGCCTGGCGGTTTCGATGGCATCGTCATTCTTCACGCGAATAATCTCATCGTAGATCTCGCGGTTGAGAACGTCCGGAATGAATCCAGCACCGATTCCTTGGATCGGATGTGGGCCTTTCGCGCCTCCCGATAATACAGGTGAGGCGTCCGGTTCCACAGCCACGCACCGGAAGGCCGGTTTGCGAGACTTGATGACTTCGCCCACGCCCGTAATGGTTCCGCCGGTACCGATGCCCGAGACGAGAATGTCCGCCTTTCCATCGGTGTCGCGCCAGATTTCCTCGGCAGTCGTGCGTCGATGGACAGCCGGGTTGGCCGGGTTCTTGAACTGCTGCGGCATGAAGTAGCGAGGATCGGACGCGGCCAACTCCTCAGCTCTTCGGATCGCTCCGGCCATACCTTCCGGACCGGGTGTGAGGATGAGATCGGCGCCATAGGCCCGCAGTAACTGGCGGCGTTCCTTGCTCATCGTCTCCGGCATGGTGAGGACGCACCGGTAGCCGCGAGCCGCGCAGACCATCGCCAGCGCAATCCCCGTATTGCCGCTGGTTGGCTCCACGATGATCGTGTCTTCATGGATGAGGCCGGCCTGCTCGGCGGCTTCGATCATGGAAACGCCGATGCGGTCCTTCACGCTGTGCGCCGGATTGTAGAATTCCAGCTTCGCAACCAGGTCGCCAGCCGCTCCGGCGGAGAGCCGGTTGATACGGACCAGCGGTGTATTGCCGACTAGCTCAATCACATCTTTCGCGATTTTCATAACCTAAGGTGGTTCTCCTGGAACCCTTTTTCTTAAATCTGGCGCTGTCCCCGTCCCGCCTGGATGCGCAGCAGAGCGCTGACGAGCGCGTCGATGTCCTCGCAAGTGTTGTAGAGAGCGAGCGACGCGCGAACCGTGCTCTCGAGGCCGAAGCGCCGATGGATGGGCTGCGCGCAATGATGTCCCGCCCGGACCGCGATGCCCTCTCGGTTGAGCAGATCGCCAATCTCCTCCGTACGGACGCCGTCGAGCACGAACGACAACACGCCGGCCTTTTCCGCTGCCGTGCCAATGATCCGCAACCCGGGGACACGTAAGAGCGCATCGGTCGCGTAGATCAGAAGCTCGGATTCGTGCCGTGTGATATTCGCCATGCCGACGCGATCCAGATAATCGATCGCCGCTCCGAGCCCCACAGCGTCGGCGATATTTCCTGTGCCGGCCTCAAAGCGTGCCGGCGGTGGATTGTAGACTGTTTTTTCAAACGTGACGTCCTGTATCATGCTCCCGCCGCCCTGCCACGGCGGCGTGACGTCGAGGATTTCAGATTTGCCGTACACGGCCCCAATGCCAGTCGGCGCAAACATCTTGTGTCCGGAGAGAACGTAAAAATCGCAGTTCAGGGCCTGGACGTCGGCGCGCATGTGTGACACCGCCTGCGCGCCGTCGACGAGCACTCTCGCCCCGTGACGGTGCGCGGCTTCAATCACCTCCGCCACCGGAGTAACTGTGCCGAGTGCGTTGGAAACTTGCGCTACAGAGACGAGACGCGTCTTCGGATTCAGCAGCTTTTCGTATTCCTCGAGAATCACCTGGCCGCGATCATCCACCGGAGTCACGCGCAGCCGCGCGCCTTTTTCGGAGCAGAGCATCTGCCACGGTACGATGTTGGCATGATGTTCTAACCACGTGATGACAATTTCATCGTCCTTGTGGATGTTGTGGCGTCCCCAACTTTGGGCCACCAGATTAATGCCCTCGGTGGTGCCCCGTACAAAAATGATTTCGCGCGGCGCTGATGCATTGAGGAAGCGCCGGACTTTTTCGCGAGCGCTTTCGTAGGCGTCCGTCGCTCTTGCCGCGAGTTCATGCGCGGCACGATGCACGTTGGAGTTCTCGTGAGCGTAGAAATAACTCAGGCGGTCGATCACGCTCTGGGGCTTCTGAGTAGTCGCGGCGTTATCCAGCCACACCAGCGGCCGTCCGTTCACGGTCTCACGCAGAATCGGAAAATCCCGCCTGATGATTTCCGCATCGAAAGCGTGTGACGACAGGTTTGGAATAGGAATCTGAGCAGGAACGGGTCCCGGCGCGGTGGGTGGTTGCGAAAAAAGTGGCCGTGCCTCTTCCAGAAATGAAAACGTCGGCACCGCGGACGAATCCACCTTTCCGAGCGCGCCGGGAACTGTAGGCATCGGCGGCTGTGGAACCTCCGCCGGTTGCGCCGGCAAAGCGGCCCCATCCAATCCGCGCGGAGTAAATTCGTCCAACGGTTCCGCAAACGGATTGGGACCCGGGAGCGCCGCTTCGGGCTCCGGAAATAGCGGCCGGGCTTGTTGCAGAAAGGAGAAGGGAGGTGCGGGCACAGCTGGCACCGGCGCAAGAGTTGGCGCAGGCGGCGCCGCGGCGGGTAGAGGTGCATCCTGCACACTTCCTGCCGGCTCATCGGCCGTGCCCAACGCGGTAAAGAACTCGTTCGCCATGCGCGCGAGAACGGCAGGGTCAGGTAAGCCTTCCATTCCCTTTAGCGCAGTTGCCCAATCCGCCTCACTTGTACTCATGGTAGTTTCCCACGTCGACGTCTTCTAGCAAGGCGATCGCGTCGTCGGTCAAGACTGCTGACGAGCAATAGAGCGAGATCAGGTATGAAGCAATGGCTTCGCTGCTGATGCCCATGAAGCGGACTGATAGTCCGGGGCTCTGCTCGCCCGCAAGGCCGGGCTGAAACAGTCCGATACATCCCTGCTTTCGTTCCCCAACGCGCAGCAGCAGGATCTTAGTCTTGTTGTCTTTGCTCTTGACGTGAATCTTGTCGGTGGGAATCAGCGGGAGGCCGCGCCAAGTGAGGAATGGGCTTCCGAACAGGGTAACGGTTGGCGGAGGTACGCCGCGAAACGTGCATTCGCGCCCGAACGCCGCGATGGCGCGTGGGTGAGCCAGGAAAAACGACGGCTCCTTCCAAACTTTGGTGATCAGTTCATCCAGATCGTCCGGAGCAGGAGCGCCCGCTCTTGCTTTTATGTGTTGTCCCGCCGGGACATTGTGCAGAAATCCATAGTCTGCGTTGTTGAGCAGTTCGCTCTCCTGCCGCTCCTTGACGTGCTCGATCATGAGCCGCAGTTGCTCGGCGATCTGATCGTACGGCTTGCTGAAAAGATCCGATATGCGCGTATGAACGTTGAGCACCGCGTTGATCGCGCTTAGTTTGTATTCCTTCGGACTCTCTTCGTATTGGACGTAGGTTCTCGGCAAGGCCGACTCATCGACCTGCCCGCACGTAACTTCGATCGCCTTACCCTCGTCCACGCGGTTGCGGCGAAAGGTCCCGGCTTCGAGCGGCTTCCAGTCCAACAAACGAACCAGCCAACGCGGCGTGATCGCCCCGTATTGAGGCGCCGTCTTGGTGACATTAGCCAGTTGAAAGGCAGCCTGTTCACGTAAGGCCTGTTGCGTCACATTCTCTTCTGCCACAAGGGTTTCTCCTTTGGTCTTCTGTCCTGGGATCGCAAGGTTATCTTGCTGAAAATGAACACTATATCTGTGTTCGCGTTTGTTTGTATACTTTCTTGATAGACATTAGGATATTATGCTAGCATGAAGCGTATTCGATGTTGCAAATTAAATCGCAGGCGACGCGGCCTGGTGAGGAGGCTCCAAGATGAGCGTGCCCGGAATTCAGGTGGAAGAACTCAAACAGCGGCTGGATGCCGGCGAGAACCTGTTCCTGCTCGACGTGCGCGAGGAGCACGAGTATGAGATTTCCAACATCGGTGGGCATCTCATTCCGCTGCCCGAACTGCCGAGTCGCGTCCACGAACTCGATGCCGGCCAGGAGATCATTGCGCTCTGCAAAATGGGAACGCGCAGCGCGAAAGCCGTGCAACTGCTGCGGCAGGCCGGATTCCCGAGGGTGCTCAACCTGACCGGCGGAATTCACGCCTGGTCCGACCGTGTGGATCCGAAGGTTCGGAAGTATTAACCAAGCAAGCCATCGACTGTTGATATGACGCAACGCGCAACCGACACGCAACCTAAGACAACGCTGTCACTGGACTGGTGGGCGGTAATCATCGCGCTAGGCGCTGTGCTTCTAGTCAGAGCGGGATTCTTGCCGCACATTGCCTGGTGAGCGAGGAGCTGAATCCATGGGTGAGGCGATCACTGCTCTGCGACAACCGGCCATTTCGATTCCGCGTCGCCTTTTGCACTTGATTCCGGGCACTATCCTACTCGCGGTGATCGGGTATGCGGGCAAGATCACGGAGCAGAGCATCGCGGCCTACGGCAAGGCCCAGCACCTGACGCTGCCGAATATCGAGTACGTGCTATGGGCGATCCTGTTCGGCCTGGTCGTTTCGAATACGGTCGGGCTACCGGAGGTTTTTCGACCAGGCGTGGCGACCTATGAGTTCTGGCTGAAGGCGGGCATCGTACTGCTCGGTGTCCGGTTCCTGCTGGGCGATATTCTCAAGCTCGGCGGGATCAGCCTGGTGTGCGTGGCGATTGAACTTCTGGTTGCCATCGCTCTAATGACGTGGCTCGGGCGCGCGTTCGACCTGTCGCCGAAGCTGACCAGCCTGCTCGCGATTGGGTCTTCGATCTGTGGCGTTTCGGCGATTATTGCCGCCAAGGGTGCGATCGATGCAGACGATGAAGACGCCTCTTACGCCATTGCGGCGATCCTAGCCCTGGGTGCGTTCAGTCTGTTCACGTTTCCGGTGATCGGTCACTGGCTGGGCCTGAGCAACCACGCCTTCGGCCTATGGGCCGGCCTGGCGGTAGACAACACTGCGGAAGCCACGGCTGCCGGCGCACTCTACTCGGATGCAGCGGGAAAGTTCGCCGTGCTCGCCAAAACCACACGCAACGCCACCATCGGCTTCGTGGTCCTGGCGTACGCGTTGTACTGGGCGCGGAAGAGCAAAGTGCAAGCCGTCGCTAACAAGGGTGCATTCCTGTGGCAGAAATTTCCGAAATTCGTGTTGGGTTTCCTGCTGGTGTCGACGTTCGCAACGCTGGGCGTGTTCACTAAGCCGCAGATCACAGACCTCGCAAATCTATCCCGATGGGCTTTTCTGCTGACGTTCGCCGGTGTCGGTTTGCGCACGGATCTGCGCCAGATGCGGAAGCAGGGACTGCGGCCATTCGTGGTCGGCGCCGTGGGCGAATTCGCCATCGCCGGCGTAACATTGGGAATGGTCGTCGGGGCGTCGCGGCTGTTCGCGTTTTGAGATTGTAGATTCCTCTGCGGATTCACGCCTGATCTGATCTAATATTGGCGTGCAAGACTTGGTCTCGAAAACCGGCGAGGCCGAGTTCGCGAATCTTTCCCAGCACGGCGAGGAACGAATCGAAGCGAGCCTGCTCGACTGGCATGCATTCGTCTGGCAGCCGAGCGAAATTCGCGGCGCTGAGTCGGCCAACAAAGGCGATGCTCAATAAGACCGGTGCGATAGCGTTTCAAATACCCACGTTTTGATTCGATCGGGTCCAAGCGCGCCCTTGCATATATCCCATTGTCGATCTAGATGATAGACTAAGGGCGTCAAATGCTTGCCTCCGGCGCGTCCCCAGCGGCTGCGCATGTTCCAGCGCCGAATCGCCTGCGGTGGACGATCCTCGCGCTGCTGTTCTCGATTACCGTGGCTGTTGAAAAGGGTCGTTGCTGCGGAGAGTTCCGCCGTCTCTTACCTTAAGCGGGAGTGGGAACTGCGTTGCTTTCGTTGGTATGGAGAAAGCGTACGAGGCGCTTCAGGTTCTGCGCAGTAGCCGCAAGGAAGAACTGCTCGCGCACGAATCTCATGCGGCGCAGTCGTAAGCGTCTGAGCCCGATCTGGTTCTTGAGCTCGGCGAAGAGCGCTTCTGCTTTTCGGCGTTGGTGTTGCGAGCGGACAAAGGCAGGTGTATTTGCTAAATCACGCGCTCTCTGGCGTGCCGCTTCATGGACATGGACTGCGAGCCAACGACGATCTCCGGTCGTGCACCGATCCTTCCGCTGGCAGTCGCGGCAGCGCTTCGGAGTGGAAACCCAAACATGCATGCGATTGCGAGCATTGATGCCGACGTAGGTCAGTTGTTTACCTTCCGGGCAGATGTAATGGTTCGTCTCCGGATCATGGGTGAAGCGATCAATGGAGTAGAGCCGATCATCCTTGCTCGCGGAACTTTCGCGTGTGCGCATATACGGCGTGATGTTTTGTTCCTCCAGCCAGTGCAGCATCTCGCCGTTTCCATACGTCGCATCGGCAGCCAGTGTCTGCGGCATCGATCCTGTTCGCGCGGCGAAACGCGTGAGCATGTCCCGTGCCGCTACACTTTCTTGGCTGAGGCGCGCCGCTGTCGCCTGAACGCCGACGATGACGCAGCTGCGGTTATCGACCAGATAGTTGTCGTAGTAACCGAGCTTGGCAGGGCCACCTTTGCTGGCGTACGTCGCATCGGGATCGGTCGTCGAGACACGCTCTTGCTCGTGGGCCGGCTCTTCGACCGGGTTCTCCTGTTCCAGCTCGTGAAGATACTCCCGCACGGTGCGCTTCACCTCGGCGGCCTCGGCTAACTGCTCCCGCGGTATGCGGCTGCCAGTACTCGCGTTCGCCAGGATGAAGCTGCCATCCACCGACAGATGCTCACCTTACACTAATCCTGCCTGCATGCACCGTGCAACAATCTCCTCGAAAAGCTGTTCGAACAGCTTGGACTCCGCGAAGCGTCCGTGCCGGTTCTTGGGGAACGTAGAGTGGTGGGGAATCTCCTGATCGAACCCCAGACCGGTAAACCAGCGCCACGCCAGGTGCATGCGCAGCTCTTCGACCAGCTTGCGCTCGCTGGTGATCCCGTAGAGATATCCGATCAGCAGAATGCGCAAAAGCAGCTCCGGGTCAATGGATGGTCTACCCGTCTCGCTATACGAGTCCTGCGGCTTCTCGCGTACGAAACTCAGTGAAATATGCCGTTCAATCAGCCGCAGCAGATGGTTCTCCGGAACGTGATCTTCTAAGCGGAAGTAGTAAAACAGCGACTCCGAACGGATGTGTTGCCCCATCATGATCAGCAGTCCTCCGAGAATGAGTATCAACAGCAAGATGCGATGAATCTCTGCTACTAAAGACGCTCCCCCTCGCCTCTGCGTTATTCTTCTTTGCTGATGATCGAGACTTTTTCAACACCCACGGGCTGATATCAACAGCTATCGTCTGCTCAGTCGAAAAAAGCACTCGCCGACCATACGCGCAAGTAAATTCCCGAAGCCTACGCGTTTCCCATTACCTATTCTTTTCAATTCGCGTAAACTGTATTGAACCAACCCTATGCCGCTCACTGCGGGAGAGCGACTCGGTCCCTACGAAGTCCTCGCGCTGATTGGCGCGGGCGGCATGGGAGAGGTATACAAGGCGCGTGACACGCGTCTTGATCGCATCGTTGCCATCAAGGTTTCGCAGGAAAGATTCAGTGATCGCTTCGAGCGCGAGGCGCGCGCTGTCGCCGCGCTGAATCATCCCCACATCTGCACTCTGTACGATGTCGGTCCTGACTATCTGGTGATGGAGTACGTCGAGGGTGCACCGTTGAAAGGGCCGCTGCCGCTCGAAAAGGCCGTCGAATGGGCCGGTCAGATTCTCGATGCGCTGGATGCGGCGCATCAGAAAGGCATCATTCATCGCGATCTGAAGCCGTCGAACATCCTGGTCACCAAACAAGGGATCAAGCTGCTGGATTTCGGGCTGGCCAAGCAAGCCGCTCCTCTCAAGGAGATGGACCCCACGCGTGCGCTCACCGATCAGGGGCAGATGGTGGGGACCCTGCGATACATGTCGCCAGAGCAGTTGCAGGGCAAGGAAGCCGATGCCCGCAGCGACCTATTCGCCTTCGGCTGCGTGCTGTATGAAATACTCTCGGGCAAGCGTGCGTTTGATGGATCGAGCAGCGCCAGCGTGATCGCCGCGATTCTGGAGCGGGAGCCTGCGCCGCTCACCAGCGATCCAAACGATGCCGTGCGACCGCTCGATCGGGTGTTGAAGCGATCGATGGCCAAGGACCCCGACCAGCGGTTTCAGACCGCACGAGATTTGAAAGCCGCGCTCTCGTGGGTGCTCGATCAGCCGGCTGCTGTGACAGCTCAGCCGAGCCACCGGATGTGGATCGGAATCGCCGCTGTGGCATTGCTGTTCGGCCTGGTTGGCGGCTGGGCACTCACGCACCTCCGCCAGCCGCAACCGGAGCAAGGCGTACTGCGTGTTCAGATCGAACCGCCCGAAGGAGGCCAGTTCGCCTTTGGCAGTAGCATCGGCGGTGTTGCCTTGTCGCCGGACGGTCGGACTGCTGCTTTTGTAGCTACCGCGAACGGGAAGACTGAACTTTGGGTACGCCCGCTGGAGGGAATGGCCGCACGGCTGATTCCGGGAACCGAGGATGCTTCGTATCCGTTCTGGTCGCCGGAGAGCCAGTCCATTGCATTCTTTACGCCGGGTAAACTGCAGCGCGTCGATATTGCCAACGGCACACCTCTGCCCATCTGTGACGTCCGTCGCGTCTGGGGTGGAGCCTGGACTGGTGACGGCCAGATCATCTTTGGCGAGTTCGGCTCGGGTCTGTTCCGGGTATCCGCCTCGGGAGGCCCTGTCTCACCTCTCACCACGTTGGATCCATCGCGCGGCGAGGCACTTCACCTCTGGCCGCAGGCGCTTCGCAAGGACCGCTTTCTGTTTTGGGTGCAAAGTGACAAGCCGGAGAGCACCGGCGTCTATGCCGCCTCGCTGGAAAAGCCCAATGAACGGGCTCACGTTCTGACCACGGATTCCAAAGCATTGTATGTGCCTGGAGGTGACGGTAGAGATTATCTGGTGTGGCAGCGCGGGGGGATGCTCGTAGCCTAGCAGTTCGATGCAGAGGCGCTGCAGCTTACCGGAGAAGTTCACACGGTCGCCGATCGGGTGGCGATGATGGGAGGTGGCCAAGTGAACGCGGCCGTTTCGGGCAAGCTTTTGCTCTACGGCGAGGGCGGTTCGGTGAGCCAGTTCACCTGGTTCGACCGCGCAGGCAAGGCGCTGGGTGTCGCGGGCGAGCCAGGCGAATACACTTACTTCCGACTCTCGCCCGACGGACGCCGTGTGGTTGCAAATCGCTTCAAGCCGGGCGGCCGGGATCTCTGGCTCCTGGATGCGAACCGCGGAGTTGCCAGCCGGTTCACCTCGACGCCCGGGTTTAAAGGCTATCCCGCCTGGTCCCCAGACGGCCGCACGATTGCGCTTGCCTCAGGCTCCCCAATCAACCTGTTCCGTAAGGCGGCTGCCGGAGGTGGTGACGAGCAGCGCCTGATACAGTCATCAAACATTCAATATCCCACTGAATGGTCGCACGACGGCCGCTTTCTGCTGTACATGGAGGTTGCCGCCGGCACTGGAAACGACCTGTGGATTTTGCCGGTGACCCCCGATGGGAAGGCTGCGCCGGGCGCGAAGCCGAGGCCCTATCTGCGCACCCAATTCAATGAGCGGTTAGGCCGCTTTTCGCCGGATCTGGAGCCACGCTGGGTGGCATATCAGTCGGACGAGTCGGGCCGCACGGAGATCTATGTGGACGCTTTTCCTGAAGCGCGCAACAAGGTGCGGATTTCAACTGGTGGAGGCCAATTCCCCGAGTGGAGTCCGGATGGGCGCGAGCTGTTCTACTTGTCGCCGGGCTTGAAGCTGATGCAGGTCAGCCTGAAGCGTGGGCCGGACTCAATAGAGCCATCCGCGCCGCGGGAATTATTTGTGTTGCCCACAGCCAATGACGGCTACTGCCCCTACGAAATCGCTCCCGACGGCCAGCGGTTTCTGGTGCGCGCCACGCCGGAGAAACAAGCGGGCCGGCCGCTCACACTGATCGTCAACTGGCCCGCGCTGATGAAGAAGGGGGCAGTAGCGCAATGACACGCAAGCCCAAACCGCGCTGGCATAAAGGGCTTCAATGTTAAGGTTGAAATGGTTTTGGCAGGAGAGAGACGCATGACCTCGAACGACAAACCGCTTTTGCCCCGCAGACGGGACTTCGGCAGAATGGCCCTGGGGGGCGCGCTGGGCGGTGTCCTGGCGCAAACAGCCGGCAGGGCCGCTCGCGCTCCACTGCCGAAATGGGCTCCCGGCATCAAGATCTCGGTGCAGGTACCGATTCGGGAAACCGCCGACCCGACCGAAGAGACATCCTCTTCGTGCAACAGCTCGGCGGGGGAGTACGTGACACTCGATCCGCGCCCCAACATCGAGTCCAGCGCCGAGAACTATTCCCGGATGATCCAGCGCTTCGTGGTCGCCGGAATCAAAGTCTGGAACATCGCGAACGACCGCGTCCACTGCATGGAGGAGGTTACCCTCAACCTTCCCGGCCGGGACGCCAAGATCGAAGAGTACAAGCAGTTTCTGTGCGACACCGCCAAGGCCGGACTAAACTACGTCACCTATGCCCACATGGGGAACGGAATCTGGAGCAGTGGCCGCGAGACCGTGCGCGGCACACCCGCGCGCGCTTTCGATATGAACAGCCCCAATAAGCGCGGCTCCTGGAACAAGGTATGGCACGAGCCGCTGTCCCATGGCCGCGTCTTCACCGAGCAGGAGATCTGGGACAACTACATCTACTTCATCAAGCAGGTAGTGCCGTTGTCTGAGGAACTGGGCATCCGCATCGGCATTCATCCCGACGACCCGCCCGTTCCCGTGCTGGCCGGGGTGCCGCGCTGCATCTTCGGAAACTTCGACGGCTTCAAACGCGCGCTCGAAATCACCGACAGTCCCAACGTTGGCATATGTCTTTGCGCCGGGACCTGGCTCGAAGGCGGCAAGCTGATGGGCAAGGATGTCGTCGAAGCCATTCACTACTTCGGCGAGCAGAAGAAGCTGCTCAAGCTCCACTTCCGGAACGTCAGCGCCCCCCTGCCGCATTTCGTCGAGACCTTCATGGACAACGGCTACTTCGATATGTATAAGGTCATGCGCGCGCTGCGCGAAGTGAACTTCGACGGGATCATCATTCCCGACCACATCCCCGGCATGGTGGGCGGTGTCAACCGCTCGGGAACGGCGTACAGCATAGCGTATATGCGGGCGCTCCTGCAGCGCGCCAATCAAGAAGTCAAGGGGTAGGGCAGGGCATAGACCGAAGGTCTGATAAGGCTTTTGGAGGCGCGTCGCGGGGACTTCCCTGTCATCGGCTCACGCCCGGTGTATTGTGCTGCCGATCGTGGCCTTTGTCCGCACGAACCGAATCCGTGCGATTGAACTCCGTTTGGCCGGTGTGGAAGCGGCCCTTTCTCCGCGGTTGGTTTAGCTGACGAATTGTTTTTGCAACACAGCCTTTATGAACGGTGCTAAAACGCGACCGCTATCTTGTCCCCCGGCGTGTGCTTCAGGCTGACGAGAAGGAGCGATGAGTCTGGCTGGTAGTCGAACGCCAACTTCTCGCCGCGGGCAGTGAGCACGGACTTGGGTGCGGAGCGTGCGTAAATGGCGAGTTGAAGGGCGGCGCCTTCGGCGGCGTCCGCCAAGATTGACAGCTCGCGCGCTGCAGGCTCGTAGCTCTGGACCACGGGTAGGCGCGCGCCGAGCGCGTAGAGAAGCTTTGGTCCCGCGGGCTGCGGCACGATGAGCACGTGACGGTAGGTCTCAGGTGCGAGCTCGAGCGTGAGAGCATCGTTCGTGATCGCAATGGCATGGCCGGTCAGCGGCTCGAACGCAACGCGTCCCGGACCGACGGGGACTTCGGCGGCGATCGTCTGCTGGCCGGTGGCGATCAGAGTAGCGAGCATCGCACCGCCGCGCTCGACCACGTTTAGGGAAACCTCACTCTGTTTTGCCTTGAGTGGCGGCTCGCCGCTGATGCCCAGCGTCCAGTTGCCCGTACCATCATCGAAGGCGCGAAAGACATCGAAGTCGTCGAAGCCGGCGCGTGGTTTGAAGTCGGGGTGCTCCAGCTGCTTCGGCAGGAAGTTCACCAGGGACGCAAACCAGAACTTATGTGGCAGCGTCCAGCCCGTTTCGTCCCACTCGAACTCGGTCGGTTCTCCGAGGCGCACGGAAGAGAACAGCCACTCGCGGCTATGGAGATCCATACCGCTCATATCAATGGCCTCGCCGACGAGGCGAATATCGACAAGGCTCGTGATGAGCGCGGTGGCGAGCGTGTTCGTGTTGGCCTTAATGATGGCATGCGGATTCTTGGCATGGAGCCGATTCCAGGCGTAGGCGAGCATCTCGCGCGAGCCGAGCACGGTGGCCAAGCGGAAGCGGCCGCCGCAGCCGTGGCGCGGGTTCTCACAGGCCATGCGGCCGAACCAGAAGTCGAAATACATGCCGTCGAAATCGTGGTCGTGGACGACACGGTCGATCTGCCGCTTCCAGTACTCGCGCCAGCCTTTCGCGCCGGGGCACATGAGTGTCGTTTCAAGCTCGTCGTTGTTACGCCAGGCGAACTCGGCGGCGAGATCGTTCGGACGCATGTCCAGGGCGAACTCGGTGGTGGGCTCGATGGCCCACTCCTCGCCGTGCTGGCGGTAGGTCTCCGTTGCGTGCGAGAGATCGACGAGCGTCATGTAGGGAATGATCTTCAGGCCGTACTTGTGGCACAGCGTGATGGTCCGGCGCACGTCCGCCTCGTTGAGCGGCACGTATTCTCCCGAGCGCCAGTTGGCGACACCGACCACGAGGTCGTAGCCGTTGGCAGGGAGCGTCCGGATCTGCTCTTCGGTGAGGGCCTTGAGATCAGCGACGTGCTGGTGCGGTCCGAGGTGCGCACCCTTGATGAGCGCGTAGTAGGGGTCGAAACGCTTGGACGGCGTGACGGCAAGTGCAAAGCGGCCACTGCGGGCCCAGCCTGTGCCCGCGTACACGTGAGTGCGCCGGATAAGCCAGTTCTCCCAGCGCGTGCCGCGCGCGTCGCGCTCGACGCGGAACATGGCGGCTTCGTCCTTGCGCGCGGTGCTATCGAGCTGCCCATACGTCTGCGAGCCGACGTCCCAGGTGGTTACTTCGAGACCGACGCGCTGATCCCCGATCCAGATCCAGGGAATCCAGGTGCCGGAGAGCACGTTGCCCTCCACGCCGGAGAGCGCGCGTAGCTGGTAGCCAGTGGTCTGCGCGGTGGATTGCTCGGGCATCCAGTTGAGGAACTTCGCCAGCTCGGGGCGGACTGCACCGGCCGAGAGACGCAGCCAGCGAAGCGTGCACGGCGCGGACGCGGTGTTGGTGAGCGAAACGAGAATCACGCCGTCGATCGAGATCTCGTAGCGCAGCGAGTAACGGAGAGGCAGGCGGCGGCCATCCCGGGCGGTGTAGGTGCCGTCGCCTTCGATAACGACGCGGTCAGGGGACGCGGAGACTACGTTCAAGTGCCCTTGTGTTTCGTGGCGCGCCAGATAAGGCGAGACGGCGGGATCGAACTGCTCGGCGGCCATGAGGTCCGGGACGGGAGCCGCAAGCAACTCCCGTCCCAGCAGTTTGACCGAACCGATGAGGCCGTTGGCGGACTGAAAGATATAGGCAAACGTCTCGCCGGAGACCGTAACACCTCTGTCGGTGCGCGCGACCTTCAGCTCCTGCGCGGCCGAGAGCGGGCGCTTGGGTTCGATGTCGTACGCGACCGCTAGCATTGGCAACAGCAGCCACAGCACCCCGGAGCGACAACTCATCGCGCAGCGCATTCGGCTACCACTCGAAGCCGCCATCGGGCTGCAAGGTGCGACCGCGGCCGCCCCGAAAGACGGCCGAATGCGGGGCAACGTAGGTGGGGTCGCCGTACGTGGTGGCTGCGATATAGCGCGTAGTGCGTTCAGCGGATTGGTCATGGTAGCGCACCATAGCGGATGGGACGGCTAGAGCGTCGGTGCCGATGGTTGACCCAGACTGATCGACGCCGGTCCAGGACGGGTCGAAGAGCTTCGTCTTGCACTCCGTCGGGGTCACGGTGATGAAGCCATTCGTCGCCATGTCGTTGTAGTGATCACACTCGAAGTTGGCGAGGAAGAACGTCTTGTGCTTGCCGTTGTAAACCTTGGGGATGTACACGGGATCGCCCAGCAAGTAGCCTTCGTTGTTCTCAGCGGTGCCGCGGGTTCTTTTCGCCCTCTGTCTTCGCGGCGAGTGACGACAGATCGCCGCCCGGAAAGTCGTCATAGGCCGTCTCCCAAAGCCCTATCTGTCCTCAAGATCGGGCGAACCCTGAAGTCATAGTACTACGGAGGCGTATGTTGTGGGATTCTGGCGTTTGCTTGTCAAAGAGGATTGTCGCGGTTTCGCGAACAACTCCAGACTTAAGGTAATCTGACAGGGAACAAAATGAGAATCCTCCGCCTGGTTTCTGCTTTGTTTTTGGTTCATGGCCTCCTCGCCGGTCCGATCGGCAAACATCCCGCCAATCCTCACTATTTCGTCTATCAAGGAAAGCCACTGGTTCTCATCACCACCGACCAGCATTACGGCGCGGTGTTAAATCTCGACTTTGACTATGTTCCTTTTCTGGATCGCCTACGGGAGTACGGGATGAATCTCACCCGCATCTATCCAGGAGGCTACGTGGAACTTAAGGATCAGTACGCAACCGGCAATCCGCTGGGGCCTGCGCCAGACCGCTATATTCTGCCCTGGAAGAAATCGGGACAATCCGGAGCCAACCCGCACCTGGGTAAATACAAGTACGATCTTGCCTCATGGGATGACGCCTATTTCAAGCGTCTTAAGGACTATGTCCACCAGGCAGCGGTTCGCAACATAATCGTGGAAATTGCGTTCTTCAACGGGATGTACGACGACCGTTGGGCGGCGCAGCCCTTGTACCACACCAACAACATCCAAGGCGTCGGGATTCTCGACTTCAAACAATTCACGACTCTTGACGACAAGGCGCTCGTGGATGTCCAGCGCAGGTATGTCCAGAAAGTGGCCTCTGAACTATACGAGTTCGACAACGTCATTTATGACATATCTGACGAGCCCGAGATGCAGGGACAAAAGTCATGGCCATGGAACAGCGTCCTGCTGGACGCCCTCATCGCGGTGGACCATAACAAGCACATATATGGCGAGACCGCCCATAGTGCGACTCCCGACTTTACCAAGGACAGCCGCATTTCCTGGCTTCCCACCGAATACATCTCGCCCATGGAACAGACGTTGGACGAAAATTATCCGGACAACAAGCCCATCATCGACGTTGAAACAGCCTATTATCCACGATGGTACGGCGCTCACCCAGTTGAAGAGACCCGCGCCGAAGGTTGGTACGGCATGTTGGGCGGACTTGCCGGATTGATTCATCTCAACGCGGATTTCTCGACCGCCAACCCCTCGGGCCACGGAACCAGTACAGAGAAAGAAATCCTCCCGCAGAAACGCGTCTTGATGGCTTTCATGCACAGCCTCGATTTCGTCAAGATGACGAAGTACACGGAGGTTCGAGTAGCCGATTCCGAGGCACTCGCCCGGGCGATCGACGAGCCGGGGAAGCAGTACGCTCTTTATATATTTCACGGAAGCCGGAAGTGGGAGGATTGGTCACAAGGCCAGACCGCGAGCCGTTTCAATGTTAACGCGAATTCGTTTACGGACAGGGTTACCCTGAAGGTCCCGCCCGGCGTTTACCGTGTGGAGTGGGTCAATCCATCATCGGGAGCGGTGATCGCTTCCACTTCGCTCGACTCGAGAGGCGGCGACACGGTTCTGGAGACGCCGCGTTACCACGTGGACATTGCCCTGCGAATGAAGCGTCTGCCGTAGTCGGCAGGTGTCGCAAGCGGGAAGGCGGCTCGCCGGGCAGGAGGCCCAGCGGCTAGCCACATACCATCGAGCCCGCGAAGCCGAGAACTGGCGAGCCCGGGCTTTTGCCAGCAAGCGCTAAGGGTGGCGGGAACCGAGGCGATGATCAGACTGAGACCCGTCAGCGAACCGATCCCTAGGAGGCCTGTGGCCAAACCCAAATAGGCCGTAATCTTACTAAAGGGTCCCCTTAGCATCACGAAGCCGGTCACCAGTCCAAATGGCACGCTAATCGAGGTGGTACACCTTGAAGACAGCCGTGAGGGCCGTGAGGAGCTGAGTGATGAGGCCCTCAATCGGTTTGTTGAGAGCTTCCCGGTGCGGTATTGGTATGACGTCGATCATTAGACGCCTTGGCAAACTGGAGGGTCGCTTTGGGCTTGCATCCGAGACGGAATTCGACCGCCAATTGCGGCGCGCCTGGCTTGGTGAGTCGCGACGAAGCGACGGTTTCAGGGAGTCCGGCGAAGTTTCGTCGCGCGTGAGTCCTGGGCAACGCCTGTTTCTGAGGATCGTTTACCTTCGCATGGGCCGTGTGATATCAATGAATCGAACCTGAAAGTCCTGTTTCAGTGAGGATTACACATGTCTGCTTTTACGCGGATCGTCATGTGCCTGAGTTTCGTAATGGCCTGCCTTCCCGGCCCGGCTGCGGCCGGGCAGTACACCAAGGGACCGTGGCAGTTCACGGTTGATGAGGTCAACGGAACCATATCGGTTAGCCACACCGCGCTCGGTGTGGTGTTGGAAAATGGCCGGTTGGAAGTCCGGCAAGGCGGCCGGCTCGCGCCATCCTCGCAATGGACCGTGGCCGACCGCGGGGTGGACGGCATCGCGATTACGGCCCAGGCTCCGGTTCCTGCCACCTGGGAATGGAATACCAGTGAGAGCGCCATCGATATCTCCACCGGCGTGAATGATTCCGCGATATTCGCGGCCGCGCCCGCCACTGTGCAGCGGATTCCCGCCCGGCTGGCGGAACCCGGCAAGGTGCAGTCGCACATCACCGGCCCGGAAGTAGACTACACAGGTGAGACGACCGAGGAGAGGTCCTATGCGCCTCCCGACGCGCCCAACGTGATGTTCCTGGCGCTTGGTCCGGTAGATGCGCTCAATGTGCATAGCCTGTTTGACCGGCCCACCGACGTCGCCATCCGTTTTGCCGATGCCAGCCATCTGACTCGCGACCCTGCGGACGCCCAGAAGATGCAGGTAGTTACGCCGATTGCAGGCAGCACCATGCTGGTGTCGCTTATGCCCGACTACTACGTCAAGGTGCTGGGAATGCCGCGCTATGTTCCTTTCGACGACCGGTATCACCCGGCGGCGGCTACGGGTTGGAACCATTGGCTGGCTTTCTTCCGAGATGTCACCGAGCAGGATATGGTGAATGCCACCGATTGGATCGAGGCCAATCTCAAGGCCTACGGCATGGTCCACGTGCAGCTTGACGACGGTTACCAGGCTGAAAACCACCGCCTTTGGGACCGGGAGTGGGATCCGAAGAAATTCCCGCACGGTCCCGCGTGGCTGGCAAGTTATATCAGGTCGAAGGGCTTTACCCCGGGCCTGTGGACCGTGCCCTACAGCTACGCGGTGGAGGCCGGCAAGCCGGAGTGGTTCCTGCGCGACGAAAAGGGGAACATAGCCCGCGATTATCAGGGCGCCGGCGAACTGGATTTCTCGCGTCCGGACGTCATCCACGATTATTGGATTCCGCTGCTCCAAAGTCTCAAATCACAGGGTTGGGGCTACTACAAGTTCGATATGGGCAGCACGGTGCCGCAGTGGGAGCACAATAAATCGCGCTTCTACGACAAATCGAAGACGCCGTTTGATGTCTCCGTGGAGAGCTTGAAGGTTTTTCGCGAGATCATGGGGCCCGAGATCTGGCACACCAATCACCCCGATAACTGGGGCGGGCGCATGGGCTACGTCGACGTGGTGGGTTGCGGGCGCGACCCCGGGCCGGGCTGGACACAGATGAACAACCACTTCGAGGTGATCAGCAACAACACCTACCAGAACCACATCGTGTGGTACAGTGATCCGGATTGCATCGTCCTGCGCGGCAAGCCCACACGCTCCGATCTCAAGCGCCGGCGCAACACCGAGTTCTTCACCCTGGAGGAAGCACGCACGGCCGCCAGCCTATTGAGTATCACAGGGCTGCAGTGGTTGAGCGGCGACGACATGCCGAACCTGGGGCGGGAGCGCGTGGATCTGATAAAACACGCCATCCCGATCATGCCGATCTTCCCCATCGACCTGTTCGGCCGCGGCCGCGACAAGAAGAACTACCCGCAAATGTTCGACCTGAAGGTCAATATGCCGTCAGGCCGGTACGACGTGGTGGCGGCCACCAACTGGACGACTGACCCCACCACGCGCACGGTTTCGTTCCACAAACTCGGCTTGGACGGCAACCGCGACTACGTTGTCTTCGATTTCTGGAAGGAGCAACTGGCGGGCATTTCACACGGCACTTTCCAAACGGAGTTGCCGGCGCACGGCACGGCTGTGCTTGCGATCCAGGCATTGCTGGACCGGCCGCAATTGCTGGGCAACAACCGGCACCTGACGGGCGCGTTCGGAGTCCGCAAGCAAGGCTGGACGGCCTCTTCCGGCACGCTGGCGGGGACTTCGGAAATGGTTCCCGGCGCCCGTTATACCCTGTTTATCCACGTACCCAAGGGGATGACGGTGGCCAGCGTCAACGCCAATGCTGCGGGAGTTGAACACGATCTTCAGCCCAACGGCCTGTTGAAGGTCAGTTTTGTGGGGCAAGCCGCTCCTGTGGACTGGAGCGTGAAGTTCGCAAGGTAAGATTGGTGTCCCTCCGGAGCCACGGTGCGAGCGCGTGGGGGATGATTGCGTTTGCTTCTAGTTGCTCGCGGAACGAGGCCGGACGCCCAGTACTTCCGCCGCCGTTCTGATATCCTCGCACTTCGTAACGGCCAGACGCCCGGCATTAGAATGTCCCTACTGGACGATCTGTGCGCAACGGGTGCGTCCGGAGCGGGATGCCACCCGATCGGCTTAACGCACTACTCAAAGGAGAAAACGATGTTTGGAAGAGGTACGCGGAGAGATTTCCTTTCGCAAGCCGGGTCGCTGGCGGCGGCCGGCGCCATCGCGGCGAGCCTGCCACAACGGCGCGTCGTTGCGGCCACCACCAAGGGGCCGCACGATTTTGTGATTGTGGAAGGCCATCGGGACATGTGGGAGCTCAGCGCACGCACGCGCTTGCCGGGCGCCGATAACCACCTGCCGATTACGAGCCACCTGGTACCCCGGTTGATCGAAGCCGGCATCACTGTCTGCATTGCACCAGCCGGAGGCGGAGATTCCGTGGAGGAGCGCGACGGCAACGAGGATTTGCTTGATGGCGACCTGCGCGTACTCGATCTGTATCTCACGGACCTTGAACACGCAAAAGGCGTTGCCTCGATAATCCGCACCAAGGCCGACATTCCCACCGGGCCGACCCCAGGCAAGGTGAAGTTCTTCTTCGATATGGAGGGTACCGGAGGCATCCAGACGAACGTGCCGGAACCGGACTTCCCGGCGGAGCGCAGCCTGGCGCTCGTGCGGCAGTTCTTCCGTTTGGGAGTACGCGGCATGCAGTTGACGCACAACGGCCGCAACCAGGTTGCTGACGGGCGAGGGATCGATAAGACAGGCAGCCGGCTTACGCCGTTCGGGGTCGCCGTGGTGCAGGAAATGAACCGGCTGGGGATGGTGGTCGGGGTTTCTCACTTGTGCACCAACGCTCTGATTCACGCGGCCGAGATCTCCAAAACACCACTGGTTTCCACACACCAGAACCTGGAGCGTTATACGCATAGTGAACCACCCGTAGAGATCACAGAGGAGGAGGCCAAGATAATCGCTAAAACAGGCGGCATCGTTGGGATCCGTTACCACGAGAACGACACCACCCCATACACGAAACTGGCCGAAGAGGTGGAGTATCTCTGCAAGCTGATCGGGCCGGATCACATCGGGGTGGGCTGGCTGGGGCACGACAAGGTGAATCCCGGTCCCCACGACGTCGAAGGTCACATTTCGGAGACGTACTCGGGGGTTGAGACACAGACCATTTACGAACATTACGACAACTTTATTACGGCGCTCTCAGAGCGCGGGCTTACGGACCAGCAGATCGGAATGTTTCTCGGCGGTAACTATCTGCGAGTTTGGCAGCAGATTCTTCCAGACGCGTAACAAAGCGTGGATTCTTCGACTTGTGAAAGCGAGCTTTGTAAGAAGAGTGGCGGTGCGTACCGATCTCAGAAATCTAAGCGCAGACCGCCCGTTTCCGCGTGGATTGTGGTTCTCGTAAATTTGGATCAGCGACTGGCGAACCGCACTGGTCATCGTCCAGCCGGAAACGGTGATCGCCTGGCACCGGAAAAGCTTCCCACTGTTTTGGACCTGGAAGGCTCGATGCGGTAATCCGGGCCGACCGGCCGTGACCAGGGAGGTCCGCGGTCTGATTCGCAGAACGAGCCGCGAGAACCCGCTATGGGGCGCCCGCGGATTCACGGCGAACTCCTGAAGCTCGGCATTGACATCGGCGGAACCAGTGTCAGTAAGTACATGATCCGCCGTCGGAACCCGCCATCGCAGACTTGGCGAACCTTTCTCGCCAACCATCTCCAGAGCCTGGTCTCGGTCGACTTCTTCACCGTGCCGACCATCCGGTTTCAGATCCTTTACGTGTTTCTGGGGCTGGCACACGACCGGCGCCGGATTCTGCACTTCGGCGTAACGGTGCATCCAACGGCCGATTGGACCGCTCAGCGACTCCGCAATGCGTTTCTCTGGGACACGGCAGCGCGTTATCTCCTTCGCGGATCGGGATGGGATTTTCGGCTACGACTTCGTGAAACAGGTCAGGGTTATGAGCATCCAGGAAGTGCTTTCCGCGCCCCGTTGCCCCTGGCAGAGAGCTTACATCGAGCGCATCATCGGCTCGATACGCCGCGAGTGCCTGGATCATACGATCGTGTTCAACGAGGCTACGCTGTACCAGCATGTGAAGGTGTTTATCTCGTATTATCACCACACCAGGACGCACCTCTCGCTGGCCAAAGGCACCCCGGAAACGCGACCTGTGCAGCCACCGGAACTCGGACCTGTCGTTGCCATTGCTGAAGTCGGCGGCCTCCACCATCGATACGAACGCCGGGCGGCCTGAGAAACGGCAGCACTACTGTCGTCGCATACTGGAGGTGTCACGCGGCTCGGTTTCCCACCCCGCCGAGCAGTGTAGCCGTGACGGGCGGCTGCGCCTCGGTATCCGCGCGCCCGCTTCCTTTATCAGGCTGTCCCTCGCGTCACCTTCGAAAAGCCGGCCGACTTTAGTGTCGGATGGATTTTTCGATAGGCACAGGTTCGCATTCCCAATCGCTTACAACAACGCCTTCTAATGCGGAGTTCGGGAAACGTGTCTCCGGCAGCACCGCGTTTTACTCACGGCTATTCTCGCGCTCCCCGTCTTGTGGCTTTCTTGAGGGCCTAGTTACTCTATTTCGAGGCGTGCTCGTCCACTTTCGAAACCAGCCCACTTTTCACGTGTGCGAGAGATCTTTATTTTCAAGTGGATATAGATCGTCGTTGATCTGGCAAGCTTGTCGGTACTCGATGCGGCCGCTGGGGAATACAAACGCGGCCATGTCGAACTTTCCGATATTTCGCCCGAGCCTGCAGACGTACTTTCCATTCTGGGTTTGTCCGGCCGTTTTCACCTCCACCCGAAGCGTTCTCCCCGACTGATCGACTACAACCAGATCGCAACACGCTTGGGCGTCCACAGCTCGGAAGGGATGCATGCCCTTACTGATGAGATCTACGCAAACAAGTAACTCAGAAATTGTTCCTTTCCCAAGATACGACAGCTGCGCAATACGGTCTAGCACAGGTGCGTCCAACTGACCGCAAAACTTGTGAAATCAGCCTTGCCGCGTTTGTAAGTTATTGAAAGTGGAGCTGTCGGAGGGGCTTGAACCCCCGACCCTCTGATTACAAACCTGACGATCACGCGCTAAGTTGTTCAGTTTCCGTTGCATTTGGGCCCGTTTCGCCGCTCTGAATCGTGCAATTCGGCGGGTTTTGGATGGGCAAAATGCTAAAAATTTAGCAGAAAGCGAAACCGATTTTGAGACGGGATACCAACGTTGTTCGATGGCCAACTCGCTCCGCGGCGCTCACAGCCGATTGATGGCCAACACGGCAGCCACGCGCGACCACGGCACATCGGCTTCGTGCGTGGTTATCGTACGTCACCTGATAGAGTGCGCTTCTCGGAAAACGAGGTGCCGAGGATTTCCCCGGCGGCGAACTTTCCGAAATGCCCGTTTTTCTGCCCTATGTTGAGTGTCCCCTCCAGGCTAATCTTCATCAGGGTTTGGCTGTGGAAGCTGCCTTCTGCATCCGTCGCCAGGCTCCCGTCAAAGCGTAAACTCAAAGGATGGGCGACCGCGGCGAATCTCTTGCAAGGCGGCTTCAGGGCACCGCCCTGTGCGCCGTGGCGCTCTACTCGACCATATTGTTTGTAGCCCACCAAAGTGCGGCCTCCCCGCAACAACAAGATAGCTCCGTGCATTTCAAGAGCGCCGTCGACGTAGTGCTGGTGCCGGTCTTGGTGCGGAACGCGCAGGGGCGGGTGATTGAAGATCTGAAGACAGAGGATTTTCAGATTTTTGATCGGGGTAAGCGCCAAACCATTTCTCATTTGGCGGTGCAAAAGCGGGCGGCTCCGACTCATGAACCTCCAGCTGCGCAAAATCCATCCGTGGATAGGAGCATACAGGCGGGTGACGCGCAGGCCGGTCTGATGAGAGTGCATGCCGAGCGATACGTCATATTCCTGTTTGACGATCTGCATCTGTTGGCTGGGGACCTGGCGCGGGTGCGAAATGCGGCGAGCCGGATGATGGCGGAATCACTTCAGCCGACGGACGCGGCGGCGGTGGTTTCCACATCGGGCGAGATCAACAGCGGCTTCACACCCAACAGAGCCAAGCTCGAAGATGCCGTGCAAAAGCTGCATTTGCAAACTTTGTACGCTCAGGAGCACGACTGCCCGGAGATCACGCCGTACGAGGCGAATCTCATCGTCAACATGGGAGATACGGATACGCTGCACGAGGTCACGGCGGTGGTTAAGAGTTGCGCGGGTCCTAACCTTCCGCGTCCCGATGAAATGGTGCGCGCAGCCGCGGAGAGACAATTGGAGAGATTGGACCAGGGTACACACACCACGCTGGTGCTGATGCGATCGGTGGTCCGCAGCATGAGTGCCGCGCCTGGACAACGCACCTTGGTTCTGATCTCTCCGGGATTTCTTGTCTCCAGCTCGCCGCTGGTCCGAACAGATGTCAGCCGGCTACTGGATGCAGCGGCTCAAGGGAACGTGATGATCAGCGCGCTCGACGCGCGCGGCCTCTACACCGATATGTTGGACGTGAGTGAACGGGGTAAGCTTCCTTCGGACCAGGATCCGAGCGGCGCCATCATGAGGCTGAAAGAACAGAACCGGCGCGACTCGCTGGCTTTCTCCGGCGGCGTAATGGATGAATTGGCATCGGGCACGGGCGGGACCTACTTCCACAACAGTAATGATCTGGAAGGAGGATTCGGGCGTGTAACCAGGGCGCCGGAATGTTTGTACCTGTTGGAATTTTCGCCGCAAGAGACGCAAGGCGACGGGGCTTTTCATCGCCTGTCGGTCAAGGTGAACCGCAAGGGAGCTAAGGTGCGCGCGCGTCAAGGTTATTTCGCCGAGAAGCCCGCAGAGGCGAAGAAGTAGATTCACGCAGGCTTGAGGGTGACTCCGCTCCCGTGGAAACGGAATTCGCGCGGGCTTGAATTCGTCATTTGGCTGAGGAAGGACCACCCGGCGACGGGCGAAAAGTGGGCATATAGGAAAACGAGGTGCTGGGGTTTTCCCGGCGGCGAACTTTCCGAAATCGCCGTTTTATCACTCGTCGGAACCGCAGACTCGAATGAAAGGTGCTGTAATTGGATTCGTCAAAACGGAATGTGGCTCTTCACGGGAAGATACGCCCACTATGGCGTGGCCATTTGCATAGTTGCACTTGGTTTCGCGTCCGTCGCGATTCTCTTCGCGCTGATGGCGCGTCGCCTTGCACTTCGAGGAGAAGGTCGCTCCGGGCGCGAGGTTATATCGGACAGCGTCGTCTGGGGGCTGATCATCCTAGCTGCGGCAGCAGCGTTCGGCGAGATCGTCGGATTCGACGATCCCGTTTTTGTTCCTGGGCATGGCCTCAACAGAGGCGATGCGCTGATCCTTTCAGTTTCGGCCACGCTACTCGGTATCAGCCCATGCTGAAGCGTTTCAACGACGCGCTCGACGATTTACTGGAATCGGAGGACGAGCTTTGCCGGAAACGAACCTCGAACGACCTATCGGCCGCGATACGCTAATCTACTGTCTGAATCGCAGATCCGAATGACTAAGATCTAGCAAAGGACATTTCGCGACTCTTATGAATGACCTCTTGAATCGCCGTACCGTTCTGAAGTGGGCAGGCGTGCTGCCCCTATTAGGGTCGATCGCGGCCGCCAGCATCTCCGCGCAAACGAAATACGACCTCCTGCTCAAGGGCGGTCACGTTATTGACGCCAAGAACAATATCTCGGCAGTGCGGGATGTCGCAATCGCCGGCGGCCGCATCGCGCTTGTCGCCGAAAATATCCCGTCCTCCGATGCGCGTAAGACTATAGACGTCTCGTCCCTGTGTGTCACTCCAGGTTTAGTGGATATCCACGAGCATGTTTTCTCCACCAGCATGAATCGCGAATACACCGGAGAAGACTGCGTCCGTGCCGACAGCTTCTCATTCCGGAGCGGCGTCACCACCGTTGTGGACGCAGGTTGCACGGGCTGGCGCAATTTCGGCGAATTTCGCGATGGAGTGATCAACAAAGAAAAGACCCGCGTGTTCGCCATGCTCAATATTGTCGGGAGAGGCATGGGAGGACGCATGGATGTGGAGCAGAACACGAAGGACATGGATCCGGCGCGAACCGCGGAAGTCGCGCGGCGTAACAGTGACGTCGTGGTGGGCATCAAGGTGGCGCACTACGCGGGGCCCGAGTGGATCGCCGTAGATCGTGGCGTGGAAGCCGGCACGCTAGCGAATATCCCCGTGATGGTTGACTTCGCAGAGTTTCGCCCCGAGCGTCCGTTCCAGGAGCTCGTGCTGAAACACTTACGACCGGGTGACATCTACACCCACCAATATCTTCAGGTAGTTCCTATGCTGGACGCGCAAAGCCAGGTGCTGCCTTACCTGTTCGAAGCTCGCAAGCGCGGCATTATTTTTGACGTGGGCCATGGAGCCGGAAGCTTTTTTTTTCGTCAGGCGATCCCTGCAATCAAGCAAGGTTTCGTGCCCGATTCGATCTCCACGGATTTGCATGCCGATAGCATGAACGGCGGCATGAAGGACATGCTCAATCTAATGTCGAAGTTCCTGAATATGGGAATGTCACTCGACGACGTGATTGCCTGTTCAACTTGGCATCCTGCGCGCGAGATCCACCACGAGGAGCTGGGCAGTTTGTCGGTGGGATCGGACGCGGACGTGGCCGTATTGAGGCTTGTCCACGGGAAATTCGGGTTTGTAGATTCGGGGCATCTCCGAATGAATGGCGACAAGATGCTCGTCGGCGAAATGACTGTGCGCGACGGCAAGATCGTTTGGGATCTGAACGGGATGAGCGCTCAGGACTGGGAAAACGCTAAGGGAAACTAAGCCTGTTCGTCGCGTTGTCCTTCGCCATTACTCCATCCGCGCGATGAAGGCGGACCATCGGGACACATGCCAGTCCTCCTTTTGAGTATCATTCGATTCGTTCGACTCCTGCTGAGGGGGTTCTGCGCGAGCAACTCGGTGAACGTCGGCTCCGGTTTAGCGACGATCAACGCTATCGATTGGCCGTGAAAGCCAAGGGATTGATACGACATGACGAATTGATAAAGTCACGCCGCAATGGGAGTCTGGGTACAAGCCTCGACAGTGCCTCAGCCACTGGTACGCATGGAGACCGATTGGTGACACAGAACCGGCAACAGCTGTCCCGGCGTCCGTGCGTGTCGTGGCCTGGTGTACCCCAGCGGCGGTACTCTTGCGTAATGCGACCCCTTCGGTATTCCATCAACGTCACATTGGACGGGTGCTGCGATCATCGTGCAATGTTCGCGGACGAAGACTTGCATCGTCACGCGGCCGAGAACCTCGACCAGGCCGATGCCCTCCTCTTTGGCCGGGTGACTTACGAAATGATTGAGGCAGCGTTCCGGCCGCCGGCGCGGACGGGAGCGAGGCCTGATTGGATGGAACCCTTCGCCCGGACGATCGACGCGGCAAAGAAGTACGTCGTGTCGAGCACCCTGGACCGGGTCGATTGGAACGCGGAGCTCGTGCGCGGGGATCTAGGGAAGGCCGTTCAGCAGCTCAAGCGGGAGTCGGGTAAGGGACTGTTCGTGGGAGGCGTGAAGCTCCCGCTGGCGTTGGCGGAGCTGGGATTGATCGATGAGTACGAGTTCGTGGTGCAGCCCAGGCTAGCGGGCCACGGGCCGACGTTGTTCGCGGGGCTATCGAAGCGTGTCGACTTGAGGCTCGTGAGCCGGCTGGAGTTCGGCTCGGGAGCGGTGGCGATGCGGTATGAGCCGAGAAGGTAGCCATTGGGCTTGTTAGCCCGAGTCGGCCGCATCATGGCGCAACTCGGGCCAGGCCTTCCAAAGTCTCGACCAACTTGACCATCGCCAGCGCATCCCCTTTTGTCCGCAAATGTCGCGGTGCTGAAAAGTTTTTTCCGGGAGGAGCACTGAATATGGGGATGGACGCGGACGAGCACAAATGGATCGAGGAAGCGCTCACGAAGCACGGCGGCGATCCGCTCGGCCAGGGCATCGCATTGTTCTTGTGTCATGAAGTTAGTTCATCTGTCCGCTGCCCAGTCATGACGTGTTCCTTTCTCCACGTTGAAGTCACGTTTCCCCGGTGGCTGTCTTTGGCGTGTTCAACGTTTGCGGACACCACTACACACTCTTACAGCCGGAATGCTCTTCTCTCATTACCAAAGGTGCGGTCGTTCAATAGGCTTCCGCCGCTGCATGAAAAGAAACATCAGGCCACCAGCGACAACTACCAAAACGGGCAACGACCCAAACTAATCCAATCGGCATTCTTGATGAGAATGCCCGGATCTCCGTTGAAAGTTAGCGACCCTCGACCCTCATAGGCTACGCGACGGCAGTTCGCTTCGCAATCGGCTTCTGGGAAACCGCATTGGTCATGGCGGACAGGAGCACTGGAATCTGGCGATGGCCGATGACTTTGCGGAACTGCCGCTCGGCAACCAGCAATCCAGATCCAACCCAGCGCTCGATCTGATCGCCGGGCTGCCAGCGTTTCACGTTCCGGCAGACGGTTTCGACGATGGAGAAGGCAGATTCGATGACGTTGGTGCAGCTCAGTGTCCGGCGGAGTTGATCCGGTACCCGCAGCCGATGGACTGTGAGCGTCTCCTCCATGCCCTCTTCCAGGCTGCGCGCCGCGCTCGGATTGAGATCCATCAGTTCACGGTGCAATTTCTCCAAGGCGCGTTTGGCGTCGGAGTACTCCGACATGGCGTAGGCGTTCTGGAGTTTCTTTTTGATATCGCCTTTATGTTCGTCGGGCAAGTGATCCACGACGTTCCGTTTCTTATGGACCTGACAACGTTGGATGAAAGCCGCTTCCCCGGCATGGCGGCGCACCGCCGCGTGCAGCGCTTTGCCACCGTCCAGAATGTAAAGCCGCGGCGTCGAAAAGTCCAACCCTCGCTCCACCAACTCGCCCAACAGAGCGCTCACCACGGTCGCGTTCTCCGTCGCCCCCTCGCGGATGCCCAGCACGGTCTTGGTTCCATCGCAGCCAATGCCAAGGGCTACGATCATCTGCCGGTCTTTGAATGGAGTCCCGTCGATCAGCACCGCGCATAAGCGCAACTCGCCCAGCGGCCGCTCCATCAACTGTTTCACCTTCTCCCGGCTGGCTTCGATGAAGTTCTCACTAACCGCCGACTTCTCGATTCCGTAGGCATTCTGGAAATCCTTCACCACGGCTCCGTAGTTGCGCGTCGAGAGTCCGCGCATCATCTTGTCCCACACGCTCGCTTGCATTGGCCCACTACGCTGAAACAATTCGTAGCTGCCTAAATGCTGTTCCCGTTTGTCAGCCGTGCGTAGGCGCGTTCTGCGGATCGGCACCTTCTGGCCGTCCACCACGCAATAACCATCTTCCTTGCCCCAACGGTGTGCCCTGCGCCCTTCGTGTTGCTGGTGGCGCTCACCGGCCAGCGACTTTACTTCCTCGTCCATCACCAGGTGCATCAGTTCCAGACCAGCCTGCCGCAGCAAGTTGCCCACGCCCTGCTGTAACAAGCCGACGATCTCGGCCAGCGGAAGGATCATCTGGATGTTGGGATTCTGTTCGATGGCGATCCGGCGGAACTGCTGCACGGCCCGTTGTTGTTCTATCTGGTATCGTCTCTTCATAGCGACTCTCTCCTTTTTCTTGGCAGAAAAATCGACCCTCGGCCCATTATGGCCGGGGGTTTGAGAGTCGCTACTTTCTACGAACTATCGGGCATCCTCTTCTTGATTTTTCAGTATGTCAGTTCGCCATTGTCCGCGATCAAGCCCACGGTGAATTGGCCCAAGAGAAGACCAAGTGGCTAATGTAGATATCAAGACCTGATTATGTTCTTCTTCTTCGCCGCGAACCATGTTGCCGAAGGTTAATGACAAAAATCGGTTTCCGGAACGGTGGGTGCCGCGACATTTGCCGCCTAGCAGTGACGTGGGCGCTCCAGATGGCCGGTGGTTGGGGCTTGGGCGCAGTAGGCGCGTTCGCGCCGGGAGCCGGGAAATCCGCAAATCCTGCTTCCAAGGCGGCATTACCACGCCAGAAAAATAGTGTCGATGTGAGCAAAATGGAACAGAAAACGTCCTTGGCCCAGATTTATCCTAGCTGAACTCTCCTCCATCAAGGGCGGGGGAGCAGTCCCTTCATCCCGAGGACGCTGGGTTGATCGGGCTTTAGACTAACAGCCATAGCAGTCCCGCCCGTGGGAAAAATTCTCACGGGCGCGGAAACGTCTGCCTCCGTCCTTCTCTTTCATCGAATCTGAAAGTCTTGAACCGAAAAGGAGTGCGAAGTCATGCCCAAACAGACCCAGCGCTTGCACAAACCGACCAACGGCAGCGGATCACAGGATATCCCTGCCACGATCAGTCCCGACCAAGCCAATATCTTCCGGCTTGCCTTTCAGCGTTGGCTGGAGAGGGGTTATCCAATCGAATCGCCCGAAGAGGACTGGTCTTGGGCCGAACAAGGCCTGAAGGACGAACGAACCCGAACGGAGGATGCCGTAATGAATACCTCCCCACGAGATCACGACGAGCGGAAGTGTTTCACGTCAGAAGCAAAGCTCACCAACATCCACGCCGCGTTCCTCATTACATGGGGATTTATCGACAGGAATCCGGCTCTCTCACGCAGCAGTCGAGTTTCCGGTTTCTCGAATCAACGTTCATGACTTTCCGTGCGTGGCCGCTTTCCGCACCCCGTCTAGACTTGTTGGCCGCGACACCGTTGCAACAATTTGAGTGCCACGCGGAGCCGCGAAGCTAAGTCCATAGTTGCACAGCGATTCCAATCGTTCTGCTAACTACGGTTTACAACGCCAATGATATTCCTTCATATATCCTCGCGTAAGCATATGCAAGACTTACCTGCTGAGAGCCTCACGCATCAAGAGATTTTTGCACACTGAAGAACCTTTGAGTATCAACCTTTGGCCTACTGCGGCTCTGGCTTGAATTTGGCTCAGCCAGCACCGATGGTCGGCAGCTTGAGACTTTCCGTGCGCGTAGAACCGCTGTTTCGCGGCGCCAGTGCCACGCACTACCTTGCTTACTGAGCCGAGGTGGAACACCCAGAGGGGGCAGAGGCACTTAATCGAGTGGACACCACCGAGAGGATGCCCGATAGTTCGTAGAAAGTAGCGACTCTCAAACCCCCGGCCATAATGGGCCGAGGGTCGATTTTTCTGCCAAGAAAAAGGAGAGAGTCGCTATGAAGAGACGATACCAGATAGAACAACAACGGGCCGTGCAGCAGTTCCGCCGGATCGCCATCGAACAGAATCCCAACATCCAGATGATCCTTCCGCTGGCCGAGATCGTCGGCTTGTTACAGCAGGGCGTGGGCAACTTGCTGCGGCAGGCTGGTCTGGAACTGATGCACCTGGTGATGGACGAGGAAGTAAAGTCGCTGGCCGGTGAGCGCCACCAGCAACACGAAGGGCGCAGGGCACAGCGTTGGGGCAAGGAAGATGGTTATTGCGTGGTGGACGGCCAGAAGGTGCCGATCCGCAGAACGCGCCTACGCACGGCTGACAAACGGGAACAGCATTTAGGCAGCTACGAATTGTTTCAGCGTAGTGGGCCAATGCAAGCGAGCGTGTGGGACAAGATGATGCGCGGACTCTCGACGCGCAACTACGGAGCCGTGGTGAAGGATTTCCAGAATGCCTACGGAATCGAGAAGTCGGCGGTTAGTGAGAACTTCATCGAAGCCAGCCGGGAGAAGGTGAAACAGTTGATGGAGCGGCCGCTGGGCGAGTTGCGCTTATGCGCGGTGCTGATCGACGGGACTCCATTCAAAGACCGGCAGATGATCGTAGCCCTTGGCATTGGCTGCGATGGAACCAAGACCGTGCTGGGCATCCGCGAGGGGGCGACGGAGAACGCGACCGTGGTGAGCGCTCTGTTGGGCGAGTTGGTGGAGCGAGGGTTGGACTTTTCGACGCCGCGGCTTTACATTCTGGACGGTGGCAAAGCGCTGCACGCGGCGGTGCGCCGCCATGCCGGGGAAGCGGCTTTCATCCAACGTTGTCAGGTCCATAAGAAACGGAACGTCGTGGATCACTTGCCCGACGAACATAAAGGCGATATCAAAAAGAAACTCCAGAACGCCTACGCCATGTCGGAGTACTCCGACGCCAAACGCGCCTTGGAGAAATTGCACCGTGAACTGATGGATCTCAATCCGAGCGCGGCGCGCAGCCTGGAAGAGGGCATGGAGGAGACGCTCACAGTCCATCGGCTGCGGGTACCGGATCAACTCCGCCGGACACTGAGCTGCACCAACGTCATCGAATCTGCCTTCTCCATCGTCGAAACCGTCTGCCGGAACGTGAAACGCTGGCAGCCCGGCGATCAGATCGAGCGCTGGGTTGGATCTGGATTGCTGGTTGCCGAGCGGCAGTTCCGCAAAGTCATCGGCCATCGCCAGATTCCAGTGCTCCTGTCCGCCATGACCAATGCGGTTTCCCAGAAGCCGATTGCGAAGCGAACTGCCGTCGCGTAGCCTATGAGGGTCGAGGGTCGCTAACTTTCAACGGAGATCCGGGCATTCTCCACCACCGAGGCACCCAGAGCGCCGCCAACGGCAAGTTTCACGAACTCTCTCCGGTCGGGGCTGGTGATTGGATTAGTGAAGTCGCGCACGCTTGGATCGGTCGAACTAGTTCCCATGGTAGTCTCCTCTGGTAAAGTAAACCTACTCCCCTTGCAACAAACAGCCATTCCACGCTACGCCCTAACCTTAGCCTGCGCCTCCGCTTGGGCCGCGTGAAACAGCGCCTTCATGTACGCAAACCCATACGCATATTCGGCGTAGAGCCCGCCCACCATCTTCGGTGTGTGGTCGAGCATCACGTTGCCGTCATAGTTCACTTCCACAAGAGCCTTCGCGATCGTGTACATGTCGTAGTAGCCGTTGTCCATGAAGGTCTCCACAAAATGCGGCAGCGGCGCGCTTATATTTCTGAAGTGTATCTGCCATATCTTCTCCGACCCAAAGTACTGGATCATCTCCACAGGGTCCTTGCCCATCAGCGTCCGCCCGCCCTCGTTCCAGGTGCCGCAGCACAGAGCAATGCCCACATTGGGGCTGTTCGCAATCTCCAGGGCCCTCTTGTAGCCTTCAAAGCTGGCAAAGATGCAGCGCGGAACCCCGGCCAACATCGGCACCGGCGGATCCTCAGGGTGAATTCCTATGCGAACGCCGACCTCTTCCGCTGCCGGAGCGACCTGCTTGATGAAGTAGGTGTAGTTATCCCAAATTTCTTTTTCCGTGAAGACCCGTCCGTTGGAGAGCGGTGGATAGTATTTGATCCCGTTCCACTCGCCGTAAATGTTCGGACTCGCCATGTCAAACGCGCGCGCCTCGGCTCCGCGAATCGTCTCCCGGCCGCTGTGCCAGATACCGTTGCCCGAATGCACATACGTCGTATAGTAGATCCCTGCCTTGCTCAGGTTGCGAAGATACTGCTTATACTCTTCGATCTTCTGGTCGCGGCCGGGGAGGTTGAGTACAATTTCCGGTATAATCTGAACCTCACCGATAGTCCAGACCGTAATCCCCGCATCCGCATAGCGCTTCTTGATTTTCATGAAGCCTTCCAGGGTGCGCTGATCCGGTGTTGTATCCACGTTCACATACTTGACCCCAATCTGGGTGAAGAAGAGCAGGTCGTCATCGGTGGGCATGGCCGGCGCATCGCTGCTCGAGAATTTGATTCCCGGTTCGTTCGTATACTCGATCGCCGACGCAGTGAGTGCGGACGAGAGGAGCGCCGAGGCACCCAGAGCGCCGCCAACGGCAAGTTTCACGAACTCTCTCCGGTCGGGGCTGGTGATTGGATTGGTGAAGTCGTTCACACTTGGACCAGTCGAACTAGTTTCCATGGTTGTCTCCTCTATGGCGGTTTTCCAGTTTATGTAGTGTTTCTGGCATCGTGCAAAGTGGCTTCGCCCGCGGCAACTGGGGAAAACCGCATCGGCCACCCGGAGCAGCCATGACCTATCGTCATGGTCGCTCCACGATCTGCTTGCCCAGTATTTTAGTACCTTTCAACATCCCTTGCAGCTCCCGACTGCGCCCCGGTTATGGCAGTGCAAATGCAACGTACATACCCCCCACCGGCTCCTTGCTCGTCTGCCCTCCGCTGGCCGCGGCACCACATATTGCTTGCCGTCCACCATGTACGTCGCCGGTCATGATCTGCCTCTCCGCTTTCACGGCCCTCTACACCATGAAGGGCGGCCTGCGCGCGGTGGTCTACGCGGACATGGTGCAGGGCACGTGGCTCATCCTCAGCGCACCAAGCCCCAGACCTACCCACCAGAACAGATCGAGATGATTAAAAAGATGGTCCCGTGGTGGGACGATTCCTACGATGCCGCCGTATATGGAAAAACTCCCGACGCTGGCTGCGCATCATTCGCGGACCGCTTCCAGGCTGATCTCTTCAATCCGCCTTCTGCAATGTCCAAATCCAACCGACGAACGTAAGTACGAGGAAGGGGTATGCGAAGAACGGCAACGGCGAGGCGGTTGGCAGCATCTGTTCGCCCCAAAAAATTCTTGCGGCCGTAATCGCGAAAAGAATTGCGCTAATAATGCCTACCAGACGAATCCAACTGGCGAATTCCTTGGGCACACTCGTGAGCAGAAGCGCCGCGGACCATAAGGCCGTGCCCGCGGCAAACGAAGGAACGCTTTCTGCAAGAGTCGCCGCCGTCCCGGAAAGCATTACGGCCTCGCCAATCGCGAACACAAGAAATCCAGCGGCAACAAAATCATTGCCCTTTCTGAAGAATCTCAAGGCGAGCAGGGAGGTAGCCACCACCAGACCAGCACCGTCGATGCCCCATGCAGCCCCTCGAAGATTTTGCTCCGTGACTACGGTCCCTACTAGGCCAAACACGCCACCCAGAGCGAGGCCAATCGCAGCCACGACGTTCACCGGATTTTTCATATCCCGGTTATCATAACAACACGCTGAAAGCTCGTTCCCCAAGATGGAATACGAGTGTTACAATCATGCGGCGAGGAGGACGTGGACAAATCGTCCGGACGCGGTCGTGACGCCGTTGTCGGCTGAGCGGACCCAGTCTGGCCCGCTCTTACTTATGTCGCTATGTTTAGCGTCCGAAATAGCGGGGGCGTTTATTGTTGCGGCAGACTGCTTGTTACGCACCGCTCCGTAACGTTGGTTCCGTTCTGCGGGACTTTCTGAGCCGCGACAAAAGGGAGCGGTCCTTAGGACCCGCGACTCAATCGATTCAATGACTCTTCGAAAATTGTGGACAGTTTTTCTTCCACACTCTTCCCGTTTCTCAGGTGAAGGTTATGCAATCGAATGCCGCCAGGAGGCATTGCTGGATATTCAGAAGCCCACCCGTTAGAGATTCTGTAGCCGACCGTCAGTTGCCCCGCCTCGTTGTAGAACACCAGGTGAATGCTCTTGCGGTAATTGGCCAGAGAGACTTCCGACCCAAGCGACTCGGCGCTCGCCGTAACTTCGGCGGCCCAGGTGGCAAATGCGGAGTCCTCGGTGTATCCCCGTTTCAGGGTGATCGCGGTGTATTTCTTCAGTCCCGTTAACTTGCGGGGTATCAACGGCTGATCTCCCCCTCCCGGTACCCTATGACGTTTCCTGACGATCCCAGGCCGGTATTATTGTTCCCGAAGTACTCGCGTTGCCCGTCCCACAACCGCAGCTGGTATTCCGGCGTCTCACCCCCAACGGTCCCGGCCAGTATACACCCGCCGATCAGAAATGAGCGGTTCTCCATTGCGAAGAGCCACCACGCCCTTACGCCGCGGTCACAATGCGCTGTACCGTCATGGCTGAAACGCCCAGCTCATCCGCAATCTTGCGCACGCTCCAGCCCTCCTTACGCAGCCGGCGGGCCCTATCGCGGTCCACCACCAGACGCGGGCGCCCCAGGTGCTCGGTTCGCCTCTGGCGCCGTAGCCTGGCGATGGCCGCGGACGCACGCTCAGAACGTCTGACACGCTCTTGCTTCGCGATCACAGCCAGAATCGCGATCACGGCGTCCCTGAACAGGCCGGTTGAGTCCAGGTACTCTTCTGTGTAGGAGCGCCATTCGACGCCGGCCGCCGTCAGTCGTTCCAGGTGCGAGAGTGTGGCCGAGACGCCTCCGCGGGAAAGACGGTCCAAGCTCCAGAACAGCACCAGGTCAAACTTCCGGGCCCGTGCGTCGGCAAACATCCGCTGAAAGTGGGGCTGTTTGGACGTTCCGCCGGTCTCGTGGTCTACGTACTCGCCGGCAATCTCCCATCCCTGCTTCCGGCAGTACTCCCGGAGTGCAATCAACTGGTTTTCGGCGTCCTGTCGCCCATCCTTCGTCGAAACGCGAGCGTAGAGCGCACTTTCTCAACCTTCACTTGTTGTTTCATAGCATGGTCTCTGTGATATGAGGGAGAGTCGATTAATACGCCGGCCGCAGCGAGGATCAATTGGTCGAGCGAGGTTCGCGTATCCGGCCGGAGTTTTCGGTAATGGCAGGGCAAGTAAAACCCTTGCGCTCGCGAGGCGGAACGTGCATCATATGGCCATTATGCGTGCGACGGCTCTGCTTTTCATGACGGCAGTGGGTTTGGCGGAAGGGCCACATGGGCTGGTTCGGTTTCGCGAGCACGTGATCGAATCGAAGATCGCAGGCGGGTACTCGGTCATGGTGGCTGACCTGAATCACGATGGCCGACCTGATGTGGTCGGATTGACGCTGCAATCCACAGAACTTGCCTGGTACGAAAACCCAACCTGGCAACGTCACGTGCTTGTCACAGACATGCCCGGCCTAGTCAACATGGCGGCCGAAGACATCCAAGGCGACGGGATTCCCGTGATCGCCCTCGAAACCGGATTCAGCATGGTTGCGACGGAGAGCTCAGGTCCCGTTTGGCTGCTGCGTCACGATGGCGACCCGCGCGGTTTGTGGAAGGCTACCAAGATCGATGCGCTCACCACGTCGCACCACGTCGCTTGGGCGGACGTCGACGGCGACGGTAACAAAGAGTTGATCAATGCTCCACTTATCGGAGCAAAAGCCTTGGCGCCAAAGTACGAAGACCATGTCTCTTTGGTCTACTACCGCCAGGAGGACTGGAAGCGGAGGCTGATTGACGATCAGATTACCGGCATACTCCATCGGGTGCGGCCCGTGCGATGGGACGCCGGCCCTCGGGAGCAACTCCTCACTGCGGGCTTCGACGGGATCGGATTGTACTCCTCGACCGGTACGGGAGACAACCTTCAGTGGAAACACGAGTTGTTGTCCAAAGGGCACGAGGAAGAAGCGCCCCACAAAGGCACCAGCGATGTGCGATTGGGCCAGTGGCACAACCGTCGTTTTTTGGCGGCCGTGGAACCGTGGCACGGCAACGAGGTTGTCGTCTATACCGAAGACAGCGCCCATCAGTGGCGTCGCCACGTGATCTTTTCGGAAATGGCGGAAGGGCATGAGGTGGTGGTGGGCGATTTCAACGGCGACGGGCTGGACGATATTGTCGCCGCGGATCGCGGGAAAGGAAAGAGCGTGCACGTCTTCTACGCCCAGGATGATCAAGGCGAACGTTGGGAGCACCACGTCATCGATGATGGTGGCATGGCTGGCTCCGGCTGCGTCAGCGCCGACATCAATGGTGACGGGAGGCTTGACGTGGTGTGCATTGGGAGTACAACGGGCAATTTGAAGTGGTATGAAAACCTGGGGAAGTAGACTTTTTCAGTCGAGCGTTATTTCGCCGCAACAAATCTGAGCTTGACGTTGGCCTGTTCATGGCGAATTACCAAATTGTTTGAACCTCCTTTTTGTCCGCAAATGTCGCGGTGCCGAAAAGTTTTTATGGAGAAACGACGATGGCTTCTAAAAGCAAATGCAACAAGCCAAATCCAGAGGGCTGGGTCGAGAAGATCCGCGGTTGCCCGGCTTTTGGGGCCGCGCGGCGTCCGTTCTGTGGTCGCCGAGTCCGTTCTGGTTAAGCAACAACTCCTGATCCTCAATCGCTCGCGGCAGCGGTCACCCAATCTGTGCTTTTCCGATCAATTTATGGCACAATTACTGGCCTCGTCACCGGTTTGTGTGCTCTCTGTATTCGCTCCGCTCAACTGGTAATTCGCCAGGGACAGGCGCCTCCAAGAAAACACTCCAGATACCATTTTTCATATCTCAATACCTGAATAGCTTGATTTGTAGAGGCAACACGAAGTACTATACAGCTACGTAGTGTGTCACGCCGCAGGAAGGCGTCGAATGCTCTCAGTACGAGAACGGGGGATATGCCCGCACTGTTATGAGACCGTCGAAGGGGCGGTGTGCCGGTCGTGTGGGAGCGTGCTCGGAGAGGACATGAGGAGCGTCCCCGCGCCCCAGCCGATCCGGCTCCGAGAGTCATCAAGCTGCCCGTACTGCGCGGCCGGCATTCGGTCGGACGCCGCGGTGTGCCATTCGTGTGGAAGCCTGCTCATTCGCAACGGCTGTTCCTACTCGCCCCCGGTCCATTAATTTCACTACTTGCCCGCTCGATTTCACTCTAGAATCAGGAGATGAAGGCACTGATGACGATGAAAGCGTTTCTTGGCGCCCGCTGCCTGGCAGCGCCCGTGCTAAGCCCTAACAGGACCGCCATCGCAGGCATACACATATCGGGACCGACGGCCAGAATGACCGCTGAGAGATTCCCCCAATGCGCAGAAGCCATTCGAGCTGCCGGCGAACAAATCCCGGCCCGGCTCGCGACCTCGCGGCTGCCGGACGCTACCAGACCGCCCCTTCGTCCTGAAGCGGTAGAGAGACCGGAGCGTTCAGTTTCGCCGAGAGATACATGGCGAGGCTCCACTCCAACGTAGGCCGCACGCTCGCCAGAGTGATCAGCGGTTCGCGCCCGGTCAGAATGGCGCACGCCATGTCCTCGATCACCACCTGATGATCGTGAAATCCGAGGTCGGCCGCTCCGGTCGCGCCGGTGGCGACGGACGCGCTCCCCAATGAGCGGATCTCTTGGTCTTGCAGGCGGTCGTCGCGGAACCTCCAGGTGTCCATTCGCTCGCCGACCATGATTGCGGTCCCGTTCTCGCCATTGATCTCGATGCGGATGTCGGTTCCAGGCCAAAACGCGGTGGATGCCTGCACTACGCCCTGCGCGCCGTTCTCATAATCGACGAAGGCCAGCAGCGTATCTTCGAGATCGATATCGGGATGTGCCAGGTTCCGCATGCGCGCCTGAACGGTGCGCGCCGCGCCCACCAAATATTGGAGCAGATCCACGTAGTGAAACGCCTGCTGTATCGTGACACCCGCGCCCGAGCGCCGCGACATGCGCCAGGCGTCCGCCCGATAGTAATCCGTCGAGCGGAACCATTTCATGTAGGCGTCCGCATGGTAGATTTTCCCGAACCTGCCCTCGCGCACCGCCTGGCGAATGGCTTGCACGGCTTTCCGCGTCCTGCACTGGAGGCAGACGCCTGCCTTCACGCCGGCCGTCTGGCAAGCCGTGGCCATCGTGTCGGTTTCCCGGAGCGACATCGCCGGCGGCTTCTCGATCATCACGTGCTTGCCAGCCTTGGCAGCCTTAAGGACGGCATCAGTGTGAAGATGATTCGGCGTCAGAACGCTGATGACGTCTACCGCTGGATCTTCGAGCATCGCATCCAGCGAAGAATATCCCTTGCAGCCGAATGCGGCCGTCATGCGAGCCAGCCGCTGGGCGTCGACATCAGCTACCGCAATCAACTCCGTCATCGCAGAAGCCTGCAATGCGCGAGCGTGAAAGGGCGCGATAAGGCCTGCACCCAGCAATCCGAATCCCACACGTGAATCTCGCATGCGGCCTCCTTATTCGGGAATCAACAACACCTTGAGCGCTCGCTGCGCCTGGATTTCCCTGATCGCGTACTCCCACTGCGACAGCGGAAGGCGGTGCGAGATGATCTTGTCGATCGGTAACGCGCCGTTGGCTACCAGATGGATCGTGCGGTCCCAACTGGTGTAGCTAGTCGAGAGGTTGAAGATCAGATCGCAGACCTTGAACGCCGCCTTGTCCCAAGGGAACGGAATGGATGGTTTGCCGGTCAGCCCGATGGCGCAGATCCGGCCCTTCTTGCGAACCAGATCGATGGCGGAGGCGATGCCTGCAGCCGACCCGCTGCATTCGATGACGAGATCGGCCCCCATCCCCCCAGTCATTTCCAGCACTGCATCCACTGGATCGACTGCGTCTCCGTGCACTAGCGTCTCGAAGCCGAGTTCACGCGCCTTCGAGAGCCGAACGGCTTCGTCTTGCTTTGTGCCGATAACGACCGTCCGCCGCGATCCGCCCGCCCGCGCTGTCATTGCGGCCAGCAGGCCGATGGGGCCGGGTCCCACGACCACGACAAAATCGCCCGCCTCGACCTTCGCCCGTTCGATCACGTCGTGTACGGTGTTGGCCGCGGGCTCCACTACGGCGGCCGTGTCGTAGCTCACGTGGTCTGGAATTCGGTGGAGCAGCCGCTCCGGCATTTTCAGGTACCGCGTGGCCGCACCGTCGATGCCCCAACCCGGCGACCGCTTCATGCGGCAAATTTGGATGTTTCCCGTACGGCACAGATAGCACTGGCCGCAGGCCTGCGTGTGCGGCTCCCCAACCACCCGGTCACCCACTTGGAACAGGCTCGTGCCAGGACCGGCCTCCACAATCTGCCCCGAAAACTCGTGGCCCAAAATGACCGGCGGCCAGTAAGGGAACTCATCGTGGAGCACATGCACGTCGGTTCCGCAGATGCCGCACGCCTTCACCTCGATCAGGACCTCGCCGGGGCCGATCGACGGCTGGGGGACGTCTCGCAGTTCCACAAATCCCGGACCCTTCTGCGTCTTCACTAGCGCCTTCATCATCGGGCCCACCCGCACCAGCCCTGGGCGAAACCCACTAGGCTGACGGCTGCACTGCAGATGTCGTCCACGCGGATGTGCTCCTCGCGGGAATGTGCAACAGAGAGGCTTCCCGGACCGAATACCACCGTGGGAATCTTCAGCCGGTTGTTGTAGAACCAGGAATCGCAGGAAGCGGTCATCGCGCCGATCTCGCCGGACAGGCCGGCTTGCCGGCACGACGCCGCCAGACCTGACGCCAGCGGGTGACTCGGATCGAGGACGTGCGAATCGTGCCGGTACATGAACTCGATCTGGAAGTGGTCCCGGAACCAGTCGTCGGCCTCGTCAAGGATCGCCTGCTTCATCTCGGCCATGACCTGGTAACGAGTCTTGTTCGGCAGCAGTCCGAGCACGCCTTCCATCACCGCTAGTGCGGGCGCCGACGCCGGCCAGTTGCCCGCGTGCAGCTTCCCGAAAGTGATGGGCATCGGATTGGGGTGCTGGTCGAAGAGCGGTATGCCGCGCGAGGAAGCCAGCAGACGGGCGTGATAGCGCTCCAGGATTTCCATCGCACGGACCGCCATTTTCAACGCGCTCACCGTGTCTCCCGCGCGCCCGCTGTGCCCCGGTTTGCCCGTGCAGGTCACGCGAAACCAGACGGCGCCCCGCACCGAGGAAAGAATCCGCAGTTCCGTCGGCTCCATCACGATGCAGGCATCGGCATGCTCGCCTCTGCGAGCCATGGCCAAGGTGCCGTTGCCGCCGACCTCCTCTTCAACGACCAGATGGGCTATGAGATCACCGTCCAGCCGGATCCGGAGACGCTGCAGCGCGGCGAGCGCAGCGAAAATGGTCGCGGCCTGGCCTTTGGCATCGCACGCGCCGCGCCCACGCACCAATCCACCTTCAACCACGGGATCGAAAGGGCGCTCCTGGCCCTCGGATGCTGGCACAACATCCAGGTGCGTGTTGAACAGCAAGGAGCGGCCGCGGTTCACTCCGGGCACGCGCAAGCGCAGGTTCGACCGCCCGTCGTATTCGAGGTCGGGAACCGGATCGGCATAGTCTGCATCGGCGCGGAGATCATTCGATAGCGGGATGCGCTCGACCTCGGCCACGCCGTCGAACCATTTCGCAGCGCACTCGACGGCATCCCCTTCGCGGCCCGGCAACGACGGTACGCGAATCAAGTCGCAAAGCAAGCGCTCGGCGTCATCGCGGACGCTATCCACCGCGGCCCGCAGTTCGCGCAGGGAGATGTCCGTCTTCATGTTGGTCCTTTCCATCAAAGAGAAGCCAGCGACTTTTCGAAGATGTCGAGGCTTTCGTGAGCCTCGGCCTCGTTTATCACGAGCGGTGGCGCCACCCGCATCACGTTGCCGAAAACACCCACCGAACCGATCAGAAGCCCGTTCTGCGCGGCCACATCGATCAGCTGGTGCGTAAGGTCCGGCGCCGGCTCTTTGGTCTTCTTGTCCTTCACGAGTTCCACGCCCATGACCAGCCCCGCTCCCCTCACATCGCCGACATAAGGGCAATGTTCCTTGATCTGGAGCAGGCGGCTTTTCATCAATTCGCCGATACGCATCGCGTTCTCGTGCAATTTCTCGCGCTCCATGATCTCGATCACCGCCACCACCGCGGCGCATGCCACGGGGTTGCCGCCATTGGTGCTGCTCATTTCGCCTTGCCCGAGCGCTCCTATCACCTCGCGTCTGGCCGCAACCGCCGATGCGGGAATGCCGCTGCCGATCCCTTTGCCTAGCGCCACCAGGTCGGGCGTCAGGTTTTCCCACTCCATCGCGAAAAGCTTGCCCGTTCGTCCGAACGAGGACTGCACTTCATCCAGGGCGAAAAGCAGGCCGCGGGACCGGATCCACTGCTCCATCCGCGGAAACCATCCAGGCGGTGCGAAGATGAATCCGGCGGCCCCCAAGTACGCCTCCACCATGACGCCCGCGAGGCTCCCCGTGCTATTCGCGCGCACCGCATCCTCGATGTAGTCGAGACAAAGCAGGTCGCACGTCTCCGGCTCCGCGCGGAACGGGCAGCGGTAGCAATAGGGAAACGGTACGCGGATCGCACCCGGCAGCGTCGGCCCGTACCCCTTTTTGGGTCCGGCCAGGCCGCCCGCGGTCAGAGCGGCGTAGGTGCGGCCGTGGAAGCCACCGTGGAAGCTCAAGATTTCAAATTTGCCCGTCTTCCGCTTCATGATGCGGATGCATGCTTCGGTTGCCTCGCTGCCGGTGCTGAGAAAGAAGCATTTGTCGAGGTGCTGCGGCAGGATGGCGACCAGCTTTTCGGCCGCGTTCACGCGCGGCTCGTTCAGGCACTCATAGTTGTTCATGAGCTTGGCGCACGCCGCCTGAACGGCCGCAACCAAATGCGGATGGCAATGCCCGACGTTGGTCACCAGCACGCCCGAGGTCCAGTCGAGAAAGCTGTTTCCGTCCACGTCGATGACCACAACGCCCTGGGCCCGGTCCCAGCACACGCGCGCCTCGTAGCCCGTGCATTGGGCCTCGACTTTTGCCCAGCGGTCGAACAACTCTCGAGACCGCGGCCCTGGCAACTGGCCTTGCACGCGTGCCTTGGTGGTTGTCTGACTTTCCATGGTTACCTGAGCACCTCCACGCCGGTGCGCACGGGTTGCATGGCATTTGCCACATACCGCGGCGGAAGGCCGGCCACAAAACGCTCGATTTCCAGCACGATGATTTCCCGAATTTTCCAGCCTGAATCCTCGGAGTACCAAGCCAGATGCGGGGTCAGGATGGCGTTGGGCAGGCCGAAGAGCGGGTAATCCGGCGGGGGCGGCTCCGTCTCATAGACGTCTATGCCAGCTCCCGCAATCACGCTGTTCCTCAGCGCCTCGGCCAGAGCGACGCTATCCACCATGCCGCCACGAGCGGTATTCACCAGGTATGCGGTCGGTTTCATCATGGCCAACGTTTCCCGGTTCACGATGTACCGGGTCTCGGGCGTCAGCGGCGTGTGAATGGTGACGAAGTCTGATTCGCGAAAGGCCGTCTCCTTGTCCACCACTTCGATACCCAGTTCGCGCTTGCGTTCTTCACTCAGATAGGGATCATAGATCAGAAACTCGAAGCCGAAGCTCTTCAGCTTCTGGTAGACCCGGCTGCCGATCCGGCCGCAACCGATGATGCCCACCTTCTGGCCGGCCATGCGAAACACGGGAATCGTCTCCTTGAAATCCCACTGGCCGCTTCGGGATGAGGCGTCCAGTACTCTCCGGCCCGTGATGATCCGGCGCCCGCAGGCGAGAATCAGCGCGATCGCCTGCTCGGCAACCTCCTCGGTGCAGTAGTCGGGGATGTAGCAAAGCGGAATGCCCGCGTCGTCCAGCGCGGCGAAGTCCACATTGTCGTAACCGACTCCGTGACGGATCACAAGTTTGCATCGTGTCCAAGTCTTGACCAGAGCCCGGGTGACCGGGACCATGTTCACCACCACGGCGTCGGCCTCGCGCGTCGCGGCAACCACGTCCTCGAAAGGCGCGAACTTCAACTGGTGGCATGTGAGCTCGATGCCTTGCCCGGCAAGCCTGCGGGCTTCCCAATCGAGGTCAGGTTCAATGTAATCGGTGACAACCACTTGCATTCTGGCATCCCTTTCTATTGCGGCTGAAGTTGGCTGGCCGGGTGTACTGCTCGTCCGGTTTCGGCCGATTCATAAATCGCTTCCACAACTTCGAGGGCGCGCAAGCCGTCGTCGCCTGTAATCGCCGGCGGCTTGCCGGTCCGGATCGACTCGGCGAGATCGCAAAGGAACCGGACCGTCGAGGCGCCGGCGTACCCGGGTTGCGGTTCGAGTTCGAAATCGATGTGGCGGCGCGTGGCTGGCGCAAATTCGGGTGCGTCACTGCACACGAACAGGCTCTCCTGAAGACCCTCGAACGATGGGCTCCAGGAGAGCACGCCGGCAGTGCCGCGCAGCGCCAAATACAGATCGCGGCCGCAGGGGAACGAATCGGGCACTGTGTAGCTGATATCGAGCGCCAGTACCGTACCGCGCGAGAACGTGAGGATGGCGAACGAATTGTCCTCGACGTCGTAGTCCTGGTTGATCTTGACGTTCTTGCCCAGCACCTCGACTACCTCATCGTCGAGCAACCAGCGATATAGGTCGATCCAGTGGACCCCGAGATTGTACATGGGGCCGCCGCCGCTCATGCTCCGGGTGAGCATCCACTGCGCATCGCCGTCGATATACCGGTGCAGGCGGCCTGCGGCGCAACGGCCCTCGCAACCGACGATCCGACCCAGTACGCCGTCCGCGACATACTGCTTCATAGCTCGCGTCACCGGGTGGTACCGCCAAACGTAGGGCGAAGACAGCAGCACCCCGGCCTTCGCAGCGGCGGCGATCATGCACCGTAAACCGCTCGAGCTGGCGGCCATCGGTTTTTCCGCGAGCACGTTCACGCCGCGTTCGGCGCAGGCGATGGCCGCTTCCGGGCACTGGCAATGGGGGAGAAAGAGTACCGCCAGATCCAGCCGTTCCTTGTCCAGCATCAGCCGCCAGTCGCTGTACGTGCGAACCGGAAATTCCCGGGCGAAGGACTCAAGCACTGTCGGATTACAGTCGGCGACCGCGACCACCTCCATATCCTTAGCCGCCCGAAACACGGGCATGTAGCTTTTGGGATGCAGATGGGAAAGACCGATGAAGCCCACGGACAGGCTGCTCATGACCGCTCCTGTTGACACTCGTTCCACCGTTAGCGGGAACACGGTGCAAGTGAAAGACTAGTTTAGGACTCTAATATCTTTGAGTCAATGAGGGTCTCCCCGAATATCAGGCCCGTCAGATCTTCGAGACGGTCGCGTCCACGTCGAACTTGCGCGAACATTCCTCACAGTTCGCGTTTTAAGCCCGCCAGGGCGATTTGGGAGATACAAGACCATTACCCCGTGCCCGGCGATTCGCCCTGGCCAGCGGCGCGCGAAGCTGTGGGTATTCTCACAGTTACCCGACGCGCGGCCCAGCGAAATAGCTGTTTGAGTCACCACGCCCTTACGCCGCGGTCACAATACGCTGTACCGTCATGGCTGAAACGTCCAGCTCATCCGCGATCTTGCGCACGCTCCAGCCCTCCTTACGCAGCCGGCGGGCCCTATCGCGGTCCACGACCAGATGCGGGCGCCTTGTTCGCGGCGGTATCGGGGCGTGACCATGTCGCTGTGCGCATCCTGGTACAGCTCGGGCTGCGCTCCGAGGAACTATTCGCCCTGCGAAGGAATGACGTCGGAGCAGGGGAGTTGATAATCGACGAAGCCATCGTAAACGGACGCACGAAAGAGCCGAAAACGTTAGCCTCGGCAAGCGCAGTTTACCTTCCATCTGACCTTGAAATCGAACTGAGGCACTATCTCGAAACGATTGACAGTAGCCGGACGCCCTGGTTGTTCCCCGCTACTCGCAAGACTGTACCGGTGCGGCCTGGGAATTTTCTCCGGCGCGTACTCAAACCGGCGGCCATCCGTGCGGGTGTAGCAATCGCGGCAGACGAAAAGGGTAACCAGACAACGGGGCTAAACTTCCAGTCCCTCCGGCGAACGTCATCCACGCTGTTCGGCGCAAGGGCAAAGGACCCAAAGTCCACCCAGGCGCATATGCGAGATGCGGACCCGCACGTGACCTTAAAGCACTATCAGCAGGCGATCCCGTCGGAGGTAAAGGCAGCAGCCATTGCGCTCGAAGCCGAACTGCTCACCCATCAACGTGAACAGCTACAAAAGCGTCAGAGGCTCCTCGCGGACGTGTCGAACGCGCATATCGTGTGAGGTTTTGGATGGGCGTCTTCGAGCCAGTGTCTGTAAGTTACTGAAAATATGGAGCTGGCGGAGGGGCTTGAACCCCCGACCCTCTGATTACAAATCAGATGCTCTACCAACTGAGCTACGCCAGCGCTGGTTTGTTTTGTTTTACATAGGGTTGGTCCGACGCAAAACCTGGGTTCAATTGGGTTCAATTGCTTGAGCCCGTTGTTCCCTTGTAGGATTTTAGCAGAAGATCGAGCGATTCCACGGCGATGCGCACGCTGGCCGGCACCGACTTGATGTAGTGTTCGAGCGTCGTTTTCGAAGAACGGTGGCGCAGGTGGGCCTGCACGTCCTTGACGCTGGTGAGCTGGGCCATGTAGGTGGAGCAGGTGCGCCGGAGCATCTGGTGATTGAGGCCGTCGATTCCGGCCTTTCTTCCGGCTTCCTTCAGCACGCGGTACAAGAAATTGCTGGTCTGGATGGCTGTGCCTCGGGCCGAAGGAAAAATAAATGCCTCGGGCCTTTTATCGGCCGCGATTTGCCGCCACCACTCCAACTCGGTTTCAATTGATGCCGGCAACCAGACGGCGGCATTGCTGCCTTCGGTCTTGGTTTCGACTTCGACGCCCTCGGTGATGCTACTGTCAATCCGCAGGCTGTTTGACTCTTTGTCATTCCATCTCAAGGCATACATCTCACCGGGTCGCAAGCCCAGAACCAGAAACATGCGCACGATGAGCCGGTCGCGGTCCCTGAGATTGAACAGGACCAGCGGGATCTGCTCCGGAGTGAGGTGCTTTGTCGCGCTGCGCTTGGCGGATTTGGGAACAACTATCCTGGCGGCTGGGTTTTTGAGCAGCATTTCCAGCTCGACGGCTTCACCCAGCATGGAGTTGAGGTAAACGCGGATCTTGGTAAGAACGCTCTGGGAAAAAACGGCGGCGCATTCGTTGAGATACGTTTGGAGCTTGAACTTATCGAGGCCCGCCAGCAGGATATCCCCGAAGCGCTCAAGGATATATTTCTGGATGAAGAACTTGGTCTTGGGACGGGATGTGATCTTCCACTGCTGCTCCTTCAGCGGAAGGAACCGGTTCTCGTAAAACCAGCGCAGAGTGACGCTGGCAGAGGCCGGGGCAATGTTCTTCGTCTCGCGGGCGATGATTTCCCGAAGCCTGGACTTCGCCTGTCCCTTGTCCATTTCCGCCTTGAAGCCAAGGAGGATATTGCGGTGACGGCGGATTTCGGTGCCGTCGGCCCGCTTCTGGTAGAGGTAAAAGTGGCCGCGCCATTTCTTAACGCGCTTGCCCACCAGTACGAGGCTTCCTTCCTGATATCGGTCGCGGCCCATACGGCGTCCAACCTTAAGGATCGATCCTACCGCGATCTGGTCAATGCCGTCCACCGTTGTCATTACTGTGCTCCTCGATGAATTTCAAGATGTCATCACGGCGGAAGCGTGTCATCTCTCCAAGACGAATGCAGGGCAGAAATGGGCGTTTACGTGTCGTATGGTCGTAGACCCATCCGTTGCTTACGCCTAGCCATGCCGCAACATCGCGAATAGTCAGGAGCCGTTCCGTTTTTCCGTGAGCCGAGGAATCAGCGAGAAGGCCGGGGAGGGGGCGAATCGAAGAGGACATCTGGCGCGCGTTCAATCCTTTCTAATAATAAAGGTGGGTACCGGGGGCCTTTAACTCGCCACAGCAGCACATCGCGGGGTATGCCCGCCTCCGCCGCGCGATTAATCGCGGTACCGGTCCCTCCGAAAGAGCAGTCCTCGTTCTTTGCAGACGGCGATGACCGGAAATCCTTCTCATCGGCCCAGCCCTCTGGTATGTGTGCGTTCGTGCTTCTTGCGGTCCAGCCGATAATTTTCGAGATTCGCAATCTCGCCTCCCAGAACCAAACTCGGCGCGCGGCCGACCTCGTCGGAATCTAGAGCGGGCCCGGCAGGGGGCAATTCGCCGGCAATGGACCGGACCCGTTCGAGGGCGAGTAGGAAATCGGCTGCTCTGGAAGCGTCATGAGCAGCGCGGAAGATTTCGTTCTTGTCTTCCTTTAAAGTTTTGATCCACGAGCCCACGTAAGCCGCGTGCTGTGCGGGATCGTGCGGGATACCGCGCTCCGCGGCCAGAAACAAGCTGGCCAGTTCCGCTCGCAATTCCTCCTTGGCGTAGCTGATATCACCGAACCGATAGGACTCGTTGAGCGTAGCGCGATTCAACCGTGACGGGTGGCCGCTGGAGTGCGCAGCCTCATGCAGCGCAGTGCCGTAATAGCTTGCGGCGTCCTTGACCGAGTCTCCCAAGGAGCGCCTCAAGCCGAAACCGTTACTAACCGGCACAGACCTGATCGCCGCCGGCTACAAGCCAGACCTGCGATATTCCAAGATCCTGACCGCGGTGAAGGCCGCGCAACTGGAGGGCACCATCCGGACCGCTGGGGAGGCGATGACTACGATGCGGGAGAAGTTCACAGCGACAGTTGACAGCTCCGACACTGCCGGCCCGCCAAGACTGCGCTACCGCACATAAATGTGGGTTTGGCCCTGGATCTTTAGGCCCGGCATCCGAGACATCTGCAACCGACACGGCATTCTGCTCGTCTTCGACGAGATCTTGTCGGGCTTCCGTACCGGCATCACCTGCGCCCAGGGCTACTATGGGGTTACGCCCGACCTCTGCACACTGGGCAAGGCTCTGACCAACGGATCCCCGCTTGCGGCCGTGGCAGGCAGGGAGTCCATCATGCAGAAGATCATGGATTCGGAGTATCCTGTCATCGCCGGCGGCACTTTCTCCGGTAACATTCCCGGCTGCGCCGCCGGTCAGCCTCGACCTGCACGGATTGGTCGGAGTAGACAAAACATCATAGGAGAAACGCAATGAGACCTTCGATATGCGTACTGATGTTCGGAGTTTGCTTGCTGGGAGGCGAACGCGCACCCATGGCGGTGAACTTCCGGGACTCCGCCTCCTACCGTTGGCTCAACAAGAAGGTACTAGCGAGGCGGCTGTTGGACGACATGGAAAGCCTGGACCAGTGGACTGCCTTCACGAACAACCCGGTGTTCATCACAGATGCCAGAGTTTCTTTTGGAGTAACTCCCGCGAATAGCGTCGTCGCCGAGATGACGCTGTCCCAGGAGCCATCACGTAATGGACATCATTCGCTGCGGCTGCGCATACCCACAAAGCTAAACAGTCCTGGCCCAGACAACGGCTTGGAGTGGGGCAACGCTGGCATCGTACGTCACTTTGAGCGCGAGGATTGGCGCGACTTCAACCGCATATCGCTGTGGATCTATCCCGATTGCCCCGGCACATACATAGCCTCGCTGGAACTCTGGCTTCACAACGATGGCATCGAGAAACTGCCGGCGGCTTTTGGGCAAGAAGGTGAGCACTCCGTCGTTTTGCGGAATCAGGAGTGGAACCACGTGGTCTGGGAAATCGGCAATGTGGCGCGAGACAAGATTACGGGCCTCGAAGTCTCCTATTTGATGGGCGGCAACGAGCCGGAGGCATCCGATACTGCGACATATTACTTCGACCATCTGGAGTTGGAGCGCGTGGAGCCTGACTACATCGAAGGCTGGGATGTGTGGCCGGGACGAATCTCATATAGCCACCCGGGCTATCAGCCCGGATCAACGAAAACAGCGATTGCCAGTGGTCTCAAAGCCAAGGAATTCCGCTTGATCAACCAGCAGACGGGGCAGACCGTTCTGTCCAAGCCGGTGGAAACAGTCAAGACACATCTGGGAACCTTCCAGGTGATGAATTTCTCAGAGGTTCGCCAACCAGGGTCCTATGCACTGGAAGCTGGCGACGCGCTCACGCACCCGTTCCGCATTGACCCGAACGTGTGGCGTGAGACGATCTGGAAGGCGCTGAATTTTTTCTATGTAGAGCGGTGTGGGATGGCGATACCGGGTGTGCATGGTGTGTGTCACCGCGACTGGCAGGCGGTACACGGCGACAAACGGATCATCATCAACGGGGGATGGCACGATGCCGGCGATCTGACCCAGGGGCTCGGCAACACCGGTGAGATTGTGTACGGCATGTTCAGCCTGGCAGAACGGTTACAGGCCAGGGGTGAGGACCCTGAGTTATACGAACGGCTGATAGAGGAAGCACGGTGGGGTTTGGACTGGATTCTGAAGACCAGCTTTGGTGATGGTTACCGCGGCACAGGTTCGGTGAACAGCCGTAGGACCAACGGAATTCTGGGGGACTTCGACGACACCATTGCGACAGCCCACAACGACCCTATGGCGAATTTCGTGGCTTCGGCTGCGGAAGCCATTGCGTATCGGGTACTGAAACAGAGCGATCCACGGCTGGCAGCATACTCTCTGAAGATGGCGGAGGCGGACTGGCGGTTCGCGGTGGAGGGGATGGCCAAGGCCGAGGCGCAAGCTTCCAAAGAGCTCTTTCGGACGTCGTTCGACTCGGCGGGCGTCCTACATGAACCGGCTTCTCTCGGGGTGCTGGCCTCGGTGGATCTGTGGCGGGCCACAGGCGATCAGCGCTATGCGGATAAAGCCGTGGAGCTGGCGCGGGTCATTACGGACTCACAGGAGCGCAAGCGGCCGAACTGGACCGCACCGATGCTGGGGTTTTTTTACACCAGTCCGGCGAGGGACCGCATTCTGCACTATTGCCATCGGGGCCGCGAACAAGCGCCCATCGTAGCGCTGACCCAGCTCTGCGATGCATTCCCGAACCATCCCGACTGGATGAAGTGGTATTCCGCGGTAACACTGCATTCCCAGTACCTGAAGTCCATGGCGAAGTACACCGAACCGTACGGCATGCTGCCTTCCTCAATCTACAAGGATGACGAATACCTGCAAGTGCCCGAGACCCGTGGTGAGTCGTTTCGCAAACAGGTGTTGAACGGCATCCCGCTGGGGGATGGGCATTACCTCCGGTTGTTTCCGGTGTGGATGGATTACCGGGGGAACCACGGCACGATTCTGGCACAGACCCAAGCGCTCACTAATGCGGCTCATCTGCGGGGGGACCTAGGAGTTTGTTGAAAAACTGCGGCAGCAGGACACCTGCGTGATGTTCTAATCGTCTTTGAGATATGGGCGGAGACGAGAAACAGCAAGGCGGGATGTTCAGCTACGTGACGATGGAGGAGCGGGTGCCCCCGGACCACCCGCTGCGGGCGATCCGGCGGTTGGTGGATCAGATTCTGGCGAGGATGTCGAAGCGGTTCGACAAAATGTATGCCGACAATGGCCGGCCGTCGATCCCACCAGAGCGTTTGTTGCGGGCACTGCTGTTGCCGACGTTCTACTCGATCCGCAGCGAACGGATGCTGATGGAGCAACTGGATTACAACCTGTTGTTCCGTTGGTTCGTGGGACTGGAGATGGACGAGCCGGTATGGAATCACGCGGTGTTCAGCAAGAATCGCGAGCGGCTGCTGAATGAGACGGTGGCCCGCGAGTTCTTTGCCGAAGTGCTCGAGCAAGCCAAACCGCATCTGTCGCAAGAACACTTCACGGTGGACGGGACGATGATCGAAGCCTGGGCCAGCCAGAAGAGCTTCCAGCGCAAGGATGGCGGCGACAGCAACGGCCCAGGTAGCGCGAGCTTCCACGGGGACAAGCGCACCAATGCAACGCACGCCTCGAAGACCGATCCCGATGCGCGGCTGTATAAGAAGTCACGCGGAAGCGAAGCCAGGTTGAGCTATCTGGGACATGTCATGGTCGAGAACCGGCACGGGTTCATCGTGGAGGCGATGCTGACGCAGGCCGACGGAACGGCGGAGGCAGACGCCGCAATCTTGATGGCGGATGCGATGCGGAAGAAAAGGCGCGGCCAGCGCTTCACCTTGGGAGCGGACAAGGCGTATGACAGCCGGGACTTAGTCACGACCTTGCAGGCGATGAACGTCACGCCGCACGTCGCGCAAAACAACAAGCATCGCCGCAGCGCCATCGACGGACGGACGACCCGGCACCGCGGCTACGCGATGAGCCAATCGCGGCGTCCCATCATCGAACGGGCATTTGGGTGGCTGAAAACGGTGGCGGGGATGAGGAAGGTCAAGCTGCGCGGACTGGAAAAAGTGAGTTGGTTATTCCAGTACGCGGTAGCGGCATACAATCTGTGGCGAATCCCGCGACTCAGGCCGGCGGGAGCGTAGTGCAGAGCGGCGGACGGTGCTGACTGCGCGGCTTGGAGAGCCACCCAAGCATCGCGAGAATGTCCCATCCACGCGGAAACTCGAGTCGGAATACCCGTGGATAGGCTATTTCAACAACTTCCTAGAAGCGGCGCAGCTATCCGAGCGGCAGCTGGAGTGGGTGATCGGCCGCAATCCATTCTCGCAGAGCACGATGTGGGGCGAGGGCTACGACTTCGCTCCCCTATATACAGCGTGTTCCGGTGATATCGTAGGGGCGCTTTCGGTGGGCATACAGAGCCGCGGCGAGAACGACGCACCGTACTGGCCCGTTCAGACTTACTGGACATATAAAGAGGTCTGGGTAAACACAGTGGCCCGCTGGATATTCCTTATGCGAGATCTTGCAGGCCCGGCTCTGGTTGAAGGACATGCGAGCTCGCCGGTAGAGTTCCAGGAGACCAGCTACGGACAGCGGGTCGAGGTCAAGCCGGACTCGGCGAGCGGATGGTTCCGCGCCATGTTGCCGGAAGGGAAATACACGGTGCGGAGCGGTGGCGAGGGACAGACGCGCACCTTCCTGCCAAGTGGGACGTACAATGTGGATCTTCGCCCCGGCCGGTTGTTGGACTATGAGGTCACGAAGGAAACGACCGGGGCAGCGGAAGTCAAGATCAAGGTGAGTGCGCGGGGCAGCGGGAGTCATCGGTTTTCCATCCGCACCGAGAATCTGACAGTCAACAGTGGTGACAAAGAGTTGACTCTGCGGTTCGGAGTGGCAGGTACAGTGGAATGGCGCGCCCGGGTTAGTTCACAGGACACTCCCTGGGTAGCGGTGGTAGTTCCGGATGATAACTTATCACTGCGGAAGGAGGTGATGGGAGCGGCTTGGGAGGATTGAACTTCACCCGGTGCCTGAGGTAATTATGGGCATCTGGGTATGCCGGCGGAGCTTGCGCCAACGCCGGCAAGCTCAAACCGGCCGATATGGCAGCGTACACTAGAACGGCTCGGTTCATATCAGGGCAGCCTCCACTTGCTCTCCTGGACGCGTCCGGATCGCCCCCGGTCACACTGTGGGCCATTAATTTTCGATGATACTATCTGAGTTTGTGACCCCTGTCTTGCTTGCGAACTTAGCACTCTGGGTGCCTCTAGCCTGGGGCGTGGATGCCTCCCGTTATTTTAGCCGTTATCGCCAGTCTTGCGTTCGCCGTTGAATTGAGAAGGCCGGCGGCGCCAGGCTTCGAACAGCGGCGCACTCCCGCGCGCTCTACTTCCGCGGAGCCTTGATCTCCGCTGCGCCCTGGTGCAGCATCAAGTGGGTCACGATGCCCTTGTCGTCCTTGAAGAATTCGATCTCGGCATCCACCACCTTGAGGAAGAACTTGGTTTCCGATTCCGCGAATAACGCGGCATATACTGCAGCCTGTAAGACTGGTTCAATGAATTCTCGCAACACAGCCGTTCTTTTCGCGACCATAGGCGACACACGCACCTACTGAAATCAATAGCATAGAGTGGGTTGAAATGGTCTAGTGCGCGAGACAAAATAACATCGGATAAACAGAGGTACGTATCTGTTTATTGCTCCGGCGACCTCCTGTCTGGTCGGCCTCGGCTGCGTGATCGGCTGTGTCAATCAAGAACCGCTGATTCAGAACGAGCACTTGGCCGCCTCCAGAGTCTCGGGCGTAAAGCTCTTGGACTGGTGGACCGCATGGGAAACCACCGTCCTGGACTGGCACCAAAACTGATCGTGCGCAAGTTTGATAGGTCGAAGCAAGGCGGCTATCCCGACTGGTCGCGAATCGACCTGAACTGGAAGCACGGGTCGTCCGAATCGCTCGGGAGCATTCCGGAAGGGCTAAGATGTCATCGTCGGGGCCAGGCCAATCTCGGCGATCGGTTATCTGATCTCAGACGGCGAAATGCTACAAAGGCATGGCTTGGCGCCGGCACTTAAACGGAGGCAAAACACAACGTGGGAAGAGTTCATCCGTTCGCATGTGGCGGTCCTGGACGTTGTCGATTTTTTCACTGACAAAGTGCTCACGTTACGGGTCCGGTGACCCAGCGCAAGGAGAGAATGTGCCGCTGAGCTCTTTAGTATGTTCACTTAAGCAGCGAGCCGGAAATCTTACCCGGCGTGAATTGTTCCGGAATGGAAGCCTGCTTGCACTTCCGGCTCTGCTTCGCAGACCGGCGGGGGCCTCTCCGATAGCATCTTCCGCAGGGCTGAGAATCGGACCGGATATATACCACTCGATCGGCGTCCGCCCCTTGGTCAGTGGCACCGGCACGATCACGGTCAATGGGGGGACGCTCGAACTACCCGAAGTGCGGGCGGCGATGAACTACGCAGCCCAGCATATGGTGAAGTTAGATGAACTGATGGAAGCTGTCGGAAAGCGTCTGGCAGAGCTGACGGGAGCGGAATGGGGAATTGTCACAGCGGGTTGCGCCTCGGCAATCACCCTTGCCACAGCAGCCTGCGTTGCGGGAGGCAATCCGGACAGGCACCTCAGGCTGCCGAACATGGAGGGGATCGCTAAAGACGAGGTGATCATCCCCAAGCACTCCCGAAACAACTACGACCCCGCTATCCGTGCCGTGGGGGTCCGGATCCTCGAGGTGGAGACCGCGCAGGAATTGGAAACTGCCATCGGGCCAAGGACCGCAATGATCTACATCTTCGCCGGTTCCCGCGCAGACGCCGGGCCGCCGTCGTTCGAGGAAATCACGCGCATTGCGCGCCAGAGAAACGTTCCGGTGCTGACGGATGCCGCCGCAGAGGTCCTGACGATACCGAATGTACACCTGCAGCGGAACTCCACGATGGTGTGCTACAGCGGCGGTAAGCAACTGCGGGGCCCGCAGTGCGCGGGACTGTTGCTGGGGCGCAAGGATTTGGTCAAGGCTGCTTGGATTCACAACTCGCCGCACCACGGTTTCGCTCGGGGCATGAAAGTAGGCAAGGAAGAGATCGTAGGGATGCTTGCGGCGGTTGAGGCGTGGGTACAACGAGACCACGCCGCCGAGTGGCAAAAATTGCTCTCCCGTCTGGCCCTCATAGCGACGCGCGTTTCTTCCATCCCGGGAGTCAGCACGGAGGTCCGGGAGCCTGGCGCCAGGCTCTCAGACCGAAGCCCCGAGCTGAATATCAGCTGGGACCCTGCCAAGTTGGGGATCACCGGAGAAGAGGTATCCCGTATCCTCGACACCACCGACCCGCGTATCTTGGTTGGGGGTGTGCGGGGCGCTCAAGAAGGGATCTCGATCGACCCCTTCAACATTGCACCAGGCGAAGACCAGGTGGTTGCGGATCGCCTCTATGCTGTGCTTTCCGCGCGGCACACGCGTTCAGAATTGCGGACCGGATTAAACCGTCCGCCGATTTGAGCGGCCAGTGGGACGTTCACATCGAATATGCCGCAAGCACCGGCGAGCATACGCTGTTCCTGCAGCAGCAGGGTGGGGAGATCCAGGGGAGTCACCGGGGGGAATTCGTGGCGCGCGATCTTACCGGCACTATCGATGGTGACAGGGTCCGGTTGCGCAGCGATTTCACCGAACGCACGGCAGGATATGACCTGAACTTCACGTTCACCGGCAAAGTGAACGGCGAGACTATGTCCGGCGACCTCGATATGGGTGAGTACCTAGCAGCCCAGTGGAGCGCCAAGAGGCACCGGGCCGGAACACCGCACACGAATCAAAGTGGCGGTTGATGGACCGCACCGGAGTGACCTGTAAAGGTTATGCGAGTTCAAAGGCCGGGAGCAGGCACACTCCTGAAAGCCCAGTTTGGGAGTGGTTGTGAACAGCCACCGCCCGTGATGCCGTGTAGGGTTAGTTATGAGCCGGGACTGGGGGAGGGGAGAGATGTGCCAGCTCTCGCAGCATTTCAAGGCTCCCAAGCAGCTCCCATCACTTCCTTTCGCATGGATAGGATCTGGTCCGGGACTACGACGACCACCCATGGAGTGTCAGCCGAAGCGATCCCGGCGCGCCATTCCACTGTGCCCGCAATTCCCGTTCGCAGAGTTAATTCCTTCTCGGTTTCGCTGAGCGTCAGATTCTCCGCACGAATCGCGAACCGGTGACGACCTATGCCCCTCGCACTCACTTTGATCGTCACCTCCCCGGCACGGGATGTGTCCTTGGATACCTGAAACTCTAAGGCGCGCTCAGGGCGAAGGTCCAGATTGTAGGTCGCGCCCGGCAGGAAGGTTTGTGTCTGTTCCTCCCCGTTGCACCGCACCGTGTACTGCCCTTCCGGTAACACGGCCCGGAATCGCCCACCGGGCAACTCAGGTTTCACCTCTAGCTGCTGCCCATAGGTGGTCTCCCGGAACTCCACTGTTGAACTCGCCTGTCCCTCGATCAGAGCCGGACCCGCAAGATCCCGCATGAGCCAGATCCACCGGGCCACTGGATGTACCCAAAGCTCTTTGTACGTCCAGGTATTCTGAACAGGCCAATATGGCACGTCGCTGTCCCCGCGGGTCTCTATGCCCACCGGCAGCGATCCCACCATGTTTCCGGAATTCGGCGTCTGGTGAGGCGCGAAATCGTATCCTTCGCCCCACATGGTGCTTTGCGCGAACGGATTGCGGCCAATCACCCACTCCAACTGCTGCTCCGATAGCTGCGCCGCTTCCAAGTCCCCCCGCAGATGAGCCGCATTAGCCAGCGCCTGCGTCTGTGGCAGGATCGTGCCAAAATGACCACGGTAGTCCAGCCACACCGGAAACAGCCGCAGGTAATGCCCCTCCCCCAGCGGGATGCCGTTGAGTACTTGCTTCCGAAACGACTCCCGCCGGCTCTCCGGCACCCCCTCATACTCGTCGTCTTGGTAGATCGAGGAGGGTAGCACTCCGTATGGCTCAGTGTATTTCGCCATCGTCTTCAGGTACTCTGAGTGCAACGCTACAGCCGAGTACCACTTCATCCAGTCGGTGTGGTTCGGGAACACATTACAGAGTTCCGTTAGCGCCACGATGGGCCCTTGCTCGCGGCCCCGGTGACAATAGTGTAGAATGCGATCTCTCGCCGGACTAGTGTAAAAGAACCCCAGCATCGGTGTGGTCCAGTTCGGCCGCTTGCGCTCCTGTGAATCCAAAATCACCTGCGCTAGTTCCACGGCTTTGTCGGCATAGCGCTGATCGTGCGTCGCCCGCCACAGGTCCACCGAAGCCAGCACCCCCATTGATGCCACCTCATGCACGACATTTCCCGAGTCGAACGAGGTCCGAAAGAGCTCTTTGGAAGCTTGCGCCTCGGCCTTGGCCATCCCCTCCACCGCGAACCGCCAGTCCGCCTCCGCCATTCTCAGAGAGTACGCTGCCAGCCGGGGATCACGTTCTTTCAGCACGCGAAAGGCAAGGGCTTCCGCTGCCGAGGCCAGGAAATTTTCCATAGGCGCGTTGCTGGCATTCGCGATCACGTCGTCGAAGTCACCAAGAATGCCGTTCGTTTTGCGGCTGTTGACGGAACCCGTGGCCCGATAGCCATCGCCGAAGCTGGTTTTGAGTATCCAAGCCAGTCCCCATTGGCCCTCTTCCACCAGCCGTTCATACAAGTCAGGATCTTCACTCCTGGCGTGCAACCGTTCTGCCAAGCTGAACATCGCATAGACTGCCTCGCCGGTGTTGCCCAAGCCCTGGGTGAGATCGCCGGCGTCATGCCATCCCCCGGTTGATGACGATGCGTTTGTCCCCGTGCACAGCCTGCCAGTCGCGATGGCAGACCCCGTGTACGCCCGGAATCGCCATCCCGCAGCGCTCGACATAGAAGAAATTGAGGGCCTTCCAGATGGTCTGGCGCCACACATTCGGGTCGATGCGAAACGGTTGTGTGACCGTCCCGCCAGCTTCCAGGACGTACGAACCCGCTTGCCGCACCTCGGAGAAGTCCATCACCTGAAAGCTCCCGAGATGCCTCTTGACCGTTTGAATGGGTTTAGACAGCACTGCCTGCCCGGTCGCCTGGTCGATCAACCGGAATTCCCGGGCGTTCAGACCGCTGGCGATGGCGCTCTTCGTCGTACCGGATTGATAGCCAGTGTGGCTGTATGAGATTCGCCCGGGCCACACTCCCCAGCCTTCGATATAGTCCGGCTCCACACGCTCCAACTCTAAGCGGTCGAGGTAATACGTGACGGTATCCCCCTCCTCAGGTTCGTTGCCCTCCATCCTGTAGGAGACTTCCAGGCCCATCACCTTGTCCCGCGCCACATTGCCGATTTCCCAAACCACATGGTTCCACTCGTGATCCCGCAAGATGATGAAATGATCGCCTTCCTGCCCAAAAGGCGCGGGCAGTTTCTCGATGCCGTCATTGTGCATTCGGATTCTCAGCCAATCCACGTAAAAGCCGGGGCAATCCGGATAGATCCACAGTGAGATACGGTTGAACTTCCGCCAGTCCTCGCCTTCGAAGCGCCGCATGACGCCAGGGTCGCCCCACGATCGTCCGCCGGCCGGAGCTGGCTTGTCCAGCTTGGTGGGCATGCGTAACCGGAGCGACTGGCCTCCGTTGCGTGATTGCTCCTTGGTCAGTGTTATCTCGGCGAACACCTTCCGCCATGCAGATATTCGAGTTTGAGAGTTAGGAATTCGGGCGTCCACCAGCGGAATCGCGTCGTTAGTATAGGCGGTCCATTTGTCCAAGGATTGCATGTCGTCCAACAGGCGACTCTCAAGCACCTTCTTGTTGAGCCAACGGTAGGGGGCGGAATCCTGGAAGTCCACTGCCATGGGTGCGCGTTCGCCTCCCGGCAAGCAAACTCCGAACATCAGTACGAGTATCGAAATTCTCATTACGTTTCTCCTATGATGTTCTGTCTACCCCAAACCGATCCGTGTAGATCGAGGCCGACAGGCGGCGCAGTAGCAAGCCGCAAAAGAGTCTGTGCACCGGCCTCCTTCCCTGGAACGGCCTAGGAGTTTGTTGAAAAACTGCGGCAGCAGGACACCTGCGTGATGTTCTAATCGTCTTTGAGATATGCGCGGAGACGAGAAACAGCAAGGCGGGATGTTCAGCTACGTGACGATGGAGGAGCGGGTGCCCCCGGACCACCCGCTGCGGGCGATCCGGCGGTTGGTGGATCAGATTCTGGCGAGGATGTCGAAGCGGTTCGACAAAATGTATGCCGACAATGGCCGGCCGTCGATCCCACCAGAGCGTTTGTTGCGGGCACTGCTGTTGCCGACGTTCTACTCGATCCGCAGCGAACGGATGCTGATGGAGCAACTCGATTACAACCTGTTGTTCCGATGGTTTGTGGGACTGGAGATGGACGAGCCGGTATGGAATCACGCGGTGTTCAGCAAGAATCGCGAGCGGCTGCTGAATGAGACGGTGGCCCGCGAGTTCTTTGCCGAAGTGCTCGAGCAAGCCAAACCGCATCTGTCGCAGGAGCACTTCACGGTGGACGGGACGATGATCGAAGCCTGGGCCAGTCAGAAGAGTTTCCAGCGCAAGGATGGCGGCGACAGCAACAGCCAAGGTGGAGCGAGCTTCCACGGGGACAAGCGCACCAATGTAACGCACGCCTCGAAAACCGATCCCGATGCGCGGCTATATAAGAAGTCGCGCGGCAGCGAAGCCCGGTTGAGTTACCTGGGACATGTGATGGTGGAGAACCGGCACGGGTTCATCGTGGAGGCGATGCTGACGCAGGCTGACGGAACGGCGGAGGCAGACGCAGCGATCTTGATGGCGGATGCGATGCGGAAGAATAGGCGCGGCCAGCGCTTCACGTTGGGCGCGGACAAGGCGTACGACAACCGGGACTTGGTCACGACCTTGCAGGCGATGAACATCACGCCGCACGTGGCGCAAAACAACAAGAATCGCCGCAGCGCCATCGACGGACGGACGACCCGGCACCGCGGCTACGCGATGAGCCAATCGCGGCGTCCCATCATCGAACGGGCATTTGGGTGGCTGAAAACGGTGGCGGGGATGAGGAAGGTCAAGCTGCGCGGACTGGAAAAAGTGAGTTGGTTATTCCAGTACGCGGTAGCGGCATACAATCTGTGGCGAATCCCGCGACTCAGGCCGGCGGGAGCGTAGTGCAGAGCGGCGGACGGTGCCGACTGCGCGGCTTGGAGAGCCACCCAAGCATCGCGAGAATGTCCCATCCACGCGGAAACTCGAGTCGGAATACCCGTGGATAGGCTATTTCAACAACTTCCTAGAGCACTAAAGGGCGCGCCAGGCTGATCCCGGAACTGGTTCGGATCGACCGACGCCACCGGTACTCGGACGTACCCTCGCGAATTTGTCTCATTTGGGCACGCCGTTCGGCTCACCAGGTTTTCACTCTCAGACTGGCCACGGCGATGTTAGCTCAGGTTTGCGAGACTACGGTTTCTTCCTCTACCGTGTCAGCCGCCCGAACAATGCGCGCGTTGCGTTCGACTGTCTGGATATGTAACCGCATCGCTTTGCGCGCCTTCTCCGAATTGTGCTCCCGGATTGCCCGGTAGATCTTCCAATGTTCCTTCAGCCCTTCCTCGGGCACGCCGGGCACGTCGTTGATCTGCCGGCTACGCTCCGAAAGCGCCTCGGAGATAGTTTTCAGCACGAGAATGGCGATCGGGTTTTTGGTCGCCTCGGCAATCGCTTTGTGAAACGCGATGTCGGCATGGTGCGCGACTCTATCCGTAGCCAGTGCATGCTCGTGATCGGCAAGTGCGCTTCGCATGGCCGCCCAGTCTTCCTCGGTAGATTTTTCCGCCGCCAATGCCGCTAACCCCAGTTCGAGGACCTTGCGGAACTCGATCAGGACATCCGTCTGCTGCATGTAAGCCGATGCGGACAGATGCTCCGCATTGATCAAAGCAGTCGAAGAAGGTTCCAAGACGACTGCGCCGACCTTCGGCCGTACTCTGATGAGCCGCAGCGACTCCAGCGACTTAATCGCCTCGCGGACGCAGGTGCGGCTGACTGCCAACTCCTCAGTCAGTTGCTCTTGGGTCGGCAGGCGCTCCCCTGGCTTTACCTGCCCCTTCTTGATAAGACCCAGGATGTGTGTGATTACTTGCGCGGTTATGGTTTGCCTTTGAATCACCCTACGCCCTCGGCTTACACTTCTGCGCCACGCTGCCAGCTCCGGAGAAACAGTCTTTCTTCTTCATGGCGGAAAACACTCCAGCAGGAAGTCCGCGCCTTTTTTCATGGAACGTAAGGTACTGACGCGTTTGTTTCTTCAGAGAGACAGTTAATTCCCCGGATTACAGTTAATAATATTGTAATACTAATTACACGAGGAACGCTACCACAGACCAGAGAGATTGTCAAGATAAATCTAGCCAGATAAATCTAGCCAGATAAATCTAGCGCAGAAGTTCCCTTAGAATTGCTGATCAGCCGCTCCTATACCTCCTTTAGACTCCTACGTTAGCGGCCCCGAAAAGTGGCCTTTCTTCAATGGATACATCGCCATCCTTGGGCGCCGCGATGGAGCCAAAGCGAGTGAAGCCCAGACCAAACGCTTGCCGATCTCCGCTAGCGTGGACCTCTCGCCATCCCGCAGCCCGTTTGCAGATGGGCCTTCAAAATCCGATTCTTCGCGGCGAGTTACTCGTTCTGCAGCAGGAGTCCCTGATGGACCAAGCCGGCCAAGTGGGCCAACCGAAGCACCCATTTGATGGCGCTCATGCCGAACGGCCATCATAGAAAACCGCGCATTCCTCAACTGTGCCTATCGAAAAATCCATCCGACACTAAAGTCGGCCAGCTTTTTCGAAGATGACGCGAGGGACAGCCTGAAATAATCAACCGCCATAAAAGAAGCGGGGCGGTCGGATACCGAGGCGCAGTCTTGCTGAGCGGTCCATTCGGCCGTCGGATGCGCCGTCACGCCGAAGTGCAGAATCCGGCGCCGGTCGTGTGCCAACACCAGGAACACGTACAGGATCTGAAACCGGATGGTTGGCACGGTGAAGAAGTCGACCGAGACCACACCATCGTCCTCAGGGCCACCTCGCGTCCGACCAAGTCAGTTCGACCCGACCGTCAGCGCGCACGGCAACCAAGCCATCGCGTTTCAATCGCCGCAGCGCCATGGTGACCGCCGGCGCCGACACGGAAAGCCGGTGCGCCAGAATGGTTGAGATGACGTGTTCGCACTCACTCTCAGCCTCCAACACGGCCTTCAAGTAGTCTTCCTTGGAGATCGTGATCATCCGCACCACCATCCTCCGTTGCGGTAACCTGCATTATAGCTAAACTGTTAATTACAGTTAATAAATACGCCCGCGGCACTTCGAATCACGGATTGGTGTCCGGCGGCCGGGCTGCCATGGTTGCAATCGGGTCGGAGGCGAAGTGGCGATACACAGTGTGTGATACATGTACAGTGTCGTTTGCCGCTGGCACGACATCGAGTCGGCTCCGGGGGAGTGGCGTCCGGAAGCCTCCGCGAATCCGACCGGTCTCCGCGAGGTTCATCTGGTAGAGGTAGAATTAGCGTCAGGCTGGGCGGGAGAACGGCGTTCAGAACTGGAAACGCAGAACGAGCCGGCCTGACATCGGCTCGGGATTTGGCTCCCCGATGCATCAAGGAGGATCTATGGTTCTCAGGATAATTGCTCCTGCATTAGCCGTGTTGGGCGCGATTTCGCCCATCGCCTTCGCGCAAGATGCGGGAAGCAATGCATATATCGACATGTATTTCGGCGATGGGCGCACGTCCCCTCCCGCAGTGACACATGGAACGCTTCAAGAGCGCAGTATTCTAACGCGCGGCGACGCGATGAAGCCCACGCAGAAAGGTGCGGTGCTCCGCTATATCAATTCTTTCTCGAATGCAACACTCGCGCCTCAGGCGTCGACAGCACCCACGCGTCTGGATGGAAAGCAGGAGATCTTCTATTTCCGGTCGGGCCAGGGAACCGCAGAGGCGGCAGGAGAGACGGCCAAGATCGTCCCGAACATTGCCATCCTGATGCCGGCCAATCTCAGCTTTACGATTAAGAACACTGGGCAGGAGCCGCTTGTGATGTACCTCATCAGCGAACCGACCCCGCCGGGTTTTCGGCCCAATCCCAACATGTTGGTTCGGAATGAGAATACGCTTCCTATTACGTCCAGCGACGGAATGTGGTCCCACATCGTAAAAACGCTCTTTGTGACCGACGATGGGCTCGGCACTTTGCAGAGTGTTTTGACGGTGACGTTCGACCCTTTGACCATGGGCAAGCCGCACGCGACCAACCACGACGATATTGAAGAGGTGTGGGCGGGTCTGGAGGGCGTCAGTCTCGCTTTGGTGGGTCCGTTCCTCCGCAGGCAGGGCCCCGGAGTTGCCTTTCTGCATCCTCCGGACAATCTAGCTCCCCATAGCAACATCAATTACTCCGAAGAGGATCAGGTGAAGTTCTTCTATTTCGCACGCTATCATCCGCACGAAACAAGGAAGTAGAGAGAAGGGGCATCCGAAAGGAGAATAATTCAGTGTCTAAGACAGAGCTCGCTATCCTGCTGATTGGGTTTGGGGTTCTCACTCTCTCACCACTGGCGTTTGCGCAGACGGCTGCGGCGCCAAGTCAAACAGGCAACGCCGTCGCCGGCATAAACTCGTACCCAGGCCCATCGTTGATTCGGTATGCGCCAGAGAGAGATCCGGAGGACAGAAGAATCGATTCGTTTTTCGGCGATTGGCATGAGTCCATGCCGCGTCATATACACGGCTCGCTGGTTGTGCGCGATGTTCTCGCCAAAGGCGATAACTTCGCTCCCCCCTTCAGGGCGGTTTTCCTTCAGTATGCGAATAGTCTGTCGTACGCGACCCTCGCCGCTCATGCGTCCACGGCGACTTCGCGGCTCATTGACCAGCAGGAGGTTTACTACATCATCTCGGGAACTGGGAAAGTTTCGGCCTATGGAGTCGCCACCGAGATTCACAAAGATGTCGCCGTATTCGTGCCCGCCAACCTTGAATTCGTGATGCAAAACACTGGAGATGAACCCCTCCACATGTACATCATCAACGAACCTACGCCCCCGGAGTTCAAACCCACAGAAAAGATGTTGGTGGTGGACGAGAGGACGGCTCACGTCCGGACCCCGAGCGCGGTAGCCCACTACGCGACGTCGATTGGAGTTCAGGAGAAGGCAGGGGCCACAAGTCCGGATCCGTATATCGTTCCCGGCGCATCCGGCCATTGGTCACATATTGTGAGAGAACTTTTCTCGTCCCGCGACGGACTGGGAACGCTCTCCAACGTGATCACGGTGGAACTGCCGCCATTGAGCCTGGGCGAGCCGCACCCGCATGCGCCGGGTCATGAGGAAATCTGGCTGGCTTTGGAGGGCAACAGTCTTGCCTTGCTGGGGACAGAACTCCGCATGCAGCGCCCAGGGATGGCTTACATGGCGCGGCCAGACGGGACCATGGTGCACTCCAACATCAATTTCGGAGATCGTCCGATCAAGTTCCTCTATTTCGTGAATCGCACCCCGAAAGCCGTCAGGCCGTAGCATCAGCGAGACACCGGCGCCCTCAGAGAATCCATCGTCCCTGTCACCCGGCACAGTGAACCTGCGCCGTGCCGGGTCCCGTCTCATACCGATAGAAACCCTGAAATCTCATACTCACTTCGTTGGCGGGCTGCGCCCACATCCGTTCAAAACATCAAGCCGCTCGAAGTGGTATCTGAGCAAACCGCCGAGGTGTTCTCGGCGGCGGACGCCGGGGCGAGGGATTGCAGCGTCATTTTCGGCGGCTATTCCGATTAAGTGCGATCACAATATTCCATATAGTTAAGCTCGCGATACGGTTGCTGTTTGTTGTGCACCACCAACTGGCTTCTGCCAGGGGGGTGAGGGCTTCGCCCTGAAGACCCGGCTAGTGCTGGGAGAGGTCGGAGCAAGTTAGGCCTTCTTCGCTGTTTGCACGAGCGGCAAACTCCATTCCAACGCGCGTTCGATAGTCGAGGCCGGTTTGTATGTTTTCTTGACCGCGGCAGTCGTTTCGCCGCGCACGTCGATCTTGGCGATGTCGTAGTTGCCAACCCCGGCCTGCTCCAGGTACTGCAAGTAACCCACCCAGGCCGGGTTCATACCCATCGCTTCAACGGCCACGCGATCGGCGGCAATGTAGTCCATCGAGCCGATCGCAATGCGGGAAGGCACAGGCATTCCTTCGACGGGGCCTTCGCCTTCCATGCCCTCGTAGCCGTCGAGGACGGTGGCTCCCCAGTTAGGCGCCATCTTTTGGGCCACCAGCATCAGGTTGTAGTTCATCTGCTGGCTGCCGCCGTCCCCAAGCGACCCTTTTGCCCGGAAGCCGCCGTGGACCTTCGACTTGTCGCTCCACTGAGCACCTTTCGGACCGCTGCGGAGCGTTCCACCAACGGCCATGTTCTTCACCGATGCCGTCATCACCGCAAGGACGTGCGTCTTGGGAACGGCAGCGCAGATGACGAAGGCGTCGGGGTCGAGCAGCCTGGCGGCTATCCGGATGGGAGTCGCGCGAACGTTGAAGTCGACAATCGACATGGGCACGTAACGCTCCTCGAGATTGAGATCGAGCAAGCTAACCTTCTGGGACTTGGCTTCGGACACGATCTGGCCGTACTTCCAATTGTCGAAGCACACCATGGTGTCGAAGGCGGCGGATTCAGCGATGATGACCGGCCCTTTGAAACGCGGCGCTAGATAATCCAGAATTCCGAGAAGGGCGTCGGGATGCGTGACGGCGATCTTCACCAACGGCGCCGTGAGGTTGGGTTTGATCAGAACGTATTTCCTTCGCCGCAAAGCGGGACGCAACTCTGCGTCGATACCCATCAGCGCTTCGTACACATTCTTGCGGCGATCTTCGCCCCGCACGAGGCTGACGGGCGAACGCTTGGTATTGGGGACGGTAAACGGCACCTCCGGCGCGAGTCGCAACACCGGCTTCGGTGGTGGTGTGTCTGATTGGGAAAGCAGCATGGAGGCGCCGGTAAGCCCTGCGGCTCCGGCGCCGGCGAGTTGAAAAAGAGTCCGGCGTGAAAGTCGATTAGACATGTGTAGATCCTATTCTTCGCGGGCCTTGATTGCGTTCGTTGTTTGCTCCTGGCCTCGGAGTTGAGGCTTCTTCTGCTTGGAGTTCAGCGGTTCACCGTGCATCAGAATGTCACGCTCCTCAAGCGAACCGCGCGTGACACGGGGCGTAACTGTATGCCAGCCGCCGAGACACATGCCGATCCGATCACCGCCTACTTGTCGACCAAATTCCAACATTGAAAACACCGCCTTCGGTCGCTGGCCTGTTAAGTTTGAGGCACGATTATATTACAATCATATCGTTGTCAAGCCAGACGGCGCTAGCCGGCCGCGAGCCCATCCGTTCCTACGAGATTCTGGCGGGCGATCGCCTGCTGCTTTTGCTGCCTTTCCGCCCGCAGGTCACCGAGGCCCCGCTCTCGGCGATTGTGCCCGCCTCAGCGGCTGGCGATCAAACCGTGAAGGTGGTCGCCTCCGAGGCTCCGCCCCGCCGCCTGCCTTGAGATCGGGTCGGGTGGACGGGAGGGCACCCCGTCACGGTGCGTCGGATTCAAGATGGATCCCTTCGTCTAGTTCCGCAATGTGTTCGGCCGCATCGCCGACCATTCTCTACCAAGCTCGATGAACTCCTGCCACATCGCTGGACGCTTGCCCCTCGCTGAGCTCACTCTATTCACCACTCGCAGATCACCAACTACCGCTGCTGGTGATCATCGGAAGTTTGTGCTTGTCAAACCTTTATTGTTTGTTAGGCACACGGTGTCCGCCGACCCACACTGAATCGATACTGCGTGTATTTTTGATATCGTCAAGCGGATTGGCGTCCAGTACCACGAAGTCCGCCCATTTGCCCTTCTCCAGCGTGCCGAGTTGGTTGGATACGTTCAGAACTTTTGCAGCTCCTCCGGTGGCAGACACTAACGCCTGCATGGGCGTCAGACCGGCCTTGACCTCATATTCCAGTTCGAGGTGCTCAAAGTAGCCGTGGAAGCGGCCAGGGCCGCCGCCGGTATCGGTACCCATGACAATGGTCACGCCGGCGTCGGATAACTTTTTCAGGTTCCGCATGGCGACTTCCATGTGGTCCTTGAACCAAATACCGTTCTTATCAACTCGCACGGCCGCCTGATGTTTTGGATCTTCCATTCTTGCCATCTCGACCCGATCCGCCTCTTTGAGGAAAAACGGATCATGAAAGAAGGGCGGCGTCTCTGCATATACGAACATCGAAAGCTCACGCGTGAGAGTAGGGCAATAGAAGACGTTGCGCTTCTTCATGAGCCGGATAAACTCGTCGTCCACGTCACGGTCGCGGACACTATGGGCTATGTAATCGGCGCCTGCGCGCAACACACCGAGACCGTCATCCAGAAACACTATGTGGGCAGCGACGCGAAGGCCGTTCTTGTGCGCCTCCTCGATAACGGCCTTGTAGACTTCAGGACTCATTTTCGGACGCACGTGAAAGAAGTCGTCTACGCGGAGTTTAACGATATCCGGCTTGTGCGTGACGAGTTCGTCGACTGTCTTACGGGCCTCCTCGGGTGTCGTGACCGCGATCGCACCGGGAAAGGGAGCCGAATCCTCGATTGGTCCCGCGACGAAGAGGCGCGGGACAGTGCCTGGAGCTGCGCCTCGACATTGGTCACGCACGGCGAACTCGTGGTCGCCGCCAAGGCTAAGAACGGTTGTGAGGCCATCTCGGAGGTACATCCCCAGTTGGTCTGCGTTCTGTACGTGGCCGTGGGCAGTAATCAGGCCGGGAATGATGGTTTTGCCGGTTGCATCGATGCGCTCCGCTCCTGCCGGTACTTTCACTTTGGGCCCCACAGCGTCAACTCGGCCCTCACGAATCACCAAAGTGGCCTTTTCCATGGCGGCCTTGCCGGTCCCATCAATGATTCGTGCACCAACAAATGCCTTCACACCGTGACTATCCTCGGAGGCCGTCACGGCCGGAAGCGAAAGCCAGCCAGCCAGTAATACTCCGGCAGCAACTGCGCCAATTCGAAGTTGCCGACTCTGTTTCATCAACCTGCTCCTTTCTATGCACTGCATCTCCGAAACACTTGCCAAAGAGACGCGCTTCGAAGGTCCTGCCAATTTTGAAGCTCCCTGCTCTGCGGAGAATTCGCAGTTCGTCCAATGAAATATTATATGATCATAGCACGTCAAGGAGTCTAAGAATCGTTGTGAGTAGCCAGAATGGGCTCTCTCAATCACGGGAGCCTCTTCTGCAGTGGCTGGCGTACCAGTCTTTTTTTTCCGTTGCCTTTGCCGCTGCAGGTAGTCGAGGTTCCGGGCGGCCAGCGCATAGCCAATCTCCCAAAAGTCAGACCACACCTGTTGCGCTTGACGAGCGGCTGAGGCGTGCTCTGGAGGGGCATACAGAGAGCGACTTTTTTCCATTGACGCGGTAGGTGATGTGCAGATGGGCCCATGTAGGCGCTCGGGATCGCGACGATAGATGCAGTTGGGGTTGCCGCAACGACAAGAGGTTTCCGACAGGCCGCCTTGGACCATGATTTCGGTGGCCCGCAGGAGTCGCTGAATCAGCCCGTTCTCGCCTACGTATCACTTGATATTAAGATAATAAGGCCCTATTTTTGTGCTAAGAGAAAATTGACATGAGCTGTCAAAGAGCTTTTGGGACGAAGATTTGTACGACTATGTAGATGTCTGCCGCCCCGCGAGCTCACAGTGAACGGCTTAGCCACTCATTTTTGCGCCAAAAAGTAGCTAGCCTGAATTTTCACGCCAAAGTTCCACTCGTGATTTCGCAAGATAATGCTGTGGTCGCCCTCTTGCCCAAAAGCTGCAGGCAATTTCTCGACGCCATCATTCTGAAGCTGGAGGCCCAGGGCAGTCACGTAGAAACCGGGGCAATCCGGACGGATCCATATCGAGATGCGGTTGAACTTCCGCCAGTCCTCACCATCGAACAGCCGGATGATGCCGGAACTACCCCACCCTCGGCCGGTAACCGGGCCAGGCTTATCCACTTTGGTGGGCATACGCAGCCGAAGCGACTGGCCTCCGTCGCGCGACGCCTCTCTGGTGAGCACCATTTCGGCGAGCACTTGGCTCGACCGAGTCACCTGAGACTGAGTGCGAGCGTCTACAATCGCCGCTGGACCGTTCGTGAAGGCGGTCCACTTGTCCAGGCTCTCCATGTCGTCTAACAACCGGCTCTCCAGTACCTTCTTATTGGCCCATCGGTAGGCCGCCGAATCCTGAAAGTTCGCCACCATAGGTGCGCGCTCGCCGGCTAGCAAAGTAATTCCAAATATGAACACTAGTGCCCACAGTTTCATCGTGTTTCTCCCACGTCGGTTCGAACGTGCGTTCGCGTCTCAGTTCTCTCCGCCGGCGGCTCTCCCGATAAGGATTTATCGTTGTGTCGTTCCTAATCAGGTCACCTGTATTCACCCATCTCCTTTCGCAGCGATACGGTCTGGTCCGGAACTACCACGACCACCCACGGAGTGTCCGCCGAAGCGATCCGACCTCGCCACTCCAATGTCCCCGTACTTCCCGTTCGCAGGGTTAATTCCTTTTCAGCACCGTTCAGCGTCAGATTCTCCGCGCGAATCGCGAACCGGTGAGGACCGTTGCCCCGTGCACTCACTTTGATTGTCACTTCTCCGGCACCGGATGTGTCCTTGGAGACCTCAAAGTCCAACCCACTGCCGGTGCGAAGATCCAGATCGTAGGTAGCGCCCGGCAGGAAGGTTCGCGTCTGTTCCTCCCCGTTGCACCGCACAGTGTACTTCCCCTCCGGTAACAGGGCCCGGAATCGCCCACCAGGCAACTCCGGCTTGACCTCGAACCGCTGCCCGTAGGTGGTCTCCTGGAAATCTACCACCGAGTCCGCCTGCCCCTCGACAAGCGCTGGACCGGCCAGGTACCGCATCAACCATATCCAGCGGCCCACGGGGTGGTTCCACACCTCTTTGTATGTCGCATATGTGTGGATGGGCCAGTACGGCACGTCACGGTCGCCGCGGGTCTCAATGCCCACCGGGATCCCCCCCACCATGTTGCCGGACGAAGAAGAAGCATAGGGCGGAAAATCGTACCCTTCCCCCCACATGGTGCTTTGCGCGAACGGATTGCGGCCGATTACCCATTCCAGTTGTTTCTGCGAAAGCTCCGCCGACTCCAGGTCCCCGCGCAGGTGCGCGGCCTGAGCGAGCGCCAGGGCCTGCGACAGAACGGTGCCGAAGTGCCCGCGGTATAAATCATCCGCGGCCGGAAACACCCGCAAGTACTGACCCGCCCCGAGCGGGATGCCGTTGAGCACCTGCTTCCGAAACGATTCCCGAATCGTCTCGGGCACTTTCAGATACTCATCGTCCTTGTAGATCGAGGCGGGCATCACGCCGTAGGGCTCGGTGTACTTCGCCATGCCCTTCAAGTACTCCGAATGCAGTACCACCGCGGAATACCATTTCATCCAGTCGGGATGATTCGGGAACGCCTCGCAAAGCTCACTCAGGGCGAGGTCGGGCCCTTGCTCGCGGCCGCGGTGAACGTAATGCACGACGCGGTCTCTCGCGGGACTAGCGTAGAAGAATCCGGTCAGGGGAATGTCCCAACCCGGCCTTTGCCGCTGCTGCGAATCAACGATCATCCGCCCCAGTTCGGCTGCTTTGTCCGCATAACGCTGGTCGCTCGTAGCTCGCCACAGATTTACCGAAGCCAGCACCCCCGTGGACGCTACCTCATGCACTACGTTCTCCGAGTCGAACGTGACGTGCCACACATTCTGGAAAGTCAGGGCGCCAGTCCATGGCACGTCGGGATTGGCCATCCCCGCCACCGCGAACCGCCAGTCCGCCTCCGCCATCTTCAGAGAGTACGCCGCCAACCGCGGATCTCGCTCCTTCAAAACCCGGTGCGCAATCCCTTCGACGGCGGAGGCCGCGAAATTTTCCATTGGGATGTTGCGGGCCTGAGAGATGGTCGGGTCATCGAAGTCGCCGAGGATGCCGTTAGTTTTGCGACCGTTTACCGAACCCGTGTGGCGGAATCCGTCGCCAAAGCTGGTCTTGAGAACGTACGTGAGTCCCCACGTGGCTTCTTCCAAGACCCGCTCGTACAACTCCGGGTCCTCGCCCCTGGCGTATAACCGCTCTGCCAGGCTGAACATCGCGTAGGCGTTCTCGGCAGTCTGCTTGGCGCTCTGGGTGAGGTCGCCCGCATCATGCCATCCCCCGTTGATAATGATCCGCTTGTCCCCGTGCTCAGCCTGCCAGTCGCGGTGGCACACGCCATGTATCCCGGATATCGCTATCCCGCAACGCTCACAGTAGAAAAAATTGAGGGCCTTCCAGATTGTCTGCCGCCACACATTGGGGTCGATGCGGAACGGACGCGTCACCGTTCCGCCGGCATCCAAAACGTACGAACCCTCTTGTTGGACCTCGGAGAAGTCCATCACCTGGAACCTTCCCAAATTCGTCTTGACGGTTTCAATGGGCTTGGACAGCACCGCCTGCCCGGTCGCCTGGTCGATCAACCGGAACTCCCGGGCGTTCAAATCACTGGCGATCGCACTCTTCGTCGCACCCGCCTGATAGCCCGTGTGGCTGTAGGAGATTCTCCCGGGCCACACGCCCCAGCCTTCGATATAGTCCGGTTCCACGCGCTCTAACTCCAAGCGGGCGAGGTCAAAGGTAACGCTGTCCGCCTCCTCCGGCTCGTTCCCGTTCATCGCGCGAGTAATTTCCAGGCTCGTTACCTTGTCCCGTGGCGACACATTGTCAATTTCCCATACTACGTGGTTCCAGTCGCGGTTCCTCAGAACGGTGGAACCGCTCGCCGACCCCGAGGCCCCAGCCAGTTTTTCGGCGGCGAAACGGATAGAAACCGTGACCACGTACGTGCCGGGGCAATCGGGATAGATCCACAACGAGATGCGGTTGAAGTTGCGCCAGTCTTCGCCATCGAAGCGCCGCCTGACTCCGGCGCTACCCCACCCTCGTCCGCTGGCGGGGCCCGGTTTGTCTAGTTTCGTGGGCGTGCGCAGCCGGAGGGACTGGGCGCCGTCGTGTGACCTCTCCCGGCTGAGCGTCATCTCGGCGTTGATGGCGGTCCACTTCTCCAAACTCTCCATGTTGTCCAGGAGGCGGCTTTCCAGCACCTTCTTGTTGAGCCACCGGTATGGCGCGGAGTCCTGGAAGTTCGCGGCCATGGGCTTGCGTTCAACAGCAAGCGCGTAAGTTCCGAGCGTCAAGGCCAGCATCAAGAGTCTCATTCTGTTCTCCTCTAGCGGCACCAAGCTGAATCGCAATCTTCCCAGGGGGAATCCGGCGCCGGGTAAACACCTCTGGAATCTGATTCCTTGTCGACGGTTTAAGGCGCCGAGGGCCCGCCGGGACTTCCCACAGAGATCACGAGCCCTGGCTGGATATCGATTGCGCCCACGTTTGCCCCCTGCGCGCCACCACCTCCGTTTTGATCCGCACGGAACAGGTCAACGAGTTAGGGTAGTTCGTCCTTCACTTCTGCTCTTTGGACCTTGTCCGTTTCAAACGCGTTCCGCACGTCCGGGTAGTGCCGCTTGAGGGCCGCCCAGTCAAACCAGCCCGTTTCGCCGTCGAGCTCCAGCTTCGCCGCAAACCCATCGCACGAAAACCGGCCTTGGTGCAAGAACACCAAAATTGTCTCCAGGCGCTGCTTCCCATCGATAACGTCGTACACCAGGCGACCGTCTTGGTTGCGCTGGTAAAGGAAGAAGCTCGGGAGCGGATAGTGCGCGACGATGGAGTGGATCAGCCGCCGCCGGTCCCCGATACCCCAGACGGAGTTGCGCTGAAAATCGCGATTCCACGTTGATCTGCTGGTTCTTGAACATCAAGACGAGCTCGTTGATCGTGCGTGCGCCAGCACAATCCGCCACGATGCCAGAACGTATCGGAGGCGCAGAACCTCCCGTAGTTTTCGCATGGACTATGTTCCCGGGGCTGCACGGAAGAAAGTCACCGGCGCGTCCTGGGATCGCTAGGTTGCATGCCGAGTGGACCGCCCGCACTTCGGGCGGCCGCCAGCGTCGCAGCCATGATACGTCCCACGTCCGAGCGCCGGATCCCACCGCCCAAGAGTGCACTAGACGCGGAGCGGCCCCAGCACAGAAAAGTGCCTGGGCCCTTCGCTTGATCGGCCGGTCCGCGTCAGTACGACGCAGTCCTTAGAAGTACACTTTCAGTCCGAGTTCGACCTCGCGCGGCGAGTTGGCCTGGCTGGTTACCGAGCCGAACGAGTTTGAACCAACCGTCATGTTCGGAGGAGCGAACTGCGGGTGGTTGAAGGCGTTCAACGCCTGGAGGCGGAACTCCATGCGCATGCCTTCCCGTATCCAGGAAAGCGGAAATTGTTTGAACAGCGACAGGTCCGCGTTTCTCGCACCCGGAGCGCGAACCCAGGGTAAATTCCGCGGCGCGTCGCCGAGCGCGTAAGGAGCGGGATACGTGAACACGTTCGGATTGCTAAAATACTGCGTCATCCAATTCGAGCCGTTGTTCCGCGCAGGTGTGCCAACTAAATCAGGCATCTGAGGACCGTAGCTCGGTAGATTAAAGCCCCCAAGCAGAGTCGGAATCAGGGGGAAGCCGCTGTCGAACTTCCAGATCCCATTGACCGCCCACCCACCCAGCACCCCGTTCACCACCGGGTTCCAATTAGCACCGACTTTCTTTCCCCGGCCGAATGGCAGTTCGTACACGTGCGTGAACTGGAGCACGTTGGTAATGTCGAACAATGATACGCTGCGCTCGAGATAGCGTCTGTTGGGATCCTGAAGCGTAGTCGGCAAGGTGATATTGGCCATCCAATTGTTGTTACTGCTGACGCTTGAATCATCAATCGCCTTCGAGAACGTGTATGCCAGCATGAACTCAAGGCCCGAGGAGAATCGTTTCTGGGCGCGCATCTGCAATGCGTGGTAAATCGAGTCGGCAACCGGTCGATCATCGGACAGGAAGCTGGTGAACTGTGGGTAGGGCAATTGCAGCCGCCACGCCTGAATCGTGGAATTCGATAACGAGCTGTTCGTATCTTTGATGACTCCGTAGAACGGGTTCGATACATAGCTGAGAAGGCCCGCGATCTGGCTCGCCGAGTACTGTTCAATCTGGGCCCCCAGAATATCGTTCTCCCCAGCGCCACCGTAATACAGATGGGTGCCTTTCTTCCCGACATAGCTGGCTTCGAGCAAAATACTCCAAGGCAGTTCTCGTTGAATACCCAGGCTCCACGACTGCTCGTAAGGGACCGCGTTCAGCGTTCGAATGGGACCGATGGCCTGGTAGCCCACGTCATTCAACAGTCCGAGAGAGTTGCCTGGAGGCAGGTTCGGCCCTTTAATCGGCCACGGATCGTTCAGCCGTCCCCAAGGAGTCGAGCCGTCGTTGTTCAAACTGGTGATCCACGGTGTTTCCGCCACGTAACCTTGGTGTCCGTATCCGCTCACTCCGGTGACGGTGGCCTTGGATTGTGAGTAGAAGATCCCGTATCCACCGCGAACCACCGTCTTCTTGAGGCCGCTCCACGCAAATCCGAATCGAGGCTGAAAATTAGTGTAATTCGGATCGTAGATCCCACGGTCATTGGCACTGGCAAAGACCTCACCGCCGTGCAGCGTTCCCAGGCTCGGAACCTGGAGCGGAGAAACTGCATTGGGGTCCAGCCAGTCCATCCGGTTATAACGTTCCGTTCGCGGCATGGTCAAGTCGTAGCGAAGTCCGACATTGAGCGTCAGGCTCCGCGTCACTTTCCAGTTATCCTGTATGAAGCCGGCCCATTGAAAGTTCTGACCGCTGAACTGTCCAGGAACTTCATAATCACCGTAATCGTGGCTCGTACCAACGCCAGTGAGAAAACTCGCCATGGCATCGCCGCCGCTACCATACGTAGGCGTTTGGGATGTCGAGTAGTAATCATAGCCGAAGTAGCCGGTAGTCGGTCCCGGCAGGTCGAAGTTGATACGGTGCACACGGCCATCAACGCCGAATTTCAGCTCGTGCGAGCCCTTGACCCAGCTCATGGTTGCCAGCAACTGGTGGGTGTCTTGCCCGCGTATGATATACGTCCAGGGCCACGTGCCGACCGACTGGCCGTTTGGGCCGTCCGCGTAAGTGTCTCCGACCACGACTCCCGGAAATACATCCAGACCGGAGCGGTACATGTAGCTGGGCAGACCAAGTTCCTTGATTGGATCCACCTTCGGATAGTCACCCATGATGGTAGGCAAGAATTCCCACCACCGGTTGAAACCATACGATACGGTCAACAACAGCGTTGGGCTGAAGGTGTGATTCACGTTCAGCGCAGCCAGATACGAGTGGTTAAGGTCGGTCCCTATGGCGCACGTGTCGGCCGCATTCCCGAAGCAGTTCGGGTCCCTATGGAAGGGGCGCTGGAAGGAGAACTTGCCGCTGAACAGAGTCATGTCGCTGAAACTGTGATCGATCTTGACATCAAACTGATCGGTACGGGCAGGGCTACCTCCGGATCCAATCCAGTTATTCCAGTACGTATAACTGGACGTTCCCACATTCAGGTTGGGCAGCGGCATATACGCCATCAATTTCTGAGCCACCGGATCGATGAGGTTTCCCGGGGTTTGCGCCAACTGGTATCCCGTACCATTCAGGTTCGGGTTCCCTGGGCTCATATACGTGGTCAGATTGTTGAACGGTACGTAAGTAGACCTTACGGCTCCACCCGCTGCGGCGTTGTACGTGCCCGAGTAGGGATCCCATAACTGCCCAGCGGCCGCCGAGCACTTGCCGGCGGAATCGAAGGTGCCGCCATTATAACCGCACAGTTCCCCAAAGTTTCCCTGACGCTCCGCCGCGCTCGGAACGCCGAACCTGTAAGTCCGCCCTGTCACCTGGCGGAGTCCGTCGTAGTCAGCAAAAAAGAAGGTCTTGTTCTTCTTGATAGGGCCGCCGATGGTGCCCCCGAAGTTATTCCGGCGGAGAGGGGCGAGGGGCGTTCCGCTCCCATTGGCAAAAAAGTTGTTGGAGTCAAGCTTCTGGTTCCGAAGAAACTCGTATGCGCTGCCGTGGAAGGCGTTGCTTCCCGAGCGCATCACCATGTTCACGACAGCCGCGCCGGTAGCGCCGAACTCCGCACTGAAGTTCGAAGTCTGAACCTTGAACTCTTGTATGGCTTCCGGAGAAGGCAAATAGGAGATCACCAGCACACCACCGTTCTGTTCGTAATTGGTGGTCGAAGCCCCGTCCAGCAGAACGTCATTGGTGGAAGGCCGGCCTCCGTTCGAAGAGAAGTTATTCCCACTGTTTGAAAGCCACGGGTTGCCCACATAGGGGGTCACCACACCCGGCGTCAAATAGGCCAGGCTCATGATGTCGTGACCCATCAGCGGCAGATCGTTAATAAATCGTCGGTCTATCTCCTGGCCGACGGCCGCGTCCTCGGTCGAAAGGACCGGTGCTTCCCCAGTGATATTCACGTTCTCCACGCTCGTCGTCAGGGGCAAGGAAAAATCGACCGTCACGTTCTGGTTGACGTCGATCCTGATGCCGGTTCGCACCTGAACCTGAAAGCCCTGGGCGGTAACAATGATCCTGTAGCTAGCCGGTTGCACGCTGCGGAACAGGTAACGCCCGGAAGCATCGGTTTCGCCGTTGAAGGTAAATCCCCTACCCTCATCCACCAGGCTGACTTTCGTTCGTGGAATCGAGGCGCCGGAAGGGTCGGTCACCACCCCGGTCACCGATCCCGAATATAGCTGCCCCCAGACCAACGCCGCGCTCACACAAAGCAGCAAAACGACGACACAAAGTCTGTTTGGAATTGTCATGCTGAACCTCCTCTGCTGAAGTGAAAGGCCTCGAGCTCTTCACCTGCACGATCCCCACATCCCCGCGTTTTACACGGCGGCGTTTAAACACACTAAGCCCTCGCGATTCGCGCCGCGCTTTGGCGGTACTGCTGAGAGGTCAATTCCCCCGAATCGCTAGTTGGTATTATTGTCGTACAATTTTCTACGAGGAACCTACCACCAGTCAGAGCAATTGTCAAGAGAATTTGAGGCCAGAATATCTGTTTAGCCTGAATTCCGAAGTTGAACGTTGATTGACCTCCTTGGCGCGGATTTTGATGCGTGGCTTTGGCCGCTGTCCGGGATCAAGTCGTAACCGCCGGCCCCAACTTCGGCGAAGTTGGAATCTGCTAGTTCAAGATGCTGTCCAGCAAGGGGATTCTGGTTTTCAGACCGCCCCAACTGTCCGACAGGTGGAGCACCAAACGGCGGCCCGCTCGACCGAGAAGAGCACCGCAGGTGAGGACCTGAGTCCGGATGGTAGCGGGCTCGCGATAGACCGGCAAACCAGCCGCACGCTGGAACTCGGCTAGCAAGTTGAATAGCAGCAACACAGCGCGAAAGGCGGCCTCGGTAGCAAAGAACTGTTTCAGGCAGAAGCCATCGGCGCCCAGGTCGTGCTTCAACTCAGCGATGCGGTTTTCCATATCGGCACGCCGGTTGTAGTCCCGCCAGATCTCCTGCGGAGGGTCACCGCAACTGGTGACGAAGACGCGGAAGGTATAGCCTGGCACGTCGATCAGCTTGCGGCCTACGCTGTCGCGACCCTCGCGCACCTGCTCGCGAATCACCACGAACCGCCGTTCCGCGCTCCAGCCGTGCAACCGGAGCCGAAACTCGCCCACCGCGTAGTCGTCGTCCAACATCGTCCATTGCTCCACTCGCTGAGCGGCGCGTTTTACCCACGAGATGAGGCGCGCCACTACAATGTAGGGCAGCAGGCGCTGTTCCAAAAAGCTCAGCAGCTTGTCATCGAAGAAGCCCGAATCGGCTCTCAGCAAGCGGATCTTTTCGCGCTGTCCCCACAGCGCGAGAGCTTCTTTGAGAAACTCCTCTACGCCCCGGCTGGTTCCGCAGTTGCCGCTGCGGAGCCAGCCGTGGAGGAGAAAGTGCGCTTCGTTTACCACAGCCAGCAGTGGATGATGGCTGGGTCGTCCGTGTTTGCGTGGGTTGTGTCCCTTGAGCGAGCCCTCCTGCTGGCCGTAACGCTCAAACACCGTCGAATCCAAATCCAGGGTGTAGCCTTCCGCACGCTGCGGCAAACGCTGCATCTGCCATTCGGCCAGTGGCTCGTAGAGGCGTTGGACTTCGCCCATGCCGAACGCACCAAACAGATTGCGGATGGTGTCGTCGGTAGGAAACCGTTCCATGCCGAGCAGCGCAGTTAACGCGCGATCTCCCCGCAGCAGACTGGCATGCGCGAAACGTCTGGCTCCCACCAATACCGATATCAGGAACGCTGTGAAGGTGGAGGTTGGATCGATGTGATTCGGTGAACGCCAGCGGATCGGCATGTGTTCCCGAACCGCCTTCACGAAGCCAATCTTGCCGAGAAACGAAATGAAAACCGCGATCCCCCCGAATGGGGTCACCGCGCGCTGCGTCTCGCGCAGGATCAACCGCTCATCCGACAACAGGGCGATGATCTCGCGCGGGACTGGTTTGTCCGTCGCGTTTGATTCCATTTCCCTGTTGTCTCAAATCCTTGGCCCCAATCTCGCGCCGAACTTCGGTTTTCCGGTTTAGGGCTCCCCGATCATCATTGCGGACCCGCGGCTGAATCAGTTCGGGTCTGCCTACTGGCTGGGTGTTCCGGCGCCAGTTTTCGTCATGCTGATCATCTTCGCGCTCGTGGCGTTTCTGCTCCGGTACACCGTATTCGGAAGGATGGTGACCGCGATCGGAAGCAACGAAGCCGCTGTCAGACTAGCCGGTGTGCGGACCGGATGGTACAAAGTCGCGGTCTACTGCATCTCCGGCGCGTTCTGTGCAGTAGCTGGGATTATCAGCACCAGCCGACAGGGCGTCGGATCGCCGATTGTCGGCGTCGGTGCGGAGCTTGATGCGATCGCCGCTGTGGTGATCGGCGGAGCCAGCCGGTACCTCCAATGACTCACGCGTGGGAATGACATTTCCTTATCCGTGTCCCTGGCTCTGACTTACCTCGCTCGCGCAACGGGTGTGCCCGCTTCACCGCGCTGGATCTTGGCGCGAACCACGAAATAGTATACGAGTGCACCCGCGGCTAAGGCTCCGGTCAGCACTTTCAATGGCAGACGTCCGATGGTTGGATCGGCCACCGGTAGGGTGAGCGCTACGATTAGACACACCACCCAGACGAGCGCGACTGGGCCCACAACAGGACGCCAAACTCCGAGGCCGAATCCAGGGCCGTCTATCCTGCCGTGCATGCCCCGCATGGCGGCCAGGATGATCCCCGCGTACCCGATATACGTTGTGACAGCGGAAATGGAGGTAATGATCTCCAACCGTTCCAAACTCAAGACCACGACGCACGAGACGAACCACACGAGGACAATGGCATTTGTCGGAGTGCCGCGTGCCGGACTAACACGCTTTAGCCAGGACGAAGCCGGCAAGATGTTATCCCGAGCCATCGAGAACAGAAGCCGCGTTGCCGAAGCGAGGCTCGCCAGGGCGCAGGCGAAAATGGATACAAATACCACCAGCATCACCACGCGCGTGATTCCCGGCCCCAAACGGGCGATCAGAATGTCGGAGAGGGGGGTGGCGCTGGCCTGCGCGGTCCTCAGATCGGGCATGGCCAGCAAGAAGCCTGCCAGCATCAGCAGGCCGCCGAAACTGGAACTCAACAGTGACCAGACAACCGCCCTTGGGACCACGGTGGCGGGGCGATGCGTCTCCTCGGCAAGATCCGCGGCGGCCTCAAAGCCGGTCAGGCACCAGGCACCCATGAGTAAGGAGACGGCAAGGCCTTGAAACCCGCCCGGCAGGCCACTCGGATAGCTCGTGGTATTGGTGAACAGGGCTGCAGGCGCGGGGTGAGCCCGGCCGAACACCACCAGCAGCCAGACCGCCACAGCGAAAGAACCGGCGATCTCAGCTACCACCCCCGCATTGTTCAAGATGTTGGCCACGCGCATGCCGAAGATATGAATCAATGCGGCGGCCGTCACCAGTCCCAGGGTGATCCACTTCGGGTTGACCGGGAGTCCTGATCTGGGCGCCAGGACCGCCTCCGCGTACCGCCCGATCGCGCTACAGATGCCGGGGAAACCGGTCATGAACTGCACCAGCAGAGCCCACCCCACAAAGAAACCGAAGTGAGGATTTATCAGCCGGGACGTCCACTGGTAGCCGTAACCCGACAACGGGTAGTGCGCCGACAATTCCGCCAGGACCAGCGCGACCATCAACTGCCCTGCCGCCACCAACACCCAGGACCATATCGCGGCGGGCCCAAACTGCCGGATAGCGAAGCCAAAGCCGGCGAAGATCCCGGTGGTCATTGAGATTAGCGAGAATGACAACGCGAAACTGGAAAAGCTCCGGATGCTCCGTTTGAGTTGTTGCCGGTAGCCAAAGCGTGACAGATCTTCGGAGTCACCGGCCTCGACATTTTGGTGCAAACCGCGCATACACGCGTCTTGGGGCAAACGACTTCAATTATAGCGTTCTAACCACTTTGGCCACTACCGACAGCGCTTCATCCAGCACCGGTTCCGTGTGTTGGGTGGATACCGTGAAGTCGGTGTGAAAGTAGAGCCCTTCCTCGATACAGCGGAGGAAAAAGCGCTTTGTCATCTGGTAGTCCAGCTTTGAGAATTGCCTGTAGTCTGTCACTGGCTCGGTTATCCCAAAATAGATGCCGAAACCTGGCCCCAGCCACTGTACGCTGGCCGGAATGCCCGCCTGGTTCAGGAGATCACTCAACGCTCGGAAGAATCTCTCCGCCCGGCCTAACCACGCTTTGAAGAAGCCGGGTTCTTCCATGATGCGGACGGCGGCCAGCCCGGCGGCACAGCCGGGAAGATTGCCGGAGAACGTGCCACCGGCAATGACCGGATCCTCTGGATGCATGATCTTCTGCATGATGAACTCTTTGCCCGCCACTGCGGCCAGCGGAAAACCGTTGGTTAGCGCTTTCCCCAAGGCGCACAGGTCGGGCGTGACTCCGTAATAGCCTTGCGCGCATCGCAAGCCCGTGCGAAACCCAGAGAGAATTTCGTCGAATATGAGCACGATGCCATGCTGATGACAGATATCGCGGATGGCGGTCAGGTACTCGGTGGTCGTCGTGATGCACCCGTTGTTGTAGTCGATGGGGTTCATCAGTATGGCTGCAATCTCGTGGCCCTTTTCACTCGCCAGGCGAGCGAACACCTCGGCATTGTTCCAGGGAATCGTGTACAACGTGTCGCGGATGGCCTGAGGAATGCCTGCGGTCAGGTGGCCGATCCGCGAAGGCCGATCGCCGGGGTTTTCAGTATCAATCTGGCCGGCCAGATTGTTGCCGAGCACATAATCGTGCACTCCGTGAAAATGTCCATCGACCCTGACGATCCTGTCCCGGCCCGTGAGACCGCGAGCAAGCCGTAGGCATAGCAGCGTGGCCTCGCTGCCGGAGTTGGTGTAACGCACCTTCTCGGCGCAAGGCACATGTTCCACAATCTTCTGGGCGAGCCTAGCGGTCAAATAGCTGTCGTGCTCAGCGAACAGGCCCAACCCGAGGGCTTCACGTACCGCATCCACGACTTCGGGCCGGTTGTGACCCAAGGGACAGGCGCCGTGGCCCATGAAGAAGTCGATGAAGCGGCGTCCATCCGTGTCGTAAATGAAGGGGCCTTCAGCGCGCCGTACATACAGAGGAAGGCCCGTAAATGGGTTGCGCCGGAAACTAGACGAGACGCCGCCCGCCAGGTATCGGGCCGCAAGCGCAGGTAGATCTGGGGGCTCTGGTGGCATTCTGCCCGGAATTTCCTTCTTGATGCCCGGTTTGGGGCCAGTATACACCCAGCCGCTTTTCCTGCGATCCTCCGAGTTGCGTTTTTGCATTGTTAGAAGTGTCCAGGAGATTAGGACAAAGCGCTCGGCGTGATGGGAATTCACGATACATGACACTGATTATTGACAAGAACCTCCCTTGGATGTATCGATGTCGTATCCAGCGCTGGCGCCTGCGCACGCGACTTGGTAACAAAAGAGGGCCCAGGCAGTTCTTGCAGCTTGGGGTCTTTACAGTCTAAGGAGCAGAGATCGCAATGAAAATAGTCACGCTCGTACTGATGTGTGGAATTTGCTTGCTGGGCGGCGAACGCGCGCCCATGGTGGTGAACTTCCAGGATTCCGCCCCCTACCGTTGGCTCAACAAGAAGGTGCTGGAGAGTCGCCAGTTAGACGACATGGAAAGCCTGGCCAAGTGGACCGCTTTCACAAATGGGCCCATCGCGACGGTGGATGCCCGGGTGACCTTTAAAGCAGCTGCAGTGAGCCAGGTTGTCGCTGAGATGACGCTCACCCGCGAGAGGTCACGCGACGGAGGCCAGTCGCTCCGGCTGCGCATGCCCACTAGGCTGGATGGACCGGGCCCGGACGACGGACGAGAGTGGGGTGCCGCCGGAGTCAGGCGGAACTTTGACGGCGAGGACTGGCAGAACTTCAACCGCATTTCGTTGTGGATCTACCCGGATTGTCCCGGCGCTTACGAGGTCTCGCTGAGTTTCCGCCTTTACAATGATGGCGTTGAGAAACTGCCTGCGGCTTTTGGGCAGGAAGGCGATCACACCTTCCCCTTGCGGAATCACGAGTGGAATCATGTCGTCTGGGAAATCGGCAATCTCGCGCGGGACAAGGTGACGGGCCTAACCATCTCCCACGAGCTCTGCGGCAACGAACCGGAGGAGGGGGATAACGTTATGTTTGACTTCGACCGCTTGGAGTTGGAGCGGGTGGAGCCGGACTATATCGAAGGCTGGGGAGTGTGGCCCGGGCGCATCTCTTACAGCCACACGGGCTACCAGACCGGCGCGGCCAAAAGCGCGATCGCCAGCGGGCTGGACGCGCGGGCATTCCGGTTGATCAACCAGGCGACCGGGCAGGCGGTGCTGAGTAAGCCCATTCAAACCGTCAAGACGCACCTGGGGAGCTTTCAGGTGATGGACTTCTCGGAGGTCCGGCAGACCGGATCCTACTTACTGGAGGCTGGCGAGATTACGACGCAGCCGTTCCGCATCGATCCCGACGTGTGGCGCCAGAGCATCTGGAAAGCGTTGAACTTCTTTTACGCCGAGCGCTGCGGGATGGCGATACCGGGGGTACACGGGGTATGCCACCGCGACTGGCAGGCTGTACACGGCGACAAGCGGATCATCGTTAACGGAGGATGGCATGATGCAAGCGATCTCACCCAAGCCTTGGGCAACACCGGCGACGCGGCCTACGCGATGTTCAGCCTGGCGGAGCGGTTACACGCCAGGGGCGAAGACCCTGAGTTGTATGAACGGCTGTTGGAAGAAGCTCAGTGGGGACTGGACTGGATTCTGAAAACCAGCTTTGGCGACGGCTACCGCTTCACCGGGGCCACAAACAGCCGCAAAACCAACGGCATCATCGGGGACTCCGATGATGTCACCACTAATGCCCGCAATGTACCCATGAGCAACTTCGTTGCCTCGGCCGCGGAAGCGATCGCTTACAGAGTACTGAAGGAACGGGATCCGCGGCTGGCGGCGTACTCTTTGAAGATGGCGGAGGCGGACTGGCGGTTCGCGGTCACGGGGATGGCCAATCCTGCCACGCCATGGACCGGCGCCGCGAGTTTCCAGGAACTGTGGCGCCGCCCGTTCGACTCGGAGAACGTGGTGCATGAAGCGGCCGCCGCAGGCGTGCTGGCTTCAGTAGACCTGTGGAGGGCCACGGGGAACCAGCGTTACGCAGACAAAGCGGTGGAACTGGCACGGATTATTCTGGACTCGCAGCAACGGACGCGGCCGAAGTGGGACATTCCATTCACCGGCTTCTTTTACACCAGCCCGGCGAAAGACCGCGTTCTACATTACTGCCACCGTGGCCGCGAGCAAGGACCCGACCAGGCCCTGAGTAACCTTTGCGACGCGTTTCCGAACCACCCCGACTGGATGAAATGGTATTCCGCAGTGGTGCTGCATTCCGAGTACCTGAAGAGCATGGCGAAGTACACGGAGCCGTACGGTGTGCTGCCCGCCTCGATCTACAAAGATGACGAGTACCTGAGCGTGCCCGAGAGCCGGCGGAAATCGTTTCGCAAGCAGGTGCTCAACGGAATTCAGCTCGGGGACGGGCATTACCTGCGGCTGTTTCCGGTATGGATGGATTATCGCGGGCATTTCGGCACAATTCTGGCACAGACGCAGGCGCTGGCGGATGCCGCTCATCTGCGTGGGGATCTGGAGGCGGCAGAGCTTTCGCAGCAGCAGTTGGAGTGGGTGATCGGGCGCAATCCGTTCGCGCAAAGCACCATGTGGGGCGAGGGGTACGACTTCACAGCCCTGACCACTGGATCTCCCGGCGACATTGTAGGAGCGCTCCCGGTAGGCATACAGACCCGCGGCGACAACGACGTGCCGTACTGGCCCGTGCAGAATTTCTGGACCTACAAAGAGGTTTGGGTGTACCCCGTGGGCCGCTGGATCGGGCTCATGCGGGACCTCGGCGGTCCAGCGCTTGTCGAGGGGCAGGCGGACTCGGTGGTAGATTTCCAGGAGACCACCTACGGGCAGCGGTTCGAGGTCAAGCCGGAGTTGCCTGGTGGGCGATTCCGGGCCCTGTTACCGGAGGGGAAGTACACTGTGCGGTGCAACGGGGAGGAACAGACGCGAACCTTCCTGCCGGGCGCTACCTACGATCTGGATCTTCGCACCGGCAGTGGGTTGGACTTTGAGGTCTCCAAGGACACATCCGGTGCCGGAGAAGTGACAATCAAAGTGAGTGCACGGGGCAACGGTCCTCACCGGTTCGCGATTCGCGCGGAGAATCTGACGCTGAACGGTGCTGAAAAGGAATTAACCCTGCGAACGGGAAGTACGGGGACATTGGAGTGGCGAGGTCGGATCGCTTCGGCGGACACTCCGTGGGTGGTCGTGGTAGTTCCGGACCAGACCGTATCGCTGCGAAAGGAGATGGGTGAATACAGGTGACCTGATTAGGAACGACACAACGATAAATCCTTATCGGGAGAGCCGCCGGCGGAGAGAACTGAGACGCGAACGCACGTTCGAACCTCAGGCGCGCGTTCGACAGGAGCCTCACCAGGCCGTGTAGCCACCATCAACGCTGAGCACTGCTCCGGTCACATAGCTCGCCGCATCGCTCCCCAGGAAGAGCACCTCCCCTTGCCCTGTCTGACCTCGTGCTAGCAGCAGGCGAGCAGGAGGACGGGTAGCGGATGCTTACTATCCAACCCCTCCTGGTGACCTGCTGCAACCAGGAGGCAGCCGCCTAGCTCGTGGCGAAGAGAAGATTCAGCCTTGGAACAGATTGAACTGACGAGTTGGGGGCCAGAGCCAAACGCACTCACCGGCGGTGGTACTCCGGAGCGAGTTGCAGTCCAGTACGTCACGCTCGGGTTATTGCGATTGCTCGGAGTGAGACCGTTGCTGGGGCGGGTGCCTTCCGAAAAGGAAGCACGTCGGAACAGTTATAGCGGCGCCGCGCTGAGCCATGCGTTCTGGCAGCAGCACTTTGGCGGCGACCCAAGAATCGTCGGTCGAAGCTTCTTTGTGGATAATTCCTCCGTAGTGGTAATGGCTGTCTTGCCGCGCGGTTTCAATTTGTTCGGCAACCGCGTGGCAGCTGACGTTTACTTGCTGTGGGGTGCAGACGACCTTGGGGCCTCGTCGTCGCAGCGATGGTTAGTGGCTATTAGCAGAGTCAAAGCGGGAATCACGATCAAGCAAGCACAGGCATCCATGGATATTGTTGCGCGTCGTTTGGAGCACGCTTATCCGGACACCAACAAGGGTTTAGGCGTAACGCTCCAACCGCTTCAGGACGCACTATTCGGATGGTCGCGAGAGATCATATATCCACTGTTTGCCGCCGTCGGTTTTGTGCTGCTCATCGCGTGCATGAATATTGCCAACCTCCTGTTATCGCGAGCGTCGAAGCGGCGCAAGGAAATAGGCATTCGGATGGCGCTTGGCGCAGTGCGCGCGCGATTGATCCGGCAAATGCTGACTGAGAGTGCGCTGTTGGCTCTAACCGGCGGAATTTTCGGCCTGCTGCTCTCTCTGTGGGGAATCAAACTGTTCGTGATCCTCTCACCCCGGTGGTTTCCGCAAGCAAACAGCATGAGTATCGATGCCCGCGTTCTGGGTTTCACGCTCGGTATTTTCGCTCTTATCGGGGATCATGTTCGGTCTGGCGCCGGCGCTGCGTGCGTCGAAGGGCGATTTGAATGAAGTTCTCAAGGAGGCCGGACGGAACTCGATGGGGGATCGCGTCATCGCATGCGCAGCGCGCTTGTGGCGATCGAAGTCGCACTGGCATTGGTACTACTACTTGGCGCGGGTCTGATGATCAACACCTTTGTCCGTGTTCTGCATGCTGATCCTGGCTTCAAATCAGATCATCTTTTGACATTGGAAGTCCGTCTCATTGGCGACAGGTACTTCGACATTAGCCAAGGGGAGAAGACCGGCCTGAGCCTTGTGACCCTGCAGGTGGGTATCTTTTGCCGACAGCTCTTGCCGCGAATACGACGTTTGCCGGGAGTGGAGTCTGCGGCGCTGATCGACTGGCTTCCCATGCTGAAAGATCAGGCGCGCCCGACTCAAGGATTCACGATGGCAGGGCGACCGTCAATTGGTTCCGGCGAACAGCCAGCGGCTTTGTTCAGTGCCGTTAGCTCCGACTATTTCCGGTGATGCGCATTCCCCTGTTAAAAGGCCGTCCTATTACAGAGCAGGATGCCGAGACGTCGCCATGGATCGCTGTCATCAACGAGGTTATGGCCCAACCAAGATCCCATAGGTCAGACGCTCACGGTGCACACGCCGGCGGCGTACGGTGAAGAGAGACCGCGCGAGATTGTGGGGGTAGTGGGCAACGTCCGGCAGTTTCAGCTCGCCACCGAGCCGCGTCCCGAAATGTATGTGGCGCTGCCGCAACAGCCGGCGCACTGTTCCCCTGGGCTCACCGAAACCAGGCTTCACAAGAGCTTGGTGCTCCGAACGAGCGCCGACTCGCAAGATCTGAACGAGAGCGTTCGCAAGGCCACCTCTGAGTTGGTCCCGGACTCGCCAGTTTTTGGGGTGCAGACCGTGCAGCAGATGGTCGCCAGTTCGGCGACCTGGGAAAAGTTCTATTCACAACTGCTTGCATTCTTCGGCCCGGCAGCGGTGCTCTTGGCCGCCATCGGAATTTACGGCGTCACCTCGTATTCGGTGAGCGAACGCAGGCATGAAATCGGATTGCGCATGGCTCTGGGCGCCCAATCGGCTCAGGTCCTCGCGCTCGTGCTGAAGGAAGAGTTGGTGTTGTCCTTGGCCGGCGTGACAATTGGCCTGGCCGCTTCGTTCGGCGCGACCCCTCTGATATCGAGTTTCCTGTACGGCGTGAAGGCTCACGATCCATTGACACTGTTGACGCCGGGATAAAACGACAGCATTTCCGCCGGTTTTGTAGTCAAAGAAAAACAGCCATCGGCCAGGAGGCAGTACCTACTCTATACGAGACTCTAAATTCTCCTGGCCAGAAGCAGTTGGTCGCGCTACCATCGTTCTCGCGCCAATTGCTCCGGCTCTTTGTGAACGGAACTGCTGGCGGGCGCCGTGCTCCTCATGCCGATCGCGAAGCGTAGGTTGTTTTCCGGCTCGAATCCCTCGGACGATCCCAGCTCATCTGGCCCACGATGGCCCTCCGGAGCGAGTGTCCGCGATAACGCCGCTAGACTTCACCTAGCCTTTGAAAGGATCGGTCCGGAGACGAAACGACACCGGCATTCCACAGCTCCAGTTCCCGCTGACGGCGCGGAGGTTGTGGCGATGCTGTGACAGTGACGGGCCATTCCCCTGAAATCGAGTTGCAGGTCGGCGCGCTCTTTCCCACGCGCCGGCGGGCGCGCCTGTGTGTCCGATCGATGAAAGCGCCCATCTGAGTGAGCGTCAAAACCGGCGGAATCGCTGCTCTTTTAAACCGGCGTCAACATGACACTAGCTTTGGTGTCATTGTTCCTGATCGGTGTAGCCATCGTGGCGACATACATCCCGGCCCGCCAGGCAGCGAAAGTCGATCCGATGGTGACACTCCGGCACGAATAACATGTGGATCCGACGTTTACTCGGCTCGTTTCGGAGGAACAAGCTGGAAGATCAGCTCAATGACGAGCTGCAGTTCCACATCGAAATTCGGGCGCGAGAGTTCACCGCGGCTGGGATGAGCCCAGAGGAGACCCATCACAAGGCTTCCGCCGACAGAACAACGGTGAACCGGCCGGGCAGTACCAACATTTTGGGAACGTCCCGGCTCGGGTTTCGTTTTAGCTGAAGGAGGGGTGCATGCTGAGGAGCATACGGCAGGCGTTTCGGGCGCTTCGAAAGAGCCCAGGTTTTGCGATTACCCCAGTGGGCGCTCTGCGAATCGGCCCGATCTTTCTCGGAGTGGACATAGATCGCGCCGAGAGTCGTCACCGCGAGAAAGAATAGGGCGATGGAGATGAGCTTTCGCGTCACTTATGCCTCCGCAACTTCTAGTCGCCGCCCGAGCTGTTCGCACAATTTCGTCGCAACCATCTCGATCCGCTCATCGGTAAAGGCGGTCTTGCCTTTCTCCAGTCCCAAATCGCTGACGCGCAGGTGGATGAACCCGGTAAGGCCGCCGAGCTCCATAGTCTTCTTTGCGCAGTCGCTGTCGCAGCCATCCACCAGGAGCACATCGCCGCTGCAGTGTAAACGAGCGGCAGAGCGCAGGCAAGGATCGCAGCCCAAGCACTCTTTTTCATGATTCCTGGGCCGGGTTCCACCGACTGCTGGGCGTGTAGCGGCGGAATCACGGTGCGAAACAATATCCTCCATGATCCATTCCTAAGCAACTGGCCCCTAAAATGGTCTCCTTTGCTTAACGACTATAGCTTAACCGAAGGCACCCGTCGGGTACGTTCCGCATCCGATCTTGGCTCCGTGGGCAGAGGAGTTCATCGGCGAGTGTGCGGCTTTCCCTGCCGGGGCGAATGACGACCAGGTAGACGCCTGGAGCTAGGGGGCCAAGCGTCTGCTGCGGATCAAAGCCAAGCCACCGGCACCACCACCGCAACCGCATCATCTCAACATCGGCTGGTCGGATCGGTCCCGGATGGTGTGAGGCTACTCGGTGAGGAGCGCCCGCACGGCCCCCCGGCCTTTTCCTCCGCTGCTCCTCCGCTGCACCAGCGGAGGCGAGGGCTTCGGTACTCAAAAAAACTCGTAAAACCGATCCAGAAGCCCCCGGTTTTCGTTGCAGCGCGCCAAGCTGTCAGCACGAGTTTTTAGGCTTCGCTCATCGATCTGCATGGTCATCCATTGTAGGCTGTGACCGATCCGTCGCGCCGAGCTGAAGATTCTATTTTGCATCCAGCGCGTATAGACACTTTTGGCCCGGGAAAACTTCTACTGCAAATCCTCTAGTGATGGCGGCAGGCCCGCTCGGAAAATGTAGCGTTGTTTCAATCACGGATCAAAGAACAAGAGCTACCCATTGACTCCATCTCTGATCCGCCGCAATATAAGACTGAAACATCCACAACTGTGCACCGATAGGAAGTCGGCGTATCGCACTAGCCACGGCGCTCTATAGCCGAGCAACCAAGGGAGTCGAGGTGGCTCCTGAGAGACGCCACTACTCGACAGACTGGAAACTACGGGCTGAGACAAGGTTAGAGAGTCCGAGAGGGTATGATTACCTCCCAACATCAGCTTGAAAGAGAGCCTCGGGGTCGCATTGGGGAGATTCCGGCTTCGAGGATTGGGAAAGAGAGGTTGACGTGTCGCGACTCAGCGCAACCTTGTGTTTTGCTTTGACTTCCGTATTCATAGTCTCTTTGTCGCTTAATCGGACCTCTGCCCAGAGCAGGCAAAGTGGTGAGATCCGGGGAACCGTGACCGACCAATCGGCCGCGGTCATACCAAGAGTCACCGTAACGATCACCAACATTTTGTCTGGCGTGATCCAGGTAGTTACAACGGATTCAACGGGTGTGTACGACGCGCCTTATGTACCCGTGGGCGAGTACTCCATTAGGTTCAGCAAAGACACTTTTAAGCAGTATGTCCGCAATGGCATGACGTTGCACGTGGAGACGATCTGGACTGGTCCCCATTTTTGAGACAAACAGTTAAGACTCATTTTTCATTGAATGGAGAATTGAGTCATGGGATTGTCACGCAGGCAGTTCACGCAGGAGTTTAAGCTGGCCGCCGTCCGGCGGCTGGAACAAGGGGTATCAATTGCCGAGGTGGCGCGCGGGCTGGAAGTGAACCCGAACGTGCTGCACCGATGGCGCCGGGAGTTCCGCCAGGGTCCGGGCAACGCATTTCCAGGTAATGGAAAACAGCGCTGGTCCGAAGGCCGGGTGGCGGAACTGGAACGGAAGGTCGGCCAGCAGGCGCTGGAAATCGATTTTTTGAAGGGGTGCTTGCAGCACATCGAGGAACAGCGGATGTTGCAGGCACTGGCTGGGAATCCGCGGTCTTCCGGAAGGTCAAAGAAGAAGTGAGGGCCAGCGGCGGACTGACGATCAAGCGGATGGTGAAACTGGCCCGGGTGAGCCGGGCCAGCTACTATCGCTTCGACGAGAATGGGAAATCGGGCTCCGATTCCGATATGGATCTGCGCGACGCGATCCAGCGGGTGGCGCTGGAATGGCCCAGTTACGGACGTCGGCGCATCACCCGCGAGTTGCATCGGCGCGGGCGGGCGGTGAACTGGAAACGTGTGTACCGGCTGATGGGTGAGGACAATCTACTCTGTGTGCGGAAGCGGAGGTTCGTCGTGACGACCGATTCCAATCATGGGCGGAAGGTCTACCCGAACCTGGCGCGGCAGATGGTGCTGACCGATGTCGATCAGCTCTGGCGCGCCGATATCACCTACATCAGGCTTCGCGAAGAGTTCGTGTTTCTGGCTGTCGTTCTGGACGCTTACTCGCGCCGCGTGATCGGCTGGGCGCTGGACCGGACGCTCGAAGATGAACTGACGCTGAGCGCACTGCGCATGGCCTTGTCACGGCGGGTAGTCGAACCGGGTCTGGTGCATCATTCCGATCGCGGCTCGCAATACGCCAGCGGCGACTACACCGGACTTCTCAAAGAGAACGGTGTTCAGATCAGCATGTCGCGCAAGGGTAATCCGTGGGATAACGCGGCCTGCGAATCATTCATGAAAACCCTGAAATATGAGGAGGTTCACCGCAACGAATACCGGGATCTGACCGAAGCGCGGTGCGAAATCGGCACGTTTCTGGAGAAGGTCTACAACCAAAAGCGTCTTCACTCCGCTCTCGGTTACTTGCCGCCGGCGGAGTTCGAAGACAAGCTCCGAGCGGCTGCGGGAGCGCAGGCATGAAACTGACCGTGCGTTTTCTCAGGCATGGCGGAATCTGTCGGCCGATGTGTTCCTACTTCAAAAGCCTGGACCGAAGTACCGCTTTCCGGCCGGGGTCGGCCCAGACTGTTAAGGACGCACCGGAAGTTCTACGCCCTACTCATCGTCGCGACGAGTTCCGACCGGCTATTCCTCAGCGGGGTGCTCGCCAGCAGAGCCCGCCTCCGCTTCACCGGCACGCCCATCCTAAATCCGTTCCGGGATCGGCCACAATGAATTTACAGCGAACGGTCAACAGTGTCTTAACTGTTTGTCTCAGCCCAGGGGACCACCCCAATCACGGTCGATGCCATCTTGCAGATTGGCTCAGTTTCCGACAGTGTCACGGTCACGGGTGAGGTTGCACAAGTGCAAACCGAGACTGCGGAAAAAAGCACCACGTTGACCCGGGAGACCGTGGTTGATACTCCGAATGTCGGTCGCCAATGGTATAACCTGCTGGGGCTGCTGCCGGGCGTCAACCCAGGAGGCGGAGAACAGGCCAGTGGCGAAGGCATCGGGGTCAACGGCCAGAACTCTTACAACTCAAACTGGCAGATCGACGGTGGAATCGCAATGCTGGGTCAGTCGCAGAACCCCGACATCCTCTATCCGCCGATGGAGGCGATCGAAGAGATCAATCTGAACACGGCCAATTTCGGCGCCGAGCATGGAAACGGCCTTTCCGTGTTCAACGTGATCACCAAAAGTGGCACTAACCGGTTTCATGGCGATCTGTACGAGTACGTCGAAAACGATAAGCTGAATGCGCTCAACTACTTCGCTTCGGGCACAACCCCGTTGAGATGGAATGAATTTGGCGGCACGCTTGGCGGACCTATCAAGCGAGACAAAGCCTTCTTCTTTCTGAGCTTGCAGGACAACCCGACCATCACGTATAACCCTCAGATCCTGACGTATCCGACCGCTGCCATGCGGAGTGGCGACTTCTCGGATCCGGCTCTCCAAACCATCTACGACCCTTCGAGTCTCTATCAAGATGCGAACGGAAACTGGATACGAACACCCTTCCCTGGAAACAAAATTCCCCAAAGCCGGTTCGATCCAGTGGCGTCAGCCATCCAGCAATACTTTCCGTCGCCCAACCTGGGGGGAGTTTTTAATAACTTTTACACCGCCGGGCCGGCTCCCACCTACACCAACTGGATTAGCGGGAAAATCGACTACAACATCTCGCCCAGGAACCGGCTGTCCGGCTCGTTCATGATGGTGAGGCAAAACCAGACCATCTATGCTCCGGATTGCAGCATTGATTGCTCGGTTTTTCACGCCACAGAGACGCAGGGGCAGATCACGGACGTCTACACAATCAGCCCGAATGTCGTGAGCGAATTCCGCTTCTCGTACAGCCGAGAACACGGAATCGCTACGGTTTCAAGCGAGGGCAAAGGTTACCCCGCAAAGCTCGGGCTGAAGAATCCTGCGGCGGACCTATTCCCGAATATCTCGATAGAAGGCACGGTCAGTACAGGTATAGGCAACTCGGGTTTCCCGCCAGCCGTCGATGCCGAGACAACCTTCGTGCCCTCGGAAGTGATCTCGTGGGTGAAAGGAAAACACATTATCAAGTTTGGCGGCGAATTTGACCGGTGGTGGGTTAATGTGGGATGGCCAAACCAGAACGAAGGGAACTTCGACTTCAACGGCCTGTTCACGAGCAACCCGAATGATTCTAACAGCGCGGGAGAAGGCTACGCGGACTTCCTGTTTGGGCTGCCGGACACGTGGTCGGTCAGCATTATTCCAACCGACGGAGGACGGATGTGGAGTACGCAGGCCTTTGTGCAGGATGAATACAAGGTCAGGCCCAATCTCACGCTGACGCTGGGTCTACGCTATGTCATCCAGAGCGGGTGGAGTGAGGTCGCTAACCGGCTCTCCAGCTTTGAGCCCAACATCATCAACCCTGCCACGAATACACCCGGTGCGCTGTGGTTTGCGGGTCAAATGGGACACAATGCGCTGACCGATACGATTTATGATTTCTTTGCACCGCGAGTCGGATTTGCGTGGTCACCGAGGAAAAACTGGTCAGTGCGCGGAGGATTCGGAATCTATAACGTCCTCGCGGGACAGAATTCGTACGGGAACCTGGGTTGGGGACAAGGTTGGGTAGTTCAGGGTTTTGAACAGACCACAGACAACCTTCATCCAGTCTTCCAGCTTGTGCAAGGACCGCCGCCCCCTCTCTATCCTGCGGCACAAAGCCGAACCCCCGACCTACTCAACGGACAGGTTGTAAACTATTCTCTGTGGCATTCTCCGCTCGGCTATTCCGAGGAGTACCAGTTCGACATCCAGCATCAGCTTACGGGAGGCGTGACCCTGGACGTGGGGTATGTTGGGAACCGGGGTATCCATATGCCATTTACGCGCGACATTAACCAGGTTCCGGCAAACTTGCTGGGACCGGGCGACGCGCAATTGAACCGGCCATACCCCAATTTCGCGGGGATCAGCGCGGCTTTCTTCGATGGCATTTCCATGTACAACGCGCTTCAAGTGGTGGCGAAGAAGCAATTCGCCAACGGGCTGGTGTTTCAGGCCAACTATACCTGGAGCAAGAGCATGGACACGCTCACCGGTTCTGGCTGGGGCGGGTCGGGGGCCAGCGAGCGCGTGGGTCAGGGCTGGCAGGACGCGTATAACTGGAAGCTTAATTACGGGCCTTCGGCTAGCGATATTCGGCAGATCCTCAATGGGGATGTCGTGTACTACCTTCCGGTTGGACAGGGGAAGCGCTTTCTGAACCAGGGCGGCGTGTTGAATGACATTCTAGGCGGATGGGAGCTATCGACCTTGTTCCAGGTACGCAGCGGCTTGCCCTTTTCCCCGATTATGGCCGGAGCTAATCTGAGCGGCTCGTTGGCGGGAGACTGGCGACCAAACCGCATCGCCAGTGGAACGCAGGCGAATCCGTCCATCAGCCAGTGGTTCGATACGGGGGCGTTTGTCCGGCCAGCCGCCTACACGTTCGGCGATTCAGGGCGCGATATCTTGTACGGCCCGAGCTGGAAAGACGTGGACCTGGCGTTGATGAAGAACTTCGCCATAAAGAAACTCGGCGAGCAGGGAAAGATACAGATCAAAGCCGAGGCGTTCGACGCGTTCGACTTACCCAACTTCGGGCTTCCGAACGCGCATATCGGGTCGGCGGCCGTCGGCACGATCACATACGCCAACACGAACCGGTTGCTGCAACTGGGGGCCAAACTCAGTTTCTAGCTACCCAAGTCCGCTTCTCAACCGTTCGCGGCGCGGTGGACAGTCCTGGAGCGGTGCTATGGATGGGGTCTTGACCTGCGTCCAAAGACCGAAGGAGGGCAGTTGAATATTTCAAGCTTCGTCTTTTCCGCACTTGCACTCTGCATGCCGGTCATTGGCGCGCAAGAGCCGTCGAGCTGGTTAGCCGCTTATTCGCGCCCGCTTGACAGTAGAATCCGACATCAGCTCGCAGAGCTGGCGGTCGGCCACCACGTCCGCATCCAGTTTTCGCAGGCGTCGAAAGAAGCTCGGTCTGCCCGTCTGCAACCGGGCCAGCTCACCATTGAACTCAAGGAGGAACCTAGTCTGGAAAGTTTCCAGGCGAAGCTCAAACACGATTCGAGTGGCGCAGGGGTCGAACTCACGCCAGAGTTAGCCAAAGAAGGTTACGTCCTCGAAGTTGATTACTCTCAGACTTCTGCGCCGCGTAGGGTCCGCATCACGGCCGCAACTGCAAACGGGTTGCACAACGCATTGCTGCGCATACCTACCGTTCTGAGCAACAGCCGTGCCAGTTTGCCGGCGAATCTCTTGCCGCAACCGCAGGTCGCGCAGCAACGACAGGACGACGAGGTTATCATCGCGGATTATCCCTCGTTTTCGATTCGCGGAGTCGTCGAGGGCTTTTACGGCAAGCCCTGGAGCCATCAGCAGCGCCTCGACATGCTGCGTTTCCTAGGCCAGCACGGGATGAACGTTTACTACTATGGGCCGAAAGACGATCCGTATCACCGTAGCCGCTGGCGCGACCCTTACCCACCGGAAGAAATGAAGCGGCTGGGCGAACTGGCACAAGCGGCGAAACAGGACTTTGTGGATTTCAGTTTTGCCATCAGTCCAGGGCTCTCTATGGTTTATTCGCGCGAGGCGGAATTCCAGAAGCTAACGGACAAGATTGACAGCTTCTGGAAGCTGGGGATCTCTGACTTTGCAATTTTTCTGGACGATGTGCCGCAGGATCTCGTCCATCCAGAGGACAGGCAACGGTTCAAGACCCTCGGCGACGCCCACGTCTATCTGATCAACAAGCTGTATAAACATCTCCGATCGCTCTCGCCGGAAACGCGCTTGATGGTCACGCCGACGACTTACACCAATGAGTGGGGCAACCGCGACTACGTCCGGATACTCGGCGCCGGCGTTCCTGGGGAGATTCCCATCGCGTGGACCGGGACTGGAGTGGGATCACCGGAAATCACCGCACTACAGGCTCAGGAATGGGGAGGGTACCTACATCGCAAACCCGTGGTTTGGGATAATTTCCCAGGGAACGATGGCAGTCCGTGGCGGCTCATTCTGGAGCCAGTGCGCGGGCGGGAAGCGAGCCTGGCGTCCGCGATCGTGGGCCTGTTTTCAAACCCTATGTATCAAGCGCACGCCGCATTCATTCCTCTCGAGACGGTTGCTGACTATCTGTGGAACCCGCTGGCTTACGATCCAGCAAAATCCGAGAACCACGCCCTGGTGAGCCAGTACGGCGCCGATGGGCCTGAGCTTCTCGATCCGCTTCTGAAAATTTACGGCGGTGAGGGGCGGAGCGGGTCCGCTTTCGGTTCACTGTTCTCTGAGCGGCGGCAGATCATCGACGTCCCGCACATCGAAGCGCAAATCACTGAACTGACTTCGGTGATCAGCTCTCTTGGCGCTGATAAGCGATTCTCAGCGCTCGCGGCGGAAATCTCACCGATTCCTAACATGCTCCGGGCGCAGATAACGCGCCTTTTGGCTGATCCGGCGTTTCGGCATTTGCCCGACAGGAAAATTCAGTGGGACGAGAATTTCGACGTACTGAAAGCTTCGCGGCTGGCATCGCCACCGAATTTAGACGGAGACTTTTCGAAATGGCAGGCCATGCCGGTGTATGTCCTGGACACTCGCGGACAGATCGAAGACGGCGCAGATCTATGGAAGGGGCCGGAGCAATTCTCTACACGCGTGGTGCTGGGTTGGGATGACGCAAACCTCTATGTTGGTGTGGAAGTCACGGACCCGGAGCTTTACCAGCCATTTCTCGGGAGGGGTGTCCAGAATGGTGATGCCTTCCGGCTGATTGTGGACACAGCAGCGCGCGGAGCGGCTCGCCGCGGCAGGGCCACCAGCGCATATGACTTGTATGTGAGCCCGGGGAATTTCGTAGACATCGCCCCAAGCATTTATTGCGAAGAGGATTTTCTGCCGCCCCGGCCCCACCCGCACGATTACGACAAAGAAATCAAGGCTGTATGGAAGAGAACTCGGACCGGGTTCTCCGGAGACGTTGCCGTGCCTATCTCCTTCTTTGAAGGGCAGAAGTTCATCGCGGGTCAGGAGATCGGTTTGAGTTTCGGCGCACAGAAAAGCCTTCCATCGAAGAATGCCAGTGAAGAGGAAGAGCCCCCGCAGATCGTTTTCACATCGAAGAAGGACCCAGTGTTCCATGTCGATCCGGAGATTCCAGGGACTTTTCAACGCCTCGTGCTTGTGGACACGACAGGTTCGCAGTAAGATGGCAACCCGGGCCGCGTAATTTTATGTCGACCACGTCTGTGACTCACTCCGCGGAGCGCACCGGAGCGCAACAAATTCCTTTGGATGTGGGGGAGCGGTTACTCTCACTCGATGTTTTCCGCGGCCTCACGATAGCCGGCATGATTATCGTCAACAATCCGGGCGGAGACACATCGTATTGGCCACTGGAACATGCCGAGTGGAGCGGGTGGACGCCGACGGATCTGATCTTCCCGTTCTTCCTTTACATAGTTGGCGTGGCCATGGCATTCTCGTTTGCTTCGCGTCTCAGGAGGGGCCAGTCCTGGCAACACATCGTGGGCCACGTTCTTTGGCGGGCGCTGATTCTGTTTGCCCTTGGTCTTTTTCTGAGCGGGTATCCGGCCCACTATCACCTGCGCCGGTCGATGGTGGTCAGTGTGATACAGCGCATTGCGTACTGTTACGTTATTGCCAGCATTGTGATGCTGTGGTGCGGCACGCGAGGCCGAATAGCGGTCACCGCCATCTGCATTATCGGGTACTGGGTTTTGATGCGCTTCGTTCCCGTGCCTGGGTACGGTATCCCGACCCAAGATGTTCCCCTGCTCGATCCAGCGGGCAACCTAGCCGCATGGCTGGACCGCGCGCTGCTGAGGCATTTCTCCTCCGAAGGCCTGCTGAGTACGATTCCCGCCGTTGGCACAACCATGATCGGGGTTCTGACCGGCGAATGGCTGCGTTCTGGAGCGAGCGCCAGGCGCAAGGTGGCAGGGATGCTGGTGTACGGGGCGATCGGCGTAGTGGCTGGCGAAATCTTCAACCTCTGGTTTCCAATCAACAAGAAGCTCTGGACCAGTTCGTATGTCCTGTTCACCGGCGGTCTGGCCACGATTGGCCTGGCGTGCTGCTACTGGATGCTGGATATCAAACGGTGGCGCGGGTGGTGGTCGACCGCACTACAGGTACTGGGCATCAATGCCATCGTGGCTTACCTGCTTTCCGAACTGGGAGGAACCGGCCTGGAGCGTTTGCCGGTGCGTTTGTCGACCGGCGGCACCATGAGGTTCCAGGCCTATGTCTACGAGCGATTGCTTCTGCCGCTGGCCAACCCGGCAAACGCTTCACTGACCTATGCGCTGGTCTTTCTGTCTCTGTGCTGGGTCATATCATGGGCCTTGTACCGGAGACGCATCTTTATCAAGATCTGAGGCGCGAGGCTTCGGCGCTAAATGAGGTTACGTGTTGAGCACACACCGGATCGTTTGAGCACACCTTGCCCAGGTCAGGAGCACCCCGGACCGGCTCATAGATTCGTCGCGCCGCCTGTACCAACCCTTTTACGATCGCAGCCCAGTGGACAGATCCTGTGGCGGGTGCTATGCGTATAGTGTCGATTTGTAGCACCGGGCGTCAGGCCATGCACAGAATCTCGAATGCAACAAGTGTCATGAGTCTGCTGTTTTTGTTCTTGGTGATTTCTCCACTCGGCTCGTTTCCCCAAATCAGCCCCAACGGGCAGCGTGAAGTCCGTGAACATTTTGCTCGCGCCCAGCAAGCTTTGAAAGACGAGAAACCGGAGTTGGCGGCCGGTGAATTTCAGGCGGTTCTTAAGCTCGATCCCAAGAACATCGAGGCGCGAGCCAATCTCGGTGTGGTCGCCATGGTGCAGGCCAGGTATGCGGAAGCGAGCCAGTATTTCCGGGAAGTGCTTGCACTTGAGCCTTCGCTATGGAAAGCACAGGCGTTGATGGGGATCTGCGAGAGGCATCTGGGGAAGGTCGAAAGTGCGTTGACACTATTGGAAAAATCCTTCCCCCATCTGCAAGATCCAAGGTTGCGGACTCAAGCAGGAATGAACCTGGTCGAAATCAATTACCAGCGAGGGGATCTGGAAGCGGCGGCGGATGTCCTGCGGACGTTGCAGCAACAAGACCCGACGAATCTGGATGTCCTGTTCGCGGCCTATCGGACCTACTCCGACATCGCGGCGCATGCGTTGGATACGATTGCACTGGTCGCGCCCAATTCGGCTCGCATGCACCAGGTTCTGGCGCAGCATCTGGTCAATGAGGGCGATATCAAAGGAGCCATCGCGCAGTATCGTGAAGCGGTCCACCTCGACCCGCGCTTGTCGGGCGCGCATTTCGAACTGGGCGAAGCCATCCTCCAGGATTCCTTGACCGAACAGTCGGAGGAGGAAGCGCAAAAGGAATTCGAGGTTGCATTGGGGCTTCGTCCCGACGACGCGAAAGCGGAGTGCCGGCTGGGAGGCATCTATGCGTTAAAAGGGGATTCTCAGGAAGCGCTGCGGCACTACTCACACGCCCTGGAACTAAACCCCAAAGAGGCGGAAGCTCAGGTTGGCGTCGCCAAGGCTTTAATGATGCTGGGCGAACCGGAAAAAGGTCGGGAGCACTTACTCGAAGCGATTCGTCTCGACCCGATGAATTCTACCGCACACTACCGCCTGTCGCAACTCTACCGGCAACTGGGACGCCTTTCGGATGCCGAGCACGAAACTGCCACGTTTAAGGAACTGCGGGAAACAAGGAACCGAATGCAGTCGGCCTATCTGCAAGTCCACAAGCCGCAGTCGGCCGCTCAGGTGCTGAATCCAGACATTCCGCAATAGGGCCGGCGGTTCTCCGCCGCGCCTCACAAACCGTGTGGTGCAAAACGAGGGGTCCTCGTGAGCAACCGCGACCCTTTCCTCCTTCCTGAGGCTATCCACCACCCCGATCTCTAAGCTGTTCGATTCGTGCACGCTCGCTGCACACGGCCCGCCGCATTCGCGCAGCCGTAACGAAGCAGCACGAAACAGGGATGAATCGTTTTCGAACACGCACGTGCACCCGATGTTGACTCACAGGAATGCTGGATTTCAGGTCGCTTTCCGTCGGCTCGACTCGCGGATGATCAGCCGGGGTGGTATGAAGACTCGCTTCGGGCCGGTGGGCGTCTTTGCCTCCATCCATTGTGCCAGCAGGTCCGCCGCTGTCTGGCCGATGGCGAAGCTGCTCTGATCGATTGTGGAGAGCGGGACGCGTAGGAGGTCCGAGTAGTGGACGTTGCCGGCGCCAACAACTGCGATATCGTCAGGCACACGCAATCCTGCTTCCTGTATGGCTTTGATGGCGCCTGCGGCGACGGGATCATTGAAGCAGAACACGCCGTCAGGTGGCGGAGTGAGACTGAGTAGCTTACACATGGCATCGTGGCCCGAGCTGTCGTTGTATTGCCCGCTGACAACGTACTCCGACGGCACCTCGAGTCCCAATTTCAGGAGCGTTCGCCGGTAACCGCGCAGGCGGCCTGTGCCAACCGAGAGGGCCGGCCCTCGGATGTGGGCGATGCGCTGGCAGCCCTGCTCCGCCAGATGCGCCGTTGCGAGAGAGCCGATCTCGTCGTCGCTGACTCCCACATAATAGTGCGGCTTCAGGCCCGCGGGTATCCTGTCAATCAATACATAGGGGATCTTCCGCTTTCGCAAGGTTCGGGCCCATACCGCACGACCGTTGCAGGATGACGCGATGATCAAGCCATCCAGACTGCGGGAGAGCAAGAGTTCGAGCTGATGCTCCTCTGATTTTGCACTCTCTTCAGAGTCAGCAATCACGATCTGGTAGCCCAGTGGCTCGAGCTTGCGAGCAACGCCCCTTGCCACCTCAGCAAAAAACGAGTGCATCAGGTCCGGGAGGATCAACCCGACGAGATAGGTGCGCCGCGTGACAAGGCTGCGGGCTACCCAGTTGGGTCGGTAGCTTAGCTGCTGTGCCCGCTTGAGAACACGCTCCCGCGTTTCCGAGCTGATATCGCTGTGATTGTGCAGGGCCTTGGAAACGGTCATCAAGGACACCCCCAAGTCGCCGGCAATGTCTTTCATCCGTGCTACCAATGTGTTCGCCTCACGTACCAGTTTTATGCCACAGAGGCTCACGCCGCAAGCCTGAGGCTCAGCTTGGCACCGTTTAGGCAACTTTATCGCTACAGTTAGCGCAACAGATTGGGAAAACAGATTGACAGGGCAGTTTTGATTGACTATAATGCCGCCAAAGGAGTGCAAATGCCTAGATCGACTGCAATGTTGCTCCTGATTTCAATCGCAGCGCTTGTGTTTCTGCCTTTCGGTAACGATGCCGTGGCACAAACCCGGCAAAGCGGCGAGATCCGCGGTACGGTGTCCGATCAAACAGGGGCCGTGATACCAGATGTGGACGTGACCATCACCAATGTCTTGACCGGCGTGAGCCTTCGAGTGAGGACGAATGCCTCGGGTGTGTACGATGCGCCATATGTCCCGCCCGGAGATTACACAATCAGCTTCCTCAAGGAGGGTTTCAGCAGGCTCACCCGGAGCGGTATCACGCTGCACTTGGAGGCGATCACGATTGATGCCGCCTTGCAGGTCGGGTCCACGACCAATGCGATCGACGTGAAGGGTGAGGCACCTCTTATCCAGACAGAAAACGCCGAGCAAGCCACCTACGTTCCGGGACAGGTTGTGACCGAGCTTCCTAATTTGGGGCGAAGTTACTACAATACGCTGGTGTTGATGCCCGGCGTGAACAGCGGTGACGGTTCATCCAATGCCAATGGAGTCAGCGTTGGCGTGAACGGTTACGCCACATCGCAGTACAACTGGCAGATCGACGGCTCGGTGGGCATGCTCCCCTATAATCAGAACCCGGACCTGATGCGCCCACCTTTGGACTCGATCGCGGAGGTTACGTTTACCTCTTCAAACTTCGGCGCCGAATATGGAAATGGCCTGGCGGTGTTTAACGCAACCACCAAAAGCGGTACCAACCAGTATCACGGCAGCCTTTTCGAGTACCTCCAGAACAACGATCTCGATGCACGAAGCTTCTTCGAAGTGGGCTCCCCGCCACCGCTCAGGTGGAACCAGTTCGGCGGGACTCTGGGCGGACCGATCAAGCGTGACAAGCTGTTCTTCTTTTTCAGCTACCAGAAGGAAACGGATATCACCTCGAACGCGAACATCGCCACGGTTCCTTCCGCAGCGATGCGGGCCGGTAATTTCTCCGACCCGTCGTTACAGACGATCTACGATCCGAACAGCCTGACCATGGTAAACGGCACCCCGACCCGCACACCGCTGCCCGGAAACATGATTCCGCAGCGTGATATCGACCCGATCGCCGCCAATATCGAGTCCTACTATCCGCTGCCGAACCTGCCAGGTGTGGTCAACAATTATTACAACGTGCAGCGCAACACTCACCCGCTTCAATGGTTCAGCGGCAAGGTGGACTACGATCTCCAAAACAATAACCGGCTCACAGCTACGTTCATGAGGGTAAACGGCGACCGTCTTTCGGGTGCCACCTTCTGTGCCATTGATTGCGCCATATTTCATTACCATGAGTACCAGGCCCAGTTGACCGACGTTTGGAACATCCGTCCGAACCTGCTGGCTCAATTCCGGTTTGGACTCAGCTACGAAAACTTACCTGTCACGGTCCCTTCGGAAGGGGCCGGATACCCGCAAAAGCTTGGGTTTTCAAGTTTGCCCGCGGATTTATTCCCAGGTATCACGATCGAAGGCTCGGTGGCCCCGCCGCAGATCGGCGATGTGAACGCTCCATCGGTGGATGACGAAGTGATCTGGACCCCCTCGGCGACCATCGCCTGGATCAAGGGCAAGCATGTCGTCAAGTTCGGCGGGGAATTCGACAGGTGGCTGGAGAATCAGTGCTGGGGCTGTAACGATCCAGGTACGTTCGATTTCAACGGCATCTTCACCGGGAATCCGGCGAGTTCGAACCGGGGGGGAGAGGGCTATGCGGACTTCCTGTTTGGTCTCCCGGACCTCTGGTACCAAACTGCGTCGGTGGAACAGGGAGGCCGGATGTGGAGCGCGCAGGCTTTCGTGCAGGACGAGTACAAAATCCGTCCCAACCTGACTTTGACATTCGGTTTGCGGTATGTCCGCCAGTCCGGATGGAGCGAGGTCGCGAACCGGGTCTCCACACTCGACTTCAACATCACCAACCCCGCGACAGGCGCTCCGCCGGCACTATGGTACGGTGGCCAAGACGGGCGCACAGCTTTACAGAACACAACAAACTTCTACGCTCCCAGGCTGGGCGTCGCATGGTCGCCTGCGAAGAACTGGTCGGTACGAGCTGGATATGGGCTCTACAACCTGTTGTGGGGTACCTATGCCTATGGCAATGGGCTCGGCACCGGGTGGACCACGCAGGGTTTTGAGCAGTCCACGGACCAAATAACACCTATTTTCACTCTCGTGCAGGGTCCGCCGTCACCGGTTTATCCCACTGCCGCAACGCGTACGCCGGGCTTGTTGAACGGCCAAAGCGTTGGTTACTATCCACCCAACGAGCCGATTGCTTATTCCGAGCAATACAGGTTCGACGTCCAGTATCAACTCGGCTCCCGCCTGCTGTTTGATGCCGCCTACGTTGGTAACCGCGGGCTGAAACTCCCGTTCAGCAGAGACATCAATCAAGTACCCGTGAATCTGCTGGGGCCCGGCGACGCGCAGGCGCGGCGGCCTTACCCCGAGTATGCACAGATTGCCGGGGCTACAAACGTCGACATTCAGAACTACAATGCCCTGCAGACCCGGGTCGAGAAGCGATTTGGCTCCGGGCTGACCATGCAGGCCAACTACACTTACTCGAAGGCGATGGACACGATGAGTGTATCGGCCAATCAGGCAACTCCGGTCTCATGGCAAAACGCCTATAACATTATGGCCGACTACGGTTCCGCCAGTGTTGATATGAGGCATGTGTTCAGCGGTTACGTCGTCTACGAGCTTCCGGTGGGTAAGGGTCGCCAGTTCCTGAATCACGGTGCCGTTCTGGATGGTGTGCTGGGCGGTTGGCAGCTCTCGTCCCTGTTCCAGTTGCACACCGGCACGCCGTTCACGCCGCTCATGCTGACGAATCTCAGCGGAGCGCTGTCCGGAAGCTGGCGCCCGAACCGACTTGCTGATGGCAGTGTGTCGAATCCGACGATTGCCGAATGGTTTAACCCGGCCGCATTCGCTCAGCCGACGCCCTATACGTTCGGGAATTCCGGAAGAGACATTCTGTACGGACCGGGCTACAAGGCTATCGATTTGTCTTTGTCCAAGAGTTTTGTGATTCCGCGTCTGGGTGAGAGAACCAGGCTGCAATTCAAGGCCGACGCACTCGACTTCATGAACCTGTCGAATTGGGGCCAGCCGAACGCCAACATCGGCAGTGACGCCGCCGGTACTGTCACGTCTTCGAGCACCAGCCGGCAAATACAACTCGGAGCAAGGCTGACATTCTGATTCGGCCCTGCGCGGGCAGCCGGTCAAAACCGGGCTGTCCGCAGGAGGGAGCTCAGCGCATTGCTGGCGTGACGTTGTGCTTGCCCAGCCGTAAGCGTCGAGTCCGGTCTTCCGCGCCTGCGTATATGGCCGGTCCAACTCAGCGGCGGCGCCAGGCGGCAGGAGATCAGCTCCACCTTAAAGGAGTTCAGGATGCTTTGAAATCCCGGAAAGCGGATGTGGCCGACGGGGAGTTCCACGCCGTCCCGGCCGCGGCCCTGAGAAGCTACAGCTAGAGTACCGAACGAAATGGGGGACTTAACATTTATGAGACTAGGTATGCTCGCGCTGTTTGTTCTCGCGCTGCCCGCGGAGCTCGCTACCGCCGCTGAGACCGAGAGACTCCTCTTGCGCGAGAGTTGGATGATCGAATCTGCGGAGCATGTCCGTGCGTCCGGTAACGCGATCTCCGCGCCGGGCTTCAGTACGCGCGGCTGGTATCGTGCCACGCTTCCCTCCACGGTCGTGAGCGCGCTCGTGAACGACCATGTGTTTGGCGACCCGTACTATGGAATGAACCTGCGTTCCGTCTCCGGTGCTACTTATCCGGTATCGATGAACTTCTCGACCCTTCCCATGGCGCCAGACAGTCCCTTTAGGGTCCCGTGGTGGTATCGCACCGAGTTCAAGATCCCCGAAGAACTACGCGGGCGCACCTTGTGGTTGCGGTTCGATGGCATCAACTATCGCGCCAATGTCTGGCTGAATGGCTACCAGATTGCCTCCTCCGACAAGATGGTCGGTGCGTGGCGCCTTTTTGAGTTCGACGTGACAGGCGCCTCGCAGGTAGGGGCAGTCAATACCTTGGCAGTAGAGGTCTTTCCACAGCTTGGTAGTGAACTGGGGATTACCTTCGTGGACTGGAACCCGCAACCGCCCGACAAGAATATGGGCATCTGGCGCGATGTCTCACTGGTGGCCAGCGGCCCGGTGGCGGTGCGCTTTCCGCATGTCATCACGGAGCTGAACCTCCCCGCCACCGACCAAGCGCGGCTTACGGTCACGGCCGAGCTAAGGAACGCCGAAACACGCGCCATCGATGGCATCCTGAAAGGATCCATCGGCCAAATCGAAGTCTCTCAGCGTGTGCGCCTCGCTCCACGGGAGACGCGCGTGGTGACGTTCACCCCGGATGCATTTCCGCAGTTGCAGTTCTCTAACCCGCTTCTGTGGTGGCCCGCGCAGGTCGGTCCGCAGAATCTCTACCGGCTGGACATTGAGTTCCAGGTTGCCGGCAAGGTTTCCGATGCGGCCAGCATCCGGTTCGGCATCCGAGAAGTAACTTCGGAGGTCGATAGCCAGCATCACCGCCTCTTCCACATCAACGGCAAGAACATTCTGGTGCGGGGCGCCGGCTACACCTTCGACATGCTGCTGCGTAGCACGCCGGAGCGTCAGGAAGCCGAGCTGAAGTACGTTCGCGACATGAACCTCAACGCCATCCGTCTGGAAGGCAAGCTCACGGACGATCACTTCCTCGACCTCTGTGACGAGTACGGAATTCTGGTACTTGCCGGCTGGAGTTGCTGCGACTACTGGGAGAGATGGGAGAGGTGGGACGACGAGAATCGCGTCGTGGCGGCCGCGTCACTCAAAGACCAGATTCGCCGCCTGCGCAGTCATGCGTCGCTGTTCGATTGGATGAACGGCAGCGATGGTCCACCTCCGCCGGATGTCGAGAAGATGTACCTCGAGATCCTGAAGGAGCAGAACTGGCCCAACCCATCTCATTCCTCCGCCTCACAGAAACCCACCTCTGTTACCGGCGAGACCGGTGTCAAAATGACCGGACCGTACGACTACGTGGCGCCTTCTTATTGGTTGCTGGACAAGACTGCGGGGGGCGCGTCCGGCTTCAATACGGAGACTGGTCCTGGGCCGGCCGTGCCACCAATCGAGAGTATCCGGCGCATGCTGCCGCGGGAGCACTGGTGGCCCATCGATTCGTGGTGGAGTTTTCACGCTGGCGGGGGGGTCTTTAAGGACCTGGACCTATTCACCGAAGCCTTAGACCGGCGATATGGGCCTGCAAAGAGCCTTGAGGAGTACACACAGAAGGCTCAGGTGCTCGCCTATGAAGGACATCGCGCCATGTTTGAGGCGTTCGGCCGCAACAAATATACTTCGACCGGCGTGATCGGATGGATGCTGAACAACGCGTGGCCCTCGATGATCTGGCACCTCTACGACTGGTACCTGCGGCCTGGCGGCTCGTACTTCGGGGCGAAAAAGGCCTGCGAGCCGCTGCACGTGCAGTACTCGTACGACGACGCTTCAGTGGTGATCGTGAACTCCTTCTATACTGCCTTCCCCAGCATGAAGGTCACAGCGCGGGTCTACAACCTGGACATGACCATCAAGTTCGTGAAGGAGGCGCGGGCCGACCTCACGCCGGATAGCAGCACGCGAGTCTTGACGGTTCCACAGATCGAGGGTCTGAGCACGGCCTACTTCCTCCATTTGACACTTAATGATGCTTCCGGTGCGCTGGTCAGTTCGAACTTTTACTGGCTTTCGACAAAGCCGGACGAACTCGAGTGGCAAAACGGGGACTGGTACCACACGCCGACGAAGTCGTTTGCCGCGATGGACTCGCTCAACACGCTTCCGCAGGTCGAGCTTCGCCTCGCAAGCGTTTCGGAAGTACGTGCCGCCGATGGTCTAACGCGGGTGACGGTCGAGAACCCCAACCGGAGTCTCGCCTTCGCGGTGCGCTTGAAGGTGAACCGCAGCACCGATGGCGAAGAGATTCTGCCTGTACTGTGGCAGGATAATTACTTTTCGTTGTTGCCCGGAGAGAAAAGGGAGGTTACAGCGACTTACTCGGCAAACGACTTGGGGAAGGCTACCCCAGTTGTGGAGGTCGAGGGGTGGAACGTCAGACGGCTCGTCACGCAGTGAGCCGTCCCAGCGTTTTGCAGGACGCCTGGCTGCGGGATGAACCCTTCGCGTGAGCGATTGGCTCTGCTGAAACTGACCAACCATGAGGTTCTGCCTGCGGGCTGCCGCATGGAATGAATCAGGTTCGGCGACAGGGCCACAGGTATCGGTGGATGGGATACCGGAACCGCCAAGATCCCGCCCGCGCTGAAAATCGCCGAACTGGTGGGGGTATTCCGTGGATGTGGAAGAGCCCGGCGATGGCCACACGAATGGGCAACGAGGGTTGCAGCGTGTCGATTCGCGACGTGGGAGAAACACGATGAAACTGTGGGCACTAGTGTTCATATTTGGAATTACTTTGCTAGCCGGCGAGCGCGCACCTATGGTGGCGAACTTTCAGGATTCGGCGGCCTACCGATGGGCCAATAAGAAGGTACTGGAGAGCCGGTTGTTAGACGACATGGAGAGCCTGGACAAGTGGACCGCCTTCACGAACGGTCCAGCGGCGATTGTAGACGCTCGCACTCAGTCTCAGGTGACTCGGTCGAGCCAAGTGCTCGCCGAAATGGTGCTCACCAGAGAGGCGTCGCGCGACGGAGGCCAGTCGCTTCGGCTGCGTATGCCCACCAAAGTGGATAAGCCTGGCCCGGTTACCGGCCGAGGGTGGGGTAGTTCCGGCATCATCCGGCTGTTCGATGGTGAGGACTGGCGGAAGTTCAACCGCATCTCGATATGGATCCGTCCGGATTGCCCCGGTTTCTACGTGACTGCCCTGGGCCTCCAGCTTCAGAATGATGGCGTCGAGAAATTGCCTGCAGCTTTTGGGCAAGAGGGCGACCACAGCATTATCTTGCGAAATCACGAGTGGAACCACGTGGTCTGGGAGATCGGCAACGTGGCCCGTGACAAGGTTACCGGACTACGGATCTCTCACGGGATTTCCGGTAACGAGCCCGAGGCTGCCGATACCGCCACATATTACTTCGACCGCCTGGAACTGGAGCGAGTGGAGCCGGATTATATCGAGGGCTGGGAAGTATGGCCAGGGCGAATCTCCTTCAGCCACACGGGCTACCAATCCGGAGCGCGGAAGACCGCAGTCGCCAACGGACTGAACGCCAGGGAATTCCGGTTGATCGACCAGGAGACCGGGGAGACGGTACTGTCCAAGCCCATTCAAACCGTCCAGACGCACTTGGGGAGCTTCCAGTTCATTGACTTCTCCGAGATCCGGCGCACGGGTTCCTACGTTCTGGAAGCTGGTGGGACCGTCACCCGTTCGTTCCGCATCGATCCCAATGTGTGGCGTGAGACGATATGGAAAGCACTCAACTTTTTCTACTCCGAGCGTTGTGGAATGGCAATCCCGGGTGTTCACGGCATCTGTCACCGCGACTGGCAGGCCGTGCACGGCGACAAACGGATTGTCATCAACGGCGGATGGCATGATGCCGGCGATCTCACCCAAGGCTTCCCCGGCACTGCCGAAATCACGTACTCGATGTTCAGCCTGGCCGAGCGGTTACGCGCCAGGGATGAAGATCCTGAGTTGTACGAGCGCCTGTTGGAAGAAGGCCGGTGGGGGCTGGACTTTGTTCTGAAGACCAGCTTCGGCGACGGCTACCGCGACGCGGGCTCCGTGAACAGCCGCAGGACCAACGGGATTCTCGGCGACTACGATGACGTCATCGTAACGGCCACCAATACCCCCCTTGTGAATTTCTCGGCTTCTGCCACTGAAGCCATTGCCCATCGCGTGCTGAAGAACAGTGACCCCCGGCTCGCTGCCTATTGTCTGAAAATGGCAGAGGCGGACTGGAGGTTCGCGGTGGCGGGGATGCCCGAGGCCGGTGCGGCTTCCAAAGACCGCTATCGAGTCTCGTTCGATTCGGCTGGTGTGGTGCATGAACCGGCATCACTGGGCGTCCTGGCTTCAGTGGAGTTGTTTCGAGAGACGGGCGACCAGCTTTACGCAGACGAAGCGATTGAACTGGCCCGGGTTATTCTGGGTTCGCAGCAACGGAAGGTGCCGGAATGGAGCACTCCTCTGACCGGCTTCTTTTACACGGCTCCCGGAAAAGACCGTATTCTGCACTACTGCCACTACGGCCGCGAGCAGGCGCCCATCATCGCCCTGGCCGAGCTTTGCAACGCGTTCCCCAACCATCCCGATTGGATGAAATGGTACTCCGCTGTGGCACTGCATTCCCAGTACCTGAAGACCATGGCCACGTATACAGAGCCTTACGGTATGCTGCCCTCTTCGATCTACCAAGACGACGAGTACCTGCAGGTACCCGAGAGCCGGCGTGAGTCGTTTCGGAAGCAGGTGCTCAACGGCATCCCGCTGGGGGCAGGGCATTACCTGCGGTTGTTTCCCGTGTGGATGGATTACCGCGGGAACAACGGCACGGTCTTGTCGCAGACTCAGGCGCTGGTGAAGGCCGCACATCTGCGCGGAGACCTGGACTTGGCGCAGCTTTCGCAGCAGCAGCTCGAGTGGGTGATTGGACGGAACCCATTCTCACAGAGCACCATGTGGGGCGAAGGGTACGATTTTGCGCCCCTCTATACACCATCCTCCGGTGACATAGTGGGGGCGATTCCCGTAGGCATACAGACGCGCGGTGACAACGACGTGCCTTACTGGCCCGTTCAGAATACCTGGACTTACAAGGAGGTATGGGAAAACACGGTTGCCCGCTGGATGTTTCTCATGCGGGACTTGGCCGGTCCAGCGCTAGTCGAAGGACAGGCAAATTCGCTGGTCGAGTTTGATGAGACAGCCACCAAGCAAGCGATGGAAGTCAAGCCGGATCCGGCCACCGGGCACTTCCGGACCATGCTGCCGGAGGGGGAATACATTGTGCGGTGCAAAGGGGAAGAGCGGACGCTGACCTTCCTGCCGACGGCAAGATACAATTTGGACCTGCGCCCCGGCCGGCTGCTGAGCTTCCAGCTTTCCAATGAGACCTCCAGCTCAGGAGACGTAACGATTAAAGTGACGGCACGGGGCAGTGGCAGCCATCGGTTCACCCTTCGTGCGGACAATTTAACGGTCGGCGTTCTCGAAAAAGAGCTGGTCCTCCGGTCCGGAAGTACGGGCACACTGGAGTGGCGAGGCCGGATCGGCACGTTGGATTCGGCTTGGATAGCTGTGGTCCTACCGGATGATGAGCTTTCGTCACGAAAGGAAGTGGCGGGCGCTGCTTGGGAGCACTGAGCTGAGTGGTGACCTCCATTGCTTTTGAAGACGATGGGAGTGCATCGTCAGCGCCAGCAACGAATGTTAGGCGGGTGTTCCACGCTGGCCCCCTTCCTCCAGTGATCATCAGTGGCCGGTTTTGGGTTTTTGGCGAACCATAGCATCGGGCGGATCCATCGAACAACGAGTTGAGTCTGGAAGATCTCCGGCGAGAGCCGACGTTTTATCTGCTTCCGGAATCTGAGAACGAGGAAGAGGCCCGCAAGTATCGGGAAGAGGCGTGCGGCCAGGTTTCGAAGAGCAAGTCGACGGGTGATACGGTGCGCATTCCTCGTGCCGAGCCGGCGGATCTGGACGGCTTCGATCGCTGGTTCGAGTGGAGTTTTCACTCGATGGTGGTCGATCTCTGCACCATCCTGTGGTTCGCCAAAAATCCATCCAGCTGCCGAATCAGGCAGATCAACGACTTGGCAACCTGCGTTAAGTGGCGATAGGCTCCTGGGATGATGTCGGGTTGTAACATTGTAGGCTTTTTCGCAGACTGGGCTGCGAAAAAGTGGCCCCCGCGGGGGGCAGTTGCAAAGCAGGGAGTTGTACGATTGTGCGAGTAAGGTGCACTGCATGAGCGATCGACTAAGCGGACTGTATCAGGATGTTGTGGTAGGCAGTTATGACTGTGTAGATCGGATCCTGCTCAATGGATACTTCGGCTTGGGTCACAGCGCCGGTGGATTCCGGTTGTGGTGGCGACAACTGACGGGAAGCGACCAGACCTTGGATAAGACCCATCTGATGCGGCTGGCCGGCCGGTTCAGTCGTGGCCTGCGAGGCTATGCCCGAGCCCATGGGATTCCAGTGGTGGATTGCCGGCCGGGGGAAGACAAGCACCAGATGGCCAAGGAGTACTTAGAGAAGACAAAAATCAGCCAAGGGTTATTTCTCATTCTGGTGGGGCGAGCCCAAGCCCCGGTGTGGGATGTTAATCCCTATCACCACCTGGAATGGAAGAAGCCGATGCCATTTGTGAACCACTATAGCTTTCATATCCTGGATCCGGACTGGGGACATGTGACGATTAAGATCTGCGGGCATCCCCCGTTTTCTGCCCAAATCATATTAAATGGGCACGAGTATGTAGCCTGCCAGGCGCGCAAGGCGGGACTGGATTTTGGTAAGGAGGGGAACTGTTTTACGAATATAGTGGATGTTGCAGGCTTGGCGAAGATCGCAGATACCTTGTCAGAATCCTTGGCTATAGGGCGACTGCGCCAAGTCTGCGACGGTTGGATCTACAGTACCTGCCTGTGCTTCGGTTTGGATCTGGAAGAACAGGAGCGGAGCCGGTTTCAGTATCAGTATTCCATCTACCAGATCGAGTACAGCCGAAACTTGATATTCCGTGAGGGGCCGTTAATGGAGCAGATGTTTCAAGCTCTGATCGATCGCAGCCGTGGTCCTTTGGATGTGAAGAAGATCAAGACCATTCTGGGAAGCAAGCGTTGTCCACCGCGCAGAGCGAGGAGAAAGAAGAAGGTAGCTTGGGAAGTGGTGCTCGAGAGACCTGAGTATGATCTGACGATTTTCAAGCTGCGTTGCGGCTGGTTCACGTTAAAGATCTATACCAAAGGCGAGCGCGTACTTCGGGTGGAGACCATCGCTCACAACGTCAAGAAACTTCCCTGTGGATGCAGTCTGCAGAAATTTCCTGCGGTGGTGGCACAACTGCAAGGCATCCTAAAAAGATTTATGGACACGCTGGGTTGCATGGACCAGTGTTTTCTCAGCGATGCCACTCTGGAACAACTGGCGGCGCCCTCGCAGTTGGGGAAGACCAAGGTGGGAGGCATCGATTTCAACCGACCACGGATACGCTGGGTAGTGGAAGCGGTCTTATCTCTGGCGTCTTTTCCCGGTGGCTTTACCGCATCTCAATTGGCGCAGCAAGTCCGCACTCTGGGGCAGCAAAGCGAATCTGCGTATGGTCCCCGTCATGCCGCCTACGACTTGAAAAAGCTCCGAGGAAAACAGATGGTTGAGCAGGTTGGAAAAACACGACGATACCAACCTCTGCTGAATGGCCTGCGGGTTATGGCCGCACTGCTGGTTCTGCGCGATAAAGTCGTGCGCCCCATCCTGGCTGCGGCTCAACCCCTCCGACCCAGCCGAGGAACCCAGAACTCCGCACCCATCGACCGGCACTATGAGACCATACGGCTGGCGATGCAGGAAATCTTTCACGAACTGGGGATTGCCGCCTGACTATCCACAACTTTTTGTCGATCTTTTGGCCTAACTGGGTTACTTGGCCCGAGCCAGCAGATTTCCCGAATCACCAGCGTCCCCACCATCGCGCTGAAAGGCGGGACTTTGGGCCGGGATGGATTATTGGCGAACCACAGGGCATCGCACGTGTTGCAAATGGTTTCGACCCGCTTCAGAAAACTGGGCCCGTCGAAACGGTACACGATGACATTTGCCTTTACGGGTTGCGTAAACGAAGGCCACCCTGTGCCGGACTCAAACTTGTCCGATGCGTCGAACAGGACGGCGCCGCAGCAGAGGCAGCAATATATCCCCGGCTCGAACAGGCTGCACATCTGTGAACTCAAAGCGCGCTCCGTCCCGGCTTCACGCGTGACGTGGTATTCCTCCGGTCTTAATTGCTTTCGCCACTCGGCGTCGGTCTTTTCCACTCTGCAATCCGGAGCAGGGTTACCATTCTTTGCGAGCTTCAGGATGTCCGGCCCTTTCAGCATCGTCACTACCCTTATTGACGATCTCGCGGTGGCGATTGCTTCGCGAGTCGTTGGCATCCGGTAAGAAAAGTTGGGTTCGGAATCGGGTTCAATAAGCGCCCGCGAGGCCCGTTTTGCCGAAAGAATGGGCACCTGGCCAACTTTAGATTGTTGGGTTTACGGGAGGAAGGGAAAATTACAAATCAGATGCTCTACCAACTGAGCTACGCCAGCAACCGCAACCACTCGTTGAAACTGGAGCGGGAGACGGGAATCGAACCCGCAACCAACAGCTTGGAAGGCTGTGACTCTACCATTGAGTTACTCCCGCCTGGAAAAACAAAGTGCCGCTTTCATTCTAGGCAACCACGGTTAACGCGGTCAAATTTTGCCTAAACGGTTCTGTGCCACTGGGTTGGCGGCTCGCTGAACCTGCGGGGGGCATTTGACGTATACTTGCTCAGGAGTTGCGACGGCACACATGAGCATTCGTTCGTTCCTCTCAAAGCAATTCATCGACGTTCTGCAGTGGACGGAATCCGAAGACGGGGTTCTGGCGTACCGCTATCCCATGCAGGACATGGAGATTCAAAACGGCGGCAAGCTGACGGTTCGCGATTCGCAGATGGCCGCATTCGTTAACCTGGGCCGCATCGCCGACATTTTCGGACCGGGCCTCTACACGCTGAATACGCTGAATCTGCCCCTGTTGACCGACCTGATGAACTGGGACAAGAAATTCGAGTCGCCGTTCAAATCCGACGTCTATTTCTTCTCCACGCGATTGCAGGTGAACCAGCATTGGGGCACGCCCAATCCCGTCACCATCCGCGATAAGGAATTCGGCGCCGTTCGGCTGCGCGGCTTCGGCATCTATTCTTATCACGTCGGCGACCCCCGCACGTTCTACACGAAAGTCAGCGGCACGCGCGATACATATCGCATCACCGATCTGGAAGGCCAGCTTCGCAACACGATCATCGGGCGGATGTCGGACACGTTCGCGGAAAGCAATGTGCCGTTCCTCGATATGGCGGCGAACCAGATCGCGCTGGGGCAAAAGATCGGGGAATCGCTCAAGCCAGTGTTCACGGACCTCGGTCTCGCGCTCGATTCGTTTGTCGTCGAGAACCTTTCCTTGCCGGACGAGTTGCAGAAACGCCTGGACGAGCGCATCGGCATGAACATGGTGGGCGATATGGGACGCTACACGCAGTTCCAGGTGGCGCAGTCGATGCCCATCGCTGCGGGCAACGAGGGTGGCGGCGCGGCAGGTATCGGTGTCGGGCTCGGTGCCGGCCTCACGATGGCGCAGAGCATGATGAACGCGATCAAGCCCGGTCCCGGTGGTGCGCCCGGTGCTCCCTCCGCGGCAGCGCCCGGACCAACTGCCCCTGCCGGGAGCGAAGCCAAGTTCTGCATCAGCTGCGGCAAAGCCCATTCCGCGCGCCGCGAAATTCTGCTCCGAGTGCGGTGGCGCCCAGCAGTAACCCATGCACGGCTGCGAGTGGGTGATTGAGGCGCACGGGTGTGACCGGTCCTCGCTGGCCGATCCGGAAAAGCTGCGCGCACTCTTCGCGGAACTGACCTCGGCCCTCGCGCTGCATCCGGTGGGAGACACAAACTGGCACCAATTCCCCGGAACGGGCGGCATCACCGGCCTTTGCCTTTTAGCCGAATCGCACCTTGCCTGCCACACCTTTCCCGAGTATCATTCTCTATGCCTCAACGTCTTCTGCTGCCGGCCGCGCGCCGAATGGAATTTCGGCGCGTGCCTGAGACGCTCGTTCGCCGCCAAGACGGTGAGCGTACGCCGCATCGACCGGCCTTACACCTCCGCTTCCGATGAGTCAGCCAGCGGCTAATTGTCCGAATTGCGGCGCGCCCGTGCAGTTCCGCTGGTCGGGCGCGGTGCAAACCACCTGCGAGTATTGCCACTCGATCCTCGTCCGCCGCGATGTCAATCTCGAAAAAGTCGGCGAGGTGGGCGACCTGCCCCGCGAAGCCACGCCCATTCAGATCGGCACTGAAGGCACTTATCGCAACAAGGCGTTCCAGGTGGTGGGCCGCATCCTCTATGAGTACGAAGGCGGCGGCTGGAACGAGTGGCACATCGTCTTCAGCGACGGCGCGAGCGCCTGGCTCTCGGACGCGCAACTCGAATACGACATCTCGTTCCTGACACCACTGCCAGAAACGCCGCCGCCAGCCGATCAGATCGCTCGCGCACGCCAGTTCCAGTGGAGTGGTGTCCGCTACGAGGTGACCGCCGTTACCCGCGCGCATTACCGCGGCGTGGCTGGAGAGTTGCCGTTTGAGTATTGGGATAAGAGCGACATACTCTTTGCCGACCTGCGCACCGCCGACGCCCGCTTCGCCACCATCGATTACAGCGAGCCCACGCCGCTCCTATTCGTGGGCGAGGCCGTCGAGTTCGACGATCTAAAACTCAAGAACCTGCGCGCGCAGGACGCTCCGGAACCTGCCGGCCACGTGGCGGCAAGCGCCCTGCGCTGTCCCGGTTGCGGCGCGCCGCTCACCATCAGTGCCGTCGGGCACACGCTGTCCGTTGTGTGCGCCAACTGCAAGTCCATCCTTGACGCCAAAGATCCCAACCTGCAGGTGCTCGAAAGGTTTGAGGCGAAGCAGACGATCCGCCCCGCGATTCCCCTGGGCACCCACGGCAAGTTGCACGGCGACGATTACGAAGTGATCGGCTTCCAAGTGCGAACTACAGATGTCGAGGGCCTGCCCGATAGTTGGGCCGAGTATCTGCTGTTCAACCGCACAAAAGGCTTCCGCTATCTCACCGAGTACAACGGCCACTGGAACGATGTGAAAACGATTCCCGCGATTCCTGAGCGAATTCAAGTCGGCAAGAAGCCCGGCGCGAAGCTCATGGGCCACACCTACGTTCTGTACGACACCGAACTCGCCACCACAACGTACGTGCTGGGCGAATTCCCCTGGCGCGTCCACGTGGGCGAAAAGAACGGCATCAAGGACTTCATCGCGGTGCCACGCATTCTCTCGTGCGAAATCACCGAGCAGGAAACCGTCTGGTCGCTCGGCGAGTACATGACCGGCACGCAGGTTTGGCAGGCATTCTATCTGCCAGGCCAGCCGTCCCGCGCGAGCGGCATTTTCGCCAACCAGCCCGCGCCATTCGCGGGCCAAGCCAGTTCCATGTGGCGCGTTTGCCTCAATCTGCTCTCCGCCACCATTCTGCTGGCAATCGTGTTCTACCTGGTGGCTGGACAGGAGAGCGTTTTCCACCGCCAGTACAGTTACGCGCCGCAGTCGGGCGGGGAAGCGTCATTTGTCACGGATGAATTCGAGGTCACCGGCCATCCCTCGAACGTTGAAGTCTCGATTCAGACCGACCTACAAAACAACTGGGCGTATTTCAATCTCGCGCTGATCAACGAAGCCACGGGCCAGGGTTATGATTTCGGGCGCGAGGTCAGCTACTACGCCGGGCGCGACAACGACGGCGCATGGACCGAAGGCAACCGGAATGACAGCGCCATCGTGCCGTCGGTAGCGCCAGGAAAATATTACTTGCGCGTCGAGCCGGAGATGGACAAGAATGCGCGCTCGATGCTTTACACCCTGGAGGTCAAACGCAGCGTGCCTTCCGTGGGGCTGTTTCTCATCGCTGCGGCGTTACTCGTGATTCCCCCAATCTTCTTCACGTGGCGCGCGGCGTCGTTCGAAGGGAAGCGCTGGGCGCAGAGCGATTTTTCGGAGCGCGAATGAGACATCCACTTTACGCAATTTACGGAGCCCTGGTTCTGGCTTGCGCCACCTTTGCCCAATATCAGGGCTGGAGCCTGACGCGGGTGAATGAAGTAAGAAATATTCCCAAGACTGTGCGCGATAATCCCGGCGCGTACCGATCGCATTACGCGGGTTACTACCGCTACTTTGGAGGCAAGTGAGATGAACGATTTCCACCCCGCTTACATTTTGAACGCCGTGATTTTTGCCGCCGTCGGTTTGCTGATTTTTGTCGTGGCGTTCGTCATCGTCGATAAGATGACGCCGTATCATTTGTGGAACGAAATCGTCCACGAGCACAACACGGCGCTGGCGATTCTGGTGGGCGCGATGTCGATCGGTATGTGCATCATCATCGCGGCCGCGGTGCATTAAGAATTTGCCCATCCTCCTTTTTGTTTCCGTCACACTCATCGCCGCTTGCGGTCTGATCTACGAACTCGTCGCCGGCACGCTCGCTAGTTACTTATTGGGCGACAGCGTGTTTCAATTTTCCACCGTCATCGGCAGTTATCTGTTCGCCATGGGCGTGGGCAGCTATCTGTCCCGCTTCGTAGTGCGCGGCCTGGTGGCGCAGTTCGTCTCCATCGAGTTGATGGTGGGCGTGGTCGGCGGGTTCTCTTCAGCCGCGTTGTTTCTGGCTTTTGCCTACACGCAAGGTTTCCAGCTCATCCTCTATGCCGTCGTGATCGCCATCGGCATTCTGGTGGGCCTGGAGATCCCGCTGCTCATGCGCATTCTCAAGAACCGGCTGGAATTTCGAGAGCTTGTGGCGCACGTCCTTACGTTCGATTACCTCGGCGCACTCGCAGCGTCGCTGCTGTTTCCGATTCTTCTGGTGCCGAAACTCGGGATGGTGCGGTCCGCGCTGCTATTCGGCATCATCAACGCCGGTGTTGCGCTTTGGTCCACGTACTTGTTTCGCGATCAACTCGGAGGGCGGCGTCTGTTGCGAGTCGCGTGCGTGGTGGTGCTCGTAGCGTTGGGCGCTGGCATGGCGGGCGCGGAAAGAATCACGCAGGTTGCCGACAACAATCTTTACGCCGATGAAGTAATTTTCGCGCGCGACACGCGTTATCAGCGCATCGTACTAACCAAATGGAAAGATGACGTGCGGCTGTTCCTCAGCTCGCATCTCCAGTTCAGTTCGCGCGACGAATACCGTTATCACGAAGCGTTGGTCCATCCCGGTCTGGCTTCGCTCCCAGGCGCGCGCCGCGTTCTCGTGCTCGGTGGTGGCGATGGGCTGGCCGTGCGCGAGATCCTCAAGTATCCGGATGTCGACTCGATCACTCTCGTGGATCTCGATCCCGACATGACGCGCCTGTTTTCGACTCATCCGTACCTCGTCACCATCAATCAACATTCCCTCACCAACTCGCGCGTGCACGTGATCAATGCCGACGCGTTTGTCTGGCTCGATCACTCGAGCGATTCCTACGACTTTATCGTGGTCGATTTCCCGGACCCTACCAACTACTCACTCGGCAAACTCTACACCACCGCGTTCTACCGGCTGATGGCCAAGCATCTGAGCGCGCAGGGGCTGGCCGTCGTACAAAGCACGTCGCCGCTGTTTGCGCGGCAATCCTACTGGTGCATTGTCGAAACACTCAGGCAGGCCGGGCTGAAAACATATCCCTATCATCTTTACGTGCCGTCGTTCGGCGAGTGGGGTTTCGCGTTGGCCGGTTTGCACCAGTATGAGCCGCCGGAACGCTTGCCTGAGCACCTGCGATATCTCTCCGTGGCTCTGGTCCCGCAAATGTTTCAGTTTGCCAATGACATGTTACCCGTCGATGCCGAGCCCAACCGCCTCAACGATCAGGTGCTGGTCCGTTACTATGAGCACGACTGGCGCGAGATCACGCATTGAACGGCACGCGCAGAAATTCCTGAGCGCTGCCCTCGTTGGACTTTGGCCGAAGACGGACCGCACCGTCACCGGCAGATTCGTTGATGACGGCCACGAGCTCGGCCACCTGCTGCGCGACCGCGCCGCATTCCCGCGTGCGAAGCAGACGATCAGGATTCCCGTAGTCATCGTCGGCGGCGGCATCGCCGGATTGTCTGCGGCGTGGCGACTCGATAAACGCGGCTTCCGCGATTTCGTCCTGCTCGAAATGTTGCAGCAGGGCGGCGGCAATGCGCGATCGGGTGAGAATGAAGTCAGCGCGTACCCATGGGCCGCACACTACGTTCCCGTGCCGGGCAAGAAGGCGGTGCTGGTGCGCGAGCTGATGGAAGAGCTCAGCGTACTGCGAAATGGCGTTTGGGAAGAGCGATACCTGTGCTTTTCTTCTCAGGAGCGCTTGTACCTGCACGGCCGCTGGCAGGAGGGTATCGAACCGGTCACCGCTGCCACCCCGCGAGATCGCGAGGACTTCACGCGCTTCGTCGCCCGCATAAACGAATTCCGCGCCACCGGCCAGTTCACCATCCCGATGGAGTTGGGCGCAAAACCATCGCCGCTCGATCAACTTTCCATCGCGGAGTGGCTTAAGCAGGAGCGCTTTACGTCTCCGTATCTAAACTGGTACATCAACTACGCCTGCCGGGATGACTATGGCGCCTTGGCAAACGACACCTCGGCGTGGGCCGGAATACACTATTTCGCCTCGCGCGAACCGGAGGAAAAAGGTCCGCTCACATGGCCCGAAGGCAACGGTTGGATTGCGCGGCGGTTGCTCGAAAAACTCGCTCGCTACGTGCGGACTGGCGCCATGGTGCACCACATTGCAGCAGAGGGCCGCAAACTCCGCGTTTCCGCCGGTGAAACCGACTACCTTGCCGAACGCGTCATCTTTGCAGCGCCCAGCTTTCTGGCGCCCTATTTATGTGGAAGCGCGCCGCCCATACGCAACTTCGTCTACTCGCCGTGGCTGACTGCGAATCTGACGCTCGATCGTGCGCCGCGTGAGCGCGACGTCGAGACCGCTTGGGACAACGTCATCTATGACTCGCCCGCGCTCGGCTACGTCGTGGCCACGCACCAATCGCTCCGAACATGCATCGATCGCACCGTCTGGACGTTTTATTGGTCTCTGGCGCAAGGCACGCCCGCGGAGAACCGCCGTCTTCTGTTGGAAAAAGATTGGAACTACTGGAAAGAAGCGATCCTGCACGATCTCGAGCGCGCCCATCCCGATATTCGCCAATGTGTTTCCCACATCGATATTTTGCGACTGGGCCACGCCATGGTGCGGCCAGTGCCGGGCTTTCTCGCCTCCGAAGATCGCCGGCGTTTGGCGGAACCTTCCGGTAACCTGCTGTTCGCCAATTCCGACTTGAGCGGGTTTTCCATCTTCGAAGAAGCCCAGTACAGGGGCGTCCGCGCCGCCGAGCGAGTCCTGCGGACTTTACAATAGCCTCATGCACAGGCTTTTTCATTTTTTGTTGCTGACGTCTTTGGCGGTTGGGGTCCGAGCTGAGGTTCATACGCTGAGCCTGCGGCAAGCGGTCGAGCGCGCACTGCATCAGAACCCAGACATCGCGATGGCGCGACTGGACGAACAGAAGGCGGCGCAGTCCGCGCGGTTGGCAAAAGCTCCGTTCAGTCCAACAATTGGGGCGGGTAGCGGCCTCGCTTACACCAACGGCTTCCCAATGAGCATTGACGGCGCGGCACCCTCCATTGTGCAGGCGCGGGCGCGCGAGGACATCTTCAACCGGCAGCAGAGCTACATGGCGGCAGCTGCGCGCGAGAATACGCGCGGGGCGGGCATCGCTACCGAAGCGAAGCGGGATGAAATTGCGCTTCGCACCACAGCGATGTTCCTCGACGCGCAGCGGGCGGCACGCCTCGCCGGCCTCGCTCGCAAGCAGGTGGACAGCTTGCGAATTATACAGCAGGCCGTGGAGTCGCGTGTCGCCGAGGGCCGTGAGCTGCCGATCGAATCCAAGCGCGCTGCGCTCAGTGTTGCGCGGGGGCTCCAACGCGTCGAGCAGTTGGCGGACGATCAAGATGCCGCCGAACGCGAACTGGCCATCGTGCTGGGCTTCGCCGCGGATGATCAGGTTCGCGCGGCGGCGGAGGAGCCGGCCGTTCCGTCCCCACCCACGAGCGAAGAGGCGGCGATTCAAAGCGCATTGGAGTCGAGCAAAGAGCTGCGCAGGATGGAATCGGCGCTCATCGCCAAGGGGCTCGACGTTCGCGCCCAAAAGGCCGCTCGCGTGCCTACGATCGATCTGGTCGCGCAGTGGGGCTTGTTCGCGAAGTTCAATAACTACACGAACTACTTCCGCCAATTTCAGCGCAATAACGGCGAGATTGGCATGTCCATCACGGTCCCCATATTGACCGGGTCGGGGCCGAGTGCTGCGCGCGCGCAAGCTGAAGAGGAGGCTGCACGCCTGCGTATTCAGATGACCGCCACGCGCAATCGCATCTCTCTGGAGACCCGGCAGAACTTCCAGACCTTGCACAAAGCCGATACGGCGCGTGAAGTGGCAAAGCTCGACCTCGAAGTGTCGCGCGACCAGGTTTCCATTCTGCTCACGCAAATGAACGAGGGCCGCGCGACGCTCCAGCAGTTAGAGCAGGCGCGCTTCGCCGAGGACGAAAAATGGATCGCCTTCTACGATGCGCAATACGCCGTCGAAAAGGCTGGCTGGAATCTGCTGCACCAGACCGGAGAGCTGATCGCGGCGCTGAAGTGATCTCAGTGGCGCTGGTACACTACCTTGCCGCCGAGGTACGTTTGTTCCACCTGGATCGTTCGCACCTCGTCGGTCGGGCAAGTCAGAATGTCCTTGTCCAGAACAATGAGGTCGGCCAGCTTGCCGGCTTCGAGTGATCCTTTCTCTTTTTCTTCGAAGGTCAAGTACGCATTGTTGATCGTATATAGCCGGATGGCCTGCTCCCGTGAGATGCGCTGTTCCGGATGCAGCGGCTGATCAGTCCACCGCGGCTGCCTCGTCAGCGTAATCCACATCCCCAAAAATGGGTTGTAGGGATTGATCGACCGGAAACTGCCGATTTTCTGCATGTGGTCGGAACCCCCGCCCACCGGGACTCCGGCTTCAAATAAACTCTTATAAGGTTGAAAGTACGTTGTTCGCTCGTTGCCAAACTGCTTTTGGAGCGTCGCGCCATCCAGCCATAACCAGTCGGGTTGAAGGTCCAGCACGATTCCTAAGTCCTTTATCTTGCGGATCATCTCAGCGCTCATAAAGTTGGCATGGGTGATGCACGGCCGCCCGGACCGAATCGAAAAGTCGTTGTTGACCTCCGTGTAGGCGTCGATCATGCCCTGCACCGCGCCGTCACCCACCGAATGCGTGGTGAATTGCAAATCATTTTTCAGCGCAAACTTCGCCATTTGATACAGTTTCCCGGCTTCGATGTAGCGCATGCCGCGGTAGGTGGGATCGGTGATGGAATAGACTTTGCTGACGCCCCACGGTTGGAGCATGTATGCACTGCCGGTGAGCATGCCGCCATCCATATACGACTTCGTGCCGCGCAGCCACAACATATTGTTATAAGCGTGCAAAGGGTCGCGAGCCGCCTTCAACATACGGGCCTCAATCTGATCGAGCGGCATCTGCGCATCGACGCTATACATAACGTACACGCGGCAGTTTAGCTCGCCGGCATGGTGTAAGCCGCGGTAGATTTCAAGGCCTTCGTCGCCCAGGTCGCGCTCGGAGAGGCTAGTGATTCCAACGGAGTTATAGTCCGCCAGCATCATCTTGAGGCGCTGGCGGCGATCGGCATCCGTGGGTTTCTTCTCGGCGGACTGCATTTTCACGAGGCGCACGCAACTGCGCAGGATGCCGGTGGGCTCGCCGGTGGCATCGCGCTCAATCCGGCCCGCCTTTCCGTCGGTGATTTGAAAGTCCTTGTTGATTCCGCTGGCCTTAAGCGCGAGCGAGTTTACGGAAGCGTCGGGACCAGTGCCAAAATAAACCGGATTTTGCGGCGCCGCCTCATCCAGCTCCGCGCGGGTGGGAAAGCGCTGATCGCGCAAGCGGGTAACGAAAACCTGGGTGAGTACAATCCAGTCACCGGGCTTGGAAACCGCCGCCCGTGACCGGATATAGCGAAGTACGTCAGCGATGGTCTCCATATCGGGGACTTCGTGATCGAACTCATACAACGAGGCTTCGTAGGCGTGCGAGTGGCCGTCCATCAATCCGGGCAGGACGGTCCTACCTTTCAGATCGACTTGCTGGGTATTCGGGCCGGCGAACTTCGCTAATTCTTCGCGTGTGCCGACGCCGAGGATGCGGTCGCCGCGGATAGCGATCGCATCGACAATGTGGAACTGCGAGTCTACTGTGACGATCTTGCCGTGATGCAGAATCAGGTCGGCGTGTTGCGAATATGCGACGGTGGCCAGGAAAATTACTAGAACGGGAATCCGCATGGTCACTGTGCCACCGCAATAATCGAAATCTGCTCGATCATCGGCCAGTGATCGTTGGCGTCGCGCTTGCGCTCGACTGGCGGCAGTGGAGCCACGGTGGTCCGGGTTGGTGGCTGCGCGCTGAAGTATTTTGCGTAGACGCCGTTCATCTTCCCGAACTCCTCGAGATTGTCGAGGTACACGTTACTCGAGACGACGTTCGAGAAATTGAGGCCAGCCTCTTCCAGCCCATCCAGCAGATTGCGCATCGTCATACGGACCTGCGTTTCCACGTCCTGGGAGTAAATGCCGAGATTCGGGCCGGGAATGAAGGCCGATTTGGCGGAGCAGTAAAACGTATCTCCGGCGAAGACGCACGGGCTCGCGGTCGGGCTGGGCTGCATGTTCTTGGGGCGTACGGCGCGGCGCTTGGAAAGATCACCGATAGCAACGCCGGTGAACTCGATGCCGGCATCATGCGGCAGCGAGGAGACGTGGATAGTAGCTCTAGCGGGCGTGTTGCCGAATTCAAAATGGCTCGCGTAGATGTCGTTCATGGCCTTCGCCGGCATCTTAGCGGTCAAATATGGATTGACGAACACGACGTTGGCATAATCCATGCCCGCCGCGGTCAGCACCTGGTGGAAGCGATCGAAAGCGAGACGAACCTGATCGCCGGGATCGTCGGGGATTTTTCCGGTATCGGGATCGCGCCCTTGCTGGCCGGAGATGTAGAGCCGGTCGCCCGCCTGGATACCGGGCGTCAGCGGCGCGGAGCTCTTATAGCCGGCGGGTATGATCGGTTTCTTGTGCGCCAGGTCAAGCACGGCCACGGCGCTGATCTCGATGGGCGTGTCAGTCGGCAGGTGCGCGACGCCCAACGTGGCCCGGGCCGGCGGGCTGGCCGGAAAGTAGCGCGCGTAGACGCGATTCATGGCATCGAAGTTCGCCATGTTGTCGAGGTAAACCTGCGTGTAGACGACGTGCTCCATGGTCAGGCCGGCGGCTTCGACGATAGTCTTGACATTTTCCAGGCACTGCGTGGCCTGTTCTTCAAAGCTGGCGGGCAACTGGCCATCGGTGTGCCGCGCACCCTGGCCCGAGACATAGAGAAAATCGCCGGCGAGGATGCCGGGACTGTAAGGTCCCACAGGCTTCACCCCCGGCGGAAAGATCGCGCGAGTTTCCGCACCGGCGCTCATAGTCGCCAATAGTAGTAATGCCCAACGTATGCTCATGCTTTGTACACGCTCCAGAAGACATCACGAAATTTAGCCATATCAGAATCTGTGCCGATGGTTACACGCAAGTAATTCGTCATCGGCGGGAAGGGACGGCCCACAGCGACGCCTTTGGGCGGCATGCCGGAAATAAACTCGTGCGCGTCGCGTCCCACGTCAATCATGACGAAGTTGGCCTGTGGCTCGATGTAGGAGAGGCCACGGTCGCGCAGCCATTCACAGAGCTCGCGGCGAATCCGGATGTACTGCGCGCGGCGCTCCGGAATGAGTGTTTTGGATTCATCGAGCGCCGCGAGCACCGCCCGCACCGTCACGATGGAGATGACATTATTGCGGAAGGGCGCCATCTTCGCGATCAGCTCCGGCGAGGCGCAGGCGAACCCCGCACGCAACCCCGCCATGCCGTAGATCTTCGAAAACGTGCGCGTGACCACGACATTGCGTCCCTGGCGAACGTAGTTGAGTGCGCTTTCGAAATCCGGTGTGTCGGCGAAGTGGGAGTAGGCTTCGTCGATGAGCAGGATGGTGTTGGGTGGCAGGTTATCGGTCAGCCACGCCATATCTTTCTTGGGAGTAATCGACGACGTGGGATTGTTTGGATTGCAGAGGTAGATCAACCCGCCCCCGGCGTTCTCGGCGCGCTCGGCGAGCGCTTTCACGTCAGCCGCATATGGAGGGGCGAGCGGGACCTGGATCACAGGACGGCCCAATGCCTTGCTGGTAAGTTCTACGGGACCTTCGAAAGTGGGTGCGACTGTAATCAATGGGCGCGTGGGTGAGGTGAAGGTGTCGACGGCGACGTGCAGCACCTCGCTCGACCCGGAGCCGACCAGGATCTGCTCCGGTGCAAGGTCCTCGCTCCGCGCAATCGCGGCGTAGAAGTCGCCGAATTCCTGGTAGTGATACCGGCCACCTTCGGGAAGCACTTTGGCCATGGCTTCGACGGACGAGCGCGGCGGTCCCGCAGGATTCTCGTTCGCGTTCAGCCAAACCATGCCGGGCGGCAACGGACCTTTGACGGCGGCGCGCTGAGCGTAAGCCGCTTCCGGCAACATGCGGCCCGCGAGAGCCGCGAAACCAACTCCCGCAAATCCACGGCGCGTGAGCATGGCGTCACCTCCTTGTCGTCGGTCATCATAACATTCGATGGGAGGGGAAGCGGGTGGGTGAGTGAGTCTGCACGAACCGCAAGATCGAACGCAAGTTTTTCACCGCCGAGGCGCGGAGACGCCGAGGAAATCCAGGAACCTTCGTTACTCGGTTCAAAACCACTTGCTGACGCGCGTGGCTCAGTATCAGTGCTCCACCAGCTCAGCTTGGCGAACCGGATTGACCATCTCAAGTAGTGGAGTGGTGAGGAAGGTGGTGACCAGGGCCATGAGCACCATCATCGAGAACAAGGCTTGATTGATCACGCCGAATTCGAGGCCGATGTTGAGAATTACGAGTTCCATGAGGCCGCGCGTGTTCATAAGGATTCCCAGCGCTAGCGCGTTGCGCCAGGGTACGCCGGCGGCTCGCGAGGCGATGGTGGAGCCGCCCAGCTTTCCTGCGATGGCGATCACGATGATGAGCAGGCAGTAGAGCCACATCTCTCTGCCGCGAACCACGCCGATGGATGTGCGCAAGCCGGTGAAGGCGAAAAACAGGGGCAGCAGGAGCACTAGCGTGATGGATTCCAATTTATCGGTGACGCCGCGAAGGAAGCCGTCGTCCCGGGGGAGGATCGCTCCGAACAAGAAAGCGCCGAACAAGAGGTGGATGCCTAGCCACTCGGTCATTGCGGCTGACAAGAGCAACAAGAGAAGAAGGACGGCCATCATGGTTTCGGTGACACGCCCGTGACGTAGGAATGCAGCGTGGAAGTGCCGCAACAGCGGCCGCACGCCGTAGATCATAAGCAGGACAAAAGCGGTGACTCCGGCGAACGTGGTCCAGAGCGGGCTGGACTGCTGGTTGGCGCGCACGAAAGCAACGATGTAGGCCAGGATGCCCCACGCGGTGACGTCATCGACCGCGGCGCAGGCGATGGCGAGTGCTCCGAGTTCACTGCGCGTCAAACGGCGCTCCGCGAGAATGCGGGCCAACACGGGGAAGGCGGTGATGCTCATCGCCGCGCCGAGAAAGAGAGCAAACGCGGGAAACGTGACGTGGCGGTCGGATAGCCGGGGATACAAGAAGAGCGCCGCGAGCGAGCCGAGGAAAAACGGCAAGCTGATGCTGACATGGCTGGTGAGCAACACGGCACGTCCGAGATTGCGAATCCGGGTGGAGTTGAATTCCAATCCAACCAGAAACATGAACAGTAACAGCCCAACCTGACTTAGCGCGCCAAGATAGCTCAAGCTGGCGGCGGGAAACAGAGCGCGTGATAGTCCCGGCGCTACCCAACCTAAGAAGGATGGCCCGAGCATGATGCCGGCGACGGTTTCTCCCATAACCTGAGGCTGGCCGATTCGTTGGAACAGAACGCCGACGAGCCGAGCGGTGATCACGATTGCCGCCACCTGCAATAGAAGTGTCACTAAGTTCGGCGCGAGGGGCGCCGCCGGGTTCGTGCCGAGGCTTATCTGCGGCCCGCTCATCGGAAGGGGCGCAGTAGTGTTCTTCCCCAGCTCGAGCACAACAATCACGCCGAGCAACGGGAGACCCACGAGGATGATGTATTGCAGAATGGATCGCTGCGAGGTCATGTGCGATTCACGCTGGCTGTGACAAGGTATCACGAGCGCAGTCTGGGCGATTCTATTGCATCAGAATCTTCAACCACCTGGTTTCGCCATTGTGGATCTCGACAGTTTCCGATTTCTTGAGGCCGTTCTTTTCCACTCGCACATTGTAAGTGCCAGGCGGCAGGCCAATCTGAGCGGGCGTGATTCTCTCTGCTGGCTTATCGTTCAGAAAGATCGTGGCGCCTACCGGGTCGGAAGCTACCATGAGAGTGCCTCCGTGCGCACGAAGCCTCACTAATGGCACTTCGTACGGGCTGTCGATGATGCGAACCTCGCGACTCTCCTGCTGATAACCGGATTGGTTGAAGGATATCGCGTGCACGCCCGGCATCACGCTGAGAATGCATGGCGTTTTGCAGGATACCGACGGATTGTTGTCCAACATGGCGGTGGCGCCAGGCGGGTCACTGGTCACGAAAACGTCCTGCGGCCCCGTGGGGGGCCGGGGCTTCAACTTGGGCCGCTCCGGTTTGGGACGCTCGGGTTGCGGCTGTTCCGGCGCGGTGTCGGCGGCTTCGGCCGGTTGTTTTGCATTCTGGCCGTCGCTTTCCGGCGGTGTTTCCTGTTTCGCACTGACCGGCGGCTCGCTTGTCGGATTTGCGGCCGGGGCAGGTTCCATTGGGCTTGGTTTCTTTTCCTCCACCACCGGGGCGGGCGCCGTTTCAGTGGGAGGCGGATTCGAAGCGGTCTGCGCCGCCGGTGGCGGTACCGGGCGGCTGGTCCCCAAATCCGTGCCGAATTGCCAAGCGATCAATCCGATCAGGCCCAGAGCCACCACCAGCGCCGCGGCGAAAGGCAACACCCATTTCCAACGGCTTCGGCGCCGTGCGAGAACTTCTTCGGTGGTCGCCCCGGAGCTGAACATCGTGCTGCGTGTGGGCGCCTCGCTCATCACCGTAGGCAGGCTCATGCTGCCGCCGCGCGGCAGGTTTTTCCAGCCCTGCGTGTTTGCGCAGGCGGCATCCAGGCTGTTCACGAACTCGATGCACGAAGGGTAACGGCCTTCCGGCTTCTTGGTCAGCCCGCGACGCAACACAGTGTCTATCTGCTGTCCGAGCGTCGGATTCAAACGCTGGACTGGCGGCGGTTCCTCGGCGACGATCTTGTAGACCACCGTGGTGAGATGTTCTCCGGTAAACGGGCGGTCGCCGGTCAGCATCTCGAATGCGATCACGGCCAGCGAAAACTGGTCCGCGCGCCCGGCCACTGCCAGCCCTTGCACCTGTTCGGGCGACATGTAGTTGGGCGTACCCAGGATCGTGCCCGTTTGTGTGTATTGCTGCGAGGTGGTGACTTTGGCGATGCCGAAATCCGTGATTTTCACGGCGCCATCGGAGGCGATCATGATGTTCGCCGGCTTGATGTCGCGATGCACGATGCTCTTGGCGTGCGCGTAATCGAGCGCGGCCGCGGTCTGCCGCAGAATGCTCATCATCCGGGCGGGGGGGATGGCCTCGCGTGTGGAAAGGAGCTGATCGAGCGTGGGCCCATCTACGAACTCCATGGCGATGAAGGCCACGTCGTCGTGTTCTTCCATGTCGTAGATGGTGACGATGCCCGGGTGGGAAAGAATGCCTGCCGACCGCGCCTCGCGAAAGAGGCGTTCCCGCAGCTTGGCGCGCTCCTCGGGATCGGTAACCTCTCCCAGCCGGATGGTCTTGATGGCTACGTTACGGCCAATGGTCGGGTCCACGGCCAGGTACACCACGCCCATGGCGCCGCGACCCAGTTCCTTGATGATCTGATACCGGCCGATACGCTCCATTGGTGAGGCAGGCGCGAATGCCTGTTCTACGGTGTCATCGTATCAGAGTCTTCCAACAGAGCGCTGGCTGGTGCGCTGTGTCAGATTTAACACACTACCGGATTGCGCACTACCAAGAAAATCCTTATGATATCCCCCATCCCAAGGGCAAGGAGGACCCCCATGACAGTACGGTTTCACATTACGTTTGTTGCATGCCTCGCATCTCTTCTGGGCGGAGCGCCGCGGTTAAGCGCTCAGGTTGATCTATACATCGCCCATATAGCCGACGGAGGTGGATTCTTTTCCCAGATATCGGTTTACAACCCTGCGACCAGCGGCACCGCCTCTTGTACGTTCAGCACGTTCAACGACACGGGCAATCTGCTCAATCTGGTGTACGCTACGTCGCGCGCGGGATCGGTGGCATCGTTTCGCGCCCGCGCGAAGGTGGCGGCAACGAATCCCCCACAGAGCAGCTACACGTTCACTGTTCCGTTCGGACAAACGGCTACCTTTTCGACAAGCGGCCTCGGCGACGGCAGTTCGACCCCGCTGAGTGGTGGGGCTGAGTTGAATTGCAGTTCTTTCGTCATTGGGGGAGTTACGTATTGGTACACCACCACTGAAGGTGATCGGATCACTGGCATTGGGGTGCCGGCGGTAAATACCACCACGGCGTTCCTCGTCGACGGGGGTAACCAATCCACTGCATTCGCGTTTTACAACCCGTCTGTCCTTAACACACTGCAACTTACCGTCGAGGCTTACGATGGGGGCACGGGGATTATGGTGGATAGCGCCGACATTACGGTCGCTCCCAATGGACACATTTCCTTTAATGCAATCGACAAGCTGCCCAATCTGCCGTCGGATTTCTACGGGTCGTTCCGCATACCGAGTAACGGGCAGCAGTTTGTCCCCCTGGTTCTCGGTGTCGCCATCACAAACGCAAACACGGCTGGATACGTGCTTTACACCATCCCGTCCTTGAGTGGCGAGGTCGTGGGTATCGATTAAGTCGTTCGAGTTTATGTGAGGCCCAAGACGCGGTCGGGCCGGATCACGCCGAGCGAAACACCGGTCAGCACCAGGCCGATGCACACAATGACTGCGGCGGAAAGAACCGGGATCAAGCGGAACGCCGGATGGCGGGCTGCCGTTTGGCCGTCCGGCAACCAGTGCTTCGCGTAGAGGACCGCGACGCCGATGGCCATCAGCACGGCCGCCAGGCCGGCGCTGAAGCTCACGAGCAGCACCAGGCCCAGCCCCACGCGGCCTAATGCAATCGAACTAAGCAGCAGCACCAGCGCCGAAGGGCAGGGCACCAGACCGCCGCTGGCACCTAACGCTATCAAGCTTCCGAGGTTGACTTCGCCCTCTGGCGCGTGGGTGTGGCCATGCGGCCCGTGGATGTGGCTGTGACCGCGAAGGTGCTGCGCGCGATGGATGAGCAGCATGCCGCCAATCCAGACGATCGATAGGCCGGAAATCGCGCCCAGCACCGGGTAGATCTTTTCCGGAAGCACGTATTGGGAAAGGAACAGGGTTGTGAAACCGAGGAAGAAGACGCTAATGGTGTGGGTGAACGTAACCATCCCGCCGAGGAAAATCGCATGCTTTACGGTGCCGCGCGCGCCCACCAGATAAGCCGCGACAATGGTTTTCCCATGGCCGGGAGACAGCGCGTGAATGGCTCCCAAGCTGAACGCGACGGCGAGGCCGAGCAAAACCATGCTCACCGGAATCTCATGCCGGTTGAGAAGCTGCGAGAGGTAATCCCGGCGCACCACGGTTCCTGGAGGAGAAGCTTGCAAACGCGAAACCGTCAGCAGGGCCATTGCCGTCCACAGACTGCGGGATTTCCATTTCTCCATTACAATGGTCCCTACGAATTGTACGACGGTTTGGATTGCATTTCGATCCAGGCCGGACGTAAGTCAGCGGCATATCCGGAAGAATTCATGCAGACCACGCGAAAATCCGCCGTGCGGTTCCGCGAGCGCTCCGAGTTGCTCGACTTCCTGCTCGAGGTCACCTCCGCCACCAGTAACACACTCGACCTGGACGAGCTGCTCTCGAACGTCGCGTCCATCGTCAAGAAGGTCATCCCCTACGAATTGTTCGCCATCCTGCTCTACAGCGAAAGGCGTCAGAATCTCCGCATCCGGTACGCCGTGGGGCATCGGGAGGAGGTCATTCGCAGCCTCGCGATCCGCTTGGGGGAGGGAATTACCGGCGCCGCGGCCGCGCAGCGCGAGCCCATCCTGGTTGGCAATGTCCACGCGGACCGGCGCTACCTGAACGCCCTCGACGCCGTCCGAAGCGAGTTGGCGGTCCCTATGCTGACGCGCAACCTCCTGGTGGGCGTCATCGACGTGCAGTCCACGCGCGAGAACGCATATACCGAATACGACCGCGCGCTGCTGCGCCTGATCGCCTCGCGGGTCGCGGCGTCCATCGACAACGCCCGGCTCTACCGCCGCGTGGAGCGCCAGAACCGGACTTTGCGAACGCTCTCCCGCATCTCGCAGGAGTTCGCCTCGATTCTGGAGCTGGATGAGCTGCTCGGCAAAATCGCCGAGACCGTGCGCGGCCTGATCAACTATGACGCCTTCAGCATCCTGCTCGTGGACGAACAGCATAGAGTGCTGCGGCATCGGGTGAGCGTGCGGCACGACAAGCGCGTGAGAATCGACAACGTTCCACTCGGCAAGGGTCTCACGGGTGCCGCGGCGGAGTCCCGCGAGCCGGTCATCGTCGACGATACCTCAGTCGACCCCCGCTACATTGCCTCGCATCCGGACATGCGTTCGGAAGTGGCCATTCCGCTCATTGTGCACGATCGCGTCGTGGGCGTCATGGACCTGGAAAGCGACCGCGTGGCCTATTTCTCCGAAGATCACGTTCGCACGCTCTCGCTGCTCGCGCCGCAAATCGCCACGTCCGTGGAAAATGCCCGGCTCTACGAGGAAGTGGCGCAGCGTCAGCGGCGCATGGAAGAGGATCTGAAGGCCGCGCGCGAGCTGCAAACCTGGCTGTTGCCCACCGAGGCGCCGGACCTGGTGAATCTCGAAGTGGCCATCGGCCTGCGCCCGGCGCGCGAAATCAGCGGGGATATCTACGACTTTTCGGAGCACGACAACGACCACGCCACGGTCGCCTTCGGCGACGTCAGCGGCAAGGGCGCCGCTGCTGCGTTGTACGGTTCGCTCATGTCCGGCTTGCTGCGGACGGCCGTGCGGAGGCGCCGCAGTCCCGCCGCTCTAATGAAGGCCCTCAACGACGCGCTTGTGTCCCGCAAGGTGGAAGCCCGCTACGTCACGTTGCTGGTATTGCTCTGGCATCCCGACACGCGTCTTTTCGAAATGGCCAACGCGGGCAGTCTGCCCCCGATGATCTGCCGCGCGGGCGAGATCATCAAGTTGCGCGTGGAGGGCGTGCCGCTCGGCCTACTGCCCGATCGCGAATACGAAGAAATCTCGTTCCAGGCGCAGACCGGCGACGTGGTCATTCTCCACTCCGACGGTATTAGCGATCACATGAACCCGGCAGGCCAAGAGTACGGCCGTGGGCGGCTTGGGAATATGGTCCGCGCCAATTCCAAGAAATCAGCGCAACAGTTGCTCGACGCCATCTTTGCCGACCTTGACCGCTTCAACCCCGAGCTGTTCGACGATCAAACCGTGGTGGTGCTGAAGGTGAAGTGAGAGTGTGGGGCGGCGGCTGTCCGCGTGTGGCTTAGGCGCCCCGAGCTCCTCGAGAAAGACCTGCCAAGATCGCCGCTGAAGGTGCAGACGTGATGCGATTGGAGCCACGTTACGGGGGACCTATACTACGTGTTGCCGCCCATATGAACGAAATGCGCGTTACACGGCCAAGTGAAGTCCTCGGGGACTTCCCCAGCGCCCAGTCCCCAGCCATTCAACGACCACTTGTCGCAAAAGTACTCCGGACCAAGGGACAAGAACAGGCCAATACTGCCGGGAACAAGCATAGCCACGCCCTGTCCAAGTGGACCGTTCGCATCCCGCATGCCCTTCGCTAGTTCGGTCACGATCTTGAGTACCGTCCTGGCCAAGCGGACCCACTCTGTACTCGACTCGCCAGGGCGCGTTGGAGAAAATGGTTCTCACGATCAGACTACCGCGGTGAAGTCCGCGAAGCGTGTAGATCGCTCGAATGAGTTCACTATCGGTCCGCTAGGTCCAGGTATTTTGCTCTCGCAACCTCAATTTCCCGTAGAAGGGCGGTTCGGTCTCTCCGAATTACGGCCTCAGTCGTCTCCGGGCCAGACGGCGAGAGCATGTACTGGACCTTGTCTTCCGCCAGACGCGCCTCGAAATCCGCCAGCCGGGCAAGCCAGATGCGAGCCATTGTCTTGGCCAATGGCTGCTGTGAAAGCGACGGCGCGCCCCTTAGTGTCACGTAAACCGGTGCGGAATGAGCGAGCGATAAACGAAACGGAGGAGCTTCGCGCAGTTTTTGGCCTCTAGCGCGGACTGCCAACCAGGAGCTACTCTTCACTTCGTAAGGAACCCGGAAGCTGATTTCAGCCGAATTGTTCAACCGCGGAAAGCTGCGGATGATCTCGCCTTTCTCAACCAGTTCCAAGGCGTGAATGCTGTCTCGTGACGGATCAAAGCGGATGCGCCCTTCGACGGTAACCGTGGTCGGCTTATCGAATAGGACCTCGTCACCCATATCTTTGCCTGCGACCCGGAAATCGAGCATCGGCCCGTTGCTGACGAACGTTCTTCCATGCCGCACACCAGCCAGCCAGGCCGCGTAGGTCAGGGGCCCCTCTACCCTCGTATAGAAACGCTCGGCCCCCGGGTACGAGGGCAGGCAAGGATAATCAGTACCCGCCGTTGGGGCCAGCCGAAAACCCGTATTCAGGATTTCGTACCATGCCCACCACTGCTCGCCGAAGTTAAACTGTAAGACCTCCAAAAAGTCCAAAAGACCGGAGGGCAAGTCGATCGCCAGTCCGTAGGTCGCGCCCACTGCCACGCCCAAGTGTGCGTACCCGTTTAAAGCGCCCTGCCGCTTCGCTTCTTCCCAAAACTTGCTGTAGATCAGGTAAGCAGAGGGAAAATTCACCGCCGAGTTTGCCCCTAAAATGATCCCGTGGCCGCGAAAGTCAGTACGGGGATTCTCCTGCCCAGTCGCCAACAGATAGTCGCCCTCGCGATACCAACTCTGTTTGCCAAACGCGTACTGCGGTGAACTCCGGAATTCCGTCGACTCTCCGAGTTGAAGCAAATTCGCAACCCGCACATCTTCGGCCTGCATCCATTTGGAGAGTGACGGGTTGAGTGCGGTCACCGGCCGGGGGATGTGCAAGTGATCATCCGCGCTGTACCAACCTTGCTGCTCCATGTTGATCCAGCGTGAGAGCGGCACGGTGACCTTAAGGGCCTCCCCGGGCCCGATCCGAAAGCGTCGTTCCGCGACATTGAATTCGAATCCCTTGTAAGCGTGCAATAAGTACGAGCCCGCGGGCAACGAAGCAAACCTGGATTTTCCGGTACTATAAAACTGGTTTGTTCCGGTGTAGTTCGTGATGGTCTTCGACTGGCGAATAGGGAGTTTTTCCAGAATCGCCTGCGAAAGCTCGGGACACTCGCGAAGACCACTGCAGCGGCTGCAATCGCCGCCGGTAAGTAGAGCGTCGTCGGCTATATACCCTTTGGCATCGTTGTCCAGCAGTTCAATGCGAGCCGGTGTCGGCAACCCACTGTCGCCATCTACGATCGTCAGCTCCAAAGCTCCGGATTGCATAGTTTGGAAACCGGCAGCCACGATCAGGCAGAGGAATACAGTCGCAGCCAAAACCCGAGGTAGCGGGCATATTGTGGTTTCGGCCATTGATTTCACACCATTATTCTATTTCTATTTCGATGATCAGCTTTCTCTCGCCGATATGTGCCTGGCCCTCAAGTTCCTCCGGAGAGCCCCGCCGCACCACAGCGAGCTCCTGTTCATCGAGTTGTGTTGGACGAAAGATTTCTGGAGACCGAACTTGGACGAGAAGTCGCTAGCCTTGATCGGAAACGACTCGGCACACGAGAGTCGAGGCGAAGACGTGCGCTCCGGGCCGAGGCGTTTTCGATAAACTCTTCTCGTATCTGTCCAGGAATCGCCATCTCGTAGACTAGACCCCGCAAAACGGGCTCGACGAGGTGGATTCCCCGCAAGTAGTCGCCTAGTTTTTGGGAATGGGACTCGTGGATCTTGTAGCGATCCTCTCCGTCGCCACATTTTACCGGATCGCGCTGGGCGCGTTCCTCGCGCGCACACCCGGTCCCTTCACACCCCTGCGGTACACTCGAATCAATGGCGGCCAATCTCGCGCCCACGTTGGTTCCCGTCGCAGGGGTTGCGCAACTGCGCGGTGTGCGGGAGTGTCTGCAATGGTTCACGCGGGAGAAGCAGTGGATCAACGAAATTCAGCTCGAGCTCTGCCGCATCCCCGCCGCCACCTTCCTTGAACAGCAGCGCGCCGAGTGGATGGCCGCCCAGCTTCGCGGCTTTGGATGGAAAGCGCAGATTGACCGCGCCGGCAATGTCGTGGCGTTTGCCAACGAAAAGCCGCGCGGCCCGTACATCGCGGTCACCGCGCATCTGGATACGGTCCTCGCGCCACGCACCAAGGAAGACATCACGGTCGGGCCGGATGGCAACCTCCACGGCCCCGGTGTTTCCGACAACGGCGCCGGTCTCGCCGCGCTGCTCGCCATCGCACGCGCCATGAAGGCGTCGCCCGAAATCGAGGATGTTCACGCCGAGCCGGTGCTCATCGGCAATATCGGCGAGGAGGGTGAAGGCAACCTCACCGGTATGCGCTGGCTGTGCAAGTCCGATCTGGCTCGCGAGGTCGCAGCTTTTCTCGTTCTGGATGGCGCTTCCACCGAACACATCACCACGCGCGCGCTCGGCAGCCGCCGCTTCGAAGTCACCATCACCGGCCCGGGCGGCCACAGTTGGAGCGACTACGGCGTTGGCAATCCGGTCCACGCGCTGAGCCGCGCGGTCGCGCTTTTTTCCGAGGCCAAGGTGAACGGATTGCCGCGCGCGTCACTGAATGTCGGCCTCATCGACGGTGGCACCAGCATCAACTCCATTCCCGCGCTGGCCCGTGCCAAGGTCGACATCCGTTCCGAAAGCAATGAAAAGATGGATGAGCTGGTCGCGCTGTTGAACTCCGCCGTGGAGCGGGCGCAGGAGCAGGAAAACCAGCGCGCGACCGGCGGCAAAGTGACGGCGAAAATCAAGGAAATCGGCTCGCGTCCCGCGGGGGAGCTGGACCAGCAGACCCCGGTCTTGAGTTATATCCGGGCCGTGGATGCGTACCTGGGCATCCGCTCGCGTCTCGATTGCTCTTCCACCGACGCCAATATCCCGCTGTCGCTCGGCATTCCCGCCATTTCGATCGGCACCGGGGGGCTGGGCGGCGGCGCCCACACCGCCAAAGAATGGTACAACCCCGAGGGCCGTGACCTCGGGCTGAAACGCATTTTCCTGACGCTCAGTCTTCTGCTGCGCGGCCCACGAAACGCCGAATGACGCCTGAGGGCGAGGGCATTCTTCTTCCCTGTGGAGCAGGAGTTCGCGCGCAAGCACGCACCTGGCGTGCCGATGCCGCGCTAGCCGGCAATACGCTCATCTGGGGCTCGACGTTTGTGCTGGTGCAGGCGGCGCTGAAAAACATCTCGCCCATCCTGTTTCTCACCATCCGCTTCGGCATTGCCTCCGTGGCCCTGGCGCTTTTGTTCCGCGGGCGCGCGCGCTTCCGCCCCACGCGCGGCGGCCTCATCGCCGGAGGCTGCCTTTTTGCCGGCTACCTGTTCCAAACCGTGGGCCTGCAATTCACCACCGCATCCAAGTCCGCGTTCATCACCGGTCTCGCCATCCCCTTGGTACCTTTGCTCACGTGCCTCGTCTATTTGAGTAGGCCGCGGTTTTTTGAGTTGGCCGGTGCGCTATGCGCCACCGCTGGCATGGGGCTGATGACGCTTCAGGGTGATACGTTGACCATCGGACGAGGAGATTGGCTGACATTGCTCTGCGCTGTCGCTTTCGCGGCGCACATCATTGCCGTGGGGCACTACTCCGGGCGGATCGGCTTTGAGTCGTTGTCGCTCATGCAGGTGGTGGTGGCGGCGGTGCTCGGTCTGACAACTTTCTGGTGGGTCGAAACGCCCGTGATACATCCGAGCCCGGTTGTGCTGGCCGCTCTGGGCCTCACCGGGCTGTTGGCCACGGCGCTGGCGTTCACGGTGCAGGCTTGGGCGCAACAGCACACAACGCCTATGCGCACTGCCTTGATTTATGCGCTCGAGCCGGTGATCGCGTGGCTGACCTCGTTTATGCTGTTGGGCGAAGTCCTTTCCCGGAGGGCCGTTGTGGGGGCCGGGTTGATTCTTTGTGGAATCTTAACTGTGGAACTGAAACGTGTTCATTCCACAGAACATCTATCAAGTGGAGGCGCAAATTCCGAGTTATAATAAGAACAATTGCGGCTCTTGAGGAGTTCCAAACACATGAGTTTCTTTGACAAGATCCGAAGGCAGAAGCTTCTGTCCTTCAGCCTGATTCTGTTCACTTTGTCGATTGGCGTCGTGATCGGCACACTGGTGTCGACCGGGGTTAAGGCCGCAAAAGAGCAAGCCGTGGCTCCAGGGGCGACGCCTCTCGTGATCCCGCCGAATCCGGCGCAGCTATCCAATGCATTTTCGCAATTGGCGAAGCAGTTGGAGCCGTCGGTAGTACACATTTCCAGTGAGTACGCGCCTAAGCCGCACTCTCAGCAGCAGATGCATAAGCGGCAGCAACAGCAGGACCCCGACGAAGAAGACGATGACAACGGGATGCAGGACTTCTTCCAGCGCTTCTTCGGCAGCCCGTTCGGCGGCGGACCGCAGCAGGAGCAGGGCGCACGCAAGAGTTACGCCCTGGGTTCCGGCGTCGTCGTGGATAAGAACGGTTACATCCTGACCAACAATCACGTGGTTGAGAAAGCCACGCGCGTCAAGGTCAAGTTCAACAACGATCCGACCGAATATGAAGCCAAAGTCATTGGCACCGATTCAGCCACTGATGTGGCCGTGCTGAAAGTGGACCGCACCAATCTGGTGGCCGCGAAGATCGGCAATTCCGACGCCGTGCAAGTCGGCGACTGGGCGGTAGCGATCGGCTCTCCGTTCGATTTCGATGAGACCGTTACGGCGGGCATCATCAGCGCCAAATCGCGCGATCTTCCCGGTGAGGATCAATTGAATACCGGATTCCAGCACTTCCTTCAAACCGACGCCGCCATCAACCCGGGCAATAGCGGCGGGCCGCTGCTCAACATCAACGGTGAGGTCGTCGGCATCAACACCATGATCGCCAGCCGCAGCGGCGGGTATCAGGGAATCGGTTTCGCGCTCCCCATCAATACGGCGGTCAAGATTTATAACCAGATCATCAAGACCGGCAAAGTCACCCGTGGTTCGATTGGGATCCAGTTCAACGCTATCGACGACAAAAACTACGAATTAGTGAAGGCTTATGGTGGTTCGCGTGGCATCTTTGTGCAGCAAGTGACGCCGGGCGGGCCTGCGGAGAAGGGCGGCGTCCAGGTGGGCGACATCATCACCGCGCTCGATGGAAAGCCGGTCACACGCGGCCAGGAGCTGATGGATCATGTGGCTGACGCGTCCATCGGCGAGACCATGAAGATCACGGTCTTGCGCAACGGCAAGACGGAGAATTGCAACGTGGTCATCGGCGACCGGAACAAAGTATTCGCCGACCGCATGTCTGGGCAGCGCAGTGAGCCCTCCGAACCTGGCGAGGGAACCCAAGTGAAGTTCGGCATGCGCATCCAGAACCTGAACGACTCTCTGCGGCAGAATCTGGGGTATAAAGGCCCGGCCGGTGTCCTGGTCAGCCAAGTCGATCCGGATTCGTTCGCCGAAGATTGTGGGCTGCAGCCCAATGACATCATCACCAGCATCAACGGGCATCCGGTCGCTTCCAACGAGGAGCTGGCGCGGATTGAAAGCACGCTCAAACCCGGCCAAGCCGTGGCGTTTCAGGTGATGCGCGCCACCGGCCGCGGTCAGAATCCGCAATGGGTACAGCAGTTCCCGTCGGGTACACTCCCGGCTAACGCGCAGTAACACGCAGTGTCTCTCGGGGCAGGCTTTGCGGCCTGCCCCTTTCATTTTGTCTGCAGGGGGATTTGATTTTGCGAATCGCGGCACTTCTGGCGCTGGCAACTACGCTCTCGTACGGCGCGGCCGATACCGCGGCGCCGAAGAAATCCAGCGCTGCTCCCACCAAGAAAACCACAAAGTCAAAAACAACGCGCAAATCTTCCCGCCGCGGCAAAACGGCTGCTAAGAGTGGCAAAACGGTTGCCAAGAAGGGCAGCAGTTCGAAGGCCTCCGCGAAGCGCGGCAAGGGATCGCGCTCCAAGAGTGCGCAAACCTGGCGCTCCCGGCAACTGGCGCCAACGCCCGACCGTTACAAGGAGATTCAATCCGCTCTGGCCGAGCGTGGCTATTTGAAGAAGGACCCGAGCGGGGTGTGGGATGCCGAATCCACCGACGCCCTGCGGCGGTTCCAGCAGGATCAGAGCCTGGAAGCGACGGGGAAATTGAATTCGCTCTCGCTCATGGCTCTGGGCCTCGGCGCTAAACACGGAGACGCGCCCGCCGTAGCGCCGGCTCGTACTGCGCCCGTAGCGCCGAGTCCGGTACCTGCTCCACCGGCTGCGATGCCGGAGACTCCGGCCCCTGTTCCCATCACGCCGCCTGCGCCTGTCCCCACGGATCCGGGCGGCCAGCGTTAGCCAAACGTCCCGGTTACATCTCGCAGAGTGCCGCTACCAGTGTGCCTTTGGCCGCGGAATGCAGCGGCTCCGAGGCCGTCCGGATTTCCGATAGTGCGATGGGAAATTCGCTCGCGCGCAACGCTTTCTCGAAACGTTCCTGGAAGCCCGGTGGCATCGCCGTCCCGCCGCTCAATACCAGCGGCACCGGCTGCTTGAGCTTGGGCAGTTGCGCCGCATTGGAAAAGGCGTCGCGCATCGATTTCACCAACGTCTGGATCACGTCGTCGTAATATACGCTCAGCGCATGATAGATCTTGTTCTCGAAGAAACCGTTGAAGCGGAACCCATGTTCCTTTTCGACCCGTACGCTGGTGCCGAGGTCTCGAATCGCCGCCGCCGCGCTTGAATCGATGTAGTCGCCGCCCTTGGCCACGCTGAAACTGATCACCGGAACCGAAAGGTAGAGTGATTATCTAGTTGACACAGGAGCGGGAAAGCTGCATACTACATCTAGTCATGAACATCATAGATGCCGCCAAACGGTTTTCCAGCGAAGAAGCCGCGCTGGATTACCTGGAACACCTGCGTTGGCCGGATGGCGTGCGCTGCCTAATGTGCGGCGGAAACCGCATCTCCAAGTACTCCTCGCGCACAAACCGTAAAGATCGCAAGACGGGTGCCGTTAAGCCCGGCCCGCTGCGCTATTTGTACGAGTGTTTGGAGCCAACCTGTAAGCATCAGTTCACCGCGACAACCGGCACGATCTTTCACGACACACACCTGCCGCTCGAAAAATGGCTGCTCGCGGTGGCGCTCATGGTCAATGCAAAAAAGGGACTTCCGGCGAAGCAGATGCAACGTGACCTCGATGTCTCGTATCAGACCGCTTGGTACCTCGGCCATCGCATTCGAGAAGCGATGGGCTTACAGGGCGTGCCTACTGCTCGATTCACGGGCGAGGTTGAAGCCGACGAAACCTACATCGGCGGCAAGTACGACAAGCGACGCCAGCGAGAGCGTTGGGACAAGGAACCCGTGTTCGGTATTGTCGAGCGCGGCGGTAAGGTTCGGACCTGGCACCTTCCTCACGTGAACCGCTTCCACATCATCAAAAAGCTGCGCGATAACATCTCGATAGAGGCCAAGGTTTACACGGACGAAAGCGCGATGTACAAGCGCATGCCGAAGAACATCCAGCACCACGAAATAGTCAACCACTCGGAAAAGGAATGGGTGCGCGGCGACGTTCACACGGGCACGATTGACGGCTACTGGGGCCTCTTCAAGCGCGGCCTGATAGGCTCATTCCATCAGGTCTCAATAAAGCACTTGCAACGGTACCTGGACGAATTTCAGTTCCGCTGGAACAACCGGGAGTCGCAGGACATTTTCACGCTTGTTGTGATGGCTCTACTGATAGGGAAGGCGCTGCAATACAAAACGCTCATCGGGAAAGTCAGCGAACCGGCTTCGCCTTCTTCCGATGACCCGGATGTGCCTTTTTAGCTGGCGGGCGAGTGCCTTTTATTTCGGTCAGGGGCAGCGGTGGCGTTTGGAGCATCTGCCGCAGGGCTGCGTCGAACTGTTCTTTCGGAACCTTCACACTGCCGATCATCGCGTCTCCCCGCTAAAATGATTCTTTAAACGAAAAGCCCGGCGCTGAGGCCGGGGCTTCTCGATGAGACCTAGAGACAACCTCATCGTAGCCCTTGCGTTCAGCTAGGCGCAAGGGGGAAAACTTGCCAGCTCGCCTGTCGTCCGAAGGCCTTCTCCTCGATTACGAAGTTCCTGAATACCGTTATTATCCGACTGAGATGCTGAAAGCAGGCACCCGTGATTGGTTGCGAGTTCGGTTCCTTCAAGCGTGCGAGAGACTGCGCATACCAAGCGAGCTTTGGCCAGATTTCGGGGAGCTCGTTCTGGCGGCTAAGGGGGGCTACAACATAGCCGTTCCTAGCTTTACTCCGCCTCCGTTTGACCTCCTTCAGGCAGAGATGACGAAATGGCGCAGAGCGGCGGAATCCTCGTTTCGCCGTCATTGCAGTCGCTTCCTAAAAGAGACCTCGGCCAGAATAAAGCGCGATGTCGCCAACGGCGTTCTCACCAAGATCGAGAAGCCAAAAAGTGGCGCGCCAGTCAATTTGCGTTTCGAATGGGCTGCGAAAAGGTACTGCTTTAATCTGCCATACAAAAACATGGCGAGCGACCGATACGGCCCAGACACAATCCGCAAGCAAGTTGACCAAATATTTGCTGCGACCGGCATCCGTGAACCGGACGTAAGACAGCGTGGCCCATCGCTCCGATAACCGGAAGAATCTCGTAGCAAAGTATGCTTCCGATTGTCGGAAGAATCTCGTAGCAAAGGCTTTTTCCGGTTATCGGAAAGAGGCTTTGTGTTAGCGTATTTCCCTTTTGCGGACAAAGGAATACGGAAAATTTGTTTCACACTTTTCTAATTGCATGGGACTCGGAGACGGGTTTAACTGGAAGCAGGAAGACGCGCAGATGATAAGAAGATCATCCCTGCAACGCGAGCTGACCGGCGTTGCGGGGCAGTAATTCGCGAGGCCCGATCCGGTTCAGCTTTCTCAGGGCTGACGGATCGGGCCTAGGTTGGCACCACATTACCGGAGGGCGTCTCGCTGGTTGCGAGGAGCGGTCTTATAAACCGCAAATGTCTGAACGGGCATTGGGGTCCGATCCCCCCGCCCTCCGCTTACAGAATATCATCACGGGCACTCAGTGCGACTGGCTTTTCCGCGCAGCGTGGATGGTCCAAAACACGCCGAAGATTGCCAGACAGAAATAAACCAGGGCTTCGGCCATCTTGCCAACGGCAGCTACGGGCAGAACGCCGGCGTACACCAGCCCCACGATCAACACAGTGCCGATTACGAGGGTGCCTAGGCTCCAGATCGCTCCGCGCTTAAGCATGTGGCTTTCCTTTCTCGGGCGGCTCAATGCTATCACGAAAGGCTTCGGTGATAGAATCCCGGCATGTCCAAAGGTAAGCGCATTCCTCTCACTGAAGAGCAGATCCACGATCTCCTGCTGGATCTGAACGAATCTATCGTGAAGATGGGATTGAACGTTCGATCGCTTGAAAAGCTTCTTCTGAAAAAGGGGTACCTGACAGAATTAGAGATCGCCGAAATGACCCAAGAAGTAGATCGTGAAGCGAGGGCCGCCGTGCAGCTTGCTCGCACCATTTTTCAAAGAGAACCGCCAAAGCCTCAGTAGCGCCGTCGATCTCGGTTCGTCCTTCCATCTCCTTCTATCTTCTCGCTTTTGCTCCGGCCTGTCACGCCACTACCCATTGTGGTGTAAAATTGTCTCCTGTGTAAAATAGATACTCACGAAAGGTAGGCCAGGCAGACGTTGCACATGCCGCCGCCGCAACTGACCCCGATGCCGGTGAAGTTGGAATCGCCGAGCTCGCCGTATACTACCGCCAGGCCTTCGCTGATGCTCTTCGGTTCATAGCCCAGCTCGCGCAGCGCTTCCCGCAGCGTGGTCTCGTGAAACGTGAATTTGTCGTCGTTCACACCAAACGCCGGAGCCGGCACGCTGAAATAAAGTGTCTGCCCCGGCTTACGGGCACGGCCCAGCAGGCGCGTAATGATCTGCCGGATTACCAGCATGCCGTCCGCCTCGCCCGCGTTCAGCAAGCCGCGCATCATCGGCCGGCGTGCCTCCACATGGAACAGTTCCGCGAACTGCTCGGCGTCGTTTCCGAAGATCAGAATCTCCTCGCCCTGCACCGCATGCGGAATGCGCTCTTTGTTCAACAGGCCCTGTGCCATTTTGGTGAACGGGATGGTCACGAAGGCGTTGAGCTGGCGCTCGTATTGAAAGTTGGATTCGAAGCTTTTTCCGGCCACGATGTGGCTGGTACCGATGTCCAGGCCCATCACCGGTGGTTGTTCTGTTGCCGTCATATTCCTTTTCCTTATCCGTTCCCGGGGCGGCCTATCGGCTCCGATAGTCAAACGGGAAGGCGCCCTCCAACCGGGCTTTGTGCGTGTACACGGCGAGGCCGTGCATTTCGGTGCGGCCCATCCGCCGCGACGTATTCTTGTTGCTTACGTACACCGCGAACGCGGCGACAATTCCAATAGCGATCACCATAACTCTTTTATCCGCGGTTCACGAACGCGGGATCGATGGCGTTGGCCAGCTCCCGAAAGGCGTTCATTGAATCAGTGGCGGCTGGCTTGGGGCCGCCCTGCGTCACACACAGCGCCACGGCCTCCGCGATACGCTGCGCCTCGTGTTGCTTCTTGGCCTGCCATTTGCGGAAGTTATCTTTCTCGCGCGCCACTGCGTCCAGGTTATTGCTGATGCGTGTGGCATACTCCGCCGTTACCCGCTCCATTTCCGCCTGGATCGCGCAATTGTCCTGCGCCTTGCGCGCTTCGAATTCCTCGAGGTGTTTTCGCTGAATGGCCTCGTAGGAATTGATGGCGCGCTGGCGCAGCGTGGCGTCTTGCAGCACCTCGTCCACTTGCACGCCGGCCGCGTCGAGCGCCATCAACAGCGAGGCGCGCTTGGTCTCATTCGGCAGATTGCGGATGTGTTCACTTTGCAGCATCTCGATGACTTTGCCGATGCTGTATCCCAATCGGGGGCCCTTGATGCCCGCCGAGTGATAGATCTCTTCAAACGCCTGCAATTCACTGGTGGACCCGGCGAATCCACCGCCTCCGGCATTTCCGGCTGGTCTGTTGTCTTGGCCGGCTTCGTCGGCCGGAGTTGTGTAGAGCGGCACTGCCGCACCGCTCGCCACACCAGTGGAGCCATCCTCATCTCGCGACCCAAACTGGAACCATTTGTTCTGCATGTGACCCTCTGTTGGCAATCTCAATAGTCTACGTTCGGGACGCTGTCAAACGCCGCGACACGGCGTCCTGCCATGCGCTCACCGTGCAGCCAGTTTTACCCCGAATACACCCAATAAGTAACAGGGTTATATCGTTTCTCTCAGTAATTTTGGGGTTGTGGCAGGCCCGGGAGCCGCCGGTAGCGGCCCCCAGGTGGGTTCGGTCTTAGGGCAGGGATATCGGGGGAGGTTGCGGACTACATGGCCAGCAGCCGGTGTTTACCGGCTGAGATAGTCCAGCGGCAGGATCTCTTCACATCGCATCCTATGTTCGTAGCCATAGAGATCAAGCTTCTCCGTCCGTCCGACTCTTCGCGAGCTACTGCGATTCACCAGGCATACGGCCACTACGGCAACAATTCCGACCAGGATCATCATGGCGCACCCTAACGTTTAGAATACGGATCGACCGAGATCGCCAGTTCCCGCAGCGCGATCACCGATTCGTCTTCCGGCTGCTGCGTGTTCTGGTGCTTGACGCACAGCGCCACCGCATCGGCCATCTTGTGGGCCTCCTCCTGCTTCTGCATCTGCCAGTGGCGGAAGGCATCCTTTTCGCGGGCCACTTCATCGAGGTTGTTGTTGATGTGCGCCAGGAATTGTGCCGTGACACGGTCCATTTCCGCCTGAATTTCGCGGTTATCCTGGGCCTTGCGCAGTTCGTATTGCTCCAGGCGCTTTTTTTGCGCGGTTTCATACGAATTGAGAGCATGCTGGCGCAGCGTCGCATCCTGCAACACTTCATTGACCTGCACGCCGGCCGCATCGAGCGCCATCATCAGAGAAGCCCGCTTGGTTTCGCCTGGCAGGTCGCGGATGTGCTCGCTCGACAGCATGTCGACGACCTTGGTGATGGTGTAGCCGAGCCGCGGCGTTTGGATACCGGCGGAAAGGTAAATCTCTTCAAACGGTAACAACTCGTTACCGTGGACGCTATGTCCGCTGCCGCTGGAATTAGGGCGGGCCTGCTTCGACTGTGCGCTATCGGCCTGCGTGCCAGGAGCCTGTGCGCCATTCGCACTGCTATTCGAGTTCACTTCTTCTTCAGAGCGCCAGGGTGTGAACTGGAACCATTTATTCTGCATTTGTATCCTCTCCTAAGAAAACCGCCGAATTTCTGCCAATATTGTCAGATCCAATGTCCGCAACTGCGGTTGGCGGTTCACGATTTCCACGGGCCTCAAAATGTCCTGTCTCCTGGGAAATCTGGAAATCATTGTATCAGTAAAAAATGTTATATAGCTAATTATTTTTAATATTTTTCCGTAAATTACTGGATTATTATTTTGCGGCACATTTTGGGTGCGGCTGGCGTGCAGGCTCTTGAGCGCCAGTGCGGGTGCCTCTTTCACAAGCCCGGGCCATGGCGCGCACCCGTTCCGTGGATTTTCCGGGCGCGTCGGCGAGGAGGGGCCGGGCGTGGCTTTGGCCGTTGCACCACCCGTTAAATGACGTAGGAAAATGCGGTATTTGTGCGTCACGGGGCGCTCTCATCTGCAACATTAAATGAAACTTATCAACGTGGAATATATATTAAATATGCCGTACAAATTTCTCCCTTTTACAGATAATATCTTGCCTGTGCCGCAGTGTTACAGTAACGGGCATGCGTTTCGTGACGTGGCTGCTGATAACCTCGGTTAGCGTCCTGCCGGCTGCGGCGGCCGGCCCGATTGTTCTGAAAGCCAGCCGTATGTTTGATGGCGCATCGGACCACTTGGCGAGCCCCGGGCTTGTGGTGGTGGTGGCGGGCAAGATCCAGGCGGTGGGGACGGGCGCGCCTGTTCCCGAAGACGCAGAGGTCATCGATTTGGGTGACGCTACCTTGCTGCCGGGGTTCATGGACGCCCATACGCACCTCTCGCAGCAGGCCTCCGACGACTGGAAACAGGACCGGCTCGACGGGCTGCGTAAAACCATTCCCGAACAGGCGCTCGATGCAACCGAATATGCGCGCAAAACGCTGATGGCCGGTTTCACCACGGTCCGCGACGTGGGATCCTCCGGCTATGTTGATGTGGGCCTGCGCAACGCCATCCGGGACGGCAAGATCCTCGGCCCGCGCATGCTGGTTGCGGTGCACGCCATCGGCGCTACCGGAGGCCATTGCGATGACGGCGGCTACCGCCACGGGCTGTTCGGCAAAGAGACTGGCCCCGAAGAAGGTGTCGCCAACGGTGCGGACGCCGTGCGCACCGCCGTCCGTTTGAACGTCAAGTATGGGGCTGACGTGATCAAGACCTGCGCCACCGGCGGCGTGCTTTCGCTGACCGACGACGTCGATACGCCGCAGATGACGCAAGCTGAACTGGATGCCCTGGTGGATGAAGCCCACGCCCTGCGCCGCAAGACCGCCGCGCACGCCCACGGGGCGACGGGCGCCAAGCGCGCCATCCGTGCCGGGATCGATTCGATCGAGCATGGCACCTTCCTGGATGATGAAGCGCTGGATATGATGAAAGCCCGCGGAACCGTCTGGAATCCCACGCTCGCCGCGAGCTGGTGGATCGGCCAGCAGCTCGAGCGCGGCCACGGTATGGCACCGGAAATCAACGCCAAGGCACGCGCGGCGATCGCCAGTATCAACGCGACGTTCCAGAAAGGACTGGCCAAGGGCGTCAAGATCGGCTTCGGCACCGATGCCGGGGTCTATCCGCACGGTCTGAACGCGGTCGAATTTGGTCTGATGGTCAAGCTCGGCATGCCGCCGATCGACGCCCTGAAGACGGCCACGTCGGTTGACGCCGGCCTGCTGGGGCTCGCGGACCGCCTGGGCAAGCTCGATGCAGGGAAGATCGCCGACGTGGTCGCGGTCCCCGGCGATCCCACCGCCGACATTCACCAAACCGAGAAAGTGCTGTTCGTGATGAAGGGTGGTGTGATCTACCGGAACGATCGCGCCAAGACCGGGGTGGCGTCGCACTGATGCCCCTTTATCTGGGAGTGGACGGAGGCCAGTCGTCAACCAAGGCGCTGATCGGGGACCACACCGGCCGTGTTTTGGGGGCGGGCGCTGCCGGGCCGTGCAATCACGTCGGTGCCGCCGAGGGACGCGAGAAATTGGCGCGCGCGGTGAGCGAAAGCGTCGCGCTGGCTTGCAACCAGGCCGGACTGACGGTGCAAGACGTGCAATTCGAGGCGGCGTGCTTCGGCATGAGCGGTGGGCCGGAGGACAAGCAGGCGATTCTTTCGGAGATTTTGCGCGCGAAGCAGCTCATCGTCACAAACGACGCGCTGATCGCGCTCGCGGGCTCGACCGCCGGTGAGCCGGGCGTCGTGACGATAGCCGGTACGGGCTCGATCGCATTTGGACGGAACGCCGCGGGCGAGACAGCGCGCGCCGGTGGATGGGGCTTTCTGTTCGGTGACGAGGGCGGCGGATTCGACATCGCCCGCCAGGCACTGCGCGCGGTGTTGCGATTCGAGGAAGGCTGGGGCCCCCAGACGGCGCTGCAAGGTGCGCTGCTCGATGCCGCGAACGCCGCCAACGCCAACGAAATGCTGCACAGCTTGTATACGCGCGAGTGGCCCCGTCCACGCGTGGCCGCGTTGGCCAAACTGGTGGATGCCGTAGCCGCCGTGGGCGATCCGGTGGCGCGCGATATTTTGGCCAACGCCGCCCAACAATTGGCCACGCTCGCGGTCTCGGTCGCCCGGCGCCTCTTTCCATCCGGCGAAACGGTTCTGGTTTGCTATATCGGAGGAGTGTTCGGCAGCCGTCTGCTGCTAGAGCGGTACCGCCAAATTGTGGAACTGGCAGAGGGCACGCGATGCGCACCGCCGCGTTACAGCCCGGCAGCCGGCGCGCTTGTGGAAGCGTATCGTGCCTGTGGTTTACATCCCGCGCTCGCTGGAATTCAGGAGTGAAGAATATGAAACTGGCACCGTTATTTCTCGTCGCCGTGGTGGCATGCGCGGCCGAACCCGATTGGGACCGCATCGGGCAAAACGCTCTCGATCTTTTGCAGCAGTACGTGCGCATCGAGTCCATCGACCCTCCGGCCAACACCGCCGCAGCCGCCAACTTCGTGAAGCGCGTTCTCGAACAGGGAGGCATCGAGGCGCAGCTTTACACTAGCGGGCCCGGCGGCCAAACCAACCTGGTGGCGCGCGTGGCCGGCCGCGACCGCTCGAAGAAGCCCCTGCTGCTACTAAACCATCTCGACGTCGTGCCCGTAGACCGCAAGGCGTGGAAGTTCGATCCCTTCGCCGCGGTCATCCAAAACGGCGAGATCTGGGGCCGCGGCACGATGGACATGAAGGGCATTGCGATCGAGCAGATGATGGCGCTCGTAACGCTTAAAAAATCCGGCATCATGCCCGCGCGCGACATCGTCCTGCTCTCAACCGCCGATGAAGAGAACAACGGCACGTACGGAATCCGCTGGATGATCGACAACCACTATCCAGATATCGACGCGGAATACGTGCTCGACGAAGGCGGATTCGGCACCCGCGAAATCCTGGCGCGGGGCAAGCTGGTGTTCGGCATCGAAGTGGGTGAAAAGCAAACCTTGTGGCTGCGGGTGCAGGCGCACGGCACGGCGGCGCACGGTTCGCAACCCATCCAGGACAACGCCAACGTCACTCTGCTCACGGCGCTTCAGAAAGCGATGGTGCTATCGCCGGCGAAACCTCATCCGGTGATCGCCGAAATGATCCGTGCCATCGGCGAGCCGCTCGCCCCCAACAAGTACACCGCCGCGATTCAGGCGAACACCGTGTCGCTCACCACGCTGACCTCGGGCGTCGGTTCGCCCGTTAAAGTGAATGTGATTCCCTCCGCCGCCGAGGCCACGCTCGATTGCCGCCTGCTGCCGGGCGTCAATGCCGCCGAGTTCATGTCCGAAATGAAAGCGCGCATTAACGACCAGCGGGTGACGGTTGAGGCCATCAGCTCGCCCGAGGATCCCGGCGCATCCAACAGCCGGACGCCCTTGTTCGAAGCCATGCGGCGCGCCATTTTGACCGTGCATCCCGATGCCATTGTGACGCCCATGCTCGTGCCGCATGGCACCGACTCGAACAAACTGCGCGTCAAAGGCGTAACCGCCTACGGTTTCACGCCCATGGTTCTCGACCTCTCGACCGCCGGTTCCATGCACAGCGATCGGGAGCACATCCCGATCGCCGAATTTCAAAAGGGCATCCGGATTTTCTACGAAGTGCTGCGCGGCGAGTTCTAGCCGGCAGGCAAGCGCGGCCGTTACTGCCGCACCACCGTAACCGCCCGCCAGGAGGAATTTCCGGCGGCGTCAAAAGCGCGGATCGTAATCGTATTCGAGCCCACCAGCAGCGGAATGCCCGCGGCCACCCACATGGCGGTGCCTGTCGCGGTGCCTGATGTACCCGTGGAATTGGTCCACGTCACCGCGGTGACGCCCACGTTGTCGGATGCTAAGCCCTGGAACGTAATGGCGTTCGCGCTGGTCGAAACGATCGTGGATGCCGGATTCGTGATCTGCAACGAGGGCGGCGTGGTGTCAGGTGAACTGGGCGATGACGGCCCCGAGGGCGTAGTGGGCGCACTGGATGACGTAGGTGTCTGCTGCGATTGCTCCGTGACGTTGATTGTCTGCGTGGCCATATGGCTGGCGGCATCGAATGCGGTGATCGTAATGCTGTTTACGCCCAAGCCAAGCGGGACCGCCGCGATCGTCCAGTTCGTGGAACCGATGGCGTTGCCTACCTGGCCATTCGTCGTGCTCCAGGCAATCTGCACCGGGCTCACGCCACCGGACGTCGTGCCGGAGATCGGGACCGAGGATGCCGTCGTCGTAGATGTCGCGGCCGGACTTTGCACCGTCAGCGTCAACGGCGTGGGCGGCGGAGCCGGTTGCGAGGGCGTCGAGCCCGGAGCCGCGCCGTAGTAGCACTGCACAACCGAAATATCGCCCGGAGCTAACGTCGTGCGCAGCTGGTAGTACGGATACATCACGTCGGTCGGGTCGTCGGTGTGGATCAGGCCCAGCGCATGGCCGGCCTCGTGCAAGGCCACGCTGTACAGATCCATATCCGCTCCTATCTGCCAGCGCTCGTCATCGTTGAAGTGCATGTCGCCGGCGATCGGCTCCGGATTCGTGGGCGCCGGGTAGAACGTATGCGCCAGAATACTGGGACCGTCGAACGGATAAGGATCGCCGTGAGCGCCGTTCGCAAATAGAATGTTGGCCGTCTGTGGCGCTGCCGCGTTCGTCGCGGCACTGAAGGTCACGTTCGCGTACGCAGACCACTCCTTGAACGCTCGCAGGATCTGGGATTGGATCGAGTTCGCCGGCAGCTTTGGGGTCAACTGCGAAAAGTAGTAGCCCACTGTCAACCCGTTCGGGCCTGTGACGTCCCATGGATAGCCTACGCCCCCGTACTGCGCCACTGTGCTCGAGGCGACAATCGCTCCCGCGCACGCATACACGTGCTTGCCCGCCACCAATTCCGGCGAAGCCGGAAAGATGTACGCCACCTCATCCCAGGAAGCCAGACGTGAAAGGTCTCCAAAGCGCCCGCTGGCCAGCAGGTCGTGCGGCGTCAGGTATGGGTTTTCCATTAGGCGCAATCCGTGCTCCCGGATCATGACGCGGGCTTCCTTCATGTTCACGTCCGAGTGAAACTCCACCACGTAGGTGCGCAGCCCATCGGCCGTGCCCCTTTGCGCCAGGATCAGCGGGCTGATCTTGTCGCGTTGCTCCAGCCGTCCCACCCAGCGGACCGGCAGCCCTTGCAGCGAGAAATCGTCCGGCGCCGCGACCATTACTGTTGAGCGCGGCAGAAAGCCGGTTAACGTGACGCCGCGCGCACGCAATTGTTCCAGCATCTCCGCGCTGACCGGCGTGCTGAACTGAACCATGTAGTGCGACGTCCCCGCCGCTCGCCGCTGCAAAGGACTCGCCAGGTACGCCGTCCGGTCTGGCAGCGGATCGATGTCTCTGGTTTTTAAATGGATAATTTCGGCGGCCAGAGTTGTCACTCCAAATACCGCCAGGCCTAAAGAACGCAATACCCTCACACATAGCTCATCGGACGAGAAGAGATTTTCTTTAGCACCGGTTCACTTCAGTAATAAGCCATGAGATTTATTCCTCTCGCTCTCCTCCCCTTCGTTCTATCCGCGGGTACACCCGCGCCAACTGCCTACACCATCGCCACCGTGGCCGGTAGCAGTTTCGTGGGCGATGGCGGTCCCGCCACCTCGGCCGCCTTGAGCGATGCCGAAGGCGTCGCCGTCGACTCTGCGGGCAACGTCTACATCGCTGATTCGAACGATCATCGCGTCCGCAAAGTCGGCACGGACGGAACCATTTCCACCATCGCGGGCGACGGTTTTCCCAGCTTTCGTGGCGATGGTGGTCCCGCGTCCGCTGCCCGCCTCAACACGCCCTACGGAATCGCCGTTGACACTGCGGGCAACCTTTATATCGCCGATCTCGGCAACAACCGCATCCGCATGGTCAGCCCCGCCGGCACCATAACTACCGTTAGTGGTACCGACAAGCTGCACGCCCCCCGCAACGTGGCCGTGGATTCGGCCGGCAATCTCTATATCTCCGAGTTCGGTGGCGCCCATGTGTGGATGTTCGCCGCCGGTGGCACATTGCAGAACGTCGCGGGTACGGGCGTCGCCGGATTCGCCGGCGATGGCGGCCCGGCCACCGCCGCTCAGCTTTCCTTTCCTTGCGGCCTGGCATTCGACAGTTCTGGAAATCTTTACATCGCCGATAGCAGCAACAATCGCGTGCGCAAAGTGGCGAACGGCATCATCACCACAATTCTGGGCACCGGCGACGCAGGCGCAGCGCTCCCCAATCAGCTCAATCTGCCCACCGGCGTCGCCGTCGATAGCGCCGGCAACCTCGATGTCGCCGACAGCAACAACCTGCGCATCCAGCAACTCACCCCCATCGGCGCCATCAACACACTGCCCGGCATTGGCCGCGATCTGGCTGCGGATGCCGCGGGCGATCTCTTCCTTGCCAGCGGCGCGTACGTGTACGAATTAACCTCCTCGCTCGCACAGAAAACGATTGCGGGCGATGGCGCGTACTCATTCAGCGGTGATGGTGGCCCTGCGAACTCGGCGCGCCTGAATAGTCCTGTGGCCATCGCGCTAGACGCCACCGGCGTACTGTACATCGCCGACCAAAAGAATCTGCGGCTGCGCACGGTTGACTCTACCGGCGTGATCTCCACGATCGATGGAGACGGAACCTCCGGCGCCGGCGACAATGAGCTGAGTTTTCCAGGCGGCGTAGCGGTCGGCCAGTCCGGCACCGTCTACATCGCCGATCAGAACAATGACCGCATCCAGGTGATCCTTGGCTCCGGCAACATCGCTACGATCGCCGGAACCGGCATTCCTGGGTTCAATGGCGATGGCTTGCCCGGCGCCGCAGCCCAGCTCTTCTCACCTGGCGCCATGGCGATGGGCCCTGATGGCACCGTCTACTTCGCCGACAAGGGCAACCAGCGTGTGCGCGCGCTACGGCTCGACACCACCATCACCACCGTCGCCCAGACGCCGGTCAGCTCCGTTGCTGTTGATACCTCGGGCAACGTCTACATCGCCGATGGGCCCGACAACAAGATTCTCTCCATTGACCCGACGGGCCGCGCGTACGTGATCGCGGGAACCGGCACGCCCGGTTTCGCTGGTGACGGCGGCTCTGCCCTCACTGCCAAGTTCAACTCGCCCGGCGGAATTGCCGCGGATGCGCACGGAAATCTCTACATCGCCGACACCGGCAACAATCGCATTCGCGTCATCGGCTCTGACGGCAAAGTCAGGACTATCGCGGGAACCGGCGCGGCGGATTTTGACGGCGATGGCGGCCCCGCTCTCTCCGGAGTGTTGAGTGGCCCCACGGGTCTGCTGGTGGACGCTTCCAGCAACATCTGGATCGCCGACACCGGCAACAATCGCATCCGGAAACTGTCGCCCGGTTTCGCTCCTACGTCAGTGGCGTCTCAGCAAGTCGCGCCGCTCGCCGTGGTCAACGCGGCCAGCATGCTCACGGGCGCCATTGCGCCCGGAGAAATCGCTGCCATCTTCGGGTTGGGCATCGGTCCCGTCGCTCCCGTCAGCAGTCCTTCCGGCATCACACCAACCGGGCTTGGCCAGACGCAGGTTTTGTTCGACGGCCAACCCGCCCCTTTGTTCTATGTCCAGGACAGCGAAATCATGGCGCAGGTGCCTTATGAGATCGCGGGCAAGAGCAGTGTGGACGTCGAGGTCATGTATCAGGGACAGTCGCACGGCACAGTCACCGTGCCAGTCGCCGCGTCTGCGCCAGGAATTTTCACCGTGGGCGCGGGCACAGGTCTGGCCTCTGCCGGTAATCAGGACGGGACTTTGAACTCGACCTTCGATCCGGCGCCCCGCGGGTCGATCATCGCGCTCTACGCGACGGGGGAAGGAGCCACGAATCCGGGGAGTGCTGACGGCCAACCCGCCGTTGCGCCCTATCCACGGCCCGTGCTGCCCGTCACGGTCATCATCGGTGGCTCATTGGCCAAAATCGTCTTTGCCGGGGAAGCGCCTGGCTTCTCGGGACTGCTGCAAGTCAATGCCGTCGTTCCCTCAAATCTAGCCTCTACCGGACTCGTACCCGTGACGCTTGAAATCGGAACCGCGTCCAGCCAACCCGGAGTCACGATCGCGGTACGATAATCGTAGGTCCCGATCATGCACGCCGTTGCCCTTACGATCGCCGGCTCTGACCCTTCCGGTGGCGCGGGTCTGCAAGCCGATCTCAAAACTTTCCACCAATTGGGCGTCTACGGCGAAGCGGTCGTAACGCTCGTTACCGTTCAGAACACCGTCGCTTTGGAGTACATCGAATGCCTGCCAGCCGTGCTGGTTCTGCACCAGCTTCGCGCCGTGCTCGACGATATTCCCCCCGCGGCCGCCAAAACCGGAGCGCTCGGCACTCGTTCTACTGTCGAAGCCGTCGCACGGGCCGCCGAGGATTTCCGCTTTCCGCTGGTCGTGGATCCCGTCATCGTGAGCCAGCATGGCAAGTCCCTGGCCTCTAGCGACGCCGTGTCTGCCATTCGCAATGAACTGGTGCCCCAAGCCTCCTTGCTGACTCCGAACCTGGCCGAGGCCGAAGCCCTCACCGGACTCGAGGTCCAGGATCTTGACGGCATGCGTCGCGCTGCTCGCCAGTTGCATGACATGGGTGCGAAGGCGGTTCTGGTGAAGGGAGGCCATCTGGAGGGCGATGCCGTGGATCTTCTTTACACCACCGGCCTCACCCGTGAATTTCGCGCCGCGCGCATCGATACCACAAATACTCACGGCACCGGCTGCACCTACTCCGCCGCCATTACCGCCGAGTTGGCGAAAGGCGCGCTGCTGGAGCAAGCCGTCGAGACCGCGAAAGCGTTCGTCACCGAAGCGATTCGCACCGCACCGGGCTTGGGCCGCGGTTCCGGACCTTTGAACCACCACGCCAATATCCAACTGGCTCACCGAGTGTCTGGTGCATGAAATTTCCTGAACTGTTACTTGAGGCAATTGGCCGCTCCGAGATCCCGTTGCGTTTCGAACCCGGCGCCGAGGAGTCGGTCGCCGCGCCGGTGACTGAGCTGCTACGAGCCTGGCTGAGTTCGCACGGCCATAATGCGTTGATTCAAGAACTACTGGAGGAATTGGACGGTTTCCGCGACGTTCCCATCTAGCATCATGACTAAAGTACAGATTCGCTTTCGGTTAGAGCGCCCGCTCGACGAGCGGGCCATGTCGCGCATCGCCTTGGCGCATTCCATCTATGGCATTATGCGGGTTCAGCTGGTAGCCCCGACCGAGGAGATTGTCGTCGACTACGACGCCTCGCGGCTACGGTCGGCGGATGTGGGGGCGACGCTGAAACGGTCCGGTATTCCAGTAGAGCTGGAAAAATAAAAAACCGGCGGTCCGCACTTTGTGCTTCTCAGCATCCTGTGCGAGGCCCGCCGGTTCGCGCCACTTCAACTGCTAATCTATATTGCAAGGCGGCTACCACTCGCTAACTTATTGAAAATACATAAGGAATCAGATGACTGCGTAAATTCTCGACAGGTGTATACCTTACGAAATTACATGGAGGGAATTTAATTCATACTTTCTGTGGTTCCCGCCGCTCCCAACCCGGTTTGAACAGAGGTAGATAGTTTTCTTGCCGGTACGGGTGCCTCTGGATTTCTTCGATATTGAGATCGAGCCCCAGGCCGGGCCGCTCGGAAACTTCGATGTAGCCGTTCACCACTTCGATTGGATGCGTCACAATCTGCTTTTCCCAAGGCTCGTTAAATTCATCGAAGATCTCGTGAATGAAGAAGTTAGGGATGGAAGCGTTAAGCTGCGCGCACGCCGCGGAGCATACCGGGCCCTGTGCGCTATGCGGCGCGATCACGCCGTAGTGGGCGTCCACCATTCCGGCGATAATCCGGGCGGGAAGCAAGCCGCCCAGGTTCAGTGGCTCCGGCTGGAGGATGTTCACTACGTCATACTTGAGAAGTTCCGCGAATTGCTGCTTGTTGGATAAACTTTCACCGGTGGCTATGGGAACAGGGCTGCGCCGCGCCACCTCAACCATTGCATTAATATTGGTGTGCGGTACGGGTTCCTCGAACCAGGCCGGGCGGAACTGGTGAATGGCTTGGGAAAACTCAACGGCAGTGGCGACGTTGAACCGCGAATGACCTTCGATGAGCAGATCGACCGTCGGCCCGACGGCATCGCGCACCGCGCGAATGATATCTACTGAAAGATCAAAGTCATAGCGCGAGAGCGTGCGCCAGGCCGAACCGAAGGGGTCAAATTTCAGGGCCGTGTAACCCTTGTCGGCGACTTTCTTTGCTTTTTCGGCGAAGCTTTCCGGAGTGCGCGGGCCGCGATACCAGCCGTTGGCGTAGGCGCGGAGCTTTTCGTGGCAACGGCCACCCCACAGGTTGTAGATGGGCTGGTTGGTGGCTTTGCCAATGATGTCCCAGAGCGCGATTTCGATGGCCGCGACGGCGCACATATGGACTTGCGCGCCATCGGAGTAGACGTCGCGAACCAGGCGCTGGGAAATAATTTCCACCTGGAACGGGTCCATGCCGAGGATGAGCGGCGTGAGCTCATGGATGGCGGCTTCGATGGTTTTGGCGAAATAGTTGAGAGTTCCCTCGCCGACGCCGTGAATGCCCTCGTCAGTGGAGACCTTCGCAAAGAGCCAATTCTTCCAGGGATTACCGGCTATGTAGGTATCGATGGCGGTGATGCGCATAAGAAGGAATTGTAGCGCGGGGAGAGCCGGTCCTCAGACCGTGGCGCAGCACGCTGTATAATCGACAAACAGAATTCTTCGGCCTGGAGGAGAAAGTGCTTCGCATGACAGTTGGTTTACCGATCGCGATTGCTTTGGCAGCGATGCCGTTTCTTGCTTCGTCGTTTACATCGAGCGCGGTGCTGATTGTCGCCAACAAGGGCGAGCAGACCATGGGGATTATCGACCCCGAGAGCGGCCGTCAGGTGGCCACGGTTCCTGAGGGCGGCGTGACGGGCCATGAGCTGATCGCTTCGCCCGATGGCAGAACTGCCTACGTGCCGATTTATGGAAACTCGGGCGTGGGCAAGCCTGGCACCGACGGCACCAATATGGTGGCAATCGATATTGCTTCGCAGAAGGTGACGGGCAATCTCGATTTCGGCAAGGGCGTCCGGCCGCATTGCCCGCTTTTTGGACCGAAGAACGGGCTGCTCTACGTCACGACCGAGCTCGAAAACAGTATCTCCATCATCGATCCGAAGTCGTTGAAGATTGTCGGCACGGTTCCGACCGGCGCGCCGGAATCGCACATGCTCGTGATCTCGCACGATGGCAAGCGCGGCTACACGGCGAACGTTGGGCCAGGAACTGTTTCGGTGCTTGATCTCGACGCGAAGAAGACGATCGCGATGATCCCGGTTTCAAAGACCACGCAGCGCATCTCGATTTCGAATGACGATCGATGGGTCTTCACGGCCGACCAGACGAGCCCGCGGCTTGCGGTGATTGACACGAAGACCAATAAGGTGGAGCAGTGGGTGGATCTGCCGGCTCCGGCGTATGGAACGGCGCTCACACCCGACGGCCGATGGCTGGTGGCCGCGATTCAGAAAACCAACCAGGCGGCGGCGGTGGACCTGCACACGATGAAGGTTGCCCACGTGATCGACGTCCCGAAGATTCCACAGGAAGTGCTCATACGGCCCGACAACAAGGTGGCGTACGTGTCGTGCGACGTGAGCCGGCAAGTGGCCGAGATCAGCCTGGCGGATTGGAAAGTGAACCGGCTGATCGAGGCGGGGAAAGGCGTGGACGGGCTCGCCTGGGCGGCGAGGTAGAGGCGAGCGACTTCTGTTTGCTAATTGAAATCGGGATTTGAGGTCTCCGTCCCTTTCTGCCCCCAGGCGGCGGGGCACTCTGGGGCTCAGCGCGCGGGCGTTTGTTCTTTGGCTGTGGAGCATACGGGAGTGGCGGGTAGGCGAACCGTTCGACACAGTGGTTGAAGGGGGAAATCCGATGACCATCACTCTCACCGTGATGTTCGGGCTACTAGGAATCGGGATGGTGCTCGTAATCTACGGCACCATCACGAAGAACAGATGGGGGATCAATGTCGATCCTGTTTCCTGTCCGCGCTGCCACACGCCGCTTCCCCAGATTCGACAACCGCAAAGTATTCGGCAGACCTTGTGGGGTGGCGGAACATGTACTAAGTGTGGTGCTGAGGTTGACAAGTGGGGCCGAGAGTTGATCTCGCAGAGGCACCCGTCTCCACCCGGTAGCGTCCAGCTGGAGGGTGACATGCGACGGGTCCTCAAGAGGAGACTCATCATCTTCACGGCACTTGTTTTCTTTTGTTTGACGCTGCTATTTGGCTGGCTCGGAATAGGCGGCCAGCCATCCACGCTGGGCGGATGGATGGTTTTCGTCGGCACCGGCGCTGTGGAAACAACGATTTTTACCGTCCTGATTTACTTCGCCTCGATGTATCTTCTCGACCGCTTTTTCTTTAAGAGAGGATAGCCAGGCCCAGCCCGCATGTTTTGCGGTTTCTCACGGAGTTCTGCCTCTGCCCTCTCCGCGTTCACGCCGATCGACCCATCAAACTTCGATGCAGGCCACAACAGGGACGGAGACTTCTATTCCCAAACCTCGCTTCCATTGGAAATCGAGAGTTGAGGGCTGTTCCGATGCCCCGATTTATTTTCCGCGTGACGGCATCTCATCGCCTTCGCGCGGCGGTTTTCCTCCACGCCGGCGCATGATTTTATCGAAGGCCGCGAAATCTGCTCGAGCTTTCCGGTCCGCGAAAAACCGCGCAGTCTGTAAGGCCGAGACTTTTTCCGCAAACGCGGTAGCCACAAACTGACTGATGCTGGTTCGATCCTCGCGGCTAAGCCGTTCCACGGCATCTTTGAGTGATCGTGGTAGTCTCAGCGGATACGTTTGACTTTCCTTCATCGTTTGACCCTTTCAATCGCTGTTCGCGTCTGCACGGCCAGTGACGGCCATCAGACGCTAGCTATTTCGAACCCGGCCTGACGTGCCGCGTTGGCGAGCTTGGCGTCATTGCAAACGAAGAGCCGACCGTTTGGCTTCTGCTTACACCAGATCAAAGCGGCGGCGAGTTGCAGGGCATCGGCGGCGCGGAGCCGGAACCTCTCCAGTTGCACACGGGCCTGTTCGCGCACTGATTCGGTAGGTTGAATTTCACGCCAGGAAGCGATCAGCGCGTGTAGCCGCTGTTTGGACGCACTATACGCCGCGCTGCTGATGTGCCCTTCCAATCGCAAGCGCTCCAAAGCGCTGTGCACTTCAACCGGCGTGATCCACCAGACGACGGGAGTGTGGTCGCGGAGCAGCGCTTTAGCCGCGCTGCTTGCTTGGCCGGGCACGCAGATGTGAACGATGGCGCTTGTGTCCCAGAATGCGGGCATTTCTTTCCTCGCGTTCAGCGTTGACGGCTTTTTGGATCGCCGGTCTCAGGTTTGAATGGCTGGCGGTACGAGAGCCGAGTGCCCAGAAGCGGCCCTCGTGAAATGGCTTCCTTGGTAGCGTCATTTGACCGGAAGCGACTAGAGAGAGCTCGTCGGCCTCCAAGTCGTCCTCTTGTAAGGGGATGATTTTGGCGATGGGAGTGTTGCGGTCGCGAATGAGCAGTTCCTCACCCGAGCGGACGCGATAGAGACAGGCGCTGAGCTGGTTCTTAAGCTCCGCGATGTTCACGCTACGCATATGGCTATTATAGCCATGAAGGGCTGGATGCGCTCATCTGGAAGGGCGGCTACTGGCGACCCGGGACGGAGATCGCAATTCCGAAATCTCGGTTGGATTGGAAATCGAGAGTTGAGGTCTGTCGCGATTTCCCGATCTATTTTGCGCGCAACGGCATCTCATCGCCCTCTCGGGGCGGCTTTCCTCCGCGCCGGCGCATGACTTTATCGAAGGCGGCGAAATCCGCGCGCGCCTTCCGATCCGCGAAAAATCGTGCAGTCTGTAGGGCCGAGACTGTTTCCGCAACTGCGGTCGCCACAAATTGATTGATGCTGGTTCGATCCTCGCGGCTAAGGCGCTCCACGGCCTCTTTGAGTGATCGCGGTAATCTCAGCGGATACGTTTGACTTTCCTTCATCGTCTGACCCTTTCAATCGCTGTTCGCGTCTGCACGACCACTGACGGCCATCCGTCTCGAGACAAGCTCAACCAACGAAAGGGTCCACAACACGCACTCCGGCATTAACGAAATCAGTGCGGTTTCGCGTGGCAACCGCTAATCCGTGGACCGCGGCCGTGGCCGCGATCAGGCTATCCTTAATCGGCATCGCTTTCCCGGTTGCACGAAGATGTGCTAGCAGTTCTGCCCACTTCAAACCCGTTTCCACGTCCCAAGGCAGGCAGTGGAGACGCCTGACCCCGGCGTTGAACCAGCCTTCCAGCGCGGTTCGCTTCTTTCCTTTCGGCAGAATGAGAATCCCAAATCGCAGTTCGCCAAGAATCACTGGATCGACAGCGATGTCTGGCTCATGTGCCCGAAGCCACTCGATGACGCGCGGTTCGGGCGTTGGCTTCGTTGGCTCGCTCAAGACGTTGGCGTCGACCAAGTACTTCACAACACGTCCGTGGACTCAGAGTGGATGGGCGCAAAGAAGTCTTTGTGCGGACAGGCGAGCAACCAGTCGATGACGCCTTCGTTCGGCGGAGTCGCACGCCTGACGAGGCGATAGTCCCCGCGGTCGAGACGCTCGACGTCGAACTCCTGACCCGGTTTCACACGGTCCATCTGCCGGAACTCTGCCGGCAGAACGATCTGGCCCTTGGAGGAAACGGTAGTCCTCATAAAGGTAAGATATCGTCTTACCAGGTCGTGTGTCAACCGCCACGCTCATTCCGACGAGGTTCAGGCGTGCAGCAAAATTGAGGGGGCGCAGTCCAGTGTCTGTCCCTCGTTTGCTCCGCAGTCCCGGATGGCTGGCATTGTTATACTGGGGTTTCCCATGTTAAGAGTGCGTTTTGCGCCGTCTCCCACGGGGTTTTTGCATATCGGGAGCGCGCGCACATTCATATTCAATTGGCTGTATGCGCGGCGTCACGGCGGGCAGATGATCCTGCGTATTGACGATACCGATGTCGAGCGGAACACGCAGGCGTCGCTCGATTCCATTTTCGACGGGCTGAAGTGGCTGGATTTGGGGTGGGAGGAGCAGTACCGGCAGTCGGAACGGCTGGCGCTGCACAAAGACGCGGCAGAGGCGATTTTCCGTAAGGGCCTCGCGTATCGCGATTTCACGCCGGCGGAGAGCGGGGAAGAGGAGAAATCGCGCGCGGGAGCAGCGTGGCTGTTCAACGCGGGGATGCGCGAGCTTACCAGCGAAGAGAGCGACCGGCGGGCGGCAGCGGGCGAGCCCTTTGTGCTGCGTTACAGGGTGCCGCGCGATCCGGTGCGAGACATCCGGTTTCGCGATGAGGTTTTCGGGGAGCAGGCGAAATCGACGGCAGACATCGAGGACTTTGCGCTGGCGCGGAGCGGTGGAACGCCGACGTATCACCTGGCGTCCTGCGCCGATGATGTGGATTTGAAGATCAGCCATATCATTCGCGGTCAGGATCATCTAACGAACACCTTCAAGCACGTTCTGATCTTTGAGGCGCTGGGCGTTGAGCCGCCTGCGTTTGCGCATCTGCCGCTGCTTGTTGCGCCGGATGGAACGAAGCTCTCGAAGCGGCGGCACGGGCCGGTGGTGAGCGTGACGACGTACCGGGACGCGGGATTTCTGCCGGAAGCGTTCATCAATTTTCTGTGTTTGCTGGGATGGTCGCCGAAGGACGATCGCGAGAAGATGTCGCGCGAGGAGCTGATTGCGGCGTTTTCGTTCGAGGGGATTAATAAGTCGAACGCGGTGGTGAATTTCACGGAAGAAGATCCGTTCGATCCGAAGGCGGTGTGGCTGAACTCGCAGTACATTTACGCGATGCCGGTGGATGAGCTGGCGGAGAAGTTGCAGCCGTTTCTATCTGCGGAGCCGCAGAAGGCGCGGGCGGTGACGCCGTTGATTCAGGAGCGGATCAAGTTGCTGCGCGATGTGGCTGCTGCGGCGGATTTCTTCTTTGCCGACGAGCTCGCGCCGTACGATCCTGCCGAGCTCATTCCGCAGAAGGGGGACGCGGCGATGGCGTTGCGGGTGCTGGAGCGGGCGCGTGAGGTTCTGCCGGCCGCCGAGTTCACGCATGATGCGCTTGAAGCTGTGCTGCGGGCGGCGGCGGGGAGCCTGGGAGTGAAGGCCGGGCAGATGTTTCAGCCGATTCGCGTGGCGGTTTGCGGGCGTAAGAATGCCCCGCCGCTGTTTGAGACTTTGGCGGTGTTGGGCAAAGAAACGTGCCTCAAGCGGATTGAGCAGGCCATTCAGAAGCTGCAAAAGAATGTGGCCGCGAATTAACGCGAATCAACGCGAATAAGATTTAACTATGAGTAGCGAACACAAGACCGAACCGGAAGCCGCTAGTGCGTCCGGGCCGTCGCATTTCATCCGCGAGATTATTCGCGAGGATTTGAGGACGAACAAGTGGGGCGGGCGGGTGCACACCCGCTTTCCACCGGAGCCGAACGGGTATTTGCACATCGGGCATGCCAAGTCGATCAACATCAACTTTGGTTTGGCTGAGGAGTTCGGCGGCAAATGCAATCTGCGGTTCGACGATACGAATCCGAGCAAGGAAGAGACCGAGTACGTCGATTCCATCATCGAAGACGTCCGCTGGCTGGGTGGGGATTTTGAGGGCCGGCTGTTCTACGCGTCGGATTATTTCCAGCAGCTTTACGAGTGGGCGGTGCAGTTGGTCAAGGCCGGCAAAGCGTACGTCTGCGATTTGACGGCAGACCAGGTGCGCGAGTACCGCGGATCGCTGACGGAGCCAGGGCGGGAGAGCCCCTGGCGCAACCGGACAGTGGAAGAGAACCTGGAACTCTTCGAGCGCATGAAGGCTGGCGAGTTTCCGGATGGAGCGCGGACGCTGCGGGCGAAGATCGACATGGCGTCGGCGAACCTGAACATGCGCGACCCGGTGATGTACCGCATTCTGCACGCGGAGCATCATCGGACGGGCGACAAATGGTGCATCTACCCGATGTACGATTTCACGCACGGCGAATCGGACTCGATCGAACACATTACGCACTCCATCTGCACGCTCGAGTTTGAAGACCACCGGCCGCTGTATGACTGGTATCTCGAACAGTTGGGCATTTACCATCCGCAGCAAATTGAATTTGACCGACTCAACCTGACGTACACGCTGCTGAGCAAGCGCAAGCTGCTGACGCTCGTGCAGGAGAAGTACGTGAGCGGGTGGGACGATCCGCGCATGCCAACGATCACGGGCATCCGCCGGCGCGGGTACACGCCGGAAGCGATTCGCAATTTTTGCCGTGCGATCGGCGTTTCGAAGACGAATGGGTCGATCGAGCTGGCACTGCTGGAACACCACGTTCGCGAGGATTTGAACAAGCGCGCGTTGCGCGTGATGGGCGTGCTGAGGCCGCTGCGAGTGGTGATTGACAACTATCCCGAGGGGCAAACAGAGGAGATGGAGGCGGTCAACAATCCGGAAGATGCCGCCGCGGGCACGCGCAGGGTGCCATTTTCGCGCGTGCTCTACATCGAGCAGGATGATTTTCGCGAAGACCCGCCGAAGCAGTATTTCCGGCTGTCGCCGGGAAAGGAAGTGCGGCTGCGGTATGCGTACTTCATCACGTGCACGGGCGTGGTGAAAAATGACAAGGGCGAGGTTGTAGAGGTTCACTGCACGTACGATCCGGCAACGCGCGGGGGAAATGCGCCGGATGGGCGCAAGGTGAAATCGACGATTCACTGGGTTTCAGCCGAGCACGCGGTTGAGGCCGAAGTGCGGCTGTACGAAAATCTCTTCGCGGTGGAGAATCCAAATGACGTTCCCGAAGGCCAGGAGTTCACGGTCAATTTGAATCCGAACTCGCTCGAAGTGGTGACGAACGCCAAGATCGAGCCGGGCTTGCGCGGCGTGGCAGTGGGCAGCCGGTATCAATTCGAGCGGCTGGGATATTTCTGCGTGGATAAAGACTCGAACGAGGAAAAGCTGGTGTTCAACCGGACGGTAGCGCTGCGCGATACGTGGGCCAAGATCGAGAAAGCGCAGCAGGGGAAGAAATGATCCTTCTGGGAATCGGCGGCATTCTGAACGATGCCGCCAGCGCGATTTTGAAAGACGGCCACCTGATGGCGGCGGTGGAGGAATCGAAGCTGGCGCGGCGGCGCGCGACGCGCGGCGGGCTGCCGGAAGAATCGATCGAGATGTGCCTGGAGCTGGCGCGTGTGCGGGCGGAGGACGTGGATTGCGTGGCGGTGGCGCGGCCCATACCGGCGGCGGCGGAGAGCGGACTGCACCTGAAGCTGCGTTCGCGGTTTCCGAAAAGCCGGATGGCGCTGATTGATCATCATCGCGCGCACGCGGCGTCGGCGTTTTATGCTTCGCCGTTCGATGATGCAACGGTGCTGGTGCTGGATCGTCATGGCGATTTTCGCTGCGGCTCACGCTGGCATGCGGAAGGCGGGCAGTTGCTGCGGCTGGACAAGGAGCTGTACTCGCCGGATTCGCTGGGCGAGATCTACGGGCGCGTGACGGAGCTGCTGGGCTTCAATGCCGGCGTGGATGAGCACAAAGTGCAGTGGCTCTCGGCGACCGCGGCGGACGGGCATCGCGATCTGTTTTTGGAGATGATGCAGTGCTCGACGGGCGGTTGGCCGAGCCTGGACCGTTCCTACTTTGATGCCGAGCGCGTGACGCACGGCGGGTTCAGCGCGAAATTCTTCGAGCGGCTCGGGTTGGCGGATCGCGCGGCGATTCCCAAAGCCGAGCAAGCGCGGCTGGCGGCGGGATTGCAGCGGGCGATTGAGACGACGGTGTTGGCCATGGCGGGCGATGGCGGCAACCTGTGCCTGGCCGGCGGACTGGCGATGAATGCGCTGCTGGTGGAGGCGCTGGAATCTTCGGGAAAGTTCACCGGCGTGTTCGTGCAGCCCGCGGGAGGGAACTCGGGGACGGCGCTGGGCGCGGTGTTCGAGGCGTGGCACGGACTGTATAACGAGAAGCAGCGGGTTTCGTTGGGGAACTTGTGCTGGGGGCCCGGCTACACGGCCGAGCAGATCAAGCAGGTGCTGGAGAACTGCAAGCTGCGGTTCCGCTATTTGCTGACGGCGGGCGAACTGATCGAGACGGCGGTGGCGCAGCTCAGCGAGAACAAGATTGTGGCATGGATGCATGGGCGCATGGAATTCGGGCCGCGCGCGCTGGGCAACCGGAGCATTCTGGCCTCGCCGCACGATCCGTACTCGGCGGAGAATCTCAACACGTACATCAAGCACCGGGAGACGTTTCGCAAGTTCGCGGCGTCGGTGCCGGCGGAATTGGCGGCCGAGTACTTCGAAGTGGGAAGCAACGCGCGCTACCTGGCCACGGCGGGACGTGTGCGCGAACAGTACCGGCAGACGTTTCAGAGCGCACTATTAGGCCGCGACCTGATTCGCGTCCACGCAGTCGCCGAGGAGGACAATCCGCTCTACTGGAAGCTTCTGCACGCCGCCGGAAAGAAGACCGGGCTGCCGGTGCTATACAACACGTCCTTCAACCTCTTTGGCGAGCCGCTAGTGTGCACACCGCGCGATGCGGTGCGAAGTTTTTATTCGTCGGGGATTGACGCTCTGTTTGTGGGGAACTTCTTTTTGGGGAAGTGAGGGGGGGACGGACAGCGTCCGGCCCTTCGGTAACCATCCACGACCGGTGCGTCGCGGGTTTCCGATTGGCCGACGAATTGGCCAGTGGCGAACGTAAACGCTACGCCGTCAGGCAGGAGTTGGGTTCGGAGCACAGCATTTCAAGACTTAGACAGCCGCAGATCAAGTCTAATCCGGCTTCTTTCCGCTGACTGGTCCCATGACGAAGATGGTGTTGCCGGACGGATCGAGCAGGTCGAACGTTCGTGCGCCCCACTCCTCGTCTCGGGGTGCTCGAAGGACTTTCACCTTTGGGCTCCACTCACGGTAATACGCATCGGTGTCATCCACATGAAGCGATACGCAGGCATCTCGGCCATGTCCCTCCATCGGACTATCGAGAGTCAACTGGATTGTTCCGCGCTCAAGGCCGAGCAGTCCCGACCGACCGTCCACGGAGGCCTCAAATGTCACGCGAAAGCCCAGCCCATCGACGTAGAACGCCTTCGCGACTGACAAGTCTTCAGCTGGGAGAATGGGTACCGCCCGTTCCATGTTTTTCTCAGGGCAACCCCGGCTGTTGAGGAAAACAAGCGTGTCAGACCCCTTCCTCTCGCTTGTCGGCAGTCTAGTCCCGCTTAGTCGCGCAGGGTTTACCGACGTTGTCGGCGCGTCTTTCGCTGTTCCGGTGGTATCACCGGCTACTCGGACACGACTCACTACCGACCGGCGCTCCTCCCCACCTACTTCATTAAATGCCTTTTCAAAAAATCCGCAGACGCGTGATACGCCCGAGCCAGTGGGCGTGCATCAGGAAGTCGTGCACCTCATCAGGGAAAATGAACTGCTCGAATTCAACGCCCTGTTTGCGAAGCGCGTCCGTGCCGCGCCGTCACTCCATCCACACGACCATACCTTTATCGATCGCGGGCAGAGTGCAGGATAGCCGCCCGCTGTTCCACGTCGCGGGGATTTCCTGGGGGCTGCCGAGGAAGGGAAGCACGTGGACTTTGCGCGGCCCATCGGCGGGAAAGCTGACGCGCACGCCGGTTTGCGGCGTCTGGGTGAGTTTGCGGTTAGGCTCCAGCCCGTTGAAGTTGGCGATGAAGATGTGGGGCTTGCCGTCAACCGACGCGGGCTGCGCGTAGACGAGCGGCGAAGCTTCGATTTGAATGGCCGGTTCAAACTTCGCCGCGCGCAGAAGCTCGCCAACGAAGCCGGCACCGGCGTCTGCGTGATAATGCAGGCGCGCGCTGAGAGCGTCGCGGAAGTGATTGGGACTCTGAGCGGCACCGGTCTCATCGTAATCACCGGTCTCGCCCGTCGCGGCGAGGAATCCGCCGGAATCGGCGTAGGATTTTAGTGCTGCGATTTCCGCCTCGTCGAGGCACCGCACATCGGGCAGAATCAAAACGCGGCCTTTGAACTCGGCCAGCGTGCGCGGCGTGACCACTTGAAACTCCACGTGCGACTGCATCAGTTGAATGAGCGTCCCTTTGTAGGACTCCATGAACGCCTTGACGAAGTAGTCACGTGTGCGCGGCGAAAAATAGACGCCGACGGGATGGATGGGTGTGCGCGGCGCAAAGAACGTCTTTTCGTGTTCCTGAATCCACTTGAACACCTGGGTGCGCGTCGCGATGTCGTTCGATTCGGACATGACGTGGCCTCGCGCATCCCACGGGTTGGTGTTCGCCGTGATCTGCGCGGAAAACAAGTTCTTCATGGCTTCGCGCGGGCCGACGCTTTTCACGCCATCCCAGGAATAGTTGAGCATCCACGACGGCTTGCCCTGCGCGAAGGCGCGGAACGAAGCCAGACCGGTGAAATAGTCGAACCATTCCTGTGGGCTGCGGGAGGCTGCCATGTGGTCGCCCTGGCCGGGTGCGTACTCGTGCGCAATGGTGTCGACAACGCCGTAGAGCCGGTACACGTCCGATCCGAAGCGCATCACGTTGTCTTCGATGCCTGGATAGATCTCGGCGATGGTTTTGCATTTGGGATTTGCTGCCTTGACGTTGGTATCGATTTCCTTCATGAAGTCGGTGATGGTGTCTATGCGGAAATCCACCCATCGGCGGAAGTTGGCATCGCGAAAGTCGCCGAGGCGAAGATCCGTCTTGGCGTTGAGGCCGGTCTTGGCGCGAAATGCGGCGACCGTGTAGTCGTCGAAGCTGGGCCAGGAGTCTTCCCAGCCCTTGAAGTGGGTCATCCAGTACGGAATGTCGACGTAGATGCCGTCGATGCCGGTGGCGGCGATTTGCCGCACGCGCTCCATGTAGATCTTGCGCCACTCGGGCACATAGGGGCTGATCCAGACGTCCTCGTCACCCTTGACGATCCAGAATGCCGTGCCGCCGGTGAAGATGGCAGGCTGGCCGGTGATCTTGCGTTGCAGCCAGCCGGGATGATCCTTGGCGAAAGTGTGGGGCCGGGCATCGGCGTGATCCGTGATGCACTCGAGTCCGGCAATATAGACGAACGCGTAGTTGTGGGCGGCGTGCGCCTTCTCGGCCACAGCATGGATGGCCTTCAGTTTTTCGGTGGGATCGAGAAAGCTTTCGTAACGGCCGGGAATATCGTTATCGGTTTCGATGCCGAAAACGTGGGAGGCTTCGGCGTCGGCGACGATGCGGTCGACGCGGTTGAGTTGGAGCGAGTTGCCGCCAATGCGGACATAGTGCGTCCAATCCTGGGGCGCCTGTCCAAGGAGCGGGAAGGACAGTGCCAAGGTGAGAACGGTTCGATGGAGCATGATTACCGGAGATTGTATCGAAACCCACGCGGTTCATTACAATGAGGGTGAGGAAATCATGCCGAAATTATCGATTCGCGATCTTGATCTGAAGGGCAAACGTGTTTTCATTCGTGTGGATTTCAATGTGCCGCTCGCTCCCGGGGGCCAGGAAATCACAAGCGACAAGCGCATCAAGGCGTCGCTGCCGACGATTCAGTATGCGCTTGAGCACGGCGCGGGGCTGATTTTGGCGTCGCATCTCGGCCGGCCGAAAGGCAAGCCCAATCCGGAGATGAGCCTGAAACCGGTGGCCGCGCGGCTTGAGAAGCTTTTGGGACGCACCGTGAAAATGGCGCCGGACTGCATCGGGCCGGAAGTGGAGGCAATGAAGCCCGCGCCCGGCGAAGTGCTGCTGCTGGAAAATCTCCGCTATCACGCGGAGGAGGAAAAGAACGATCCGGGATTCTCGAAGAAGCTCGCTGCGTTGTGCGACCTGTATGTCAACGATGCTTTCGGATCGGCGCACCGCGCGCATGCATCCACCGTGGGCATGATTGCGTTCGTGCCCAAGGCAGCGGCCGGCTTGCTCATGGAGCAGGAGCTGAAGTATCTGGGGATGGTCACGACGAATCCGGCGCGGCCGGCGGTTGCGATTCTGGGCGGCGCGAAGGTGTCGGACAAAATCGAGGTGATTTCCAACCTCGCAAAGACTGTCGACAAACTGCTGATCGGCGGCGCGATGGCGTACACGTTCTTGAAGTCGCAAGGCCAGCCGACGGGCAAGTCACTGGTGGAAGACGACAAGCTCGATCTGGCGCGCGACCTGCTGGCGAAGCTGGGCGCGAAGCTGATGCTGCCGGTGGACCACGTGGTGGTGGCGGAGCTGAAGGAAGGCGCGCCGTACGAAGTCGTGGACACCGTGCCCGACGGCAAGATGGGTGTGGACATCGGTCCGAAGACGATTGACGCGTTTTCGAAAGTTATATCCGGTGCAAAGACAATCATCTGGAACGGCCCCATGGGCGTGTTCGAGAAGCCGCCGTTCGATAAAGGAACAGTAGCCGTAGCGAAGGCAGTGGCGGAATCCGGCGCGGTCTCGGTGGTGGGTGGAGGCGATTCGGAAAAAGCCGTGAAGTCCGCCGGCGTGACCGACAAGATTTCGCACGTCTCAACGGGCGGCGGCGCATCGCTCGAGTTCCTGGCAGGCATCGAACTCCCAGGCGTTGCCGCGCTGACCGATAAATAGTGATACATTGCACCCGATGAAACCTTTGCCTTTTGCCCTTTGCCTTTTGTCTTTTGCCTTTCCTTCTTCGGCGCAGGTCTTCACTCTTACGCGCGAGCAGATGATCGAGTACACGCAGAAGAATCCATTCACTCGCTTCGAGGACGGGCGTCCCAAGGTTCCAGACGTCCTGCTCGAAAAGTGCAAGGATCTCTCGGCCGAGGAAGTGTGGGCGGTGCTTCCCGGCGAGAAGTTCCATAACCAGTACGAGGGCAACTGGCAGATCCTGCACCCCGAGAAGAAGCTGGTGGGCCGGGCTGTGACGGCGCAGTTCATGCCGTACCGGCCGGATGTTGCCGATGTTGCCGAGGCCCACGCCCAGGCTCACGCGCGCGGCAACGGCAGGGAACGCGACAACGCAAATCAGCGCGTCATCGATTCGCTTGAGCCGGGAGACGTGCTGGTGGTCGACCTGTTCGGGAAGATCGAAGGCGGGACGATAGTTGGCGATAATCTCGCTACGGCAATTTACGCGGAGACGAAGACGGGCCTCGTGGTGGATGGCGCGGTCCGCGATCTCGAGGGGATTTTTCCGATCGGGATGCCGCTGTACTTTCGCGGCGCGCATCCAACTCCAATTGGCAACGTGATGCTCACGGGCGTGAATGTTCCCGTTCGCATCGGCAACGTTACCGTGATGCCGGGAGACGTGGTGTTCGGCGATCGCGAGGGTGTCTACTTCATTCCGCCAGAGGCCGTAAAGAAGGTGCTCGACAAAGCTGACGTGACCCACATCCACGACGAGTGGACCAAGATGAAGCTGCTCACGGGCAAATACAAGTCGAGCGAAATTTATCCTAGCCCCACGGACCCGGCGCTGAAGAAAGAGTACGAAGAGTATCTGAAAAAGCGGTTGGGAAAGTAAACAAGAGTGATCCGCAAAACCCTTCTTATCGGTGCGGCGTTGTTAGCCGCGAGTTTCGGCGCGGCTCGCCAAGATGCATGGGAAATCATTGGTCCTGGCGGCGGTGGCGCTCAGTTCTTTCCGGCCATTAATCCGCAAAACCCAAGCGACATTTTCGTGGCTTGCGACATGACGGGCGGGTACGTCTCCCACGACGGCGGCGCTTCCTGGCGCATGTTCAGTCTGGGCGAAGTGTCGAAAGGTTTCATCTTTGACCCGAGTGACGCTCGCACCGTCTACACCCGCACGGCCGGAGAAGGTTCCGGCGGCCGGGGCGGCGCGCTTTGGCGCAGCACGGATGCGGGCGGCACATGGCGGCTGGTTTATCCCGATCCGGCGACGGTAACCGGCGTTTTTGAAAACGACGATCACGCCATGAACTTTATCGGCAGCTCCGGCGATGATCCGGGCGAAATCGAAGCGCTGGCCGTCGATCCGGCCGATTCGCACGTTCTTTATGCCGCGATGCGCAGGAATCGGGCTTCGCGGCTGTTCATTTCAGCGGATTGGGGCGGGACGTGGAAAGACGCGGCTGATCTCGCGGGTGGTGCGCGGTCCATCACGATCGATCCAGCTCACCTCGCGGCGATCGCACCCTCTATGTGATCGGGGACAACTCGGTGGCAGTGCGGAAGGCCGGCGCCTGGCAGCGTGGCGCGGCACCCAGTGGAGTCACGTCCTTTGTCGATGTGTCACTCGGCTTCTCGGCCGGCAGGGCGGTGATTTACGCCGTCGCGGCCAAGAGCGCGTTCGTGTCGGAGGATGGCGGCGCGTCGTGGCGGGAATCGCGGTTGCCCGGCGAGTCGCCGGAGTTCCACGCCATCGCGGCGAGTGCGCATCATGGCGAGGTGGCGTACATTTCCTACAGCAATCTTTCCGTGGAGGGCGAGCATTTGTTTGGCGTCGCGAAAAGCACGGATGCCGGGCGCACCTGGACGCTGGCCTGGCAAGAAACTTCCAGGCACGCCGCAAGCAACATCCACGATGTCTGGGTTGCGCAGCGCTTTGGTCCGGGATGGGGCGACAAGCCGCTGAACCTGACGGTTGCGGCAGATGATTCCAATCTCTGCGTCGCCACGGATCTGGGCCGCACTATGCGCACGCGTGATGGCGGCCTCAATTGGGAGGGTGTCTATTCACGGCGTATCGATGACGGCTCTTACACCACGACCGGGCTCGACGTCACCACCGACTATGGCGTGCATTTCGACCCGTTCGATCCGCAACGCATGTTCATCACGTACACCGACATTGGAATGTTCCGCAGCGAGAACGGCGGGCGCGGTTGGGTGAGCGCGACCGAGACCGTTCCCCGCGCGTGGAACAACACGACCTATTGGATGGTGTTCGATCCAAAGGTGCGCGGTCGCGCGTGGGCCGTGGCGAGCGGCGTTCACGATCTGCCACGCCCCAAAATGTGGCGGCGCCAGTCGCCGGCTAGGTTCAACGGTGGCGTGGTGATGAGCGAAGATGGCGGGCGCACCTGGAAGGTGTCGAACTACGGCATGCCGCAAACTGCCGCGACCCACATTCTGCTGGATGAATCGAGTCCGGAGAACGCGCGCGTGCTCTACGTCACCGGGTTCGGCCGCGGCGTGTTCAAGTCCACGGACGGCGGAACGAGCTGGAGCCTGCAAAACGATGGCCTGCCTCAGAAGGAACCGTTTGCGTGGCGCCTGGCGCAAGGTCCGGATCACGCGCTGTACGTTGTGCTGGCACGCCGGAGCGATGATGGCAGCTTCGGGAACGCGGGCGATGGCGGGCTTTACCGCTCGACGGATGCGGCTGGGCACTGGAGCAAAATGACACTGCCAACGGGCGTCAACGGCCCCAACGGCATTGCCATTGACCCGCGAGATTCCGCGCGGCTCTATTTGGCGGCGTGGGGCCGCACGTCCCTCGATCACGCGGTTTCCGGCGGCGTCTGGATCTCCAGCGATGGCGGCGGCACGTGGCGCAATACGCTGTCGAAGGATCAGTACGTCTACGACGTGACGATCGATCCCCGCCATCCGGACACTCTGTACGCGTGCGGATTCTCGTCGTCGGCCTGGCGCTCGGACGATCGCGGCGAGACCTGGCAGCGCATTCGCGGCTTCAATTTCAAATGGGGCCACCGCGTGATTCCCGATCCCGCGGATTCGTCCAAGATCTATATCACGACCTTCGGAGGCAGCGTCTGGCACGGCCCGGCAAAGGGCGATCCGCAAGCGAAGGAAGATATCGTGACGCCGGAAGTGGCGTATAGCAGGTAAGCTTTGCCGATGGGTCGGTGCGCCTCTTACCGCACCGGCCCTTCCACTTCTTGCATCCACTCCGGCCGCTTCAACACCTCGCGGGGTTTCGAGCCGTCCGGTGGGCCGATGATGCCATCGCGATACATCATGTCGAGAATGCGCGCCGCGCGGCCGTAGCCCAGGCGCAGGCGCCGTTGCAGCGTCGAGGTGGACGCCTTGCCCATTTCCAGCACCACGCGCAGAGCGTCTTCGTACATGGGGTCCTGCTCGTCCGAATTGACGCTGTCCTCCGGCATTTCGCCTTCTTCGGCGGGCGGCGCAAGCAGCAGCGATTGATCGTACTCCGGCGCGGCCTGCTCCTTCCAGAAATCCACCACGCGGTTGATTTCGGTTTCGGTGACGAACGCGCCGTGCACGCGCGTCAGCCGGGAAGAGCCGGGCGGGAGAAACAGCATGTCGCCTTTGCCCAGCAGATGTTCAGCGCCCATCACGTCGAGAATGGTACGCGAGTCCACGCGCGTGGCCACGCGGAAGCTGATGCGGGCAGGGAAGTTGGCTTTGATTAGGCCGGTGATCACGTCGACGCTTGGCCGCTGTGTCGCGAGCACCAGGTGCATGCCCACGGCGCGCGCCATTTGCGCCAGGCGCGTGACGGACTCCTCGACGTTGCGGCCTTCGATCATCATGAGATCGGCCAGCTCGTCGATGAGAATCAGAATGTAGGGCAGCGGCTGCGGCTCTTCGCCTGACTCTGCGAACAGGTCGCGCGGCACCTCTTGCTGGAGCTTACGAATTTTCTTGTTGTACTGGTCGATGTTGCGCACGCCCTGCTCGGCGAGCACGCGCAGCCGCCGCTCCATCTCCAGCACCGCGTTGCGCAGCGCATTGGTGGCCTTGCGCGGGTCTGTGATCACCGGCGTGAGCAGGTGCGGAATGCCCTCGTACAGACCCATCTCCAGCCGTTTCGGGTCCACCAGGATCATGCGTACATCATCCGGCGTCGACTTGTAGAGCACCGACATGATGAGCGAATTGATCATGACGCTCTTGCCCGATCCGGTGGAACCGGCGATCAGCATGTGCGGCATGGACTCGAGCGCCGCCACTTTGATGCGCCCGTTGATGTCCTTGCCCAGCGAAAGCGTAAGATGCGACTTCGAAGACGCGAACTCGTCGGATTCGAAGACCTCGCGCAAGCTGATCAGCTCACGCCGCGTGTTCGGAACCTCGATGCCGACCGTCGGCTTCCCCGGAATGCGCTCGATCAGAATTGACTCCGCCTGCAACGCGAGGCACAGATCCTCGTTGAGCGTGGTGATGCGGGTGTATTTGATGCCGGCTTCCGGCTTGAATTCGAAGGTCGTCACCACTGGGCCGGGGTTAATCTGCACCACCGATCCCAGCACGTTGAACTCTTCGAATTTCGCTTTCACGCGCGCCGCGATCTCTTTGAGCTCCTGCTCGTCGTAGGCCGCGCGGCCGGGCGCTTCGTTCAATAGCTCTGTCGTGGGCAAGCGGAAGTTCGTCGAGACGTGGCGCTGCTCAGCCGCGGCGTGTGGAGCGGATCGCCGCGATACCGGCTCGGGAACAGCGGACTCTTCCAGCGGAACGATCGGAATATATTCTGGCGCGAAGTCCAGGGCCGGCGGCGCGGCGGGTTGCTCGCCCGGCTCGATGACCATCGGCGAGGGCTCCGGCTCGGATACCAGCGCCTCCACCGGCTGGCGGCGTGCGGCTCGCGCCGCGGCCCGCTCTTCCGCCTTGAGCCGTGCCTTCTCGCGGCGCTGCTCGATCTTGCGTTTGCGGCGCTCCGCCATCCACTCGCCGATCTGTTCCATCGGCAAATGCAGCCACATCATCGGCGCCGCCAACCAGCCTTGCAGCACGGACAGTGTAAAAGTGGAAACCAGGTAGATGGAGACTACCATGGCCGTCAGCGTTATCAACACCGCGCCGGCCCGATTCAATCCTTGGATCAGCGCGCGCGCGAGCAGCATGCCGGCGAGCCCGCTAACGGGCAATCCGAAAATGTGAACCTCAGGCCCTTCGCCCAAGCCCGCGGAAAGACTCGCTCCCAGCAGCAGGAAGCCTGCCAGCTTCACGCCTGGATCCACGATGGCTTCCGACCGAATCCATTTCCAGCCGAGCACAAACATGCCGACGGGGATCAGGAGCGCCGCTAGTCCGAAGGTCTGGAGAAGCAGATCGGAAAGATACGAACCGACGTAGCCGGCGAGATTCTGCGGGCGCGCACCAGTGGTAGCGGTATTCCAAGAGGGATCGTACGTGCGGTAGGAGACCAGGCTGAACAGCACCAACAGCCCCAACGCAAGAAACACGAATCCCAGGACCTCGTTGAGGCGCTTGGACTCAGTTGGAGAAAGAAATTTCATCCCGCTGGCGGGCGGGCGATAGCCAGAGCAATTACTATTATGCCAAAAATCAAGCGGTAGTAAATGAAGAAATATAATCCCCGGCGCTGCAAAAATTGGAGGAACAAGGCAATCACCGCCAGGCCGGACAGCCCGCTTACCACAATTCCCAGGGCAAACGGCGTATGCATGTCCACCGGAATGCCGCCGTGCTTAATCACATCATATAGCTTCTTCACGGCCGCGCCCGCAATGATGGGGGTGGCCAGAAGGAACGAAAACCGAGCCGCAGCAACGCGATCTAAGTTACGAAATAAACCCGCGGTAATTGTGATGCCACTGCGCGAAACCCCCGGAATCAGCGCCAGAGCCTGCGCCGTGCCGATGGTTAGCGAATCCGCGACCGTCACCGCGCCGAGGTTTCTCTGCCGCGAACCCATTCGTTCAGCCATCCACATGACCACTCCTATAAGGATCATCATGGCGCCGATCAGAAACGGACTGCGAAACGTGCTTTCCGCCTGCTTCTCAAGCAGGAATCCCGCGACGCCACCTGGAATGGTCCCGATCACCAGCAGCCAAAGCAGGCGCGGATTCTGCCGCAGCATCTCATCATTTCCATACTGAACGCCAAACCCGTGCAAGATAATCTGCACCCAGGATCGGAAGAAGTAGGCAACCACCGCGACGAGCGTGCCCACGTGCAATGCGACATCGAACGTGAGGCCGGGATCGTGCCAGCCCAGCAGCCAGGGCGCAATGATCAGATGCGCGCTACTGCTGATCGGAAGAAATTCCGCGATCCCCTGGATGAGCGCCAGAATCACAACTTGTAACAAAGGCATAGTGTCAGAATGGTCTATGGTAACGCGCGACCTCTCGAACGCCAAACGCGACATGTCAAACACCAAAATTGTTGCCACGCTGGGACCGGCTACCGATTCGCCCGCCGTCTTGGGCGCCATGATGGCCGCCGGTGTCTCCATCTTCCGGCTGAACGCCTCGCATGGATCGCGGTCCGAGCACGCCGTGCGGATCTCCGCCGTCCGCGCCATCGCGGCAGGCCAGCGGCGGCCGGCGGCGCTGCTGCTCGATCTGCAAGGTCCTAAGATTCGTCTCGGCAAATGTGAAAGCGAACACTGTGTGATCCCGACCGGCGGGGAGTTCACGATCACGACCGAGCGTCTGATCGGTAACGGCACCTGCGCCTCCACGACGTACAGCAGCTTTGCGAACGATGTCCGGCCGGGCGACCGCGTCTTGCTGGCCGATGGCGCGGTCGAGCTGCGCGCCATTGAAACCGACGGCGTGCGCGTCCGCTTTGGCGTCGTCTCCGGTGGTACGGTCGGCAGCAACAAGGGCATCAACATGCCCGGTGTGAACATCAGCGCGCCCTCACTCACCGAGAAGGATCTGGCTGACATCGAGTTCGCCTTGAGCGCCGGAGTCGATCTGATTGCGCTTTCGTTCGTGCGCACGGCCGAAGACGTGGCGCTGCTGAAGCATCGCATTGCCAGCCGGCCGGCGCGCGTCGTGGCCAAGATCGAAAAGCCCGACGCGTGGGACCACATCGACGAGATTCTAGCCGAAGCTGACGGCGTCATGGTGGCGCGCGGCGATCTGGGCGTCGAGATGGCTCTCGAGCGCGTGCCGCCCATCCAGAAGGCCATCATCCGTCATGCACGCCGCCGCGGGAAGTTCGTGATCACAGCGACCCAGATGCTGGAATCCATGATCGAGCACGCCACGCCCACGCGCGCCGAAGTGAGCGACGTGGCCAACGCCATCTATGACGGCACCGATGCCGTGATGCTCTCCGCTGAAACTTCGGTCGGAAATTACCCGGCCGAAGCCGCCGCGTACATGGCCCGCATCGCCTCCGAAGCCGAGGCTTCCATCAACAGGCACGGTTTTCAGGAGCTGCCGCCGAGCCACGAGCCGCCACCCGCCGAAATTGTTGCGGACGCGGCCTATCACGCGGCCCGCGACGCACGCGCCAAGGCCATCGTCGTCTTCACCTCCAGCGGTTCCAGCGCACGGTTGATTTCGCGCTACCGCCCACCGGTCTGCATCTACGCCATCACGCCCAGCGAGGTTGTCGCGCGCCAGTTATTGATTCACTACGGCGTGCAGCCCGTGCTGGCGCCCGAAGTCGGCTCGACCGACGAAATGATGGCCCAGATGGATCGGCTGTTAATTGAACGCGGCCTCCTGCACGTGGGCGACGCAGTGGTATTTGTCGCCGGCCAGCCCATCGGCCGTCCGGGCACCACCAATCTGATGAAGCTGCACCGCATCGGGGAACTGCGATAGGCATCAAAAGCGGGACTGCCCGCCGTCTGATAAAATTCCCAAAACATGGCTGCAAACCTCATATCTGCCAGTGTCTTGGTCTGCGGAGCGGTTCTATGGGAGAAAAACGATGTGCCGAGCGCAATACGGATCATGAGTGCGATCCTATTGGCTCCAGGAGCGTCGTCGGTACAACTCGTCACGCTCGTGCAGCTCAGCGCCAATCAAGATTATTTCCCTCACACGCTGCTGGTGCAGATTCTTGGACCGACCCATGCCCTCTTAGCGCAAAGCGCTCCGCAAAGATTTGTTTTCGGTTCCAGAATTGATCCCGCCGGTCCGGGCGGATTTACCATGAGTATCGATTTCAACTTCGCGATCAGCACAATAGGAATTCACTGGGTGCAGGCACTCGTTGACGGGGACATTGTCACGCAGATACCGATCGTTATCCAACGCAGGCAGACTGGTTTTCTTCAACGTTGAACTGCATTGATGGGAGTGCGCTTGGATCGCCGACCTGCTTCTCTTCCGACTCCAGAAAAGGGAAAATGGCATGGGCCAACTCCCTTCGAAGGACCGCATCGGTCTCGTCGTCTTCGTGAGCGTTCAGGATTCCTCGGATCTGGTACGCAAGGCTCTGAGCATCTTCGTCCCCTTGTTGGTGAACATCTAGAGAGTACTTGGGGTGGTCCCCTGGGCTGAGACAAACAGTTAAGACACTGTTGACCGTTCGCTGTAAATTCATTGTGGCCGATCCCGGAACGGATTTAGGATGGGCGTGCCGGTGAAGCGGAGGCGGGCTCTGCTGGCGAGCACCCCGCTGAGGAATAGCCGGTCGGAACTCGTCGCGACGATGAGTAGGGCGTAGAACTTCCGGTGCGTCCTTAACAGTCTGGGCCGACCCCGGCCGGAAAGCGGTACTTCGGTCCAGGCTTTTGAAGTAGGAACACATCGGCCGACAGATTCCGCCATGCCTGAGAAAACGCACGGTCAGTTTCATGCCTGCGCTCCCGCAGCCGCTCGGAGCTTGTCTTCGAACTCCGCCGGCGGCAAGTAACCGAGAGCGGAGTGAAGACGCTTTTGGTTGTAGACCTTCTCCAGAAACGTGCCGATTTCGCACCGCGCTTCGGTCAGATCCCGGTATTCGTTGCGGTGAACCTCCTCATATTTCAGGGTTTTCATGAATGATTCGCAGGCCGCGTTATCCCACGGATTACCCTTGCGCGACATGCTGATCTGAACACCGTTCTCTTTGAGAAGTCCGGTGTAGTCGCCGCTGGCGTATTGCGAGCCGCGATCGGAATGATGCACCAGACCCGGTTCGACTACCCGCCGTGACAAGGCCATGCGCAGTGCGCTCAGCGTCAGTTCATCTTCGAGCGTCCGGTCCAGCGCCCAGCCGATCACGCGGCGCGAGTAAGCGTCCAGAACGACAGCCAGAAACACGAACTCTTCGCGAAGCCTGATGTAGGTGATATCGGCGCGCCAGAGCTGATCGACATCGGTCAGCACCATCTGCCGCGCCAGGTTCGGGTAGACCTTCCGCCCATGATTGGAATCGGTCGTCACGACGAACCTCCGCTTCCGCACACAGAGTAGATTGTCCTCACCCATCAGCCGGTACACACGTTTCCAGTTCACCGCCCGCCCGCGCCGATGCAACTCGCGGGTGATGCGCCGACGTCCGTAACTGGGCCATTCCAGCGCCACCCGCTGGATCGCGTCGCGCAGATCCATATCGGAATCGGAGCCCGATTTCCCATTCTCGTCGAAGCGATAGTAGCTGGCCCGGCTCACCCGGGCCAGTTTCACCATCCGCTTGATCGTCAGTCCGCCGCTGGCCCTCACTTCTTCTTTGACCTTCCGGAAGACCGCGGATTCCCAGCCAGTGCCTGCAACATCCGCTGTTCCTCGATGTGCTGCAAGCACCCCTTCAAAAAATCGATTTCCAGCGCCTGCTGGCCGACCTTCCGTTCCAGTTCCGCCACCCGGCCTTCGGACCAGCGCTGTTTTCCATTACCTGGAAATGCGTTGCCCGGACCCTGGCGGAACTCCCGGCGCCATCGGTGCAGCACGTTCGGGTTCACTTCCAGCCCGCGCGCCACCTCGGCAATTGATACCCCTTGTTCCAGCCGCCGGACGGCGGCCAGCTTAAACTCCTGCGTGAACTGCCTGCGTGACAATCCCATGACTCAATTCTCCATTCAATGAAAAATGAGTCTTAACTGTTTGTCTCAAAAATGGGGACCAGTCCAACTCAGCGGTCCAGTCCTCGAAATCCTCAAGCGAAATTTCATTCGCTAAGAGATTCATCACGTGGTCGAAGATCTCATGCAGGTTAGCCATGCGCCATCCTAGCCCTTCCAGTGTCCCACACCCTAGGTTAACGCAAGAGGAAATGCAGCGTCGCTTCAATGATGGCCGATACTGGGAACGCATGCAAGCTGGGGAGTTTACTGAAGTTATTATCGATACTCACCCGAACACAATCTATCCAGAAGTCTTAGAACGCCACCCAGGGGCCACTAGCGTAACAGCACACTACCGAGACGCGATGGGGAAAACCGTTGCTGAGGTCCACTACTTTAGAATGCCGGATGGGACCGTCATCCCAGGCAAGAGGCCAGACCCAAAGCTGCTGTTCGAGGATGGTGTGACCTGCCTCGATTTTCTCTACCAACCGTAACTGAGACGCTCGGTCTACTGTAACTCCTCTTTTCCCATCCCGTCGGAGCCGCCCGTCGCACCATCCTCCAATGCAGAACGGCACGCAGCGGTCAAGGGCGCGCCGGTTTTTGGCGTGGCGTTAGCGAACCCTTGACCGTGAGTACCGTTCTGCGACCGCTCACCTGCGACGGGCGGCTCTGGCGGGATGGGTGTTGTTAACCCCATCCTGTTGGTGGGCTCAGAGCAGGCTTTGGCGAATTCCTCTGGTGTTCGATACGCCAAGCTGCTGTGTGGCCGCTCCCCGTTGTATTCCATACGCCACCGTTCGATCTTTTCTTTTGCGTCCGTCAGCGTCGTGAACCAGTTGTGATTCAGACACTCATCACGGAATCGCCCGTTGAAGCTCTCGACATGACCGTTCTGCATGGGTCGGCCAGGTTGAATGTGCAGCAGCGTGATCTGCCTTTCCTCGCACCAAACGATAAAGTGTCGGCTCGTGAATTCCGGCCCGTTATCACACCGAATCACTTCCGGCTTCCCACGCTGGCTGATGATCCAGTCCAGCACGCGAGTCACTCGGCCACTCGACAAGCCTGTGTCGACCTCGACAGCTGGACACTCGCGCGTGAAACTGTCTACGACGGTCAGCATGCGCAGCCCTCGTCCGGTGGCCAAGCCATCGGACACGAAATCGATGGCCCATTCCTGGTTGGGCTTGTGCAACAACGTGCCTTCCGGCGCCGGTCTCACCAGCCGCTTCCGTTTCAGCCTTCGTACCGCCAGATGTTCTTCGCTGTATATGCGGTACACCCGTTGCGCGCTGGCTTGGCATCCGCTGCGCTCCAGCAGCGCGCACAGACGCCGGTAACCGTAGCGCGGTTTCTGCCGCGCCAGGGCGATCAATTTGCTGCGCAACTCGGCATTGTGGTCCGGCCGCGGCTGATATCGGTAGGTGGTCCGATCCATGGACATGAGCTTGCAGGCTTGGCGCTCCGAGTATTCATACTCGCTCATCACCAACGCCACATCCTGCCGCAGACCTACAAGCTCCAGCCGTTTTTTCGGATCACCGCCTTCAGTGCCTCTTTGTCGAGGCTGAGGTCTGCGACCATGTGCTTCAGCCGGCGGTTCTCATCTTCCAGTTCCTTTAGTCGCCGCGCTTCGCTGACTTCCATGCCACCGTACTTGCTCTTCCAGGTGTAGATCGTCGCCTCGCTGACGCCCAACTCCCGGGCGACCTCCTTCACCGTCCGGCCTGCCTCCACCTGCTTCAGCACGCCGATGATCTGTTCTTCTGGGTGCTTGCCCTTCTTCATCTCGAAGCTCCTTTCCTCGCTGGAGCTTCTCAATTATGACTGGCAGAGATTATCGAGGGCAGGTCAGGTGTGCTCTATCATCGCGAAAAACTGAAAGACCGTCTTAAGCGCCTCTCTCGGCAATCTGCTGAGGAAGGGTCAGACAAAGAGAATCCCAGGTGAGGGCGTCCACGTTCTAGCGCTCTTTCAACCAAGTTGTGTTGAGAATCTGATCAAAGCCCCCTCGAATTGGGTAGTTAACCTTAGAGTCCCAAATTCCCCAACGTGTGAAAGCTATACGCCAAGCTCTCCACGGGGTCTTCCGCTACTTCGTCCTGCTCGACGAAGTAATGCTCGACGCCCGCGGCGCGCGCGGCCGGCAGAATCTTGGAGAAGTCCAGCACACCGAGTCCGACTTCGCGGAAAGCGTTGGGCGCGAGATCTTCCGAGAAGTGCGTCTTGAGCCCCGGCGCTTTGTCTTTCAAGTGGAGAAGCGGCACGCGCCCCTTCCACTTTCCCAGCAGCGCGACCGGATCCCCGCCCGCCACGCTCACCCAGAAAACATCCATTTCGAAGCCCACCAGCTTGGGGTCGAACCGCTCTGCGAACACGTCGATCGGCCGTGAACCCTGTTTGGGCCCGAAATCGAACGCGTGATTGTGATAACAGAGGCGCAATCCGGCTTTACGCGCGGTTTCTCCCGCGTGATTGAACAGATCGGCGTAGCGGCGAAACTCGTCGATCGATCCGCGCTCGGCGGGCATGAGATAAGCAATCACCATGAACCGGAGCCCGGCTTTCGCGGCTTCGTCCACGGCTTTCTCCCATGTGAACCCCGCCGGCCGGCCTTGCGGGTACTCGTCCTTCCATGCGGCGAAGTTTCCCGTCACCAGCGGCGTCGCGTAATGCGCGCTCACGGGGGCAAGCCCGAATTCCTTCGCGAGCGGCAGCACCAGTCCGTTCGAGGCGCCGTCCGCCTCGATCTCCCGGTATCCGATTTTCGCCACGCGTTCGAGCGCTTCGCGCGCGTGATCGGGAACCAGGTTGCGAATCGTGTAGAGCTGGAAACCGAGCGGATGCTTGGTGGCGGCAGAGAGCGCGGACCCCGCGGCCAGACCCGTCAATATTGTTTTTCCCGCAGCGCGGCGGGTGAGTCGGTTGAGCACGAGTCGATTATATAGCGCGGGGGAACGTCGGGAGACGTGATGGGTGCATGGTCAGTGGGGAGTGTCCGGTTCTGGGAATGGGTCTGATTTGCGGAATCATTTTCCGGAGGCGGAGGGTCTTGGATGGCGGGAGTCGTGGTAGCGCGGAGGCGCTCGAGCTCGTGAAGCGCTCGGTAGAATGAGCGCTCGATGCGGGTTTCATAGCGCGAAAGGGTTTCGATGGAGCGGGAACCGGAAGCGTCGTAGGCGAAAGCGCGGGAACGGGGATCAAGGCCGGAGGCATTTTCGTCTCGGGACAGTTGCGACATACGGAGACTGAACAAACCGGTTTCGAGAGAGCGCATGCGGCGCAAGCGCCAGGAGGCCATCGCCATTTGCTCGACGAGCAAGGTTTCCGTGGGTCCGGCGGGCTGGTATTCGGATAGAAAGGCGTCGAGCAATTCCTGGAATTCCTCGGGGTTTTCGTTGGGGAGGACAGTGGTTTGGGCGGTGAGGCCGTGGCGAAGCGCGTTGAAGCCGACGGCGGCGCGACCTTCAGGAGTTCGCGGGCCGGTGCTGAGTTGGGCGTTGCGACGATCGGCGTCGATTTGGCGTTGGGAAGGCATAAGGTCTCGATTGTTGCGGCAGAAGCCGCTCTAGGATAACGGGCGGGATTGGGGTGAAGAGCGGTTGGAGCGCGCAATTAGTTGAGGGGTCGAGGGAAAAAGGCGGCGTGGGGAGGTGAACGGGGGGAGGGCTCTAGGGCGGATCGCTGGAAAACCGGATGTATACTCAAAGTAGATACATATGCGAAATGAATCCATTATTTCGAAATGGGGGAACAGCCTGGCGGTGCGGATTCCACTCGCGATCGCCAAACAGGCCAGCCTCGGCGAAGGAGATCGTGTGAAGCTGGCCCTCGACCGGGAGGGACGGATCGTATTGCGCCCGGCCCGGAGAAAGTACGAACTGGCGGACCTCGTCGCGCGGATCACGCCCAAGAACCGTCACCGGGAAACAGACTGGGGACGGCCCCAAGGTGAGGAATCCTGGTGAAGGCCGCGTTTGTACCAGATGCGGGCGATTTCGTTTGGTTGACGTTCGACCCGCAAGCCGGCCGCGAGCAAGCAGGCCGACGCCCGGCACTGGTGTTGAGCCCGAAGATATACAACGCGAGGTCCGGGCTGGCGCTGGTGTGCCCGGTCACTAATCAAGTCAAGGGGTACCCGTTCGAAGTGGCCGTCCCTGGCGGCTGCGGCGCAACTGGCGTCATCCTAGCCGATCACGTTAAGAGCGTCGATTGGAAGGAGCGGCAGGCCGAGCGGATCGGGCGGTCAAACGATGAAGTGATGGGCGAGGTGCGGGCGAAGCTGGCAGCGTTGCTGGGGTATTGAAGCATAAAGGCAAGGCAATGGGTGGGACGTTAGACGACCGAGTGGAAGAGATCGTATGCTGAAACGGTGCCGGTCAAGGTTCGCGAGTTGATCAAGACGCTCGAAAAAGCGGGCTGGCGGCACGCGCGAACATCGGGCGATCATCGGGTATTTCGAAGCCCTGACGGCCGCATCACTGTCGTGTCCGGCCGTTTGGGAGATGATGTTCGGCCAGGCACCTATCGCGCCATTTTGCGTCAAACTGGTGTTAAGGAGCCGGAGCAATGACCAGAAAGTACTCCCTCGTAATCGATGGCGATTCGACAGGCTATAGCGCCTACGTGCCGGAGCTGCCAACCATTCTGGTGACGGGCAAATCTATCGATGAACTGACCGCACGTGCAAGAGAAGCCATTCGGATCTATTGGGAGAGCGTGCTAATCGATCGGTCCCCGACGTCAACGCTTCGGGAGATCGAGGTGGAGCTGCCGGCTTGAGGGGAGGTGGGGGTCGACGGAAGGGGTATTGCTGGCGAAATGAAACTGCAGGTCCTGGAGCGCGAGTTTCCGACAACCCACTTTAATGCCACGATTCCGCTTTCCATTGCATTTGCTCCCGCTCCGAGTGAAGCTTGGTGTTTGATACGACGCCTCATTTTTGCGACCACGCTGCCCTTCCTGCTTGGCCCCGTCGCCCGCTCCGCCGATACGGCGGCCTTTCGATGCCCTTCATTTGACGGGGACTACGAGAAGGAAGTTGAGCTTTTCCAGCAGGCGCCGCATCATGCGACACGGATTGGCAAGCGCCAAATCGAAGTCGCTTGGGAAGGCGGCAAGCGTGTTTTCACTGATGAGCCACCCTATGATGAGCCCCTCGGAGGTGTGCGATGGGTTTACTGCGGCTATGACCCCAAACTCCGGTTGCATCTCGTCTGGAAATCTGACAATTCACTCTTCACAGGCACTCTGCTGGACGACAGAACGGGCTCCCTTCTACCAGGTGGGCAGAAAGTGCTTTTCTCGCGGGACCAAAGCGACTACTTGACGTTCGAGATGGAGGATGGGGACGTTACAGAATTGCTCAAACTGTATCGCAGGAGTGGCGAACTTCTGTGGAGCGGGCATAACGGCTTAACCTCGGATGACGGTTCTCTTCTTGCAACGTTTCGAAACCTGCGCTGGAACGTTCCAGACGGTGTGCAAGCTCTGGCCGTACCATATGACGGGGCCAAGTCGTTCGTAATAACTCTCGCGTTGCGCGGCAACGGAAAGTGGTATTGGGCCCCCCTTCCGTCCAACATTCATGGTTTCCCGATCGATTCGGGCCGCCCGCATAACTGACGCCGCAGCACACTCACTTTCCCGCAATCACAGAGCGCGATTCTGGCGTACAGGCACATCAGTTCAGAAAGACGGGGTTGTCGGAAACGTGGGCGGCAGTTGACCGGATGGCCGCCACCCGGTCAAGGTTTGTTTGCGTGGGCAAACTGCCCCACTACCCAAATCTCCACAACCTGTGCTATTCTGTCCAAAGCCCCAATTTAGTGCTCAGTGGGAGGTTCGCGTTTTCTGCGGACCGTTCGCACCAATGAGGAAATATGGCCAGGAAACCCGGTAAACAATATCAATCTGCCGCGAAACAGGTCGAAGCGCGTGAGTATCCGCTAGACCAGGCCGTTCCGCTGTTGCAGAAAATCAAGTTCGCCAAGTTTGACGAAACCGTCGAAGTGCATTTGCGCCTTGGCGTAGATCCCAAGCACGCCGACCAGATGGTCCGCGGCACCGTCCTCATGCCCAACGGCCTGGGCAAATCCAAGAAAGTTCTCGTGATCGCCGGCGGCGACAAGCAGAAGGAAGCCGAAGAGGCGGGCGCCGATTTCGTGGGCGGCGAGGACATGGTCGCGAAGATCCAGTCGGAAAACTGGACCGATTTCGATGCCGTCATCGCCACGCCGGATATGATGCGCTCGGTCGGTAAGCTGGGTAAAGTTCTCGGACCGCGCGGCCTGATGCCCAACCCCAAAACCGGCACTGTGACCGTCGATGTGGCGAAGGCCGTGAAAGAAGTCAAGGCCGGCAAAGTCGAGTTTCGCGTGGACAAGACCGGCATTATTCACGCGCCCGTTGGCAAGACCAGTTTCGCCAGCGACAAGCTGGTGGAGAACGCCGCCAGTTTGATTTCGGCGGTCATCAAGGCCAAGCCGGCGGTGGCCAAAGGCAAGTACGTCAGAAGCGCGACCCTGTGCTCGACCATGAGTCCGGGGATCTCGATTGACGTGACCGAATTCAGCGTCAAGTCGACTGCATAAAGGGCGCTAAGGTTTCGTATGAAAAAACGAGAAGATAAAAAGAAGGACGCCGAAACGCTGCGCAAGGAGCTGGAATCGTCGAAGAATTTCTTCGTCACCGGCTACGAGAAGCTGCGCGTCGGCCAGGACTACGAACTGCGCAAGACGGTCCGTGCCTCCGGTGGCAAGTATCGCGTCGTGAAGAATAATGTAGCGGCGAAGGCCTCGGAGGGTACGCCCGCCGAGCAGCTATTGAAAGATCTGAAGGGCATGACCTCGCTCGCGTACACCGCGTCCGATCCGGTGGCCCTGGCGAAGGCGCTCACGGCGTACGCCAAACTAAACCCGACATTTACGTTCAAGGCCGGCATGGTGGAAGGCCGGGTGATCGACGTCAAGGCCATCAACGAATTGGCCACGATGCCGTCGAAGGAAGAGATTTTTGCCAAGTTGCTGTACCTGATCAGCGCTCCGGCGCAGCGATTGGCGACGGTGATTAACACTGTGGGCCGAAACCTCGCGGTGGTGATTGACCAGGGTGTTAAAGAGAACAAGTTCAAGTAAACGAGGAGTCTTTTGAAATGGCTGAAATTAATGCAATTGCGGAACAGATTCAGGGCCTGACGCTGCTCGAAGCTTCGCAACTGGTCAAGCTGCTGGAAGAGAAGCTGGGGGTCTCGGCGGCAGCGGCAGCGCCGGTCGCGGTGGCGGCGGGTGGTGCGGCGGCTCCGGCGGCGGAGGAGAAGACTGAGTTTTCGGTCGTTCTGCAGACTGTCGGCGCGAATAAGATCAACGTTATTAAGGTAGTCCGCGAGGTCACCAGTCTCGGCCTCAAGGAAGCCAAGGATTTGGTCGATGGCGCTCCCAAGCCGGTAAAGGAAGGCGTCAGCAAGGACGAGGCGGAAGCGATCAAGAAAAAGTTCGTTGACGCCGGTGCAACCGTCGAAGTGAAGTAGGTTCGGGGCGGGCGCCTGGCGCCAAGCATCTGAAACCGAGCATCTTGATCTCCATTTGACGGAAGTATAAGGTTCTGATATAGTTATTTTTTGGGATTCAGTGTCAACCGGACTAAACCCCGGATTGGTGATCGTGCATCTGGAACTCTGGCATTTTGATTGCAGTGCGAGCGATACTGCAAAGAGGATCTCTCCGTGCCTTTTCAGATCCGCTACCAGCGTACGGGATTGGTTCGTCTCAAATCGTTCCTTCTCTTCTGTTGCAAACTCCGGCCTCGCTGATGCCAGTCAGCGTGGCCGAATTTTTTCGGGCACAGTTTCATCCCTTCGTGCGCTTCACGAGTTCTGGCGGTGCGTGGGAAGCCAATCTCCCGCGGCCCGCTAGCGGCATTGGTTTTTAACTCGATTCATGAGTCAGGCTTTTTCGGCCCTCAGGAGCAATGAATGAATAGTCAGCGCAATGGCGCCGTCCCCGAGCGAGTTGATTTCTCCAAGATTAAAACTTCGATTCCGATTCCGAATCTGATCGAGGTTCAGAAACAATCGTACGAGCGGTTTCTGCAGATGGACCTGCTTCCCAACGAGAGGGAAGATACCGGCCTGCAGACGGTGTTCAATTCGGTTTTTCCGATCTCCGATTTTCGCGGCGTGAGCCAGCTCGAGTTCGTGGATTACTCGATCGGCAACTGGGAGTGCAAGTGCGGCAACCTGAAGGGGCTGCATCACCTGCGTTCCACCTGCCGGAATCCGCAATGCGGCGCCACCATTCGCACCGACCCCTTCCATGCCGGCGACGTGCTTTGCGACCACTGCGGCACTTTCAATAAGAACGTGGTGACGTTCTGCAACAAGTGCGGCGACCCGGTGGGGTTGCAGTTGAAGTACGACATGGTGGAGTGCCAGGAGCGGGGCATGACGTATGCCGCGCCGCTCAAAGTCACGATCCGGCTGACGGTCTATGCCAAGGATCCGGAAACCGGGGCCAAGAGTGTCCGCGACATCAAGGAACAGGAAGTCTTCTTCGGCGAAATTCCGCTGATGACGGACAACGGCACCTTCATCATCAACGGCACCGAGCGCGTCATTGTTTCGCAGTTGCACCGCTCGCCCGGCGTGTTCTTCGAGCGCGTCCCGGCGCAGGGGTATTTCCTCGGCAAGATCATTCCCTATCGCGGGAGCTGGGTGGAGTTCGAGTACGACACCAAGAACCTGCTCTACGTGCGCATTGACCGCAAGCGCAAGTTTTACGGCTCGGTGTTTCTGCGCGCCCTCGGCCTCAAGACCGATGAGCAGATCTTGCGCACGTTCTACCGCATCGACAAGATCAACATCAAGGACAAGAAGCTCTACTGGGTGGTGGACGACGGCCTGATCGGGCTGAAGCTCTCGCACGCCATCGCGGCCAAGGGCGGCGAGACCATCGTCGGCCAGGGCAAGAAAATCACGCCTTCCCTGATGAAGGAAATCCAGAAGGCGAAGATCCAGCAGGTCGAGGTCGCGCCCAATGATCTGGAGGGCGCATTCATCGCCGCGGATGTCGTCGATATGTCGACCGGCGAGGTCATGATCGACGCCAACCAGGAGCTCACCGTCACTACCATCGCCAAGCTGATGGAAGCGGGCATCGAGAGCTTCGAGTTCTTCTTCCCCGAGCGCGACGATGTCGGCACTGTCATTTCGTCGACCATCAAGAAAGACAGCGTCAAGGCGCAAAACGAAGCGCTGATCGAGATCTACCGCAAGCTGCGTCCCGGCGATCCACCCACGCTCGACACCGCCACTCAGCTTTTCCAGGGGATGTTCTTCGACCATCGCAAGTACGATTTCTCGCGCGTTGGCCGCATGAAGTTCAACATCAAGCTGTTCGACCGGGCCGACGCCACAAAGCTCGATGACCGGACGCTGACCGCCGACGATTTCTACGCCACCATCCGGTATCTGTTGAAACTGCGCAAGGGCATCGGCGTCGTGGACGACATCGATCACCTGGGCAACCGGCGCGTGCGCGCTGTTGGTGAGCTGCTCGAGAACCAGTTCCGCATCGGCCTGGTACGCATGGAGCGCGCCATCAAGGAAAAGATGTCGGTGTACCAGGAAATGTCGACGGCGATGCCGCATGACCTGGTGAACGCCAAGCCGGTGATGGCGGCCATCCGCGAATTCTTCGGATCGAGCCAGCTTTCACAGTTCATGGACCAGACCAATCCACTGTCGGAGATTACGCACAAGCGTCGTCTTTCGGCTCTTGGACCAGGAGGTCTTTCGCGCGAGCGTGCCGGCTTCGAGGTGCGCGACGTGCATCCAACGCACTACGGCCGCATCTGCCCGATTGAGACGCCGGAAGGCCCGAACATCGGCCTGATTTCGTCGCTTTCGTGCTTCGCCTGCATCAACGAGTTTGGCTTCATCGAAAGCCCTTACCGCAAAGTCATCAAGGGCGTGGTGATCGATGAAGTGAAGGTGCTGAATCCGGGCGACACCGAGTACAAGGTCGGCGACATCGTGAAGCGCGCGGATATCGAGAAGGCCAACCGTGAGCTGGGCGCCAAGAAGCAGCCCGCCGAATACGAGGCCCACTGCGAATATCTTTCGGCGTGGGAAGAAGACAAGTACACGATCGCGCAGGCCAATGTCGAGCTGGACGAAAAGGGCCGGATCGTGCCCGATTTGTGCAATGCGCGGCAGGCCGGCAACTTTGTGTTGAAACCGCGGGACGAGATCCAGTACATCGACGTCAGCCCGAAGCAGCTGGTCTCGGTCGCGGCCAGTTTAATCCCGTTCCTTGAGAACGACGACGCGAACCGCGCGCTGATGGGATCGAACATGCAGCGCCAGGCGGTTCCGCTGCTGCGCGCCGACGCCCCGTATGTGGGGACCGGCATGGAGCACGTAACGGCGCGCGACTCCGGCGCCGTGGTGTTGTGCAAACGCGCGGGCGTGGTGGATTCGGTCGACTCCGAGCGCATCATCGTGCGCGTGGAGGGCGCGTCGCAGGAAGGGCAGCTTTCGCGCGAGGTGGGCGCCGATATTTACCAGCTCACCAAGTTCAAGCGGTCCAACCAGAACACGTGCATCAACCAGAAGCCGATCGCGTTCAAGGGTCAACGTGTGGCCAAGGCCCAGGTGCTGGCCGACGGGCCCTGCACCGACCAGGGCGAATTGGCGCTGGGCCGGAACGTGCTGGTGGCGTTCATGCCGTGGCGCGGGTGCAACTTCGAAGACGCCATCCTGGTGAGCGAGAAGCTGGTCAAGGAAGACTACTACACCTCGATTCACATTGAAGAGTTCGAAATCGAATCGCGCGATACCAAGCTCGGGCCCGAGGAGATCACGCGCGACATTCCGAATATTGCCGATTCGTTCCTGCGCAACCTGGACGAAAGCGGCGTCATCCGCATCGGCGCCACGGTGAAGCCGGGCGATATTCTGGTGGGCAAGGTCACGCCGAAGGGCGAGACGCAGCTCACTCCGGAAGAGAAACTGCTGCGCGCGATTTTCGGCGAAAAGGCCGGCGACGTGAAGGATGCGTCGCTCTACTGCCCGCCGGGAATTGAAGGCACGGTGGTGGATTGCAAAATCTTCTCGCGCAAGGGCCAGGAGAAGGACGAGCGCGCCAAGGCCATCGAAGAATCGCAGATCCTGCGTCTGCAACGCAACCTGGACGACGAGAAGCGCATTCTGCACGACGAGCGCGCCAAGCGCCTCGCGGCATTGCTCGAAGATAAAGAGCTGCTCGCCGACCTGCACGACGAAAAGACCAACAAGAAGCTGCTCTCCAAGGGAGCGCCCCTGACGCGCGACGTGATTGAAAAGATCCGCTCGCGCGACCTGAAGCGCATGCGCCTGAAGGACAAGGACGTGCGCCTGAACGAGCAGATCGACGACATCGAGGAGATGACCTCGCGGCAAATCGCGGTGCTCGAGAAGATCACCGACGAGAAGATCGGCAAGCTGCGCAAGGGCGACGAGCTGCCGCCGGGTGTCATCAAGCTGGTGAAAGTTTACATCGCCATGAAACGCAAGCTGTCGGTGGGCGACAAGATGGCCGGCCGGCACGGCAACAAGGGCGTGATTGCGCGAATTCTTCCGGACGAGGATATGCCGTACCTGCCGGATGGAACACCGGTGGAAATCGTGCTCAACCCCCTCGGCGTGCCTTCGCGCATGAACGTGGGACAGATTCTCGAAACGCACCTGGGCTGGGCGGCGCACGCGCTGGGATTGCATTACGCGACGCCGGTATTTGACGGCGCCACCGAGCGCGAAATCAAGAAGCAGTTGACCGAAGCCAAACTGCCTAAAGACGGCAAGACGCAGTTGTTCGATGGCATGACCGGCATCCCGTTTGAGCAGCCGGTGACCGTGGGTTACATCTACATGCTGAAGCTGTCGCACCTGGTGGACGACAAGATCCACGCGCGGTCCATCGGCCCGTATTCGCTGATCACGCAGCAGCCCCTGGGCGGCAAAGCGCAGTTCGGCGGACAGCGCTTCGGCGAAATGGAAGTCTGGGCGCTCGAAGCCTACGGCGCCGCGTACATTTTGCAGGAACTGCTCACCGCTAAATCCGACGACGTGTATGGCCGCGCCAAGATCTACGAGGCCATTGTGAAGGGTGAAGCGGCTATTGAGCCGGGCGTGCCCGAATCGTTCAACGTATTAATTCGCGAGTTGCAATCGTTGTGCCTGGATGTGGAATTGATGAAGAAGCCGCGCGAAACGCCAGTGGATACAGCGCTCGCGGCAGACTAAGGCATCTCACCGCAGAGGCGCAGAGACACAGAGAGAGTCTTTCTTATAGTTTTTCTCGGCGTCTCGGCGGTGAAAAAGGTTTTTTAGGAAAATCTGGAGGTTATTTTGCGATCCTCTCCGTACGACAGAACCAATATGATTGCGGACTTCGATTCGATTCGAATCAGTCTGGCATCTCCGGAAAAAATCCGGAGCTGGTCACATGGAGAAGTAACCAAGCCGGAAACGATCAACTACCGGACCTTCAAGCCGGAGCGCGATGGCCTGTTCTGCGCCCGCATCTTCGGCCCGGTGACGGACTGGGAGTGCTTGTGCGGCAAATACAAGCGCATGAAGCACCGCGGTGTGATCTGCGATAAGTGCGGCGTCGAAGTCACGCTCGCCCGCGTGCGCCGCGAACGGCTGGGGCACATCGAGCTGGCCAGCCCCTGCTCGCACGTGTGGTTCTTCAAGGGATTGCCCTCGCGCATCGGCCATCTGCTGGACATCACGCTGCGTGAGTTGGAGCGCGTCCTCTATTTCGAAGCTTTCGTCATCGTTGAGCCGGGTGAAGCCACCGGCCTGAGCCAAGGTGAAGTCATCAGCGACGAGCGCAAGCGGCAGCTCGACCAGGAGTTTCCGGGCAAGTTCATCGCCATGATGGGCGCCGAAGGCATCAAGGAGCTGCTCAAGAAGGTCGATGTCGAAGCGCTGAGCGAAGAGATTCGCGAGCGGATGAAGACCGAGGCGTCGCAGCAGAAGAAGTTGAAGTTTGCCAAGCGCCTGCGCGTTGTCGAGAGCTTCCGCAAGTCCGGCAACAAGCCGGAGTGGATGATTCTGGACGTGATCCCGGTGATCCCGCCGGAACTGAGGCCTCTCGTACCACTGGATGGCGGCCGTTTCGCCACCTCCGATCTCAACGATCTGTACCGCCGCGTCATCAACCGCAATAACCGGTTAAAGAAGCTGATTGAGCTGCACGCGCCGGACGTGATCGTCCGCAATGAAAAGCGCATGTTGCAGGAAGCTGTGGACGCGCTGTTCGATAACGGCCGCCGCGGCCGTGTGCTGCGCGGCGCCAACAACCGCCCGCTGAAATCGCTATCCGACACGCTCAAAGGCAAGCAGGGCCGCTTCCGCCAGAACCTGCTCGGCAAGCGCGTGGATTACTCCGGCCGTTCGGTCATTGTAGTCGGCCCCGAGCTCAAGCTGCACCAATGCGGCCTGCCCAAGAAGATGGCGCTCGAGCTGTTCAAGCCGTTCATCTATCACCGGCTCGAGCAGCGCGGCCACTGCACCACCATCAAGCAGGCCAAAGAACTGGTGGAGCAGCAGGACCCGGTGGTTTGGGACATTCTCGAAGAGGTCATCAAGGACCACCCCATTCTGCTCAACCGCGCGCCCACGCTGCACCGTTTAGGCATTCAGGCGTTCGAGCCGGTGCTGGTGGAAGGCAAGGCCATCAAGATTCACCCGCTGGTTTGCACGGCGTTCAACGCGGATTTCGACGGCGACCAGATGGCCGTGCATATTCCGCTCTCGCCCGAAGCGCAAATCGAAGCGTCCACCCTGATGCTCGCTTCGAACAACGTTCTCTCGCCCGCGCATGGCGGCCCCATCGCGGTCCCCACGCAGGACATGGTGCTGGGCTGCTACTACCTGACGAAATCCCGCCCGGGCACCAAGGGCGAAGGCCGTACGTTCGCTTCCGCTGATGATGTTTTGATCGCGCTCGAAATGGGCGAGGTGGAAACGCTCACGCCCATCAAGCTGCGCCACACCGGCAGGGTGATTGAGCTGACCAAGGCGTTCGACAACCAGAACATTCTGCACACTGAGCCGGCCGAATACGTAAAGCAGTACATGACCACCACCGTCGGCCGCGTGATCCTCAACGACCATCTGCCGCAAGACATGCCGTTTATCAACGGCCTGCTGAAGAAGAAGGGTCTCAGCCAGCTCGTGCAGTATTGCTACCTGAAATTCGGGCTGCAAGTCACGGTGCAGATGCTGGACGAAATCAAGAATCTCGGTTTCCTGTACGCCACGCGCGCCGGCATTTCGATCGGCATCGACGACATGGTCGTCCCCAGCGAGAAAGCCGGCCTGGTGAAGGAAGCGGAACGGGAAGTGGTGGAAGTGGAAAGCCAGTATCAGGATGGCGCCATCACGCACGGCGAACGCTACAACAAGATCATCGAGATCTGGTCGAAGGTCACCGAACGGGTTTCCGATGAAATGTTCCAGGCCATGGAAGAGGACGACCGCACCGGCCGCTACCTCAACCCGATTTACATTATGGCCGATTCCGGCGCCCGTGGTTCCAAACAGCAGATCCGCCAGCTCTCCGGTATGCGCGGCCTGATGGCCAAGCCCTCGGGCGAGATCATCGAGACCCCCATCACCGCGAATTTCCGCGAAGGCCTGAACGTGCTGCAGTACTTCATCTCCACGCACGGCGCGCGCAAAGGTTTGGCGGATACGGCGTTGAAGACGGCCGATTCGGGCTACCTGACGCGCCGCCTGGTGGACGTTTCGCAGGATGTGATCATCGCCGAGAACGATTGCGGCACGACCGAAGGTATCTTCGTCGAGTCCATCATCGAATCGGGCGAAATCATCGAGCCATTGCGCGACCGCATCGTGGGCCGCGTGGTGCTCGAAGATCAGCGCGATTTCGAAGGCAACCTGATCATCGGTGTGAACCAGGAGGTGACCGAGGAACTGGCCGGCCTGATCCAGGCAGCCGGTATCGAGCGCGTCAAGATCCGCTCGGTGCTGACCTGCGAATCCAAGCGCGGCGTCTGTGTCGCGTGCTATGGCCGCAACTTGGCCACGGGCCGTCTGGTGGAGCGCGGCGAAGCGGTCGGCGTCATCGCGGCCCAGTCCATCGGCGAACCGGGAACGCAGCTCACCATGCGCACGTTCCACATCGGCGGAACCGCCACTCGAATTTCCGAACAATCCACGCAGGATGCCAAATCCGATGGATTTGCCCGGTTCCTCAACTACGGCGTCACCACCGTGCGCAACAAGGCCGGCGAGCTCATTGCCATGAATCGCAACGGCAAAATCGTAGTGGTGGACGAGAAGGGCCGTGAGAAGGAGCGCTACGACGTCGTGTACGGCGCCCGGATCATGGTCGAGGACGGCGCGCCGGTCCGCACCAACCAGATCCTGCTCGAATGGGATCCGTATACGTTCTCGATTCTGACGGAAGTCAGCGGCACGGTGCACTTCAAAGACTTGACCGAAGGCATCAGCATGCAGGAGCAGGTGGATGAAGTCACCGGCATGTCGCAGCTCGTCGTGGTGGATTCGCCCGATGAGAAACGGCAGCCCATGGTGGTCGTCCGGCCGGACGCCGGGCAGGGCCGCGGCGATGCTAAGAAGTACCTCATGCCGACCCACGCTCACCTGATGGTGCGCGACGGCGAGGAAGCGCACGCGGGCGATGTGCTGGCCAAGATCCCGCGCGAAACCACCAAGACCAAGGACATCACCGGCGGTCTGCCGCGCGTGGTCGAGCTGTTCGAAGCGCGCAAGCCGCGGGAAACCGCTGTCATCGCTGAAATCAACGGCGCCGTGAAGTACGGCGAAGTGACCAAGGGGCAGCGCAAAATCTACGTGGTGGGCGACGATGGCGAACAGCGTGAGTACTCGCTGCCGCGCGGCGTACACATCAACGTACAGGAAGGCGAGCGCGTGAAGGCCGGCGAACCGCTGATGGACGGCCCGCGCAATCCGCACGACATCCTGGACGTTCTCGGCGAGAAGGAACTGCAGAAATACCTGGTGAACGAAATCCAGGAGGTCTATCGTCTGCAGGGCGTCAACATCAACGACAAGCACCTCGAAGTCATCGTCCGCCAGATGATGCGCTGGGTGAAGGTCGAAGACATCGGCGACACCGAATTTCTACCGGAAGAGGTCGTCGACAAGTTCAAGTTCCGCGGTGAGAATCAGCGCGTGGTCGATGCCGGGTTCCGGCCCGCGCAGGGCAAGGCCATTCTGCTCGGCATCACCAAGGCCTCGCTCTCGACGGATTCGTTCATTTCCGCGGCGTCGTTCCAGGAGACCACGCGCGTGCTCACCGAAGCCGCCATCAACGGCAAGGTGGATTACCTGCGCGGCCTCAAGGAGAACGTCATCATGGGCCGCCTCGTCCCAGCGGGAACCGGCATGGAGTATTACCGCAACGTGAAGATCGCGGGCGAGGATGTCGTGGAAGAGCCCGTGGTAGAGCCTTCGCCGCTCGAAGCCATCCCCGGGTACGACGAGGAAACCCGCGTGCAGTACACCGGCGGCCTCTCGGAAGACTTAGGCGCCGAGGATACGCTGGCCGAGTAAGCCCGCTACACCGCAACATACCCGCGCCGGAGGCTGGCAACAGTCTCCGGCGCTTTTTTTTGTTCTAGTTCCAGGGCCGCCCTCCGCCACATTTGCTATATACTAGTCCGGAAGTGGCGACACCTAGAGAGAACGCGCAAGACGCGCTGCCGTCACAAATTACCGAACTGCTCCGGGGAATGCAGCGCGGAGACCGGCAGGCCGGCGAAAAAGCCTGCACCCTCGTTTATGACGAGTTGAACCGCATCGCTGCGCGTGAATTACGCCGCGAGCGCCCCAGCCACACTCTGGTCACGACGGCCTTGGTTCATGAAGCCTACCTCCGGCTGGTCGGTTCCGAATCGCTCGCCATCCAAAATCGCGGACATTTTTTCGCGATTGCGAGCCAGCAGATGCGCCGCATTCTGGTGGATTACGCCAGGGCGAGGAGCGCTCAGAAGCGCGATGGCGGCGTGCCCATCGGGCTGGACGAAGCGCACATAGGCCTCGCTCCCCCTGATGTCGACCTGCTGGCCCTGCACGAGGCGCTCCTCGAACTGGAGCGGATCGAGCCCCGCGCGGCGCGAGTCGTCGAACTGCGCTATTTCGGTGGTTACACCGACAAGGAAGTGGTGGAAGCCGTCGGCACTTCGCTCGCCACCGTGCGCCGGGACTGGGAGTTTGCCCGTTGCTGGCTGTTCGATCGCATCGATCCCCACAACCAGCACTCTCGGGCTGCCAAGACGTGAGCATGTCTCCGGAACAGAATCAATCGGTACGCCAACTCTTCGACAAGGCGCTCGAACAACCGGAAAGCCAGAGGCTCTCCTTCGTTGCCGCTGCGTGCGGTGGCGACATGACAGTCTACCAGTCGGTGGTCCGGCTTCTCGACGCGCATAAAGAGGCTCCCGCCTTCCTCCAGGATCGCGCCCGCACCCAGGAACGCATGGGCCGCTACCTCGTTACGGGGGAACTGGGCCGGGGTGCCATGGGGATCGTGTATGAAGCGGTCGATCCGCTGATCGGCCGCAACGTCGCCCTCAAGATCATTCATTTCCAAGGTGCCTCAAATGAAAAGGAAGCCGACTTCCTGCGTGACCGCCTGTTTCGGGAAGCGCGCGCGGCGGGCCGGCTGTTTCATCCCGGCATTGTGGTCATCCTCGACGTGGGGCAGGAAGGCGACACCGCGTACATCGCCATGGAACGCATCGAGGGCCCCACGCTGCTCCATCTCCTGGCAACCAGCGACAAACTTCCCACGGCCCAGGTGATCGATATCCTTCGCCAAACCGCCTCCGCTCTCGACTACGCCCACCAGAACGGTGTTGTCCATCGCGACATCAAGCCCGGCAACATCATGCTGCACAAAGGCAAGGTGGTCAAAGTCGCTGATTTCGGCATCGCCAAAAGCACTGCCACGACGTACGGCACCATGACCGGCATGATGCTCGGCACCCCCAGCTACATGTCGCCGGAGCAGATCGAAGCCACGCCCGTGGACGGCCGCTCCGACCAGTTCGCGCTTGCCGTGGTCGCCTTCGAGATGTTGGGCGGCGCTAGGCCGTTTCAGGGAGACTCGATCGCCACGCTGGCCCACATGATCGCGTACGGTCCTAGGCCCTCTTTGCGGACCGCGAATCCGGTGTTCGGCCCTGCCGTGGATCAGGTTCTCCATCGGGCGTTGTCCCGATCTCCGAACGACCGTTACGCAACTTGCGTCGAATTCGTGGGCGCGCTTGACGAAGCTCTCAATCGGGCCCCCGAGCCGCCGCCCCTGCCTGCTGTAACCCCGTCTACTTCCGATGCGCCCACTGCGGCGCTCGAAGCAGGGCCGGCCAAGACGGTTCAGTATCCGTCAACAGCCTGGGTCAAGTATGTTCTGGGCGCGTCCGGGCTCGTGGCGATCGCTGTCGCGGCGTCCTTGTACTGGCTCTATAAGCAGCCGGTAAAAAAGGAGGCCGTGCCGGTTGCGGCGCCACCACCGGCCGCACAGGTAGCCGCGCCGTTGATCAGACTATTCGTGGCCGAACCGTTGTCGATTGTCGACGGCGGTTCTAGCACTCTGCGCTGGGATGCCGCCAACGCATCCGACGTCACAATCGATCAAGGTATCGGAAAGGTTGCGGTCAGCGGGACAGCAGCCATCAGCCCGCACGCACCCACCGTGTACAACATCACGGCTGTCGGGCCCGGCGGCAGCGTATCCGCCTCGACTCCGGTCAATGTGACTCCCGCAAAACCAGCTGCGGCGAAACCTGCTACGCCGCAATCCGTCCCTGCAAAACCCGCCGATCAGACCCTGGCTAAGTCGTACTACGATTCCGCTGTGGATGAGAAGCGCAAACGGCAGCCTAAGGCAGCCGCTTCCTTGTTCCGCCAGGCGGCGGGCATGGGTTACGTTCAGGCCATGGAGGACTTGGGTGAGCTGCTCTTGGAGGACACGCCGGCAAAGAACGAACAGGAAGCCGCGAGCTGGTTTAAGAAGGCGGCCGATGCAGGTAACTCGACCGCAATGCTCAATCTGGGGCTGATGTATTCCGAGGGAACCGGCGTCAACCAAAGCGACGCCGAGGCTTTCCGATGGTGGGGCAAAGCGGCGGGTGCCGGAAGTCCCGCGGGAATGTATGATCTAGGCACCATGTACGAGGAGGGCAGGGGCGTGCCGCGAGATCTGGTTAAGGCCGGGCAGCTTTACGAGAGAGCCGCGAAACTGGGTAACGCCGAAGCCAAGAACCGTCTCGCCCACATGCAGCCCAACCGCTGAGTTCCGGGGCCCCGAGGCGTTGGAGGGATCTATGCGGCTGTATACAAAGGGCATACGGCGACGGTTCACTTCCTGCATGTCCACCGAAGTTTGGGGTGATTCAGGCGCCTCTTATGCGGTATAGTTTACAGGTGCAAATTCGTTGGCCGGGTGATGGCGAAACCCATTCAAATGCAACGTTGCGGCCCGTTCGTCGCTAAAATCCAGGTGGATGAGTGTTTTTTGGAACGTTCTACGCATAGTCTTACTTGAGGGGCAACAGACGTCTTAACTGGCATGAGCGGGCAGCCGAAGACGACGTTCCGTCGAGGGAATAGACGAGGAGGATGATTGTAATGCGCACTATCGCCGTATTGAGCCTGATTGCCGGACTGTATTCAGCTTCATCGGCCGTCGCCCAGGACAAGGCGGCCGTCCAAAAGAGACTGGAATCTGAATATCAACTCACCAAAACTACGGCCGACCAATCGGATATCGTGACCGCCGGAGCCGTTTTGGTCCTCCAGAAGGACAATCTGCTGATGGTGGCCACCACCACCAGCGGTAATCAGTGCACGAATACCTACAAAGACGGAAAATTTACGCAAGGCGGCGTATGCCGCACGGGCGAGAAACTTAAGAAATTTGGGGCTCTGACATCGCGTATTCCCGGTGCGTCCCAGGCGCCGACCACAACCACGCGAACCTATGTCGCCGGAGAAAAGTTCTGGGTCACCAGGATCGACGTCAGGGACACGGGCAAGGATCCCGGAATCGTGATGGACTTTTTCACCGACGCCGTCAGCGACGTTCGCTACAAGACTTCTCTGCTGATTCCCTTCAAGGGAGCCGTGCCGTCGCCGGACGACGCCTTGAAGCTGGTTGCCGAAATCGTGAAGGTTGCTCCCTCGGATGACAACAAGGACGCGAAGGGGAACGGGCAACAAGACAAGGGCAATCAGCCCGCCGCTCAAGGCGGTCAGCCTGCCCCGGCTGCCATCGAACCTCCGCCTCCGCCGCCGGCGGATCCGCCGACCGTGAAGCTGGGACAAAGCCCGGATGAAGTCGTGGCGGCTTTGGGACAGCCGGACAAGAAGGCTAAGCTCGCCACCAAGGAAATCTATTATTACAAGGATCTGAAAGTCACGTTCGTCAATGGCAAAGTGAAGGATATTCAGTAGCCGGCTGCGATGCCATTTGCCGCAAGACCGCGAAAAAAATAGGGAGATGCATAAATGAGTCGATTTGAAATTCGCAACGCTTCTTCAATCAGATATCTGGCGGTGTCCATGGCTCTCGTGCTGTTCGTCGGCTCGGCATGGAGCGCCGACAAGAAGCCGGCAGCGGCGGCGCCGGCGCCACATGCCGCCGCTCCCAAGAGCTCGGCGGCTCCCAAGTCCGGAGGCGGGGCTGCAAAGGGCGCCAGCACCGCGTCGCATGGGCCCACCACGGCATCGCACGGCCCAACCACCAGCACCGCTGGGCATACAACCACCACGGCGGGTCACACGACAACCACGTCAACCGCCGGTCACACCACCGCTACCGCTGGTCACACGACGAGCACCTCAACCGCAGGTCACACGACAGCGGCCACCGCGCATACCACGACTCCTGCGGCGAGTCACACGACCCCCGGTGGAGCTGGGCACGCGGGCGCGGCCCCTGCTGCGCATACCACCGCGGGCGGCGCGGGACACGTCGCCACTGGCCCCGGGGGCAAGCCCGCCAATGGCCATACAACGACAACCGCTAGGAACGGCGCCGCGGTGACCAAGCGGTCGAACGGGCAAGTCGCCTCGCTGCACGATTCCAAACGCGGCATGGACGTTCACCACAGCCTGAGCGGAAATCGCCGCGTGGTCGTTGAGCGTGGGGATCACAGCCGTGTAGTCGCGGAGCGCGGTGGACGTGGCTATGTGCAAAGGCCGTACATGTACCATGGCCACGAATACGCCATGCGCGGGTACTACTATCACGGCGGCTACTATCACAACTACTATGGCCGCTATTACTATCACGGCGTTTACGTGAATCCTTATTATCCCGCCTACTATTACGGACCCGCGTATTACGGGTGGGTTTACAATCCGTGGGCCGCGCCCATCTCCTATGGGTGGGGCTGGGGCGGCAATCCGTGGTACGGATACTATGGCGGCTTCTTTACGCCTTATCCGGTGTATGCCAGCGCATCGCTCTGGTTGACGGACTACATGATCTCCCAGTCGCTCCAGGCGGCGTATCAGGCCCAGGTGGACGCGAAAATCCAGGCCGCGGCTCTCAGCAATCCCGCGCCTCTCACACCAGACGTCAAGCAGCTCATCGCGGATGAAGTCCGCCGCCAGGTGGCGCTCGAGAACGCGGAGTCGGCAAGCGCCAAGGGCGGCGAGCCCGACGCGGCTTCGAGCAGCATTCAGCGCATGCTCACCGATGGCACGGCGCACGTCTTCATCGCCGGCCAGGACCTTGATGTAGTGGACGCCGCCGGAAACGAGTGCGCCATCAGCGAGGGTGACGCGCTCCAATTGAACGTCCAGCAGGTGGCTCCTGACGCCACTGCCGCGAACCTCGCCGTGTTGGCGAGCAAAGGTGGCAGAGAATGCGTCAAGGGGGACACTGTCGCGGTCAATCTCACGGACTTGCAGGAAATGCAGAACCACATGCGTGAGACCATCGATCGCGGCATGAAGGACCTGCAGCAAAAGCAAGGCCAGGGCGGACTGCCCGCCGCTCCCGCCTCCGCTAAGGCCGCGCCCGCCGAGTCGGCCATGGCGGCTATCGCGCCACCACCGCCTCCGGCGGATGAAGTTGCCGCCCAGATCAACCAGCAAGCCGGCGAAGCCGACAAGGCGGAACAGGAAGCCGGTGGGGCTCCGGCCGCTCCCAAAACCATCGCTCTCGGTCAAAGCGTTGACGATGTCACCGGTGCTCTCGGCAACCCCAAGAAAGTGGTCGATCTCGGGCCCAAGAAAATCTACGTGTACGACGATATGAAGGTCACTTTCCGCGATGGGAAGGTGAGCGACGTCCAGTAGTCGCCGAACCAGCTAGGTCACGGCGCCGGAACTCGCAAGAGTCTCCGGCGCCTTTTTATTTTGCAGGCCAGATTCTAGCGTCCTGTAATAAAGCCGCAACCAACCCCACGCTACAATGTACACTCGTGATTTTTGCGCCCGCCCCCGCCGCCGTTGACTCCCGGTCCCACAGGCGTCTTGCTTTGTGGCAGGCCCTGACGCTCACCCTGCTCATCGCCGGTTATTCCGGCTACTATCTTTGCCGCTCCGATTTCTCGGTCACGCTTCCCATGATCATCGCCGAGATGGCGCGCACCGGTGGCGGCGAAGCGGCGGTCCGTATCCGGTTCGGCACCATTGCGTCGCTCGGAGTGCTGGCTTACGCCATCGGAAAGTTTCCCAGTGGAGGTCTCGCGGACTTCCTCGGCGGCCGGCGAAACTTTCTGGGTGGAATGGGACTCGCGGTTGTGTGTACGCTGCTGTTCGCCTCCGGCGGGTCCATGTCGGTCTTCGCCATTGCGTGGGTGTCTAATCGCCTGGTTCAGTCGCTCGGTTGGGCCGGCATGGTCAAAGTGACTTCGAAATGGTTCTCTTACCGGCGCTACGGGACCGCCATGGGACTCGTGAGCCTCAGTTTTCTGTTCGGCGATGCGCTCTCCCGCCGCTTCCTCGCCGCGCTCATCGGCTGGCACCTCAGTTGGCGGGAAGTTTTCGTGGTTGCCGCAGCCGTACTCGGTGGGATATTCGTGATCTGTCTGCTGTTCCTGCGGGAGTCGCCCGCTCAGGTGGGTGCCGCGGAACCCCAGGCGAATCCCGCAAACCTGTTCGGCAAAGATGGCAACCGCCCCGCGCCCGAAAGCCTCAAGACCTTGCTGCGCCCGCTCCTGCGGAGCCGAATGTTTTGGATCGTCTGCATGCTTTCGCTCGGCACCACGCTCGTGCGCGAAACGTTCGGCCTCTGGACCCCGACCTATTTCACCCAAGCCGCCGGTCTCAGCACTGCCGAAGCCGCCGCGCAGAGCGCTCTGTTTCCGCTGCTGGGCGGTGTTTCCGTGCTCTTGTGTGGCTGGTTGAGTGACCGTCTGGGCCCCACCGGCCGCGCCGCGGTGACCTTCGTTGGTCTGGCGTTGAGTGGCGCCGTGCTCTTGTGGTTGGGACTGGGGTCGTTTGCGGGATCGCGCACCTGGCCGGTGGTTCTGGTCAGCCTGGTCGCGTTTCTGATTATCGGCCCCTATTCGTTTCTGGCGGGTGCCATGGCCCTCGACTTTGGTGGGAAACAGGGTGCCGCCACGGCTTCCGGCGTCATCGATGGCGTCGGATACCTAGGCGGCGTTCTCTCCGGGGATGCGGTCGCCCGGGTTTCGGTGGCATTCGGCTGGGGCGGCGTCTTCGTGGTTCTCGCGGTGGTCGCGTTTCTCACAGCGGCCGCCGCTGCGGTGTTCTGGTTTCAGGAGGCGCGGCTCCAGCCCTGATCTACTGCTGTATCGATTCGATGTACTTTGTGATGTTGGCGATGCGCAGCGTCGGGACCGACTCGTTGCCGCGAGACAAGGAGTGGAAAATCGGCCCCCAGAGCGGCATGTCGGAGCTGCCGTGCGCGGTGATGTCGTCGGAGCCCTGGAGGATTTGAACCACTCTCCCGCTGGGGTACTTTCCGCCGCTCTTCTGCTTGAGCATCGTGAGGTCAGAAGGTGCCACTTTCAAGGCCGCCGCCGCCGGACCGCCGCCCTTACCACTGACGCCGTGACACGCCGCGCAGTAGGCTTTGAACATTTCCACACCCGAATCGGCCCTGGTTGAGCTGACGGGGACCTTTTTCATTTCTTTTGCCGCTTGCGCGGCAGCGATCCCGCTGCCGATCACTGCTAGTCCCGTCACCGCTGCTAACGCTACTATCAGCTTTTTCATCACACTCTCCTTTAAGTGCCCCGAATAACGGCATGGTGCAAGGCGGGTGCCGAATGTAAGTCCCAATTCAGCATAGAGTTAGATTGTGAAGATTGCCCCGCCGCGCACCCTGGCGCAGTCCAACAGCCCCGAACGTGGGTTTAATCCCCCATCGCGCGTAGTGGATTCCAGGTATGTGATCTCTCAGGAGATTTATGCGTCGCAGGCAAAACTGCGTAGTAGAATTTATCCGTAAGGTCTTTGCGGAGGACGCTGTTATGCCGTCCGTTTCTTCCTCCTTCGAGAGGTGGTTGCTGCACAAGATTCTTGCGGCTTGCGGAAACCCGCCCATTCGCTTGGCGCTGAGATCAGGCGCCTCCATTGCACCCCCCGGCCAAGCGCCCGTTGCGACCCTCCTGTTTCACGATCGCGCCGTTTTGCTGAAAACCATTCTGCAATCCCAGATTGGCTTCGGCGACGGCTACGCGGCAGGCAAGATCGACCTGGAGGGCGACCTGGTGGCAGCGCTCGAAGCCGCTTATCACTCGTGGCCCGGTCCGTGCGCCGAAGGCTGGTTCGCAAGGCTGCAATTCTGCGCGGAGCGGTTTCGCGCCAACACGCCGCGGCGCTCACGCTCGAACGTTCACCATCATTACGATCTGAAGCCCGATTTCTACCAGCGATGGCTGGATCAGCAGATGCTCTACACCTGCGCGTATTTTCCCACGCCCTCCACTTCGCTCGAAGACGCGCAGATCGCCAAGATGGATCACGTGTGCCGGAAGCTCCAGCTCCAGCCGGGCGAGACCGTCGTGGAAGCCGGCTGCGGATGGGGTGCTTTCGCCGTGCACATGGCCAAGCATTACGGAGTGCGCGTCAAAGCGTTCAATCTATCGCACGAGCAGATCGTCTTCGCGCGGCAGCAAGCCCGGCAACAAGAACTGGCTGGCCAGGTGGAGTTTGTCGAGGATGACTACCGCAACATCACCGGACGATTCGATGTTTTTGCTTCCATCGGAATGCTCGAGCACGTCGGAACCAAGCAATACGCGGAGCTGGGCCGAGTCATCCATTGCACCCTCGGACGGTCCGGACGCGGGCTTTTGCACTTCATCGGCCGCAACTCTCCGGCTCCTTTGAGTCCGTGGATCACCAAACGAATTTTCCCCGGCGCGTATGCTCCCACGCTGCGGGAAGCCATCGAGATTCTGGAACCCTCGGATTTCGCGGTTTCGGATGTCGAGAATCTGCGCCTGCACTACGCCAAGACTCTCGAACATTGGCTCGCGCGCTTCGATCGTTCCGCCTCGCAAATTGGCTCGATGTTTGACGAAGAATTTGTGAGGACCTGGCGGCTCTATCTGGCGGGATCGCTGGTGGCGTTCCGCGTGGGCACGCTACAGTTGTTCCAGGTCACTTTTGCCGGCGCCGATTGCCGGCTTCCCTGGACGCGGGCGTACCTGTATCAGGCCGTTGAGGCCGCGGAACAAGGGCCGAAATGGATGCATGCGATGTCCTGATCGTTGGTGGTGGCCCGGCCGGTTCGTCCTGCGCCTGGAAATTGCGCAACTCCGGCCTCACAGTCGCGATCCTGGACAGAGAGGCCTTCCCGCGAGATAAAGTCTGCGGCGGGTGGATCACGCCTGCGGTCCTCGAAGAACTCGCACTCGACTCCGCCGAATACGCCAGCGGACACGTTCTGCAACCCATCACAGGATTCCGCGTCAGCCGCATGGGCGGGCGCGAAATCGAAACGCACTACGCTGCGCCAGTCAGCTACGGCATTCGACGATGCGAGTTCGACGACTACCTGCTGGGGCGCTCCGGCGCCCGGCTCTTGCTGAATACACCCCTCACGCACCTGGAACGCGCTCGTGGAGAATGGATCGTCAACGGGGAGATACGGGCTCCGATGCTGGTTGGCGCGGGTGGCACGTTCTGTCCCGTGGCCCGCTTTCTGGGAGCCAAGACAAATGGGGAAGCTGTAGTCGCAGCGCAGGAGGCCGAGTTCGTCATGGACGCACGCCAGCTCGCCGCGTGCATGGTACGAGGAGAAGTTCCCGAACTTTACTTCTGCGCCGACATGAAAGGATACGGCTGGTGCTTCCGCAAACAGAACGTGCTCAATATCGGGCTGGGACGGCTGGATTCGCACGGACTCGCCTGCCATGTCGCCGGGTTCTTACAATTCCTGCGCGCGAGCGGCAAACTCGGGGCCGATATCGTGCCGGCCTTTCGCGGCCATGCGTATCTGCTTTACGGGCAAACGGCGCGCACCTATCTCGATGAGGGTGTGCTGCTGATTGGCGACGCCGCGGGACTAGCGTATGCGCAGAGCGGGGAAGGGATTCGCCCGGCCGTCGAATCCGGACTTCTGGCCGCAAAAGCCATTGCCTCCGCGCAGGGGATCTATACTCCGGAGCGGCTGGAATCCTATCGCGAGCAGCTCACCGCGCGATTCGGCAAGCCGGACCCGGACTGGGCGGCCCGCCTCGGCCGGCACCTTCCCACCGTGGTAATCGCCGCCCTCGCTCGTCAGTTACTCGCCACCAACTGGTTCACCCGCGAAGTAGTGCTCGACCGCTGGTTTCTGCATCGCAACGAACCAGCGCTCACCGTCTGACAGCGCATTTCTCCGCGCAGTTTGACTCAGATTGAGTCAATTTGCGCTGAGCCGCTGCGCTCAAGAAAGCTGATTTGACCCATACGTCGACAAAATCTCGTTTCGGTGATCTCCTTGCAGTCAGTTCTTGAAAGAGAGCCAGTGCTGGCCGGAAGGCTCTAGTGTTTTCCGACTAGCCGCGCCTCCGGCGAAAGGAGAACGCAATGCCAAACTTGAAACACATCCTTTTCCCCGTCGATTTCGCCCAGCAGAACTGCAACATCGCTCCCTATGTCATCTGCATGGCCCGACGGTATGGAGCGCACGTAACGCTGTTGCACGTGATGGAGCTGCCCACGGGCGCCTATCCAGGGTGGCCGGCGCAAGCGTCTCTGGTGGACTTCCACGCCATGGCGGACGATCGCAAACAGCGCCTCCATTCGTACCTGAAAAACGAATTCGAAGATGTCGCGACGACGCGCCTGATGGGCGAGGGCGACCCGGCGCATGTGATTGCCGAATATGTCCAACAGGAACACGTTGATCTGATCATGATGCCGACGCACGGCTATGGGCCGTTCCGGCGATTTCTTCTAGGATCGGTAACAGCGAAGCTGCTGCATGACGTCAAGTGCCCGGTGTGGACCAGCGCGCACGTACAGGAGGCTCCGGCGGCGCCGGCGGGGTATCGCCAGATCCTTTGCGCGGTGGACTTTACCGAGAGAAGCGCGCCGCTGATCCTCTGGGCGACGCGATTCGCTCGCGAGCAAGGGGGCACGGTCAAGCTGGTTCACGCCATCCCTGCCGCGGCGCCGCGCGACGGGATTGATATCGAGGGCCGCCGGTTCCGTGCATTTCTGGTGGAGTCTTCGCGTGAGGAACTGGCCAAGGTGCAGCGGGAAGCCGGGACCAGTTTGGAGACGGTCGTGGAACCGGGTGATGTGGCGCCTGTGGTTCGCCGGGCGGCGGAAGAGAATCAGGCGGACCTGGTGATAATCGGCCGTGGGGTGCTGCAAGAACTGTTTGGACGGATGCGCACGCACGTATATTCGATCATTCGGGAGACGCCGTGCCCCGTAATCAGTGTATAAGGAAGCATGAAGATTCTACTAGCGGTAGATGCATCGGAGGCCAGTGAGACGGCAGCGCGACAGGTAGCGGCGCGGCCCTGGCCGGCGGGCACAACGGTTGAGGTGCTGAGTGTGGCCGAGCCGCCGTTCGTCCGGCACCTTCCGGAGTTAGACGCTGGAGTCAAGCGAGGGGCCGAGGAGTTGGCGCGCGGAGTGGCGGAGCGGCTGCGGTCGGGCGGTATCGAAGCAGCGCCTCTTGTGCTCTCGGGCGATCCGAAAGCCGTGATCGTCGAGCACGCGGCGCAGATGCGCGCGGACCTGGTGGTAGTGGGGCCGCATGGAACCGCAGGCATCACGCGATTTCTTCTCGGCAGTGTGGCGAAGGCAGTGGTGCGGTTTGCTCCCTGCTCGGTCGAAGTGGCGCGCGCTCCGCGCGAGGCCGCGCCGCATTCCTGGCGCGTGCTGCTCGCGACCGACGGTTCGGAGTGCTCGGTGAAAGCGGCGCGTACAGTGGCCGCGCGGCCGTGGCCCAGTGGGACCGAAGTCCGCATCCTGAGCGTGGTGGAGCTGGCTGTGCCCATGCTCCAGCCCCCGTATCCGTCACCGGCGGTGGAAACGCTGCGGTCTGACGGCATGAAGCGCGCGCAGGACGCCATCCAGGAGGCGGAACAAATGGTCACGGATGCCGGATTACAGGCATCGGAAGCGGTTTCGGTTCTCCTTGACAGTCCCAAGGCGATCATCCTGGATGAAGCCAGCCACTGGGGTGCGGACTGGATTGTGCTCGGTTCACACGGACGGCGAGGGATCAACCGGTTCCTACTCGGCAGCGTCTCCGAGGCGGTCGCGCTGCATGCCACGTGCTCGGTGGAGGTTGTGCGGTGATTGGTGCGCCGTCATCTCCCGATCCAGAAGAGCGGCGTCAAACCCAATAGCGCCAACGTGGTCAGAAGGAAAAGGCTTTGCTTGCCAGTGCGCCGGTCAGACAACGAATACGCATAAATCCCTTTCGCCAGATTGTTGCTCGCGGCGGCGATCAGAATGCCCCCGGCTGCGATTGAGAGATGCGTTACCTGGCCCGACTGGGTCATGCCCATGACGAACGGGTCGACGTCGGTCACGCCCATGATCGCGGCCAGAGTATAGACGCCGGCTTGTCCCAAATACATGGATGCCAGCCGCGTGGCAATCAGCATCGCCAAGAACAAAGCTGCGAACAGAAAAGCGGCGCGGAGATCCAGCGGATTCTTGGGTTCGAACTCGCGCTTGGGTTCTTCGATCGACTCATCACGTAGGCGCGACCACAACCAGCCGGCCGCGACGGCGAACCCGGCTAGCGCAGCGAAGGGCAAGGCCAGCATGCCGAGCAAAGTCCGGTTGAATAGGCTCACCAGCGCGATCAGACGCAGGTACATCATGCCGGAGGCGATCAAAGTGCCGCCGGCGAACAGATGCGGGCGCTTTTCGCGAAGGGACCGCCGGGCGAGCACCACTGTGGTCACCGTGGAGGAGTAGGCGCCGCCCAGAACCGCTGAGAGGATAACCCCGCCCTGCTCCTTGGTGGCCCGCTGGAGTACGTAACTGCCGTACGAAACCGCGCTGACGGCCACAACGACCAGCCAAGTATTGAAGGGGTTGATTTGAAACGGGCCAAATTCCTGGTTGGGCAATACGGGCAGGATCACGGCGCTGAGTAGCAGAAATTTGGTGAAGGTGAGAATCTCGTCGGGATTGACACGCTTGGTGAGGTTTTCCAGGCCGACCTTGAGCTCCAGCAGCAGCATGCTCGCCACGCTCAGCGTGGTAGCGATCCAGAATTGTTCGTGATAAACCAGCGCGCCCACAACGTAAATGGTGAGCCCGGACATCTCGGAGGTAACACCCGCGGTGGATGACGTCTCCAGCTTGTGGCGGTAAGAGAGCCACAGGAATGCCGCCACCACCGCGAAGCCGAGCGTTACGGGTATGAGCTGCGAGCCCGACAGCAGCGCGAGCGAGTACCCAAGCAGGCCGATCAGCGGAAACGTGCGCACGCCGCCGAAGGAGTAATGCTCCGTCGCGGCCTTATGCTCCTCGCGCTCCAGTCCGACAAGGAACGAGAGGAACAGTACCAAAACGATTTTTACGCCCTCGGGCGGGAGCCACGGATAGAGTTGCTCCGGCACTCAGTCTGCCTTTCCTGGACGTTTCCGACAGTCTCAGTGTAGATCACTTGATTTGAGATCGAAAACCCCGAATTGATTTGGCACGGCACATGCACGCGATAACGGTCAGTAAGGAGGCCTATATGCCGGCTAAGATGCTGACGGAATTCCTTGACAGCAACCATGTCAAATACGTAACCATCATCCACTCAACGGCCTACACAGCGCAGGAGATCGCTTCGCTGGTCCACATCAAGGGGCGCGACCTGGCTAAGACGGTGATCATCAAAGTGGACGGCCAGATGGCAATGGCCGTTCTACCCGCTTCGACGCACGTGGATCTTTCGGTGCTGAAGGCGGCGGTGGGAGCGAAAACGGTTGGGCTGGCCACGGAAGCCGAGTTTCGCGGCAAGTTTCCGGAGTGCGAAACCGGCGCGATGCCGCCGTTCGGCAATCTCTATGGCATGGCCGTTTATGTCGACCAAAGCCTGACTTGGGACAAGGAGATCGCCTTCAACGCCGGGACCCACAACGAGCTGATTCGGCTTTCGTACGAAGATTTCGCGCGGCTGGTCGAGCCGAAAGTGACGATGTTTTCGTCGGTCATGGCGGCGTAACGGCACCCCACTACTCAGCGCCTCCATTCCGCGTCATGATAGAAAAGTAGGGCAAGGCTTGGAGGCGGCATGGTCATCGGTGTCCCGAAGGAGAGCTTTCCTGGGGAGCGGCGCGTGGCGCTTGTGCCCGCTGCAATCCCTAACCTGGTGAAGGCGGGCTTCGAAGTGGCGATCGAAGCCGAGGCAGGACTGAGCGCGGGCTATCCCGACGCGGACTACGTCTCCAAAGGCGCGAAGATTGTCGCCGAGCGCGCTGACGTGTTCCGCGCGGCGGACGTCGTGGTGCAGGTCTTGTGTCATGGTTCCAATGACCGCACCGGGGCGGCTGACCTTCCACTCTTGAGATCCGGCCAGATTCTCGTGGGATTTCTGCGGCCGCTGGGAGCGGCGGAAACCGTGCAGCAAGTGGCGGCCACGGGTGTAACCGCGTTTTCGGTCGAGATGATGCCGCGCACCACCCGCGCGCAGAGCATGGACGCGCTCTCCTCCATGGCCACCGTTTGCGGCTATAAGGCTGTACTGCTTGCGGCGGACACGCTACCGCGCCTGTTTCCTATGCTGACTACGGCCGCTGGGACGATTACGCCGTCGCGCGTATTTGTGATCGGCGCGGGCGTGGCCGGGTTGCAGGCGATTGCCACCGCGCGCCGGCTGGGCGCTGTTGCCTCAGCCTATGATCTGCGCCCCGCTGTAAAAGAGCAGGTGCAAAGCGTGGGCGGGCGTTTCATCGAGCTGCCGATTGTGGCCCAGGATGCGCAAGATGCACGCGGCTACGCCAAGGCGCAGGATGAAGCGTTCTATCAGCGCCAAAAAGAGCTGCTCGGCAAGGTAGTGGCGGAGAGCGACGTGGTGATCGCGGCCGCGGTGGTGCCCGGCAGAAAACCGCCGGTGCTCGTGACGCGCGAGATGGTGCACAAGATGGCGGCCGGATCGGTGATTGTCGATCTCGCGGCCGAGCGCGGCGGCAACTGCGAAGTGACGCGCGCCGGCGAGATCGTCGTCGAGACCAACATCACCGTCATTGGCTACATCAACCTGGCCAGCATGGTGCCCTATCACGCGAGCCAACTGTATGCGCGCAACGTCTCGGCATTTCTGTTGCACCTCGTCCGCGACGGCAAGCTGCATCTGGACCCGGAGGACGAAATCGCTCGCGAAACGCTCATTACGCAGGGTGGGGAAATCGTGAACGCGCGCGTTCGGGAGTTTTTCAAGCTGCCTGCAATGACCGTGCCCGGGAGCTAGCGGTCAAAAGGAGAACAAATTGACGTCCGATCTCATCACAAGCCTGTACGTATTCATGCTGGCGGCGTTCGTCGGCTTCGAAGTGATCCGCCGGGTTTCGCCGCTGCTGCACACACCGCTGATGTCTCTGACCAACGCGCTCGATGCCATTGCTGTGGTGGGCGCGATTCTGCTCGTGGGCGAGCATAAGAGCGGGCTCTCCACCGTGCTCGGCACGCTTGCGGTAGTGGCGGCGACGAGCAACCTGGTGGGTGGGTTCCTCATCACCGACCGCATGCTCAAAATGTTCAAGGCCAGCAAAACCAAAAAGCCATGACCAGCGCACAGATCATCGATCATGCCATCCAGATCATCTACTTGATCTCGACGGCGCTTTTCGTCCTGTCGCTCAGGTGGCTGAGCGCGCCCTCTACCGCGCGGCGCGGAGTTTGGGCGGGAGAGATTGGCATGGCGCTGGCCATCGGCGCCACGCTGCTCGATCGCGGCATCGTCGATTACACTTGGATCGCCATCGCTCTGGTGGCGGGCACGCTCATTGGCGTCCCGCTGGGCCTCGTGCAGATGACGGCGGTTCCGCAGCGGACGGCTCTGAGCCATGCGTTCGGCGCGCTGTGCGTGACGCTCGTCGGCACGGCCGAGTATTACCAGCTTGCGCCTCACGTGCCGCCGTTCATGATGAGCGTGCTCTCAATGGAGGTGATTCTCGGCAGCCTGACGTTCACCGGAAGCCTGATGGCCGCCGGGAAATTGCAGGAGGTGCTGCCGCAGCGGCCCATCACTTACAAGGGCCAAAACATCGTCAACATTTCGCTGCTCGCGGTGTCTGTGGCCGTCGCGGTGTACCTCGTGATGCACCCGGAGCAAACGCGCCTGTTCCCGCTGATCGTCGCGATTCCGCTGCTGTTTGGCGTACTTATGATCGTTCCCATCGGCGGCGCGGACATGCCGACGGTGATTTCATTGCTGAATTCCTACGCCGGTCTCTCGGCCGCGGCGATGGGCTTTGTTCTCGATAGCAAGCTGCTGATCATTGCGGGCGCACTCGACGGTTCGTCCGGCTTCATTCTCTCCGTGATCATGTCGAAGGCCATGAACCGCTCCTTCACGAATGTGCTGTTCGGTGCATTCGGGCAGGTGCAGCCTTCGGCCGCGGGCGTAATTGAGGCGCGCTCGGTGCACTCCGCTACAGCCGAAGAAGCCGCTGCGATTCTAGGCGCCGCGAATTCGGTGGTCATCGTTCCCGGCTATGGCATGGCCGTGGCGCAGGCGCAGCACAAGGTGCGCGAACTCTACGACACTCTCACCAAGCGCGGCGTGGATGTGAAGTTCGGCATCCATCCCGTGGCCGGCCGCATGCCGGGGCACATGAACGTACTGCTCGCCGAGGCCGACATCCCCTACGACCGCCTGCTCGACATGGACGCCATCAACCCCGAGTTTCCGCAGGCCGACGTCGCGCTGATCATCGGCGCCAACGACGTGACCAACCCCGCCGCCCGCCACGACAAGAGCAGCCCGATCTACGGCATGCCGATTCTGGACGTCGACAAGGCCCGGACCGTGATGGTGATAAAGCGCAGCATGAGCCCCGGCTTCGCCGGTATCGACAATGAGCTGTACTATCTCGACAAAACTCTGATGCTATTCGGCGACGCCAGAGCCTTCGTGGGCAACATCGTGCGCGAGTTGACAGGCGAGGGGCACGGGTAGGTGGTGCGCCGGGGCAGTGTTCTAAGTCTGTGTTGCTGCCGTTGAGATTTTAGCCCTGTAACGATTTGGGAGTACGGAGCAGCAAATCCCGTCAGAACGGCTCCGAGTTGCCGATGCACAAGTCAACGGCGTGATACAGTGCCTTCGAGACACGATCGGCCAGAGTGTCATCGTAGAAGTGAAATATCGCGAGCATTCGAGGAGGCCCCCTTCTCGCCGAATGCGATTGGCGATATTATTTATGCCACAAAACTGAAGGTGCAGCAATGGCCCACAAATCTAACAGGGAAATGCGCGCCGAGTCCCTCGCGAACGAAAAGAATTACGAAAGAAACAGGGTTGCTCATAAACGAAGAAAGAATAAGAAGAAACCAAGGGGTGTGAATTGGCTGGTTGTGCTCGTACTGCTAGTCGTAGCCCTCTACTTCGTCAAGCGTAGCGGAATATCATCGCTAGGGAATCCGGTCATCAGGCCTGCCGCGAGCCACTCCCGATAGCGGCCAGCCTAGCCCTGCGGTGCTACAGTAACGATAATGCTTCGCAGCCGGCTCCCTCTGTGGCTCAGCATCTTCGTCTTTCCGCCGCTCGGCTTGGTGCTCCTATGGATGCGCGGCGATCTGTGTGTCTGGAAGCGCATCGCGGCAACGCTTGGCATCGCTGTTATCGAGCTGTTCTACGTGTACGGCATGCGCGTCGTGTGGAATGGAGCGCTCGCATTCATGACGGCAGCCATCGACAACGGCCTGCTGTTCGTCCGCAACAGGGTCCCGTCTAAGCCGGCGCTTGCCCCTTCCAGCGCGCTTCGTAGTCGTAGACGGCCTGTTTGATCGGCACACCGCGAAGATCGATCTTGGTCAGGTCCGCCGTCCCGATCCCAGCTCCCTCGCCCATCATCACCGTGTTGTCGGCGTATTGATGGTATTCCTCGGGCGGGATCAACTGTTCCACAGGATGATCCTTTGGGCTCTTCCAGACACGGAATGGAGCCTCATGCCGGCCCGCGCGCGGATTGTAACCCATCACTGCCATCGTTACCGCGTCTGTGCACACGCAATTCCGGCCCACGACTAACAGGCCGGGCTTCACATGCTTGGTGCCCGGCATGCCCGCGCCCTCGCCGCCGACCTGCGACTCGATTCCGTCCAGAATCGCGAGATCGATCGGCCGCGCCCCGCAGAGATCCGTCAGAAGCCGCGGCATTCTCCAGCCCTCATACCGGTTCGACGTCGGGTCGATTTCCTGCGGCACCCCGGCGGGCGGCGCCACCTGCCCGTAATGAAACACCCGCTCCCGCACCCACTGCGACGCTCCCGGCGGCTTCGGTACCAGTCCGTAGAGCAGCTCTGGCGTGATGCCGAACAGGTTCTTCATCGACAGCGTCACGCCCAGCTCTTCGTGATTCTTCATCTTGGCCACGCTTACAAAGTAGTCGCAGTCTTCATAAGAGTGGTTCAGCGAGAAGGCTGGGAAAATGTACGGACGATTCTTCACCTTGAGCACGGAGTACTGCTTAGCATGCCCCAGACCGTTGGTGTCCTCGAACTCAACGATGGGCGCGGCGCTCTTGATGCCGCGTACGTCCCAGCCATCGTTCAGCAAGGTATCCTCGAGCGGCGCGCCGTATCGTTTCCGGAACGTGCTCTCTAAAATGCGAACACGCTTGGCGCCGAGCTTGGCGAACATGGCCGTCAGCGCGCCCACCACGTTCGGATGCACCCACATGGTCTGGCCCGCGCTCAGGCCGACTTGCCGGCCCGTTCCCTCAGCGCCCGACAGGTTGACCTTCATCGCCACCGTCTTGCCGTGCAGGTTGCCGATGCCGCCGATCTCGTCGAACATCTTCTGAAACTGCGCTACCAAATCCACGTCATAGGTGGCTACCTTGGCCACCGATACCGGGGAACTCGGCAGGGTGCCGGCGTCCGCTTGGGCCGGGCTGGCGGCGAGCGGCCTAGCCGCGAGCGCTCCGGCCGCTGCTCCCGAAAACGCAAATAAATTGCGGCGCGAAAAACGTCTGCATGGATAATCCACAGGAAATCTCCTTTTTGAAAACTCTCAATTCCGTTCGTCCAACAACATCGCCCCCCACGCGGCGACTTCGGGGATCAGCACTTCAGTTCTGCCGTCATCGGTCCCCGCCGTGGCCAACTCGACGGGCGCGTGCTCCGGGGTAAAGAGCCGCGCGCGTTTGAAAACTCCGTTAAATCGCACCGTAATGCGCTGAATCGGGCGTCCGGCATAGTTGAGCACCTGAATCAGCACGCGCCCGCCATTGCCACTCGTGCTCGCGGTCGTGATGGCCGTCGGGACATTGAACACGCTGAGACCCATGACCTCGGGCAGGATGAGATCCTGCATGTCCTTGGCGACCCCCTCCGCGTCCGGCGGCGCATCTTTATATACGGCCACGCGGCCCTTCCCAAGCGGTAACTCGGCATAGGGATCGTCCTTCGGTGCGCCTCCCCACGATGGCCCCGTCACAACCAGCCCGCCTTTTTCGGCGAAATCATTCAGCAAGGTTCGCTCGGCCTGCGTCGCCGGTGCCAGGTCGGCCGCCAGCACGGCTTGAAAACTCGCGAGCGTTCGGGCGCTCAGCTCCGCACGCTGGATCAGCCGGTACGGCACGTGCCGGCGCGCAATCAGATTCAGGTACTCTTCCGACACGTCCTGATTCTTGCCCGCCGGGTCGACAATGATGCCCAGGTTGCCGTACGGTGCGAAGCCGCGCCATTCTGCGTGATCTTCGGCGAATTGCAAGTAAGCTGCGATCCTGCGCCAAGTACCCAGCGCATCGGCCTCTTTCCGGAGCAACCGCGCGCGCAGATTATCGTCGAGTGCCACAACCCACCTGCCGCCACCCACTGCCCCATCCGCCACGCAGCGAATGTAATCGCCCTCGGAACTGGGATTAGGCTCCTGGTTGACCCAAATCGGCCGCCACTCGTTTCCAGGCCGCAGCGATTCGACCAGCCAGATATTGGATTCGATCCACGGCTCCGCTGACGCCCCCGCCCGGATGCCCATCTCCGCAAGATCGCGCGCGCTCGGCCGCACGCCCTGTACCGCCACCAGCGCTGCCTTCGACGTGCGTGCCGGCGCCGCATCGGTCAAAATCGGAATCACTACGGCTGCGGAATTCTTCGCGTGCAGTGCCGCTTCCAGCTTTCCGGAAAAATCAGCCGGGAACTCGCCCTCCAGCACCAGCCCATCCAGATGCGCGTCGTCTGCCGCCGTCGCCAGAGCCTCGGATTCCACACCCGGATACACCAGACCGAGCACCGCAACCCCACGCTCATGTGCTGCTCGCGCATATTCCTTCACCAGCCGGTGTTGTGCCGTATCTCCTTCCTGCCCGGTGCTGAAGGTCACCAGCAGACAGTTGATGGGCGTGCCTTTCAGCAGGTCGAGTGTAGCCGGTTCGTACCACTTCGCGATCGCCTCGCGAACCTTGGCGTCAGGTTTCCGGCGAGCCACTTCGAGCGGGCCGCCATCCCACCGTGCCGGAACCCAGCCAGCCGGATTCCCCCCGCACCACGCCACCGAACCTAGACAGAAGAACAAGGCGAAATTCCGCATGAACCTTGGCCCGCGCATGCCACATGCCAACCAGCTAAGTGTATGTAAACATTGGTGCGATATTTTGTTCTCGCCTGTCACCGGGTGCGGTGGATCCCTCGGCTTGGCAAACAGATGGGGCATTTCACGCCTTCCGCGCTAAGATGTCTGATTGCCCATGCCCGATCTCGTCCACTACGAACTGCGCGATCACGTCGCCGTCCTCACCATCAACAACCCGCCGGTAAACGCCCTAAGTGCCGGTGTTCCTGAAGCCATCGAAGCCGCCGTGGCCTGTGCGGCGCATGATCCCGATGCCCGCGCGGTGGTCCTGATTGGCGGCGGCGCCACGTTCATCGTTGGCGCCGATATCCGTCTGTTCGAAACCATCGCCACGCGAGAGTCTTCCCTCGAACGCTCCCGCACTGTGCACGCCCGCCTGCGCCACATCGAGGATTGCCCCAAACCTCTGGTCGCTGCGATTCACGGCGCCGCTCTCGGCGGCGGCCTCGAATTCGCCATGGCCTGCCATTACCGCGTCGCCGTCCCCTCCGCCAAAGTCGGCCAGCCTGAGGTGCAGCTCGGCATCATTCCCGGTGCTGGCGGCACGCAGCGGCTGCCGCGGCTCGCGGGCGCGGCCATAGCTCTCGAAATGTGCACTCGCGGCCAGCACATTACTGCCGAACGCGCCCTCGCCGAAGGAATTGTGGACCGCATCATCGAAGGTGACCTGCTCACCGGCGCCATCGCCTTCGCTCTCGAGAAAGCCCAATCCGGCGAAGTTCGCAGATCCCGCGAACAAAATGCCAAACTCGCAGATCGCGCCACTGCCATAGCTGCCTGCGCCGAAATCCGCCACAGCATCAAGAAGATCGCGCGCGGTGCGCACGCCCCCTACGCCGCGGTCGACGCTATCCAAGCCGGTATCGAGCTCGGTTTCGACGCCGGCTCCGATCGCGAGATCGAGCTCTTCGCCGATTGTGTCCTCTCCACAGAATCTCGCGCCATGGTCAAGCTGTTTTTCGCCGAGCGCGAAATCGCCAAAATCCCCGACGTTCCCAAGGACACACCAACCGCTGACATCCGCCGTGCCGCCGTCGTCGGTGCGGGAACCATGGGTGGCGGCATCGCCATGAACTTCGCCAACGCCGGCATTCCCGTACTGCTCAAGGAAGTCACCCAGGAAGCGCTCGACCGCGGCCTCTCCACCATCCGCCGCAACTACGAGTCCACGCTCGCCAAAGGCAAAATCACGCGCGAATTTCTCGACCGCACCCTCTCCCTCATCACCCCCACCCTCACCTACGACGGTTTCGACGCCGTCGACATCGTTACCGAAGCCGTCTTCGAGAACATGGACCTCAAGAAATCCACGTTTGCCGATCTGGGCCGCGTCACGAAGCCCGCCTGCATCCTCGCCACCAACACCTCGACGCTCGATATCGATCAGTTCGCGCATTCGAGTGGCCGCCCCGCCCAAGTCATCGGTACGCATTACTTCAGCCCCGCGAACGTCATGAAGCTTCTCGAGATCGTGCGCGGCCGCGAGACGGCGAAACCGGTCATCGCCACCGCCATGAAGCTCGCGAAAAAGCTAAACAAGACGGGCGTGCTGGTCGGAAACTGTTTCGGCTTCGTGTCCAACCGGATGATCGCCTATTACATGCGCGAAGCGTATCTGCTGCTCGAAGAAGGCGCGAGCGTCCAGCACATCGACCGCGTGCTCGCGGAGTTCGGCATGCCCGTGGGTCCGTTCTCCATGCAGGATATTGCAGGCATCGACGTCGGCGCGCGCATTCGCCAGTATCTGCACTCGATCGGTAAGCACCGCGCCGAGGGTCCGCAATCTCCGGTGCCCGACTGGCTTTTCGACATGGGCCGTTACGGCCAGAAGACCGGCGCAGGCTGGTATCGCTACGAACCCGGCAGCCGCACGCCGATTCCCGATCCGCTCATTGACGATCTCGCCCGCAAAGCTGCCCTCGAACGCGGCGTCGAGCGCCGCACCATCTCCGACGACGAGATCCTCGCCCGCATCATGACCGCGCTCGCCAACGAAGGCGCCAACATATTAGAAGAAGGTTACGCCCTGCGCCCCGGCGATATCGACGTGATCTACGTCCACGGCTTCGGCTTCCCGCGCCACCGCGGCGGCCCCATGTTCTACGCCGATACCGTCGGCCTACCCACCGTCCTCGCCCGCGTCCGCCAGTATCGCGAACAACTAGGCGACCACTGGCGGCCAGCGCCACTACTGGAACGGTTGGCGGCGGAGGGAAAGACGTTCTACGGGCGGTAGGGCAGGGCGCGCGATCTAGGGACCTGCTAGAAGAAGCGGTCATCGTGCGGACTCGCGTAGGCCGGCTGTCGGATATGCGTTTGCCCAAGGACTGCCGAGGGTGTTTCCTACCGCCTGGCCACAAATGGCGATAGTCTTTTTAAGGAGAACCTTATGTCAGCGCACTTACCAGACTCGCCCGAACAAAGACTGCACGTGAACCTGAACGCAGTCGCGGCATGGATGGAAGCGAATAGTGAACTACCGCGTTTGAGTACGGACGTTGAGTTCATGAGGTTTTCTGTCGAAATCATGAACCGAGCGCTGTACCTGTTGCGAACAGGCGTCTCCCTGTCGCCCGACGCTGAGTCAGCCAAGCGGGGCGTCTCGCGAAATCGGGCGATCCCTTTGGGCCATCTCGTGCGCCTGATGAAGCTGTTCGAGTGTTTCTTAATTCACAGCTGCGAAAACCGCGTGGAGATCTGCATGATCTTCTTGCGCCTGATCTTCGAGACTTCGATTCGGCTCGAATATTTGCTCAAGGCGAAACGGTCCACCTTCAGAAACTTCGTGCTGGTATCGTATCGTCCGGAGAAAGAACATCTGGCGGATCTCAAGAGTAAGGCGAAACAACGACCCCTGATTCCAATTGAAAAGCGAATATACCGCAGCGTGGCCAAGTGTCTTCGACGCGACGGAGTTAGCCAAAGCACCCTTGGGCAAAATCGAACATGGGATCTCGATGGCAAGAGCTTCAGGATGTTGCTCAAGGACGCGGCTTACGCTGAATGGGGCTATTCTTATTTGTTCGGTAATGGCAGCCACTTCATCCATGGCGACTGGCGCGATCTCAGTTTGCATCACCTACGGCGTCGAGGCCGCTGGTACCAGCCGAGGCCAGGTTACAAGCATCCAGATCCCCGCGTGACGTGTGCCGCGACCGGAATATGTTTGACCACTCTGGTGCGATTCCTGCGCTGGAACCGATCCGACCCGGACCACTTCGTAGGTCCCATCGCTGAGAGGCTGGGAGCGCTGAATCGGGCACTGGATGAAGCTCACGAGCTGTACTGGCAACAGCAGGTCTTACAGCAGTGACGCAACGCCGCCTGAGTAGGATTGGCTCCTTCGTAAGTGGCGAGATGACTAGCTTGCTCTCGTAGGTCTTGCGCTATTCCCAAGCCGCTTCCCTGAGCTTCGCTTGCTCACCTTGGCTTCGAAACCTGACGTAAGGCATGTGATCCGATTTGGAAAGTTCGAGTTCATCAAACAGACGGCCTCTCACCAATCCAGTGACATCAGCTAAGCGGTCCAGTCGGCTCGCATCATCCGACAGAATGACACGAAAATAGATCGCCGGGTGCTCGATCCAATCTTGGCCGATGCTGAAACGAATGCGAACGACATCGGGCGCAAGATCCCGAGCGATTCGATCAACCTGATGCTTAGTCGGCAGTGTGGCGATCATCACCTTCAGGATACAACGTCAAGCCGTCGCACCGATTGCATATAATAACCCCCATGCTTCGCCTAACCCTTCTTTGTCTAACTCCTCTCCTGACCTTCGCCGCCTCCACCATGCCGCCCGACGGCGATCAGCGACTCGCCCACGACATATATAAGGAGATCATCGAAATCAAATCCGGCTACACCACGGGTGCCACCACTCCCGTTGCAGAAGCTGTCGCGAAGCGTCTTCGTGCCGCCGGCTTTCCAGAATCAGATCTCTTCCTCGGCGGCGCCATTCCCACCAAAGGCAATCTCGTCGTCCGCTATCACGGCACCGGCAAACTGAAGCCCGTCCTCTTGCTCGCGCACATCGACGTCGTCGAAGCCAAGCGTGAAGATTGGAGCTTCGACCCCTTCACCTTCACCGAGAAGGACGGCTACTTCTACGGCCGCGGTACCGGTGACGACAAAGCGCAAGCAGCGGTTTGGATCGCCAACCTCATCCGCTACCGGCGCGAGGGTTACAAACCGGATCGCGACATCATCGTTGCGCTCACGGCCGACGAGGAAGGCGGCGGCCCATACAACGGCGTCGCGTGGCTTCTCAAGAATCACCGCGAACTGATCGATGCCGAGTACTGCCTCAACGAAGGAGGCCGTGGAATTTTGGTTGACGGCAAGCGTGTCGCGAACGAGATACAAGCGGCCGAGAAGTGGGTTCTGAATCTGCGCCTAGAAGTGCGCAACAAGGGCGGGCACAGCTCCATGCCCGTCGCCGACAACGCCATCTATCACCTCGCCGGCGCGCTCGTCCGTCTCAGCCAGTTCGCTTTTCCGCTGAAGACCAACGAAATCACACGCGAACATTTCGCCGGCATGGCGAAGATTGATACCACCGGTGCAAGCGCCGATCTCGCCAAGGTGGCGCAAAATGATCCCGATTCCATGCGGCGCATCGCCGCCATTTCTCCCCTTTGGAATTCCATGTTGCGCACCACGTGTGTTGCCACCATGCTCGAAGGTGGCCACGCTCGCAACGCGCTGCCCCAACTCGCTGCCGCCAACGTCAACTGCCGCGTGGAGCCCGATGAAACACCCGACTCCGTGCTCGCAACACTCAAGACCGTCATCGCCGATGACGAGGTCAAGATCTCGATCACGACTCGTGAGGACAATTCCCCCGCGTCCCAACTGCGTCCGGACGTGGTGCATAGTGTGACGCGCCTCACCGATACGATGTGGCCCGGCGTCGTGGTTCTCCCCACGATGATCACCGGTGCGACTGACGGTCGGTACCTCCGCCTCGGCGGTATTCCCACCTACGGCGTGCAAGGATTCTTCATCGAACGCGACGACCCTCGCTTCCACGGCCGCGACGAGCGCATGCTGGCCACTTCTTTCTACGAGGGCCAGACGTTTCTGTATGAGCTGGTGAAGACTCTCTCCACCGGCCAGTAGTCCCCCGTGGCGCACGCTACAAACAGCAAACCGCTCAGCCTGATATCATCTCTAGCCATGATCACCCGTCTATGCGCCGCTACCGTAGCCTTGGCCAGTCTCTCTCTGCTCCTCGGCGCTGACCACATTCCGCCCAGAAGGTCGTCTCAAATGGAGAACGGCCCTGGAGGCGTGAACACTTCACTGCCGCGCCTGCCCTACTTGCCGACCACCGAGCGCTGGTGGACCCGCATGTTCGATGCCGGAATCAAATATGTGCGCATCGGGCAGTACGAAGATACTTCCGACATCACGGGTTGGGACTGGGTGGAGCGCGAGAAAGGCAAGCTGAGCCTCAAGCCCGAAGTCGATATCTACGTCGATTCGCTCGTGGACAACGGAACCATCGTCGAATTACAGCTCCTCTATGGCAATCCGATTTATACTTCACCGGCGGGAGTTCTTCCGCGCTCTATCACGCCAACTCCTGCCTCCGTGCATAACCGCGATCTTGGCCTCTACTCGATTTTCTGGCCGCCGAAAACGCCGGAGCAGATTGCGGCCTTTCTGCGCTACACCAAATGGATGGTGAATCATTTCCACGGCCGCGTCCTGTACTACTCGCTCTGGAATGAACAGGACGGAACTTACTGGAACCTGAATCCGAATCCGGAGGAATACGGCCGTTTGCTCGGGGCATTCGTGAAAGCCGTGCATGAAACCGATGCGGCGGCGAAAATCGTTTACGGAGGGCAGGCGAGCTTGGATACTGATTTTGCCCACCGCGCTTTGGAGGCCTGCCAGTGTGCTTCCGCCATAGATGTCTTTGCCTACCACACCTATCCTGGCGGCTACGTTTCCAACGCGGCTCCCGAAACCATGGACTCAGGCGCTTTCGGTACGAACTCTACAATTGCCTTGCGCAAAACGGTCACCTCCTATCCCGGCATCAAACCCGAAATCGAATTCTGGGACGACGAGTACAACTCGCTGCCCACATTTTCCAAAGACATGAGTGAGGCAATTCAGGCCAAGTATGTTCCCCGGACTATGCTCTATAACTGGGCGGCCGGCGTTCCGACGTTTCTCTGGGAGTTGATTAACGACACCAGCACGAGCGAGGGCGACAACTTCGGCATCATTCACGGCATGATGCACCAGCCCGCGGATTTCCAGCCCCGGCCCGTGTTCCACACCATCGCGCGCACGAATGCTCTGTTCGGAGATACGCGGCGTGATTCTTCGATTCAGGCGGCGGTCGTGGATCGCGCGCCACTCGAGGCAGTGAGCCAGGCGCCGTTCTATGCTTATGGCTTTCGTTCCCGCGGCGGCAAAGCGATTGTGGCTTACTGGCTGGCGGAGCGCGTCCATCCCAAACATCCGTTCGAGCCCGTCCGCGTGGATTTGACCGTCGCGAACACCGGAATTCAGCACCCCGTGCTCATCGATCTGGATGCCGACACGATTTCCCCGCTGAGCTGGGATGGCCCTTCCACTCTCCGGCAGGTCCCCGTGCGCGACAGCATCATGGCCATTGCCGATGCAAGCTATTTCGATTGGAAGGTATTGCCCGAGATCCCCGGTGGCCTGCGCGTCGAAGTCAGCGCGAATCACGCAAAGCTCGCATGGCGCCCGGCCGGCGATGCCGCAGACCACATCATCATCGAGCGCCGCATTGGCGCACAAAAGCAGTGGACGGAAATCAAAACCCTTCCCGGAAACGCCGCCAGTTATGAAGATGCGGAGTTGCCGTCGCTTAAGACCGCGGCCTATCGCATCCGTGCCGCGAACGCATCCGGCAAGTCCGGCTATTCCGATGTCGCCACCGCAGCAATGAAATAGTTTTGCCGTTCATACCCTAATAATTGTTAATGGTTGCAATCGAAACCACTTGGCTGGATACTGCGTTAAAAAGGGTGATGGTATCTTCCGGAGGAAACTGATGCGGAAATTTTGGTTCGCAGCAATTTTGGCGGCTGGCGCGCTCACCATGTGCGCCCAGGACGACCCGCCCTCGCGCGTGGCGCGCTTGAATTTTCTCGAGGGCTCGGTTTCTCTGCAATCCGCCGGTCAGGACGACTGGACCGCGGCCGCTCCCAACTATCCCTTAACGATCGGCGATCACATATGGGCCGACGACGGCGCGCGCGCCGAGCTGCACATCGGTGGTACCGCGATTCGCCTTGCTTCCCATACGGCTCTTGCCTTTTTGAATCTCGATGACCGGATGACGCAGGTGCGTCTTTCCGCCGGAACCATCAGCGTCACTATCCGGCACATGGAAGACGACGAAAGTTACGAAATCGACACGCCCAATAGCGCCGTCTCGCTGTTGCGCCCGGGTGTGTACCGCATCGATGCGGACCCCGACCAGCAGGTCACCACAGTCACCGCCCGCGCCGGGGATGCCGAAATCACAGCCGGCGGCGCTGCTTTTCCCGTACATGCGCGGCAATCCGCTTTAGTCACCGGTGCTGACCAACCAAATACGCAGGTGAACCCAGCCGGGCCGCCCGATGATTTCGATCGCTGGTGGATGGACCGTGACGACCGTTTTGCCCGCCGCCCACCGCCGCGCTATGTCTCGCCGAACATGGTTGGCTACGAGGATCTGGATGATAACGGTTATTGGCGCGACGTTCCAGGTTACGGCGCGGTCTGGTATCCCAACGCCGTTGCCGCCGGCTGGGCACCGTACCATAACGGACATTGGGCTTGGGTCGAGCCGTGGGGCTGGACCTGGGTGGATGATGCGCCGTGGGGTTTCGCACCCTTCCACTACGGCCGCTGGGCGTTCATCGGCGGCGTTTGGGGATGGGCGCCGGGACCTGTCTACGCACGGCCTGTCTACGCTCCGGCGCTCGTCGCGTGGGTCGGCGGCGCCGGTTTCGGTGCTTCGCTTTCATTCGGAGTGGGCGGTGGTGTGGCTTGGTTCCCGCTCGGTCCGCGTGAGCCGTACATTCCCTCGTACCATGTCAGCAACGTTTACGTGAATCGCGTCAACATGGTCGAGGTCACGCACATCAACGTCACGAACGTGACGAACATTACATATGTGAACCGCACCGTTCCTGGCGCGGTGGTCGCGGTCTCGCGCACGGATTTCGCCGCTGCCCGGCCCGTCGCGCGAGTTGCCGTGGTTGTGCCGCCGCGCGAGCTGGCTTCGGCTACTGTAACCACGCGTGAAGTCCCGGTGACCCGGCAGCAGGCTATAGCCGCCCGCCCCGCCGCTCCTCGCGTCGCGGTTGCGCGCCCGCCGCAAAATGTTCTGCGCGCGCCCGTAGTGACCAAGACCGCTCCACCTCCCGCTACCGCCGCATTGGCGAGGCCGGCCGGCGGTTGCCGTCCGCCGGCCGCAAATCGGCCCGCGGCGGCGCCCGCCCCGGTCTATCGGGCACCCGCGCAGCCGTCTAGACCAGCGGTTCAATCGACGCCTGCGTACAGACCGCCAACACAGCCAAGCGAGGTGCAACGTCCGGCGGCTCAACCGGCCCCGGCCTACAAGCCTCCCGCGCAGTCCACTCCATCCTACAGACCACCGGCAGCCCAGCCGGTGCCCAAAGCACAGGCCCAGCAACCGAAGCCGGAACAGAAGCCGAAGGGAAAAGAGAAGGAGAAGGAGAAAGAGAAAGAAAAGTAGGTTAGTTTCCGGACGCCTCGCGGATCAGCCGGTCGATATCGGCCGATCCGGGGCAGGTCTTCGACGCGCGGATTTCCCGGTGCATGATGACGTGATCGCGGTCCAGTGGAATTTTCCACCGGGCCGCGATTTCGCGTACCATTGACGCGCTGGCGGCATATTGCTCATCGGGCCAAATGTCTTGCGGCTGGCCTTCGTGCTCGATGCCGATGGTATAGAGATTGGGATTGGCTTGCGGGTCGATGAGCTTCCAGGTGGGCCGCACGACGATGCCCGCATGGAACGCCGTGTCGGCTTCGTCAACAAACTGGTGGACCACTCCGGATTTGCCGACTCCATAATGCGCGGAAACCGAGGATCGCGGGTCGCCGAACGTAATCCCCGCGCTGCCGAGCGATCCCACGATGATATGGATGACGATGGCCTTGGGTTCAAACCCGCGCCGCCCCTTGCGACTATTTTCGGCGGCGGCGCCGATCCACTGCGCTGGCATGGAACTAACCGGCGAGGTTGCCCTTCTCACCTTCGAGCGGAATGGCCCGGGGAACCGAGGCGGATTGCCGCTGTTCGCGATGCGACTCTTCTTTGCGCGCCAGAGTGGGCCGCAGCCCCACCAGGTCCTTCAGCGCGTTGTACCAGAAGGGCGCGCCGAGAGTGAGCAGCATGGCCGAAAGCGCGATTCCGGGGACCTTCGCGGGATTCCAGCTCCAGGTTTCGGGCACCGCGAAATGCGCATTCACCCCCTCGTGCAATAGCTCGAATGCATCGAGCTGCAATCCCACGGCGACCGCGACGGCGATCAATCCGGTGACGATGCCGGTGTGGCGCGCGAAGCGCTGTGTGATGCGGTCCATGGTTTCGTCGAAACAGGCATGGATGCGGCCGGCGAACTGGCTCGGAGCTTCGGTGACCACGGCGATCGAGTGCCGCAGCGCCGAGGGAAGTTCGGGGCGCAGTGCCTCCAGCTTCAAACCGAGGAGGTGGATGTTCTCCAGGACCGCCGCGGGATCCGAGATCCCGTTGGCTTCGAGCATGCGCTTCAGCGTGGCCCGCGCGTATTCATCGAGCGCCTTGCCCCCCGGCTCGCCGCCCGACGCGAGTTCCAGCAGGATGCGTGTCAACTCGTCGCGTTGGATTACGGTGCCCAGTTTTCCTTCCGCGCGCGCTACGAGCGGGTGGCGCAGAACCGCGCCGGCGATCTGCTCGACACAAAAAGGTGTGGCCTTGGGATCGATTTGATTCAGAATGGTGATCACGCCGCGCAGCAGATTCCGGCTGCGCCAGTTGAGCGCGCCGGTCACGGCCTGCGTCAGAAGCGTCACCCCCACGCTTACGAGCAGCATGACCGCCGCGAATCCAATCACAATGTCGAGGGATTTGAGCACCGGGCCTTCTAACCCGATTATAGGAACGCGTGTCAAGACAAAACGGCGCGTGGCTTGATAGGATGCAGCTAATATGATGACCCGCAGGTCCGCTTTCGAAACGCTGGCGGTGGGTGCGCTCGCAGCATCCACGCAATCGGCCGCACCGCTCAAGGGGCGGTTGAAGCAATCCGTCTGCCGCTGGTGTTTTGACAAAATGAGCTTGGACGATCTCTGCCAGGCGGCCGCGCGGATTGGCCTTAAAGGCATCGATCTTGTTGATTACAAAGAGTGGTCGACGGTACAGAAGTACGGCCTGGTGCCCTCGATGACGCCCGGCGCGGGGACCATTGCCGACGCGCTCAACCGCACCGAGAACCACGACCGGCTGGAGCGCGAGTTCCGCGAGAACATCGAAAAGGCGGCGAAGGCCGGGGTGCCGAATGTCATCACTTTCTCCGGAAACCGGCGTGGAATGCCCGATGAAATTGCCAAGGACAACTGTGTGACTGGCTTAAACCGGGTGAAGAAATTTGCCGAGGACAAGGGCGTGACGATCTGCCTGGAGCTGCTCAACAGCAAGGTGGACCACCACGACTATCAGTGCGACCACACGGCGTGGGGGGTCGAGGTGATCAAGCGGGTGGATTCGCCGCGGGTGAAGCTGCTGTATGACATCTATCACATGCAGATCATGGAGGGCGACGTGATCCGCACGATCCGCGACAACTTCCAGTACCTGGCCCACTTTCACACCGGCGGCGTACCGGGCCGGCACGAGATCGACAATTCGCAGGAGCTGAACTACGCCGCGGTGGCGAAGGCGATTGTGGATCTTGGATTTCAGGGATTTATGGCGCACGAGTTTGTGCCGGCGGCGAAGGACAGGATCAAGTCACTTGAAGAGGCGGCGAAGTTGTGCGACGTGTAGAGTGACTCAGTTATTCGGCCCCAGCATACTTGCAAACTTCCTACAACCGGACTTCTGGGGCATGACGCCAGACTCAACCGGTTCCAAGTTCCGGCCTGCCGCACAGCAGCTTTAATGGTTTCTTCGGGACTGGGTCCTGAGGGCTACTACAGCCTTGAAGGTTACCACCAAGCACTGATCGTCAATCAGAAGCAATCCACGCGGTCGTTAAGTCGGCGAGTCGTTGAACCGCCCAGTACGCAAACGTACTCAGATTCCCGCTGCTGTCCTCGTTTCTCGAGTTTTCTGCAGTCTCTTCTCTTGCGACTCGCGTCGGGACAGCAGAAATAAATTATGACGGCCGTCCTGTGGAACCGCGCACTATCAGTTTAACGCCCAACTTTATCGTGCGGGGTGCTGCTCGTTCTTCGGATCGCAACAGGCTCAGCAACATCTCAATCGCGTCCTTTCCCATCTGACGTTTTGGAAATGCAATTGTCGTCAAAGGCGGCTGCACATACGAAGCTGCGGCGATGTCGTCAAACCCTACCACGGAAATGTCCGCCGGGACTTTAAGCCCTGCTTCCGTCAAGGCTTTCATGGCTCCGATGGCCATCAGATCGTTGTGGGCCACGAGCGCGGTAGGTCTTTGCGGCAGTTGGAGGAGGCGGTGTGCGCCCATTTCGCCTGCACCGTAGCCGTAATCACACTCGACCACCAGGTTCTTGTCGGGCAGAATCCCGGCCTCCAACAAAGCCGCGCGATAGCCTTCAACGCGCGCGACGCTACTGCTTGAATCGCCGGCGACCACGATGCTGCCGATCCGGCGGTGGCCCAGTTGGAGCAGATGCCGCGTTGCCAGGAAGCCCGCGCAGTGCTCGTCGGCCAAGATGCAAGGGTATCCTGCCACCAATCGCTCCAGTACGACTACGGCGATGCCGGCGCGCCGCAAGATGTGCAAAGGTTCGAGGTCGGGCGTGACCGGCAGGAAAATCGCGCCGTCCACCTGCTTCGAGCGCAGCACCTCGGAGTAACGAAACTCCCGTTCCGGAAGGTGGCCGGAATGCGCCAGGATCACTGTGTAACCCTGTTCGAAGCTCACCTCCTCGACTGCCTGGGCAATTTCGCCGTAATACGGATTCGTAATGTCAGGTATCACCAGACCGATGATCCTTGTGCGGCGCGTACGCAAGCTTCGCGCGATGTCGCTCGGATGATAGCCAAGCTTGGCTATCGCCTTGAGGACTTGTTGGCGCGCCTCCACAGAGACGGAACGTGGACCGTTGTTGATCACGTAAGAGACTGTGGAGGGTGCGACGCCGGCAAGTACAGCGACATCGTTGCGTGTCACGCTGGTTTTGGGAATAGATGTTGCGCTTCGGGGAGGACGGTTATTCGGCAACTACGCTCCTTTCCAGAAGGCTGCCAGACGATGCCGGAGCATGGACGTTGCCTTGACCGGTGGCCGCGATTCGGGCTACGCTGCCGGCGTTCATAAGAGTGATTATGACGATGTTATCAAGAAATACGGACCTTCTTGGGGGCCGGTGGCTTCGTTTTGCGAAACAAGCCGGTGGAGTTTAATCGTTCTGCTGGCCATCGGCTGAAGCTTTGGTGCCGAGCAACGAGCCCCGGCGTAGAGGAGTTGCCCGGCGGGGTTCTGTCCAACAAAAGAGGTGAAAGCGTACGAAAACTTACTGACCGGATTTTGGCATGCAAGCGTATTGCAAACTTCATTTCTTTGTAATTTGCGAGTGCTAATTTCGACACATGTCGAAAATCTCATGCCGCCGTTCTGTGTTGTCTATTCTACCGCGTTCGCTCCTCTTGCTCTTGTTGGTTTGGGGCGCTGCCACCGTTGCATTTGGGCAGGGCAGCGGTTCCAGTTTAAGCGGCTTGGTTACAGACAGTTCAGGCGCCGCGGTACCAGTGGCGAACGTCAAGCTGCGACATGTGTCGACAAACGTAACCAGCCAAACGTTAAGCGGTGCCGCAGGCTACTATCGTTTTCCAAGTCTGCCGATCGGCGAATACGAAGTAACCGTCGATCACGCCGGATTCGCGCAAGCCATGCAGCGGGTAATAGTCGAGACCGCCCGTGAGACCAGGCAGGATTTCACGCTCGCCGTCGCGGGAACGACGGAGGCGCTGACGGTAGGGGCCGTCGCCACGAACCTTTCGCCCGACGATGCCATGATCGGCACGACCATTGACAACACCACAGTCGAGACTACGCCATTATATCTTCGCAACTGGGACGATCTGTTGCGCCTCGTTCCCGGCGTGGAAATGAGCCGGTACACCGCTCAAAGCGGTGCCACCAGCGCCGGGAGAACCGGGGACTTCAACGTACATGGAATTCATTCACTAGAGAATAATTTCATCCTGGATGGCATCGACAACAACACGATGTCGGAAAACGTGCAGGAGTTAAGCGATTCCTCGGCGCGGCCGTCGGTCGATACGATCCAGGAGTTCCGCATTATCACAAACCCCTACTCCGCCGAGTTCGGCAGGGCCCCCGGCGCGGCGGTGTCTGTCACAACAAAGGGCGGCACAAACGCATTTCATGGTCTCGCTTTCGAGTATCTCCGGAATCGAGACCTCGACGCCAACGATTTCTTCTCGAACGAGAACGGACTCTCCAAACCTCAGAACATACAGAACCAGTTCGGCGGCAACCTCGGCGGCCGCATCATCAAGGACAAGCTCTTCTGGTTTTTCAACTATGAAGGAACGCGCATTCAAACCGCTGTCGGCCGTATCGCCACGGTGCCCTTGCCCAACGAGCGCATCGGCGATTTCAGCCCGGCAACAAGTGCGGCGGTGGGCATCCCGTATTCCACGCTCTACGACCCGACGACGAATCAGCCGTTCGCCAATAACACGATCCCCGCTTCCCGCATCGACCCTTACATGACTAAGATCATGAACCTGTTTCCGTTGCCCAATCTGCCGGGTGAGTATAACAACTACGCCCGCAATGCCGGGTCCTATGACAACGACGACAGCTACAATGGGCGCGTCGACTGGGACCCCACCGAGAAGAACTTGGTTTTCTTCCGTTATTCCTATTCGAATCGCGATCGGTTCATTCCCGGTCTCTTCGGCGGCATTGCGGACGGCACTCCCACTTCGGCTTGGGGACGCCAGCAGCTCCTCTCGCACAGTGGAGTCCTCGGCTTTACCCATATCTTCACCCCGAGCCTGACGAACGAGTTTCGCTTCGGCTACGAACGCAACTACTCCTACGCCCAACAAGATCCCTTCGGAAAGAATCAGGTGGACCAGTACGTGCCAGGTGTTCCGGAGAACCCCGCGGTCGCCGGCGGTATCTCACAAACTTACTTCTACACCACAGGCGCCTTTATTGGCTCACCGGATTTTCTTCCGAAATTTCAAGCCCCTCAGCAGTTCCAATTGATCGACAACGTCTCGCTCCTCAAAGGCTCTCACTCGTTCAAATTCGGCGGCGAAATCCATCTTACGCGCAATATCTTCATGGACGAACCCGGTACGCGCGGCTCGCTCTATTTTGACAACATCTTCACGTGCCAGCGCGGCGCCAACGGCGAGTGCCTAGGCAACACGGGAAGCTCCTACGGCGACGGACTGCTCGGTTATGTCCAAGCGGCGCAGCTGACAAACGTGTTTGACGTCGATCAGAGACTTCGCATGTTCGGCGCCTACGCCCAGGACGATTGGAAGGTGACGCGGAAACTGACGGTAAATCTCGGCCTGCGCTACGATTTCGCGCCTTACGCACTGGAGGGCAAAAACCGCCAGGCTAATTTCGACCCCGCAGGCGCAGGCAGCCTCATTGACGCGACTGGCGGGTCTTTGGCGAGCCGGGCGCTCGTCAACCCGAACTGGAATAACTGGGGCCCGCGAGTTGGAGTCGCCTACAGCCTGGACCACAAGACCGTCATCCGCGCCGGCTTCGGCATCTTCTACACTTTATTTGAGCGGGTGGGCAGCGAGGATGAGATCGCACTCAACCCTCCCAGCCTGGTTAATAACACTCCTGCTGTCGGTCCCGGCGCCAGTGCCCCCGTGTTCTTCTTACGGGACGGATTTCCGGCCAACTTTCTCAACCCGGCGGATTTGAATCTCCAGAACGCACATATCCGGGCCGCGAATCCGCATATGCCCAATGCGATGACTCAGCAATGGAGCTTCGGTATCCAGCGGGAACTTCCCGGCAACTTCTTCGCGGAGCTAAACTACGTGGGTACTCATAGCACTCATCTGCAAGAACTCTCCGACCTGAACATGCCAGTCAATGGCGTCCTACGATACCCGAACTTTGGATACATTGAATACGACAACGCGATCGCCTGCGGACACTACAACGGACTGGAAGCATCCCTGACGCGACGGTTCAGCAAGGGCCTCCAATTTCGGTTGGCGTGGACTTGGTCGCGCAGCATCGACGACGCTCCTGAAGAGCTTGTCGGCAACGACGCATACGCTCAAAACGGGTACGGACCCCAGTGGACCGGGCCCAGCGATTTCGATACTCCACAGCGCGTGGTCTTTAGCTATGTCTATGACTTACCGGCGGGACGCGGCCATCAACTGTTCTCGCATGGCATAGCTTCCCAAATCCTCGGTAACTGGAGAACTTCGGGCGTCTACACTTTCTCCAGCGGACTTCCCTTCACTGTATGGTCGGGGGGCGCCCTAACCACTGCCCTCGACCCGAACGGCGCCAGCGATCCGGTAAATACAGCTGTGCCGAACGTGATTGGCAAAGCGCACATCGTCGGCAATGTGAACTGCTGGTTCTATGCCTCCGAAAATCCGGTGTGCGACGCTCTCGCGCCGAACCTCACGGATGCTTTCCAGTTACAGGCGCCCGGACAGTTTGGCGACTCGGGCCGCAACAGCCTCCGCGGGCCGCACGTCAATGTCTTCGATTTCGCCTTACTCAAGGATTTCGTCATTAGGGAAAATACAAGACTCCAGTTTCGGTGGGAGATGTTCAACGCGTTCAATACCCCGATTTTCGGGGCGCCTAGCGCCGACTTCAGCAATGGCGCAGCCGGCCAGATCACTTCGCTCGCGGGCGATCCGCGCGTGATGCAATTTGCCTTGCGGTTGTCGTTTTGAAAAAACCGTCAATCGTTTGCGTCTTTGCCGCGGCCGCACTCGTCGCCCAGCAACCGCCGCTTGATTTTCTGAACCATAACCGGCCGGTTCTTGACGCGCACAACTGCTATCCCTACAAAGGCAAGTATGGCGACCGCCTCGAACGCGCTCTGAGTACCGGTTTCCCCGTAGCGGTCGAGCAGGACATTGCCTGGGCCGTGGATCCCGTTACGCATCATGGCCGTCCCGTTGTTTCGCACACGCCGAAAACAACTGGCAATGAGCCCACACTGCGGGATTACTTCTTCGAGCGCATACGGCCCATCATCGAAAAGGCACTTGCCGAGAACGACCGCGCCCGATGGCCATTGGTCATCCTGCACTTCGATTTCAAATCCTTGGAGCCGAAATTGCTTCGCGCCGTCTGGGATGAGCTGGGCGAATATCAAGAATGGATCACGACTGCGCCGCAAACGCCGGACCCGCACCAACTGGCTCCGCTCGATGCCAAGCCGCTGCTGGTTCTGACGGAAGATGCCGACGAGCAGGAAAAAGCTTTCTTCCGTGGCATCCCTGCTGGCGCGAGACTGCGTGTTTTCGGCTCGGCACACACGGCGCCCATCGCGGCGCGATCAAAGCAGCAACTCATCCATCTTGCTGCAACCCTGCCGCCAGAGCAACTTCTCGCGGAGCGGCCAACCAACTACCGCCGGTGGTGGAATAACTCGTGGTTCGAAGTCGAGGAGGGAGGACAAAACCGGGCCGGCGACTGGACCGCCGCCGATGCGCGACGCCTCCACGCCCTGGTTGACCACGCGCACAGTCTTGGCTTCTGGATTCGCTTCTATACTCTTGACGGCTTTGCCCCGGCTGAGAATCGCGGATGGGACAGCGGCTACAACTTCGGATCCCGTGAGGCTGTGACTGCTCGCTGGAAAGCGGCGCTCGAATCGGGTGTCAATTTGGTTGCGACAGATCAATATGAGGAACTGGGCGCGTTCATGCGGGGGCAGTGAGTGTCGCTGCCACGCGCGTCTTACATTAGAAAATTTCAACTCACCCTTTGAGGAGTTTCCAATTGAAGAAAAAAACGACCGCCCTTCTTTGCCTGCAATTGTTGGCGATCCAAAATCTGTGTGCCTGGGGTTTTCGAGGCCACACCCTGGCTAACCTCGCCGCCGTCGAAAGGATCCCGCAAGACGGTCCCGCGTTTTTGAAGGCACAGAAAGCTTACATCGGGCACCTGGGTATCATCCCCGACACTTGGCGGAGCATTTCCGAGCCCTTCCTGGCCATTTCGGAGGATGCGAATCATAGCTGGTATACCGAGGGCTTCGACTTTATTCCCGACCCGCCGCGCTCGCGGACCGAGTTCATCCTGCGCGTGCATGACGAATATCGGCGGGTGAGCAAGTCCGATCCCGACCGCGCCAAGCTGCTCAATGTCCGCTATACCGGGCTCGAGGCGTACTCGATCATGGAAGGCTATGAGCGCATGAAGGTCGGTATGCGTCTCTACCGTAACCTGACGGAGCCGGGTCCACACCGTGTTTGGGATATCGCGAAGCTGTACGCAGGGGTTTCGCCTGTGTTCCAGGACGCGGCGCAGTTGAAACAGATGCTGTTGAACGACATCGCGTTCTACATGGGCTGGACGGGCCATTATGTCGCCGACACCGCCATGCCGCTGCATGATTCCATTCACCACGACGGCTGGTCCGGCGATAATCCCAAGGGGTACACGCGCGATCCGCAGATTCACGAGCGCTTCGAATCCGAATACGTCGACCTCATCGCCACTACCGAGTCGGACGTGCTCCAGTACGTTCCCAAACAGGCGCGGTATCTCGACGACCCATGGCCGACGGTGCTCCAGTACTCGCTCGATTCACGGAATTTCGTGGAAGACGTGTATCGCGTGGATCTCCGCGGCGGTTTCAAGAATAAGGACGACAAGGAAGCCCGCGAATTGGTTTACAAGCGTCTCGCCGCCGGCGCCGCTTTCCTGCGCGACTTGGCCTACACGGCATGGATCGATAGCGTCAAGTCTGTGCCGCCAGTGAAACCAATCGACGAACCGGAGAATCCCGAGAACCCGCGCTACAATCCCGCGGCCGGCTCCGCCCCAGCGCCCGAGCACAGCCACTAACGCGACCATCACGATCCACGGTCCCACTGGTCCGCGTCTGCGGGCGGATCCGGAACGGCTCGACGATATTTTATGGCCACACGGATGGAGCGCCGAAGTGCGCAGTGGCTGGCCGCATGAGACTATCCCCAAACGGCGTTGTAGGAGATCATTCCCGTGGAGTCGCGGTCACTCGACTTGACGGGTAACGCCCATCCCGCGGATGTGCCTTGGTTGATGCGTCGGGAATGATGGTGCGCCGCCGACGAGCGGCAGCCAATTATTCGGACCGCAACGCGACCATGGGCTCGACTCGCGCTGCGTTGCGAGCGGGGAGGTAGCAAGCCAACAAGGAAATGGCGGATAGCAGGATCGCTGCCGCCAGGAAAACCACCGGGTCGGCGCCACTTACTTTGTAGAGGAAGCTGCCGAGGAGCTTTCCCGCGGCTACTGAGAGCAGCAGACCGATGCCTGCGCCGATCGAGGTGACGATCAGCCCTTCGCGGAGAATCATGTGCAACGTGTCCGCGGCGTCGGCCCCAAGCGCCATCCGAATGCCGATTTCCCGGGTGCGGCGCGCCACGGTGTAAGCGCGCACGCCGTACAAGCCGACCATCGCCATGAGCAGCGCTACTCCGCCGAAGATGGTGAACATGCGCGCGCCCGTGCGGACGATCCACAAATCGAAGCTGCCTTCCAGGTGCTGCCGCAATGTTCTCAGCGCCAGAACCGGCAGGTGAGCGTCCGCGGAACGGATCTCCCGGCGGATGGTATCGAGCAAACGCGTTTCCGCGTCCTTGCCTTGCACCGCCACCTTCAGATGGATATTTATGTCCGACTGGAACTCCTGCCCGAACGGCACATACAAATGTGGCTGTGACTCGCCACCAAAAATATTGTCCTGCACGGTCCCGACGACGCCGACAATTTCGGCCTCCTGCGTCTTCGCGTCGCCCATCATCATGCGAATGTGTTTGCCCACCGCTTCCTCATGCGGCCAGAGCTTAGCGGCGGCGGCCTTGTCGAGGATCGCGACCGAAGACTTGCCGCCCGCGGTTTCCGCCGTTACAAATGGCCGGCCGCGGAGCAGTGGAATTCCCAGAGTTTTGAAGTAGTCCCGGCCGACGATGTTGAAGCGCGGATAGAAGAGCGTACCTTTTCCCGAGGGGTCGGAGGGTGCAGGAGGAGGATCGCTCGCCCGCTGGATGCCACGGCCTAGAGAAAAGATGCCGAACGGGACAGAGCCGGCGAGACTGACGGTTTCCACGCCCGGAATGCTTGCCAAGCGCTCCTGCAACTGCCGGAAAACCTGGCGACCATGCGCCTCATCGTAGCCGGCGAGGCTCGGATCCACTTCCACTAGCATGCTGTTATCGAGACGGAATCCGGGCTCGACATTCGCGGCTCGCTGGGCGCTGCGGATGAAAAGCCCGGCCGACGTGAGCAGTACCAGCGAAAGCGAGACCTGGCTCATCACCAAAACGTTTCGACGCGAGAAAAGGCGGCGCCGCTTGCCGGTGGCAATGTCTTCGTGCTCGCCATCCTTGAGGTTGGAGGCCACGTTCGGCTTGGATAGACTCCAGGCCGGCGCGAGGCCGAAGAGAAGCGTGCTGAACAGACAGAAGCCAATCGTTGCGGCCAGAACCCGCATATCGGGACCGGCGGAGTAAACAAAATCGATGGGCGCAAGACCAGCCAGCGATTCGACTAGTGCGCCGGTACTCCAATAAGCAATGATCAGGCCGCCCGCACCGCCCGCCAGCGCCAACAACAGCCCCTCGGTCGAGAGCTGCCGCAGAATCTGAGTGCGCGTTCCGCCGAGCGCCAACCGAATGGCGATCTCCTTCCGCCGCGCCGCGCCCCGCGCCAGCATCATGTTGGCCACATTCAGGCAGGCGATTAGCAGGACCACGCTGGCCATCGACAGAAGCAAAGTGGCAGGAACGAGGATATCGCTGTCAGTGGTTGGGTTGGTCGAGATGCTCATTCGAGCGAGTGGATGAACGATAAACGTCTGATCCTTGTTCTCGTTGGGATAGGCTCGCTCCAATCTGGAGGCCACCGTGGCGAGCTGCGCATCGGCCGCCTTTTGGGTCACGCCCGGCCGAAGCCGTCCGACGAGAATGAGAACGTGATTGTCGCGCGAGCCGAGATTCCGTCCCACTCCTTCAAAGTCGTTCGACATCACGTCATAAAGACCGAGCGGCATGAAGAACTCGGGCGCGAATAGCGCGGTGTTGCCGGTGAAGCCTTCCGCGGTGATGCCTACGACTGTCAAGACTCGCGTGTTGACCTGAAGAGTCTTGCCGATCATATTCGGATCGCTGCCTGCCTTTTTCCAGAACTTGTAGCTGACGATTACGACTTGAGGATCGCTGCCCGGACGCTCCTCGTCGGCAGTAAAGGGCCGGCCGCGGAAGAGAGGAACTCCGTAGGTGGAAAAGTAGTTCGAAGACACCATGTCGACCATCGTGCGGCGCGTGGCAGCGCCTTCCGTGACACCCACCATCGCCGGGTTATGCGCCATCAGGCTGCTGAAGACGGAGTTTCCATCGCAGATATCGACGTAATTGGCGTAGGAGAATGCCCGGTAATCATCGGGCTTATGGACATTTCGACTGTAACAGCCGACAATTTGTTCCGGTTCCCGGATCACCAGCGGCTTCAGCACAAAGGCGTTCACCAGGCTGAACATCGCGGTATTCGACCCGATTCCCAGCGCCAGCACGATTACCGCAGTCGCGGTGAACCCGGGTTTGCTTAGCAGCATCCGAACGCCCAGCCGCAGGTCGCGAACGAGAGTACCCATATCCCTCCTTGTGGCCGCTCAGTAATGTAACGCGGCAGCGACGGAAATGTTCAACAAATATTTGAGTTTGACTGCGCAGCGCGGCGGCTTAGCACTCCAGAGCGGCGCGATCCCATTTGGCCAGGCGTGCTCCGGCGTCGTAGGTGCTTTCGAGAAACTCATATAACGCGTCTTCGGGCGAACTGGCGCGGCGCACGTCGTCATACATGAGGATGAACTCCGAGAGTTTGGCGTTCCACGCCGCTCCACCCGGCCTGAGCTGCGACTCTTCGATGCCGGCAGGTTGCGGAACGGTGTAAGAATAATACGCCGGGCCGTTGACAGCGCCGCCACCGGGCCAGAAGCCGGCGCTACAGACTTCGTGCGAGTAGGCCGGACCGCTGATCACGCCCCGGCGCGGCGGCGCGAGGCGCCCGGAAAACCGCGTGCACGCGAGGTCGCAACTGCCCCAAAAGAAATGGACCGGGCTACACTTGCCGATGAACTTTGCGCGAAATTGTTCCATTACTTTGGCGCTGGAAACGAGAATGCGCCAAAAGCGATGCGCGTATTCGGCGTCGTAGGAGCAGTTGGCGAAATCACGGTCGAACGGCACGGCGCCGGGGACCTCCTGGGGCTTGAGATTGATGTTCACCGCGATCCCCAATGATGCCAAGGATTCCGAGATGCCGGCGTAGAAACTGGCGACCGACTCGGCGTGGAGTGGCCGGGAGGCACGGGTGCCTTCGCTCGTGCAGATCTCGACCGCATGCTTCTGGAAATTGAGCTGGATTTCGAATATGCCCGGCGGGTAGGGAATCGGACCGGTCGTGAGGCCGCGCGAGTTGACATAGAGGGTGACGTGCCACCAGTGATTCAGGGGCGGGGAGAGGGTCATGCGGATCTTACCGATGATTTGAGTCCACATGTGCAGGGTGCGGTAGGTATCCTGCCATTCGTTTAGCGGCAGAGAGGGCCAGCGCTCGAAGTTACTCATACGTGTCAGTGTCGCATTGAATCCGGAGCTTGATGGCGAGACTGCAAGCTAAGACACGAGTAAGTGTGTTGAATTCGTAACTTAATCAGGCTTCCAATCCCTCATAAACTGCCGCATACTGGCTTCCTGCGCGTCAAAAAGAGGAGGGTTTATGTCACCTTCGTCTGAATTTGCTGCTGATTTCCAGGCGGTCCTCGAAGCGGTCCGGGATCTGGGAACAGGCAGGCTTGCCCTTACACCATCGCCAGAAGATTGGCGCGATCAGTGGATTTACTTTTTGATGGTCGACCGGTTCAACAACGAGTTGCGGCCGCCGAACCATTCGCCGTTCGATGATCCGAATTTCTCCGAGTTTCAGGGCGGGAGTTTTCGCGGCATTAAGGCGCAGTTGCCGTACTTGAAACAGTTAGGTGCGGGCGCCATCTGGATCAGCCCGGCGCTGCGCAATCTGGAATTCGATTTGCACACGTATCACGGTTACGGCATTCACGACTTTCTGCGCGCGGAGCCGCGGTTTGCCGAGAATCCGGCGAACGCGGACGATGAGCTGCGCGAACTAGTGGACGCGGCGCACGCGCAGGGGACGTACGTCATTTTCGACATCGTTCTGAATCACGTGGGCGACGTGTTCGCGTACCAGTGTGCCCCGCAGGATCAGTTCTGCCTGCAAAACAACGGCTCGCAAGCTAGCTTCTCCGCGAACGTGCAGCCGGTGATGTGGCGCGACCCGGACGGCGCGCTGCGGCATGGAACGACGCCCATTGAGCAGATACCGAGTCCCTCACGTGACAGTTTCGTGTGGCCGGACGAGTTGCAGCAGAACGCTTTCTTCCGGCGCCAGGGAGTGCAGGGCGGGGGAGACGGCACGGTGGGCGACTTCGATTCACTCAAGCAAATGATGACGGCCGATGTGAATGTGCAGAATTTTCTGATCCGCGCTTATCAATACGTGATTGCACGTTTCGATGTGGACGGGTTCCGGATCGACACGCTGAAATTTCTGAAAGGGGGATTGCCGCGGCTTTTCGGCAATGCCGTCCGGGAGTTCGCGCTGAGCGTGGGGAAGAAGAATTTTTTCACATACGGGGAAGTGTTCGACAGCGAGGACACGATCGCGGAGTTTATTGGCCGCAACACGAGTGATGCGAGCGACACCGATATGGTGGGGGTGGATGCGGCGCTGGATTTTCCGCTGGTGTTTACGCTGCCGCCGGTGGTGAAAGGTTTCTCGGCTCCGGCGAGCGTCTCGGGCATGTACCAGCACCGAAAGCAGGTGGAGGCGGATGTTCTCAGTTCGCACGGAGACGCCACGCGCTTCTTCGTGACGTTCCTCGACAATCACGATCTGAAGGCGCGGTTCCGGTTTGTGAATCCAGCGAATCCGCACCAGTTTGACGCGCAGGTGACGCAGGGCCTCGCGTGTTTGTTCGCGCTGCAAGGGATTCCGTGCGTGTACTACGGAACCGAACAGGGATTGTCGGGGCGCGGCACGACGGACGAATCAGTGCGGGAAGCGCTTTGGGGCGGGCCTGGATTCGACACAACGAATCCGTTTTATGTGGGCTTACAGGCGATTGCCGCGGTGCGGCGGACGCAGCCGCCGCTGCGCTACGGGCGGCAGTACTTTCGGCCGGTTTCCGGAGATGGGCAGAATTACGGCGTGTCGCCATTTCCGGGCGGGATTACGGCTTTTTCGCGGATTCTGAACGATCGGGAAATTATCGTCGCGGCGAATGCGAGCCAGAGCCAGACGATATCGGTCGAGGTGATTATCGAGCAAACATTGAGCAACCCGGGCGATGTGTATCAGGTGTTATACAGCAACCAGGCGACGCCGGCGGCGCCTTCTGCGGTGCTTGCGCACGCGGCGGGGACAGTGAATGTGCAGGAGGTTGACGGCAGCACAGGCACGGGGCCGCTGCACACGATTCGCGTGGCGCTAGGGCCGATGGAAGTGCAGATCATCGCGCACTGAGGTGGTGAAGATCCGGCGTATGATGGAGGCATGAAATCATACCTCTGTGTACTGTTTTGCGTCATCTTCAGTTCGCTTTCGGCCGCGCCGCCGGATGCGAAGAAGGTTTATCCCAAGCGCTGGGTCTATGTTTCCAATTCACTAAAGAACGACCGGGACGTGGCGGATGTTCTCGCGATCGTCGAGACAGCGGCGGCGCACGGCTTGAACGGGATGGTGCTGGCGGGAACGCTGGACCGGATCGACCTGGAGCCGCCGGCGTACTTCGAGCGCCTGAAGAAGGTGAAAGAGTTTTGCGATCGCAAGGGAGTCGAGATCATTCCGACCGGTTTCAACGTGGGCTACGGCGGGGCGTTGCTCGATCACGACCGCAATCTAGCGGAAGGGTTGCCGGTGAAGGGAGCACTTTTCGTCGCGAGCAATGGGAGGGCGGTCTTCCACGCGGAGAGCGTGCCGCTGCGTTTGGAAAGCTCTGGCCCCACGCCGGTGGCTCATTTCGAGCAAGCCATCACTGTCACGCCGAATCGCAGTTACAGCGTCAAGGTGCGGCTGCGCGGCGAGGGCGTTGCGCCACACGCCACGCTGGAGATTCGGGCGGAAACACCAGACCGGCGGCGGAACTACTGCTGGTTCGAGACCGACTTTAGCAATTCCGACTGGCGTGAATACAACACGGGATTTAACAGCGCCTCAGCCGGCCGGTTGCTCTTCAGTATTGCCATCGAGGACGGATTGGCGGGCACGCTCTCCATTGCGGATCTGCGAATCGAAGAAGTTGGCCTGGTGAACGTGGTTCGCCGCGCGGGCACGCCGCTTCAGGTGCGCGGAGAGAAGAACGGGAAGGTGTACGAGGAGGGCCGCGACTATTCGCACGTTGAAGATCCTCGGATGAATTTTCGCTTCGATCACGAAAGTCCCGCGATCACGCTACCTTCTGGTACGCGAATCGCCGAGGGGGAACGTCTGCGAGTGGACTACTACCACGGCGTCAAAATCTACCGCGACCAGGTTGCCGCGTGCATGTCCGAGCCGAAGGTGTTCGAGATCTGGAGCAAGCAGATGCCGCTCATTCAGAAATACCTGGCGCCGAAGACATACCTGCTGGCGCTGGACGAGGTACGCATGGGGGGCACCTGTGAGACCTGCCGGCGGCGTGGCATGAGCATGGCGGCCATGCTGGGCGACTACGCAACCCGGCTGCACGACTTGGTGCGTGTGTCGAGCCCAGGGGCGGAGATTTTCGTGTGGTCGGACATGTTCGACCCGAATCACAACGCCCACGGAGATTACTACCTGGTGGATGGCGATTACAGCGGGTCCTGGCAATATCTGCCCAAGGACATGCAGCTTGCGTGCTGGTATTTCGAGAAGCGCAACGAGAGCTTGGCGCACTTCTCCCAACTCGGTTATCATACGCTGGGTGCAGCTTATTATGACGCTGACGATCTGACGAATCCGCAGGGATGGCTGGAGTCGCTCGACCGGACCCCCGGGGCCGTCGGTATCATGTATACGACGTGGCAGAACAAATACAAGCTGCTGGGCGCATTCGGCGACCTTGTGACCGAGAGGAAATGACATGAATTTTTCGCGCAGAGATTTGAGCTTCGTGCTTCCTTTGCTGGCCGCTGCAAAGGGCGCAGCCCAGAACCGGGCATTAGCATCCCAGATGCATCGCTATGAGGACCTGAAGGTGGAGGTCGAAGGGCCGAACCGCGGGCGGGCGATCCTGCAAGGCGAAGCGCATGCAGGAGTGGCGATCGAGCTGCACGAAACGGAACTCGCACCGGGCCAGATGCCGCATCCGGCGCACCACCACGTGCACGACGAGATGATCCTGGTTCGCGAGGGCACGATGGAGGTGACGATCAATGGACGGTCAGCAACGCTGGGGCCGGGATCAGTGGGATTCGTGGCCTCGGGTGAAGAGCACGGCTGGCGCAACGTGGGCACGGACCGCGCGCGCTATTTTGTGCTGGCCGTGGGGCGGGACAGCTAAAAGAGGGCCTCGATCCAGTTCCAAATGCTCCGGCCAATCCGGATGACCTCCTCTCGCGCTGGTGGATAGGCGAAGAATAGCCACAGGGCGATTGCCCCGGCAACCAGCCAGATAAGGCTCTTATCCTTCATCCGCTGTTGATTATAAGGTGTCCAGGCCCATTTGCAACAGGGCGACTGTTTCAACCACCGAAACAGCGGCGGCATAGAGGTCCGGTGTATACTCGCCGCTATGAAATGGACCTTTCTGCTTTCCTTGCTGGTGGCGGGCCTTCCCGCCTCGGCGCAGCCGCCCCAGCCGATCCAGTCGCCGGAGGTGCACGGCGATGGCAGTGTGACCTTCCGGTTCCGCGCGCCCAATGCGAAGGAGGTGCATCTGAATCGCGAGGGTGCGCAGGAGGTTCCGATGCAACGGGACGAGCAGGGCGTGTGGAGCGTGACGACGGAACCGCTTGCGCCCGACTATTACGGCTACGCGTTTGTGGCGGATGGTGTAAGCCTGGTGGACCCCTCTAATTCGCTGATGCAGCCGAACCTGCTGGACAACGAGAGCCAAGTGCATGTGCCAGGGCCGGCGTCGCTGGCGTGGGAGGTCAACGATGTGCCGCACGGCGTGGTGCACCGGCACTTTTACAAATCAGCCGTAGTGGGCGATGAACGGGATTACTACGTCTACACGCCGCCAGGTTACGATCCGGCAGCGCGGAAACTCTATCCGGTTCTGTACCTGCTGCACGGTTTCAGCGACGATGCCAGCGGATGGACGGCGGTGGGCCGTGCGAATGTGATTCTGGACAATCTCATCGCGCAAGGCAAGGCCAAGCCGATGCTGATCGTGATGACGCTTGGTTACGGAGCGCCTGAGATCGTTACTCGAGCAGCGCCGCCCTTGCGCGATCCAGCGCTGCGGAAACGGAACATGGACCGGTTTCGCGAGGCGCTGTTCACCGAAGTCATTCCGCAAGTGGAAAAGACGTACCACGCATCGAGAGACCGCAAGGAGCGGGCGATCGCGGGCCTGTCCATGGGCGGGGCCGAGTCGCTGTATACTGGCCTGAACGCCATGGACCGTTTCGCCTGGGTTGGCGCGTTCAGTTCGGGCGGGTTGGGTGAGGACTTCAACGCGACTTTCGCGTCGCTGGATGCCAAGGCCAATGAAAAGCTACGGCTGCTTTGGATTGCGTGCGGTACCGAGGACCGCCTGATCGAGCCAAACCGGAAGTTCCGGGAGTGGCTGACGTCGAAGGGCGTCCGGCACACGGACATTGAGACGCCTGGCATGCACACCTGGATGGTGTGGCGGCACAACCTGGCCGCATTCGCCCCGCTGCTGTTCGAGAACAAGGCCAACTGAGCTGGCGAATTCGCTAATTGGTCTGCAACCTGCGAGGGGCTTGCCAACGTCTGTCATAGACGAGGAGTCATCGATGCACGTGGAACGGTATCAGTGTGTACTCACCAGGCGGGGAGTGTTGATGCTGGCCGCTGGAGCGGGTTTTACGGCTTGGGGCCGGCTATATGGTTCCAGTTCTGATTTTTGGAACAAGAAAGAGCCGGCGGAGTGGTCCAGCGCAGAGGTGGAGCAACTGATCACCAAATCGCCCTGGGCGAAGGAAACCAGCGCTCAGTATTCGCGGGATCCGAGCGACGGCGGCGGTTATCCACGTAGTGGAAGCGATCCGAATGCCGGAGGTTATCCTGGCGGAGGCGGCGGAGGGTACCCCGGTGGCGGTGGATATCCAGGCGGCATGGGCGGCGGCCGTGGGGGTATGGGCATCCCGGGGATCGGCGGTGGCGGCATGGGCGGCGGGCGCGGCCGAGGCAGAGGCGGGCAGCCGATGGAGCAGATCAAGGGCACCGTTCGCTGGGAGAGCGCCAAGGCGGTGTTGGACGCAATGAAAGCGCCGCTACCGGACGCTTTTGCCAACCACTACGTCATCGGCGTGAGCGGGTTTCCGCTGAGCGGCGGGCGTTATCGCCGGTCGCAGGACGATAGCGACAACGATGCGAATTCGTCACAATCCACCGATGACATGCTCGACCGGTTGAAGGCTCTCTCGTTCCTGCAACCGAAGGGCAGGGAAGGCGCCCAACCGGGGATTGTTCAAAAATCGCCGAGCGCCGGCGGCGGAACGCTGTTATTCGGTTTCTCGAAGGAGATACTGGTTCTCAAGGCGGAAGACAAGGAAGTGACCTTTTCGACAAAACTGGGGTCTCTGCTGCTGAAGACCAAGTTCAACTTGAAAGACATGTTGTACAAGGGAGAGCTGGCGCTGTAAGGGGGCGGTGTGCTGAAGGTTAGTACGCCTGCTACCTCAGTGGCACCGTATTCTGCCGAATGTAATCTTCCATGTGCGACACCGGCGGCCCAATGTAGTGGAACGCTTCGGCGTATTCCACGCCGTACTTGCGCCCTAATTCGCGGTCGCCTGCCAGGACGAATTCCCTGATGTAGTTGCGGTCGGCGGTGGAGTCGTCAGCACCGAGCAAAGGCAGGCGCTGATTCTTCTTGGCGAGTTCGGCACGCAGCCGCGAGCCGTGACGCCCGCCGGGCCCCTTGGCCTGGTTGGCGAAGTTGGCGTCGACTTTCTTTTCAACCGTGCTCGTGATGTCCACGATACGCGTGATCTCCGGGCGGCGCGCGTAATAATACTTTTCGCTGACGGCGTGCGGCTTCAGCCCGGCGGCGAACTGCTCGGGATAATCGTGCACACGGCCGGCCATCCAGCATGCGGCCTCCACGCAGCGGGCGAGCACATAGTGGTCTGGATTCTCTTCGTCGTGTCCCCAAGGGTCGTAACAGAAGACCGTGTCCAGCTTCAGCAGGCGGATGAGGAAGATCAGCCGGCAGATCAGCTCGTTCCAGGAAGCGTCGCCCATGCGGTGATTGTTGTAGTTCAGGTCGAAACTGCGCTCCAGACCGAGGACGCGCGCCACCTCGGCATTCTCGCGCTCGTTGCGCAGGACGTTTTCGCCGATGGTTCCGGGATCGCCGATGTCGTCTCCCATATCATCGTTGGTGGCGCGAATCATGTAGCCGGTGTAGCCTTCCTGGATCAGCTTGGCAACGGTACCGGCGGCGAATTCGGAGATGTCGTCCGAGTGCGGCTGGATGGCGGCGAGCACTTTGCCCTTATGCGGCGTCCCTGCCGCCGCTTTCTCGATGAACACCCCGCTCGAACCCTGCTGCGCTGGAGCGGGCGGCAGCGGCAGAAGTGCCGTGCCCGCCAGCATACGAGTGAGAAAATCGCGCCTTTGCATGGCGGTATTGTAACGCGGAGCGCGCCGGCCGGAAGTTACCGCTGGGCTCCTACGCCGAATTGATTTCCAGCCCGGATCACCTTGCCGCCGTCGATCACCAGTTCCAGCAGTTTTTCGCTCTGCACCTGCCTGCCGGCTTCATCCGTGAGAGTGGCGACGATCTTCTTCGTGCTTGTGTCAATGATCTCGCCGGTTGACGAGTAAGCTTGACGGCCGTCGATACTGAAACTGATCCAGCCGGGGAAGTCGCGGAGTGGAATGGTCATGGTTTGCCGTGGCGGCATCACCGTAGCATCAAAAACGCGCATCGAGTTGTTGGCGCCGTCCACCACCCAGAGTTCCTTCTCGTCCGGCGTGAGCGCGATACCGTGGCTGGGGCATCCGTGCCGTTTGAGCGGCCCCGGCTTGTAGTCCGCAAACTCCACGCGGTGGAGCATTTTGCCGGTTCGCAGATCGCCGACCTCGAATCCGGGCAGGTCATTCACGTTGACGAACACCAGCGTGCCGCGCCCGTTTACGGTGAACGGACGGATCGGCTTTGAGAACGGCCCGACGGTCTGGACGACGGTGTGGGTCTTGGTGTCAGCGACCGACAAGTATGTCGACCGCAGACCCGCCAAATACACGCGCGAACCATCCAGGGAATAGATGGTGTTGTGCGAGCCCGACTTCGTGACAATCTTCGTAATCACATCGCCGGTCTCCGCATTCACCACGTTCCAGTGCGCCGCTTCGAACGACGGCACGTAGAGAATCTTGCCGTCCGGCGAGATGGCCATGCGGTCACATCCGGCCTCATAGGTGCGGTCCCAGACTTTGCGACCCGTCGAAATGTCAAAGGCGGCCATGCGGTTGAACGTCGTGACATACAGTCTTCCCGTGGCGGCGCTGGCGGCGATGCCTTTGATGTTCTCCGGCTCCTTGCCGGCAGGTGTTTCCCAAGTGGGAATACGCTTCACGAACTTGTAGCCGTTGTCGATATCGAAGACGAGCACGCCGACTCCGCCATACTCGACGTAATTGCGAATGCCGGGCTCGGCAACGTAGAGATAGTGCCGTTCGGCGGTGAGGGACGGGTTCGCCAACGAGAGCAGAACGAAGCCAAGCAGGATTTGCAGGCGCACGGCGAAAGTATTGTAACAGGCCGGAAGCCCATTCTTTTTGGGTAACTATCAGCCGTGACGGCCGGCGCTGTAGAATCAAACCGCGAGCTATGTTGGAAAACATCAATCTCAAGAAGAAGCTTCCCCGGGAGGAATTCAAGCGCGTCCTGCCGACGTTGCAGGGCCGGCTATACGATCTCGAGAAAGCATGCTGGGACCACGGCGTGCCCACTGTGATCGTGTTCGAGGGATGGGACGCGGCGGGCAAAGGAACCACGATTGCCGCGTTGACGCAACGGCTGGATCCGCGCGGATTCAAGCTGTACCCTATCACCGCGCCGCGGACCTATGAGCAACAGCGGCCGTGGCTGTGGCGGTTTTGGCTGCGCGTCCCCAACCGCGGGGAGATGGTCATCTTCGACCACAGTTGGTACGGCCGGGTACTGGAGGAGCGCGTCGAATGTACGATCGCGGAGAAGGAGTGGCGGCAAGCGTATCGCGACATCGTGGAGTTTGAGCGCATGCTGGCCGACGACGGCGCCATCATCCTGAAGTTTTTCCTGCACATCAGCAAGAAAGAGCAAAAGCAACGCTTCCAGGCCATCGAGGCCGATCCTCTGGAGGCGTGGCGCGTGACCAAGGCCGATTGGGTGCGCCACAAGAAGTATGACGAGTACCTGGTTGCCATCGAGGACATGCTGGAGTTGACCGAGTCGGAATTCGCGCCGTGGACCATCGTTGAGGCGACCTCCAAATGGCATGAGCGGAAGAAAGTGTTTGAGACAATCATCGCTGCCATCGAAGGCCGGCTGGGTGCTGATGCGCCGCCGCGCACGGATCTCTCGGCGGCAGCCCTCAAGGACGCGGATCTGCGGGCGGCCATGGAGTCGTTCAGCAAAGGAGGCCGCTGATGCTCGAGACCGTGGACCTCACGCGCGCGCTCGATCGCCAGGCCTACGTCCGCGAGATGACGCGGCGGCAGATACAGATCCGCGAGCTGGGCTATCAGGTTTATCTGAAAAAGCGTCCGGTGGTGATCGTCTTCGAAGGATGGGACGCAGCGGGGAAGGGCGGGGCGATCAAGCGCATTACCGAGAAGCTCGATCCGCGCGGCTACGTCGTCTATCCCATCAGCGCGCCACAAGGTGAGGACAAGACGCGCCACTACCTCTACCGTTTCTGGAGACGGCTGCCCGAGCGCGGACAGATCGCCATTTTCGACCGCTCCTGGTACGGCCGCGTGCTCGTGGAGCGCGTCGAGGGCTTCGCGAAGGAAGACGAATGGAAGCGGGCGTTCAAAGAAATCAATTCGTTCGAGCGGCAACTGATCGACTTCGGTGCCATCGTGGCGAAGTTCTGGATTCACATCTCGCGCGAAGAACAGCTGCGGCGCTTCGAAGAGCGCAAAGCGATCGGCTACAAAGAGTGGAAGCTGACTGACGAAGACTGGCGCAACCGCGAAAAATGGGGCCGCTACGAGGCGGCTGTGGAGGAGATGCTGGTGAAGACCAGCACAAGAATGGCGCCATGGTGCCTGGTGGAGGGAAACGACAAGTACTGGGCGCGCACGCGGGTTCTGTCGAGACTGGTGGAGATTCTGTCGGCGGAGCTTGGCTATGAGCCGACGGATCCGCTGAAGAACAGATCGAAGAAGTCGAAGGAAAGAAGTGGTAAGAAACCACCGCCGAAGCCGGCGTAAGCGGACTCGGCTGGGTGTAACTCCCCTAACCGCATGAGTTAAATCGCGCAGCCAATTCGACCTTTGAGACGTTTACCCTTGGTCCTGGGCCTCGGCCTGCTTTCTTTTCGTACGGAATGAAATATGCAGGCGCAAGGTCATGCTGCGCTACTGGCCGCTGATTGTGAAGAATGCGTTGCGGAACCGGCGCCGGAGTGCGCTTACCGTTTTCAGTGTCGCCGCTTCCTTTTGCCTGCTGGGTGTGCTGATGTCCATGTACAACATTTTCTTTCTCAATGCTCCAACTCCCACCCAGGCGCTTCGATTAATCGTGCGCAATCGCATCTCGATCACGAACTTCTTGCCCGCTTCCTATGAGCAGCGCATCCGCCAGGTGAAGGGCGTCCGCGAGGTCAGTGTCTTCCAGTTTTTTGGGGGCACTTATAAGGATTCGCGCGATATGAAGAATAACTTCGCCCGGTTTGCCGTGGAACCGGACAAGTACTTTGTTGTGTCGCCGCACTATGTGATCGCAGAAGACCAAAGGAGAGCATTCGAAAAGGAGCGGACCGCCTGCATCATCGGGCAGGCGATTGCTGACCGGCTGCATTTTCACCTGGGGGATCGCATCGTTCTGGTTGGAGATATCTTCCCGGTTACTTTGGAGTTTACCGTTCGTGGTTTCTACGACAATCTGAATGACGACGGGGCGCTGCTCTTCAACTACGAATACCTGCGCGAAGCCATGGCGCAGCGCAACAGCCGCCAACTGGACCAGGTGGGGATGTACATGCTGATCGCGAATAACCAGGAAGCGGTGCCCGGGGTCATTGAGGCAGTGGATGAGATGTTCGCCAATTCGCCGTTCGAAACCAAGACGGAGACCGAACGCGGCTTCGCCTTGGGTTTCCTGTCGTACCTGGGCGATGTGAAGCTGATGCTGCTGAGTGTTTGCGGGGCGCTCACGTTCACGATATTGCTGGTTTCCGCCAACACCATGGCCATGTCGGTGCGCGAGCGTGTGCGCGAAGTGGGAATCTTGAAGACGCTGGGTTACTCGCCGCAGGCAGTGCTGGGCATCATGCTGAGTGAGTCGGTACTCATCGCCTTGGTGGGTGGCATTCTGGGACTCGCGATCGCGGGCGCTATTACGTCCGCGCTGCGGCACGTGCCGGTGATGTTTATCAGCCTGAGGAAACTGGATGTGCCCGTTTGGGTTCTCGGCGGCTGCCTGTTCTTAGCCATGTTTGTGGGCGTGGCGAGCTCATTCTTCCCGGCATGGAATGCGTCCCGCCGGCCGATCATCACGTGCCTGCGCTTTACGGATTGAAGACACCATGGCAATTCCGATTGTCTACAACCTCCGTAACCTTCAGGTTCGCAAGACCACCACGTTGCTGACGGCCATGGGGATCGGCCTGACGGTGGCCGTTCTGGTCGCGGTGCTGGCACTGGTGGAAGGTCTGCGTTCCTCGTTTGAGGCGAGCGGCCAGCCGCTCAACGTGCTGGTGATGCGCAAGGGCGCGACGGCGGAACTGATGAGCGTGGTGACACGCTCGGATTTTCAGGCGATGAGGTATAAGCCGGGGATCGCCTGTGACCGCACGGGAGCACCACTAGCCTCGCTCGAGATGGTGACCATTCTGAACAACCTGGGAACCGGCAAGGCCGTCGATGGCATGAACATCAATCTGCGCGGCCTTACGCCCGTCGGTATCGAGATGCGGGGTCAGGTGCACCTGATTGCGGGAAGATACTTTGAGCCCGGCCGGAGGGAGGTAGTCGTCGGCAAGAATCTTGTGGCGCGCTATTCCAGCGTCCGGCTCGGGGGCCGCGTGCATTTCGGCCGCGGGAACTGGGACGTGGTGGGCATCATGGATGGCGGCCGGTCCAACGCCAGCAGCGAAATTTATGCCGACCTCAACCAAATCAGTAGTGACTATAACCGCACTGAGTATTTAAGTTCCGCTCTGCTTCGCGCCGCGGACCCGGTGGCCATGCAGGCCTTGCGGAACAACCTGGAAGCAGACCCACGCTTTAACATTGCCACGCAGAGCGAGCGGGAATACTACGTTTCCCAAATGGTTTCCGCCGCCCCGGTCCGTTTCATGGGCCTGCTGGTCTGCACGATCATGGCGGTGGGCAGCAGTTTTGCCGCGATGAACACGATGTACGCCGCCGTGGCGCGGCGCAGCGCGGATATCGGTATGCTGCGCGTGCTCGGATTCTCGCGGGCGGGCATTCTTGCAAGCTTCCTCTTAGAATCGCTGATCTTGTCAGCGGTGGGTGCGATTCTGGGCTGTCTATTGGCACTCCCTCTGAATAATTTTCATACGCGGATCGGCAGTTTCGTTACGTTCAGCGAAATCTCGTTCAGCCTTCGCCTGTCTCCCCAGGTGATGGCCACCGGCATTGGATTCGGCATTCTCATGGGGCTTGTTGGCGGATACTTCCCTGCACGTGCCGCCGCCAGGAAAGAGATCCTGGCCGCATTCCGTGCGACTTGAGAATTTCCAGTATTTAAGCTCCCCGGCAATAGTAGGATAGTAGTTTCGCGTTTCGACGCCGTCGTTCAAACACTCCCAAAGAGCACTGGAGACCCGATTGATCACAGTCAATGGCCGCAGCTATCGCACTCGAGCCGTTCCGGTAGTCGGCATCTGTCTGGATGGCACCGATCCCAGCTACCTGGAGGCCGCCTCGGGCGTGATGCCCAACCTCAGCGCCATGGCAGCCAGGGGAAGCCGCGGCGTGGCGCGATCGGTGATTCCGTCGTTTACCAATCCCAATAATGTCGCGATGGCGACTGGCGTACCTCCGAGTGTCAACGGAATTTGCGGTAACTACTATTACGATCAGGTTACGGGAGCGGAGGTGATGATGAACGACCCCAAGTACCTCCGATGCCCCACGATCTTTTCCGCCTTTGCCGAAGCCGGAGTGCCGGTGGCTGTGGTGACGGCAAAGGATAAGTTGCGTCTGCTGCTTGGCCATGATCTCAAGGGAACTTGCTTTTCTGTGGAAGGCGTACGCAAGGGCGCGGTGCCGGATAGCGCGCAACGCATTGTCGAGAAGGTGGGACGGCCGGCGCCAGATATCTATGATCCTGAGATTAGCGTGTACTGCATTGAAGCTGGCGTACGGCTGCTCGAAACAGAGAGCGGCGGCCTCGTGTACCTGACAACCACAGACTTCGTGCAGCACAAATACAAGCCAGGCAGCCCTGAGGCCAACGCTTTTTATGCGCGCATTGACCACTTTATCGGCCGCCTGGATCAACTCGGGGCCATTGTGGCGATCACAGCGGACCACGGTATGAATGACAAGGTCAACCCGGACGGTTCGCCAAAGGTGCAGTTCCTGGAAACCTTACTCGTTGACGCAGGTTTCCGCGATGCGCGTGTTATCCTGCCCATCACAGATCCTTACGTTGTGCATCACGGAGCTCTCGGTTCATACGCGACGGTGTATCTGGGGGATGGGAGCACTGAAGACGCACGCGGCTTCATGGAGAAGATTCCGGGCGTCGAGCTGGTTCTCGATCGATCCGATGCCGCGAAGCGCTTTCAACTGCCGGCAGACCGGATCGGCGACTTTGTAGTGCTTGCGGATCGAAGTACAACGCTCGGCCGTACGCCATCCTGGCACGACCTTTCCGTTGTGGAATCGGGCCTTCGCTCGCACGGCGGGCTACACGAACAGCGTGTCCCATTTATCTTCAACCGCCGTTTAGGTCCAGCATATGCTGACAAGTTAGCCGCCGGAGAAGCGAATAACTTCGATCTTTTCGACTTTGCCCTCAACGGTGTCCAAGACTAACATCATGCGAGAGTATGGCAGTATCATCGGACACAACCAAGTAGCTAGTGGCCAGTGGATGGAAGTTCGAAATCCGCACTCCGGAGACTTGGTGGGCCGCATTGCTTCGGCGGACAAAGCCACAACGCTACAAACGATCGAACGGACGCGCTCTGCTAAGGTACACCTGCAGCGCTACGAGCGCCATGACTTACTGACGCGGATGGCAGACAAACTGGAGGAAAACGCTGCCACAGTAAGCCGCCTGATCACAGACGAGTCAGGTTTGTGCCTGAAGGACACGCAATACGAAGTGCAGAGGGCATCCGACGTGCTTCGATTCGCTGCCATCCAGAGCTTGATGGACGATTCAGAGGTCTTTCCCTGCGACGTGTCTCGCGTGGGGCGACCGCGGCGCATTTACACGATGCGCCAGCCGCTGCATTTGATTGCAGCAATCACACCGTTCAACCATCCGCTGAATCAGGTAGTGCACAAGATCGCTCCTGCGCTCGCAACCAACAACAAGACGATCCTGAAGCCTTCGCAACTGACTCCGCTCTCGGCATACTTCATCGTCCAGTTGGCGTTGGATTGCGGTATGCCTGAGGACATGATCAACGTGTTGAGTGGTCCGACCGAAGATGTGGCGGAAGCGATTGTGACCAGTCCCCTAGTGGACATGATCAGCTTTACGGGCGGTACCGCTACCGGGAAACGCATCGCGGCCATTGCCGGTTACAAAAGGCTGGTACTCGAGCTGGGCGGCAGTTCGGCGATGCTCGTCCTAGCCGACGCTGATCTCGCGCAGGCGGCAAACATTGCGGTCACCGGTGTGTTCAAGAACAGCGGCCAGCGCTGCACGGCCATTCGGCGCCTGTTAGTTGAAGAATCGGTGGCCGATGAGTTTACGCGGCTGCTGGCAGAGCGCGTCGCGTCACTCAAATTCGGCGATCCTTACGATCCGACAACGGATGTTGGCACCGTGATCAGCGAACACGCGGCGGTGGAGATGGAACGCCGCATCGCGCTCTCCGTGGAGCAGGGCGCCAGGGTAGTGGTTGGCCACAAGCGCGAAGGTGCTGTCTATGCGCCGACGGTTCTCGATCACGTCCGTAACGATCATCCAGTGGTTGCGTGTGAGACCTTCGGCCCCGTGGCGCCTATTATCCGGTTCCGGACGCTCGACGAGGCGATTCAAATCGCTAACGACACTGAGTTTGGACTTTCTGGAGCCGTCGTGAGTAACCATTGGCCGTCGATCCAGAGAGTCATTACGGAACTTGAAACGGGAACAGTAAACGTTAATGAAGCGCCTAGTTACCGGTTGGAGTGGTCGCCATTCGGCGGAATCAAGTCTTCCGGTCTTGGCTACAAAGAGGGAGTTATCGAGGCCATGAAGAGCATGACTTACGTTAAGACTTACTCCTTGCCGTGGGATCAGGCCTAACTAATAAGCAGTTACTTCCCAGTTACCGGCGTTTCGTCTTCCTCGAAACGCTCTTTGTAGTCCATCTCATTTGGCTTTCCAGGCGCGGTGACGAGTATCGCAGTTCTACCCATTCGCAGCCCGGGCGAATAGGCGCTGATAACGGCTTCGCCCGATCGCGCGGTGGCCCGGAACGCGATACGCGTCATGCCGCCAATCGCATTCCAGGTTAATCCTGTTCCATGGCCAAGCCAGGTTTGCGGCAACAGTTCACCCGGCCCGTAGGAAGTGAACGTAATCGGCGGAGTCGCGTCCGGCACCGGTGTTCCGTCTTTATCCGCGACAATGGCGGTTAGATACGCCAGGCTTTCGGGATCGCCAGAGCGCAGTTGCGTTGCATCCGAACTAAGGATGATCTGGTAAGGTGCACCTGCCGTCTTGCGTTCATCCACCAGTTCACCGCCATTGAACCGGGCAACTGCCCGCAAAACGCCAGGCTGATACGCTACGTCCCAAACCCTCGGCGGATGCAGCAAGCCGCCGACTGGCACATCGCGTTTCACTCCGAGAGAATGGCCGTTTAGAAAGAGCTCAACGTCAGCGGCGTTACTGTAAACCTTGACGGCTTTCTTGCGCCCTTCCTCGCCTGGCCAAGTCCACGGCCCTACGACGTGCACCATCGGCTTGGCGGTCCACTGGCTTTGATAAAAGTAATAAACTTCCTTGGGAATGCGCCAGATGTCCGTCATGCCAAATGACACGATGTGCGGAATGACGGTATCGTACGATTCGCCGTCATAATCGAACGCGTTCCAGATGCAGCCGCCGGCGAGCCACGGCCGGCTGTTGATCTCCGCGAGGTACTTCTCGTGCCGCTCGCAGGCGAGTTCCTCGCTGTTCGGCCCGCCGCCGTAGAGGCCTCGCCCCATGAGCGCGGCGCTGTACTCCCCGGTCATGTAACTACGCTCGGGAAAGCGCAGGTGTTTCTCGTCGGTCTCTTTGCTGGCATCGAGTCCGACCACATCCACCAGCGCCTCGATGTCATCGCCGCGCGGTGCGTGCATCGCCACCGGCCGCGTGGGGTCCAGTTTCCGGTACGCATTGGCGGCGCTCTCGATGACGCGTTTCGACACGCCGTGGGGCGCATTCACTTCCCCCGCAATGCCCCAGAGCACTACCGAGGGATGATTGCGATCCCGCCCAATCATCTCCTTCGCCATTTCGAGTACGTTGTCGATGTACTCGCTGGGATTTCCGATCTCCTTGTTGATGGGCAACTCTTCCCAGACGAGGAGGCCGAGCCGGTCGGAAGCATCCATGGTTGCCGGATCGTGCGGATAGTGCGACGTTCGCCAGAAGTTGCAGCCCATTTCGTGGATGAGCTCCATATCCTTCCAGTGCCGGGAATTCGGCAGCGCATTCCCCATGCCTGGATAAGACTGGTGCCAGTTCACACCCTGGAATTGCAGCCGCTTTCCGTTCAGAAAGAAGCCCTTTTGAGGATCGAAGCGAAACCAGCGGAAGCCCAGCGGACTTTCTACCGCATCGACGGTTCGAACGCCATGGCGCAGCGTGCTGCGAATCGTGTAAAGGTTGGGAGTGCCGGGTGACCAGAGTTCTGGATTACTCACCTCGATGCTCTCAGTGCTGTCGACGCTTGCCCCGGCGGCCGCGGAAACACTACGCGACGTAGAGGCTACTACCTTGCCGTGCGGATCGACAATCTCTTGCAGGACGGAAAGCTGCTCGCTCGCACTGGTGGTATTCCGGAGCTGGGAATGAATCTGTAGAGTAGCTTTCTGCGCATCCACCGCTGGCGTGATCCAATGCACGTTGGAGAGATACACCGGGTCCGTGACTCGCAGCCAGACGTCGCGGTAAATCCCGCCGTAGAAGCTGTAGTCTGTTTTCACAGTCGGCGGGATCGTGGGATGGTACAGGTTGTCCACTTTTACCGTCAGTACATTTTCAGCGCCAAAACGCGCGTGTTCCGTGATGTCAAACTCGAAACTCGTGTAGCCGCCTTTGTGGATCCCGAGGGGCGCTCCGTTCAGCCAGAATTCCGCAACCAGGCCTACACCTTCGAACTCCAAAAAGACCCGCTTACCTGTGAACTTAGTATCAAGCGTGAAGTGTTTGCGATACCAGCCGACGCCGCGCCAGTATCCGGGGGCTTCGTCCATGACGTCGTGGGCGTTCCAGGTGTGCGGAAGATTGACTGGCTGCCAGCTTGCATCGTCGTACGCGGCGTGCGGCGCGTCCTGAAACTGGGGCTCGATGCGCGCCGCCTCTGACGTGTCCCGATCGAACGATCCCAACGCGCCCGATCCATTCGACTGTCGCGCGAACAGCCAGCCTTGATTGAAGTTCTCTCGCACGCGCACGCTGGACTCAGCGCGCGCTCCGACCGCGGCAATGGCGATTAGACCCAGAGTCAGGATTCGCATTACTGCCACGTTACCGTGACGACAGAATACGTCTTGACTTCGGGAATTCGAAAGTGGATACCAGATGAATCCGCCTGTACCGGCAAAGTTTGTTGGCCGCTGTCATCTGGCGATACCAACGTGACCGCGGGTTTGCCGGCTCCCTGCGCCCTAAGCGTCACATCCACGCCTGAAACCACAGGCACGCGCGTCGCATTGTAATTCACCAGGTGCAGCAGCGAGTGGTTCTTGCCGGGCTGGGAAACGAGATTCACCGCGAGATAGTCCGGGCCACTGATGCGAACAGGCAAGGCATCTCGCGCTGCCCAGCGCACGGCGTCGGCAATCTGTTGCGCGTTCTTCGGCTTCTTCCAGAATTGATTGTTAATTTCGAAGTTGGAAGGCATGGCGGGCAAAGGGCCATCAAATTCCGCTCCCGGCACATAGGCTGCGCGCCCCTGCCCGTACTCTGTCTTGACCGTCGCACCCGTGAGTCCCGTCCACCGGGTCTCTTCGCCAAAAGCGCCTCCCGGTTTCTGGGACGGCAACAGTTCGCTCAAGCCGGGAATGCTCCGGGGCCGTAACCATTCATCATAGAGTCCCGCCTGGCCTAAAGCGACGACGCCCCCACCTTTGCTCACGAAACTCCGGATCGCTGCTAGTTGAGCGTCGGAGAGGCATTGCGAATCGGGCAGGATCAGCACTTTGTAGCGGGAGAGATTGGCAAGATGCTCGTCGAAAACCAACCGGAACGGAATTTGCGATTGAATGAGAGCCTGTTCCACCAGGATAGCGCCGAGCTGCGCCCGCGCATTGTGGTAAGTGATCGAGGGATATGACCGCAAAACGGCAACCGTCGCATCGTCCTCGGTGGCTTTGTAGAGATCACGATGCTCGCGATAGAAGCGCAGAAAGCGCAGGGTCTCACTTTGCAGTGGGTCCTCGCCGGCGAACCCGAAGGTCTGGTCGAACGCCAGGCACTCCGCAAGCGCAACTTTGTCGCCGGCCACATAGGCGAGCAAAATATTGTGGAACGCCCGCGCGAGTTTGTAGCTGCGAATGCGGGTAATCAGCCTGCCGTCTTCCTCCAGGCCCGGCTCATTTGGCTCCTCGGTCCAGAACGCGTCGGTCCACTTGAGAAACTGGGTGTGATCGAGGCCCGCTTCCCACGCTCGATTGCCGCCAGTGATGCCGTGCGGGTTCACCTCGATCGCCACCTCCGGGTTCAGCGAACGCGCATACTCGGCCATCTGGCGAAGCGCCTCGCTCATCACGTGACAACGAAACGCAATCCATTCCTGAATCACGGGGTCGCGAATCGCTTCCATCTTCTGCGGAGGGTTAGATAGGTTCCACAGCGGAGGATTAACGTAGTCCAGATTTTCGAATCCGAATCGTTCGCGGCGGATGGACGGTGCATATTTCGCTTTGAGGAATTCCCGAAACCCCCGCGTACAATAGCCGCAGTGGCAGGAATCCGGCTCTGGGTTCAGGTCGAAATTATCGAAGTGGATGAAATCAGTCTTCACCTCTTCGACTGCATAGCGGACAATGCGCTTCAGGTACTCGAGATAGTTCGGGTTGGCGAAGCAGGGGCGGTAGCGCCACGATTGTTCAAATCCGTAGGTGAGGAGAATCGGCTGGCCCGCGGCATCGCGCTGCACCCAATCTTTGGCGCGTGGCTCTTCGGCGAAAAACGTTTCGTACGCCAGCGTGTTCCACTGTACGTACGAATCCACCTTGAGCCCGTGCCGATGGGCGATGGCGGCAGTGCGCCGGGCATCTTCCATCTCCGCCTTTTCGGCGGCCATGCCGAAACCCTTGTACAGGTGCGTGTGAAAAACCTCAACGCCCTTGTCCTTAAGCCGGCGAATGACTTCTTCACTCTGTGCATGTTCGTAATACTGGCGAGCGCCGGCGGATTCACCCCCGGCGCGCACCATAAACGTGAGCGGCTCGTGAGAGCCGCCCGCGTCAATCAGGCCGTTTTCCAGCCACTTCACTCGAGGAAGCTCGGCCGCCGCACAAGTCACAACCGCCGCGGCCACAACTCCCAAAACCACAAAGGATCGCATTATGTGGGAACCTAGAAATCGATCCTACCACCGATCTGGATCAGTCGCGATCCGGCAGCGCCTAACGAATCACGGTTCGTGGTTCCGGAACCAAAGACGCTGGTAATCTGACCGAAACTGCCACTACTGATATTCGTTTTCTCGTTTCTGAATATCGGATGGTTCAAGGCGTTCGTCGCGACTCCTAGAATCTTGAACGTGGCCTTCTCCGAAAGACGGAAGCTCTTCTGTAAGCTTAGATTGAGGCTGTCGATGCCGGGGCCGTTGACCGCGTTCCGCGGGCAACTGCCGAAATCGCCGATGGCCGGAAGTGCAAATGCGGCTGCGTTGAGATACTTACCAATCGATTGGTTGGACGGATAGTAGCTCTGGCCTGCAATACAGTCCGGGCGGCCACCCTTGTTGCGGTTGTTGAGGATGTCGACACCGCTATATTGCAGATCCAGAAACTGGCCCGACTGGACGACAAGAATACTTGATAGAGTCCAGCCACCGACTGCCATGTCGGCGAGACGGTTGAGGTTCGAAGCGAACTGTTTTCCTTTGCCAAATGGCAAATCGTAAAGGATGTTGCTAACCCAGCGATTCCGCGGCATGAAACTGACATTGCCAAAGTCACGCGCACGGTTGTAAGCATTTTCCGGCGTGTTACGTTCTCCGTCATCGCCCACATCACTTTGGTTCTTGGCCAGCGTGTACCCGGACTGGAACGTGAGCCCGGAAGTGAACTTGCGTTCCACGCTGAGATCCGCGCCGTTGAACTTGGTGATGCCGCCGTTGTAAGTCATGTACGCTTTGTAAAAATTAGGGTACGGAAAATAGGTGTTCTCGTTGTTGTTGTTCGTGCTAGCTGGCGGTGTGTTGAGGTTATATGACCAGGCGAGCTGATCGGCACGGAAACTTCTGTAAGTCGCACGCACGACGATGTTGCCCTTTATTTCGCGTTCCGCCGTCAGGTTCCACTGCTGAACGTAGGGCGTTCGCAGAGTCTTGCTTAGTGAATCGGCCGTCTGCCCAGCGACGCTGGCCGTGCAGCCGGTGAAGGGATCGGGGAACTGGAGGCAGGGGCCGCCTTTGGTAACCGTGTTGAAGAACTGCTCGCTCGAACCGTACGGCCCGCCTTGGAAGATTCCGTCTCCGATATTGGTGCCGATGAGCGGTGAATAGTAAACCCCGTAGCCGCCACGGATTACGAAATTGCCTCCGCCAAACGGCCGGTACGCAAAGGCTACGCGTGGGCCAAAGTTCTTCCAGTTGGACTGCACCAGCGTGCTCGGGTACCCTGCCTGCTGCGCGGTTTGGACCGGGATGCTCGTGGGATAAAGAGGCGAAACGAATTGCAAGGACTTCTGGTTGGGAACGACGACGCCGTCCGTGGCCGGGTCGAACGTATAAATCAGGCTGTTCTTGTCGGACGCGGGCTGCGTGTACTCCCAACGCAAGCCGAGATTCAAAGTGAGTTTCGGGGTCAGCTTGTAGTCATCTTGGACGTACAGGCCCATGTTGGTCCACCTGGCATAACCAACCGGCGCGCGGAAATTTCGCGTCGTGTTTGCCGGAATGCCCAATAGGAAGTCCGCGTAGTCGAAGCCAGTGATAGAACCGTCGAAGCTATAGCACCCGAAGTCGCAACCCGGGTTGTTGGAAATGTTGGGGTCATTGCGGCGGATGTTTACACCCATCTTGAGGTTGTGCCGGCCCTTCACGTAGGTCACATTGTCCAGGAATTCGAGTGCTTGCGACGTCCAGAAGTAGTCCGAGTATTCCGCGGAACCAATGTTTGAGTTTTGATTCTGGAAGTTCGTGAAATCGAATTCCGGCGCGCCGGTCAGCGCGTTCGGAGTGGCGCCTTGAATACCGAATTGCTGCAAGAGTTGGCTGCCGTTCTGCGCACCGAGCAGATTCGAATGGTCACGGGAAAACCCGACGCGAAACTCGTTCACAAGCGTCGGACTGAATACGTGCGTTTCGCCGATATAGGCGTTCATGTTCCGGCGGTACTGCGTGTGCTGGAGGGTAGCCGTGTCATTGTCGGGCAGCAGAGGCTCAGGGTCGTTGCGAATCGTGAACCGCGTGGAGAGATTGTCGTGCGTAGAGATTACGTGGTCGATACGTGCGCTGTAGCGGTCGGTCTTGTCTGACTCATTGTCGTACTTCCCCCAGTTGTTGACGTAGCTGTTCGCCGGCCCTACATTAGGTTGCGGGAAAAGAAAGCTCTGGACGTTGAGGGAAACCGGGTTAAGGCGGTTCGTGGGAATCACGTTGCCGGGAAACGGGTTACCGGTTGTCGGGTCCATGATGACCGTGGAGCCCAACAGCGATGAGAAGTCGCCGGTTCGAAACGCGGCTGTTGGAACGTTGGCGTTCAGCGGGGTAAGCCCGGGAAACCGGTTCTCCTCCCACGTAAAATAGAAGAAGGTTTTGTTGTGTCCGTTATAGACCTTCGGAATCCAAACTGGACCTCCGAAACTGGTCGCCATCTGATGCTGTGCCGGGGTGGGCGAGGGAGGCGCTGAGGCGAAAAAGCTCCGCGCGTCCAGGTAGCCGTTGACTTGGCTGTAGAATGCGCTGCCGTGGAATTGGTTCTCTCCCGAGCGGGTTTCCATGACGACAGTGCCGACTTGCCCGTACTCGGCCGAGTTGTTGCTTACCCGGAACTCCACATCGCGCAGCGATTCAAACGATACTTCCGTTTGCGGGCCGGATTGCGCTCCGAATGTGTTCGAGTTCGATGTCGTGCCGTCGATCGTGAAGTTCGTATCGTTGCCGCGCAGGCCCCCCAGCGAGTAGCTGGAACCCACCGCGTGGTAGTTATAAGAGCTCAACATGAACAGAGTGATCGTGCTTCGCTGGTTGGTGGGCAACAGCGTGAGATCGTCCCTGGTCTCGAGCCCTACGATCTGGGCATCCTGGGTGTTGATCGTGGGAGCTATGGCCGAGACCTCAATCGACTCCGCAGCCGTTCCCACTTCCAGCCGCCCGTCAAAGCGTTGGTTCTGGCTGCCAATGAGAATAATTTCATTGCTCTTGAGTTCTTTGAACCCGGATGCCGCTATGGTTACGAGGTATCTTCCAGGAGCAAGATCCGCAACCACGTAATCGCCTGCTGCGTTTGTCAGCGCTTCGTGGCTCATGTTCGTTTTGGTTTCTGTAGCCACCACTTTCGCGTTGGGAATGCTGGCGCCGGTGGCGTCCAGCACCGTACCGGAAATTGAGCTCAGATACGACTGGCCCCAAGCCACTGCCGCTAACAGGCACAGACAACCCAGGATGAGCGTTCGAACCTTTTGCATATGTCTCCTTCGTACATTCGTGTCTTTGACAGCACAAACCGAACACTGCGCGGCCGGAACGCTGTCAGAGCCTAGTCAACACAGGCCGCAATCCGGTGGACGGTAGTATCTACGCGGCGAATTGCCTCCCACTGCTGTGCGCGGATTGCCCCTCTGTCATTTCTTACGCGTGTGTTCACCATATAGACCCTCGTTGACAGGGAATGGAAGTAATCTGGGGTACGATTACGGTACCTTTACGGTAAACTCTGTAGCTATATGGCTTGCAATCAATCACTTCCAGTATGGTCTCCAGAATCGCCCATTGCTGTGCCTGGCGCCCGGAACCCAGGTAACCACTCCTTGAGATAGAATGAAATCGATCCAGTTCTTGCCAATCGCGCCGTCTCGCGGGCACCGTTGTCCGGCGAGTCAAGGAGGTTTGCCAGTTTGAAGGACCTTGGCGCCAACGGTGGTCTCCGGGATCCAGAGGTCTCTTCCGGAGATGTCCGCGCGCACGTAGAAAAAATCCTCGCCAGCAAAGAGTTCGTTCATACCGATAGCCTGCGCCGCTTTCTTTCCTACTCTGTTGAAAAGGCGCTCGATGGCGATCCGGGATCTCTCAAGGAATCTCTGCTGGGTCCGCAGCTGTTCGGACGCGGCGACGCCTTCGATCCCCGTATCGACCCCATTGTTCGTGTGCAGGCCGGCAAACTGCGCAGCCGCCTGCAACGCTATTACGACGAGGAAGGACGCGAGGACTCCCTTGTCATTGACTTCCCCAAGGGAGCGTATGTCCCGGTTTTCCGGGCGCGTGCCGATGCCGTCCCGCCCGCCGGACGCCAAACGGGTGGCCGCCGCTGGATGCCCGGTCTGCTCGCTGCCGGTCTCGTGCCGCTTGCTCTGGTGCTGGCTCTGACGTGGCGGAAGTGGCCGTCCGCTCCCGCCGCACCCACGTTCACGCAGCTCACCTTTGCCACTGCCTCCACCGCCGCTTTTCCATCGATCTCGCGCGAAGGCAAACTCGTCGTGTTTGCGTCCGACCGCGGAGAGCGCGGCAGCATGAATCTCTTCATACAGGCGGTCGGCGGCGAAGGCCCGGTACAGCTTACGCACTCTGCCTTTAAGGACCGGCAAACCGATATTTCTCCCGACGGCACCCGGATTGTGTTTCAATCCGACCGCGACGGTGGCGGAGTCTACGTCCTCTCCTTGCTGAGCCGCGTCGAGACCAGGATCGTCGACCAGGGGTACAATCCTCGTTTTTCCCCTGACGGCGCGCGCATTGCGTATCAGGGATCCCAGGACAGGCTCTATACCGTGGCTGCGATGGGAGGCCTTCCGCAACCCGTGGCCTCGGCGAGTTCGCCCGCATTTCTCCCCATTTGGACCCACGACGGCAAGCACCTGATCGCCATGGTGCGTCCATCCGAAAACGAGTTTGACTGGATGGTATTTCCTCTCGACGGCGGGCCCGCTTACTCCACGGGTGCGCGCGAAGTTTTTCGCCGTCAGCAGCTTGGCAGCGCGGCTCATCAGCCGTATCCCGGCGACTGGCTCGGGAACCGCATCCTGTTCTCAGCCGCGCAAAAGGAGTCCACCGAGCTCTGGGAACTGGCGCTTACGCCCGACACTTTCCGCGTTTCCGGTACCGCCCGCCAGCTTACCTCCGGTCCAGGCGATCACACCTACCCGCGCGCCGCGCCCGAGGCCTCCGGTCACGCACGCATCGTCTTTGTCAACGAGAATATCGTGACCCAGATCTCCAGTTTCGCAGCGAATTCAACTCGCGCAGAGGACAATCCGGTGCTGGAGCACGTCACGCAAGACAGTTCTCTGGTTCCCGATTCTTCCCCGCAGTTGTCCTCCGATGGTACGAAGCTTGCCTACTGCTCTGCCCGTCTTGGCAACCCCGATGTCTGGCTCAAGGATTTGAGAACCGGCGCGGAAACACCCGTTGCTGCCAACCCCTGGCCGGAAGACACGCCTCGCATCTCCCCCAACGGTGCTCGCGTGGCTTATGTGAGCCGGCCCGCGAGCGGAGCCGCTATTCAGATCTGGGATGCGCGGACTGGCGTAACGCATAAACTCTGCGAAGCCTGCGGCGCTCCGGTCGAATGGATGCCCGACGGCAAGCGGATTCTGGTCGTCACCGATTCTCCGCGCCGGATGCAAGTTTGGAATCCCTCGACCGGAGAACACCAGAACCTGCTTCCCGGCCTCAAACGTCCTATCCAGGAGGCCACCGTATCGCCAGATGGGCGCTCGATTGCCGTCACCGCGCCAGGAGCGCCTGACGGCTGCCCGGCGGTATTCATCGCTCCGCTCGAAGTCGAATCCGCGCCGTCCTGTCAGGGCTGGACGCCGCTTCCGGAGCCACCCTCCATTTGGGGGTTGCGGTGGGCCCAGGCGGAAGACTTGCTGTATTTCTTCTCTTCCCAGGACGGGTCGCGCTGCATCTGGGCGCAACGTTTGGAGGTGCCCAATCACCAACCCATCGGAACGCCATTTGCCGTGCAACACTTCCATCGCTATCAGCCCAGCCCGTGGGCGGGCACCGGGATCGCGATCGCCGCTGGCCGCCTCGCTGTTTGGTTCCAGGACGCCCAATCGAGCATCTGGATGGCCGAACTGCATTAGCTTCCCCTCCACTTCCGCTATCCTGAGTCCATGAATGTTCTCGGAGAGTTGCTGTGATTGGAGCTGTTGACATCGGAGGGACGAAGATCGCAATCGGTGCGGTCACCCAGGATGGAAAGGTAGCGGCGCGGCTGGGATGTCCCACGGCGCCTGAGCGCGGCTTCCCCTCGGCAATCCGGCAAATCACGGAGTTGCTGCGGGAGGCGGCGTCGCGCACCGATGGCCGGTTGGAAGGAATTGGGGTTTGCTGTCCGGGCCCGCTCGATCCATTCACCGGCATCATCGGCGATGTAGGAACACTACCGGGATGGCAGGGTGGGAACCTGGCGGCGGAACTGGAGCGCGAGTTCGGTGTGCGCGTGGCGGTGGAAAACGATGCCGATGCCGCCGCGCTTGCCGAAGCCAGTTGGGGCGCGGCAAAAGGAGCCGGCCGGTTTATCTACATCACGGTCAGCACCGGCATCGGCGGCGGCATCATCCTGGACGGAGAACTCTACCGCGGCGTGGATGGCGCGCACCCGGAACTCGGGCATCAGGTGATCGATGCGTCAGGCCCGTTGTGTTACTGCACCGCTCACGGATGTTGGGAGAGTCTCGCCAGCGGTCCGTCGATGACGGCATGGATGCAAGCGCAACGCCCCGATAACGGCAAACTTACCGCGGCCGAGATCTGCGCGCTCGCGAAGCAGGGCGATGCGCTCGCTCTCCGCGCCGTTGAGCGCCAGGGCTACTATCTGGGGCTGGGATTGGCGAATCTGGTGACGCTGTTCACTCCGGGAGTGATTGCGCTGGGCGGCGGCGTCATGAAAAGCGCCGATTTGTTCCTCGACCGCGCCCGCGATGTCATACGCCACATCTGCACGCAAGTGCCCGCCGAGAAGACCGAGCTGCGTCTCGCCTCGCTGGGCGCCGACACTGGCTTGATTGGCGCCGCTCGCGCGTTCCTGCATCGATACCATTAGTTCTGTAGGGGCCGGACACTGTCCGGCCCGGCGCTACGATGCCAGCGCCGCCTGCAACATGGCGCGCGCATAACCCACGTTGTACGCAAACGCAGCATAGCCTCCGCCACCAGGGTAACCGGGCCGGAAGCCCGGGTGTTCGCGGTCGTAATCGAGCGCGCGTGGATGCTCGGGGTATAGCAATCTCGGATACTTTTGCCGCACCAGTTCCTTCATCACCGCGAACATGTTGATCTCGCCCTCGTCCAGAAAAACTTCGGTGTACTTCTGGTACGGTACGCGCACCCGCACGTTACGAAAATGCATGTGGTTGATGCGGTCACGCTCCCCGAAATAGCGGCACACCTCCACTGGGTCCTCGCCCATCTCGCGCGTCACACCGCAGTCAAACGTAATCCCGTTCGATGGACTCTGCACAATGTCAATGAGCCTCTTCCATCCCTCCACTGTCCCCATGATCTGCTCCGACCCGCGGCTGATGGGCGCCGGAGGATCATTGGGATGCAGCGCCAGCCGAACGCCCGCTTCCTGGGCCACAGGTACAACGGCCTTCAGGAAGTACGTGATGTTGCTCCAAATTTCTTCGAGTTTGTGCGCGCCTTCGTTCGGGAGCGGCGGCAAATCCTTCACCCGGTCGTAGTCGAACGCCGTGAGTCCCGCGCCTGCCCTCCCGGTTTCTTCGTAATACCCCTCGACGATTCGGTGAGCGTAGAAGTTGTACTCCACCACCGGCAGGCCCACGCGTCCAGCCACGCGGATCGACTACTGGACTTTTTCAATCTCCTCGTCGCGTCCCGGCCGGCCGTAGATGGTGTTGGGAAATCCGAAGATCATGAGGTTGCCCAGCGCCAGGCCGCCCGATTGGAAGCCCGCCATGAGGGACCGCAGACGGTCTTCCTCCCACGGAATCGGCGGCCCACCCATTAGCACGTGGTCCACGCCGAGCTGTTTCACGCGGCGCATGCCCGCCGGATCCGGACCGCCCACGGAAAGCGCTCCTCCCCCCGATTCGAGGCAGATCTTCGGCGTCGCGGGACCTTCCGCTCGCGGCCCTGGAATCTCGGCAGCGCGAGCCTGCGGCGTGACCTGTCTTGTAACCAGGGCCGACGCGCCTATAGCTTGAATGAGTGTTCTTCGAGAGAAATCGTTGTGCATGAGGGAGACTTCGGTCACCCAGCATACACCTCGGACTCTACTGTAGTGGCAAGTCGCTTTGCCCGTTGCCGCCGTTTTTATCCCCGTCCGGCTCCGCCTCGGGAATCACCGACGCTGCGGCCACGCGATCGCCCTCCTCCATGCGAACCACGCGCACGCCCTGCGCCGAGCGCCCCGTCTCGCGGATCTCGCTCGATTCGATGCGGATGATCTTGCCGTCCTTGGTGACGATCATCAGATCGGAATCTTCCCTCACCGAAAGAATCGCGACCACCTTTCCGGTTTTGTTGGTGGTCTTCATGTTAATCACGCCTTTGCCGCCACGATGCGTCAGGCGGTAGTCTTTGATCGGCGTACGCTTGCCGTACCCCAGCTCCGAGATGGAAAGGATGAGGCCGTCTTTCTCCACTACCTCCGTGCCCACCAGGTAGTCGTCCTTCTCCAGGTCCATGGCGCGCACCCCGCGCGCCGTCCGGCCCATGGGCCGCACCTCTTCTTCGTTGAAACGAATGGCCTGGCCCTCATGTGATCCCAGAAAGATGAAGTTATCGCCGTTGGTGAGATTGGCCGCGATCAGTTGGTCACCTTCATCGAGCGTGAGTGCCCGGATGCCGCGCGCCATCGGGTTGTCGAACTCCGTCAGCTCGCACTTCTTGATGACTCCCTGCTTGGTCACCATCACGATGAACTTGCCCGGCTGGAACTCGCGCACGGCGAGAAAGCCCTTTACGGTCTCGCCCGGCTGAAGGTTAACCAGGTTCGAGAGGTGCTTCCCTTTGCCGATGGTTGCTGCATCCGGAATTTCGTAAATCTTGAGCCAGAACACCTGGCCTCGATCGGTGAAGATCAGCAGGTAACTGTGCGTGGAAGCGACGAGGAAGTATTCCACGAAATCCTCGCTGCGCGTGCCCATGCCAATGCGTCCCTTGCCGCCCCGCGACTGGCGCCGGTACGTGTCCACCGCCGTGCGCTTCAGATAACCGCCATGCGTGACGGTCACCGCCACGTCCTCCACCGCCACCAGGTCTTCGAGATGAATTTCGCCCGTGTCTTCGATGATCTGGGTGCGCCGTTCGTCGCCGAACTCTTTCTGGACTTCTTTCAGTTCCTTGACAATCAAATCGCGCAGAACCTTTTCCGACCCCAGGATCTCCAGATACTCGGCGATGCGCCGCTGGATATCGGCCAGTTCTTCCAGTATCTTCTCCCGCTCCATCCCGGTGAGCCGCTGCAATTGCAGCTCGATGATGGCCTGCGCTTGTTTCTCGGAGAATGCGAACCGCGTGATCAGCGAATCGCGCGCCTCGCGCGGAGCCTTCGATGCGCGGATCAGCTTGATAACTTCGTCCAGATTGTCCAGTGCCTTCTGGAAGCCGAGCAAAATATGTTCGCGGGCGCGTGCTTTGCGCAGCTCATAGTCCGTGCGCCGCCGCACTACTTCCACACGGTGCTCGATGAAGTACCGCAGGCAGTCGAGCAGCCCCAGTTCTCGCGGCTGCCCGTTCACGATCGACAGGTTGATGATGCCGAAGCCAATCTGTAGCTGCGTGTGCTTGTACAGATTGTTGAGAATGACCTCGGCCTGCTCGCCGCGCTTCAGCTCGAAGACGATGCGCAGCCCGTCACGGTCGCTCTCGTCGCGAATGTCCGAGATGCCCTCAATTTTCTTGTCGTTCAATAGCGACGCGGCATGCTCGATCAGGCGCGATTTGTTTACCTGGTAAGGAATCTCGGTAACGATGATGTGCTGCCGGTCCTTGCCGACATTCTCAATCGCCGCGCGCGCCCGCAGTTTCAATTGTCCGCGGCCTTTGGTGTAGGCATCGATGATGCCTTGCCGCCCAAGAATGAAACCGCCCGTCGGAAAGTCCGGGCCCGGCACCATTTCAATGATCTTCGCCAGCGGCGTCGCCGGATTGTGAATCAGCGCGATCGTGGCATTGATGATCTCGGTCAGGTTGTGCGGCGGAATGTTCGTCGCCATGCCCACCGCGATGCCCGACGATCCATTCACCAGCAGATTCGGAACCCGCGTCGGCAGTACTTCGGGCTCCACTTCGCTCTCATCGTAATTCGGCTTGAAATCGACGGTCTCTTTGTCGATGTCCTCCAGCATCGGCACGGCAATCCGTGCCAATCGCGCTTCGGTGTATCGCGAAGCCGCCGGCGGATCTCCATCCACCGAACCGAAGTTCCCCTGGCCTTCTACCAGCGGGTACCGCATGCTGAACGGCTGCGCCATTCGCACCAAGGCGTCGTAAATGGCCATGTCGCCGTGCGGGTGGTACTTGCCCATCACCTCGCCCGAGATCTTGGCGCACTTGCGCGTCGGCCGGTTGGGCATCAAGCCCATCTCGTGCATGCCGAACAAAATTCGCCGATGCACAGGCTTCAGCCCGTCGCGAATGTCGGGCAGCGCGCGCCCCACAATCACGCTCATCGAGTAGTCGAGATACGACCGCCGCATCTCGTCTTCGATATTGATGGGGACTATGTCGTGGGCGCCGCCGCCACCCCCCAACGGGAGCTGGGGCGGTGGCCCTTCGGGTGGGTTTCCCTGTTCTGCCAAGCGTACTCCTTAAATGGATGTAAATGCCATTTTAACATGAACATACGCTGAAAAGGGCTTTCCCGCCGGAAGGCCGGATTTTTCTCCGGAAACGGCCCAATTCTCCGCCAAAAGTCATCCCGCTGGACACCCCCCTGCATGTCAAGGCAAAGTAGAAATGTCCTATTCCGAGCAAAGTAGAAATGTCCTGTTTTAGGAGGGCAGCCGGGAGGTTGGGATTAGAGTGGCATCGATGTTCTGGGGGAGTCGCGCTCCCTGGGGCAGATCCGAAGACCGCTGCGACGGGGCTGGCTCCGAAGCAGACGGCGCCAAGCCCCCAGTCAAACCGGGCCCTATGTTGCCCGTTCTGGGGGTTTTGGTTTTTGTGGGCAGATCTGCTTTGGTGAAGCCCCCGAGCAGCGGTCTTCGGATAAATCAAGCGCGAAGATCGCCGGGCCGGTTTTGCCCGGCGATCCATGTGCCTTTGGCCACGGCGCCGGCGCTCAACTGCGAGCATTAGACACCTCGACGGCCTGGCGCAGAGAGGGGCCAGACCGAATAGAGAAATTCTTCATCCAATCGCTTGGACGTTTGGCCTTGCCGGTTGGGCACGGGGGTTTGGCCTCTCTGGTTTTGGGGGACGGCAACTCGTGCAATGGCGGAGCGCAGCGGCGCGCGCGCACATAGCGACCTTGGAACTGCACAGCAATGATCCCGTCCAATCGCTCCTCCACGCGCACCCAGGCTTTGCGCATTCCAACCTGAATGTCCCGGCGGTCGATTTGATAGATCTTTCCGTCGTACCGTACGGTGTAATCATTGGTCACTTGCCGCGGTTCGACGTGGCTCAGGATTGCCGCCAGATCATGGTCTTTACCTAGTGGCCGATGGGCGTCTGCAGCGTCGGTCGCCTGCACTACCAAGGTCTGGTTCCACCAGGGCAGATATTCTCTCTCCAGGTAGGCATTGGCCTGCTCGATCGTGCACGCCCCGGCCACACGCAGCCCTTTCACCAGGCGGTCCTGCGCCGTCAAAAACTGGCGCTCGATACGCCCCTTGGCCTGAGGCGAATGCGCGGGAATCCAAACTACATTCAACTCGCGCAGAGCCCGCTCGATCTGCGTCGGCGGCATCTGGGGCCGGTCTCGGCCTTCGCGCTGCTCTTGCCGTTTGGTCTTGACCGCCACCTGAAACATGCCGGCCTTATCCGTGTAAAACGCTAGCGGTCGGCCGAACCGCTCCAGGTACGACCACAACAGCCGCATGTTCTCCTCGCTCGAGTCGTGCCGCACGAATCGCGCCCACAGCTGGCTGGTGGCGTCGTCGATCATCGAAATCAGATAGATCTGCTCCCCACGGCCCTCCAGCCAGTCGTGGTCGCTGGTGTCCCACTGTACCAACTCACCCCAGCGGCTCCTCCGCGGCCGCCATTGGTGCACCTCCACCACACGGCGCTGACTGGCTCTCCACAATCTCGCCTTCCCCATCCATCGCCGCAGCGTCTCTTTGCTCACCGTAATCTGGTGCCGCTTGTGCAGGTACTCTGCCGCCAACGTTGGCCCGAATCCCCGGTACACCGGGTCGGAAAGGACGGTGATCGCCCGCTGTTCCATCTCTGCTGGCAGCTTCCGATTCGACGCCCGCCCACGCAGCTCATGGATTACCGCCCGGTCTCCTTTCCGCCGCAGCTTGCGCAGCAGTCGCCGCACCTGGCGCTCCGTGACGCCGATCTCCTCGGCGGCCTGCTTTTGAGTAATCAGTTTCTTCTTAGCCCTCTTCAGGGCATCCAGCCGGTCTCGGTCGGCTTGGTTCATCAGTAGTTGTCCTTCGTCCACGCCCCAGGCTGGACCCAGTCAATAGGACATTTCTACTTTGCCCAAATAGGACATTCTCACTTTGCTGCGACAGGACACCCCCCTGCATTGACACCGCCCACCGCCTTTGATATATCTCTCGCACCTTGCTTAGGAGGCTTTGTGAACAAGCGTGATTTGGTTCGCAAGATCGCTCGCGATGCGCGCCTCACCAACACGCAGGCGGCGAAGGCGCTCGATGCCGTGCTCGATGGCGTGCAGTCGAGCCTCATTCGCGGCGATCGCGTGACTCTCGTCGGCTTCGGCACGTTCGCCACTTCCGTGCACAAAGCGCGCAAAGTTCGCGACCCGCGATTCGGCGGCACCATGCAGATCGCCGCCCGCCGCGTGGCGCGCTTTGCTCCCGGCATCGATCTGAAACTTGCGGTGCAGAACGCTGCGAAAGTGAACCATGCCCCCACCGGCCGGCCGGTTTGATAAGTTGAAAGGTGGACCTCGTTTCCGGTACTCCCTCCCTGAAGAAGAACATCCTCGCCATCCATGCGCATCCTGATGATGTCGAGATTCTCGCTGGCGGCACGCTTGTGCAGCTTGCCGCCGCGGGTCATAAGATCACCATTGTCACGATGACGCCCGGCGACTGCGGCTCGGACGACCATTCGCCGGAGGACACCGCGCGCATTCGTCGCGAGGAAGCTTCGCGTTCGGCCGCCCGCATCGGCGCGGAATACCGTTGCGCCGAGTTCCGCGATCTCAACATCTTCAGTGACGATGCTTCACGCCGCCGCGTGGTGGAGATGCTCCGCCATGTTGCGCCGGACCTCATTCTCACGGCCTCGCCCATCGATTACCTCTGCGACCACGAAACCACCAGCCTGCTTGTTCGCGACGCTTGTTTCGGTGCGCCCGCGCCCAACTACGCGACCGGTGCACGCGATGCCGCGCCTCCACTCACCGCCATCCCCCACTTGTATTTCATGGACCCGCTCGGCGGTGTGGATCGTGACGGGCGCCCTGTGCTGGCAGACTTTTTCGTGAATGTGGCCGCGCAAATGCAGACCAAGACCGCCATGCTAGCCGAACACGCCAGCCAACGCCGTTGGTTGCTGAGGCATCACGGTGTCGACGACTACCTGGAGATGATGCAATCCTGGACCCACGAAAACGGCGCCCGCGCCGGCGTCGAATACGCCGAAGGATTCCGCCGCTACAAAGGGCACCCGTATCCGCAGACGCCGTTGTTGGAGGAGTTGTTGGGGATGACCGTCGTACCTAACCTGGTTTGAGGGAGGGACTCGACTGATCTGGCCACGGCACAAAGTCCGCAACACATCCAACAGCCCTGGGCTTGCTTTAAATCACGGCGGGGAATAGACTCTCCATCAAATTGTTTCACGTGTGCGGCACGGAGGTTTCATGCGCATATTTCAACCGCTCGCGTTGGCGCTGCTGACGACAGCAGCACGGGCCGACTTTTTCACCGATGTCTACGCCAGCTTTACGCCAGATTCGAGCACTCCGAGCGACGGAATCGGTTGCTATGCGGAAGGCAATCCGTCCAGTTGCTCCGCGATGGCGCACTACTACACGGATCCCGGAAGCCTAGCATACTCGTGGGGAACTCACTCGTATGATGTTGATCTCGCGGTTAGCGCTTCATCTAGCATAACGACCGCAACATTCGACTACACTGACGTGTACCCGCGCAACGAGGAGGTTGAAGTTGGCCGCAGCCAGGTCTTCGGTGATGCTGGCTTCGAGGACACCGTGTATCTGAGCGGCCCGAAGGGACAGCTGGCGTTTGCCGAGTTTCTGATAAACCCTGGCTCTGACCCCTTTCAGTTCTGCGATGCTGACGCCCTGACCTACCATCAGCTCTCCTGGGCTGGTTCATTTGCATGCGTCCCTCCAGGTTCACCCTTTAATGGGGCTGACTGGGCTCTTGTGCAGCCGATACTGCTGGGCGAGCCATTCACATTCTTTATGAACATTGAGCAGGGGATGCCGTGGGATCTCGGAAACGATCAGCCGATGTATTACTTCGATACGGCTTACTCCGTCGCCTCGATCCAGGTGGTGGACAGCAATGGCAATCCCATAACGGGTTTGAAATACTCGACTGCATCCGGAAACACGTACCAGATTGAGGGGGCCGAATACGTACCCGAACCTGCCTCTATAGTTCTTCTTGGGATGGTTCTACTTTTGATAGGAGCACGGGCAGTTCATCCGAACGCGGTACGCAATCTGCGGCAACGCTCTCGCCGGTAGAACCATATTTGAACTCATCGCGGTCATTGAAGCTGAACTCGAACACGAAGGCGGAATAGCCTCGCCCCCCTCACCTCCCCGTAGGATGCGGAGACGCCCTCACTGCCCTCTCGAACGCCCACGTCCGTATATGATTGATCTGCTCCTTCATCGTTCGCGAGAGCGGCACAATCTTCACCGCGATGTTGATCAGATCCTGGTCCGTCAGGTCACGCTCGGCGAGTCGCGCCTGCGTGAACGCCGAGACCACGCACTGCTCGATTTCCGCCCCCGTCCAGCCCACCGTGAACTGCATCAACTGCTCGATGTTGAAGCGCGAGGCATCCGCGCCCCGGCGGTTCAGGTGAATCTTGAAAATCTCCATGCGCTCGCTGTCGAGCGGCAGGTCAACAAAGAACACCTCGTCGAAGCGTCCTTTGCGAATCATCTCCGCCGGAAGAAGGTCGATGCGGTTGGCCGTCGCCGCGACGAACAGCCCGCGCGTCTTCTCCTGCATCCACGTGAGGAAGAACGCGAAAATGCGGCCCTGCTCGCCGCTCGATTCCGTCGACGTGATTCCCATCTCGATCTCGTCGAACCACAGCACCGCCGGCGCCATGTCCTCCATCATCTTGCACGCTTCCACAAATGCGCCTTCGGGCTTGCCGTGCCTTCCGGAGAAGATCTCGATCATGTCCACGCGATAGAGCGGCAGCTCGAATGACGACGCGATAGCTTTCACGCAGAGGCTCTTGCCGCAGCCCGGAATCCCCATCATGAGGAGGCCCTTGGGCACGATTTCCGCGCTCAGATTGTCACGCATCTGGAAAAGCTTGCGCCGCTCTAGCAGCCATTTCTTGAGACCATCGAGACCGCCCACCTCGCCCAGAGTCTTGCCATCGGAAATATATTCGATGACGCCACTGCGATTCACTAGTAGACGCTTCTCCTCGAGCAACGCCGGTACCGCCTCGGGCCCAAGACTCGGGCTCGCCGCCAGCGCGCGATGTAATGCGTAGCGTGCTTCGTCCAGCGTGAGCCCTTGCAGCGCGCGTGCGTACTGTTGCAGCACCGCTTCGCTCGAAATCCCCGGCGCCTCTTCGCGCAGAAACTCCACCAGTTCGACCAAATCCGGCGGTCGCAGTTCCAGAAACAGAATGCTGCGCTCCAGCTCCTCCGGAATGTGCCGCACCGGCGACGTGATGGCGACGTATTTCCCCTGGTCCCGGCAACTCTGGTAGACATCACGCAGACGCCGCCGGACTTCTGGCGATTCCCGTAGCGGATCGTGAAAATCCTTCAGGTGGAAAATGGCGGCGCCTTCATGCGCCACAATGAAATCCAGTGCGCCGCGCGCCGTTTCGGTGCCTGCTTCGGCGGCGCCATCGCCCTGGCGCATGCCCTCAGTCAGGCTCCACGTCCAAACGGGAACCGGCGCGGATGCCGACATCCGCCGGCCCACTTCGCCCAGCACATTGCCAACGCGCTGCTCTTCGGCGGAACGAATATAAGTGAGCGGCCGGCCGGATTCAAATATCTCGCGAATCGTGCGTGCCGCGCGGCTTTCGGCGCGCTGTGGGCTGGCAGAATGGTCCATAAGAAGATCGCCGGCGCGGCTTCGAGTGCCGTGCCTGGCTGGTTCTAAGTTTAGCCGATCCCCGCCAGATATAATCGTCGATGTGACGATGGCTCGCCCACTCGCACTCTCTTTTCTCCTCATCGCGACGTTCTCCCCTGCGCAAGTCGATGATGTCGTGCGCTGGAAGGAAGGCGCCCCGTATGCCCGCACTCTCGAGTCCAACGGCCAGCACTACAAAAGTATTCAACTCGCGGACCGCCTCTATGTATGGGCCAGCTTACGTCACGATCCCGCCGCCACCCTGGCAAATGTGATTGTCGACAACCAGGGCCAGCAGTCATTTGACGTGGATCCGCAGCGATTCACTTGTGTCTGCTCGGGAGGCAGGCCCAAAACCCTCAAGTATGAGTGGCCGTTTGGCCCCCCGATGGGTCCAAACGCAATGGTGTTGAGGTTTACTACGTTGCCGCCGGGTGACAACGTGAAGGGTGTCGTGAGTTTTCAGCGCATCAAGAAGTGCGATGCCGCCCTTGTGCGGTTGCCCATCGCGGGCACCACATTCGAGTTCCCGTTTCCATAGCCCCACGCGATCCGTCACCGTTGCATATAATCGTCGCTGTCATGATCCTCCGTCCGCTAGCTCTCTCATTTCTCCTCATCGCACCGCTTCTCGCCGAAGAGCCGCAGCTCCACTGGATTCCGCTCGCCACTCAGAACGTCGAAATCGACGGCCTGCCCTGGTTCAGCGAAAATGGCGGTGAGCTCTTCCGCCTCCCGGTGCGGCTCAAGGACACCTATCGCAAGGAGGTATGGGATCTCGCCCAGTCACCGACCGGTGGGCGCATTCGTTTCCGCACCAACTCCGCTGCACTGGCGATTCGTCTCGAATATCCGGGGCCGCCGGACGGGAAGAACATGCACGCATTCGGCCAGACCGGTGTCGATCTTTACGCCGATGGCGTGTACCGCGGAACCGCCATCGCCGACAAGGACGCCAAGCCCGGAAAAACGCAAGAGTACACCTACTACAAGGATCAGCCGCGCCTGGACCGGGAGATCACGCTCTATCTGCCCCTTTATATGGGCGTGAAGGTTTTGGGAATCGGCCTCGATGCGGACGCACACGTCGAGCACGCGAAGCCATTCGCCATTGGCAAACCGATCGTCTTCTACGGCACCTCGATCACGCAGGGCGGATGCGCCAGCCGCTCCGGCATGAGTTACCAGGCGATACTCGGCCGGTCACTGAACGCCGACTTTGTCAATCTCGGGTTTTCCGGAAACGGCCGGGGCGAGCCGGAACTGGCACGCGCTGTCGCTGGCATCGATGCCGCCATTTTCGTGATGGACTTTGCGCAGAACAATCCGACTGTCGAATCTTTGTCGCAGGTCTACGCTCCATTTCTCGATACCATCCGCGGCAAGCACCCCGACACTCCGATCCTGGTGATCACCCCCATTTATGCCGCGCACGAATCGTGGTCGCGTGACGATCGCCTCGAAGGCATGCGTGAGCTGATCCGCCGCGCCGCCGCCCAGCGCATCGCCGCCGGTGACCGCCACATCGAAATCGTCGAAGGCACCGACCTGCTGGGCCCCACTCGCGGAGACGGCCTTGTCGACGGCACCCATCCCAACGATCTCGGCTTCCAATGGATGGCCGACGGCCTTACGGGAAGGATCGGCAAACTGCTGGAGCGATAAACTCTACCGCCCCACCATCAGCACGATCTCCCACAGCAACTTCGCGCCGTCGCCCAGGCTCTCCACGCCGACGCGTTCGTCATTGCCGTGCGCGCGGCTCTCTTTGTCTTCACGCAGGAAAATCGGGACGCCGTAGACGTCAATGCCTTTCTGTCGAAGGAACGAGCCGTCTGTGGCACCGCGCACCATGTAGGGAATCACCAGCGCACCTCGCGCTGCTGAGGAAAACGCCTGCTCCATGACGCAGTAGAGTGGCGTCGAAAGGCCGCTCGGCTCGGTCGCGGGCATCTCCTGACCCGGCGCCGCTCCAACTTCCACCGCGGGATCGTGAATGATGTGGCGCAGACGATCGAGTATTTCGTCGTGCGTCTCGTCGGGCATTCGCCGCACGTCGAGCTCGGCTTCCGCGGTATTTGGAATGACGTTGATCTTCGTCCCGGCGGTCAGCATGGTGGGCGATACCGTAGTGCGCAGCATGGCGTCCAATTCCGCGTCGTGCTCGCGGATCTCGTTCGCCGCGGCCATCGCCGTTTTCGCGTTTTCGAGCTTGCCGAGAAGCGGCTCGATCCAGCGGTAATCCGGCACTTTTGCCAGCTCGTGGAGATAACGCCGCGTGGTGCTGTTCAGCCGTACCGGTTGATCGGCCTCTGCCACGTGCTCGATCGCTCGCGCCAGGTGAACCACTGGGTTATCCCCGCGCGGCAGCGATCCGTGGCCCGCCACACCGCGCGCCGTCAGCACAACGCGGGTAGGAATCTTTTCCGTCGTTTGAATTTCGTAAATGCGTTTCCCCGAAACCGTCGTAATGGCGAAGCCGCCTTCGTTCAGCGCGAATTCTCCATTGATTTTGTCCCAGGCATTGGCGATCAGCCACTGAATCCCTGCCGAGCCAGCCTCTTCGTCTGCTTCGGAAAGCATGATAATGTCGCGGTCCAGCTTGATACCGCGCCGTTTCAACTCGACGAATACCGCCAACTCCGCCGCCAGCAACGACTTATCGTCCTGGGAGCCGCGGCCCCACATAAATCCCTCACGCAGCTCGGCGGCGAACGGGTCAACGGTCCATTGCGCCCGGTCAGCGGGCACCACGTCGCTGTGGGCCATCAATATTAATGGGCGTAACTTGCCGGAGCCGGGCAGCCGGGCGACGAAATTCAGCCGTGCAGGCTCGCCGCCTAGCATTTCCCCATCAATTCCCTCGGAATCGCACACCTTCTTTAGATACTCCGCCACGCGGGTCTCATTTCCAGGTGGATTGGTGGTATCGAGGCGGATCAAATCAGCAAGATATTGACGAGTAAGATCGGGCAAATCGCCGTTGGCTTGTGCGCACAAACAGAGCGCTAAGGCTATTCCAAAGAACCTCATACGGGTATGTTACATGCTATGTTGCATGGGCATATCGAAAGATGCCGTGGCGCGGGGGCCATGTCAGCCAAAAGATAGCTTGCGGGTTCTGGCAGGTTGCGGCAAATTAGTTCCAACAGCATGGGTTTGCTCCGATTTGAGGAGGCTCTCTAGAACAGGGAGGGAGCCTCCACAAAACTTCCAAGCTGCACTCCAACCTTCACTATTTAAACCGGTTGATCGACGATCTGTTCTGCCTTGGGGTCCCAGTAGAGCTTTTTGCCCTCGCGGTAAGCCCGGGCGGCCATAATCACCACCACGGAATGGGCGTAGCCGGCTAGAACACTGGCATGAGGCGTCTTGCGGCTGCGCAGGCACTCAAACCAATTCGTCATGTGCGACAGGTCTTCGTCACCCATGAACGTGGGCGCGAGTTTGTCGCTACCGGGAAGCATGACATACTTCTCCTCGCGCTTGATAAAGGGGTTATCCTCATGATTCCCCTTTTCTTCCACCCATTTCCAGCGGGGGCTGCCTTCGCCGCCGATATTGATCAGTGTGGCGTTCTTGCCCATGATGCGGCTGAAGCTGTCGCAATCGTTGCCGAAACTGGTGGAATAGCTGAAAAGAAAGCCCTTGGGGTATTCGAGCAGAGTCTGGAAGGTGTCGGGGTTTTCGCGCCCGTCGAGCCAGGCGAATACGCCGCCATGGGCGACCACGGATTTGGGGAAGTTGTCATCGAGGAAATAATGCATCAGGTCGCTCGCGTGGCTGAGCCACTGGTCGGCGATGCCACCCGAGAAATCCCGGTACAGCCGGAACTCGAAGTAGGCGCGGGGATCGAAGGGCCGGTAGGGTTTGTGCAGGAGCCACTTACGCCAGTCGGTGTCCTCCTCGCGGAGTTTGGCCACTTCCGGCCGGCCGCGCCAGCGCGGGCCGTGATAGTTCCATACCACTTCCACTTTGGATACCTGGCCCAGCGTGCCGGTGTCGATCAACTGCTTGGTGGCGATCTGATACGGTTCGCTCCGATGCTGAGAGCCGATCTGCACAACCAGATTGCGTGTAAGCACGGCGTCGCGCGCGGCCTTGGCTTCGGCGAGATCGTTCGCCATGGGCTTCTCGCAGTAGGCGTCCTTGCCCGCTTCGGCGACCATGCGAAGAATGGGTGCGTGGGAGAAGTCCGGTGTGGCCACGAGGACCGCATCGATATCCTTGAGCGCGAGCAGGTCGTCCAAATACTGGTAGGCACGCGGAGCGCGGCCGTAGATCCCTTCGGCGCGGGCGGCGGCTTTTTCGCGATTGACCTTCCACAGATCGCAAACCGCGGACACCTCGACGTTGTACTTGGTCTTGAGCTGTGAGACGATCCACGCCAACTCGGAGCCGCGATCGCCGATGCCGATTTGACCGAGCATGATACGGTCATTGGCGCCCACGATGCGGGAATAGGAAAGGGCCGTGGAACTGAGGATGCCCGCCCCGGTGACGGCGGCTGCCGTTTGATGCAGGAACGTTCTTCTACCCATCTTCGATTCGACTCTACTCGAATCGTTCATTATGATGCCTCCAATTTTGTTGATAGTTTGTCAGGGCCGGATACGGTGGTTTAAGAATGCCCGCAAGAGAATGCGGTCACGCACCAATCGCCAAGACCTGCTGCTTGATTTCCTGCGCAAAAACGTAAAACCCGAATAGCGGTTTGCTGTCGCCTTTTCCCCACCGCTGCGCGGTCCATTTCACGCGCACGTACTTTAGGTCCGGATGCTGAGTCAGATCGAGGAGAATTTGATAGGTACCGCAGTAGAACTTTTGAGGAAAGCTGACGAGGGGCTTCGTGCCCCATTCCTTGCCGTCGATCGACCCCCAAACGGCTACGTCCAGGCTCTGCTGCTCGATGATGCGGGTGATACCGAGCGTGAGGAGAAGAACACACCCACGCGAGTCACCGAGATCCAGTTCGGAGCCGTTGCCAGCCTCACGAATGGTGGTCTCCGGTAGCAGAAATCCTGGCAACATAAGAGCCTCCAGCCGGGCCAGACCCGCTGCTATCCAAATCTGGGAAGGGACAATAGCTTTTTTCCGGCTATTTCCAGCGTCTCATATTTCTTACAAAAACAAAAGCGAATTTGCTGGTTTCCGTCCGCCGGATCGTTGTAAAAGCTGGAGCCGGGCACGGCCGCAACGCCGGTGTCCTCGATCAGATGCCGAATGAAACTCACGTCGTCGGCGAAGCCGAAGCGGGAAATATCTGTAATCACGTAATATGCGCCGCTTGGCGGGTAACAAGTGAAGCCGGCGGATTCGAGAATCGGCAGAATAAAGTCTCGGCGTTTTGTGTACTCCTCAGCAACGTGGTGGTAATAGTCGTTACCAAAAGTTAACGCAATAGCGCTAGCTTCCTGTAACGGAGCGGCGGCGCCAACGGTGAGGAAGTCGTGGACTTTGCGTATGGAATCGGACAAGTCGGGCGCGGCCAGCACCCAGCCCACGCGCCAGCCGGTCACGGCAAATGTCTTGCTCATGCTGTTCACGAGGACGGTACGGTTGCGCATCCCATCGAGCGTCATGATGGGGATGTGCGGGACGCCATCATAAGTGATGTGCTCATAGATTTCGTCGGTAATGGCCAGCGCGTCGAATTCGTGGCACAAGGCGGCGATCAGTTCCAGCTCCGTGCGCGAAAATACTTTGCCGGCGGGATTGTTGGGCGAGTTCAGAATGATGGCTTTGGTGCGCGGAGAAAACGCGCGGCGTAATTCATCGGGATCGAAGCTCCAGTCGGGCGGGCGCAGGCGGACAAATCGCGGAACGGCGCCGCAAAGTTTTGTATCCGGACCGTAATTCTCGTAGAACGGCTCGAAGATAACAACTTCGTCGCCCGGATTGGTCACGGCGGTTAGCGAGGCGATCATGCCTTCGGTGGAGCCGCAGCAAACGGTGATCTCGGTTTCGGGGTCGAGCGTGAGACCGTAGGTGCGCAGATACTTGGCGGCAATGGCGTTGCGCAGCGATTTCGCTCCCCAGGTGATGGCGTACTGGTTGTGATCGTTCGCGATGGCGTCGAGGGCGGCCTGCTTCAGCGCTTCCGGGGCGGGGAAATCGGGGAAGCCCTGGGCCAGGTTGACGGCGCCGTGGCGCACGGCGAGCCGCGTCATCTCGCGAATGACGGATTCTGTGAAGTGCCGCGTGCGCTGGCTGCGAAAACGGTCGCGAGCGGCCGGGCCAGAGCTCTGTGGGGACGACATTTTTCGAGGGTAACGCGGGCGGGCAGCGTGGCGCAAAGTGGGCGTGGAATGCAGGTGGGACACTCCGTGAGGTCTAGGTTACGGATATCATCAACAAGTCCCACAAATGGAGATTGATCGATGACCCGCAGAGAGCTCGTGGCGCGATACCTTGCGCAATTGATCGTGTTAGTCGCGGCGCCGCTGTGGGCACAAGGCCGGACCGTGGCGCTCAAGCTGAACCTGCACGACACCACTGGGCCGCTCGAACTCGACCGGATTGCTTCTTTAGGACAGGGCGGTCTTTCGGAAGAACCGATGTGGGCTAAGCGCGCCGCGGAAATTCGGGACTTGCATCCCCGGATCATCCGGCTCTTCATACAAGAGTACTTCGACCTTCTGCCGGCAGCGGGCCGATACCACTGGGACAAGCTCGATGAGTCCGTGGACTTGATCCGGAAGACCGGTGCGATGCCGCTCATGAACATCGACTTCAAACCGAAAGTTCTGTACCCGATCATCAACGAAAAGATAGTCGATCCGGCGAGCTACACAGACTGGGAACAGCTCATTTACAACCTGGTGCGCCACTACAAGGGGCGGGGATCAGGAATTCGCTACTGGGAAGTGGCGAATGAACCGGACATCGGCGAGGACGGTGGCTGCCCATACTTGTTCACGCCGGAAAACTACACGCGCTACTATCAGCACACCGCGGCAGCCATCCTGCGCGCCGATCCTGACGCGCGCGTGGGCGGGCCGGCGCTGGCTGGTTGGCGTTCGCCGATTTTACCCGCGCTGCTCGCGTTTTGCAGTGCCGGCAGGGCTCCGCTGCACTTCGTTTCCTGGCACATTTACAACAGTGACCCGGTGCGCATCCGCGCGACGATCGATGGTGTGAAGGAGTTGCTCGCCAGGTATCCTTCGCTGCACCCCGAAACCATCCTCGACGAGTGGAACATGGCGCTGACCGATCCGCCAACGGACCCGCGGTTCCAGCCCTGCTTTCTCACGGAGGCCGTGTACCAGATGAAGGCCGCGGGCCTCGATTACTCGTGCTACTACCACATCCGTGACTACCACGTGGACCGTGAACGCTTTGCCCAGTTCATGTCGCCTGCCGGCGCCGGGCTCATGGCTCGCTGGTGGAACCGCGCAACGCAATGGGACGGACTGTTAGACTTTCAGAATCGCGTGCGGCCCTCGTACTTCGCTTTCAAGCTGCTGGCGCGACTGACAGGCGAGAGGATTCGTTTGGATTCAAACGACGCGGCGGTACACGGCCTCGCGACTTGGGATCCCAATCTACTCGTTTACAACGTGCTTCTTTGGAACTATTCGACGACGCCAACGCAAGCAGACTTGATGGTGGAGGGTGCTTCCTCGGATCTCACCCTGAGACAGGTTGTGCTCGACGCCACGGCTTCGAGCGATGACGAGAACATCCGGTTGAAGCCAATTCCAGCCAGGAAGCTCAAGCAAGGGGACATGCACCTTCACGTTGACCTGGCGAGTTACGGGGTCACATTTCTGGCTCTCGAGCCGCCAACTGCGCATTGAGCCGAGGCACGATCCTGGGTTCGTATTCGGCGCCCGGATAAATTCTAAGGGGATTGCGAGTTTCGCGAGGGCCGTCCGCAGGTTTAACATGGAACAGGAATGCGGATCACCGAATCAGTCTTAGCTTACAGGCGTTCCCGGGTCGTGGCCATTGCTGCCGTGATGATCGCGATCATCGCCCTTCTCGACTGGAAAGTCGCGAGGGAGATGTCTTTCAGCTTTCTTTATTTCTTCCCCGTATTTCTGGTGGCGAGCTGTTACGGGCAGTGGCAGATCGCGGTTACAGCGGCCATTTGCGCGGTTTTGCGGGACGCCTTGGGGCCGTACGACCACGTCTACTTCCTCCCGAGGCTCTTTCTGGCGTGGGGCTCTTATACCGCGGCTGGCTGGCTGGTGCGGGGGGTCCTGGCGAATTTTCAAAAAGTGCGCGAGCAGCTAGTGGAGATACAGGCGCGGGACCGGCTGTTGCAGGATTCCGAAGAACAGTTACGGGTGCTCGTCGAAACCAGCTCGGCGGCGATCCTAACTTTGGATAGCACGGGCAAGATCATGCAGGCCAACGACGCCGCCAGCCGGCTACTGGGCGCGGAGAAGGACGCGCTGTTGGGCGAGAACATCGCGGGCTACTTACCGGCGCTGGCCCAGGTGCCTTCGGACCATGGCGCCCAGGTGTTCCGAACAACCATGGAGTGCAGCGCGCAACGGAAAAATGGGGAAACGTTTACCGCGAACGCTTGTTTCTCGACTTACACCTTTTCCGGGGCGCGGCGGTTAACGGCGGTGATAACGGAACACGAGCCCGCCGGTAGCGATCTTCCGGAGGAGCAGGCAGACGCGACAGTCATACTAACCAATCTGGAGCAGACGGTACTGCGGGGTATCTTCGAGGGGCAGACCAACAAAGAGATTGCCGGCGGTCTGGAAACCTCCGAGAGCGCAGTGAAGAGCACCATTCAACGCCTGTTCACGAAGCTCGGCGCACGCACCCGCAGCCAGCTTGTGCGCGTCGCTATCGAGCGTCTGGGCAATGAGTTCCAGGTGGGACGGGCAGCTAAGGCCACGGCCTCGGATCAAAAGATATTCTCGAAATAACAGGCCCCTGCCGAAAGATCTCTTGCCGGAAAATGCGTTTCGCGCGAAATTAGTCCTGTCAGCAGTTGGTTTTACTCCTTCAATTTTCGGGGCCGCCTGGTTAGCGGCCCCCCAGACTAGAGAGTCCCCGCAAGATCCCCGCGCTATCCAAAGACAACGATGATTTTCAGCAAGCTCCGAAGCAAGAATAGGCTATGCCGGTTTCCGTGGTTGTACCGGTGTACAACAGCGAACACAGCCTGGAAGAACTAGCACGCCGTTTAGCCCCGATACTCCAGTCGCGAGACGACGACTATGAGCTGATCCTGGTGAACGACGGCAGCCGGGACGGAAGCTGGGAAGTGATCTGCCAGCTCTCGGCTCGCTACCGCTGGATATCCGGCATCAATCTCATGCGGAATTTCGGGCAGCACAACGCGCTGTTGTGCGGAATCCGGGTGGCTCGTTTCGGTGTGGTGATCACCATGGATGACGACCTACAGCATCCACCGGAAGAGATTCCCGAACTGCTGGACAAGCTAGAGCAGGGTTTCGATGTGGTCTATGGCACGCCGGAACACGAGCAGCACGGGCTCATGCGCGATGTCGCCTCGCGCATCACCAAGCTGGCGCTACAGAGCACCATGGGCGCCGAAACCGCCCGCAAGGTGAGTGCCTTCCGCGCCTTTCGCACTACGCTGCGCGACGCTTTTGAAAGTTACCGCGGCCCGTTCGTTTCGATCGACGTGCTGTTGAGCTGGGCCACGACGCGCTTCGCGGCCGTGCGCGTGCAGCATGATCCCCGGCGCATTGGCGCCTCCAACTATACCTTTCGCAAGCTCGTGCGCCACGCCATGAATATGATGACTGGCTTCAGCGCCCTGCCTCTGCAATGCGCCAGCGTGATCGGCTTTGCCTTCACGCTGTTCGGCCTGGCGGTGCTGGCATTTGTCCTGGCCCGCTATGCGATCTACGGCGGCGTGGTGCCGGGCTTTGCGTTTCTGGCTTCCGTGATCGCGATTTTCTCGGGAGCCCAGCTATTCGCGCTGGGCATCATCGGAGAGTATCTGGCGCGCATGCATTTCCGCATGATGGACCGTCCGCCCTATGCCGTGCGTGGTTTTGCCGGCGCGTACACCGCGGTCTCGCCCGCGAGCCGAACGGTTGAGGTCCGGCCATGACCACGGAATCCATCAGCCGTCTGGCGGAGGCCGTTAGGTGCACGCCCGCGGCCTGCGAGATTCTCGATTGGGACTCCAAGTTCTTCGGCGTGCGCATTGCGCGGGTCATCGGCCATCGCATGGACCGGCAAAAAATCGCCGAGGTCCTGCGTGCCGTGCGCGAGGAATCCATTCACTGCGTCTACTTCCTGGCCGACTCCGAACCGGCCACCACGCAGATCGCGGAGCGCAACGGCTTTCACCTGGTGGACATGCGCGTCACGCTGGTGGCGCGGCTTCTTACCTCTCACGGCGGGATGTGGCAGGACGATGGCGTGCGCGAGGTGGATGTCGCGGACATTCCCGTGATTCGCGAGATTGCCACGCACAGCCACACTGATTCGCGCTTCTATCGTGACGGCTGTTTTCCGCGGGATCTGTGCGACGAACTGTATCGCATCTGGATCACTCGGAACTGCCACGGCTGTGCCGATGTGGTGCTGGTGGCCGAGCACGAGTCCCGCCCGGCAGGATACGTGTCCTGTCATTTGAAGGGGGATGGCCGCGGCGAGATTGGCCTCGTGGGAATCGGCGAGAACGCAAGAAATACGGGCCTGGGCGCGAAGTTGGTGCGGCACGCCCTGCGCTGGTTCCAGGAGCGCGAGGTGCAGGAGGTGACCGTCGCAACACAAGGGAGCAATATCGCCGCACTGCGGTTGTATCAACAATGCGGGTTCCTCACCACCGCGATACAGCTCTGGTTTCACTATTGGCGCGAGTTCCCGGACAAGGAAGACGAGGCGTGCTGACGCGGATTCTTCATCGGATTGTTGCCATCCCCTGGGTTTATGACCTGGTGCAAAAGCTCGCCGGGCGTGACCGGAACTATGCGCACCTGGCGCCGCTGGTCGCGCAGTGCGGCGGCAACACGCTGCTGGATGTAGGGGCGGGCACGGGTGAACTGGCCCGCATAGTTCCACCCGAGACGGCATACATTTGGTTCGACAACGATCCCCAAAAGCTGAGCGGATTTCGCGGCAAGTCCGCGTCGCCACGAGCGCTGCTCGGTGAGGCCGATTGCATCGGCCTGCGCGACAAGAGCGTCGACGTTGCGGTGTGCGTGGCGATGTCGCACCATCTGACGGACGAACAACTGGGAATGACTCTTCGCGAGATGGCGAGGGTCTGCCGCGGCAAGCTCATCTTTCTTGATCCCATCCGAGTCGACAAATCGGCTGTTAGCAGTTTGTTGTGGAAATACGACCGCGGCAGCTATCCGCGGCGTGCCGGCGCGTTGCGCTCCGCGGTCGGCCAGTACTTTGATATCGAGCACGAAGAACGTTATTCCATCTATCACCACTACTGGCTTTGTGCGGCGAAACCGAAAGCGAGCGTGGCATGCGCCTGATCCAGACCGCCACCGCCAGGATTCCCTTCAATCGGCCATTCACGGCCGGGAAAGAATACGACTACATCCGCCAGGCGATCGAGAACGGCCAGGTGTCGGGTGACGGGCCGTTCACGCGCAAATGCCAGAAGTTGCTGGAAGATATCCTGGGCGTCCCCAAAGTTCTGCTCACGACGTCCTGCACCGACGCGTTGGAACTCTCGGCGCTGCTGCTGAATATCCGGCCCGGCGATGAGGTCATCGTGCCATCGTTCACCTTCGTCTCCACGGTGAATGCTTTTGTGCTACGTGGCGCGCGGCCCGTCTTCATTGACATTCGGCCGGACACCTTGAATCTGGATGCGTCCCAACTCGCGTTGGCGATCGGGCCGAACACTCGCGCTATTGTCCCGGTACATTACGCCGGTGTGGGCTGCGAGATGGATTCGATTCTCAACATGGCCGGTTGTTTTGACATTCCGGTAGTGGAGGACAACGCGCACGGATTATTCGGCCAATTTCGCGGCAGGAAGCTGGGTACGTTCGGCGCTCTGGCGGCCCTCAGTTTTCACGAGACCAAGAACATCAGTTGCGGCGAGGGCGGCGCGCTGCTGATCAACGACCCCGCGCTCATCGAGCGCGCCGAGATCCTGCGCGAGAAGGGTACCAATCGCAGCCGCTTCTTCCGCGGGCAGGTGGATAAATACACGTGGGTGGACGTGGGGTCGAGCTTCCTGCCTTCCGACATCCTGGCAGCGTTTCTGTACGCGCAATTGGAGAATCGGGAAACCATACAGAGCGTGCGACGGCGCATCTGGAACTTCTATGCGAACCATCTATCGGGGTGGGCGCGCGGGGCGGGCGTCTGCCTGCCCAGGGTTCCCGCGCACTGCGAGCAGCCGTACCACATGTTCTACATGCTGATGCCATCGGCCGCGATACGTGATGCGCTCATCGCCCACTTGAAGCGCCACGGCATTCTCAGCGTGTTTCATTATCAGCCGCTGCACCTCTCGGAAATGGGGAGAATCTGCGCCGCGCGCGAACCCTACTGCCCGGTGACCGAGCAGTTGAGCGAACGCCTGATCCGCTTACCGTTCTTTAACAGCCTCGCGGAAGACGACCAGGCTCACATCGTCGAGTGTATTCATGAATTTCGAGGTTAGTGGGCGAATCGCGATCGCCCGAGTGTAGCCTTACACCGCGACGGGCTTTGCCAATGCCTGCATCTTCTCCCGCACCTGCTGCTCGATCCAGGTGTAGGTTCGCGCGAGGCCCTGTTCGAGCGAAATCTCCGGTTCCCAGCCAAGCACCTGGCGTACCAGCGTGTTGTCCGAATTTCGGCCGCGCACGCCCAGGGGGCCCGGCACGTGCTTCTTCACAATGCGCACGCCGGCGATCTCGGCCACCATTTCCGCCAGCTCGTTGATGGTCACCATGCGGTCTTGCCCCAGGTTGAGGGGATCGTGGAAATCCGAGCGCATCAGCCGGTCGATACCCCTGACGCAATCGTCGATGAAGCAGAAGGAGCGTGTCTGCTCGCCGTCGCCCCAGATTTCGATCACGGGATTTCCCGTCAGTTTTGCCACCGCCACTTTGCGGGACATGGCGGCGGGCGCTTTTTCGCGGCCACCCTCCCAGGTTCCATGCGGTCCGAAAATGTTGTGGAACCGCACCACGCGGGTCTCGATGCCGTAATCCTCGCGGTAGTGCGTGCACAGGCGTTCGGTAACCAGCTTCTCCCAGCCGTAGGCGTCCTGCGGCTGCGCCGGGTAGGCGTCGGATTCCTTGAGCGGCACGACGTTGGCTTCGGTCTGTTTGAACTCGGGATAGACGCAAGCCGACGACGTGTACAGGTAGCGCCGCACTCCGTTCACGCGCGCCGCTTCCAGTGTGTGCAGATTGATAAGCGAGTTGTTCGAGAGAATCTGCGCATGATGGCAGGAGATAAACCCCATCCCTCCCATGTCCGCCGCGAGCGCGTAGACTTCATCGATGCCGCGCGTGGCTTGCAGGCAGTTATCCCAGCGCCGCAGGTCGAGCAGTTCGAACTCGTCCGCGTCGGTCGCCTGGTATTCGGGCGCCTTCAGATCTACTCCACGCACCCAATAGCCGTTCCGCTTCAGGTATGTGACTAAATGATGTCCGATGAACCCGCCAGCGCCGGTCACCAGGACTCTACGGCTGTCCTTCATAACATTCAGTCTCCACGCGCTTGCATCTGCACCTTCAACGACTGCTCTTCGGCTGCGCCCGGCGTCGTTTCGCTGGTGGAGCCAAGGCCCAGCGTTACGTATTCGCCAACCGCCTCGAAAGCGGCGCGCGGTAGAATGCGCCAGCAGTCGATCACGGTTTTCACGCGTCCGTTGAGCGGGCGCATCACTTCGGCGCACAAGGTCTCGAACTCGCGCCAGGGAGTCGTGATCGCAAGCACGTCGGCTTCGCGCGCGCAGTCTTCGAGCGATGGCGCGAAACGCACCCGCCCAATCAGCACCGCACGCGCGTTGTCCATGGCGGCGGGATCGTACACCACCAGGTTCACGTCCCGCGCGAGCAGATATTTCGCCAAGAGCAAACCCTGCGACTCTTCGATGACGTCCGTATCCTGTTTATAGGAGAGCCCGGCGACTCCCGCCGTACCCCCCACTGGCAAGCGGTCCAGAATCATCTCCGCCAAACGCGGCACCTGGCGCCGGTTCAATGCGTCAGTCGCTTCCGCCAGCGGCGCCGGCACACCATGGCGCCGTGCGAGCGCCGTGAACGCCACGTTGTCGCGCGGAAAGCAGGGCCCGCCATAGCCCAGAGCACCCTTCAGGTATTTCGTGCCGATGCGGCTGTCCGCGCCTAGCGCGTGCGATACCACGGCCACGTCCGCGCCGGGCAGCGTTTCACAAACCTGCGCCAGCATATTGGCGTAGGAAATCTTGGTGGTGACGAACGTGTTGACCGACAACTTGGTCAGCTCGGCGTTGACGAAGTTCATACGCGCGATGGTTGGGTGGCTTTCGCAAACACCGGCATGGAGGTGTTCGAGAATGTCGCCGGAGCGCTGGTCAAACTCGCCGATGAGCACCATGTCGGGACTCAACATGTCGTGGATCACGCTGCCGAGGGCAATGAACTCCGGGTTGTAGCACAGGCCGAAATCCTGGCCGCAGCGCTTGCCGCTCACGCGCTCCAGCACCGGCAGCAGGCTACCCGCAGTCGAGCCCGGCATCACGGTGCTCGAAAGCACCACCACGTGATAGCTGCTCTTCGCGCGAAGCGCGTGCCCGATCGACTCTCCGGCTGCGAGCACGTAGCGCAGCGAGAACCCCCCATCGGCTTCGGAAGGTGTCGGCACGATGATAAAGGTAACGTCACTCGCGGCGACGGCTTCGGCGCAATCCGAGGTAGCCGAGAGGCGCTCGCGATTCTTGTGGATCAACTCGTCCAGGCCGGGCTCGTTGACAGGAGCGCGGCCCTGATTCAAGGCGTTCACATAGCCGGGGCTGATGTCGACCCCGATCACCGTATGGCCCTTCTCCGCGAAGACAGCGGCCATCGGTGCACCCAATTTCCCCAGTCCGATGATGGACAGTCTCATGATTTGCTCACTGTTTGCGAGCGATCGGCATGCGCCAGCCTGTTCCGAAGGCCCGCGATGTGACTTTCAGCCCTGGCGCGGCCTGCTTACGCTTAAACTCCGCATTCCGGACCATACGCAGCACGCGCCGCACCGTCCCGGCGTCATAGCCATGCTCCAGAATTTCTTCTTCAGATTCGCTTCCCTCGACGTGGCGTTCGAGGATTTCATCGAGTATCTCATAAGGCGGCAGCAAATCCTGATCCGTCTGGTTGGGCCGCAATTCGGCCGACGGCGCCTTGGTCAGCACCGCTTCGGGTATATCAGGCCGGCGCTCGTTGCGCCAGCGGGAGACGCGGTAGACCATCATCTTGGGCAGATCGGCGATCACAGCCAGGCCGCCCGACATATCGCCGTAGAGTGTGCAGTAGCCCACCGAAAGTTCGGACTTGTTTCCCGTGGTCAGCAGCAGCGCCCCGTACTTGTTCGAGAGCGCCATCAAAAGATTTCCGCGGATGCGCGATTGGATGTTTTCTTCGGTGACGTCCGCGGCCCGGCCGGCAAAGGCCTCGTGCAGCGTGGCTTCGTAAGAAGTCATGATCTGCGCGATCGGCAGGGTGAGGGTCCGGATGCCGAGATTCTTGGCGAGCACAACCGAATCGTCCACGCTGCCGGCGCTCGAATAGGGTGAGGGCATCAGCACACCCAACACGTTGTCCCGGCCCATGGCTTCGGTGGCAATGGCCGCCGTCAGCGCGGAATCGATACCGCCCGAGAGCCCCAGCAGCACGTTCTTGAAACCGGTCTTACCCGCATAGTCGCGCACCCCCAAGACCAAGGCGTGCCAGATCTCGGCTTCGGGCTGGAAATCATCTTCGGCGATCGTTCCCCGGCTGGTTTCGAGGTCGACGATGACGATGTCCTGCGCAAACGGCTTGCCGCGCGCGATCAGCCGGCCCTCGGCGTCAAACGCGCAGCTGCGGCCGTCGAAGATCAGGTCATCATTCCCGCCGGCTTGATTTACATAGACGATCGGAGTCCCATGGCGGCGTGCGCTATGGCCCAGCATCTTTTCCCGCAGGAGTTGCTTGCCCACGACGAACGGTGACGCGGAAAGATTCAGAATGGTTTGCGCGCCGGCTTCCGCGAGCGACGTGACCGGGTCCTGATGGTAGCGCGGGCGCTGCCAGAAATCACGGTCGTTCCAGACATCCTCGCAGATACTCAAACCGATACGGTGTCCGTTCAGCTCCAGAATCTGCGGCTCGTGGGATGGTTCGAAGTAACGGTCTTCGTCGAAAACATCGTAAGTAGGCAACAGAGTCTTGTGGAACGAAGGCCCCACGCTGCCCTTATCGAGCAGTACGGCGCTATTGAACAGAGGCTGGCCCATTTCGGCGGGATTGGCAGTCGCCACCCCGACCAGCACTGGCGGCGCCTCGGCCAGTTCGCGTGCCATGGAATGCAGCGTCTCGCAACTGCGTTTCACAAAGCCGTGGCTCATCAGGAGGTCGCGTGGCAGGTAACCCATGAGCGCCAACTCCGGGGTGAGCGACAAATCTGCCCCCTGGCGTTGGGCTTCCCGCGCGGCGGCGGTAATTAGTGCCGCGTTTCCTGCCAGATCGCCGACTGTCGGATTAATTTGCAAAAGGGCGATGCGCAAGCAAGGTTCGTTTCGTCAGCTTTTTCTTGAAACTAAAGGCAATTCTACAGGTTTTCCGACCGGCTATCAACCGAACCCGGAGGCGTGTGTCGCCCCTATCCGGATGCGTCTTTTGACCCAATGCCCCGGGGATCGGGCGGCTAACTGAAGGAAATACAACCACATCGGATTGGTGTGCGCGTTGCATCGGCACCAGATGAAGGGGCCCACTATGCTGCCACTAGCCAAGATTCTGGTTCCGGTGGATTTCTCCGACCGTTGCGTTGCGGCCGTACGCTATGCGCGAAATCTCGCCTGCCATTTTCATTGCGAATTAGTGCTGATGCACATACTGCCTTCTATTCCTTACGAAATGGGCGGGTTCGAGTTTGGCGGCGTGGTAATGGCGGAGACTTTTACCGAACGCGTGCCGGAAGGCCGCAAGGAGTTGGAAGAGTTTCTGGCTGACGAACTAATTGGCCAAAAGGTGAACCGGGTTGTGCTCGAAGGAGACCCGGCGCGGAAGATTGTGGAATATGCCCATGCCGAAGAGGTAAACCTGATCGTAATGCCGACCCGCGGCTATGGACCGTTCCGGCGGTTTTTGCTGGGGTCGGTGACGGCCAAAGTGCTGCACGACGCCGACTGCCCGGTTCTGACCAGCGTGCACATGGAAGAAGCCGGGGAACTCGAAGCGGTCCGGCCCACTAAGATTGTCTGCGCCGTGGATATGGGCCCGCAGAGCGCCAAGGTCTTGGCGTGGGCGAACCAGATGGCGCAGGAATTCCACGCCGAGCTGGTGGTGGCGCATGCCACGCCGCTCGGGGAGAGCCATTTCGACGAGATGTTCGATCCGGAATGGCGGACGACTGTGGAAGAGCGTATCCGCGAACGGCTCAGTGAACTGACGGCAGGGATGCAGACCGCGGCAGTGGTGATCGAAGCCGGAAATCCGGCTGACGTGGTGGCGTCGACCGCGGAACGGTTCGACGCGCACCTGACCGTCATCGGCCGGAGTGAACTCGACGGCATGTTCGGGCGGCTGCGGGCAAATGCCTACGCAATCATCCGGCAATCGCCGTGCCCGGTCGCCAGTGTGTAGCAGCCCAGGCGGGAATCCGGCAACTGCGTGATTTTCCGCAGTCCACTATCGTTACTCCGTGCGAATGCAGCCGGTTAGTAGTTTGGCCGCCGGAATGCACTAGCGGGTCCAAGTGCTCCAACTAGGTTCGCGGCTCGCGAGGCGCAGCGATGTGGCTCCGAGCCGCGAACGTTTATTAGGAGGGGATATGGAAGCCACGGTCCGGTATCTCGGAAACCTGAAATTTGAAGCCGAGGCGAGGGGCCACCGCGTGATCTGCGATCAACCGGTGGAGAACCAAGGATCGGACAAGGGCATGACTCCGCCCGAGTTGCTGCTTTCCTCCCTGGGCACGTGCGCGGGCTACTACGCCGCACAATACCTCGAGACACGGGGGCTGAATGCGGGTAAGCTGACGGTGCGTGTTTCGGCGGAGAAGGCAACGCAGCCGGCGCGGCTGGCTTCTTTTGTGGTGGAAGTTGAGGCGCCGGACATCGATCCTAAGCACCACGACAGCTTGTTGCGGGCGGTAAAGGCCTGCCTCATCCACAACACCCTCAGCCACGCGCCCAGCATCGATCTGCACGTACACACCGCCGCGCCCACCGTCGCGTAAGGCGATGCCTGCACAACCAGAGCCGGGCATCGCGCGATTTCACCTGTCATTTCCGAAAGAAGTTTACATCGCCGCGCTGGCGGCGGCGTGTATCTTTCTGAGCCTAGCCCTGCGGTTTGCCTGGCACACTTCTTCCGGGGTATGGTCGATTCCGCTCTACGTGACGCTGGTCGCGGGCGGAGTGCCGCTGATGATCGATCTGGGGGAGAAGCTCCTGGCGCGGGAATTCGGGTCGGACCTGCTGGCGGGGATCTCGGTGATTACGGCGGTGCTGCTGGGCGAGTACTTAGTGGGGGCCATCGTGGTGCTGATGCTTTCGGGCGGCGCGGCGCTCGAGCATTACGCCACGCGGCGCGCGTCGGCGGTGCTCGACGCACTGGCCCGGCGCATGCCCACCGTCGCGCACCGCAAGACAGCGACGGGAGTGACGGACATTGACTTGAGCGAGATCGCGATCGGTGAGACGTTGATCGTTCTTCCGCATGAGATCTGTCCGGTGGACGGCACAGTGGTATCGGGCCACGGCTCGATGGATGAATCCTACCTGACCGGCGAACCGTTCGAAATTTCCAAGACGCCGGGGTCGGAGGTGTTGTCGGGTGCGGTAAATGGAGAAGCGGTGATTGCGATTGTGGCGTCGCGACTACCGGTTGATTCCCGTTACGCCAAGATCATGCAGGTGATGCGCGCATCCGAGCAGAACCGCACACATCTGCGGCGCGTAGGGGACCGGATTGGCGCGTGGTACACACCGCTCGCGGTCGCGGTAGCGCTCGCGGGCTGGCTCGGGAGCGGCGATTCGAACCGGTTTCTCGCGGTGATGGTGATCGCGACGCCGTGTCCGCTGCTGATCGCGATTCCGGTGGCGGTGATCGGCGGAATTTCGCTGGCGGCGCGGCGGGGGATCGTGATCAAGAATCCAGCGATGCTGGAGCAGATCGATACTTGCCGCACGATCATCTTCGACAAAACCGGGACCCTCACTTACGGACGGCCAACGCTCACGGACGTGATTTGCGCGCCCGGTTTCTCATCAGAGCAGGTGCTGGTAGCGGCGGCGAGCCTGGAAAGTTATTCGCGGCATCCGCTGGCGGGAGCCATTGTGAGGGCGGCGCAGGAGGCGGGGTTGGCGCTGGAGTCCGTGGACCTAGCGAGCGAGAAGCCGGGCGAGGGGTTGCGCGGAAACGCGGGCGGGAAAACCGTCCGGATCACCGGGCGGGCAAAGCTGGCCGAGTTTCCGCCGGAATTGCCACCAGCCGCGGAGGGTCTGGAGTGCCTAGTGTTCCTTGACGACCAGTACGCCGCGGCGCTGCGGTTTCACGATGAGCCGAGGGCTGAGAGCCACTCGTTCGTGCAACATCTCTCGCCGAGGCACAGGGCGGGGAAGGTGATCCTGCTTTCGGGAGATCGGGAGAATGAGGTGCGGTACTTCGCGGGCATATTGGGCATCGCGGAAATGCACGCGGGAAAGAGCCCGGAAGAGAAAGTGGCCATCGTGCGGCAGGAGAGCGCGCGGGCGCGCACGTTGTACGTAGGCGACGGGATCAACGATGCGCCGGCGATGATGACGGCGACGGTGGGGGTGGCGTTCGGCAAGGACAGCGACATTACGGCGGAGGCGGCGGACGCCGTGGTGCTCGAGCCGTCGCTGGTGAAAGTCGATGAACTCATGCACATCGGGCGCAGAATGCGAAAGATTGCTTTGCAGAGCGCGGTGGGCGGGATGGCGCTCAGCTTGGTGGGAATGATCGCGGCGGCGGCGGGTTACTTGCCGCCGATCGCGGGGGCCATGGCGCAAGAGTTGATCGACTTGGCGGCGGTGCTGAACGCGGTGCGGGTGGCGATGATGGAGAAAGAACTGACAGACTTCTAGAGTCCTAGCTCGCCAGGTTTGTACTGCACAGGGCGGTCGAGAACCATTTCGAACGAGGTGCCTTTGGGCAGGACAACATCAGGACCACGGGACACGAGGATGGAAGCCAGGCCGGCAGCAGCGCCCGCGGCCGCACCGATGCCTACGCCCATGCCGGCGTGACCGGCGGCGCTCCCTGCAATGCCGCCGACACCCGCCCCGGCAGCGGTGGTTTCGGCGACGCGCCTGGCATCGCCGCCCTTGTTTCCCTCACCGGTAATTTTTCCTTCCTTACGGTCCAACTCGCCGGCATCTGCGTCGGCGCCGCCCAACCGGGCACGAAAATCGCGTGTGACACCGTTGGGTAGAGTGAGCGAATCGAACCGGAGAAATATCTCGGCCTTTCCCTTGACCCGGCCGGCGCTTTTGACTTCGCTCACCGTGCCCGTGACATAACTTCCGCGTGGGATGATTATTCGGCCCTGAATCACGATCGGGAAGGAGGTCTGGAGGTAGACACGATCTCCTTCGGAAGCGTGCTTGGTGTTGAGACTGTTCAGCAGAGACAAAGGAATCTTGGTTCCGGCCGGCACGACGATTTCGGCAGGGGCCTCGGCTGTGCGGGGGGCGAAAGCCGGGGTACCGGGCGCATCCGGCGGTTTGGTGACTACGGCCTCTTTGGCGGCGCGGTTGCGGTAGACGAGCGTCGCTTCGGTTTCTCCCGAGGGCCGCTGGATCTGGCGCCGGATGGTCAAAACATTGTGATCGCGGGATAGTCGCCAGCGCTCCGTCATGCTGTAATTCTGGGGGCCAGTTACGAGTGTGTTGGTGATTAGAGCAGATCCTTCCCATTTAGTCAGACTGTTCATGCGACAGTCTTGAACCTGGAATTTACTCGCAAACCCATCGGTACGGTAGACCCACACGGCCGTGGAATTACCCTGTTGGTCAGATTCCGAACGCTGGATGACGGTCTCTTGCTGCGTGATGTTCAATAGTGCGCCAGGGCTGAAAGGCAGATTGCGCAGGTCGCTCGCGCGTTCGTCCAGAATCCATACACCGGAGAAATCTCGATCCGGATCTGTAGCCGCTGCCAGCGGTGAACAGAGAATGATGGCGAGGATGGCACCCGCCCCGGTGATCGAAGGCGATGACATTTAGCACCACTTTCGGGGGATCGGACTCGATTATACGTGCATGCCACTCGGAAATCCATCACCGGAATTGTTACAAAGTGTCGGAGCAAGCTGCGAAGCTGGCGCGCTTATCAGAATGGGAAGCGCACCGTGAACACCACGGCATGATTGTACTGGTGGTACTGCGTGGTGGCGATCTGGAAACCCCCACCTAAAGCCATCACCAGGTGACCATGGAGCTTAAATCGCCCGAATATGATTCCAGGAGTCACGAACGTCTGTTTCTTGCCGTTGTATTCGCCGTCTTTCCAAAAGGTGGAATTGACCTCGACTTCAGGCCATAACTTTGGCGTCACGTGATATTGGAACGCCGTGTTCCAAGCGAGTGCGTGTCCAATGGTGTTTTCTTGACTGATTGGCAAGCCGGCACCGAATGTGCTTTGCACGTCGAATCTGCCCCATCCTTTTCCGCCGGCGATGGTCGGGGTGAGGACGCTAGCTTTGGCTCCGTTTTTGTAGGTGCCGGTGGGAACGCTGGCGCCGAAGAAGACAGTGAGGATATAGTTCCCGGCTTCCTCATTGGCAGAGAGAAGGCGATACTTGCCAACGAATGAAACGTCGCCCGGGCCGTCGTGGATCTTCGGGTTATTGTGATCAAGATAGGGCGGGAGATTGAAGAGCAATTCCACGCGCTCGTTGGGGATCAGCTCGAGGCCCTTGCCGCCATCGTAATTGGCGAGATCGTGCCCGGTGGCCATTTGTTCGACGAGGAAATCGGTGCGAAACTCTTGCTCTAGCCTGGGGGTCACGGTGGCGAGAGGCGTCATCCAACGCGGCTGATCGGCTTTCGCCTGATCGGAGCGGTCGAACCAATTGCTAAAGAAACCGTCCTGCGCGTGCAGAGCGGAGCAGGCGAGGAAGAAGATAAAAGAGGAGTGGCGTCGGATGTGTCGCATTGTCTTGTTTAAAATCCTTCGTCGTGTAAACAGGAATAGTAGCAGAGACTGGTAGGCCGTGTAAACTGGAATAGACAGTGTCATCTATGGAATATCAACGCCGAGGTGAGTTGTGAGCGTGCAGAACCGGTTGTCGGAAGTTCGCCAAGCACGGGGCTACGGAGCCGCGGAACTGGCGGCCGAAGCGGGCATCACGCGCCAGACGATCTACGCTATCGAGGCGGGAGCGTATGTGCCAAACACGGCGGTGGCGCTGCGTCTGGCGCATGCGCTCGAGGTTTCCGTGGAGGAGCTGTTTCACCTCGATGACGTGTCTCCGGCGCCGGCGGTAACGCAGGAAGTGGACTTGCTGCCAGGCGGCCATGCGGTGGAGCCAGGGTTGCCGGTGCAACTCTGCCGGGTGGACAAGCGCACCATGGGTGTCTCTGCGTCGCCGGTGGCGTGGCATTTGCCGCCAGCGGACGCGGTGGTCATGGATGTGGGCGGGAAGGGGACGGAGCCGCGCAAAGCCCATGTGCAGTTGTTTCGCGGGGAAGGGGAGTTCGGCCACCGGCTTTTGATGGCGGGTTGCGATCCGGCGATGTCGGTGCTGGCCAGGCATCTGCGGAAGGCGGATGTGGAACTGGTGTTGGCGCATCGCAACAGTTCGCAATCGCTCGAGCTGCTGCGTGATGGGTGCGTGCACGTGGCCGGTTCGCACCTGCGCGACGAAGCCACCGGGGAATCCAACCTGCCGCAGGTGCGCAAGCTGTTTCCGCGGGGGGCGGCCGCAGTGATTACGTTTGCGGTGTGGGAAGAAGGAATTGTGGTGGCCAAGGGGAATCCGAAATCGATTCACGAGATCGGTGATTTTGCGCGGAAGGGCGTGACGTTGGTGAATCGGGAGCCGGGATCAGGGAGCCGGGGTCTGCTGGACTCGAGCTTGAAGCGGCTGGGGATCGCTGCCTCGAAGGTGGCGGGTTACGGGCAGGTGGCATACGGCCACCTTCCGGCAGCGTGGCAGGTGCGCACGGGGCAGGTGGATGGCTGCGTGGCCACGCGCGCCGCAGCCCGGGTGTTCGGACTGGATTTCGTGCCGCTGGTTAGCGAGCGATACGATCTGGTGATTCGCAAGCCGCACGTTGCATTACCAGCTATTCAACTGATGCTGGACACGCTAAACCGGAGCGCTTTTCGGCGAGAGATGGAAGGCTTGGGAGGCTACGATATCAGCGGAGCGGGAAAGCAGGTGGCATGAGCTTGATGAAAAACTTCGCACGAATGTTGGTGACGGCTGCCGTGCTGGGATGGCTATGCGCGTCAGCTCTTGCGCAGGCGCCTGCGCCCGCGAGTCTCACTATCGGCGGAGCCGTTGAGAGGCCGCGTCAATTGCAGATGGCCGATATCGAGAAAATGCCGCATGTGAGTGTCGCCGTGAAGGATCACGATGGAAGCGCGGCGACGTACGAAGGGGTGTTGCTGGCGGAACTGTTGAAGTCGGCGGGCGCGGCGACGGGAGAGAAGATGCGCGGACCCACCATGGTGAGCTATCTCCTGGCCGAGGCCAAGGACGGGTATCGAGTGATTTTCGCGCTTGCGGAGCTGGACCCGGGGTTCACGGATTCCCAGGTCATCGTCGCGTTCGCGAGGAACGGGAAACCGCTGACGGAGGGCCAAGGCCCGTTGCGAATCATCGCACCGCAGGACAAGCGGCCAGCTCGATGGATTCGCATGTTGCAGAAGCTCGAGGTGGTGAAAGTTCCGTAGGCCGGTGACGCCGGGATCATCCTACAGGGGATCGAGCAGTTTCTTGAGAAGACCGGTCACGGGCGCCGCGTGCACTCCCTCCCACGTGCCCTGCTGGATCACCTGGCCGCGCTCAAGCACAGCGACATACGGGGACAACCGCTCGAGAACGTGCGCCTGGTGATCGACCACGATCATGGTGAAGCCGATGTTGCTTTTCCAGATGAGCAGGCCTTCGATTAGTTCGCGAACGAGCTGGCGATCGAGGCCGGTGAACGGCTCGTCAAGCAGTACGAGCGACGGGCGGCGCGCCAGCATGCGGGCGAGAGCGACGCGCCGCGCTTGACCGCCGGAAATGCGGGCGGCGGGGGCGCTCCAGACGTCGGCCAGTCCCAAACTCTTGCGCAGATCCGCGAGCCAACCGTTCTGCTTCGCCGTGGGCTGGTGTCCCAACCCGAATGCGATGTTTTGCGCGACGGTGAGGTGCGGGAAAAGATTCGGCTCCTGCGTGAGGTAGCCGATGGGACGCAAGTGCAAGGGTAGCGGCGGCGGGAATAATTGGAGGCCGCCGAAGCGGATGAGGCCAGCATCGGGCCGCTCGATGCCGGCGATGCACGAAAGAACGGTGCTCTTGCCGGTGGCTGATGCGCCGAAGAGTCCCAGCGAACCGGCGGGTTCGATCTTCAGGTGAACATCGACGGTGAAGTCGCGCCGCCGTTTTAGAATGCGGGCGTCAAGCATGCGGCCGTTGCGCCAAGAGATGGGCCACCCACGGAAGCGGCAAAGCGGTAACGAGAAAAACGAGAAGCAGTGGCATGACGGCGGGAAGGCCGAAGCTTTGCAGGTTGACCCACAGTTGCACTGGCATTCCCGAAGGGTAGTAAGCGGTGACGACCACAGCTCCAAACTCTCCCAGGGCACGGACCCAGGCCACGCTGAAGGCAACGGCAAGACCGAGACGGGCCAGGGGAAAGCTCACGCGCCAGAACACTTTCCACGGCGGCTGGCCCAACAGCGCGGCCTGCTTCTCCAGCATCGGCGGAATCGAACCGAATGCGGCAATGGCACCCAGAATATAGTAGCCAATGCTGACATAGACCTGCGTAACCACGAACGCCAGAGCGCTGTTGCTCATCCGAATGCCGGCGTGATCCAGCCAACGGCCGATCCAGCCGCTGGGACCAAAGGCCATGGAGAGAAGGATGCCCAACGCGAGCGGCGGCAGCAGAATCGAGAGAATGAAAATGCTCTGCCACCAGAGGCGTTCTTTCGGCGTGGTGCGCGCTACGTACATCGCGACCGGAGTACCGGCCAGCACCACGATCAACATGGCAGCAGCGGTCCAGATGAGCGAAACGCGAATCGATGCGAGAGTGGGACTGGCGACGTCCGTATCCCAACGCCAGGGGCCCACCCGGGAAAACAATCCAGTGAGCGGATACAAGAGCGCGAGGGCGAAAGACACGATACCGCCGCGGCGAATCCAACGAGGCATCACTTGGCGTCCAGTTCTTTGGCGTCACCGGGCGGGTCGTACTGGAAGCGGCCCAAGATTTCCTGGGCCGAGCTTCCGCGCAGCCACTCGATAAACCGCCGGGCGGCCGCGGGGTGTGATGCGTTCTTCAACGCGGCTGCGTAGTATACGAGCGGCTCAGGATGATAGGTCTTGCCGTTGATCGTGAGGCTGGCACCGGCGTAAGCAGAGGAGGTGGCGCTACCCAAATTGATTTCTGCCGGGAGGGCGACATAAGGCAAGTGGAATGGCGCCGGCTGAATTTTGTACGCCGATGCGGCGTCCAGTTGCCCGCTCTGCAACCGCGCTTGCACGGAGGGCTCAGTAAAGATCTGCTCCGGGTTGATGTCCGCACCGAGTATCCGCTGCACGAGATCGGGTTGATTATACAGCCGGGCGGCCAGTTGCATGACGAAGATGATGTTGCGGCCTTGCGGATCGGTGACGGGGTCGGTGCGGCCGAACCGGAGGCCGGGCTCCTGGAGGATTCTCCACCACGACTCGGCATTTGACTTACCTGACGCCTGAAACCTCGTGGCGAAGCGGCCGTTCGGGCAGTAAGCGATCACCATTTCGGTGTGCGCGATGGGAACCGCAGCCGGCGCGAGCCCGGCTGAGAGTACCGTCTTCATGGGATTGGGAGTCACGGAGATGAAAACATCCGGTTGTATGCTATTGCTGACGATCAGTTGAGCCAAGCCGCTGGCTCCCTGGGCGCGGCCCTGGATGGAAAGATTCAATTGCGCCGCAGCGGCCTGCTTGATCGGTCCTTCCATCACCGACGCCATGGACCCGGCGTAAGCGACATCGAGAACGTCGCCGCCGGCAGCCCGGAGCAGTGGCCCGATTCCGGGCAAGGCGAAGGCCGGCGTTCGCAGGATGAGATCGCGGCGAGTCATCGTAACGTATCCAGTATACTGTCCTTCTAACAGGACACCGCCAATCGGGGGTTCCGCTGCCTCTGAGTGCCGGCGTCTTGGCCGTCCGGGTCTGATACACTTTTTTCAGATACGGAATTTTTTCAGGAAACCAGTGAGCAGCGAAATTCTTACAGAATCAGAAAGCGCAGAGACTCTTGGACGTCTCACGCGCGCAGAGATCTTGCAGCAGCCGGAGTTGTGGCCCGATACGTTCGATCGCGTCGCGCGCGGTATCAAGCGTTGCGATTGGTTCTCGCCTGATCTTGCGTGCGTATTCACAGGCGCGGGCAGTTCCGCGTACGCAGGTACGGCCAGCCAGGCGGGTTTCCCCGCGGACGCGGCCATCCCGACTACGGATCTTCTCGTAGATGCTAAGCCCCCATTCGGTCCCGACACGGTTCTTGTTTCCGTAGCGCGGTCGGGTGACAGCCCGGAGAGCGTTGCCGTGGTGCGCAGGATGCAGCGGCTGTTTCCGAAGGTCCGGCATCTGGCCATCACTTGCAATGCGGAAGGGCAGTTGGCGAAGTTCCCGGGAGTGACGGCCATCATCCTCGATCCCAGAACGAACGACCGCAGCCTCGCTATGACCAGCTCGTTCTCCAACCTGGCGCTGGCGGGAATGTGTCTGCGGCACGCAGGCGAGATCAGCGCGGTCCTTGCGAAGGTGTGCGATCGCGTAACGAGGAGTCTTGCGGCGCTCGAAGAAAAGGCTCGGGCGCTGGCTGGCGCTGGAGTGAGCCGCGTGGTAGTTCTGGCGTCCGCGCCGATGATGGGTTGGGCTCAAGAAGCATCGTTGAAAATGCTGGAAATGAACGCGGGCCGCGCGCCCGTGATGGCCGAGACCCATCTCGGGTTGCGGCACGGGCCCATGAGTTTCCTTCGCCCCGACACTTTAGTGCTCAGCATACTCTCCGTGGACCCGTTACGGCGGCGCTACGAAGAGGATTTGCTCACGGAGCTTCATCAAAAGAAGCTTGGGCGAATTATCGTGATCGCACCTGAGGAATCTGCGCCGCCGGCGTTCGCGGAGGCCGTGCCCGCGATGGCGCCGGAGTTGGCAGACGAACTGCGGACGCCGTTCGAAATCGTGTTCCCGCAGCTTCTGGCCTACCATCTCAGTTTGCAGGCTGGGCTGAACCCGGACAATCCGAGTCCCGGCGGCGTGATTAACCGCGTCGTTCAGGGAGTTCGCATTCATGAAAACTAACCGCCCGCTGGACTGTCTCGTGGCGGGTGATGCATGCGCCGACCTGATGGTAGACGGCATCACACGCCTGGAATTCGAGAAGGAGAAGCTGGCCAAGGACATGAGTCTCGTGCTGGGCGGCTCCAGCTCGATCTTCGCGTTCAATCTGGCGCGGCTAGGCGCGCGAGTCGGATTTGCCGGTGTGCTGGGAGACGATTTTTTTGGCAGCTTCGTTGAGCAGCGGTTGCAGTGGGCTGACGTGGATACGCGCGCTCTCCAGCGGCGGCCGAAGATCAAGACAGGGCTGACCATCTGGTGCCAGAACGGTTCCAAACGCGCAGGGGTGACTTACACGGGCAGCATCGCCATGCTGCGCGCGCGCGATGTTACCGATGCCGTCCTGAGCAGGGCCCGCCATCTGCACGTGGGCGCCTATTTTCTATTGGAAAACCTGCATCCTGGAGCCGCGGCCATGTTTCGTCGAGCGCGGAAATTGGGGCTGACGACGTCGCTCGACTGCAACTATGATCCCGCCGAAAAGTGGGATTCGGGAATTCGCGGGGTTTTGAAATTTACGGACATATTTTTCCCGAATGAAACTGAAGCGCTTCGTCTGACGCAATGCCGCGATGTAGAGCGCGCCGCCGCGGAACTCGGTAAGCTGGTGCGCGTGGCGGTGGTCAAGTTGGGAGCGGATGGCGCACTGATATGCGCGGAAGGAAGGCAATTCCGCGTTCCGGCCATCAAAGCGCGGGTGGTGGACACGACGGGCGCAGGCGACAGTTTCGACGCGGGTTTTTTGGCGTGCTATTTCAAGGGCGGCTCGATTGAGGAATCCGCGCGTGCCGGTGCAGCCGCGGGAGCGCGCGCAGTGAGCGCCGTTGGGGGTACTGGCGCGTTTGAAGGAGGCCGCTGACTCCGATGGAACGGGCAGGCAGGTGGCTGGGGACTGTGGTGGACCGCAACCGCGGCCATGAAGCGGTGGGCGTGTACTCGGTGTGCTCCGCGAACTCCTGGGTGCTTGAGGCGGCGATGCGCCAGGCGCTCGAAGACGAGTCGCTTCTGTGCATCGAATCGACTTCGAATCAGGTAAATCAATTCGGCGGTTACACGGGCCTGACCCCGGACCAGTTCAAGGCTTTCGTCGGTTCGATTGCGCAGCGCACGGGATTTCCAGCGGAGCGCATTCTGTTGGGCAGCGACCATTTGGGGCCCTACCCGTGGCGCAAAGAGCCCGCGGAGAGCGCGCTCGGCAAGGCTTGCGAACTGGTCAAAGCCTGCGTGTTGGCGTGCTACAGCAAAATTCATTTAGATGCCAGCATGGCTTGCGCCGACGATGCGCCGAAGCAGGCACTGTCCGATGAAATCGTGGCAGCACGCGCCGCGACTCTTTGCCGGGTTGCTGAGAAGACGCGAACTGAGTTAGGGGATGGCTCGCCGGCTCCTGTGTACATCATTGGCACGGAGGTTCCTATTCCGGGAGGCGAGCAGGAAGCCGGCATGCCTCCGGCAGTAACTCGCGTGGAGGATGCGCGCAGAACACTCGAAAGTTTTCGCTTGGCGTTCTTGAAGCTCGGGCTGGACAAAGCGTGGGAGAGAGTAGTCGGGCTCGTCGTGCAGCCCGGAGTGGAGTTCGGCGACGTTTCTGTTTTCGAGTACGATCGAAGGAAGGCCGAGTCGCTGAGTAAGTGCCTCCCGGCGTCGAGACTCGTATACGAAGCGCATTCCACCGACTATCAGCCTTCCCACGCGCTTCGCGAAATGGTCGAGGATCACTTTGCCATATTGAAGGTTGGCCCCTGGCTGACATTCGCTTTTCGCGAGGCAGTTTTTGCATTGGGCGAGGTCGAGCGTGAGTGGCTGGGCAAGCAGCGGGGGGCGTCGGTCTCTAAAGTGCCCGAAGCTCTCGAACGGGCGATGCTGAGCCATCCAGAGCACTGGCGGCCTTACTACCACGGCGAAGAACGGGAACTTAGCTTTGCGCGCCGCTATAGTTATAGCGATCGCTGCCGCTATTATTGGCCCGACCCTTCCGTGCAGCAAGAACTCAATCTGCTGATAGCAAACCTCTCTGCCTCTCCTGCTCCGTTAACGTTGCTGAGCCAGTATTGTCCGGAAGAGTACGATGCTGTCCGGGCCGGTAGAATCAATAGTGACCCAGTAGGTGTAATCCACCATCGAATTCGGAAGGTCGTTCGCATCTATGCGGCGGCGTGCGGAGGACGTTCCAATTCCCTGAAAGGCTGAGTCATGGGAACGCGCGCTGAATTATCCAACTATGTTCAACAGTACTTAGCCGACCCTAAATCGACTAAGTGCGCCGAACAAGTAATTGGCTCCGGTCTTCGCAGTCTTTCTATCTTGCGTGAGTTTCTTCGCCAGGACTTGCCGATTGAGCAAACGGAACGGCTGGAGGCGATGGTAAAGGCCATCTTACGAGCCATTATGAGCCGTCCCGTGTGCGGTGCCGATGCCAGGCAGATTGCGCTGTTTCAGAAAGAGCTGGGCTTCGTCCTGAAATACAAGTCATATGCGATCAAGGCCGCATCCCCGGTAGGTTATTCGATATTTCTTCAGAACGGGCGGGAAGGGTTTAGCTTCCAACGCCATGTGGTCCACAAGCTAGAAGTGTTCCATATTCTGAGTGTCAAACCGGGAGGGTACGTTTTCCTCTGCGACTATGATGACTGGAAGCGTGTGTACGCGAAAGATTCTTTCGCACGCTGGCTCGATGGAGAGCCGAACCAGGCCTATGACCGCTATCGATTTGTGCCGGAGCCAGGCGATGTCTTCACGATCTCAGAGTTAGGGATTGTTCATACGGTAGTGGGTTGCGTGCTCGAGGAGTATGCCACCGTATCTACGGACATGGTGGAGCGGTTGCACGATCAGAATCTCGGCAAGAAGATTCCCGCAAGTTTCAATCGCACCGCAGCGGAGCCCGTACTGCGTGCGATCGCGCCGCCGGCGCACAATCGCTTTGTAAGAGGTTTCGGCGAACGGAACATAGAGGGTGTCGAGCCAGTTTCGGTTCAGGGTGGAGAGCGGACTGTGTTGTGCAACTCGTTTGTTCGGGCTGCGCGGTATGTGATCGGGAGAGGAAAGGAAACGGTGCTGGATCACGACGACCATCGAACGGCTCTGCTTCGTTTTTTTAGCGGCTACGGTACCGTAGTCATCGCTGATACGTCTGAGTGTGGAGTCGCGCCACCGCGGGTTCCTTTTACCCAAGGCGACTTGTTGTTAGTGGCGCCTGGAATGCGTTACGCGGTCCGAAATGAGGGCGATGGCGATGTTGCCTATTCCGAGCACTGCATCGCGCCGGACGTAGCTTTTGTTTAGTTGACCGAGGGCCCTGTATCCGCGGGATCGCAGCTGGCCCATGGCACTCGGCCTCCACTAACCTGTGTTTGTGGTACGGCGCCAACTTGTCTTTCGGCCACCAACAAAAGTATTCTGCTAATTTGCGAGTACTCGCCGGGGAGGTCGCGTATGCACCGAGTCGCCGGGATCATCAGTCTCATAACGGGCGCGATTTGCAGTTTAGGCGCAGAGAACTGGCCGCAGTGGCGCGGGCCAAGCATGAACGGTGTCAGTAGCGAGAGAAACCTGCCCACGAGCTGGTCCCGCGACGAGAACGTGACCTGGAAACTGGCGTTGCCGAGCTGGAGCGGTGCAACCCCGATTATTTGGGGAGAACGTATTTTTCTTAACGTTGCCGACAAAGACGACCTCTTTCTATGGTGCATCGACCGCACGCGCGGCGCGTTGCTCTGGAAGAAATTTCTGACAGCAGGGAACTACAAGATCAACAAACAGAACATGTCTTCGCCTTCACCGGTGACCGACGGGACGAATGTCTTTATCATGACCGGAAACGGCATTGTGAAGGGCTTCGACTTCTCCGGCAACGAGCTTTGGGCGCGCGACATACAGAAAGACTACGGCCGGTTTGGACTGAACTGGGGTTACGCATCGTCGCCGCTGCTTTACGAAGACGCGCTATACGTGGAGGTATTGCACGGTATGAAGACGCGGGAACCTTCCTACCTGCTGCGCATCGACAAGAGGACCGGCAAGACCGTGTGGCGCGTGGAGCGCCCCACGGAGGCAGTGCGCGAATCGCCAGACGCTTACACCACGCCGGCGCTGCTGCGGTACGGCGATAAGACCGAGATCGTGGTGAGCGGCGGCGACTGCGTGACCGGTCACGATCCCGCCACTGGAAAGGAGCTTTGGCGAGCAAATGGTTTCAACCCGCAGAAAGACCCCGCGTATCGCGTGATCGCATCGCCGGTTGTCTTCAATGATGTGGTTTACACACCCACGCGGGTGCGGCCGCTGCAGGCGTTTCGCGCGGGCGGGCGTGGCGATATCACCGAGACGCACCGGCTGTGGGCGTTCCAGAACGGTCCTGACGTTCCAACGCCGGTGACGGACGGAACGTACTTTTATATCGTCAACGATCGCGGCATCGTCTGGTGTCTGGACGCCAGGACCGGGAAGGAAGTGTGGGGGCCGCAGCGCATCCAGCACGGGATCTACAGCGCCTCGCCAGTGCTAGCTGACGGGAAAGTCTATATCACGAACGAGGACGGCGTCACCACGGTCTTTCGCGCGGGGGCGAAATTCGAATTGCTGGCCGAGAACAACCTGGACGATTACACGCTCAGCTCACCGGCGATTTCTGACGGGCAGATTTTCCTCCGCACGGCGCAATATCTCTACTGCCTCGGTAAGCGGCCGGCTCGATAGTGATTGGCTCCTACGACCAGGTCCGCTACCCCGGCCGGCCGCTGAAGCAGACGCATCCGGACCGGTTAGTTACAGTAGCTGGACTGTTTGGATTGGCTGGCGCCGCACCCGGCGAATGCCGCGTCCTCGAGTTGGGATGCGGCGATTGTGGAAACCTCATTCCCATGGCACTCGAGCTGCCGGGGAGCGAGTTCACCGGGATCGATCTGGCAGGGGATGCGATCCACGAGGGCTGTGCTGTTGTGAGTGCTCTTGGATTGCGGAACATCACTTTGCGGCAGCTTGATTTGATGGCGGCCGGCCCGGAGTTGGGGGAATTCGATTACATCATTGCGCACGGCTTGTATTCCTGGGTTCCAGCTAATGTGAGGGAACGGTTGCTGCGCATCTGCCGCGCCAATCTAGCGCCGAGCGGAGTTGCTTATGTGAGTTACAACACGTACCCGGGGTTTCATCGCCGCGAAATGTTCCGCGAAGTGATGCTCTACCACGTGCGAGGGATCAAAGATCCCATGGATCGCGTGCGGCAGGCGATCGAGGTCATCGAGACATTGGATAAGTGCCGCTCTGAGGAGGAGCCCGCACGCACTTTCTATGCGGAGGAGTTAGCTCATCTCGCGGAGAGCGAGGGATGGTATCTCTTTCACGATGATCTGGCCGATTGCAACCATGCGCTGTACTTCCACGAGTTTGTGGCAGAGGCGCGGCGCCACGGGCTCGAGTACCTCGGAGAGGCGGATTTTCTAGAAATGCAGGACCACATCTATGCCGAGCCGATTCCGGAAGTGTTGCAGCGATTGGCACAAGGCGATGTGATTTGCAAGGAACAGTACCTCGACTTCATCAAGGGCAGGCCCTTTCGCCAGACCCTGCTTTGCCGCGAGGGCACTGTGCTGGAGCGTCCAGCGCGGCCGGAGCGAATTATGCCGTTGTATGTCGCTTCGTCGGCGAGCACGGTTTCTTCGACTCCCGATCTCCGGCCGGGCGTGTTCGAAGAATTTCGTGGTCCGCGCGGCGCGGCGCTCAGGACCGATGACCCGCAGGCGAAATCTGCGCTGCTGCGGTTGCGCGAGATCTGGCCGCTATCGATGCATTTTTCTGAACTGTTGGCGGAGGCAGGAGGTAGCGCGTCGATACTGGCGGAAATGCTGCTGCGGGCGTACAGCGGCGGATTGCTGGAGGTGTATACGCTACCGTCGCTGTTTACAGTGAAAGTGGGCGAGCGGCCGGCGGCCAGCCCGCTCGCCCGGTGGCAAGCGCAAGATGCAGAAATTGTCACTACTCTTCGGCATACCAGCGCGGAGCTGGAAGACGTGGTGGATCGCTATTTGATTTTGTTGCTGGATGGCACTCGAGATCGCGCGGCGCTTCTCGGTGCTTTACAGTCATTCCTGCGCTCGCCTGCCATAACCGGAGCGGAGGGCGTAACGGCGGAGTCGCTCGAAGGGCGTCTGGAACGGCTGGCAAGGCAGGCATTGCTCATCGCCTGACAGCACGCGTCGCGAGAGTCCCTAGGACGGTTTGTAGAACAGCACCATCCCCGCTCCCAGCGCTGTAAGTAGGAACCCGACATAGAGCAACGGGTGCGGGGCCGTTTTCGGCGGATGCGTCAGGATGGAAGCAATGACGTTGATCAGCGGCGCGCCTCCGAAAACGATGGGCATCACATAGAGAGGTAAGCCGCCCGATTTGAAGGCCCAGATGATGCAGACGGCGCCGACTGCACCCATCGCACCGCCGATCGCCGCCCAAGTTGAGCCCGCTGCCGTGAAGCCTCCCATGCCGCCCGGAGTGGTCGAGAGGCTGGCCACGGGGATCAATACGCCGATCAGAAAATACGCGACGCCCACGCATAGCAGGGCGCGAAACGGATTATTGCCGAGCATGACTTGACCCTTATGCAGTGCCAGCCCGTACGTGCCCCAAGCGAGCACCGCGCCTAGGAACTTGTTGAAATAGCCCGTCCGCAGGCATTGCGACTCGAGTTTTCGCGCGGGTGGGACATTCTCGCGATGCTTGGGTGGCTCTCCAAGCCGCGCAGTCGGCACCGCCCGCCGCTCTGCACTACGCTCCCGCCGGCCTTAGTCGCGGGATGCGCCACAGATTGTATGCGGCTACCGCGTACTGGAATAACCAACTCACTTTTTCCAGTCCGCGGAGCTTGACCTTCCTCATCCCCGCCACTGTTTTCAGCCACCCAAATGCCCGCTCGATGATCGGACGCCGCGATTGGCTCATCGCGTAGCCGCCGTGCCGGGTCGTCCGTCCGTCGATGGCGCTGCGCCGATTCTTGTTGTTTTGCGCGACGTGCGGCGTGATGTGCATCGCCTGCAAGGTCGTGACTAAGTCCCGGCTGTCATACGCCTTGTCCGCTCCCAATGTGAAGCGCTGGCCGCGCCTTTTCTTCCGCATCGCATCTGCCATCAAGATCGCCGCGTCCGCCTCCGCTGTTCCATCGGCCTGCGTCAGCATCGCCTCCACGATGAATCCGTGCCGGTTCTCGACCATCACGTGTCCCAGGTAGCTCAACCTGGCTTCGCTGCCGCGTGACTTCTTGTATAGCCGCGCATCGGGATCGGTCTTCGAGGCGTGCGTTGCATTGCTGCGCTTGTCCCCGTGGAAGCTCGCTTTACCTGGGCTGTCGCTGTCGCCACCGTCCTTGCGTTGGAAGCTCTTCTGACTGGCCCAGGCTTCGATCATCGTCCCGTCCACCGTGAAGTGCTCCTGCGACAGATGCGGTTTGGCTTGCTCGAGCACTTCGCTAAAGAACTCGCGGGCCACCGTCTCATTCAGCAGCCGCTCGCGATTCTTGCTGAACACCGCGTGATTCCATACCGGCTCGTCCATCTCCAGTCCCACAAACCATCGGAACAACAGGTTGTAATCGAGTTGCTCCATCAGCATCCGTTCGCTGCGGATCGAGTAGAACGTCGGCAAAAGCAGCGCCCGCAACAGGCGCTCTGGTGGGATCGACGGCCGGCCATTGTCGGCATACATTTTGTCGAACCGCTTCGACATCCTCGCCAGAATCTGATCCACCAACCGCCGGATCGCCCGCAGCGGGTGGTCTGGTGGTACCCGCTCCTCCAGCGACACGTAGCTGAACATCCCGCCTTGCTGTTTCTCGTCTCCGCGCATAGCAACTAGACGCTGCCAACACGTTCTTGGCTACACATCGACGGGCTTTTTCAACAAGTTCCTAGAGCGAAGATGATCCAGATCATAGGTCGCCTCTTCTTGTCCATATTCTTCGATGCGATCTGCGGGCAAGCTGTGATTGTCGCGCCCGCGCAGCTTTCGCATTCTAGCAGGTCGCCGTGGGCTTGTGGTTGGAGTCTCGAACTATGTGGCATACTACTTGGAATTTCAGAAAATAGACAATTATGGCGAGTCCAGAAGTGTTACGGCTCGTCTACTAGAAGAGGATGAACATCATGGCCGAAACCGCGCAGGCTCCGCGATCTTCCCGCCTGACTGGAGTGGAGTGGGCGATTTCCGTGGTGGCGGCGATCGGATTTATCTTCGACAGCTATGAGCTGCTGGTGCTACCGCTGATCGTGCGGCCAGCGTTAGCGGAGATTGGAAAGCTCCGGCCCGGCACTCCGGAGTTCAACTCCTGGGTGGGGCTGTTGTTTTTCATTCCCGCCGTGGCGGGTGGCGTTTTTGGTTTGATCGGCGGGTACCTTACGGATCGTCTTGGCCGGCGGAGGGTGCTGGTGTGGAGCATCCTGCTCTATGCGTTTTCGGCGCTGGCCTCGGGTTATGCGACGTCGGCCGGAATGCTCCTGTTCCTGCGGTGCACGACATTCATTGGCGTGTGCGTGGAGTTCGTTGCGGCGGTGGCATGGCTGGCGGAATTGTTTCCCGACCGCGATCGGCGTGAACGCGTGCTGGGATACACGCAGGCACTGTCCTCGATCGGCGGTCTATTGGTGACGGGGGCGTACTATCTGGCGGTCACGTATGGAAAGTCGCTGCCGGCGGTACTGGGCGGCCATGAGGCGTGGCGTTATACGCTGATGTCAGGCCTGATTCCGGCGATTCCGCTGATCGTGATCCGCCCATTTCTGCCGGAATCCCCAACGTGGAGGGAGAAGAAGGCGGCGGGGACTCTCAAACGCCCAAGCTTTGCGGAACTGTTTCAACCGGCGTTTCGCAGCACCACGTGGGTTACAACGCTGATGCTGGCGTGCAGTTTCGGTGCGGCGTTTGGGGCGATACAGCAGGTTCCGGGAATCGTGCCGGGATTGCCGCAGGTGGCGCATCTGGCGCGCGCGGCGCAGCAGCAGGCGGTGAGCAGCGTGCAGTTCTTTCAGGAGATGGGCGGGCTCGCCGGGCGCTTCATTCTGGCTCTGCTGGCGGTGCGGATTGTGAGCCGCCGGACGCTACTGCGCGTTTTCCAAGTGCCGGGTCTGGTGCTGATACCGCTGGTGTTTCTGTTTCCAGCGCTGCGAGATCTCGAGATGTTGAAGTGGGGAATCTTCTGCGCGGGTCTGGTGACGATTGCGCAGTTCAGTTTTTGGGGCAATTATCTGCCGCTGGTCTATCCCACACATTTGCGCGGCACCGGTGAAAGCTTCGCGGCGAACATTGGGGGCCGCATGATCGGCACATCGGCCGCGTTGCTGACGACCCAACTGGCGAATGTGATGCCGGGTGTCGGCGCCGCAACGAAGTTGGCGTATGCCGCGGCCGCTGTCGCGTTTCTGGTTTACGCGTTGGGTTTCCTGGCCAGCTTTCGGCTACCCGAGCCGAAGCAGGACCACTTGATGGAGTGACTACGCCGCTCATTCGCCCAGACAATACAATTTGCCGTCCTGGGAACCGATAACCAGTTTTCCAGCCGCGATGGCGGGTGAAGCGGACAGGGGCGCCCCCGCGTTGAATTCGTCCATTTTCTTTCCTGACGCCAGGTCGAGGACGTAGAGGCGGCCATCGTTCGAACCAACGTAGACGTGGCCGCCGGAGATAGCGGGCGAGGAGTCCACGCGGGCGCCGGTGGTAAAGGTCCAGATCGCCTTACCCGTGCGGGCGTTCAGGCAGTGGATGATTTTGTCGCGGCCGCCGATCACGACTTTTCCGTCGGCGACGGCGGCCGAAGAATAAAACGGAAAATGGCGCTGGGGGTGTTCGTACCGCCAGAGAACGCGGTGGCTGGTCAAACTGAGGCCAAGCACTTCGTTGTTGAATGTTCCGAAATAGGCGGTTTTCCCGACGATGGCCGGCGAGGCCGCATTGTAGCCGCCAGATGCCACCCGGAACATTTCCTTGCCGTCACTGATGCGAATGGCGTGGAACGCCTCATCGCAACCGGCGATGAAGGCGAGGCCTTCGGCAACTCCCGGCGTGCAGTGCACGTAATTGCTGGTGTGAAACTTCCAGTGGACAGCGCCCGTGCGCGCATTGACGCAATAGAGACTGCCGTCGTAGGAACCGACGAGCAGGCGGTCCCCCACGATCACCGGAGACGACTTGATTTCGGCGCCGGTCTGGAGCTTCCAGACGCTCTTCCCATCGCTCACGTTGACGGCGTGAAGAGTTCCGGAGAGATCGCCGACGTAGACCACGCCATCATGCACGGCTGGCGAGGACTCTCCAATGCCCTCATTTACGCGGTATTTCCAGCGTAGTTTGCCGGTGTCGAGATCGAGCGCAGCGAGATCCGATGATTCCGAACCGACATAGGCCGTACCGTCCACGATGGCAGCGGAGGATTCGATGGAATCCCCAGCATCGTAGGTCCACAGGAGTTTGAGCGGCGAGGGCAGGGAAGCGACGGCGAGTCCGGTCAACTGTGCATTGCCACGGAATTGTGGCCAGGCATTTTCAGGCAGGGACGGGGGAACTCCGGCTAGGCACGCGAAGGCGGCAACGGTTGCAAATACGAGGCAGGCCTGTCGCTGACGAGATCGGCGTGAATCGCCATCCATACCGCGACTATTTCTCTGCGATGGCGAAAAGCTGATTCCTATTGCCAATAAACAGCGTGCTGTGCGCGGGCACAGGCGTCATGTATACGGAGCTGCCCATGTTACTTTGCGCGATCAGCTTCTTTTCTTTGCTGGCTTCGAGCACGACCACATCGCCGTCTTCATCCCCAAGGTAAACCTTGCCATCGATCACCATGGGCGAGCCCCACACTGCCGCTAAGAGGTCATGCACCCAATAGGGTTTGCCGGTGTTCGCGTCTAGGCAGTGAAGAAAGCCGCTGAAGTCCGCGTAGAAGAGCAACCCGTTGTAAACAGCGCCTGTGGAGATGGATCGCCGAATTTTGTCGTAGTGCCAGATGCGGCCGGTTTCGGTGATGTCGCCGCGTTTTGTACCATCGATGGCGTACAGATGGCCGACGCCCTCCCCGTGTTCCGGGTCCTGCCCGTTGGCTATGAAGACTTTGTTGTCGTAGATGACCGGCGTGCTGATGACTTCGTTGCGTGTCTTGGGCCAAACGGAATCCTTAGGATTCATGTCGAACTCCCAAAGCTTCTTGCCGCTGACAGCATCGTAGCCGCGCACCCAGCCATCGCCCTGGCCCATGACCACCTGCACCACGTCGCCGATCTTCCCCACCGCTGGCGAGGACCACTGGCCGTGCAGTATCCGATCGCCCACGGAATTGTCTTCCCATGCGAGTTTGCCAGTCTGCTTGTTTACGGCGATGATCGCTGGGGCGCGCGGCGAAGGAATGTGAAAATGACTCTCATCCTGCCCGTTGGCGGTGCTGACGTAAATCAGATCGCCGTAGCTGACGGGCGACGAATTCGACATGTTGTGCGGCTGAGAACCGACCTCCTCCATCATGTCGAACTTCCAAATCAGCTTGGAATGCTTGTCGCCGCCGCCGTGTGTGTCCAGGCACCGGATCTCGCAGCGATTGCTCACGTAGTAGAGCCGGTCACCTTCGACGAGGGGCGAGGAACAGACGCCCTGGAACGGCCAGTCGTTGGCGCGGCCCGAGGGCAATTTGTCGTTGGCGTCCTGCCACAGGAACTCACCGTCAGACTCGCGGAAGGCCATGAGCACACCCTTGTCGCCTTTAACCCTCGGGTCCTTGATGCCTTCATTGTTGGTGCCGACATAGACCATGCCGTCGGCTACCACGGGATTTCCGTAACTCTGCGAACCAAGTTCCGCCATCCATTTGATGTTTTTCTTGGTCTTGACATCCCAGGTAGTGGGAACGCCTTTCATGCTGGAGACCATGTTGCGGTCCGGCGTGCCACCCCACATGGGCCAGTCACCCCCCGCGTTGGGATCTGATGCCCAAACCACTAGCGTTGTGGCCGGGATAGCTACGAGCGCGGCGATCAGTTGCTTGCTCATTGGTTTGCCGTGACCTTCAGATTGTCAAAGAATACGCCGTAAGTCGCATCACCAAACAGGCCTGGACTTCCTTGCCGGTTGGGAATCGGATCGATGCGATCGATCAGCCAGGCATTGGGCTCGCTTTCGCCCGCAGGCCACGCCTTGCCTTGGATGCGCGCTTTGCCGTCCGCTGTGTTTTCAACTCGCAGCTTCAAGCGGTACCACGTATCCGGGTTCCATGAGAAGGGCACGGTTACGTTGCGCTGTGTTTCCGGCTGCCAGGAATATAACTCGAGCTGCTGGTTGTTGCCGAACAGAACGAGAGTGTATCGTTGTGCGGTGACGCCGGCATCGCCCATCTGGCGCCGTTTCTCGGGAGCGCGTACGTCGGCTTCGATGGTGTAGTTGGCCCAGTCGGTCGGACCGAGGAAGATCCGCATGCGTTTGAACAGCGTCTCGTTCGGCGCTTTGGCCAGGACTTTGTTGCCGTCAAGCTCCACCACTTTGTATTGGCCGGCGGCTGCGCCCACCCAATGCGCCGGCACGCCATTCACCGGGTAGGAATCGAACGTCTCATTCCATGGCAGAGGCGGCACCACGCGCACACGCGCTTCGCCGGTGATCGATCCCACTGTAGCCTTGATCAGGCCGGCTTGACCTGATGGCCCCGCGGCCGTCGTGAACCGTCCGTCGTCGACCGACCCTTTTAGGCCGTCTAACGACCAGACAGCTTTCTCCTCTCGCAGAAACTCGCCATGTTCATCGAAGAGCCGCGCTCGGAAACTCGCTGCCTGGCCAGCGGTCAAAACCACTTCGGTGGGAACCACCTGGACCCACGCAGGTTGTCCCGGCGGCGGGGGCGCGACTTCGATGACCGCGGGCTCTGCCGGAACACGTGCCTTTTTTCCAATCGCGTAAAGCGTGTCGCTCGAAACGAAATAGACGCGCCCACGCGAAATTGCCGCCGAAGCCACCACGGGCTCAGGCACCTTTTCGTTGAAGATCCCCCCCTGGCTGATGGGCATTTCCACCTCGCTCAGGATCTCGCAATGATCCGCGTGCGGCCGCAGGATGTAAAACTTGCCCGTTTCGGTTCCGACGTAGATCTTGCCATCCCCGAATACTGGCGAAGCCTTCTGGATGGTTCCGAGGTTCTGTTTCCAGAGCCGACGGCCCGTGACGGCGTCGAAAGCGAATAGATTGGCGCCGTTATCCACTTGAAGATATCGGTCACCGTCAACCACGCCGGAGGAAAATTCGCCGATGAAACCTTTGACCGTCCACTTCGCCTGGTTCATTGGGATGTTCCCCTTCGCGGTCGCGTCGATGGCCGCCAGCATACCCATTTCGTTGCCCTCGAGATTTTCCTGGCCATGCGAAGCGAGTACGGTGGTTCCGTTCAGCACCGGTGCGGTATTGATGGCACGCTTACTCAGCAGAAAATGCCAGACCGGTTCCCCGGTGGCGACTTTGATGGCGTGTACTCCACCATCGCCCAGCCCGGCAATCAACAGGCGAGTTCCGTTAATGCGCGCGATGATCGGCGCGGAATAGTCGGTGTCGAAAGGCCGTCCGCCCGGCGTGCTGACCCAGACCGTCTCGCCGGTGCGCTTGTCGAAAGCCATGAAGCGAATCGAGCGATTCCCCTGCGTTCCCCAGGTAGAGCTCGCTGCCTTGACGATCACCAAATTTCCGTCCACTACGGGTGATGTAGTGCGCCCGCCATGCGTCGTGAAGAGATCGAACTCCTCGTCGAGCGCCCGTTCCCATAGGAACTTGCCATCCCGAGAAAGAGCGAGCAGCGTTCCGTTCACACCGAAGGCGTAAACGTTGCCGGTATCCAGATCAGCGGCGGGTGAGGCCCAGCCAACGCGGTGAGGCGGTACGTCGCTCTGGAAGATGTTGAATCGATACTCCCAGAGCAGTTTGCCGGTGTCAGCGTTGAAGCACATAACGCGCTCCTGCTGGCTTGCTCCCTCGCCGGCGGAGTTCTGTAAGTACAGGTGGTCCCCTACTACGATGGGAGCGGATCGGCCGCCGTAGGGAGCCTTCCAAGCCAGGTTCTGGCCCGAGAGCGACCACTTTTCAGGTAAGTTTTTCTCGCGGGAGACACCATCGCGGTTGGGCCCCCGCCAATCGGGCCAATCGCCGACTGAGGGCGGGGCTGCATAGGCGAATAGAATGGGAACAAGAAGTAACAGCCAAAGACGCCTGATAGGTATGCTACTCATGAGCCTCACTCTTCTTCTGTCATTCGGGGCGTTCCCTAAGATATAATTCGCACCAGTTTCCCGTCAAGGACGGGCTTTACTTACGACGCGCGACATAACCGTTCGTTTGACACATTCTCGTGCAGGGAGGTGTCCTCACGGCTTCCTCAGAAACTGTTCGATGCCGCAACGGTAGTCTTCGGTTAGTCGGGCGATGGCGTTGGTTTGCACGCCGGCACTTAGTGCAGCCTCGAACGAGATGCCATCCATCTGGTAGAGCAGGCTCTTAGTCAGCGCGATGGCAGAGGTGGATCGGTCTGCCAGTTGTTTGATGTAAGACTCCGAGTCCGCCTCGAAGGTAGCGTCCGCATACACGCGGTTGATCATTCCGATTTCGAGCGCTGTGCGAGCTGGAATGATTTCCCCAGTCGCCAGCAATTCGAGCGCCCGGCGCTCCGCCACGGAACGTCGCAAGATCGCCATCACCATCGCGGGCACGAAACCGATCTTGATTTCCGGGTAGCCGAATTGCGCAGATTCCGCCGCGAGAACAATATCCGCGATCGTTGCGACTCCGCAACCTCCCGCGAGGGCGCGACCGCGAACCGTGGCAACGATCGGCCTGGGATGGCGGCGCATATCGAGAAATAGATCCGCCAAGCGTCGGGCGTTAGCGAGATTTTCCATGGCTCCGGCCTCTTGAAGGCGCTGGAGCGCTGCCAAATCAGCGCCCGAACAGAAGTCTTGGCCCGCGCCGGTTATCACGACGACCCGAACGGCGGCGTCTCTGGCGGCTTGAGCCAGGGCTTGCCGGACGCCGGCGGTCATCTCATCGTCAAGCGCGTTGCACTTCTCCGGACGGTTGAGAGTAATCCGCGCAATGCCCTCGTGGACAGAATAGAGCACCTTATCGCTCATATACAACCAAGAAAGCCTATTCTACTCGGGAAGTGCAAAGGTCAGCACCGCCGATCCGGACGGCATGGTGATGTATTGGCGGCCGTTTACCATATAAGTCATGGGCGAGTTCACAATCGGATTACCAGTATTCAGGCGCCAGAGGTTCTTGCCAGTTTGGGCGTCGAACGCCATAAGGTAGCCATCTTGATCGCCCGCAAAGATTAATCCGCCGGAGGTTGAAAGCGTGCCTGCCCACGGCGCGTGAAAGTACCGAAAGTCCCATTTTGTCTCGCCGGTGAGCGGGTCGAGCGCTTTCAGGAGGCCCCATTCCGGCTCTTCTGTCACACCCCGAGAGACACTACCCCAGTAGGGACGCCCCTGAATGTAAACCGGCGGATTTGTATAGTAGACATCGCACTGTTCACGGACGGCAAAGTAAAAGAGTTTTGTCTGCGGGTTATAAGAAGGCGCCATCCAGTTTGTCCCGCCCGCCAAACCCGGACACAAGCGCGTACCCTCAGGGGTAGGTCCCGGATTCTTCGTGAGAATCGGCCGGCCCTTGGCGTCCAATTCCGTCGCCCAATTCTGTCGCGCGAACGGCTTACCCATCAAAAACTCACCCGTCTCGCGGTCCAGGACGTAGAAAAACGCGTTTCGGTTCGCCTGCACCACCAGCTTGCGTTCGCGTCCCTTCCAATTCAGATCGAGCAGCATGGGCGTCTCCGCGGCATCCCAATCGTGCATATCGTGGGGAGTGAATTGAAAGTGCCACTTCAGCTTTCCGGTATCAGGATCCAATGCCACTAGCGAACAGGTGTACAGGTTATCGCCCTTGCGTGATTCGCCATATAGATCCGGTCCCGGATTGCCGACGCCCCAATACAGCGTGTTCAATTGCGGGTCGTAAGTGCCGGTCATCCATGTCGAGCCGCCACCCCGCGTCCAGGAGTCGCCTAACCAGGTTTCGCCGCCGGGTTCACCTTTGGTAGGCACGGTCCAGAACCGCCAAGCCTGCTTTCCCGTGGCAGCATCATACGCATCGATGAATCCTCGGATACCGAACTCCGCACCGGAGATGCCGACAATCACTTTGTCCTTGATCACGATGGGAGCGAGCGTCGCCGTATATTGCCCGTTGTTGAACGGCGCCATTTCCGTCTGCCACAGCAGGTGGCCGGTGCGAGCGTCAAGCGCCACGACATTAGCGTCGGGCGTCACCATGAACAGCCGGCCGCCGAGAATGGCAAAGCCGCGGTTGACGCCGGTTGCTTTCCGGCCCGGGGGAAAAGCGTGCTTGTAGAGCCACAACTGGCGGCCGCTGCGCCCGTCCAGCGCGTACGCGTAGCCGTTCGCGGCGGTCAAGTACATGACGCCATCCACAACCAGCGGCACGGCTTCAAATGATCCCGACTGGCCGGTCTGGTAGATCCAATCGACCCGCAGGTTCTTCACGTTCGATGTGTTGATCCGGCTCAGGTCGCGGTGCCGGACGGCACTGTAGTCACCCCAGTAAGTCAGCCAGTTCTGCTGCTCGCTGAGCGCGTGGACCAGGCGGTCATAAGTAACATTTTGCGCGGGAAGCAGTGAAGCCAAAGCGAGCCAGCACCACGCGGCACGTTTCATCGGACGCCCTTTTCTCTTCTTACACCCGCGCCCGCGCTGAGATCGCCGCGCAAAGTGTCTAGATAGGCCAGGAGATTCTGCAAGTCTTCGCTCGTTAGAGAATCGTAGGCTGGCATCAAAGATTTCATTTCAGGAATGACTTGCTGGACCTCATCCTTCTGGAACATGCGGAAGTTTTGTGACGCGTCGCGCAACTGGACGGTGAACGTGTCTTCGTTGATACGCACTCCTGTGACGCGCTTACCGTCTTTTGTTACGACGGTCACGCCGGTGTAGTCCTCGGGAATGTCGGCTGTGGGATTCAGGATGGATTCGCGAATATACTCCGCTGAACGGCCCGCCCCGATTCGTGTCAGCTCCGGCCCAAACACGCTGCCCTCCGTACCAATGCGGTGACAGCCCGCGCACCCGCTGCGTTCGTACACCTGCCGCCCTCGGAGCGGATCGCCGGCGACCGGCGCAACGCGGTGCGACGAGGATACTGAGAGACTGCGAACATAGGCCACCAGATGTTCCAGCTCATCTTTTTCGAAATCGAACGACGGCATCGTGGTACCCGGCACGCCGTTCGAAATGACACCTTTGATGTCGTCATCGGTTGAGCCATGCAGAAAACGCCCCAGGCTCAGCGCGGGTCCACGACCGCCGCCACCGGTCAGCCCGTGGCAGAACGCGCAATTGCTTCGGAATGTCGCTTTGCCGTCCTCGAGATCCGTCTCCGTCTGGCTCCAGGCGGTCGAGGTACACAACACAAGCACGGCAATACCTGCAATTCTCATAGAGGGATTTCAGCTATTCTATACGATCGTTAGGACGAACCGCGATGGAACCCGTCGAATTGGCACGGCATATCGTTACCACGCTCAAGTCAAGCGGGCATCAGGCTTATTTTGTCGGTGGCTGCGTACGTGATCTTCTGCTCGGCGGCCAGCCCAAGGACTACGACGTGGCGACGGACACGCGTCCGGACCAGATCACGGCTTTGTTCCCCAACTCCGGCTTGGTCGGGGCACACTTTGGCGTGGTTCTGGTACGGGAACAAACCGCGCAGGTGGAGGTCGCCACGTTCCGCAGCGACCATGCTTACGTCGATGGCCGCCACCCGGCTGGAGTGAGTTTTGAAACCGACCCATGCCAGGATGTGCGTCGCCGCGACTTCACCATAAACGCGCTGCTGCTCGATCCGGATCGCGGCGAGGTTTTGGATTTTGTCGGTGGCCGCGAGGATCTTCGCCATCGTGTCATCCGCGCCATCGGCGATCCGGAGGCGCGCTTTCAGGAAGATCACTTGCGCATGCTGCGCGCCGTGCGTTTCGCGGCCCGATTGGACTACCAGATCGAACAGGTTACGTTCGGCGCGATCCGCCGCTTGCACAGCCTGATTCTCACGGTTTCTGCCGAGCGTATTCGCGATGAGTTGGTTCGCATCCTCACCGAGGGTGGGGCGCGCCGTGGGTTCCAATTGCTCGATGAAACGGGGCTCCTTGCCGATATCCTTCCCGAAATTGCGGCCATGAAAGGAGTGGCCCAACCGCCCGAGTATCACCCCGAAGGCGACGTGTGGACGCACACCCTGCTGTTGCTCGAAAACCTACGGAATCCGAGCGCAACGCTAGCTCTCGGTGCGTTGTTGCATGACGTTGGCAAACCGCCAACCTTTCGCATTGCCGATCGGATCCGCTTCGATGGCCACGTGGAAAAAGGTATCGAGATGGCCGGAGCGATTCTGACCCGCTTGCGTTTCTCCAACGAGGAGACTCGCCAGGTCACCGCCCTGGTTGCCAATCATATGCGCTTTAAGGATGCCCCTCAGATGAAGGTCAGCACTCTGAAGCGTTTTCTGCGTTTGGAAAACTTCCCGGAGCATCTCGAACTGCACCGGCTGGACTGTGTCTCGAGTCACGGCCATCTGGAGAACTACGAGTTGGTGCGGCGAACCATGCAGGAGCTGCCGGAAGAGCAGCTCAAACCGGAGCCATTCGTCACCGGGGCGGACCTGATCGCGGCCGGCTATCAGCCAGGACCTGCGTTCACCCGAATTCTGGCCGCGGTCGAAGATGCACAATTGGAATCGAAGATTCAGAATCGAGAGGGCGCGATGGCGCTCGTCCGTGCGCAGTTCCGAACCCCGGACGGCAGTCCAATCTAAGCCGCCCGGCCTAACTCGCTCGCCACAATGCAACGCCATCCTGTTCCCCCTGCGTCACGCGGTTCTGCCGTTCCAAATACTCCAGGTGTGCCAAGACTTCGAAAACGGCGAACCGGTAATGAAACGGCTCCAGAGGGCGGTCCCAAAGTTGCTCGACCAATGTCGCCGCGGTTTTCGGCGCACCGGCGAGCAAAGAAAGAATGCGGTTGCAGCGTTCCTCGTGGTGTTCGATGGTGCGCCGAATCCACTCACGATGACCGGAAAACGGAGCGCCGTGAGAGGGCAGGATGAGATCAATCTCCAGTTCAGCAAGTTCCTGCAATGAATTGAGATATTCACTCAACGGATCGCGCTCCGGGTGCCAGCCGATATTTGGAGAAATGAGCTCGAGCATCTGATCTCCGGAAAACAGTACACGCCGCTCGGGGCCGTACAAGCACACATGGCCGGGCGAGTGCCCTGGCGTCCAGAGAACTTCAAGTTCCCCGGCTTCAGAGTGGATTTTTTCGCCGCCCGCCAGCAGTCGATCAGGGTGCAGGCGTTGGAAGCTCTTGTGAATCTCCGTGGCGCCCGTATCGATCTTGGCGACCAGTTCGGCCGCCACTCCCGCCCGCCGCAATACTTCGCCAGCCCATGCGCGATATCGTTCTGATTGTGCCAGCTCCTCGAGATATTCCGCATCATGCGAATGCAACAGGAGCCGTGCTCCAGTTAGCCTGAGGAGCCGCGGCGCCAGACCCATGTGATCCGGGTGGACGTGGGTCAGGAGGATTTCCTGAATGTCGTGCCACGCCGCTCCTTGGGCGGCCACCGCCAGCCAGAGAGCTTCAAAACACTCCTCGGTGTCCATGCCGCAGTCGACCAGAAGATAACCACTTGTCAGGCGCACCAGGTAAACATTGATCGAACCCAGAGCGAAGGGAAGCGGCAGCACGATGAGAAAGATCCCGGGTAGGACCTCGCGACAGCCGGTATCGTTTGGAGAGTTGAGCCGCAAAGCCAGATGCTAGCACAGCGGAGGAAGGCTTCCTGGCCGAAGATGCAAGCTGGGAGTAACGGCTTAGTCGTAGACGAAGTGCAGGGCCTTCTTGAGGTCCTCCCACGCCTCGCGCTTCGCGTTTTGATTGTACGGGCGCAGCAGGTAGGAGGGGTGATACGTCACCATCAGGGGCAGGTCGCGCCATTTGTACCAGTTCCCACGCAGCCGTGTCACGCCCTCCTTGCGTCCAAGCAAAGCGCGCGCCGCTGTAGCGCCGAGCGCACAGATGGCCTTGGGGCGGATGACGGAGAGTTGCCGGAACAGAAATTGTCCGCAGATTTCCATTTCATCCGGTTCGGGCGTCCGGTTCTCCGGCGGCCGGCATTTCACCACGTTGCAGATGTACACGTCCTTGCGTTCGAGCGGAATTCCCTCACGCTTGGCGGTGCCTTCAATCATCTGCGTGAGCAACTGGCCCGCGCGGCCCACGAACGGCAGTCCCTGCGCGTCTTCGTCCGCGCCGGGGCCTTCCCCCACGAACACCAGCTTCGCCTGCTCGTTTCCGGAGCCGAACACGATGGTGTGGCGGCCCTGGTGTAGCCGGCAACGTTTGCAATCGCCAATATCCTCGCGGATTTTCTGGAGCGAATCGTCAACCGGCGCGAGACCCGGCAGCTCAAAAGGAGCGGGGTCAGGCTGCGACTCGCGCGAGGTAGTGGGTTTGGGTATGGTGGCTTCCAGTTGAACGGTCCGGCGATACAGGGAAGTGAACCCGAGATCCTGGTAGAACTCCAGAACGTCGCGCAGTCTCTCAGCGTTCATGGGCCGGTTCAGCGAGTGTGTGACGAAGAACCAGAGCCTGGTTCAGAATTTCATCGGCCAGTTCGCGCTTGGAGGCGCGAGGCAGCTTGAGAAACTCTCCGGTTCGCAGCACCAATACGATCTCGTTTTGATCAGATTCAAAGCCGGTATCATCCCCACCTACGAGATTGGCCACGATCATGTCGCAGTTCTTGGTTTCCAATTTGCGCCGCGCCTCACGCTCGAGGTTTTCAGTCTCGGCGGCGAATCCGATGAGTAGCCAATCTCTCTTGTCCCGTCCCAGCTCGGCGAGAATATCTGGCGTGGGATCCAATTCGAGCGATAGCCTGGCCGAGGTTTTCTTGATCTTTTGCTGCGGCACAGTGGAAAGATGGAAGTCCGCGACGGCAGCCGCTTTGATTACCATCGTTGCGCCATCCAGATGTTCGAAAACCTTGGCGCGCATCTCATCCGCCGTTTTCACCGGGACGACCGTGGCGCCGTGTGGTGCCGGCAGATGCACCGGGCCTGAAATCAGGATGACGTGTGCACCCCGCTCGGCTGCGGCTTCCGCCAGCGCATAGCCCATCTTGCCGCTCGATCGATTGGAAACGAATCGCACCGGGTCGAGCGGTTCCTGTGTCGGCCCGGCAGTGATGAGCACGGTCTCTCCGCTGAGGTCGCGCTGACGGTTGACTTGCTCGGAGACGGCGTCTGCAATTCGTTCGGGATCGGCGAGCCGGCCTGGTCCGATCATGCCGCACGCCAGAAATCCATCCTCCGGCTCTACGATCTTATGGCCCCTGGCCCTTAGCGTCCCCAGATTCGCCTGCGTGGCTGCGTGCTGCCACATGTTGGTGTTCATGGCCGGCGCCAGTACCACGGGCCCCGTGAACGCCAAATACATCGTGCTCAGAAAATCGTCGGCTAAACCGTGGGCGAACTTAGCCAGGATGTCGGCAGTGGCCGGCGCAACGACGAGCAGATCGTTTTCTTGCGCTACGCCGATGTGCTCTACCGCGTTCGAGAGCGTCTCTTCGGAACTCGCTGAGGAGAAGAGGCTCGTAATCACCTTGCGCCCGGTCAACGCCGCAAACGTGAGCGGCTGGATGAACTTTCCCGCCGCCTCCGTCATCACCACCTGAACCGAAAAACCGCGTTGGACCAGCGCTCGGCAGAGCTCGGCGGCCTTATATGCCGCGATACCGCCGGCCACGCCCAGAACCACGCGGGGTGCTTGGGGCGTTTCTTGGTCTCGGCTTGCCGGTTGCACTTAGATCGTATCGGGCGCCGGTTCTTCGATCGGCGGCGTCAGTCCGGGAATCTCGTATTTCACCAGGCCGCGCCGCACTTCCTCAGTGGCGATAATCGTCGGCTTCTTGGATGAAGTGGGCAGGAAGGGCCGCGCCCCGCCTTGCAATTGTCGTGCGCGCTTGGCAGCGACGATGATGAAACGGTAAGTGCTCTGCTCCGGGTCGTCTGGGATGGTGCAATGGGCATTGTTCTTGGGACTGTGTTCCGCCATGATACCTCTCAAAGTTTATTCTGAAACGTAGCCAGGATGGGACGAATCTGATCCTCAATCCTGGTACGGCGTACTCGCTCGGCGCGTACAATAGCCGCCAGAGTCTGTGCCGATTCATTTAACTCGTTATTGATCACCACGTAGTCGTACAAGCAGTAATTCCGGATCTCCTGCGCCGCGTCGCGCAACCGCCGTTCAATCACCGCGTCCGCATCTTCACTTCGCGCACGGAGCCGCTGCTCCAGAATCTGACGGGACGGAGCCAGGACGAAGATGGTGACCGCTTCCGGAAGCCTTCTCTTTAATTGTCCCGCACCCTGCACATCAATGTCGAGTACCAGGTCCCGGCCTTCCGCCACGGCCTCGTCCAAGGTGCCGCGATTTGTGCCGTAATAATTGCCGAAAACCTCGGCGTGCTCCAGAAACTCATCGCGCGCCAGGCGCTGTTCGAATTCAGCGCGGGAGATGAAATGATAGCTCTCGCCGCTGCGCTCCTGTCCGCGCGGAGCACGCGTCGTGTAAGAAACCGAAAACTTCAGCCCCGGCACCTCCGCCAGGAGGCGCGCCACAAGGGTCGATTTTCCCGACCCCGACGGCGCCGAGATGATGAAAACGGTAGTCAGCGCGTTACTCCAAATTGAGCGATTGCTCGCGAATCTTGTCGATTTCCGACTTTGCAGCGAGCGCTCTCTCCGTAATGGTAAGTCCCAGGTCCCCCAGCCCGCCCGTTTTCGATAAGATCGTGTTCGCTTCGCGGTTCATTTCTTGCAGCAGAAAATCGAGCTTCTTCCCGACCTCGCCACCCGCGCCAATCAGCTGCGCCAGTTCACCGGTGTGCGTCTTGAGCCGCGTCAATTCCTCGCTGATGTCGCTGCGGTCGGCCAGCAGAGCCGCTTCCTGCGCGAGACGTTGCGGCTCCAGGCTCGATCCTCGAAGTAGTTCCGCCAGCCGCTCCTGCAAGCGCTTCTGGAAAGCTGGCAAGGCGCCCCCGCGGATTTCTTCCATGCGCTCCACCGACTGCCGGATATTGACGCAGCGCCCGGAAATCTCGGCCGCGATTTCAGCGCCCTCGCGCTCGCGGAAACGGTTGAGGGCGTCGAGCGCTTCGTCGAGCGCCGCCACCAGGAAAGATGCGAACTCCTCGTCCAGTTCCGCTGCAACCTCCGTCCGAAACATGCCAGGAACTCGAAATGCCGCGTTGAGGTCCAGAGTTCCGGTGAGATGAAACTCGCGTTGTGCCTGTTCGAACGCCGCCACGTAGGCTTCCAGTAACGGCCGGTTCAGGCTGGCGTCGGCCGCCGTTCCATCCGTCCGGTTCCAGGTCACGTTGAGTTGTAGATGTCCGCGTACTAACCGGCTTTTGATTGCCTTGCGGAGCGCGCTTTCGACCGCGTCCATTTCCGGCGGCAAGTGGAGGTGCATGTCCAGGCCGCGATGGTTCACAGTCTTTACGCTCAGCACGACCTCACCCGAGCCCGTACTCTTCCGCACCTGGGCGAATCCGGTCATACTGCGCACACTCACAAGTCCACCGCCGCTCCGGCTTCGACGAATTGCAGTTCATGAAGCCGCTGATAAATGCCGCCGCTAATGACCAGATCGGCGTGCGTTCCCGTTTCCGAAATGCGCCCTCGGTCCATCACCACGATTTTATCGGCTCGCCGGATGGTAGAGATGCGATGCGCGATCACGATGACGGTCCGATCTGCCATCAAGTTGGCCAGGGCGCGCTGAACCAGCATTTCCGATTCTGTGTCCAGGTGGGAGGTCGCCTCGTCCAGGATGAGGATGGGCGCATTTTTCAACAAGGCGCGCGCGATCGCAATGCGCTGCCTCTGGCCTCCGCTCAACTTCACGCCGCGCTCGCCGATGATCGTGTCGTAACCCTGGGGCATCGCCTCGATGAATTCGTCAGCCAGCGCGTTCTGCGCCGCGCGCCGTATTGCTTCCAGGCCGATCTCGGGCCGGCCGTAAGAAATGTTGCTGGCCACCGTGTCATTGAACAGGAAGGTATCCTGTGCCACCAGGCCGATCCTTTCCCGGAGCGAGGCCAACGTCAGGTCGCGCACGTCGCGGCCATCGATCCGTACGGCGCCAGAAGTGACGTCGTAGAACCGAGGCAGGAGATTTGCCAGAGTGGATTTTCCGGCTCCGCTCGGCCCCACCACCGCTACTACCTCGCCCGCTTTCACTTCCAGTTCCACACCTTCGAGATGAAACCCGTTCGAACCTGGGTAATAGAAGCCGGCGTTGTCGTACACGATCGAATGCTCAAAGTGGGTGAGCTTGGCGGCTCCCGGTTTGTCCTGCATCTCCACCGGGTGGTCAAGGTACTCGAATACTTTCTGAGACGCGCCCAGGGCCTGCTGAAAAATGTTGTGAATCCCGGTGAGCCGCTTCATCGGCTCGTACATCATGAGCAACGCGATCACGAAGCTGGTGAAGTTGCCGGCCGTCAGCTCACTGGTTTTGATCTGGGTGCGTGCATACCACAGCAAGCCGACGATCGTCAGCGCGCCGAACATTTCGATCAGCGGCGACGAGATCGCCTGTTGACGGACATAGCGCAGATTGCTGCGCAGCAAGCGTCGCGTCGCGTCGCGAAAACGCCGCGATTCGTAAACTTCGGCGACAAATGCCTTCACTACCTGGTGGCCGCTCAGTGTTTCCTGGAGAATTTCGTTCGCCTCGGCGGCTTGATCTTGCGCGCGGCGGCTGGTGCGCCGGATGCGGCGGCCCAGGCGCGCCGTCGGCACTAAGATCAGCGGCATCACTACCAGGCTCACCACCGCCAGTTGCCAATCTTTGCGTAAGACCACGAACAACAGAAACAACACCACGAAGCTTTGGCGCAGCAGGTCCGCTAGAATATGCGAGATCGCAACTTGGATCTTCTCAATGTCGTTCATGATCGACGACATCAGCCTTCCGGTCGAATGCTGTTCAAAGAACTGCGACCCGTGGCGCAGCACCTTTTCGAAAACCGTGTTCCGCAGATCGGTGACCGCCGAAAACCCGGCGTAGTTGATCATATAGTTCGCCAGGTAATCGCAAACGCCCTTGACCGCGAACACTACCAGGATCGCGAGCGCGACCATCACCGCGACATTGTGCACTCCAGCCGGCATGAACTGGTTGAGATACACGGGATGACGGAAGACGGGCACAGTGAAGAGCAGCACGGGCTTGTCAGGCGCCGCGGGGTTCAGTACAAAATCGAAAATGGGGCCGATCAGCAGAGCGATAGAGGCATGCGCCGCGCCGACCAGCGCCATCAGGACAACCGATAGGACCAGAAACAGCCAGTAGCGGCGGGCGTACCCGAGCAGCCGCAACAGTTCCTTCATGCGCGCACCCACAGGCGCTCCAACGCACCCGTCACTTCGTTAACGCTCACTGACGCAATACCATCGCTTCCCCTCAGTACCTCGCCCTGCGTGCGCCACGGCGCCCACACCACCGGGTCAGACGGCCCGAAAATTACGACTACCGGAACGCCGAACGCCGCCGCCATGTGTGCTGGGCCGGAATCGTTTCCCACGAACAGCGACGCGCCCGCAATGAGGGATTTGATCTCGCTCAAAGGCGCCCCGGCGATCGTTCGCCAACCGCTAAACGCTGAGAGATCTTCGCCACTGCCCCCGATGAAGAACGGCGCCAGATCAAAAGACTTCTCCAAATACCGAGCCGCTTCCGCAAATCGCTCCGCAGGCCAGGTCTTCTCCGCGGTCGCCGCCACCGGATGGATGACGGCGTACGGGAGGCCGGGTACTCCCGCCGGCTCGGCGTACAACCCGGCGCGCGGTATCTCCACTCGCGGCGCTCCTAAATAAAACATCGCCGACGCCAGATGTTCCGCCGTGTGTACCTTGCCTTCCGCGCCCAGGATCTCTTGCGCCCGGGGGATCTTGACGTTGTAAATCCACGCGTAGCGAAAGTGCGCGAACCCCGCGCGAAACCGCGCCCCGGAAAGCGCAGTCATCCTCGCGCTCGAACCCCCTCCATGGAGGTTCAGGCACAAGTCCGGACGCCATCGGCGCAACGCCCGCCAATCCGGCTCCAAAATCTCGCTGACTGCCGGATTCCCCTCGAAAACGGCCCTAAAACGCTCCTCAACCACGACGGCGACTTGCACGTCCGGCCGTGCTTGCTTCAGAATGGCGAGCGCAGGCGTGGTGAGAATGCAGTCTCCCATGGAGCGAATCCGGACCACCGCGATTCGCCCCTGGTTGGGGAGACGTTCGAGGACAGAACTCATGCCGGCGCGCTGCTACTCCTCAATGCGGGCTTCGTCGATCAGCATCACCGGAATGTCATCGCGAATCGGATATACGCGGTGACACTGGACACACTTCAACCCGCTCGCGTCCGGTTTCAGCTCCACCGTCGCCTTGCAAAGCGGACAGACCAGGATCTCCAGCAATTCCTTGCTAATCGCCATATGCGTGTTCAGTTTAGCAGCTTATGCGGCGGTCTTCATTTCCGAACGCGCCCGGCTGATCGCCGCCAGGTACTGCCTCGCCCGGTCTTCGATCACGTCGAAGCGTCCTTCTTTGACGCTTTTGGCGTCCACTAGCTCACCGCCTACCGCCACCGCGCATGCCCCGGCTTTCAAGAACTCGCCCGCCGTTTCGAGATTCACGCCGCCAGTGGGAATCATTTCGATTTGCGGAAAGGGTCCCTTCAATGCCTTGATGTACTTTGCGCCTCCGACGTTACCGCACGGGAAGATCTTCACGATGTCCGCCCCTGCCTCCCACGCGGTCACTACTTCCGTAGGTGTCAGCGCACCGGGGCAAATCACTTTCGAGTAACGCTTTGCAATCTCAATCGTTGACGTCTTCAGGCTCGGTGTGACGAAAAACTCCGCCCCGGCCAGCATGCAGGCGCGCGCCGTCTCCGGGTCCAGCACGGTACCGGCGCCCAGCACCACTTTGTCGCCGAACTGGTCGGCCACCTTCTCGAGCGCGCGGATCGCTCCGGGCACGGTCATGGTGATCTCCGCCGCCCGAATCCCTCCGCGATAGATCGCATCCACTGCCTTGATGGCCCCTTCAGCGGTCGCGGTGCGCACCACCGGCACAATGCCGATTTCGGTGATAAACGACAGGATCTGGTCTTTGGTCATGAGTCCAGATTATCAACTTAAGCGCCGGTACCAGGAATCGTCTACCAATCCACTGCCGCACCGTCATCGGCGTCGTAGGCTTCCGGATTCCGCCAGTCATGGCCAATCTTGTCGGCCATTGCGTTTTCGTCCAGTTCGATGCCCAGGCCCGGACCCGTTGGAAGATCCAGAAAACCATTTCTCACCGTAAATGGTTTCTTGAGATAACCCTCGCCAAGTGATACTTGCTCCTGGCACAAAAAGTTTGGAATAGAGGCCGCCATTTGCACGCCAGCGGCGAGATTGATCGGACCCAGTGGGTTGTGCGGCGCGATCGTCGCGTAGTAGGCTTCCGCCATCCCTGCGATCAGCCGCACCTCTGTGATGCCGCCTGCGTGAGAAATGTCCGGTTGCAATACGGTCGCGGCGCGCTTCTCCAAAACCTCGCGGAATCCCCATTTTGTGAAAACGCGTTCGCCGGTGGCGATGGGCAGAAAGGTTCCTCGGGCGATTTCGGCCATCACGTCGTGTTCCTGGCAGTTGATGGGTTCTTCAACGAACATGGGCTGGTACGGCTCGATCGCTTTGATGAGCAGCTTGGCTGTGGCCGGGCTGAGGGCGCCGTGAAAATCGATCGCGATGTCGACATCGTTGCCCGCCACCCGCCGCATTTCGGCGAATTGCTCGGCGGCATACTGGACAGCCGCCGGCGTCTCAATGTACCGGGCCGGACGCTTCTTTGCCGGACCTGTCTTAAACGCAGTAAAACCTCTAGCCAGACCTACCCGCACAGCTTCGGGCGAGTCGCCGTGTGCGTAAACGCGAACCCGCTCGCGCATTGGCCCGCCCAGCAATTCGTAAATCGGCACTCCCAGGGCTTTGCCCTTGATATCCCAAAGTGCCTGGTCGATGCCGCTCAACGCGCTCGTCAGGATGGGCCCCCCGCGATAGAAGGCATGCCGGTAGATCGCCTGCCAGTGGTGTGCCACGCGGCGTGGATCTTTGCCAATCAGGTATGGTTCGATCTCTTTCACGGCTTCGATGCACGTGAGGGCGCGGCCTTCGGTGATCGGTTCCCCCAAACCCACAACGCCGGCGTTCGTGTGCACCTTGAGAAACAGCCAGCGCGGTTTCACTAGAAAAGTTTCAAGCTTGGTGATCTTGAGGTTGTCCTTGGGAGAAATGGGCGCATCGTTTCCGGCGCGCTCCTGTGCCGCGGCGTCGGCCCGGTCGAAAGCAGCCAGACCAGCGCTGGCGAACGCGCCGGCGATGAGAGAACGGCGATTCATGGGTTTCATTGAGGCTCCTGTTGCAGTCCTAAGGCTTGCGCTTCCTCGCCCAATGTACCGCGATGCCGCCCATCAGATACTTTCGCGTCCGCACACGGGTGAAGGCTATGTTCTCGAGTAGTGAAGAAAATGCCCCGGCAGCAAGAAAGCTTCCGAGCGAATCGGGAATGTAAGTATAAACGCGGGCGCGCCCGTGTAAAATGATTCCCCAGCACGCGCCCTGGGCATACAGGTATCCAAGGTAAAGGTTCCTAAGAAGAATGCTATTCGGCAAAAAGAAGTCCAGGCTGACCAACACTCCTCCCGGCTTCAGGACGCGAAGGACTTCCTCCAGCGCCGCTTCGAGGCGCGGGAAATTCCGCAGGCCGTAACCAATAAACACCGCATCGAAGGCATTGTGCTGGAAAGGCAGAAACGCCGCGTCGGCACAGGCGCAGCCCGGGATCTTCGCCCGCCGCAGCATGAGCTCCGTCAGGTCCGCGGCGACAATCCTCGCGCCCGGGCACTGCTCCGCCACCAGCTTGGCGAAATCCCCGGTACCGCAGGCCAGATCCAGGATTCTCGCGCCAGTGGGAAGCTCGGCCGAGGCTACAGCCCTCCGTTTCCATCCGCGATCCATGCCGAAGGAAAACGCGCGCGTGATGAAATCATACTTGGGCGCGATCGTGGTAAACATATCGCGCATGAGGCGGGAATCTTGTTTTTCAGCGGGAACAGACAAACGCACGCGCGATTATAGCAGGGCGTCAGCCTGATCCTGCAGGTTATGCTGCGGGTGTCCGTCGCCCGCGCGCCGCAACGCGTGGCAATTCGGCCACCGCGCCGGCCGACAGCGAGCCCAAGGGCAGGCTCGTGGACGCTTCCATCATCTGCGCCATGGCGTATGCTGGCATGTCTTCGGCTTCCTTCGCGAATGTCAGCTGGTTGTCGTCGGGGTCGAAATCGACCTTGATCAAATCGCCGCCCCGCACTTGTTGCGTCGCGATGAGGTTCGACATCGGATGCACGAGGGCGCGATCGATCGCCCGTTTCAGATGACGAGCGCCGTACTTCATGTCCGTACCTTCGCGCAGCAGGAAATCCTTGGCCTCTTCCGTTACTGAAAAGACAAACGGGGTGGTCATAGACGAGTTGAAAATCCGCGTTTGCAGAATCCCCAGTTCCAATCCCAGGATCTTTCTCAGTTCGGCCTGCCCTAGTGGCTTGAAGACTACCACTTTATCGATCCGGTTCATGAATTCCGGTGTGAATTTGCGTCGTGCCGCATCGAGTCCAGCCCTCGACACTTTTTCGGTCGTGGCTTCGTCCAGCTTGCCGTCCCGATGCTGCGCTTCGATCTCCGAAGCCGCAAATCCCAAATTGGGTCTCAAAATGGAACCCATTTCGGAAGCGCCGAGGTTGCTGGTCATGAAAATCAAGGTGTGAGAGAAGTCCACTCGACGATTGTCGCCCAGCGTCAGCGTCGCTTTGTCCAGGATGCCAAGTAGCAGATTCCAAAGCGAATCGCTGGCCTTCTCGATTTCGTCAAACAGTACAAAACTCAGCTTGATTTTGTCCGTATGATACTGATTCAAAACCTCTTGACTCAGCAGCGGATGGGTCTCGCGATGCCCCAGATATCCGGGTGGGGAGCCGATCAGCTTGGCAATTTCGTGGCTATGCTGAAACTCCGCGCAGTCAATCTTAATCATGGCGCGGGTATCGCCCACCAGGCTCTCTGCCGTGGCTTCCACTAGACGGGTCTTGCCGGAACCCGTAGGTCCAAGAAACAAAAAGTTCCCCACCGGCCGGCCGGGGCTGTTCATGCCCGCCAGATACATCTGGTAGACATTGACAATCTGGTCGATGGCCTGATCCTGCCCGACAATGCGCTTCCGCAAGTCAGCGTTCAGTTTTTCGGCATCCTGACCAGTTTGTGTCGGATCCAGCCTTTTGTTTAGCCGTACCATATTGCCTCCCCACCTCTCAGACCCTTGGCGCCAAATACTCACGCCAGGGATTGAGCAACTATCTTGCCAATGTCGTCTCCCCCCTATTTCCTTGGTTTTAAAGGCCTCATCTCGATCCGGCTCACTAAAGTCCGTTCTGGCATCCGCAGCAGGTTCATTACGACCTCCGCCACGTCCGCTGGCGCGATTTTCCAGTCCGCCTGTCCCGCTGTGCCAGCTCCAAACTCGGTGTCCACGCTTCCCGGCATGATGTAACTCACGCGAACGTTGTCGTACCGGTGATCGAGCATCAGAGCCTCACTAAATCCGTTCAGCCCGAACTTCGACGCGTTGTAACCCGCGCCTCCCGAGAAGGCGTTCTTCCCGGCCAGGCTACTTATATTGATGATGTATCCCCCGCCGCAGTTATTAAATCTTTGTAACGCTTCGCGTGAACAGTAGAAAACGCCCGACAGATTCAGGTCGATCATGCGCCGCCAGTCCTCTATCGAGAGCTCAGCGGTGCGACGGAATATGCCTATGCCGGCGTTGTTGATCAACACGTGTAGCGCGCCGAAATTGGCGTCCACACTTTGGAAGAAGCGCCGCACGTCTTCGATTTTGGATACGTCGGCGGCCTCCCCGTAAACGGTTCCACCCGTGGCGTTTCTCAGTTCTTCAGCGACGCGTTCGACCGCCCCCGCCGATCGTCCGCAGAAGGCGACCGATGCCCCTTCGCGTAGTAGCCGCTCGGCGATGGCGCGGCCGATGCCTCGTGTGCCGCCGGTTACGGCAGCAACTTTTCCGGAAAATAGTTTGTCCATCTTTCGATATTACTGTTGCGCGCGAATTCCCGTTACGGCTCGGTCTGTTAAAATACAAACAGAAAGTACTGCATGACGCCCGCCGCGCCAACCGCCACCTGGCGAAGAGTTTGTGAGGAATACTTCTCGCGTCTGATCGAAGACCTCGAGCACGGGGTCGAATCCGAAGTGGAATCGCGAGTCACCGCGGCTATGGAGGCCACGGTCCGCGGAGCAGTGGCCGATGCCGTTAGCGAGAACCGCCGCGCCCTCGCCGAAGAGCTGAATCAAGCGGTGCGGCGTATCCGGCAGGCGACTGATGTGGACGATCTGTATTCCATTCTGCTGGATGTGACCGTCCCGTTCTGTGGGCAGGCCGTCGTTTTCTCCATTCACGAAAAATCGGCGCGCGCCGAGCGCATGCGCCGCCCTGCGCAGGGGAACGCGGGAGAAGGGGGCGGTGCCGCGAACTTGCCGCCCCTGACGTTCCCGATCTCTGACGCGGCCGCGTTTGACACCGTCATTGACACACGAGACCCGGTCGTCGCCATGAGCACGCCGGCCGAGGTGTCATCAAAGCTAGTGGGGTTGTTCAGCCACAAACCTGACGACCGCGTGTACCTGTTTCCTTTGGCCGTGGGTGGGCGGGTAGTGGGTGTCTTCTACGCCGGGGCCCGCGTGCAAGCGCCGCCGCTCGAAATGCTGTGCGAAGTGGTGGGATTACGCCTGTACACGTTGACGCAAGTTCCGGCCGTTGCGGCTGCCGCGGCAAGCGTTGCGGCTCCGGCGTTGCCGCCGCCGCCCGATCACCTGGTTGGAATCTCCGGATACATGCCGCAGCAGCCCGCCGCTGAGGTGGCTCGGACGCCGGAGAATGATACCGCCAGGCAGCACAAAGAATGGTGGGACCTTTCCCGGCAGGAACAGCAGTTGCACCTGGCGGCGCAGCGTTTCGCCCGCGTCCAGGTGGCGGAGATGCGTCTGGCCACCTCCGAAGCGTTCCGCGCCGGCCGGTCGGCGCGCGACATTTACGGCGCATTGAAACAGCCGATCGAGGAAGCGCGTCAGCAGTTTCGGGAGAAGCACATGACCGTGTCTCCCACGATGGTGGATTACTTGCACCTGGAAATGGTGCGCAGCTTGGCCGATGATGACGCAAACATGCTCGGTCCGAATTATCCCGGGCCTCTGGTCTAAAACCGCAGCGGTATTTTTCCTGGCGGCAGTAGCAGGAATGCCTGCGGCGCCGGCCGGAACGAACCTCGCCGCAATGGTTAGGGCCTATCGCGACAAGCCATCAGTCACTCGCCGCGCGCAGCTTGAGCGGTTCGCCGCACTCCATGCCAAGGATCAGGATGGGTCACTGGCGCGTCTCGCGCTGGGCGTCACTTCGTTTGAACAAAAAGATTATAGCCGCGCCATTTCAAACCTGAAGGCCGCCCAGGCGCGCCTCCCGAAGATCGCGGATTACGCCGCCTACTATTTGGCCGCCACGCAGATACAGGCCAAAGACGACACGAGCGTCGCGAGTGAGCTGGAACACTTGCGCGATGTGCCCGCTCCTTCGCCGCTTGCGGCCCGCGCCACCGTGCTCCAAGGCAAAGCGTTGATCGACTCGAAGAACCCTGCCGAAGCGGTCCGCGTCCTGCGAGACCACTACGACACCCTGGCCCAGCCTGATGCGGATTTGACACTCGCCATGGCGTATGAGGCTGCGTCCGATCCGATCAACGCCGCCACCTACTATCAGCGCGTATATTTCGGCTATCCCGATACGGATGCGGCGGACCGGGCTTCGGCCGCGCTGGTGCTGCTGAAGACCTCGATGGGTGCGGCCTATCCGCAGCCCACCGCTACCCAGATGTTGGAGCGCGGCAACAGGTGGCTGGCTGCACACGAATACGGCCGCGCGCGCCAGGAGTTTACTTCGCTAGTTTCCGAGCTGGCGGGCGCCGATCGCGACCTCGCTCGCGTGGGCGTCGGCGTGGCGGACTTTCAACGCGGGGAAGCCGCAGGAGCCTATCGCTACCTCGAATCTCTCGATCTTGATCATTCCGAAGCCGACGCCGAGCGCCTTTACTACCTCGCGGAATGCCAGCGCCACACTAACGCCGGCGACGACATGCTCGTTACGGTGAAGCGGCTGTCGCAGCAGTATCCGCAGTCGCCCTGGCGGCTCAAAGCGCTGGTCTCAGCCGGCAATTGCTATCTGTTGCAGAATCGTCCCGACGTGTACGAGTCGCTTTTCAAGACCGCGTACGAGACTTTTCCCGACGACCCCGCGGCGCCCAATTGTCACTGGAAAGTGGCCTGGGCAGATTACGTGCAACGCCGCAGGGATGCCGCCGAACGGCTGCGCGAGCAGGTGGAGCGTTATCCTTCCGAACCACGGACCGGCGCGGCGCTGTATTTCTTGGGAAGGCTGAGCGAAGCTGAGAACGATTTCTCCGGCGCGCGGGCCTATTACACGAAGATCGTCGATCTCTATCCGAATTACTACTACTCGATACGCGCGAGCGAGCGTCTCGCCGATACGAAGATCGTCGCGGCGCAGTCCTCGGCTAAGATTGTCGAAGCTCTCTCCCGCATTGAGTTTCCCGAGCGGCGTGTGCCCGCTGAACGTGAACCGACCGCGGCTACGAAACTTCGCATCGAACGCGCCCATCTGCTCGCCGCCGCAGGGTTACAAGACCTGGCCGAGGGCGAACTGCGCTTCGGCGCGCGGCACGACGGGCAGCCGCAACTGCTCGCTATGGAGTTGGCACGTACCGCCGATTCGCCCTTCCAGAGCTTGCGCTACATGAAAAGCTTCGCGCCCGACTATCTGGCGACGCCCTTTGACCAGATGCCGCGCCGCTTCTGGGAACTGCTGTTCCCCATGCCATACCAAAAAGACCTGGTGAAGAATGCCAAGCTGCAAAACCTCGACCCGTACGTTGTGGCCGCGCTGATTCGCCAGGAATCGGAATTCAATCCCAAGGCCATCTCGCACAAAAATGCTTACGGGCTGACGCAGCTCCTGCCCGCCACGGGAAAACAGATGGCGAAGAAGAACGGCGTACGCCGCTTCCGCACGTCGATGTTGTTCCAGCCGTCCACCAATCTGCAACTGGGCTCGCGCTATTTGCGATCCATGCTCGACGAGTGGGGCGGCAAATGGGAACAAACGCTAGCCTCCTATAACGCCGGCAAGACGCGCGTGGACGATTGGGTGAACTGGGCCTCGTTCCAGGAGCCGGCCGAGTTTGTCGAGACCATCCCCTTCACCGAGACCCGCGAGTATGTACAGGCCGTGCTGCGCAACGCCGCGATCTACCGGCGCCTGTACGGGACGGCGCCCGCAGCTTCTGATGACGCGCCCGCCAAGTCCTCCGCCCGCCGCACCGGCAAACGCAGCCGCTCGCACACGGTCTCGCAATCCTAAAACCTCCCTGTGGCACCATAGGAGACGATGCCCCGCGCATTCTTCCTGCTGCTCTGCTACTGTGCCGCTTTATGCGCAGAGCAGGTGCATCCCATCACCGGCCGCCATATCGCGCCAGTCATGGACGTGGGTGGCGCGGATTGGCTGGTGCGTCCTGAGCGCGAAGCCGAAGAAGCGCCCGATGCCGCACTCGACGCCATCGTGATCGCGCGCGGTGCCACTGTCGCCGATATCGGCGCCGGGGCCGGCTACTTCACGTGGCGGCTGGCGGAGCGCGTGGGCCCGGCCGGCAGAGTCTTCGCCAACGACATTCAGCCCGAAATGCTCGACCTGCTGCGCAAGAACATGGAAACCAGGCATCTCACGAACGTCCAGACCGTCCTCGGCGCCGAAGATGATCCCAAGCTCCCAGCCGCCCGCATGGATCTCGTGCTGCTTGTCGACGTCTACCACGAGTTCACTGAGCCCGAGAAGATGCTGCGCAAGATTCGCAAATCGCTCAAGCCCGATGGCCGCCTGGTGCTGCTCGAATACCGCAAAGAGGACCCGAACGTTCCCATCCGTCCCGAACACAAGATGAGCGTCGCCGAAGTCCGCGCCGAAGTAGAACCTGAAGGCTTCCGCTTCGAGAAGACGCTCGAAACGCTCCCGCGCCAGCACATCCTGATCTTTCGCAAGAGCGTGCAGTGAAGGACGATCGCTTTCGATCCGAGCACTCGACGTTCCTTGACCGCGCAACTGGCGCGCGCATCCACCAGTTGACCGCGCACCCGTCAATCAACCATCCGACGTACTTCCTACAAAGTTCGTTCACGCCCAATGGTCAGGCGCTGATCTTCATTTCTTACCGCACCGGCAGCGCGCAGTTGTTCGAGATCGCTCCGTATCCCGATGGCGAAATCCGCCAGTTGACCGATGGACCGGCTATCCATCCGTTCTCGCCGGCGATCCACCCGGACGGCGCGCGCGTCTTCTTCGTGCGTGGCGGCGGAATTTGGGAGGTCGACCGCGCGACACTCGGAGAGCGCTGCATTGTTGATTTCCCCGGCGCGCAACTGGGCGAGTGCTCGCTCGGTGGCGCTGGCGAGTGGCTCACCGCCGCCATCAAGCACGGACCGCAGCAGGGTTTGATAACCGGGCGCGCCGACGGCTCGGAATGGCGGCTCATCCCATTTCCGCGTACCGTGATCCACCCGCAGTTCCATCCGCTCGAACCCGAATGGATCGAGTTCTCCGGCGATCCTGCCCCGCGCATGCATCGCGTGCGCCGCGATGGCACGGGTCTAGAGTGCTTATACCAACACGGCAACGACGAGTTCGTAGTGCACGAAACCTTCCTCGGCCGCACCGGTCAGCTCGTGTTCACCGTCTGGCCTCGCGCGCTGCGCACCATGGACTGGACCACGCGCGAGATCCGCACCATCGCCGAATTCAACGCCTGGCACATCACGCCCAATCGCGCGGGGACGCAAGTGCTATGCGACACGAATCATCCCGATCTCGGCTTGCATTTGATCGGCGTCGCCATGGGATCGCGCCGCCGCATTTGTCTTTCAGAAGCCACGAGTCAAGGCACGCAATGGTGCAAGTCAAGATACGCGCTGGCCGAGGATTTCGCCGCCGCCGCAGGTGCCAGCGCCGGGCGCGCACTCAGTTGGATGGAGATGCCGACCGATTCCGTCTACGGCCCGCAATGGACCCATCCGCATCCTTCGTTTTCGCCGGACGAAAAGCTGGTGGCATTTGCGAGTGACCGCACGGGGCACACGCAAGTGTATGTAGCGGAGATGGGAACAGGATTTGGGATTTAGGATTTCGGACTCGGCTCGCGCTGCGATCAACCCGTCGGTCTCACGTCGCCAAATCCTAAATCCTAGGTCTCGAATTCATTTCACTCCCACGTCCAGCCGCAGCTCCTTCATGAACCGCTCGCGCATGTTGCCCAACCACTGATCGTCATACCGCCTGTTCAGGTCGATCTTGGCAATCGCCACCGTCCCACTGTCTTTGGCGATTGCCTGCGTTTCGCCGTCCGGGTCGAGAATCAGGGAGTTGTCGCCATAAGTGGAGCTCACGAGAAACACGTGGTTCTCAATGGCCCGCGCTTTGATCAGCGTGGCGTTTCCATCCCAGATGGGCATCAGAATCATCTCCGCGCCCTTTAGCGCCAAGGCGCGCGCCGGGTCGGCGTATTGCACATCCCAGCAAATCATGATCCCGATCTTGCCGAAGTCCGTGCGGAACACCGGATAATCGTTGCCGGGAGTCAGGCCGGCTTCTATTTCCTCGCGCGGCAGATAAACCTTGCGATATTTGCCGATGAATCTGCCCTCGCGATCGATCAGCACCGCCGTGTTGTAAACCGCCGGCGCTTCACGCTCGTAAATACCGCCGACTATGTACGCGTGCTTGCGCCGCGCCAGTTCGCCCAGCTTTTCGGTGGTCGGCCCCGGCACGGGCTCCGAAACATCGGCGTCACCCCTGCCCGTGCCGGCGACGGTCATGCCTTCCGGCAGCACGATGACGTCCGTCTTCTCCGGCACCGCGCGATCCACCAGATCCACAAACTGGCGAACATTTTCTTCCGCGGAATGCGTGTTCTGCGGATGGTATTTCACTGTCGCGACCATCACGCTCCGTGGCCCCGGATTCGCAATCTCTTCGAGCGAAATATCATCCCACCACAGTGTGGCTTGCGGAGCGTTTTGCAGAAACAGTTCGATTTTGACGGCCGCCGCCTTCTCCGGCGCGGGCGCATCTAATGTCAGCCGCGTCCATTCGCCCTCGGGAGTGACTTGGTAAGGATAGTCGGGCCGCCCCGCGACCTTGCCGTCCGCCTGTTGCCAATCGAGCCGCGCCACCACCTGCAAGGCTTCATCCTGCAAGCCTTCAAAGCGGTAGTAGGCCACGAAGCGGTACCATTTGCCCGCGACAATCTCCGGAGCCAGATACGTCCACCCGCCGTATTCCGCGGCGTTGCTATTGCCGGAAATAGCCAGCGACCCCAGCTCGGTGCGGTAGCGCGTCGTATCGACGAACGTCTTCGGCGTGATTTCCGGCCGCGCTCCGTAAACGCTCCACCCCAGCGGCAGGCCGTTCGCGCCTGGCTTGAAGGCTGACTGGTGCACGTGCAGAGGCGCCGCGCCACACAGGGCGACAAAGGACAAGAGGGCAATTCCTAGTGAGTGCATGGTTGCCATATCTCCCCATATTCTTGTACCGCTTCCTCCGGGCGCGGCTCAGCAACGTCCACTGATACCGAGCCGCGACTAAAAGGAGCGGATGCTAATTCTTCATCTTCACCGGTGGCGGCAGTTCCTTGCGCGGCAGCATCTCCGGCCGGTTCGCCGCGTGATACACGATCGACGCAATCACCGCCGATGCCTGCATTAGATCCGCCGGCACCGCGTGGTCGTACACGTCCATGTTCGAGTGGTGCGTGATGGGTCCGTACTCCACCTCATCCTGGATGAACTGAAATCCCGGCAAGCCCACCTGGTCGAAGGACAGATGATCCGTTCCGCCAGTATTTCGAATCGTGATGGTGGTGGCGCCCAGATCGTGGAATGGCGCAAGCCACGCCTCGAACACTGGCCGCATGGCGTCATTACCCTGCAAATAGACGCCGCGAATCTTGCCCGTGCCGTTATCGTCATTGAAATAGCCCGAGAGCTTGGCGTGCGCGGGTTTCAGCTGCATCGTGTCGGGGTCGCCGAAATTATCCTTCACGTACGCGCGTGAGCCATAAATCCCCTGTTCTTCGCCGCTCCACAAACCCATCCGGACGGTCCGTTCGAGCTTGAGATGCAGAGTCTTCAGGATGCGCATCACCTCGATCATCACCGCGCTCCCCGTGCCGTTGTCCGTCGCCCCCGTACCGCCAATCCACGAATCGAAATGCGCGCCGATCATGACGATTTCATCCGGCTTGCTGGACCCCGGAATGTTGGCGATGATGTTCAGCCCCTCGCCAGTGGCGCCTTCGCTGGTGGTTCGCACCTCCAGCTCCAATTTCACCGGGACTTTCTTGTCCAACAACCGCGCGATGCGATTGTAATGTTCGACGGTCAGTGCAATGCGTGGTCCGGCCATAGGCTGGTCACTCTTGTATGTGCCCGCCGCCTCACCGGCCACGGTTCCGGCATCGGCCTTGTAGCTCGGGACAATTGCCGCCACCGCGCCTTCCTGCGACAGAAAATGATTCACTCTATCGGTGATGGTGTCGTAGCTGTACTCCCAGATCTTGGCCTCGGCATCGAGCGGCAGCAGATTGAATAGTGCTTGCCGGTCCTCGCGCTTTTCCGGCAAGATCATCTTCGTGAGATCGAACGGCGGCAGCGCGACCGGCGTAGGCGCTTGCGCCTCCTTCGCCAGGTCTGCATCGGAATAGCGCGAAGCCGGCGCCGTCGTCACCGGAGTCACATCGCGCGGCTTTTCGAGCAGCACGATTTTGCCCCTCAGCTTGCCCTTCTGTTCCTGAAAGTACTTTTGCAGCTCCTCTTCCGTCTTCTTGGCGTCCAGGCGGTCCGTGATCTTGAGTTCTGCCAGCACCGGCTCCGCCACGAGCGGCCCTTTCGTATCCGCCGACCATGCCAGCGGGAATCCGATCAGCGGCGCGTATTCCGGCTCCTGGATCGAAATGCTGAACTTCGTGAGCCGCCAGCTCCGGCCGAATTTGCCCCACGGCTGCGTGGCCGCATCATCGATGCCATACTCCTTGAGCTGCTTGACTACCCAGTTCGCCGCCGCCGTGAAGCCCGGCGAGCCTGTCAGCCGCGGCCCATACACGTCCGTAATCCAGAACAGGTGGTCCATCACCTTGGAGTTTTGAAACGCCTCTGTTTTGATGCGCTGCACGACGGCGAGATCAACTTTTTCCTCTGCGCAGAGGCTTACTGCAACGAGCGAAAGTACCAGAAGCTTTTTCATAATTCGCGCGTATTCGCGTCCATCCGCGGCTAACCTTTCTTCAGATTGGCAGCGACGCCACGAGCGTCACCTGCTGATGTGTCTTGTGGTCTTCGATAATTATCTTCCCGTTCTCCAGCCGTACGTCGTCCACTTTGCGAAAGTTTTCCGGCGTGTGCGTATAAAACATCAGAAAGCGCGATTCGATCTTCGTCCGTGCGGGCAGCCACCGGAATACCGGTGCGCCGAACATCGTGTTCAACTGCACCACCTCCCGCCGCGGCACATCGAAAGGTTGCGTGGAAAACTCCAGCCCCCGCGCCAGCTGCTTATTTGGCGGATAGAACATCCAGCACTGCGTCCACGGATATTCCTGCGGCTTGAACAGGTACCCGAGCAGCAACCGCTTGCCCGGATGCAGCGCCGTGATGAACACGAGCTTGCGCGAAGGGTCCATCAGACAAGTCGTGTGGTCGCCGGAGTTCGGCTCCGCCGGCACCGCCCGCACGTCGATCTTACGCGTATGCAGCCCTGGCGCCTCAGGCCACGTGAATTCCTTGTTCGAAGGAAGGATATGCGGCAATCCACCCTCTTTTTCCGACTCCGTGTACGGCCGCGTTTTCGCGCGCCGCGCCGACATGTCCACCACCGTTACACCCGGCTCCAGGAACGGCGACCCGATCGTCGCATGCTCCGCCCAGAACACTGGCCTGTCAAATGCCAGCAAGCTTTCGAGTTCACTCTCCACGTAGATGACGTTTTCACCATCCACCATGCGCACCGTGCGCGCAAATAGCTCCTGCGTCAGCGGCAGCTTGGTCGCGAGTGTTAGCGTCGAGGTGCGCCCATCCTTGTTGTAATACTTCACCTCAAACGCCGCCTGGTGCGCCTCGCCGTGGCCCGGCAGCCCCGCCGCTTGCTCTTCGTGCGACACCTCCCCGAAACCATCCACGCAGATGAAGTGTCCCATCCCGCCGCCGAATTCATTCTTCCCTCCAGCTTCGCGCGCTATGCGAATCGGGTTCCACAGCGGGCTGAGCTTCTCCGCATCGTCCGCCAGCACCACACTCGCGAACGTGCTGCCCCTTGATAGCACCGTCAGTTCCAGCGCTCCATTCGACAACAGAAATCCTGGCTGCTCTTCGAAACTCGTCTTCGGCGGTGGGCCGCTTTGCGCGTACGTGATCGACAGCATAAGAATCAGGGTAGCTAAACGCATGAACCTAAGACTATCACTGGTTGGAGTATACTGGCTCCGGAATTCCCCATGTTCTGCACGCGCTGCGGTGCCGCAAACGCTGATCTCGCCCGATTCTGTTCCGGCTGTGGCTCCCCTCTCGATCCCATCGCCGCCCCCGCCTATTCTGCTCCAGCCGCCATCACTCGCGCACCCACCTTCCGCTACTCCGGCTTCTGGAGAAGATTCGTAGCCATGGTGATCGATGGCTTTGTGTTCACGCCCATCGCCGTGGCGTTGCTCGCCTCCACCGGGATCTTCGGCATCATCATGAGCCCTGGGGAAGATTTTCAGGGCATGATGGCCGCCATGTTCGGGCTCAGTATCGTTGCCATGCTGCTGTTGATCTTCATCGGAAGCTGGCTCTACCACACCGTCATGGAGAGCTCCCGCTACCAGGCCACTCTCGGCAAACTGGCGCTGGGAAGCATCGTTACCGATCTCAACGGCCAGCGCATCTCTTTCGCCCGCGCCAACGGCCGCTTCTTCGGCAAATGGGTTTCCAGCGCATTCTTGAACATCGGCTATCTCATGGCCGGCTTCACCGAAAAGAAACAGGCGCTGCACGACATCCTTGCCAGCACGCTCGTCATCCAGAAATAGTTCACTTTTGGTAATTGGACAGCGTTACGAGCCTGTCCTACGATGAAACTGCATGGCCGACGCCGAGCCCGCCATTGAGATTCGCGACCTCCGAAAGTTATACGGAGCCAAGGCCGCTGTCGATGGCCTTAGCCTCACTGTCCCCCGCGGCAGCTTCTTCGGATTTCTCGGGCCCAACGGAGCAGGCAAGTCCACCACCATCCGCATGCTCACCGGCCTGATACCGCCCACCTCCGGGTCGATTGAGCTCCTCGGCATGACGATGGAGGGCCACGAGCTCGAAATCAAGCGCCGCATCGGTCTCGTACCGGATGAATCGCTGCTCTTCGATCGCCTCACTGGCGCGGAGTTTCTCGAATTCGTGGGCCGCATGTATGGCCTCGCGCGTCCCGTAGCGCAGGAGCGCGCCCGCGAACTGCTCGATCTCTTCGAACTCACCGCCCAGCCCCGCCAGCTCATCGCCGAGTATTCCAAAGGCATGCGCAAGCGCGTCGCCATGGCCGCGTCGCTCATCCACCGTCCCGAACTTTTCCTCATGGATGAGCCGTTCGAGGGAGTCGACGCCGTCGGCGCCCGCCTCATGAAAGACATTCTGCTCGATCAGGTCCGCCACGGCGCGACGATCTTTCTCACCTCGCACGTCCTCGAAGTCGTCGAGCGCCTCTGCGACCGCGTCGCCATCATCAACGAAGGCAAGATCGTCCGCGAAGGAACCATGCAGGACCTTCGCTCCGCCTCCGAAACGTTGGAAGATGTCTTCGTGCGCGTCGTCGGCGCCGACCGTGCCTTCGAGCGATTGGACTGGCTGTGATCACCGCCATCCTGCGCGCTCAGCTTCTCAGCATGCGCAGCTTTCGCCTTGACTCCCGCCGTCGCGGCGCCACCTTCTCCATCCTCACTTCTCTCATCTGGTACGGCCTCTGGGCCTTCTTCGCGTTCGTGGCTGAGAGCTTCTTTTCCTCCCCCGAAACCGGAGAGATGATTCGCCTCGGCCTTCCCACCGGCCTGATGTTCGTCTTTCTCTACTGGCAGCTCACGCCCATCATGTCCGCCAGTCTCGGCGCTTCGCTCGACTTGAAAAAGCTTCTCATCTATCCCGTCCCGCAAGGGAAGCTCTTCGTGATCGAGGTTCTGCTGCGGCTCACCACCGGCGTCGAAATGCTGCTCGTGCTCACGGGCGCCGCTGTTGGCCTCCTGCGCAATCCCGTATATGGTGGCTTAACCGCCGCGCCGCGCATCATCCTCCCGATTTTGGTCTTCGTGATCTTCAACTTGCTTCTCTCCGCCGGTCTGCGCAATCTGCTCGAGCGTCTGCTCACGCACAAGCGGGTTCGCGAAATCCTGATGCTGCTCCTCGTGTCTGCCGCTGCCGTGCCGCAAGTGCTGTTCGCCATCCACAGGCCCACGCGCGGCCTGCGCTATTTCTTTACCGAAGCTCCCGGCGGCTTCTGGCCCTGGACCGCCGTCTCTAACCTCGCGCTCGGTCCCACCGTCCTTTTGCCGCTGCTGATTCTCACCGTCTGGTCGCTCGCCGCCTTCGTCTTCGGCACCTGGCAGTTCGAGCGCAACCTTCACTACGACGCCCAGGCCACGCTCAGCCCCACCGCCGGCTCGAGCCGCGCCCCGTCGCGCATGGAAGTCTTCTACCGGCTCCCTACGCTCGTCCTGCCTGACCCCTTGGGCGCCATCGTCGAAAAAGAACTCCGCGCGCTCAGCCGCACACCGCGTTTCCGCATGGTCTTCATCATGGGATTTTCCTTCGGCCTGCTCGTCTGGCTTCCCATTACGCTCGGCAGCGGTCGCCATTCCGTCATGGCCGATCATTACCTCACCATCGTCAGCGTCTACGCGCTCACATTACTCGGCCAGGTGTCTTACTTGAATACCTTCGGATTCGATCGCGCGGCCGCCCAGGTCTACTTTTCCGTGCCTGTATCCATCGGCCAATCGCTCTTGGGAAAAAACATCGCCGCCGCGCTATTCATCTTTGCTGAGATGCTGGCCGTCACCGTGGCTTCGCTCGTGCTCCGCATTCATCTCGCGCCCGAGGCCATTGCTGAAGCTTTCTCCGTCACCGCCATCGTCGGCGTCTATCTGCTCGCCATCGGCAATCTCAGTTCCGTGCATTTTCCCCGCGCCATGAATCCCGAGCGCGTCTCCCAAGGCGGCGCCGCCAGCCGCATGCAGGCCCTGATTTTTCTCTTCTACCCCATCGCCCTGCTGCCGGTGACCCTCGCCTTCTGGGCCCGCGCCGTCTTCGACAGCCAGCTCATTTTCGTCCTGATCTTGACCTTCGCCGCAATCCTCGGCGCGGTCATTTACTGGATCGCGATGGACTCCGCAGTCGGCGCCGCCCTCCAGCGCCGGGAAAAGCTGCTCATGGAGTTGTCGCGTTCCGAAGGTCCTGTAGCCACCGAATAACTTGGATGCACTTACCGAGACCGTCAGGGAGCGGTTGTTCTCTTTCCGCCACTCACCGCCGCATTCCCCTCAATCACAAACCGCAACGGCAAATCCGCACATTGCCGGATCCCAATCCGCGGCGTTACCTGAATCTCGAACCGCGGTTCTTTGTTCCACTCGCGCACCACCAGCGCCCCGCGCGTCACGTCCACGCCGTTCTGCGCCCGCGTGATCCCGAAAGCCAGCGTCAGATTTCCCGGCCCCGAAGCCAGTTTAGCAACGGAGTGCGCCTTCGGCCGCCGCCGTTGCATGAGCACGATTCCCGCCATCGGCTCCACCGCGCGGATCAGCACCGCGCCCCCCGTTCCCTCCGGCCCCACCACGAAATTCAAGCACTCATGCATCCCGTAGATGAAGTACACATACGCGTGCCCCGGCGGCCCAAAAATCACCCGTGTCCGCTTCGTGATCCCCCGCGCCGAATGCGACGCCAGATCATCCCCGCCCAGATACGCCTCGGTCTCGACAATCTTCCCCGCCACGCACCCAAACACCAGAATCTTCCCCAGCAACTCCCGCGACACCGTCACCGTGTCCCGCGCATAAAACTCCCGAGGCAAAATCCTGCTCTCCATTGCGATCTCCCGCCATTCCATTGCACAATTATCATCGCGCAGAGATACGACCTGACACGAAATAACTATTTCCTTGACATGCCCCCCGGTGGAGCGTAGAGTCCAGGCTAGCTTGGGAAGGAAGTGTGACTGCTCAACGCCGGAACATTCGATTCGCCATAGTGTGGTTACCCATTCTCGTGCTCGTCGTTGTGCAGCACGCGTTGGCTCAACCGCAAACGTCACCGGCCAAGTGGGACCGCCTCAAGCAACTCGCGCCTGGCGCTGAGATCCGAGTCGAACTGAAGGATCGCGACGCCGTTTTTGGCGAGGTCCAAAGCGTGACGGGCGATTCCCTTGTGATCAACTCGAGAAGAGGCCAGGAGACAATCACCCAACAGACGGTGGCGCGAATATCGTTCAAGCGCAGGAGCCATCGGACGCGGAACGCCCTGATCGGACTCGGTATTGGAGCGGGCGCGGGCCTCGGTGTCGGTGCGGTGGTGGACTCCAAAAACTGCCACACTTGTTTCGGCCCGAACCTGCCGAACGTTGGCAAGGAGATATTCACACCGCTTGGCGCGCTCGCAGGGGGTCTCATGGGATTCTTGATTCCTACCGGCGGATGGCGGGAAGTCTATCGTTCGCGGTAGGCACACGTGGCACCGGAGGCGTTACGTTCCAGTTCATCGCCGCCAGCCAGCCAACCGATACGGCCCGTACCGAGCCGCGCACAAAGTAAGCGGTTTTGGCCTGCTACACTCCCTTTCATGCTCTTCATGGTGATCGAACACTTCCGCAACTCCGACCCCACCCCCATCGGCGATCGCTTCCAACGCACCGGCCGCATGCTGCCCGAAGGTCTCACCTACCACGGGAGCTGGATCGACGCGAAAGGCGCACGCTGTTTCCAACTCATGGAAACAACCCGCCCGGAACTCTTCACTGACTGGACCGCCCGCTGGGCCGACCTCATCGACTTTGAAATCGTCCCCGTGTTGACCTCCGCCGATTTCTGGGCAAAGTAACTATGCGCCTCTTCACCGCCATCGACCTCCCCGAAGAAATCGTCTTGAATCTCACCACCCTGCTCGCGCGCCTGAAACCCACCGCCCGCATCAACTGGAGCCCTCCGCAAAACCTCCACATCACCACCAAGTTCATCGGTGAATGGCCTGAAGAGCGTCTTCCAGAACTGACCGCGGTACTCGCCGCATTGCCGCTGCGCGCCGCGATTCCCATCGCCATCGAGAAACTCGGCTTCTTCCCCAACCCGCATGCGCCGCGCGTGTTTTGGACGGGCGTCCATGCAGGCGACGCTCTCGCGCAACTCGCCCGTGATACCGAAGATGCCCTCGCGCCCCTCGGCATCGCCAAGGAGCCGCGCCCCTACTCGCCGCACCTCACACTCGCTCGCATCAAAACGCCGGGAAAGCAGCCCGCTCTACTGCAAGCCGTCGCCAGTCTGCCCTCACTCGACTTCGGCCACCTCATCGCCGACCGCTTCCACCTCTACCGCAGCCAGACCGCTCCCTCCGGCTCCGTCTACACCAAGCTCGCTGAATTTCCCTTTAAAACCGGAAGCTGAATTCGCCGCCCGCAATGAACCACCGGTCGTGCATCGCGCCGGCATTGACGAGCATCCAACGCGGCGTGGTGCCCAGCCAAAAGTGCCGGCCATGGTCAAGCGCCACTGCCGCCCCCGCTGAGAAATTGCCCCCCCATCCGCTGCGCGGAAAAAGATAGCCGAAGGCGTCTTTGCTAGCCGAATAATTCTCGTACGCTCCGCCCGCACCCGCCGACAGCTCCAGCCTTCCCTCCCAAACCGGCAGAATGACGCGCGGCCCAAACTGCACCCATGTGAACAGGTCCTTCGGATAAAAGGCGTAAGCGTCCTGGCGAATAACGCCGGCTGGATGAATCGCCGTCAACACTCCCGCTTCCAGCGCCAGGTGCCGGAAAGGCCGGTAGCTGTATGCCCCACCCAGACTCACCGGTGTGGCAGTTTCAGACAGTGGGACGTTGAACTGGATCGCTGTTCCACCGCTGAACGTCACCTCGCTGCGTTCGGACTGCGCGTGCGCCATGGTTACAGTTAAGACACAAAAGAGAACACTACATCTCATACCTTCATCGACCGGCAATTGTGCTGCCAGCCTACACCCACCTGAAAGTTTTCCAACGTTAAAAACTGGTTGCGATCAAGCTGGAGAACTGATGTTCAGCCTCCGATATGGACTTCTCCGGAATTCACATGGCGAACGCGGACGGCCCAATCCCCGCCCGACAGGGGTTGGAGCGTGTAACCCGCTTCCTGCGTGTCGGCTCGTTCGTTTAGCGCGGCTCCTCCGGCGGTCACACGCGCCGGCTTGAAGCTCAGCCGGAGAACATCGGTGGCAGCCGCGTCAAAGGTCCGGTAGTCCACGGTGCGCGAGGCGTACTTCACCTTTTGCACTACCGAGCTGGAGCGCAGAACGTGGTCCACGCCCGCCGGCGCAAACTCAGGAACCGCGCCCATGGCCCACTGGAAGTGGCGCATGTAATCCGAATAGCCGTCGCTGAACCAGTAGGAGTCGTTGTAATCCACACCGCAGCAGGCGATCCGGCCGTCAGAGCCGGCGAAGTAAGTTCCGTAGTTCAAGGAGCGGAAGGCGTCCTCCCGCGCTTGTCCGTCGCGTGTCTTTTCGAAGAACATGGCGTTCATCGCGGCCCAGCGCGCCGTATGGTCCCCCTGGCCCGCCCGCGAGCAACAGCCGAAACTGGCATCCGGAGTGGTCTGCTCATCGATCGCCTGCGCGCCGAAAAATGGCCCGCGGCCCAGTTTAATCCTCACCCAATCGAGCAAACGTCCCACATGCCCCATCCATTGCGGGTCCACCTCGGCCGGATCTTCGCGCGCCAAGATGTAATAAGCCGCCATCATGGGCGTGAGCTGGTTCACGTCATCGGTGTGGCGCGGCACGTCCTCGAAATACCCGGCCCACTTGTTCCACGCCCGGCTGTCCCGATTGAGCGGCTGATCGAGCATCCATTTCCAGGCTATTTCACGAGCGTTGCGAAAGGCTGCGACCTCGCCGGCGTTGATGCGAATCAGCTCTTCGAACAGGCGGAGCGGTCCGGCGATGTTGCCGCCGTACTCTTCAAGCGCGAGCGTTACTCCGGTGCGCGCATCCACGCGAAAAGGCCACGGCGTGTGGTCCGCGTCGCCGGGACGCACATGGCGGGCAAGCGCCTGGGCGCAACGGATCGCGGCATCCAAATATTTGCGGTCGCCGGTCAGCTTGTAGAACAGCACATAGCCAGTGCCCAGTTCCCCGACTTTATCGGTCTCAATCCCGCCGTAGAACTCGTGCGGCATGTCCTGGATGCAGTGGCCGTAGTCGGGCTGGTCATCGCAGTTGGTGGCAAATGGCACGCCGGGCCAGTCCCAGTCCGAGGGAGTTGTGCCGTGCGCGAGCTGGTGATCGAGCATCCCGCGCACTGCCTGCACGGCTTCTTCATCGCCCGAGTACGGATACCAGCCCACCAGCGAGTCGACGAACGAGGCAAACACCATGGCCGGATTATGCTGCCAGTTCGCGCCTTGCAGAGTCTTGCCATCGTAAACGGAATTGATGAGATAGATTTTGAGACCGGTGCCGTGACGCGTGTCCACTGGGACCTTGTGCTCGATGAAATCCCAACCCATGCGGATGACGTGGTCGTAGCCGAGATTTTTTTCCGGCTGGTACCAGGCCAGCAATTTCCCTTGCGCGTCCAGCACCACCGGATGCCAGGGCACCTGTGCGTTGACGTAAACGTCTTGCGCCAAAATCGTCACGGGCAGCAGCAATATACAGAGGATTGACAGTGGCATGAGGAAGATCATATCTTCTTATCTGGCTTATCGCCACCCAAGGATGCAGACACGCAGTTTCCGCAACGGGCGCTTAAGTGAATTGGTGCTGCACGAAGTGCAGCGCCTTATCGCCGAAGAGTATCCGGTGCCCGGTTCGCGTCTTCCCAAGGAAACGGAATTGGCAGAACGGTTCCACGTGAGCCGGATTGTCGTCCGCGAAGCCATGAAGATTCTAGAAGATAGGGGTTTCGTCGAGGTGCGTGCCGGACGCGGGACGCTTACCGTCGCCCCCAAGCCGGGCCGGGTGAAGGAGTCGTTGTTCAGGCTGTTCCAGGACCAACCGATCCCCACCATCGAGGAGACCGAGAGCCTGCTCGAGCTTCGCCAAGTGCTGGAGGAAACTACTGCCAGCCTGGCGGCTGTGCGGGCTACTGCCGAGGATCTGGAAGAAATTGAGTCGGCACTCCGGGCTATGAAAGAAGGGGAAGCCGGCGAGCTCGACGACACGGTGGCTGCGGATTTGGGTTTCCATCGTGCCGTAATGCGTGCGGCCCACAACCGGTACCTCGAAATGGTGCTCGACCCACTGATGGAAGTGTTTCTGCAGCAGATCAAGTTAACCGCTGGTTTCTCAATAGCTTGGGAGTCGCATCGTAATATTTTTGTCGAGATTCGGGCACACAACCCGGTCGGGGCCCGGCAGGCCGTTCGGCGATTGATGAAGCTGACCTTAGCCGATTGCCGGAACGCGCTGAATAAGTTCGTCTAAAGTCCTTGACAGTCCGGAAAGCCAAACATATGATATTCCTAACTTCACAGGAGAGAGGGGTATCTCAACATGTGTTCGTCGGCTTTGCGGACGTGTATTTCTTCGAAACTATTGCTGGCATTGGGCTTACTTTGCGTTGCGAACTTGGTGGATGCACAGATCAACACCGGCCGCATCGATGGGACCGTGCGCGACGCCAGTGGCGCCGTGATACCGCAGGTGCGGATTCTGGCCACCAATGACGCCACCGGCGCGGTGACCGCTGCGCAGAGTTCAGATGCCGGAGATTACATCGTGAACTTTCTGATTCCGGGCGCCTATCACGTAGCGGCTGAAAAGCAGGGGTTTCAACGCAGCGTGGAGTCCGGAGTGGTGGTGAACGCGGGGGGGATCACACGCATCGATCTCACTCTGGCGGTGGGCCAGGTGCAGCAGGCTGTGGAAGTATCGGCTAACGCTCTGGCTGTTTCCACGGAAACCTCCGAGTTGTCGAAGACGTTCGGTTACAAAGAGCTCGACCAGCTACCGAACATTGACCGGAATCCCCTCTATCAGATGAATCTGCTGCCGGGCGCCAACAACGACGTGGGCAGCAACAACTACGGAAACAACGGGGGAGAAAATGGGTCGGCCATAGGCCTGACGCGTCCTCAACTGGCTTCGCTGGGTGGCGTCGACGCCAACGCCAACAGCGTCTTCATCGAGGGAATTTTCAATCGGGAACCGCAGAATGCGTACATTGGCCTGGTGCCGCCGATCGAGGCCATCCAGGAAGTGCAGGTCTACACGGGCAAGTACAATGCCGAGTTCGGATTCTCAGGCAGCGCCGTGATCAACGTGGTCACGAAATCGGGCACCAACGAGTTCCATGGCGCGCTATTCGAGTTTCTGCGCAATAACGATGCCGATGCCAAGAACTTCTTCGCGGAGCAGGCCACGCCGTTCCAGCGCAATCAGTTCGGCGGCGCGGTGGGTGGCCCCGCGATCAAGAACAAGCTTTTCTTTTTTGGTGATTATCAGGGCACCAGGTTCAACACTAGCTCCCCCGGTTTTACCAGCGCTCCGACCGCCAAAATGTACAACGGCGATTTCTCCGAGCTGTACGATGCCACGCAACCCCCGGACGCCGGTGGCAACACCTACGGCCAGATCTACGATCCGTTCTCGCGCGTTTTTGACAGCAACGGCAACGTCGTATCGGTGACGCCGTTTCCCGGCAACATCATTCCCGCCTCCCGCTTCGATGGGCCGGCGGCCAAAATGAATGCCGATAAGATCTTCGGAGTTGCTAACCTTCCCGGTATTTCCAACAACCTTTACTATCTGTACACCAACCAGCAAAACGTGGATCAGGGCGACGGGCGAACGGATTACAACTTGTCCGACAAGGACCGCTTCTTCTACCGTTACTCCAAGATGAACTCCGTCAACAACAATGCCACCAGCGTGAATCAATTCTGGCAAAACGGGCAAGCGGACTCGGACACCGTGAACCAGAACATGCAGCTCACCTATCTGCGCACCATCGGCGCCACCATGTCGAACGAGGTGCGGCTGGGCTACAACCGGACGCACGTCAACACCAGCAACAAGACCATGAGCAAGGCCTGGAACAACTACTACGGCATCCCCAATGGCAATCTAGGCGATCCGATCACGCAGGGCATCTTCGAAGTTGACCTCTCGCCCATTCACAACATCGGCGATCCCGATTGGGTAGCGTTCATCATCAGCAACACGCTGTCGCTGACGGAGAACTTCACGTGGGTGAAAGGGAAGCACAACTTCAAATTCGGGACAAGTTTGAACCACGTGGAAGACACCTCGGCCGATACCATCGGCGGCGACGATCCGCGCGGCAGGGTCAGTTTCGATCCGGCGATGACGTCCTATAACGGAGTCGCCGCGCCGTACGCGTACCCGAGTTTCCTTCTAGGGACTCCGACAAGCATCGCGCGGGCGCGGTTTGTAGGTGGATGGCCGTACCAGACCTACTGGCAGAATGCGTGGTACGGACAGGACGACTTCAAGGTGCTGCCGTCGCTCACGCTGAACCTCGGCTTTCGTTACGACTTGTACACACGGCCGATTGAACGCTACAACCGGCAGTCGAACTGGGACTCGCAGACGAATCAGCTAGTCTTGGCCACCAGCAGTGACCGCAGCCCGGGACTGAACCTCGACAAGGGTGATGTGGGCCCCCGCCTGGGTTTCGCGTGGACCCCGGATCACGGCAAAACCAGTGTGCGTGGAGGGTACGGAATCTCCTATTGGCAAACATACTGGTCCGGTCCGCTAACTATTCTCGGGCTGACGTATCCGAGTTACGTCAAGGAGCAGTTCCTGACGCCGAACAACCTGACGCCGTCGTTGTTGCTGTCGCACGACGGAATACCGGTCTCTACCGCGCAGTACGACAGCTCCGGCAACCTGGTGATACCGGCCAATGCGGTGATCCGCGGGACCGAAGCCAACTTTAAAAATCAGCGAGTGGACCAGGGAACCATCAACGTGGAGCGAGAAATCCGGCCCGGCATGCTGCTCGACGTGGGTTACGTGCACGTGCAAGGCAGGAACAACAATCACGGCGTGAACATCAACGAGGCGCCTCCTCAAGCGCCCGGGGTGAATTACAACCTGGCCCGGCCGCTGTACAGCACCTATCCACAGCTTGGGGATTTGCCGGTTCAATTCTCCAATGCCGGCAGCTGGTATGACGCCCTCACCGCCAGCTTCACCGCCAACATCACGAAATACGTCAATGTGTATGCGACGTATGCTCACGCGCGCAACTTCTCGAACGGCAACAACATCGACCCGAGCAATATCTGGCAGTACTACGGTCCAACGCCGCAGGACATCGCGCACACGTTCAACGCGCAGGTGGTGTTGCAGCTTCCGTTTGGGCGCGGCCGGACCTATCTATCGAATGCAAACCGCGCGGTGGATACGGTGTTGGGCGGATGGCAATACGCAGGACTGATTCACATTCGCAGCGGCACGCGTTTCAACGTCACCTCGAGCGTGAGTCTGCTGAACAATGGACAAAACAACGCGGCCAACCGGGTTTGCAACGGCGCGATTTCGAACCCGACGCCGAACATGTGGTTCAACCCGAACTGCTTTACTGACGACACAGTGCCAGACACGTATGGCAACTCGGGCATCAACCCACTCTATGCGGATGGCCAGCAACAGCTCGATTCGTCGCTGTCGAAGACATTCAACGTGACCGAGCGCGTCAACCTGCAACTCCGCGTGGACGTCTTCAATACGTTCAATCATGCAAACTTCCAGGCCCCGGACTCCGGTGTTGGCGATGGCTCCGAGGGTGTGGTCACCTCCACCTCGGTGGACAACCGCCGCATGCAGTTCGGGCTGCGGCTGCACTTCTGATGGGAGACCGGGTGGCGGCAAAGGCATGACCTTTCAAGGCTCGCGGAACCTCGTTTGTTCTTGCGCGGCCGCCATGGTTATTTGGCTCGCGTGTCTCGCGGGACCTGGCGTCTTGCGGGCTGAAAACCCGACGATCGGCAACCATCGCGCCGTCTACGATTCCAGAGGAATGCTGGCTCCGTGGACCTCATGGACGGACGCTCTCGATCGCGAGATGAAATGGTACCTCGCGTGTCCGATCGAGAACGGCTATCCCCGTTTTGTCTACACGACGTTCATGGATGGCGATTACAAGCCGGTCGCCAAGCGCATGGATTTCATTCCTTCCATGCAGAACGGCATGGGGATCATCTCTTATCTCAAGTACTATGCCTGGAGCGGAAGGAAGAACCCGAAGATTCTGGAGTTCGCGCGTTACATGGGCGACTACCTGGTGAAGGAGAGCCTGACTCCAGACACGGGCAAGTACCCTCGGTTTACGCGCTCCACCGGCGCTCGAGCGAAGTTTCCACAACCTCCGGACGCGGGTTCACAGGCCGACAAGCCCTACGAGATCGAGCCTGATAAGGGGGGCATTGCGGGTTTCGCACTGGTGCTGCTCTACGACGAGACCAAGGACAAGAAGTACCTGGACCAGGCTTTGCAGAATGCCCGCGTTCTGGTGGCCAACATGGGAACGGGCGACAGCCAGCGAAGCCCGTGGCCGTTTCGGGTGGATTACCGAACGGGTGAACTCCGATTCCCGATTGCCGCCAACATGTCGTTTAACCTGCGATTGTTCGATACGCTCATCGAAAACGGTTATGGCGAGTTTCGCGAGCCTCGGACCAAGCTTTGGGCTTGGGTCAAGAACTACCAGATCCCGAACGCGACGAAGGATGGCTCGCTTTGGGTTCAGTTTTTCGAAGACCATGCCGAGCCGGACAATCGCAATGCTTGGTCACCTCTGAACCTGGCGCGGTATTTGATTGAGAAGAGGGAAGCCGTGGATGCCGACTGGGCGCGCGACGCGAAAGCGCTGATTGACTTCGTGATCCACAATTTTACGAGCATCCGTACGGGGGTGCCGGTTTGCGGAGAGCAGACCTATGACAAAGAGCCCTGGGGCGGCATTCTCTCCACGTACGGTGCTGTATTAGCGATGTACTCGGCCGGTGCGAAGAACGACGAATACAAGGCGCTCGCCTACCAGGCGCTGAACTACGCCCTCTACGCGATCAATGACGACGGCTGTCCGCGGGAAAACTCAGTGCGGCCGGGCCGTGGGGGCTGGCAGGAAGACGCCCACACCGACAAGATTCATAATTTCGTGGACGCCATGGCGGCCTTTCCGGAGTGGGCCAGGTAATCGAGGGTGACGTCGCTCAAACCACGTTTGTTAATCATTGGTTCAACCGGCTTTTTGGGACAGCATCTGGCCCGGAAGGCCGCGGGTTCATTCGAAGTATTCGAAGCAGATCTTGCGCCGCCATGCGGAGAGCATGGCGTGAAGATCGACATCACGTCACCATCCAGTGTGAACGCAGCCTTCGACGTTACTGAGCCGGCTGCCGTGATCCTGCTCGCCGCAATATCCGACATCGATCAGTGTGAGTGCCGGCCCGAACTGGCTGAGGCCGTCAACGTGTGGGGTGCGACGCACGTGGTGGAGGAGTGCCGGCGAACGGGAGCCCGGTTGGTCTTCACTTCGTCGGCCGCTGTGTTTGACGGTACACGGCACGGTTACCGTGAGTCGGATGCGCCCACGCCGGTCAGTGTTTACGGCAGAACTAAGGCGCGCGCGGAGGAACTGATCGCAGCGGAGCTGCCCGCGGCCGTTATCCTACGGTTGGCACTGGTGGTCGGATTCGCAGAGGGAACCGGTACCAACGCCATGTTGAACAAGTTCGCCGCCAAGCTTCGTGTGGGAGAGACGGTGTCCCTGCCTGACTTTGAATATCGCAATCCGATTGATGCGGCGACTCTATCCTGCGTGATTCTTGAGTTACTGGCCAGTGAGACTGCGGCCGGTATTTTTCATTTGGGCGCCACCGAGGCCATTTCGCGTTTCGAGCTCGGAGTGCGGCTCGCGGAGCGCATGGGTTACACCAGTCAACTTGTGCAGCCGCAAACAGAACCTTTACCGGGCCGGGCTCCGCGCGGTCTGGATCACTTTCTGCTCACGGAACGGATCGCCGCGGCGTGCCGGACGCGCGTGCCGACGTGCGATGAAGTGATAGAAAGGGCCATTTATGGAACTACCAAAAGCAATTCATGAACTCGAGTACGGGCACGGCTCCGCATACGGGCCGGAAGAAGAAGCGGCGTTGCTTGAGGTGCTGCGCGCGGGGGCGCCCTCCTGCGGGCCGAGGGTCAAGAAGTTCGAAGAGAGTTTCGCCGCCTATTGCGGCGCGCAATACGGGCTCGCGGTCACCTCGGCAACGGCGGGGTTGGAACTGGCGGTGATCGCAGCCGGTGCCGGGCCGGGCGACGAGGTGATTACCACTCCGATCAGTTGGATTTCGACGGCCAACGCCGCGGCGGCGAGAGGCGCCCACGTGGTCTTCGCCGATGTCAACCCACGGACGCTCAATCTGGACCCGGCTTCTGTTGCGCAGAAAATCACGGACCGGACTAAGGCGATTATCGTTGTGCACCTGTATGGGCAGCCCTGCGATATGGACCCGATTATGAAAGTGGCGAGGGAGCGCGGCATTTTGGTGATCGAGGACTGCGCCCACGCGGCCGGCGCCGAGTACAAAGGCCGGCGGTCGGGCACGTTGGGCGATATCGGCGTCTTCAGCTTTCACCAGCAAAAGAATATGGTCACGCTGGGTGAAGGAGGCATAATTACCACGAGCCGGAAGGATCTTTATGAGCGCATGCTGTCGTTCCGGTCCCTCTGTTGCCTGACTTACGATCCCAAGGGCAAGTATCTGCCGATTGACGAAACCAAGCAGCCCATGGGGAAGCGTTACTGGTATCTGGACTTCGACGAAATCGGTTTCAATTTTCGAATGACGGACGCGCAGGCCGCGGTTGGGCTCGAGCAGTTGCGCAAGCTCGATGGATTCAATGCGCGGCGGACCGAGATCGCGAATCGTTACTGCGAGCTGCTGCGCGGAATTCGGGGCCTTACGTTGCCGTACGTTTCTCCCGACGTGAAGCACTCGTTCCATGTTTACTGCGTGCTGGTGGAGCCCGAGTTCCGGCTGAGCAAAGAAGATTTCATGTGGGAGCTCTACACCGGCAAACGAATTAAGGTGTGGTCGCACTACATGCCGATTCATCTCACCACGGCTTACCGCAGGCTGGGCCACCATGAGGGTGAATGCCCGGTGGCGGAAGCGCTCTTCCACAAGTACGTCAGCTTGCCCATCCATCCCCGGATGACGGAAGCCGCGATTTCGTATGTGACCGACAGCATTCGGGAGCTTGCGTGACGGCTTTTGAAAGTGAAGTTGCCCGCATCCGCGCGGAGCGTAGCTTCTTTGAGCCCGGCCGCCCGGTATATATAGGACGCTCTCCGGGCCGCCTGGATTTGATGGGCGGCAACGTCGATTACACCGGCGGCCTGGTATTCGAGGCGACCATCCAGGAGGCGACGTGGGCAGGGGTCCAGGTGCGGGCCGATAGACGAATCTGCTTCTGGAACCCGCAGATGGCGGAGCGCGGCTGGTGCGACTGGGTCGAATTCGATTTTGAGGCGATGACCGATGGGGAAACGGTGCGCGGCATGACCAATGAGGACCCTGGTCATCGCTGGACCGCCTATGTGCTGGGGATCTTCTATCTGCTGCGCCTACGTTATCCGGACGCGGTCAAATCCGGGGCGAACGTTTATATTTCCTCCGAGGTCCCTCTGAACAAGGGCGTCAGCTCGTCGGCTGCAATCGAGGTTGCGGTGATGAAACCGGCGGCACGCGCGTATGGCATCGATCTTCACGGCATTGAGCTGGCCGAGGCCTGCCAGTGGGTGGAGAACGTGATCGCGGAATCAGCTTGCGGAATCATGGACCAGGCGGCCGTCGTGCTGGGCGATGAAGGTTACGTGCTGCCGCTGGTTTGCCAGCCTTGCCAAGCGCGGCCGCTCGTCCGGCTCCCCGCGGACTTGAAGTGCTGGGCCGTGGATTCCGGAGTCAGCCACGCGGTGGCCGGGATCGAATACGAAGCCGCCCGCGCCGGCGCGTTCATGGGCTACAAGCTCATCTGCGATTGGGAAGGCCTCGACGTCACCCCGGACACCAACAGCCGCATTCCTCGCTTTACAGACCCTCGGTGGCGTGGCTACGTTTCGGAAATAGTGCCGTCGTTGTTCCGCTCGAAATACGAGACACGCCTTCCCGATGCGATGCGCGGCTCCGAGTTCTTGCGTGACGGGCAGTTTCACGCGGACCCGTTCACGCCGGTCCGGCCCGATGCTTGTTACCGTGTCCGAAACTGCACGCGCTACGCCGTAGAAGAGAATCAGCGCATTCAATTATTTGTGGAGCTAGCGCGAGGCGCTGCGGCAGACGCATCCGAAGATGCGTGGCGCTTGATGGGTGATCTGATGTATCAGTCGCATTACTCGTACACGGAATGCGGCCTGGGCAATGAAGCCACGGATTTGCTGGTCGATCTGGTCCGCGCACAGGGATCTGCGAAAGGGCTATACGGGGCCAAGGTCACCGGTGGCGGAGCCGGCGGCACGGTAGCTATTCTTGCGCACAAGGATGCAGAAGAAGCATTTCGCTGCGTGGTCGATCGTTACGCCGAAATTCGGCACATGAAACCGTACGTGTTCGACGGCAGTTCGATGGGCGCGGACCGGTTCGGCGTCATTGTTCAGGAAGGATGAGGCATGGCGAGTATCGCGGATCCACAGAAACAGATTCAAAAGGGCCGAATGCTCGGTTACTTCACGTTGCTTGCCATGGCGTCGCTCATCTGGTCGGCACAGGGCACGGCGGTGAAGTTTCTGGACCGCCACATGGGGCCCATCGCCATTACCTTCGTGCCGTTCTACATCACCACGCTGCTGTTCGTGCCACTGCTCATTCGCAAGCGGCGCGCCAATCCCGGTGCTGCACGGCCAACCTGGTCGGACTGGGGCAAATTCGCGCTGGCCGGCGTGGGCGGGCAGGTACTGGCGCAGTTGGGCATGACGTGGGGAATCTCGCGGTCGCTGGCCTCGAACGGCGCCGTACTTAACCTGATGATTCCGGTGATCACCGCCGTTTTAGCTTCCTTCATGCTGCACGAGAAGCTCAGCCTGCTGCGCATCGCGTCTCTGGCGATAGGTCTAGTGGGCGTGCTCCTTATGTCGGTGCCGGACCTCCGGGAGAGCTCGTTTCTGGAGATGAAGTACATCGCCGGAAACGGTCTCATTCTTGTTGGTTGCTTCGGCTCGTCCTTCTATAACACGTACTGCAAAGGCCTGCTGCGGCGCTTCCAGGAAATCGAAATCCTGATCTTCAGCTACATCACGGCGTCGGTGGCCAGTGTGCCGCTGCTCATCTGGGTCGAGCCGTTCCATTGGAGCGTTTTCGGCACACTCGACTGGAAGTCGTGGGCCGCGTTCGCGTTCCTGGCCATCCTTATGTACGGCGCATCGATGCTCTTCTTTTTCGCCGCGCTCGAGCACCTGGATGTAACGGTCGCTTCCGTCTCGCTCTATCTCGTGCCGATTTTTGGCGTGCTGCTGGCGGCCGTTCTTCTCGGCGAGCGGCTCGGGACGCTGGCCTTGGCCGGTTCGGGGATTGTCCTCGTCGCTACGATCTTGATCATGAAGTTTGACACCAGTTACTAACCGTACAGGTAAATTATGAATCGTCTTTCTCTCTGTGTTACGTTGCTGCTTGCTTCGTCCGTGGCGGCCCAAGAGCCATTTCAGGTTGTCTCGACCGTCGACGCACCCACCATCGCCGGCCGGCCCGTGCAACTCGATTCCGGGGGCAAGCTGCTTCCGTGGCCCATGCCGGAGAACACGGGTTACTCTTATAGCTCTCACTTTTTGACACAGTGGAGCATTCTGTGGGATCAGTACAACCGGCAGCGGTACCACTACTTTCATTGCTGCTTCGATTTCGACCGCACCACCTTCGAGATGCAGCCCGACTGGCACTGGGCCAACTCCACGGCCTATCTTCGCGCCATGGTGCAGGGCTTCATGGAGCGGCTCTATCCGTACACGGGCGATCCCAACACGATCACCTTTCTCCAGGACTTTATCGACTACGAACTTGAGTACGGCCTGACGCCCGAGAATTACGCCTGGGCGCGCGTGCCTTACACATCGGCCAATCCCGGCGATCGCCGATACACCGGCTGGAGCAAACACGGCGAGGATTTTCTCGAACCGCACGTCGTCGGCGAGGATGGCTACGCTTACCTGCGCTTTTACGAAATGACCGGCAACACCAAGTACCTGGAAGCCGCCATCCGTTGCGCCGCCGCGCTGGTGAAGAACTATAAGACCGGCGACGCGCAAAATTCTCCCTGGCCGGTGCGCTGTTACGCCCGCGACGGCAAGGTGGAAGGCAAGGGGATGGGACCGTACTCGGCGAATGTAGTGGAGCCGATTATGCTCTTCGATGAACTGATTCGCCTTGAGCAGGGCGATGTCAACGCGTACAGGCAAGTCCGCCAGTCTGCCTGGGAGTGGCTGCAAAAGTATCCGATGAAGAACAATGTTTGGGTTGGTTACTTCGAAGACGTCACGCCCAGTATGGGGAATATGAACCAGGTCATCCCGCTCGAATATGCCCGCTACGTTCTGCTGAACCCGGAGAAGGACGTGGAATGGCGCGACCACGCCCGCAAGCTGATCGATTGGGTGAAGACCACGCCGAAGTGGCCCAAATACATTGTCCACGGCGCCACCGTAACTACCGAGCAAGGCAGCGGAAAAAGCTTCTGCTGCGGTGCTCCCAATGAATGCTGCGATAGCCACACGTCGCGCCTCGCTGCTATCGAGGCCCTGTACTACGCGCGAACCGGCGACGCCGCGTATAAAGAGGAAGCGTTCCGGTCGTTCAACTGGGTCACCTACTTTCAGGGCATGCCTTCCGGCGCACACACTCCGTTTGGCAATCAATGGTGGTTCACCGACGAATTCTCCGATGGTCCGCGGCGCATGATGGACGGCTTCTGGGCGGTGCCCGAGTGGGCGCCGGCCGACGAGTCTCACCTGGTTGGATCAAGTTCGGTGGTTACTAAAATTGCCTACGGAAAAGGTTCGGTGACTTACTCGACGTTCGATCCGTCTTCGACGGACGTGCTGCGCCTCAGTTTTGCGCCCGATGCGGTATTGTCAGGAGGCCACAAGCTGGCCCGCCACGGTGACCTCAAGCAGGAGGGCTACTCGTTCGACGATGCGACTCACGTCCTTCGTATTCGGCATGAGCGATCTCGCGATGTCGATGTCCAGGGGACGGCGGCTGAACCCATCCCATTGGTTGTCGACTTCGACAACCCGCACGTTGGCGCGAATGTCATGTTGCAGGGACAATATCCGTCGGGTGTGATTGATTGGGGCAGGGAATCGTGGAAGGTCTGCCCGCCTGCCGCACGCATGAGCACGTTCTCGCTTTGTGCCGCCGGCGCGCAAGCCACGAAAGCGCAGTTCCACTTTTTCTACCCTCGCGTTTTGATGCGCTTCGATGTGTACAATTCCCTGGATCACGACGTCACGGTGGTCATACGCGCGCCGGAGATGCGGGAGCTGGCGTTCACGCTGAAGGCAGGCCAGTTGCAGCGCATCAAGACCGGCTGGATGAACCGCGCGTCAGAAGTCAGCTTCGAGTCTGACAACCTGGCCGCGCTTCGCTTCGACAATTTGGCCTATTCCCCGAACATTTGGGCGCGAGTCGACTGGGCAGAGTAGATTAGGTTGCTCCTCACCGCCATTCCAGTAAGTGCCACCGGCGCAGATCGCGACAGCAGTGGTACGCTTGCAGGTCTGGGCTCCGGCCCGCTGACCATAACGCACTACGAAAGGATCGAACATGAAGCAAAGCAACCGACGCAATTTTTTGGGTAAGGGACTGGCGGCAACCACGGCCGCGGCCGCGATCGCTGCGAAGCCGGCATCCGCGCAAGAGACTAAGCCGACCAAGAAAGTTCTGTGGAAGGACGGCAAGCGCCCAGAGAAGACGCCGCTGTTCAGTGGCACCGTCGCTTTCGGTAACCTGCTGTTCATTTCCGGAGTTGGTTATCACCAAGAAGGCGACATCAAGGTCCATACCAAGGGGGTCCTGGATCAGATTCAGAAGCAGCTCGAAAGTGCCGGCTCTTCCATGGAGAAGGTCTTGAAGTGCAACGTGTACCTCAATGACCTGAAGGATTACAAGGAGATGAACGAAGAGTTCCAAGGCCGCTTTGGCCCTGAGCCGCCTGTGCGCACAACGATCGCCGCTGCCGGTGGTATTCCCGGCAACTCGCTCGTCGAAATCGACGTCATCGCCTACATCTAGCCGTGGTCGAGCGCTACTAAGCCTGAGTCGACTTCGAGCTGCTGGAGAGGCTGATGCCGTCGCTAGACAGCGTGCTCGCAATAATATCGAACGGATTCGTGCTGCTGCTGCTCGAGCTGGAACTGGAATCCGAAGAAGACTCGGCGTGGTGGTGACCGTGGTGGTGATGTCCGCCGAGGGCCTGCGTCAGGCTCTGAGCGCCGGGAAGCTGACCGCCCTGCGAAGCCTGGCCGAAAACCGACGAAAGTTGGTTCAGTTCACTGGCCGCTGATGTGTTGCCCTGCGATTGGGCGGTTTGGGCGGCCTTTTGCAGGTTCGTGGCAATCTGCTGCGTCACCTGCTTATACTCGGACGGATCCGTTTTTTGCAGCTGCTGCAGCGTATTCATCAGTTCAGCGACGGGCGATAACTGGCTGTTGTCCGACGGCGCGGTGAGCGAGGAGATGCTGGTTGCGCTGCCGGTGATGTTGTTGGCCGGCAGCCCCGTGCCCTGGAGGGCGGTGCCGAGAATGGACTGCAAGTAGTTATTGTTCGAAAGAGCGTTCACGTTCATACGGCGCTTATCGGCAGTTTTGTCGCCAATTTGCAAAGTTCTCAAAATGCAGTTGCGAAGAGTCGACAGGCTCGTCACCTTAATGCCGGAGCGGCATATTTTCAGCGCTTGGCCCGGACTTTCAGGACGAAAGTCAGTTACAGTAGACAACTTAACTAGTTAAGTATAAGGCGCAAGTAGAGCTAAGTTTTATTTACGGCGTGGAGAGCGGCACCGTCTACGGAGGCGGGAGCAACATAAGGCATTTTCAGGCCGTACCGCAACCCCGGCTGCCGTCGCAATTTGATACTCTCGGGTATGAAAGCCGCCAGGCTGCTGCTTCAGGAAAGCCGGCTGAATCACAGGTCATAAACTAGGTCATTAAAAGGAAAAAAGAGCATGGCGCGATTCACGCGATTAAAGACCCTGAACACGATCGTCGAGACGGGTATGGTGCCCGTCTTCTACCACGCAGATATTGAAGTGGCTCGCCAGGTCGCTGCTGCGTGTGCGGCCGGCGGCTGCCCGCTGCTGGAGTTCACCAACCGCGGCGATCACGCCTGGGAAGTGTTTACCGAGTTGGAGCGGTACTGCGCCCGCGAGGTGCCGGAGTTGATCCTCGGCGTAGGTTCTGTGGTAGACCCGGGGACGGCCTCGCTGTACATCAATTGCGGCGCGAACTTCGTGGTCGGGCCCATCCTCAACCCGGAAGTGGCGCGCGCCTGTAACCGCCGCAAGATCCCCTACTCGCCAGGTTGCGGCAGTGCCTCGGAGATCTCGCAGGCCGAGGAGCTCGGCTGCGAAATCGTCAAGGTGTTCCCCGGCGCCGAGGTCGGCGGACCGGCCTTCGTGAAGGCCGTCAAAGGACCATGCCCGTGGGTCTCGATCATGCCAACCGGCGGCGTGGACAGCACCGAGGCGTCGCTCAAGGCATGGTTCGACGCGGGTGTCTCCTGCGTCGGCATGGGCTCGAACCTGATCACCAAGGACCTGCTCAAAGCGAAGGATTATGAAGGGCTCGCCAACAAGGTCCGCTCGACGCGGGAGCTGATCCGCAAACTGCGGGGGGCGAAATAACCATGCCGCTGAACATCAAACCGAAGGAGCAGTGCAAGTGGGACGGCGCCGCGCTGGGTGAGGTTATGCTGCGGCTGGATCCAGGCGACGGGCGGATCCGCACGACCCGCGAGTTCCGGGTATGGGAGGGCGGCGGCGAATACAACGTCGTTCGGGGGCTGCGCCGCTGCTTCGGCCTCAGCACCACCGTCGTGACCGCCATCGTGGACAACGAGGTCGGCCGGCTGCTGGAGGACCTGATGCTCCAGGGCGGTGTGGACCTCTCGCACGTCAAGTGGGTGCCCTTCGACGGCATCGGCCGCGCGGCGCGGGTGGGATTGAACTTCACCGAGAGGGGCTTCGGCGCGCGCGCGGCGGTGGGCTGCTCCGACCGCGCTTGGTCGGCGGCTTCCCAGCTCAAGCCCGGCGACGTGGACTGGAAGCAGCTCTTCGCGCAGGAAGGTGTGCGCTGGCTCCACTGCGGCGGAATTTTTGCCGCGCTCTCGGTCGGCACTGCCGACTTGACCATCGAGGCGATGCAGGCAGCGCGCGCCGCCGGTACGGTGATCTCCTACGACCTGAACTTCCGCCCCTCGCTGTGGAAGTCACAAGGCGGCACGGCTCGCGCGGTGGAGGTGAACCGGCGAATCGCCTCGCTGGTAGACGTGATGATCGGCAACGAAGAAGACTTCACGGCGGCGCTTGGCTTCCAGGTGCCCGGCCTGGACGAGCACATCTCCAACCTGGACCCCGCCAATTTCAAAAAAATGATCGCCGAGGTGTGCCGGATGTATCCGAACTTTCAGGCAGTGGCCACCACCCTGCGCAACGCCAAGACCGCGTCCGTGAACGACTGGGGCGCGATTCTCTGGACGGACGGCGAATTTTACCAGGCCCCGCTGCGCGAGAACCTGGAGATTTACGACCGCGTCGGCGGCGGCGACAGCTTTGCTTCGGGCCTCGCCTATGGGTTTCTCGCAGGCAAGAGCCCGCAGCAGGCCGTGGAATACGGCGCGGCCCATGGCGCCCTGGCCATGACCACTCCGGGCGACACCAGCACGGCGACCCTCAAGGAGGTCGAGGCGGCCATGAAAGGCAAAGGCGCGCGCGTCCTCCGCTAGACAGATCATGAATCAGCCCTGGTTCCAAAACTTTAACCCGCTGGGGAACACCTTTTTGTCCACGCTGGCCGCGGCCATTCCGGTGTGCACCCTGTTCTACTTCCTGGCCGTGCGGCGTACGCCCGCGTGGCGGGCCGCTATCTACGCCTTTGTGGCGGCGGTGGCGGTGGCGCTGGCGGTTTTTCGCATGCCCCCTCACATGGTCGCCGGCGCGGTGGCGGACGGCCTGGTCTTCGGCTGGTTCCGCATCGCGTGGATGGTGGTGGGCGCCGTCTTCGTCTACGACATTACCGTCGAATCCGGACAGTTCGAGATCATCAAGAGATCGATCAGCGATATTTCCGATGACCGCCGCTTGCAGGTATTGCTGATCGCCATCGCATTCGGATCGGTGCTCGAAGGCGCGGGCGGCGGCGGCGCCCCCGTCGCCGTGACCGCCTCCATGATGATCGGACTCGGATTCCCGCCTTTCCAGACCGCCCTGCTGTGCCTGATCGGGAACTCCACGCCGGTGGCATATGGCGGGCTGGGGAATCCCGTGCGCACGCTGGTGGCCGTCACCGGTTTGCCGGAGGCGGATTTCAGCGCCATGATCGGCCGCATCCTGTTCTTTGCCATTCTGTTGCTGCCATTCTGGCTGGTTCGCGTGCTCTCGAAGACGCGCGACACGCTAGCCATCTGGCCCGGACTGCTGGCCTGCGGCGTGACCTTCGGCGGCCTCCAGTTGTTCTGGTCGAATTACATCGGGCCCACGCTGGCCAGCGTGGTCGCCGGCATCGGGACCGTCCTGGTCCTGGGCGTATTCTTCCGCAGAATCTGGAGCCCGCGAACAATCTGGCGCTACCCTGGCGAGGCGCCAACGCCCGCCAAGACGGCCGCCGAGCAGAGCATCGGTTTTCGGCGGATTCTCTGGGCGTGGTCGCCGTTTCTTCTGCTGGCCGCCATGGTAGTGCTCTGGGGCATCCCTTCGGTGGTCAGGGTCCTCGACCTGGTTTCCTGGAAGCAACCTGTTCCAGGGCTCCATCTGATGGTGATCCGCACGCCGCCGGTGGTGCCCAAGGCTTACGCGGAAACGGCGTTCTTTGACGTGTCCTGGCTGTCGACGCCGGGGACCGGCACCTTCTTTGCCGGGTTGCTCGCCGGCCCCATGGTTGGCCTCTCGTTCCGCCAGACTCTGCGGATTTTCTGGCGCTGCATGGGGCGGCTCAAGCTCAGCCTGATCGCCATCATGGCCATGCTCGGCGTGGGTTATGTCACGCGCTATTGCGGCATGGACGCCACCATGGGGATGGCGATGGCGCACACCGGCGTGCTCTTTCCGTTTTTCGGCACGGCTATCGGGTGGCTGGGCGTGGCGCTGAGCGGAACCGACGCAGGCTCTAACGCGCTGTTCGGCAGTTTCCAGGCAATCACGGCCAGCAAACTGGGGATCAGCCCCATTCTGATGTGCGCCGCCAACAGCGCCGGGGGCGTCATGGGGAAAATGGTCGCAGCCCAATCCCTGGTGATTGCTTGCGCGGCGACCGGGCAGGAGGGCAAAGAGGGCGATCTGTTCCGCGCAATCTTGAAACACAGCCTCGGCCTGCTGGCGGTGGTGGGCGTGATCGTGATGCTATTCGCTTACGTCTTCCCCGCGGTAATTCCGAGCGGCCACCACTACTGGTAAATAAGCTGGTGGCCGCTGGTTTCTGCGCCGCTGGTTCCCAGGCCTGAATCGATTAGAGATATACTTTCAATCGATTCACGATCTCCACGAAGAGGTGTGCTATGGACAACAAGGAAACAGGCCAGATGACTCGCCGTGCATTTGCTGGCGCAACGGCGTCGGCATTCATGATTGTTCCGCGCCACGTGCTCGGTGCGCCGTTTGTGCCGCCCAGCGACAAACTCAACCTCGCCACCATCGGCTGCGGCCGCCAGGGCCAGGCCGTCACTCAGGAGTTGCTCGCACGGCCCGACGTTCAGGTCACTGCCGTCTGCGATTGCAATCAAGGCAGCAAGAACTATGTCGAGTACGAATCGAACTCGCTCTTAAGTTCCTGGCGAAAGTTGATGGGCCCCGGCTACGAGAAGTGGGGGGAGGACCTGACCTCGCCCGGTGAGGCGCAACTGGCACGCGAGTTCTCCACCAGCCTCGGCATGGGTGGCCGCGAGCCCGTTAAGCGCGCCATCGAAGCCTATTACGGCTCCCGCAAAGGCTCGGCCTCCGGCCAGTACAAAGGCTGCACTGCCTACCGCGACTACCGCGAGCTGTTGGCCAAGGAGCAGGGCATTGACGCCGTCTACGTCGCCACGCCCGACCACTGGCACGCGCCCATCGCCATCGCCGCCATGCGCAAACGCAAACACGTGCTTGGCCAGAAACCAATGGCGCATTCCATTGCCGAAGCCCACCGCATGGCGCAAATGGCGCATGAGATGAAGGTCTCGACCTCGCTTACCGTGAACAACCCGTCGAGCGACCCCACCAAGCTCCTCACCGAATGGATCAACGATGGTGCCATCGGCACCGTCCGCGAAGTGCATAACTGGTCGAGCCGGCCGTTCTGGCAGCAGGGCATTGACCGTCCGAAGGAAACCCAGCCCATCCCCGAAGGTCTCGATTGGGATTTGTGGCTCGGCCCCGCGCCGGAGCGTCCTTACAACAACGCCTACCTGCCGTTCGTCTGGCGTGGCTGGTACGATTTCGGCTGCGGTTCTTTCGGCGACATGGGCTGCTACAGTTTCGCCGGTGTGTTCAAGATTCTCGACCTCACACCGCCCACGATGGTCGAAGCCTGCTCGAGCGAATCCTACGACGAGACATTCCCCAAGGCGTCGATCGTTCACCTCAATTTCCCAGCCAAAGGCAGCCGGCCGCCCATTCACATGGCGTGGTATGACGGTGGCATGCGGCCGCCGCGCCCGGCTGGTCTGAGTGACCAGGACCAGCACTTCTTCCAGAAGGGCGAGGACAACGAAGGCATCATGTACGTCGGCGACAAGGGTTACATTGTGGCCGGCTTCAACGGCAACAACCCGCGCGTGTACCCCGAAAACAAGAAATACCAGGCCCCGCCCCGGCAGCGCCGCGGTGAGTACGGTATGCGAGACGTAGCGATTGAACAGTGGGTCAACTTTGCCAAGGGCAACGGCCCGGCCCCGCTCGCCAATTTCGAAATTCAGAGTCCGGTGACCGAAGCCTTCCTGCTCGGTTGCCTCGCGCAACGCTTCCCCGGCGAACGGCTAGCGTGGGACTCTGCCAACATGAAGATCACCAGCTTCGAGAAGGCCAATCAGTTCGTCGACCCGCCCGCGCGCAGCGGCTACGCGGGATAGACGCGGTAAATCGTCGAACACGCTGCACGCCGCCCTGCGGTCGGATCAAGGAGGGCGTGTCGCAGTGGCACTAACGACCAGGGTCGGGACCACCGGTCAGGCCAAAGTCCGGGAGGGCGACTCTCCGCTCATGTGGATTGCTTCCGGGTCGGCGACGATTCGCTCGGAAACGGGCATGCAGTTGTACTTCGGGCTTCCAAGCCAAAACCGAGCAGGCTTTAAGATTGAACGGACTGATCCGAGAGGAACTGCGCTCCATCAGGACGGCGGCTGTCGCAGAGCTGGACGTGATTGGCGGTCGAACGACGCCGGGTGACTCCCAAGGCGCGTGGCGGACTGTTTGGAAACGGCATCGGCGACAGTCGCCATCAACCGGCCGAATCGCGGAAAACCTACTTAGACCGTTTCCCTGTTCCTACGCCAAACGTGAAGGCGTATTCCTCGCCGGTAGGGCTAATTCCATACTCGCCATCTGCTAATGGTTCTTTGGGAGCGATCGTGAAACAACCGTTGGCTGCAGCCTCAATAGTGATTGGAATCTCCGAGTTCGACAACACGGATTTCGCCCCTCCAATCCAAATATTGACCCTTACTATCGTCACCTCTCGCGAATTCTTTGTAGACCGAAGTGCATAGAGTTTATAGCGCGTCGGGTCAGCGCTGCATACGCGAAATTTCTGTGCTTCTCCGGCCGCGAGGCGTACCGCAGCATGTGCCCCTTTGATCCTAGCGGAGAAGTTGGCGCGCCCACTGGCCGGTGCCGCTTCTTTCTCGAATGCTTTGAAACCCGGACCGTCGGCGTAATAGACGGCTCCAATTTCGTGCGGAGTTGTATCCTGTGCAGATGCGACTGCAAGCAAGGCGTGGAAGGCTACTACGCCAGCGAGTCCAACGTTGCACCTGCCGAAGCCCCTCAACATTCCTCTCAAAGATCCTCCCGATGATCGACCGTGTGCGCGTGGTAACGCGTTCCGGCGCTGTTGGACAAAAATAAGTTCAAAGTGATTATTCTAACTTGTTCTCGATCTCCGGATGGCATTGCTGTCCGAGTCGCAAACAGTCAGAGAGGATTGCCTACCGACGACGAGTCGGCGCAAACCTGCTCAGCGACGCACGCAGGTTCCTGCTCAGGGGGAGAATCTGCTTGGTGAGGGGGCTATTCTTCGTCCTAGCTGCCCTTGCCTGCACACAGGCTCTGTGATGAAGCGTTGCGGTCGAGTCACGGTAGATCTCTATCGGAAGCGGCCCGGCTGAACAGTTTCGAGGAAACGGGACAAGGCTGAGGCCGGGCCGTTTCGGATCGAGTCGTAAGAAGGAAGCGGCTGGCGTGGCGCGCTGGAGGCTGCTAGCTATGGGGTTTGAATGGTGATCCTTCGAGTGCAGCTGCGGGAGACAGATGACTTGCCGGGCTGGGGCACGGTGAGATCCCGGTGGAAGAGGCCGCGAGGACCAAGGCGGCGAGCGATTTGTGCCAGAACAGGTGAGTCGTTACAGGGAGCAGGCACACGTGGAGGAAGGCGTCGCCGAAGCCACACCCGGTGAGCAAAAGTGGTTGGGCGTTAAGAGCTGTCAAGGTGTTGGGGCGAGCGGCTTTCCTCCCGGAGCAGCTCATTGGCAGTCAGCCGTTCGACAACCCGCATGGGGCCCTGACAGCAAGGACAGCGCCAGAGGATCGGTTTAACGGCTGACGTTGTCAGAACTGGCGGCGGTTGGAGGGCCAGCAGCGTACGGCAGAGTGGAAGTAGTGCTCCGCGCCGCCGGTTGGCAAACAACCCGAAGTGGCGGATGCGGGGAAACGCGCGGGGCAAGATGTGTAGGAGGAAACGCCGCAAGAACTCCTCATGTGTCAGCGTCGTCGTGCGGCGCTTGCTGTGGTGGGCATAGTCTTTCCAACGGAATGTCACCTGAGCATCGGTCATGTCGACAATGCGATGGTTTGAGATCGCGACGCGATGTGTGTAGCGTGCCAGATAATGAAGCACATATTCCGGACCGCCGAAGGGTTTCTTGGTGTACACGACCCAGTCGTCGCGGAATAGCGTTCGCAGGAAAGCAGAAAACGCCTTCTGCTGAGCCAGTGATCCGCAGGTTCCGAAGAAGACGAGCTTGTCCTGGCGAAAGGCGCGCCGGAGTCCCGCTACGAACTTGCCGCGAAAGACCCGGCTCAGCACTCGCACCGGCAGGAAGAAATGATTCGGCGCGCTGATCCAATGTTGGTGATCCGGTGACAACCCGCCGCCGGGAACCACGCAGTGAATGTGGGGATGCGGCTGCAGAGTCTGGCCCCAGGTATGCAGCACGCTCAGGAAACCGATCTCGGCGCCGATGTGCTTCGGATCGGCAGCTACCTCCAGGAGCGCCTCGGCACTGGCCTCGAATAGCAGCTTGAACAGCACTTTCTTGTTCTGCCAAACGAGGGGAACCAGCGAATGCGGCACGCTGAACACCAGGTGGTAGTAATCCACAGGCAGCAACTCTTGCTGGCGAGCGGCCAACCACCGATCACGGGCGTTAGTCTGGCACTTCGGGCAATGGCGGTTTCGGCAGGAATTGTAAGAGATGGCCTGATGGCCGCAGCGATCGCACTGGTCGCGGTGTCCACCCAGCGCGGCCGTCCGGCAGCGTTCGATCGCGTTGAGTACCTTCACCTGCGGCCAGGAGAGGTATTTCTCAAAGCGGTCCATGAATCGCCGGCCAGACTTGCGGATGAGATCAGCCACCTCCCAGGGTGGCCGATTCACGGATGAGCATTCTCCGGCGGCCGAGCCTGTCTGGAAAAGTCACACAATGAGAGCTGGTCGAGAGGATTGATCGCGGCGTGCAGATGCCGGCGCGACAAGTGCAGATAGATGGCCGTGTCCTTTAGGCGCCGATGCCCGAGGAGTAGTTGGATCGTGCGCAGGTCGGTGCCGGCTTCTAGCATGTGCGTCGCGAAGCAGTGTCGAAGCGTGTGCGGGCCCATGCGTTTGGTGATGCCGGCACGAAGTGCTGCTTCGTGACACGCATTCCACACGGTTTTGTCGGAGATTGGCTTCTCTTCCGCTGTCTCTTCCCAGTGGCTGGGGAACAGGTACATCCGGGGCTTGATCTTGCATGCGCGCCAGTACTGGCGTAGCGCGTCGAGCAGTTTCTGGGTCAGTGGCAGTTCCCGGTCCCGTGAGCCCTTGCCTTGATGAACATGGATCAACATGAGGGAACTGTCGACGTCGCTCACCTTCAGATTTGCCGCTTCTGTGCGCCGTAAGCCAGTGGCATATAGCAGCATCAACAGAGTCCGATACAGCAAGTTCGGTGCGGCTTCAATCAGGCGGGTCACTTCTTCGGGACTCAGCACGACCGGCAGTTTCTTCGGCGTCCTGAGCAGTGGCAGATTCTCAAAATCCAGATCACGCCGCTTCAAAACCCTCTTGTACAGAAAGCGCAAGGCGCCCATGCGCAGGGCGATAGTCCCGAGCGCCAGGTGCTTTTCTTCGAGTAGATGCAGCTGAAAGCGGCCGACCTCCTCGAGGCCCAACAACTCGGGCGACTTGTTGAAGTACGCGGCGAACTGCTCGACAGCATGCACGTAGCCGCGAATGGTATCGGTGCTGTAGTTACGGCGCCGGAGTTCCTCCAGCATCCGTTGACGAAGTGGGGTCACAGAAGCTCCTTTCTGTGACCTCGACGCTACCGCTGTTTATGCCCGCAAACACGCACGCTCCTGCGTCCGCCGCGCCAGCGGCTTAGTTGTGTGCTGGGCATGCCCAGCAGCTTGGAGGTGAAAGTCCTCTGCCCAACCTGATGGAGGTGAAGGGCTAGTGATGATGCAAGGGCTATCGCCGTGAGGCGGGGTCCGAAAGAAGCATGGATCAAATGTGCGAGTCGATGGACAAGAACCGGATACAAGGCGCCAGCATCGGACGAGCGGGCAACTTATCGCGAAGTCCATATCCATCAAGGGTGCGAAGCGTAGATCCGGCGACTGTGCACAGAAGGCGGCTGAGCTTACCCCAGGAGATCTGTTCCGCGTCGCTTCGGCGACTGAGACTGTCGAAAGATGGCCTGACCGCGGAGCAGAAGTCAGCAGAGGGCATATTAGGTCGTGACTGTCGGCAAGACTAGTGAGGCACTCCGAATGCCGAAAGGCGGAGAAATGGATAGGCCAAGCCGGGAACGACGACCGAAGGCCCAAACGAGAAGGAGCGGCCAGTAGGCCATGAATCTCAAGGACGACGAACAGCAGAATATCCAGATCGAACTGGACTTCTCTACCGTGCTGACGGGTGAAGCCCGAGAGGCCGGAAGGGAAGGGACCGAGTCGTTCGGGGCGACGAATGGATCCGAAAGCCCAGCCAGCACGAATCGATTGATGGAGGAAGTATGTGAGCGAGAAAACCTGAAGGAAGCATTGCGGCGGGTGAAGGCGAATAAAGGTAGTGCGGGCGTCGATGGGATGACCGTCGGCGGAATCACCGACTACTTGAAACAGCACTGGCCAGCCATCCGGGAACAACTGTTGAGTGGGACTTACGAACCGCAGCCGGTGAGACGGGCGGAAATCCCGAAGCCGGACGGAGGAGGTGTCAGAAAATTAGGCATTCCTTCGGTGCTGGATCGATTTATCCAGCAGGCGGTGATGCAGGTTCTGCAGAGGCAGTGGGACCGGACGTTTTCCGATCACAGCTATGGGTTCCGGCCGGGGCGGTCGGCTCATCAAGCGGTGGCCCAGGCGCAGCAGTATATCGCCGAAGGTCACAGCTGGTGCGTGGATCTTGATCTGGAGAAATTTTTCGATCGAGTCAATCACGACAAACTGATGGGTCAAATCGCCAAACGGGTCGAGGACAAGCGGCTGCTGAAGCTCATCCGGGCATTCTTGAATGCTGGGGTGATGGAGGACGGGTTGGTCAGCCCTAGCGTGGAAGGGACTCCACAAGGTGGTCCACTTTCGCCACTGCTGAGTAACCTCGTGCTCGACGAACTCGACCGAGAGTTGGAGCGCCGGGGCCATCGCTTCGTTCGATACGCGGACGACTGTAATATCTACGTTCGCAGCGAGTGGGCGGGGCAACGGGTGATGGAGAGCATTACGCGATTCATTACGCAAAAGCTCAAACTCAAGGTGAACGAGGCGAAGAGTGCGGTGGCGCGACCGCAGGAGCGAAAGTTTCTTGGGTTCAGCTTCACGGCTGGTCCGGAGGTCAAGCGCGTTATTGCGCCGAAGGCTCTGGATCGGTTTAAGCGGCGAGTCCGGGAGATCACGCGACGGGCAAAAGGCGTCAGCATGGAGACGACGATGGAGGAACTGGCACCGTATATGCGGGGCTGGCGCAGCTATTTCGGCTTCTGCGAAACGCCCGAGGTGTTGATCGGCTTGACCCGCTGGGTCCGGTTACGACTCAGGGCAGCTCTGTGGCGGCAGTGGAAAACACAACGTCGTCGCCGGGCGGCTCTTTTGGAACTTGGGGTTCTCCCGCGGCTGGCCAATAATACGGCGGGCAGTGGGCTCGGCCCTTGGTACCTCGCACGGGCCAAAGCTCTTTCTGTAGGGCTTTCGAATGCGTACTTCAAATCGCTTGGGCTTCCATCATTGTTCGAGGAAGTGCCGGCGTAACCATCTCGAACCGCCGTGTACGGACCCGTACGCACGGTGGTGTGGCAGGGGTCGGCGGGTGACCGCCGCCCCTATGCCAATCTGACGCGTCATCCGGAAGTTGGGTTCTTCGGCGTCAAATTGCCGGGAAACGCCCATTCGTGACATTTGCTGGCATAGCCACGGGAGAAATCTCGCGTCGCTGTCTTGACCTTGTACGCCGGGTCTCGGCCGTCAGCTTGAGCAGGTCAGGACCAGGGAACCTCTAACCACATTTCCACCGCGCCGCGAGCAGCCCCGTCGCCGCACTGATATCGATATCCGCGATGAGCAGCTCTTCTTGGCCGTATGGCTGGTAGCTGAGTAGCGTCCCGTCGGGCCGCACCACCGCCGAGGTGGTCGGCGACCCGGCGCTGGCACAGTTCACCGTTGCGAAATAGCAGGTGTTTTCGGCGGCGCGGCACAAGGCGGCTTTCTCATGGAATGTGTTCGCGGGATCGGCGAACGTCGAGGGCACGTAACCGCCGGGCTCGGCTTCGTGGAGATGAGGGTGGAACACGATGTGTGCGCCGTGCCGCACCGCCCAGCGGACCGTTTCCGGATAGCGCCAACCCTCATGGCAGATCACGACACCAAATGTCAGCGGACCGGCTTGGAAAACCCGCCTCCCTGAACCCGGCGAATAGAGGCCGTCCTCGGAAGGGTCGAGCTGCACTTTGTCCTGGAAACCGGCGATCGTGCCGTCCGGATTTATGACCAGTGCGGTGATGAACAGCGCACTATCGACGACGCGTTCAGTGCCGAGAATAACTGCGAGGTTGGCTTTCGCAGCGGCCGCTCGAATCGCGGACCAGGCGCGTTCGAGGAACGCAGCGTCCGGAGGCGGCACCCGCTTCCCCAGTAGCCGGTAGCCGGGAACGAAGCATTCCGGAAAGCAGATGATGCCGGCGCGCTCGACGGACGCTTGCACGATAGCTTGTTCGGCCAGCGTGACCGACTCCTCAGGAGTCGCCGGGAACCGGATGTTGGCGAGTGCGATGCGGAACGTACTCACTTGGTAATCCCAATTTTAGCTTCATTGGCGTAACCAAGAATTAACGCGGCGCCGTTTATGCCGTGCTAGGGAAACTGGCGGATTCCGATCCCTACCGTCCCGCAGGCTCGTAGGGCACAAATCCCCGCGTCTTCGTCTTGATTCTGTAGACTGATTTCTCGGCCGTCAGGTAGAGCGTGTCCAAATCCGCATCTCCCCACGCCAGATTCGCCGGCTGCTCCGGCACCACGATGGTGCCGATGTGATTCCCGCTGGGGTCCCACACCCAGATGCCCAGTGGTCCAGTCACGTAAACATTGCCGTCGCGGTCCACCTTCATGCCATCCGGCACTCCCGATCGCGGCGGGCCTTGTTCCTTTCCGAAAAGCCGCCCGTTCGTCAGTGTTCCGTCCGCGCCGGCATCGTAGACATGAATCTCGCGCGTCGCACTGTCGTCGATGTACAGCTTCTTGCCATCCGGGGAAAACGCTAGTCCGTTAGGCTGGTGTAGTTCCTTCGTTAGTAGCTTCAACGCCCCGTCCTCACCCAGCCGAAAAACTCCCTGGAACGGAAGCTCCTGTTTCTCACCCTTCACCAAATCGAGCGTCGGATCGGTGAAGTATAACGCGCCATCCGGCCCCAGCACGATGTCATTCGGACTGTTGAGCCTTTTCCCCTCGAATTTGTCCGCCATCATCCGATACGTCCCGTCCATCTTTACTTCGACAATCGCGCGCAGCACGCTCGCCGTGGTAATCAGCCGGTGGTTGCGGTCATACGTGCTGCCGTCTGGGTCGCCCGTCTGAAACACCTTTTCGCGGCGTCCGTCCGGGAAGACGCGGAATATCCAGTTCTGCTCCTCGTCGCTCACATACAAAAATCCACGCGAATCCCACACCGGTCCTTCGGTGAAGCCGAAATCCCCCGCGACCTTTTCGAGCTTTGCGTCGCGATCCACCAGCTTCCAGAAGCTGTCCGATTCGGCCTTCAATTCGAACTGCCGCTCCGGCCGCCGCCTCGTCCGCGGGCCGAGGATCTCGTAGCTGACGAACGCAAACTTCTTCGAATCGGGCGACCACGAGTTCACATTGATCGTCCCCTGGCCGCCGAAAAGCTCGGTCACCACCTGAATCGGCCCCGGTTTCAGCTTCTTCCCCGGTAGCGGAATCATGCGGAATTGAATCTTCATCCGGTCATCGTGCCCCGCCGTGCCTTTCGGAAAGGAGAGAAAGACCAGCCATTTTCCGTCCGGCGAAGGATGTGGGAACCAGTCCTCCAGCTCATCGCTGGTCACGCGTTCGGCTTTCTTGTCGTCCGGCCCGGCGCCGTTCGCCGGCATCCTCCAGATGTCCCAGCTACCCGAGCGGTCCGAGTTGAAGTAGATCCACTTGCCGTCGGGAGAATAGTCGGGGCCGTCGTCGTAACTCTTCTTCGACGTGAGCCGCTGCTCTTCGCCGCCGGCCGCCGCAACCCGAAAGAGATTGAAGTGACCATCGCGCTCGCCGACAAATGCTAGCCACTTTCCGTCCGGAGACCAGCCATGAAAGTAACTGGGAGCTTTCGGCGTCATCAGTTTCGGCGCCGATCCATCGACCGAGCTCAGATAAACCTGAGAGTCCTCCGAGGAAGAGGAGGAGCACGAAATGGCGAGCAACTTCGTGTCCGGCGAGAACCCGTGGTCGTTATTGCAACTGTAGCCCGCGCCTATGTTAACTTTCTCCGGTTCCCCACCGTCGAGAGGAATGCGATAGAGATCGCCGCCGGAGTTAGCCAGCAGATGCTTGCCGTCGCGCAACCAGTTCGGCGCTTCGAACAGCTTGTCGGCAGTGTAGATCACCTTCACCGACTTGTCGTTCAGATCGTAAACGGAAATTTTGCTTCGGATCCTCGGCTGCTGCGACGGTGTCTCTATCTTGACGTTCGAAAACACCGCGGTCTCGAGAACCTGGGCATCGTGCGAACAGACGCCGATCCCGACGTAAACCGGATCTTGTAGTGCGACGGTCACCGGACCCGATGCCGTCAGCTCTTCGCCGGGCTTGCCTACCCGGATAGTGAATTGGTCCCCCCGGCGTTCAATGCGAATCCGCATCGGCGCGTTCACCGTTGACCGGACTTCCTCTGTCTCAGCCCCGGCCGACGTGCGGTATTGCAGGGATGTTAGCCCGTCGCCGTGAAGCGCCACATCGGCGTACGGGGAGCCGGCGTCCAGAGTCTGGCGGATTACCAGGGAGGCCTTTCGATGGTCTTCCTTGCCTACTCCGAGGAAATGGACGTCCGCGGTGACGTCAACATCGCCAGAGAGCCGCTTCCAGGCGAATTGAAAGGCGTCCACCTTCTCCCACATGTTGGCGCCGCCGCCGGTGACGCGGTATTCCCCGCGCGTGGAATCGAACTCGACGGAGCCCTTTTTCGGAGTTTCTCCGACGTCGCCGTGGGCCTCGAACATACCCACCTGCTGCGCCATCGCGCCTGAGCACAGATAGAAAGCCGCCAGTGCTGCCACTGGCCCTCTACGAAGATTTTGTGTGTGCACGGTTTTCCTGTAAGAGGAAACTATATCGTATCTGGGACCCCGCTGCGTCACACGAATCACGCCAAGATGACAACATCTTGAGGGTGGGTCTCACTAACTGGATTCGGCGACAAATTCACAGGCATTAATTCAGTCACTCAGTAAAATCCCGACGATAGAGTCAGATATCAGCGTAATAAGGCATACACATCTACCGCATTACCCTCTAAAGCTCCTATCCTCTTCTGCGCAATACCTGAATATCCAAAATCTACTACGGCAGATATCCTAGCAACGGCTTAGTTAAATCACCGGCGGAAGGAGACCCATCCAGATGGTACCGTGGCCAAGAACGGAGTAATAAGTCGCCTGTTTATATTGGATTCAGCAAGAAACCACAGCGACGCGCGTGATAGAATCAGTGACGGAGCTTCCCGATGGCCGCCCCGACACTTTCTCTGATTGAGCGGTCGCTGTGGTTGCTGGGCCTTGTCTGCTCTGGTTTGCTTTGTATCCGGTTGTTCTTACTCAAGCTGGCTCCCCGTTATCAGTTTTTTGTCGCCCTTCTACTAGTGAGCGCGCTCCGGTCGGCGGCCATGTGGCCGCTTGAGCCAAACTCGGCCACCTATCGGACGATATGGAAAGCTACTGAACCCGTTTTGTGGATTCTCTACACGCTCGTCGTACTCGAGTTGTGCTCTCTTATTTTCAAAGAATATCGGGGAATTCAGGCTTTAGGGCGGTGGACTGTGTACGGCAGTTTGGCTGTCTCGGTGTTCCTTTCGACAGTGATCCTGGCGCCGACGTGGCGGAATTCCAACTCACCGATTCTTTCGACACCGCGATTCCTCATGGTGGAGCGGGGAATCGATTCCGCCTTAGTGTTTCTCTTGCTGCTTCTATTGGTGTTTCTGGTGCTGCTGCCCATTCCGTTGAGCCGGAATGTGGTGATCCACAGCGTACTATATGCGGTTTTTTTCGTGACGAGTTCCCTGGGAATTCTGATCGTGAATTTGGTTGGCTTCCCGCAGGTCGGCAATGTGGTCAGCGTCTGCGTGCAAGGGATTTTTCTGTTCTGCCTGGTTGGATGGATCACGCTGCTGAGCCGTAAAGGGGAAACCAAACTGGCGGACTTCCGTAAGCCGTTGCCCGAGGCTTACGAACAACGCTTGATAGAGCAGTTATCCCACATCAATGCCACGCTACTGCGCGCGAGCGCAAAAGCCGATGGCCCAGGCCCCTTTTAGAAACTGGCACTTGCGGCTGGAGACGAGCCTTCCGAATTTTTTAGCGTCACTGTGACCGAGGCCACGGCGGTGATGCTTCCCTGAGAAGCCGTGAACGGCAGAACCAAAATGTACTGGCTGCCGAACTGAGCCGAAGCCGCGCTTTGGAACCACTGTTTGCCGACGGCGGTGAGATCAATGATCGCGCTGGTGGTCTGCAAACTTGCGCCGGATGCCGGGGTGAAGGTCAGGTCAGCTTCAGTGAGTTCCCGGGGCGTGGAGAAGCCGGTCACCTCAACCTGCAAAGTGTTGGAGTTGGTCACCAGTTTCACGGCGGTGATGGTGGGGGCGGCGCGCGGGATGGTGATGGTGCGACTGAAAGCGGTGAGCTGGACGTCGCCAGCCTCAAACGTAAAACTCAGTGTAATCGTGCCGGCAACCGTTCCGGTTTGCAGTCCGATTTGCGTGGTGGCGGTTGTGTTCTTGGGAATGGTGAAATTGAAGGTCGTGCCGCCGGTGGAAAACTGAATGGCGGGATCGACGGCCGGTGCCACCGCGTCTGGAGCAAAGGCGATGGTGACGGTTCCGGTGATATCAAGCGGGTACGCGGAGGCCAGGGCGACGCCGAAGTTGATCTGTTGGGCGGCGGTGGAAGTTTCGGGCACGCCGGAGACGTTGACCTGTGGGAGGTTCGGGGGAGTGATCGAGATGGTGAATGCCTGCGAGGCGGTTGCGCCGTTACTGTCGGTCACCTGCACGGTAAAGCTGAACGTGCCGGCCTCGGACGGCGTACCGGAAAGTGCCCCAGCGCCTGTGAGCACGAGGCCGGGCGGCAGTGCGCCCTTCGTGACCGACCAGGTGTAGGGCTGAGCTCCGCCGGCGGCAGCCAGAGTGATCGAGGGATAGGCCTGGCCCAACGGACTCGACGGCAGCGTCGAGCTGGTGATGGCGAGGCCGGAGCCGATGATCAGAGTGAATGGCAGCGAGGCGGTGGCGCCGGTGTTGTCGGTCACCTGCACGGTGAAGTGGAACGTGCCGTTCGCGAGCGGCGTGCCACTGATCACGCCGGTTGCCGGATTGAGGGCTAGCCCACCTGGCAGCGTGCCGGATTTGATGGCCCAGCGGTAAGGAGGCGTGCCACCGACGGCGTTCAAAGTTTGCGAGTAGGCGCCACCGACCGATCCGGAAGGCAACTGCGCGGGCGTCGAAATCGCAATGCCGGATGCGATGGTCAGGCTGAACTGCTGGCTGGCGGCGTGCCCATTACTGTCGGTGACGTCAACCGTGAAAACGAACGTGCCGGAGCCCGCGGGTGCGCCGGAGATTGCGCCGGTGGCAGCAGTGAGCGCGAGGCCGGGGGGTAAAGTTCCGGATGTGATCTTCCACTGATAACTGCCCGAGCCGCCGGTCGCGACTAGCGACAGCGAGTACGGCACGCCGACCGATCCGATGGGCAACGTGGAGGGAGTGGAAATCACCAGGCTGGCACTGATTACGATATCGAACAACTTGGTGGCGGTGGCGGAGGAGCTATCGGCCACCTGCACGGTGAACGTGAATTCGCCGGCGGCCGATGGGGAACCGGTGATGAGGCCGCCCACGGGATCAAGCGCTAAGCCGGCGGGAAGAGCACCTTGGGTGACGGACCACGCGTAGGGCACCGCGCCGCCCACGGCGTTGAGCGCCGCTGAATACGCCGCGCCGATTGCGCCAACGGGCAATACAGGGGCGGTGGTAATCGTCAGGCCCGCGGCGATGCTGATGCTGAATGATTTGTTGGCGGTGTTGGACGCACTATCGGTGACGGTGGCTGTGAAACTGAACGTTCCCGATGCCGTTGGGGTACCGAAGACAGCGCCGCTCTTGGCATCGAGCACCACACCGGCCGGCAAGCCGCCCGCGGTTACTGTCCAGGTGTATGGCGCTTGCCCTCCGGCGGCGGCCAGGGTTGCGGTGTAGCTGACGCCCACGGAATCGCTGGGCAGAACAGGCGGGGTGGTGACGGTGAGCCCGGCGACCACGACAATGGTGAACGCTTTGGTTTGCGTGAGTGACGTGCTATCCACCACCTGCACGGAGAAGGTGAAGCTGCCCGCGCTGGTGGGTGAACCGGTGATCGCGCCGGACGCCGGTGCGAGCGACAAGCCCGCCGGCAGGCCGCCGGAGCTGATGCTCCAGGTGTAAGGCGACGTTCCACCGACCACCACCACGGATTGCGAGTAGCTCACGCCGACTGCGCCGACAGGGAGCGTGGGCGCGGACGTGATGGTAAGGGCCGAAACAATCGCGAGGGTAAATGCTTCGGTGGTGGTGACCGAGTTGTTGTCCCGCACCTGCACGGTGAAACTGAAATTTCCGACCGTGGTGGGCGTGCCGGAAATCGTGCCGCCGGTGGGGCTCAGCGACAGGCCGCCGGGCAGGGCACCGGCGGTGATGGACCAGGTGTAAGGCGCGGTGCCGCCGACCGCGGTGAGAGGCTGCGAATAAGATGCGCCGACGCCGCCGCTGGGCAGAGTGGGCTGGGTGGTAATGGCTAGCAGGGCCGCGATGCTGAGTGAAAAAGATTTCGTCGCGGTGAGCGAGGTGCTGTCGGTCACCTGGACGGTGAAACTGAACGTGCCGCCGGTGGTGGGAGTTCCGGTGATGCTCCCGCCCGGACTGAAGTTCAAGCCGCCAGGCAGCGCGCCCGCAGTGATGGCCCAGGTATACGGCTCCGTACCGCCGGTGGCGGAGAACGTTTGTGAATAAGACCCGCCCACGACGCCAGAGGGCAGTGTCGGGGCGTTGGTAATCGTCAAGCTCGACGCGATAGTTATCGTGAACGACTTGGTTGTGGTGACGTTGTTGCTGTCGGTGACCTGGACGGTGAAAGAGAACGGGCCGCTACTGGTGGGGTTGCCACTGATGCCGCCGGTGGTGAATCCGAGTGTGAGGCCTGTTGGCAGAGCACCGGCTGAAACGGCCCAGGTATACGGGCTGGTGCCACCCTGTGCCGTGAGAGTTACGCCGTACGGTGTGCCAATGCTGCCGTTCGGTAGAGTGGGCGCGGTGACGATTGTGAGGCCCGAGGCGATGGTGATGGTGAAGACCTTGGTTCCGGTGACTCCTTTGGCGTCCTGCACCTGTACGGTGAAAGTGGAGGTTCCACTAGCCGTTGGCGTGCCGGTGATGGTTCCAGTGGTTCCATCCAGGTTGAGACCGGTTGGGAGCGAACCGAGAGAGATCGACCATGTGTAAGGGGACGTGCCGCCAGTTGCGGCCAGCGTGACGGAAGTGTAGGCCACGTTCTGTGTGCCGTTGGGCAGCGTGGGAGCGTTGGTGATCGTGGGCCCGGTGAGTATGGTCACGGAAAAGGCCTGCGTGCCGGAGCCGCCGCCGCTGTCGGTGACTTGCACTGTGAAACTGAATGGACCCGATACGGTGGGCGTACCGGAGATTACGCCGGTTGTCGGATTCAGTGCAAGACCGGCTGGGAGTGAGGAGCCTGTGGCGAGAGACCACGTGAATCCGGAGTTTGTCCCACCTGAGGCGGTCAGCGTAGAGGAATAGAGTGCGCCGACCTCGCCTTGAGGTAGAGTCGCGGCTGTGGTGATGGTGGGGCCGGCGATGATGTTGAGTGTGAACGACTGGGTCCCGAAGCCACCTGCGCTGTCCGTTACTTTAACGGTGAAATTGGCCGGCGTTGACGTCGAGGCAGTGGGTGCGCCCGTGATGGCGCCTGCGGAACTTAGCGACAATCCGGCCGGAAGTGAGCCGCTGATGACCGAGAATGAAAAACCTGCGTTACTCCCTCCAGACGCTGCCAGCGTTTGCGAATAGGATGCGCCTACCTCTCCTTGCGGTAACGACGAACCCGTGGTGATGCTCGGTGCAGCGATCACAGTCAGAGTCAGGCTCTGGGGTGCAGACGCAAACAAAAGGCTATCGGTGGCCTGAACTGCGAATGTTGCTGTCGCCGCCGATGCTGATAGCGTGCCCGAAATCACGCCGCTGGAGCTCAACGTCAAACCTGATGGCAGAGTCCCGCTGCTGATCGACCAAGTGTATGGCGGCGTGCCCCCCGTGGCGGCCAAGGTAGCGCCACTGGGGGGGCTGTAGAGGGCGGTGGCCTCGCCCTGCGGCACAGAATTCGTGCTGACGCTCGGCAGCGGATTGATCGTCACCGTGTAGGACTGGCTCCCCGAGCCACCAACGCTGTCAGTTACCGTAATGGTGAAGTTGTATGTGCCGGCTTGGGCCGGGCCGCCGATCGCGCCGGTCGTCGGGTTTAACGATGTTCCAGTTGGCAAGCTTCCTGCGGAGACAGCCCAGGTAAGCTGCCCGGTGCCTCCACTCGCGCCTACCGCCTGGTTGTACGGGCCCGCGTCACCTCCCGGCAGTGTGGCTGTGGTGATACTGGGCTGAGCGTTAATAGTAATAGACACTGATTGCGGAAGCGAGCTGACATTTAGGCTGTCCGTGGCGGTGACCTGGAAAGAGTATGTACCCTGCGCTGTTGGCGTTCCCGTAACCGATCCGTCAGGGTCAAGCGTTAAGCCGTCGGGTGCGGTGCCTGTCCAGGTGTAGGGCGCCGTTCCTCCGGTTGCTGAGAGCAATTGGCTGTAATTCGGTACTCCGACATCCCATGGCGGGAGTGACGTCGTGGTGATCGTCGGCGTTTGCCCCCATGCCGCTCCCGCGCACACCACCATCGCGACAACTGCGTAGGCCCATTTGATTGAGAATCGTGTCATGGCAGGGTCTCGGGTTAGTGCGGCGGGTTGATCGACGGGTTGCCGGGCAGCAGGATGGTCGGCGGGGTGGTCACGGCGCCAACGCTGGTCGTGCTGCTACTCGACCCTTTATGCCCGAGGGCGGCGGCGGCACCGGCGGCGGCTGCGCCTCCTACGATCGCGAGAATGATGAGGAGCTTCGTGTTGCTTTTGGCGGCGGCGGGCTCGGCGTTAATCTGGGAGACGAGGGCGCTGGCGGTCTGGCCGTGAAAAGAAGCGGTTACGCGGATCTGGAATTTCCCGGCGACGGTGTTGGGGCGCAGGCCGTGGGCGACGGCTTGTCCTTTGTCGTCGGTCTGCACGGAGAGCATTTTGGCGTTGTCGGCGAAGGCGCCGCCGGGGCCATCGTCCGGGAGCTGAAAGATGACGGAGGCGCCCACGACGGGCTCGCCATCTTCGTGCAGGACCTGAACGACAGGCTCTTTGGCACGGTGCTCGTGGATGTTGTTGATGGCGCCCTGGCCTTCTTGAATGACGATCTTGATTTCTGCGGTCTGGGCGTCGGCGGACACGACCAGCACGCAAAAAATCACGGCAGCGCACAAAACGCGGTATATCAAGCCCGAGGGCTGCACCAGGTCCTCCGAATGTGAAGCAATTTAAGAGCTTAATACAAATGGCGGGCCGTGGGGGGATCGAAAGTACTGTGTGGAATAGTACCTTCGGCTCCAAAATGGAGAACTGGTTTAGGACCGCCGATTGGACTAAGCTAGAGCAGACATGGCCGGAGCACCCTCCAGTCTTGAGGGAGACGAATCGAACTTCGCTGAGCCGTCGCGGTCGATCGACTGCCCGGTGTCAGTGTTGCAGTCGATTCGGAGCTCGGTACTAGAACGATTCAACTCAACGCCGCACGGGGGCGATGAAGTCACCGGTGTGCTTTTCGGCACGCGCGCGGGCGAGGAGGTGCGCATTACGGCGTTCTGCCCGGTGGCGGACGAGAGCGCACTGTCGCGGGCGACAGAATTGACGGAAGTGCAGCGCGCGGTAACAGGGGTGATTGCGGCGGCGCACAGCCACGAGGAACTGGCGGGGCTGGAACCGCTGGGGTGGTTCCGGGCGCACCCACGCTGCGATCTGAATCTCACGGAACGCGACCTCGAAATGGCGAACACGCTGTTTCCGCAACCGTGGCAGATCGGGCTGGTGATGCGGCCGGGCAATTCGGCGGCGACGCGCGCGCGGTTTTACTACAGGGAGGCGGAAGGCCCATGGACGGAGGCTTGCACGGTGCGCGAGTTCACGCTGCCGGCGTCGGAATTGCAACCGGGGCTCGAAGCGGAGCCGGAAACAAGTCTCAGCACGGATGTGCAAGAGCCGGGACTGCCGGCGGAGATTGCGAGCTACTTGCCGCCTGCGCGACGGAAGCGCATCGTGCTGCGGCAGCCATCGTTTCGCTGGCCACTGGTGTTGATCGCGGTGGCGGGACTGGCGGCCGGTATTTACTGGTACACGCAGTCGCAGGCGCTTGCGCTGGGCGTATCGGATAACGCGGGGCAACTCCGGATTGTGTGGGACCGGACGGCGCGGCCGGTGCAGAACAGCAAGGCAGGGCACCTGGAGATTGTGGACGGCGGGCAGAAATTGTGGATGGAATTGGACGCGGAGCAGCTTCGCGTGGGGAATGTGACGTGCCCGCGGCGATCGAACGACGTGACGGTCCGGTTGGTGGTGGAGCCGGAGCGTGGGGCGCCGGTGGAGGAGTCGGCGCGATTCGTCGGATTGGGGGCTCCGCCGGCGGCGGTCGCGAGTACAGAGAGCCAGGCGGCGAGTCAGCAGGAGAAACCGGCGGAACTGGTGGTGCCGGTGCCGGTGGAGCGTGCGGCGCCGGAAACACCGGCCAAGGAACGGCCGAAGTTCCAGGAGCCGCGGACCGAAGCCAACCGCGTTGCGCCGGTGGTGACGGAGCCAACGCTGGAGATCACTCCCCCGGCGCAGATAGCGCGGAGTGCGCCGTCCTCAATGATGACGCCGCCGGTGGTGCGCGCAGAACCTCCGGTGGAGAAGCCGGCTGCGCCAGCTCAGGTAGCTGCGGCTCCGGCGCGTGTGGCGGCGGCACCGCGAGCGCCGGTGACGGGGCGGGTGATCTGGATCGGACGGCTGCAAAAGAACCAGCCGGTGGCGATCAGCGGAAAGAACTGTTCGTTGGGGACGATCATCGGGGAGTTGCCGGCGCGCGCGTTCCGGTTCAGCGTATCGCCGGGGGATTTGTCGGCCGATGGCATTGTGCTGTACACGTCCAATCTGCAATATGCGAACAGCGTGGTGGAACCGCCGGGGGTGGAAAACGGCTGGAACAAGACGGTGTACACGTGGAATCCGAAGTACGCGAGCGACGTGTCGGTGGAGGAAGCGCCGGCGGCGCAGAACGGATGGAGCCGCATCACGCTACGCAGCAAGAATCCCAAGATCTCGGTTCTGGTGATTGACTGGACGGCGGTGAATTAAAGCAGCGGGCAAAAAAAACGGCGCCGGCGGGGAGCCGGCGCCAAGGGAGGTGCCTAGCTGTAAGAACCGTTAAAAAATGTAGCTGATGCCGACCATGGGAACGAAATCGTTGAGCCAGCCGCTGACCTTGGTAGGGGGTATGGGGACGATGACGTTCTTGGGAAACGGTGAAATGTAATCACGCACCTCAGCGCGCAGCAACACGCGCTGGCTGAGCATCATTTTGAATCCGCCACCGACGCTGATCATGGGCTCGACCTCTTGGGTCTTGCTCAACAGGGCGTAGCTCTCCAGAGGCTGATAAGTCTGCTCGGAACCGGTTCCACGGAAAAGTTTCATGCCGCCTCCGACGGCGAGGAAGGGCTGGACCTTGCTGCCGTGTTTCAAGCGCGGATGAATAATGAGATCGTAGCCCAGGATGTGAGCCATGCCGCTGAAGGAAGTGCTGGTTCCGCCGGAGGAAAGCTTCAGATCGCTCATCGCGTAGGTGTAACGAAACTCGCCGCCAAGAATGCTGGAAGCGTTATAGCCGACCACGGCGCCGAAAGCCGCGCCGGGGCTGAAGCCGGTGACCGCCGATCCCAGAGGATTGGTCGCGTCGACGTTATGGTAGAAGCCGTAGCTGGCCATACCGCCGACCTCCCATTCCTGCGCCGCGCTGATGCCCGCGAAGAGCAGGGCCAGCGTGAATCCAAATGTAACCTTTCGCATATCTTCTCCCGTTCAAAAACTCAAACTTTCCGGATGGCCGCCGCGACCAGCAGCCGATCCGCGGTAGTTAATTCACAACGCGTACATGCAAAGTGGTCGAGCCGGTTCCCTGGGTGATAACCAGGGGAACGCTCAAGCCTGTCGGGATCTTGCCGGGCACGACGGCGACGATGGCGTAGACGCCGACCGATCCCGGCGCGAGGCCGGCGTACTCGACATTCAACGACGTGCCACCCAGGGTGACGGTGGGTTGGGCATTCGCTGCGGATAGGGGGCTACTCTTTCCGGCTGCGCCGTCGGCGACTCGGGGTGTGACGGTGCCGAGGCCGGTGGCGTAGATGGTGATTTTGTCCTTGGGATGAATAGGGTTCGCAGGCGTCACCAACTTGTTATCGGAATTCCGGTAGACGGTGGGGATGCGGGTTTGCGGCCCGGCGCTTCCGCTGCGGAAAACGCTGGGAGCGGTCGGCTGGATGGTGAGGTCCACGCTGGGGCTGATGCCGCCCGGAGTGTATAAGACCATCGTCGCGTCGCCGGAGACTTCGTAGGGCAACTCGGCGTTGATCTGCGAACCGGAGACATACAGCATGGGGATCGGAGCACCATTCAGCATCAGGCAGGTTTCACCGAGCACGGTGGGCAGCGGGATTTCGCTGGTGGCCACGTTCACGGGGCTGAGGTTCGAACCCATGATGCTGATCAAACCGCCGGGAGCGATGCCTGGGGTGAAGTCGGCGGCATTGACGACCTTAGTCAGGGACGGTGGCGCGACGGCCGCATCGTAGTTCCAAGGCAGCATTGTGAAGCCGGAGGTCGTGAGCGAAACGAGGGCGCTCTGATCGGCAAGAGGAGCGAGCGTGCGGGTGAAGGCGGAGACGTTGCGGGTCGCCAACGGAGCCTCGACCATGTTGGTAGGCCTGATCGCGGCGCCGCTTGAGGTAGCGAATTGTTCGATCACTCCGGGTGCGCCCACTACGGACGAATTGGCGCCCGTGCGGAACCCGGTTTGACCGCTGAAGGCGGCGCCGGATGGTGTCCCGATGGAGGAATCCAGCGTGTTGGTCAACACCAGCGAGGCGTTCAGTAGATTGGCGCCGACGACAAACTGACCGTAATCGGACGCGCCATGCGCACCGGCAAGACTCGTGAAATCCTTTCGCCCGGCGACGAACGAACCTGCGCTGGCGTCATATAGCAGGGTAGTGCCGTCGATGCTCGCGCCAAAAATGTAGCGGCCGCCCGGTGAAGAAGACAACGCGGTATCGATGTTGATGCTGTTCGTGAAAATGCCCAGCGTCGTCGGCGTGTAGGCAGTGCGGTTGAGGAAATCGACGACGTCGATGGTGTTCGCCGGGCCGGCCACGCGGCAAGCCGCAAGAATGCCATTCGACGAAACGGCGACGGAGCGCGGATAGTGCCCGGATGGCATGGCGATCGGCACGGAGGGCTTCAGCGTGTTGAGGTTGAACACGTAAATCAGTTGCGAATTGTCATGCCCGACGAGCAGATAATTGCTGTCCATAGTAATGGCCATGGAAGTGGGCGTGTTGCTGGTGCGAAGGACGGCGAGCTGGTTTTGGCCGGTGGAATCGTATACCAGCACCTGATCCTGGTCCTGGCGCAGCACGTAGAAGCGGTTGCGGACCGGATCGGCGAGGACATCGACGAGCGTTCCGGGCACATCTGTAAACGCGCCGCGCTGGTCGGGACCCTGGTTGTTGATTAGGACGCGAATCGGATTGGGCACGTTAACGGCGAGCGTGGACTGAATAGAAATGGACGCGGTGACGGTGCCGCTCAGGTTCTGAAAGGCGGCGGGGTCGACCGACACGGTGATGGTGGCGGGCGTGGTTCCGGAAGACTGGGACAGCGTGATGCCAGGGCCCGAGGGCGTCAGCTCGAAGTCGGTCTGATTGCCGCCCGGGTCGAGGATGGTGATCTGCTGGGTGTTGACACTGCTGTTGCAGAGATTGCCGCGGAATACCACGTCCGGTTGAGACGCTTGCACGCGATTGATCGAAGCCAGATAGCCCACCGGAAAAACGGTCACGCCGCTCTGGGACACGGAATAGAGCATGTCGCGTTTAGCTGTGAGCAGGGACTTGCCGCCGAGATTCTCCGGGATTTGGAGATTCTGCTGGACCGACAGATTGTCGGAGGCCACCACCTGGAGGATAGGCGGCGCCACGGAACCCTGTGGCGCCGTTGATGTGGCGGGAGTTGACGGCGTGGTGGTGGTGGATTGGGTTGTACTTTGCGGTACTTGGGCGTAAATAAGCCCGGCTGAGGAATCAATGGCGGTGCTGCCGAGATTGTAGGCGCCGAGGGCGTTGGGGAACTGCGCCATCCAAAGACCATCGCTTCTGAGCAGGGACCATCCGGCTGTGAAGTAGGAGCCGTCGTTGGCGACGCTAACCGCGAGTGGCCCGAGTGTCGGCGAAGCAGTGTAGAAGTAGAGCGACTGCAGCGTGTGAGTGAGCACGTTGTAGTGGAAAAAGATTGTGTTGGTGAGTCCAAAGACGTGGAAGCCGTCGGCCGACACGTTCAACGATGCCGAGATGATATTCGGCGGAAACTGAGCCGGCGCCACGGGCAGGGTGTTGGCTGTCACGTTGGCTACGGTATCGAGGACCGTCATCTGGCCGTTGGTCGGGTCGAAGAGCAGGAAGTTTGTAGTGGTAACGATCAGCGCGAGACCGTCGACGCCGAAGGACACGCCCAGAGGCGGATCACCCAAAGCAAAGGTCTGGATGGCATTGTTATTATTTAGGCTGATTACCGTCAAGGCATTGGCGGGGGCGGAAGGGGCAGCGAAGTTCCCAAAATGCACGATGACCAGGTAATTGCCATCGGGTGAGAGTGCCAGCGATCCGGGCTGCGGCGCCACGTTGAACGACGTTTGGATCGTGTTGCTCGAGAGCGACATCACGTCGATGCGGTTGGCGGTGAAGTTCGCGATGTACAGCCGGCCACGGGGCTCATCGAGCGCTATGTCCGCCGCCTGGCCGCCGATGGTTACTACCGTCCCGAACGTTGCCGCCGAAACCGGCGCTACCACTACGGCGGCAAGCAGCAGGCTGAGCAAGGCGGTGGCCAAGCAAAGTCCGGCTCGTGAGATCACGCTGCGAAAAAGGCGTGTGCAGTTCATAGAACGTCCATACCTCGCGAAATGGGCAGCATTTTGCCTAGAAATGACCCTGCCAATTTAGCATTATTGTGTTTAAATGCAATAGCAAAAAAGGGTAATACGGTTTTCCTGCCATCGGTTAACAATGCAGTGATGCCAAAGCTTTATATCAAATTCACCCACTTGTATAGCTTTAAAATCGACGCTTTTCAGGTATACTGACGTTCCGAGGCACGCTTACAGAAAGGCACAGCCTCGTTGGCGGGAAATCGCATGCTTTTTCAGAAATCACGTGCAAAATTCGCTCTGATTGTGGGGACGCTAGTGCTGGCGGCGAGTCTGCCGGCGCAGACGGTGAGCAGCATCCGCATCTTTACGAATCCTGCGGGGCTGTTTTTCCAGGTGGACGGGCAGATCTATTCGCAGCCAGTCACGCTGCTGTGGCCGCAGGGCAGTAAGCACACGATCCTTGTGAGCGGCGTGCAAACGTCCGGGCTAATCCCCACCCAATACACGTTAGAGACGGTCACCAGCAATATCGGACCGATCCTTGATCTAAGCAACATCACCGCGGATCCGAGCCTGACGTACATCGAGCTCCCCTTTGCGACAAGCTACGGGGTGGACTTAAGCTTTTTTGTTTGCGGGAATGGCCCAAACTGCAACAACATCTGTCCGACGTCGACCGGCTGTCCCGGCCCCGGCTACGTGATTCTCAATGGGACGACGTACACGCAAAATGCGCTGATTTACGTGCCGTCGGGAGGCCAACTGGTAGCGGAGGCTCACCCCAATTCGGGATGGGTTTTCGGAGGCTGGATTACTTCGCCGAGTTTCGGCAATAGCAGCGAAGCGTTCCAGAACATCTGGACAGTGACCGCGCCCATGATGCTTCACCCGGTCTTTAATCCGGCCGTCGGGGTTACGGTGACGGTAAATACCTCGCCGAAAGGGCTGCAATCGCTGGTCGATCGAACGCCTGACGTCGCCCCAGTAACGCTGCAATGGGGTATGGGCAGCACCCACCAGCTTGGCGGAATCTCTCCGCAATACGATCTGAGTGGCAACATTTGGGTGTTCCAGTCTTGGAGTGACGGCGGCGCGTATTCGCACACGGTGACAGTTCCGAGCAACAGCATGGCCCCGCTGGCCTTTACGGCCACGTACACAACAGGTACTCCGGTCACTTTCCTAACCATTCCGCAGGGTCTGGCGCTCACGGTGGATGGCCGGCAAAATTATCCTGGCTATACGTTCGCGTGGGCCATCGGGAGCACGCACACGGTGAGCGCCCCGCCTACACAGGTCGACAGCAACGGAAACACGTGGGCCTTCCAGGGCTGGTCCAACAACGGTCCGGAAACGCAGCCGATTACGGTGGCAAGCACCGGGAACCGCTATGTTGCGACTTACCAGCCAGCGGGCATGGTCAACGTAAGCAGTAATCCATCGGGAGTCCCGATGCAGCTCGATGGGCAGGCCTGCCCGACGCCTTGCAGCGTGGGCAAGCCGATCGGAGCGACGGTACAGGTGGTTGCGCCAGCGAACGCCAGCGGCGGCGAAGGAACGCAGTTGGCATTCCGAGGATGGTCCGATGGCGCCCCCGCATCGAGAAGCGTCACGGTGTCTGCGCAGCCGATGAATCTGAACGCAGCATACAAAACGCAATATCAGCTACAAGTGGCTTCTGATCCTCCCAACGGCTTGACCTGGAAGACAACTCCGCCATCTTCGAACTCATATTTCGACGCGAACACGCGCGTCGAGGTATCTGCCACAATCAACCCGGGCTTCGAGTTCCTCAACTGGACAGGCGGCGCGAGCGGCTCGTATCCAAGCGCGCTGGTAGTAATGAACGCGCCACAAACGCTCGTCGCGAACCTTGACCCGGTGCCCTACATTTCGCCGGGCGGGATTCAGAACAGCGCGTGGCCATCCAGCAACGCGGTGGCACCGGGATCCGCCGTGTCGATTTACGGCGTCAATCTCGCCGCCGGTACCGTGAACTCGCCGGCGAATCAACTGGCACAAACACTCGGCAACGTCACCGTTCACGCGGGTGGAGAGGTGGCGCCGCTGTTCTTTGTTTCGCCAGGCCAAATCAATGTGCAATTGCCATCGAGTCTGGCGCCCGGCGATTACGCCCTTGCGGTGCAAGTGGAGGGCAAGCCGGAAGCAACGGCCAGCTTCACCGCCGCACGAAATGCCCCTGGCCTGTTCGCCACGGTTGCGAATGCAGAGCCGTTCGGGGTGGCCACTCATCAGGATGGGACAGCGATTTCGGCGAGCAGTCCCGCCCGCCGCGGAGAGGTCGTGTCACTGTTTGGAACTGGATTCGGACCTTATAATCCAGCGCCTCCCGACGGCGTTGCCGTGCCGTCCGCAAAGAAGTATCCGCTCGCCGACACCGCCAAGATCTGGGTGGGAGAGGAGCCGGTTGAGCCGGTATGGTCGGGCGCGGCCGCGGGCAAGATCGGAGTGGCCGTCGTGCAGCTCAAGATCGATGACACGATCCCGCATGCCACGACAGTGGCAGTGAAGGTCCAGGTGAACAACATCGACAGCAACCAGGTGCTGCTGCCGGTCGAGTAACACCACGCGACCTTCGTAAGGTTCGGCTTCGCCTCGCTCGATGTAACGTTTCAATAGGCGCCGATGCCAGGGGCCTGCCTGGCCCTCCTGCGGACGAAATAGCCACTTGTTCAAAGGTGCTCGCGTCCTTATTAGAGGTGAATGCGATTGAGCGGAAGGATTCGCGTGCGGGCTAGCTGACGCGATCCGGCGGGATAGCCAGAATGACTTCCACTTTAACCGGGCGCCCGTCGATCACAGCGGGACGAAACTCCCAATAGGGAAGGTACTCGAGGAGGGCTTCGGTTGTGGGCGCTCGTGGATTCTGGCCGGGCAGAATTTTCATTTCGCGCAAGTGTCCGGTTTCATCCAGGAAGCCGTGGACCAGCAAGTAGTCAGAGCCATGCTGCCAGTCTTCGGGCGGCCGCACGGTCACGGTTGGGTAGGGGGCGGACATCGGATCGGGATTTCCCAGGCTCACGAGACTGCCGGTTTGAACGGGCCCCGCCATGTTGGGTACGCAATATTGCAGGATCCATTCCTTGGGCGCGCCGACCTCGAGGTACACCGTGTAAATCGGCCTTCCAGATAACGCTTGGGCGCCGTCGGCGAATGCGTCGGCGGTTGAAGTCTGCACCACAACGACGTCAAAAACACCACCTGCCGGGTGCAGAATTCGCAGCGGGGTGCCGTTTAATCCGGCTGGGCTGAGCAATCCGAAAATATGGCCGTCACCAGGGAACGCATGCAGCGGCTCTGGTGAATCAGGCGCACTTGTGGCGCCGGTTCCTGATTCCGAACCGCCGGCTGGCCCACCGGAATCACCGGAACCGCCTCCCGAACCGGAGAATCCGAACATCGGCGGAGCGCCAGGCAATCGCGCGAGCTGATTGCCCGGCGGGATGAACAGAGCCTTGAGCGCATCGCTTAGCGGGGCAGGATCAGGTGACACTGCCATGACATGGACAGGATTTCCTGTGAACGGATCGATCGAGCTCGGGCTGGTAGCGTTGTCCGCCGGTTCGAGTACGCGTACAGGCATTGTGGTGGCGGCGGGAGGCAACGGCAGCGTCGACGGCGCAGCCGTGGGGACGGAAGCCACACGGAAATCCGACGTCAAAGATTCCCGGTTGGGAGCTTCAAGGCGCGGTGTGGAGTTCATCTTAGGCGGCTCCAACTTGGCCGTGAGATTACCGGGTTCAATGGGGCGGGCGGGGAACTTCGGGGGATCCGAAGCCCAGAAGACGAGGTCCGGCAGGCGTTTATTCACGGCGGGAGGAATATCGGCGGGCAGCTCGGCCTGCAAGATGGTTTGGCTGACGGTCTCATGTACGGGCAAGTCCGGCAATTCGAACTTTCGCGGCTCAGCCCGAGGGGGCGGAGCCGCCGGCACCATCACCGAAAACAGGCCGGCCTGTGGGGCGGCTTGAATCGGCGAGGGGGGCGCGATGAACTTTGCCTCGGTACCGGACTCCCTGTATTTACGTAGATCCTTGCGGCGCACCGCAACACGCTGGGTCCGCACGAGGCGCGCCGTGGTGGCGAGGTTGTGGCCTTCCGCGGGGGCGAGGTAGATATGTTCGGGCAGCTTGATGACCAGAGCATGACCGGCTAACTGCCGGCCCAGGAAATCGTCATCTGTAGGGACAGAAAACAAATCGGACAGCAGAAACAACAGAATCACGCAGACCGTGTGCGAAACGGCCGACACCAAGAAGACCTTCCACCGCGGATGGGGCCGCCGATCGAGGACGGTGAATAACGGAAGGTCGTCGGCCTTGGGGCGGGGTTTCCCGGTGCCCAAGAGCCAGGATATGACCGCCAGGATGAGTAGCGCCGGCATGACTTCTCACTCTCCCGGGTGAAGAAGTGGCCGGAGCTAGCTGGCGTTTCTCAGCCGGGTAGGCGGCACAGGCATCCGCAACGACGACTTTTCGAGGAAAAGCGCGCGCAAGTCCTGCATCGGCAGTGCCTCGGGGACCGAAGACCGGTCCGCCGAAACTGGGGCCTTTTCCAGGGTGCCGTGTCCGGTGGTGAGGTTCTTCAGCCCATAGAGCGCCAACTCGAAACGGTCTTTGACGCCGACTTTTTGGAAAAGCCGTGACAAATAAACTTTCACGGTCCCTTCCGAGATCAGCAGCATCGACGCGATTTCCTTGTTCTTGAGGCCCTGGCTCAGCAGGCTGACCAACTGGCCTTCGCGCTTGGTGAGAGCGATCCGCTTGGCTGAAAGGAAGCTATCCGTGAGCGCCTTTTCAAACCAGAATTCGCCTTCATTTACACGTTGCAGGCACTTGATCAGCAGTTCGGACGGCAGCGTCTTGCGTAAGATTCCGCGTACGCCGAGCGCCATAGCTTGCAGTGCCAGTTCGGTGGAAATGGAATGCACCCAAAGCACGATTTTTGCGTTTACCGACGCTTTTTTGAGCTCGCTCAAAATGCTAAAGGTGACATCGGAGGTTAAATCGATCAGCAGAATGTCGGGCTCGCCGGCATCCAGGATCTCTTTGAGTTTCACAGTGCTTGAGCAAACGCCTGTGAGTTGAAAGCCTTCTACGCTAGCCAGGGTCGATTCCAGTCCCTTGGCCAGAATGGGTTCATCGCTAAAGAGGAGCGTGCGTGTCATTTCGCAAATTAGAATATCATCGCCATTAACTATAAAGCTAGTGATTTTTTTAAATTTTTTATAATTATTTCGAAAATATACCAGGTTTGAGTTTGGCGAGCCCGCGCCGGGGCCCTGGGCGCAGGTGCTGCCAGGGCCTCTGCCGCTAACCTTCGTGTACAAAGGGATGACATCTATTTTCGGTATTGATCGCCTCCCAATAAACAATTAAAGTGCTTAAGTATCTGAATTTTATCGCATGAATAGGCGTGAGAGCCCGCGTATGGACGTGAAGTTGAAATGCCATGTGGCCCCGATGAAGATGTGGCCGCAGGGGATTTCCGGAGTAACGGAAAACATCAGCCGGAACGGTGTATTAATGCTGTGCGCCGACGGATGTTCGGGCGACCAGCCGCGTGTGGGCGAGGTGGTGACCGTTGAAATCGAGTTGCCTGAGAATCCGGTGTTCGGCCGCAAATGCATTCATTGCCAGGCGACGGTTGTGCGGGTATCGGGCGAGGACGGCGCGCCATTTCGTGTAGCTTTTAGCGTGAATCAAATGAAATTCACGGAATATGGAAATCCAGCAGCTCAATTTCGAGAGATGGAAGCGGAAGCTGGAAATTTTCAGGTCTAGCGGGTGGATGATGTCGAGACGCCGGACGATTGTCACGGTCGGATAACATGGACGCGCCGAAGCCTCATTTCGTGGTTCGCCTGCTGCCGTCTCTGACGGACGTGGCGTTTCTAATGCCGCTGGCGTTCCTGTTTCTACGCATGGGCGGCGCTCCGGCCATGCTAGGTGACGGGGACACGGGCTGGCATGTGCGTACCGGAGAATGGATTCTGGCCAACCGCCGCGTGCCCAGCCAGGACCTATTCTCTTACACCAAGGCCGGCCAGCCTTGGTTCGCTTGGGAGTGGCTCTGGGATCTCTCGTTCGCCTGGATGCATCAACACGGTGGCATGACGGCGGTGGTTCTTGCCAGCATGCTGGTCCTGTGTTTCACCTCGGTGCTTTTATTCCGGCTCGTGCGGCGCCAAAGTGGTAACGCCCTGCTCGCCATTTCTATCATCTTTTTGGTGACCGGCGGCTCAGCGATTCACTGGCTGGCGCGGCCGCACCTGTTCACGCTGCTGTTCACGGTGATGTTTTACTCCATTCTGGAGCGGGTCCACGAAGGCCATACACGATTGCTCTGGTTGCTGCCGCCGCTGATCTTGCTGTGGACCAACCTCCACGGCGGTTTTTTTGTCGGCCTGATCCTGATTGCCGCATATGCTGGTGGCGAACTGATAAGGGCTCTGCTGGAAGGCCGTCCGGAAGGCCGCAGCGAAGCGTTGAGCCGCGCGGTTCCGTACCTTTCAGCAGGTGTGGGATGCGCGCTTGTGACGCTCGTGAATCCGTACTTTTACCATCTGCACGCGCACATCTTCGATTATCTAACTGACAATTATCAGTTCAGGAATATCGAAGAATTTCAGTCGTTCAATTTTCACCACCCCGTGACCGTATTCTTTGAGCCGATGCTGCTGTTGGGTCTGGCGGCCGCGGTGTGGAGCCTGGCGCGACGCGACTACGTGCACGCGCTGCTCATCGCGTGCTGGGCGCATCTGGCTCTGGTAGCGGTGCGCAACACACCGATCTTTATGATTGTCGCTTCGGTACCGGTAGCCAGCATGTTGCGGCAACTGGTTGAGGAATTGCCGGCGCGGAACCTGGCTAGTTGGCTGCGCCGGGCAGCGGCGAATGCCGTGCGTTTCACCGCCGAGTTCGGGCAGACGGATTCGATTCCGCGTGTGCATGTCGTGAGTGCCTTGGCCGTTTGCGTCTTGGTCACCGTGCTGTACGCCCCGAATGCGCCCGCGCAGTGCCGCGCGGAGTACGATGCGAAGCATTATCCGGCCAAAGCAGTAGAAATGCTGCGCAAAGGCGGCCCGAGCGAAACGATTTTCACCGAAGACGCCTGGGGTGGCTACTTGATTTACCAGCTTTACCCGGCGAACAAAGTTTTCATCGACGGCAGGAGTGATTTCTATGGCCACAGCTTCAACGAGAAGTATCAGGACGTGATCAATGTCCGATACGACTGGGAGAAGAATCTGAACCAATATCACGTCAATGCAATTCTCCTGCCAGCCGACGCTTCCTTAGCAGGCACGCTCAAAGAGTCCCGGCGATGGCGCCCGATCTATGACGACGGGGTGGCTATTGTGTTCCGGGCGACGGACGCGAGTGCTGCGGGGGCAGACCAGGTTTCCGCCGCTTCCCATGGCGGAAAAGACCGTGATCATGAGATCACGAAATCCCAAACCCGTGATCTTACGATCACTAAATCAAACACGAGGAGTGAACCATCATGAAGACGCTGCTGTTTAACTTTGTTAAGGATGAGCAAGGCCAGGACTTGATCGAATATACGCTGCTTCTGGCTTTCGTGTGTCTGGCGTCTGCCGCGCTGTTTATCAGCGCCGGCGGTAGCGTGTCCGGCATCTGGAGCGCGACGAACTCGAGGCTGGCTGCGGCCAACACCTCGGCCAGCTAGGACATCTGGCGAGGGGCATGAACCACATGCCCCTCCGCTTCCCAGGTGCGACTGGTAGGTTTTTGAGAAGAACATGTGACGGCAAGACTGAACAGGTTCTTAAGGACGGAGCAAACTCAAGATCCAGCCGGCTTGCTTGGTGCTAACCACATCCCGCCAGTTAACCGCGGCGGGTGCGTGTACGGTTCACACCGTTCACGAAGACGACGCACGCGAAGATTGAAGGAATGAAGGAGGAAAAGACCCATGCTGAGGCAGTTTATTAAAGATGATCAGGGCCAGGACCTGATCGAATACACGCTGTTGATCGCGTTTGTTTGCCTGGCAACTTCTGCTCTGTTTGTCAGTTCGGGAGGCAGTCTTTCGGGGATCTGGAGTTCGGCGAACAGCGATCTCGTTAAAGCGAATACGTCCGCGAGTTAACGTTATCTAACTGTAACCGCGAGTTACATGCAGTCCGGCGCCCGATGGTCTTGGAAGGGAGATCCAAGGCCTGAATTACCGCGACTCGGCTGACGGAAGGAGCCGGGCCGGTGCTTAGAGTCGCTCATTGAAAGGTGAAAAATGAACCAGCGTTTGTTTTCTGTGCTTATCTTTGCATTTGTCGTCTCCGCGGGAGCCAGCCTCTTGCTGTACCGGCTGATTGCGTCCCGCGTGACGGCGAATGCCAAGCAGTCCGCCCCGCAGGTGATCGTTGCCGGACGCAATCTGGAGCTCGGTACCCTGATCCGGGAGTCAGATCTGAAGTTGGTGGATTTTGGCGGCGCTCTACCGCACGGCGCGTTGTTGCGGAAAGAGGACGTCGTCGGCCGCGGAGTCGTGGCTGCGATCTATGATGGCGAGCCGATTGTGGAAAGCCGCCTGGCGACAAAAGGCGCAGGGGCAGGGCTGGCCGCAACCATTCCCGCCGGCATGCGCGCGTTCGCGGTGCGGGTGAACGAAGTAGTGGGCGTCTCCGGATTCGTCGTGCCTGGAATGCGCGTTGATGTGCTGATTAACGGTACTCCGCCCAGCGCCAAGAACGATGCCGGAACGGTGTCCAGAACGCTATTGCAGAATATCGAAGTCCTGTCCGCAGGACAGAACTTCCAGAAGGACTCCGAAGGTAAAGCAGTGCAGGTCCAGGTAGTGAACCTGCTGGTGACACCGGAACAGGCGGAGATTCTGGCCTTAGCGAGCAATGAAACCAGAATTCAGCTCGTTCTCCGCAACCCCCTGGACACGCAAACCGCCAAGACGACCGGTGCCGCGCTGGCCGGCCTCTACGGTGCGCCCATCAAGCCGCCTGCAGCCGACACGCCCAAGCCGCGCCGCGCTTCGGCGCGCGTGGACCTGCCGCTCCCGGTTGCGCAGCCTCCCAAGCCAGCGCCGCCAGTGATGGTGGAAGTGATGAACGGCACGAAGGTGGTCCAGTCCAAATTCCCCGCCGGTTCGGAGAGCAACCAATGAAATTCTCAAGATTGCTTGGAACCATTGTGAGCTGCTCGCTCGGCGTGTTCTTCACGCCGTTGGCGCAAGCGCCTGCTTCGGCCGCCGAGGCCGTGCCCGCTGTGCGAGCGGTGCAAACGGCCTCAGCCACCAGTCTCCAGGAAGGGCATCAGGGTGCCGCACGTGATCTGTTCGTGACCGTGGGTAAGTCTCTGGTGGTGGACAGCCCCGTCAATATCCAGCGCGTGGCGGTAGCGAACGGCGAATTGGCGGAGGCGTTGGCCGTCAACCCGCGCGAAGTATTGGTGAATGGCAAGGCCGCCGGCGAGACCAGCATGATCATCTGGCAGCAGGGTGGCAACCGCCTGTTCTTCGACCTGACCATCCGTCCCAGCAACGCCAAAGTCGCCTATGTGCAACAAGAGATTGAACGCGAATTTCCGGGGCAGGACATTAGAATCGCTTTGGAGGGTGAGACCGTGTTCGTGCACGGCTCGGTCAAGGACCTCACTTCGGCGGATCGTGCCGTGGCCATGGCCGGCAGCCTCGGGAAGCCGGTGAACCTGCTGCATGTCGCCGTCCCGCCCACCGAGGCGCAAATTTTGCTGCGCGTCAAGTTTGCGGATGTGGACCGGCTGGCTACTCAGGATCTGGGACTAAACATTATCAGCACCGGCGCCACCAATACAATTGGCCGCATAACGACGGGCGCGTTCAGTCCGCCGACGCTGACGCAGAGTCCAGGCCAACCGCCACAAATCACATATAGCGATTTGTTGAATATTTTCTTGTTCCGCCCTGACCTGAACCTGGGAGCCACGATCAAGGCGCTCGAAGCCAGGAATATCGCGCAGATACTGGCGGAACCCAACGTTCTCGCGATGAACGGCAAGACCGCCAGCTTTCTGGCCGGTGGCGAGTTCCCTTATCCGACATTGCAAGGTGGTACCGCTGTTGGCGCAGTGACGATCATGTTCCGAGAGTTTGGCGTGCGCATTAATTTCACGCCGGTGATCACCCCACGCGGGACTATCCGGCTGCACGTCATGCCCGAAGTAAGCGCGCTCGACACTTCGAACGGAATCACGTTCGAGGGTTTCAACATTCCCGCGCTCTCCACCCGCCGCGTCGAGACGGAGATCGAGCTGGAAGACGGCCAGAGCTTCGCTATCGGAGGACTGCTGGACAACCGCTTCACCGAAACCATCAACCGCGTACCCGGCCTGGCAAATATTCCGTTACTGGGCAAGTTCTTCGAATCGCGCTCCCGAAGCAAGAACAACTCAGAGCTGCTGGTACTAGTGACACCGGAACTCGTGCGGCCGGTCCCCAAGGGCCAGCCTGTACCCGAAGTCAAGATGCCAAACGAGTTCTTGAAAGGTCCCGCCGGCGTGCCGCGAACTCCGGGAATGGAAGTAACGGGCCCGGTACCGGCGAGGCCGCCGAAGGACACGGTTCCGGTGGAACAGCTCATTCAGAGCCAGAGGCCCATGCCGCCGTTGCCAGGATCCACGCAGCAGCAGCAACAACAACAGAACGGCTCGCAATCTCAGTTCGCGCCCATGCTGAATCAGCCTGGACAAGCGCCGCAAAGCGCGGCACCAACATCATCGCCAGCCGCGGCGCCCGCGCCGTCAGGCTCCGGAGGAGGAACGGGAGCAAACCAGTAAATGCCGTTTGCTGTTAAGGACCTGAAGTGTACCCGCTGAGTATTGGTTTAGTCATCGAGACCAAGGAACTGTGGGATGAAGTACATTCCACATTGCAGGAACTACCCGTCCGCCTTCAGATCGAACAGCATGAGCTGGGGGATCTGGCGGAGTTCTTGGACAAAGTCGAGAGACTTCGTCCCGAGGTCATGATTCTCGAGGTCATGAAGCTCCGCGAACCCATGGAGCACGTGGTCAGCCGCATCAAGGCCGGAACCGCGGACCCCATGGTGATTGCCATCCATCCAACTGCGGAGCCGGAGCTGATTCTGGGCGCACTGCGAGCAGGCGCCCATGAATTTCTGCATCCGCCGGTGAAGTCCAGCCTCAACCAGGCGCTGGAACGGAAATCGGCGGAGCGGAACAAGATGCGGGAGCGTCTGCGGCAGAAAGGCAAGATCGTCGGCTTCCTTTCGGCTAAAGGCGGCTGTGGCGCGACCACCATCGCATGTCACACGGCGGCGGAGCTAGGCCGGCACGGAAAGCACGTCTTGCTGGCCGATATGGACCTGGATGCGGGGATGGTCCGGTTCCTGATGAAAACAAAATCTCCGTACTCGGTGCTGGACGCGCTGAACAACCTCCACCGGCTTGACCAGAACTACTGGAATGCGCTGATCTCCAATGGCCTGCCAGGGCTCGAAATTATCGCCGGGCCTCAGACCCTGGCTTCGCGGCAGCAACCCAATCAGGAGCAGACGCTTAACATGCTGACCTTCTGCCGGGGTCAGTACGACTTCACGATCGTGGATTTGGGCCGCAGCCTGAACATGACCGCAATGAACGCGCTGGATGAAATCGACGAGACCTACCTGGTCACGACGCTGGACGTCCCCGCGCTGCACCAGTCGAAACAGATTATCCAGTCGCTTTCCAATGTGGGCTACGGGCGGGAACGTCTGCGCCTGGTGTTGAATCGTATGCCGCAGCGGCTCGATGTTACGCCGGACGAGCTGGAAAAAATGATGTCGCTGCCGGTATTCGCGACGCTACCGAATGACTATCCGTCTTTGTACGAATCGTACTCGGAAGGTTCCTTGCTTCCCCCAGGTAGCCGGCTGGGCAAAGAACTGAGCCGCATGGCTATTAAGGTCGGGGGAATTCAGGAAGAGAAGGGCAAGAAGAAATTCTCGCTCTTTGGTTAAGACAAAAAAGCATGCTGACTGAAACGGTACAACGCACGGGAGCAAATCGGGAAGCTGGGTGGGTCAACCGCCTCTTCAACAGTGAAGGCTACACACCCGAGCACCAGGAGCTGAAGTTCACCCTTCACCGCAAGCTTCTGGATCGCATCAACCTGGAGGCGCTCTCCGCCATGGCAGGCGAGCGCGCTCGCGCGGAAATCCGCGCCGCCGTGGCCCGGCTGATCGAGGAAGAGAAGACGCCGCTGAGCTTGATGGAGAAGGACCGCGTCATCGAAGAGGTGCTCGATGAAGTGTTCGGTCTCGGCCCACTCGAGCCTCTGCTGCGCGATCCCACCATTTCGGACATCCTGGTGACGACGCCGCGTCTGGTCTATGTCGAGCGCGCCGGCAAATTGCATCGCACACCGGTGGAATTCAAAGATAACGCCCACCTGCTGCGCATCATCGAAAAAATCGTTGCGCGCGTGGGCCGGCGCGTGGACGAGTCCTCACCCCTAGTGGACGCCCGCCTGCCTGACGGATCGCGCGTCAACGCGGCTATTCCGCCGGTTGCGGTGGACGGCCCTCTGCTTTCCATTCGCCGTTTCGGCCGTGATGCCTTGCAGGGCGAGGACCTGGTCAAGAAGCTGGCCCTTACCGAGGGCATGCTGCAGTTGCTGCAATGCTGCGTCAAGGCGCGATTGAACATCGTCATCGCCGGCGGTACCGGCGCTGGCAAAACTACGTTGCTGAACGTGCTGTCTTCTTATATTCCGGAAGACGAGCGCATCGTCACCATCGAAGACGCCGCCGAGTTGCGCTTGCGCCAGACGCACGTGGCGCGGATGGAAACACGGCCGGCCAACGTGGAAGGCCAGGGTGCGATTCGCATCCGCGAACTTGTCGTGAACGCCCTTCGTATGCGTCCCGACCGCATCATCGTCGGTGAGTGCCGTAGCGAAGAGGCTCTCGACATGTTACAGGCCATGAACACCGGTCACGACGGCTCGCTGACCACCGTGCACGCCAATAATCCGCGCGATGCCATCGGCCGCCTGGAAGTCATGGTGGGCATGGCCAACGCCAACATGGGCATCCGCGCCATGCGCCAGCAGATCAGCTCGGCTGTTGACATGTTCGTGCAGGTGTCACGCTTTAGCGACGGTACCCGCCGCATCACTCACATCACCGAATGCGTGGGCATGGAAGGCGATTTGATCACCATGCAGGATATCTTCGTATTCGAAAAAACCGGGATCACCGAAGCGGGCCGTGTCACGGGGCGCTTTCGCGCTACTGGTATCCGCCCCAAGTTCTACGAGCGCCTGCGCGCGTCCGGCATGCAGTTGCCGGCTTCCATCTTCCAGACTGTGGTGGAGATTTCGTAAAGAGGCCGCAACATGCTGATGCCATTTCTCATCGCCTTTCTCATCCTGTTCGTCGTCATCATGGTCGCCGTGACCATCGCATCCAAGTTCTGGGATGCCAAGCGCAAGAAACAGGTCAGCTCCATGCTGCAGACCGAATCGGAGAAGCTGCCGGAAATATCCATCAGCAACCTGTTGATGGAGCCAACCGACGACGGCCGCTCGTTCATGGAGCGGTTCATCGAGGGTCTCGACATTGCTCAAAAGCTGCAGACCCACATGTCGCAGGCCGGCCTGAACTGGACGCCCATGAAGTTTTTGGTGATTTCGGTGGTCTGCGCGATTCTCGGCGGGCTCGTGGGCGCACGTTTCCCGGTCATGGGAATGGGCATCACTTCGGTCGTGTTCGGGCTGTGCACGGCGACTATTCCTTACTTTCACGTGCGGCGCACCCGAAACAAACGCCTGGGCAAACTGGAAGAACAGTTTCCTGAAGCGCTGGAGTTTCTGGCGCGATCCATGCGGGCCGGCCACGCTTTCACCATCAGCCTGGAAATGCTGGGTGAGGAGCTTCCCGAGCCCCTCGGCCAGGAATTCCGCACGCTGTTCAATGAACAGAACCTGGGCGCGGCTCTGGAGGTGGCGCTGACCAATCTCACCACCCGGGTTCCGCTCCTCGACATGCGATTTTTCGCGTCTTCGGTACTGTTGCAGAAGCAGACGGGCGGCAACCTCGCCGAGATTCTCACGCGGCTGGCGGAGGTCATTCGCGAACGGTTCCGGTTGAAGGGCCAGGTCAAAGCGGCCAGCGCACACGGCCGGATGACAGCCACCATTTTGATGCTGATGCCGATCGCCACCATGTTCGCCTTGCTGGTCGTTTCGCCCGGGTACTTGCAGGGTATGGCGAAGGATCCGGATGGCCGGTACCTGATCGCGTTTTGCTTCATCGGGCAGATTCTCGGGAATTACTTCATCCGGAAAATCATCAACATCAAGGTCTAGAGGACGCTATGGAGATAATTATTGCCATTTTGTTGTTCGGGCTGCTGATGGCGGCGATCACCTTCTACGGGTATCGCCGCTATGCGCGCCCAGGACGCGTTTTCGAACGGCTTGGCGCTCCGGTGCTGGAAGCTGAAGTCCTCGGTGCGGGCACGATGTCGCAGACGCCCGAAGTCGGGTGGATCGTCCGCGTCATCCAGCAAGTCGGAGAAAAGGTGCCGATTTCTCCCGACGATGCCGGCGTCACTCGCCGTGACCTCATCATGGCCGGATACCGGTCGGAAGGTGCTATCAAGGTCTTCAACGGCATCAAGATCACTCTCTGCATTGTGCTGGTGATCCTGGCGTTCTCGTTCCGGTCCGCGATACCCAATCCGGTTCTCCGCATCGTCTTGATTGCCTTTTCCGGATTCATGGGCTTCTATCTGCCCGGTTACATGCTCGATAAGAAGATCGCCAAACGCCAGGAGACGATTCGTCTGTCTTTACCCGATGCCCTGGACATGCTGGTGGTCTCGGTAGAGGCCGGCTTAGGCCTCGATCAGGCTTTGCAACACGTGGGCCGCGAGCTACAGCTCAGCCATAGAGAGTTGAGCGAGGAGTTGAGCCTCGTGAACCTGGAAATGAGGGCCGGTAAGCGCCGCGCCGACGCTCTCAAGAACCTGGCGGAAAGGACCGGCGAGCCCGAGCTGCAAAAGCTCGTCGCTATCCTGATCCAGAGCGACCGATTCGGCACCAGCATGGGCGATTCGCTGCGCTCCCATTCGGACTTTTTGCGCGTGCGCCGCCGGCAGGAAGCCGAGGAACGCGCCGGGAAGGTGGGCGTGAAACTGGTATTCCCCATCTTCTTCTTCATCTTGCCGTCCATGTTGATTGTGGCGGCCGGCCCGGGCCTGTTGCAGGTCTTCAAGTATCTATTCCCATTGATGAAACAATTCCAAGGATAAGAAAGGAGAACCGCCGATCATGAACGATATGATTATGCAAACCGTACTCTGGCTCACCGCAGGAGGACTGCTGGTGATGCTGATGATGCGCCGCCGCAAGCGAAAAGCGCAGCGGTAGGTAGTTCCATGCGCGGCAATGATCCGGTCTCGGAGGCCGGCCGCCCTCGTCCTTCTCGTGGGGATGGAACGGGTCTGCAACGATAGGCGCTGGTTCTCCAGAGCCACGGTGTGGGTGGGCGTCGATCAAGCTTTCCTCCATTTGCGGCGGAAGGCTGGAATCGGCGCCGTATGGCCGGACTTCCGGAGCGGCCAGATCGTTGAATGCAGGCTCCGCTGGTATGCCAAGAATTAGCGAAGGCACCACCGTCGAAACTGATGGATATCGACTCAATCATTCGCCTTCAGAATCACGATGGGGGCTGGCCATATCGAAAGGAAGGAAGTTCGTGGACGGAGTCGACTGTTCTTGCCCTGCTGGCGCAATCAGTTGACAAGGGAGATCCGCGAAGCATCGAGCGAGGAATGGCATGGCTGCGCGCGGCCCAGCGTCCGGACGGCGGCTGGCCGCCTTGTCCGTTGGTATCCCAAAGTACCTGGGTCACTGCTTTGGTCGCTCTGCTGCCGCGCGGTGTGCTCGGACATGCAAGCCACGCGAGCGCCATCCAATGGCTCACGGGACAAACGGGCAAAGAGACGTCGTTTGCGTACAGGCTCCGCAGTGAGCTCATCGGAAACGGCGCGGGATCGGACGAATTGCACCGCGGCTGGCCGTTCTTCCCCGGCGCCGCTGCCTGGGTAACTCCCACCGCATTCGCTGTTCTGGCGCTCGAAAAGGCATCCCGTGACGAGAGCAACAGCGTTCTGCAGCAGAGGATCCTGGTTGGGCGTGAGTTCCTCCTGGATCGCATCTGCAAGGACGGCGGATGGAACTACGGACGCAGCAGTGTGCTGGGGGTCGATGCGCCTTCGTACCCGGAAACCACGGGGCAGGCGCTGTTGGCGCTGAACGAAGTCCGGTCCCCCAAGCTCGACCCGGCCCTCGTCACGGCCCAGGAGCAGGCACGGGCTTGCCTGTCGTCGGAAGGCCTGAGCTGGTTGCAGTTGGGATTGCGGGCGCATGGTGTGGTGGAAATGGGTCCAGCGCGGAAGCTGGAGAGCCGCCACGTCATCGATTCCGCGCTAAGTATTCTGGCGCAGGCGGCACTGCGTGGCCGAAACATCTTTCTGGAGAGATCGTGAGACACGGAATGACGCGCCGTGAGGCTCTGGCCGCCGCGGCAAGCTGCCTGACACTGACTCGATGCTCATTCCTCGATGAGCGCCGCGCCCCGCCGCGCGTGTCCATTGTACGCGCCGGATACACGCAGGGTCTCTACGACACCGTTCGGCGGCTGCTGGTAGAGCATCGGGTGAATGTGCGCGGAAAGCGCGTCGTGATTAAGCCCAACCTGGTGGAGTTTGATCCTGGCACGACCGTCAACACTCACCCCATGCTGGTCCACGCCGCTCTGGAGGGTTTCCGCGCCCTGGGAGCCGCAGACGTGCGCATCGCCGAGGGTCCGGGTCATCGCCGCATTACCCTTGACCTGGCCGATGCGGCCGGCTACTTCGAAACGATTCCTCACTTCGAAGACCATTTCACTGACCTCAATCTGGACGACGTCTCGCAAGTGCTCCTGCGCGATCCCTTTTCGCGGCTGAACTCCCTTTACTTCCCGAATACGGCTCTTGCGGCTGACCTAGTGGTTTCGCTGCCCAAAATGAAGACGCACCACTGGGTGGGCGCGACGCTGAGCATGAAGAATTTCTTCGGGCTGGTTCCCGGAGGCATTTATGGCTGGCCGAAAAACGTGCTTCACTGGGCTGGCATTGATGAGTGTATCGCCGATCTCCACGCGGCCTTCCCGCGTCATTTTGCCATTGTGGACGGCATCGTCGGCATGGAAGGCAACGGCCCGATTCAAGGCAATCCCAAGCCAGTGGGAGTGCTGGTGGCCGGCATGGACATGACGGCCGTGGATGCCACCTGCTGCCGCATCATGAAAATCAATCCTTCGATGATCCGCTACCTGCGTCTGGCCGCGGGACCAACTCGCTTAGCAGAAGAAGGCATCCGGCAGATTGGAGAACCGGTAAAAGTCGTCCAGACCCCCTTCGAGCTGATCGAGCCATTCCAGAACATACGCCTATGAACGCCACCGCAGCGGAGGAGATCGCGCAAGCGGCGGCCCGCCCACCCGATCCGCCCCCGCGTCAGCCCGCACGTAAATTCCTGACGCGAACGTCCGTGCGTGTGGTCCTCATCTCCGCGCTCGTGCTAGTGCCGTGCTTCTGGCAATCGCGAATGCAAGCGGGTGATCTTTCCAGCCACCTGTACAACGCCTGGCTTTCGATTCAGATCGGGGAAGGCAAGGCTCCCGGTCTCCAGATCGTGCCACAGCACACCAACATTCTGTTTGATTTGCTACTGGCCGGCCTGATGCGTACCGTCGGACCTTGGGGTGCCGAGCATATCGCGGTTCCGCTAGCCGTGCTCACTTTCTTCTGGGGTGCCTTTGCCGTGGTTTGCGCGGTCTCTCGCTCCCGTCCGTGGTACGTCCTGACGTTTCTTGCGGTATTAGCTCACGGCTGGGTATTTCACATGGGCTTCATGAATTTCTACCTGGCCACCGGGTTGTCGTTCTGGGCCTTCGCTCTTCTTTGGAAACCCACCTTGCGGTCTGCGATCGCCGCCGTTCCGCTCATCGCGTTAGCCGCGCTCGCCCACGCCGTTCCCCTTGCCTGGATGATTGGTTGTATCGCCTACGCCTGGTTGGCACGAAAGATCCGCCCACGCGCGCGGCTCATCCTGCTGGTTGCCGCCGTGGCGGCCCTGATCATCATGCGGCACTTTCTGATCGCGAGTTTCCCCACGCGCTGGTCGGCCGAACAGGTGATCAGCATGACCGGCGCCGATCAGATGTCGGTCTTTGAATCCAAGTATCATCCTCTCGAATTCATCCTGCTGGCGGTTTGGTTTTCTCTGTTCACCCGAGCCGTGCAGCGCAAGGGGGAAGAGCGCATGCTGCTGGGGATTCCGTTTCAGCTCTGCCTCATCGCTTCGGCCGCTGTTCTGCTTCTGCCCAGCGCTGTCTTGCTGCCAGGTTATGTCCACCCCATGCGCTACATCGCCGAACGGATGTCACTGATCGTAGGAGTGAGTTGCTGCGCTCTGCTCGGCGGTGTTGTCCCGGGACAACGGGAGAGCATAGCCACGGCCATCCTGACGGGATTGTTTTTCTCCTTCCTGTACGTTGACACACGTGCCTTGAATCACGTGGAAGATCTCATGGAACAAAGCGTGGCGCGGATGCCGGCCGGATCGCGTGTGATCAGCGCGCTCTGCGACGAGCGAAGAGACGTGAACCTGCTGGCGCACACCGTGGACCGCGTTTGCATTCGGAGGTGTTTCAGCTATGCCAACGATGCACCCTCGACTGGCCAGTTCCGCATTCGCGCCGGGCGTGCGAATCCCATAGCGGTCTCCGAATCTAGTGACGCCGAGGCTCTCGAAACTGGTAAGTACGTGGTGGAGGCGCGTGACCTGCCCCTCTACCAGATCTACCTTCGTGGCCACTATCTGAACTCCCGCCTGCTCAAAGCAGGCGATGTGACCGGCAGCACGTGCCTGGAGTTTACGCCAAGCCCAAGCACCCTGTTTGCGGAGAGAGCTCATGAACCGAACTGAACAATTCCGCCGTACGGTGATTGCCGAGGTGGCGGACCTGTTTTCTCCGGTCGGGAGATTCTGGTCTGGCGAATGCCTGCGCGAGCACTGCCGGATCATGAGTGTCGCTGCTGTGCTGCTTACCGGTGCTACGGCCGCTGCCATCGGCGCCATTCACGCACGGCTTTACGGCCACGACATTTTCTTCCTGCTGGACAACGGATGGAGAACGCTGCATGGGCAACGAGTGCATGTGGATTACTCGAGCGCTTGGGGCCCTCTGACCTTTCTGTTGATTGCGGCAGGACTCGCCGTCTCAGGCGGCAGTGTAGCCGCGGTCACTTACGCGAGTGCTTTCTTCGCCGTGGTTACGGGCGCATGGTCCGCGTGGCTTGCCGCCGGAAGATCCCGCTCGATGACGGGCATTGTCTTCCCCTGTTTCATCGCTCTGTTAGCCGCTGCTCCATTTGCGCTGGGCGATCCTCCGCTTTGGACATCACACGGAATGGTGTACAACCGCTACGGTTACGCGCTTCTGGGCGTCATCATGCTGGAGTGTTTTCTACCGGCAGATGAGTCTCATTCGCGCCGTAGGCGGTTGAGTGAATCCATTCTGACCGGCTGCGCAGTGGCTATCCTTCTGTTCCTCAAAGTCACGTATTTCCTCGTCGCGCTTCCCTTGTTAGGAACATCCCTATTGCTTTGGAAGCCTCGCAGGGACCGCGCACTCGCGTACGCGGCCGGGTTTGGGGCGACGGCGATCGTCTTTCTTGCGTACTTACGATTCAATGTGGTCGCAATGGCTAACGATTTGTTGGCGGCGGCCGCGGCGCGTAGCGGGAGCCTGGGCGTGAGGCATGAGTTCACGCCTCTTTTTATCGGTGTTGTTTGTCATCTTGTGCCCCTTGCCATTTTGGCTTTTGGGTGCGCGAGGTTATCCACTACCCCGGAAGGGAGTGCGCCGCCGCTTTGGCGGACCCTCCGATATCCGCTCGCGGCTTTCGTCGTGGTCGCTGCCGACGGCCTGCTGCTTATCACGAACGCGCAACTTCCTTCCTACCCGCTCACGGCTGCGTTCGCGCTTGTGTTGTTGGTTTCGATCGACAACGCACTCTGTTCGTCCGTGCCCATGAGTTCGACAAGAAAGTTCGCCTCCCTTTTCGTTCTCCTTGCGGGATTTCTTTTCGTCCCGCTGCTTCTCCAGCAGGCCGCGGGGCTGGTCTACGGCTTTGTCGAGGCCAGAATCAATCCCAATCCGCCGGGCCTTTTGCGATTCGAGTCCCCGCGGTTGCGTGCGCTTGTGTTGTATGACACGGCACCCGACGATATCGACCGCTACTCCAACGGCAGGGAATACGTTGCCAGCGTGAACGACGGAATGCGATTGCTGGTTGCGAACACTCGCCCCAGCGACAAAGTCGCAACCCTGGATATGTTCAACCCGTTCGCGTACGCGCTCGATCGGGAGCCCATTCGGGGCGGTATTGCCGCTGCCGCGTATCGCTACACGCTGGATGATCGCAATCATCCTTCGCCCGACCGGTTTCTCGGTGACGCTGCGGTTGTGATGGTCCCGAAGTACCCTGCGGCGCCACCAATCTTTTACGACGGCTATCGAAATATTTACCAGCCGGCCATTGAACGGGAGTTTCATCTCGAAACGGAATCATCGAGGTGGCGGTTGTACCGGCGCGTCACGCAGCAGAGCGCATCCTCTGTTCCGGATAGCCGCTACACGGGGGTCAACTGATGCCTTCTGCAAACACTCAAGACGTGATGGTTCCGCTCGTTGCGTACCCGTCGCAAACACGTCCCGCTTTTGCTCGCTTCCCAGCCATGATGTGGGGCTCCATGCTGCTGGCTGCCGGGCTGGTGAACTATGTCCTGGGTGTCTTACTCGCCGCCGGGCGCCATCTGCTTACACCGTGGCTGCCGGCGACCGAGATTAGCCGGGCCATGCTTTGGTACGGCGGCATGCCGGTCGTCGGCGGAATCCTGCTGATCGTCTTAGAGACCGCCGTGCTCCTTCCGCGCAAGCGGCGGGTTACCGAAGTGTCCTGCGACATTGTCCACAATCGCAACCTGACTGTCGTTCTGACCGCGTTTAATGACGAACAGAGTATTGGCGCTGCGGTTCGCGACTTTGCCTCGCATCCACTGGTGCGGCGCGTGCTCGTGATCGATAACGACAGCCAGGATGCCACGTCTCGTTGCGCCGCGGAGGCTGGGGCTGTGGTCATTGTTCATAAGGAGCGTGGTTACGGCCAGTGCGTGTACCGCGCACTTCTTGAGGCCTCGGCCTACTCTGACACCGAGCTGACGTTGCTTTGCGAAGGAGACTGCACCTTCCGTGCGTTCGACATCGACAAATTCATGGCGTACATCCCGCACGCCGACATTGTGAATGGCACGCGGATCGTGGAGCAATTGCGCAGCCCGCGGACCCAATTGAGTACCTTCATGTACTACGGCAACTTTGCTGTTGGAAAGTTGCTGGAGCTGAAGCATATTGGCCGTGGTACCCTGACCGATGTCGGGACCACGTATAAGCTAGTTCGCAACGCGACTCTGGCGCGGCTGCTCCCGGAACTGAACCGCAAGGTCAACCTGGAGTTCAATGCTCACTTTCTCGATACGGCGCTCGGGCTTGGAATTCGGCTGGTCGAGTGTCCGGTGACGTTCTACTCGCGTGTCGGAGAAAGCAAAGGCGGGAACAGCAGTAACTGGCGGGCACTTAAGGTCGGTCTGCGCATGACGGCAGGTATACTGTTTGGATGGAAGTCACCGGGAGCCGCTCGTTGAGCAGCTATCACGTCACGCGGTTCGTTCCCGACCCGCGCCGGGAGGTTCTTTGGAAGACTCTCGTTGCTTGCTATTTCCAACGCTTGATACCTGAGGACGGCTGCACCCTGGAACTGGGTGCGGGCTATGCACACTTTATAAACAATGTCCGCAGCAGGAAGAAAATCGCCATCGATACTTGGGAAGGACTCAAAGATCACGCCGCATCCGGCGTAGAGACTATAATCGGGAGTGCGTGCGACCTCAGTGGGATAGAATCCGCATCGGTTGATTTTGCATTTGCGTCGAATCTGGCCGAACACCTTACTCAAAAAGAGTTTGCTACGCTGCTCGAACAGTTGCGCCACAAGCTCCGGCCCGGCGGCACACTGACCCTGTTACAGCCCAATTTTCGCTTCGCGTATCGGGAGTACTTCGACGACTTCACGCACGTGACGGTTTACTCGGATCGGAGCCTGTGCGATTTTCTCGCAGCAAGTCAGTTTCGCGTCATCGAATGCCAACCGCGGTTTCTGCCCCTCACAATCAAATCCCGTTGGCCGGTCTCGTCTCAGCTGATCAGGTTGTATCTACTTTCGCCGTGGAAGGTGATGGGCAAGCAAATGCTGGTTCGTTGCACTCCCGTATAGCAACTGCTTCACGGCTATACATCCGCGCATAATTAACGGGACATCTGTGGCATACTGGGATCGGAGGGCCTATGGTGCCACGCTTGTTGCGGTTACATCCCAGCACTCATCAGCGATTGACCCGCTTGAGCAAGGAAGCGGAAAGAGATGGGGCCTACCGCGTGGCGAAGCGATTGCGCGCGGTGGTGATGAATTCGGAAGGGCATACCAGTGGCGAACTGGCGGAGATCCTGCAGGCGCCACGATCCAAGGTGTCTGAGTGGCTCAAGCGTTATCAGACCGAGGGAATCGATGGTCTGCTGGAAGGGTATCGCTCCGGTCGGCCATCGGAGCTGACCGAGAAGCAACAGCAACAGTTAGGAGACATTCTCGACAGTGGTCCTGTAGCTTACGGTCTGGACAGCGGCATCTGGACGTCCCCCATGATTGCCTGGGTGATCGAGGAGGAGTTCCGGGTTCAGTATCATCCGGGCCATGTGCGCAAACTGCTGCACGGCTGGGGGTTTTCGGTGCAGCGACCCCGCCGCGTGCTGGCGCGCGCCGATGCCGCGGCGCAGGACCGATGGCACCGCCGTACCTATCCCGCCCTTAAAAAAAAGCCCAATCGCGACACTGGGCGCTGATCTTCACCGACGAAGCCAGCTTCCGGCAAGATTCGACACTCCACGCCACCTGGAGCCGCGTGGGTTGCCCACCGGAAGTTCCCGTGACGGGAGAACGCAAGAACGTGAAGATCCTCGGCGCCATCGAACTTTGGCGCACGCGGTTCGATTATCGCCAGGACACAGTCTTCAATGCCACCACGTACCTCGGCTTTCTCGAACAACTGGCTCGGCGATACCGCCGCCAGGGAGCGGTCCTGATTCAGGACAACGCCTCCTACCACAAGGACGTCGAGGTCTGGGCATGGTTCAAGTCCAACCGACATTGGCTGGAAGTGCATCAGTTGCCGCCCTATTCGCCGGAACTGAACCCTACCGAGCGCCTGTGGCAGCACACCCGGAGGACTGGGACGCACAACCGTTTCTTCGGCGGCCTGGACGCATTACTCGCTACGCTGACACGCGTCTTTGGGGAGATGCAGTCGCACCCCCAACTGATCCGATCTTATCTGACTTCTTTTTGTTGACCGTTATGTCCCTTTAATTATGCGCGGACATATAGCGGTGTCCCGCTGTGCCAGTCTCTTCGGCAGGCGCGGGCATGATAGCCTCCAGCAGCACGTTTTCGCTGTAAGCCCCATGGTACTCGCCGAGAAATCGAAGTTCGGCGCCGTCATCAATCAGCTTCTTGGTCAACCACTCCAGCGGATGATTGAATCCCGCGAACACCAGAAAGCGCCGATGCGAGTGGACAAACTCCTTGTAGTTTTCTAGTTTGCCCCGGAGCGGAAACCACCGGCGCAGCACGACGAAGCCACTGTCGAATTGGTCGGAGCCCGTGTAGCGTAGCGCGGCATCGCGGTCCATCAGATAGATCAACCGCGAAACGAAGGCAGGGGAACCGTAGTGATCGGCTTCGAGGAAGAACAGCCCGCCGGCCGCGACGAATGGCAAGGCGGGCTTGACCAGCTCCGGCGCGAGCTCATAAGAATGCACCGGAGCGTCCGGGGTGGGCGCAGCGGCAACGTTAGTCTGCGCCGTGTTCGCCATCCATATGGCAAAGCCGGAGAGAAACCATCCAGCGAACAACATCGTGAGCCCCAAACCCGCCACTGGCCGGCCCCGTGTCGAGCGGTGTGCAAACCAGCCCAATAAGAGGCTGAAGCCGATCACCGACGCCAGGCCGTAGCGAACCATGAAGACGTGCGAGACGAACTTGGCAATCAGATAAGCGTACAGCGGAACCAGAGTAAAGGCGGCCGCTAGAGTGACCTCGCAGGCCTGCATGCCAGGGCTCCGCGCGCCAGCCGGCTGTGTTGACTCTGTTTCCCGATGAGCCAATGTCACGATCACCAGGCCGGCAATCAGCGGCCAGGCGAGCGGCCCTGCCACCAGCCCGTAACATTCTGCCACGACGTGCAGCGTCGGGCGAAATACGACGTTGTCAAGCGTATTCAAGCGGCTTGCTGCTAGCAGCGGTACGTACGAAAACACCGCCGTACTGGCGGCCCCCAGCGCCAACCAAACCGGCCAGTCGACGCGTTTGCGATCCCACGACCGAACCAATTCACCCAGCCCGAACGGAATCAGAATCAGCACGGCGTAGCAATGTGTCATCAGCGCCGCGGTCAGGCTCAGGAACAGGGCCGGCAGCGTCCACCGGCGCGCGCGTCCGTCCGCCGCCGACTGCCACGCGATCAGGGCTAACCCAGAGAAGCCCAGCACCATGCCATACGATCGCGCTTCGTATGCGTAACCGTACGCTCCACTCAACGCGGCGAACAGCATCGTGGCAAATCCGTAAGCTGTGCCGCAACGCACCGCGACGAAACGGTACAGGCACAGGAGCATGGTGAGGAAACCCAGCATCGCGGGCAGCCGTGTAGCAATCAGACCGTCGCCGAATACATGCCGCACGGCACGGGTAGCAATGTAGAGCAGGGGAGGGCACAGGTCCGCCCCATCCTTCAGCGCGGCCCACGTCGAAGCCAGGTTTGGCAGCCGCGACATGTAGTACGTGAAAAGTTCGTCGTACCACATTGGCTTGGCCAACGCGCGCAGCGCGGTCATCGCCACAAAGAAGATGGAGAACAGGATGAGGTAGAAGTACCGGCCACGCTCGAGGGCAGCTAGTGCTTCCTCTGCGAAGCTGCGGAATCGGCCGATCTTCATATGGGCGGCTAGGTGTGGCGCAGCTCGCGCCTGACACGTGCCGTCTTCACCATAGCAATTGCAGGCTCTGGGACGTAAGTTAACGGAAGTTAGGAGTGGCGCTCGCTACGATATGAGGATGCTGCCAAGGTTCCAGATAATCAGCGCAGCGTACCAGTAATTGATCAGCCGAATCAGGTGCGAGCGGTTCAGCGCCATGCAGAGGCCCGCCAGAATGATGGCGGCGATCTTAGACGCGGCAACCGCAATGCCCGGTCCGAAATGCATCAGAGAGCGCACGAAGGGGCTGGCCTCGGAGATGCCCAACTTAAGACCTACCAGCGTAGTCAGCAGGTCCAGCACCTGCAAATAGAGGAACAGTTGGACCGACACGCTCGCTTTTTCCCGTAGAATCGAAATCATGTAAATGAAAACTCCCGAATTATTTGCCACCCCAAATCAGCCGCGCAACCAGGAACGCAATGGACCCCAGTGCAATCGCCACGCCGTGCGGCATACGCATGGCCTTCGCGCTTCTCACATCCAGTTCCTCACTGCTGTGATACGGCGCCCGAAAATGGATGATCTCGTTGATGATCCATCCGAGGTTCCAGAAGGTCTTGCGAATGCGGCCCGCAAAGAGAAGCACAACCAACCCCATTACGCCGCCAATCACCGCCGTCAGGACGAACACCGCGAGCCAGTTTCCCCAGCCAACGATCGCACCGACCGCAGCCATCAACTTGGCATCCCCGGCGCCCATAGCGCGCAGCAGGTATAACGGAAAATAGATCAGCAGTGCGAGCCCCATGCCCTTGGCGGAGTTCGCGAGCCCGTTCATCTCGAACAAGAACGTGTTGAGCCCGAACCCTACCACCAATCCCACCAGCACCAGCCAGTTCGGGATACGGCGATAACGGAAATCGTAAACAGCGGCTGTCACAACGATCAATACCAGCACTGCCTGCACGATGGGAGGCAGATTAGTCAACATTCTGTTGAGTCCTCAATATACCTTAGATAGCATCGCAAAGTTATCCGGGGAAATACACTAGATATTTCACCCGACGCGCGCAATTTCGCCTCTGTGCGCACGTGCATTCGCCTCGAAGATAATGGGCTTGTGGAGCAAGCTCGCAATTGGATACGGAACGCCTCCCGTGTCGCCGTGCTGACCGGAGCCGGTATCTCAGCGGAAAGCGGTGTGCCGACTTTCCGTGGCGACCAAGGCCTGTGGAAGGAACATAAGCCGGAGGAACTGGCCACCCCCGAAGCATTTCTGCGCGACCCGCGTCTGGTCTGGGAGTGGTACGACTGGCGCCGCCAAGCCATCGCCAAGGCCAAGCCGAACCCCGGCCACCGCGCGCTGGTGGAACTCGAGTGCCAGAAGCGGTTCTTCACCCTGATTACGCAGAATGTGGACGGCCTGCATGACCTTGCCGGCAGCGGCCGCATCCTCAAACTGCACGGCGACATCTGGCGCCTACGTTGCCTGGAATGCCGTGCGGATTGGCCCGATCGCCGCGCACCGCTTCCCAAGCTTCCGCCGCATTGCCGCTGCGGCGGCTTAGCCCGCCCGGGCGTGGTTTGGTTCGGTGAGCCGCTGCCCGATGGCATGTGGCTGGAGGCCGAGCACGCCGCGAGCGAGGCCGAGGTGCTGCTCGTGGTGGGAACCTCCGCCGTCGTTTATCCCGCCGCCAGCCTGGTCACAGTGGCGCGCATGGCCAAGGCCAAGGTGATCGAGGTGAATATCGAGGAGACACCAATTTCGAGCGAGGTGGATTGCTCGCTGCGCGGTCCCGCGGGCGAAATACTCCCGCGCCTCATCGCCTGATCAGAGTAGCGTCTCGATTTTGAGGGCCCGCAGGTCTTCCAGCAGGAGGTCCGGTTCGAGCGCGGCCAGCTCTTCACGCGTCGAGATGCCCGTGTGGACCGCGATCGAGCGGATTCCGTTCGCTCGCGCCGCGAGGATGTCGCTAGGCGCATCGCCAATGAGCGAAACGCGCGCATCGCCGTTGATCCAGGCCCTTTTTCTTGCGTGCTCGATCGCCAGACGCGCCAGCGCCCCACGGTCCGGCGCCGTCTCGGCGAAAGCGCCGAATCGGAAATAGTGCCGCAGCCCCGCCTGCTCCATCTTCTTCCAGCCGATCCGCGTCAGGTTCCCCGTCACCAACCCGGCTGGCACGTCACGCCGTTTGAGACCATACAACACGCGCCGCACGCCGGGGCAGGTTTTCTTCCGCAGGTCCGGGCAACGCCGCACATAGATCGATTGCGCGCGCCGGATGATCGCGGGCAGGTGCCGGCGGACAAATCTGCCCGTGGCGCCCGCGTTCTGCATCATCTGCGTCAGAATATCGGGATCGAGCATGCCGTGGACGGGCACGCCCTCCGTGGTTGTGTCCAGCCCGGTCACCGCGCGCACGGCTTCCTCTAGCGCTTCCCGGTGATGCGGGCCCGCGCGCCGCAGCAGGGTGCCGTCGATGTCGAATAAAACCAGAGCGGAAGATTTTCTGCGGTCCACGGTTGTCGCCTCTTACAATAGCAGTTGTGACCGACTCAAAATTCCGCGTGGGATTGATCCAGATGGCCTGTTCGCGCGACCCTGCCGAAAACCTGGCCAAGGCGGAGTGGCGCATTCGCGAAGCTGCCGGCCGCGGTGCGCAAATCATCTGCCTCCAGGAGCTTTTTCGTTCGCAATACTTCTGCCGTGAAGAAGACGCGCGGTTGTTTGATCTCGCCGAGACGATCCCCGGACCTTCGTCGGAAGCGCTTTCGCAACTCGCACGCGAACTGAACGTCGTGGTCATCGGATCGCTATTCGAGCGGCGTGCCGCGGGTGTCTACCACAATACGGCGGTTGTGATCGACTCGACCGGTGCGCTCCTTGGCCTCTACCGCAAGATGCACATTCCCGATGATCCCCTCTATTTCGAGAAGTTCTACTTCACACCGGGTGACCTGGGATTCCGCAGTTTCGATACGCGCTACGGTCGCATAGCCGCGCTGGTCTGCTGGGACCAATGGTATCCGGAAGCAGCGCGCCTGGCGGCACTGGGCGGCGCCGAAGTTCTGTTCTACCCCACAGCCATCGGCTGGCATCCATCCGAGAAAGCGGAACTCGGCGCGGCTCAGCACGACGCCTGGCGCACCATTCAGCGCTCTCACGCGATCGCCAACGGCATCTACGTCGCGGTGGTCAACCGTGTGGGCTTCGAAGGGCCGCCGGACCACGGCCTCGATTTCTGGGGAGCGTCGTTTGTCGCCGATCCGTTCGGCCGGATGCTTGCAGAAGCCTCACACGATCGCGAAGAGACCCTCGTCGTCGAATGCGATCGCCGCCAAATCGAGGAAGTCCGCCGCAACTGGCCGTTCCTGCGCGACCGCCGCATCGATGCCTATTCCGGCATCGTGAACCGCCTGATCGATTGATGTAGGGGCCGGGCACACCCCAGGCTTGTCCAAATTAGGTTTTCCAAAAGAAGACAGCGGAAGCTCTGGTAAGTTGAGGTTGGGTTCGTGGCAGAAACCAATCTCAACGAAACGGAGACTTCCGCCTTGATTCGAGTATGCAGCATTTTCTCGCAGTTGTTGCAGTTGTTCCCACGGATGGAGTTTGAGAGTGCTGTGCAGGAGACCAAAGCCGAGCGGCACGCGCGCGGTTTCACCTGCTGGGGGCAGTTCGTGGCCATGCTGTTTTGCCAGATGGGGCAGGCGCGCACGTTGCGCGAAATCTGTGGCGGTTTGGCTGCCAGCGAAGGGAAATTGAAACATCTGGGCGTTTCCCAGGCTCCCAACAAATCCACGCTGGCCTATGCCAACGCGCACCGGCCCTGGCAGTTGTACCAAAAGGTGTTCGAGAAACTGTTCAGCCGCTGTCAGCAGGCGGCTGGTCCGCAACGGCGCTTCCGGTTCCGCAATCCCCTGATGACCATCGACGGCACGCTCATTGAATTGTGCTCCAGCATGTATGACTGGGCCAAGTGGCAAGGCGCCAAGGGCGCCGCCAAACTGCATCTGGTGCTAGATCATGACGGATATCTGCCGCGCTTCGCCGTGATCACCGAAGGCAAGGCTTCGGAAGTGAAGGTGGCGCGTGCCTTCCATTTCGAGCCGGGCACGATTGTGGTTTTCGACCGTGGGTATGTAGACTACCGGTGGTATCAGCAACTGACCGATGGGGGCGTCTTCTTCGTCACGCGCCTGCGCCACGATGCGCATTACCAAGTGATCGAATCGCGGCGGCTCCCCAACCACCGGAATATTCTCAAAGATGAGGTGATCGAACTGGGTAGCCATTGGTACAAGCAGAAGGCGCGCTACCGGCGCATCGAAGTGTGGGTGGAGGAGCGGCAGGAATCCATGGTCCTGGTGACCAACCACCTGGGCTTCGGATCCACCACCATCGCCCAGATCTACCACGAGCGCTGGCAGATCGAGGTGTTTTTCCGGTATCTGAAGCAGAACCTGCGCATCCGGACCTTTGTCGGCACCAGCGCCAATGCCTTGCATATTCAAATCTGGACGGCCTTGATTGCCATGCTGCTGCTCAAGTATCTGCAGTTGCGGTCGAGTTTCGGATGGTCCTTGTCCAATCTCACGGCATTGCTCCGCCAGCAGCTGTTTGTCTATCGCGACTTGTACTGCTGGCTCGATCATCCTTTTCAGGCGCCGCCTGCCTTGGCAGGCGTGCACGACGGGCAACTTGTGCTGGAGTTCTGAGCGGCGCTATTAGGACAGCAAAAATGAGAACCAGCGATCGGAACACGGCAACCAGCTTCCGCAAAGCGCTGATTAGGGCCCCCATCGGCCCTGTTTCCAATGGCCATCGAGACCCATTCCGGCTAATTTGGACAGCTCTGGGGCACACCCCAGGCTTGTCCAAATTAGGTTTTCCAAAAGAAGACAGCGGAAGCTCTGGTAAGTTGAGGTTGGGTTCGTGGCAGAAACCAATCTCAACGAAACGGAGACTTCCGCCTTGATTCGAGTATGCAGCATTTTCTCGCAGTTGTTGCAGTTGTTCCCACGGATGGAGTTTGAGAGTGCTGTGCAGGAGACCAAAGCCGAGCGGCACGCGCGCGGTTTCACCTGCTGGGGGCAGTTCGTGGCCATGCTGTTTTGCCAGATGGGGCAGGCGCGCACGTTGCGCGAAATCTGTGGCGGTTTGGCTGCCAGCGAAGGGAAATTGAAACATCTGGGCGTTTCCCAGGCTCCCAACAAATCCACGCTGGCCTATGCCAACGCGCACCGGCCCTGGCAGTTGTACCAAAAGGTGTTCGAGAAACTGTTCAGCCGCTGTCAGCAGGCGGCTGGTCCGCAACGGCGCTTCCGGTTCCGCAATCCCCTGATGACCATCGACGGCACGCTCATTGAATTGTGCTCCAGCATGTATGACTGGGCCAAGTGGCAAGGCGCCAAGGGCGCCGCCAAACTGCATCTGGTGCTAGATCATGACGGATATCTGCCGCGCTTCGCCGTGATCACCGAAGGCAAGGCTTCGGAAGTGAAGGTGGCGCGTGCCTTCCATTTCGAGCCGGGCACGATTGTGGTTTTCGACCGTGGGTATGTAGACTACCGGTGGTATCAGCAACTGACCGATGGGGGCGTCTTCTTCGTCACGCGCCTGCGCCACGATGCGCATTACCAAGTGATCGAATCGCGGCGGCTCCCCAACCACCGGAATATTCTCAAAGATGAGGTGATCGAACTGGGTAGCCATTGGTACAAGCAGAAGGCGCGCTACCGGCGCATCGAAGTGTGGGTGGAGGAGCGGCAGGAATCCATGGTCCTGGTGACCAACCACCTGGGCTTCGGATCCACCACCATCGCCCAGATCTACCACGAGCGCTGGCAGATCGAGGTGTTTTTCCGGTATCTGAAGCAGAACCTGCGCATCCGGACCTTTGTCGGCACCAGCGCCAATGCCTTGCATATTCAAATCTGGACGGCCTTGATTGCCATGCTGCTGCTCAAGTATCTGCAGTTGCGGTCGAGTTTCGGATGGTCCTTGTCCAATCTCACGGCATTGCTCCGCCAGCAGCTGTTTGTCTATCGCGACTTGTACTGCTGGCTCGATCATCCTTTTCAGGCGCCGCCTGCCTTGGCAGGCGTGCACGACGGGCAACTTGTGCTGGAGTTCTGAGCGGCGCTATTAGGACAGCAAAAATGAGAACCAGCGATCGGAACACGGCAACCAGCTTCCGCAAAGCGCTGATTAGGACCCCCATCGGCCCTGTTTCCAATGGCCATCGAGACCCATTCCGGCTAATTTGGACAGCTCTGGGGCACACCCTGGGCACACCCGGCCCTGCCACTAGAACGTGTACAGCGGTGTTCCGGCCACGGGTTCCGCGGGCGCTTCTCCGGCGGTCACTGGTTGCGCTTCCAGAATCTGGCGGTAGTAGATGCCGCTATCGCCGAGGTAGACCTCTAGCTCCGAAGGCCGCGGCAGTACACCCTGGATCAGCGCTTCCGAAAGCGGATCTTCAATATATTTCTGAAGCGCGCGCCGCAGCGGGCGTGCGCCATAGCTGCGATCTCCGCAGGTCTTTTCCAGAATGTACTTGGCCGCTTCGGTGGTCAGCCGGATCTTGATCTGCTTGGCGACCAGGTTTCCGTTCACCAGTTCCACCAGGAGAAACATGATCTTCAGCAGGTCTTCATCAGTGAGCGATGTGAACAGGATCACTTCGTCCAGGCGGTTCAGGAACTCGGGGTTGAACGCCTTCTTCACTTCGCCCCGCACCATGTCCTCGACTTTGCCCGGAATGCCTTCCGTAGCCGGGGCGGAGAAGCCCAGGTGGCTGCGCTTATCCAGGAAACGCGCACCCAGGTTTGAGGTCATGATGATGATCGTGTTCTTGAAATCCACCGTGTTGCCGAGGCCGTCTGTCAACTGGCCGTCTTCAAACACCTGCAACAGGATGTTGTAGACATCCGGGTGCGCTTTCTCGATTTCATCCAGCAGGATGATGGAATACGGCGACCGTTTGACGCGCTCGGTCAACTGCCCTCCCTCTTCGTAGCCCACGTATCCGGGAGGCGAACCAATCAGCTTCGAGACCGAGTGCTTCTCCATGAACTCGGACATGTCAAAACGGATGAGCGATTTTTCGCTGCCGAACAGGAACGCCGCCAGAGCGCGCGCCACTTCGGTCTTGCCGACACCGGTGGGCCCCAGGAACAGGAACGATCCCGCCGGACGCGCGGAAGCTTTCAAGCCCGCTCGGGAACGGCGAATCGCCCGCGCCAGCGCTGAGATCGCCTTCTCCTGGCTGATCACCCGCTTGTGCAGCTCTTCCTCGATGCGCAGCAGCTTGGTGATCTCTTCTTCCTTGATGGCGGTCATCGGCACGCCCGTCCAGCGCGCCACCACGTCTTCGATATCGTCCTTGGTCACGACGCCGGTCGATGTGTCGTCGAGATTGTATTTCTCACGCAACTGGCGCATGTTCTCGCGCTCTTTGCGCTCTTCGTCGGAGTAGAAACGCGCCTTCTCGAACTCGTGATTCGCGATGGCGTTTTCCATGCGATGCACGATGAACTTGATGCGCTTCTGGATGTCCGCCAGATCCGCCGGCAGCGTAGTCTGGCGCAGCTTTACGCGCGCGCCGGCCTCGTCGATCAGATCGATGGCTTTGTCGGGCAGGAAGCGGTCCGGAATGTAGCGGCTCGACGTGTAAACTGCCGTCTCGATGGAATCATCGGTATAGCCCACCGCGTGAAACTTCTCGTAGCGGTCCTTGATGCCGAACAGAATCTTGATGGCGTCCGCTTCGGTTGGCGGCGGAACTTTCACCGCCTGGAACCGGCGTTCGAGTGAACGGTCCTTTTCAATTGACTTCCGGTACTCGCCAGGCGTGGTCGCTCCGATGCATTGGATTTCGCCGCGCGAGAGCGCCGGTTTCAGAATGTTGGCGGCATCGAGCGATCCTTCGGCCGATCCCGCGCCCACAAGCGTATGCAGCTCATCGATGAAGATGATGGCATTCTGGTTCTCCATCAGCTCCTTCATGATGGTTTTCAATCGCTCCTCGAACTGCCCACGGTATTTTGTGCCCGCCACGATCAACGAAAGATCCAGCGCCAGAATGCGCTTCTCCGCCAGGAACGAGGGCACGTCACCTTCGGCGATCCGCTGCGCCAACCCTTCGACGATCGCGGTCTTGCCGACGCCCGGTTCGCCGATCAGCACCGGATTGTTCTTGGTGCGCCGGCACAGAATCTGCACGACGCGCTCCAGCTCGTAATCGCGGCCGATCAGCGGGTCCAGCGAATTGTCGACGGCGGCCTGCGTGAGATCGCGGCTGAATTCCGCCAGCAGAGAGCTTTCTTTCGGCCGGTTGGAGGTCACCTTCTCCGAGGAAGCTCGTGCCAGTTCCTCACGGATTGCCGATAACCGCAGCCCGCGCTCGTGCAGAATCTCCGCCGCAAAGCACTTCTCTTCTCGCAACAACCCCAGCAGCAGGTGCTCCGTTCCGATGTGCTTGTGGCTCAACCGCTCCGCCTCTTCGGCGCCATATGCCAGAACGCGTTTGCACTCGTGGCTCAGCGGCAAGTCTACCGAAGTGGATACCTTCTCCCGAATGGTGGTGTGACCCTCGATCTGCTTGCGAATCGATTCCACCGCTGCGTGAGAGCGGAGAAAACGGTTTGCCAGGGTCTTGTCTTCGCGCAACAACCCCAATAGCAAGTGTTCGGTCTCGATGAACGGGCTGCCAAACTGGCTCGCCTCGTAACGCGCAAAGAAGATAACTCTTCTGGCCTTCTCGGTATAACGTTCAAACATACTGCGCAGCGCCCCCGCCGTTTATGAAAAACACTCTACTACTCAAGATACTCCCTGCCTTCGTTCGGATGCATATCTTCCGGCAAGCCGCCCGCCAGAGTTCCGCCTTCCAACCGCAAGACACGATCGCATCTGCGCGCGAACGACAGATTATGGGTGACTAAAATGGATGTGAGTTGATGGGATCGATGCAAGGAACTCAGGAGATCGAAGATCATCTCTCCGGTCCTGAAATCCAGATTACCGGTCGGCTCGTCGGCCAGCAATACGGAAGGGTTTCCGGCCAGCGCGCGTGCCAGTACGACTCTTTGCTGCTCGCCCCCGGACAACTCCCCTGCACGATGCCCAGCGCGTGCTCCAAGTCCTACCTCCTCCAGCCTCGCCGCCGCTAACGAAATCGCCTCGGCTTGTGACCGCCCTCGGATCAGTAGTGGCATCGTCACGTTCTCAAGCGCCGTAAATTCAGGCAAGAGATAGTGAATTTGCCAAACAAACCCAATTTCCTGGTTCCGGAAATCCGCCAGCCCGGATTCTCCGAGCCCTGATATATCCTTCGTTTTGTAGTATATCGTACCGCTTGTCGGCCTGTCCAGACCGCCCAATAGATGCATCAGCGTGGACTTGCCCGCGCCCGACTCGCCCACCAGCGCCAGACGCTCTCCCGGCGCGACTTCGAAATTCAGGCGATCCAGTATAACCAGATCATTTGCCCCCGACCGGTAAGTCTTGGTCAAGTTTTCTACCCGGAAGACAGGAGAGGCGTTATTGGTACTCACAGTACCCCCGCCTGTTCCAGGATTGGCTCGGCCTTTCCGCGAATTCGCCGCGCGACTTCGTACGGATCGCCATTTTGCAGGTACGGATAGAATAGCTCGACCGAAAGCGCCCCGCGATACCCTTTCTCCGCCAGTTTGCGGAGAATGCGCACAAGGGGGGAAACGCCCTCGCCCGGAATCTCGCGCGAACCGTTATCGAGCTGCTCTCGTGGGATATTGGGCACGTCCTGAAAGTGGACGTGGTGAATTTCGCCGTCGCGCAGAAGATCCAGATCCTCGAACTTGCTGAGGCCCGCCCAGAAATGATAGCAATCGAGCATCGGGTGGACGTTGGGGTGAGCGGCTTGACGGGTCATCCTCAATGATGTGGTCAGCGTGCCGATGAAAGTCGAGCCACGCATGAATTCGAGCATGGCCGTCACGCCGAGGGGGCGGACGATTCCCCCCGTCTCCCGCAGGTTCTCAGCGCCACGCGCGTAGTCTTCACTTGTAAATTTTTCGGTTGTACCGCAGGGACAGACGACACGATCGATACTTAGATCGGCCGCCCGCGATGCGATGCGCTTGAGCTGTTCGAGCGCGTTCGCGCGGCCCGCGTTTGGCTCGGCGAGACCAAGCGGGCCACCCATGGAAACAGCCTGTAGATTGAGATCCGCCAAAAGGCGCTTCGCTGTGGCTACGGTATCCTGCTGCAAGAATTTCTCGACTAACGGCGGAATCAATTCGACGTAGCGGATGCCGGCGCGCGCGTAACCTTCGAGCGAACCGCGGAAGCTAGAACCGGCCGAGGTGGTCTGATGCAGGCACAAGTGCATCGTGCCGGCCGCCGCGGGCAAGGGCACAGCGGCGCTCGCGGCGATCAGGTCTCTGCGCGTGAGCATTATCCGTTAGGATAGCGGGTCTCGGACCGCGAGGCCGGGAGGCGCCACGCGCAAAAAATGTTGCACGTCCCAGGTCAGCAGGACCGACGCTCCGGCCTGCGCACAGCAATGCGCGATGATCGCGTCATAGATGAGCCCGCCGCGCAGTTCCCGCGCGGAGGTCTGATCGAGAACCCGCCAACAAGTATCTGGGTCAACCCCAACAATGGCGAAGTTCGCCGCAAGGTTCTCCTGCATGCGCTCGTACGCCTCACGCGGTGGGATGCGGAGGCTGTCCGGCAGCCGCGTCAGCACGGAGAAGCATTCGAGCACTGCGTGTGTTGCAATAACGAGCCGGCATCTACGACGCTTGCAGTCTTCGAGGCACTGAATGGTGGGTTCGTGGTGGCGGTGCCATGATGACATCAGCGGCACCAGACAACTGGTATCCACTCCAATCGTCAACTCTTCCATAACTGTTGGATGCGCTCTTCCCGCGACTCCTCGATCATCTTGCGAACCTGTTCATTGGTCATTTTGGGTGTGCCATGCGGCGCGCGCGCTACGATGAAAGACCCTTTGCGCACCCACGTGACGCGTTTGCCGACCGGTTCGATTTCGACCTTGCCGTCTTTGTATTCGATTCGCACGGAAGTGCCCGGCCTTAGGCCAGCCTCTTCTCTCACGCCCTTGGGAATTACCACCCTTCCGGCACGATCGATGGTCGTCTTCATGCCATCATCATACCATTCCAGTGCCATGAGACGACCGGGCTGCAGCATCGTCTAATAGGAACCTACTATTTGACGAACCGCCAACCAGTTGCATAATGACAGGATCATCCAACCCATGAGGCGGGTCTTTTGGTGGACATGCGGCCTGGCATTGCCGGTTGCCGCCCTCTTTATACTGAATGGCGCCAGTGCGTCGCGCGAACAGCAGGATCTGCTGTGGCATTACCGCAACCTGGGCAAGGCGTTCTACGAGAACCCCACCACGCAGAAAGAAGCGGTCGTCGAATTCAAGAAGGCGCTGGACATGGCGCCGGATTCGCCTCGCGAACAAATCAACTACGGCTTGGCGCTGCTGCGCGCAGGGCAGAGCAAAGACGGCGTTGCAGAGTTGGTGAAAGCGCAGCAGCGCGATCCGTCGATTCCGCACACCTGGTTTAACCTCGGCATCTTTTTCAAAAAAGAGGGCGATTATCAGCACGCCATCCAGCAGCTCGATCAAATGGCGAAGCTGGTTCCAGACGAGCCCGTCACGCATTACAACCTCGGCGTGCTCTACAAGCTCGCTGGGAAGCCGGCGGAGGGAATTCAGGAGCTGGAAATTGCCGAGAAGCTGAACCCCAATCTTGCGGGCCCGCACTTTCAGCTCTTCAATCAATACCGGCAGGCGGGCCGTACCGGCGATGCCAGGCGCGAGCTGGAAGTGTTCCAGGAAATCAAGAAGCGCACCGCGGGCGCGGCGGTGGCTGAGGACATGGAGTGGAGCTACTTCGCCGAGATCTACGAAACCGTGGAACCGCAACCGGCGTCAGCCTCGCCGGCGGCGCTGAAGTTTGCGGACCACCAGTTGCCAGGCCATTTCGATCCTGCGACGGCCGGCCTTGCGGTGCTGGATTTCGATGGCGACGGGCATGTGGATCTGATCGCATGGTCGGCCGAAGGAGTACAGCTTTATAGAAACGGCGCAACGCCCGTTGCTAAGTCAGGCCTCGATGCTCTGAAAGACGTCCGCGGAATTGCTGTCGGGGATTTTGATAATGACGGGCTGCCGGACCTTTGCGTGCTGACTGATGCCGGCGCCACGCTTTATCACAACCGGAAGGGCGTCTTCGAGAAGCACGCCGTGCAACTGCCGGCCGGCTCTTACGAAAAAGCGATCTGGATGGATTACGACCACGACGGCGACTTGGATCTGCTGCTGTTGGGCGCGAAATCGGCGCTGATGCGCAACAACGGCGAGGCTGGTTTCAGCGACCAAACCGTGGATTTCCCGTTCGTCAGCGGCCACGCGGTGGACGCTGCGATTTTCGCCGTTCGGAATGATATGGCAGCCAGCGATCTGGCTGTGGCCTACCGGGACCGGGCTGGTGTGCTGTATCGAGATCGCTTGAACGGGAAGTACGAGGCGACTCCACTCGACGCGGTTCCGGCGGGCACGACTGCTCTGCTGGCGGAGGACTTCAATAACGATGGTTTTCCGGATCTTGCAGCCTTAACCGGGTCGGGCGTGGCGATGGTCGAAAATCACGCGGGGCAATTGCGGGCTGGTGGAAATCTGGAAGCCAAAGGGCCGCTTGTCTTCGCCGACCTGGAGAACCGCGGCGCGCTCGATCTGGTTACTGCGGGTGCGTACTACCGCAACCGCGGCGAAGGGAAATTCGATCGCCAGGATGGTGCGCCGGCGGGCGTCGCGGCGGTGGCGGCGGATTTCCACGGCAGCGGGCGCATGGATTTCGCTGTGATCGGCGCCGATGGCGGTCCGCACGTTTTCGAAAATCAGACGGCCACTCGCAACAACTGGATGCGCGTCGCGATCACGGGCGTCAAGAATCTAAAGCTCGCATTCGGCGCAACCGTTGAAGTGAAGACGGGGCTCAGTTACCAGAAAGAGATTTATCGCGGCGTGCCTCTTCTGTTTGGCATCGGCGGCTATAAAGACGCCGAAACGGTGCGTATCACCTGGCCCAACGGCCTCATTCAGAATGAAATGAAGCAACCGATTCTCACCGCGCTGAGCATTCCAGAGGCGCAGCGGCTCTCCGGGTCATGCCCCATGATCTTCACCTGGAACGGCAAGCGATTTCAGTTCATCACGGACGTGCTGGGCGTGGCCCCGCTCGGCGCGAGTTCCGGCGACGGCCATTATTTTCCGGTGGATCATGACGAGTACGTGCAGATTCCGGGTGAAGCGCTGGCCGAACGCGACGGCAACTACGAGATTCGCATCACGGAAGAGCTGCGCGAGGTCTCGTATCTCGATCGCGTGCAGTTGATAGCACTCGATCATCCGGCGGCCACGGAAGTCTTTACCAATGAAAAATTTAAATCGCCGCCGTTTCCGGATTTCCGCCTGTATGGCGTGAACCGGCGGATTTACCCGACTGCCGCGCATGATTCCTCCGGCCGCGACGTGCTGGCGAGCCTGTTGCAGCGCGATCAAACCTATCCCGATAGCTTCCGCCGCGACTATAACGGCGTCGCGGAGCTGCACCACCTGGATTTGGATTTCGGCAACGCGGCGCGCGATGGGCGGGCCGTGCTAGTTCTGAACGGCTGGGTCGACTGGGCGGACGGCAGCACGTTCCTGCGAGCGTCGCAGGAGTCGAAAGACGGGTTGATTCTGCCGTATCTGCAAGTGAAGAATGCGCGCGGCGAGTGGCAAACGGTGATCGAAGACATGGGCATCCCCGCCGGGAAGCCGAAAACGATCGCCGTCGATTTGAGCGGCAAGTGGCTGTCGGCATCGCGCGAAGTGCGCATCGTCACCAACCTTTGCTTGTACTGGGATGAGATCTTTTTAAGCGAGAGCGCCGGTGCGCCGGAGGCGCGCCTGACGCCAGTGGAAGCGGAACTGGCCAATCTGCATTTCCGCGGCTTTTCGAAGCCGAAGATCGACCCTGCGCGCAAGCAACCCGAGAAGTTCGACTACCAGACTTGGATGCCCGTCTCGATGTGGAACCCGACGCCGGGCCTCTATACGCGCTACGGCGACGTGCGCCCGCTGATCAACGCCGTGGATGACCGGCTGGTACTCATGGGTTCGGGCGACGAGCTGCGCCTCCTGTTTCCGGCTCGTGGTTTGCCCGCGCTGAAGTCTGGATGGAAGCGCGATTTTCTGCTGCTGGTGGACGGCTGGGCGAAAGATGGCGATTACAACACGGCATTTTCGCAGTCGGTGGAACCGCTGCCGTTCCATGCTATGAGTTCGTATCCGTATCCTGGCGCGGAGCATTTTCCGGATGATGCGGAGCATCGCGCGTATCGCGTACTCTACAACACGCGCCCCGCGTTGCGCCTGTTGCGGCCGCTGGCTGAGGCAGGTGGCGGTCAATGACCCGCGAGAGAATCGTTTCTTGGACTGCGGTTCTCTTCCTGGTTCTGCTGATTAACACCGCCTACGTTGCCGCGCTACCCTCGCCAACGATTTTCTACATGGGCAACGTCCTGCTGCACCTGGTGCTGGGCGTGGTGCTCACGGTGGCGCTGTTCTTTCTTCTGCGTGAGTTCCCGTTTGCGGCGGGTTTTTTTCTTTTAGCGTCGGCCCTGGGAATGTTTCTCGCGGTGCGCGGGAACACGGCGCCGCACCGTTGGGCGCTCATCGCGCACGTGGCCGCTGCCGCGATCGGGCTGGCCTTGCTGATCCCGTTTGCCCTGCGCCAGCCGCCACGATTTCGCACGGCGTTTCAGGCGTCGCTCGCGCTCCTGGTGCTACTGCCGCTCAGTGCCACGATCTACCGAAAAGTCGTTCCCGGTCCTGATTCGCAAATCCGCAACGGGCTCAACGTACCGGTTTCGATGGACGGCGAAGGCGGCGGGCCGAAGTCGCCGTTCTTTCCCTCATCGGCCAAAACCAATGTCGGCGGCATCATTCCCTCCAACTTCTTCATGGATTCCGAGCGCTGCGGCGAGTGCCACAAGGACATCTATCAGCAGTGGAAAAGCTCGATGCACCATTTCGCATCGTTCAATAACCAGTTCTACCGGAAGTCGATTGAGTACATGCAATCGGTGGTTGGGACGCGGCCCAGCAAGTGGTGCGCGGGTTGCCATGACCACGCCGTTTTCTTCAACGGCCGCTTCGATCGCCCAATTAAAGACCAGATCGATACGCCGGAAGCGCGCGCGGGCCTCGCGTGCACGTCGTGCCACTCGATCGTCCACGTGAACAGCACGATGGGCAACGGCGATTACACGATTCAATACCCGCCGCTGCACGAGCTGGCCAGCAGCCGAAATCCGTACGTGCATGCGCTGGACTATTTTCTGACGTTTCTCAATCCGCGTCCGCACAAACAGTCGTTCCTGAAACCGTTCATGCGGGGAAATTCGGCGGAATTCTGCGCAGCGTGCCACAAGGTGCACCTCGACGTGCCGGTGAACCAATACCGGTGGTTCCGCGGCTTTAATGATTACGACAACTGGCAGGCGAGCGGCGTTTCGGGGCAGGGCGCGCGGTCGTTCTACTATCCGCAGAAGAGCCAGGTGTGCGCGGATTGCCATATGCCGCTGGTGAAATCCGAGGACCCGGGCAATCACGATGGCATGGTCCATTCGCACCGGTTCCCGGCGGCGAATATGGCGGTGGCCTATGCGAACCACGATGAACAGCAGATGGAAGCCACGCGCAAGTTTCTCCAATCGGGATTCATTACGGTCGACATTTTTGCCGTTTCGCCGGTGAAGGATGCAGGCACCCCCATGGTTCGGCGCACGGGCGAAGGCCCGCAGGCAATGTCAGGTTTCGCGGTGGGCGAGGAGGCCGAGCAGGTGTCCACCGGTGTGATTCGCGAAGTAGGCGAGGTGGCGGCGCCCATCGATCACGCGGGAACGAAGCTCGCGCACGGCAGCACGGCGCGCGTGGACGTCGTGGTACGCACGCGCAAAATCGGCCACTTTTTCCCGGCTGGGACGGTGGATGCTTTCGATGTTTGGCTTGAGTTGCAGGGAAAGGACGCCACCGGCCGCGTGATTTTCTGGAGCGGGCGCGTGGAAGACAACGGCCGCGGGCCGGTTGAGCCCGGTGCACATTTCTACAAGTCCTACCAGCTCGACGGCGCGGGCAATCCGATCGACAAACGCAACGCGTGGCAGGCGCGCAGCGTACTTTATGTGCGGCTGATTCCGCCCGGCGCGGCGGACGTGGCGCATTATCGCGTGCGCGTACCCAAGGACGCCAAGGGCCCCATCACCTTCACCGCGAAGCTCAATTACCGGAAGTTTTCGTGGTACTACACGCACTTCGCTTACGCGGGTCAGCCGAAGCCGGGCCAAGACCCCGCATTGGTGAACGCCGCGCAAAACAGCCTGGAATATTCCTTCGACCGCGGCAACATTCCGGCGGACGTTTCGGGCGAGATCAAGGACCACGTGCCCGACTTGCCGATTGTCACGCTGGCCGAAGCGACGGCGCAAGTAGGGATCGGTGAGACCAGTTGGACGCCGGTGGTCGAGAAGCGCGATCGCGAGCGCTGGAACGACTGGGGCATCGGGCTGCTGTTGCAGGGCGATTTGAAAGGCGCCGAGTACGCGTTCAAGAAGACCACCGAAGCCGAGCCGGAGTACGCCGATGGCTGGTTGAACGTGGCGCGCGCGCTGATGCAGGAGGGCGAGAACGATGCCGCCAAGCCCTACGTCGAGAAAGCGCTCGCCATCAACCCGAAACTCGGCCGCATCTATTTTTTCAAGGCCCTGACCCAGAAGACCGATGGAGACTACGACGGCGCGCTGGCCTCACTGCGCACGGCTGAATCGATGTACCCACGTGACCGCGTCGTGCTCAACCAGAAAGCGCGCATTTTGTTTCTGAAGCGGCAGTACGCCGAGGCCCTCAAGGTGCTTGAGCGCGTCTGCGGGGTGGATCCCGAAGACCTGCAGATGCACTATACGATGATGCTTTGCTATCGCGGCCTGGGCGATCAGGAGAAGGCCGCGCACGAAGAGCAGTTATTCCGCCGGTTCAAAGCGGAGGAATCGGCGCAATCCATTACCGCGATCCGCCGGCGCGTGAGTCCCGAAGACAACAACGAACGCCAGCAGATTCACGATCACGATAGCGTGGCGCTGACAGGTGGGGGGCGATGAAGATAGCGCTGGGAATCGGCATTCTCGCTTGCGTGGTTTTTGTATACGCTGCCACGAAGGAGTTGGACACGCCCGTATCCCCCGTCCACTTCACCGACGTCACCGCGCAGGCAGGCATTCACTTTACGCATAACAGCGGCAGGGCGGGGAAGAAGTTTTTGCCTGAGACTCTCGGTTCCGGGGCCGCTTTCTTCGACGCCGATGGCGATGGCTGGCCCGACATTCTGCTGATCAACAGCAAGGACTGGACGCCGCGCGGCCGCAAATCTCTTCCCGCGCTCTACCGCAACAATCACGACGGTACGTTCACCGACATCACGGCCGGTTCGGGTCTCGACGTGGAGATGTACGCGATCGGCGTGGCGATCGGCGACTACGATAACGATGGTCGTGATGACGTGTATATCACGGCGCTCGAAGGCGACCGTCTGTTTCACAACGAGGGCCACGGCAAGTTTCGCGACGTCACCGCGAGTTCGGGCATCCGCAACGCGACCTTCGGCACAAGCGCCGCGTGGCTGGATTACGATCGCGATGGCAAGCTCGATCTGTTCGTCGCCAACTACGTGCAGTGGACGCCGCAAGGCGACCTATGGTGCTCGCTCGACGGCGCGACGAAATCCTATTGCACGCCCGAATCGTACAAGGGGACCTCGTGCAAGCTCTATCACAATCTGGGCGGCGGTAAGTTCGAAGACGTCAGCCAAAAAGCGGGCATCGCCGACCCCACGAGTAAATCACTCGGCGTCACGGTCTTCGATTACAACGGCGACGGCTGGCCGGACATCTTCGTCGCCAATGACACGCAGCCGAATAAGCTCTACCGCAATAACAAGAACGGAACTTTCACCGAAGAGGGTATGGCGGCGGGCGTGGCGTTCGGTGAGGATGGCGTGGCGCGAGGCGCCATGGGTACCGATGCCGCCGACTATGACCGCTCCGGGCGCCCGGATCTCCTCGTAGGCAATTTTTCGAACCAGATGATCGGCCTGTATCACAACGAAGGCACAGGCTTGTTCGTGGACGAAGCCCCGTCATCGGCAGTGGGACGCGCGAGCCTGTTGACACTGGCGTTTGGAGTTTTCTTCTTTGACTACGATCTCGACGGCTATCCCGATATCTTCGCCGGAAATGGTCACATCGAAGAGGAAATCGGGCGCGTGCAGCCGAAGGTGCAGTACAAGGAACCGCCGCTGCTGTTCCATAACCTAGGCAAGCGGAAGTTCGAGAACGTCACCGCGTCAATGGGGCCTGAGTTCAATCGCGCCATTGTCGCCCGCGGCGCCGCCTACGCCGATTTCGATCACGATGGCGATCTAGACTTACTGATCACTACCAATCACGGTCCTGCGTATCTGTATCGCAATGACGGCGGCAATCGCAACCACTGGCTCTGTGTACGCCTTGTGGGTTCCAAGTCCAACCGGGATGGCATTGGCGCCGTGGTGCGCCTGGAAAGCGCGTCCGGAAAGCAGTGGAGCACCGTGCACTCTGGCGGCAGTTATTGTTCGCAGAGCGATTTGCCGCTGACCTTCGGGCTGGGGAAAGATCCGGCGGTCACGGCGCTCGATATCGAATGGCCGAGCGGCTCCAAGCAACACCTTGCCAATCTGGCGGCCAACCAGTTCGTCACGATTGAAGAGGGTAAGGGCGTTGTCGCGAAGGCTGGCCCGGCAAGATAGGGATCAGCTCCGTGGCTACGAGAGAGGCGCTACCATAGGACTGCAGGCGCACGATGCGGAAGATCAAGATCGTTGTAGAGCGTCACGACGACGGATACATTGCGTATCCGCTTCAACTGCGTAAGGGTGTTGCTATTGTCGGCGAGGGAGACACCTACGAAGAGGCTCTTGCCGACGTGACCTCCGCTATCAAGTTCACGCCGGAGTCTTCCGGTGAAACCGAAATTTTCGATGTCGAGCTTCCTGCTGTGGAAGTCTTCGTCGCCGAGATTGAGGTTCCCGTGAATGCCCAAGTTTCCCGTTGACGCGCCGAAAACAAAGGTGATCAAGGCATTCGAATTGCTCGGCTTCTAGCTTGTTCGCGAACGAGAGCACATCGCCATGCGGCTGGACTCTGGGTCAGAAGCAAAAACGCTTACGCTACCGAACCACTCCAGGATCAAGTCCTCCACGTTGCGCCGAGTATGCACACTGGCCGGTATTTCGCGCGAAGACTTTGTGCGCGCATACGAACGAACGTAGTCGTTTGCCGCTCAATCGTAAAAATTCCGCGCCCACGCGTGCTTTCGCAGGATCGCGATCACCTTCTCCGGCAGCGGACCCTTTCCCGGAATCGAGCAATTGAAATCCACATTCGCTCGCGATCGCATGCCGGGAATGACGGTCGTAACCGCGGCGGGCGTAAGGCAAAAACGCAGCGCCACTTCCGGCATCGAGCCGTTGTTGATTTGCAGGTCGCGCTGGATGGCGGCCACATGCTCGGCCACCTGCTTCTTGCGGTCACCCTTGAAATATTCGGCGCGAAAATCGGTCGGCTCAAACTGCGTGTACTGGTCGATCTTTCCCGTGAGCGCCCCCTCGTCGAGCGGCACGCGCGCGATCACCCCAATATTACGTTCGACCGCCAGTGGGAACAGATTCTTCTCAGGCGATTGATCGAAGATGTTATAGATTACCTGCACTGTGTCGATGAGCCCTGTCTTGATGAGTTCGAGTGCGCTGTCGGGCTGGTGATCGTTGATCGAAACCCCCACCGCCTGCGCCTTCCCAGACTTCTTGATGTCCTCAAACGCCCGCTTCCATTCGTCGCGATCGATCCACTCAGGGTTCCAGACGTGCAACTGCTGCAGGTCGATGGTATCAAGCCCCAGGTTCTTCAAACTGCGTTCGGTCGAGGCCATGACGTAGTCGTAAGGAAATACCTCGTTGATGCCGACGCCCGGTTGCGCCGGCCAAAGCTGGTTCTTCGGCGGCACCTTCGAAGCGACGTAGATCTTGTGGTCGATTTGCCGAACCACCTCGCCCACCAGTTGTTCGCTGTGCCCATCCCCGTAGGCCAGCGCCGTGTCGATGAAATTCAATCCCAGTTCGATGGCATGTCGCAACGCCAGAAGTGATTCCCGGTCGTCACCTCCCAGCCACTGGGTTCCACCGATCCCCCATGCTCCATAACCCATCTCGCTTACATGAAATCCTGTCCTGCCCAGCTTGCGGTATCGCATGGCAGACTATTATAGAGCCATGAGCCTGGGCAAGTCGTTGCGGTTGCGCCGGATTTTCGCCAATGGCCGGGCGCTGGTTGTTCCCATCGATCATCGCGCCGAGGATCCTGTGCCGCTCGTGCGCAGCGTGGCACGCTCCGGCGTGGATGCCGTGGCGCTATCGCCCGGCGTGCTCGAACGCGTCATCGAGGATCTGGCCGGTCTCGCGGTCGTTCTGCGCCTCAACGGGTCGAAACGCACGCCGCAACTGGTCAGCGTGCAAGGCGCTCTGGAATTGGGCGCGGAGGCCGTGCTGCTGCGCGTCGATACCCACGATGCCCACGACCTTGAGCGTCTTGGCCGCATCACCGAGGATGCGCGCCGCCTGGGCATGCCGGTGATCACCGAAATTCTGGGTGAAGATCTGCCCGCGGTGGTGACCATTGCGGCCGAGTACGGCGCGGACGTCATCCAGACCCACTGCACCGGGAGCCTGGCGGAGTTCCATCAGACCGTGCGCACCGCCGGGCGTCCTGTGCTGGTGTCGTTGGAGCCGCCCCGCTCCGTGGCCGATCTGCTGGCTTTTGCGTACGACTGCTTGGAAGCGGGCACCCAGGGTCTAGTGGTAGAGCCGCAGCGCGAGTCGGTTCTGGCCGGCATCAACGCCCTCGTGCATCAGGGCGTCTCCGTCGCCGAGGCGCTGGCCATTGCCGAGCCGGAGCGCTTGGCCGTTCCCGACTAGTCCCGTCAAGCGAATACTGAAATGCGAGTCGTTATCGACGCTTCGCCTCTGCTCATTCGCAGTGCCGGCGTCAAGAATTACCTCTATCACTGGATCACCCATCTCCGCCGCGCGGCAGGTCCGGACACCATCGGCACCTTCCCCCGGCTCGGCGAACTCGGCCCGCTCCGCCACCAAGCCTCTGTGGCCGGCCCCTGGCGGACAGCCACAGGCCTCGCCCAGCTTCTGCTTTCGAATCACACGCCGCTGCCCGTTCTCGAGATCCTCAACCGGGACGCCGGCATTTTCCACGCGAGCGTGATGATTCGCCGCCCTCCGCGCCGCCCGCTTCTCACCACGACACTCCACGACATGACCTGCTGGCTCATGCCCGAGTTGCATCCGAAGTCGAATCTTCGCGACGCCCGCGCTTCTGCCGATCTCCTCCGCCGGGCCGGTCGCCTCATTGCGGTCTCCGCCTGCACCAAGATGGATGCCGTTCGCGTCCTTGGCATCGCGCCGGATAAAATCACCGTCATTCATTCCGGAATCGCCCCAGCATTTTTCGATTGCGACGCCGCGGCCGTTCGAGCGGTGCGCGCGCGTTACGGGCTGAAACGCCCGTTCGTGCTCTCTATCGGAACCATCGAGCCGCGCAAGAACCTGGCCGCGCTCCTCAACGCATACCAGGCCTTGCCTCCTTCTCTGCGCAAAGAGTTTGAATTGGTCGTCGCCGGTCCCATGGGCTGGGCGGATTCCGCGACAACAGCCCGCCTCCACGAAGTCCGTTACTTCGGTTACATTCCCGAATCCGACATCGCCCCTCTCACCGCCGCCGCCACCGTCTTCGCCTATCCATCCCTTTACGAAGGTTTCGGATTCCCCGTCGCGCAAGCCATGGCCGCGGGCGTCCCCGTCGTCACATCCAATATTTCCGCGCTACCCGAAATCTCCGGTGACGCCGCACTGCTCGTCGATCCGCGCAGCCAAACCGAGCTCCGCGACGCCCTGGCCCGCCTTCTGCTCTCGCCGGCTTTGCGCGCCTATCTTTCCACTCGCGGCCGCGCTCGCGCCGCCCAGTTCCGTTGGGAAACCTGCGCCGCGAAATCGCTCGAGTTTTTCCAGAACACCGCCGGATCGGCATGAAACGCCCGCCGCGATAAACTGGTCCTACCACGTATGCGGAGATTTTTCACCGCGCTATTTCTTTTCGCCGTTTCCACTCTCGCCGCCAACATCCGGCTTTATCTCAAAGACGGCACCAACCAGATCGTTCGTGAGTATTCCGTCCACGGAGATCGCGTGCATTATTACAGTGTCGAGCGCAGCGATTGGGAGGACATCCCACTCGATCTGGTCGACCTGAAGCGCACCGAAGGCGAGATCGCCGCGCACAAAGCTGCGCTCGAAGAGGAAAACAAGGTCGTTCTAGCCGAAGAGAAGGTGGAGCGCGAGCAGAAACACGAAGTTTCAAAGATCCCGCAGGACCCCGGCGTCTACCAGTTGATCGACGGCAAGGAGCTGCGCATCATGCAGCTCGCCGAATCGAAGGTGCACACTAACAAGCGTCGCTCGGTTCTGAAAGCGCTGTCGCCGATTCCCCTGGTGTCCGGCAAGGCCACGCTCGAGATCGACAATCCCCAAGCCAGTTACATCGTGGAGACCTCGACGCCGGAGTTCTACATCCAGCTCTCCGCCGAAGAGCAGTTCGGCATCATTCGGCTCACGGCGAAAGATAACGTGCGCATCGTCGAAAAACTCACCGTAATTCCCGTGACCAAGGAAATTGTCGAGGAGCCCGAGGAAGTAGAGATCTTCCGGACGCAAGCCGCCGACGGTCTCTACAAAATCTGGCCACAGAAACCGCTCGAGCCCGGTGAGTACGCCGTGGTCGAAGGCTCTCCCGGCAAAGTGAATATGCAGGTCTGGGATTTCACCTGGAAGCCTGGCGCGAAATACGTACCGGTGCCGGCCACCCCTAAACCGAAGAAGTAGCCGCCTATTGCTGGGGCGGCGTAGGCGGGACTGGGTCCGCAGGGGCAGCGGCCGCCGGAGCCACGGGCGCTGCGGCCGCCGGAGGTTGCATCCCCAGTTTCGTCAGGATTCCATTCACGTAGCTGGTTGTCTCCGGGATGTTTGGGATGGCGCCACCGGCCTGGTCGACCTTCTCCGGCCCCGCGTTGTACGCGCCGAGCGCCAGGGCCAGGTTGCCGCTATATCGCGTCAGCAGTTCCTTCAGATACTTCGCGCCGCCGTCAATACTTTGCTTCGCGTCGAACGGGTCTTTCACGGTGAGACGCGCGCTGGTATCCGGCATGAGCTGCATCAGGCCTTGCGCGCCTTTGTCCGATACCGCACAGGGCCGGAATGCCGATTCCTGCTGGATGACCGCTGTCAACAGCTTGGCATCGAGGCCCTCCCGCTGCGCAGCTTCTAAGAGGATCGGTGCAACGCTCGTTTCAGGAACGGCATCGCAATCCACGTCAGCAATCTGGGACTCCGGTAACGCTAAGCCGGAGCCGGTAGCCGCCGGCGGAGGCGAGAGCGGCGCCAATATGAAGAAGGAGTCTTTTCCGCCCGGATTCGGCGCCTGCTGTTTGCCGATCGAAGCGGCCATGGCTACCGCAATCGCGGCCTTCTGTTTATCCACCGACTTCTGCATCGCCGCGAGTGTGCCGTCCCGCTGCTTCACAGCTGCGGCTTCCATTGCGGACTTAGTGGAATCACTGGAGTTAGTTGGTTTGGCCGAAGCCGGTTTTTCGGCCTTGGCGGCTTCCGCAGCGGGCGCCTGCCCGTGGACGCTAACCAACGGGGCCATCAGCACGCTAACTGTCAGCCAAACGGAGAGATGAGACCGCATTTAGTCTTAAGAATCGACCACTCGAAAAAAAAACTTTAGCGAAACGTTAGAAAATAAGCCGAATCAAGACGAAGAGATCTTATGAGGGAGTACACTCCCTTGGGACGAGGATATTGCCATGGAGATCACTAGCGCGGCAGCGTCAGCGCTCGCCGCAATTCCTACTCCAGAGGGCGCACCACCGGCACAGGTGGCCGCCAACCGCATTCTGATCCAGGCCGTGAAGACTGTTAACGATTCAGGCACTCTCGGTGAGAATGAACTCACCTTTCAGATCGATCGGAACTTGCACGTTCCGGTAGTCCAAATCGTCAACCGCACCAGCAAGAAAGTGGTGGACCAGATCCCTCCGGAATATGTCCTCCAGTTGGCTCAGTCGCTGGGCCAGACGGTCGATTCCAGTGCTCTCTCCACTCTCGGCTAATCGGCTATGACAAAAACCGGAAGTCGGTCCGATATGAATAGCAGGAGCAGTCATGTCGACCAACCCTTACGATACTTACCTCGAAGCCACCGTCCTGTCCGCTGAGCCAACCGAGCTCGTTCTTATCCTTTACCGGACGGCCATCGAGTCGGTGCGGGATGCCCGCGCGTACCTGGCCGACGGCGATATCGCCGCGCGCTCCCGAGCCATTTCCAAAGCTGTGACCGTCCTCGCCGAGCTCAGCCTTTGCCTCAAGCCTGAGGTGGAGCCCCGCTTAGCTCGCAACCTGAATGAACTGTACGACTACATGCGGCGCCGATTGCTCACCGCCAATCTCAATCAGGTGGATGCGCCTTTGGCCGAGGTTGTCGGTCTGCTCGAAAATCTGTTGGAAGCCTGGGAGAAAATTGATGTGACACCCGCGCGCGAGCAGGCCGAGCTGGCCATCGCCGGCTTCTAGACCCCTTGTAGCACACGCCTTCAGCGTGCCCGTCCGCGCCGGACCAAATCACATCCGCCGCCACCCATGCGCTGGGCACCAGCAGATCGAGTTTGTCGCCGCCGATCTCTGCCCCCTCGTGGCACACGCCTTCAGCGTGCCGCGGCGAACTTAAGTTCGCCGTGCCCGTGCGTGAATGCTGCCACCGGTGCCCAGGCCATCAATCGAGGGGAATCAGGTAGAAATCGACGATGCGCTGGCCCACCTCCGCGCGTCGGGCTGGTATCTCCCCGCGCTGATTTCCGCCTGCCCCGTGGCGCACACCTTCCGCGTGCCGCGGCGAAGTTCAGCTCGCCGTGCCCGTGCGTGAATGCCCAGGCCTTTAATCGAGGGGAATTAAGTAGAAATCAACGATGCGGTGGCTCACCTCTGCGGCATCGGGCTGGTATCTTCCCGCGCTGACTTCGGCCTGGACTTGTTCCATCCTGGCCGGGGCAAGTCCCGCTGCCGCTTGGGAGAGCGCGGATAGGTTCACCTCATCCGAGCTCGTGGGAGCCGGTGGTGCGGCAGGCGTCCCCGGTTGTGCCGGTGAGGAGGGTCCAACGGGCGCACTTTTACCGCCAGGCTCTATCCGCATAAATCACCTAAAATTCTTATCGTCCTTCAATACAGAAATTCTAGTAAACCGGATGGCATCAGGCAAGCCCTCAGGGCTTTGTATGCGGGGCAACATTATCCTTCCCGGACTCCGTCTGCCCTGGCTGCCCCTCCGCGCTCCGCGACAGGCCCTGCACCACCATCCGCGCCAGGCCCAACCCGCCCCCATTGGACAGTGCCTGCGCAAACTGCTCTTCCGCCATTTCCATGGCCGATTGCGACGCTTCGTCCTCGTCTCCTAGCCACCCCTTAGAATCCGGGTCATGCATCGATTTCATGAGCTGCCCGATCAACAGCGCCTCAAACTGCTTGGCTGCGGTTTCGATCTTTTCGGGGGTGTCCCGCTTCGACGGAGCCTCGATACCGGGAGAAAGCGCCGGCATCTGCGGCGCGGAAAGGCTTAGATCGCTCATGCTCGTTAGATCACGTCCAGTTCGGCTTCGAGCGCTCCCGCGGCGCGCAGGTTCTGGAGGATCGCAATGATATCGCGCGGCGTCGAGCCGATCGCATTCAGCGCCCGCACCAGTTCTTCGATCGTCGCGCCTTCCTTTAGAATGACGTTGCGCGCTTTTTCTTCCTTGGCTCCTACGGCCACCTGCGGCACCACTTCCGTCTTGCCCTGCGAAAACGGCGCCGGCTGCGACACCGCATAATTCGTCTGGACGGACAGCGTGAGGTTGCCGTGCATGATGGCCACCGGCGAGATGCGCACATCGCCGCCCATCACGATGGTCCCAGTGCGCTCGTTGACCACCACACGCGCCGGACGGTCGGCGTCCACCGGCACTTTTTCCAGCTCCGAGATGAATTCGATCGATCGCGAGGAGTATTCGGGCGGGATCGCCACCGTGACTAACGCCGAGTTCTCGGCCTTCGCGACCGGTGCGCCGGTCGCGACAAATCTCTTATTGACGGCTTCGGCGATGCGCGCCGACGTCGTGAAATCCGCGTAGTGGAGTTGCAGTTGGATCGGCCCCTTCGGGACCACGGAAGGGGCGGTGATCTCGATGATAGCGCCCGAGGGCACGCGGCCAACCGTGGGATGGTTGACGGTCTGGCTCGTGCCCGTCTTGCTCGCGGAGAATCCGCCCGTCACCACCGGTCCCTGCGCGACGGCGTAGATTTGCCCATCGCCCCCGCGCAATGCGGTCAGAAGCAGAATGCCTCCCTGCAAGTTCTGTGCGTCTCCCATCGCGGCGGCGGTGGCGTCGATGCGCGAGCCGGGCTGCGCGAACGGCGGCAAAGTAGCAGTCACCATCACAGCCGCCGTGTTCTTAACTGTAAGGGTCGTGGGATTCACGGTCAGGCCCATGCGCTCCAGCATATTGGCCAAGCTCTGGGCGGAAAAGACTGTTTGCTGGCGGTCGCCCGTTCCCGCCAGACCAACCACCAGACCATAACCGATGAGCTGGTTGTCGCGCACGCCTCCAAGCGCCACGAGTTCTTTCAAGCGCGTCGCGGCTCGCGCGGGTCCGGCCCCGAGCGTCACTAGCAGCACGCAGATGGCGATCGATTTTTTCATGATGGCGTCTAGAATGGCAGAATGCCCAGCAGGAGGCGATAGAGGGCGTTGGGTCTCTTGGCCACGTCGTTGACTGCGCCCTTGCCGTTAATGCGCACCTCCACCTGGGCCATGTGATCGGAGCGAACCGTGTTCGTCGTGTCCAGGTCCGCGGGGCGCACGACGCCGCGCACAATCACGGTCTGGTGCTCGGAATTCACTTGAATGTCTTTCGCGCCTTCCACCACCAGAAATCCATTCGGAAGCACGTGCGTGACGCGTGCGGCGAGCGTGGTCGTGAAAGTCGTCTGGCGGGAAGTCGTGCCTTCGCCATCGAGCGAACTATTCGTGGTCAGGTTCGCCAGATTGGTCCACGGGCCGGTGGCTTTCGTCAATCCGGCCAGCGCCGGAATCGTGCTTTTCGCCGCCGAAGCACGTGACGTCTTAGTCACACCCGTGACATCCGCCGAAACGGATTCGGCTACCAGCACGGTTACCATATCGTCCACCTGGCGTGCGCGCACATCGCTGCCAAGGTCGAGCAGGCGCGATGCGCCAGACCAGGTCGACCCGGGCGTGGAAACTGGGCCCGCGTTAGCCGGCGCGTTGCGCATGGCGTCCTGAATATACTTATCCAGCGCCGAAGGTTCTGGCGGCTTCTTCTGGTCTGTCTTCTTGGAAGTCGCCGGAACTCCCGCGAAGCAGGGAAGCGTCACCAGTGCGAGGAGTGAGAGCGCCAGCGCCCTCTGGATTCTTGAAAGATGGCCATTCACGATCATGGTTTTGCGTCCTGTGAGTTTGATTCGCCCGTGGTGGCAACCACCACCCGATCCTTACCCGCGACGCGCGCGGAGAAACTCCTTCCGTTTACCAGCGTGTGAACCTTGATCGGGTCGCCATGCCGGCCTGAGGATTCGGCGCGGCCCTCCACCTTCACGAGCGCGGCACCGCTCTGAACTTCGACTTGCACTACATCGCCCCGCTCCACTTCCTTGGGCGCGTCAACCATGTTGGCGGTGATCGCTGCGCCCGCGGGAATGGGATTGCGTGGACTCGTTCCGGCCACCGCTTCGAGTGACACGGGAGCTGCGCTCCGTGCCGGGTAAACATCGCACGGTTCCAGCCTCACCTGGTTTGCTCCGATGACGTGCCCCGCAGCCAGATTTTCCGTTGCTACGATGCGCGTACCGCGCATCCGTACTTTCACGCTGGCCCAGACCCCGAACCTGCGTCCCCCCGCTAAACGCACTATGCCTCGCCAGATCACCGCGCCGGCGGCATCCACCGGCAGGCTCGCCCGTGAAAACTCGAGTTCGCCACGCGGAATGGGGTAGCGGCTGAGTTCCATGACCTCGATACGCGCTTCCGGGTCTTCGAGCGCTTTACGCATCGCCGCTACCACGCGCTCCGGTTCGAGCGTTTCCATCGCATGTTCCACACAGGCTTCCGCCTCGTCGGGAAGTGCAACGTTGTAGCGTAAGGCCAACCGCCGCAGCTCCGGCGCATGAAAGTAGCGCCGTACACCAGGCAGGGGTGCATAGCCGATTTCGGCATCTGCCGGAACTGACGAAAAAGCCGGAACGGCACGCGCCAGGTCGCCGGCAGTGATGTGATCGCCATCGACCGCCACGCACGGTTGCGGTGCCGTCAAGAAGAGCGCTATGGGCATCCAGAGATGCATCATTGCCGTAAGTTGTTAGCCTGCTGGTACATATCGTCGGCGGCCTTCACTACTTTCGAATTTGCCTCATAGGCGCGCTGCGCCACAATCATGTTGATGAATTCTTCCACCACGCTGACATTGGATTGCTCCGTATACCCTTGGAGTAGCGTGCCCATGCCTTCCTGGCTGCCGGGATTGCCGACCACCGGGTCGCCCGAGGCATCCGTCGGAAGGTATAGGTTTCCACCTATGCTATTGAGCCCAGCTGGGTTAGGGAATTCAGCCAGCTGAATCTGACCAGCCGTCTGCGCCGCCGTCTGGCCCGGCAAGGTGTAGCTGACCGTGCCGTCTTGCGCAATCGTAACTGCTTGAGCCTGTGGGGGGATGGTGATCTGTGGCACGAGCGGGTTGCCGTTGGCATCGACCACGTTGCCATTCCGGTCAAACTGAAAGTTGCCCGCGCGGGTGTACGCCAGAGTGCCTGAAGGCTGCCGGATTTGGAAAAACCCGTTACCCTGAATCACCACATCCAGAGGGTTGTCGGTCTGGGAAAAGTCACCCTGGGTGAAGATGATTTCGTTAGAGGCAGCACGGGTACCCAATCCGAGTTGCAGTCCGGCCGGAACCACCGTCTGCTGTCCAGCCTGAGTGCCTGGGGCGGTCATGCTCTGGTAAAGTAAATCTTGAAATTGAGCTCTCCGCGCCTTGTAACCAGTTGTGTTAGAGTTCGCTAAGTTATTGGCGATGTTCTCGATGTTGGTTTGCTGCGCGTTCATGCCGCTAGCGGCGCTAAATAGGGCGCGGATCATAGAATCTCCTTAAAGTTGAATCTGAGGTTGGCCCAGCCCAGGAATGATGACCTGCCAGCAGTCAGCCGCTGGTGGACGGGGCGCTTCAGCCGGTTGCGCGGGCGAGGAAGGGGAAGACGAGCCTGGGAGTATGCCGAAGGCGAACCAATCGTAAAACTGCTGCCACTCGGTGCTACCATCCTTTGTTTTCATGACGATATCTCTCCTTCTTTAAGAGCTTACGCGGGCGACTTCCTCCACCGCGTGCTTGTTCATATCTCCGCTGATTGACACTGCCTTTTGTAGCATTTCAAACTGGCGCATCACGCTGACCAGGCGCACGGCGGCATTGGCGGAGGAGGAATTCGAAGCTTCGACTTTTCCTTGTTCCACCTGGGTTTCGGGCTCGGGGACCGGCTTGGCATTCGGGTCAGTGACGTTGAAGTAGTTATTGCCTTGTTTGGCAAGGACATGGGTGTCGGTGAAGTTGACCACTTCGAGTGTTCCCAGGCTCTGCCCGTCCTGCAAAACTTCACCTTCGGGCGTTACTGTCAAGGGGGTGGTGGATTGGGTCTGAATGGAAGTCTGGTCCACAGTCCGCAGAGGGTAGCCTTCATGGGTGACGAGTACGCCCTGGGGACTCAGCTTGAAGCTGCCATTGCGCGTATAAAGAGGACCGGAAGTGCCGTTGGCGGCGAAGAATCCTTTGCCGTTGAGGGCCAGGTCCAACTGGTTGCCGGTACGAACGAGCAAACCCTGGGCGTAATCGGTCCACTGCGACTGGACCACGGGCACGGTGGTGGGCAGATATCCCTCGCCGTCGGCGGCGGCTTGCGCATCGGGTGAAACGTAGAGGTTATAGGACTCCTTGTCGGACTTGAAGCCGTTGGTACTGGCGTTGGCGAGGTTGTTGGCGGACATGTTGAGGGTGTCCATGAGGGCGCGCATGCCGCTCGCGGCGGCGATGGTGAGAGAATCCATGGAAGTATGTTCCGGGGAGGGAGCGGTGCAAGTCGGGTACCGAAGGGGGGCGGAAAAAAAGGCCCTAGAAAATCAACGCGGCCCAGCCGATAAGTAGATTAGGGTTAATATACAAGGCCGTCAAGATTTTGCCGACCACCGGCAAAAGTCACGATTTTGACAGCCTTTCCAGGTGTAAATTGCTGAAAATCTAAGGTATTCGACTGGCCGCGCAACTGCAGCTTCACCGGTCGTGCTCATCTCCAGCTCCACTCCGTCTGCGGCGGCCTGGCAGACTGCTCCGACGCCCCACTCGTTCGAAGCGTCGCAGTCCAACCGTTCGCAGAATAGTGGAAGCAAGACAGTACAGCCCGCGGAGAATTCCACGGAATCGGACAATTCCTCCGGGCAACCGGCCGCCAGTGACGGGCAGCGCCACGGAGCAACGAGCGCGGGGACTCCTCAACAATCTCTACGACGCGGGCGATCGGCCACGCAGGACGCAGAGAATACGCAGTCAGCATCTACCGGGGATGCGAAGACGCCTTCGGACACAAGCAATGCGCAGCAACAGGCATTCCAGGCAATTCTGAACGAGGTGCTGCCGCCCGTGGACGGTTCGGGGGCGAACACGGAACTCGGTTCGGCGGCAAAAACAAAGCTGGATCAAAGCCTCGCGCAGGCACAGGGCGACACCTCACTGAGCGGCACCGCCAGGGCGCAGGGGCAACATACAGAAGTGCTCGATCCGGCTTTCCAGATCACGAAAGAAGGGCAGCCGGCCGGCGGGGGTACAGCGCTGAGCCAAAGGCTGGCCGATGCGCAGGTAGCGTTTGCGGCTCGCGTTACGGAGCAAGCAGGAACGGCCGCGACGCTGAACTTGCGCGATGCGCAGGCAGCGATTGCGGCGTCGCGGTTCGACACGGCGCGTCCCGCGGCGAACATCAGTGTGGACCCGCAGACCGCTCTGGCTGCGAAGAAGACCGACGCGGCGAATTTGCCGGCGGCTTCCACGGCAAAGGCAACTTCTCAGGCACCCGCACACACGGCAGCGGATAGTCAGAGTTCGGCCGACGCAAACGCTAATGACGCAAACGCCAATAGCGATAGCAATCCGCAGCAACGGGGCGCGGGCAGCCAGGACACAGTGCGCGCGGACAGCGAAACGGAGACAGCGTCCACGGCGCCGCAAACTACCCAGAACATGCAGGGCAGCCTGCTGACGCCGGCGCCGGCGACGGGGAGCGCGGCAGGTGTTCGCGAGTCGAGCCCGGCGAAGGTTAGCGCGGAGAGCGGCACGCCACAGCCGCTGGAGCCACAGGGAGAGCCGGGAGTACGGGCGGGCGAGAGCGTGCGCAACATTTCCATACGCCTGACCAATGCGGATCAAAGCTCGGTGCAAGTGCGGCTCACAGAAAGAGCCGGCGAACTGCACGTCTCGGTACGGACGCCGGATGTGAGCTTGAACCGCGGCCTGCGCGATGGCCTGCCGGATCTGATGGGCCGGCTGCAAGTCAACGGCTATAAGGCGGACACATGGCAGCCGGGCGGCAACGGGAATTCGGCGGGGCGGGATCAGGGGCAGGATGCGCCATCGCACGGCCATTCGCAGGGGCGTAATGGCGGTGGATCAGGCAGCCAAGGCCAGCAGCAGAGTTCCCAAGATCAACAACAGGACGAACAAACCCCGAAGTGGGTTCGCGAACTAGAAACCAGTATCCAAAGGAGCAACAACCCATGGCAACCAGCCTAGTAACACCGAGTCCCAGCACCACGGGGACGACCAGCCTTTCGGCGGCGAGCGCTTCTGCGACACAAGTCAGCGAGCAGCAGTTTCTACAGCTTTTGGTGGCCCAGCTCCAGAATCAGGATCCGTTAAACCCGATGGACGGCACGCAGTTCGTGTCGCAATTGGCGCAGTTTAGCGAACTCGAGCAGATGATCGGTGTGAATCAGGGAGTGCAACAGCTTGTGACGGATGCATCGGGAAGCAGTTCCAGCAGCGGCAGCTCCAGCGGCACGACAACACCGTAGTCGCGCATTCATAAAGAAAACCAAGGAGGAACAGGGATGTTTACATCGTTTTCATCGGCACTCAGCGGACTCAACGCCAACCAGGTTGGCGTGGACGCCGTCGGAAACAATCTGGCGAACTTGAACACCGTTGGCTACAAGGAAGAGACGGTCAACTTCTACGATCTGGTGGCGTCCTCGCTGGGGATCGGCAACGGACAGACTTCGGTTGGATTAGGCACCGGCGCTCCGACGGTAACGCAGAACTTCACGCAGGGCTCGATTCAGCCCACCAGCGGCCCGCTAGACGGAGCGATTCAAGGCGACGGCTTCTTCATTGTGCAGGATCCTTCCTCCGGCGCCATAGAGTACACGCGAGCGGGCAACTTCCAGGTGGACAAGAACGGGACGCTGGAGACTGCGACCGGCCAGTATGTCCAGGGCTGGAATGCGGTGGCTGGAGTGCTGAACACGAGCGGCGGCATCACGAACATTACGATTCCCTCCGGCTTATTGCAACAACCGGTAGCGACGCAGAACATGTTGATCAGCGCCAATCTGGACTCGTCGGCGCCCAATGGTACAGGAGACGGCAACTTCTCGAACCCGATTACCGTCTACGATTCGCTCGGCGATGCGCACGTGCTGACGGTCAACTTCACCAAAACCGCGGCGAATACCTGGACCTATGCGGTTACTATCCCTGGAGCGGATGTCAAGGCTGGCACGGCCGGTACTCCCTACCCGATTACGGGCGCGAGCGGCACCGTGACGTTTAACCCGGACGGAACCATCGCGACGCCGGCGTTCGCCACGGGCACGGTGCCGATTAAGATCGCGGGACTGAATGACGGAGCGTCCGACATGAACGTGACCTGGTCGCTATATAACACGAACGGGACGGGAGCCATCACGCAGGTCGCGCAGACGACGGCAGTTGCCACGCAGACGCAGGACGGTGCGGCGGCCGCGGAGTTAACGCACGTTGTGCTGTCAAATGGCGGCGAGATCGTCGCTCAATATTCCAGCGGCCAGCAGGTTACGATCGGGCAACTGGCACTGGCTTCGATCCGCAACCCGGAATCGTTGACCGCAGTTGGCGACAACAACTATGAAGTCAGCGCAGAAACCGCGGCGCCGGCCGTGGGCCTTCCGAATACGGGCGGGCGGGGAACGGTGCTAGCGAGTTCGCTGGAGGGTTCGACGGTGGACATCGCAAAAGAGTTTACCAACCTGATCACGTTCCAGCGAGGCTACGAAGCCTCGGCGAAAGTGATTACGACGACCGACACGTTGACGCAAGACACCATCAATCTGATTCAGGGATAAGATGCCGGGTCATTGCGCACTCGAAGAAGCCGGGCCATTCGCCGATATGCCGGTGGAAATCGAGATCGAGGTGGACCGCCGGCGGATGCGGCTCCGCGACATTTTGGAACTGGCAGCGGGCAGCGTGATTCCATTTCCAAAAACCGCTGGCGATTACCTGGATATTTATGTCGGAGGCGCGCCGGTAGCGCGTGGAGAGGTGGTCGTACTGGAAAAAAACATCGGCGTACGCATCACGACGTTTGAGGCAACGAGCTGAAATGGGGCAACAAATCCTGGCGGTTTTCCTGGTACTGGGCTTGCTTGGCGGCGCGTTATGGCTGTTGCGCCGGCGAGGTCTGGCGTATTATCGCGGGCCGGCAACGCGAAAGTCCGCCCGGCACCTGGAATCCATCGCGCGCTTGCCACTGACGCCGCAGCATTCCGTACACCTCGTGCGCGTTTCCGATCATGCGGTGCTGCTGGCGCTTTCCCCTTCGGGCTGCACGCTGGTGGAGCGCGTGGAGTGGAATACCGCGACGGAGACGGCCGAGGCGTGCGCAAGGACGGCCTCATGAGGCGGAGCATCGTGAAGCCGCTGGCGGGTTTGGCCTGGCTTGCGGCCGCGAGGATCGGGCAGGGTGCGCCGGTGCCGGCGCCATCGTTATTCGGGATCACACCGTCAAGCGGCGGGCCGCAGGGGTCGCAACTGAGCGTCCCCATGCAGATCCTGATTCTGATGACGCTGCTGACGTTGCTGCCGGCGGTGGTGATGTCGATTACGCCATTTCTGCGGATCACGGTGGTGCTGCACTTTCTCCGGCAGGCGCTCGGGACGCAAACGACTCCCTCGAATCAGATATTGGTGGGCATTTCGCTGTTCCTCACGATTCTGATCATGAGCCCGGTGGCGACGGAGATGTACCACAAGGGCTGGGAGCCGATGGAAAAGAACCAGGTGACGTGGGAAAAGGGATTTGACGATGGCACGGTGCCGCTGAAGAAGTTTCTGGTCCGCTTCGCGCGCGAGAAAGACATCAGCCTTTTCGTGGAAGTGACGCACGCGCAGCCGCCGCGTACACCGGCGGACCTGGACCTGAAGGTTCTGATTCCGGCGTACATTCTCTCGGAGCTGAAAGCCGGGTTTCAGATCGGCGCGGTGCTGTTTCTGCCGTTCATGGTCATCGACCTGGTGGTGGCTTCGGTGACGCTTTCAATTGGCATGATTCAGCTGCCGCCGGTGATGATTTCGGCGCCGTTCAAAATTTTATTGTTCGTGCTGGTGGACGGCTGGAACCTGGTGCTGGGCTCGCTGATGAAGAGTTTCTATACGTAGGGGGGGGAATGACTCCGGAACTGGTAGTGCAAGTAATGCGGCAAGCGCTGATGATGACGCTGTGGCTAGGGGCGCCGATCCTGGCGATCGGATTTCTGGCGGGCATTGCGGTGAGCTTGATTCAGATTGTGACATCGATTCAGGACACCGGGTTCAGCACGGTGCCGCGCCTGGTGGCGTTCTTGTTTGGGATCGTGCTGCTCATGCCTTGGATGCTGCAAAAGATGACCGCGTACACGATCCTGATTCTGGGCGATCTGGGACGCTACGCGCGGTAATTGAGTGGGGCATCCGCTGACATTCCCGCTGGCGCTGGTATTCGGCTTCGTGCTGGTGCTGGCGCGCGTAACGGGCACGTTTATATTCGTGCCTCTGCCGGGATTTCATGCGGGCCCGGACGTGGCGCGAGCGGTGCTGTCGTTGAGCATCGCGCTGGCGCTGTTTCCGTTGTGGCCGCACGTAAATTTGAGTGCGCCGTATATCGGCCCTCTGGTGGTGGCGATGATGGCCGAGCTGACCCTGGGGTTGACGATCGGGGTGGCGGTTTCGGTGCTGAGCGAATCGTTCCTGATGGCGGGGCAGATCATCGGGTTACAGGCTGGATTTGGTTATGCGTCGATGATCGATCCTTCGACGCAGGCTGACTCCGGCCTGCTGGTGGTTTTCGCGCAACTGACCGCGGGGATGCTGTTCTTCGCTCTGGGGCTCGATCGCGAGATCATCCGCGCATTTGCCCGGAGCCTGGAGACTTTTCCAGCAGGGACGTTCGCGCTGGCGCCGGCGGGCGCGGAACAGATTCTGCGTCTGGCATCGGGGATGTTTTCGGTGGGGCTGCGGTTGGCGATGCCGGCGCTCGCGCTGCTGTTGCTGGTGGATGTGGCGCTGGCGCTGCTCGGCAGACTGAATCAACAGCTGCAACTGTTGATGCTGGCGTTTCCGGTGAAGATGATGGCCGCCGTTGCGTTATTGGCGGCTCTTGCAGTTTTGTTCCCGCACGTTTACCGCGGCTATGCCCAACAGGTAATGAGCCGGGTAGCGATGGTAGCGGGATTCTGATGGTTTAGCGGGACGAGATGAGTGAGCAAGGGCAGAAATCCGAACAGGCTACACCACGACGCTTGCTGCGCGCGCGGCGCGAGGGCCAGTTTCCCACATCCAAACAGTTCGTCCCGGCCATTCAGTTTCTGGCGTTCACAGGGATCATCACCAACTGGGGCCCGGTGTGGCTGGAGCAGGTGCGGCTGACCATGCGCTACCTGATTGGGCGGGCATTTGCGCACGATTTCCAGATTGCCGATTTCGTGCACGTGATCACGTCTTTGCTGATGCAGACCTTTCTGCCGTTGGTGGCCGCCGGCGGCGCGCTGGTAGTTATCACACTGGCGGCGCAGATGATTGTGACGCAGTTCGGCCTTAGCACGAAGAAGCTGGCCCCGGATTTCAACCGGATGAACCCGCTCTCCAAGCTGAAGGAACTGCCGCGCCAGAATATCCCGGCGATGATTCAGGCGCTCATCATGCTGCCGGTGTTCGGAGCGTGCGTGTACTTCATTTGCCGGGATCGCATGCAGGAGTACTTCCTGTTGCCGCTGCAAGGCGTGGAAATTGGCGCGCACCAGGTAGGAGCCTCGCTTACGGCGCTGCTGTGGAGAGGCGCGGGGCTGTTTTTGGTGTTCGGGCTGGTGGACTTTGCGCGCCAGCGGCGCCGCTACAAGCAGGACCTGCGCATGAGCAAGCAGGAGATCCGCGAGGAATACAAAGAGGCGGAAAGCAACCCGCAGATGAAGATGCGGATCCGGCGTTTAATGCGGGACCGGATACGCCGGAACATGATGAAGGAAGTTCCGACGGCGACGGCGGTGATCGTGAACCCGACGCATTACGCGGTGGCGATCCGCTACCAGCTGGATTGGACTACGGCGCCGAAGGTGGTGGCGAAAGGGAAGAACTATCTGGCGCTGCGGATCAAGCAGCGGGCGCTGGAGAATCAGGTGCCGCTGATCGAGAATGCGCCGCTCGCGCAGGCGCTTTACAAGTCCGCGGAAATCGGACAGGAGATTCCAGCGCATTTGTACCGCGCGGTGGCGGAGATCCTGGCGTATATCTACCGGCTCATGAAGGGGCGCCTGCCGGCGTAATTCACCGAGGAGACATCGAAATTGGCAGAGACGAAAGCCATCGCCGCACCGGCACCGTGGAAGGGATTCGGAGGGATCAATTTCTCCGGCTTTTCCGAACTCGGCGTACCGATTGCCGTGCTGGCGATCGTGATCGCGTTGATCACGCCGCTTCCCGGTTTTGTGCTGGACGTCCTAATTGTCACGGACATCATGATGTCGGTGATCGTGATGATGGTGGCGATGTACATCACACGGCCGGTGGAATTCAGCGTGTTCCCCACCACGCTGCTGCTGTTAACGCTATTCCGGCTGGCTCTGAATATCTCATCCGCGCGGCTGATCCTGCTGAACGGCAATACGGGCACGGGGGCGGCCGGCGAGGTGATCCAGGCGTTCGGCAACTTCGTAGTGGGCGGCAACTACATCATCGGCGCCGTGATTTTTCTGGTGTTGATTGCGATTCAGTATGTCGTGATCAACCATGGCGCGGTGCGCATCTCCGAGGTGACGGCGCGTTTCACCCTGGACGCTCTGCCTGGCAAGCAGATGTCCATCGACTCGGACTTGAATGCCGGGCTGATCGACGAGGCGGGGGCGCGGCAGCGACGCAAAGACCTGGCGAACGAAGCGGAATTCTACGGCGCGATGGACGGTGCTTCCCGGTTCACGCAGCGCGATGCCGTGGCGAGCATTCTGATCACCAGCATCAACATCATCGCGGGCTTCTTGATTGGCGTGCTACAGCATGGCATGGATCTCCGGCACGCGATCGAAACGTACACGGTGTTGACCATTGGCGATGGGCTGGTGACAGTGATTCCGGCGCTGATGATCTCGATTTCGGGCGGCTTGATCGTGACGCGCGCGAGTTCGGATTCGCGGCTCGGGGCGGATTTCAAGAAGCAGGTGTTCGGCAACCCGCAGCCACTGCTGCTGGCGAGCGGCGTGCTGGTGGTGCTTGCGGCGTTTCCAGGGTTGCCGACGATTCCCTTTCTGCTGCTGGGCGCGGGGATGGGGACTTCGGCGTGGCGGATGCGCAAACGAGCCCTCGCGGCGGAGAAGGGGACGGAGACGAAGGCAGCGCCGGCGCGCGAGAATCTCGACGCGGTGCTGAAAGTGGAGCCGCTCGCGGTGGAAGTAGGACTGGGGTTGGTGAAGCTGGTGGAGGGCGGAAAGAGCTCGCCGCTGCTACGCAGGATTTCAGGGATCCGGCGGCAGCTGGCCACTGATCTCGGCTACATTTTCCCGCCCGTGCGCGTGACCGACAACCTTTCGTTGAGGCCGCGAGAATACCTGATTTCGCTGAAGGGAGTGGAGATCGCGCGCTACGAGATGCCGCAGGGGATGGACCTGGCGATCCCTGTGGGCAAGACGGCTGCTCCGCTAGCGGGGCAAGCGACGCGCGAGCCGGCCTTCGGGATGCCGGCATGGTGGATTCCCTCGGACCAATCCGAGAGAGCGCGGCGGGCGAACTACACGGTGGTGGATGCGGTGAGCGTTCTGGGAACGCACTTAGCGGAGCTGATCCGGCGGCATTCGCACGAGCTGTTCTCGCGCCAGGACGCCAAGAAGCTGCTGGACCGCGTGGCGATCGAGAACCCGAAGGTGGTGGAAGAACTGACGCCGAAGCTGCTGCCGCTGGCCACGGTGCAACGGGTGCTGCAGAACTTATTGCGCGAGCGTGTTTCGATTCGCGATGCGGTTTCCGTTCTGGAAGCGATGAGCGAAGCGGGAGCGTCAACGCGCAACCCGATTCTGCTGACGGAATACGTGCGCCAAGCCATGCGCCGGACGATCGTCCGGCCCTACTTGAACTCCTCGGGAGACCTGCCGGCGTACTTCGTGGAGGCCTCCATCGAACAATCGGTAGAATCCGCAGTGCAGCATGGGGAGCAGAGCAGCCATTTGTCGCTCGCGCCGCAGGCCATTCGAGAAATTCTGAACAAAGTGGAACAAAAGGTAGGGTCGCCGGAAACGCCGGTGGTAGCGGTGACCTCGACCGGAGCGCGATATTTCCTGCGGCAGATTGTGGAAGCCTCGCGGGCCAACGTGGTTTTCCTTTCGCACAATGAGATACCGGCCGAGGTGAAAGTGATTTCTCAAGGATTCATTCAATGAGTCGCAACAAGCAAAGACGGGATGAGGAGCGGGGCATGAGAATGAAATCGTTTTTCGCGCCTACGGTGCAGGATGCCGTGGAACAGGCGCGGCAGGAATTGGGGTCCGAGGCGCTTCTAGTGAACAGCCGCAAGGCGCCGCCGGAAGCGCAGGGTTTGGGCGAATACGAAGTGGTGTTCGCGGTGTTGCCGGAGGGCGCGGAACCGCCGGGCGGATGCGAAGCAGGCGCAGGGCCGGCGGAGCGCGCCAAAGCGCCAGCGGCCGAGGACGCGGTTCTGCGCGAACTGGCACGGCTGCGCAAGCAGATGGAGGAAATGGGCAGCTCGCTCACCGAGATCAACGCGCAAGCGTATTCGTGGGCTGTTCCGGCTCCGGAATTCGCCGAGGCGCTATCGCGGCTCGTGGACGGCGGATTCTCCGTGGATGTTGCCAAGGCCGTGGTGAAGCAGGCCCACGCGCGCCTCGATACGGACGCTTCCACCTGGTCACGCCGGAAGACCTTCGATCGCGATCTGATTGAAGGCGCTGTGCGGACGGAGCTCGCATCGCTTGTTTCAACGGGCGCGGGCCTGGACGGCTCGGCGGAAAAGTCGCACGTGGTAGCGCTGGTTGGTCCCCCGGGCGGTGGAAAGACGACCACGCTCGTGAAGCTGGCGGTGCAGTACGGTATTTCGTCTTCGCGCCCGGTATACTTGATTTCAACGGATACGAGCCGCGTGGGCGGCGCCGAACAGTTGCACACGTATGCCGCCATCATTGGCGCCGGCTTCCAGGCGGTGGAAACTACGCGCAGCCTACAGCAGGCGCTCGAAATGCGCAGCGGAAAGGGGCTGATTCTGATCGATACCCCTGGTTATGCGGCACAAGATATGGAAGAGGCGGCGGAACTGGCCCACTTTCTGGCGCAGGAGCGGAGCATTGCAGTACACCTGGTGGCGCAGGCTTCTATGCGCAGCACAGACCTAAGCAGTATGATTGACCGGTTCGAGACGTTCTCGCCGGCGAAACTCATTTTTACCCATCTCGACGAAACGTCCGCCCTGGGCGCAGTGGTGAGCGCATCGGTGCGCTCGGGGAAAGCGATTTCGTTCCTGGGAACGGGCCAACATATTCCGGAAGACTTGGAGCCAGCGACGGCAGCACGTTTGCTTGAAAACGTCCTCGAGCGCCGCGCGGAGCGATCACTATCCGCCGCGTAAGAGCCTGGCACTGATGTAGCGCGCGTATGTACGAGTACCACACCGAAGAGACGAGCGGGGCCGAGCGGGAGCAACTGATCCTGGATCATCTTCCACAGGTGCGCCTGATCGCGCGCCGGATCCATGAACGCCTGCCGGAGAACATCAGTCTTGACGACCTAATCTCGACCGGCGTTATCGGCCTGATCGCCGCGGTGGACAAATTTGACCCCTCCCAGGGGGTCCAGTTGAAGACATACGCGGAGCACAAGATCCGCGGCGCGATTCTGGACAGCCTGCGGGAGATGGACTGGGCCCCGAAAAACAAGCGGCGGCGAGCGAAACAGATCGAGGCGGCCATCTCAGCCGTGGAACAGCGCCTGGGACGCGCGCCCGGGGAAGAAGAGATTGCGGCCGAACTCAAGATCAGCCTGGAAGAGTACCAGCAGCAGCTATATGAGGTGCGCGGACTCACCATCGGCAGCTTCGAGTTTGCCAATGAAGACCAGGAAGGCGACCTGCTCAACTATATTCCGGATTCGGACGACAAGCTACCGTCGACGACCCTGGAGCGTGCCGAACTGGAGCGGCTGCTGGCCCAGGCGATTGAGCAAATGCCGCCGATGGAACGGACGGTATTGAGTTTGTATTACCACGAGGAAGCCACGTTGCGTGAGATTGCGGAGATCACAAAGATGCATTTGTCGCGGATCGCGCAGTTGAAAGCACAGGGCATATTGAGGCTGCGCACATACATGGAGCGGCGCTGGTCGCTCCAGCGATAGGAGACAAGCATATGCCGGAGATCAATCAAACGACGGACGGACCGGTCAAGAACCTGGAGACGCTCGATCTGCTATTGGACGTGGAACTGCCTGTCAGCGTCTCATTCGGCAAAACGCAAGCGCCGTTGCAGCAGGTGCTGAAGTGGACCACCGGATCGATTGTGGAATTGGAATGTATGGTCAACGAGCCGGTGGAGGTAGTGGTGAATAATTGCGTGATTGCGCGGGGTGAGGTGGTGGTGGTGGACGGCAACTACGGCGTCCGGGTCCGTGAGATTGTGAGCCGCGCGCAACGCCTGGAAACCACAATCGGGATGCCGAAGGAGGGGCAGGAATTATGAGCGACTGGTCGTCTCTGCTTCATCCGCTCGAAGTGTTTGCGGTTCTGGCGATCACGGGAACGTGTCTGCTGTACACATTCCTGTTGCACATGAACGTGCGCACACTGGCGAGGCACGGCCGCAGGCAGCGCGAGGAATTCGAGGCGCGCCTGGCTGAGGTCCTGGACGCCACGGAACAATTGCGCAGGGAGCGGGAAGAAGGGGCGCAGCCATCCCCGGCGCCAGCCGCCGCACAGCCACTCAACCTGAACAAAAGAGGCCAGGTGCTGCGCATGCGGCGCCGCGGCGAGATGCCGGAAACCATCGCGGCCGCCCTTAGCATCCCGCGGAATGAGGTGGATCTGTTGCTGAAGGTGCATCAGATGTCGCTCGATCACGTGGCAAAGGGCTCGACGCAGGCCACAGGGTAGAGCTTGGCCGAGCCGCATTACAATGAGTTTTGTATGTCATGCGTGAGAACGCTGCTTCGGGATGGGGTGCTGGCGCCGGTAGCTCTGACGGCGCTGGCCTTTCGGCGGGCGCGCGACGCAGCTAAGCAGATTTGATCGAAACGACGTTGGCCGGTGTTTCTAGATTGCGCAGCTTGGCCAGAAGGGTAGTGCGCTTCATGCGCAGCAGGTCCGCGGCCACGGTCTTATTGCCGCCGCTTCGCTGCAATGCTTGGTCGATGATGTTGCGTTGGAAACTAGCGACGGCGGCATCAAAATCGAGTCCGCTATCGGGCACCATGGCCGGTGACGAGGTAGCGCCAAGCGGCTTGCGTGAGGTGGCGGCCGCAAGAGGAAAGTCAGCAGGATACAGATCCATGCGGTCCCCGCTGAGCACAACGGCCTTTTCGACCGCGTTTTCCAATTCCCGCACATTGCCCGGCCAATGATAGGCGCAGAGGCGGTCCAGCGCTTCGCGGAAGATTCGCTTGATGGCGATGCCTTCCAAGCGGCAGATCTTTTCCAGAAAGTGATGGACCAGCAGCGGGATATCGGAGGCACGCTCGCGCAGAGCCGGCATCGTAATGGGTACCACGTTGAGGCGGTAGAAGAGGTCTTCGCGAAATGTTCCCTGGGCCACCTTCTCGGCCAGGTCGGCATTCGACGCTGCCACGACGCGCACGTCGACGCGAACGGTCTCGGAGCTGCCGATACGCTGGAATTCCCGCTCCTGAAGAACGCGCAAGAGTTTGGCTTGCAGGTCGAGCGGCATGTCGCCGATTTCGTCCAAGAACAGAGTGCTGTTGTGGGCCTGTTCAAAGCGTCCCACGCGCTGCTGCACGGCCCCGGTGAAGGCGCCTCTGGTGTGGCCGAACAACTCCGCCTCCAGCAGGTTCTCCGGCAAAGCGCTGCAATTCACCGCCACCATGGGCAGGTGAGACCTGGGGCTGGCGTGGTGCAGGGCGCGGGCCACTACTTCCTTGCCAGTGCCGGTTTCGCCCGCAATCAGGACAGTAGAGCGCTTCGGACCTGCCAACCGGATGATGTGCTCGACGTCGCGGATGGGACGGCTCTCGCCGATGAAGAAGCGCTTCCAGGGATCAGCATCCCCCCGGCCCGCCACCACAGTACGCAAACGCAGATCCTCCGCCGCCATCTCCAAGTGCCCGATCAGTTCGTTCTCATCGAGCGGTCCGCTCATAAAATGGTCAGCGCCCAGCCGGACCAGGCGAACGGCATCGGCCACGGTCCCGTGGGGGTCACGCACCAGGACCGGCGTACGCGGCGCGATTTCCTGAATGGCGTCCAATAAGTCGGCAGGCTCGACTCCGGGGAGGGGAAATTCAACGAAAATCAGAGCGGCACCGGCACTGCGCAGGCGATCGAGCGTCTCACTGGAACTGTGGATCACCTGAATGGCGAAGCAGCGGAGATGTTCCATCAGGTTGATTTCCGCGGGTCCGGGCGATGCCGTTCGGATCCACAGTAGGGGAATGCCTTGGCGCATGTGCCTTTTAATATCGGCCATAATTGTGTGGAATGTAGAGTAAAATCCGCATAATTTACGGTAAATTCTATGATTGTCCTTTTGTCGTAGCACCTTTGTTAATCATTCGAACTGCACCTTTTGCAATATTGTCCGTTGACCAGTTGCCGGTTAACCTGTCTATCGGTGCGTAGTATTTCTACTTGAGAAAGTGCTCGAATTTTCAATAAGAATTTTCGCTTTGAACGAGACGCACCAAGCCGCCGAAATTGAAAGCCAACGGCAATGGGAGAGACTCGATGGTGGACGCATCTGACGCGCTCCCACTCACGCTAGTCGCGGTCACGCCACTGAGCGCGCCGTCACAGTCAGAAGACGGTGATGTCGCCCAGCCGCCGCAATCCGCACACGAGAGGATTCTCGGCTGTTTGCCTATGGTGGATTCCATTGCGCGGCGCGTCTACGGGTCGTTGCCATCAAATGCTTGCATGGACCTGCACGACCTGGCGCAATCCGGCCTGCTCGGCCTTGTGAACGCCGGCCGCAGCTACAACCCGAGCACGGCGGTGCCGTTTTCCCTGTACGCGCGGTATCGCATCGAGGGAGAGATACTCGACAGTCTTCGCCGCCAGGACCTGGCGCCGCGAAGGTTGCGCCGCTGGCAGAAGCAGGTGAGCGCCGCCCGGCAGGAACTGACGGCCGGCCTCGAACGAGAGCCAACCGAAGAAGAACTGTGCGAGCGGCTCATGATCTCGGCAGTGGAGATGCGGAGCCGCAGTCTGACGCTGAACCGTACGCGGACGGTGCCGGCGGCGGCACGCGATGGCCAACAGCCGGATCCCGCCAGCGCTCCCGACGCGGGCCCCGACCACATCTGCGAGCGGCGGGAATTGCGCGAAGTACTCGACCGGCTGATTGATAGTCTTACGCCGCGCTACCAGCAGATCATCCGGCTGCACTATTGCCGGCACATGACCATGAAGCAGATCGGCGCCGAGATGGGAGTGAATGAGAGCCGTGTTTCCCAGATGCATCGTAGCGCGTTAGAAGCGATGGGACGCATGTTGAAAGAATCCGGCATTTCTTCGCCGGCGCACATATGAGGATCGAAAATCAAAATCTGAATGGCGCAGGCGGAGTGCAGCCGGGACGGACGGCGGAAACACCCGCTATTGACTCGCTAACATCCACGTCCTCTACGCACGGTTCCGGATCGGCGGGTGGCGATCAGGCGGAAATTTCCAGCCTGGCAGGAAGCATTTCACAAACCCTGGCATCGCAGTCGGTGGGGCGCGCACAGCGTATTCAGGAATTGGCGCAGCAGTACAGCGCCGGAACCTACAAGCCGGACGCGAAGGCGGTCAGCAGCGCGCTGATTGAAGACGCAATTGGAGGCAAGGATGGCGCGTAACACTGCGCATAATGGGCGGGCCGATTCGGGCGCTCCTATTCAACCGGCTGACCATGTGGCATCCGTGCAGCAGCTTCAGGGGATGGTGCGGGACGCCCGCATGCTGCTGACCGAACCAGTGGTAGCGAATCTGGACGATTGCCGCAGCCGGCTCGAGGAGGCAGTGCAGGCGTTGCGCCAGTTGCAAGCGAGCTTGCCCGGCGGCAATTTTAGACGCGATGCGGCGCTGCGTGGTCCGCTTGGAGCCCTTCGCGCGGAAATCGCTCGGCTTGGCATTCTGCTCGACAACGCCGCTGCGTTCCATGCGGGATGGGTGCAGCTGGCGGCTTCGATGGTAGCGGGCTATACCGCGGACGGCACACCGGGGCAGCCAGAGCCCAGCCGTAGCGTATGGCTGGAGGTTTGAGGATATGGGGGGTCTAATCACTGCGCTGCAAAGCTCGGCTGTCGCCATGCAAGCCTTTGAACAGGCGCTGGAGACGGTTGGTAATGACGTCTCGAATTCCTCCACGCCCGACTATGCCGCCCAATCGGTTTCCCTCGAAGCGCTACCGTTCCAACCCAACCAGGGGCTGCCCGGTGGCGTCACCGTCGGCGCGGTTCAAAGCGCTCGCGACGAATTTGCGGAGCGGAACGTGCAACAGCAGGTCTCGCTTCTGGGCACGTCGGAAGCTACTTCTCAGGGCTTGTCGTCCATCCAGACGAACTTCACGGTGAGCTCCGATGGGGGTGTCGCCGGCGCTCTCAATCAATTGTTCTCGGATTTTTCATCCTGGAGCGTCTCACCCACGAGTAGTGCCTCGCAGCAGACGGTCATTAACGATGCCCAGCAGGTTGCCGGGGTGTTTCAGCAAACGTATGCGAGCTTATCCCAGAATCTTACCGAGACGGGACAGGGGATTCAGGCGACCGTGACCCAGATCAATAGCTATGCCAGCCAGCTCGCCGCCGATAACCAGCAGATTCAGAATGGTGACCGTAATGACGCCGGGCTCGATGCGTCGCTTCACTCAACTCTTGAGAGCTTATCGGAATTAACGAACGTCACAGCCAGGCAGGAGTCGGATGGCACCTGGACGGTGCTGGCGGACGGGCAAACTCCACTGGTGATGGGTACGCAAACGGACCAGCTCAGCGTTAGTTTCTCCACGCCGGCCAGCGCCCCCGCGACAGTCGCGGGCGGCGTTCCTCCGGCGCGCATTATCGACGCGCAAGGCACCGACGTGACGGGGAAGATCTCGCAGGGAAAGCTCAGCGGCCAGCTCCAGGTGTACAACACGGTCCTGCCGTCGCTCATCGGCAACGCCTACCAGCAGGGTGGCCTGAACGTTCTGGCACAAGGCGTGGCGGACACCGTCAACAACATTCTCGAGTCAGGCAACATATCTAACGGGCCGCCGGCGGTTCCCGGTATTGCCCTATTCACTTACAACGCCGCTACGCCGGCCGCCGTTGCCAACACTCTAGCCGTGAACCCCGCGATGACGCCCGGTCAATTGGCGGCTATCCAGCCAGGACCGCCCGCGGTGAGCAATGGCATCGCCCTGCAACTCGCGGCCCTTGCGAATCCGACGAGCGCCACGGGCCAGATCAATGGGTACAGTTTCACCGGGTATTACGGATCCCTGGCCTCGCAGATTGGGCAGCAGGCCTCCGACGCTCAAAACCAACTCACGGTTCAGCAGCAGACCGTGGCCCAGGCGCGCAGCCTGCGCAGCCAAATTTCTGGTGTGTCGCTCAACGAGGAGGCCGCCAAGCTGATCCAGTTCCAAAACGCCTACCAGGCGACGGCGCGAACCGTGAATGTGCTGGACCAGTTGACCCTGGACACGATCAACATGCTGCCGCAAACCTGAGGAACTTAGAGGAAGACCATGATCCAAGACGTTAATCCGGCGGCGCAAGTATTCCTCGCCAACGTTTCGTCGCTGACGAACCAGATCACGCAGTTGACGAATGAAACCTCCTCGGGACTGAAAATCTCGCAACCCTCCGACGATCCCGGAGACATGGTTACTCTGATGCAGCTGCGCAGCGAGATCGACTCCAACCAGCAGGTTACGAGTGACCTGACTCCCATATTGAGCAATACGCAAGGGGCCGAGCAAGCCCTCCAGACCGCGGTGGACCTGATCAACCAGGCGACTTCCATAGGCACACAGGGCGCCAACTCCTTGACATCGGCCACACAAAACCAAGCTCTCGCGGAACAAGTTAGCAGCATCCTCCAAGAAGTGGTGGGAGTGGCCAACACCCAATCGAACGGCCAGTATCTTTTCAGCGGCGATCAGCCGCAGTCTCCCTCGTACGAGTTGAATTCTGCCAGTAGAACTGGAGTTACCGCGTTGCTGGCCAATCCCACGGCCACGCAACAGATCGCGGACTCCAACGGCTCGACGTTCCCGGTATCGCTGACGGCGCAGCAAATTTTTGATGATCAATCGGCTGGCGTTGGCTTCGCCGGCAACGCCGCGAGTCTTGACAACGCAACCACATTCCTCGCGGCCGGGACGCAGACCTACACGTTTAACTACACCGATGCCGGCGACAACGCGCAGTCGGTCAGCGTCGTTCTGAACGGCGGCGCGACCGGCATCAACGGGACCGCGGTGATCAGCCAGCTCAATGCCGGCCTGGCCGGTACCGGGATCACGGCATCGATGAACGCAGCCAACGGGACCGTGCAATTTACCAGCTCCGGTGCGTTTACGGTTGGTGTCGCGGCTCCGACGGCGGGCACTTCGACGGTAACAACCGCCGCCAGTGCGGTGAACACATCGCAGTACAACGTGGAGTCGGCCGCCTTCAGCGGCGCCGGCAACACGCTGAGCGGCGCCGACACATTTACCCTCAGCAACGGAACGGATACAGCTGATGTCAGCCTTGCCAGCGGTACGACCGTTGCCGCCGCGGTGAACACCATCAACGCCACGTTAAAGGCCGCGGGCATCACCAATGTGAGTGCGCTCGCGGCAGGCGATGGCACCGGTATCTCCATCCAGGGGGCCTCGAGCTTCAGCGTGGTGGACACGACGGGAGGCACCAATGGCACGTCCCCTCTGTTCACAACTACCGGCGATGTTGCCGTGAACACAGCGTACCCCGGCAACGTGTTCTACGCCGTGAACAGCCTGCTCTTGGGTCTGCAAAGCAATAGTCAGCCTGCAATCACCGCGGCTGTTAACTCGCTGGAGTTGGCCGGCACCTATCTCAATACCCAACTGTCGTTTTACGGCTCGGTGCAAGATCGCGTGCAGCAGGCGCAGACGCTCGCAACCCAGCAGAACACACAACTGAAGACCCAGTTAAGCAATACGGAGGATGCTGACATTACCCAGGTGGCGGTGCAACTGACACTGGATCAAACGAATTTACAAGCTGCCATGGAGGCAGAGAGCCAAATGCCGAAGACCAGCCTGTTTAACTTCCTGGGCTGAAAACACCATGGACCAAGAACCTCAGAAGATTCACGCCGTGCAGACGGCTGGAGTAGAAACGGCGGACCCAGCGGCAGGGCCCAAAGTGGTCCCTTTCGATTTCCGCAAGCCAGGCCAGACTCCCGGCTCGCAGATGCGCGCCGTAGATGTGCTGAAGCAAAAGTTTCTGCATCGCATTGTATCCAGTCTTTCGGCCTATCTGCGCTCCAGCGTGACCGCACAGCTGCTGGGAGTCGACCATCTTCCCTACGGCGAGTTTCTGCGCGGGTTGCCTTCGCCCACCTGCGTGGTGTCGATCGGCATGCACCCGTATGAAAGTATCGCTGTTCTGGAACTGAACCCTTCGCTGGTGTTTCCCATCATCGAGTTACTCCTGGGGGGCAGCGGCAAGGCCGGAGTCGCAACCAACCGGGAAATCACCGAGATCGAACAGAACGTGCTGGACGGGCTGTTCCGGATCATCATGCAGGCCCTGGCGGACGCCTGGAAGGACGTGCTCCCGGTGACGCTCACCCTCGATTCAGTAGGCCGGGAAGCACGACTCATTCACGCGCCGCACGAACCGATGGTCGCGGTGAGCATCGATGTGAAACTGGAAGAGGGTAGCGGCCGCTTGAACCTGGCCGTGCCGTCCGAAGTACTGGCGTTAGAGGGCGAGGATGGCGACGCGCAATCCACCCCGCGGAAGCTCGAGGCGACGGAGGCGGAACAAAGGCGAACCCTGGAACTGTTAAGCGACGCCAAATGCACGCTGGAAACGCATCTGGAAGGGCCGATCTTGCGGGTTCGCGATCTGCTGGAACTGAAGGAAGGCGACGTCCTGGCGTTCGATCATCCCATCGACGAATCGTTGGGCGGGTTTGTCAACGGCAAGCGGAAATTTTCCGGACAGATCGTGAGTACGGGAAAAAGGAAAGCTTTTCAGATTGACTAGCCCGCTGCGGGTGTCTCGCGGCCAGGTGTTCGAGAAGGCGGAAGCATGTTGCCGGGCGGCTGCCTGCGACGTTCCCCAGCGGCATCCGGACGAGATCTTGCTGCATTTGTCCGGCTATGCCCTCCAGCAAGTCTAAACGTTCCTGTTCTTCAGTGCGGGCGCCGGCGGCGGCGGCGGCACAAGCCTGCTGCGCAAGAAGCAGCTCGGCCTGCAAACCGGGGAGATCTCCCTGCTCCCAAACAGCCAGAATACGCTCAGCCCGAGCCGCGGAATTCATCGCAAGATTCTGCATACCTTAGTTTGCTTATCGGCCCGGCGGGACGATTTTGTCGAAAATCAGGTATTTTCCCGAGGAAAGTTACCGTAAATTATTGGGAACTATAGGGGAAAGTTCCGATAAGGATCTTGGCAGCGTTTACAGATGATCCAGCTCACCCGCTTGAATCATGTCCCGCTCGTTTTGAACTCGGACTTGATCGAGCACATAGAGGTAACCCCCGATACGGTGGTGACTCTAACGACTCGTCAGAAGTTCGTGGTCCTCGAATCGGCGGAGGAGGTCCTGGACCGCATCATACAGTTCCGCAGATCCATCATTGCGGGAGCGACCGAGTGTCCCCTGAAAGAGCACCACTATCAACACCTCATCGCAAATGCGAATGAGATAGACGAAACCGATGGCTGACAAGGGTTCGGCAGCGAAGAAAAAATCAGGCGGCAAACTGGATTTCGTGACCATGGGCGGATTAGTCCTCGCCGTGGGCGGGATACTGGGCGGCTTGGTGCTCGAGGGCGGCAAAGTCAAGGATGTCGCTCAGGTCACCGCGGCGATTATCGTCCTTTGCGGCACCGTCGGTGCGGTGATGGTCACGACGCCCATACAGACCCTGGTTGGGGCCGTGAAAAAACTGGGCATGGTGTTCTTTGAAGCAGACAACAGCCCGCACGACATCATCGAGGAAATCATCCGGTACGCCACCAAAGCGCGGAAAAGCGGCATCGTTTCGCTCGAGCAGGAAGCCGAGGCCATTCAAGATCCGTTTCTGCGGAAGGCCCTGAACCTGGCGGTAGATGGCACAGACCTGGATGTTATCCGCAAGATCATGGAACTGGAGATTAATCTCGAAGAGCACAACGCGGAAGCGGAGGCCAAGGTCTTTGAGGCAGCGGGTGGATACGCGCCAACCATCGGCATCATCGGGGCCGTGTTGGGATTGATCCAGGTCATGAAGAATCTCGCCAACATCGATGAAGTGGGACACGGTATTGCCGTAGCATTTGTGGCCACAGTTTATGGAGTGGGATCGGCCAACGTTTTCTTCCTGCCGGCGGGCGCCAAAATCAGGGCCCGCATGCAAAGGGTCATTCAGAACCGCGAGCTGATGCTCGAGGGCGTCGGCGGCATCGTGGAAGGTCTGAATCCCAAGCTGATTCGCAGCAAACTGGAAGCGTACGGGCGCGCTGAGCACAAGGAAAAGGCCGCCAAGGAGCCCAAGCCTGCCAAGGCCCCCGCCCACGCCGCCACGGCGGAAGGATAGGCCGCACAAACCATGGCTCGAGCCAAGAAATACGCCTCCCATGTAAATCACGAGCGCTGGCTGGTGTCTTACGCGGATTTCATCACGCTGCTGTTCGCCTTCTTCGTGGTAATGTTCGCTACTTCCCAGACAGACAAGTCCAAGGCGAAACAGGTCTCCGACGCCGTTACCGAAGCCCTGGAACACGGCGGTGTCAGCGCGATGGTCCACTCGATTCTGGGCGGAACGGTGGATGAGAAGGGGCAGGGTAACGCCCAAATGCGAGGGCCGGGTGGCACTCAGAAGGGCACGAAAGATCCGGTGCCCAGGCCCTTGCCGCCGCCCGAGGTGGCCGAACTGTTGCCCTCGATGAAGTATCTGAGCGGGGAGCTGCAAGACGAAATCAAGGCCGGCAAGATCGAGATGCGCCTGGAGCCGCGCGGGTTAGTCATCAGCCTCCGGCAGGCGGCATTTTTCCCTTCTGCCGGGGACGCCGTGGAGCCGGCGAGCTATCCCAGCATCCAGAAGGTCGCGGCGGTTCTCCGGGACCTGCCAAACCCGGTGCGTCTCGAGGGGCACACCGACTCGGTTCCCATCCATACCTCGCGGTTCCGCAATAATTGGGAGCTGTCCGCGGCGCGCAGCATCGCCATGCTGAACGTCCTGTCGGACAGGTTTCAGCTCTCCGCCGAGCGCTTCTCCGTGGCAGGCTACGCCGACACCGCGCCGGTGGATTCCAACGGCACCGAGGAAGGCCGGGCACACAACCGCCGCGTCGACATCGTTGTTCTGAATCAGATGATGAAAGTTCCCGACGTGGGTCCGGCGCTCGCGACTCCAAGCACGCCGCCGAAGCGCGATGCCGTCAAGAAGGGCTGAGTGGAACGGGAACGCCGGGGAAAAACTCCGGGCCCGGAGGAGTAAGCTTGCCCGGAGTTCCCCGGCGTTCACGGGAAAATTCGCATAACCGCCGCCGTTATGGCTTCGCCGTGCGGCGGCGTAGCGGCTCCCATTGTGCCAGGTACGTTTCGGCCGCGAGCGCCTCGAATTCGCGATCCACGGCGGCTTCCCATTCCGCCCTGCGTACCTGGCGAAGCTTTTCCAGCAATCTGTGTTCCCGTCGTGCCTGGAGCAGGCGAACGCGTTGCTGCTCCAGCCTTGCCACGCAGTCGCGCCGGCGATCGGTCGCGATCTTGCGCTGGCGTTCGATATACTGCTGATAGCTGGCAAGCGCTCCCAGATCCGCTCCATTGACCGGACCCGATTGCACCAGCCCCTCGGCTTTCACGCGTGCGTTCCCAAGGTTGGCCAGTATCGTTTCCCAACGCGCGAACTCTGCTGCCAGGCGGTTCAAGGCCGACTGCTCAACGTCCAACTTCGCCTGCCGCCACTCCAAGACTCGCTCCAGACGAAATGAAAAAGCCGTCATGACAATCTGAGTCCAGCTATGGCAGCTGCGACGCCAGTTGGCGCAAGCCGGTCAGAGTGTCGTCCCATGGCGATTCCGCATGCGCATCTTGCTGTAGAAAACGCAGCAGCTCGGGGCGCATGCGAATCGCCGCGTCCAGCTTCGGATTTGATCCGGAAACGTAAGCGCCCAACTGGATCAGGTCTTCGGCTTGCTGGTACGCGGACAACGCCTCGCGCAGCTTCCGCTGGGCCGCGAGCTGCTCGTCGGTGGCGATCTGTGTCGTGAGCCGGCTCACCGAATGCAACACGTCGATTGCCGGATAGTGCCCCGCCGCGCCGAGCGCCCGGGACAGAACGATGTGGCCGTCCAGCATGGACCGGACGGCGTCGCAGATCGGCTCGTTGAAATCGTCGCCTTCCACCAGAACGGTGAAGAACCCTGTGATGGAGCCGTGCATAAAGTTTCCAGCGCGTTCGAAGACTTTCGGCAGAAGGCTGAACACTGAAGGCGGATAGCCTTTTTGACTGGGCGGTTCTCCGGCCGACAATCCGATCTCGCGCTGCGCCATGGCGAACCGCGTGACCGAATCCATCACCAGCAGGACATTCGCTCCCTGGTCGCGAAAATACTCGGCAACCGCTAGCGCGACGAAACAGGCCCTCAGGCGAATGGGCGCCGGGCTGTCGGAGGTGGCCACGACAACCACGGACTTCTGCATGCCTTCCGGTCCCAGCTCATGCTCCAGAAACGCGCGCACCTCGCGGTTGCGCTCGCCAATCAGCGCGATCACGGTGACATCGGCCGAGTTATGGCGGGACATGCAGCCGAGCAGCGTACTTTTTCCTACGCCGCTGCCGCCAAAAATGCCGATCCTCTGCCCGCGCCCGCAAGGCAGGAGGCCGTCGATGGCACGGATGCCGGTCACCAGGGGCTCGGTGATATGCTCCCGGTCCAGGGGATTCGGCGGCAGCTTGTACAAATCGTAGAAGTCGGCCACTTCCGGCTCCCCGCGAGAGTCGATCGGGTGGCCGAAGCCGTTCAATACGCGTCCCAGCAGCGCCGGGCCGACCCCGACACGAGCCTGGTCGGGCCGCGCGACGATGGCATCACCCAGTTTCAAGCCATCGATTTCTTCGAGTGCCATGGAAAGCACGTTGCCGTTTCGGAAGCCAATCACTTGCGTGCGGATGGCGCGGCCTCCCGAGGCCAGGATCTCGCAAAAGTCTCCGATGGCCGCGGCTGGCCCGCGCGATTCGATGAGCAGGCCGACCAGCTCGATCACCTCGCCCGTCCATACAAATGGGTCCACTTGCTCTAGACGTGCCAAGTAAGAATCCAGGCTCATGCCCGGTTGAGTCGTCACCGTGTCTTTTGAAAGCGGTCAACCAGACCCCTTTCAATCTCCTTGAGCTGGGAATCGATGGAAGCATCCAGGCTGCCGCGGGACATTTCAAAGACCGCCGCGCCCGGTTCCTGCGTCGCATCGTCAATCACTTCCACCTTTGCTGTCATGCCTAGGCGCTCGATGGATGCGCGCAGGGCGGGCACAAAATCAGGATGCATTCGGACGCGGCAGCCTTGCTGCGATTGCAGTCTTTCGAGCGCCGCCCGCACCAGACCCTCGATCGCCGCGGGATCAACCGTCAATTCGCGCCTCAATACACGGCGCGCGATGGCGATGGACAACCGCACGGCATCCCCTTCCGTCTGGCGGAGTAGCTGGCCACGATATTGATCGATTTCAGAAACGCTTTTCGCCACGCGTTCGATTGTGGAGCGGAACTCTTCCTCGGCTTGTGCTTTGCCGGCGGCTTCGCCTTCGCGGCGCCCTGCTTCTCGCGCTTCCTGGACGCGCTGTGCGAGGACCTTTTCGAACTCGGCCGTCCGCGCTTCATCCGGCTGAGCTGGTCCTGCCCCGGATAGCACTTTGGGATCCGTAGCGCTTTTGCGGCGCTCCACGGGCTCGCCATTAAGGGCCACGGTGCGCCAGGCGAAAGGCCGCACATGGTCCGAACGGTTCTCCACCGAGACCCTAGACGACATACTGATCCGTGCCTCCCTTGAGGCTCACCACTCCCTCGGCTTGCAGTTCCTTGACCTTCGCGATAACGTCTTTTTGCGCCGCCTCCACGTCTTTGATGCGGACCGGGCCGGCCGCTTCCATGTCCTCCTTCAACATGTCCGCGCCGCGCTGCGACATGGAGGTCATGAAGTGACTCTTGAGCGCTTCGCTTGTGCCCTTGAGCGCAATCGTGAGTACCTTCCGGTCCACACGCGACAGAACTTCCTTGATGCCGTTCTGGTCGACCGAAAGAAAATCCTCGAACACGAACATCAGATGCCGAATGCTGCCGGCGGTGTTCGGGTCGCGCTGCTCAATATGGCCTAGGAGCTGTTCACTCATGCTGGAGTCCAGACGGTTGAACATTTCCGCCACCGCGCGCACGCCGCCATGTGACTCGCGGCTGAAATCGCCCAAGCCCCTTAGCTTCTCCTCGATCACTCCGGCGATCTTGGCGATGATTTCCGGCGCAATCTGGTCAATCGCCGCCATGCGCAACGATACATCCGACTGCATCTCGTCGGGGAGCGACATCAGCAGGGACGCGGATTTCGAGGAATCGAGGTGGGAGAGAATCAGGGCGATTGTCTGTGGATGTTCCGCCTGGAGGAAGCGGGCCAATTGCTTGGAATCGACCTTCTGTAACGCTCGAAAGTTGGAGGGCCTGCCCAGATCCTTGGGTAGCTTGTCCAGCAACCGGAGCGCGCCCTCCTGTCCGAACGCGGCCACCAGCATCTTGCGCGCATAGTCCAGACCACCGCTCACCACGTAATCGGTGGCCAGCATGAGATTGTGGAACTCTTCGAGGACACTCTCCAGTTCCACGGAGCTGACCGACTTGACTCGCGCCACCTCTTTGGTGACCCTCTGCACTTCGTCCTCTGACATGTGGCTGAGGACCTTCGCACAGGCTTGGTCACCCAGGCTAATCAGCAGCATGGCCGCCTTGCGGGGGCCCGGAATCGAGTCGGCATCCGGCTTCTTGACCGGAAAGGGAGCCGGGTCGTCTTCGATCGGCGCTCGGAGTTGTTCGTTCATGTCCGATTAGCCCTCATTCGTTGACCCATCCGCGCACAATGTGAGAGGGAATCACTGGATCCTTGTCGATGTTGTCCTTGAGCCGCTTGACCAGAACGGCTGCTTTCTTGGTGGTCTCCTTGAACGCGGCCGCATCGATCTGTGCCTGCAACTCAGCTTCTTCGTCGATCTGAGCTTGACGCGCGTCCGCCACCTGAGCGGGCTCCATGCCGGACGGCAGCGCGGCAGGAACAGTCGCCTTGCCTTTTCCTTTGAACATCTTCGCCACCAGACGCCGCAGCATGACCAGGATGAACCCTACCGCCAGCGCTATACCGGCCAGAAGGATCCGATTCTGAAGAATCTTCGACAGCCAAGGAGGCAGGTTCAGAGATACACCAGAGGGCGCGGGCGTCGAAGGTCCGGTTGGCGGCGGCTCGAGGTTGAGCGTGGATTCGAACGGCAGGCTCTCGATAGTGAGCTGGTCTCCGCGATCCGCGGAGAAACCGGTCGCCGCGGCCACCAGATCTCGGATGGACTTCAGCGTTTTCGCGGATGGCTCCTCCAGAACCCGGTGCAGGTTCTTGCCCTGGCCTTCCCAGTGAACCGATTGGTCCACCAGAACGGAAAGCGACATTTTCTTGACCGTTCCCTCCGGCAGCTTCGTGTGTTTCACTGTTCTGCTGGATTGGTAGGCGATACTCTCGGTGCGCCGGGAACTGCCAGCCAGTGCCGTTGGCGGGCGCGGAGCGGGGCGGGGAAGGTTGGAAGCCGAGCCGGGAACTCCGGCCGCTCCGCCCGTGTTGCTGGTGTCTTCGGACTTCTGCGAGCTGACCATCACCGAGCGATTCGGGTCGAAAATTTCTTCACTTTGGTCGCCGCTGGTGAAATCGCAATCCACCGAAGCGCCGGCGCGAAACTTGTCCGCCCCAAGTAATGGCTCTAGAGTGGAATTGATCTTCGCCACCAGGTCGCGCTCCATGTTTTGGCGAAGCTCGAGCATACGATCGCTCGAGTCGGCGCCGTCAGCCGCCGCGAGGCTGTGCGGCCGGCTGAGCAAATGGCCGGTTACATCCAGCACGGAAACCGCTTCGGGCGCCAGCCCCTCGACGGCGCTGGCCATCAGGTGCTGCACGGCCGTTACGTTCTGCGGAACCAGTTGCGCGCCCGGCCGAAGCCGCACCACGACGCTCGCTTTGGCCGGCTCCCGCGCCTCCAGATAGACAGATTCCTTTGGAAACGTGACGTGGACGCGCGCTTGTTCCACTTCCGCCAGCGTCATTACGGTCCGCTCGAGCTCGCCCTCCAGCGCGCGGCGGTAGTTGATATGTTCGACGAACTCAGTGGCGCCGAAGTTGGTCTTATCGAACAGCTCGAAGCCGATGCGGCCGCTCTTCGGCAAACCTGCCGACGCCATTTCCAGCCGCATCTCCGCGACTTTCGCCGAAGGCACCTGGATCGTCGATCCATTATCGACAAGGCGGTATTGAATGCCGGCTTCCTTGAGCTTCTGGACTACAGCTCCGGCGTCCTCCGCGGCTAGGGTCGTGTACAGCGGCCGAAAGTCGCTTTCCCGCCTCCAATTGACGAACGCAAAAAGGCCGCCGGCCACGGCCAGCGCCGCCAGCGCGATAGTCAGGCGCTGCGCCACCGTGAGGTTGGCGACCATCTTTTTGAACTGGTCCATGATTGTTTTAGGGCGGCGTTACATCTGCAGCCGCATGATTTCCTGGTACGCCGAAACTACCTTATTCCGTACTTGGAGCCCGAGTTCGAATGCCAGATCCGCGCGTTGGACAGCTAGAACCGCGCTATGCAATTCCTGACCGTCGCCGGAGAGAAAGCCTTCCACTGCCTTCGTCGCCGCGTTGCCCGTCTGTTCTACTTTCTGAATGGCGCCTTCGAGCACCCCGCGGAAGTCACCGGAAGGCTGTGCGCCGCCGGGCATCGCGATGCTGCTCGATATGTCGACCGGAGCCGGAATGTTGATGGGAGCAATGGGAAGGGCCATGTGAGTTCCGTCAACGTAATAGGTCGATTGATTTCTGGATCATGTCCTTGACTGCCGAAATGGCGGAGACGTTCGCCTCAAAACCGCGGCTCGCGCCCATTAAATCCACCATGTCTTCGGCTGGGTTGGTCCGCGGAAACGCCACGTAGCCGTCTTTGTCCGCATCGGGATGTCCGGGCATATAGCGCCGCTCCGGCTCGCTTGCGTCCACCACCACCTGCGAGACGCGCACGCCCTGCGGCTGCCCGAGCTGTGATTCGAAGACCGAAGAGAACGGCGTGTCCGCTGGCGCGGTCTCGAATACAGCATCCTTTCGGCGATACGGGCCGCCTTCGGGGGTTCGCGTGGTTTCCGCGTTGGCCAGGTTTTCCACCAGCAACTCCGCGCGGGCACGTTGTGCTGTCATTCCCGACTCACTGACCGACATTAGTGAAAACAGGCTCATCCGCTTATGCCCTCCTCAATCGCCATCTTGACAGAGCGAATCTGATCCCGCATGTCGATGCTGACGTTGTTGAGCAGATCCATGTAGTGCTCGAGTTGGCCCGCCAGCGGATACAGCATGCACACCTGTTCGTGCAAACTAGTTGCCATGGATAACCGCCTTTCTCCTGGCTCCGGATTAACCAAAGGAGGTGTTACGGATTCGACGAAGTCACCGTTTCGACGGCGCTCCCGTGCCAATAGGTGCTAGCCTTCCATCTTCCAGCGTGGTGGTGGTGAGGCTAGGGGACGGTAGCGCAGGACGGCGGGCACTTGCTCGATCTTGTCGCGGTTGCGAGCGCGAGACGAGCGGACTACCCGGAGCGCCCAGTTCGTGAGGTCCATGGCCTCACGGACAACTTCTAGGGGCGGCGGTTCGGGCGAGGACCAGGCTGACACGACCGCTTCCACCTCACGCCGGTAGTCCGCCAGCGCGGTTTGGACATCGCCGTATGCTTCCGAAACTACTGCGCGCCGCAAGCGTTCGGCGGCTTCTCTGCGCAGATTCTCGTTGGTCATGGTTGCGACAGTTGTTCCGGGTTCGGTATCAGCATAGACCTAAACACGCTGCTGGAGAAGGCTGCGGCGACTTCAGCGGACTAATGGCGGCATCAGCCGTCGACTTCTGCGCCTGCAGGTTGGGGTTACAAGATTACGAGCTCTTCAACAGGCTCAGAACGGCCTGGGGTATGGCATTCGCCTGCACGAGAGCTGCGACAGAGGACTGTTGCAGGATCTGCTCCTTGCTCAGGTTCGAAGCGGCGGCGGCCACGTCGACGTCCTTAATCGAAGACTCGGCGTTCGAGAAGCTCGAGATCTGCGAATTCGCCAAGTTGATGGCGAACCCCAGTTTGTTCTCGCCGGTTCCCACCGCGCCCTGCACCAGTCCCAGATTCTGCACCGCGGTGGCGATCAAGGCGATCGCGTTCAGAGCATTGCCTGTGGCAGTGGCGGAGGAAGTCGGAGTTGTGACAGCCACGGCGCCCGCGGTTGCTTGGAACACATTGCCCGCGCCACTGGCAACGCCGGTAGCCACTTGGAACGAGCTCGCGCCCTGCAAGTTGATAGTTCCGCCCGGGGTTTGCACAGCGTAGACGCCGCTGCCCGCCAATGCAGTGTTGAAAGCGTTGACGGCATTCCCGATGTTGTTGGCGTTGGCATTAGTCAGGTTTACCGCGTAATTTGTGCCGCCAGTCGTGACGGTAATCGTCTGAGTCTCGCCGGCTCCGAAGGCGGTGTATGCACCCGCTGCGCTTTGATAGTTGCCGCCGTTCAGCAGCGTCTCATTGCTCGTCACCACGTTGGTATTCGCAACCAGGCCCGCGTCCGATTCCGTAGCTTGCAAGAGGTTGCCACCGGAGAACTGCAACTTGCCGTCGGTGCCGATCTGCGCCGCGACACCGGTAATACCGGCTGCCGTGATGGCGGTGTTGAGCGCGCTCACGAACTGGGCACCGGTCTCACCGGCGACACTCGCGGTAACGGTCACTGTCTTGCTTTGGACAGCGCCGGCTGAATCCGTGTAGTCGATAGCGAAGCTCGTGCTCCCTACACCGGCCGTCTGGTTAAATACGACGTTCGGGTTATTCAGGTTATTGACGGTGTTGGGGGCGAGGGTGGTGCCGAAGTCAGAACCGCCACCGAGCACGGAGGTGCTGGACAGGCCGAGTGAGACGGCGTCAACAGCGTTGGCGGCCCCGCTCAGATCGACCTGGATTTGCGAGGAGCCCGCCTGTGTACTCAGTTCACCGCCACCGATGTACACGCTGAGAAGGGTGTTGAAGTCGCCGCCCGCATTCAAGCCGATGTTGGCCGCCTGCCGCGTGATTTCCTGCAAATCCGACTGATACTCGTTGTTCAACGTGGTGCGGCTGCCGGTGAAGGTGCCGCTGGCGGATTCGGTCGCCAAGGTTTCCAGGCGATTCAGAATCTGGGAGATGTTGCTCAAGCCGCCGTCAATGATTTGCAGCGTGCTGACACCGTTGTTGGCATTCTGCACGCCCTGCGTAAGCTGGCCGATGTCGGCCTCGTATTGGTTGGCAACAGCCAGTCCCGCGGCGTCGTCTCCGGAGGAGTTGATACGGTAGCCGGACGTCAATTGCTCAATGGTCTTGCCTTCGGCTGTCGTATTGGTGTTTAAGTTTTGTTGGGCAACCAACGAGGTTACGTTCGTTTGAATCGAAATCATAAGAAGTATCCTTATCGCCTTTTGGTAAGGCAAGCTGGGCTGCGAGCAGCGGCCCAACGCACCGGGTTACCAGACTATTTCTTACGAGCTCCTCAACAGGCTGAGAACGGCCTGGTGTCTCGCATCCCCCTGCACGAGAGCTGCCACAGAGGACTGCTGTAGGATTTGCTCCCTGCTGACGTTTGAAAGTGAAAACAAACTCATCCGCTCTTGCCCTCTTCGATCGCCATCTTGACGGATCGAATCTGATCCCGCATCAGGTTCGAGGCGATACTGAATCGCAGAGCATTCTCCGACAGCAGCCGGGCTTCGCGGTCGATGCTGACATTGTTGCCGTCGTTGCGCACGGCGAGGCCGCGAACTTCGACCGGATTCACCGGCGCTTCCGCAGTAGCATTCATAAACTCCGCCTGGAAGTCGATGTCTTGAGTCTTGTATCCGGGGGTGTCCGCGTTCGCGATATTGGAAGCCACCAGCTTCTGGCGCGCGCTGAGCAGATCCATGTAATGCTCGAGTTGGCCCGCCAGCGGATCCAGCATGCACCCGGCTCGTGCAAACCGGCTGCCATGGATAACCACCTAATATCCCGGTCCCAGATTAACTAAAGGAAGTGTTACGGATTCGACGAAGTCACCGGTTCGACGGCGCTTTCGTGCCAGTTGGCGCTAGCCTTCAAGCTTCCAGCGTGGTGATGGCGAGGCCAGAGTACGGTAGCGGAGGACGGCGGACACCTGCTCGATCTTGTCGCGGGTGCGAGCGCGAGACGAGCGGACTACCCGAAGCGCCCAGTTCGTCAGGTCCATAGCCTCCCGGACAACTTCTATGGGCGGCGGTTCGGGCGAGGACCAGGCCGACACGGCCGCTTCCACTTCACGCCGGTAGTCCACCAGCGCGGCTTCGACATCGTCGTATGCTTCTGAAACCACTGCGTGCCGCAAGCGTTCCGCGGCTTCCTTGCGTAGATTATCGTTGGTCATGCTTGAGACTGCAGATTTGGATTCAGCATGGCGTAGAACAGGCTGCCGTAGAAGCTCTGCTGCGACTCGAGCGAAGCGATCGTTGAATCCGCTTTCGACATCTGCGCCTGCAAGTTGGTCTGCATCTGGGTGAGCTGGGCCTGTTGCTGACTGATCAACTGATTGTCCGAGGTGATGGAGTTGTTCGTTTGCGTGATGTCGTTGGTTAGTACGCCCGTGGTCGAGTCCTCGATGCCCGACAGCGTGTTAGTCGCGAACTGCAGAAAACCACCGCTGGTTGCATTGCCGAGAAAGGAAACAATGTTGTCAACCTGGCTGGTGCTCGCGCCTGCCAGGACCGAAGGGTCGAAGTTCAAATGGCCGCTCGTGTCGAAGGTGAGGCCAAGCTGTGACAACGAAGTCAAACCACTGTTCGTGCCGGTGTAGTTTCCGATGCTGTTCAGCGCCTGTTGCAGTGTGTAGACGATGCTATTTCCACCCAGTGCGCCTCCGTTCTTGCCGATATTCTTTGTGAGCTCATCTGACGCGTTGTTAAATGCGGTGACGAACGAGGAAAGGTCGTTGCTGAGCGATATCGTGCTGGGAGCAACCGTCACCGTACTTGTGCCAGTGCCGAGCAGGTTCACCGTGAGGCCGGTCGACAGAGTCACCGTGCTCGACGTGCTCGAGATCGGCGTGGAGGGCGACCCGTTCACCTGATATTGAACATCCTGTCCCGTGGTGAGCGGGCTCAATAAGTTTGTACTGCTGCCGGTCGCGGTGAGGCTGATGGGTGAATCGCCGAACGATGTGTTTTGCAGAGAGAGCTCGTAGTTAGGCGAGGAAGACGACCCCACGTTGACGACTGTCGCCTGCACGCCGGCCGAGGAGTTTGCATTGATGGCACTCACCAACGCATTGAGAGTATTGCTGGATGGGGTGATTGTCGTGTCGACGCCGCCGACACTCAGCGTAAAGCTCGAAGCCGAGCTGATGCTTTGGCTGGTGGGATCGGACACGCCCGTTGTACTCATCGCGCTGGCATACGCACCAGCCTGCGTGACCTTTACCGTATAGCTGCCTGCTAGCGCACCGGTGCCGGCCGTTGCGCTAAGCACATTGGAATTACTTACAGAGGCTGCGAGAATTCCCTGGCTGTCCGCATTCAGGGTGGAAACCGCGGATTGGAGGGACTGGAAGTTCCCGCTGAGAGTGCTCAACTCAGTGGCTTGGCTGGTTAGAGTGGTCGTTTCGTTTTGTAGTTCCTGCGTCGGAAGTTCCGCTAGCGAGATCTCACGGTTGACTTCGTTTTGCAGGTCCTGCGAGTAGTTGCTTAGTCCGGTGGTGCCCGGACTATTGGTGCTGCTGCTAGCCTGGGTTAACGTCGGAGTACCAGTAAATACACTCGAAGTGCTGCCCAATGGTTACCTCCAATTAACAAAAGTAAGCCGGGCCGCGGATGGCGGCCCAGCTCACCGGGGTTACCAGACTATTCCTTACGCGCTCTTCAGCAGGCTGAGAACGGCCTGGGGTATCGCATTTGCCTGCACGAGAGCTGCCACAGAGGACTGCTGCAGGATCTGCTCCTTGCTCAGGTTCGAAGCGGCAGCGGCCACGTCGACGTCCTTGATCGCGGACTGGGCGGCGGAGAAACTCGATATCTGTGAATTCGCCAGGTTGATGGCGAAACCCAACTTGTTCTCGCCGGTTCCCACCGCGCCCTGCACGAGACCAAGAGCCTGCACCGCGCTGGCGATGGCGGTGATCGCGTTCAGAGCGTTGCCGGTGGAAGTGGCCGAGGAAGTCGGAGCGGTGACAGCCACGGCGCCCGCGGTTGCCTGGAACACACTGCCCGCGCCGGTGCCGGCATGAGCCCCGGTAGACACCTGGAACGAGTTCGCGCCCTGCAATGAGACAGCGCCGGCAGGGGTTTGCACAGCGTAAACGCCGCTGCCCGCCAATGCCGTGTTGAAGGCCGTGATGGTATCCCCGATAGTGTCGCCGTTCACGGCAGTCAGGTTCACCGCGTAATTTGTGCCGCCCGTCGTAACTGTAACCGTCTGAGTCTCGTTGCCTGTGAAGCCGACGTACGCACCCGCAGCGCTCTGGTAGTTGCCGCCGTTCAGCAGCGTGGTATTGCTCGTCACCACGTTGGTGCCCCCGGTCAAACCCGCATCCGACTCCGTAGCCTGCAAGAGGTTGCCGCCGGAGAACTGCAGCTTGCCGTTGGTGCCGATCTGCGCCGCGACACCCGTGATCCCCGCCTGCGTGATGGCGGCGTTCAGTTGGCTCACGAACTGGGTTCCGGTCTCACCAGCAACGCTCGCGGCGACGCTTACTGTGCCGCTTTGGACGGCGCCGGCCGCATTCGTGTAGTTGATAGCGAAGCTCGTGCTCCCTACGCCGGCCGACTGGTTAAACACTACGTTCGGGTTATTCAGGTTGGCCACGAGGTTGCTGCCGAAGTCAGTACCACCACCGAGCACGGAGGTGCTGTTCAGATTGAGTGACGTCGCATCCACGGCTTTTGACGCTCCGCTCAGATCCACCTGGACCTGCGCTGAGGTCGACGTTGTGCTCAGTTCGGCGCCGCCGATGTACACGTTAAGCTGGGTATTGAATTGGCCCCCGTTGTTCAAGCCAATGTTTTGCGCCTGCCGCGTGATTTCGCCCAAGTCCGCTTGATATTCGTTGTTCAGCGTGGTGCGGTCGCCGGTGAAGGTGCCGCTGGCTGACTCAGTGGCCAACGTTTCCAGGCGGTTCAGAATCTGGGAGATGTTGCTCAAGCCGCCGTCAATGATTTGCAGCGTGCTGACGCCGTTGTTGGCGTTCTGTACGCCCTGCGTCAGCTGGCCGATGTCGGCCTGATATTGGTTGGCGACGGCCAGACCCGCGGCGTCGTCTCCGGAGGAGTTGATGCGATAGCCGGATGTCAATTGCTGAATGGTGTTGCCTTCGGCCGCCGTATTGGTGTTTAAGTTTTGTTGGGCAATCAACGAGGTTACGTCCGTTTGAATCGAAATCATAATGAAGTATCCTTGTGGCGATACAACCCGACTGCATCGGGCCTGGGTTCTCCGCTGATTTTTTCAGATGCCCAAGGTACCGCGTTCAAACCTCTTATCGCCTCTTGCTCAGGTATATTTCCGACTTTTTTCAGTCGGAATTTTTGTTGGTGCTCGGGTGAACCCTCCATGACGTGCCAACATTGACGTTGGTGCAGTCAGCGCCGATACTACTCGTCAACAGTCCTGCCCGGCTTGTCACTCGATTTGCCGCTGCTGCCGAGCGCATCCAAGAGCGTTGCAAGTCAAGGTATTTGGCTGCGCCGCGTGATAACTAAAGGCATCATTGCCAGCGCCCGCGGCAGAGCTTCAAAATGGTTAGCAATGAGAGCAAACACCCGCCCGAGTTCGCCTTGCCGCGTGCCACTGTTGTCCAGCACGTGGCATAGAGCAAAATTGTAGTGGGCACGAGCGCCTCGATGTCTGGTACGCAACCCACCTCCGGCACCCCGATGGGGAACGAAGCGGCTCGAGAACTCGCCTACCGCTCCATTCCCGGCGCCCTCGCTTATCTGATCCTTCTGGTTGTCCCGATTTCTGCCACTTCCTACGCCCGCGATTTCCCTAAGACCTTTCTCGCGATTGGCGCCTCGATCCTCGTGTTCGCTACGGCGCGGCTGGTATTCGCCTGGTGGATGGCGCAACACTGCGATGAATCCAGCGGCTGGCGCTGGTGGGGATTTCTGGCCGGCACTTACGGCTGTGCTCTGGTCTGGGCTGTATTCTGTTGCTGCACCGCGATGCTTTACTCCGGTGGCCCGGCCTTCTTGCTGCTGCTAGCCATTACGGCCATCGTCGCCAGCGGCGAGGCTATTGCGCTTTCGCCGGTCTTGACCGTAGCCCGCTACTATCTGATCATCCTGTTTACGCCGCTCACTGCGTGGGGCATGATTCATGGCGGGCCGGTGGGATACTCCGCCGCCGGCCTGACCGGTCTCTACTTGAGCTATTTGCTCTTGCAGGTCAGGCAGCAGTCCGCGTGGTACTCGACCACTCTCACTACGCGGACCATGCTGGCCGCCAAAGCGACGGAACTGGCGGATGACATGAATCAGCTCGAAGATGCCCGCAAAGACGCGGAGCGGACTTCGCGCGCCAAGAGCGAGTTCCTCGCCAGCATGAGTCACGAGATTCGCACGCCGATGAATGGCGTCGTCGGTATGACCGACCTTTTGCTCGGAACCGAGCTGACCGCCGAGCAGCGTGACTTCGTGATCACGATCCGCCAGTCCAGCGATGCGCTGTTGTCTGTCATCAACGACATCCTCGATTTTTCCAAGATCGAAGCCGGAAAGATGTCCATCGAAGCCATCGATTTCGACTTGCGGAGCTTGGTGGAAGAGTCGGCCGTCGTGTTAGCCGAGCCTGCGCAGAAGAAAGGGCTGGATTTCGGGTGTTTCGTTGATTCCGATGTCCCGCCGCGCCTTGTGGGTGACCCCGGCCGCCTCCGTCAGGTCTTGCTGAACCTGCTCAGCAACGGTGTCAAGTTCACGGAAAAAGGGGAGGTCGTTCTGCGCGTCGAGTCTAGTGCGGTCCGCGACGGCTCGGCTAAGGTTCGTTTTTCCGTGACGGACACGGGTCTCGGCATTCCCCCAGCGGCGCAGAAGCACCTTTTCCACCCTTTCTCCCAGGCTGACTCATCCGTGGCGCGGCGCCATGGGGGTACGGGACTGGGACTGACTATTTGCAAACGGCTGGTGGAGTTGATGGGCGGCGCGATCGGATTGGAAAGCGTCGTGGGCCAGGGGTCAACGTTCTGGTTTACGTTGCCGCTCCGGATCGGAAAGACTTCGCGCGAGGAGCTTCCGGTTGATCTCAGCCAGGTGCGCATTCTGGTGGTTGACGATAATGCCACTAACCGCCGGATTCTTGAGTCGCAACTCGCCAAGCTTGGAATCCGCACGGTGTGTGTGTCCGGCGGCCCCGAGGCGCTCGAAGCTCTGGCTGCTGCGGCCATTGACGAGCCCTTTCACGCCGCTATCGTCGATCACGACATGCCCGAAATGGATGGCATCACACTAGCCCGCGAGGTGCGCGCACGCTTCGAAGGCAACAGCCTGGTCATGATCTTATTGAGCTCCCATGCGCAATTGGCTGCCGTGGAAAATCTGCAAGAGGCCGGCTTTACTGCCTGTGTGATGAAGCCCGCGCGCATCGAGCAGCTTCGTGAGTGCCTGAACCAGTCCCTGCGAAATGCCCCTGTGTTGGCGCAGGCCAAGGCAGTGAAACCGGCGCCGCAATTGATCCGCGGGCGCATTTTGCTGGCGGAAGACAATTCCGTCAACCAAAAAGTGGCTACTCGCACACTGGAAAAGCTCGGCTATTACGTGGACGTGGTCGCCAACGGCGCCGAGGCGGTGGAGAAGCTGGAGCGTGGACTTTACGATGCGATCTTGATGGACTGCCAGATGCCGGAAATGGATGGTTACGCTGCCACGCGCGAAATTCGCCGCCGCGAAGGCGCCGGTGGCCGCACTATCATCATTGCCATGACTGCCAGCGCCATGGCCGGCGACCGCGAGAAGTGCCTCAAGGCCGGCATGGATGATTACGTCACCAAGCCCGTACGCTCCGAAGATCTCCAGCAGATTCTTCAGAAGAACCTGGCGCAAAGCGCCGGAGATCAGCCCTCTGTCGCCGCCGAAGCCGCGGCGCATCTTGCCGGAGACGCGGAATTGGTCGCGCGGGTCAAGGAGCTGGAACAGGAAGTCGGCCCCTCGGCGATGCAGGAATTGATTGGCGATTTCTTGAACGAAACCGCGCGTTCTCTCGATAACTTGGAGAACGCCCTGCGCGGTGCTGATTCCACTCTCGCCGTTGAGACGCTCCACAACCTGGTGGACTGCAGCGCCAATGTCGGTGCCGTTCGTATGGCCGAGATCTGTACCCGGATGGAGTCCACCATTCAGCACAGGGGTCCGCAGGATTGCGCTGGTGCTCTCGCGCAGTTAGCCGAGGTCTACCGTTCCATTGCCGTCGAGCTGGAGGAAATCTATCCCATGTGCCGGATGAAAAGTAAGTCTGGAGATCCGCCGCGTCCGGTCTCAGCCGGTTAGCGGCTGACCGCCAAAGTCCGGCGGATCTCTATATAACGGCACACAACCGCATGCCCATGAGCCGCCCAGCGAGGTTGGTTTTTGCCTGCGCCTTAGTGTCCTGTTTTCCCTGGTCTAGAGATCTCGGTGCCGCTCCGCAACCTCCCAGAGTGCTGGAACACGCCGCGCAAATCCGCAGTCTGTCGGTTGAAGAGGCCGCCAGCGGCCTTCCAGTGAAGTTGCACGCCGTCGTGACCTACAACGATCCAGAAAGCGGAGAATTGTTCGTCCAGGATGCGACCGCTGGAATTTACGTGTCGCTGGACAAACCGGTCACCGTCACGAGCGGCCAGCAGGTCGAAATCACCGGGATCACCAGCCCGGGCGACTTCGCTCCCGAAGTGAACAAGGGCGATGTTCGCGTTTTGGGCGGGGGTGTTCTGCCCCTGCCGCGCAAGGTCTCTATTGATGAGATGGCATCCGGGCACGAGGACAGCCAATGGGTTGAATCCGAGGGCATCGTTCACGCGGCCACGATCGACGGCCACCGTTTGTTGTTGGACGTCTTCGCCGGCGGCCGCCATGCCACGGTGAAGATCATCAGCTTTCCGGCTGCTGTCTCGGACACGCTCATCGACTCCCGCATCCGATTCCGCGGCGCGTGCGGAGGTACATTCAACGGCAAGCGGCAGCTAACCGGCATCGTGGTGTACGTGCCTGACTTCCGGGACTTAGTCGTTGCCGAACCGTCCGGTGCCGGCCTCGCTGAATTTCCCCTGCGCCACGCGAACAGTCTTCTTCGGTTTTCTCCCGGCTCTTCAACCGACCAGCGTGTCAGAGTCCGAGGTGTGGTCACGTTCCAGCGCCCCGGCCGCGCCATTTTTCTGCGGGATGGAGAACAGGACCTGATGGCGCTCTCCCACCAGAAGCTTCGCGTCAGTCCCGGTGACGTTGTCGAGGTCGTCGGATTTCCATCGCCTGGCGAATATGCACCGGTTCTCGATGATGCGGTTTTCCGCAAGTTGGCACACCAGGCGGTGCCCCAGCCTGTCCGTGCCACTGTCGAACAATTGCTCACTGGCGAACTTGATAACACGCTCGTTGAAGTCGAGGCGAAGCTCGTGACGCTTTCCAGAGTTTCCCAAGGCGAGCTGCTCGCGTTAAGAGTCGGCAGCCGCCTCTTCAACGCCCAGATCGAGGAATCCGAGAGGGATTCTCTGGTCGAGTCGATCGATGAAGGCAGCGATCTGCGTATCACCGGCATCTGTATCATCGTCGAAACCGGTGGAGGATATCACGAGCCGCAGTCCTTTCAGCTCCTGATCCGCTCGCCGGAAGACATCGTCGTCGTGCACCGTGCCCCTTTGTGGACACTCTCCCGCGTACTGTGGTCGTTTGGCCTGGTGATGATGGTCGCCATCGTCGCGGTGGGATGGGTTCTCCTTCTGCGCCGGCAGGTCAAAACACAGACCGCGCAGCTCGAGCAAAAGAATACCGAACTGGGAGTTTTGCTGGAGACTGCAAACGAAGCGACGCGCCTCAAGAGCGAGTTTCTGGCGAACATGAGTCACGAGATTCGCACTCCCATGAATGGTGTTCTCGGCATGACCGACCTCGTTCTCGATTCCGACCTCTCGCGCGAGCAGCGTGAATGTCTGATCGTCGCCAAGAACTCCGCCGAATCCCTGCTGGGATTGCTGAACAACGTTCTCGATTTTTCCCGCATCGAAGGTGGCCTTCTGGACTTGCGGCCGGCCGAGTTTTCCCTCCACCGGTGCCTGAAAGGTTCCGTGGGCGCCATCCAGTCTAGTGCCGACCAGAAGAGCCTGGACCTCAACGTCGAAGTCGCTCCGGATGTGCCCGATGCCCTCATCGGAGATGAGATCCGCCTGCGGCAGGTTCTTTTGAATCTCCTGAACAACGCCGTGAAATTCACGGATGGAGGATCGATTAGTATCCGCGTCCGGCTTGACCGGCGGCAAGGTCACACAGCTCGCCTAGATTTCTTAGTTTGCGACACCGGCGTCGGGATTCCCGCCGACAAGCTCGATCTGATCTTCGAAGCGTTCCGCCAAGCCGATGGTTCCAACACTCGCCGCTACGGCGGCACCGGACTCGGGTTGACGATCTCTTCGCGCCTCGTGGCGCTGATGAACGGCCAAATCTCCGTCGAGAGCAAGCCCGGAAAGGGCAGCGTTTTCCGTTTCACGGCCGAGTTTCGGACCGCCGCGCCACTATCGGATACGGAGCCTTCCACCTCGCCCGCAAATCATGCCGCCAGTCTTTCATGCTGGCGCGTTTTGCTGGCGGAAGACAATCTCATCAATCAAAAGATCACGTCCCGGTTACTTCAGAGCCGTGGCCACATTGTCACAGTGGTTCCCAATGGACGCGAAGCCTTGGCCGCGCTCGGACGGGAGACATTCGATCTCGTCTTGATGGATATCCAGATGCCGCTCATGGATGGCTTTGAGTGCGCTGCCGAGATTCGCCGGCGGGAACAGAGCGCCGGCGGTCATATCCCCATCGTCGCCATCACTGCGTATGCGGCCAACGGGGACAGCGAACGGTGCGAACGGGCCGGCATCGACGAGTATGTCACCAAACCTTTGCACCCCCGGGAGTTGTTCCGCGCCATCGAGCTGTCTTTGACCGTGCGAGTTCCGTCTCGCGTCTCCTAGCGTTTAAGCTGCGTATATGCTTCCAGTGATATCCAGCACGGCAAAAATAGGATAGACTTATTGGGCTATGACCGAGTTGCCTTCAAAGCAGTCGGCCCTGAGTGCCGGCAAGCAGATGCTGGATGTTGTGGAAAACGACTTGAAGCTGGCGATGACATTCACCAGAATTTCTTCCGCCGCCTATTCCGCCGGCAGATTGCAGCACGCGAGCGATGCTCGCTCCAAAGCGCAAGCAGCGCATGAGAGAGCCGTCGCGCAATGGAAGGCCTGTTCTGCTGTGAGTATTCAAAACGCCACGTCTGTGCAACTCATGCTGAACGAGGTGCAGAATGCCTTAGCGAGTCTGCCTGCGTCCGAGCATCAGGCCCTGTGGACGTTCCGCGCCGCAGGCTAGCAACGCGCCACTAGTGTCCCGCCAGTTTCGAAATCAGCATCCAGTTCAGCATGCCGTGCGGTTGAGTGCCCTCGTCCTCCACGTCCACGCAAACTAATGCTCCCTTCTTCATGCGGACCATGAGCGCGTCGCATCCCAGTAGAAATGCTACGAGCGTACTCAACAGGGGTTCGTGGCCGGCAATCAGAACTTCGTCGTCTTTCCGTGCGCGGATTTCTTTCCACACTCGCTCCGGCGAACCGGATGGCGAGAGCGCATTCGTCCGGACTAAGTCGTCGGCAACGTCCAGAATGGATGCCGCCATCTCCGCCGTTTCCACTGCACGCTTCAGCGGGCTCGTCAGAATGATGGACGGGCATGCGCCGGCCCGCCGCGCGCGGTCCAGTACGCTGCGCAGTTTTTGCTTGCCCTCTTGAGTCAAAGCACGATCGGCGTCGGCGCCGCCCGCTGGTGCATCCTCCGCAATCCCGTGCCGCAAGATGTAGATCCGCACGCGCTACTGTTTCCTCGCTTGCGTAACACGGCTGACAGAGTGCGTATGGGCCGCTCCGTTGACCCGGAATGCATTGCGCGTTTTCTTGATTTCCAGGTTTGAGATGTGCTCCTGCAGATCGCGAAAAATCACATCCGGCGTCCGGCCGGCGTCCACGGTGACAAAGTTGTATTTTTTCGCCATCGCGTCCAGTGCCCGGATCAGCCGCGTCTGGTACCGCACAAAGCTGTCGAACATGTTGTCGCCGAAGCGCATGTCCATGCCGCTTTCCCAGTAGTCAAACGCGCCGCGGCCCAATACCACCCGCGACACCAGTTGTTTCACATCCGCCCGCAAATAGTAGACCGCGTGCGGCACCAGGCCGAATCCAGTTACCTGGTCGATCCATCGCCGGTCCTCGCCCCGCGCCATCGCGCGCGCCATGATGGAGAAGATGTAACGGTCCGTCAGCACTACAAACCCCGCCCGCAGCGCCGGAACGATTTCATTTTCCAGACGGTCGGCGAAGTCCGTCGTGTAATACAGGGTCATCGTCAGCGGGCCGAGTGTGTTCCCGTCTTTCGCCTGTTTGATGCCCTTGCCGGCTAACGCTCCGCGCGCCATCCCGGTATCCATTACCGCGTGGCCTTCTTGCTCCAGCCATTGCCGCAGCATCGTGATCTGCGTCGTCCGCCCGACGGCATCCGGCCCCTCGATCACGATCAGTTTCCCGTGCAGCTCGGCCGAGTCCACCCCGGGCAGCGGTTCGCTATAGAACTGAAGCGGCTGCTTCAATCGCGTGGATCTCACCCGTCGGAATGCGTAGAGCGCCATTTTTCAAGCTCACACCTAGTTCGCGCACCACGATCTCCCGCATCTGTTTCTGTTGTTCTTCAATAGAAAGCGTCGCGTCGATGATGTGAAAGCCCACCTCACGCGCCATGGCCTCGTACTCGTCCAGAATCCGGCCTTGGAAGATTCGAAAACTTTCTTCCACATCCCGGCTCAGCCCCAGGTCCATTCCCGCTTCGTAATACTTGATCGCGTCGCGGCCTCCAAGAATGCGCCCGATCGCCACGTCCAGCGGGACCCGAAAGTAGAAACTCAAATTCGGCCGCGTCGCGAAGCTGTAAAGATTCCGTACCCACCGGCGGCTCACGCCTCGCGCCACGTCGCGAGCAAACGCCGTGAATGCGTATCGGTCCGCGCACACAATGGCACCGGACTTCAGCAGTGGAAGGATGTAGCGCTCCATCCGGTCCGCAAAATCCGTTGCGTGGATCAGGCTGAACGTCGTCGGCGTGAACATCTCTTTCTTCTTGCCGCGTCGCGTCGTTGCCTGCACCAACGGTGACGAGTTCCACTCACTGAACGCCACAGCATAGCCCTGTGATCGCAACCAGTGGCTCAGCAAGAGAATTTGTGTAGATTTTCCAGAGCCGTCGATTCCCTCTACTACCAGGAGTTTTCCTTTTAGGCGGTTCGGTTTCAGAGATGGCATACCAGGGGAAGCGTGCTATTTATTATAACGTCTATATGCCCCGTTACGCCGCGATCGACATCGGCAGCAACTCCCTCCGCATGGAGGCGGCCGAGGTCACTCCGGGAGCACCCATCAAAATCCTTGCGTCCGATCGCCAGGTCACGCGCCTCGGCGAAAGTGTTTTTCGCACCGGCAGAGTCAGCGCCGAGGCTATCGCCTTGGTTTGCCGCGTCTTAACCGGCATGGCGCAACAGTATCGAAAGTTGGACGTCATCGGCGTCCGCGCCGTCGCCACCAGCGCCATTCGCGACGCCGGCAATCAGAGCGAATTCCTGGCCCGCGCCTCTGAAGCCATCGCCGCGCCCGTCGAAATCATTTCCGGACAGGAAGAATCCCGCCTGGTCCACCTCGGCGTGCAGAGCCGTTGGCCTCATCCCAAGCATCGCCTGCTCATCATTGACGTGGGCGGCGGCAGCGCCGAAATCATCCTCAGCGAATTCGGGCACGTGAAGGAGGCGGTCTCCAAACCTCTTGGGGCCGTGCGCCTCACGGAAGTTTTCCTGAAAGACGATCCTCCCACCACCCAGCAACTTCACCGCATGGAGGAATACATCGACGAGAAACTCGCCCCCGCCATCCGCCGAATGGGTGTCAAGCGCTCGGAGCGCCTCATCGCCACGTCCGGCACCGCTTCGGCGTTGGTGAGCGCGATTCACCACATCTCCGGTTCTAAAGTGGATCAGGCCGATCGCCTCCGCGCCTCCGTGGCTCAAATCCGCCAGCTCTACCGCGAGCTGTGTTCACGCAGCCTCGACGGCCGTCGCAAAATCACCGGCATCGGTCCCCGCCGTGCCGAAATCATCATCCCCGGCACCGCCGTCCTGCTGCGCTTCCTTCGGAACTTGCCAATGCCTTCGCTCTATTACTCGGCTGCCGGATTGCGCGACGGCATCATTGCCGATCTCGTGCAGCGTGGCGTCGGACGCGAGCTCTCCGAGCTCGATCGTGACCAGCGCCGTGTCGTCGAAACCATGGCCCGCCGCTACGGCGTCTTGCTGCCCCATGCCCGCAAGGTCGCGTACCTGGCCAATCGATTGTTCACCTCGCTGCACTCTCTGCATGGTCTCGCCCCGGCGAACGGAAAACTGCTCGAAGCCGCCGCCTATCTGCACGATGTTGGCCACTACGTCAGTGAGTCTCGCCATCACAAGCACTCCTACTATCTCGTGGCAAATTCCGATTTGCCCGGATTCACCGATCGCGAACGCGTGTTGATCGCCAACCTCTGCCGCTTTCACCGCAAGTCCATGCCCGCCGCGAGCCACGACCACTTCTATGCGCTCAATAGCGAGGAGCGGCGCTCACTCCTGCTGCTGATCCCTTTGTTGCGCATCGCCGACAACCTCGATCGCAGCCATGCCGAGCGCGTCGAATCCCTCGACTGCTCCGTCCGCGATGGCCAGGTGATTCTCACCCTCGGGGCGGAAAGCGATACTGATCTCGAACAATGGGCCGTCGAGCACACCGCCGAGACCTTCCGTGAGATCTACGGCCGTGAAATCATCTTGAGCAGATTACGATGACGATGCCGGAGTACGCCCGCGAGCGTGGCGCGCTGCTGCTGCGCCGCCTGGCATTTTGTATGAATCGCGCCGCCCGCCTCCGCGATCCTGATTCCATCCACGATCTTCGCGTCTCTATTCGCCGCTTTCAGCAGTGCCTCGTCGCGTTTCAGCAGTTCTTCCCGCGCGGTCAGGCCAAGAAAATTCGCGCGCGCCTCCACAAGATCATGCAAATCGCCGGCGAAATCCGCAATCGTGACATCGTCTTGGAGTTGTTCGAGAAATCCGGTCTGCCTGCCGATCCTGCCCTCACACTCCGCTTGCGTCAGGAAGGCCGGGAGTCCCACGCAGAACTGCAGCGCTTGCTCGCACGTTGGGGCCGCCGCGACGTATCGCGCCGCTGGGGCGCCCGCTTGGGAATATAGTCATGGCTAAAGCGAAACCGATCGTGTGGAACGCCGCAGAGGCCGCGGCCGAAAATGCCGCTCGCGAATTGCCAAAAGTGGCACGGGCGTACTTCCGCGACGGCCGCGCCATGTGCCGGACCGAATCCTCCTCCCGCACTCTGCACCGCTTCCGTCTCGAAACCAAGCGCTTTCGCTATACGCTCGAGTTGTTCCGCCCGTGTTATGGCCCCGGTCTCGATCGCCGCCTCGCGCTTTTGCGCGAAGTACAGACCCGTCTCGGGGAAATCAACGATTGTGCCGCTACCGCCGAAATGCTCGGCAAGATGCGGCCACGTTTCCGCGCTTTTCTGAAACATCGTATGTCTGCGAAGATTGCCGAGCTGTACCGCTTCTGGGAGCAAACCGTGGACGCCGACGGCCAGGAACACTTGTGGACGGATTATCTGTCGCGTTTCGCGAGAAACGAGGTCCGCCGTGAACATCGCTAAAGCCACCCGGCGCTACGAACAGTGGCTCGGGAAAAAGATCCCCTTGATCGATGCCGATCTCGATCACAAGCACGAAGCCATGGCTCAGGATCCTTTCCTGTTCCTGCGCGCCACATTTTATCGCTGGATGCAGCACTGGCCTGAGGTTTGCCCTGACTGTGAAACCGCTCCCGTCGTGCTTGGCGTCGGCGACTTGCACGTCGAAAACTTCGGTACGTGGCGTGATATCGAAGGCCGCCTCGTTTGGGGCATTAATGATTTCGACGAAGTCTGGCGCTACCCTTACACCGTCGATCTCGTTCGCCTTGGCGCCAGCGCCCACCTCGCCATCAAGGGCGCGCGCCTGCGCATCGAGGTCAAGGATGCTTGCGACGCCATCCTCGCCGGCTACCAGGAAGGCCTCACTTCCGGCGGCCGCGCCTTCGTCCTCGAGGAGCATCACCCTTGGCTGCGCTCTATGGTCACCGGTGTTCTGCGCGATCCCGAGCGCTACTGGGCAAAACTCGAGGCTCTACCAACCGAGGCGCGCGTGCCCGCCAGCGCGCGAAAAGCCATCGACAAACTGCTGCCCGCGAAAGGTCTCCGTTACCGCGTCGCTCATCGCATCGCCGGGTTGGGCAGTCTGGGTAGGGAACGCTACGTCGCCGTCGCCGAGTTTCATGGTGGTAAAATCGCCCGCGAGGCCAAGGCGCTCGCGCCTTCCGCGGCCGCCTTTGCCCAGGGCGCCAAATCTGCGGCCATCTACTACGAGGAAATTATCGAGCGTTCCGTCCGCTCCATCGATCCCTTCGTTCACCGCAAAGGCCGCTGGCTAATCCGCCGCCTCGCGCCCGATTGCTCCCGCGTCGAGCTTGCCTCCATGCCCAAGCAGCGTGACGAAACCCGCCTCCTGCACGCCATGGGTTTCGAAACGGCCAACGTGCACCTCGGCACGCGCAAAGCGGCTAACGCCATTCTCCAGGATCTCCGCGCGCGCTCACGCAACTGGCTGCACCGCGCTTCGACGGACATGGTCGACGCTATTGCGCGCGATTGGGAAACCTGGCGCGCCAACAAGACGCTGCGCGGCTCCGCCCATTCTGCCTGACCGCGCCGCGGGCAATGTTACAATGCGAACCAGACTCCGGCATCCGGCCTGCTATTCATGGCAACATCCAAACCCGTGGCTGTCTTTCGAAGCCCGCTTTTCCGCAAACTCCTCCTCAGCGCCTTCTGTCTGATCGCTGCCCCCCTTTTGGTACTCGATTCTTTCCTCACCACTTACATCGCCCGCCGCGAAACGCGGAACGTCGAGCAGCGTCTCACCGCGCAGGCCCGCATCCTGGTTGGTGAGGTCCCTGGCGTCGCGACGGCTCAATTGGAAGATTGGTCTAAGCAAGTATCCGCGCGCGTACAGGCGCGCATCACCCTGGTAGACCCCCAGGGCTCCGTCCTCGCCGACTCCGATCGCGACGCCGACAGCATGGACAACCAGTCCGCCCTTCCCGAAATCGTGCAGGCCCGCGCCGGCCGCGTCGTCGCCTCTATTCGTCACAGCACCGCCTTAGGCCACGATCTTTGCTATGTAGCTATTGGCTTTCCACGCGACAGCACGCCCGGCTTCATCCTTCGTCTCGCTGTTCCCCTTCAGGAGATCGACGCAGCAGTCGGCGGGTTGCGCTGGTTCTTGTTCGCAAACTCCGTAGTTGCGCTGCTATTGGCTATGGTCGTCGCGTATGCTTTTTCCGATCGCTTCACCCGCCGCATCCGCCATCTCCAATCCTTCGCCGAGCATCTCGTCGAGACCCGCGCCCTGCCTGACTTCGCGCCCGATGCCGACGATGAGCTCGGCGCCCTCGCCCGTTCTCTCAACCGCATGGCCGCCCAGATGCGTGATTCGCTCGATCGGCTGAGTCTCGAGTCCGCGCGCCGCGAAGCCATCCTCTCCAGCATGGTGGAAGGTGTGCTTGCCGTTGACCAGCACATGCGCATCACTTTCTGTAACGAGTCGTTCGCTCGCGTCGCGGGCATCCCAGTGCCCGTACCCCAGCGCGCGCCGCTGCTCGAAGTCGTGCGCGACGCCGGCCTGCTCGATATGCTTTCCCAGGTCCTCGTATCGGAAACGCCGCTCAAACGGCGCCTGCTGCTGCCCGCCGCCAACGGTCATTCTTTCGAGGTGCAGGCCGCGCCGCTCTCGGTTTCCTCCCGTTGGGGCGCCATCGCTGTGCTGCACGATATTACCGATCTCGAGCGCCTCGAACGCGTCCGTAAGGATTTCGTCGCCAACGTCTCCCACGAGCTCCGCACGCCGCTCGCCGCGATCCGAGGTTATGCTGAAACGCTGTTGGAGGGCGCGCTCGAAGACCCCGAAAACAATCGTAATTTTCTCGAGATCATCAAAGCCCAAGCCGCCCGCCTCAACAACATCGCTTCGGATCTCCTGGTTCTCTCCGAGTTGGAATCCGGTAGAGCCGAGCCCGCCGAGCCCGAACAGTTCTCCGTCTGCAGCGTGCTAGAAAGCGCTCTCCGCACCGTCGAATCCGAAGCCCGGGTCCGTGGGGTCAAACTCGTCAGCGATGCCCTTGAAGACGCCTGCGTCTCCGGATCGAGGATCCGCCTCGAACAGGCCCTGGTCAACCTGATCGACAACGCCATCAAGTTCAATCGGCCTTCGGGCGAAGTGCGCATCCGGATCGCCCGTCTTCCCGATCGCCAGGTCAGCATCACTGTCGCTGACACTGGCATTGGCATTCCATCGGACGATCTGTCACGCATTTTCGAGCGCTTCTACCGCGTCGATAAAGCCCGTTCACGCGCCGTCGGCGGCACCGGCCTAGGCCTCTCCATCGTCAAGCACGTCCTCGAACGCATGAACGGGCGCGTCACCGTAGAAAGCGAACTCGGCAAGGGAACTCTCTTCAGCATCACCCTGCCCTGTTCCAAAGCCGGGACGGAGACATCGATCCCCGATGTGGGCCCCTCAGCATCCTAACGCCACCATAACGCCAGGCTAACGGCGAACATTCTAAACGGCCAGTATCACCCGATTTTGCGATCCTCCGCAGGCCTTCTAGTTGCATCATACTAGCGTTCATACTCAGGATTTAACGCGGTTGTAACCATTGATTCATCAAAACATAACTCAGCCCAAGGTATTCTTCTGCTTCAGCGTTTTCCACTTGTGAATTGGCATTGCCCAGGCCTGGGCCTAATTGCGCCCTTGCCTGAAAAAAAACGACATCGTGATAACTATGACTCTTCGACGCACAAACCAACTTTTCTTCCTTGCCTTCGCCGTCGCGTTCCAATCCATCGCAGCGGACGGCCCTGAAACCCAGGCGGCGCAACCGGCCGCGACGGGCCAGCAAGAAATCAATCAACTGAAATCACAACTCACTGAACAGCAGCGCCAGATCGAGGAATTGCGCCTGGCATTGCAGGAGCAGCGAAAGCTCATCCAGGCGAGCCAGCCGGCGGCTCCGGCCGCAACTTCGGCTCCCACGCCCTCCACCGGCGTTCGTAGCCTCGGTGAAGTGGCCAGCACCACTCCTATTCTGCCGCCCTCGGCTCCCCCGCCGGCGCTTCCGCCCATCGCTGGCAACTCTGCGCAATCCGATAACGCCGCTTCGCCCTTGCAGTTTCATATTGGCGATGCCACTATCACGCCCGTCGGATTCATGGATTTCACCACCGTCTTCCGTACTACCGACGTGGGTAGCGGCATCGGTACGAACTTCGGCGGCATCCCCTATAACAATGCCACGCTCGGAAAGCTGACCGAGTTCCGCGAAAGTGCGCAGAACTCCCGCGTTGGTATCCGCGTGGATGCGAATGTCCATGGCGCCAAGGTTCTCGCTTACATGGAGTCTGACTTCCTGGGATCCGCCCCCACCAATCTCCCCATCACTAGTAATAGCGACCCCCTTCGCATGCGGCTGTACTGGGTCGATGTGCAGAAGAGCGGCATCGAGATCTTGGCCGGCCAGTCCTGGAGTTTCCTGACGCCGAATCGTGACGGCTTGTCGGCTCTGCCTTCGGACATCTTTTATTCCCAGCTCATGGATACGAATTACCAGTTGGGTCTCACGTGGGCCCGCCAGCCGCAGTTCCGCATCATTGTTCACCCCACCAGCACTATCGCCGCGGGCTTGTCATTTGAAAGCGCCGAGCAATATATCGGTGGCACCAACGGCAGCGGCGCCGTAACGCTTCCCTCCGCGCTGTCGACGGCCTATGGCACAGAGTTGGACAACGGAGGTACTACGCTCACCGTACCCAACGTCCATCCCGATATTATTGGAAAGGTCGCCTTCGATCCGAAGACCTCCAACGGCCTCCACCAGCACATCGAGATCGCGGGGCTGTACCGGACCTTCAAGGTTTACAACCCAGCCAACGGCAATAATTACGATTCGCACGGCTATGGCGGCTCGATCAACTTCAATTTTGAGATCCTCAAAGGACTGCACATCATCAGCAACAACTTCTTCAGTGATGGCGGCGGCCGCTACATCTTCGGCCAAGCCCCGGACGTGATTGTGCGCGCCGATGGCAGCCTCTCGCCGGTGCATGCCGCCTCGACGGTTGACGGCTTTGAGTACCAGATCGGTTCTGCTCTGCTGTACGCCTACTACGGCGGCGTCGAGAGTCGGAAGGACTACACCATCGACCCCGCCACCAAAAAGCCCGTCGGTTGGGGATACCCTGGCTCCGGTGCGACCCAGAATCGCATTATCCAGGAGCCGTCTTTCGGCCTGACCCAGACCTTTTGGAAGGATCCGAAGTTCGGCGCTTTGCAGCTCATCTTGCAGTACTCGTATCTCACCCGCAATCCGTTCGTAGTGCCGTCGACGGCATCGGCAAACAATGCGCACAGCAGTATGATTTTCGCCGATCTTCGCTACGTACTCCCCGGCTCCGCGCCCACGATGGGTAAGTAGGGTCTTCGGCCAACTGTCTGACGGAGGAACTAATATGATTCGACGAAACTGCCTAGCTGTCTTCGCGGCGGTTGGTTTTCTGGCGCTTCCCGCATTCGGTCAGCTCTCGCTGACCGGTGCGGGCGCCACCTTTCCGAACGCTATGTACTCCAAGTGGTTCGATGATTACCACAAGCTCCATGCCGACATTCAGATCAACTACCAGTCCATTGGATCGGGTGGCGGCATCCGCCAGGTGACCGAAGGCACCGTCGACTTCGGCGCGAGCGACGGTCCCATGACCGACGAGCAATTGAAGGCTTTTCACGACAAGCGTGGCTGCGACGTTTTGCACTTCCCGACCGTCTTGGGCGCCGTCGTCCCAACTTACAATATTCCGGGAGTGACTGCCGAGTTGGATTTTACATCGGAGACGCTGGCTGGCATCTACCTCGGAAAAATCACGAAATGGAACGATCCCGCGATCACCAAGCTCAATCCTAAGGTAAAACTGCCAAGCTCCGATATCATCGTTGTGCATCGTTCCGACGGGAGCGGAACGACTTACGTATGGTCCGATTATCTGTCGAAGGTTAGCGATGAGTGGAAGTCACGCGTCGGCAAAAACTCGGCGCTCAACTGGCCTGTTGGACTTGGCGGCAAAGGAAATGAGGGCGTGGCAGGGCAGGTCAAGCAGTCGGCCAACTCGATCGGGTATGTCGAGTTGCTCTATGCGGTGCAAAACAAGATGACGTTCGGCCGCGTTCGCAACAGTTCCGGAGCCTTTATCAAGGCGTCCCTGGCTTCGGTGACGGCGGCGGCAGCGGGCGTCGAAATGCCGGATGATTTCCGGGTTTCCATCACCAACCCGTCCGGCAAGACGGCCTACCCTATCTGTAGCTTCACCTGGCTGTTGATCCCCACGGAGATCGCGGACAAACAGAAGTTGGGAGTGATCACCGGTTTTCTGCATTGGATGCTGGGCCCTGGCCAGAAGCTCACCGAACCGCTGGAGTTCGCGCCTCTTCCCAAAGCGGTTGTCACAAAGGAAGAAAAGGCGATTGCCAAGGTTCACGGTAAAGCTTAGCCAGGAGATGTAACATTAGATTTCCACACCGAACAAGCTTTCGTTAATGAGTGCCGCCCCAACAGTCCTGCCGCGTTCTCGTGTGAGCAAATTCGCGGCCAGGCTTCGGGCAGGCGACCAGCTTGCGTACACTCTGACATTGGTCTGCGCGGCTAGCATTTTCCTGGTTACCTGCCTGCTGGTTTACGAACTTTGGACCGGTTCGGTGCTGTCCCGCCAGAAGTTCGGGTGGAATTTCATTTTCAGCAGTACCTGGGATCCCGCAAGAGAGGAATACGGCGCTGTCCCGTTCATGTTCGGAACGGTAGTGACTTCGTTTGTGTCGCTATTGATCTCGGTTCCGATCGGCCTCGGGGCCGCCATCTTTCTTTCCGAGATGGCCCTTCCCAGTATCTCGGACACCTTGACGTTTCTGATCGAGCTGTTGGCGGCCGTCCCCAGTGTTATCTATGGTCTGCTGGGCATTTTCCTGCTCGTGCCAGTCCTGGAGTCAGCGGTCGTGCCGGCGCTGAAGAGCGTCCTGGGCGTCCTTCCCATTTTTAGCGGCCCCTTCTATGGCGTAAGCCTGTTTTCCGCCAGCGTCGTGCTTTCCGTAATGATCGTGCCCTTCATTATCTCGGTGTCGCGAGAGGTGCTACTGGCGGTGCCGGTGGATCAGAGGGAGGCCGCTCTGTCGCTTGGTGCGACGAAATGGGAGACCACCTGGCAAGTCGTCGTACCGCATGCGAGCAGAGGTATTTACGGTTCGATCTTTCTGGCGCTGGCGCGTGCCTTGGGAGAAACTATGGCGGTCACCATGGTGATTGGCAATACGCCCAAGGTGCAAGCCTCACTGCTTAGCCCCGGCGACTCGATTGCATCGGTGATCGCGAATCAATTCACCGAGGCCACCAGCGACATGTATATCAGTGCACTCATTGAGCTGGGCTTGGTTCTGTTCGCTATCACCATCATTATAAACGGCTTGGCGAGATTTATGATTCTTACCACCGGCGCCAGAATCGCAAAATAAACATGTCGCGACGCCGCAAAATCGTGAATGCCGTGATGCTCAGCCTGACCGGCGCGTGTACGGTCTTCATCGTCGGCGTTCTGTTCATCATCCTCGGGTATCTGTTCTGGAACGGTACCCGTTACTTAACCATGAATTTCTTTACGAAGTTGCCTGTTCCGGTGGGCGAATCGGGCGGCGGTATGGCCAACGCCATTGTCGGCAGCGGCAAATTACTACTTCTCGCGATACTGATAGGGGTGCCATTCGGATTCCTGGGCGGAGTTTATCTGGCGGAGTTCGGAACGGGAATCTTTCCGTCCATGGTCCGCTATATGACGGACCTTCTAAATGGCGTGCCTTCCATTGTGATCGGGATCTTCGCGTATGCAGTTGTGGTGGCGCGCATGGGCCATTTTTCGACTTTTGCTGGTGGGCTGGCGCTGGGTGTCATGATGGTGCCGATCGCTTTGCGGACTACCGAGGAGTTTCTCCGCAGTGTGCCGCAAAGCCTGCGCGAAGGGGCGATGGCCCTGGGAGCGAGCAAGGCGAGAACCATTGCCACTGTCGTGATTCCAGCGGCCATTAAAGGAATTCTATCCGGTATGATGCTGGACCTGGCCCGGGTCGCCGGCGAGACGGCCCCGTTGCTGTTTACCAGCCTCGGGAACACGTTCTGGAGCCCGGGATGGAACAAGCCAACCGCGGCGCTCCCCGTAATGATTTACCATTACGCGCAATCGCCATATGACGACTGGCATCGCCAGGCATGGGCTGCGGGGTTCGTCTTGCTCTCGCTGGTCCTGGTTGTTAACGTCACAGCCCGGCAGGTTCTCGCGCGAACCTCGCACGCAAGGTAGCGCCGATGGGGATTTGCCATAATGAGTAGCGCACCGGAGGCAGAGACTATCGTGGGGTCGACTAAACAAGAGCCTGTTATCGCTTCTGGCTCGGTGCCCAAGCCCGCGGAGACCATCAAGCTCTCTACCGAACTTCTGAGCTTTTATTACGGCAGTTACCGGGCACTATACGACGTTTCGCTCAACTTTTACACCAACAAAATTACGGCGCTGATCGGTCCGTCGGGATGCGGCAAGTCAACGTTTTTGCGGACCCTGAACCGGATTTGCGAGACCATTCGCCACACGCGCATTGACGGCAGGATTACGCTGGACGGTGAGGATGTTCTATCGCTGGACGTCACCAACCTGCGGCGGCGAGTGGGCATGGTCTTTCAGCGGCCGAATCCATTTCCGAAGTCGATTTTCGATAACGTGGCTTATGGCGTTCGCGTCAACGGGCTTTCGCGGGGCGTCTCGGTGCGCGAAGTGGTGGAGAAGAGTCTGCGGCGAGCGGCGCTTTGGGAGGAAGTGAAGGACAAGCTGCATGAATCGGCCGGCGCGCTTTCCGGGGGCCAGCAGCAGCGGCTGTGCATTGCGCGGGCGCTCGCGGTGGACCCGGAAGTGCTGCTGCTCGACGAGCCTTGCTCGGCACTGGATCCGATCGCCACGGCCAAAATTGAGGATCTGTTGTTCACCCTTAAGGATGACTGCACGATCGTCATCGTCACGCACAATATGCAGCAGGCGGCGCGCGTGGCGGATAACACTGGATTCTTCTTGCTGGGCAAATTGATCGAATTCGATCAAACCGAAGTGATCTTCAAAAACCCATCGACCAAGGAGACTGAGGATTACATCACAGGGCGGTTCGGATAGGAAAATATGGCATTGCGCCACTTCAGCGTAGAGCTCGAAGAATTGAACGAACTGCTGCTAAAAATGGGCTCGATGGTCGAGTCGTCCATTCGCCACAGTGTGGACTCGCTCGTGGAGCGCGACAAGGAACTCGCCAAGGCCGTGATGCGCGACGAACCGGCTATCAACCTGATGCAAGTGGAGGTGGATGCCAGGACGACGCGGCTATTGGCGCTCAACCAGCCCGTGGCCAGGGACCTCCGCTTTTTGACGGCCACGCTGAAGATCAACACCGACCTGGAGAGGATGGGGGATCTCGCCGTAAACATCGCGGAACGCACTATCGACCTGATCAACCGGCCTCCGGTGAAACCGCTGATCGATATCCCGAAAATGGCGGCACTGGTGCAAAGCATGTTGTTGCGGAGTCTGGACGCGTTCGTCAAGGTGGACGCGGACCTGGCGCAAACCATTCTGCCCGCCGACGACGAGGTGGACGCGTTGCGCGACAAGGTATATACGGAACTGGTTGACTTGATGCAGCACGAACCGGCGCTGGTTCCCGGCGCGGTGGACTTGATCTTTGTGGCGCGAAACCTGGAACGCATCGCCGATCATGCCACGAACATCGCCGAAGATGTGATATTCCTTGCTAAAGGAGTCGATATTCGCCGTTCGGTTGTGCGGCCCGCACTGGGATGAGTGGCGCGAGGCTGACGGACTACGATCGAGGAAAAGCATTTGCGCCACTTTATTGAAGAGCTGGAGGACTTGCAAGGGCGGCTGCTCGAGATGGGCACCCTGGTGGAGTCTGCCATTCACACCAGCATTCTGGCGCTGACCGAGCGGAGTGAAGCACAGGCCCAGCAGGTGCTGGGCAATGAGGACCGCATCAATCACCTGGAAATCGAGATCGACGAACTGGCGGTGCGCCTGCTGGCGCTGCAACAGCCCATGGCCAAGGATCTGCGCTTTCTCACCGCGGCGATCAAGATCAATACGGACCTGGAACGGATGGGCGACCTGGCGGTGAACATCGTCGAACGCGCCATCGCCCTGATGAACCGGCCACCGGTGAGACCGCTCATCGACATTCCGCAGATGGCGCGCACGGTGGAATCCATGGTGCGGAAGAGCCTGGACGCATTCGTGAAGCGGGAGCCGGAACTGGCGCGGGGCGTGTTACTTTCCGATGACACGGTGGACCGTTTGCGAGACTCGATTCACAGCGAGCTGATTTCCTTTATGCAGGAAGAACCCGATGCGGTTCCGCAGGCGCTGGACCTGATTCTGGTGTCCCGGCACCTGGAGCGCATTGCGGACCACGCCACGAACATCGCCGAAGATACCCTCTTCCTGGTCAAGGGAGTAGATGTCAGGCACCACCTGGAACCTAACTTTTGACCTGATTTTACGATACTTAGGTTAACTCGCCACGGTCCGTAATCCCTGTTTGAAACAATTCTTGTCAATAATGTCTTCAACACGTCATAAAGCTGAAACACAAGCTCCTGTAAGAAGAGAGTATGCGATGCGATCTGCACGTCCATACTCGCCACTCGGGCATGTGTACCGTGCCCGTGTTGAACCGTGTATGCCGCGAAAGTTACAGTGAACCGCAGCCACTCTACGAAACTCTCAAGGGGCGCGGCATGGATCTGGTAACGGTTACGGATCACGATTCCATTGACGCCGTGGAAGCGCTGCGGCGCCATCCCGATTTCTTCTTGAGTGAAGAGGTCACGGCCCTCACGCCCGGCGGCACGGAGTTGCACGTCGGCGTCTACGACATCGAAGAACGGCATCACATCGAAATTCAACGGCGGCGGGAAGACCTGCCCGCTCTGAGCGCCTACCTCGGCGAGCAGGGGCTGTTCTACACCATCAATCATGTCTACTCGAGCTTGACCGGGCGGCGGACGGGCGATGACTTTACGCTGTTCGCGCGCCACTTTCCGGGGATGGAAGTTCTCAACGGGCAGATTCCGGCGTTGAACAATCGCCGGGCCGTGGACCTGGCGGAGAACTGGGGCAAGGCTGGGATTGGTGGCAGCGACGCACACACGCTGGCGGCGCTGGGCCGCACCTATACGCAAGTGAACGGAGCGCGGAGCAAGCGCGAGTTCCTGGATGGTTTGCGCGCGGGCCGGGCCACATTGCACGGCGAATCGGGCGGCTACTGGAAGCTGACGCGCGCGGTTTGGGAACTGGGCCTGGCCATGATGCGCGAGAACCGGTGGACGCTGCCACTGCTGCCGCTGGCGGCGCTAGTGCCTGTCGTCACGCTGGCGAATTGCGTGCGTGAGTTTGCGTTCGTATCGCACTGGGCGCCGCGGGTGTGCCGGCCGCTGCCTGCGGTCTACGGCCCGAGCTGGATGGAGCCGCGGGAGTGTCCGGAGGAAGTGGGCTCATGAATCTGACCCGGGCGGCGTCAAACCTTTCACGGCCGGATCGTTTCCTGATGCACCGGCTGAATCGCTGGCGTCCGCCGCGATGGTTTCGCGTGTGGATGCTGGCCGCGACGCGCGCGGGCGATGGCTGGCTGTGGTGGTGCTGCGCGTTCGCGGTGCTGGCGACAAATGATGCGTCGAGTCACGCGGCGTTGGGGGCGGCTGCGTTAGCCGTAGTTGCCGGCATCTGTAGTTTCAAAGTGCTGAAGCGAACGGTTGGCCGTAAACGGCCCTGCGCGATTGAGCCGCATTGCTGGGCGACGGTTCTGCCGCCGGATCAGTTTTCCTTTCCCTCCGGCCATTCGATCACTGCGTTCGCCGTGGCGGTTTCGCTGGGCACGTTTTATCCCGCCGCATTGCCCGTGCTGTTATTCTGCGCCGCGAGCGTGGCGGCCTCGCGCGTCGTGCTGGGTATGCACTACCTGAGCGACGTCGTGGCGGGCTCGGCGCTAGGGGCTACGTTCGGTTATTTGGCGGCGGGGTTGTTTCGGTAGGATCGGCAGCGGCACTCCCTGCGCATTGACATCCTCCAAATTGCCGCTATTTCCCCCAGCCGCTATTCTGTGAAGATGAGTTTGTCTTCCGCGGCGCGAAATGCAGGTTGAAGGCCGGCCGCGTTGGTCACAAAAACTAACGAAGTGGATTGACGACCTCCGCGGGCCCGAGAACCACCTCACGTATGCGCTGAGCCTGGTGATCGGCGCGCTGGTCGGGCTGGTGGTGGTGGCATTCATTCTGCTCACCGGGCGTCTGGCGGCGCGCATGTATCCGGCTGGAGGGGCGGGCTGGCGGCGCATCCTGGTTCCGACGCTCGGTTCGCTGGGCACGGGCTTCCTGCTATATCGCTACTTCCCGTTCGCGCGCGGCAGCGGCATTCCGCAAACGAAATTCGCGCTGTTCATCAACGACGGCTACATCCGCTTTCGCACGGTGGTGGGCAAGTTCTTTTGCTGCTCGGCGTCGCTCGCGAGCGGCATCGCGCTAGGGCGCGAGGGGCCGTCGGTGCAGGTAGGGGCGGGCATCGCGTCGGTGATCGCGAGGAAGCTGGGGCTCAGCAAGGATCAGGTGAAAGCGCTCGTGCCGGTGGGCTGCTCGGCGGCACTGGCGGCGGCGTTCAACACGCCGATTGCCGCGGTGCTGTTTTCGCTCGAAGAAATTGTGGGCGACATGAACGCCCCCGTGCTGGGCTCGGTGGTGCTCAGCTCGGCGACGTCGTGGATGGTGCTGCACCTGCTGCTGGGCGACGATCCGCTGTTCCACGTCGGCAGTTATCACCTGGTTCATCCCGTGGAGTTCGCGGTGTACGGCGCGCTGGGCCTCGTGGGAGGTCTGGGCTCGGTGTGCTTCGTCAAGCTGTTGCTGGCCATTCGCGCGCGCTTTTTACGGTTTCCGAAGTGGACCGTCTGGTTTCAGCCGGTGGCGGGCGGACTGGGCTGCGGTCTGCTGGGGTTTTTCGTCCCTGGCATTCTGGGCGTGGGGTATGACATCGTCGACAAAGTGTTGCACGGCGATCTGGTCCTCCAGACGATCGTGACGCTGGCGGTGCTCAAGCTGGTGGCCACGGCCCTGGCCTATGGGTCTGGCAACGCGGGTGGCATTTTCGGGCCAAGCCTCTTCATCGGGGCGATGATCGGCGGCGCGGTGGGCAGCGTGGCGCACGGATTATTTCCGGGTTATACGGCCGGCCCCGGAGCCTATGCGCTCGTCGGTATGGGAACGGCGTTCGCGGGCATCATCCGCACGCCGCTGACTTCAGTGATTATGATCTTCGAGCTGACCAGGGATTACTCGATCATCGTTCCGCTGATGATTTCGAACCTGATCGCGTTCTACATTTCCTACAAATTACAGAAGGAGCCGATCTACGAGGCGCTGGCGTACCAGGATGGCGTGCACTTGCCGAGCACCGGCTCGCGGTCGCCCGGCCGGCATATCCGGGTGGACCAGGCGATGCGCGAAGCTCCGGTGACTTTCTCGCCGGAGACGGCGATCGGCGCGGCGTCCGAGTGTGTGCGCGATAGCGAAATGGATGCCTGGCCCGTGGCGGACAAAACCGGCCTGTGGGGCATGATTACCAAGCCGAAGCTCGCAGGCGCTGTGGCGAACGGTCTGGCGGACAGCCAACTGGCGGAACTGCTCGGCGAGGGCTTCCCCACGCACCTTCCCGATGCCGACGAGTTTCCGCACGTGCGTGCCGATGGCCATTTTCGCGGCCGATAACAACTACAAGGTCACGTACGACGGCGGGTCGGTACCTGATATCAAGGCCGGAACCGGTATGAAACTATACATCGACTCCAACCAAATTCGCTTGGTAAGAAACAAAGCAGACGTGGTGACAATTCCCGCCTCAGCAGTGACAGAGATCAGCTACGGGCAGGACGTTCACCGGCGAGTAGGCGCGGCCATCGGCCTCGCCCTTGTTTCATTTGGCATCGGAGCACTCATGGCATTGACCAAATCGAAGAAGCACTTCATCGGACTGACATGGGTTAACGGAGACCAAAAAGGTGGGTTCGCGATGCAATGCGACAAGAACGATTACCGTGGGGTTTTGGCTGGACTGGAAGGCATAACCGGCAAGAAGGCTGTCGACTCTGAGGCCCTCACCGTAAAAAACTGAGTCCGAAATCCAAAGTTGAAGTCGCTCTTCTTACACCACCTGCAACACCAAACACTTCAAATAGTGCGTCTCCGGCACCGTCAGCAATATCGGATGATCCTGCGCCTGCGTGCGCCGCTCGATCACGCGCAGCTCGCGGCCGGCGTCGAGTGCGGCTTCGGCCACGATCTCAAGAAGCATGGCTTCGCTCAAATGATGGGAGCAGGAGCACGTCACCAAAACTCCGCCGGGACTCAGCAGGCGCAGCGCGCGCAGGTTGATCTCTTTGTATCCCCGCGCGGCCGCTTCGAGATTCCGGCGCGACTTCGCAAAGGCCGGCGGGTCAAGCACGACGGTCGAGAACTCGCGCCGCGCCGAGGCGTAGCCGCCCAGCACTTCGAATACGTCCGCCTCGCGAAATTCGACGTTGGTGATGTTGTTCGCCTGCCGGTTTGCCTCGGCCGTGGCCAGCGCGGGGCCGCTTGAGTCTATAGCTTCGACCGATTCGCACTTGGCAGCTAAGTGCAGCGCGAAGCCGCCGGTCGAAGTAAAACAATCCAGCGCTTTGCCTTTGGCGTAGCGCGCCGCGGCGATGTAGTTTTCGCGCTGATCGAGAAAGATGCCGGTCTTCTGGCCTTCCAGGAGATCGGCACGAAACGACAGGCCATTCATGCGGACCATCAGTTCCGCGGGTGCTTCGCCATAGACCACACCGGTCTCGAGCGGCAACTGTTCCAGCGTGCGCACGGCCACGTCATTGCGCGCGACAATGCCGCGCGGCGCGAATAAGTCAACTAGCGCGGCGATGATCCAATCCTTCGCAGCATCCATGCCTTGATCGAGCGTCTGGATCACCAGATAGTCGCCGTAGCGGTCCACAATCAGGGCAGGGAGGCGGTCGCCTTCGCCGTGCACCACGCGATACGCGTCGGTATCGCACACGACGCCCTGCCGATACGCATTAGCATCCGTGAGGCGCCGCGCGAAAAACTCCGGGCCGATTTCCTGAATTTCGTGGGACAGAAGGCGCAGACAGATTTGCGAAGTGGAGCTGTAGTGCGCCATTCCGAGCGGGCGCCGGTGCGGATCGACCACCTTCACCACCGACCCAGGCGCGGCATGATCGCGCTCTGCGACATCGCTCGAAAAAATCCAGGGGTGCCCGGAGGCAACGCGGTTGGCCGCCTTGCGAGTAACGCGAACTTCGGTCAACGCATCGCCTGCAACCGCGCGATGCGATCTTCTGTGGAGGGATGTGTCGAAAACATCCGCGTCAGGAACTGGCCATTGAACGGCTGGATGATGAACAGGTGTTGCGTGGCAGGCGTGGCTTCCATGGGAATTCGTTTCGAGTAAGTGTCGAGCTTCTGCAATGCAGAAATCAGATTGTAGGGCGTGCCGGTGTACTTCGCCGAAGCCGCGTCGGCATCGTATTCACGCGTGCGGGAAATCGCCATCTGGATGAGCATGGCGGCAATCGGCGCAAGGAAAATCATCAGGATGCCGGCCCAGCCGCCGCCATCATCGTCGTCGTCGCGGCGCATGCCGCCGAAAATCATGGCCCACCGCGCCATGGACGCGAGTGCTGTGATGGCTGCCGCGATGGTCGCCGCCACCGAGCTGATCAGAATATCGCGATGCAGCACGTGGCCCAGTTCGTGCGCCACCACGCCTTCGATTTCGCGATCATCCATTACCTGCAAAATGCCGGCGGTGAACGCCACCGAAGCATGCGCCGGATTACGGCCAGTGGCGAAAGCGTTGGGCGAGGGGTCGGCAATCAGCCACAGCCTCGGCATGGGCAGGCTCATGCGCTGCGTTAGGTTTCGCACGATAGGCGCAACACGCCGGTAGACTTCCGGGTTCTCCGTTTCCGTCACCGGTTGCGCCGAATAACTGGCCAGCGCGATCTTGTCGGAGAAAAAGTATCCGGCAAAGTTCATCACCACGGCCAGCGCCAGCCCGATGTAGATACCGTTGCGCCCGCCCAGCGCGCGGCCACCCACAATAAGCACGCCGCTGAGCAGGCCCAACAACAGAACGGTCTTGATGGTATTGGTGCCGTGCATGGTCTCCCCTATTGTGTCACGGTCTCCGGCACGCGCCGGGTGAATTCCAGCGCGTGCTTGGCTTCGTCGCCTTCCACCACCACCGTATCGCCTTGCGCGAAGTCGCCGCTGAGCAGCCGCAGCGAGAGCGGATCTTGAATCAGCCGCTGGATCGCGCGCCGCATCGGCCGCGCTCCGTAAGCCGGATCGTAGCCCTCGGCCATCAGCACATCCTTGGCGCTCTGCGTCACCTCCAGATGAATGCCCTTGGTCTCGAGCAGTTTCGATACGCGCTGAAGCTGGATGTCGATGATCAGCGTCAGATGCTCCTTGTTGAGCGGGTTGAACACGATAATGTCATCCACGCGATTGAGAAACTCGGGCCGGAAGGTTCGGCGTAGCGCTTCCAATAGCGACTTGCGCGTGTCCTCATTTCCGCCGTGCTTGGCGTTGACCGAGAATCCAATTGATGCGTTATCGCGGATCTCATTCGACCCCACGTTTGAGGTCATGATGATCACTGTGTTGCGGAAGTTGACCGTGCGGCCTTGGCCGTCAGTGAGCCGCCCGTCGTCAAGAATCTGGAGCAGGGCATTGAATACGTCAGGATGTGCCTTCTCAATCTCGTCGAACAGCACCACCGAGTAAGGCTTGCGCCGCACGTACTCGCTCAACTGGCCGCCCTCTTCGTAGCCGACATATCCCGGCGGCGCGCCGATCATGCGCGACACGGCGTGCTTCTCCATGTACTCGGACATGTCGATGCGGATCATGGCCTTTTCGTCGTCGAACAGAAACTCCGCCAGCGCGCGCGCCAGCTCTGTTTTTCCCACGCCCGTCGGACCCAGGAAAATGAAGCTGCCGATCGGCCGGTTGGGATCGGCCAGGCCCGCGCGATTGCGCCGAATGGCGTTCGAAACCAGCCGCACCGCTTCGTCCTGACCCACCAGGCGTTCGCGCAGCCGGTCTTCCATATGGACCAACTTCTGGATTTCGCCTTCCAGCATGCGCGTCACCGGAATGCCGGTCCACTTGGCCACGATGCGTGCGATGTCTTCTTCGTCGATCTCTTCCTTGAGCAGGCCGCTACTCGCCTTGACGGCTTCCAACTCCTTGGTGGCCGCATCGAGATCTTTCTCGAGCTGCGCGAGCGAGCCGTAACGCAATTGCGCCGCCTTTTCCCAGTCGCCGGTACGGGTGGCTTTCTCTTCTTCCTGACGCGCTTTATCCTGGGCTTCTTTCAGCTCGCGGACGCGGTGGATCGCGGTTTTTTCGCGGTTCCATCGCTCTTTGATCGTGGCCGATTCGGCGCGGATTTTTTCCAGCTCGTTCTCGACCGCGCGCAGCCGCTCTCTGGAGGCATGGTCGCTTTCCCGGTTGAGTGCCTGACGCTCGATTTCGAGCTGCGTGATGCGCCGGTCCACCTGGTCCACTTCCGTGGGCATGGAGCCGATTTCGATGCGCAGCGCCGCGCCCGCTTCGTCAATCAAGTCAATCGCTTTGTCGGGCAGGAAGCGGTCGGTAATGTAGCGGTTTGAAAGCACAGCCGCCGCCACAATCGCGGCATCCTTGATGCGCACACCGTGGTGGATCTCGATCTTTTCTTTCAGACCACGCAGAATCGCGATGGTGTCGTCCACCGTCGGTTCTCCCACCATGACGGTCTGGAAACGCCGCGCCAGTGCCGCATCCTTCTCTACATACTTGCGGTATTCGTTAAGCGTGGTGGCGCCGATGCAGCGCAGCTCGCCGCGTGCCAGCGCCGGCTTCAGCATGTTGGCCGCGTCGATCGCGCCCTCGGCCGAGCCCGCGCCCACCAGCGTGTGCAGCTCATCGATGAAGCAGATGATTTCGCCGTTCGAATCCGTGATTTCCTTCAGCACGGCTTTGAGCCGGTCCTCGAACTCGCCGCGGAACTTGGTGCCCGCCACCATCGAGCCGAGATTCAGCGAGACCAGGCGCTTGTTGCGCAACAGATCGGGCACATCGCCATTGATGATGCGCTGCGCCAGACCCTCGACAATCGCCGTCTTGCCCACTCCCGGTTCGCCGATCAGCACGGGATTGTTCTTGGTCCGGCGGCTCAGCACCTGCATCACGCGCCGGATCTCGTCGTTGCGTCCGATCACCGGATCGAGCTTGCCCTTGCGCGCCTGGTCGGTTAGATCCACGGCGTAGCGCTCGAGCGCCTGGTACTTCGATTCCGGATTCTGGTCCGTGATCCTCTGCGAGCCGCGCACCGAGACCAGCGCCTTCAGAATCGCGTCGTAGGTTGCGCCTGCGCGGTTGAGAAGCTGTCCGGCCGGCTCGTGCTTTTGCTGCGCGATGGCCAGCAGCAGATGTTCGGTCGAAACGAACTCGTCTTTGAATTTTTCGGCTTCCTCGAACGCGCGCTCGAATACCTGGTTGAGGGCAGGCGCGATATACGCTCCCGAGCCCGCGCCCGATCCGGAAACCTTGGGAATCGCGTCGAGCAGGCGCTCGGCTTCGAGCACGATGGCATCCGGATGCACGTCGCATTTTTCCAGCACCGGACGCACGATGCCCTCGCGCTCGCTCGCTAGCGCAATCAACAAATGCACCGGCGTGAGCGCCTGGTGCTGGTGCTTCTCGGAAACAGACTGTGCCTGCTGAACCGCTTCCTGCGCTTTCTGCGTCAACTTGTCAAATCGAAACAATGGGTACCTGCTTTCTAAACACGAACCGGGGCGCAAGCCTTTCGGGCGCCCCGGCATGCCCTCACCTGTTAGATGCCTGAAGGTTACTGTTTGACTTCAACCTTCACCTGTTTGGGTTTAGCGGTTTCCTTTTTGGGCAGTTTGATGGTCAGAACGCCGTTCTTATATTCCGCTGAAACCTTTTCGGTGTCCACCGAGCTGGGCACGGCGAAGCTCCGCATGAAGCTGCCGTAGCTGCGCTCGACGCGGTGGTAGCCTTTCTCGCTCGCCTCTTTTTCGAAGCGGCGCTCGCCCTTGATCGACAGCGTCTGGTTCTCGACGCGAACGTCGATGTCGGCGAGCTGCATATCGGGCAAATCCGCCTTGAGGACCAGATCATTCTCGGTCTCCAGGATATCTACAGGAGGCGACCAGGGCCGGCCAGTGCGCGGCTCGCTCATCAGCCGGGTCACCGCATCCTCGAAATAGCGAAGGCTGGCGAGGGGGTCATGCTGTAACGACATTTGGTTTAAAGTCTCCTTTGCAGAATCTAAATACAATAGAAGCATAAAATATGAGCGTTAGTTTGTCAAGTATCTAGTATCATACTTTATCTCTATTTTCCTCAACGGTTTTCCGGCATACACTGGTTCTTCTATGAACCTGAACCGCCGAGAACTCCTCACTGGCTCCCTGGGTCTTTTGGCGTCGGCCTGTTCACCGGGGACGCCGGGCCGCGGCCTGGCCCGGTTTGACCCGCAGGTGGACCCGCTGCTCCGGACGCTATCGCTCGATGAAAAGATCGGGCAGATGACCCAGCCGGACCAGATGTATTTGAAGAACCTGGACGATATCGAGCGCTACCACCTGGGGTCTATTTTGAGTGGCGGCGATTCGGACCCCAAGTCAGGGAACGACCTGAATTCCTGGACCGATCTCTACGACCATTTTCAATCGCGAGCACTGGCCACCAAGCGGCGGATTCCGCTGATTTACGGGATCGACGCGCTGCACGGTCACAACAACGTGATCGGAGCGGTGATTTTTCCGCATAACATCGGCCTCGGCTGCACTCGTGACGCGCGCCTGGTGGAGCAGGCGGCGCGCATTACGGCGGAGGAAGTTCGCGCGACCGGCATTCAGTGGGCGTTCGCGCCGTGCGTCACGGTTCCGCAGGACATCCGGTGGGGCCGGACGTATGAGGGTTACAGCGAGTCGCCCGAACTGGTGCAGGTGCTGGGCGCGGCGGCTGTTCGCGGATTGCAGGGGAAGGCGCTGGACGATCCGCTCTCAGTGGCTGCTTGCGCGAAGCATTTCGTGGGTGACGGGGGTACTACGTTTGGGACAGGCGTCGACGGGCACCCATTGGACCAGGGAGACACGCGCGTCGATGAGGCCACGCTGCGCAAGGTGCATCTGCCGGGTTACATCACGGCGATTCAGGCGGGAGTCGCGACTATCATGCCTTCTTATAGCGGTTGGAACGGGCTGAAATGTTCCGGACACCGCAAGCTGTTGACGGACATTCTGAAAAAGGAACTAGGTTTTGATGGTTTCCTGATCTCCGACTACAACGCGCTCGACGAATTGCCAGGCAGCCACCGGGAGCAGATTGCGCAATCGATCAACGCGGGGATGGACATGGTGATGGTGCCGGAGCGGTACGAGGAGTTCTTCAACACGCTGCGCGATCTGGTGGACAAAGGCGAGGTTCCGATGGCGCGCATCGATGACGCGGTGACCCGCGTGCTCCGCGTGAAGTTCGCCATGGGGTTGATGGATCCGAACCGGAACCAACTGGCGGACCGCAGCCTGCACAAGACATTCGGGTCGGCGGAACATCGCGCGGCGGCGCGGGAGTGCGTGCGGCGATCGCTCGTTCTGCTGAAGAACGAAAAACACGTGCTGCCGCTGGCGAAGGACGCAGCCAGGATTCACGTGGCCGGCAAGTCCGCCGACGATATCGGTAACCAGTGCGGCGGATGGACGATCACCTGGCAAGGCAAGAGCGGAGATCCGACCCAGGGCACGACTATCCTGGCGGCGATTCGCAAGGCGGTTTCGGGGGCGCAGGTGACGCATTCAGCTGACGGCAGCGGTGCGGCTGGGGCGACGGTGGGGATCGCGGTGATCGGTGAGACGCCGTATGCGGAAATGCAGGGAGACCGCACCAGCCTGGCAGTTGAAGCCGAGGATGTAGCGGTGGTGGAGAAGATGAAGAGCGCGGGGATTCCGGTGGTCGTGGTGCTGATTTCCGGAAGGCCGATGATTATCGAGAGCGTGTTGCAGAAGGCCGACGCCGCGATTGCCGCATGGCTCCCGGGCAGTGAAGGCGATGGCGTAGCCGACGTGCTGTTCGGAGATCACAAACCTTCGGGGAAACTCTCGTTTACCTGGCCCAGCCGCGAGGCGACGAGTTTGGCGCGTAGCGATCCCGGATACAAGACGCTGTTTCCGTTCGGGTACGGGTTGAGCTACTAAGTGAGCGGGCTTCTTCACGGCGGTAACCTGTGCTCGCCGCATTTCGTCGGAACTCCTAAGGCCTATTGTGCAAACTCAGGAGATTCCTTCCATTTCCAGGCGGTCGCTGCTGTTATCGGCAGCGGCGCTGTTTTCAGCAGGCAGGCGGTTGCGTGCGCAGGAGCAGACGACTTTCTCGACCGACGTCAAGGTGGTGAATGTGCTCGCGACGGTCCGCGACAAGAAGGGGCAGATCGTCAAGAACCTGACCAAGGACGATTTCGCGCTGGAGGAGGACACACACCCGCAGACCATCCGCTATTTCTCGCGGGAGGCGGATCTGCCGCTTACGCTCGGACTGCTGGTGGATACGAGCCTGAGCCAGCGGCGCGTCCTGGGCGAGGAGCGCAGCGCCAGCTACAAGTTCATTGACCAGGTACTGCGCCCGGACAAAGACATGGCGTTCGTGATTCACTTCGACCGCGAAGTGGAGCTGCTCAAGGACCTGACTTCATCGAAGAAGGATCTGGATGCGGCGCTCGGCCAGCTAGACACACCTCAACTGCAATCGCGCGACCAGGGGGGCGGAGGTGGAGGTGGCGACAATGGCGGGTATCCGGGCGGCCGTGGCGGGGGTGGGCGCCGCGGTGGAGGTGGTGGAGGAACGTTGCTGTACGATGCCGTGCTGCTGGGGTCCAACGAAATCATGAAGAAGCAGCATGGGCGAAAAGCGGTGATTCTCCTTACCGATGGTGTCGACCGGAACAGCAAAACGTCGCTCACCAACGCCATCGAGTCCGCGCAACGCGCCGATACGCTGGTGTACTCCATTCTGTTCAAGGATACGGAGCAGCAGGGTGGCGGTTTTGGCGGGCCAGGCATGGGCCGCCGCCATGGCGGCTATGGAGGCGGACGGTTTCCGCAGCAGCAGCGGCCCGACGGAAAGAAGATTCTGGAGCAAATCTCAAAAGAGACGGGCGGCGGATTTTTCGAGGCCTCCAAGAAGCAGCCGATCGAAAAGATCTACGATCAAATTCAAGAAGAACTGCGCAGCCAATACAACCTGGGCTACACCTCAGACCAAACGAACGCGGGTGCCGGCTTTCGCAAGATTACGCTGACGGCAAAAGAGAAGGGGCTGGTGGTGCAGGCTCGGGATGGGTACTACGCGGAAAAGTAGGGGCCGGGACATGTCCGGCCCCGTGCAGGTTACTTAGCGGCGAAATCCGCGGCCGCCATAGAATCCACGACCACCGTAAAACCCACGACCGTAATATCCGCGGCCAAAGTAGAAGCTCGGTCCCCACCAGCCAATGCCGCCCCAATAGTACGGATAATACGGATAGCCATAATAGCCACCATAGCCGTAGCCATAGTAGGGCGCAGGAGGAGCTGTGTAACCGTAGCCCGCGCCGTATTGTGGCGGACCTTGCGCATTATATGGCCGGTCGTACTCGTTCGGATCGACCCAGCGGAACGCATACGGTGCACGCTCGGTGGAAATGGTAACCGGTTGCTCGATCTGGAAGGTCAGCACGGATTCCGGATAGATGACCGTTGGGCGGCCACGCGTGAGTAACACGCCGATGGTCCCGACGATGAGGCCCGCACCCGCGCCGACACCGGCTCCGACGCCACCGTTGACGCCAGCGCCAATCGCGGCACCGACTGCTGTGGTTCCCGCTACGCCGGCAACGTCGCGTCCGACCGAAGTCTGACCGTTGCGCGTGAGCAACTGCGACTTGATGGGCAACTGTTGGCCATCCACCAGCGTCAAGTCGGTCAATTGAACAACGAGCCTGGAGACGCCTTCGACACGGCCCGCTTTCTGCGCTTCCGCCACGCGGCCACCGATGGTTTGCCCGCGCTGCGCCACTACGACACCGTCGACCACGATGGGCCGGACCAGTGTGGCCATGAACGCATCACCAGGCTGGTTGTGATCGGACGACAGCGGCTGGTTGACACGCACCGTCACGTAGGTGCCTTGCTTAATGGTCAACTGCGCCGGCACGGGAGGCATCGGTGGGCCAGACGGCTGGTTCGGATCGGAACGCTGGCCCTGCTGCGAATAGTCCGGGTATGCGGCATAGTTGGGCCGGGTGGCAAAAGTGGGCTGCTGTGGCACCTGGTCAGGCGCCGGATCGGAAGCGCGCCGCCATCCAGCGTCGGGTGCGGGAGTCTGCTGCTGAGCATCAGGCGGTGGTGCGGGCTGGTCCTGCGAATCCTGCGCGAACGCCAGCGTGAAGGCGGCGAACGTACTCAGGGCGATAAAACTGATCGTGCGGGTCATGGGATGGGTCCTCATAATTACTGCCTCACTGCTCTCGACGCACTCTCTAGTGCATCTGTTTCGCCATCCGTGATTTACTTTCAACTTATTGATAATACTGGGCAGAAATTGAATTGATTCTGGCCGGAATGCACCGTGGCTGGTGCTTTTCGGCCAGTGATTCGGTTTAAGCCCGGGCGTGTAGCACGAGATGCAGACGGGCACCAGGAAGTTTCGGCTCAAGGACTTGGAAGCCGTTGAAGTCCGAGATGCACGGTTGTGTTCCCAACTGCTCACACGTGTAGGTGGTCGTGATGCCGAGCGCGCGCATGCCAGCGGCTCGCGCGGCCTGGATACCGGCCGGGGTATCCTCGATGACCAGGCACTCGGCCGGCGCGGCGTCGAGCAGGCTGGCGGCACGAAGCACACCTTCGGGGTGTGGCTTACCGTGAAGGACGTCATCGGCGGAGACTACGACAGTGGGCAATGGAAGGCCCGCGCACTCCATCCGCACCTCCGCCAGGCGGCGCGGCGCGGACGTAACCAGGGCCCAGGATTGGGGGGGCAGTACGCGCAAGAGAGCGGCGGCGCCATCCACTGCGCGGATGCCCTCGAGATCCTCCAGTTCCTGTTGGCCGAACCAGGCGAACTCCTCTTCGGTGGCCAAATGGGGAGCGACATCGCCGATGGTCTCAATCGTCCTTCGGCCGTGCGAGACCGTCAGGATAGACTGCGGGTCCATGCCGTGGCGCTCAGCCCAGCGGGTCCACAACCGCTCGTCGTGTGCCATGGAATCGACGAGAGTGCCATCCATATCGAACAGGACGGCGGCGCCTTGGAATTCGAAGAGAAGGTTATCGTTCATGAGTCGCTTAGAATTGGGGAATGACTTCCGACTGGAATCCTTCACTGTATCAATCGAGCCACTCGTTTGTTTGGGAGTACGGGAAGGGACTGGTTGAGTTGCTTGCGCCGCAGGCCGGCGAGCGCGTGCTAGACGTGGGTTGCGGCACCGGGCAACTGACGGCGGAGATAGCACGTGCAGGCGCGGAGTCGGTGGGGGTCGACAACTCGCCCGCGATGATTGAGCAGGCGCGCGGAAATTTTCCCGGCCTGCGATTCGAGGTGACTGACGTTACCGGGATGCTGTATCGCGAGGAGTTCGACGCGGTATTCTCAAACGCCGTACTGCACTGGGTGCGCGAGGCCGATGCGGCGGCCGGTGCGATCGTGCGAGCGCTCAAGCCGGGCGGCCGGTTCGTGGCCGAATTTGGTGGGCACGGGAATAACCGAGTGGTGCTCGATGCGGTGTATCGATCGATGGAGTCGCTGGGAATTACGCAGCCGGAGAAATACAATCCGTGGTTCTATCCGACGATCGGCGAGTACGCAGCGGTGCTCGAACGGCACGGGATGGAGGTGACCTTCGCGGCCTTGTTTGACCGGCCCACGGCGCTCGAAGGCGGTGAGAAGGGCTTGGCGAACTGGCTCGGCATGTTTGGCGCGCGGCTGACGGCGCCAGTCCCGGACGAGCAGCGGGGGGAATTGCAGCGGCTGGTGGAGCAGCACGCGGCGGCCGGCTTGTGGCGGGAAGGGAAGTGGTGGGTGGACTACAGAAGGTTGAGAGTGGTGGGGCGGAAGGCCGGATAGGCTGGGCCAGTGTTGGGGAGTCAACAAAAAAGCACGAGACACGGGAGTTGGTCTGGCACAGCAGGACAAACGACTGTTCTCCGTGTGCGTTTGCATAAAATGAAGGACATGCAGCAGATGAGTGCGTTGCTGCGCTTTGCTATTGTTCTCGCTCTAGGTGTGGGCATTGCATCACAGGCGACCACTCAGGTGGGGCGCGTGCGCGGTGTTTCCGACGCGCCTTCATGGGCTGCGGCTTTCATACAACCCGGACTTGAGAAACCTGTGATCACCCTTTTCCCGATTGCAGCGGCTAAGTTGACGGTGCCACTCCCGGAGGGACTGCGGAACTTGGGCTTCTGTACTTTCGGCCTCGATGGGAAGACGATCTACGTACAAAACCAGCCGGCCGAGGCAATCATTAAGCTAGAATTTAATCCGCTGCGCGAGACAGTAATTCCCGGCACTTCGGGATTTGCGTCTATTTGGAGCCTGGCCGTCGTGGAAAGGTCCGGGCGCATCGTCATTTCGGGCATCGCCGCTGGGCAGTGCGGGACCTTTGAAATCGATCCAAAAGCTGGAACGCGACGGGCCCTTCTGGCCGGGGCTTATCCGCTGTGCGGCGGCGGTGGAGGCGAGGTTTCGCCGGATGGGCAGCGCGCTGTGAGACACGTGATGGGTAACCTTCGGCTGACTGAACTCGGAACCGGCGCCAGTCGGGTCATCAAAGGGTTCGGTAGCTCTACCACAACAGACGATGTTACGTGGCTTCATAGCATGGCTTGGTCGCCGGATGGCCGCTGGATCAGTGTTGTCGACCAAGATCGCAGGATCTTCCTAATTGATAGTCACGATATCGATCAACGAAGGCATCTGGGGTCTTCGTCTGGGGGCGTTTCCGTCAACTGGTCTCCGGACTCGAGGTATCTGGTAGTGCCGAAGTCTGGGTTTCGATGCGCTCTGTACCTCTACTTCGTTTCCCTTGAGGCGGTTGACGTCGAGACAGGTAGGGAGACCACGATCAAAAGCTCTCGTTGTGCAGTGGGCTCTGGATGGGTCGGCTGGATTGATCCTTCAATAGCCAATGACCGAAGCAAATAAATGCTTTCAACGGCGAGGCCGCCGAGGAACACACTATAGAGCTCGGCGTCCTCGGCGTTGAGAAACCTTCGCGCTATTTCTCTTCTTCGCCCTCTGCTTCTTCGGGCTCGCGGCCTTCGCGCTGCGCTTTCATGCGTTCTTCGCGGCGCTTGGCGCGATCGGCGGCGCGTTTCACGAGTTCGGAACCGACCAGCTCGATCATGGCCTGCTCGGCGCCGTCGCCTTTGCGGAAGCCGAGGCGCACGATGCGCGTGTAGCCGCCCGCGCGCTGGCCGAAACGCGTGCCCAGCGTGTCGAACAGCTTCTTCACCGATGCCGGCGTTTCGAGAAACGCGGCGGCCTGACGGCGGGTGTGCAGGGTGTCACGCTTGGCGAGCGTGATCATATGGTCCACCAGCGGCTTAATCGCCTTGGCTTTGGGAACGGTGGTGATGACGCGCTCCTGCTCAATGACGCTCGTCACCAATCCCTTGAGAAGGGAATTGCGGGAGCCGATGTCCCGCTTGAGTTTATAACCGCCTCGTCTGTGTCTCATGGATACCCTTACTCGCCCGGCTGTTCCGGCTCGTACTCCTCATCGGGAAGAATCTCGGGGATCGATCCGGGCGCCGGCGGCGGAGGCGCGACCAGGTGGCCATGGGCATCGACCTTCATACCGAGAGACAGGCCCATGTTGGAGAGAATTTCTTTGATCTCGTTGAGCGACTTGCGGCCGAAATTCTTGGTGCGTAGCATCTCGGCTTCGGTCTTCTGCACAAGCTCGCCAATGGTCTGAATGTTGGCGTTCTTGAGGCAGTTGTAAGACCGCACGCTGAGCTCGAGCTCTTCAACCGAGCGGTTCAACTGCTCGCCCATCTTGTCGAGCGAGCGCTCGGCGGTGTCCTCGGTGGTTTCGGGCAGCTCCTCGAAGTTAATGAAGATCGACATGTGATCTTTGAGAAGCTTGGCGGCGTAGCCGATGGAGTCCTGCGGCGAGACCGCGCCGTTGGTCCAGACTTCGAGCGTGAGCTTGTCGTAATCGGTCATCTGCCCGAGGCGCGCGGCCTCGACCGTGAAATTCACTTTGCGGACGGGCGAATGCACGGAATCGATGGGGATGTAGCCGAGCGCGAGGTCCTCATCAAAGTTCTTGTCGGCGCTGACATAGCCGCGGCTGGTCCTGAGGCGCATCTCGATATTGAGCTTGCCGCCCTCGCCGACGGTGGCGATGTGCAGGCTGCGGTCGAGCACTTCGACATCCTGGTCAGTTTGGATCTGGCCGCTGAAGACTTCGCCAGCCTGATCGACGCTGAGGTGGACGGTCTTAATGCCCTCGCTCATGATCTTGAAGGGAATCTGCTTGAGGTTGAGGATGATGTCGGTGGCGTCTTCGACCACGCCGGGGATGGGGCTGAATTCGTGCTCGACGCCTTCAATGCGGACGGCGGTGATGGCCGCGCCTTCGATAGAGCTGAGCAGCACGCGCCGCAGGCCGTTGCCGATGGTGGTACCGAAACCGCGTTGGAAAGGTTGCGCCGTGAACATGCCATACCGATCGGTGAGCGTTTCGGTATTGGCCACTAATCTTTTGGGTTTTTGAAAACCTTTGAACATATTTTGGTCCCTCAATACTCGTTACTTCGAGTACAACTCCACAATGAGCTGCTCGTTAATCTGAATCTGCACCAGTTCGTCGCGCTTGGGCAGGCCGGTAATCTTACCGCGGAGATTTTCGCGGTCTACATCCATCCAGCCAGGCGCGGGAGCATGCGCGGTGGCGTCGCGGGCGGCAAGAATCGTGGCATTTTCGCGGCTGGATTCGCGCACGGCGACCTCGTCGCCGATCTTCACCTGGAATGACGGGATATTCACCTTGCGTCCGTTCACCTGGATGTGGCCGTGGTGAACCACCTGGCGCGCTTGAGCGCGGCTGGTGCCGAAGCCCATGCGGTAAATGACATTGTCGAGCCGGCGCTCGAGCCCGGCGAACAGGTTCTCGCCGGTGATGCCCTTCTGGTGCGCGGCTTTCTCGAATCCATTGCGGAACTGGGTTTCCAGCAGGCCGTAGACGCGGCGCATCTTCTGTTTTTCGCGGAGTTGGAGGCCGTAGCCCACCAGCTTCGCCTTACGGTCCTTGCCATGCTGACCGGGAACGAAGTTGCGCTTTTCGATGGCGCACTTCTCCGTGTGACAGCGCTCGCCTTTCAAAAACAGCTTCATGCCCTCGCGCCGGCACAGCCGACAAACAGGGCCTCGATAACGTGCCAATGTTCCTCCTTACCTCTCCACTTCAGGTGCAGTTTACAGTCCGGCACCCGGACCTTCGTCCTGCTTAAAAACAGGTTCTAGGTGTTAGGTTCTAGGTGTTAACAACCAAAACCTGGAAACCTGGCCTTCTCTAAACGCGCCTCTTCTTCGGCGGCCTACAGCCGTTGTGCGGGATGGGTGTCGCGTCCTTGATGTTGCGGACTTCCAACCCGGCCGTTGAGAGCGCGCGCACTGCTGATTCGCGGCCCGAACCCGGACCACTAATGCGCACTTCCACTGTTCGCAAACCGGTTTCCGACGCTTTGTTAGCTGCGGTAAGCGCGGCCTGCTGCGCGGCAAACGGGGTTCCCTTGCGCGACCCGCGAAAGCCAAGCGAGCCGGCGCTTGACCAGGAGAGCGTGTGGCCCTCCTGATCGGCGATGGTCACAATGGTGTTGTTGAACGTTGCCTGGATGTGCACGATGCCCGAATGGACAACGCGCTTCTCCTTCTTCTTGAAGCTCTTCTTTTTAGTCGGTTTGGCTTTCTGGTCAGCTTTGGCCATAGGATTATGTCTTCGACGCCGCTTTCTTCTTGTTGGCCACTGTTCCGCGGCGCGGTCCCTTGCGCGTACGCGCGTTGGTGTGGGTCCGCTGGCCGCGCACCGGCAGGCTGCGGCGGTGCCGCAGGCCGCGGTAGGAGCCCATCTCGATGTGGCGCTTGATGTTCATCGAGATTTCCTTGCGCAGATCGCCTTCCACGGCGCCTTCCTCTTCGAGGATCTGGCGCACCTTATTGACCTCGTCTTCGGTGAGGTCGCCGACTTTCTTATCGAATTCGATCCCGGCCCGGTGGAGCAGGGAACGGGAACGGCTGCGGCCGATGCCGTAGATGTAGGTCAAACCGATTTCCGCTCTCTTTTTGGGCGGCAGATCCACGCCCGCAATACGTGCCATAACTCTCTCCTATCCCTGGCGCTGCTTATGTTTCGGATTCGGGCAGATGACCCGCACCACGCCGTTGCGATGGATCACCTTGCACTTATCACAAATCTTCTTGACCGAAGCTCGTACTTTCATAGTTTCTTCAATATCCACCCGCGCGTTATGTCCTGGGCTGCTAACTCAACTTCCACCTTGTCGCCCGGCAGCAGCCGCACGAAATTGCGTTCCACCATTCCCACCGCATGGGCCAGCACTTGCCGGCCTTTGCCCAAATCAACTCGAAAGACAAGTTGTGGTAACTCTTCCACAACCAACCCCTGGCACCTAACACCTAGGGTCTTGTCAACACCCATGGCCCGTTCGACGTGACCGCCACACAATGCTCAAAGTGCGCCGAATTTGAGCCGTCCTTCGTCACCGCCGTCCACTTGTCGCTCAATACCTTGGCGTCCGGTTTGCCCGCGTTCACCATGGGCTCGATGGCGAGCACCATGCCTTCCTTCAAACGCGGATTTTCGTTCTTGCGGTCCACGTAGTTGGGAACCTGCGGTTCCTCGTGCAGGTGCGTTCCAATGCCGTGTCCCACGTATTCGCGCACCACCGAATATCCATTCGAAACGACGTGCTTCTCGACGGTGGAGCAAATGTCGAAAAGCCGGTTGCCGGCGCGTACCTGCTGAATGGCCAGCTCAAGCGATTCTTCGGTCACCTTCAACAGCCGCTTGGTCTCTTCGGTCAATTCGCCGACCCCGACGGTAATGGCGGAGTCGCCGTAATACCCTTCTAGCTCCACGCCAGTATCTAGCGAAACGATATCGCCCGTCTTCAAAACCCGTTTTGGCGAAGGCATGCCATGCACGATCTCACTATTGACTGAAGTGCACAGCACGTATTTGAATGGTTCGCCCGCCGCGGGAACATAATAGCCCTTAAATGCCGACCGGGCGCCCGCATCCGCCACCATGCGTTCCGCCGCGACCTCCAGATCATAAGTGCTGATGCCTTCCTTGACCATGTCACCCAGTTTATGCAGGATCTGGTACACCAAAAGACCGCTACGCCGCATTTTCTCCAGCTCCGCGGCCGTCTTGCGAATAATCATGGCTTCCGGATTAGAACCTCGATTTTCCGGAACACTGCTTCCGGAGTTTCATGGCTAGCATCAACGTCGTACAGCCTTTTCCCCATTTCCCGAAAATACTCAATTAGCGGCCGGGTTTGGCTCTCGTACGCCTCCAACCGCTGGCGAATCACGTCCTCGCGATCATCATCGCGAACAATCAGCACTGCGCCTTCCAGGTCACACACACCCGCAACCTTGGGCGGCTTAGACGTCTCGTTGTACAAGGTGCCGCACACAGGGCACTGCCTGCGTCCGGTCAGGCGAGCGATAATTACATTGTAATCCACAACGAGATGGATCACCACTGCATCCCGCCCCTTAGCCGCCAGCACCCCACACAGGGTCTCGGCCTGAGACCGCGTCCGCGGGTAACCATCCAAAATGAACCCCCGGGCGGCATCGGGCTGTGCCAGTCGCTTCTCCACCAGCCGGTTGACCACTTCATCCTTCACCAGGATGCCGGCTTTCATCTTGGCCTCGACCTTGGTGCCCACCGCGAGGCCCTTACGCACATGCTCCCGCAGCATGTCTCCGGTAGAGATCTGGGGAATGCCTAGCGTCTTGACCAGCAGCTTCGACTGCGTCCCCTTGCCCGAACCCGGCGGCCCGAACAGAATCAAAGCTAACGGGGCTTGGGATTTGGGATTTGGGATTTGGTCAGACCCTTTGTCCGTCACCACCCCGTCGTTGTTAACCTGAGTCTTCGCCAAATCCTAAATCCTAAATCCGGCGTTTAGAAGGTGCTTCGCCGGCCGCGAATACGCCCAGCGCGCGGCGTGAAGCCCTCGTAATGGCGCATGATCAGCTGCGCCTCAACCTGGTTGATGGTGTCCATGGCCACGCCGACCACGATAAGCAGCGAGGTGCCGCCGAAATAGAAAGTCACGTTCAGGCCGTCCAGCAGGAAGCGCGGGAAGTACTGGTCGATAAAGTTACCGACTAGCGGCAGGTGCTGCAAATGGATGCCCGAAATCATGATGTCGGGGATCAGGCAGAGGATCGAAAGATAAATGCCGCCCACGACCGTGATCTTGGTCAGAATGGCGTTCATGTATTCGGCGGTATAGCGGCCGGGACGGATGCCGGGAATGAAGCCGCCGTACTTGCGCATGTTGTCAGCTGCTTCGTTCGGATTGAAAATAATCGAGACATAGAAGAAGCAGAAGAAGATGATGCCCACGACGAACAGGACAACGTAAAGCGGCTCGCCGTGCTGGATACTGAACAGCATGCCGCTGAGCCACTTGCTGTTCTGCACCACCGGCAGCTGCCGCAAAGTCTGCGGAAAGGCGAGTATCGAGGAGGCGAAAATCACCGGAATCACGCCGCCGGCATTCACTTTGAGGGGCATGTGGGTGGACTGGCCGCCCATGACGCGCCGGCCTACAACGCGCTTGGCGTATTGCACCGGGATGCGCCGCTCACCGCGCTCCACGAGCACGATGAACGCCACTACTGCGACCATCATCACCAGAATGAAGCCGAGTTGGATGGCCGTCCATTCCTTGGTAACAAAAACGTTCTGGTAGATATTCTGGATGGCATTCGGCAGTCCGACGACGATGCCCGCGAAAATGATGAGGGACATGCCGTTGCCGATGCCGCGATCAGTAATCTGCTCGCCCAGCCACATAATAAAAGCCGTGCCGGTGGTGAGCGAGAGGATGGTCATCAGCACGAACCCGATGCCCGGATTGAGCACCACGTTGCCCTGCATGGCCTGCAAGCCCGTGGCAATGCCGAACGACTGGATGATTGCCAGGATGACCGTCAGGTAGCGCGTCCATTGCGTAATCTTGCGCCGCCCGAGTTCGCCTTCCTTTTGCAGCTTCTCGAGCGTCGGGACCACCACGGTCAACAATTGCAGAATGATCGACGCCGTAATGTAGGGCATGATGCCCAATGCGAAGATAGTCAGTTTCCGGATGTTGCCGCCGACCATCATGTCGAAGAAGCCGAAGATCGAGCCCTGATTACGCGAGAAGAAATCCGTCCACCGCTCGATGTTGATGCCGGGCGTGGGAATGTGCCCGCCCAGGCGGTAGACCGCCAGTAAGCCAAGCGTAAACAGCACGCGCTTGCGCAGATCCGGAATCCGGAAAATGTTCGCGAAGGCTTCGAAGAATTTCATGACCTTGCCTCGGCTAGTCTACTTTGGCTGCCGCTCCGATGACCGCGGCTTCGCCGCCGGCCTTCTGAATCTTGTCGAGCGCGGAGCGCGAAAACAGGTGCGCCTCCACGCGGATCTTGCGGGTCAGTTCTCCCGAACCCAAGATCTTGACGCCGTCTCCCAGTTTGCGCACGACACCCAGCTCGATCAGACGATCGGGAGTGAAATGATCGCCTTCCAGCTTGTTCAGCCGCCCCAGGTTCACTACAGCGTACTGCTTCTTGAAAATGTTGGTGAAACCGCGCTTGGGCAAGCGGCGGTGTAGCGGCATCTGGCCGCCTTCGAAGCCGCGCATCAGGCTGAAGCCGGTACCGGCGTGCTGGCCCTTGTGGCCGCGCGTGGCGGTTTTGCCGCGGCCCGATCCCATGCCGCGCCCGATACGCTTGACCCTGTGCTTCTGCCCCGCTGGAGGTGTCAGGTTGCTCAGATTCATGAAGTCTACTCCTCTACCAGCGCCAACAGATGCGGCACTTTCTTCACCATGCCGCGAAATCCCGGGGTATCCGGCTTCTCGACGACTTGATTGATCTTTCGCAGGCCGAGCCCCCGGACTACCTTCTTGTGCTTCTCGGGCGTGCAAATCGGGCTGCGCACGAGCTTGATCCTGATCTTGCCTTCCATCACATCTTCTCCACGGCCAGCCCGCGCATCTCGGCCACGGCGGCTTTGTCGCGCAGTTGTTCGAGAGCGTTGATCGTCGCCTTGACTACATTGTGCGGGTTGTGCGAGCCGATCGACTTCGTCAGCACGTTGGGAATCCCCGCCGCCTGCACTACCGCGCGCACCGGGCCGCCGGCGATGACGCCGGTTCCTTCTGGCGCCGGCTTCAGCAGCACCATTCCGCTGCCGAACCGCCCGAGCACCTGATGCGGAATTGTCGTTTCGAGCAGGTGGATCTTGCGCAGGTTCTTCTTTGCCGCTTCGATGCCTTTGCGGATGGCTGAGGGCACTTCTTTCGCTTTCCCCACGCCAAAGCCGACCACCTTCGCCGAGGCATCACCCACCACCACCAGAGCAGAAAAGCTCAGGTTCTTGCCGCCCTTGACGACCTTCGTAACGCGATTGATCGACACCACCTGCTCTTTCAGGTTGAGCGATTGAGGGTCGATTCGTTTCACCACCGTAGAAGCCATCTGCTAGAACTCCAGTCCCGCTTCGCGCGCCGCATCAGCCAGCGCTTTGACACGCCCGTGGTAGATGTACCCGCCGCGATCGAATACCACCTGCTTGATGCCTTTTTCCTTGGCGCGTTCGGCAATCGTTTTGCCGATGAGCTTGGCGCCCGCCACGTTGCCGCCGCTGACCTTCACCGGAGGAGCCGCCTTCTTGGCGCCCTTCTTGTCACCCTTCCCGCCTTTGGCCGGGGGGGCTTGCGGTGCCGCTTCCGGGGCCGCCTCAGCGGGGGCTGGAGCGGGAGCAGCTATCGCGCCGTGCAGCGCCTTTTCGGATGAGGCCGCCGCCACCAGTGTCTTACCCTGCGTGTCGTCCACCAGCTGCGCGTAAATGTGCGAAAGGCTGCGGAAGATCGCCAGCCGCGGCCGTTCCGGCGTGCCGTGCACCTTGCGCCGGATGCGCTTATGGATGCGCCAGCGGATTTCGTTCTTGTTCGTTCTCGATATCATGCCTTAGCCCCTGCGCCCGTCTTGCCAACCTTCTTCCGCAGCGCTTCGCCGGTGTAGCGGATGCCTTTGTTCTTGTACGGATCGGGCTTGCGCAGCGCGCGAATGTTGGCCGCCACCTGGCCCAGCATCTGCTTGTCGTAGCTGGTGAGCACCAGGTGCGTCTGCTTGTCGATTTTCAGATCCACGCCATCGGGCAGCAGGACCTCAATGGGGTGCGAGTAACCCAGGACGAAGGTGGCGATGCGGCCCTTTACGTCGGCGCGATACCCGATGCCCACGATATCGAGCTCCCGGGTGAACCCGGTGGCGACGCCGTTGATGGCGTTGGCCGCAAGCGCTCGCGTGAGCCCATGCAGCGCAGCCAGTTCGTCGCCCGAACGGCCGATTTGGAGCACGCCGGCCTTCTGTGTCACCTGGATGCCGGCGGGAAGCGGAACGGTCAGCTTGCCCTTGGGCCCTTCCACCTGCAACTGTTCGCCGATGTTCACTTTGACGCCCTTCGGCAGCGGGATCGGCTTGTTTCCAACTCTAGACATAAATCACCAGATCTGGCAGAGCACTTCTCCGCCGACGCCTTCCTTGTGCGCCGTGCGGCCGGTCATCACGCCGCGCGCCGTGGTGAGGATATTGATCCCCAGCCCGCCCTGCACGCGGGGAATGTCGTCCCGGCCCACATAAACACGGCAGCCGGGCCGCGAAACACGCTCGATACGCGTAATCACCGGCGCATTATTCGTCGCGTATTTCAGGTAAATCTTGATGACCTTCTTGACGCCTTCCTCGGCGACCTTAAAATTCGCGATGTAACCCTCTTCCTTGAGGATGCGCGCGATTTCCGCTTTCAGCCGCGAAGCAGGCACGTCAACCTTCGGGTGCCGCGACGACATGGCATTGCGCACCCGGGTCAGCATGTCGGCAATGGGATCGCTGGTCATTCGCCCTCCTACCAACTGGCCTTGATCACGCCAGGAATCTCACCGTTCAGTGCAAGTTGACGGAAGCACAAGCGGCACACGCCGAACTTGCGCAGAAACGCGCGCGGGCGCCCGCAGCGCCAGCAGCGGTTGCGGTGCCGGATTTTGAACTTCGGCGTCTGTTGCAGATCCTTCGCCATCTTTGCGGTTGTTGCCATTCGTTTCGTTCTCCTCGCCCGGTCACTGCCGGAACGGCATGCCCATGGCCTTCAATAGCGCCAGGCCTTCGGCATCGGTCCGGGCGGTGGTTGTAATCGAGATATTCATGCCCTTGGTCTTCTCGACTTTCGCGTAGTCGATCTCGGGAAAGATCAATTGGTCGCGGATGCCGAGCGTGTAGTTGCCGCGCCCGTCGAACGATTTGCTCGAGACGCCGCGGAAATCGCGCACGCGGGGTAGAGCCACGTTCACCAGGCGGTCAAAGAATTCGTACATGCGGTCGCCGCGCAGCGTCACCATGCAGCCGATCGGCATGTTCTCGCGCAGCTTGAACGCCGCGATGGACTTGCGCGCCTTGGTAACCACCGGCTTCTGGCCGGCGATCTGGCCGAGTTCGTTGACCGCGCCATCCATCAGCTTGGCGTTTTGGGTAGCCTCGCCCAGCCCGATGTTGACCGAAATCTTCTCGATCTTCGGAACGGCCATGACATTCTTGTAACCGAATTCCTTGCTCAGCGCCGGAACTACTGCTTTCATGTATTGTTGTTTGAGTCGTGCCGCCATTAAATGCTCCAAGGAAAGTTGGCGAAGCCCGCCACCCTTTTGCCTTTTGCCTTTTGCACTTTGTCTCTTGCCTTCATTTCTTGTCCAGCGTTTGCCCACACTTGCGGCAAACTCGCGACCGCCGCACCTTGCCTCCGGGCAGGTTCTCGACGTGATGCGCGATGCGCACCGGCCCGCACTGCGGGCACAGAATCATCAGGTTCGACACGGCAATCGGGCTCTCGCGCTCGGCGATGCCACCCTTGATCTGCTTGGCCGGATTTGGCCGCGTGTGCCGCTTAATCATGGCGATATGCTCAACCAGCGCTTTGTTGCTGTGCGGATCGACACTCAGCACGCGCCCGCTCTTGCCCTTGTCGCGGCCCGCAATCACGCGGACCTGGTCATTCTTCTTTAACTGAATCCGTACCGTTTCTTCGGATTTATGCTTCACAATCGCCATCAGATCACCTCCGGCGCGAGAGAAACGATCTTCATGAACCGCTTGTCGCGCAGTTCGCGCGCCACAGGGCCGAACACGCGCGTCCCCACCGGCTCGCCAGTCTCACTGATCAGCACGGCGGCATTGGAATCGAACCGGATATAGGTCCCGTCCCTGCGGCGGGTCTCTTTCCGCATGCGCACGATGACGCAGCGCACAACTTTTCCCTTCTTGATGGCCGAATCCGGCGCCGCTTCCTTCACGCTCGCCGTGACCACGTCGCCCAAGCCCGCGCGCAATCCCAGATCGCCGCCGCGGGGCAGGATGCACTGCAATCGCCGCGCGCCGCTGTTATCGGCCACATCCAGAATCGTTCGCATCCCAATCATAAGTCGCTCCTCACGTCGCTCCTCAGGTGTTAGGTTCCAGGTGCTAGCAAGCCAAACCTAATGCCTGGCACCTGATCAAATCTTCACATCCAAATCCGACGGCTGCACCGCGACCTGCGCGGCGCGCCGGATCACTCCGCTGAGCGTCCACCGTTTCAGATGGCTCAGCGGGCGGCACTCGACGATGCGCACCACGTCGCCCAGCTTCGCCGTGCTTTCCTCATCGTGGGCGTAGAACTTCTTGCGCTTGGTGATGATGCGCTTATACAGCGGGTGCGGCACACGGCGGCTCACTTGGACCACGATGGTCTTCCGCATCTTGGTAGAAACCACCTCGCCCACTTTTTCGTTCTTGTTGCCCTGCTTCTCCTCGGCCATACCTACTGTTTCTCTCCCGCCTGCGCCGCCAGTTCGCGCTCCCGCAACACCGTGAAAATGCGCGCGCGGGTCTTCTTTATGCTGCGGACTTTCTTCAGCCCGTCCATCTGGCCCATCGACATCTGCAATCGCAGCCGGAAAAGCTGCTCCTCAGTGTCGCGCAACTGATGTTGCAACTCCGGGCTGTCCAGGTCGCGAATTTTTTGTGATCGCATCGTCTTTACTCCAGCCCAATTCGCGTTACTAGGCGCGTTTTGAGGGGCAGTTTGTCGGCAGCCAGTGACATAGCCTGTTTGGCCGTCTCCCGTGGCACGCCTTCCATTTCAAACAGAATCTTCCCGGGGCGGATCACCGCTACCCACTGTTCCGGGGCGCCCTTGCCTTTTCCCATACGAGTCTCGGCCGGCTTCTTGGTGATCGGCTTGTCGGGGAACAGACGGATCCACACTTTGCCGCCGCGCTTGATGAATCGCGTCATGGCGACGCGCGCGGCTTCAATCTGGCGGTCCGTGATCCAGCCGCACTCCATGGCCTTCAAACCGAAATCGCCGAACGACACCGTCGACCCGCGCCAGGCTTTTCCGGTCATGCGCCCGCGCTGTTGCTTGCGGTATTTGACCTTCTTCGGCATCAACATGGCGGCTAGCTCTTCTCCTCTTCAGGCTTGATCTCGGCCGGTTCCGGCTTGGCCTCGACAGGCGCCGCTTCCGGCACGTCCGATCGCACTTCCTGCTTCCAGGCCGGTTGTGGCGCCATGAGTGGCGGCATCAACGGGCCACCCGAACGCGCGGGCCGCGGCAGATCGGACGGCGGTGCCTGCGTGGCCGGGCCGGCAGCTTCGGCTGTAACTGGCTGCGGCTCGCGCCGCCGGTCGCGGTCGCGATCCCGATCACGGTCCCGTCTGGGTTCCATGCGGCGCGGTTCCGGTTCCGACGACAAATCCGAGCGCCGTGAACGGTTATCCAGAATTTCACCCTTATACAGCCACGCCTTGACGCCGATCACGCCGTACGTCGTGCGCGCCTCGGAAAATCCGTAATCGATGTCGGCGCGTAGCGTGTGTAAGGGAAGCTGCCCCTGCAAATACCATTCGCTGCGCGCGATTTCCGCGCCGTTTAGCCGGCCCGAGACGCGAACCTTGATTCCCTTGCAGCCGAAACGGAGCGCCGAGTCGACGGCCTTGCGCATCGCGCGGCGGAAAGCCACGCGCTTTTCGAGCTGCAGCGCGATCGATTCGGAAACCAGTTGTGCGTCCAGCTCCGGCTTGTGTACTTCCTGGATGTCGATGAACACCTCGCGCTTGGTGCGCTTGGCCAGGTCCTGCTTCAGCTTCTCGATCTCGGCGCCCTTGCGCCCGATAATGATCCCTGGCCGCGACGTGCGGATGGTGATGCGCAGCTTGTTCCCTGGCCGGTCCACTTCAATCGAGCTCACGCCCGCCGACTTCAGCCGGCCGCGCAAGTCTTCCTTCAGCTCGAGGTCTTCCTGTAGCAGTTTCGGATATCCCTGCTTGGCGAACCAACGCGAACGCCACGGCTTGTTGAAGCCCAGCCGGAAACCATACGGATGTACCTTCTGTCCCATCTACGATTCCTTTTCCGCCACTTTGACCACGATGTGCGCCATGCGCCGCTGATAGCGGTAGGCGCGGCCCATGGGCGCCGGCCGGATGCGCTTCATCCGCGGCCCCTCATGTACGTAGGCTTCCGATACATAGAGCTCATCGACGTCGACATCTTCGGAGAGGTTTTGCGCGTTGGCAATCGCCGACTTCAGTACCTTCTCCACCGTCGGCGCAATTCGTTTGTTAGCCGTGCGCAGCGTCGTGATCGCCTGTCCCGCCTGTTGCCCGCGGATCAGATCCACCACCAGCCGCGCCTTTTGCGCCGAGACCCTGATGTATCGTGCTTCTGCCTTGGCTTCCATATCTCTGTTTCCCCGCTATGCTGGCTTCGCGGACTTCTCCGTCGTTGTTGCCGCTTTGACCGAGTGGCCCTTGAAGACCCTCGTTGGTGAAAACTCACCCAGCTTGTGGCCAACCATGTTTTCGGTCACGTACACCGGGATGAATTTCTTGCCGTTGTGTACCGCAATCGTGTGGCCCACGAACTCCGGCAAGATGGTGGATCGCCGCGACCACGTCTTCACGACCTTCTTCTCGCTGGCGTTGTTCAGTACGTCGATCTTCTTTTCCAGATGGCCGTCGGTGAACGGCCCCTTCTTAACGGAACGGCCCATGGCTTATCTCTTCTTCGCTTTCCGGCTCACGATCCACTTATCGGTGCGCTTGTTGTTGCGTGTTTTGAAGCCACGCGTTGGCTGGCCCCAGGGGGTGACCGGATGCCGCCCGCCTGACGTTTTTCCTTCGCCGCCGCCGTGTGGGTGGTCCACTGGATTCATGGAAACGCCGCGGTTATGTGGGGTCTTGCCCAGCCAGCGCGTGCGCCCGGCTTTGCCATGCGACACGTTTTCGTGGTCCTGATTGCCCACTTGGCCGATCGTGGCCATGCACTCATCCAGCACGCGGCGCACCTCACCCGAAGGCAGCTTCAGCAACGCCAGGCCACCTTCTCTTGAAACCAGTTGCGCCTGTGTGCCCGCCGAACGCGCCATTTGCGCGCCCTTGCCGGGACGCAGTTCGATGTTGTGGACAACGGTGCCGGCGGGAATGTTCTTGAGGGGAAGGGCATTGCCAACCAGAATGTCGGCTTCGGGACCTGACATGACTGTCTGTCCCACTTTCAAACCGTCCGGCTGGAGGATGTAGCGCTTCTCGCCATCCTTGTAATGCAACAGCGCCAGGCGCGCCGAGCGGTTGGGATCATACTCGATGGCCGCAACCGTCGCCGGAATGCCTTTCTTATCGCGCTTGAAATCGACGACGCGGTACGCCTGCTTGTGCCCGCCGCCGATGAATCGCGACGTCACCCGGCCCGTGCTATTGCGTCCACCGGTTCGCTGCTTCGACTCCAGCAGCGATTTCTCCGGCCGTTGCTTGGTGATGTCCTCGCGCGAGACCACGGTTTGGAAACGGCGGGTCGGCGTCGTCGGCCTGTATGTTTTGATCGGCATCTTAGATCTCCGCCCAGTCCGGTGCTTTTTCGCCGGACTTCAGCCGAACGTACGCCTTTTTCCAGTCCGGCCGGAAGCCCGTAAAACGTCCGCGCCGCCGCTCTTTGCCCTCAAAATTGCACGTTCGTACCTGGTCGACTTTTACTTTGAACAATTTCTCGACCGCCGCCTTCACCTGCACCTTGGTCGCTTTCGGCGCGACTTCGAAGCACAGCGTCAGCTCGGTTTCCTTCTTCGCAACGCCTTTTTCGGTGACCAGCGGCCGCCGGATCACATCATAAATGGTCATGCCAGCGCCTCCGAGAGCTTCGCCGCCGCGGCCTCGGACAGCAGCACACGGTCGTGTTTCAACAGATGGTAAACGCTCACTTCGCGCGTGGGCACGAGCGTCACACCCTCTAAATTGCGTGAGCTAAGCGCCAGGTTGCGATTCTCGCCGTTGTCTACCAGCAGCACTTTCCGCGTTGCTTCCAACTTGTCGAGCGCGGCCCGCATGGTCTTGGTTTTGTGGTCCGTGAGCGTGAACGTCTGCACTACTTTCAATTCGCCATCCCGCAGCTTTGCCGTGAGGGCAGAGCGTAGCGCGCCCAGCACCATCTTGCGCGGCAGCTTGTAAGCGTAGCTGCGCGGCACCGGGCCATGCACCGTTCCGCCATGCCGCCACAGCGGCGACCGAACCGAGCCCACACGCGCCCGGCCCGTGCCTTTCTGTTTCCAGAGCTTCTTGCCCGAGCCCGCTACTTCCGCTCGCACTTTGGTTTTGTGCGTGCCCGCGCGCTGGCCCGCCTGGTAATGGCGAACGGCTTCGTACAGCAGCGCGTCGTTGACTGCGGCGCCGAACACCTGGTCCGAAAGATCGATCTCGCCGACTTTTTGGTTATTCAAATCGACCACGTCCACCCGCATGCCCATTACCTCTTCGCCCGCCGCACGACGACGTAACCGCCGTTCGGCCCCGGCACCGCGCCCTTTACCACCAGCACGTTGTCCTCCGCGTCGACCTCGATCACTTCCAGGTTCCGCACCGTCACCCGCGCATCGCCCATGTGGCCACCCATGCGCATCCCCGGCAGAACGCGGGATGGAAAGCTGGATGCCCCAATGGATCCCGGCGCCCGGTGAAACATCGAGCCGTGCGAGCCCTCGCCGCCGCGGAAATGATGCCGCTTCACCACGCCCGCGAAACCGCGGCCCTTGCTCACGCCGATCACGTCCACCTTGTCCGTCGGCTTGAACTGATCCACCAGAACTTTGTCGCCCGGTTTCAAATCGTCATCCCCGGGCCTGAGCGAAAACTCGCGCAGGAACTTCGCGCCTTCCGCTCCGGCTTTCTTGAAATGTCCGGTCAGCGGCTTGTTGATACGCGCCGGCTTGACGAACTCCACCAGGCCGAGCTGCACCGCGTCATACCCGTCGCTGGACGGCGTCTTGCGCTGCACCACCAGACACGGGCCTGCCTTCAGCAGCGTCACCGGTACGGCTTGCCCGTCCGCCCGGAAGACCTGGGTCATTCCGATTTTCTTACCAAGAATTCCTGGACTCATAAGAAACCTCAGGTGCAAATCAGGTGTTAGGTGTCAGGTTTTGGTTTTCCCTAATACCTGGCACCTAACACCTAGCACCTACTTGTGATCCTTCCCAAACGCCTTGATCTCAACATCCACACCCGCCGGCAGATCGAGCTTCATCAGTGCGTCCACGGTCTGCTGCGTCGGCTCGAGAATGTCAAGCAGCCGCTTGTGCGTACGAATCTCGAATTGCTCGCGCGATTTCTTATCCACGTGCGGCGATCGCAGCACCGTCGTGACGCTCCGCGAAGTCGGCAACGGAATCGGCCCCGCCACGCTGGCCCCGGTGCGCTTGGCCGTGTCCACGATTTCCGTCGTTGACTGGTCCAGTACCCGGTGATCGTACGCCTTCAGGCGGATGCGAATGCGTTCTCTCAGCGCCATGATTTATTCCACAATCTCCGTGACCGTTCCGGCGCCCACGGTCCGGCCGCCTTCGCGGATGGCGAAGCGCAGGCCCTTGTCCATGGCCACCGGCGTGATCAGTTCCACCACCAGGCTCACGTTGTCGCCCGGCATCACCATCTCGGTGCCCGCCGGCATCTCCGCCACGCCCGTCACGTCCGTCGTCCGGAAATAAAACTGCGGCCGGTAGCCCTTGAAAAACGGCGTGTGCCGCCCGCCTTCTTCCTTCGACAGCACGTACACTTCGCCCTTGAACTTCTTGTGCGGCGTGATCGACCCCGGCTTCGCGATCACCTGCCCGCGCTCCACTTCGTCCTTCTCCACCCCGCGCAGCAATAGCCCCACGTTGTCGCCCGCGCGCCCTTCGTCCAACAACTTCTTGAACATCTCGACGCCCGTGACCACCGTCTTGCGCGTGTCGCGGAATCCCACAATCTCCATTTCCTCGCCGACCTTGCAGATCCCGCGCTCGATGCGCCCCGTCACCACCGTGCCGCGCCCCTGGATCGAGAAAATATCTTCAATCGGCATCAGGAACGGTTTGTCGATGGCGCGCTCGGGAAGCGGAATATAGCTGTCGACGGCTTCCATCAGCTCGTCTACCTTCTTTTCCCATTGCTCTTCGCCGTTCAGCGCGCCCAGCGCCGAGACCCGCACCACCGGCAGATCGTCGCCCGGAAACTTGTAGCTCTTGAGCAGCTCGCGCACTTCCAGCTCGACCAGATCCAGCAACTCCGGATCGTCCACCATGTCGACTTTATTCATGGCGACGACGATATACGGCACGCCCACCTGGCGGGCCAGCAGAATGTGCTCGCGCGTTTGCGGCATGGGGCCGTCGGTGGCCGCGACAACCAGAATCGCGCCGTCCATCTGCGCGGCGCCGGTGATCATGTTCTTGATGTAGTCGGCGTGGCCGGGGCAATCGACGTGCGCGTAATGCCGCTTGGCGGTCTCGTACTCGACGTGCGCCACCGCGATCGTGATACCGCGGGCTTTTTCTTCCGGCGCGTTGTCGATGGAATCGAAACTGCGGAACTTGACCTTGGGGTTGTGCTTGGCCAGTACCTTGGTGATGGCCGCGGTCAGCGTGGTCTTGCCGTGATCAATGTGCCCGATGGTGCCGATGTTGACATGCGGCTTGGAACGATCAAATTTTTCCTTTGCCATGATTCCGCCAATCTCCTGAAAGAGCTGTCTACTTCGTAATCCCTTGCACCCGGCTGACAATTTCCTCGGCCAGCGCCGCCGGAACTTCTTCGTACTTGCCGAAATGCATCGTAAAACTCCCGCGGCCTTGCGTGCGCGAGCGCAAATCCGTCGCGTATCCAAACATGTCCGAGAGCGGCACGCTCGATTTGATGATCTGCGATGTTCCCCGCAGCTCCATGCCTTCGATCCGGCCGCGCCGCGAGTTCAAATCGCCGATCACATCTCCCATGTATTCTTCCGGCACCACGACCTCGACTGCCATGATCGGTTCGAGGAGCACCGGCTTCGCCCGCCGTACCGCTTCTTTGATTGCTAGCGAGCCCGCGATCTTGAAAGCCATTTCCGATGAGTCCACATCGTGATAGCTTCCGTCGTACAGCGTCGCTTTCAAATCCGACATCGGGAAGCCCGCCAGAATTCCGCCCTCCAACGCTTCCTTCATGCCCGCTTCCACCGGTCCAATGTATTCCTTCGGAATCGACCCGCCAAAAATGTCATTGACGAATTCGAAGCCCGAACCTTGCGGCAGCGGCTCCACCCTGATTTTCACCACGCCATACTGGCCGCGGCCTCCCGATTGCTTGATGTGCCGGCCTTCGGCTTCCGCGTTCTTGCGAATCGTCTCGCGGTACGCCACTTGCGGCTTGCCCACGTTCGCCGCCACGCCAAACTCGCGCATCATGCGGTCTACGATGATCTCGAGGTGTAATTCGCCCATACCGGAGAGAATCGTCTGTCCGGTGTCGTGGTCGGTCGAAACCCGGAACGTCGGGTCCTCCTGGGCCAGCTTCTGAATCGCCATTCCCAGCTTTTCCTGATCGGCCTTTGTGCGCGGCTCGACAGCCAACTGAATCACTGGCGTCGGAAACTCGATCGATTCCAGGACAATCGGATGGTCCGCGTCGCAGATCGTGTCGCCCGTAATGACCGTCTTCAAACCCACCGCTGCGGCGATGTCTCCCGCAAAAATCTCCTGGATCTCTTCGCGCTTGTTGGCGTGCATTCGCAAGAGGCGCCCAATGCGTTCCTTGCGCCCTTTCGCTACGTTGTAGACAGAATCGCCCGCCGCCAGTTGCCCTGAGTACACACGGAAAAATGCAAGCTGGCCCACATACGGGTCGGTCATGATCTTGAACACCAAGGCCGCAAATGGCTCGGCGTCGGAAGCATTGCGCGTCAGCACCGTGCTGTGATCGTCCACCGAGGTGCCTTGTACCGGCGGAACGTCCAATGGCGAGGGCAGGTAGTCCACCACCGCATCGAGCATTGACTGGACGCCCTTGTTCTTGAACGCCGTCCCGCAGATCACCGGGAAAATCTTCAGCGCGATCGTCGCCTTGCGAATGCCCGCGCGAATTTCTTCGTTGGTTAGCGGCTTTCCTTCGACGTATTTTTCGAACAGCTTGTCGTCGAACTCCGAGACCGCCTCGATCATGTGGTCGCGGTACTCGCGTGCCTTGGCTTCAAGATCGGCCGGAATGTCCACCACGTCGTACTCGGCGCCCAGCGTTTCATCGCGCCAGATCAGCGCCTTCATCTCGACCAGGTCGACAACACCCTTGAACTGGTCCTCCGCGCCCACGGGAAGCTGAATCGCCACCGGCTTGCAGCGCAACCGGCTGACGATGGTGTCGATCGAGTGATAAAAATCCGCGCCCACCCGGTCCATCTTATTGATGAAGCAGATCCGCGGAACCTGGTATTTGTCCGCCTGCCGCCACACCGTTTCCGATTGCGGCTGCACGCCCGCCACCGCGTCAAACACCGCCACCGCGCCGTCCAGCACGCGCAGCGAGCGTTCCACTTCCGCCGTGAAATCCACGTGGCCCGGCGTATCAATAATGTTGATCTGGATGTCGCGCCATTCGCAGGTGGTTGCCGCGCTCGTGATCGTGATGCCGCGCTCCTGCTCCTGCTCCATCCAGTCCATTACCGCGGTGCCTTCATGCACTTCGCCGATCTTGTGCGTGCGGCCCGTGTAATAAAGGATGCGCTCGGTCGTAGTCGTCTTGCCGGCGTCAATGTGCGCCGCAATCCCGATGTTCCTCATCCGCTCGAGCGGTATAGTGCGTGGCATGTTCAAAATCCCAAGGCAGAAGGCGAAAGGCAAAGTTCAAAAGGCAAAATGAAGGTGGGCTGCGCCGCCCACTTTTGCCTTTTGCCTCTTGTCTCTTGCCTTTTGCTTTGCATGTCTTCTCTTACCACCGGTAATGCGCAAAGGCTTTATTGGCCTCCGCCATCCGGTGTACGTCGTCTTTCTTCTTAATCGCCCCGCCGCGTGCGTTCGCGGCATCGTTCAACTCGTTCGCCAGTTTCTCCGGCATCCCTTTTTCCGCACGCCCGCGTGCGTTGAGAATGATCCACCGGATCGCCAGGCTCGTCCGCCTCGTCTGCGGTACCTCAATCGGCACCTGGTAGTTCGCGCCGCCCACGCGCCGCGTCTTCACTTCGAGCAGCGGCTTGCAGTTCTCCACCGCCTTCTTGAACAGCTTCAGCGGATCGTCGCCGGTACGCTCGCGGATCTTTTCCATGGAATCGTAGAAGATTCCCTGCGCCGTATTCTTCTTGCCGTCCCACATCATCGAGCAGATGAATTTCTCCACCAGCGTCGAGTTGTACACCGGATCCGGCAACACTTCCCGGTTTTCTGCCCCTCTCCGTCTCGGCATCGTTTTACGCCTTCGGCCTCTTAGCTCCGTACTTGGAGCGTCCCTGTTTGCGGTTAGCCACACCCGCCGTGTCCAGCGCGCCGCGAATCACGTGGTAGCGCACGCCCGGCAAGTCCTTCACACGGCCTCCGCGGATCAGCACGATCGAGTGCTCCTGCAGATTGTGCCCCACGCCTGGAATATACGTCGTGACCTCGATCCCATTCGTCAACCGCACGCGCGCCACTTTCCGCAGCGCCGAATTCGGCTTCTTGGGTGTCGAAGTGTACACGCGCGTACATACGCCGCGCTTCTGCGGGCATGCCTGCAAGGCGGGACTGGCGGTCTTCCACCGCGGCGGCCTACGGCCACTGCGCACAAGTTGGTTAAAAGTCGGCACGAACCTTCCTCAGCCTGATGTGTTTCAAAATTTGACGCGAACCGCTCACATTCCTCCCCGGCTTACAGCGGGGCCCGCAGGCTGTGAACAGTCAGATTCAGAAAGCAGACCTATCAACCCGGTGGTGATTTACGGCTGCCTTCCTTAGCGAGAACTTCGGACAAGCCCATGCTCCAGCAGTTTGTCCTGCTACCACTGAAACCTCGGGGCCGACCCCCGGCCGGCCCATATCACAATACGGGGGTAGCACGGGAGCAGAAGAACTAACTCGCGAAACCTTCCAATAATATCGAAAGCCTTTGAATCCTGTCAACAAGGGGTTGGCGGCGGTAGTGGCTCATTTCGGAATTTTTGGGCAGAGGTCTGGGCCGAGCTTGTCTTCGAGCACGCCTGGAATTATGCCATTTCGCCCTGAAAGGCCGTCCCTGTATGCCTATAATGAGGCGTGCCGAAGCTGCGCGAGGGCCTGTTGGTGGCTGTTCTCTCTGTTCGTGTGGCCGCGCAATTTTCAGAAAGCGTTCAAGAGTTAGAGGATTCCGCGCGACAGCATCTGGCGGCAAAAGATGCGAACGGAGCACTGGCGGACTATGAGAAACTGGCGCGGCTCGTGCCGAAGTCCGCCGCGTATCAGGACGAGATTGGGTTTCTCCTTGCCGCCACGAACCGCTCCGCCGAAGCCATTCCTCACTTCCAGCGGGCGACGGAGTCGGATCCCAAGATGGCGCAAGCCTGGTACCACCTGGGGGTAGCGCTCTGGCTGGTAGAAAAGAAAGAGGCAGCGCTCACTGCTTTGCAGAAGGCAGTGGCCCTGGCCCCGGACCACGCGGATTATCGATTCCGCCTGGGTTCCGCTTACACGGACAAAGGGCGTTATGGGGACGCGATTCCGGAGCTGGCGAAAGCGGCCAAGCAGCTTCCCAAAAACGCGGTCATTTGGCAAAACCTGGGGCTCGCGTATCAACAGCAGCGGCGGTTCAAGGAAGCGCGGGATGCTTACCGGCAAGCGCTGGCGATTGATCCAAAGAATACGGCGGTTCGTAACAGCTACGGCCAGGCGCTGGTAAGTTCCGGCGATCCCGATGCCGGCTTGAGGCAGTTTCGGCGGATTCTTGAACAGGAGCCCGACAATTTTCATGTACAGGTCAACGTCGGTTATGCCTACATCGGGGCGGGGAAGTACCAGGAGGCCATCAAACAACTCTCGGAGTTGATCCGGGTTCATCCCGAACTCGCTTCCGCGCATTACGATCTGGGCGTCGCTTATAAGCAGACCGATGACCTGCCTCATGCCAAGGCGGAACTTGAGAGAGCCGTGGAGCTCGATCCAACGCTCGCCGAGGCCCATTTTACATTGGCCATAACGTATGCGGACATGGGCAACATGGTCAAGGCAATTGAGCAGTTGCGCGCCGCCGTTGGCCAGCGGCCGGACTATGTCGCGGCCTGGTACAGGCTTGGAAGCATTTTGAAGGACCAGGGTGACGTGGATGGCGCGATCGATGCGTTGCACCGTTCCGTGGCGCTGGACGATACCGACGCCGGTGCGTTCAACAATCTGGGGCTGCTACTCCGGCGAAAAGGCGATATGGAAGGCGCCAGGCAAGCCTTCGACAAGGCTGCGGAGATCCGGAAGGCTGAAGAAGAACAAAAAGAGAAGAAACTGCGCCAGGGTACGCCGGATTAGTTCTAGAATAAATTTCCGGCGACCTGCTCCGCAATTTTTATGGCCCTTTCGCGAAGCGTCTCTCGTGAAAACGTACTGCCAGCGCTCACCTGAACAAGGAACGCCTGCTTTCGCACCCTCCCCGCCACCTGCTCGGCGGCTTCCCCGTGTCCAGTTTCGATGCCGCAAGCCACTGCATCGGTGCCGATCGCTTTTAGCGGCGCCACGGGGCCGGCACATTGCGCCTTGTAAGCTGCAAGCTCGCCTCGCGATGCACCCATTTTGGCTACTTCGATTCGTAACTTATCCGCGGCATTCTGGCGCGCAAATTCGCAGGTCGCGTCATCTCCGTTCTTTGTGACCGTAGCATGGACCGGGCCTTCCAGCACTCCGCCGGCGGTCGCCGCATTCAGCCAAGGACAGGTTTGTTCGGCCGCGTGTAGGGCAGGAAGACAGATTGCCAACAGCAGGATTACGCGCTTCATCCTTGCGTCAGGCCTTTCTCGCCGGCTGGAGCACTTCGGATTTCAGAATCGTGCCGCCCTCTTGAATCACATAGAGGCGGTTCACGTCCAGGTCCTTCAGCTGATCCACTTGTCCGCTGAGCCACCGGATCTCGACCAGATCCACTTTGGCGGCATGCTCCAGCCCGAAGTGCATGCGCAAGTCATTCTGCGAGAAATAGCTCCCTCCGCTGCGTAACTCGTCCATCTGTGTCAGCGCCTTTGGCGCACCCGGTTTGGTCCTCGCCACCACAATCACGCGGCTGCCGATGCCCGTGCGATTGGACTTTACACCCACCAGCTTGATCTTGATCCAGTTACGATTGAGTGTGGAATCGCACCGCAAGAGCTGCGGGATGGCATTCACGCAGTTCACCGCGATGTCGATATCGCCGTCATTATCGTAATCGCCAAACGAGCATCCGCGAGCCGGCGCATTCTCGAGAATGCCGGGGCCACCCTTATCCGTCACCTCTTCAAACCGGCCGTTCTGCATATTGCGATAAAGATATTTGTGTTCCGCATACTTCAAATCGGCATTCGACTTGTCGACTTCCGGATACACATGCCCGTTCGACATCAGGACGTCAAGCCACCCGTCGTTATCCATGTCGAAGAAGCCGACTCCCCAACCGAGCAGGCGCGTATTGACGCCGAGGCCGCTGGGATAAGTCCGGTCTTCGAATATCGCGTCGCCAAGATTGGTATAGAGCGAATCCGTGTCGCCGGCAAAGTTAGTCTTCACTATGTCGAGATTGCCGTCGCGATTGTAGTCACCGATGGAAACTCCCATGCCGGCTTGCGGCTTTCCTTCCGGAGACAAGGCAGCTCCCGACTCAATGGCGATGTCTTTAAAGGTGCCGTCCTTCTGATTTTGGTAAAGCGTGGCCGTGCTCGAATCGTTGGCTACATAGATGTCCGGCCATCCGTCATTATCTAGGTCCGATGCGGCTACGCTTAGCCCATAAGTTCCGGGAGTTTTCCAGATTCCTGCCCTTTCGCTCACATCGGTGAACGTTCCGTCACCATTGTTGTGATAGAGAATATTTTTGCCACCGCGCAATCCAGGCGGGCCGCAGGCGACCAATAGTCCTTTATATGTGCAAGGACCTGCTTCCGGTGGAGGCGCGGTCTTCAGATCGAAATCCACATAGTTTGCGACGAACAGGTCTAAGTTCCCATCCTTGTCGTAATCCACAAACGTACAGCCCGTGTTCCAGCGAGTCTTTGGGCCCGGCTGGATTAAACCCGCCTCCTTAGTAACATCCGTGAAGGTTCCATCGCCGTTATTACGATAGAGCGCATTCTGCCCATAATAAGTTACGAAAAGATCATCGTGGCCGTCGTTGTTGTAATCGCCCACGCAGCAAGCTTGTCCCCATCCCGTGTGATGCTCCAAACCCGACCCTTTCGTAACGTCGGTGAACGTACCATCGCGATTATTCTTAAACAGGCGGCAGTGGGGCTCTTGGCCGGCAGGAAATCCTTCGAGGCGCCAGCCGTTCACCAGGAAAACGTCCAGCCAACCGTCGTTGTCGTAATCGTAGAATGCAAGGCCACAGCCGGTGGTCTCAAGAAGATATCTGTTCTTTCCCTCGCCTCCATAGATCGTCTTGTAGGCCAGGCCAGCCTCCTTCACAACGTCCACAAAACTGAGGCCGAGCGGAGTCCCCTCTATCGGCGACTTAGGACCAGGCGGCGGGGCTTTGGGCTTTGCGTCATAACTGCGCTCGATTGGCCCTGGCAATGCCTGCGGAGCAGCTGAGGCGACCAGGTCCGCAAACGGCAGAACGAGCGAACTACGGCTAAGTGAGCGAAGGAAGCACCGGCGATTCTGATTCACAACATGATCTCCTTAGGGTTGCCCGCTGGCCGTGGCGGCCACCTGCGGCATATCGGTATGCATGTGCCAAGGCACGCTCTCAGTGGAAATTTCAGGGTGTTTGCGCAGAAACTCCAAAGAGTAAGTGGGCGCTCCGGGATCGACTTGTTTTGTAACGAACTTGGCGGCTTCGTCCGCGGCGTTGTCTTTCATGTGCATGCGGCGGTACAGGACAGAAAGGTTGTAATGCGCGGCGACATCGTCGGGATCAACAGCCTGCAAAGCCCCGAACTGTTGCATGGCCTCTTCATACCAGTGCTGCTGATAGTAAGAGATTCCCAGCTCACGCCGGGCGTCTCTCGATTGGGGGTATTGCTGCACGACGTTCTGTAAGTCGCCGATTTCGGCATCGAAATGGCCTTCGCGCCTTTCGACCAGAGCCAGGTAATAAAGCGCGCGTGCGTTTTCGGGATTGATGGCCAGCGCCTTCTCGAGACTGCTGCGGGCAGCGCTATACTTTTCCCACTCGATATTCGTCAGACCCAGATTGATGTAACCATCCGCGTAATCGGGGCGCAGTTTTACGACCTCGCCGAAAGCGTGAATGGCATCGGCATATTGCAGTTGATCCAGATAAGCTATTCCCAGATTGTTCCAGCGCATCCAATCGGCATTGTCCTTCGGGTCAGGTGCCGTAACCGCATTTACGCCGATCTTCAGCGTGCGTGTGCGAGAAGCTATCTCCACCACCGGATATGCGGGATGATCCTCTCCGAAGATGTTGTTCAAGTAACTCTGACGCAAATGACGATAATTCACACGAGCGGTTACTGTAAGTGGTCCTTTAGCATCGGCCGGGATACGGAACTGGTAGCGAACCAGAGCGGATCGCCCTGACTGGATCGTGTTGTCGTAGGCGACGGAGTGAATGGTCCAGACCATGTGATTGTCGACGAAGTCTCCGGACAGATTCACGGGACGGTTAGTGAAACTGTGCGCCCGCTCATCGAGCATTCCATTGGGTTTGAGGAACCCGCTATGGTAGAGCTCTTTGCCGCTTGAATCCTTCACCACGAACTCAACCCAGGCCTCGTAAAGGTCGCGTACTTCCGGAATCAACGAGTGGCCAATATTCTTGTTCTGGACTACCGTCATCACTTCGACAACGTCATTCGGCGCAAGCTCGAAAGGCACGGTTCCAAGCGGCGCGATCATGTCCGGCGCCGCTTCTTTCTTGATCCCGAACAGATCCACGTTGAGATAGTTCCCAGACTGAAGAAATTCGATTGTCTTTTGCAGTTGCTGGTCAAAGCCGTAATAGAAGGGCACCGCGGTATTGCCGGCCAGCCAGCGATGCGAAGCGAACGTCCCGTTCTTGGCGCCGTAATCGCGCAACATCACCGCGGCCCGTTTCATGTGACAACCTTGGCAGGTTGTGAAGTCGGCGGAGTAGAAGGTCAGCGGGCTGCGCTTGGAGAACTTTGAGTTCTGCCATTCGTCATACACAGTAAAGGCGCGGATGAATTTGTAATCGTTCAACTCGTTAGGCAGGTTCGCTTTGTGGCAGGCCGCGCAAAACTCCGGCGTGCGGTAGAAGCCCTGCATCACCGCCCTCGAGTGCCGGTCCGGATGCGCCATGATCTGCTCGTAGGGCACTTCGCCGGGGATGCGGTTGCCATCCTCGTCCACCATGGCTGATGGCGCGCCCATCACGAAGCCCCCATTGCCCTCAGTGGATTTTAGTTTTTGAATAGAGTGGCAGGTTGTGCACGTGAGGCCATCCGCATCGAATTCGCGATCCACCTTGGAGTCCTGCGTCAATGCTCCGGCGAGCACGCCGATCGGATTGTGGCAGCTATCGCAGTGCCTCGTGAACTCGATGCCTTTCGTTCGCGGCAAGATGTTAACGCTGGCCCGGTAGAAGGGCGTACGGAACGAATTGGAATGCAGCGCTTGCCGCCACTGGCTGTAAGCTTCCTCATGACAGTGCGCGCAATAGGTGGCTTTGGGGAACGCACCGGGCTGGATAAAGTCGTCGCCTTCGACGGCGACATTGCCCGGCGTGCTCAGTTTGTTACTGCCGAAACGGAAGTTATACGTCTCGTGGATTTTCGCGGCGTAGCTCTTGCGATCGTTGCTGGCGGCCGATTGTGCCCAAGCGCCGGAAACAACTACGAAGACTGCCATTAGCCGAAGCGTGCGGAAGCATCCCATAGGGGACCCCCTTATTGGGAAGATTCTCGCACGTTTTCAGGTCACATGGGGTGTTATCCAGCCAGCACCTTTAAATAGGTCTGGTAAACCTCATCGCCGATGCTGGCAAAGGGCCGAAGGAGCAGGCTCGATTTGTCCAAGTCTAGCCTCCAATCACCGTTCCCAGCTCGCGAAATCCGCGGGCGGGCCGCCTGTTCGCGCGTTAGCTCGGGCTGTTTCTCCGATATGGCGAAGAGCACCTGCGGGCCCCGGACAAGCGCCACCTGGTCGGCATTCTGCGCATCCACTGCTTCGGTTCTGACCGGCTGATCCAGGTACACCAGCACAATGGAAAACAGCAGTCCGCCCAGCAGGCTGACGTAGGAATCCCGCATGGTGGAGAGCTGGCCGCCGCTGAGGGAAACCGCTACGCTCGAAGAGTACGTTACAGTCCATTTGCGCCAGTTCGCCAAGGGAGTGGCCGGCCGCAACGGTCGGCTGCTCGCGGCTCTGTCGTCGCCGCCGCGCAGAACGATCCGCAGGTGGAAGCGGCTTCCTCTCCCACTGGATCAAGCCGCGCCGCGCGCTTTCGCGAAAGGTGCTGCAGAGGTTCAAGAACGATGGCCAACTGCCGGAGCGTTTCGATATCGAGCAGGTGCTGGATGCCATGTACGGCCCGCTCCATTTCCTTCTGATGGTCCGCCACGGCAAGCTGAGCCCGGCATATGCCGAAAGCCTGGCGGCCATGCTGATACACGGTCTCGCGCCACGCGAGAGCGACAAGAGCGTGAATTTGCGTACAGAACTCCCGGCAGACGCAGGTACTCGCCCCTTGATTCGACCTCAGGCTTTGTTGGACACCGTGTAAAGTCTCCACCCGGCGGCGCGCGGTGATGGCAAGAATCGCTTCGTCCTGATGTTCCCTCAGACTGTTAACAGACTTGGCAGCCAAGATGCTCTGTCCTGGGTTGTGTACAAACTTGGCTATCCGGAGACTTTCGATGACCAGGATCGTATTCACGGATCTCGATGGGACCTTGCTAGACCGCGCAACCTACTCCTGGGAGGCCGTCAGACCGGCGCTAGCGTGCCTCAGAGCTCACGCGGTCACCTGGGTCATGGTAACCAGCAAAACGCGAGCGGAAGTCGAACACTGGCGCCGTGTTTTGGGGAACGTCCATCCTTTTGTGGTGGAGAACGGTGGCGCGATCTTCGTGCCGCGCCGTCACTTCAACGGGACGATTCCCGGCGCAGTGAGGCGGGATGGCTACGAGGTGATCGAGCAGGGCAAGCCCTATGCCGAGGTGGCCCTGAGACTTGCCGTGGCTGCGCGGGCGAGCGGCTGCCGGCTGCGAGCGTTCCACGAAATGACGGCGCGAGAGGTGGCTGCCGTGTGTCAACTTCCTCTCGACCTAGCGGTGCTGGCTAAACAACGCGAGTATGACGAGCCCTTCCAATTCATCGATGCAGAACGAGCCAGCGATTTGGAGGCAGCGATTCTCACGCAGGGTTTGCAATGCGTCCGTGGCGGCCGTTTCCATCACGTGTGCGGGCACCACGACAAAGCCGTCGCTATGCGACAACTGTTGACATTGTTTCGACACCTCCATGGACAAGTGGTTACGATCGGACTCGGCGATAGTTTCAACGATGCGGCATTTCTTCAATCTGTCGACGTTCCTGTAATTGTCCGTTCCCGTGATGCCAACTCTCTCTTACAGCGTGTACCGAACGCGTTAGTAACCGATCGTGAGGGCCCCGAGGGATGGAACGAGGCCATCTCGGATATTTTCCGGAATCATGACCAGATTGCAGGTTCCACCAATAGTGTGAGCTTGCGCACATAGGCGTCGCGCATCGGCGATCCAATTGCTCATGACCGCGAGATCTCTGTCCGCAACAGGAGACTTTCTATGGCCGACTTTCACCAGACCGGAGTAGTCACCACGCTTCACAGGCTGCGTCCGAACAACATCGAGCGGCTCGAAGCCGACCTGGAAAAGTTTTCTCGAAACCGCCCGATCGGACTAGTGCTACCCGCACTTTACTCGGAATTCGAGACGGCCGCTATGCAGAAAATCGTCTCTGAGCTCAAACGCGTCCGCTATTTGCAGCGAATCGTCCTTGTCTTGGGGAAGGCCACGCAGGAGCAATACGTCCGGGCGCGGGCGTTCTTCGACGATTTTTACACGCCGGTGACCACGCTTTGGATCGACAGCGACAGAACTCAGGAGATGCTGCGGATGCTGGAATCACGAGGGCTTTCCGCCGGGGACGACGGCAAGGGCCGAGCCTGCTGGCTGGCGTATGGCTACCTGCTGGCGACACGCGATTGCGATGTGATTGCTTTGCACGATTGCGACATCGTGAACTATGACCGGCAACTGCTCGCCCGGCTGTGCTATCCAGTGGCGCACCCGCACCTCAGTTTTGAGTTCTGCAAGGGTTACTACGCGCGCGTTACCGATCACCTGCACGGGCGTGTGACACGCTTGTTCGTCACGCCGCTCATCCGCGTTTTGGACGGGATGGCGCCGGGCGCACCGTTCCTGAAGTATCTCGATAGCTTCCGCTATCCGCTCGCGGGCGAGTTCGCGATGGACATTAACCTCGCGCGCGTCAATCGCATCCCTGCGGATTGGGGCCTGGAAGTCGGAGTGCTGGCTGAGGTTTACCGTAACTGCGCCGTCTCTCGAACTTGCCAGGTGGATTTGATGGACAACTACGAGCACAAGCACCAGCCGATTTCAGAAGAGGACCCGACGCAAGGCCTGAACCGGATGGCGGGCGATATCGCTAAGTCACTGTTTCGGACGCTCGCGGCGGAAGGTCTAGTTTTCAGTGCGGATGACTTCCGGAGTCTCGAGGTCCGCTACGTCCGGATGGCGCAGGATACCAGCGCGCGGTACTATGCCGACGCGATGCTGAACGGTCTTAAGTTTGACCGCCATGCCGAAGAGATCGCGGTCTCCGCTTTCGCCAAGAGCCTGCGCCGGGCGGCGGCAGAGTTCATCGAAGATCCTCTGGGGCTTCCGCTGATCCCCAATTGGAATCGCGTCCTGGCGGCCATCCCGGAGTTCTTTGAGCTGCTGCAGGATGCGGTGGACAAAGACGCTCGACAGATGGCCGGCCGGGCAGCGTAGGATTTTCCATGGCAGAGCCATTGCCTGCCGATGCACGCCGGGCCGCGGAGTCAATCGGCAGGGCCGACATTGTCATCGGCATCCCCAGCTACAACAACTCTCGCACCATAGGTCACGTGGTGCAGGCGGCTAATGCGGGATTGATAAAGTACTTTTCGCAATTGGCCGGAGTTGTGGTCAACTCTGACGGAGGTTCGACTGACAACACGCGGGATGCCGTTCTTTCCGCGAGCGTGGATGAAGCCCACCTGATGCTGCTATCCACACCGCTCGCGGCGGTTCAACGCCTCTCCGTTCCTTATCACGGCATTCCAGGCAAGGGCAGCGCGTTCCGGCTGATCTTTCAAATGGCGGCGCAGCTCGGGGCAAAGGCCTGCGCCGTGGTTGACTCCGATCTTCGCTCCATTACCCCGGAGTGGATTGACCTGCTGCTGCGCCCGATTCTGTCCGCGGAGTTTGATTTTGTGGCCCCTTACTATCATCGTCACAAGTACGACGGGACCATTACCAATAGCATTGTGTACCCGTTGACCAGATCGCTGTACGGCCTTCGCGTGCGTCAACCCATCGGCGGCGAATTCGGCATATCGGCGAGGCTCGTGGCTCGCTACCTGGAACGGGACGACTGGGAGACCGACGTGGCCCGCTATGGCATCGATATCTGGATGACTACGATCGCCATCGCGGAAGGTTTTCGCGTGTGCCAGAGTTTTCTCGGCGCCGAGCTGCATGACGCGAAAGACCCAAGTTCGGACTTAAGCGCAATGCTCCAGCAGGTCGTCGGCAGCGTGTTTCTGCTGATGAAGGACTACGTGTCCGTCTGGCAGCAGGGGAATGGAACCAAACCCGTTCCCCTATTCGGATTCCGATTTGACGTCGGATTAGATCCGATCGAAGTAAATGTCGAGCGCATGGTAAATGCCTTCTGCCGAGGCGCTCAGGATTTGGGAGAGATCTGGGGGATGGCCCTTCAGCCCGAGACGTACGCTCAAGTGTGTGAGTTGGCGAACTGCGCCTGCGCAGGAGCAAGAACTTTTCATTTCGAAGACGGCCTGTGGGCCAGAGTGGTTATAGACTTTGCCTGCGCCTACCAGAGGCACCCCCTTTCTTCCCGGCAACTGTTGCAGTCTCTGGCTCCTCTCTATCTCGGGCGCGTCGCTTCTTTCGTGCAACAAACGCAGAGCCTGGGCTCTGTAAGAGTCGAGGAAGATATCGAAAAGTTGTGCCTCACCTTTGAGGCGCTGAAACCCTATTTACTTAACCAATGGGTCAACCAACCTTCGCCGGCAGCGGAGGTGCAGTATATTCCAGCCGTTGCGAAGCAGACAGAACAAGCCAAGTTGGAGGTATGAAGCCATGGTGCAAACGCTACAGAAGGTGCTCGAAGGTATGCTAGATCGGCTGTACAAGTGTGTGACTACTTATTTGCCTTCGCTGCTCGCAGCTGTGATTCTCTTTCTCGGAGCGTACTTAGTGGCCGTGATGGCGCGCTGGCTCCTCTACCGCATCTTCAAGGGGCCCGCGATCGACAAGTTCCTGCGGCAGAGTGGTCTCGCGTTCATGCTGGACCCATCGGGTCGTCTTCGCGCCAAGCGGCTGGTGGCCGAGACCGTCTACTGGTGCTTCCTGCTGGCTGGCTTTCTGTTGGGGCTGAGTGTGTTTGACACAGACATCACTACGAAGATCACCCAGAATCTCATCTTTCTCATGCCGAAACTTGTTGTAGCCGGCATGATTCTCTTAGGCGGAGCCTGGCTGGGCCACTATCTGGGGCGCAGCATGTTGGTCTGGGCAGTGAACGAAAGCATTCCCGGTGCCCGCCGTCTCGCCGTGCTGGTGCGTGTCGTTGTGATCTTCGTCGCGGTTGTCGTAGCGGCCGATCAACTAGACTTCGCCCGGAGCGTGTTCTTAGCCGCTTTCATCATTCTCGTAGGAGGCGGCGTTCTCACTGCGAGCCTGGCCATCGGGCTGAGCGGTGGTGCCTTGCGGCGTCTCCTGGGTGCGCAGAAAGAGCAGCAGGCGGAAAATTCCTTCGAGCGATCCCTGTGGAATCATCTCTAGGTAGATTTTTCACGAACCACGTTATGCCATCACGAAACCTGCTGATTTCAATCGCCAACAAGGTCTGGCAGACGGATTGCCCATAGGTAGGATGGCAGCGGCAGGTGCGAGGAGTTTCCCGGCTGCTGGTGAAAGGGCAATGAAAATGGACAAAGATGGGATGTCTACTACACATGAAGAAGTGCGTCACGGCGCGCGCTCCACGATTTATGCGCTGATCGGATTCCTGGTGGTTCTGGTTGCGGCCAACGGATACCTGTTCTGGCGAGTGAACCGGTTGGAAACCGGAACGGCGCAATTAGGGGCCACCACGTCGCAGCAGATCTCGGAACTGCGCGACACGGTTTCCGCGAATGATTCAGCCGAAGCGAAGAATTTGGTTGCGCTTCAGAGTCAACTCGCCGATGCGCGGCAAGAGGCCGCGGTCACTGCCGGCCACGCCAAGGTAGAGGCTCTCAAGCACGCCGATCAATTGGCCCGCCGCCTGGCTGATGAAGCCCAACAACAACAGCAGCAGGTCGCGTCGCAACTGAGTGAGGTCAAGGAGAGCGCGACCACGGCGAACACCAAACTCGCCGACGTCAGCAACGATGTCGCTGCCACCAAAACCGACGTCGCTACCACTAAATCAGAGCTCGACAACACCGTGGCGGACTTGAAACGCGTGCGCGGTGACATGGGAGTCCTCAGCGACCGGATTGCGACTAACGGCACCGAGCTCGCCGCTCTCCGCACGCTTGGCGAACGCAATTACTTCGAGTTCAATCTCACGAAGTCGAAGACGCCGCAAAAGGTCGCGGGCGTTCAGCTTTGGGTGAAGAAGGCCGATCCCAAGCGGAACCGCTTCACGATCGAGATCCAGGCGGATGATAAGACGGTGGAGAAGCGCGATCGAACCGTCAACGAGCCCGTGCAGTTCTACGTAGCCAAAGCCCGCCAGCCGTATGAGATCGTGGTCAACGAAGTTACCAAGGACCACTTGATTGGTTATGTGGCGACTCCCAAGGTGGAAATGGCCCGGCGCTAGTGGATGGATGGGTCTCCTCTTCAGCCCTCTTTCCCAGGGGGCTGAAGAGGGCCGCAGGAAGATTGCATTCAGAACGCAGTCAGTTGTATGTTAGTCGGTAGGTCGCAATTTTGGATATGAAAGTCCGGTATTAACCTAACCGGAACACATTATTTACTGAAACGCGCCTCCATGAACCCACAAGAAAAGAACGATCGTGCCGGATGGCTGCAAGGGCCATCGGCCCAGTGCTCCGTACTTCCGGTTGAAACTCAGTCGCCCTGGCGGCTGGTGCTGCTGGGTGCACCGGGCGTGGGCAAAGGCACGCAAGCCGATCTCCTGCATGAGCGCCTCGGTGCTTGCCATCTCTCCACCGGCGACGTCTTTCGCGCGGCCGGAAGTCGAAGTGAATGCGAGCAGACGCCGGCGATGCGGGCGGCCATGGATTACATGCGCCGTGGCGCGCTAGTCCCGGATTCGACGGTGTGGGAGATGGTCCGCGAACGGACCGGCTGTCTCCATTGCGGCGGCGGCTTCATACTCGACGGTTTCCCGCGCACTCTGGCTCAAGCCGAGGCACTGAAACTGCACATGGAGAATGAAAAGCTCTCGCTGAGAGCCGTGGTGAACTACGAATTGCCCCTGGCTGAAATTGTCGCGCGCCTGAGCGGCCGCCGCACCTGCGAAAAATGCAAGGCGGTTTTCCACGTGAGCAAGCAGCCTTCTGGTGTGTGCGATCGTTGTGGCGGCCGCCTCATTCAGCGCGAAGATGACCGGCCCGAATCGATCACCGTCCGAATGGAAGCCTACGAACGCAGCACCGCGCCCCTGATCCAGTTCTACAAAGATCTTGGCCTGCTGGCATCGGTCGCGGCTTACGGATCTCCCGACGAGATTTGTGAGCGCACGATCGCCGCACTCAAAGGGCCGGCTTCACACTAAAGTTGCGCGGGCTTGCCGGCTCCATCCACGGCTGCGTCTTCCGCGAATCCAGCCAAGCCCCGTCCCGCAATCGTTGTCACGGTCAGGGGCCTTGATGATCCGGGCCGCGAAATTGTGGGAAGCTGTCAAATGTGAATTTTGGAAAAACACGTGTGCCCCGGCACTGCATTTGTGGAATCGTGCGCTGGCCGCTGTGGTGCCTCAGACTATTTTTGGTCGCGCTTCCGATTGCAGTTAACTCGGGGCCGGCATGGGCCCAGGTGGCCGCCGCCATTTCGGGAAAGGTGGAGGACCCATCCGGGGGTGGTGTTGGCGGCGCAACCATCACTGTGAAGAGCCTGGAGACTGGCGCGACACGCGTAGTGGCCACCGACGACGCGGGGAACTTCAGAGCCATCTCCCTGCCGCTTGGTCCCCAAGAGGTGAAAGCGGAAAAGCAAGGGTTCAAGGCGAAAGTCAGGACCGGGATCAATCTGGCGGTGGGCCAGCAAGCCGTCGTGAACCTGCGGCTGGAGGTTGGTGACTTCGTTCAGCAGACCACTGTCCTGGACGAGACCCCAGTCGTCAATACCACGACCGATTCAGTTTCTGGACTCGTGGGAGAGCGCCAAGTCAAAGAACTGCCGCTCAACGGACGCAGCTTCGACAACCTGATTACGCTCAATCCGGGTGCCATCAATTACAGCTCCGAGCGAAGCCCAAACACGAGTACGAGTAATGGAAATGCGTTCTCCGTGGACGGGCGGCGGCCGACGGACAATCTCGTCCTGCTGAACGGCGTTGAATATGGTGGGTCGAGCCAGCTCGCAGTGACGCCCGGCGGCGTCAGCGGGGAGTTGCTTGGAATCGATGCCATCCGGGAGTTCAACATTCTGACGGACACGTACCCGGCCGAATACGGGAAGCGCGCCGGCGGGCAGGTCCTGGTCGTGACCCAGTCCGGAGCAAATGCCGTGCATGGATCCGTTTTTGAGTTTCTCCGAAACAGCGCGCTCGATGCGCGAAACTTTTTCGACCAGGCGTCGGTTCCTCCCTTCCGGAGAAACCAGTTCGGAGGCGCGCTAGGCGGGCCCATTAAGAAGGACAAGTTGTTCCTGTTCGGAAACTACGAGGGATTCCGGCAGGCGTTGGCCGTGAGCAATGTCAGCGTCGTCCCGGACCAGCAGGCGCGCCAAGGTTTGCTGCCGAACGCTTCCGGCGTGGAGACGAGGGTTGCTCATCTGAACCCGGCGATGCTGCCGTACATGACGTTGTGGCCTCAGGCGAACGGTCCGGAACTGCTGGCGAATGGCCTGCCGAGCGGCACGGCGCTGGCATACAACAATCCGAAAGAGTCCATACACGAAGACTTCGGTACCGTGCGAACCGACTACACTCCACGGGAGCGAGATTCTTTCTCGGCGGCGTACACGACCGACGACGGCAACAGTCTGATCCCCCTGGCCGATCCACTGTTCGGTTCGTACACCACGCTTCGCATGCAGGTAGCTAGCTTGCAGGAAACGCATGTCGTATCGCCAGACATTCTCAACACGTTCCGCGCCGGATTCTCGCGCGCCGCGTTCAATCTGGATTCGTCCGTTCTGGCCTCGTTCCCATCGAGCCTGTCGTTTGTGTCGGGCGGTGGGCCTGGCGGCATCGTCATCGGCGGCGGTGCCACGACAACCGGCGCGGCCTCTCTTACTTCGGCCGGTCCGAACAATGCCGCGGGAGTGTGGAATCGCCGAAATCTTTTCACCTCTACCGATAGCGTGCAAATTAGCAAGGGCATTCACCAGATCAGCCTGGGAGTTTGGTTCGAGCGGCTCCAGGACAATGAGGACAGCGCTTCGCGCCAATTGGGGCAGGCAAGTTTCACCAGCCTGGCGACCTTTCTGCAAGGAACCGTGAGCACATTTCAAGTGGTGCCCAATCTCAATGAGCTGGGCTGGAGAAGCTTTTTTGGAGCGTGGTACGTCGAGGATGCGATAAAGATCCGGCCAAATCTCACTTTGCAACTCGGCATCCGGCATGAATTTACGAGCGGCTGGAACGAAGAGTCGGGCAGAGCCGCCAACTACATCACGAACGCGCAGGGCGTCCTTCTCACCACCCCGCGCGTGGGCGGGTCGGCTTTTACTCAGAATAATGCGACGCGGCTATTCGGTCCCAGGGCAGGCTTGGCGTGGGACCCTTTCGGAAATGGGAAAACCGCGATCCGTGCAGGTTGGGGTACCTACTATTCGCTGATCGATTCGCTCGCCTTTCTGCTGAACTCACTGCCACCTTATAACGGCGCGGTTTCGTTTTCAAACGTTCCGCTGCCTTCGATTCTGCCCGTGGTTTCGACCGTGCCGCCGCCACCCTCGTGCGGCCCGGGTGTTCCCAAACCCTGCACCACCTATGCACCGCAAGGAGTGCAGGCCAATGCGCAGACGCCGGCGGTGGAGGAATGGAATTTCACGGTCGAGCAGCAATTGGGTCACAACACCGCCCTGTGCGCCGTGTACGGAGGGTCGCATGGCTACCATGGGCTGCTTAGCATCGATCCAAACAGCATTCCAGCCGAGATTTGCTCGCGCGCGGACGGTTGCACCTCGGGTGGCACGCCCGGCACGGCGAAGGGCACCGTGCCCGAGGGCGCTCAGTACATCCCGCTGGGGAAACGCCCCAACCCTTATTTATCTGGCGGATTTTTCTGGTACACCGAAGGAAACAGCAGCTACAACGCGCTGCAAATCGACCTGACCCACCGTTGGAGTCGCGGCTTGCAATTTCGTGGGAACTACACCTGGGCGAAGAATCTCGACATGAATTCCGGACTGACGGGCGCGCAGGCGCAAAACCAAGCGCAGATGATCTTAGACCGGAACGATCTGCCGAGGGACTGGGGGCTATCGGCTTTGAACATCACCAGTCAGGCGAGTGTTTCCGCGACCTATGAGTTACCGTTCGGCCAGGGCAAGCGCTGGCTGGCGCACTCCGGGACTCTGGAAAGCAGGCTGGTTGGCGGTTGGCAACTCAACGGCATTACCATGCTGCTGAGCGGCTTTCCGTTTACTCCGCAAGTAGGCTCGAACCGCTCCGGCGATGGAGACACGAGAAACCCGGATCGCCCGTCCTTGAATCCGGCCTTCAGCGGGCCCGTTCTACTCCAGAACCCGAGGCAGTGGTTCAATCCGAATGCCTTCATTTTGCCGATCCCGGGCACCTACGGAAACGTGGGTAGAGGAACGCTAACCGGGCCGGGATTGGCCGACGCCGACGTATCGCTGTTCAAGAACACGGCTGTATCGGAGCGGGCAAACCTGCAATTTCGGGCGGAATTCTTCAACGTGCTCAACCGGGCAAACTTCGGAACGCCAAACGCGACCGTGTTTGCGAATGGCGGAGTCAGCGCTTCGGCAGGGTTAATCACGGCCACCGCGACGACGTCGAGGCAGATTCAATTCGGGTTGAAGCTGATCTTCTAGATGCGGCGCCGGCGTGGCGGCCTGCTATTTATACACGTCACGCTTTAGATCATCCGGCAGGTCGGATAACTTGTCTAACATCTCGTAAGTCTTCACCACAGCCCAGTCAACAATGTGCTCGCCGGCGCCGGGTTCCACCCAGGTACTCGCGCTCGCCGCGCCATAGCCGCCCCTTGCTGTGGCAGAAATCGTCGGGAAGTAACCGTGGTAACCGTTCGTGTAACCAAGCAGTAACGCCGTTGGTACAGGGCAGCGGTCGCGCCAGTTTTTCTGAAAATCGACGAACGGCTCACCAGGGATGGTCGCGATGGCGATCTGTTTGTTGATCAGAACTGCTGCGACGCGGCTCTCAATAATCGGGCGAACCGGCGAGCCCTCCAGTTCCAGGGTCTTCGGACCCAAAAACTTGAGGAGTGCCGCCTGAAACTTCTCCTGGTTCCAGCGAATGTGGAAACTTAGCGACTCCTCGCGGATGTCGATACTGGCCGGAGATACGCTCTCCGTGTGAATCTCCTTTGCGACGCGAACCGCCTCGGCTCCTAACCGTTGGCCTGTCCAGTCGCGCATTTTGACGGCATCCTCCTGGATCGGGGTGACTGCATGATACGGGTTGATGTCACCCGGCGCGCCTTGCAGAAAGAAGCTCGTTACGTGGCCTGCGAAAGCCTCTTCTACCACGTGGTTCATCACGCCAGGAAAGTCGGCCGAGTATTGCCGGTTATCGGAGCCCAGTACTACTGGGTGACAAGCGTAGTTGACCAGGATCGCCAAGGGCGCTCCATCGGAACTGTCCAGGCGAAGAACGGTTACCGTGGGATCGACTGGGGAGGTCGGGATCATCGTTGGATTACGCTCAAACCATCCGAAGGTGCCATCAGGACGAAGCGGCAGACGGTTGTGGCCGATGTAAACCGAACCGGTTCCCACGCCGATCCGTGCCTCCTGCAAGTTCGCCGCGGCTTTCGCAATGCCTGATTCGATACCTTCCAGCGCCGCCCGTTCCCACGCTGGGGGTTGGCCGTCATATTCATCCTTGATGACTGGAGCGCTGTGCGTGTGCGATGCAGTGGCCAATACGCACGAAATCCTGCTCGATTTTAGGGCGGCATCGCGCAACCGGTCTAGAGACGGTTCGCCGAAACTCCGGCCGAGGTCCAGAGCGACGATGGCCAGACGCTTGTTCCCGGCTTCCAATACCAGTACGCGAGCGTACAGTGGATCGAGAGTACTTTCCGCGGGAACCAGCCGATCTTCAAATCCCCACATGACTTCGTGTGTTTTCGGTGTGATCTTCACCTTGGCAACCCCAGCGCGCATTCCCGCCCACGCTGGCGCCACCATCGATATCGCGATCAGTTCTATTGCAATCAACCGGATCATGCCTAGCATTCTATTCGTTTTTGCCTCACTTCGTTGGAGAGGAAGTATCATTCCGGACCAGGACAGCGATGGCCGGGGTGATTCTCGCTCGTCTGAGCGAGCCGGCCAAGAATGTGGCGCGCTGGCGTTCACCGGATGTTCGGGTCCGCGAGCTTAAGCGCGATGCACCACGTCGGTCCCAGGAGTGCTGAATGTGAATGTGCTATATATCACACTCTTGGCTTCGGCGACGAAACGATGCCAAAGTTGATGATCGCCCATGTCGGGCTGTCAAGGTTGGTTAGTAGCTTTGGTTTCAACTGCTTGCGGGCGTTTCTGTAGCCTCGGGCTTGGGCGTTCTCCCGAGCCCCGTCGAAGTAGATTCGTTGAACGGACTTACCCGCTAGTCTTCATCGATCAAGCCCTGCAAATATAGCAAGTGATCGATGCCGTGGTCCCAATCTAGATTGCAATGATCCGTCAGATATGACAAGGGCACGAATCGGAATTGTCTTACAACGACCCATGCCTCTGGTAATCCAGCGAGTGAAACTAATTCGCACTCTGGCGTCGAGGACTTAGGGGGTGCATAAGCTACTGCAGCGGCACTTGGACTGAAAGCGGCCATAGCGACACTCCACTGACGGTAGGCTACACCTAAATGCAATGCATGGGAACTAGGAAAAGGACTAGTCGGACAACTTATTAGTGAAGATAGTCTCACTGTAAGCCAGTAACCAGTAAGTAGAGGTGCGATTAGTTACTGGTTTCAGGTACACCAGCCTATCCATACAGTGGTTGCGATGGGTAATTTACCTGGTAGCTTGTACTTTCTACTCCTCGAGGTTCAGATTACTATTGACAGTAAAATAAGACCTGCGTATCCTTTTAATCGAAGGTAAACCCTTAAACTTCGGACATCTCGTGTGAGTGCTTTTCCTTCTACGTGGGGGAGCCCGAAGGACCTTTGAAAAGCGCTCGAAGCCTGAACTTTAGTCAGGCTGCAGGATGCTGAACCTTACTGCGGAGGTAAGAATCATCAGGTCCTGCGGCACGTAGGCGCGGTTATGCCGAGCGATGCCCGAAGCACGTTACGTGCAAACCTAACAAACTCAAGGGCTGGGAGCAGCGCCCGCTGCACGCGCCTGCAAAAACGCACTCAAACCAGAAAGGAAGGCAACTAGTTATGGCGGCAACTGCGAATGCTATCGATCAACTCAGCAGGGCGGAGATCCCAAGAAAGGACCAAGAGCGTCTAGGGATGGCAAGGACGCTTCGGCGTGTCGCGATCCTCGGCGCCGGCACCATGGGGACGCGCATCGCCGCGCATTTTGCGAACGCGGGGGTCCCCTCTTTGCTGATGAGCCGGGCGACTCCAACAGCCGTGAAGGCGATCCAAACGGCGGTCAAACAAAAGCCCGGTGCATTCTTTGCCGAAGACGCCATAAGGCTCATCAAGCCAGGCAATTACGACGATAATCTCAAAGAAATTGCCGATTGCGACTGGGTCATCGAAACGGTTGCCGAGAACCTTGAAATCAAGCGCGCCCTTTGGGGCCGGGTAGCCGAGGTGGCGAAACCGGGCACGATTCTTTCCACCTCAACGAGCGGCATCCCTTTGGCTAGGATTTCAGAAGGCTTCTCCCCCCAGTTCCGGCGTCATTTTCTGGGAACCCACTTCTTTAACCCCCCACGGTACTTGCACCTGCTGGAAGTGATCCCGGGTGCGGAAACCGACCCTGAGGTGATGGCCTTTGTTCAGGAGTATGGCGACCGCCGGCTCGGGAAAGGAGTGGTTCTGTGCAAAGACACGTCGAATTTCATCGCAAATCGCGTCGGCTGCTTCTTCGGCGCCACCGTCAGCAAGATCACGCGCGAAGACGGCTACACCATCGAGGAGGCGGATGCGCTCGCGGGTCCACTGATCGGGCTGCCGAATAGCGCCAGCTTCCGGATGCTGGATCTGGTAGGCCTGGACGTGTGGGGTGAGGTGAGCCCCAACCTGCACGAGGCCAATAAGAACACGCCATGGTGCGAGCGATTCCTTCTGCCGGATTTCGAAAAGCAGATGATCGAGCGAAAGTGGCTGGGCGAGAAAACCGGGCAGGGGTTCTATAAACGCGTCGTAAATGGCGAACAAAAGGAGATCTGGGTCCTGGATATAAAGACGATGGAATACCATCCCGTGCAGAAGCCCAAGTTTCCATCGGTTGAAGCGGCGAGTGTCATCGAAGACATTCCCGAGCGTATCAACGCTCTAATCACCTCCGATGACCGGGCCGGCCGCTTCTTATGGAAGCTGTTCAGCGATTACTTCCTGTATTCGGCCGAGATGATTCCGGAGATCTCCGATCGGATTGTGGACATTGATCGCGGCATCCGATGGGGTTACGGACACAAGTTCGGGCCGTTTGAGCTATGGGACGCGCTCGGGTTCAAGAGCATCGCGCAGCGGTTACAGCGGGAAGGCCGGGTGTTGCCAGCGTGGGTCCAGCATGCGCTCGCCAGCGGGGTGACCTCGCTCTATCGCTGGGCGGAAGGTGACAAACCCCACGCACAGTACTTCGACCTCCTGAAGCAGGAGCACAAGCCGTTCGAGCACCGGCCGGGCACGCTGGTGCTGGCGGACATCAAGCGCGCGCGTGGCGTCGTTCGAAAGAATGCTGGCGCTTCGCTCGTGGATGTCGGCGACGGCGTACTTTGTTGCGAGTTCCACAGCAAGATGAACTCTATCGGCGAGGACATCATTAGCATGTTGTACGCCGGACTGGAAGAAACGCAGAAGCACTTCGAGGCAATGATCATCGCGAACGAGGGCGAAAACTTCTGCGTCGGCGCCAACCTGGTGCCCATTCTGCTGGCGGCGCAAGAAGGCGAATGGGATGAGCTGAACGAGGCGGTGAAACGCCTCCAGCAGCTCAACATGGCCCTGAAATACGCGCACAAGCCGGTGGTTTCCGCTCCCTTTGCGCGCACGCTGGGCGGGGGCTGCGAGATCGTGCTGCATACGATTCCGCAGGCTTCGGCCGAACTGTACATGGGACAGGTCGAGCTAGGCGTGGGGCTGATTCCGGCGGCAGGTGGCTGCAAGGAGTTGGTGCTCCGGTTGAAGGACGCCCGCAAGGCGTTCGAGCTGATCGGCATGGCCAAGGTCTCGACTAGTGCCGAGGAGGCCAAGAATCTGGGGCTCCTCGACCGCAGTGTGCCGATCTCGATGAATCCGGAGCGGCTCATCGCCGACGCCAAGGCGCTGGCATTGACACTCGCGCCGCACTACATCCCCGGCGTACCGCGGACGGATGTGAAGGTGGGGGGCGATGCCGCCTATGGTCTGCTGAAGCTCGGCGTCTGGAGCTTCCAGCAGGGCAACTACATCACCGAACATGATGCCGTCATCGGCGAGAAGCTGGCTTACGTGTTAGCCGGAGGCCGCTTGGTGGGAGAACACATGGTCTCCGAACAGTACCTATTGGATCTGGAACGCGAGGCGTTCCTCAGCCTGTGCGGCAACGTGAAAACGCAGGAACGCATGGCCTACATGCTGAAGACAGGCAAGCCCTTGCGCAACTAAGCGCGAGGTGTTGAAACCATCAAAGGAGATATTCATATGGAAGCCGTTCTTATCGATTGTCTTCGCACCGCCATTGGCAAGGCGCCGAAAGGAACCCTGCGCAATACGCGGCCGGATGACTTGGCCGCGTTCGTGGTGCAGGCGTTGCTGAAGAAGTTTCCGCAGGTCCGGCCCGATGAAATTGATGATTTCATCCTCGGCTGCGCGTTTCCTGAGGGCGAAGCCGGCATGAACATGGCTCGTGCCGTGGTGTTGCGGGCCGGCTTGCCGCACACCGTTCCCGCCATGACCATCAACCGTTTCTGCTCGTCGGGGTTGCAGGCGATCGCTCTTGCCTGTGAGCGTATCCGCGCCGGTTCGGCGGATATCATCCTCGCCGGGGGCACCGAGTCCATGAGCATGATCCCGATGGGCGGCAACAAGCTCTCGCCCAATCCCTGGCTCGTCGACAACCTGCCGGAGAGCTACATGGGAATGGGGCTAACCGCCGAGTGCCTGCGCAAGAAGTACGGCGTCACGCGGGAAGATGCCGACCAGTTCGCCTTGGGCAGCCACCAGAAGGCCATCGCCGCGCAGACCGCCGGCAAATTCGACGAGGAAATCGTCCCGGTGGAGGTGGAGAGCACCGTCTTCAACGGGGCACCCAAGCGAGTGAAGACGGTTTTCGGGAAAGACGAAGGGCCGCGCGCGGACACCTCAATTGAAGCTCTGGCCAAGCTGAAGCCGGCGTTTGCGACCGATGGCGTATGTACGGCTGGCAATTCCTCGCAAACCAGCGACGGCGCCGCGGCCGCCATCGTCATGTCCGAGCGGAAAGCGGCCGAACTCGGGTTGAAACCCATGGTCCGCTTCGTCAGCTACGCCGTCGGGGCCGTTCCACCGGAGATCATGGGGATCGGTCCCACGGTCGCGATTCCCAAGGCGCTGAAGCTCGCCGGACTGAAACTCGACGACATCAGCGTAATCGAACTGAATGAAGCCTTCGCAGCTCAATCATTGGCTGTGCTGCGCGAGGCTGGCCTCGATCCGGAAAAGGTCAACGTGAACGGCGGCGCAGTTGCGCTCGGCCACCCCCTGGGGTGTACCGGTGCGAAGCTGACCGCGACCATTCTCCGTGAAATGAAACGGGGCAATCACAAGTACGGCATGGTATCGATGTGCATCGGCGGCGGGCAAGGCGCAGCCGGCATTTTCGAGAATCTGAACTAATCTAGGTGTTAGGTGTCAGGTGCCAGGTATTAGTAGGCAAGAGTGGGTCTTTGGTACCCAAAAACCTGGCACCTGAAACCTGACACCTAAAGCCTGAAACTTGGCACATGAAACCTGAAAGTTAGCACGCAAAACCTGACACTGGGCAAATACCACCCCACTGAGCCAGTAAACCTGCCTTAATAACCCGCGTATACTACAATTCAATGTAGGGTAAGCTCGGACACTAACCGGGTCAGCCACTGCGGAGGGAATACGTGTACGGTTTAGTGATGACGGGCGGAGGCGCTCGGGGTGCCTATCAGGCTGGGGTTCTGAAAAGGATCGGTGAGCTGAAGCGGCTCCAGACGAACGGCAACCCTTTTCCTATCATCGGAGGTGCTTCTGCCGGCGCCATCAACGGGTCAGCCTTAGCCATTGGTTGCGACGATTTTTCGTTGGCAACTAGCGTGCTGGCAAAGGTCTGGTCAGAGCTAAAACCTTCCGATGTCTTTCGTTGTGATCTGCTAACGCAGACGCATAATTCGCTCACTTGGATCCTCGATCTTTCCTTCGGAGGAATCTTTGGCGGTGGCAACGCGCATTCCCTGCTTGATGCGACACCGCTACGGTACTTTCTGAAGAAGCACTTGGATTGCGACCGGATTCAGGACAACATCAAAAACGGGCATCTCTATGCTCTCGCAATTTCCGCGACAAACTATAACTCCGGGAAGAGTTATCTGTTCATACAGGGTGCCAAGGGCCACCCGATGTGGAACAGAAGCAGGCGAGTTACTCTGGCAACCAAAGTGACCGTCGAACATGTCTGCGCATCGGCGGCTATTCCGTTGGTATTTCAACCCGTAAAGCTGGAGACAGCCCGTGGGTCGGCATTTTTCGGCGATGGCTGCGTACGCTTGCAACAACCGCTCAGCCCAGCCATCCGATTGGGTGCGAAGAAGTTGTTCGCGATCGGCGTGCGTTGCGAGAAGCTGGAGCACCAGGAAGAGGCGGAAGACCAGCGAAATCCGTCGCTGGCGCAGGTCCTGGGAGTTCTCTTTAATGTCATGTTCCTGGATCATCTGGCCACTGACATTGAACACCTGGAGCGGTTGAACCAGTTACTCAGCAGCGGCCAGATCGGCCAGGCGAATATTGAGGGATGCGAAAGAATGCACCCGTTGGAGAGCCTGCTGATTACTCCATCAGTCGACTTATCACACGTAGCGGAACAGCACCGCGGAGAGATGCCCTACCTCATCCAGTACTTTGTAAATAGCCTGGGTCGAGACACAGCTTCCTGTGCGGATCTGATGAGTTACTTACTGTTTACTCCGAAATACACGAGGGATCTGATTGATATTGGCTACAACGACGCCAACAATCGGATCGACGAAATCGAGGAGTTTCTCTATTCGAATAATGGCCGAGCGGCGAAGCTCAAAGCAGGGTTATCCCGGTCTCGGAATTAGTACCTGAGTGGCTATCCTATCGCCTTAGTTGCTTCGCTCGCGTGGACCGGCAGCGATGCTGCTACAATCTGCGCGACGTCGAGCAGCTTGGGCGGATGGGGTGACGTGCTCGCCAGCGCGTCGCGGAACATCGTGTTGCAGAACGGGCAAGCCACGCCGACGGTATCGGCTCCGGTCCTTAGCAATTGCTCGGCCCGCTCCACGCTGACGCGTTTGCCTTTCTCTTCTCCTAGAAACGCCAATCCTCCGCCCGCGCCGCAGCAGAACGAGCGGTCGCGCATACGCTCGGGATTCACAACTCTTCCGAAGGCAGAAAACACCTCGCGCGGCTCATCGTACGTATTGCGATAACGGCCTAGATAGCACGGATCGTGATAGACAATCTTTGAACCATTCTTGCCGTTGGTGGGCAACTTACTCAGATGCCGCGCCAGAAACTCGCTGTGGTGTTCGATGGGTGGCGCCTCGCCGTATTCCTTCCAATCTGTGCTGATGGTCCGCACGCAGTGTGGGCAGATGGAAATAAGCTTCTTGACCTTGCTCTGCGCCAAAACTTCGAGATTCTTCTGTGCCAGCTCGCCGAAGGCCAGATCGTTCCCCATGCGGCGCGCCGGATCGCCCGTGCAGCGCTCCTTCTTGAGTATGCCGAAGGTGACGCCCAGATGGCGCATGACCTGCGCCAGTGAAGCCACGATCTCGCGTCCGCCTGGATCATAGGCTCCCATGCAGCCCAGCCACAGGCAGTACTCCTGGGTGCCGTCGAAGATCGGGAATTCCTGCTTCTGGATGAACTTATCGCGCTCGCTCGCCAGGAAGCCCATGGCATTCCCGTTGCGTTCGAGATTCAGGAACAGCTTGGTGCCGTAGTCGTCTTCCCACTTGCCGGTGTTCACGGGGCCACGGCGCAGCCCGATGATGATCGGCAGGTGCTGTATGCCAACCGGGCACTGAAATTCGCAAGACCCACAAGTGGTGCATTGAAACACGGCTTCCTGCGTCAGGTGCTTGCCGATGAGCGTCGCTTCGTTGCCGGCACCGAACTCATTCAAATAGTGGCGCAGCCCAAGTGCGATTTCCTTGGGGTTGAGCAGCTTGTCTGTCAGATTGGCGGGGCAGTGCTCGGTGCAGCGGCCGCATTCCACGCAGGAATATGCCTGTAGCGCGTCTAGCTTGGTCACGTCCTTGCCGGTGTCAAGCCCAAAATCATCATCGCCAATGAGCGGTGGGATCTTGCTGAACTCATCGCGCTTGAGAAAAACAGTGACCGGGCTAAGCACCAGGTGCAGGTGTTTGGTGTGTGGGATCAGTGGCAGAAAGACGAGCAGCGCCAGCGTGTGGGTCCACCAGACCGTCCTGCTATCCTCCCAGCCGGCGCGGAACGTGGCCAGGTGCGTGATCATAAGTAAAAAGATCAGGAATGCGATGAAGCCCGATTCGTACGAAACGTGGCCCAGCCAGCGCGGCCGCACAACGAAACGCCGGAAGGCGAGCCCGGTGATGCCGATCGCGACGCCGATAGCGAAGACCGCCGCAAACGCGAAATAGAACCTGCCCGGCCACGTCCCGCGGCTGAGAAATCCTGCATTGAGCCCCTCGGCGAAATGGTTAAGGCTAACCAGCGCAAAAGCACAGAATCCCCAAAAAACCAGCGCGTGGGCGGAGCCCGCGAGTGGTCTTTGGCGGATCACCTTGCCTTGTAGCGCCACCTCCCAGAGGAAATCGCGGAAACGCCGCAAGGTGGGCCGAATGGTGAGCCCGGGGTCGCTTTTCGAACCCCGGATGTTGCGCCAAACAGTGCCGAACCGCTGCCAAAAGAGAAATGCCGAAAGCAGAACGAGGACGGCAAAAAATCCTTGTTCGAACAAGGAGAAATGAATCATATGACTCCTCAGAGCACGGCAAAAGACGAGGATTACCTAAAGCTATTGCCAATCAAGCAGTGGGGGACGTACTCGGGTTAGAGGCAGCTGGCGTGGGTGCGCAGTGCCTCTTCTTCAGTCATCCAGTTGCCATCCGGACTTTCCGGGCAACTGGCCTGCTGCCACAGTTCGAACGCCAAAAGGTCGATTTCCTGTTCTTCAATCTTGGGAGGAGGATCATCGTCCCAGTGGGTAACTTCAGCCAATTCCTCCGCCATTACGGTTGCAACTGCCGCCATGACAAGCCTCCTTGTCTGAATAAGTAAAGGTAGTCTGTTTATCTGAGTATAGAGTAAGGTCGATCCTTCCCTATGTCAATGATTCTCGCGCAAGTGGGATATAACTCATGGCCCGTTCAGTAAGTGCGCAGATAGTTAGGCTTGGGTTGACGCCTAAGTTCGCCGCAAGTACCGAGCCGTCGCATACATACATATTCTTGTAGCCGAAGAGCCGGTTTTGATAATCCACAACACCCTCTTCCGGGGAGCGCGCCATCGGACACCCGCCCAGAATGTGGGCAGTACCAGGCACGTCGAACAGGATCTCTGTAACCATGCTCATCGCGGTTCCACCCACCAGGGTTGCGGCTTTTTGCGCAAATGCGTTGGCCTGCGGAATAAAAGTCGGGATTTTCTTGCCTCGGCTGACCAGCGTCTTGCGAAACGGCCGGAACCACGACCACCCCAGCCGCATATCGATGTGACCATCGAGCGTCTGCATGCACAGCAGAATCAGCGACTCGCGCGCCCAACCCAGCGGATGCAGGCAGCGTACCGTGTGGATCGGGTGGCGCAGCAGCCCCAAGGCTAAATTCCTGAGCCAGAACAAGATACGTATCGGGCCAGCGCGCCCCCCGGTCAGAACCGTCGCCAGGAAGCCCATGGCGTCCGAACCGGCAGGATAGCGAACGGCTTCAATGTGCGTGTGTTCATCAAGATAGATGCCGGAACCGATGGCGACGCCTTTGGACAAATCCTCCCGGCTCCGCGGGACACGCACGCCGATGAGCGATTCGGCATTTGTGCGCACGCGATTGCCGAGTTGGTCGCTGACCGCGGGGAGGGAACCCTTTTGTTTGAGGCGAAATAGGAGATCCATGCTACCGAGCGCGGAGGCGGCGAAAACCACCCCCCTACAGGTGAACCGGCGCGGCTGTTTGCGCAGCCAAGCGGTGGATTTCACCGTGCGGACCTCGTAACCCTCACTGCCATCAGCCTTTCCATTCAGCGGTCTCACATCAACGACTTTGGTCTCTGGGTACACTTGGGCGCCGTGCTTCTCGGCCAAGTAGAGATAGTTCTTGTCCAGTGTATTCTTAGCGTTAAAGCGGCAACCAACCATGCAGCCGCCACATCCGATGCACGTCGTACGCTCGGGGCCATCGCCGCCGAAGTACGGGTCGGAATACGTCTTGCCGCCTTCTTCGCCCTCGGGCGATTGGAAGACGGCAACTTGGGTTCGGTAGAAGGTCTCACCCACGCCAGTTGCGTCGGCCACCCGTTTTAGCAAGTGGTCAGACGGGCCCAGAATGCGGTTCTCGGTGATCCCCAGCATGCGGATAGCGGTCTGATAGTGCGCCGGCATTTCCTGTTTCCAGGGTGAGAGCCCGGCCCACGAGCCGGATTCCCAGATGGAATCGCGCGGGACAAGCATGGTATTGGCGTAGGTGATGGACCCGCCGCCTACGGCGCAGCCGTGCATAATCACCACGTGCCGGAATAATTCAATATTGAAGAAGCCGCGGAGCCCGAGACCGGGACGCCAGATCCAACGCCAGATTTTCCAGTTGGTGGTGGGGAGGTTTTCGGGCGTCCAGCGCCGGCCCATCTCCATCACGCCGACGTGGTAGCCCTTTTCGGTGAGGCGGTGGGCCGTGATGCTGCCGCCGAACCCGGAGCCGATCACGATGAAATCGAAGTCCATGGCGGAATTAGTACTCTGGCATCCGGATTCATTATGCCGCCGAACAGAGGATGCCCGATAGTTCGTAGAAAGTAGCGACTCTCAAACCCCCGGCCATAATGGGCCGAGGGTCGATTTTTCTGCCAAGAAAAAGGAGAGAGTCGCTATGAAGAGACGATACCAGATAGAACAACAACGGGCCGTGCAGCAGTTCCGCCGGATCGCCATCGAACAGAATCCCAACATGCAGATGATCCTTCCGCTGGCCGAGATCGTCGGCTTGTTACAGCAGGGCGTGGGCAACTTGCTGCGGCAGGCTGGTCTGGAACTGATGCACCTGGTGATGGACGAGGAAGTAAAGTCGCTGGCCGGTGAGCGCCACCAGCAACACGAAGGGCGCAGGGCACAGCGTTGGGGCAAGGAAGATGGTTATTGCGTGGTGGACGGCCAGAAGGTGCCGATCCGCAGAACGCGCCTACGCACGGCTGACAAACGGGAACAGCATTTAGGCAGCTACGAATTGTTTCAGCGTAGTGGGCCAATGCAAGCGAGCGTGTGGGACAAGATGATGCGCGGACTCTCGACGCGCAACTACGGAGCCGTGGTGAAGGATTTCCAGAATGCCTACGGAATCGAGAAGTCGGCGGTTAGTGAGAACTTCATCGAAGCCAGCCGGGAGAAGGTGAAACAGTTGATGGAGCGGCCGCTGGGCGAGTTGCGCTTATGCGCGGTGCTGATCGACGGGACTCCATTCAAAGACCGGCAGATGATCGTAGCCCTTGGCATTGGCTGCGATGGAACCAAGACCGTGCTGGGCATCCGCGAGGGGGCGACGGAGAACGCGACCGTGGTGAGCGCTCTGTTGGGCGAGTTGGTGGAGCGAGGGTTGGACTTTTCGACGCCGCGGCTTTACATTCTGGACGGTGGCAAAGCGCTGCACGCGGCGGTGCGCCGCCATGCCGGGGAAGCGGCTTTCATCCAACGTTGTCAGGTCCATAAGAAACGGAACGTCGTGGATCACTTGCCCGACGAACATAAAGGCGATATCAAAAAGAAACTCCAGAACGCCTACGCCATGTCGGAGTACTCCGACGCCAAACGCGCCTTGGAGAAATTGCACCGTGAACTGATGGATCTCAATCCGAGCGCGGCGCGCAGCCTGGAAGAGGGCATGGAGGAGACGCTCACAGTCCATCGGCTGCGGGTACCGGATCAACTCCGCCGGACACTGAGCTGCACCAACGTCATCGAATCTGCCTTCTCCATCGTCGAAACCGTCTGCCGGAACGTGAAACGCTGGCAGCCCGGCGATCAGATCGAGCGCTGGGTTGGATCTGGATTGCTGGTTGCCGAGCGGCAGTTCCGCAAAGTCATCGGCCATCGCCAGATTCCAGTGCTCCTGTCCGCCATGACCAATGCGGTTTCCCAGAAGCCGATTGCGAAGCGAACTGCCGTCGCGTAGCCTATGAGGGTCGAGGGTCGCTAACTTTCAACGGAGATCCGGGCATTCTCGCCGAACAACCGGTTTCGGACATGGAAATCTGACCGGATTTGGCACTTATCTTGCACGTGGCGAGCAGGGGATTCGACCGCGATGCAGAAGCTCACTGAAGTCGAAGAAGCCAGGGCTTTGTTCGGCGACAATTAGAACTCCCGGCTGACGACAATTAAAACTCCCGCTCGACGACAACTAATGTGACCATCGAGAATCGCGCTCAAGTAGCGCCAAGGGATGGTCACGGACGAGCAGGTGAGGAGGCTGAGACAGTTGTCGAATACAGAAAAGAATCAAGAGATTGCGGCGTCGAAGGCGGGAATGGACCCGACAACAGCGCGGCGGTATCTGAGCCTGGAAAGATTGCCCAGCGAACTGAAGAAGGAGCGCCAGTGGCGGACCCGCGAAGATCCGTTTGGCGAGGTGTGGGACGTTGTTCAGCGGCAGATTCAGGAGAGTCCAGGACTGGAAGCCAAGACGGTGTTCGCGTGGCTGCAGCGGGAATACCCGGGGCGGTTCAGTGACGGGCAGATCCGGACACTGCAACGGCGGGTCAAGCTATGGCGGGTGACGGAAGGACCCGCGCAGGAAGTGTACTTCAGCCAGAAACACGCACCGGGGCGACTGTGTGCGTCGGACTTCACGCACATGACCGAGCTGGGGATCACGCTGGCGGGGCAGACGTTCGAGCACCTGGTGTACCACTTTGTGCTGACGTATTCGAACTGGGAGACGGGCACGATCTGCTATTCGGAGAGCCTGGAGAGTCTCAGCGAAGGATGGCAGAACGCGGTCTGGGAGTTGGGAGCAGTAGCGGCCGAGCACCGCACCGACAGCCTGTCGAGCGCGGTCAACAACATGAGCAATCTGGAGGAGTTCAACCGGCGCTATGAAGGGGTGATGAGGTATTACGGGGTGAAGCCGCAGCATACCAATCCCGCCAGCCCGAACGAGAATGGCGATGCCGAGCAGAGCCACCACCGGTTCAAGCGAGCTGTGGAGCAGGCGCTGCTGCTGCGAGGGAGCCGTGACTTTGGGAGCTTGGCCGAGTACGCGCAATTTCTCAAGGATCTGTTTGCGCAGCGGAATGCGGGCCGGCGGGCCCGGTTGTCGGAAGAGATGGCGGTGATGCGGGAGTTACCGGCGCGGCGGATGGAATCGGCCAAACGGGAGCGGGTGAAGGTGGACTCTGGCAGTCTGATCCACGTAGAGCGGAACGCGTATTCGGTGAACAGCCGTCTGATTGGGGCGCAGGTGGAAGCGCGGTCGTACCTGGACCATGTCGAGGTTTGGTACGGGCAGAGGAAGGTAGAAGACCTGCCGCGGCTGCGCGGGCGGGGCAAGCATCGCATCGATTACCGGCACATCATCGAATGGCTGGTCCGCAAGCCGGGGGCCTTTGAGAACTACCGGTATCAACAGGATCTGTTTCCGACCAGCCGGTTTCGTATGGCTTACGATGCGCTGAAAGACACGACGCCGAACCGGTCGAGCAAAGAGTACTTGAAGATTCTGAAACTGGCGGCAGTGGCCGGCGAGGTCCAGGTAGATGAGGCTTTGCGTGAGCTCCTGGAGGGGAATGCGGAGACAGTGATTACGGTGGAGTCGATCGAGGAAGCGCTGGCCAAACTCGATACCATTTCGGCGGTGACGATGGTGGAAGTGGCGCCGGTGAACCTGGCCAGCTTTGACCAGTTATGCACGGAGATGGGGGTGCGGCAATGAGCGCGGTCGCTGACGTACGCCCGGCGCTGATTGGGCATCTGAAGGATTTGCACTTGCCGACGGTGCGGGAGTGCTACGAAGACACGGCGCGGCGGGCGGAACGAGAGACGCTGAGCTATGAGCAGTATCTGCTGGAAGTGATCTCGCGGGAATGCGAGCAGCGGCGGAAGTCCAGGGTGCAGCGGCTGCTGAAAGACTCGGCGCTACCGCTGGAGAAGTCGCTGCAGAGTTTCGATCTAAAGAGGTTGCCGGGGAAAGCGACACGGCAGCTGCGAACGCTGCTGGACGGCAGCTTTCTGGACCGGAAAGAGAACGTTTTGGTTTTCGGGAATCCCGGATCGGGGAAGAGCCATCTTCTGACGGCACTGGCTCAGGAACTGGTGGTGATGCGGGAGCGCAAGATGCACTTCACCAAGTGCGCCTTGCTCATGCAGAACTTACTGGCCGCCAAGCGGGACCTACGGTTGAGCCGGGAGATCAAACGACTGGGGCGCTATGACGGCTTGATCATCGACGATCTGGGCTACTCGCAGCAGAGCCGGGACGACATGGAAGTCGTGTTCACCTTGTTGGCCGAGCGTTACGAACGCGGCAGCGTACTGATGACCAGCAATCTGCCGTTCTCCAAATGGGAAGCCATCTTCAAAGACGCCATGATGACGGCGGCAGCCATCGACCGACTGGTGCACCATAGCGTGATCATCGAACTGAACATTCCGAGTTACCGGGTGGAGCACGCCAAGAAGAATCAACAGGCGGAAAGCCAGGGCGAGAGTGAATGAGGCGGAGGTCCGCACAAAACCCAAAAGCCGGGAGGAAAAAGAGCTGTGGAAATGCCGGGTCTGTGGAAAGAGTGGAAAGCCAAAGGCAGGCTTCCCACTCTTCCCACGAGCCCCCTTGGAAATCTCGCCAACAGCGAGCGAGCCTCCCACATTTCCACAGCTCCGGCGATGACGGCGGATGGGAACGTGCAAAACCAGAAGCAGGTTTTTCACGTTCCCACCGCCACGGATCCTCGTACTCCAAAAACAAAAAAACCGGGCCGCGGAACGGGCTTCGCCCTCCGCCCAGCGGCGGGCGCTCCGCGCCCCGCCTAAGAGCTAAAAAGTAGTTGTCGTTGATAGGGAGAAATAGTTGTCGTCAACCCAAAAGAATAGTTGACGCCGGACAGGGCTTTGATGAACGAGGCCAAGGAATGGGGATTGTGGCAGTGGCTCTGGGAGAAGGGACGGGTGCGGACGACGGCGGACAGAGCCGTGGACGCGCTCAGCGATCTGGAAAAGAAGGTAAAGGCATCCTGGAGTGACGATTTGAAGAAGGCCTATCATGAGCTGGAGGCCGAAGCGTCGCTGAACGGCGCCAAGTCCCGACGCGCCTACGAGAAAGCTAAGGAAGAGGCGAAGGACGTGGATCCGAACGTCAAGCTCGCGGTCCAGCGGGTGAAGGAAGCGGACGACGTGGCCTATAACGCCAGGATGGACGCGGAGGACACGTTCGACGAAGCGGAGAGGCGCCTCAACACCGACATGGCCTGCGAAGGCGCACAGAAGGCGATCGACTCCTGGGATCTGCGGGAGAAAGCGATACGCAAGGCGGAGGCGGTGGGAAAAAAGCAGAGCTGATTCACTTTTCTCACTCGGTCACGCGATACAGTACGCAGGCATGCGGCTGCAATGTGAGCTTAAGCGAAGTCGCCAGACCAAGGTCCCTCCGTTCCCATAGGTCGCGCAGTGCGTATGCCTTGCCCAGCGACAGGCCAACTTCGTTCCATTCCAGTGCAGGACTCTCCACACTATCTCCACGATTGAAGATCGCCAGGTAATGCTTGTTTTCATTCTCCGGCCTGGCCGTCCAGATCACGATGGTGTTGGTCGTAATCAGCGGCCGATTCCCGGTTGAGCGCTGGTTCACCGCAATCACCTCCGCGTTTGTCAGAAGCAACGTTGTCCACTCGTCATTGTGCAGCAGGTCGCCGCCGATCATGAGCGGCGAGCGAATGATGGACCAGAAAGTGAGCAGCGTGCGTTGTTCATCATGAGAGAAATGTGTCTGGCGCGCGGAGCCCAGCCCCGGTCGCGGACCTATGTACCCGATCGGAAGCATGTCGGCATCGGGCCAGTGACCAGATCCGATGTAGGGCGCCCAAGCGGCCGCGGTGGCAAACTGGCCATGCAGCGATTGAATCCAGTTCGCATCCGCAGGCGGCGTCCAGTAATCCCAGAAGTCATCGGAGATGCGCCACATTTGCGCGTGTTGGCTGACATCGTCGGCAACGGCTAGCGACGTCGGTCCGGGGGAGAGGCTCAGGACGATCGCGCGTCGCGACTTCTTCAGCGCGGCGCTGATCATATGAATCTCGTTCGCTTGGTAGGGAAGGCTCGAGATGCAGTCCACCTTGATGAAATCGAGGTTCCAACTCGCGTAGAGATTTGCGAGTGAGTCGTAATAGGCTTGCCCTGCTGGATTTGCCTTTACGCCGTAGTTGTCGGGATTCCAGGAACAGGTGTCCGATGTGTCGGCGGCATCGGCTGCATGATACGAAGAACCCGCGATGGGCAGGTTCTGCGCGACCGCTTCGCGCGGAATGCCGCGAATGAGATGGATGCCGAATTTCAGGCCGAGTGAATGAACGTAGTCAGCTAGCGGTTTGAAACCCGCGCCATTTGCCGCCGACGGAAAACGGTTCACGGCCGGTGCGAAGCGACTGTCTTTATCGAGCGTAAATTGCCAGGCTGGTTTTCCGCCACTTTCTGGGTTCTGC
>CAVWAJ010000008.1:0-904334 GCA_963752965.1 Terriglobia bacterium | reverse complement strand
GGAACTTGTTGAAATAGCCCGTCCGCAGGCATTGCGACTCGAGTTTTCGCGCGGGTGGGACATTCTCGCGATGCTTGGGTGGCTCTCCAAGCCGCGCAGTCGGCACCGCCCGCCGCTCTGCACTACGCTCCCGCCGGCCTTAGTCGCGGGATGCGCCACAGATTGTATGCCGCTACCGCGTACTGGAATAACCAACTCACTTTTTCCAGTCCGCGGAGCTTGACCTTCCTCATCCCCGCCACTGTTTTCAGCCACCCAAATGCCCGCTCGATGATCGGACGCCGCGATTGGCTCATCGCGTAGCCGCCGTGCCGGGTCGTCCGTCCGTCGATGGCGCTGCGCCGATTCTTGTTGTTTTGCGCGACGTGCGGCGTGATGTGCATCGCCTGCAAGGTCGTGACTAAGTCCCGGCTGTCATACGCCTTGTCCGCTCCCAATGTGAAGCGCTGGCCGCGCCTTTTCTTCCGCATCGCATCCGCCATCAAGATCGCCGCGTCCGCCTCCGCTGTTCCGTCGGCCCGCGTCAGCATCGCCTCCACGATGAACCCGTGCCGGTTCTCGACCATCACGTGTCCCAGGTAGCTCAACCTGGCTTCGCTGCCGCGTGACTTCTTGTATAGCCGCGCATCGGGATCGGTCTTCGAGGCGTGCGTTGCATTGCTGCGCTTGTCCCCGTGGAAGCTCGCTTTACCTGGGCTGTCGCTGTCGCCACCGTCCTTGCGTTGGAAGCTCTTCTGACTGGCCCAGGCTTCGATCATCGTCCCGTCCACCGTGAAGTGCTCCTGCGACAGATGCGGTTTGGCTTGCTCGAGCACTTCGCTAAAGAACTCGCGGGCCACCGTCTCATTCAGCAGCCGCTCGCGATTCTTGCTGAACACCGCGTGATTCCATACCGGCTCGTCCATCTCCAGTCCCACAAACCATCGGAACAACAGGTTGTAATCGAGTTGCTCCATCAGCATCCGTTCGCTGCGGATCGAGTAGAACGTCGGCAAAAGCAGCGCTCGTAATAAACGTTCCGGCGGGATCGAAGGCCGGCCATTGTCGGCATACATTTTGTCGAACCGCTTCGACATCCTCGCCAGAATCTGATCCACCAACCGCCGGATCGCCCGCAGCGGGTGGTCTGGTGGTACCCGCTCCTCCAGCGACACGTAGCTGAACATCCCGCCTTGCTGTTTCTCGTCTCCGCGCATAGCAACTAGACGCTGCCAACACGTTCTTGGCTACACATCGACGGGCTTTTTCAACAAGTTCCTAGGCGCCTGCGTACAAGGGAATCACCGGTGACGTCGTAGAGCGTTGCGAAAGCCTCGAGTGCCCCCAGATGCCAATCGAACGATCTTCCGTCAAACGTGCCGGTGTAAGTTGGGGGTGGACCTTCGTAGCCAGGCTTGTAATCCTCGATGTATTTCCAATCCGCCGTGAATACCATCCGGTATCCGCCATAAGTCGCGTCATGCGCGGCTTTGTCGATAACGCGGAACAGATCCAAAGCCTCTTGCGCGGCGCTTGGATCGTGGAACGCCATGGCTGCCTCCGCCAATCCCTCCATCGTGTAACACATGGGGTTTATGAGCTTCGTCGTGTCCGTTGGATGGCCATCCCGGCTCACCATAAAGTAATAGCCCCCATGTTCCTTATCGAAAAAATGGTCTCGTAGAAATCGCTGACAACTGAGGGCTACGTCTTTGTAAGCCGGACAGGGGTAACGCCGATACGCCTCGGCAAACGCCCATAGTGTGCGCGACTCCAAAACCAGAGACTTATTGTCAGGTTGTGTCGGTGCGCCCTTTCGGTCCAAACGCCCCAACACACCGCCAAACTTCTGGTCAACCGCATGATCAAGCCAAAACTTCAGCACTTTGTTTTGCAGCATCTGGCCGAAGTCAGCCTCCCAATCGCGGCGCATATGGGTAGGCTCCGCAGCCTGAGAGATTACGGCGAACATCAGACTGATACTCAAAAGAATACTGATTCGCGGAGATGGTGAACGCATGTCTCTTCCTTTGCGGATGCCGCATCGAACTGTTGCGGCCCCACTCTTAGCAAGTGGCCACTGCTACCAAACGAACTTCAAAGCTACCTGACCTATGCGAGGCGGCTGGGCGGAAGTGACCAGCCCGAACTGGCTGCTGGAGAAATTTCCAACAGGCGTCGTGAACTGCGCATGATTGAAGACATTAAAGAACTCGGCCCGGAATTCCAGGTTCATGCCCTCACGAATTGCGGTGTCTTTGTGAAACCCGAAATCCCAGTTGTTAAGCCCGGGTCCGTTGAAGAAGCGCCGTTCCACGTCACCAAACGTGCCGAGGGGGCCGGACACGAACGAAGACGTGCTGAAGTACTGGTTGGGTCCACTTGGCCCCGTCTTCCTTGGGTCCAGTATCGTAACTGGTCCGACTATATCTGGCACATCGATGCCCGCAGTTCCAGCGAGGGATAGGTCGCCCGATTGCGCGAGAGAAACGGGGAATCCCGTGGTGAAACGCGTGATCCCATTGATGCTCCAACCCTGCGTCACGCGCTTCGGAGCCGAATGGAATGCCCTGTCCAGTGGCAATGCGTACACATAACTGAGCACAAAATTGTGAGTCATGTTGAACGCGGATAGGGCTCGGCTTAGACGGTAATTGGAAAAATTGACCTCGTAATTGTAAGTGAAACTGGACGTATCATCGAGCGACTTGGAGAACGTGTAGGCTGCCAGGAACGTAAAGTCGGCGGCTTTCTTTTCGAGCGTGGCCTGGAAAGAGTGATAAGCGGAACTGCCTATATTCACCAGGGCTTGGTTGCTGGCGAAATTTAGGGCGTTAGGGGGGTTGAGACCGCGAAGATCGCGGGTCCCGTAAACCAGAGTTCCGTTTGGCCTAGTAAACGTGAGATTCTCGTTATTAGGTCCGCATTGCTGAGTCCCTGGCATTACTCCATTGCCCATCAGGCTTAGACAGAGCTTAGCGTCACCCGGGTTGGCCTCCATTTGCGAAAACAGCCGGTGTCCTTCAGTTCCTACGTACGCCGATGTGAGCACCATGGACTCGGTGATGGATCGCTGAATCGAAAAATTGAAATGCTCCGCATAAGGCAGCTTATTAGTGGTGTAGTAGCCATTCGAAGCCGTGAGCGGCAGGTACGCGGAAAAGTCCAGCGTCTTGTTGGCCGGGCTGTTAGGAATCGGGGGAGTAAAGGGGAACCGCTGCACCTGAGACACGCCGCTGGCGCGCGTTAGATACGGCGTTTCTAACACGATCGGACTTGTGCTCACCCAGTAAAGGCCAAAGGGAGCATCACCGACCTCGTCGAACAGGCTCTGATCTTGAACAGCTGTGTAATAAAGGCCAAATGCAGCCCGGATGCTGGTTTTATTCGGTCCTCCGAGCAATTTGCCCAATAGGCCAGTCGAGGTCGAAGGAGAATAGGCAAGGCCGGCGCGCGGCATGAAGTTCAAGTAGTTAGTGGGAGCCAGCGTACTTGGCACCCCGGGATCACCAGGAAATACCCAGCCCCTCGGAGACGTCGGGAACACGATCGACTGCTCGCCGGGAACAATGGATTGGATCCTGCCTTGAGTGTCGTACCAAGGCATGCTGACTTCCCAGCGCAACCCGTAATTCAGGGTCAAGTTCGGTTTGATGCGATACGAGTCCTGCGCGAAGGCGGCGCCGTATCGGCTGCGCGAGTCCATCTGCTGCGTGCTGCTCTGCGTGAACTGTGTTGGAGCACCCAAGAAGAAATCCGCAAGGTCACTCCCGGTTTCAAAACCATCGAAGCTAAACTGTCCCACTGGGGCATAGGAGTTTCGGTCATTCACTTGGTAATAGCGGAAGTCTCCACCGAACTTAAAGCTGTGCCGCCCGAGAACCTTGGAGAAGCTGTCGGAAATGGCATAGGTATTGTTATATTGGTACGCGTTTTGGCTCGGTGTTCCAAAGGTGAATTCCAAGGTCGATATCGACGGCACGCCTGAAAATCCTGGGAAACCGGAAGGAATAATTCCAAGCGTGTTCGCTCCAGTAACGAACCCAAAATCAGATACTGGCTGTTTGGCCCCTACGGGAGAATTTGCCTTGATTGCCATTCGCGTGTAATTCACTCGGAACTCGTTCACTGCGGTCGGGCCAAGTGTATAGGTATTCGACAGCACCGCCTCTTGAGCGCGGCTGGGCGTGACGGTAGGGAATCCGGGAAGATTGTTTTCGCCTAAAGGGTTGGTAACCGTAGCGTCGTCGAAATGGTAATACATTGACCAACTGCCAAACCGCTGAGTATTTAAATCGACTCGCTGCCCGATTTTATCGTCCGGAGTTCGGAGATTCGTCCCGGCACTCGAGAATAGGTCGCCGCCCGACGTTTGGCAGCGGGATGAACTTCATCGTGCCCACCGCTGCTGACGAAAATGCTCGCGTTGGGATGATGTTGCCGGGGAACACGCAATTCAGGGTACTCGTGCAGTTTGAGAATTCGTAAGGCTCATTGGGTGAGACTGTATATCCCAAACGCTGAGACAGAACTTGCGCCCAGTATGGCCCTTTGACAACGCCGCTCATCGTCACGCCCGTAAAGTCCCCGGCGCGCTCGGCAGCCGTCGGTACAGCCACCAATCCGGTCGGCGCGCCGGCCACCTGACGGGTTCCTTGGTAGTCGGTGAACCAAAACAGTTTGTTCTTGATCGCAGGTCCACCCACTGCATATCCGAATTGGTTTCGCTTGAGCATGCCCCTCACTGGATCGAAGAAGCCACGAGCGTCCATATCGTCATTCCGCAGAAACTCGAAAACTGAGCCGTGAATACTGTTGGTGCCGGACTTGGTAATGGCGTTGATAATGGCCCCGCTGAACCGGCCATATTCCGCGTCAAAGCTGTTCGTGACGAGCCTGAACTCTGCGATGGAATCCAGGTTGGGGATGATCGAGGTTCCGAAGTTCTTACCTTCACTTACATCCCCTCCATTCACCAGAAACGCATTGGAGGTTTCACGCTGGCCATTCACAGATATGTTTCCAGCCTGCAAGTTCCCGGAAACGGGACGATCCGTTGGTCCCTCTGCGCCGGACACAGGGACAACGCCGGCCTGGAGGCCCAAAAGATCTATGTAGCTACGGCCGTTCAAAGGTAGGCTGAGCAGCTTCTTCTCATCTACCACGTCGCCGAGTTGAGTGTTGGTCGTCTCGACCTGCACGGCCGCGGCGTTGACCACAACACTTTGCTCGACGTTGCCGACTTGCAGCGTTATGTCGATGCGTCGCTGTTCATTAACCGTTAGGTCGATGATGTTGGCTACGAATTTTTCAAAACCGGACGCCGCAGCCTCAACTTTGTACCGTCCAGCCGGTAGAGCCAAAAGCTGGTAATTTCCAGCCACATCGGTGACGGTCCGGTGTGTCAGGCCTGTTTCTAAATTGGTAGCGACAACCTGGACACCCGGGACCACTGCCGAGGACTGGTCACGCACCGACCCGAGGATCGAACCGGTCACATCCGCCATGAAGCGAGGCTGAGCCGAAGCTCAGAATCGCCAGCCACGCGAGAACTCGCCTGATAGCGGTCATTTCTGCACCTCCCACGCAAGCACATACGACCTCACCATTGCTGAGTAAGACCTGACGGACGTCGACTATCCTTCGGCCGAAGTGCGTTGGCGGGCTTGGCCGGTTCAAGCCTGCTGCGGTAATCGACCTCGGGTTGCCGCTCCCGAAAGACTCTAATCCAGCGCCCCTGTTACATGAAACAATGTATGTTTACACCATATCTTGATTATGTGTCAATGTCTTGATTTTTGCTTCTCGGGTGCGAGTCGTTAATCCAGCATGGTAATGCGCTGATGAATAACGGGGTTGTCGGATTTTACTTGGAGCGGGCCGAGACTACCGACGCGGTATATCGATCACCACGAAGGAATGAAATGCTGTATTCCAGCGGAATCTTCTGCACATCGAAAGTCGTTTCCGTGATATGAAGGAGAGCGTTGCCGGAAACAGTCTGAAGCACCTGTGCAACCTCTGCATCGGCACTGACGGCGCCGATACTGTCTTCAGCATAGCCAAGCTGGAGATGGTAGCTGGTTTCCATTATGCGATATAGGGACTGTGTCAAGTCGTGCTTTTCCAATTCCGGGAAAATGCGGGCTGGGAGAAAACTAGTGACGACTGCGACGGGTTGGCGATCGATGTAGCGGAGGCGGCGTAGCCGATACACCTTTTCCCCCGATCCAAGACGAAGGGCTTCGGCGGTTTCGGCGTCGGGTTCGCGCAACTCCATACCTAGCAATTTCGCCGAAGGCTCCAAACCCCGACGGCGCATCTCCTCGCTGAATCCGCGCAGTTGCTGGAAGTTCCATAGGACGTGGCCAGCTCCGATTACCGGTTTCTTGCCCCGGGCGACTACCAGCAGTCCTTCGGAGCGGAGTTTCTGGAATGCCTGTCGCACCGGCATCTTGCTGATACCCAACTGCGTGGCGATCTCCCCTTCGGAAAGGAAAGTCTCACCCACTCTCAAACTTCCCTGGCGAATTAGAGTACGCACTTGCCCCGCGATTTGCTCGTAAAAGGGAACAAAACTCGAGACATCTAATGTCAGCCTCACTTGGCTGTCCGCCGTCGAGCCTTCTTGCGCAATGGTCTTCTCAGTGAGCCCCACGGTTGCCTACCTGGTAATTATATAACGTGATCAGGTGGAATCGAAGCGGGCGTAGCGTACAGCCCAAGTTAATAGTTTTCCTGCGCCTTGCCAACTCAGGGAGAACTTGGGTTGACACCTTATTACATATGGTGTAATTATGCAATGTTCAAACTTGCCGCCTCCAGCGTAACGAATAGTCCGGAGGTCGAAGTCTCCGGGCTTGCCGGTGACGGGAGAGGTTATGCGGTTCTGGTAAATCACAGCGAGCGATCCCAGGAAGTGACGATTACGCCGAAGATGCCGGTTCGCAGTGCCCAGCAAGTGAAGCCAAATGGTGTCGTGAGTCTGCCGACCCATGGGGACACATGGAAGGTGCGCTTGGAACCGTATGACGGAGCGGTGGTGGAGTGGCGCAAGTGACCGAAGGCTGACAGTCAGGGTAGCAATGTCATGATCGCAGCACTCGATATCGGCGGAACGAAGATCGCGGCCGGTGCCGTTACGGAAACCGGACGTGTCCTCAGCCGGCGGGATTGCCCGACGGCTCCGGAGCGAGGATTCGAGGATGCCTGTCGTCGCATGAGTGAGATGCTACAAGCAGTGACGGGTGCGGCCGGGGAGAAGATGAGGGGGATCGGAATCGGTTGCACTGGCCCAGTGGATCCTGTATCCGGCAAGATCTGCAAGGTGGATTTTCTGCCCGGCTGGGAGGGCGCAGAGATTGTTGCCCGAATGCAAGACGGGTTCCGTGTACCCGTGGCCATGGAAAACGATGCCGATGCCGCTGCACTCGGCGAAGCGAGATGGGGCGCTGGGCAGGGGAAGGTCCGATTTCTTCTCGTAACGATCGGTACGGGCATTGGTGGGGGCGCCGTGATGGATGGACAGCTCTACCGCGGCGTCAACGGCGCTCACCCCGAAGTTGGCCATCACGTCATTGACCCGGCTGGCCCCTCATGCTTCTGCGGGGCCCGCGGTTGCTGGGAATCATTGGCGAGCGGGCCGGCGATGGTTGCGTGGATGAAGGCGAATACAACTGCAAACAGTGAGCCGCCGATCGCACTCACCGCGCGCGAGATCTGCGCCATGGCTGAACGCGGGAACGAGTTGGCCCAGAGCGCAGTAGAACGCGAGGCGCGGTATTTAGGGATGGGAGTCGCGAATCTTACGACACTCTTCTGCCCTGATACGATCGCACTCGGAGGAGGCGTGATGCAAAGCGGACATCTCTTCCTGGGTACGATTCGCCAAGTCATGAGAGAGTCCTGTGGTCTGGTGCCGTTTGAAGAAACGGAACTCACCCTGGCGCAACTTGGAGACGATACCGGACTGGCCGGCGCTGCGTGCGCATGGTTGCATCGGTTCGGGGAAGAGAAAGCACGGCAATGAGGGTGGATTTCTCTTTGCTCGAGGGCGGCTATCTACGCGATCTGCTGGATCAGCCACGCGCGCTCCGGGATACTGTGGCCTGCCTAGGTGAAACACGGACATTGTCGGCAGTGACGCGGGACTTGGAACGGGGTGTCTTCCGGCGCGTGGTGCTCACCGGGATGGGTTCGTCCTTTCATGCGTTGCATCCGCTTTTCCTGGCTCTCAACAAAGCCGGACTTACGGCGTTGATGGTGGAGACTTCGGAGCTGGTGCATTCGGTTCCGGAGCTTCTGGACTCCGGCACGTTGCTGGTGGCAGTTTCCCAATCCGGCCGAAGCGTGGAATTGATGCGATTGCTGGCACTACGCGACGCTTTCCGGATCATCGGCGTTACGAATACCTCGGATTCCCCATTGGCGCAGCGAGCGGACGCGACCGTCTTAACGGAGGCGGGCGAAGAATACACGGTATCCTGCAAGACCTATGTAGCGGGACTGGCGGCGCTCGCGTGGTTGAGTGATGTGCTATGCGGTGGCAATCGGCACCAGGTTACCGCCGAAATAACCGAAGCGGCATCCCTCGCCGAAGCATACCTGGCGAACTGGCGAGAGCATGTGTGCACCCTGTGCGAGGAGATGAAATCAGTGCGGCATTTGTTTCTGGTTGGTCGTGGCGAGTCGCTGGCGACGGCTGGGACTGGAGGTCTGATCCTCAAGGAGTCGGCCAGAATCCATGCCGAAGGGATGAGTAGTGCGGCTTTTCGTCATGGACCATTTGAGCTGATCAGCGGCGGCGGGGTCTGTGCCGTGGTGTTCGACGGAAACGACGCCATTGCCGTGCTAAACGAACGGCTGGCCGAGGACGTGCGGCAGGCGGGAGGGCAGGCGATATTGATTGGGTCAGGGGCGTGCATTGACGCGTGCCGCCTGGCAAGGGGTCCGAACGCTGTTCGCCCAATTCTTGAGTTTCTGCCCGTGGAGATGATGTCGCTAGCCCTGGCGTTCCTGTCGAATCATCGACCTGGCAGTTTCGGACTGGCATCGAAGGTTACCACCGTAGAATGACCTCAACTCCCATTGCCGTCAGTCACGCGGAACGCAGCCGAAGAATGGTCGGGCTGGTCTTTCTGATCTTCTTCGTCATGTCCCTGTTGACGAATATCCTCGCGCCGATCATTCCTGACATTCTTCAGAGTTTTCAGCTCAGCCTCACCGCAGCCGGTATTGAGCGTTTCAGCGCATTCAGTTGAAGGAGTGATTTATGAGATTCAATCGACGTGAATGGCTCCAGTCTGCTGCGGCGGCTTCCGTAGCGTCTCGCGCGGCTCAGGCATTGCAATCGACCACGGCTCATGCTACGGAACCGCTCGATTGGAATGCAATCCGCGAGGACTTTCCGTGGCTAAAGAAAAAGCTGTGGCTGACGGCGGCAGATTACCACCCGGTTAGCGTCCATTCGCAGCGAGCAGTCGAAGAGTACATGCACGCCCGTGTCTATGGGGAACCGAGTGCACCGGAAACGCACGAGCGCGAGGCGAAGGAGCTCTTTGCGAAGCTCATCAATGCGAAGGCCAATGAGATCGGCTTCGTGCAAAGCACGACAGACGCCGAAAACATCGTGATTGCCGGCATGGACCTTGCGCACCAAGGCGGAAACGTTGTTCTGGATGACTTGCACTACCAGGCGTCCAAGTTCATGTATCACATGATCGAGAAACAGGGGCAGATCGAGTTGCGCGTCGTTCATCACCGGAATGACGGGGGTTATTGGAGGGTCAATCCAGCTGATATGGAGAAAGCCATCGACCGTAACACCAAGCTTGTCTCGGTGGCGCTGGTCTCGAACATCAACGGGCTTTTGCATGACATTAAGTCCACCAGCGAGATGGCCCATGCACACGGAGCCTACGTATACGGCGACATCATTCAGGGTGCGGGTCAAACGCCGATTGATGTGCAGTCGATGGGGATCGATTTCGCCGGATGTGGGGCGTACAAATGGCTGATGGGCGATTTTGGATTCGGTTACCTTTACGTGCGCGAGGACCTACAGGACAAAGTGGTGAAACGCTCGCGCTATGGCGTGCGACAGTTCTCAAGCCCCAATCATGCACAAGCGGACTCGCAGTTTGATCTGAGGCCGGGCGCGGCACGCTACGAATCGGGCAGCCTTTCAAATATCGGGCTGGTGTGTTCGCATGCCGCGCTCAGCTATATCCACTCGCTGGGAATCGAGAACATACGTGCCCATGGGAAGCCGTTAACGGATAGGCTGCAGAAAGAGCTTCCCAAGATGGGGTATCCCGCCATCACGCCGCCAGATAACCCAACGTCAATCGTGAGCTTCCTGCTGCCGGAGTATGAAAAAACAGCGGACCGTCTCAAACAGATTTTTGGCGATACCGTGGTTGCCCTGCGCCGGTGGGAGTTTACCAGCGCTTCCGGTGAAGTGACCATAGTAAAGGGCATGCGGATTTCACCGTCGGTTTACAACAACCAGAGCGACATTGACCGGCTGCTGAATGCGCTTTCGTAAGAACGAAATCTTTACTGCCTTGGCGGATAATGCTTTGTGTAGCTGTTGCGGCTGTTCGTGACGTCGAAGGCGCCATCCATCTGTGCGGTCAGCTTAATATATTCGGCCTTTTCACTCTTTCCTACGTTTGCGCAAAACTGCCCAGGAGGGTTGTGTCCCTTTTCGCCCCCACCCACGAGATAGTTCGTTTGCCATATGTCTTCGAGGCCTGGGGAGGCATGGACAACATCTAACGCAGCAGGATCGGCGCCGGCATCGAGCGGATGACCGTCTTTTCCCATGCTCAGGATCGCCACGCGCGGCCGAAGTGCGTAGACCTCGGCCGGCGGGCAGCATGAGAGTCCCCAGTAGAAATCGGAGAAGGAACGATCAAAGCTCTGTGCATGATGCGTGATGAGATAAACGTCGGCTGTGCCTACACGATTCTCCGGGCAAAAAAGCCGTTGTTCCGCGTCCCAGGTGAGGTCGCCCAAAAAAACGAACCGAAATTTCCCATAAGAAATAACCATGCCTATCGATTGCCCGTCCTCGGTGTCGTCCTCAGACCGAAGTTCCGCGTTGGCGCAAACCGGATTTGGCGCGCCGGCTCCTTTCAGCGGACGTGGAATCATCTTGTACCCAGCACTCAATACTTGGACATTCAGACCGGTGATTGGAAGCATGTCGCCGACCTTTACTACCAAATGGCGATGTTGTTCACAAATCTTCAGATATGCCTGGTGCTCGGCATCGGTCTGCTTGGCGAGGCCGGGCTCGAAATCGTTCCGGCGCTGTTTCCACCAATCGTCGGTTTTGCCGAATTCCACGTTTGTGCCATGGTCCACGATGGTTTGAATGGGGAATTTCGACGCAAGCATGGGCATGGCGCCGTTGTGGTCGGAATGATAGTGGGTAATCAATAGATAATCAATCTGCTTAACGCCGACCCGGCGCAGCACGTCAACAACGTTGCCAGCAGTGTCACGGTCTCCCGTATCGATCAACATCGTCTGCCCTGAGGGGGACAAAATCAGGGTGGCGTTGCCCCACCCGACATCGACGAAGTAAAACCGAACGGCAGGCCTTGCAAAGGTCGGGCTTTGGGCCAGACTTGCAAAAGCCATCAAAAACACCCAGCCATTCAATCTCATGGATTCTTCTCCCTATGCCTTTGCTTCCTGCTTGGGCATCTGGTTTTCCAACAAGCCTCGAATTCAAAAACGGCATTCTGCTTGACGACGACTCTTGGACCTCGCTCCCGAAACTCGGCCCCCGACCGCAATTTCTACTGCTTGCTGAGATCTGTGTTTATTACGCTCCAAATAGAGTCCGGCTTGGGATCGTAGGGTACGGCATTATTTCCCCACTCCCAAAAGAACACGCCTCCGACCCAGTTTGGAACATCTGGATGAATGCTATAACCGTCATTGAGTAGCTTCGTGAGTCGAGCTTTATTTGGTTTGCCACGGCTATAGCCCCATTCACCCATTCCGAGTTTCGCGTTGGGAAATATGTTGTGAAATTGGGTAAATAGGGCATTGAAATCGGGTCTGAAGTTCGGACACTTATCCCGGTACGAGCTGAGCAGAACATAGTCCAACCCCGCTTTCATATCAGCAGGGACGTTTCGGGTAGCCCACGTAACCGGATCGTACTCCGGCCCCATACTCATGGTGCAAGCCGGGTTGGGTTCGTAATAAAGTGTGAGGGCCGCTTTTTTCCCGGCCTTTTTCACTATATGGTAGGCGTTAATCATCTTCGCGATGACGTCTTGGTCGGTTGTATTTGGAACTTTCCATGGGCAACGTTGCCCTTTTATTGGGATTGGATCGGAGTTGTCGAGCCAGTTGCCGTTGATCTCATTTCCAACTTCCCATATGTCGACGTAATCTCCAAGGGTGGAAACGTAGTCGTTCCAGCGCGCGGTGTGGGCGGCCACATCGAAACAGAACTCATAAGCTGAATCGAGGACCTCGGCGAATACATAGCCTTTCTTCGATATCGCTTGCGTGGCTGCCAGATATGTGCTGGCTTTCGCACCTTTATCGCTATCTGATCCTTCCAGCCTATACACTATCCGAACCGTGGGAGTTGAATTCAGATTGCCCAGAGATTTGAGTACTTCATTCAAACGTCTGGCCGTTCTGATGTCCCCGGGCCCGGCCACAGTGACGCCATGAATCGGTTCTGGGATCGTCGCCGATGAGCGGTTGACGTTGTGCTTATCTTGTTCATCCGGTGTAGTAGCGCACATTCCCAAAGACGAAAAGGCGAGCAGCAACAGCACGAGACGAAAATGTTTTGTCATAGATGCCTCCTCAGTCACGTTCGATTGCGATCGGCAGCCAGTGTTCGTCGTAATGCTCGGCGAAATTGACCTGCGCAGGCAATACACTGCTCCGGTTTCGCGAGCGCTCGTCCATCCGGTGGGGAACACAGAGAGAATGCGCCGACCTTTCCCACGCGGGCTCGGGTTGATGCCGTTATGTTCAGGTCCCAGAGCGAGCATGGCTACATAGTATACAATCAATACATTGTATACAATGATGATATTTTTGCTACGCTTTGCGTCTTAGGGGAGATGACGTTTAATTTATGTTGCTTACAATAAAGGGAATAATCGATATGAGGCAAGGCCAAAAAAGCCCGAAAAACATTTTCCTTGACAACATATATGCCTATGTGGTTTTGATGGGGGGCAGAGTGTGACGCAAGCAGGTCCCAAACTCGGGAGGTATTCAGAGATCTAGCGACCCGCTTCTTAGGAGGTAACAATGACTTTGACTAGACGAAGTTTTATCGGATCCGGAGCGGCCCTGGGTTCAGTAGCCGGAATCTCTTTCCAAGCCATGGCCGCCAATGACCGCATTCAAGTGGGTGTCATCGGTGCGGGTGCGCGCAGCCATCAATTGATAGACTCGCTGCTGTCTTTGCCGGGGGTTGAGGTCGTCGGATTGTCGGACGCCTATAAAGGGCGTGTCGAGCGCGCCATCGACCAGACCAATGGGCGCGCGAGGGCGTTTAAAGATTATCGGGACATGCTTGCGCAGAAACCGATCGATGCGGTAGTGGTCGTCACGCCCGAGCACTGGCACAAGCAGATGGTGCTCGACGCCGTTGCCGCCGGCAAGGACGTTTACTGCGAAAAGCCGCTGACCTTGCGCGCCTCCGAAGGTCCGGAGATTATCGCCGCTGCACGCTCCGCGAACCGCATTGTACAGGTGGGCAGCAACGGCATGAGCTCGCCCACCCAGAATAAAGCGAAGGAGATCATCAAGTCCGGAAAGATCGGCCAAGTGACGATGATTCGCGCGGCGCACAACCGAAACACGAATGAAGGCGCGTGGATCTATCCGATTCCGCCCGACGCGTCGCCGGCAACCGTTGACTGGGACATGTTCCTGGGCTCCGCACCGAAGCGCCCTTTCAGTCTCGAGCGGTTCTTTCGCTGGCGCTGTTTCGAGGATTACTCAGGTGGAATTGCCACCGACCTGTTCGTTCACCTATGCACGACCATCAACTTCCTGATGGACGCAAAAGTTCCGTCGCGCGTGATGGCGATGGGTGAGATCTATCGCCGGAAAGACCGCGATGTGCCCGACACGCTGAATGCGATTCTAGAGTATCCGGAAGGGTTTATCGTCAACCTCAGCTCCACCTTCAACAATCAGAGCGCTGCCCAAGGCAGTTTCCAGTTCCTCGGCAGCGAAGGCACGGTTGCTATTGGTGGCGGCCTTCGGCTAATGCCTGAAGTCGCGCAGGAAGATACGCGGTGGATCGTGGATAGCTGGCCCCGCGCCCTCGAAGACGCCTACTATAGGGACCCGGAGGTTCGAGCGGCCGAGATGCCCGAGACCCGCAAGCCGAACGTTATCGAAGGTGACCTGAACTTCCGCGAGGAAGGACCGGAATCGACCACCCTGCACCTGATGCACTGGGAAGAGTCGATCCGAACACGCAAGCCGTACTGGGAAGACGCCGCCGCCGGCCATCACGCCGCAGCCTGCGCCCACATGATCAACCTCTCGGCCAAACAGAAGCGCATGGTCGAGTGGGATTACGAGCAGGACGACATCAAGAAGACGTAAGAATCGATCCAGTTTTTGAGGTTTGACACGAACGCCGCGCGCGAGCAGCAGATTCGCCACGTTGGTCCGTCGGAGGACATCCGGATAGACTTTGGCGGACTCGATGGCGGTCAGGATCACCGTCTGATCGGAACGAATGCCAGAGCTCTTGTCCACTGGATGTGAGTAGCGCCGCTCCAGTAGGATGTTCTGTTTTGCGCGAACCACAAAGAAGGCCGAACACAGCGTGAAGACGTAGAGGCGTTCAAAATCGATGTAGCCGCGATCCATAACATAGAATGCACCAGCTTCTGGAAAAATCTCGTCGAGAATATTCACATCGTGAACTTTGCCCTCGGTAATGTGGATAAACGTGGGGATATTGCCGTGCAGGTCCAGCAGCGTGTGTACCTTCACCGCGGCTTTACGTTGGCGAAACTTCGCCCAGGGGAACAAGGAGAGACACAAGTCGATGGTGGTTGAGTCGAGCGCATAGAGAGTGTGGTCCAACTCCAGACCGATCGGATCTTCGGCATGAAGTGGTCTGGCGATGCCGATCAAATGCTGGGCAAAATCGGCGAAGATGCGCCAGTCGTGGGTCTCATTGGCGTCGGCCAACGTTGAGCGCGGGACCTTGCTGCGGAAGCCCATATGGTAGAGCTTGCCGCCCATCGACCGCAGGCACGCCTCGATATCGCGCAGACTCTCGCGATACGTGAGTTGCGCGAACGCCATCGCCAGATACTGATCCCAGCAAGACAGACTCCTATGATGACGGTCGCCATAATAGCGGGCCACGCACTTCTGGAACTCGTTGTGGGCAAGATGGGCAATCAGTTGAGAGAAGACGGTTCGGCCAGAATTCATCCACCATTGTTCCGCCAAGAGCGTCGCCGCCTCATCTTGACCGATTCTGCACGTTTTTAGTTCAAATCGTTTTTCAGTGGGACCCCCTCTAAAAGCTTCATACCAAGGACCTTATCGAAACATGCAAAGCACTTTACCGGACACCAATGGAGTGGAGTATTTAGCGTGGGCCAAAGCTTGCGCGCTGGACTACCTGGATCGCGGCGAGCTGGCGAACGCCATAGCTTCCGTGGGCAGCGATTTACAGAAACATTCAGCCTGGAAGGACTCTGAGATGGTGGCGATGCTGACATATGACGCGCTCGTCTTCGAGATGTCTAAAGGCTCCGAGGCAATCCGGCGGTGGATTAAAGGCTTCAGATGGTGAGTGGCTTATGAAACACGATTTCCGCTACTGGACAGTCGAGCGGTTTGTGGACGGGCACAACAGGAAACGCTGGGCAGTGTTGAACATATTTTCCCCGATGCTGGGCCTCGGGCTGCTTGTCCCTTCAAAAAACTCCGATCGATCTGCGATCATTGAAGTTGATTGACTTTCATTTGCTCCAGTGGTCGGCGCAGCAACGCCTGTTCACCATGCTCGGCGCCCTCACCTCGATGCTCAAGACCTCGGCCCAGCTACAACTGGAAAACGTCGCCTTGCGGCAACAACTCATGGTCTTACGTCGATCGGCTCCAAAACGCCTGAAGCTGACGCCAGCCGACCGCATCTTCTGGGTCTGGTTGCGACGCGTGTGGCGCGAATGGACTTCCGCCCTGATGATCGTCGAGGCGGAAACCGTTGTCGCCCGGCATCGTAAAGGTTTTCGCTTGTTCTGGACGTGGAAGATATGCCGCGGTAAACCTGGTCGACCCAGCGTGCCGCGGGAGGTCCGGGATCTGATTCGTATGATGAGCCGAAACAACCCGCGCTGGGGTGCACCACGCATTCATGGTGAGTTGCTCAAGCTCAAGCTGGGCATTGAGATTACCGAACCCACAAATTAGTAATTCGCCAAGGACTGGGGATTGACAACAACCATCTGCTCGATCAACCGGCGAATCTCGACGGCGGTAGCCGGCCTCGCCGGCGGCCATGACGTTTCGATAGCCGCGCCCAGAATCTGCGAAACCGTTCTCTCTGCCAACGGGCGACGGTGTCGGCCTGGACATAGAGCAACGGCCGGCGCCAGCCGAACCACATGCGGCGGAGAGTGATCCAAAAGACGCGATCGAAGGTCGTCAGAACGGGTCGCTGACGTCTTCTCTGGAAGGTTGCAAGTTGCAGCCGAAGGGCAGCGTTTTCGATGGCGAGGGCTTGGTGGCCGCTCAGCAGAAGTCGCACGAATCGACAGATAGACAGAAGAAGGGCTGGCATGCCCGCCCCTACCGCCCGCGGCTGCGCAGATTTGACCGTTTCTTCTGTATTGCACTCTGCCGCTTGTGGACAGGCTGGGCCAGTGCCCTGATCATCGTGAAGGCGGATACCGTAGTCTGCTGGCACCGCGCCGGGTTCGGGGCGACAAGTTCTGCAGCGGCAAAATAGCCAAAGTGCCCAATTGCTCTTCAACAGAGACCAGGAAACGGAAACCGCGTTTCGGCAAAGTTTCGATGAATCGCGGACATTCGGCACGATCGCCACGCAAGTGCCGAAGTCGGCTGATCGACTTATTAATGGTGCGATCGAAATCGATATTCGTATTGCTTCCCCAGATGGTCTTTTGAAGCTGTTGCCGACTGACGACGGTTCCGCTACGCCTGACCAGCGTTTCGAGAACTCGATACGGCTGAGGTTGAAGTTTCAGTTTTATTCCGTGTTTACGGACCTCCTGGGAATGGAAATCGATTTCGAATGAATCGAACCGTACGATCGCACCATGCCGGACCCCACCGCCATACGAAGAAGATGTTACCACTGTGATCCGGCACAAAATCATAGGCTTGGACGGGAATAGAATCGGTACCTAAAATCAAGATCTCTTCCATCGACCAGCGTGGGCGTCCATAGCACAATGCTGTCCATGGCGAATTGATAGAATCGAGGCTCGCGCGACGCGTAACATTGTTCAATCATGGCAACTCAATGATTACTCCTTTCAGGATTGGGCCAAAACGGGGCGTTGCTAGAATCTGGGCCGACACACAGCATTACCTGCGGTCGCCGACTGCGCAGTGGGGCGCCGTGGCCGCGTGGCGGGCATTACGGTCGGTCGGACAGACGGAAGTTTGGATATCTACATCAAGGCGAACTCGGGGTGCGTGACTGCATAATCCGTCCGTAGGCACTAAACGGCGCGTCGACGCTACTTTGCGGAACACGCCCTGTAGCGCTGCATTCGCCTTCTAGCAGCGTATTTGTACTCGATTTGTACTGAAACCTAAATTCTTATCGCCCGTTCCCTTGAAAACAAAGCACATTGGAGTTGTTGGGCTAAGGTCTGCAAAACCTTTATTCGTCGGTTCGATTCCGACCCGCGCCTCCAAGAAAATCAGCGTAATTCGTCAGCCAACAATAACTTACAGGCTAACGGTCGCTCACACTCAAAAACACACGTTCACGCATTTCAACGCTCGTATTGGACCCGCAGTTTCACTGGACGGAATCCACCTTTGCCGCTCTGTTAACGGCGGCCGGCTCGTCCGGCTCTCGCCCGTCAGCTGGTGCAGTCTGCGGCTCCCCAAACCTGAGAATCGCCATGTCCATGTGCTCCTGCGAGATGTGAATGTAGCGCATCACCGACCGTAGGTTGGCATGACCCAGCACCTTGGCCAGCGTCGCGATGTCCATTCCTCGCTCGGCCCACCGCGTGGCCGCCGTGTGCCGAAAATCATAAACCACGAACGCAAGCCTTGCCTCTTTGAGGACATTGCAATGGGCGTTCTGTATGTCTGTCAGATGGGTACCGTTCCTCTTTCCCTGAAATAGCCATCCTGACGTGCCCGCCACCTCTGCCCTCCGTGCAAGAATCGATCGTACCTCACTCGTCAGTTTCAGCGTCCGCTTGCCAGCGCTCGACTTCGGAATGAACCACGTCCCCCGATGCCAGTCCGCATACTCAGCCCTTGCCTGCATCACTTCCGACGGACGTGGCCCTTTGGAGGATCATTAGCCGGCCCAAGTCATGCAGATCCTTTATACGCCTGGGCTGACCTCTGATGCGCCCACTTCCTTGTTTCTTTCGCTGTCACTGCACTTTGGGCTAGCTGTTGATCTCTCAGTCGACGGCATGCATCAAAGTACGTCATCTCCTCGCCCGGCGTGAGCACATGGATTCTCTGCGCATCGGCATCGCTCGGAATATTCACCTTTCGGACCGGATTGAGCGCACACCAGTTATGATTAATTCCGTACTCGAACAGTGGAGATAGCGCGTGTACCAATGCTTCTTGTGCTTGTGCCAGGGGACCGGGTGGTCGTTCTTCCACGATCGGTTCACTGGCGGGTGATACCGGCGTCGGAGCTATCGAAGTGGTCTGTACTGTGACCGCCACACCAGGACCGGGTGTTAGCATGGCCGCATCGAGAAACCGTTCGGCGGAGTTCACCGCTCTATGACCGCAGGCACGTTCACAACCGCGAAGACACGTCGGTTGATGGCCCGCAGGGAAGCAGTCAACTGAAGAAGCGCGCCGAATTCTCAGAACGAATGGTACCAGGGCGTGCTGTTTCCGTCGCGCGCGACAGGATTGGAGGAGATGGGCTTAATCGCGTGCGGCGTCTATTCCCACCTGGGCCGTGTGTTCTTGCTGGTCGTCAACCAGGAGGATAGCCTTGTCGTTTCGCTGAGCGCCGTCAACTGCCAACGTCGTTCCGTTTGTACTGCGGAACCACTAACCTTCACAGAGCGCATCAAACTAATGTCACAGGGGATCGTCGAGCATGACGCCCACCTGGCCTACCTGGGCATCAAAGGGCTACGGCCTTTCAAATGCGTCGATTGCCGCAACCCGGAACTTGTGGCACACACCCGCGCCTCCCTTCGGCGCTATGCCGACGAAGCGCCAACGCCGGCCGAATGACGCGTTCTGCAGCGCATGGTCTCACTGAATCGCGTTTCTGACGATATCGTGCCACGTGCCGTGATCGAATTGCTGCTGGGTGATGGTTACCGACCTTCCAGAAACCTCGAGTGTGTAGTCTTTAGTGTCGAAATCCTGGATGCAGAGGTGATACGCTTTCGGAGTCAACGTTGCGGCGAACTGTTCGATTGTGCAGCACTGAGGAGTGTGGCTATTCATTGGTGTCTCGGCGTGACTCGCCGCTCGGCGACGGCCTAACTAGCGGCCGTGACCGGCACGAGTCCTGACGGTCAATTCATCGGCTTTTTCCATAGGGCGAGTTTTCCTTTGGATTCTCCCGACTTTGTTTTCATCTTTGCCTTCCAAGGTGGGGTCATTCGTCACCTTCCGAAACTTTTCGTTAGTCTCGCCCTTTACTTCGTGGACCTTGCCCTTTCTCTCACCGTTAGTGCTTACTTTCATGATGCTCTCCTCGATAACGAAATCTCCGCCCCAAGGACGTCTGCGATGACGGTCCTGACGGGATATCGACACCCTAAACGCGTCCGGAATGGTCACGGTGGCGGTGTGACCAAGGGGGGGCTTCGATGTATGAGAGGATACCCCGTCGGCTTGTATTTCTCTCTGAAAACCTCGCGATCAGACTTCTCCGGAACTCAGCATATCAAGTCAGCACTGGAGCTTTCTGCTCAAAATAGCTCACAATGCGGAAGTGCTGATTAAAATTCGCAAACGCGCGTACGCCTCGATGCGAGCGCTGCCATTCCGGCAACGGGCCTTCCTTAGTGATGTACGTGAGCAATTCTGGACAGACACTCAACGATGGATCTGCTAGGCTATGGATCAAAAGAAGACGCTCATTCCACAAAGAGGAAAGAGAGCCTCTGCGCCACTCAAAGCCAAGCAAATTCTGTGGCAACGCTAATGGACAACCCGGCATGGCTTTAGTCAACGCTGCCGAGACAGCAAGCCCGAGCCTCGCGGGGCCACCGGCACGCCCGGACGAGCCAGCGATTCCGGCGAAGTCGAAGAACCATAACATTCGTATTTCACCCGCTGTCCTCGACGCCGCCGGGAAGGACGGCGAAGAGCTGCTCCAATCTTTGCGGACGAACCCGGGGGGCCTGACGCAAACGGAGGCCGAGGAGCGCGCGCGCACGGCGGGTCCGGATGAAGTGGCGCAAGAGCGCCGGCAAGGCTGGCCCGTGCGCCTGCTGAAAATCATCCGCAACCCGCTGGTAATCCTGCTGGCGACCTTATCGGCGGTCTCGTACGCTACGGGCGACGCGCGCGCCGGAACCGTGATGGTGGGCATGGTGGTGCTCAGCGTCGCGCTACGCTTCATCCAGGAGGCACGGGCGGACGCGGCTGCGGCGAAGCTCAAGGCCATGATCCATGTGACCGCCACCGTCATTCGGGATGGCAGCGCGAGGGAGATGCCGCTCCGTGACTTGGTACCTGGGGACATCATCAAGCTGTCCGCAGGCGACATGATCCCCGGCGATGTGCGGGTGCTCTCTTGCAAAGACCTCTTCGTTAGTGAAGGCAGCCTGACGGGCGAGTCTCTCCCTGTCGAGAAGTTCCACGACCCTGAAACTAAGGTTGTAAGCTCACCGACTGAGCTCAAGAACACGTGCTTCATGGGCACAAGTGTCCAAAGCGGCACGGCGACAGCGGTCGTGGCTGCGACGGGACTTCATACCTACCTTGGCAGCATGGCCGGCTCCATCACGGAAGCCCAGGCGCCGACAAGCTTCGACAAGGGTCTCAGCCGCTTCACATGGCTCATGATCCGGCTTATGGCGGTAATGGTGCCCCTGGTCTTCCTAATCAACGGGTTCACAAAGCACGATTGGAAGAGTGCCTTTTTCTTCGCGATGGCGGTGGCCGTGGGCCTCACCCCCGAGATGTTGCCCATGATCGTCTCCGTTTGCCTCGCCAAGGGTGCGCTCGCCATGAGCCGCAAAAAGGTGATCGTCAAGCGCCTCAACGCCATCCAGAACTTCGGGGGCATGGATATCTTGTGCACCGACAAGACCGGCACGCTCACCGAGGACCGCGTCGTCCTGCTGCGGCATTGCAACGTTGCTGGACGGGAAACTGAGGAGGTGCTCCTGGACGGCTACCTGATTAGTTACTTCCAGACGGGCCTCAAGAACCTGCTCGACCTGGCCATCCTGGATAGTCCGGACTTCCACGGGAAAACGGTAGTCGAGAAGTACAAGAAGCTGGACGAAATCCCTTTCGACTTCACGCGGCGCATGATGTCCGTACTGGTGGAGGGTCCCGAAGGCAAAGCTATCCTCCTCACCAAGGGGGCTCCGGAAGAGGTCTTCCTCCAGTGCTCTCACTTCGAGCTGGAAGGAAAGGTCTCGCCGATGGACCCCAACCTGATGGTCGGGCTCAAGGAACAGTACGAGAGCCTCAGCAACGACGGCTTCCGTGTCCTGGCGGTCGCAAAGAAGGAACTGACGGGGAAGCAGGCCTGTTCAAAGGACGATGAGCGCGACCTCGTCCTCAAAGGGTATGTCGCGTTTCTGGACCCGCCTAAGAAGACCGCGGGACGTGCCATCGAGGCTCTTCACAAGAATGGGGTGGCAGTAAAAATCCTGACAGGGGATAACCAGCTCATCAGCCGGAAGGTTTGCAAGGACGTGGGTCTCTCGGCCGACCCTATGCTCCTCGGGGACGACGTGGAGAAAATGTCCGATGCCGAGCTGGCGGATGCGGCGGAGAAGACAACGCTCTTCGCCCGCCTCTCTCCTTCCCACAAGCAGCGTGTCATCCGCAGCCTCAGGGGCAAGGGACATGTCGTCGGATTCATGGGTGATGGTATCAACGATGCTCCCGCCCTGCGAGCCGCAGATATCGGCATCTCGGTGGACACGGCTACCGACATCGCGAAGGAGTCAGCGGATCTGATCTTGCTGGAGAAGGACCTCATGGTGCTGGAAGGGGGCGTGATCGAGGGCCGGAAGGTCTTCGCGAATATCCTCAAGTACATTCGTATGGGGGCGAGTTCTAACTTCGGCAACATGTTCAGCGTGCTGGGCGCCAGTGCCTTTCTCCCTTTCATTCCGATGGCTCCGATCCAGATATTGACCAACAACCTCCTGTACGATTTCTCGCAAGTACCGATCCCAATTGACGCAGTGGACGAAGAGCAGGTGGCGCGGCCGCGGCCGTGGAACATCGGTGAGATCACGCGATTCATCCTTTACATTGGCCCCATCAGCTCGATCTTCGACTACACGACTTTCTTCGTCATGCTCGGGGTCTTCAAGTGCTGGGCCCCATCCCGCGCGCCGGTATTTCAGACGGGCTGGTTCGTCGAGTCGCTGATGACGCAGACGCTCATCATCCACGTCATTCGCACAAATAAGATCCCGTTCATACAGAGCCGTGCGAGTTGGCCGCTGACGGTCACCACGTTATCCATCATGGCCCTGGGGATGTGGTTGCCGAATTCCCCGCTGGCGCCTTCGCTGGGCCTCACCAGCCTGCCGCAGATGTACTGGCCGATCCTGATGCTGACACTGCTTAGCTATATGGGCCTTACCCAGATGATCAAAGTCTGGTTGCTGCGGAGGAAATGGATCTAGATGCGGAGCTAGGTCACCGGTCGTGGAGTTTCAGCCGGCGTCGACACAGGTGCAATTCCTGCCGTCCCTGAGGCAAGAATTACAGTGTGAAGGGCGCGTTCGGGCAATTGTCAGACACGTCGTAGAGCAAGCTCTCCGCGGCAGCGGGGAGGGAGTCGAGCGGGACATCGCCACCACCATCGAGCAGATCCGGGGCGATTTGTCCCGCATGCACAGTGCATGCTCAATGGCTCACATCCGTTGTTGCGGGAAAGGGCGGTTTCCCCGTAAAGAAGCGGGGAAAGGAATAGCCTATCCATTCGCGCAAGCGCCTCCCGGCAGTTTCCTCGCGTACACGCACAATGTGTGCAGGAGGTCACCTGGTTCGATCGCGGCGGCCCAGGCGCACTCTCCGAGGGGATCTCTCCCAGACCCAACTACCCTCGGACGCGCGCCATTGTCTTCTTTATCCGGAAGCAGTTTATCGGCTGCTTCGGACCGACTCCCGATTCAGCGCCCTTTCAAACCTTCCCGCGACCGCTGGAGTTTTGAAGTCGCCGGTGAGAATTTCACGATTCGTGGCATCGCGGCCGTAGAGTTCCCTATTGGTTTCCTCATCTGGACGAAGCGTCGCGCCTTCCAGCGAGATACCTGCGAACAGCCCGCTCGAACGGGAATAAGACAACATTTCCGCTCTCATCACGGCGTCCGTCTGGGCGCTCACGTCGCGGCCAATCGGGCCCGCCGCTGCTGTTGCCTCTCCGCCGATCGTAAACTTATCGGATAACAGGTGCTTCATTCCGCCATCGTTCATCACGAGCAATACAATATCCGTCTCCGAAGCGCCAATCTGAAACCCGACACTTCCACCTTCAACCCGCATCGCAGCCGGAGCGCTCCAGCCCGAGCCACCGCGGCGGCATACCGCGAACCCGCGGCCATACTTCGCGCCAAAGATGAATCCGGCCTTTTTCATGCCGGGCACGACAACGACGCAGTGCGCCTTATCGAGCAGATCCTGGGGGATACCTTTGTCGGAAGCTCGCATCATATCGGTCAGCGTGTCGGCCGAAGCGTCCAGCCTGTCGTCGACCTTAACTTCTCTTTCCGCCGCGAAAGCGGCGGTACTCATGGAACCAGCAATAGCCAAAATGGCTACGAGTGTTTTGCGCATCAACTTTTCTCCTCTTCGGCCTAACTAAGGAGCACTGTAGCCTCCAATGTACTGGAACTCACATTAACGGAACAAACTTTGGAGCTCGCAGCGATTCCGGCTCGATTCGGCTCTCCCCGCATTCAAAGACACCGCCAAAGCGCCCAAGTATGATTCTTCTCCACCAAGGCTAGACGCGTACTCGATTGCAGACGTTCTCCGGGGTCAAGCCCTATTTACGCCTCAGCACCAGTGCGGGCGCTGAGGCGCTGAAAGGGTCGAGGTCGTCCCAACGGACCTCACGCCGAAGCCCTTCACCTACTGGTAGCAGAACTATCTGCCGCTACCCCCGGCGCGTTGCTCTTGTTTCGCCGCGTGTACCGAAACCTCCACTGGGTGCGTCGTCTGCATGATGTCCCTAGCCTTAGCCACCTCGTCCGCGGTGCCATGAGCCAGAAGGAGGAACTTGTCGGACTTGAGTGCCACCTCGTATGTCACGATGCTGTTCTTAGGGATGCCAATGCTGTACAGCCCCGCGCCGATCGCACTCAATCCGCCCACCACAACGGCTCCTTCCAGTGCGCCGATGATCCAAGCCACCAACGGACCGGCTACTAATACCGGCCCGATACCTGGAATGGCGAAGAACGCGGCTCCGAACAACATCCCCCAGATACCACCCCAGAAGCCGCCGAGTTTGCCCCAGTACTTCATGCGGTCGCCGGCGTTATAGTATCCGACGACGTGCTCGTCGGTATGATAATCCTTGCCGACGATGGACATTTTCTTCATGTCAAACCCAGATCTCTGCAGTTCCTTCACTGCTTCCTCTGCTTGGATGTGGGTTTCGTAAATGGCTACAACCGAGTTCGTTTCAGACATTACTTACTTTCCTTTCTTGCTAGATCGATTTCGCTGCATTTCCGCTGGGGATGGCGAGTTCGTGGTCTGCGGTGTGCAAGAGAAACTCCCAGCACGCAAGAACATCTTCCGGTGTAACAATTGCGCGGCCCGCAGTCCCCGCTTCCTTAGAGATCCCGCGTACTCCAAGGCCGCAGGCTATCATTGGAATGCTTAGCTGAATGGCATTGGCTGCAAAATCGCCCAGCCGTTCAGCGATACGCCGTTGCTGTATTTGGAAGCGGCCCATCGAGCTGGACGTAGTTGGAAACGCAACGGCGAATCTCGCAGCCCTTCTCCAGCAGTTCACTCGCCACTCGGAGACAATGGAGCGAGAAAGTCCAAAGCGTTATGCCGGGAACAAAGAGCAGTACCGGGAACATGCAACGACTTTTTCCTATACGGTCGCAGTGCACGCGCAACACCAACTTCTTCTTAATGCAGAATCTACCAATGCGAGTGCAAATTCCGCACCGGGAGGCCGGTGGTCAAAGTGGCATGCAAACGATTCCGGCGCTATTGAACTGAAAAAGCCGTCGGGCGACGATTTTTCCAGCGATTCCAGCGTTAACGATTCGTTGGCGCCTGGAATCAGCCACTCGCATCCACGCTCGTCAAGATTGCGGCGATCCAAGGCCATCTCAGAGAGACATCCCCGATCCAGAATAGATTGGCCCGCCTCGTGCACATCATAGGAAAGTCGACTGCGGTCCACAGGAGGAAACACCATGAACGAGGCACACCAGAAAGCCGCAGAGCAGCACGAACTTGCGGCACAGGCCCATCGTACTGCTGCGGAACATAACGAAAAAGGGGACTTCACGGCGGCGATCTGGCATTCGGAACGAGCGCTGGAGTACTCGGAGCAAGCTTACAAACTGGCAAAGGAAGCCCACACGAAGTCAGGGCAGATAGTGAATCTTTAAATGTCTACACGTTATAACAACGGATCACATTACGAAAACCATCAACGGGCTGCTGAGTTGCACGATAGTGCCGCCCACGCTCATCGTAGTGCTGCGGAAGCCCATGAGAAACAAGATCACCAAACCGGGCAAGAGCGCTCCAGGCGAGCTCTTGAGCACTCCCAACAGGCTTACCAGCAAACCGAACAGGTGCACCGGGATGCTGTGAATGAACACGGCGTCGCGATCTTCGGGCACGAGGACATCGCAGCTCTGGCTCATGCGCTGTGGAAAGCGAGAGGCTGTCCGGAGGGATCACCGGAAAAAGACTGGTTCCGTGCCGCGCAAGAGTTGCGGGCCCGGAGCGAGGGTCTCCCGAAGTGAATGCACCGTCGACGACACATCTTGGAGACGTGTTTCTGAGTCAGAGCCTGTGTCACTGCTTTCACCTTAACGGCACCGCCGCTTTTTGATCCCAGGCTCTTTCTGGCTAAGGTTGGCGAAGGAAGAACTATCGCAGAGTACGGTGCAAGAAATGGTTTCAGCAGATCGGGAAGATCGGCCAATCCGTTTGTCCGGGTCTGAACGATCTGCACAGGCACAGGAGGCGCAGGAGTCTTGGGTGTGTTTCGCTCTTTCTGATTCCGCACGGGAGGCGTGGGGGCAATCGCCGGAGCGTCTGGCCTGGAGAGTTCCTGTCCAATGTCTTTAGCGGTGTCGGCGGCCCGTCCTAATGGCCCTTTTCCACGGTTACGAAGCGCCTCAATCTTGGCGTGGATGTTTTGGCGATATGTGGGCAACTGGCTTGCCACATCAACGAGCTGATTCGCTATAATCCAGGTAATCCACCCTGCCGCCGCCATCGATACCAGGACTGTCAGGATAACGGGTAGAATGCGACCCAGGCTGCCGGCGTCAACAGGAACGCCAAAGTTAAAGCGAATGCCAGAGGAATCAGGATTTCGCGTGCGAAATACAACGCTGCGACGACTGCAAACACCAGGACAACAGCCCCGGGAGTTGAGTGCGCCGGGTTCCGCCGGGACACCCTCATACCATGCCCGAATCGTCGCGCAGCTCTTTAGCGAGCGTCAAGGCATCGCTATAAGCGCGGTTGTTAGATGAGTCCGGGCTCCAGTCCCCGAAAGAGCTGTCATGCATGGTGCCGCTGTTACTTTAACAGACACAGTCTTGGTAGTCTGCTCAAATTTGCTCAACGTCTGTGAAGTTGTTGATGTATCGTGAGAGCGAGCATCTCTTTTCGTGCTCGGATGCGGTTGACACCGCGACTGGTGTCGCCATCCGAAACCCGAGAGCGGAGTCATCGAGCAGCAGATGAGGCTTATTTCACTCAAGGAAAGCGTAACTCTATTCACAATTACGATTCATAATTGGCAGGAGGATAGAGCGCCAAGGCTAGGGGCTGCGCTGGCCTACTACATGGCCCTGTCGCTGGCGCCGGCTTTGTTGATTCTCCTCGCTATCTCTGGTTTTGCATTCGGCGCTAACGCGGCGGAGGGCCGCCTGGTCTCGCAGATTCAAGGCTTAGTGGGAGTGGAAGGCGCCAAGGTAATTCAGGCCCTGCTCAATGGGACGCACCGGCCTTCGAGTGGGATCACGGCTACCGTGCTTGGGCTGGCCACTCTATTCTTCAGCGCCACGGCCGTAGTCAGCGAGTTGAAGGATGCACTGAACACCATCTGGAAAGTTCCGGAAGATACGACTTGCAGCCGGGTCCGCAGCATATTGAATGTGGTGACAGAGCGGCTTGTTTCATTCGCGCTCGTAGTCGGCGCTGGCTTGTTCTTACTTGCCTCGCTGATTGTGAACGTGTGGATTTCTGCCGCGGACCATTACCTGAACTCGGTGGCAGCTCCGCCACGTGCCCTGATTCAGACCGCCGATTGGGTAGTCTCCTTTGCGGTCATCACGGTTCTTTTCACTTTCATCTTTAAAGTTCTCCCCAAAGTACCACTCAAATGGGGTGATGTAACTGTCGGCGCGGTCCTGACTTCGCTGCTGTTCACTGCTGGAAAGTTGTTGTTGGGAGTGTATCTTGGCAAAGCGAGTTTCACGGACACTTACGGAGCAGCGAGCTCGCTGATAATCGTATTGGTGTGGGTCTACTATTCGGCGCAAGTGTTTTATCTAGGCGCTGAATTCACCCGGGCGTATGCCTGCCGCCGCGACCACATATCCACTGGACGTGGCGACGGAGTTATACATCTCTGTTGATATCGGCGGAGGTGAGAATGGGCTTCAGCAAATACTCAGATAACTCCTGGCCCGATAGTTGTGTGTTGCCTTTTGTAAGTTTACCGAGAAGCCACGAACCGTGTTTGGCTTCCTTATCGAGTTCGATGGTTATAGTCGACTGCTGCTTTGGAAAATCCGGGTGAACGGAAACGTGGAGGCCGTTGTTGTCTAAGGTGAGGACGAGCCGCTTACTATGCATCCCAGGCAGGTACACTTGGCATTGAGAAGGTCCTTGGGACATGCATACCGCGGTCTGTCCGGCGCGCTTCTTGTGCTTGTTGAACTCGTTGACATCACTAGTAATCGAGGAAACTAGCGCGCTCCACGCACTCAGTGCGCCCGGGCTTTCCTTTTGCAGATGCTCAGTGTGATCGGCCTTGTTCCCGTCCGCGCTTCTGTTGGCCGGTACCTGGTCTCTGTCCCTTTCCATGCCCGCAAACATTTCGTCAATCCATTTCATATCGTCCTGCTTGCCAGCAAGTGGCTGGTGGTTGTGTGTAAGAGACTGTTCAACGATGACCTTAAGGCAAGAGCCCTGAAGTCTATTGTTACGAACATGGGATCCTCGATTCGGTTGCCACCAAGGTGTTTTGGGCCTGCGCTTCGCACGGCAATACCATCCGGCGGGGTGTGGCCCGCAGCGGTTGCTCCCAGCACACCCGATACCGCCGCCCGCACGTCCGGCACTCGTACTGGCCGTGCGAGGGCCACATGGGCTCTCGGTGCATCAACCTGCACCAGAGATCCGCGAGTCGCGCTTGGGTCGGTTTCATCGACATTCTTTGCCCAGGCGGGTAATCTCTAAAGGCGGGTGGCCTTGTGACTTTCGCGCTCTGACTCGTTCAGTGCGCGCGACCATTCGTCGGCCTGCTTTTCGGCCTCCGCTTTCGCCACGCCATACCGCTCTTGAATTCGCCCGACCAATTGATCCTTCTTGCCGGCGATCGTTTCCCAGTCATTGTCCGTGAGTTTCCCCCAGTGCTCGCGCGCAGAGCCGGTGAACCGCTTCCACTTGCCTTCGATTTCATCCCAATTCATGTTTTCTCCTACTGACTATTCGTTCCAGAACGAGCTGAGGTCCCGCCTTCCATTACCCCATGGCACGTTTGCCGCCGTTCGAATGCGCGAGGTTTACGGGGCTAAATCGCCGCGAACTGTCCCATTCCGGCCTCTTCGCCCGACTAAATGTGCATTCCAAAAGCAAATTCTGCATTTACCGTGTTGTCCTACCCCGGTAACTCCGCATCACGGCGGTTTCCAATGCCATCGACGTCGCGCATAAGTCGGGGCGCGAACAAAAGATGTTGTGAAACTTCCTTTGCCGACTGGCCGTCCGCGTGCATATCCAGTAGCGACCTTAAAGGAGACGATTACTATGCAATTCGCTCGATCTACCACCACAGCTGCGTTGCTTTTGCTTTTTGGGACCATTGTCCCTGCGTACGCGCAGCACGAAAAGGAGAACGAAAAAGCCGCAAAGCCTGAAAAGCAGGCCGTACAACAGCAGCGCCCGCAGCAGCATGCCCAGCAGGCTAAGCAACAGCAACCCAAGCAGGAGCGCGCCCAACAGACTAAGCAACAACAACCCAAGCAGGAACGTGCCCAACAGACTAAGCAACAACAACCCAAGCAGGAACGCGCCCAACAGACTAAGCAACAGCAGCCCAAGCAGGAGCGCGCCCAGCAGGCTAAGCAACAGCAGCCGCAACAGGCGCAACGTTACCAGCAGGGCCAGCAACCGCAACATACGCGGCAGCAGGCAGTCGCGTGGCAACAACAGCGGAGATGGACACAGGGCGGCGGCTGGCAAGGCCATAGTACATGGCAGCAGGACCGTGCTCAACACTGGGATAGCGATCATCGCACTTGGGGGCAGCGCGGAGGCTATGGCGGTTATTACATTCCTGAGGCCCAATTCAGTCTCGATTTCGGGATCGGACACGGGTTCCGGATGCACGGCCTCCCCACAATCTACATGGGGTATCCGCGCTTCTCGTACGGCGGCTTCTCGTTTCTGCTCGTGGATCCCTACCCGGAGTCCTGGGCGGAAAACTGGTACGACACCGATGACCTTTACATCGGTTATGACAACGGGTACTACCTTTACGACCGCCGCTATCCGAGCATGGGGCTGGCGATCACCGTCGCACTGTAGTTGAGGAACGACGGCCACGTAGCTTCGGGCCGCTGCGACTCAGAGGAAAGTGGGGGGCGACTTCTTGAAGGCTGTCCGGTCGGTTCAAGGATACAGGAGGCAAAGAACCCCTGTACCCCAGAGGGAACGACACCGCGCCGGAAGCGTCGGCTGGCTACGCGCGGCGGTCTTGGGCGCGAACGACGGGATCCTTTCGACGGCCAGCCTGGTGCTCGGGGTCGCAGCTGCGCATGCGACGCACAGCAACATAGTGGTCGCCGGGGTCGCCGGCCTGGTCGCCGGGGCGATGTCGATGGCAGCAGGTGAATATGTTTCGGTGCACTCACAGGCAGACACTGAACAGGCCGACCTCAAGCTGGAACGTACGGAACTGAAGACAGACAACGAGGGCGAGCACGAGGAACTGGCAGCGATTTATGCCGCTCGTGGGCTCGACGCGACGCTCGCCAAACAGGTTGCCAAGCAACTGATGGCTCATGATGCCCTAGGCGCGCATGCCCGCGACGAACTCGGCATGTCTTCGGTTCTCAGCGCGCGTCCGATTCAGGCTGCGTTAGCCTCGGCCGGCAGCTTCGCCGCCGGAGCGGTCATGCCTCTGGTGGTAACAGCCATCGCTCCAGCGGCGGGTCTAATACCCCTTGTCTCTGGAACGTCACTAGTATTTCTAGCACTTCTGGGAGGGTTGGCTGCGCGCGCTGGAGGGGCCAGCGTGACGGCGGGGGCAATACGTGTCACGTTTTGGGGTGCTTTAGCTATGGCGCTGACCGCAGGTGTCGGGGCATTGTTCGGAACCGCCGCAATGGGGACTTGACGATGGCGACTTGCCCGATGACTCCACCAATTTCCGCTAAGGATGTCCCGCTCTCGACCGGCCTCACCAGCGATGAAGCCCGCCGCCGGCTCGAGAAATTCGGTCCAAACGCCATTCCCGACACAGCTCTGCATCCACTACGCAGGGCGCTGACCAAGTTCTGGGCCCCGGTTCCATGGATGCTCGAGGCTGCGATCGTGCTCGAGATTGCCCTCAGCAAGTACGTTGAGGCAGCGATCATAGCGGTTCTGCTGGCCTTCAACGCTGCTCTTGGGTTCTTCCAGGAAGGGCGCGCGCAGGCGACTTTGGCCGCGCTGAAGTCGCGGCTCGCGCTGAACGCATCGGTCCATCGCGATAATGTTTGGGCGACCGTGCCCGCTGCCGGACTCGTGCCCGGCGATATTGTGAAGCTATCGCTCGGCGCCGTGGTTGCCGCCGACGTGCGTCTGGCCGAGGGGTCGGTGCTGCTCGACCAATCTATGCTCACCGGCGAATCTGTTCCGATCGAAGCTGGCGTCGGATTCGAAACTTATGCGGGAGCGCTGGTGCGGCGCGGTGAAGCGGTTGCGGAGGTCACGGCGACCGGAGCGCACACAAAATTTGGACGCACTGCAGAGCTGGTTCGCACCGCGCACGTCGAAAGTTCCCAGCAGAAGGCCGTGCTGTACGTGGTGCGCAATCTCGCCATGTCCAATGGCGTCATCATCGTGTTGCTGGTGGCGTATGCCTACGCTCTCAAGCTCACGCTTGGCGAGATCATTCCCCTGGTGCTCACGGCGGTTCTGGCGTCGATCCCAGTAGCGCTCCCGCTGACCTTTACCCTTGCGGCGGCGCTCGGCGCTCGGGCTCTGGCACACTTGGGCGTCCTTCCGACGCGGCTCTCCGCCGTGGATGAAGCGGCGAGCATCGACGTGCTGTGCGCGGATAAGACCGGCACGCTGACGCAAAACAAACTGACGGTTACCGCCGTCCATGCTATGCCCGGCTTTGACGAACCGCACGTGTTGGGATGGGCTGCTCTGGCGAGTTCGGACGGCGGGCAGGATCCGGTAGATGCGGCCATCCGGGCCGCCGCGGCAAAAAAAGTGGCCTCCGATCTGCCGAAACTGCTCAAGTTCATTCCGTTCGATCCGGGGACGAAAATGTCGGAGGCGACTGCCGCCGATCCGGGCGGGACCTCGCTACGGATAGTGAAGGGAGCTTTTGCCGCAGTTGCCGGCCTTACGCAATCAGCTCCTGAAGCATCCAAAACGGCGAGTGAACTTGAGGCGCAGGGCTTTCGCGTGCTGGCCGTTGCGGTCGGTCCGCCAGCGGCGCTGAAACTTGCGGGAATCATTGCTCTGAGTGATCCGCCTCGAACGGATTCAGCGGCTCTCATTGCGGAGTTGCGCACGTTGGGCGTTCGCACCGTAATGGTAACGGGCGATGCCCCGGCGACGGCCGCGATCGTGGCTCACGCGGTGGGTCTCGATGGAGCGGTCTGCCCACCCGGGCCCATCCCAGACGGCGTAAGCGCCGAGGATTTCGCTGTCTTCGCAGGCGTCCTTCCAGAGGGAAAATATAACCTCGTCAAGGCGTTTCAGAAGAGCGGCCACACTGTCGGGATGTGCGGCGACGGTGCCAACGACGCGCCCGCGCTACGCCAGGCGCAGATGGGAATCGCGGTGTCAACAGCGACCGATGTTGCCAAGTCAGCGGCCGGTATCGTGCTGACCAAGCCAGGACTCGCCGGCATCGTCGCTTCGATAAAAGAAGGCCGCGTGACTTTCCAGCGCATCCTGACTTATGCCCTAAATTCAGTTACCAAGAAACTTGTCCAGGTGCTTTTCCTGGCGGTAGGTCTGGTCATGACCGGGCACGCGATCCTTACTCCAATTTTGATGGTCATCATCATGCTCACCGGCGACCTCCTCGGCATGTCCTTGACGACGGACAACGTGCGACCATCCCCGATGCCCAATGCCTGGAGAATCGGCGCATTGACGATCGCGGGTGTTTTCATGGGAGTCTCCGAGCTGGTCTTTTGTACCGCTGTCCTGGCCATTGCCAAATTCCGTCTGGGTCTTGGAATCGAAACGTTAAGAACTCTCGCTTTCGTGGCCATCGTGTTCGGCAATCAAGCAACCACCTATACGAATCGTGAACGCCAGCACCTGGGGTCCTCTCGTCCAAGCCGGTGGCTCGTCGGGTCGTCTGTGGCTGATGCTCTGATCGCCTCCGTGCTCGCGACTTGCGGAATCGCTATGACTCCTCTGCCCATATTCGTCGTGGCAGGAATACTTGTGGCGGCAGCGGTCTTTGCGTTCGTCGTGGACTTTGCCAAAGTCCCCGTGTTCAATCGGCTCAGGATCGCATAGGTATTGATTGATCCAAGCGCTGTGGAGGTTACTCACGCTCTGGGCCTAGGTTTGGCACAAAATATGCTCCCAAATTACATCATGCGGACGAATTGGCTCTTACTCCTGCTCTTGCTTCCCGGTTTGGCTGCGCAGGCTGCTGACGCCTGCAATCCTGCGGATCTCGCCGGGCCGTACGCATTTCAGTTATCGGGTTTGACGGACATTTCCGGGACGCCTGAACCGACTGTCGGCCTGGGCCGAATCACTTTTGATGGGCACGGGGGCCTGAGCGGGACGGTGTCTGCCACCTTCGCCGGATTGCTTCTGGGGAACCCGGTGGTCGGGAGCTACGAGGCGAAATCGGATTGTTCGGTGATCTGGAAACTGCAGGACGATTCCGGCGCGTTCCAGAATTTCGGCGGAACGCTTTCGACCGATGGAGCCAGGGTGCAATTCAAACAGACTGACCCAGGCGGCGTCCAGCGCGGGATCATGCAGAAAACGGCCGACAACTGCTTGGCTGCTGATCTCCGGAAGAAATATAACTTCACGGTTTCCGGCAGCACAACACCGATGGTGCCAGGCGAAGTTCCGCGCACCGTGTCCTCCAAGGGAACGATCAATATAGCGGAGAACGGCAGCTTTGAGGTGGGGAGCGACTGCTCTGTACACTTCGTATTGACGCTTCCGCCGGAACCGTCGCCAATGACCATGCGTGGATTTCTAGTCGACGGCGGCACGGAAATTCTGGCCTTCCAGACGGACCCGGGTGCAATGGTGGCCGCGCGCTTCAATGCCGATACAAAGTTAAACCCTGCAATATCAGCATCGGTAAGCGACGTGCAAATGCAAAAGCATGAAGAAGCATGTCGATGAAGGAACCCGAACGTACAGTACTGTTTCGAACAGAGAGAAGGGTGTAGGTACAGGTTCAGCTGGCCAGTCCGGGGACACTCAGGGACTGTCGGGCCTCGCGCAGGCAGCCTCAGAGAGCGTCGAAGAACTGATCGAGGAGGGGCAATCCTTCGAGGCCGAAGCGATCAGCGGTGTTGAAGACGCACCGGACCCGGACATGGCTGAAGTCCACACGAAACAAGTCCCAGAGGACGATGTGCCTTCGGAATACCTGGGGCGAGATTAGGTCGCTCCCCACTTCCAGTTCCGGATTTCCGGCAGATCCTCGCCGTGCTTGTCGATGTATTGCTTGTGCTCGATCAGCTTGTCCTTAAGCTGCTGCTTCAGGTAGATGCCCTTGTCGCCGGTTTGCGGCAGGCGGCCGATCGTGTCCATTACGAGGTGAAAGCGGTCCAGTTCGTTCAGCACCGTCATGTCGAAGGGCGTCGTGATGGTGCCCTCTTCCTTGTAGCCGCGAACGTGGATGTTGTCGTGATTGGTGCGGCGGTACGTCAGCCGGTGGATCAGCCACGGGTAGGCATGGAAGGCGAAGATGACCGGCTTGCCCTTAGTGAAGAGCTCGTCGAAATCCATGTCGCTTAGCCCGTGCGGGTGCTCGGTTTGCGGCTGCAGCTTCATGAGGTCGACCACGTTGATGACCCGGATTTTCAGGTCGGGCAGATGCTCGCGCATGATGGAGACGGCCGCGAGCGTCTCCAGCGTGGGCACGTCGCCACAGCAGGCCATCACGACATCCGGGGCAACACCCTGGTCGTTGCTGGCCCACTGCCAAATGCCGATGCCCTCGGTGCAGTGCTTGACTGCGGCGTCCATGGTCAGCCATTGTGGCGCCGGGTGTTTGCCCGCGATCACGACGTTGACGTAATGGCGGCTGCGCAGGCAGTGGTCCATTACCGATAAGAGGCAGTTTGCATCCGGCGGCAGATATACACGTACGACTTCGGCCTTCTTGTTGACGACGTGGTCGATGAACCCGGGATCTTGATGCGTGAAGCCGTTGTGATCCTGCCGCCATACATGTGAGGCCAGCAAATAGTTCAATGAGGCGATCTTCCGCCGCCACGGCAGGCACGACGTGACCTTCAGCCATTTGGCGTGCTGGTTGAACATCGAATCGACGATGTGGATGAACGCCTCGTAGCAGTTGAAGAGTCCATGCCGCCCGGTGAGCAGGTAGCCCTCGAGCCAACCCTCACATTGATGCTCGCTGAGCATTTCCATCACGCGCCCAGTGGGTGCAAGGAATTCGTCGTTCTGTACGGTCGCGGCGTCCCACTGCCGGTTAGTCACTTCAAACAGGGCTTCCAGACCGTTGGAGAGCGTCTCGTCTGGGCCAAAGATGCGGAAATTCCGCTGGCCGCTGTTCACGGCCGCAGCGCCGTTCAGCTTCTCCACGTCGCGCAGAAAACGCCCGAGCACATGTGTGTCGCCCATGCCGAGCACTCCCGGTGAGGGCACGCCGGTCGCGTAGTCGCGGAAATCCGGCATCCGCAGGTCGCGGAGCAGAATCCCGCCATTGGCGTGGGGATTCGCGCCCATGCGCCGTTCGCCCTTCGGCGCAAGTTCGGCGAGTTCCGGTTTCAGGCGGCCCTGCTCATCGAAGAGTTCCCCCGGCCGGTAGCTCCTCAGCCAGTCTTCTAACAGCTGGAGGTGTTCGGGATGGGTAGCTGGGTCGGAGAGCGGCACCTGATGCGAACGGAAGGTGCCTTCAACCTGGAGACCATCGACCATCTTCGGCCCCGTCCAGCCCTTAGGTGAATTGAGCACGATCATCGGCCAGCGCGGACGCACGAAGTTTCCGCCGGCGTCAGCATTGACGCGGGCGTCCTGCTGGATTTTTCTGATCTGCTCCACTGCCGTGTCGAGCGTCGCGGCCATGGCCTCATGCATCAGTTCGGGCTCGTGACCCTCGACGAAGTACGGCGTCCACCCGTAGCCGCGGAGCAATTGTTCCAATTCCTCGCGGGTGATGCGGGCGAGGACGGTCGGGTTGGAAATCTTGAAGCCGTTGAGATGCAGGATCGGCAGCACCGCGCCGTCGGTGGCGGGATTGAGAAACTTGTTGGAATGCCACGCCGTGGCCAGCGGTCCGGTTTCCGCCTCGCCATCACCGACGACGCAGGCGACGATGAGATCGGGATTGTCGAACACCGCCCCGAACGAATGGCTGAGCGAGTACCCCAGTTCACCGCCCTCGTGGATTGAGCCCGGACACTCCGGCGATGCGTGGCTGGGAATTCCGCCCGGAAACGAAAACTGAATAAAGAGCTTCCGAAGCCCCTCCTCATCAAGGCTGATGTTGGGATAGATCTCGCTGTAAGTGCCTTCGAGATAAGTATTGCCCACCACGGCCGGGCCACCGTGCCCAGGTCCGGAGACGTAAATCATATCCAGGTCGTATTTCTTGATGACCCGGTTCAAGTGAACGTAAATGAAGTTCTGCCCGGGCGTCGTGCCCCAGTGCCCCAGCAGCATGTGCTTCACATCGGCGAGCGTCAGCGGCCGCTTCAGCAGCGGATTGTCGTAAAGATAAATCTGGCCGACCGACAGATAGTTGGCGGCGCGCCAGTAGGCATCCATCTTTTGGAGCAGTTCCGGCGTAAGGGTGTTGGTTTTCACGGTTTAAGTTTTCCGGACGCACGAGCTGCGCTATTCATCGAAAACTCCTATTTCGATTTTATGCCTGCGGCAGCGTCCGCAAGTCGAGTGTCCCTCATCGCAGCTACGGCAACTGAGATGAAGACGATCAGAAGTACGATTCCATACATCACGATGACCATACAGGGCCTCCCTTACACGATGTTCCGGAAATTCTGTGGTGGACCAGAAAGCGGCTGCTACCGCTCCGTGTCGTCCGGCTTCTCAACCATCTCGCAGACCATGGCCTCGGTCGTCAGCATGAGAGAGGCGATGGAGGCCGCATTCTGTAAAGCCGTGCGGGTTACTTTCGTGGGATCGACTACGCCGGCCTTCACTAGGTCTTCGTACTGTTCCGTGGAGGCGTTGAAGCCGAAATTAGGGTTCTGGTGGCTCCTGATCTTCTCGACCACGACCGCGCCCTCGGTACCGCAGTTCAGCACGATCTGACGGACCGGCTCCTCGCAAGCGCGACGCACGATGGTGACGCCGAACTGCTCGTCGCCATCGAGCCCCAGCTTCTGTAGCGCGATTGATGCACGCAGCAGCGCCACGCCGCCGCCCGGCACGATCCCTTCCTCCACCGCGGCCCGAGTTGCATGTAGGGCGTCCTCGACGCGGGCCTTCTTCTCTTTCATCTCGGTCTCGGTTGCGGCGCCGACCTTGATGATCGCCACGCCGCCGGCAAGCTTTGCCAGCCGCTCCTGCAGTTTCTCGCGTTCGTAATCGGAGGTGGTCTCTTCGACCTGGACACGAAGTTGCTTGATCCGTCCTTCGATGTTCTTCGGCGTTCCGGCACCGTCGATGATCGTTGTGTTGTCCTTGTCCACAGTGACGCGTTTCGCTCGGCCCAGATCCTCCAACTTAACGCCTTCCAGCTTAATGCCGGTCTCTTCCATGATGGCCTTGCCGCCAGTCAGGATGGAGATGTCTTCGAGCATCGCCTTGCGGCGGTCGCCGAAGCCCGGGGCCTTCACGGCGCAAGCACTGAGCGTGCCGCGCAACTTGTTAACCACAAGCGTGGCCAGTGCTTCGCCTTCCACTTCTTCGGAGATGACCAGCAGCGGCTTACCCACGCGCGCAATTTGCTCGAGAATCGGCAGCAGGTCCTTCATGTTGCTGATCTTCTTTTCGTGAATAAGGATGTAGGGATCCTCGAAGACGCACTCCATACGCTCGGGATCGGTCACGAAGTAAGGTGAGAGATAGCCGCGGTCGAATTGCATACCATCCACTGTCTGCAACTCGGTCGTCATGGTCTTGGATTCCTCGACCGTGATCACGCCATCCTTGCCGACCTTCTTCATCGCCTCGGCAATGATGTTGCCGATGGTGGAGTCGCTGTTGGCGGAAATGCTACCAACCTGTGCGATCATGTCGCCTGAAACGGGCTTCGAGAGCTTCTTGACTTCCTCGACGGCCACTTCCACGGCCTTATCGATGCCGCGCTTGATCGCCATCGGATTCGCCCCCGCCGTGACTGCTTTGACGCCTTCGCGAAAAATCGCCTGGGCCAGAATCGTAGCCGTGGTCGTGCCGTCACCGGCAACGTCAGAGGTTTTCGACGCCACCTCGCGCACCATCTGGGCGCCCATGTTCTCGAGCGAATCCTTCAGCTCAATCTCTTTGGCCACCGTGACGCCGTCCTTGGTGATCGTTGGTCCACCGAATTTCTTTTCAAGAACGACGTTGCGCCCCCGTGGTCCGAGAGTCACCTTCACCGCCTCGGCGAGTTGGTTGACGCCGCGCAGAATTGCTTGGCGGGAATGGTCACTATAGATAATCTGTTTTGCCATGGATGTTCTCCCCGTTATTCCAATTCGAACTAGCTGGCTTTCTTGACCGCTTTGACGCCCGCATCCAGCACACCAAGGATGTCGTCCTCGCGCATGATCAGGTACTCGGTGTCATCTACTTTGGTGTCGCTGCCAGAGTACTTCGCGAAAAGGATCCGGTCGCCGACTTTGACATCGAGGGCTACCAGACTGCCATCCTCGAGTCGCTTCCCGCGCCCGACGGCAATGACTTCGCCCTCTTGCGGTTTCTCCTTGGCAGAATCTAGAATGATGATGCCACTGCGCGTGGTTTCCTGTTCTTCAATCCGCTTCACTACGATGCGGTCGTATAAAGGTCGAATGTTCATGATGCTGTTACCCTCCACCTAAGATTGCGTGCGTGAAAGACTTCGTCGTGGGCGGTACTACTATTGTTCTTCGCTAATTCACGGGACCTCGGATCGCGGTGGAATGGGCGAGCCATGCCACTGGGTGGCTGCGGATGCTGCCATTGCGCTCTGTGATGTCGGCCCAGTTGACGTCCTCCCTTAGGCGGAGAAAAACACCGGGAGTGCCCTGGTATGTACCCTCGGCCAGCACGACCTCGTCCCCTTCGCGGAATGCAGTAGCTACAGGTGCGTCGGTAATCATGTTGGTGATCTCCTTCGTCCGGCGATTCTGCCACAGCCTTGGGCTATGGCCGAAAATTCGGCGTGTTCACGAGCCTGGCTTTTTCAAGCCTGGCTCGCTCTACTTCTTTCTCGCTCGCTATCCGCGCAGCATCCCTTTGCGGCGCTTCTTGGTCATCGAGCCGTGTCGCTTCCGTGATGGCGGCCTGGGCTGGCGCTTCCAGCCTCTTTAGAACTCCAATCAGCCTAAAGCCTGGGCCGTACGAGGCGCGGATGAGGTCGAAGCAGTACTGCGGGTCCTGCCATCGTGCAACAACTTCTTCTTGATCGCCGTAAGGGCTCTGCATGGCCTTGGCAGGAGCACTGGGCTTTTCAGCCGTTCCATAAGTCGCCGAGATAGCCTTGACGAAGTCTTCAGCCGTCATCCCCTCGGTTTCGTACGGATCGTAGTTGACTACTATCCGAAACAGTTCGCCGTCATAGAAGGTGAAGACTACTTCTTTCACCGGTTCCGTTTGCGAGGATGGGCCGAGAGGTCGGGGGGACCACTCCAGCTCTTGGATGCGGGCCGGGCGGCTATGGATAACCTTCGCTTGAGTTGGGCTCGCGTCCACCTGCTTGGCGATGGTCGGAAGATCCGTTCCGAGTTGGAAGTCCCGGTACTTGGAAAGATCTCCCGCCAATGTTGCCACCGTCATCGCTCCGAACACAAGACACGATGCCGATGCTGATCGCAGCACTTTGTTTCCAAGCTTAGTCATTGTGCGCCAGCTTCACATTGCGCCAAGCGAGTGACACGACAAATGGGAAAGCGCTCGCTACTACAAGAACACGCTGCCAGTCGCCTGAGAAACTGAAGACGGGCGCCACCGGGTTGTAGAGCAGCGCAAGAGCTGAGAACACAGCCACAACGGTGTAGTGCCGCGCATGAAACGCTTGGAACATCACGACGATTGCGCCCGCAGCCACAAGGAATCTGACCACGGCCTCATACGGCGTAAGTTGGGGCCACATTCCCGCCGCAACAAGCAACGCCGCGATCGACACCCATTTCACGGCCTTCAGGCGCGTGGCGCTGTCTCGCCTGTCTTCCGCGCGGCCCTTCGCGCCCCATGCTTGCCACGCCGCTTCGTCGAGCGGCTTCCAATGTGCTGGCTCCCATATTTGTGTTGCTTCCGATAATCCAACTGAAGTAGACATGCCTTACTCTCTCTTTCGTCACCCTATTCGGCCGCCGCTCCGATTTTCTTTGACCCATTCAGCATCTGCGTCATGGAAGTGATCAGATCAATCGGCAGCGGAAAGACTATGGTCGTATTGTGCTCGGCTCCGATTTCCACCAGGGTTTGCAGATAACGCAACTGGATCGCGGCCGGCTGCTGCTGGATGACTGCGGCGGCCATCGCCAGTTTCTCCGCGGCCAGGTATTCACCCTCGGCATGGATCACCTTCGCGCGGCGCTCGCGTTCGGCTTCGGCTTGCCGGGCGATGGCGCGGATCATTTGCTCGGCCAACTCCACCTGCTTCACCTCGACAAGCGTGACCTTCATGCCCCATGACGCCGTGTGCTGATCCAATATCGACTGCAAGCGCAGATTCAGTTTGCCCCGCTGGCTCAAAAGTTCATCAAGTTCCGCTTCGCCCAAAACACTGCGCAGTGTCGTCTGAGCCAGTTGCGAAGTTGCGTACAGGTAATTGGAGACTTCGAGCACGGCCAAGCGCGGATCGATCACGCGGAAAAAGATCACCGCGTTCACCTTCACCGTTACGTTGTCGCGTGTCACCACATCCTGAGCAGGCACTTCGAGCGCCTCGATGCGCAGGGACATACGCACCATACGGTCGATTGGCGCGAAGATCAGCACGACGCCCGGCCCTTTGGCCTTTGGCAGCACGCGGCCCAGCCGAAACACTACGCCCCGTTCGTATTCCCTGAGGATTTTGATCGAAGCGAGGACGTAGAGGAGGAGAACTGCCAGTACGATGATCCAACCGTTGATCATTTTATGCCTCCATACCCTTCCGCTCCGGACCGGTCGTGACTTATCTGCTAATGCACGGCTGGGACCATCTTCGGCCTTCCGGCCAGGGGCACCCCTACCCGCGCAGGCTTAAGTGCTTGTAGAAGGCTTTGGCAAGTGTGCAAGGCTATTTGTCGCTGGCGGAAGCGCGGCGGGCTACGGCAGATGCAATTTTGGTTATGGAAAGTGCAGTTTTTGCATTTCGGCATCCCGACAGACTACACGACGGCCGCTGTTCCGGACTTCGCGGGTGCTCGGGTGAACCTGCGTCAGTCGTGCAAGACAATGTTCAGCAGCGAGCTGTGAACGTGCAGTCCGTATTGTCCCCCGTTATACTCAATGAACCCCAGTTTCCGAAACTTGTTCATGAAGAAGCTGACTCGGGAGCGAGTCGTGCCGATCATCTCCGCCAGCGTTTCCTGGCTGATCCTGGCGATCACCGGCTCCGGTTTGCCTTCTTTTCCGAAATTGGCCAGCAGCAGAAGCACTCGCGCCAGCCTCTTTTCACTAGAATTGAAAAGCTGGTCTACCAGGTCCTCCTGGATCCGAATGTTACGGGAGAGCAGATAGGAGACGAACATTTCGGAAAAAGCCGGTTCCTCGTGAAGTAAACGGATCACGCTCGATTTCTCCAACCGCAAGATCGAGCACTCCGAAATTGCAGTGGCGGTTCCCAGGTACAGCGGCCGGCCCGCCAGGCACCCCTCGCCAAGGAAATCACCGGTACCCAACATTGCGATGACCGCTTCTTTGCCGTTGTCGGAAACTACCGTGAGCTTGACCTTGCCTTTTTGAATATAGAAGATGGCGTCCGCCGAATCGCTTTGCACGAAGACCACCTCGTTCTTCTTGTATTCCGAACTGGCTCTTCCGGTGCCAACCTTGGCTAAAAAAAGCTTGGGATCGAATGGGCGCTTCTCTATCGGTGTCATTGCATACACAGCCTCTGACCGCTCGATGGGCGGTCAATTGCAAATGCCCGCATCCGAGCACGTCGGTCGCCATCTGCTCACAATTGCTCATCTTCGAGCGGCGAATCTGTAGTGGAGAACTGAGATGTCGCGGCCTTAAAGCCTTCCGATGGAGATGGAGCACAACGTGCCCTGAGGGATTTGTGGAAACTCACTTTCGATCTATTTCTCGAAGAGTGCTAAAGGAGAAAGAAGCATGTTACTCGTTGTTTTGTTGCTCGTTCTGCTCTTGGCTGTGGTCCCGGCGTGGCCACATAGTCGAAGCTGGGGCTACCGGCCTAGCGGAGTACTGGGCGCCGTTCTGTTGGTAGTAGTTGTATTGGCATTGATGGGCCGTATCTAACAGTGGGGATGCGTTTCTGTCGATTTTGTCCCGCTGGGGCTTTGAACCGGGTGCACCGGACTCTGTGGCAGAAGTGCATCTTTACAAGAGTCTACAAATGTCGCGACTGCGGGCGGTGTGAATGCACCCTGCGCTTGTTGCCCTCTTTGCCCTTTTGGTCGCACGATGGCTTAAAAGGCCCGAGGCGCGAAACTCCGAGTGATATTTAACCTGGCTCGTCGCGACGCCGATTCCCCCAGGACACGGGAGAATTTGTACTAAGCTCAACGATTGCTGCCCTTAGCGGCAAAACGCATTAGCGATAACATGGAATGTTCTTCAGAACTTAAACTACGACTGTGGGACGAGAAATCGCGATCCAATGAGCTGCAGATGAAAGCTGAGGGAAAGCATTGGCGCAGGAGGTTTTGCCTCTACCTCGGCGTGGTTGTCGCAACCGTCACCATCGCCACCTTGCTTGCTCATTGATCCCGATGACGCCGCAGCTATCAGCACACTACCGCCAGCAGTTCCTGCATTCTCAACGGCAAGAATTGCATAATCCTCCACCAACTCCTTAGTTAGGCCCGGTTTCAAGGGAGTTTTAGCTTTGGTGCTCAATCTGCCTACAGAAGGAAGACAGGAGATCAAGACGAAATGAAATACCTATCGAATATCGCATTGGCAGCCCTTGCTGGATGTCTCAGCTTTGCGCTGCTACCAAACATTCAGGCAGATGAATGGAACAAGAAAACCAACATCACAGTGAGTGAGGCAGTCCAGCTGCCGTCCTGCTGTACAGTCGACCACACGGTAACGCTTCAGCCCGGCGAGTATATTCTGGCCTTGGTGGATTCTCAATCGGATCGGCACATCGTGCGCGTTTTTGACAAGGATCAGCAGCATGTGATCACGACGATCCTCGCAGTTCCGAACTATCGTTTGCAGCCAACCGGAAAGACCGTATTGCAGTACTGGGAAGTTCCGGCGGGACAGCCAAGAGCGCTTCGGGCGTGGTTTTACCCGGGCGACAACTTCGGGCAGGAGTTCGTATACCATAAACAAACGGCTGCGGAAATAGCCGCCTTTGCGAAGGCCCAGGTTCCGGCAGTCGCCATTGACACGAAAGTGGAAGAGGATCTAAAGACAGTACCCCTTGTTGTCGTTGACGAAACTGGCAAGACCAGCGAGCTGGCCTTTACAACGCCGCCACCCGTGACTGAGCCGGCCCAGCCTCAGGAAACCGTTCAGGCCGCGGCAGCACCAGCACCGGCCCCCGCACCTGTGGAAGTAGCACAGGAAACGGAACCGGTTCAGCAAACATTGCCGCATACCGCTAGCTCCATGCCGCTACTCGGCTTGATTGGAATCCTGTCATTGGCCGCCTTTGCGGTCCTTGGCATTCGTTCCAGGCGCATCTCGTAGGGTGTAGCGAGCATTTTGCAACCCGCCGCGGTCTCTGTGAGAGAGGCCACGGCGTGAGGCAGCGGTAACAAAACTGAGGAGTGATAAGAATGGCGTTCTGCTTCGCACGCGTTCTAGTCGTGGGTCTGTCGATTGGCCTACAGACATTCGCTGAGCAGGCGCCGACGGTTGAGCTGCAAGAACAGCCATTCAAACTCACGGCGACTGCCGAACTCGTGCTTCTGGATGTGAGCGTCAAAGACTCGACGGGCCTACACGTGCCCGGGCTGGGGAAGGACGACTTCCAGATTTATGAAGACGGGCAGCGCCAGACCATCACACATTTCTCGAGCGATGATGTTCCCGTCACGGTGGGCCTGGTAATCGATACAAGTGGAAGCATGTGGGCGAAGCATCCAGAGGTCGTGGTGGCAGCGCTCGTGTTCATTAACGCTAGCAATCAGCAGGATGAAATGTTCGTCGTGAATTTTAATGACCGCGCGAGCTTTGGTCTTCCCGGCAACATTCCCTTTACGGACAATGTCGGCAAACTGCGGACAGCCCTGTCGATGATTCGCGCTGAAGGCCGGACGGCTCTCTATGACGCCCTCGTCCTCTCCCTGAGCCACGTTGAGAAGGGCAAGCGAGATAAGAAAACCATCGTGCTGGTGAGCGATGGGGGTGACAACAGTAGCATCCATGGATTCGAGGATGTTATGCGAATGGTCCGCGAGTCCCGGGCCACAATATACACGATCGGTCTCTTTGATGAAGACGACGCAGATCGAAATCCTAGCCTGCTTGCGCGGCTTGCCCGAATCAGCGGTGGCGAGGCTTTTCTGCCGAAGGACGTATCTGAAGTCATCGGTATCTGCCGGCGGATCGCGAGCGACATTCGTAACCGGTACACAATCGGCTACGTTCCTGTTCGGCTCGGCGAGAAGGGCTCTCTGCGTAAAATTAAAGTCGTTGCGCGGCAATCTGGTGGACGCAAATTGACTGTGCGCACCCGCACGAGCTACTTTCTCCCTGACAATCGCCCGTTGGCGGATCAGAACGGCGAGGCGGACAGGAAGCCGGGCATATGAAAGTTTGTGTTTCTATCACAGGCCGGAAGCAGGCGCCCCATTGGAGTCCGAGCCAATACTTTTTTTTGATTCTTGCAGCTGTTTGCCTCGGATTCTACGGCTACGCATATCTTGAGCGGGTACTGTACCAGACGTATGAAAGCTGGTCATTCGATCGGGCCCCTTCCCGCACTGCCTTCGCCGTCAGCTCAGGCCGCGAGCCCCAGGAATCCGTGCTGCCGTCAGAACCTCCGTTCCCAACCTCAATCATCGGACGTCTCTCAGTTCCAAGGCTGCACCTCTCTGCTATGGTCCGCGAAGGAACCGATGGGCACACCTTGCAGCTCGCCGTGGGACACATTCCGTCGACGGCGCTGCCAGGGCAGGCTGGAAATGTTGGCCTAGCAGGACACCGCGACACGTTCTTTCGTGGACTTAAGGACTTGAGGACTGCGGACGAGATTCAATTCTCCACGTCCACAGGCGATTTTCGTTACGAAGTCGAGTCCTTACTGGTTGTGGAGCCGGATAACGTCGAGGTGCTCGCCGCATCAAGTACCAACACTCTGACGATGGTGACCTGTTACCCCTTTTTCTATGTCGGAAACGCACCGAAACGGTTCATCGTAAAGGCAAGGCAGGTGTCACCGCAGGCGTACTTATCTACCGTGGAGTGAGTTGCTAAGTCCAAAGAAATGAGATAATGCGAGTAGAGAATGGCATCGACAGCCGATAGGGCAGCAATAAAAGGAAGCGTGGAACAGACTCCGTTTGCTTCGCCGGCACGGGTCCTCGTGATTGAAGACAACAGCTCGGATGTCTTCCTTCTTGAGCGGGCCCTGAATCAGCAAGAGTTTGTATTTGAACTGACTCACCTAGCGGACGGCGGCCAAGCCCTCGCATTTATCCGCCGGGAAGGAGCGTATGGGAATGCGCCGATTCCAAACCTGATCCTGGTGGATTTGAACCTGTCCAAGTATAACGGCGAAGACATTCTGCGCGAGATCCAAGACGCCAAACATCTCGCCGGGGCTCTAGTATGCGCGTGGAGCTCTTCACAATCTCGGCGGGACCGGACTCGGCTCGTGGATCTTGGGGTGGCGAAATTTGTTACCAAGCCTTCCGGACTGGATCAGTTCATGGAGATTGGCAAACTTATCAAGGATCTGCTGGCAGGACACGCAGCCGCCTGAACGACGGGAGTTTAGGCCGCAGCCGTTCGAGCGACCTGGGTGGGCGGTAGCGATTGCAGTACCTCACTGACTCTCCGGATCAACCCGGCTCCAGTGAATGGTTTTGCCACACAGCCAAAACCGCGGCTAGCGTCCTCGCTACCCGACATGAAGAGAATCCGTAGGTGCGGTTCCCGTTGCAGAAGCTGATCAGCCAATTCCAGCCCATTTACATTCGGCATAACCACGTCGGTGAGCAACAGCGCAACGGTGGACTGGTCGTATAGCTTCATTGCAGCCTCTGCTCCGTCGGCCATGAGTACAGCATATCCTTCAATCTCTAGCAAGGCTCTTACGAGCGTCCGAATAGTGCAGTCATCGTCAACTACCAAAATCGTTTGACTTGACTTGCCCGGTTCCATAAGCGGCTGACCCCCAAACAGGTGTAACAACCCAGACTTAGCAGACAGATCTTCTGGGATCTGTTCAAAAGTGCTCATTCCTGCGAATTTGTGTCGGGTGGTGGCGCCGCGTCCACTTTAAATCCCAGGGGTTCCAGGAAGTCGCGAATGACTTGTAAGGTGGCGTCATCCTGACTGTAGACCAACACCGCATCGCCGCGAGTCGTGTGCGCTGGCTGGTGTTGCGCGGAATCAGACATCCGTGCTTAGTCCCGATCCCCCACTAGCTGCGGCGAAAGTTGAATTTCTAGCTGCTTTCCCGGAGGTAGCCGAAGAAAGTGACCCATTCACGGAACCGTTGCTACCATTCTTCGGTACGTTGATACGACTCAGTGCCAGCCACTTGGGTGGCCGGCCCCTTCGAGGTGTTTGCCGGTAGGAGATCCTTTCCAGGGCCTCTATTACTGCGGCGACCTGGCCACGCTGTTCGCGAAGGTCCGCAAGAATTTTCTGAATATCCATATCGCCCCTAAGCCTCTCAAAATACTGGAATGGCGCTTTAGGTTAAATCGGAGTTGAGCTCGCTGTCTGTTCAATATTGCTCAGTTCCGTGCTATCTTTCTGGCCGGGGAGATACTGACGCGAGAGTGGCACGGCACGTGCTGCGAGTTCGGCGAAACATTAGGCTCGCTGATCCGCGAAAGGCATTGGGTGGTGTGTGGCAAAGAAGAATGCTGGCAGACGTCCGGCAAGTGGGGCGGCCCGTGTCATCGATCCAGCCGCGGAGGACAACGGCCAAGACGCTTCATTCCCAATTGTCGGTATAGGAGCCTCCGCCGGCGGATTGGAGGCATTCACGGAGCTGCTCAGCCATCTGCCCGCTGATACCGGCATGGCGTTTGTGCTGATTCAACACCTTGATCCGAAGCACGAGAGCCATCTGGCTGAGTTGCTTTCTAAAGCGAGCGCAATGCCCGTCACTGAATTAAAGGGCGATACGCGCGCCGAGGCCAATCACGTTTACGTAATACCGCCACGATGCAATTTAGGCATTTCCGGCGGCATCCTGCATACCCCACCCCGGTCGAACGGTGGCCGGAATCTGCCAATCGACGCTTTTCTGCGCACCCTGGCAGCAGATCGGGGCAGCAAAGCCTTTGGCGTTGTGCTGTCAGGAACCGGATCGGATGGGACCCTTGGCCTCCAGGCGATCAAGGCGGAAGGTGGCATCACGTTCGCACAGGAGAAGCGCTCTGCGAAGTTCGACGGCATGCCGGGCAGCGCCGTCGCTGCCGGTGGCGTGGATTTTGTGCTACCGCCAGCCGGGATTGCCCAGCAACTGGTGACCATGGCGCCCCATTCTTACGTCACGCTCGAGCCGCAGAAACCGACTGAGCCGCCGGACTCGGCAGAGGCCGAACTGGGCAAGGTATTCCGGCTGTTGCGGAACGCCACCGGAGTGGATTTCACGCATTACAAACACAGCACCATCAAGCGGCGCATCCGGCGGCGCATGTCCCTCCGCGGATTCGAGAGGCTGGAAGACTACATCAGAGATCTCGAACAGAACCACGGCGAAGCAAACGCGTTATGCGAGGACTTTTTTATCACTGTCACTGCATTCTTCCGGGAACCCGCCGTCTTCCAGGAATTGAAGAAAAGGATTTTCCCCGCTCTCGTTGAGGGACGCTTGCGCGAGGATCCCATCCGGATCTGGGTGCCTGGGTGCGCCACGGGCGAGGAAGCTTACTCGATCGCCATGAGTTTGATGGAATTCCTGGATGATGCGGCAGTAACAGTTCCGTTCCAGATTTTCGCCACGGATATCAGCGAAACGGCAATCGAGAAAGCCCGCGCGGGCATCTACACGCAGGCAGCGCTGGCCCGTATCACGTCGAAGCAGTTGGCGCGGTTCTTCACAAGGTCGGAACACGGTTACCAGATCGCGAAGAGCATCCGTGACGTATGCGTTTTTGCGAGGCACGACCTGGCGCAAGATCCGCCTTTTTCCAAGTTGGACCTCATCAGTTGCTGCAACGTGCTGATCTACCTTGGCGCGATATTGCAGCGCAAAGTGCTGTCAATCCTTCATTACGCCCTCAAGCCGGCGGGTTTCCTCGTCTTGGGACCGTCGGAAAGCATCGGCACGCTTTCGGACTTATTTCATCAAGTGGGAAAAACACACAAGATCTACTGCCCGCTGCCGGTGGCGGGCCTGCCCGCTCCCGAGCTTGGCGAAGGCAGCCGCGCCAAAGGCCGTCCGGACTTCCAGGGCAGGATGGCGGAGGCTCGAGTCAGGCCGGATGTGCAGACAGCCGCCGACCGGTTGCTACTGGCCGAATATGCTCCTGCCGGCGTCATTATTGACGAGGCCATGAACATCGTTCAGGTCCGGGGGCGTACCGGCCCCTATCTCGAGTTGTCGCCGGGAGAGCCGAGCCATAACGTTCTGAGAATGGTCCGGGAAGGCTTGATAGCAAGCCTGAGCAAGGCGATCCAAACCGCCAAACAAAGCAACGCGCCGTCCGATGAGGATGGTTTGCGGATCGCCAGCAGTGGCGAGTTCATCGAGGTGAAGATCAAGGTAATCCCGTTTCGGGAATCTACTTCTAGCAAGGAACGCTACTTCTTGATCCTGTTCGAGGACGCCGCTCCAGCCGCCGGGCCAGAGCATGGAAAGACAAAGGCTGCCGCGGCGAAGCGCACAGTACCGGGGCGCGGCGACGGAGAGGGCGCCAGGCTGCGGCTAGAGCTTGCCGCCACCAAGGAGTACCTGCAATCGATCATCGAAGAGAAGGAAAGCGCCCTCGAAGAGCTCAGGTCAGCAAGCGAAGAGGCACAAGCGGGCAATGAGGAACTGGAAACCGCACAAGAGGAGCTGGAATCCGCCAACGAAGAATTGAATACCTTGAATGAAGAGATCAAGACCAGTAACACGGAATTGAGCCAGGTCAACCGGGATCTAACCAATCTTCTCGAAAGCATCAACATCCCGCTCGTCATGGTTGGGAAAGACCTACGGATTCGCCGCTTCACCCGGGCCATCGAGCCCATGTTGAATCTGATCGCATCCGATGCCGGCCGATTGATCACTGATCTTCGGCCTCACATTGAACTTCCCGATCTACGGCGGTTGCTGCTGGATGCCATGGAGGGCGGCAATCGGGAGCCTTGTGATATCCGCGATGCGCACGGGTGTTGGTATTCGCTCCGCATACTGCCGTCGGTGGGGCTGAACGGAAAGATCGACGGAGCCGTAGTGATGCTGATCGATATTGATGCGGCAAAGCGCGGTCTGGACTTCGCCGAAGCCATTGTGGACACGGTCAGGGAGCCCCTCGTGATCTTGAACCACAACCTGAGAGTCGTGAGTGCCAACAAGGCGTTCTATGAGACGTTCCAGGCCACCCCGCAGGAGACGGAGGATCGCCTCATCTACGACCTGGGAGAGGGACAATGGAACATCCCGAAGCTGCGCGAACTACTGGATAACATTCTTCCCGCGCACTCGACCTTCCGCGACTTTGAGGTGGTGCACGAATTTGCACGTGTTGGACGGAAAGTCATGCTACTGAATGCTCGTGAAGTCTTCGACGCGAATGCACAAGTGCGGACCATTCTGCTCGCGATTGAGGATACGACCGACCGCAAGCGGGCTGAAGACGCGCTCAAAGCGACCAATGCGGAGCTCCAGAATTTTGCCTACGCGCTTACGCACGACCTCCAGGAACCCGTGCGGATGGTGGTGAACTTCACTCAGTTATTGGCGCGTGAGCATGAAGGAAAGCTGGGCGAACAATCGGATAAATTCATAGGGTATTCCGTGGAGGGGGCGCTAAGAATAGAAGCCCTGCTCAAAGCCTTGCTTACCTATTGGGAGACTACCGAACAGGGCCAGGACAGCTTTGGCCCCGTCGACTGCAATGGCGTCCTTGCTAAGACGCTCGGGAACCTCCAAGCCGCCATTGCACAGAGTGGCGCTATCGTCACTTCTGAACCGTTGCCGACCGTGGTTGGTGAACAGGTAATGCTGATGCAGGTATTCCGGAACCTCGTTGCCAATTCGATCAAGTACAGAAGCCAAGCAACGCCAAAGATCCACATCGCAGCGCGGAGAGATGCGGAGGAGTGGCTATTCTCGGTCGAAGACAACGGAATCGGTATCGCGCCGCAAGATGCGGAGCGGGTTTTCGGCATGTTCAAGCGTTTGCATGGGCCGGACATTCCCGGCGCGGGCATTGGACTTGCCCTATGTAAAAAGGTGGTCGAGCGTCACGGCGGACGGATTTGGGTGGAGTCGGAAGCCGGCCAAGGGGCGACGTTCAAATTCACTATTCCTGCCAGGAAAGTAGTGACGAGCCGGCCCGCGCAGTACTCGTGCTGAGATGAATGTCTCCGACCGAGACCTCCCGGAAGACGAAATCGCACGTTTGCGCCAAGCTCTCGATGCGGAAACGGAACGTTGCCTCCAAGTACAGAAGCGGTTGGAGCAAGCGAACGCGGACTTCGAAGAGTTCGTCTCGATCGCTGCTCACCACCTGCGCGAGTCTCTCCGCGACGTGGCTGCGAATAGTCAATTGATGGCCGAAACGTATGCCGGGCATCTGGATTCTGTCGCCGATGTAACCCTCAGCCACATCCGGGACGGGGTTGCCAGAATGCAAGCGCTGTTGACCGACATGGTGGAGTACGGGTTTGCCGATATTGGCAACCGGCAGCCGTCACGGACGGACATGGAGGCCGTCTTGCTCCTCTCGATGGACGAGCAGCTAAAAAAGAGTGCAATCGTTTCTCATGATCCATTGCCGGTGGTAATGGGAGATTCCGAGATACTGACAAAGGTGTTCAAGCAGCTCATCCGAAATGCCGTAGAATACTGTGGCACAGCGGCCCCGCGCGTCCACATTTCTTCCAAGCGAGACAATCTGGCATGGGTATTTTCCGTTCAAGACAATGGCCCGGGCATCGAACGGGCATTCCACGACCGCATCTTCGGCGTCTTTAAGCGGCTGCACGGAAAAGAATACCCTGGGACCGGACTGGGACTCGCGTTCTGCAAGAAGGCTATTGAGTGGCACGGCGGGCGAATCTGGGTGGAATCGACACCCGGAAATGGCTCGACGTTCTACTTCACTCTTCCGCCGGCTGATTCAGATTCCTCCGAATAGTGCGCCGAACCCCGTAATCTGAGCGAGAGCAAATTCAGCACTTGCCGGTGCATGAATTGCACCTTCGCTCGTGATGATTCATACTCCGGGATCTTCGGATCGAGCGCCCCACCCTTCAAACTGACGAAAATTCTGTTTGGACCTGCTATTGCAGGTATTCATCGAGAAAGAGTAAACCGAGTTTTTCGAAAGGACGCAGTTTATGCTTTGGACGATCTGTGTGATTCTGTTCGTGTTGTGGGCGCTAGGAATGGTTACCTCCTATACGATGGGTGGCGTCATTCACATCTTGTTGGTGCTCGCGTTGATTGTCTTGGTGTTCCAGATCATTCAGGGACGCAGGTCCATTGTCTGAAAGGCAACATTCAGGAACAGCTTGATTGGCCGATGAAGTGTTACGTAGTATCCAGGAGAATGAAAATGCCGTTGCTAAACATCGTTTTAGTGTTAATCGTGATCGGCGTGGCGTTGTGGCTGGTCAATAGTTACATCCCAATGGCTTCCGCCATCAAGGGACTTCTGAACGTGGTCGTTGTGATTGGCGTGGGAGTTTGGTTATTAAAGGCAGTGGGAATGTGGGGAAGCGTGACCAGTTATCGGTTCACGCATTGACCTGCAAGAGACTTGATATGGCCAACAAAAACATTTCTTCTTCATGCTTCCTGATTGGACTTGGAGCGGGTATCGCGCTGACAGTTCTTTTTGCTCCACGCTCCGGCCGTGCGACCCGTCAGTTCATCCGCCGCAAGGCCCAGGAGAAAACGGAAATGTTGAACGCCAAGGCGGAGATGGCCGGCACTTCGCGCGGGGATTAGAACAAGATCCGTCGGCGAAGTCCGGCCGTCGCGTCCGTTTGCGATGGCCGGGGCATTCTTCCAGCGAAGGGAGGTAAAGTGCGAATGAAAATTTGGGCCATCATCCTCGCAGCTTCGGCCCCGCTCTTTGGCCAAAGCAAGGTCCTTTCTCCAACCGTCCTGGACGTCGGCCAGATCGTGCGACGGTCCATCGTGGCGACAGAGCGTAGCTGGGACGCGCGAGATCATTACTTATATACGGCGCGTGTTGAAGACCGGTGTCTGGACGCGGGCGGCCGGGTGAAATCGCAAGATGTCGATGTCTCGCAAATCATTTTTGTCGATGAGGCTCCGTTCGAGCAGCTCGTGGAGCGCAACGGGCGGGCACCATCGGCCGAGGAACAAAGGAAACAGACGGAGAAGCTCGACAGACTGAAGCGCGAGACTGGGCAGGAGCGCGCTGCGCGACTGCGCGAGCAGCAGGAGAGCAGGTCGTTCATTCGGGAAGTTCCCGAGGGCTTCGACTTCCAGCTCATCGGCGAAGAGGTAGTCAAGGGCAGGCCGGCCTACGTGCTTCGGGCGACGCCTCGCGCTGGCTATCGCCCGCACGGCACCTACGGCAAGATGATGTCCAAGGTAGAGGGTAAGCTCTGGGTCGATAAGCAGGATTTCGGATGGGTCAAGGTCGATGGTGAGGTGACCCAGCCGTTCTCGATGGGATTATTCCTGGCGCGCGTGCTGCGCGGCTCGCACATTACCATGGAGCAGACGCACTTCGAGGACGGCATCTGGATGCCGACGCGCATAGAAATGCGAGCGAGCGCCAGGATACTTTTCGTAAAGAGCTATGACATCAACAGGATACTGGCTTACTCCGACTACCAACCGCTTCAGCGGGCATCACTGGCTTCAGTTTCCAGCGCGCGTAGACCGGCGGAATAGTGCAAAATAGCCGGCAGGACCTGCTAGAATAAAAAGTGTTGCCTCCCGCGCCAGCGACTTCTGGCCGCATTCTCATCGTAGATGATGACGCCTCCCAACGTACCGCGCTGGCAGCCATTCTTTCGGATCGCGGCTTTGTGACGCAGGTTGCAGCTGACGGCCTCGAAGCGCTGGAACACCTCAACACCTTCAACCCAGACGTTATTGTTGCGGATTTGGTCATGCCGCGCATGGACGGTTTCGAATTACTGCGCAACTTGAAGGATAGCGGCGACCTTACTCCGGCGATTGTGCTTACCGCATTCGGAAGCATTGACAAAGCTCTGTCCGTCGTTCATGACCTCAAGGCATTCTGGTTTCTCGAAAAGCCGGTGGAACCGCGCGCCTTCGAGATTCTTCTGGAACGCGCGATTCTCCACAAACGAGCTCTGCAAAAGACGGACGAGTTGAAGCGCGAGTTGACGCTTCGTGGCGTGCTCGGGGACTTGGTGGGAACCTCCCCTGCCATGCAAGAAATCTTCTCCGTTATCCGGCAGGTAGCGCCCACTACAGCGCCGGTTCTGATTTGCGGGGAAAGCGGCACGGGGAAAGAGTTAGTCGCGCGGGAAATCCATAACTTATCCACCCGCGGTGACGGCCCTTTTGTCGCGATCAATACCGCGGCCCTACCTGAAGCCTTGATTGAGAGCGAATTATTCGGCCACGAGAGGGGTGCATTTACTGGAGCGATGGAGCGCCGCGCGGGGTGCTTTGAGCAGGCTCGCGGCGGCACTCTATTTCTCGATGAGATCGGCGAGATGCCGCTGAATACGCAGCCAAAGCTGTTGCGCGTTCTCGAAGACTTGCGGGTGCGAAGACTCGGCGGCAAGAGCGAAATTCCAGTCGATGTGCGTTTGCTTGCTGCCAGCAGCCAGTCTTTGGCAACGCACTTGCGCGAAGAACTCTACTATCGATTAAGCGTGTTTCAAATCGTGCTTCCTCCACTCCGTGAGCGGCGAGAAGACATTCCGCTCATTGCAGAGGCCATGATTCAGACTCTGAACAAGAAGCACGGGGCCCGCGTTACAGGTATTGATGCCGATGTACTCGACCTTTTTCGTACGCATGATTGGCCCGGCAATGTAAGGGAGCTGCGAAACGTGATCGAGCGGGCTACAATCGTCGCGAGTGTTGGCGCGATTCGGCTGGATCACCTGCCCTCTCCCAGTTTCGATATGAGGTCCAGCCGGAGCACGCCAAAACCGCCGGACACGGAAGGTCAGTTAACGCTTCAGCCTGGCCAGCCACTCTCCCATGCCGAAGAAGCGTATATCAAACTGACCCTCGAACATGTAAACTACAACCGGAAGCGTGCCGCTGAGATTCTGGGGATCAGCCTTCGGACCCTACAAAACCGTATCGCCGAATTCCACAAAGAAGCGCAGGCAGCAAACGCGGACTGACGACTAAAACCTTGTAGCGGGTGAGAGTCCCAACCTGGATTCAGGCAAAACCTGCACTCCTAGTGACAGATTCTGCACTTGCCCTCACACTCAGGCTTCTCGCCAGGGCCAGATGGCCTCATAAAACGCGCAGCGCTTTTCCTGTAGCCCGGAACTGCCTCGCTCCGGAACTCGCCGTAAGACTAACAACCTGCTGGATCGCAGTCGCGGCTGCACCGTATTAGCAGAACCATGGGTACGCCGTCTCCGCCCTCGATGACAAGGTTGGTGCGGCTCGTGCATTAGGAAGGGTCGCGAGAAAAACTCGGGCTCACAAGGCCGGGAAAAGAAAGATTGAGGCAAAGAGATGAAGATGGTAGGTGCATTCCTCACGGTATGCGGAATTCTGTCGGCTCAGGCGCCACAGGCTCCGAACCCGACTGAACAATCGAATGCAACCGAGAATGCAGCCAGGATGGCCAACGGCTCGGCACCCATTTATCGCGTCACCGTCGTAGCACGTACGACGAAAGCGATTAACTACAATCACCGTAGCGGAGCTACGAGGATTGGGTTCCGTGGGACGGCACTAATGCCGGAGGCCCGTGGCGAGGCCAAGGTGGAGAGCAAGCAAGGCGTGATCAAGATCGATGCGCAGATGGAGAGGCTTGATCCGGCCACCATGTTTGGTCCAGAGTACCTGACCTATGTGATGTGGGCCATCACTCCCGAGGGGCGTGCGACCAACGTCGGTGAAGTGCTCCTAAATGGAGGCAAGACGAAGCTTGATGCCACCACGGAGTTGCAGTCGTTCGGCTTGATTGTAACGGCGGAACCCTATTTCGCGGTTACCCAACCTAGCGATGTAGTGGTCATGGAGAACTTCGTCAGGCAGGATACCACCGGAACCATTGAACAAGTCGACGCTAAGTTCGAACTGTTACAGAGAGGCCAGTACACCTTGAACGTGAACCCGTCCGAGCTCAAGCCTCGGCGGCTCGATCGGAAAGTGCCATTGGAACTCTACGAGGCGCGCAACGCCGTACAGATTGCGCGATGGACCGGCGCTGAACAGTATGCTCCTGAAACGTTCCAGAAAGCCGTCCAGGGCCTGGAGAATGCCGAGGGCTATCTGCAAGGCAAGGCGGGCAAGAAGCCCATCGGAACAGTGGCGCGTGAAGCCGTGCAAATGGCGGAAGACGCCCGAATTATCACTGTCAAGAAGATGGACGAACAGAACTTGGCGACCGAGCGGCAGGCGGGAGCGGACCGCGAATCGCACGCTGAGGGCGAACGGGCTGCTGCGCAGTCCGAAACGGAGCGTGTCACACGAGAGGCCGAGGGGGCACGAATCGCTGCTCAGACGGAAGCAACGCACCTAAAGCAGGCGAATGAAGCGCAAATGTTAGCTGCTCAGACGGAAGCAGATCGTTTGAAGGTGGAGAACGACGCCCGGACGGTGGCTGCCCAGAATGAAGCGGATCGGCTAAGAGGGGAAAATGATGCGCGAACCGTCGCTGCACAGACCGAAGCCGATCGTTTGAAAGGCGAGAATGACCTGAGGGCGGCTTCCGCCGCCACTGAAGCGGAACGTTTGAAGCGGGAGAATGACGCGCAAACAGCTACTTTCCAGGCCGACCTCGATCGCGCCGCAAAAGAGAAAACACAAGCGGAGGCTGACAAGACGGAGTTGCGAGTTCAGCTACTGCGGCAATTTAACGTGATTCTCGAAACTCGCGATACAGCCCGTGGCCTGATCGTCAATATGTCAGATGTCCTTTTCGACACGGCCAAGTACTCGTTGCGACCTGGGGCACGTGAAAAGCTGGCCAGGGTGGCCGGCATCATCTCGGGGCACCCGGGTCTGAAGCTGGATGTGGAAGGTCATACCGATAGCGTGGGGGGCGACGACTACAACCAGCAGCTCTCCGAACAACGCGCCAGTTCCGTACGCGACTACCTGACTCAGGCGGGAATTCCGGTGAATTCAGTTACGGCAAAAGGATTCGGAAAAACCCAGCCTGTGGCCACAAACGAGACGACCGCAGGGCGGCAGCAGAATCGGCGCGTGGAACTGGTTGTCTCCGGCGAAATCATTGGTACGGAGATTGGATCGCCAATCGCTGCTAAGTAAATCCGTGAATGCGCTTTACTCAGGGCCGGCCTTTGCAGTGCCGCCGGGCCCTGAGTGGGCGCGAATGAGGTCGAGCAAGATGAAAGCAACCACACTATTTGCCATCATCCTGATTGCTGTCGGGATCATAGCCTTTGCGTATCAAGGCTTCACCTACACGAGCAGAGAAAAAGTTGTTGATCTGGGTCCGGTCCAAGTGACGGCGGAGAAGACTAAGACGCTTCCGCTGCCCCCGATTGTTGGCGTGATCGCAGCGGGCAGTGGCCTCGTGTTGTTGGTCGTCGGCAGAAGAAAAGCCTAAGCGAGCCTATTCATGCGAACCTTTCTTTTATCTCCGCTTCTTTTGCTCTGCGTCGTTTTCGGACAGGCTGCCGAGATCCCGTCGCCTTCGGTTGCCGTGGTGCCGTCTCAACAGGATCGCGCCAGCGGTCTCCTCGCGGACTCGTTGAAAGACAAGAACCCGGACACCCGGAAGCACGCCGTACAATCGCTAGGCTTGGTCAGCCCGCAGGAGCCCTACCTCTCGGAGCTAGAAGCGATGCTTGACGACAAAGATGTCGAGGTGCGGCTGGCCACGATCACGAGCCTCATGGATCTGAAAAACGAGCGCACGGTCTCCGCATTGCGCAAGGCACTCGACAGTGACGTGCCCGAGGTGAGTTTTGCGGCGGCCAAAGCGCTTTGGACGCTCAACGATCCGGTTGGGCATGAGGCTCTAGTTGCGGTTCTCAGCGGCGATACGAAGACGTCATCCGGATTCATTACCACGCACAAGCGAGAAGCGCTCAGGATGCTGCATACGCCCAAGGTGCTGTTCCTGTTTGCAGTGCGAGAGGGCGCGAACTTCGCTCCAGTCCCGGGTTTGGGCGCGGGTATTTCTTCTTTACAAGGAATCCTCGCCGATCAAGTGTCCGGTCGGGCGGCGACGGCGCTCCTCCTAGACATGGACACGGATCCGCAGGTATTGCCGGCGCTTCAAGATGCGCTCACCGATAAAGATTGGTCCGTCCGGGCGGCCGCGGTCCACGCCATCGCCGTCAGGAACGATCCCGCTTTGGAGAAGGATCTGCTTCCGCTGTTCGAAGACAAAAAAGAAGCGGTGCGCGTCCGCGCCGCCGCGGGCTACCTCCGGCTCGAGTCCATCAAGTCCACGCGATCCACGCTTGCAAAGAAACAGTAACCAAGCAAGTGAGTCTGATCAGAGTAGTGCTCGTGACGAGGGGCACGAGAGGACAAGCCAGAAAATGCGCGCACTGCACTTTGAGTGCAATGTTTGCGAATCTGAATCGTCATTTAATGACATTCTACGCACTTGCATAAAGGGCCATGCACATGCAGACAACCAAGTGGCAAGGGTCGACCGCCACGAAAAACGTGGCGAACTGAGTAAGGAGATAGGTATATGGCAAACACCGCTGTTTTCGGCATCTATCGGAATCGAGTCCAGCAGGAGGACGCAGTTAGCGCTCTACACAAGACTGGCTTTCGGAACACGGATACTGCCGTGTTGTTTTCAGAGAATCAAGGCTCCAAGGACTTTGGTCACGAGAGGCATACAAAAGCCCCGGAATGCGCAATCTCTGGAGCTGGTCTATGCGCTGTCGTTGGCGGGGCACTTGGATATCTTGTTGGAAGCGGCGCGGTGGCAATCCCTGGAGTCGGGCCGTTATTTACCGCGGCGGGCCCAATTATGGGGTTGCTGGCTGGAGTCGGCATTGGAGGTACGGTGGGGGCGATTATTGGAGCGCTTACCGGGATCGGGATACCGGAGTACGAGGCAAAGAGGTATGACGGGCGAACGAAGCATGGCAGCATCCTACTATCGGTTCACTGCGACTCCTCGGACTGGGTGAAGCGTGCAAAGGACCGTTTGAAGGAGACCGGGGCCGAAAGCATCGCTTCAACAGGTGAAGCGAGCTCGGATTTCGCAAAAACCGACAGACCCGTGCGGCGGCACGCAGAACATCTGGTGAAGGAAACCGTCGCCGAGAGCGTCGCAGCACCTGACGAAACCAACGCGGAAGTGGCGAAGACAGACACGCGCGTACAACGAGCCCAAGTCTAAGGCGCCCGCACGTTCCTGAGGTGGCGCGCCGGCATTCCGCCGGCTCGCCCATCTTACGGCGAAATTCATCAACTGAATACTCCCGGGACGGCGTTTCCGCCAGTCTCAGAGGAGAATTAGGTTTCCAATGCTCACGAAAACAGTCAAGTGCGTCTTTGTCGCGGGTTTGCTTGTTGCGTCGATGTCCTGGCATTCCGAAACGAACTACCAACTTCTGCTGGATGTGGTCGTTTATATGAGCGCCATCGTAATGGTGCAGCAGGCAGTGCGAGGCCAGGAATACTTATGGGCTGCCGTCCTTGGAGGGATGGTACTGCTTCTGAACCCCGTTGTGCCGGTATTCACGCCCGCAGGCAACTTGATCGTCTTTCTCTTCTTACTTGCCCTCTCACCGTTTGTGATCGGTTTCGCCGCCTTGATAGATGCGACCGTAACTCTCCATCCCAACGTGATCACCGAGCCGTACCTGCAAGGAGCGTTTACCGGGGAGTGAGTTGGGTAGCGGTCCGCAAGGCTCACCAGTCTAAAGGAGATGCCGTGACGGACGCAATCAAAACGGGAGCAACTCCATTCGAAACAAGCCCAATCATGCCCCGGGCTCCAGTGCTCGAAGGCCATACACGAGCGGCTGGTCGCTGGCTCGCAATCCCGATCCAAGCACGCTTGATTCGGCAATCAGCAAAGCGGCAACCCATGTGAAGACGTCGGCCGAGGTGTTGACGGAAATCATGGCGGCGCCAGATAAGGGTATTCCGGGCGAGGTGCTTGAGAAATCACAATGTGTCGTAGAATCGAGAAAAGAACTGTGGCTTGGGAAGTGCGTCTGCGACGCAGCACGGGCAAGCTGCCGCTTGGCGGGAGAGGTCGCTGCATGGCGGCCGCCAAACCCGTGACCACATCTACCCCATGCGAGACCAACGTGTGGATGTCCACGTGATCCTTCGAGCTACCGCGCGGACTTGAATCACTCGCATCTTCATTCCCATCGGTGCGCGTCGCTACGCCGGAGCGTATCGCCTCACAACGACGTCCCTGGCATGCTCGCGGGTCTTGGCTACGTCATACGCGAGCTGCATACGGAGCAGATGGTCCATGTCGGGGCCGAAGGCCTTTTCGATGCGCAGGGCCATTTCAGGCGTGAGCGCGGACTTGCCGTGCAGCAAGTCCGACAACGTGGCGCGGCGCACCTTTAAGATGTCAGCTGCCTTCGAGACGCTGAGACCAAGCGCATCGATGATCTCGGTTCTGATCAGGTCGCCCGGATGGGGCGCGTTTTTCATGGGCATCGTCGGCCTCACTAGTGGTAATCGATCAGGCTCCAGAACCCTTTCAGGTCGCCTTTCAGCGGGTGCAGCCTCCATCCCGGAAACCGGCCGACCTGTTCGAGGTTCTCCGCCGTTTCGAGGGTGAACAGAAGCTTACGCAGTTTGTCAGCCAACGCTGGCGGCACTCCCTTAGCACTGTCCTCGTCATGGAGCGCCTTGAGTCCTTTGTGACGGAAACGGCCGAACTGCATCTCACCCGTTCCTATTCCAGTATGTACGGTTATACCGTACACGTCAAGAACAGAGAAGGGCAGGCCGCGCTAACAAATTCGAGCCGGCCATTTGACCCAGATTTGACCCGGTTCTTGCCGGTTGGTTTCCAAATCAGTGAAATTACGTATGGCAAGGGCTTACAGGCCAAGGTCTGCAAAATCTTTTATTCGTCGGTTCGATTCCGACCCGCGCCTCCAAGAAAACACGGCGAATGGGCTCCACGCTAAGAACGGGGGAGGACCCCGAACCACAAGCAGTTAACCGCACATGACCTTGACGCGCAGTCTGTAGTTTTCGAAGTTGTGGAAACCGTAGGCTGCGCCGTCCGACGGCCTCTTCCGCCTCCCTCTGGGGAGGAGCTAAGCTGGAATCCTGTGAATCCAGCGGCGACTGCCTTCACTCCCGCTAGTGCGCGCTCGTTATTAGGACTACTTGTCCTAATCGCGGCAACCGTGCGCCTCTTCGGCGCGCCAGCGCCCGAGCTGACGGCACAGGAGCATGCTGAGCAAGGGAGACAGCTCCTTGGGCGCGGAGATCTGCCGGCCGCGGAACGGGAACTCCGCAAGGCGGTCGAGTCGTCTCCGGAGGACCCCGAATCTCTGGGGCTGCTGGGGGTGGTGCTGGGCATGCAGCAGAAATTGCAAGAGGCGGACGCCTATCTCGAGAAGGCGCTGCATTTCGATCCAACCGATTCGGTGACGCGCCGCAACCTCGCCTGGAACCAATTTGAGCTGGGCCAACTTAGGGAGGCGAAAGCCAACTTGACTCAGGTTCTCAAAGAAAATCCGCGCGACTCCGCGGCCATTCTGGTGCTGGGAATGGTCGAGGAGGAATTACAGCAATATGCCAGCGCGCTTAAGCTGCTGGCATCGGTTCCGGAGCAAGTGCGCCAGCGGCCTGAGTCGCTCGCGGCGCTGGCACGCGCGTACTACTACACCGGGCAGCAGCAGAAATCGCACGAAGCCCTCAAAGAGCTTCCCTTGCATCCCGCCGGCCCGGAGAGTGTCTTCCTTGCCGCGCTGGTAGCGGCCGAATTGCGTGATTTCGAGATTGCCGAAACCTTGCTTCAGTCGCTTTGGACGAGTTATCCCGATCCTGGGAAACTAGGCTACGCGCTGGCGCGCGTCGAATACCGCGTCGGCAAGTTCGCGGAGTGCCTGGCAACCCTGGGCCGCACCTTGGGCACGGGGCATGAATCCAGCGAGATCTACAATCTGCTGGGTTGGTGCCTGTTCAAGAACGGCGATGCCAGGGGAGCGGTGGCAGCACTGGACAAAGCCATTGCCTTGGATCCTACGGACGAATCGAACTACCTGGACGTTGGCATGATGCTGCTCGAGAACCATCGTCTGGATGGAGCGACGGCGGCAGCGCAAAAGGCGCTAGAAGTTGCACCAAATTCCTCTGGCGGCCGGCGGCTACGGGCGCAAATCGAGTTCAAGCTAGGCCACGTCAACGATGCAGAGAAGTTTTACGCCCGGGCCGTGGAGCTGAATCCTTCCGACGCTGACGCCATCGTGGGGCTGGCTACGGCTCAGCTCGACATGGGGAAGGCAGCCGAGGCGGAGGAAACTCTGAAGACGGCGATTCAACGGCTGCCGCGCGCGGCCGTGATTTATCAGGCCTATGCGACGATGCTTCTTTGGGGGGAAGGAAGAGCAAACACCGACGTGGAAGGTCACGCTTTCCAGCTTTTGCGACAGGCGGAAACATTGGACCCCTCCCTCTCGGAGCCGCACTATCATCTGGGCAAACTGGCATTGCGCGAAGGTAACTTGCGGGATGCATTGCGCGAATTGGAGGCCGCGGTCAAGCTGGACCCGACCGGCAGCAAGAACCACTATGGTCTAGCGCAGGTTTACCGGAAGCTGGGCCGCACTGCGGATGCGGAGCACGAAGTCCAGATTTTCCAGGCGTTAAGAGAGAAAGACGCAGCCTCCTACCCTGACGGAGCGGCTGCCCCCCACCGGCCGTGACTCCTCAAAAGTTCTAAATTGCCACATTTTGCCCTTGACAAGATGTGGGCTTTCAATATCTAATACTGCAAAACTATTATCGGCCCGGATTGGGCGATGTTGGCGTTGCTGGAGGTGAACCATGCGACAGCTTCAGGGAAAGATGCTTGTTAGTAATGCGGTAGCGGCCTTTTTGGCGCTAAGTCTAGTTACTGTGCCGGCGAACGGACAAGGAGTGGACACCGCCTTGCTTCGCGGCACGGTCAAGGATTCCAGCGGAGCCGTCATTCCGGGCGTAACGGTCACTATGACTAACGTGGCCACCGGCGTTTCGGAAAAGCGTCCGACGGACCAGGCCGGCCGGTTTCTTTTTGCGGACCTGAAGGCGGCGACTTATACGGCATCCGTTGGAGCCACAGGTTTCAAGACCCTGATTCAGGAGAATATTCTGCTCCGGGTAGGCCAGCAGAGCGACTTGGATTTCAAACTTGAGGTCGGCGAGATCAGCCAGAGGGTGGAGGTAACCGCCGAATCGCCGTTATTGAACACGGTGAGCGGAGCGCTCGGCACCGAGGTTTCGGGGCAGTACATGATCAACATGCCGCTCGAAGGCCGCGATTATTCGCCGCTGGTCTTTCTGGCTCCGGGCACGACGGAGGTTGCGAATGCGGGACAGGGCATCCAACTCGGGGGTACCGCTTTTTCCTCCAACGGTCAGCGCTATGCAACCACGGAGTTCCGGCTGGACGGCGGCCTGGAGACCAATCCTGAGGGCGGCGAAGGCGGCACGACCAACCTGCAATACAAGCCGGTAGTAGAAGCTATCCAGGAGTTCAAGCTTCAGAACAACAGCTTCTCGGCGGAGTACGGAAGTAACGGCGGAACCATAGTCAGCATGGTCATGAAGTCTGGTACCAACCAGTTCCATGGCAGCGGCTACTGGTTTTTCCGGCGGCCGGATTTGGATGCCAATAATTTCTTTTCAAACGCGGCCGGCCAGCCCATTGGACCCTACGACATTGACCAGTGGGGTGGCACGGTTGGCGGGCCGATCAAGAAAAACAAGACGTTCTTTTTCTTCGATTACGAAAAGGACCGCAACACCTCCCCGGGTACCACCACATCGAGCGTGCCCACTGCTTTGCAGAAGCAGGGGAACTTTTCCCAGACTTTCAACCCGGATGGCAGCCTGGACGTGATCTACAATCCTTTCGCTCAGTCCTGTACCGCAGGTCAGGTCTGTACGCGGCAAGCTTTCCCTGGCAATATTATTCCGGCCACCATGTTTGACTCGATCGGGAAAAATCTGATCAATCTCTACCCGGCGGCAAACACCGCGGGTGAGCCGGTTACGGGGTTGGAGAATTTCACGGCCAGCTATATCTACCCGAGTCCGGCGTATCAGTTGGACATCAAAATCGATCACAACTTCTCCGACAGCAATCGCTTTTTCGCCCGATATAGCCGGGCAATCAACACGAGCCACACGCCCGATGACTTTTACGCGCCGCAAATTTCGTATTACCGTACGAATGAAGGAGCTGTCTCGGACACCTGGACGATCAGTCCCAAGACGCTGTGGACCAATCGACTGAACCTCCACCGGTTTTACAATAGTTTCGGCGTAACTCCTACGGTGACCCCCGCGAGCTTGGGCTTTTCGAAGGCGCTCTACGATAACCCTTGGTATGAGACGCCAAATACTCTTCCGGATATTTCGGTCCTTGGCTACCAGGGCTTGGTCACCGATGCCTGCTGCACCACATCGCTGGAAACGGACACTCAGTGGTCGTTCAGCTCCATAGTAGACAAAGTCGTCGGCTCTCACGAGCTGAGATTCGGGGGCGAGAGACGGATCTTCCTGAACAACTACTTCCAGCCGAGCGACACCAACGGCGGGTTTGAGTTCAATCCGGCTCAGACCATGCAGAGCAACGTGGCGCCGAACTCGCTCCAGGGGAACGGACTCGCCAGCATGTTGCTAGGAGCTTTCGATGGCAACAGTGGGATGGGCGAACTGCCTTCGGTGGCGAATAAATCCAACGAGACTTCTTTCTTCATTCAGGACAACTGGCGGGTAACTAGCCGGCTCACCCTGAACTTGGGGCTGCGCTACGAGTTCAGCACACCGTACGAGGAGCGCTACAATCGCGAGCAATTCAGCTGCTTCACCTGCGACAGCGGCGTTAACATCCCTGGGTTCGGGGAGATTCACGGAACCACAATACTGGCTTCGAATAGCCAGCGCCATGCCGATCCGGCTTACCATAACGTCGGGCCGCGAGTCGGCTTCGCGTACCGGTTGGACAGCAAGACCGTGATGCGCGCTGGCGCGGGCATCTATTACGGAATGAACTTCGCCACCAACTGGCAGTACGGAGGGAGTGCCTGGCAATATCAGCTCAACTTCATCCCGACTCTGAACAACTATGTTACCCGGTACGCCAGTCTGGAGAATCCGTTCCCGGGGGGGTTTGTCGAACCCGAAGAGGGGAAATATGGCCCGCTAACTTTGTGGGGAGAAGGGAACGGGAACCACACCAGCAACACGTTCACGAACGGCCAGGTTTACCAATGGAATTACGGATTTCAGCGGGAGTTACCGGGGCAGTGGCTGATCGATGTGAATTATTCCGCCAGTCACTCTGTACACCTGCCGTGGAACTACTCCACCGAGAATCGCAACATTATCTCCACAGCCAACCGTGAGACATACGGCACCCCGGGACTGAGCCTCAATGTGCCCAATCCGTTCCAATACCTGTTTGTACAGGTGCCGGGTCATCCCGCTCCAGTCATCAACGATCCCAACTCGATCTATAACTTCGCAACGGTTCCGCAGATCGATCTGTTGCGGCCGTATCCGCAATTCCCCGGATCCTTCAGCGGCTTTCCGCTGTTTGTGGCCAACTCCGATTACCAGTCCCTCCAGGTGCGGTTTGAAAAGCGGCTTGCTTACGGGTTGAGCGTCACTGGCAATTACACCTTCTCGAAGTTCATGGACTACTCCGACGCGGGCGGCAACGCCTGGATCGGCAACCTGGGGTTTGCCGGAGCGCCGCAGGACCTGAACAATCTGAGAGCTGAGAAGAGCGTGAGCGCCAACGACGTGCCGAGCCGGTTGGCTTTTGCCGCGATCTACGAATTGCCTGTCGGGCGGGGTAGGACCCTGGGCAGCAACATGAATCGCATCCTGAACGGCTTCATCGGGGGCTGGCAGGTGAATAGTTTCGTCACGTTCCAGAGCGGAAATCCCCTAGTGTTCTTAACCGCGGCCCAAACGCTTGCAGACACGGGCGGCGAAGGCGCGCAACGTCCCAACATCAACGGCAAGGCGTGCTCGGGCGCGAGCATTATGAGTGTGGTCAACGGCGCCGCAAATTACTTCAACGTGGCCAACTTCTCCCAACCGGCCGATCAGACGCCAGGCGATATAGGCCGTTATATCAACGATTGCCGCGGTCAGGGTATTTCAAACGCAGACCTAGGTCTCTCCAAGAAGGTGCAATTCAGGGAAAGCATGTTCCTGGAGGTTCGCGGAGAATTCTTCAACGCGTTTAACAACCCCAGGTTCGGCCTGCCCAATACGACGTATGGCAGTCCTGGTTTTGGCGTGGTCAGCAGCCAGTACAACAGTCCCAGGCACGGCCAGCTCGGATTCCGGTTTGTGTTTTAGAGAGCTTCGCCGGAACAATTCGGAAACGAGTGCGCGGGCGGGCAGCGACATGAGCAGGATGCCCCGTCGCGACATTAGCGCCATAAAAAAGGCGGTTTAAAAATTTATGTTGCCGCGCCGGGCGCCTGGGTTATAATCGGTGACCGGAACCCAGAACACGCTGGTCAATACCTCCCCATTACGTCCGACTGGAGGCCCTTTGTGGCTCAAGTGTTTTCTCTAGACGTGCTGGCTGATTTTGCTCATCAGATGCGACAGCCCCTCAGCGCCCTGGAGGCGCTGACCTCCTATCTCGAAATCATCAGTCCCGAAGACACGCGCTTCCGCGAGCACTTGCGAAGAATGCACCAGGAAATCGCCAATGCGGACCAGATTCTCTGCGAGGGCCTTCACACGGTCCGCGCCTACATGCCGTCGTCAGGCAGTCCCAAGCTTACTGAGTTGGCACCCGTTGCGCCGGAGGTAGTTGACGAAGAGTTCAACCGCCCCCTGACGCGCGCGGCCATGGCCTCGGTCACCCACTGAGGGGGCCGGACGTAGAATCGCGGTTTCGCATCCCAGAGGCGCCGCGACACTCCGCTCCACTCGGGCTGACTCACGCCGCGATCGATGACGATCAGTGCGTCCGCACGGTCGAGGTATTGCAGGCTGGTGGGTTTGAAATCTCCCGCGGCGAAATCCATCACGGCGAAATAGAGGTCCGGTTTGAAAAATTGCAGGATGCTGTTGGATTCGGCGATGACGTGCTGGCTCGTGTCGAGAATGCGGCGGAGGTCCGGCAGCGCATGGCCCAGTTGACCCGCCGCGGTCCGGACCCAGTAGGATCGCTCGGCACCCGCCGCCAGAAAGCGGCCGGTATCGGTGCGGCCGGCGGGATCCGTTTCTTCCGTAATCGCAAAAGGATGCTCCGGATCGACGACTGCGCATTCGCAAGGCTCGCCATCACTCGAACAAACGCCATGGCCGAACTGGGTGATCTTTACGGCAGTCCAGCGCGCCTCGGGTATCGCCGCGATCAGCCCGGCGACGACCGACGTCTTGCCGATATTCCGTGTGTGACCGCCGACCACAATCAACATCAGGTCTTGGCCCTCTCGAGTTCCGCCAGCCGGCGCTTCAGGTCGGCAATCTCCTGCCGTATCTCCGGCAGCCGCGCCAGATTGGCGAGCTGTTCGAGGTGCTGTTTAAGGGGCCGCGCCGGTGTGCCCCACACCACCTGGCCCGCGCGGACGATCTTCGACGTGAGAATTCCGCAGCCGGAGCCGAGCACAGCGTGCGATTCGATGCGCGCCTTGTCGCCAATTCCCACCTGCCCGCCGATTACGGCGTAATCTTCCACCACTACGCCGCCGGAGAACCCGGTCTGCGCCGCCACCACCACGTGCTTTCCGATGCGGCAGTTGTGGCCCACATGCACCATGTTATCGAGCTTGGTACCGTCACCAATGCACGTCGTGCCCAGTGCCGCACGGTCGACGCACGAATTCGCGCCGATTTCGACGAAGTCGCCGATCTCCACGCGTCCGATCTGCGGGAATTTCTGATAGCGCTCGCCGTCCAGCGCGAAGCCGAAGCCATCGGCGCCGATTACGCAGCCCGCATGCAGGATGGCGTTACAGCCAATGTCTACATCGTCGTAAATCGTGACGTTCGCATGCAGCACACTATCGTGGCCGATCTGGACGCGGCGGCCGATGGAGCAGCCCGGGCCAATGCGGCAATAGGGTTCAATGCGTGACCCTTCCCCGATGCTCACGTGTGGCCCGATTTCCACGCCTGGGCCGATCTCAGCTTCCGGGCTCACGGCGGCCGTCGGATGGATGCCCGGGCGAGGGGGCGGCGGAGGCACCAGGCGGCTCACCGCGCGGGCGAAGGCGGTGCGAGGCGCGCCGGCGCGAATCACGGTCCGGCCCGCGGGAAATTCCAGCGGAACAATGAGACACCCGGCGGCTGACTTTTCCGCCTGCGGCAGCGCTTTTGCGCTGGAAACGAACGAGAGGTCCTCGGCGCCCGCTGCATCCAGCGATTGGACGCCGGTCAGTTCTTTTTCGCCGTCGCCTTCGAAGGTTGCCCCGAGCCATTCCGCCAATTCTCTGACACGCATGTCTACACTGTAACGCGGCGCCGCCGAACGAGTGCGGTATAAAAGGAAGAGCACACATGAAGCCGAAGAAAGCCAGGAAACCGGCGTTACCCAGGCCCGCGACCGAGGCCGCTCCCCAAGCCCGCGCCGCCGCAGGCTCCGCGTCTCACAGCCTAGCCGAATGGGTATTTAACTTCATCATCCTGATTTTTGCCACCAGCACCATCGCGCAGCCCGAGGTCATTCCGACGTCTTCGATGGAAGATAATCTGCTGATTGGCGATCATGTCATCATCGACCGTTTGGCGTACTCGCCGCCCGGTTCGCTCTTCAAGCACGTGCTACCCTATGAGCCCGTCAAGCGCGGTGACATCATCGTGTTCCGCTATCCTCTGAACATCAAGGAAGATTACGTGAAGCGCGTGATCGGCGTGCCCGGCGACCGGATTCGCCTCGTCAACAAGCAGGTTTTCCTGAACGGCAAGAAGCTTGACGAGCCATATAAGGTCCACAAAACCCGCTACCTCGATTCCTATCGCGACAGCTTTCCCACCGGAGCGCCCAACATCATGCTGCCGCCCGAGGCGCTGGACATGCTCGAAAACCATGTGGTGAATGGCGAGGTGGTCGTGCCGCCGGGTCACTATTTCGCCATGGGCGACAACCGCGACAACTCAGCGGACAGCCGCTACTGGGGTTTCGTCCCGAGGGAGAACATCAAAGGCAAGCCGCTGCTGATCTACTGGTCGTACGATGCCTCAACGCAGGATCTGGTCGACTTCACCACCGGCCACTTCATTGATCTTGCCCAGCATTTTTTCACCAAGACCCGCTGGAGCCGGACGTTGATGCTGATTCACGGATATCCCATCGGCGGCTAAAGGTCACGCTTTGTCCGTTGACACTTCTGCTTTCATCGCGCCCACGGCGCGTGTAGATTCCGGCGCTGCGATCGCGGCCGGCGTCCGCGTCGGTGAGTTTTGCGTGATCGAATCCGATGTGGTGATCGGGGCGCACTGCACGCTCGAGCCATACGTGTACGTGAAGCGCTGGACGACCCTGGGCGAGCGCAACGCCGTTTCCGCCGGGACCGTACTGGGCACCGATCCTCTCGACAAGAACTTCAAAGGCGAGCGCAGCTACCTGCGCATAGGCAACGATAACATCATCCGCGAGCACTACACCATCTCGCGCGGCACTGAGCCGGAATCCGTGACCGAGATCGGCGACTCCAACTACATCATGACTTCCGGCCATATCGCGCACAATTGCAAAATCGGCAACCGCACGGTCGTTTGCAGTTGCGCGCTGGTCGCAGGCTACGTGGAGGTGGAGGATCAGGCGTTCATTTCGGGCGGCGTGGTGGTTCACCAGTTCTCGAAAATCGGGCGGCTGGCGATGATCGGTGGAAACACTCGGGTCAACAGTGATGTTCCCCCGTTCTTTCTGTACTCGGGCTTCAACGTCGAAGCCAAGGGGGTGAACCTGGTCGGACTGAAGCGGGCCGGCTTCAAAACGCCGCAAATCACGGCGCTGAAAAATGCCTACCGGTTGCTCTACCGCTCCGGGCTGAAGCTAGAGGATGCGCTCGGGCGCATCGAGTCCGAAATTGCGACGCCCGAGGCAGCCCATCTGGTCCGCTTCATCCGCCAGAGCAAGCGCGGGATCTGCCGCGAATAGTGTGACCCTGGCAAGGTCTAGTCGCCCGCAAACGACATGAGCCGTTCGACGGTCCATTTCGCCTCGGGCTCAATCGATAGGTTGCCCGCTGAGTAAATGCGGCGCACAGCCTCCACATCGGCCGTCTCGTCCCTGGCATTGACGGCTCCCGCGAGCACAATGCGGCGCGGCGCGATCGACGCGGCCACTTCCGGCAGATCCGTGTGATTCAGCAGCCCCGGCACGAAGTTGGCGAAAGGCTGGTTGTATAACTCGGAGTCAACCACGTCGCGGAAGGATGTGAGGCCACCCGAAAGATAGAGGCCGTCGATTCGCTTGTCGAGGGCGGCGGCAAACAGTGCCGGCACGGTCAGCCTTCCGGCGGCCGCCACTCGCACACGGCGTTGGGCGGTGGCCGGATGTTTACGCAAGGCGCTGACGATCGCCAGTATATCGGTGACCCGCTGCCCTACCAGCGGCTTACCAAGGATCATTGAGCCCCAGGCGTAATCCTCCTCCTGCCGGTGCGAAGCTGCATAACCTGGGTGGCCCGGGCTGTATTCCGGAAGCAGTGGTCCCACCCCGCGAATGTCAGCCGCACAAACCAACGGACTGCCCGGCGCAAGATATGCATCCGGCTGGAACCAGAGCCGCTCCGATTCCACAGGATCGAGCACCAGCAGAACCGGCTTGTCGGACGCGGTGTCTTTCGCCGTGAGCAGCCACGCCGGAATCCAGACGGCAGGATCCGACCCGACCTCAAGCACTTCGACAGTCATGCCGGGCGATTGCCGGCGCGTGATGATCTTCCCGACTGCGGTAGAACGCGAGACCCGCAACAACGTATCCAGCGGTGCCGGCGTGCGCTCCACCTGCCTGGCTTTGTTCAGTGTGAAAGCCGTTTCGCTGTGCAACGAAGTGACCACGCTGCCGGATTCCGTTGCGTACAGCGTGGAAAAAGCCTCGGGATTGACCGGAGGTTCCTCGTGCACCGGCGCGGTCGAACCCTTCAGCCAGCGCGTGAACCAGCTGTAGACCAGCAGGCGGCTGTCATAAGCCAGCGAATGGGGCAGGGGAGTGTCGGCCCATTGCAAACGGTCGGCATGATTCAGGGTGGAATACACCGCCCGGAGCTTTTGAAATTCCTGCCAGCCGTTTGTAATGTACTGGGAGGAGTAAGTCGCATAGAAATCGCGGTCGCTGGGCCAGATCAACATCGGCTTGGGCGCGAAGGGATAGAAAAGATCCCAGCGGTCGAATCCCACCGGGCCTGAGTCCACAAAGTCCTGCTCCGCGTCGTCGGTCGAGCCAGGCGAAAGAAAGGGGAGCGCGGCTACGTTCTCGGTGTTCCCCATGCACGACGCCGCCGCCGCCAGCCGCTCGTCGGCAGCGGAAAGGAGCATTGTGATCGTGGCGCCTCCGGAGTGCCCGGTCGACCCCACGCGCTTGGCGTTCACCATTGGGAGAGAAGTCAGGTAATCGAGGCTGCGGACCGCATCCCAGAGCTGGAAGCGCGTGGCCGTGTCACCAAACAGCAGCATCTGTCTGCCGGGAACGGTGTGCTCGGAGTCCACGTCCTGAAGACGCGTATGCATGCCTGAGGAATCCGGATATTGAATGCGTTCGCCCTGCCCCATGGGATCGAAAGCAAGCACCACGAACCCGAGTTGCGCCAGGCCCTGGCAACAGCGCTGGTAATTGGGGTTGGCCTTGCCTTCGCCGTAATGCCCGCTCTGGAACAGCACGGCAGGGAACGGCCCGTCGCCATGCTTGGGAAGATAGAGGTTCGCGGAAACGAACAGCCCCGGCCGGCTCTCGTAAATCACCTTCTCCACCTTGTAGCCGTCCCGCTCGAACGACCCCGTCGTGCGCGCTTTGAGTGGAGTGCGCTCCGGCATCCCGCCAATCAGCTTCCATAACGTCTCGCGGGCCCACTTCTGGCGCGCTTCAACCGCCGCCGGCGTCACCAGCTTCGCCAGTTCCGCGTCGCGTTTCTCCACGGCTTTCTTCGCCAGGCCGCGCAAGTAATCCGGCAGGCAGCGCGAGTACGCATGGAACGGCGTCCCGGGAAATGGCGGCTGCTCCGCGGCGGCAAGCGCGGAGAATGTGGCCGTACCGGCCGCCCCGGTAACGAGCAATGATGAGAACAGTTCTCTTCGTGTCATGTGGTTGAAAAAGCTCTCTGAAGTGTAAGCGTTCGCAGTATACACCGAAAGCGGAGGCCGAAGTCAAGAAATCACGATGCGAGACTCACCAGGCGGCGGCGTGCTGTTCTAATCTGTAGTGTTGTGGCTGGCGCTGCTTGCTCCTTCTTGTTCTGCTGCTTGCTTGGGTTGACAACACGCGCCGTTGCGCAAACCGCGGCAGAGGCCGTAACTGCAGCGGAGCTACAAAAACAAGGTCTCGAACTGGCCGACCACGGCCGTTATCCGGAGGCCGTTGCGGCATTTCGCCGTGCTCTCGATCGCGCTCCAAACGATCCCGATTTACTCAACGACCTCGGCGTCGCCCTGCGAAAGCAGGGAGATGCAGCCGCCTCACTCGTCGCTCTTGAGGCCGCGGTGCGGTTGCGTCCTGCCGACGGCCGGCTCCTCAGCAATCTGGCGCTGACACTGCGGGCCACGGGCCGTCTTAACCGTGCCGTCGCGGTTATGAGATCGGCCTGCGCGCTCATGCCGGCCGATGCTACCCTGCACCGCAACCTCGGCACACTGCTGTTCGAAGCCGGCGAGGACGACCAGGCGGAACGGGAGCTGGAGAAAGCCGTGGAACTGGCGCCCTCCGACGCGGAGAACCATCAGTCTCTGGGACGAGTGCTTGTCAAAAAAAGGCGCGTCACAGAGGCGCTGGCCGAGTACTCCACCGCTGCCAGGCTGGCGCCCCGATCGGCCGCCATTCAACTCGAGCTGGGCCAGCTTTACGCCGCCTCGCATGATCCCGTCCGTGCTGCGGAACAGTATCGCGCTTGCCTGCAGATCGATCCGCAGAACGCCAGGTGCCATCAGGCAATGGGACTCTTGTTGCTCGCTGGGGACGATCTCGCGGCTGCCGAGGCCGAGCTGCGAACGGCCCTCGCTTCCGACCCGGAATCCGCTGAGGCGCATCGTGGTCTCGGATCGATCCTGCGCAAACAGAACAAGCTCCCCGAAGCTGTGGCGGAATTGCAAAAGGCGTCCGTGCTGCTGCCCGACGACCCCGCGCTGCACTATGTACTGGCACAAACGCTACAGAAAGCCGGCCGGCCCGCCGAGGCGGCAAACCAGCTTCAGCTCGCACAAGAGCTGGAGCGGCGGCAGAAGGACGCCGCAGTCGCAGCCGGTGATATCAACCGTGGAGCCGCCCTGCTTCAAAATGGCGACGCTCGAGGCGCCGAAGCCGCGCTCCGCGAAGCAGTCAGCCTCACGCCCCGTGACCCGCTGACGCACTACCACTTAGGCTTATCACTGCTGTTGCAAAACAAGCTCGAAGAAGCCATCGCCGAATTCCGAACGACTCTCGATCTCCGCCCCGATGACGCCGACACACTGTACTACCTTGGCCGTGCCTTATTGGAAGCCAGGCAGCCCGCCGAAGCGGCAGCATCCCTGCGTCATGCCCTGGACATTAACCCCACTGACGCGCACGCGCGCAACGTCCTGGCCTTGGCCCTGGCACGTATGCACGACCTCCCAGCCGCCTCCGCGGAATTGAAACGTGCGCTCTCTCTGGAACCCGACAACCCACTCTATCGGCAGAACCTGAGCTGCCTTGAGCAGCAGATGCGCGGCTGCGATCTAGTCCCGTAATGGCGGGGCATGCCCGGCCTATTAGAATGCCAACTTCAGCGCCAGCTGCAAAATGCGCGGCGAGCGCGCGGAAGTGATTGTTCCAAATATCCCCGGCCCGGATGACACGTAGTTGTTCGGCGGCGAGGAGAAGTTAACGTTATTAAAAACGTTGAAAGCCTCAGCGCGAAACTGAAGCTTGAAACGCTCCGTGATGTTCGTGTCTTTCACCAGCGCCATATTGGTGTTGAACTGTCCTGGCCCTATCAGAATGTTCTTGCCAGTGTTCCCGAATGTCCCCAGCGCATTCACCGTAAAAAGCGACGTATTGAACCATTCCTGAATCTGTTGCGCGTGCGACCGGCCGCCGCCCAGCACGGCTTGTGAAATACTGCTTCCGGTGAAATCGGCACGGTCTTCGCCGATGCCTGTCAGAGAATTGTCACAGCCACAGAAAATCGAGAATGGGAATCCACCCTGCCAAAGCACAATGGAGCTGATCTCCCATCCGTTCACCAGTTTGCTCGCCGCTCCGTTCACGCTGAAATGCGGCACCTGGTAGACTCCGGAAAGCTTGAATACGTTGCCCACGCTGTCATCCGATGGGCCGTAATCAAAATGCCGGCTGAGCGGATTGGTGTTCGAGTTGTATGCTCCCAGTGGCGCGAAGTCGTTCATCTCTTTCGACCATGAATAGTTCGCCTGCATCGAAAGCCCGTAACTCAGCCGCTTCTCCACGCTGACCTGAAGACTGTTGTAGTGCGAGTTGATGGCCGAATCAACGACGTTCACATAGCCAAAACTCGGGTACGGCCGCCGTTCTTGTTCGTTGGCCGCCGTCGATATCGGCGTCCCATTCGCAGTGTTGCCCGGAATATAGATCGGGGCGTTCACCGCTAACAAACCGCTTTCCTGGTCATTCGTCCCAAACAAGTGCGTTCCTTTGTTGCCAACGTAAGCCGCCCGCACCAGCCAGCTTCCGGAAATCTGCCGTTCCAAGGTCAGGTTCCATAACGCCACCACCGGCAACTGAAAGTTCTGCGCGAATATCTGGGTGAACGAAATATTCTGCGGGAATGTCGCGCTCGAACTCGTCGTCTTATTGATCCCGCCGAAATCGGCCGGGAACGGATTCGCTACGCCTGCGCTGCCGTAGGGGTTCTGGAAACTGACGTCGTTCAGGCCGATGATCGGCGCAAACGGTGGAATGCCCACAACGTCCTGGAAAGCAACTGTATTGGGAATTGCGTAATACATCCCCGCGCCGCCACGAATGCTGGTTTTGCCGTCGTTGGTGAGCCGGTATGCAAAGCCCAGCCGTGGCGCAAAGTTGGCGGCCTTGCTGTTGATGGAAGCATCCGGGCATCCTGGATCGTGATTGCTTCCGCCGAAAAGAAGCCCCAGGGGAGAATTCGGGAATCGCTGCGACTGATGCCCCGGTTCAAAGCACCCCACGCGCCCCTGGCTGTCCTTATACGGGAACCAAGGATCCCATCGCAGCCCCAGGTTCAGTGTCAGCCGGTGAGTCGCGCGCCAATTATCCTGCACAAAGGCGCTCCACTTGATTCCCGTAAAATTCAGGTATAGGCCGCCGGCCTGAATGAACTGCCCTACCTGGCCGATCATGAAATCGGCCAGGTTGTAATTCGTGAGAGCGCTTTGAAAATAGAATTCCCCGTTTTGCTCAAATTCGTTGGCCATGGGCGCGCGAATGCGCAGCGCTTCCCCGCCCAGATGCAGCTCGTGGCTGCCTTTGATCCATGTGATATCCTCCCGGTACGTCGAGTCCCCACGATCGAAATCGCCGTAGTGATTGCTGCTGACGTTGAAACCTCCGCCTACCTGAACCACCAACTCGCACGGCTTAGTCCCCGCGATGTTGACGCCCATATCCTGGGGACAAAACGGCGCGCCCGATAGCGACCCGCCGTTCTGCTGGTCCCAGCCGAACCAGGTGTTGAACAGCAGGTGAGGGGTCGCGTTGTAAGTGTCCGTAACCGCGATATTCTGCACGCGGACCTGGTTGCCGTCCTGATCTGTCTGCAGCAGGTCCGCCTTGTTCGTCAACGGCTGCTGGTTGAAATTCGTGAAGAAGTATCGCACCGAGAGCTGATGCTTGCCCCGGATGTAATCTCCCTTCAGCATGAACTGGTCGTCGGCCCACCGCTGGCTCGGTCCAAGGTAATTGATCTGCTCGCCGGGTCCGGTGGGCAGGGGCAGATACTTCAACATATATTGCGACACGGGGCTGAGCCGGCTTTGCGGAATCTGGTTTCCCGGAAACGGTTGGTTGTTGTTGAGGGGATCGGTGAGTTGCACGCCGCTCAGATCCGAAAAGTTGCCGGTTCGCTCTTGGGCCGTCGGCACGTAGGCAATGTTCCCCTGCGCGGCATTTGCATATCGTGTGCCCTGGTAGGTTCCAAAGTAGAACAGGTGGTCCTTCTGGATGGGCCCGCCCACAGCCCCGCCAAATTGGTTGCGCTTGATCTGATCCTGCGCGGGGGCGAAGAAGTTACGGGCATTCATGTCGCCGTTGCGCAGAAACTCAAACACGTCTCCGTGAATCTGGTTCGTCCCGGACTTGCTGACCACATTGACCACGCCTCCCACGGCATTGCCGTACTCGGCGCTTAAGTTGCTGTCGGACGTGCTGAACTCCTGGATGGCGTCAGGGTTCGGAAAAGGCAGGTTCGTGTTGACGTATGTGTCATTGTAAGCTACGCCATCCATCTGGTAATTGACACTTTCCGCCATCGTACCGTTGGCTTTGGCGTACTGCTGTCCCGGGTACGTGCCGCCTTCGCAATTCGACCCGCAATAGTGCTCCGTAGTATCCGTAACCCCGGCTCCGAGGAAAACCAGTTGCTGCACCTGGCGTCCGTCGAGCGGCAGCTCCACAATCTGCCTCTGGTTGACAACCTGGCTGATGGTGGCGGATTCTGTCGTCACCAGCGAGGCGTCGCTCGTCACCGTTACCTGCTGTGAGACGGCTCCCACGCTCATCACGACCTTCTGCGTCGCCGTTTGGCTCACCGTAAGTTCGATGCCGGACTGCACGTAGGTTTGCAGGCCTTCCTTCTCCACCGTCAGCTTGTATTTGCCCACAAGCAACCTGGAGAAAAGATATTCACCAGCCGTTCCCGTGCTGACGGTCTGCGTGAATCCGGTGTCCACATTTTGCACCGTCACTCTGGCGCCCGGGATGGCTGCACCCGTTTGGTCAACTACGTTTCCGTCCAAGCTCGCAGTAGTGAATTGTGCGGCCAAAGGGTTCGGCAGAATGAACGCCACCGACAAGGCGGTGACTAGAACCAGAAGAGAACGTAACAGTTCAACCGGTCGTTTCATATCGATCACTCCCTCAGCAATACTGGAATTGGTTAGAGGAATGATATAACGTACGTCTTAGAAACGCAATTGAAACCTGGAGTAATTGCAAAAGTGGCCGGCCAGCCGCCCGCAACTACTTCTTGCGCCGTGCCGCCTCTTCCCCCAGCAGCGGCTCCAGTAGTCCGCGGAAGTTCTTTTCCTGATCAGCTTCATTTGCGATGAAACTATCGTCACCCGCGTATTGCGCGCGGATCGTTCCTTTCCGGTCGATCACCACCACTTGCGGCATCATCATCCGGAACATCACCGGGTGCTCGAGATAGCTCTCCGCCACTTCGCGCTGCGTGTATCCCACCGGGTAGGCCGGCTTGAAATTCCGGATGAAGTCCGGCACGTTCATTTTGGCCATGCCTTCGATGGCCGAGACCACCACCTGAAACCCCTGCGGGCCATATTCCTGTTGCAGTTTCGTCAGAATCCGCGAGGTGAACTGGCAGTGCGGACACGTGGTCAGAATGAAGGCCATCACCACCACCTTGCCGCGGTATTGGCTGAGGTGTATTTGCGAGCCGTCAGTCAAGTCGACGGCGAAATCCGGCGCGGGGCGGGGAACCGTGGCGCCGAGGGCCAGGCTCGCCACGCACAACAATAGCGGGAAGATTCTTCGCGACAGCATCAGTTCGAGTTTACCGCAGCGTCGCGCAGGCCTTCGAGACTGCTCACTACCGTCCCTTCCAGCCGCACCACGAAATAGCCGTCATCGCCGCGCCCGGCAAATGTCGAGTCATCGCACGTTTGCACTTCGATGTGCCGCCATTTTTTCCGCAACACGCCCTGATAGGCCTCAAAGTACTGCCGCGCCCAATCCGCGTTTTCCCACTCCGCCGAGTATTCCAGTACCACCCGCTGCTCGGATTTCTTCTCCTCCAGTGCGTACGTTCCACCTTTCCAGTGAGGGGCAATCTCCTCAGCGCGCTTGGGGTCCAGGAACTGCTCAATTAGCAACGCATGGTCGAGTTCACCCATCGTTCCCACCGCCAGCTTCTTGTACCCCTTGCCGGCGGAAAGCCGCGGCAGCGCCGGGTGCGTGGGCGTCACGCCCGCGAAATATTTCGCTGGATGCAATATCTGCTGCGTAGAAACCGGCGGATGCCGGAAAACCTGTGCGAAGGCCGCCTGGTCGAGCTTCTCCACCACCGCGTTCTGAAACAGCAGGCCCTGCGTGTAGGGGAACACCAGCGTGCGGCGCAAATACAGCGGCGAGGAATCGAACACCGGGTAATCCTTCCCTCCCGAATCCATCTCCTTGCTCATCTGTTCCACAGCATCGGGTGACCCCTTGAGCGTCTGGCCTGCCCGCTGGGCCACCACCTCCGACATCAGCCACGTCGCTTGCCCCTCCATCACCGCCTCGCGCGCCGTCGAGAGATCATCATCGTCGCTGCCCTTCCGGATGAATCGCTCCAGATGAAAATTCTGGTCCGCGAGCGCGTGCGCGAGTTCATGGATCAGAGCTTCCTCGCGCATGTCCTTCGGCGCCCAGTCGGTGATGTAGAGCTTCTTCTTGTGATAGTCGTAGAACGCCGCCGCCTGCTCGGTCAGCAGATCTACTTCGGTCTTCGCCAAGTCGAAATCCTGCGGCACAAATCCGAATTTCTTGAGGCTCAGATCCTCGATGCGCAAGTCTTCGGGGTCCGCCTCTTGCTTGATGCGGTCTTTAAGAAACTGGTTGACTTGATCTTTAGTGATCAGATCGAACGGAACCTTGTGGTGAATCTTGAACCCTGTGATCTGGTTGAGATCGCGGAGATCCTTTCCGATCTCGTCAAAGATGGCCCGGTCGCCTGTCTCCGCGCAGACCGCCACCGCGGCCAGCAGGAGGTAAACCCAAAGCCGGCGCAGTAAACCAACGGCATCAGATTTCGGTTGGATCTGGATGGGATTCGATTTCGCGGGCCGCTCTGGAGCCAACCTCCAGGATAACGGCGCAAGAATGGAACTTCAATTTTGACTTACGTGAAATGGGAACGCTACTGAGCCTTCTTGGACCTGTCCCGCTTCATCGCGTCGAACATGACGCCGAGCACTGCCTTCTCGACCACAAACGCAGTCGCCAGACTCCCGAGAAACGCCACGCCGATGATTGTTGCCGCCATTGCCACTGCCTCACTTATTATTGATGCAAATTTAGTGCCATCGGACTCTCCCGAACCCGAACCACTCAAATGTACATATCGTCCATAGCCTTCCACAGCATTATGATTTCCGATCCTCCTTTGCGCAGCTCGTACGGATTACACGCCCCGTATGCTTTACGCACGATCGTCGAGTTAGAAACGGATGACGGCATCACAGGCATCAGCGAAACCTATGGCGGCGAAGGTCCGGTGGCGGCGCTCGAAGCCGTGCGCGGCCGCATCATGGGCATGGACCCGTTTCAACTCGCCGGGCTTCATCAGCAAATGAATCAATCGGTTGCAAGCGACGGCGACCGCAGCCAGACCTATCTCGTCCCAGGCGAAGATCCGCTCGACCAGCAAGCCCGAACCTTCGCCGCCATCGAATTCGCTTGTCTCGATATCATCGGAAAAGCTGTCGGTAAGCCGATTTGCGACGTGATCGGTGGCCGCGTCTGCGACGCCGTCCCATTTTCCGCCTATTTTTTTTATAAACACGGTGGCGGCGGTGGGTTGGGTGACGATCGCCGGGAAGATGAATACGGAGAGGTGCTGGATCCTGCCACAACCGTGCGCGAAGCAACCCAGATGATTGCCAGCTACGGCTTCCGCGAGATCAAACTGAAGGGCGGAGTGCTGACGCCAGATGTCGAAATTTCGACGATTCAAGCGCTCCGTCAAGAATTTGGCTGTCGCTACCCTCTGCGCATCGATCCCAATTGTGCCTGGTCAATAGATACTTCAGTGAACGTCGGCCGCACTCTGCGGGGCGAGCTTTCCGGCGGCGGCTACCTGGAAGACCCATGCTCCGGCTTGGAGGGGATGGCCGAAGTCCACCGCCGTCTGGTGGCCGAGAACAACCACACGCCGCTCGCCAGCAACGTCGCGGTCACGAATTTTGCCGATGTCCCCCGCGCCCGCTCGCTCGATGCCGTCCAGATCGTACTCTGCGACCCGCACTACTGGGGCGGCATGCGCCATGTCCAACATCTGTCCAACATGTGCGGAGTGCTCGGCATGGGCCTCCATGCACTCCAATAGTCACTTGGGCATCAGCCTGATGGCCATGACCCACGTCGCCGCCGCGTGTCCCAATCTCACCTACGCCTGCGACACCCACTATCCTTGGCAAAGCTCCACCGACGAGGTGGTGGCTGGTGGCCGAATCCCCATCGAGAACGGCTCGGTCCGCATCCCCGATAAGCCCGGCCTGGGCGTCGAGCTCGATTACGACCAGCTCGCCCGCGGCCGCGAGCGTTACGCCAAACTCCCCTACCGCAAGCGCGACGACGAAGCCGAAATGCGGAAACACGCCGATCCAAACTGGAAGCGCATACTGCCGAGGTGGTGAGCGATGGCCGGAAATCGTTTCGGCCTAAAGTGCCGCTGCCGGCGCGACTGTCGCCTCGCGCATCGGCTCGTTTCGGTACTCGCTCGGTGAGCAGCCCGTGATGTTGCGAAACACCCGGGCGAAGTAGGCGGCGTCCGAAAAGCCGCATTTTTCCGCCACTTCTGAAATTGTGGCCAGCGGCTCCAGCAGCATCCGCTTGGCCGCTTCCACACGCTGCGTCATCAGGTAACGCTCGAAGGTTTGCCCCGCGGTCCGCTTGAAGATGCGGCTGAGATGTCCCGCTGAGACACCTAATGCGCCCGCGACCTTGGTCACCGAGATGCTCTGCGCGGTCCATTTATCCTGGAGATCGCGCTCGATGATTCGGCAGGCGCGTTCCACCAGCTTCTGCGGCCGCCCGGCGTAAAGGCGGCGTACGGCGTCCAGCAGAGATTCGGCGGAAGACGCAAAGGCTTCCTGCAACTCGAAGGTGCCGGTGGCGCGGTTGAGCGCGGTGTCGGCCTGCCGCCGCGAGGCGCCGTCCACCCCGGCTCCCAGTTGCTGTGCGGCGTAGCTCATCGAATCCAGGGCATAAGCGAAGAAGTGCCGCTGCGCCGCGAGGTTCTCCGCGCGCTCGCCGATTTCGCGATTCACCAGCAGCGGCAATTCGTTTACCAGCATCCTGGCTTCGAGCAGCCGCCGTTCCGAAATGCACCGGCAGATCTTTCCCACCGATAGCCCGAGATCCTCATTGGGTGTCCGGGAAGCGCGGTACAGGGCTACCGGATCCTGAGACTCTGTCAGCGCGATACACGCCTCGTGATAGGAGTCTGCCAGATAGTGCCAGTTGCTCTTGGCGCTGCCGATCCCAATCCGAGCGCGCAAGTCGCACCGCGCCGAGATAGCACGCAGAAGTTTCTGTACAAACGTTTGCGCGGTTCGCGATGGCGCATCGAGCCCGTCGCGGTCGTGAAAGAAAATGCAGACGCCGCGGTTGCGCAGATACGCGCAGCAGACATTTTGCGTACCCTCGCACAGCTCATCAATGGACTGCACGGCGCGCGCCAGCGCCAAATCGAAGGACGTGGCCGGATTATGGTAGTCCTCTTCGGCCTCGAATTTCACGACCATCACGCGATTGGGATACCGTGTAAAGCCGATGCGGCCCATCAGATCCCGCAGCAACGGCCGGTTGGCCACATTGCCATCGAGAACCAGGTGCGCGAATTCCTTGCGTTCGATATGCAGTTCCCGGTCTTTTCGCTGCTGGTCGCGGACGACTTCTGACAGCCGCTTCCAAATGGTCGTCAGATACTCGGCGAAGATCTCCAGCACCTCGATGGTCCGGCGCACATCGGCGTCGGACACTACCGGCACCTGCATGTATGCTTTCTGGAGTTCGTCCCAATTGATGTAGGTCAGGGCGGCCGCCTGCTTGCGAATCTGCACGAATTCCTCGTTCGCCGGAGGTTCACGCAAGACCTGCCCGGTGAACAGAGTCGCGATGTACTGCCCATCGCAAACGACGGGAACCGCTATGTCCACCAGGCCGGCATGGCAACGGTACACCTCGGCTTTGCCGGTTTGCCGGACCCGCATTTCGGCAGTCTTGTCCGACACGCCGCATGATTCCGCCTCGTGGCGCCCATAGTCGTTCACGATGTTGCAGAAGGTGGGCTCGGGTAAGTCGTCCGCTACCAGCAGCCGCCGGCACGGCCCTGCCAAGGCCTTTTCGGTGGAAAGGTGTTCCTGCCGCAAGCCCACCCTGCCCGCCGGGCCGTCCTCCGCCCACACCAGATCGATCCGCTTAATGGGACATGACTTGTTGACCAGTAACAGAAAAAGCTGGAGGAACTTCAGGTCCTTTTCAAAATGATCGACAAACAAGGGATTCCCAAGCGGCAACGGAAGGCTCCCCAGTGTGTCTTGAGACATACCTCGTGCCATTACCGTATCACTGATGGCGCCTCAGGACAAGGAAGGCGCACTGGGACATGGGCACCGTAGTAGAATTCGACAGTCTGTTAAATTTTAGGGTCTCATACTCCTTATATTGGATTGACCCCGCATGTGGAATCGGCGACAATCATCTCGTCTGTGTTTCCAATATGGAAATGCTGGCTTACGACAAAGAGGAGTGACGTGACATTGGAAGGGAAGGGTCCATATGGTCAATCGAAGGAATTTTCTTAAGTCTTCGTCATTACTGTGCGGCAGCGTAGGTTTCATCGGCCCGGCTTCCATTGTTTCCGCCGCGTCGAAACCGTCCGGATATTTTGGTGTACATCCGTTTGTGGAACGGCACCCCGAAGCGGTCTTCATTTTGCGGACGCATGTGGACTACAAGACGAATTCTGGTGCGTGCAAGCGGGTCGGACTCGATTTTGGACGGTCGATATTTGTTCCCATGGACAACACCGGCATTCCGGTGACTTACAATATCGCGGCGAAGCCGAATCTCACCGCTCACGACGCAGTCGATGAAAAAAAAGGACTCACCCTTGAGGACACGATGGGCATTACCACTGACGCGTTCTTCGTCGAGGGTCTGTTCGAATCGTTGAAGGAACTGGGTGTTGCGGGCAACAGGTTCCATACGCGCGATGCCAATGGCGGCGGCATAATCGAACCCCGCGGATACGTCGCTATGGGTCAGCGGACAGGTGCGACGGTTGTGCCGGTAAAAGGCACCATCAAAACACCGGAAGATGCGAATGAAGCCGGGTCATTTGTCTGGAAAGAAGTTCCCGGCGGCGTGGTGAGTACACAGCTCCCTTACCTGTGGCCCTTCAATGCGCCGGATTCATGGAACCTGAATGTGGCGAAATTCAAGGCTCACGAAATGGGCTTGACCCTCACCGGTAAGAACTGGCAGGGTGCCCATCCTTCGCCTTTTCAGCGGTACTGTGGCGCGTGGTCAGACATTGACGCGATGCAGAAGTTCGAGAAGGTAATTAATAAGCAATATATCCACCCAAAGGTCCATGAGGCCGTAAACGCGAACTTCAAGCGGCACACGGGCACCATTCCCCGGTGGGATACCCCGGACGTGCCGCGCAACGATCCCAACTACAACGAGGCGTATTATTACACCACCACGTGTATGGAATTGTGGGCGCATCGGACCATCGACAATCACGCGGCGTCCCCCATGGGGCTTCATATTGTCGAGGGTATCTACGGCCGTGATGGCGACTTCAACAATGGGCCGAATCCCTTCGGCAACGAGAACAAATACGACGGGAGAGCCTGGGACTACATGACGAACATCGTCATCTTCGGCAAAAACCCCTACCTCGTCGATAACGTGGGTCATTGGCTCGGCGGTCACGAACCCGGGAATTTCGGGTTGTTCCACATCGCGATGGAGCGTGGCAAGGTCGGCGTGATGAATCCGATGAATATTCCTGTGTATGAGTGGCAGGATGGTGTCGCCGTCCGCCGTCCGCTGACGAGTTTCACGCGCACGCCGTTGCGGTCGTTCTACCTCCAGCAGCGTCAGAAGAATGAACCGCTGTGGCATCTGGTTAACGAGCCGTTCGACTACTCCAAGGTGAGCGAGACGAAACTCAGCATCCCCGCAAAGCCGGCGACGCGTGTGCTCAACCAGCACTATCCCACCGCGAACAACCCGCAATTGGCCATCGAGTTCAGCGTCCCAGAAAGGGGATGGGCACTCATAGAGATCCTCGACCCGAACGAAAAGAATCTGGAAGTAATCGCAAACGCCATCTGCGATCCCGGATACCACATGGCGGCATGGAACACGGCGAAATACGCTTCAGGCAACTATAAGTACCGCCTGCGCTATAAGGGCTACAACGAGGTGCACGACCTTATCCTGAACAAGGCGTAATTGGTTTGTGAGTCATCGGGACGCCGGCTATCCGCCGTCTAAGCTGGTCCTTTCCAGAGGCAGGTTGTGATCGAGAGCGCCGGCAGGTCCAGATTCAAGGACTTGGCGCTCCAATCGAGGGCCACGCGCGCGGGTTGCTTGCCGCTGTTCAAAACTTCGGCAACGATGTCGCCATTCTTCGCTTGGAAGGCTACGCAACGCACTCCGCCAGCGGGCCCTTTGGCCGCAATGCGCACCGCGCCTGGGCGTACAAACTTGCTAAAGTGGGCCAGGTAGTAATAGAGGCCAGTGTAAGTCACCTCCTTCGAATGCCGGTCGATGATGACGACCGGATGTTGCTGGTTTCCGTCCGTGTACCGATGCACGGGCGAGATCAGCCAAGGTCCGCCCTTCTCATCGAGAATCATGTTCCAGTAAATCCACGCTGAGGTCCCAGCTTCGAGATCATTCATGATCTGGTTCCCCCAGAAGTCGCCGTCCTCATACTCTTTCTTGGGTAGCACGACGCTGCGTGGAGTGTCCGTGCCGTAGGAATGATCGACCTCGGTCAGCCAGAGCTTGAGGCCGGCGTACCGGTGATGAAGCTCTTTGAGCTTGTCGTAGTCCTTGAACTCGTATCCGTGATACGCCATCGCGCCGGCATACTTGCGGGCCGCCGGATCGTCAAGGATGACGGGATAATCTTTCCAGGCGCGCTCGCGGGTATTGAATTCGCTCGGCTGGATTTGCGTTTTGACACCCGCTTTGGCCAGCAGTGGCCCGACATGGTCTTTGAGAAGATCGCGGATTTTATTTGCCGGGATTTTTGTGTAGATCCCCGGCTCGTTGAAGAGGCTCAGAAAATCAATGAAAATGCCCTGTCTTTCGTACTCCTGTAGATAGCGCAAATAGTACTGAGCGAGGGCGTCGAAGTATCGTGGATCGACGTCCTGATGTTTCTTCACGTCGAACAGCATCCAGTCCGGCGGGTAATCCATCGGCGCCTGCAACACAAACTGGCCGTAGCGGCGCGCACGCTTGATGTACGCGACCTGGCCGTTCGGCCCGAGATCGCGCTGGATGGAGAAGAGCTTCATGCTCACATCCCCGGGGTGGTCGTCATAGGTGTAGTAGGGGCCAGCGGATTGGAAATCCGTAGCGGCGATCACGGTCTTCATGGCCGTGAATCCCGCGCCCTTCTCCGGGTCGAACAGCGCCTGGAGAACCTGTTCCTGATGCGCGGAATCGAGGCTGCCGAGGCAGATCATGCCGGCTTCGAGGAACGACGCGCCGAAGCCGACAATTTCCTGATCGCGCATGGTCTCATCGATGTGGAAGGCGGAGCCGCTCGCGGCGGCGTTCGTGAAGTGGAGCGGCGGCTTGGCGGCAATGCGGTCACCGGCCCGTGAAGTGACGTAAAGCCGGGTCTCCTGAGCGGAGCACGCTGCGGCAATTACGATCAATAGTATGAGCCGCGCTCGCCCGGCTCGCCGTGTGACGATCTCTAGTTCCATAAATAGGTGCTGATCGAAAGCGCGGGAAGATCCAGGTTGATGGTCTGGCCGTGCCAGTCCAGCGAGACGGTCGCCGGCTCTTTGCGGCTGTTCATGACCTCCGCCACCATGCCGCCGCCTTTCGACTGGAACGCCAGGCATCGAACGCCGCTAGCCGAACCCGTCGTGCCCACGCGCACCGCACCTGGCCGCACGAACTTGCTGAAGTGCGCCAGATAGTAATACAGGCCGGTGTACGTCGTTTGCTTATTCTGACGGTCCACGATCACGACGGGGTGCTGCACGTTCGGGTCTGGGTTGCCATGGATTGGTGATATGGCCCAGGGCCCGCCTTTTTCGTCCAGGATCATGTTCCAGTAGATCCAGGCCGAGGCGCCGGATTCCAGATCCTTGAAGATTTGCGTGCCCCAGAAATCGCCATCCGCATAGTCGTGATTGGGCAGGACGATGCTCTTTGGGGTCCCAGCTCCATACGCGTGGCAGACCTCGGTCATCCAGATCGGCAGGTCCGGGTAGCGCTTGTGGAGCGCGGCGATCTTGTCGTAGCCCTTGTAGTCGTAGCCGTGATAAAGGATAGCTGCGGCGTATTTCCGCGCCTGTGGATCGTCCAGGATCATGGGCCAGTACTTGTAAGCCCGCTCGCGGGTGTTGTATTCGCACGGCTGGATTTTTGTCTTGACGCCTTCCTTTGCTAGCAGCGGCCCGACATGATCCTTGAGAAGGTCGCGGATCTTCTCGGCCGGAATCTTGGTGTAGATCAACGGTTCATTGAACTCGCTGAGGTAATCGATGAAGATGCCCTGCTTCTCGTACTCTTGCAGATAGCGCAAATAGTAATGCGCCAGAGAGTCGAAGTACTTGGGGTCGACGTCTTGTTTCTTGTTCACGTCGAACAGCATCCAATCCGGCGGATAGTCCATGGTTGCCTGCAACAGGAACTTCCCATAACGTTGCGCCCGCTTGATGTACGGGATGAGGCCGTTCGGACCGAGATCGCGCTCGATCGAAAACAGCTTCATACCCATATCGCCCGGATGGTCGTCATAGCTATAGAACGGCCCCGCGGGCATTTCATCGCTGGCGGCGATATCCGTTTTCATCGCCGTGAATCCGGCGCCTTTTTCCGGATCGAACAGGGCCTGAAGAAGCTGCTCCTGTTGCGCGGAATCCAGGCTGTTGAGACAGATGCTGCCGGATTCGAGAAACGAAGCGCCGAACCCGATGATCTCCTGGTCCCTGACCTTGTCGTCAATATGGAAGCCGGCCGCAGCCGCAGGGCTCGAGCCAAAGTGCAGCGCTGGCTTTGCGGCGATTCGGTCGCCGGCCTGGGACGTAACGTAAACGCGCACGTCCTGCGCGGCGACCGCATAGGGAATCAACAGCGCGCCGGCCAACAGAAGGAATCTGCTGCCGTTCATAAGCACGACCGCAGAGTTTTCTCAAACGCCTGGATGATTTCGCTCTCGTCGGTATCGGTCAGGCACGAGGGGATAGCCAGCAGGGTGCTCCGCTCGAACAGACTGTCGGCGAACGGGCAAGCCCCCTTGCTGTAATTGTGCTCCATGCCGGCGTTTTCCGAAAGGTTCCACGGAAAGCCCGCGCGATCGGCACTGCTACGGCTCACGAGACTCACGTTGTTGTAGTACAGGTGCAAGCCCCACTCTGTCATGACGACGTTGGAGACTCCCTGTGGAAACGTGACGATGCCCTCCGCGCGCAGCATGCGATTCACCCGGCGGGCGGTTTCCGCGTCGCGATAGGTGGTGATCAGGAAGCAGCCGGTATCGCCCAGCGGGTCCTGAATCCGCCGCAACCGAACCTCGGGGAATTGTTCCAGGGCCTGGCGGATGCGGTACTTGCTGCGGCGCATCGAGCTGATGATAAGGGGGAGCTTCCTGAGCTGAACCCGCAGAATCGCGGCCCGCAGTTCATCCATCCGGCAGCCTTTTCCCCACAGGCACAGCGTAGGATCGTTGAAGACCAGGCGGCCGTTCTCATCGCGCGCATAGCCCAGGTCGTGGCACGCGAAGGCCCGGCGGTAGAGTTGTGCGTCGTTCGTGACCACGCAGCCGCCCTCACCGGAACTCATGTTCTTGTTCATCTGAAAGCTGAAGATGCCCATGTCTCCGAAGGTGCCGACCTTCTGGCCGCCGATGCTTCCGCCGTTGCATTGGGCGCAGTCCTCGAGCAGGAATAGGCCCTTGGCCTTGGCGATTTTCTGAATGGCTTTGGCATCGCCTGGAGCTCCGCTCATGTGTACGAGGATGATTCCCGTGGTCCGCGGCGTGATCTTTCGCTCCACGTCCTTTGGATCGAGGCAGAATGTATCGTCAACGTCCGCCAGCACGGGGATGGCGCCCTGGTTCACGACGGCGGCGATGACCGAGACCCACATGTACGCCGGTACGATGATTTCCTGGCCCGGACCGGCGCCCAGCGCGGACAACGCCACTGAGAGAGCGCTCGTGCCACTCGCTACAGCAAGCGCATGGCGCGTTCCAGCGGCGCGGGCGAATTCTTCCTCGAACTTCTCGGTCTCTTTTTGAAGATCGACACCGTAATAGCGAAACAACGACTTGGACCGTACAATGCGAAGCGCGGCCTCAATCTCCTGGTCGTCAAAATAGTGCACGCCGGGGAATTCCAACGGGAGCGGCTTCAACCGGACGGGAGCCTCAGGGGTAACAATGGCTTTATCTTCGGACATGTTTAATTCCTCTTCCCTTGCAGGCTAACGGATGAATGTGGTAGACCCAATGAGTTTAAGCGGCATTTTGAGTACTTAAACGGCACGTCCCGGCCGGCGGCTGAGTTGGCCAACATCATTTAAGTCCTCAAAATGTCAGATAAACCTATTGGATATGAGGCCATCTAGTGGTCCTATATCACAAAGCCTATTTAGAGAGAGGTTTCCTGTGCACTTGCTCTGTCCGGCGCTAGAAACCGAAAGGAAGGGGAACATGTCAGCTTCAGGGAAAGCGAATTCTTCCGTTGTTCGTGGGCTCGCATTCATCGCGGTCTTGGTGTGCTTCGTTTTGCAACCGGTATGGGGCGCGGTGACCGGCCGTATTTCGGGTACGGTCAAAGATCCGACGGGCGCGGTTGTCCCCGGCGCTCAAATTGTCGTTCTCGAAACGCAAACCGGGATCAGGACCGAGACGAAGACCGACTCAGCCGGCTTCTATTCGTTTCCGTCGCTTCCCGTTGGCCACTACGAACTCGAAGTACGGACGAGCGGCTTCCGGGATTTCAAGCAAACAGGTCTGGTTCTCGACGTCAACACGGCGTTGACGGTGGACATCCCGCTGGAGCTTGGCGCTGCCAGCCAGGAGGTAACCGTGAACGCGGCCGCCGTGCAGGTGGAAACCACCAACACGCAGATGGGTGAGGTCATCAGCGACACCAAGATGACCACGGTCCCGCTCAACGGGCGCAGTTACACCGACCTGCTGGCGCTTCAGCCGGGCGTAACACCGGTCAGCTCGGGGCAATATGCCACGCTAAGCCCGTCGGGCAATCTCAACGCGGGAAGTATGTCAGTGAACGGGCAGCGGGAATCCGCCAACGGCTTCATGGTGAACGGCGGGAACGTCGAGGAGGGAGCGTTCATGGGCACCTCGATCATTCCCAACCTGGACTCCATCGCCGAATTCCGCATCATCACCAACAACTTCGACGCCGAATACGGGAACTACAGCGGCGGGCAGATTAACGCTATCACCAAATCCGGCACCAACCAGTTCCATGGGGATGCATTCGAGTTCCTCCGGAATTCGGATCTGGATGCGCGAGGCTTTTACGATCCGGAGAAGGGGAAGTTTAATCAAAACCAGTTTGGTGGGACAGTTGGAGGGCCGATCAGGAAAGACAAGCTGTTCTTCTTCGTCGATTACCAGGGTACGCGGCAAATCGTGGGACAGAGTACCGGCGACATCCTGGTACCTTCGGCAGCCGACCGAACGGGCAATCTATCCGACGTTGGCAGCCAGCTCACGGGAGTCGTAACCGGCGGAAATTGGGCTAATCAACTGTCGCAGAAGATCGGATACGGGGTCACGCCGGGCGAACCCTATTACATGCCGGGCTGCACGTTGAGCAGTGACTGCGTTTTCCCGAACGCGATCATTCCGCAATCAGTGATCACGACCCCCTCTCAGAACCTGCTGAAATACATTCCTATGGCCAATTCCGGGCCCTATTATTCAACCGCCGCCTTCAATCAGACGTTACGCGACGACAAGGGGAGCTTCCGGCTGGATTACAACAGCCGTTTGGGCATGATCTCCGGGTACTATTTCATGGACGATTTCAGCCTGCTCAATCCCTATCAATCCGCTAACCTCCCAGGTTTTGCAGACGAGACGCCGGGGCGCGCCCAGATGGCGAACATCGCGGATACGAAGACTTTCGGCCCGACGGCTGTAAACGAGATACGCGTGCACTACATGCGGATGGTTCAGTCGCCAGGGATCCCGAGCGGCGGCCTGGGGACTACTCTCGCTTCGCTGGGATTTGGAACCGCACCGGGCTCACTGGGCGTTATTCCGCTCAACACGCAATTCGAAGGAGTTCCGGGCATCGGTTTCAATAACTTCAGCATCGGCGTGGATTCCTTCTTTTCAGCCCAGGCCAACAACACCTATCAGATTCTGGACAACTTCTCCAAAGTCAAGGGCACGCACACCATGAAGTTCGGCGTCGACGTGCACTACGACCAGATCACACAGCACGATTTTGGCGCCAATAACGGTACGTTCGGATTTGACGGCCAGGAAACGGGCAGCGACTGGGCCGACTTCCTGATTGGTGCGCCCTACACCTTTTCGCAAGGCGTGCAGGAGCCTTTACACACGCGCGGCTATTACCTGGGTTTATACGCGCAGGATAGCTGGCGCGTTAGATCCGATCTCACGTTGAATTACGGGCTGCGCTATGAGATCACGACGCCATGGTGGGAAGCGCAAGGGCAGCTCGAAACGTTGGTGCCGGGGCTGCAATCGAAGTTGTTCCCGGGCTCACCCACTGGGTGGGTGTTTCCCGGCGATCCCGGCATTCCCAAGACGCTGGCACCCGTACGACACGATAACTTCGCGCCACGTGTGGGCCTCGCCTGGTCGCCCAGCGGCAAGCTGTTCGGCGGGCCCGGCAAAACCAGTATCCGGGCGTCATTCGGGATTTTCTACACGGCGTTTGAGGACACGACGGGATTCAACGAAGTCGGCGATGCTCCTTTCGGCTACTGGTGGGCGAGCCCGGCGCCGCCCCTGTTCGCCACGCCTTACGTCGACCGGGAAACGGGGTTTGTGGAAGGGCAGCGCTTTCCGGTGACTTTCCCGCCGTCCAACGTCTCGGCCAGCAATCCGGACAATTCGATAAACTGGGCCGGGTATGAGCCCATCTCCAGCTCCGCAGGCTTCTGGTACAAGAATCGTGTGCCGTATGCGGAAGACTTCAGCTTCTCGATTCAGCGGCAGATCGGCAACAACAGCGTGCTGAGCGTGAGTTACGTGGGCACGGAAGGCCACGCACTGCTCAGCGATCTGGAGTCGAATACGGGCAACCCGGCGCTGTGCCTGAGCCTCAGCCAGCCCAGCGACGTGGTTCCAGGCGGCGCCACGTGCGGGCCGTACAGCGAGAATACGGTTTTCACGCGAGCCAATGGCCAGGTGGTGAATGGCACACGCGCGCCCTATGGAAACGCGTTCGGAAGTAACGGCTATTTCATCACCATTGGCAATTCCAACTACAACTCGATGCAGGTGACTTTCAAGCACCAAAGCGGCCCGTTGGAACTGCTGGCGGGCTACACGTGGAGCAAGGCGATCGATGACTCGTCCGGTTGGGGCGAGCAGATCAACCCCGTGAACCAGCGGCTGGACAGGTCCATTTCCTCCTTCAACGTGCCGCAAAACTTCGTGATCAGCTATCACTACGATTTGCCGTTCGAGAAACTCCATCGCAGCCGGCTGACCAGCGGATGGGTGATCACCGGAATCACGCGATTCGCCAGCGGTATGCCGGTCACGCTGAACGAGGCCGATGACAATTCGCTGCTGGGAACCTTCGGTACAGGTCCGAACGGCAATGATATCGATACACCCAATTACAATGGCGGTACGCTGACGTTCAACCGTAACCCGCGTTCCGGGCTTCCGTATTTTGATCCGAACGCATTTAGCAAAGAAGCCCTGGGGCAACTGGGCACGGCGGACAAGCGGATCTTCCAGGGCCCGGGCATCAACAATTTTGACATGGCATTGCTGAAGGATACGCACATCACGGAGTCGAAGCTGCTACAGCTGCGCTTCGAGTTCTTTAACATCTTTAACCACACGCAGTTCGGAGGCCCACAAGGCAGCATTCTGAACGGAACTTTCGGCTACGTGACGAGCGCCAACGCTCCGCGAATCGGGCAAGTTGCCCTGAAGTTTCTGTTTTGAACCATGGACAGAAGGCAAAAGACAAAAGGCAAGAGGCAAATATGAAGACGTCGAATATGTTGCAGCTCCGGAACCAGAAAGGCACTTTTGTCTTTTGCCTTTTGCAGTTTGCCTTTTGCCTTTCCCTCGGCGCCCAGACGCGTACATTGCCGGATCGCGTGCCGCCCAAGCGCTCTTCACAGATCGAGAACGGTTTCGGCATCAATTCCGACATGCCGCGCGATCCCTATCTCCCCTGGAACCGCTGGTGGTGGACACGCATGTTCGATGCGGGCGTGAGCTGGATCCGCATTGGCCAGTACGAAAACAGCTCGGACTACACGAGCTGGGACTGGGTCGAACAAAAGCGCGGCGTCTATGCCATTGCGCCGGAAGCAGACGATTACGTCAATTCGCTCGCCGACAACGGCGTGAAGATCCAGGTACAGCTTCACTACGGCAATCCGATGTATACGTCGCCCTCCGGCGTTCGGCCGGACGCCATCACGCCGGAGCCGGGGTCATTCCACAATGACGATCGCAGTCTCTACTCGGTCTTCTGGCCGCCGAAAACGCCGGAGCAGATCGAGGCCTTCGTCAAGTACACGAAGTTCGTGGTCAACCACTTTCGCGGGCGCATCCAATACTACGCGCTCTGGAACGAGCAGGACATCGGCTATTGGAATCCCTGGGGCAACCCGGAGGAATATGGCCGGCTGTTGAAAGCGTTCGTCCCGGCGGTGCACGAGACCGACCCCGAGGCCAAGGTCATCTATGGCGGACTGGCTGACCCCACTAGCGAATTTGCCCGCCGTTCGCTCGATGCCTGCCAGTGCGCCGCCGGAATTGACGTGTTTGCCTATCACACCTACCCCGGCTACGGACAGAATCTGAATCCGGAGTCGATGGACTACGGCGCTTATGGTCCGGATTCGCCGGCCAAGCTTCGTGAGACCGTCCGCAACTACCCCGGCATTCGCAAAGACATTCCGTTCTGGGACGACGAGTTCAATTCGATTCCTTCCTGGGTGGATTCGGACGAATCCGTGCAGTCAAAGTACGTGACGCGCGGGATGCTCTACAACTGGGCAGCCGGCGTCCGCACTTTTGTCTGGCTCCTGGCGGCAGGTACCGATGCCAACGAATACGACGATTTCGGCATCATCCACGGCATCCGCAACGTGCCGGAAGACTTTACGCCGCGCCCCGTCTTCTATGCCATCCAAAACACAAACGCACTCTTCTCAGACACGCGGCTCGATCCATCCATAGAGATTGTGGCGCCCGATATTCCACCACTGCGGCGCAAGGCCGAATTCCCCTTTTTCGCATACGGATTCCGTTCTAAGGCCGGTAAGCCCATCGTGGCGTACTGGCTGGGAGCGCACAGCGTGCCCGGCAACATCTTTCCACCCATCAACCGGGATATCGAGATTCGTAACAGCGGCATCCGCCACCCCGTGCTCATCGACGTTGTCTCGGGAGAAATACATCCCATGGAGTGGAAGCCCGGCACAACGGACGTTTTGCCGAATGTGCCCGTGCGCGACACCGTGTTCGCCGTGACGGATGCCGATTACATCGACTGGCAGGTATTGCCCGAGGCGCCCAGTTCGTTGACTGCCGCCGCCACTGCGAGTGCCGTCCGCCTGCGCTGGGAAACCCACGGCGGCAACCCGCGCGACACGATCATCGAACGGCGCATCGGCCAAGATGGCAAGTGGTCACGCATCACCACGCAGCCGGCGAGCCAACTCGAGTACGTCGACGCAAACGCGTCGGCCGGGGGCTTAGTCAGCTACCGCGTCCGAACCGCAAACGGTAACGGCGAATCAGCCTACTCCAACGTCGTGCGCGTTAATCGCTGAGTCCGCTCACCTGCGCTTCTAGGCCGTCCATAAATCTTTCCTGGCCGCCGATGTGAAAATCGTGCGTGAGGGCGGCGGCTGCGTGCTACAAGGATCTCAGCAGCGGATTCACGGCATGCGGCTGAAAACTCTCATTGTGGACGATGAGCCAATCGCCCGCCAGGTCTTACGCGAGGAATTGGAATCGATCGAGGATATCGTCGTTGTCGGGGAGGCCGAAGAAGGCCGAACCGCGCTGCAACAGATCACCTCCCAAAGACCGGACCTCGTGCTGCTGGACTTGCAGATGCCCACAATGAGCGGGTTCGAGATGCTGCGCCACCTCAAGCAAAGCGCACACATGCCGGTGATTGTCATCGTGACCGCCTACGACAAGTACGCGCTCAATGCATTCGATGCGGGCGCCGTGGATTACCTTTTGAAGCCTGTGGGCCACGAACGCCTGACCGAGGCTGTCGAGCGCGCCAAACGCTTGACGAACCGGCAAGCCGTGGAGAGGATCGGACAGCTTCAGGAGATGGCGGATTCGCCGGCTAGCGCGCCAAGAAAGAGAATCGTGGGTAAGATCGGTGACGAATACATCTTGCTCAGCACTGATGAGATCTTCGCGTTCCAGGCGGATGGGGATTTAGTTTGGATTCTGACGGTCAAGCAGAAATACCTGGCGACCGAGACATTGAAAGGGCTGGAGCAGCGGCTCATGAAATCCGGTTTTCGGCGCATTCACCGGAACGCGCTCGTGAACGTGGATCGTGTGCGAAAAGTAAGTAGCCTCAGCAGTCAAAGATGGCTGATTACCCTAACCAACGATCTGGAATTCGTGGCCAGCAAGCGGCAGGGCCGGGGCGTTCGGGAACTGCTGAACGGATGACGACCAGTCCGCTCATCGTCCAGATCAGTTCGCTCACCTGCAAGTTCCGCCCACGCACCAGATTTGTCTAGGGGTTTCCCCGAACCGGCCTCCACAATCATAAAGATGATAAAGCTTGCTTCGGTCACCCTCGCCTGTCTTACCCTTTCCTTCAGTTGCGGCATTCTGAGCTATGCTCAGTCATCGTCCGGAACCATTCGTGGCTCGGTTCTGGACCAGTCTGGCGCAGCCATCACAGGTGCCACGGTCGAGATTCAGAATCCCGTATCCCAATACAGCCGCAGCACGAAGACCGACGGCCAGGGAAACTTTGCGTTCGCCAACATTCCTTATAATCCTTATCACTTAACCGCGACGGCGGCCGGCTTTCAAACCAATACCCAGGACGTGGATGTGCGTTCAGCGATCCCAGTTGGGTTGAAAATCAGCCTGCAAGTTGGCGCCGAGACGACGACGGTAACGGTGGAGGGGGGCGCTGATCTGGTTGAAAATGACCCTGTCTCCCACACGGATGTGGATCGCGCGCTCTTTGATAAGCTGCCTCTCGAAAGTCAATCGTCATCGCTCAGCTCTCTCGTCACACTGGCCGCGCCAGGAATCAGTGCTGATTCGAATGGTCTGTTTCATGGTTTCGGGGATCACGCGTCGAACTCGTTTTCGGTGGACGGCCAGCCGATTACCGACCAGCAGAGCAAGGTCTTCTCCAATCAGCTTCCTGTTGATGCCGTGCAGTCGCTGGAGGTGATTCAGGGCGCGCCCCCGGCCGAATATGGCGGCAAGACCAGTTTGGTGATCGTTGCCACCACCAGGTCGGGGCTCGGCACAACCGAGCCACATGGCAGCGTAACGGCATCTTACGGCAGCTTTGGCAGCTCCAACGGCGGCTTCGATCTGGCTTACGGCGGCAACAACTGGGGCAACTTCATTGCGGCCAACGGCCTGAATACGGGCCGATTTCTGGATGGGCCGGAACATCAGACGTTCCATGATCACGGCAACGAAGAGAATTTGTTCGACCGCGTCGACTTCAAACTTTCGCAGGCGGACACCATTAACGTGAACCTTGGGTTTACGAGGTCGTGGTTCCAGACGCCGACTTCCTACGACGGCCAAACGGCCTCGGCCTGGTCCGGACTGGTAGTGGACAACGGTGGCCTGGGGCCCAATGGGTTACCCGTTGGATCACAGGACCAGCGCTCGAAAATCAGAACGTTCAATGTCGCGCCTACCTGGACCCGTGTGCTCAGCCCCAACGCAGTGTTGACGTTCGGCGGTTTCGTGCGGCAGGATCAATTCAACTACTATCCGAGCGGGAACCCTTACGCCGATTTCGCACCCGGTGTCCAGTCGACTAGCATCGGTCAGAACCGCAGGCTGACCAATGCTGGAGGTCGTGCCAGTTTGTCTTACGTCAAGGGCATTCACAACCTCAAGGCGGGTATCGTATATCAGCACACGTTTCTCACCGAGAACGACACTTTCGGAATTGTGGACCCTACATTAAACGCGCCGTGCTTGAATGCCGACGGAAGTCCCGACACGGACCCGGCCATTACGAACCCTTCCCAGTGCGCAGGAGGCCTGCAACAAAACAGCGGATTTGTTCCGGTGTTGGCGCCGTATGACTTGACACGGCCCGCAGCTGGCGTTGGGCTTTACAATTACCGAGGCCATGCGGACATCAAAGAAACAGCGCTCTACGTTCAGGATACGATTACGCTCAAAAACTTGACTCTCAATCTTGGACTCCGCGGCGATCTCTACAACGGAATCAGCACGGCCAGCCAGGCGGAGCCTCGCGTGGGCGCCGCTTACAACTTCAAACAGACGAATACCGTGCTGCAATTCTCGTACGCTCGCACGCTCGAAACCCCGTTCAACGAGAACTTGGTCTTGGCCAGTAATGGCTGTAACGATCCGGTTGTCAACGCCATCTCGACCGTGCTGCAAGGCTATCCCTGTCTGACCGTCCCGCTGAGCCCCAGCACCCGCAACGAATATCACGCCGGTCTTCAACAGGCGTTTGGAAAGTGGGTGGTGGTGAATGGCGAGTACATTTGGAAATACACCGACAGGGCGTACGACTTCAGTGTGTTTGGCAACACTCCGGTCACTTATCCAATCGAGTGGGCCAAGTCGAAGATACCCGGTTATGCGGTGCGCGTGAGTGTGCCAAACTTCCACGGGTTCACGGCCTTCACGGTTTTCTCGTCGGTCGCGGCGCGTTTCTTTGGACCGCAGGTCAGCGGGATCGGGACCACGCCGACTTCGGTGGGATCGACCGCGGTGTTTCGCATCGATCACGATGAGAATTTCAACCAAACCACTCACCTGCAATACCAGGCTCCGAACAGGAGAATGCCCTGGATTGCCCTTAACTGGCGCTACGACAGCGGCCTTGTAGCCGGCCCGGTACCGTGCATCGGCGGAAACTGCGCCAATGGGCCGAACGGTACCGACTCAGTCGTGGACGTTTCCGGGTTGACCCCGGATCAACAGTTCGAGGCCGGGCTCTATTGCGGAAGCGTACACGCCACGCCCACCACTCCGATCAGCCCCAACGATCTGTGCCCGGGATCGCAATATGGGTCAAACCTGGTGAAGATTCCTGCCCCTGGCACGGAGAACGACGACCACAACCCGCCTCGCATTCAGCCCCGCAACCTTTTCGACATCGCAGTCGGGCATGACAACATTCTGGGTGGTGAACGATTCAAAGTGAGCGCCCGGCTGACGGTGGTCAATCTGACGGATAAAGAGGCGCTTTACAATTTCCTTTCGACCTTCAGCGGCACGCACTACGTGACGCCGCGAGCGATCACCGCGACCATCGGCTTCCACTTCTAGGGTCTGCGGCGGCCGGAAAGCCGCATCGAATCCGCTTCTGGCGCATCCTTTACTACGATAGAGGATGCAATGACCCCGGATTCTGCGGACACCACGCGGCTGCTGTTACCCATTCACGGTGACGATCACGTGCACGGCCCGGAATCCGCCCCCTACACGCTGGTCGAGTACGGCGATTACGAGTGCCCGGCGTGCGGGCAGCTATTCAATATCATCCGAAACTTGCAATCGACTCTGGGCGATCAGCTTCGTATTGTGTACCGCCACTATCCGCTCTCCGGGATTCATCCGCGTGCGCAGGAAGCGGCGGAAGCCGCCGAAGCAGCCGGCCGGCAAGACCGCTTCTGGGAGATGCACGACCTGCTATTTCAGAATCAGAGTGCCTTGCAGCACAAGAACCTGCTCATGTATGCAGAGAGTCTCCAGTTGGACGCAGACCGGTTTCGGCAAGGGCTGAAGAAGAGGGTTTACGAAGATCGCGTGCGCGAGGATTTCCGCCGCGGCGTGCAGAACGGCGTGTACAAAACACCCGGACTGTTCTTGAACGGAGTGCGCCACGATGGCTCGTGGGACCGCGACACGCTGCTCCGCGTGCTCATGCAGTAAACGCGTTCCCTACTTTGCGTATTCCAGCAGGCCAAAAGTGCCGGCGACCATTTTCCGCCGCGGCCGCGGCTGGCCCGCCGCCGGCTCCGGGGCCGGTTCGAATTCAGCGATGGCCAGATAAACGTGGTGCGTGTTGGTATCGATCGCCATCGTGCGCGCGCCGGCTTGCGTGCTGGCGTTTTCCACCACCGTGTATTTATCTGGCGAATCTTCGTGGATCACACTCAGCGTGCCATCGCCGCACGAGTTGAATACCAGCCCCGCCTCCGGATCAAACGCCGTGGCATCAATTCCATTTCCGATCGCTGGCGTCGCCACCACTTTGCCGGTGTCCGCATCCATCACGGCCATCATCTGGTTGTGGCAGCCGGAGAAGATGCGCCGGTGCTTGGCATCGATCGACATTCCCGACGGTTCTTCACACGGCGCGAGCGGCCATCGGTGCTCCACGGTGAGCTTGCGCGAATCAATATCAAACACCTTGTTCGTGTCCTCGATGTTGACGTAAACGTGACCCGCGCCATCCGCCGCGGCGAATTCCGGTTTGCCTTCGAGCGCGACCGTGCCCGCGACCGTCCCTTTTTCGGCATCGATCGCGGTGGCGTCGGAACTGCGGCCGTTGAAGGCGAACACACGCTTCGAGCCTGGGTCGTAAATAATCGCGTCGGGATTCTTGCCGGCGGGCACATCCTCGCCGATCTTCTGCAATGTCTTCAAATCGAAAATCGTGACGGTGCCGGACTGGCCGTTGCTGATGAAGCCACGCCCGAACTCAAACGCGAGCGCAATCCCGTGCACGCCTTTCAGCCCGGTGATCTTGCCGATCACCTGGCTGGTTTTCGTATCCACCACGTCCACTTCGGCGCCGTGTGAAACATACACGCGCCCGCTCGCGCCATCAGCGATCAAGTAGTCCCAGCCGCCATCGCCGCCGATGGTGATCTTCTGCACGCGATGATAACCGCTGGCCGCGAACGCGGCGGACAGCAAAAACAACACGACGACGTTGCGATACATGATCGCCTCCTGGTGTCAGACAGTGTACCGCAGCTCTCGTGCATCGCCGTGAAAAGCGTTGTAACATTGCTGCGAGCCGAACACGCCCATGCCAACGATTCTCCGACACCAATATGTCACTCCCTTTTTCCTCATTGCAGCGCTTTGGATTCCGTCGTCACTGGCGCAGCACACGCTTCGCGTCACCCCGTCCACCGTCCAGCGGGGCTACTTTGCCTCCGACGCCAAACCAGTGCTCAGCGTGAAGCCGGGCGAGCTGGTGACCGTCGACACGATCTGCGCCATCGACGAACTGGAGCAACTCGGCGCGAAACCCGATGATCCCATCCGCGAGCTGAAGGAAGTGGAAGCGAAGGTGAAGGACAAGGGTCCCGGGCCGCACGTGCTTACAGGGCCCGTTGCCATCGAGGGAGCGATGCCCGGTGATGTCCTCGAGGTCGAGATCGTCGAAATCCGCCTCCGCTCACCCTACGGCTGGATGCAGATCGCTCCCGATGCTGGCACGCTGCCCGAAGAGTTTCCCTACTTGCGTTCTAAACTCGTGCCGCTCGATGACAAGAACAAGGTCGCTGAATTTGCACCTGGTATCCGCATCCCGGTGCGGCCATTCTTCGGAGTTCTCGGAGTAGCGCCGCCGGAAGGCCGCTTGAGCAGCGGTCCGCCCGCGTACAACGGCGGCAACATGGACAACAAGTGGCTGGTCGCCGGCACAAAAGTCTACCTGCCCGTACAAGTTCCCGGCGCGCTGTTTTCCGTCGGCGATGGCCACGCGGCTCAAGGCGATGGGGAAGTCTGCGTCACTGCGATTGAGACCAACCTGACAGGTGTATTCCGATTCGCCGTGCGCAAGAACATGAAGCTCCGCTGGCCGCGTGCCGAGACCCCCACGCACTACATCACGATCGGTCTTCATGAAGACCTGGACGAAGCCGCCCGCCGCGCCACCAAGGAAATGATCGACTATCTCGTAACCGAACGCGGCCTCTCAAGCGACGATGCCTACATGCTCACCAGTGCCGCCGTAGACCTGCACGTCACGCAAGTCGTCGATCACGTGAAGGGCGTGCACGCCATGCTGCCGAAAGCGATATTTGCGACACCCCGTTAGCCCGCCCTCGGCTTTGCCCGCGCTGTCTTGAAATCTAGTCCTAAATTGTCAGTCCCGCGCGAGGGTCAAACACCGCAAAGCGGATTCAGGATAAACAGGACTTCAATATCTTCAGTTGGAGTATAATGGCCCAGTCCAGAAAGCCAAGTGTGGCACTCGTGTCTGCGATCGAATTCCGAACGTTCGAGAAAGAAGAGGAGGTAGTAATGAACGAGAGGTTGCTTCGCCTCAAGAGTTGGTTGACCCCGGCTCTCGCCGTCACTTTTGGCGCTTTGATGATGTCCGGTTTGGTGGTGCGCGCCCAGCCGCTCCCGACATGTGTCTACGGGAACAGCAACAAAGCACCGTGCACGGTTGGGAACGCGATCGTACTGGTCAGCGACTCCGGTGTCTTGACCGGATCCATCGCTGCGACGACAGGAGAAGGTGGAATCACTAATGATCCTTTGAATCCCGGATTCTTCACCGGAAACATCGTGGAGTCCGGCGGTGCCGGTCAGGTGTCACGCTCCGGCTCCATGACCCTCGCAACGCTGAGCGGCCTGCCGACCATCGTCGGAGTGAGTGTCTCGATGAGTTGTGGTGTAACCGGAGCTGCGACGGCCAGCCTGTCTTTGTCCACAGGGCCCGGCTCTTCAACAGTGTTGACCTGCCCAAAGTTTCAGATCCGGAGCGGAACCGCACTGGTAACCGGTAGCATCACTTTCGCTCCTGTCAGTTCCGTCACCACGAACATCACGCTTTCCGGGGCAGCGCCCTCCTCGAGCGACACAGTGACTTGGACCAATATCTCGGCACAACTCTCGTTGACTCCTACCTATTTCTTCTCTCACCTGGCGTTCGGAGGTGGCTATCAGACCACTCTGACGTACCTGAACTACTCACCACAAAGCGTGAGCTGCACGACAACATTTCTGTCTGACTCGGGAGCTGCTCTGGCGGTTCCCTTCGCTGGCGGCACGGTTTCGAGCCGAACCGACAATCTGGAACCGGGGGCCAGTATTCATGTGCAGACCCAGGCTGCCGCAAGTGCATCGGTGGTTGGTGGCTGGGCGGAAGCGCAATGCTCCGGGCCTATCAAGGCGAGTTTACTTTACCGGCTTTACAACGGTAGTGCGGTGCCTCAGGGCGAAGCCGGAGTGAATGCCATGGTCGCACCCGCCAGGGAGTTCGTAACGTTTGCCGAGACCCATACTGGCGTGGCCTGGGCCAACCCGACCACACAGCCCGCAGAGGTCACGATCACCGCGCTTGATGCGAAAACCGGTGCGTCTCAGGGCAGTACGACTTTCAATCTGCCTTCCATGGCGCACGGGGCAGCGAACGTGAGCTGCTCCACAGGCTGCCTATTCAAGCTCGCGAGTACATTCACTGGTTCGATACAAATCACGTCGACAGTTCCCATCGTCAGTCTTTCTTTGAATGCCGAGGCGTTTCCGGTGTTCTCGTCCTTGCCGCCGGGCGACTTGCCCGATGGCACTGGTTTGAGTACTGCGCCCTAAAACGATGGCGCACTCATAGTTCGTTCACGTGCACAACTTTCGCCGGTGCAAACCCGTTGAACCACGTGGATGACGCATTGCTGTACGCGCCGATATCTTGCGAGTAGACCAGGTCGCCAATCTCTAGCTGCGGCAACTCTTCGGATTGCGAAATCGTGTCCATGCCGTCGCACGTCTGCCCGAACACCGTCGAGATCTCGGTCGCGCCCTTGCGGAACGCCTTGATGTGATATTGGCAGTGGTCGAAGATAATGCCGGAAAACGTGTGATACACACTGTCGTCGATGTAGTAACACGTTTTGCCGTCGCGCACAGCCTTTCCGATGATGCGCGCTACCGCCGTCGCCGCCGTGGCGACAAGGAACCGGCCGGGCTCCGCCAGGATTTCGATGTCTTTATCGAACAGCCGCCCGATCTCCGCGTTGATCTTCCGCGCGAGGTCCCCGAACGGCTTCACGTGCGCATCGTATCGGACCGGAAAGCCGCCGCCAATATCGAGAATCTTGATCTCGTGGCCGCGCGACCGCGCCTCCTCCATCACTGCCGCCGCCATATTCAGCGCCTGTACGAAATTTTGGAAGTTCGTGCATTGGCTGCCCACGTGGAAGCTCAGGCCCTCCACCACGAGTCCAATGCGGAACGCTTCGAGAATCAAATCTACCGCTTCGCTCGTGTCGCAGCCGAACTTTGAAGACAGCTCCACCATCGAACCCGTATTGGGAACGCGCAAGCGCAGCACCAGGCCCGCATGCGGTGCGTGGCGTTTAATCTTGGCCAGCTCCTCGGGATTGTCATAAGTCAACAGCGGCTTGTACTGATCGAGCTCTTCCAGCGTTTCCTTGGGCTTGATGGGATTCGCATAGATAATCTTGTCCCAGATGAAATCCTGCCGCTCCTTGGCGGGCAGGTGCTCGATGTTTTCATGCACCAGCAGAAACTCGGGCAGGGAAGCCACGTCGAAGCTCGCGCCCGCTTTGTAGAGCGTGCGCACAATCTCCGGAGCCGGGTTGGCCTTCACCGCGTAGTAAGCCTGCACTTTCGGTAGGTGCCGCCGAAAGTTCGCGTAGTTGCGGCGAATCACCTCGTGGTCAATCACCACCACCGGCGTGCCGTGCTGCTTCGCTACGGCTTGCAGTTGTTTGGCAGTCATCGCTCAGGCGAACTTGGGGCGCGACCCATCCAGCATCGTCACTTTGTTGTGCGCGAAGTACTCTTTGGTCAGGGCCTCCATCATCTTGCCGCGCTGGTCGTAGAGGCGCCGCAGCTTGCGCGGTTTGTGCCGGGCCAGCGCGTAATGCGTAAGGAGCGGCATGGCGATCGTGGTATCGGTGTAGCACACCACCGCATCCGGCAGCCGATCCGGGTCCACCTTGCCCCAGCTTACTGCTTCGCTCGGCGTCGCGCCGCTCAGTCCGCCGGTGTCGGGCCGGGCGTCAGTCACTTGGAGGAAATAGTCCTGGCCGAACTCCTTGATGCGCAGCACTTCCTGAATCTGCGGCTCCGTTTGCAGCATGAAGTTCTTGGGACTGCCGCCGCCCCACAAAACCACGCCGCTCTTGCCGCCGGAGCGCTTCGCCGCGAGCACGTACGCCGTCGTTTCGTTGACGTCGATTGCTGGGTTGAGCCGCAGCTTGTTGCCGCGCAGCTCCACACCCGCCACGTTCATCCCGATGGTCGAATCGCCCGGTGACGACGTGTAGCAGGGCACGCCCGCGCGATACGCCGCCGCCAGCACCGAGACATCCTTCAGCTTCGCCTTCCGCTCCCACTCCGCGGCGTATTTCCCGAGTAGGTGATGCAGCTCGGCTGTGCCCATCTCCTTCTGAAATTCCGGCTGCACGATAATATTGCGCAGAATCTCGTCGGTGGCCATCAGGCAGTCGCTGTAACCCAGCAGCACGTCGTACACGCGCACAATGTCGTTGTCGCGCAGCTCAGTGTCGTCCATCTTGAAGCTGCCCGAATGCACCGGATAGTTCAGCGCGAAATGCATATCGTGGTAGAGAATCGCGCCCGTCGAGACGATCCAATCCACGAAGCCCGCCTTGATCAGCGGCACGATCGACGAGCATCCCAGCCCCGCCGGCGTCAGCGCGCCCGAAAGGCTCATCCCGATCGTCACATCGGGCTCGAGCATCTTCCCGGTGAAAAGCTGGCAGCTCTCCCGGAGACGCGCGCCATTGTACGCGAGGAACGCGTTGTCGATGACGTCCGGAAGCTTTTCCTTACCCGTCAGATTCTTGGGAAGAATGCGCTGCCCCGCCAGGTACTTGTGGCGGTTCGGGCACTTCTTCTGCTTCATCCAGTCCGGCATTTCGGACATGTCTTCGCGATAGCGGCGATGCGAGTTCGTAGTCTTGGCCATGATTGCGTTTGAGGGATCTCTTCTACTTTAAAACACACGCATCAAAAATGGACAGATCTCGCGGAGACATTTATGCTCGTCGTATGGCGCAATCACGCACCGCCGCCGGCGAGACTCCCGCTTCGCTCGGCTTCTCCATGCCGGCCGAATGGGAAACGCACGAAGCTACTTGGCTCGCCCGGCCGAACCACCCGGCCGACTGGCCCGATAAGCTCGATACCATTCGCTGGGTCTACACCGAGATCGTGCGCAAGATCACTCAGGGCGAAACCGTTCGCTTGATGGTGAACTCCGCGAAGGACGAAGCGGGCGCGCGCCGCTACTTGACCCGCGCGGGCGTTGATGTGCGCCGCGTCGAGTTCATCCAGCATCCGACCAACCGTAGTTGGACGCGCGATAGCGGCCCGGTGTTCGTCCGCCGATGTGTGGAGAGCCAGATCGAAACCGCTATCGTGCATTTCCATTTCAACGCATGGGCCAAGTATCCGGACTGGCAGAAGGACCGCCGCGTCCCCGAGACCGCCGCGCGCCACCTGCGCAAGCGCTTATTCGATGCCCAAGCGAACGGACGTCCGTTCATCCTGGAAGGCGGCGGCATCGAGGTCAACGGCCGCGGCACGCTCATCACCACCGAAGAGTGCTACCTCTCGCGAAGGAAACAGATTCGTAACCCGGGCCTCGGCCGTAACGCATTTGAAACAGCGCTTCGGAAAAACCTCGGCGTTACAAACATCTTTTGGTTAGGACACGGCATCGCCGGAGACGACACGCACGGCCATGTTGATGACCTCTGCCGCTTCGTCAACGCAAAAACCATCGTGCTGATCCGCGAGAACAATCCGAAAGACGTAAACTACCGCCCACTCGCGGAAAACTGGGACCGCATCCAGGACCTAAGGCTCGAAGACGGCTCCAAACCAGAAATCGTCGCACTCCCCATGCCCGCGCTGCTGACTTTCGAGGGCGACCGCCTGCCCGCCAGCTACGCTAACTTCTTCATTGCAAACGCCGCAGTCCTCGTCCCCACCTTCAACGACCCCAACGACCGCATCGCTCTCGGCATCCTCGCCGATCTTTTCCCGGACCGCGCCGTTGTGGGCATCCACGCCGTCGATCTGGTCCTCGGCTTCGGCACGCTCCACTGCCTAACGCAGCAGCAGCCGGCAGAGTAGGGGGATATCACCCATGGATGATCATACAGGCATCTAACTCATTGAATTCAATAGACACTCGATATGGCACGTACTGTGCAGGCCCCAGTCTCCACCTGGGGGAGAAGACATGCCGGCCCTGGCTGAGCCGTGCGAAATCACGCAGTCGAAGAAGAAGACGTTCCGCCGCGCGCCGCGCGATTACTCGCAGCGGCTGCGCCGGGCGGTCCAACTGGCGTTCCTCGCGCTCAATGTGTGGATCGGATTCCAGTTCGTGCGTTTCGTCGAGTACTACGAATCGGGCGGGCATGCGACGCAGGTTGTGCGGCCGCCGGGGGTGGAGGGCTGGCTGCCGATCGCGTCCCTGATGAATCTAAAGGTTTTGGTCGAGACCGGCGCCTTGCCGCGCGTGCATCCTGCCGGACTCTTTCTGCTCATTGCCTTCCTTACGATTTCCTGGCTATTTCGCAAGTCATTTTGTAGCTGGCTCTGCCCGGTGGGAACCATCTCCGAGTATTTGTGGCGGCTGGGCCGGGACACCTTCAAGAAGAACTTGAAGCTCCCGCGCCGGCTCGATCTCTGCCTCCGCGCACTCAAATATTTGCTGCTGGGTTTCTTCGCCTACGCCATTCTGAACATGTCCGTCGCAGCCATTCGCGCCTTTCTCGAAGGGCCGTACGGGTTAGTCGCCGACGTGAAGCTCATGAATTTCTTTCGCTATCTTGGAGTCACCGGTGCCGTCACGTTGGCGGTATTGGTGGTGCTCTCGGTTTTCGTACAGAACTTCTGGTGCCGGTATCTTTGCCCGTACGGAGCCCTACTGGGCTTGGTTTCGATGGCCAGCCCGTTGCGTATCCGCCGTAGCACTAGCTTGTGCATCGATTGCGGCAAGTGCACTCGTGCATGCCCGTCATTGTTGCCGGTGGACCGGCTGGTCAGCATCCAGTCAGCCGAGTGCACCGGTTGCCTCGAATGTGCCGCCGCATGTCCCGTTGACCGCGCGCTGATTCTCTCGCCGGGAAAGGGTTATCCTGTTCCGGCCTGGGCCATCGCAACGGGCATTGCAGTCATATTCTTCGGAGTTTACGGATTCGCCGCCTGGAGCGGCCATTGGCACACCAACCTGCCCGACCGCGTGTATCTGGAACTGGTGCCGCGCGCGCAGGAATTCAGCCATCCATGAAAGGAACGTCATGCGCAAACGCGTCTTGATATCGCTCATCTATCTGTCGTGGGTTGCTTACGCCGGGGGACTTGCCTACCTGGCGTTGCGTGGCCATTGGGCAATCGGGTTGATGTGGTTGGTGGGAGTACCACTCATGCAGTGGGTGTACCGGGAGCTGCCCACACTCACACCTGCCGGCGACGTGGCGGGGCGATCGGACGTGATCATCGCACCCTATCCGAGGCCCGGGTGCATGTGCTGCTCGGTCATGGAGCAGCGTATCGATGATTTGCGGAAGGAGCTTAGCGTTTGACCTGAGCCGCTGCTAACGCGCGGCCAATGCCATCACCGGCTGGTAAACGCAGCGCGGATCTTCGGCCAGGTAGTTTCCGGTGAGCGCGTAAGCACGGGCGCGCGAACCACCGCAGATCTTGTGGTATTCGCACATGCCGCACTTGCCCTCGCGTTGCTCGGTATCGCGCAAAATGCGAAACAGGCTGGAATCGCGGTAAACGTGGACTAACGAATCCTGGAGCACATTACCTGCCGATATTGGCAGAAAACCGCTGGGGAAGATCTCACCAGTGTGCGAGATAAATACAAAACCGCGGCCGTCGCTGACGCCGGACGTTCTCCAGACCGCTCCCCTGGTGTTGATGGTTTCCGCTGAAGCGCCGTTTTCGGCCTTCATCCGCTGGGCCACGAAGCGCCGGTAGTGCATGGCTTCGGTGGTCTTGACGTCGAAGGGCGCGATCTTGGAAATGCTGTACATGAACTCGAACACGCGTTCGTATTCTTCGCCGGTCAGATCGTCCTCTTCGAGCGCCCGGCCGGTCACCACCAAAAAGAACAAGCTCCACATGCGCGAGCGTACATCGGCGACCAGCTCGGCCACCTGCGCCAGTTTGTTCACGTTGCGCCGCGTGACGGTGGTCTGAAACTGTGTATCCAGAGCGATATCTCGGGCATGGCGCAGGGCAAACATGGCCCTGTCGAAAGTTCCCGGCACACCACGGAAACCGTCGTGCGTCGCGGCGTCGGGGCCATCGATGCTGATCGCCATTCGCGAAACGCCATTCCTCTTGAACTTGTCGATCATGCTCGCGGTCAGCAGGGGCGTTGCGCTCGGAGTGACGTTAGTGCGCAATCCCAAGCCCGCGCTGTGACGGATCAGATCGAAAATGTCGGGCCGCTTGAGCGGGTCACCACCCGCAAAGACCATCAGCGGGTCACCAAAAGCGCGGATCTCGTCGAGCAACCGGTATCCCTGGTCGGTGGTGAGTTCGCCAGAATTAAGCTCGGGGTTGGCAGAGGCGCGGCAATGCACGCAAGCCAGATCACAAGCCTGCGTGACTTCCCAGATGACTAGCAGTGGTGACTGGTTAAAGTCCATGGAAGCTCCAACTTTGTGGGTGGTTACGGTGCAATCCACTGGCCACGGTGTATGTGCCACCGAACGCTGGATTTGTAATAGAAACGAAACGGATTCGCAGCGAAAAAATGCGTGATCTATGGGCCAAATCACCCATGCAGCCCGCGTAGGGACTCGTTGTAGTACTTGCGTACTAATCGTTGATCCGGAGTTGACGATGACTTGCCATCCGCCGCCCAGTTTCGTAATCTTAGACCCTGTTAAGGGGGTGAGATGGCTTTTTGTACGAAGTGTGGCGCCCAGGTGCAGGGGCCGTTCTGCGGAAATTGTGGTACGCCGATAGCAGGCGGGCCGCTGGCGCCTGGACCGGCACCGGCAGCGACGCCACCATCGGCTGCGCCGGCATCGGTGCAGGCAGCTTCCACTAAGACCAGTCCGCTGGTGTGGGTTTTGGCCGGTTGCGGCGGTTTGATCGTCATCGGCGCGCTGGTCTTTGGCCTGGTGGTTTTCAAGGCGCGGCAAATGGTGCATACGGCGCAGCACAATCCGGCGTATGCCATGGCGCGTCTGGCGGCGTTGGCTAATCCGGATATCGAGATTGTTTCGACCGACGAAGACAAAGGCACGATGACCGTGCGCAACAAGAAAACCGGCGAGACTGTGACGGTGAATTTTCAGGACGCGCAGAAGGGCAGGTTCGTTTTCGAGCAGAACGGCAAAAAGTCGGAGATCAACGCGAACGCCAGCGGCGACCAAGGGTCGTTCGAGGTCAAGTCGAGCGAGGGCTCGGTGAAGTTCGGGACCAACGAGAAGACGCCTGACTGGGTGCCGGTCTACAGCGGTACCACGCCGCAGGGCGTATACAGCGCGCAGAATGCGCAGGGAACCAGTGGCAGCTTCCGCTTCACCACCAACGACTCGGTCGACCAGGTTAGGCAGTTTTATGAGGAGGCACTGAAGAAAGCCGGAATGAAGGTGACGACGGCTTCCACTACCGGGTTTGCCATGGTGACCGGCGAAGACGCTGCCAGCAAACGCAAGGTGGTGGCCACGGCGTCACCCGCGGGGAGCACGACGAGCGTGGGCGTTATTTTTTCAGCAAAGCCTTAGCGCGTTGTACCGATCCTGACGTTCTTGAATTCGCCCGTCTCGTCGAACGAACCGGGGCCTGTTTTGCCGGCCGCGAGGCTGAAGTCCACGGCGTGGAGTGCGGGCACCGGCTGGCCATCGACTGTGACGTCCACCGTTCCGGCGTGCGCGTTGTGGGTCAGTTTCACGTGATACCAGCGTCCGGTAGCCGGGAATGCCGCGGGACCCTGCTCCGAGCTGATGCGCACGCGCTCGCCGCCATACACGTGAAAGATGCCGTTGTGAACGGGCTGCTTCGCGCCCGTATCGACCGAGAGATGCGCGTAGTCGAAGTGGGCGGCATCACGGTACGCGAAAACAATCAACAGCGAACTTCCGAGCGGCTTGACGTCGGCTTCGAGCGTGAGGCTCGCGTACTCGAGCACCTCCGTGAGCGCAAATTGGATCGGCCGCCGCGGCCCCGGCAGCGGCCCGCGGTGCTCCACCAAACGGAGCACCTGGACGCCATCTTGTTGCTCCACCTTCCAATCCGCCATCACGGGAACGCTCCACGAGCGTCCGAAGACATCGAGGGTATCGGCGGCAAACAGGGCGGCAGTGGCCAGGCAAAGGATGGCGGTAAGCTTCATGGGGCCATGATAGCCCACGGAAAGATGCGACTCTGCATTTCGGCGAGCGGCCGCGTTCGCCGTTTGCCCGTTATGTTATGATCTCAGCCATGCCGAGCGGCTATATCCCGATCTTCATTTTCTTGGCGATCGCAATCGCGTTCCCGGTGGTCACGATCATTCTCGCCAAGTGGATCCGGCCCTCTTCGCCATTTCAGGCGAAGCTGGAAGCCTACGAGTGCGGGATCAAGGCGGCTTCGGACTCGCGCGGGCGCTACACCGTCCGCTTTTACATCATCGCGATTCTGTTCGTGATTTTCGACGTGGAGACTATCTTCCTTTTCCCGTGGGCCGTGAAGTACCGGTCGCTGGGCTGGTTCGGCGTGGCCGAGGTGGCCGTGTTCCTCTCGATCCTGATCGTGGGGTACATCTGGGCATGGAAGAAGGGCGCGCTCGAGTGGGTGTGAAGAGCAGGTGCTAGGTTTTAGGTACTAGGTGTTAGGGGAACTACTACTCTAGGATCGTGCGCACTGGGAGCTGAAAACCGGGGAGCAGGCCAGGCGCTTCCAGCGCATCTTCAGTTCCGAGCGTCTGGATCGTCTTATCTGGTGTATGAATCTCGATCTGGCGGGAGCGCGGGTAGATGACCCACACCGCCGATGTCCCCGCATTCAGATACTGTCTGATTTTCTCGCGCAGGTCGGAGGCGTCATCGCCGGGCGAAACGATCTCCACAGCCAGGTCGGGGCCGCCATCGAAGTACTCATCGGGGTTCTGCAATCTGGATTTACGGACGAAGGAAACATCCGGGCCACGGACGGTGTGCGGGGTGAGGCGATAGCCGCTTTCGGTGAAGACCTTGCCGAGATCGTGAGCCGTCACGAACTCTCGAAGGGCTGAGCCCAAGGTCAACTGGCAATCGCCGTGGCGCGGCTTCGGTGGCGGCATCGTGATCAGCTCCCCTTCGTTCAGCTCGTGTTTCATGCCGTCACCGGGCAGGGCCGCGAATTCCTCAAGCGACAAGAGGGTCTTGGGCGTCATCGAGTCACTCTACTCATAGCGTAGCGCGTCGGTGGGGTTGAGACGCGAGGCGCGGTTTGCCGGCAGCATTCCGAAGATCAAACCCACTGCACACGAGACGCTGAAGGCGATGATAATCGACGTGAGTGAGACGGGGATCTTGAGGTTGTCGACGAAGAGCTGCACGCTTAGGGGAAGCGAGACGCCCACCAGGATGCCGAGCACGCCGCCGCCGAGGCTGATGAGCACGGCTTCGGTCAAAAACTGCAACTGAATCTCGCTGCGCGAAGCGCCGACGGCCATGCGAATGCCGATTTCGCGCGTGCGCTCGGTCACCGTCACGAGCATGATGTTCATGATGCCGATGCCCGAGATAATGAGGGCGATGGCCGAGACCAGCACCAGGACTAGGCTGAGGATGGTAGCGATCTTGCGCGCGGCAGCGAGAATGTCCACGAGGTTCTGCACCTTGTAGATGGCGCCGGGGCGGTGGCGGCTCTCGAGAATCTGCTTGATTTGCTGCGTGACGGCCTCGACATCGTTCGCTGACTTGACCTGCACATCCATGGGATCGATGCGCTCCACTTCGGTAAAGTAGCGGATGACGGTGATGGGGATCAGGATGGTTTCGGCTCCCAGTTCCGACTGGCCGAATGTCTCGGTTTTTTCCTTGAAGACGCCGACAACGGTGAACTGGAGTTCATGGATCTTGATCACGTTGCCGATCGCGGCGGAGCGGCTGCCGTACAGGCGCCGGGCGAGTTTGTCGGTGAGCAGGCACACTTTCTGGCGGAGCGCGACGTCGCTGGAATCGAGAAAACGGCCAGCCAGCACGATCATGTTGCGCACGGGCTTGTAGAACTCGTCGGTGCCGATCACTTGCACGTCCTGGTCTTTGCCATCGATGCGCATGCGATCGAACGTGTTCATGATGGCGGAGGCGGCGGTGATGCGCCCGGCCAACTGCTCGCGCACGGCTTCGACGTCGGCGAGTTTGACGTAGTCGGCGTCCACTTGCGTGGAAGTCAGCTCATTGCCGATCTGGGCCTGGGCGTAGACCAGGTTCGAGCCGACACCTTCGATTTGTTCGAGAATGTATTCGCGGCTGGTGAGCGAAATCGTGACGACGAGGATCACCGACGCCGTGCCGATGACCATGCCGAGGCCGGTGAGCAGCGAGCGGATGGGATTGGCGCGAAGAGACTCGGCGCTGAAGTTTAACGCTTCACTGATATTCATTAGCCGCCCGAGACTTGTAGCAGCAGCTTGCGCGCGTCGGAGCGCGGCGGATCGTCAGGTGTGAGCTGCGCGGACAAATACCGTTCTAGCAGATTCCTGGCTACCTCGACGTTGCGGCGCGCTTCTATGTAGGCTTGGGCGCGGACGAAAAGGATTTTGGGCGCGTGGCGATCGACCTTTTCGGCCGCCTGAAACATCTTCTCGGATTCCTCGAAGCGGCCCTGCTTGGCGAGGAATTTGGCCAGGTCGATCACCCGCCCCACCTGGCGCGGCGCGAGTTCCATGGCGCGGCGCAGGTGGACTTCTTCCTGGGCGAAATCCTTCTTCTTCCGGGCGATCTCTGACTGGGCGTATTCTCCTTCCGCAGCGTCGAGTTCGGCGATTTGAGCGGCCAGGCGAGTGGCTTTCTCCATTCCGCCACCGATAAACGCGGGAGCTTCGAGGTAGAACTCAAAAAGATCGTTGGCGGCTTCGATGTTCTTGTGATCGAGTTCGATGGCCTTCTCCAGGTTCTGACGGGACTTGGTGGCGAGCGGTAATGCACTAAACATGCTGGCCGCCTCGGCCTGGTGCGCATAGGCGCGCCCGAGCCAGAGGTAACTGTCCGAGTTGTTCGGATCAGCGGTGACGGCCTGTTGGAGTACCCCTGCCGCGCGATTGGCGTCACCCATCATGAAGTAGTTCTGGCCGATCAAGAGCAGGGCGGCGGCATCGGGCTGCTTCGTCCGCAACAGCAGTTGGAGCGAGGCGTCGTACTCGGTGCGGTTGTACAGGTGGAGGGCCCGTTTGTAGTCGGGCGAAGCCGCCAAAAGCGATGTGCTGGCAAGGGTTATGAGAAGAAGTTGCCGCATTTGCCCAGATGTACCACGTTGCCCGTCATTTTACCGCAGCGGAAGCATGATAAAACCGGGCTGCAAAGCGTTCTAATCCAGCAGTGTTGAAGAAGCTTGGTGCGATTGTCCAGCGCTAGCTCGATACTGCAACTCCGGCCGAAAGAGAAACGCGAATCCAGGCTCTCGAGGCTTTGGCTCATGCTATCGACTCTCGCCACGCCAAATCCGCAACGCCCCGGCGTACTCGGACGAGTCTTCGCTAAGTCCGATCTGGCGCAAGCGCTAGCTTGAGATCGTCCTCCGTTCCCTCTTCCACAATTTCCGCAAAGCCGACAGATACTCTCGCGTTGCCTCTGGTGATATCCTGAAAGCAGGATGCCTTCCACTCGTAACAGCCTTCAAAACCAGCACTTGCACTGATTTTTTTGTTTTTTTCAAAACAAACCGTGATTATCTACTTGACAACAACGACAAGCTAGACGCACAATCTATTGTGGATCCAAGCGAGGCCACAATCGAATGCCGCGTCACTTCAATCTTCCTACGGTTACTGGCGGTACCAGCTTCGCCCGATATGACTACAAATGGGCGCAGTTCGGAATTCGGATTAGCACAAAGCGCGTAGCGATGGGAGCACTCAAGGCCCTGTATGGAGTGCGTGCTGCAGGAGCAGCTATTCGAGAAGCGGAGAGAGTCTCAGGCAAGAAACGCTGATCTACTTCCGTTTCGCGGTTCGCTTCCGTTTTGATTCGCGCTTACGCGGTATGTCGGCCATTGGCATCGGCGGCGTATTGAGGAGGGCGCGGATGACCTGCTCGAATTGTTCCTTTGGCACTTTGGGGATTTGGCCCACGGGACCATTGTATACTGAGAATGGCATTGAGAAGAGGGCGTCGGAGTCGAACCGAATTCCGGCCAAGGAATATTCAGGGCTTATAAGGCCCGTAGCAGCACCGGCTACGCACCCTCCAGAATGCGAACCGTCGCAAGCCGGTCCGCAGGCGATGCTTGTTGCCAGCCACATATCCGGTCCGATTCACGGTCGGACCGGACCTTGCGACCTACTTCCCCGCAGCGCCAGTCGGCTCGCGTTGCGAGGATGATCTTCTTATTTTCTTCATTAAGTCTGTTCCTAACGACTTCAAGAATAGAGCATGACTATACGTCGGTAAATGATAGAAAAGACGGGGAGCTTCGGCCTACTTCGGGTCAGTTCGGGTTTGTTCGGGTTTGTTCGCGTTTTCTGGAGGAAGATAGGCTTTGAGGGATTCCACGGTTATTTTTCGGTTGTGTCCTTTCCCTTCAACCGCCAAAATTCCCTGCTTCATGAGCTTCTGCCGCTGCCGCTCCGATATGCCGAGGTATTGTTCGGCAATCTTAAAATTCACAGCGCGCTTTGAGGCCAACAGCGTGATGTCTCCTTTTCGTTGTGGCGTGACGATGGAAGGTTGGGGTGCATGAAGGGCAGAACTCGGGTCTGCTTGCGCTGGAGGTTGCGAAGGTTGGAATACGACGGTGTGAATCGCCGTGTGAGCAGACACTAGTTTCGGAGATCGCGTAAGGGCTTCATGCCCTTTCGGGAGTGTCGCTGGGGAAGGATCTTTCTGCGCCGCGCTTACCCAGTGGTCAGCGCGCTGTTCGAGGGCTTTTGTGATTGTGTCCATTCGCTCCGAAGGTGGGCAATGAAAGTTATGTAGCGGTCCAGAAATCTCCTGGCTCACCTCTGCGACTATATGTGACGCAAGTGCCTCAAGCCATGACCGCAATTCGGCGTCGTCTCGTGCGTGCTTTCTGTAATACCTCGCCTCTGCATCAAATAAGGCAGAGGAATACTCTTGAAGTTCGAGCTTCAAAATGGCCGGTTTGCGTAGAACCGGATAGCTGGCACCAGGATCAATGGAACCAAGCCCGAACAGGAGATTATAAGCAAGCCGCGTGTAGAGTACTCGCTCTCTCGCCTTTTCAATTTCGGCCTGCGCTTCCAGTGGAAGGTTCGGACGTTGCGGCATCGATCCCTTGCATCCGGCTAGATGGAGGGCTTACGATGAGATGTCTGAAGTCTACATCGAGAAGCCCCGGCCTCGCGCCGGGCTTTTCGTTTTAAGAGACCATTCTAACGATTTTGATCTACTTGCGGATTTTCTGGATGCGTTCGCCTGCCCACCCCGATCAATGCCTTGCAAAGCATCAGACCATGGGCGTATGCTGCCTTTGGGCACCCCGTGAAACCAAGAGTGCGCTTCCGCCAAGTCCGTTAGAAAAGTGGAAGCGAAAGAAGAAAAAACTACCCGCGCGCGGGTGACCACGTTTTCTACTGGCCGGGAGCGCCGCCAAGGGTCAATAGGATGCGTCCCGTGCGCCGCTCGAAGACCCACAGTTTATCGAGCCTGACAGGAAGAGCTCTATCGTGCCATTGAATTTCTCTCGGTTCGCTGACCGTAGCTTCGGTGAGTTGGTCGTCTCGCGTGATCTCCGACCCGGACACTGTACACACTAGAGCGATTCTGAGGCTATCCTTCAAAGCCATGGCCTCTGTTGGCTCCATTGGGACTCTGATCCTAATGAACCAATCACCGTCCATATGACAGTCTGGCACATTGGCACATATGTTCTCTGTTTCGATCAGGTCGCCCCTGTCACGGATACTTATCCCGTAGACATTCTTAATATACCGATGCACTAGCGTGTGAACACCAAATGCATTTGACCCAACGTACTGCCCAGCAGCCGTTGTGCTGCTTCGAAGCACGAATCTACCACTACCGTAGGAACTCAGTTTGATGGTGCGCGTTACCGCCTGTCCATCAGCGTCATATACAAATGCTCCGGCATTATTGTAATCATCCACGGGATGAGCGTCTGCCACAGGATCGTTGACAAATACGTACTGCTGCTGCGCACCCATGAAGGAAGCAACACGCGTCTCATAGTGCTCAGTGGTTTCGAATTCAGACTTTGGTCCTGGCGATGCTTTCTCTAAAGCGGCTATGACAGACCGTATGTCGTGGCCAAGAAATCCAGGGCCGAGCGATGCAGGACTCTTTAGGACAAATGGGCCGCGAAGATAGCCGGTCGAGTCGGCCCGTTTCGCCTGTTGCGCGTAGCACGCTATGCCGACAATGAGCTGAAATAAAACCAGCGCCCTCATGTAGCAAATCCATCCTTTGTAAAATTGTACCGGCAAAGGGGTCGAAGTCGAAATGCCGAAAAAACTGCAACGAACGTCCGATCCTGACGTAAAAGTAAACACGAGGGGGCTTCTCCCTGGAACCACGCGAGCGATGCTTGCTGAGCGGCGGGATGAGCCGCCGCCAGCGCCGCCTGTGCCGGGGAAGATAGATCCCGGTATTCGTCAGGCCGTTAAATGCCTCCAGGATCACGGCATTGAGACTTATGAGTCATGCGAGGGCAGTCCGGGCCATAGCTACCCGGAGCCGACTGTTGCGTTCTACGGCGACCTAAGTGCCGGATTGCGAGCTGCCGCCGCCTGTATTGAGGATAGACTGCCAGTGCTCTCTATTCGTCGCGTCTGGGACGTTTTAGAAACTAATCAATTGACAGGGCCGCACTGGGAAATCACGTTCCGCAAGCGAATGATCTAGAGCTTTTTACATTCGTCACAGAGCGGTTTATTCCCGTCTCCCTCTATTCGGTGCTCCTTTTTGATTCTTTTCCCATCTGGGCAATTTTCATGATCGTGATGCACGTTTCTGTGTTTCGGTGGATATTCGGGCGAGTTCGTGTGATATTTTGCCATCGCCGATTCTCCTTTCGGCCAGAGAGTATATCACGCCGTCGCAGATCAGCCGTTACGGAACTTGACAAAGGGAAGAGCGCCTAGAACGGCTCTTCGTCCAATGAAACCTGAGGGCCAGAATCCGGCTGCGCATCCACGGACGCAATCAGTTCCTTGTACGTCAGTGCGCGCCCTATCACGAGCGCCGCGATCACGATCACGAATATGTCTTGCGCCTTGCGATTGTTCCACCGGAACTGGAATTCAGCGAGATAGCGGTGCAGATGTTTTATCGAGATCTGATGGTATGAGCCGATGATGCCGCGCTTCAGCAAGCCCCAGTAGCCGTCAATCGTCCCGGTGTGAACGTCCCCGCGCACGAATTCTTTTGCCGAATGGTTCACTATTTTGTGCCGTTGAACATTGATCGGCATGCGCTTGTACATCTGGCTCTCATCCGTGCAAACCAGGTCGGTGTTAATCGCGATGTTGTCCTGGATTTTTTCGATCACATGGAATCGATTGATCTGCGGAACGTGGAACGTCTTCGCCCGCCCGTCGCGCTCGACCATTCCGAATACCGGCTCCTTGTCCCAGCGTGCGCGCTTGCGTCGTTCATCGTACTTGCCGCCGATGTAGGTTTCATCAATTTCCACCGTACCTTTCAGCGGTTCGTCATTTGCGGCCTCCAGCAGTTCCATCGCCTTGCGGATGCGATGATTCAGATACCACGCGGTCTTGTATGCCACGCTGAGATCGCGTTTGATTTGCAGCGCGCTCAGCCCCTTTTTCGCGTTGACCATCAGGGCCACGGCCATGAACCACTTCTCAAGTTCCAAATGGCTATCGTTAAAGAGAGTGCCGGTAGTTGCGGAGAACTGGAAGCCACAGTCAAGACAGACGTAGAGGATTCGCGCCGGAACCACCTTCACTTCGCGCTTGCCGGTCTTCGGGTTGGGCCGCGTTCGAGAGCCTTCCTGCTTCGTGTACTTAGTGACTTTCTTGCTCTCGCAGCTAAGGCAGGTAACGCCATCCGGCCAGCGCATCGATTCGATGAAATCGTTGCAGGCTTCAGCGGTTGCGAACTTTTTGGTGACATCTATGAGATTCATATGCGATCTCTAGATGTAGTATGACAGCTCCTTGTATTGTTGTCAAGTAGATAATCACGAAACAAACCCAATCCCAAAATCGGACATTGACAGCCTGCGCTCCGTTCTGTATTATTATTCATAGAAGTGAATAAACATTCACCGAGGGAGGTTCTGGATCAGTGGCAACCCTGGTAGCGGCTCAACCGATCACGCAAGTGGCGGCGAAGGATTTGGTGCGCGATCTGGATCTGACCGATGACGAGGTGTTGTACCTGCTGGACCTCGCGGGGAAGGTGAAGGGGGCACCGGCGAAGTTTGCACGGGCGCTGAGCGGAAAGTATATCAGCCTGCTGTTTGAAAAGCCGTCGCTGCGGACGCGGTTGACGTTTGAGCTGGCGATCAAGCAACTGGGTGGCGACGCGGTGGTGAGCGAGGGGCCGGTGGGGGCGCGCGAGCCGCTGAAGGATGTCGCGCGGAACCTGGAGCGGTGGGTGCAAGGGATTGTCGCGCGGACGTTTTCGCAAACTACGATTGAAGAACTGGCGGGCTGGTCGTCGGCGCCGGTGATCAATGCGCTGAGCGATCTGTATCATCCGTGCCAGGCGCTGGCGGATGTGTTCACATTGCAGGAACGGTTCGGCGAATTGCGGGGATTGAAGGTCGCATTCGTGGGCGATGGCAACAACGTGGCACACTCGCTGATGCTGAGCGCGGTACGGCTGGGCGTGGATTTCGCGATTTCGACGCCGGAAGGTTACGCGCCGAATGCGGAGATTGTGGCGCAGGCCGAGGGACTGGCGGAGGTATCGGGAGCGCGCCTGGAAGTGACGGACGATCCGGCGGTGGCAGTTAGCGGCGCGAACGCGGTTTACACGGATGTGTGGACCAGTATGGGTAAGGAAAAGGAATCGGCCAAACGGCGCAAGCATTTCGCCGGGCACCAGGTGAATGAGGCGCTCATGGCGCAGGCGCGGCCGGATGCGGTGTTCATGCACTGCCTGCCGGCCAAGCGCGGCGAGGAAGTTACCGACGAAGTGATCGAGTCGGGCCAATCGATTGTGTTCGATCAAGCGGAGAACCGGTTGCACGCACAGAAGGCACTGCTGCTGATGATGTTGGGATAAAGGCAGGTTTCAGGTGCCAGGTTTCAGGTGTCAGCAGATACGCGGATACGGAGCTATCGCGATCTCCGGGTGTGGCAGAAGGCGATGGCGCTCGTGGTCGAGAGCTATCGGGTTGCGAAGCTGCTGCCGAAAAGCGAAACTTACGGATTGATCGGGCAGATCCAGCGGGCGGCGGTTTCGATTCCAGCGAATATTGCCGAAGGCCACGGGCGCGAACATCTCGGTGATTACGTCCGGCATCTTTCGATAGCGAACGGATCGCTAATGGAGCTGGAAACCCACTTCCTGATTGCAGTCGAACTGGCTTACGTGTCCAGCGATGATGTCGGGCGTGCGCTGGAAATGACGTCGGAAGTAGGGCGCATGCTGACCGGACTAACGCAAAAGCTGCGCGGGCCGCTGACACCTAAAACCTGACACCTGAAACCAAACACCTATGAACACACCGAAAAAAGTAGCTCTCGCCTACTCGGGCGGACTTGACACTTCGATCATCATTCCCTGGTTGAAGGAGAACTATCACTGCGATGTGGTTGCGGTGTGCGGTGATATCGGGCAGGGGGATGACGAACTTTCCGGGCTCGAGGAGAAGGCGCGCAAGACGGGGGCGTCGGAAGTTTATGTGGCGGACCTGCGGGAGGAGTTTGTCACCGAGTATTTGTGGCGCGTGGTGCGCGCGGGCGGGATCTACGAAGACAAGTACCTGCTGGGCACGTCGATTGCGCGGCCGCTGCTGGCGAAGAAGCAGGTAGAGGTCGCGCTGCGGACGGGGTGCGACGCGCTGTCGCACGGGTGCACGGGGAAGGGGAATGACCAGGTCCGGTTCGAGCTGACGTACAAGGCGCTGGCGCCGCAGTTGCCGGTGATTGCACCGTGGCGGGAGTGGACCATCAACTCGCGCGAGGATGCCCTCGATTATGCGGCCAAGCACAACGTGCCGGTGTCGCAATCCACGAAGAAGATTTACAGCCGCGACCGCAATATCTGGCACATTTCGCACGAAGGCGGGGCGCTGGAAGACCCGGCCAACGCAGCGCCGGATGAAATCTGGATGCTGACGAAGAGCCCAAAGGACGCGCCGGATAAGCCGGCGGAAGTCACGATCGGGTTCGAGAAGGGCGTGCCGGTGTCGCTCGATGGCGAGCGTTTGAGTGGCGTCGCGCTGCTGGAAAAGCTTAACAAGCTGGGTGGCGCGCACGGCATCGGGCGCATCGATCTGGTAGAGAACCGGTTCGTGGGGATGAAGTCGCGCGGATGCTACGAGACGCCGGGCGGGACGCTGATTCTGGCGGCGCATCGCGAACTGGAAGCGCTCACGCTGGATAAGAACACACTGCACTACAAGCAACGGCTGGCGCTCGATTACGCGGAGATGGTTTACAACGGGCTGTGGTTCACGCCGCTGCGCGAGGCGCTGGATGCGTTCTTCGAAACGGTATCGGCAACAACGACGGGCGAAGTGACGCTGCGGCTTTACAAGGGGAATCTGGAACCGGTGAGCCGGAAGTCGCCATATTCGCTTTATTCGCTCGACATTGCCAGCTTCACGATGGGCGCGAGCTACGACCAGAAGGACGCGCGCGGATTTATCAACCTGATCGGGCTGCCGATACAGGTGCGAGCGGCCCTCGAAGCCAAGAAGGCGGGCAAGCCCGCGGCGCAAGCATGAAGCTCTGGGGAGGGCGCTTCGAGACGGGGCCTTCCGAAGTTTTCGAGCGCTTCTCCGGTTCCCTGCATTTCGACAAGCGGCTGATCGACGCCGACATTCGTGGTTCGCAGGCATTCGCGCGGGCGCTCGAGCGCGTGGAAATTCTCACGGCGGACGAGAGGGAGCAAATCGTCGAAGCGTTTGAGCAGATTCGCACGGAGGCGCGCGAACCTGGATTTTTCGACGGCTCGACAGACGAAGACGTCCACACGCTGGTGATTCGCAAGCTCAAGGAACGGGCGGGCGACGTGGCGGACAAGATCCACACGGGGCGTAGCCGCAATGAGCAGGTATCGCTCGATATGCGGCTTTGGCTGCGGGAAGAGTGCGACCGCGTGCGCGGGCTGATTGCGGACTTTGCGGCGGCGTTGCTGGATCTGGCGGGACGATATCCCGACGCCGTGATTCCCGGTTACACGCACATGCGGCGCGCGCAAGCTGTACTGTGGCCGCACTATATGCTGGCGTATTTCGAGATGCTGACGCGCGATGCGGAGCGCTTTGCGGAAGCCCGGCGGCGGGCGAATGTGCTGCCGCTGGGATCGGGCGCACTGGCGGGTAGCGGGTTTCCGTTCGATCGTGAAGCCATCGCGCGCGATCTTGGGTTCGAGGCGATCACTCGCAACAGCATGGACGTTTCGGCCGACCGCGACTTTGTACTCGACTTCCTCTATGCCGCGTCGACAACGATGCTGCACCTGAGCCGGCTGGCCGAGGACTGGATTCTCTATTCGAGCGAAGAGTTCGGCTGGATGGAATTAGGAGACGGGGTCACGAGCGGGTCAAGCCTGATGCCGCAGAAGAAGAATCCGGATTCGCTCGAACTGATTCGCGGGAAGTGCGGGCGGGTGATCGGATGCCTGAACGCGTTGCTGGTGACGATGAAGGGTCTGCCGCTGACGTACAATCGCGACATGCAGGAGGACAAGGAGCCGCTGTTTGAGGCGGCGGATCAGGTGGCTGGTGCGCTAGAGATGGCCCGCGCTGTCGTGGAGTCCGTGAAGCTGCATGCGGGGCGTCCGCGCGAGGCCGCTGCCGAGAGTTGGGTGGTGGCGACGGATTTGGCCGAAGCGCTCGCGCGCGCGGGTGTACCGTTTCATCGGGCACATCAGATCGTGGGGAAGCTGGTGCTCGAAAGCGTGCGGAGCGGCAAGAAACCGGCGGAGTGGACGGCGGCGGAACTTGCGGCGTTCGCGCCGGAGTTTCAGCAGCAGATGGCGCGGCTGCTCGATCCCGCGGAAGGGATGAAGTCGCGCGAAGTGCCGGGTGGCACGGGGCCACAAGCGGTAGCACAGGCGCTGGCAGAAGCGCGTGCGCGGCTGGCGCAGATGCGGGTATGAGTAAGAGCTTCCGCCAGGGGCAGATTCTCAAACTGATCCGCGCGAAATCCATTTCCACACAAGACGATCTGGCGCAGGAGCTCAAGGCGCTCGGCGTCGCGGCGACCCAAGTCACGCTCTCGCGCGACATTCGTGAGCTGGGCCTTGCGAAGACGCCCGAGGGCTACCGGCAGATCGCGCGGTCCGAGGCCGGGCCGACAATGGAGACGCTGGCGGCGGAGTTCTTGCACGACGTTCGCCTGGCTCAGAATCTGATCGTACTGAAAACGTCTCCGGGACACGCCAATTCCGTCGCAGTCGCGTTGGATGAGGAGGAGTGGCCGGAGGTCGTGGGCACGCTGGCTGGCGACGACACGATTCTCGTCATCACGCCCGACAACGCGACCGCGGAAGCGCTGCGCGCGAAGTTTCTGGCGATGTTGGAACGCACGCCGCGAGGCATTAGAGATACCTCAGCGCCGAACTGAACTCGCGCACTCCAAACTTGCCTCCCCCCAGGGTGCCGCGCTAGGCTTGCCAGACATGCTCAAAGCGGATTTGCCACGCAAACTAGGCCTGCTGGATTCGACCGCCATTCTGGTTGGCACGGTCGTCGGGTCGGCGATTTTTCTGGTGCCGAATGTGGTGGCGCGCAGTTTGCCGTCGGTGGGACTGATCCTCACGGTGTGGTCGGTGAGCGGGCTGCTGACCTTTTTCGGCGCGCTGGCGTATGCAGAGCTGGGCGCAATGTTGCCGGCGACGGGAGGGCAGTACGTTTACCTGCGCGAAGCGTACGGGCCGCTGGTGGGATTTCTCAGCGGGTGGTCAAGTTTCCTGGTGATTCAATCCGGCGCGGTCGCGACGCTGGCGGCCGGGTTCTCCATTTATCTTTCGTATTTCGTCAAGCTCAATCGGATCGAAGCGAAGTTGGCGAGCGTGCTGCTGATCGCCGTGCTCACAGCGGTGAACTATCGTGGGGTGCGGCTGGGCGCGGGGGTGCAGCGCGTTTTCACTTTTCTGAAACTCGCGGGGCTCACGGTCGTGGTGGTGAGCGCATTCCTCGGCCCGCGGCACGCAGAGGCGGCGGCCACGGCGCCAGTGGCGTTCTCGTGGAACAGTTTCGGCGTGGCCATGATCGCTTGCTTGTGGGCATACGAGGGCTGGAACTGCGTGAGCTTCGTGGCCGGCGAGGTGAAGCGTCCCGAGCGAAACATACTGCGGGCGCTGGCGCTCGGAACCGTGGCGCTCATCGCGATTTACCTCACGGCCAATCTCGCTTACCTGCGCGTGTTATCGGTGCCCGCGATCGAAAGGGCGGACCGCGTGGCGGCTACGGTCGCGGAAACCACAATGGGCCCGATCGGCGGGACGGTGGTTTCTCTCACCGTTCTGCTTTCGATTGCGGGGGCAGCCAACGGCGCCATTCTTACGTTCGCCCGGATTTACTTTGCGCAGGCGCGCGACGGGCTGTTCTTCCGCGCGGTGGGCAATGTACATCCGCGTTTTGAGACGCCGCACGTCGCGATTGTGGTGCAGGGCGTTTGGGTGGCGGTTCTGGCCCTTGCCGGGTCGTATGAGATTCTATTCTCTTACGTGATTTTCGCCGCCTGGATCTTCTATGGCATGGCGGTGCTCGGGGTGTTGGTGCTGCGCCGCAAAGCGCCGGATCTGCCGCGGCCATACAGAATGTGGGGGTACCCGGTCACACCGCTGGCGTTCGCGGGAATTGCGTTCTGGTTTGTGGGGAACACGATCTTGAGCACGCCCGGGCCATCGGTGATCGGACTCGCCATCGTGGCTACGGGAATCCCGGTGTACTATTTGTGGCGGCGGACGTCATCCGCGCGGCGCTAAGCTTCAGGCCAGATCGCGATACGTGACCGTTGTCTCGACTCCAGCGTACGGCTTGCCGTCGACTTCAGCGTATGGAAAGACGAAGTAGTTCAAGGGCTCGCCTTGCTGCGGTGGGGTGAGGACGAGATCGCGGCCGCGTGAAAACTCAACACGGTTTTCATCGAGGGCACCGAAGAAGTATTCACGGCGGCCGGAATCTTTGGCGGCCTCAGAGGCGTCGATGGGTACCCATCCAGTGCCTTCGGCAAAGAACTCCGCCCAGCAGTGATAGCCGGCGATGCGGCCTTGGCCGCGTTGCGCGGGAATCGGAAACCCGATGGAAAACCGCGCCGGCACACCAACGGCGCGCGAATACCCGATAAAGATAGCGTGGAAGTCAGTACAGTTGCCGCGGCGGTTTTCACAGGCGTAGTAGATGTCGCCGCGCCCCCAGCCTTTGCCGCTCTTGTCGTACTTCACGGTTGCGACGACGTGATTGTAGATAGCGCGGGCCTTTTCCAGATCGGTCTGCGCATTTGCTCCGTTGATGACTTCGCGCGCCCATTTGCGGATCGTGTCATCGAGCGGCACGAGGCGGTCGGGTTGCAAGTAGGCGGAGCGTTCTTGTGCGCTCAGAGTGGCCCTACTGGAGAGGGACGCGTTGGGCCGCACGAGGCGCTCGCGCCGTGTGGCACGGAAGCTGAGCTTGACTGCGAGTCGATCCGCACTCGCCGGTACCTTACTGATATGCAGGATCTGGTTGCCGTGCGCGCCGGTTTTCCTCGAGTAAGGGACGGAGGTTTCCACGCTGAGCCGTTCAACCTTCTGGAATGGGTCGTCATGCGGAACGGGCATCCAGAGCTGGAAACGCTCGGAGCCGGCTGGGATATTCGTGACGGTTGCTTCGTATTGCAACTCGAATCGGCGCTCATGGGGCGCTGGCGCCTCCGCAGCGGTGCGGCCGCGCGCAATCAAGCACGCTGCCGACGTGAGGACGGAGCGGCGGGTGACTGCCATGGGGCTATTCTGCCACGATTGGGGCCTCGCGCTGGTCTAAATACCTTTTCCGGCTATCTACGATTACCTTGCGTGCTTCCCGTGGATCGCCCCACCCGCGCATCTCTGTGATCTTTCCTTCGAGCTCCTTGTAGATGGCGAAGAAGTGCTCGATCTCGCGGCGGATGTGCGGAAAGATCTGGTCGAGCGTGTGGATCTGATCGTAGCGGGGGTTACGAGTCGGCACGGAGATGATCTTGTAGTCACGCTTCTTGCTGTCCACCATGTTGAGCACGGCGACGGGGCGCACTTCGATCATGCATCCGGGGAAGCTCGGCTGATCGACAAGCACGAGCACATCCATCGGGTCACCGTCCTCGGCGAGAGTGCCGGGAATGAACCCATAGTCGCCCGGATAGTGCATGGGCGAATACAGCGCGCGATCGAGCCGGAACACACCAAGGGCGTGATCGTATTCGTACTTATTGCCCGAGCCCTTGGAAATCTCGACGATCATGCGGACAATTTCCGGGCACTCGGGGCCGGGGTCGATCTCGTGCAAGAACGGCGGCATCGTTCCAGCGTAGCGCACGCCCGCTTTGCACGAGTGGGTGCTATCTGCGCCGCGGATGTTATATTCAAGAGGTCGCAGCAAAAGCAATTATGAAATTTTCCTTGGGGAGTTGGGCCCTTTCCTTTGGTCCGTTAGCGGACAATCCTGTTCCAATTGAGAAGACAGTAAGACGGCAGGCGGTGGCCGCATGAATCGGCGAACCTTCCTGCAAGTGGCGGCGGCGGGTCCGGTCGCGCTGCCCGAGTTTCACCCGAAGAGCATTCACACGCATCTGTTCGGGGCGGGGCACAAAACCGTTGCGGATTCCCCGGAGGGGCGCGCAGAACTCGCGCAGGTTGCCAAATACATGGATGAGTGCAACCTACAAACGCTCCTCAATCTGACCGGAGGAAACTCGGAGACGCTTCCGGCGCTCCGGCGGGCGATGTCAGAGTTCGGCGGCAAATTTCTTACGGCGGCGGAACCAACGTGGTCGCGCGCGAGCGAACCGGGCTACGCGAAGTGGCAGGCGGATGAACTGGCCAAGTGCAAGCAGGAAGGCGCTGTGGCGGTGAAGGTACTCAAAATCTTAGGGCTATTCCTGCGCGAGAACGGAAAGCTGGTGGCCATCGACGACCCGCGCTTCGATCCCATGTGGGAGGCAGCGGGAGCGCTCGATCTGCCGGTGCTGATCCACACTGGCGATCCGGGCGCGTTCTTTACACCGATCGATCGCTTCAACGAACGCTACGAGGAGTTACAGAATCATCCCGACTGGTCTTTCTACGATCATGACTTTCCGTTGCGCAGTGAGTTGCATGAGGCGCGCAACCGTGTGGCGGTGCGGCATCCGAAGACAAAGTTCGTTTACCTCCACGTGGGCAATGACGCCGAGGATCTTGCCGCGGTGAGTGGTTGGCTGGATCGCTACTCGAACGTGCAAGTAGAGATCGCCGCGCGCCTGGGGGAACTGGGCCGGCAGCCGCAAACATCGCGGAAATTTTTCGAGCGCTACCAGGACCGCATCATGTTCGGCACGGACGCGTCGTGGGATGCCGGAAAGGACCTTCCACAGCAGGATTTGAAGCCAGCAATGTATCGCTGCTATTTCCGGTTTCTTGAGACCGATGACGAGTACTTCGACTACGCGCCTTCCGACGTACCACCGCAGGGACGGTGGAGAATCTACGGCATCGCGCTACCGGATTCGATGCTGAAGAAGGTTTATCACAATAACGCGGCGCGGCTGCTCAAGCTCAAGACGATTTAAGCGGAACGGTTGCTCGCTAGGGATTGACTTTGACGGGAACGCTCGCTTCGACGTCCTGCCAGGAGAGCTTCAGCGTGAAAGCGCCGGCTCCGCTTGGCGTCATCGCGATGGTGAACTGTTCCACGGGTGCGCTTAGTTTCGTGACCTTCATTTTTGTGCGGCCCAAGTCATCGGATTCCTTGTAACTGAAAGCGCCCCACTGTTTGGCGGTTTTGTTGATGATGAGCGTCCACGACTGCGGATCGGGGATGGTGAAAAGGGCATACTTGCCGGCAGGGACCTTGAGACCGTTGATGTCCAGGGCGGCATCCGTTTCGATGGTCGTGGCTTCGTCGGCGCCCGTGCGCCAGACTTTGCCGTAAGGCTCATGTTCGCCAATCATCTTACGGCCGCGCAGTGAGGGCCGCCCGTAGGTGATGGTGACCTTGTGACCACCCACCTCGACGGAGGTGGACTCATGGGGGCTTTTGGGTTGGGCCGAAGCCACATTCGCCGACCCGAGAATCAGCGCACTTGCTGTTGCGACGAAGAGCAGTTTTCTAATCATGGTGTACATTTTAGACTCCTAGGGCCTAATGGCAAGGATACATCTTGAGCCGAAGGGTGTGACGAACCGCCTGCCGGAACGTCTCGGTTAATTTGACAGTTTTATCGAAGGTGCGGGACCGTGGGGGTAGGCTGAATCGTCAAGAATCGAGGGGTCAGATGCGTATCTCGCTAGGCATTGTTGTGTTCGCCGCGTGCGCGATCGGGATGAGTGCGCAGGAAAAAGCAGAGAAGGAGCTACGGGTGCCGCCGGTGTTCGATGCCAAGGCGATCGACGCGGCCGCCGATCCGTGCGTGGACTTCTATCAGTACGCCTGCGGCACGTGGCTGGCGAAGAATGCAATTCCCGCTGACCGGCCGGAGTGGGCGCGTTTCGATGAGCTGGAAGAGCGCAACCTGGCGATCTTGCGCGACATTCTGGAAAAGGCTTCGGCGCAGAGCCGCAAGCGCACCGCGCTGGAACAACAGATCGGCGATTATTACGCCGCCTGCATGGACGAGGCGGATATCGAAAAGAAGGGCATTGAGCCGATCAAGCCGGAGTTGAACCGCATCGCCGCACTGGCAAACAAGGACGCGCTGGCCGAAGAGGTGGCGCGGTTGCAGCGCGACGGAGCAAACGTGCTGTTTACCTTCACGTCGGAGCAGGATTTCAAGAACGCCAGCGCCATAATTGCGCGTGCGGACCAAGGCGGTCTCGGGTTGCCGGAGCGCGATTATTACCTCAAAGATGACCAGAAGTCGGTGGAAATGCGCCAGAAGTATCTGGAACACATCACCAAAATGTTCGAGCTGTTGGGCGATTCTCCTGAGGGGGCGGCGGCAAAGGCGCAAGTGGTGATGAGCATTGAGACCGCGCTGGCCAGGGCCTCCTTAGACGTGACAGCGCGGCGTGAACCCGTCAACGTGTACCACAAAACCCCGCGCGAGCAACTGGCAATGTCGCTCGATCCTTCGTTCGGGTGGCTGAAGTACCTGGCCGATGTCAACGCGCCGGCGATCGAAAGCCTCAACGTAGCGGTGCCGGAGTTCTTCAAGGGCTTGGACTCGCTGATTAATACAACGAGCCTCGACGACTGGAAAATCTACCTCACATGGCACTTGGAGCACTCCCAGGCGCCGTTGCTTCCGGCGGCATTTGTTAACGAGAACTTCGAGTTCTACGGCAAGTATCTGACCGGTGCGCAGGAGCTGCGGCCACGATGGAAGCGGTGCGTAGCGTTTGCCGATGGCGATCTGGGCGAAGCGCTGGGGCAGAAGTATGTGGAACGCACTTTCGGCGAGGAAGGGAAACAGCGCACGCTCGAAATGGTGCGCACAATCGAGAAGGCGCTAGGCAAGGACATCATGGCGCTCGACTGGATGTCGCCCGCCACCAAGCAGAAGGCGATCGAGAAACTGCATGCGGTGACCAATAAGATCGGCTATCCGGACAAGTGGCGCGATTATTCGAGCCTGAAAATCGTGCGCGGAGACGCGATCGGCAATTCGCAGCGCGCCAACGAATTCGAGCTTCATCGACAGCTGGACAAGATCGGCAAACCGGTAGATCACACGGAGTGGCAGATGACGCCGCCAACCGTGAACGCCTACTATGACGCCCAGATGAACGACATCAACTTTCCCGCCGGGATCTTGCAGCCGCCGATGTTCGACAAGAGTGCCGATGACGCGGTGAACTTCGGAGCGATCGGCGCTGTAATCGGCCATGAGCTGACTCACGGGTTCGACGACGAAGGCCGGCAGTTCGATGCCAAAGGCAATTGGCGGGACTGGTGGACGGCGCAAGATGCCACGGAGTTCGAGAAGCGCGTGGACTGCCTGGTGGAAGAGTACTCGAGCTTCAAGGCGGTGGACGACGTAAAGCTCAACGGAAAATTGACTCTGGGCGAGAACACGGCCGACTACGGCGGGCTGCGCGTCGCGTACATGGCGCTTCTGGACGACATCGCTGGCAGGACGCTACCGAAGATCGACGATTTCACTCCGGAGCAGCGGTTCTTTCTCGGCTACGCGCAAAGTAGTTGCGAGAACGACACGGATGAGCTGTTGAGACTGGAGGCGCAGACCGATCCGCATTCGCCAGCGAAATTCCGTGTGAACGGCGTCGTGCAGAACATGCCTGAGTTTCAAAAGGCATTCGGTTGCCGGTTGGGTCAGCCGATGGTGCGGAAGCCGGCGTGCCGGGTGTGGTGACGCCAGCGGCCGTTATTCCGCCCGCAGAACTTCGAGCGGTTTCTGGCCTAGAATCCGGAAACTGGCCAACCAGCCGGCGGCGTTCGCGACCAGAGCTGTAAGCACAATGCAGGCGAGATTGGGCAGAAAGTCAATGTGGAAGTCGGCATCGAGCCACCGCTTGAGCAGTAACGAGGAGAACGCAGTGGCGAGCAGGCTGCCCATCAGCCCCGCGACCGTGCCAAGGACCAGGAACTCAACGGAAAAAATGCCGGCTACACGCCTTCGCGTCGCGCCAAGCGTTTTCAGGATCACGACCTCACGGATGCGGCGGAAGCGCGTGCCGGCAACGCTCGATGCCAAAATAACAACCCCGGCTAGAATAGCGAACATCGAAATAAATCGCACGACGAGTGCGATCTGATCGACTACCTGTTGAACAATCTCCAGAACGTCGGCGACATTGACGACGGTGATCGTCGGGAAACGATCGTAGGTGGCGCGTTGCAGCGCGGCGACCGCTCGTGGCTCCACGCGCAGGCCACCGTAGTAAATGATCGGCAGGCCGTCGAGCGTCCCTGCGCTGAAGATGAATTCAATGCGGCCGTACATGTGAATCTCATCGATGCGGTGCACGGCCGCCACGCGCGCGCGAATAGTGCGGCCTGCGGCTTCCCATTCCATATGGGAACCGGGATGCACTTTGAGAATGTGGGCGGCATCCTCGGCAACAGAAACCTGCGGCTCGCCGGACGGCGCTTTGGCATCCCACCAAGCGCCCTCGACAATTGTGGCGCTGGTGGGCTTTTCCTGCGAGGAGGCGACGGCCCGAGCGCGCTGGAAGCGCCGGCCCCAGGATTCCAGTCCCAGCTTCTCGACGGGCGTTCCGTTGATGCTTATGATCTTGGCGGCCACTGTGCCGACCACGTCGGGCGTGCCCTCGACCCCGTGTTGCGCCCGCAGTAGTTCAATGAGCGGGTCGCGTTCCTTAGCGGTGATGTCGAGTAGGAACACATTGGGCATGCCTGGCGGAGCTGTCTTGAACATCTCGGCCATCATGCCGCGCTGCACCAGAAACACGGTAAGAGTGAACATCACGCCGACTCCCAGGGCCACCAGCGCCGCTTGGGCATGGTTTCCGGGCCGGTAGAGATTCGCGACGCCGTGGCGCAACGTGGAGGGAAGCCACGGCGCCCGGTGCACGAATGCCTTCACTAGGCGCAGCAGGGCCCACGCGATCGCCGAGAGCACCAGCAGGCTGACCACCAGAGCACCGACGAAAACCGCGCCGGTCCGCACCGATTCCCGCAGCGTGCCGATTTGCAGCCAGCCCGCGATGACGCCGATGCCGCAGAGAATCGCCGCGCCGGCGAGGAGCGACGTCCGGGAATCCCGCAACCGCTGCCTCCAGCCGGGCCGCGCTTCGGCCATTTCCCGGCGGAAAATCATGCCGGGGCGAATCTTGCGAATGCCCAACAACGGCGGCAGCGTGAACAGCAGCGTGGTTAGGATGCCAATGGCCAGGCCCTGAATCGCGGTGCTGGCATCCCAGTGTGTCTCGGGCCGGAGATGGAAATAGCGCGCGATCAATGGCGGAAATGCTGCTTCCACTGCGCTGCCGAAGGCGATGCCGGCGAGTCCCCCCGCCAGGCCCAGGCCGATCGTTTGCAGAAGATAAATCTGGATGATCTCCCGCGTGCGCGCTCCGACGCATTTCATGATGGCGATCGAATCCATTTTTTGCTGCAAATGCGCGTGCATGGCCGTGGCGACCCCCAGCGCTCCGACGATTAGGGCGATCAAGCTCACAAGGCTCAGGAAAGTCGTAGCGCGGTTGAGCCCTTGTGTGATGATGGGATGAGTCTGGCGGAAATCGGCAATGAGCGCTTCAGGGAACGCTTTCTTTAAGGTCTGGCGCACCTCTTCGATACCGGGCGAGCCGGGCGAGAGACGGAACAGGTAGCGCTCTGAAGCGCGGCTGCCGATGCCGATCAGGCCGGTGCGCTCCAGGCCGGCGCGGCTGACCATCACGCGCGGGCCGACGTTGAGGCTGCCCGACATGCGGTCGGGTTCGCTGACGACGCGGCCGATGATGCGAAAAGGCTGCCCGCCCAGACGGACGCTATCACCCACACCAACCCGCAAGCGAAGCAGCAAGTCGTCCGAGACGGCGACCGACTGCTCGGCTAACTCGGCCGCGATCGAGCCGGGAGGATCGAGCTTCACCTCGCCATAGAACGGATAGACGTGCGGATCGACAGCTTTGATCGAAACCAGCACGGGGTTCGCAACCGCACCCGAGGAAACCATGGAGAGGGTCTCGGTAACCCAGGTACGCTGGACTTTGCGGCGGCCGAGGCCGTCCATCACTGCACTCTGGCGGGCGTCGGGCAGAGCGAAGACTCGCAGGGAAAGGTCTGCTGCCATCAGCGTTCGCGATTCGCGCAGCAGCATCCCGTAAAAGGCGCGCCCGAAGCCGCGGACTCCAGTGAGTGCGCCCACGCCGATGGCCACCGCGATGATGACGAAGAGGAACTTGGTAGATGAGGCGTGCGCTTCGCGCCAGGCGATTTTGAACGCCGTGCGCCAGGTGAGCCGGTTGTGCGTCATGCGTGATTCACCCACGGGCGGCGCGCGCGAGCCACCATCGCCGCAGCGCTACTAGCGACCAGATGGCTTCGACCAACCCGAACGGCCACGCGCCTTGCAGAAATCCATAAACCGAACCGAGCGCGCACGACGCCGCGAAGGCCAGAATGAACCAGCGGCTGCGGCGCTCGAACGCGTAACACACCAGCATCGCCGTGACTGCGAACAGGCCGAACAAGGAGAGGGGACTCACGCAAGATCATCCATCCGCCACCACGCGGCCGTCTCGCAGCGTAATACGGCGGTCGGCTTTTTCGGAAATCTGTTGATCATGCGTGACCAGCACGAGCGTTGTGCCCTCGCGGCGGTTCAAGGTCATCAGCAGATCGAGAACCACCCGGCCGTTCGAAGTATCGAGATTGCCGGTGGGCTCATCGGCCAGCAGGATCGGCGGACGCCCCACGAAGGCCCGTGCCAGCGCCACGCGCTGCTGCTCGCCGCCGGAAAGCTGCACGGGATAGTGATCGCGCCGGTCGAGTAAACCCACGCTGTCCAGCAATTCGCGCGCGCGTTCCGCGCCATCGTTCGAAACGCCGGAAAGTTCCAGCGGTAACATCACGTTCTCTTGCGCCGTAAGCGTAGGAATCAGATGGTAGGACTGGAACACGAAACCAATTTTGCGCCCTCGCAGGAGGGCCAACGCGTCTTCCTCCAAGCCGGTAATGTCTTCGCCATCCAGCACGATCCTGCCGGAAGTGGGGCTATCGAGGCCGGCCAGAAGGCCCAGCAACGTGCTCTTGCCGCTGCCTGAAGGGCCCATGATGGCGGCAAACTGGCCGCGCGGAATCTCCAGATCGATGCCTTTGAGAATGTCGACGCGATGGGTTGGCGTCTCGATGGTCTTGGTCAACCCGGAAACTTGAATCAATTCGATTCCTTGTCCGCTAATTTTTTATTATGGCATTGAGTGAAGACACCAACCGTGCGGAACGTTCTTTCGGTCTCCCTGTGCCTGGTACTGTTCGGTTGCAGCCGCGAACAGCCAAAGGCCGCAAAGCAGGAGACTGCCCCTCCATCTCACGTTTCCCCCAATGTACCCTCTGCGCCCGATGCTCGTCCGGTTATTGTGGCGTTTGGCGACAGTCTTTCGGCCGGCTTCGGGGCCGATCCCGGAGAGAGCTACCCCGATTTTCTTCAGAAAGAGCTGGACCGGCGTGGGGCCCGGTACCGTGTGGTCAATGCCGGTGTCAGCGGCGATACGACGACGGACGGCCTGGAGCGCGTTCAGACCGTGACTGCTCTTCACCCGGCCATTGTGATTCTGGAGTTCGGCGGTAACGACGGTCTGCGCGGCCTACCGGTATCCACCACACGCGCTAATCTGGACCAGATCATACTCGCGTTGCGGAACGCCGGCGCCAAGATTGTGCTGGCTGGCATGACGCTGCCGCCCAACTACGGCCAGGACTACATCCGCTCGTTCGAGGCGGTTTATAAGGAATTGGCTAAACAGTACCGCCTGCCTCTCATCCCCTTTTTGCTACAAGGCGTGGGCGGCCATTCCAACCTCATGCAACGTGATGGAATTCATCCTACCGGTGAAGGAAACCGCATCGTGGCGGGAAATGTGATGCAGAGCTTAGTACCGCTCCTGTAAAACTCTATCCTGTGCCTTTCGCGCCGGTTACCCGCGAATTTACATTCCTTTGGTTGTATTTACAGCCACCGCTGCCGTAAAATCCCCAAACTGGTCATAGTCATGGTAAATTGGGTAACCACAAGAATAGGTGTGCCTACTATGAAGGCGTCCTCTGTAGTCCTTGCGTTGTTCCTTCTGAGCGCTCTGAGAGGCAGTGACGCCGTCGACCGGGCGCGGCAGATCGAGAAGTCGGGAGACGTGTCAGGCGCCCGCACCGCACTCGCTGCCGCGGCGCAGCGTGCACCCGCCGATGCCGAGGCGCTCACGGAGTACGCGGCATTTCTAGTCCGCTACGGCGACCCGGATAGCCGTGCCGCTTACAACAAAGCATTTGCGGCGGCGGAAAAGTCGCGAGATCGCGCCAACCTGGCTGTAGTGTCGCGCGAGCTTGTCATTCTGGACTTGATCGCGGGCGACCGCGCGGCTGCCACGCAGCATCTCGAGGCGTATCATGCGGCTGGCGGGAAGGATTGGACCAGTGCGCCCGCGTGGAAGGCACACGAAGCGGACCGGAGCGCCGAGCCGTTCATCAATGTTCCCGGGCCGTTGCACTCGTTCGGCCGGATGGCGGCAATTTCCAGCGATATCCGTCCGGAGGATGTATTACCGGCTCTGGCACGCAACGTGGTGACGAATGGTTATCAGGCGTCCCACAGCAACGAATCCTTGGAGCAAACCGAATACCTGAAGCTGTTGCACCGGTACCTTTCGCAGGCACGTGAGCTCGATAAACTGGCCGGCGCAGACAAAACGATCCGCGTCGAGAACTGCGATTCGGCCAACGCAGGCGAACTGCTACGCATCATCGGATACCGGATGCGAGGAGGCTGCGGCAGCGAAGTGGTGCTCGAAACTGTGAACGCCACCCGTGCTTTCCTGACAACCGATTCCGGATTTCCGGTGGCCGAACTAGAGCAGGCGCTTCGCACCAACCGCCCCTTTACCTACGATTTTCATCCGTCCCCGGTCGCCGTGCTTTACGGCGCCGATTACTGGCTCTCCGCCAAGGAGAAGGAAAGCGGTGACTTTATCGAAGCGTTCCTCGGCGACCCGGCGATGTGCCGGCTGTATCTGGGCCTCTCCAAGCTGGATGCGGAAACTGCCGATGAACTGCGTAAGGCTGTCGCCATGCCCCGGCTTAAGGCGTATGCCCACGTGCTCGACTTCTTCGGCTCCATGTTCGAAATTCGCAACGGAAAAGCCGTGGTGCCAGGTGGCCCGCGCTCCGCTGCCGCCTGGGGTGAGCTGGTCGGTGTCTCACCGGATCAAGGGGCGGCCTTCTTCGACAAGTTGCTCGCGAAAGACGACGGCTGGATGGCCAGCCTGTTTGATGCCTTAGCTCGTATTGACGGACCGGTAAAGGACTACCTCACGGAACCGGCCCGTATGAAGCGGTTTTACGCCGCGGTGCGTGGCCGCGTCACCAGCCCGGGCCCGGCGCGCCCCGTGTTCCGGTCCAATGCCGACATGATGCTGCTGACTACCCGATTGCGTGTCGACGCCAGTGGCCGCCCTGTGATTCCCGGCAATCTCGAGGTCTGGAAGAATCTCTTCATTACGCATCCCCACGGAAAATACGACGGCAAGCTCACGAAATCCGCTAGCGGATGGAAGGAACCGGACGATGTGATTGAGGCGCTCTTTGCCTTGTGCCGCAAGACGGTGGAGAACGAGCCGCTCAAGATTTTCATGGCCCTGAGCGATCTGGATCGTTTCCGTGCGCAGCCTCTCGAGCCCGCCACCGTGGAACGGCTGGCCCATGAATATCATCTCTACGGCCAACAGTACGCAATGTTCAACGATGCTCCTTCGGTGTCGGACAAGGCCATCATTCAATTCCTGGACGCAGTCGGTGCCATCACTCGCATGAAGGACCTAGGACTGCGCGCGGACACTGCCGGAACCATGCAGGCGCTCGTGGGTTTGTGGCAGATTTTCTGCCGGCAAGGCAGCATTGCTCCCAATCAGGCCGATGCGGCCTTGGCGGGCATTCTGGCTCCTTTTGCCCAGATCCATCGCGATCGCGACGTGTATGACGCCGGCAAGAGCGGCGTGGTTCTCCTGCTGAAAACCGCCGGAACGAGTGACGTGTCCACGCCGCAAGACCGCCTGCTCGAGTTGCTAGCCGGCACGTCGAACCCCAGCGACACCGATGCGCAGGCTCAGGTAGTGCAGGACATGAATCGCATCCTCGAGGCGCAGCGCACGATTTCCTTGAATACGCTGTTCCAACTGGACGATCATCTCGACAGCCTCGCGCACGGCGGCAAGATCGATACGGCCTTGCTCAATCGCCTCGCCGCGCGCGTCGCGGAAATTCAACTTCCCCGTTCTTCTCTTACCTCCATCGAAAAGAACGCTTTCGCATTTGGTTATTGGACCGAGAAGCACGTGGAAGGCGAACGCAAGTTGAATCTTCGGGTCTCCATCGAAAAGGCGGGGAATGACGCGGAAAAGCTGAAAGATATTCGCGGGTCGCTGGCCCCCCACTTGCGTGACACTCTGGTGGCCTACAACTATGCCCACTATGCTCCTCCCGGGGCGCAGGTTCTGTACACCAATCCGCTATTCGTGCGCGGCCACGACTTCATCGGTGTGCAAGGCGCCAACCACACCTGGAAGCTGACCGAGCTGTTCGGCACGGGCTGGCCGTCCAACGGCGGCGGCCGTTTGGTGGGTTCGCTTTCCGGCCTGCCCTACGCGCTGGCGGAGGCCGAGCAGAACTTCCTGGTTCCCGCGCAGACACAGGCTCTCATCTGGGGTGATCTGGTGCCGCAGATGATTCTGAGCGCCAAGATTCCGCGCTGGTGGAATGTCACGCCGGCGCAGATGCACTGGGTCGGCCTTCACTTGCGTTACGCGCGCAGTCTGATGGCGGAGGCGGCCATCGACGCCGGCACACGGAAGCAAGTAGTGGAGGCTCTCGGGTCACAGGCTTCCCCCGCGCGCACGATGTTGGTGGCACGGCTGCTCGAAGCCGGCGATGTGCCGGACGCCATCGAGAAAGTGACTCCTGCCGAGCTATTTGTTCTCGCTTCGCGCGTCGGGTTTCCGCAACAGGCTGCGGAAGGTCCGGTGGCGGCTGAGATACGCAGCTTGCGCGCGGATCACTCCGCGGAAGTCAGCGAGCGCGCGATCTCCCTGGCTTTCGGCACTCCTAAGCCCACATTGACGAACTCGTATCGCCCGGAGCTGCTGAAGTTGCGCACATTCCCCACGTTGATGGGCTACTCGAGCCGCATCATGGCCGAGAGTTGGGAATCGAACACGCTGTTCTGGGCCGGGTTGGCGGACGAATTGCATGCCACCCCGCCGCAATTGAACGTGCTCATTCCGGAGTGGACCCAGCAAGTAGTGGAACGCATCTTTGCTTCGCATTTGGAGGACTGGCCCGCGTTGCTGCGTTCCTTGCGTACGGTCGGGGAGGATATTCGTACCAAAGCCAAGCTGCAGGGGAGTGAGCCGAAAACGGCGTTGCAGTAGTCTTCAGGAGAGCCTTGTGACGATTCGGTCGAAGTTAGTCATCCTAGCGAGCGTAGTCTTACTGGCCGCCGGCGCCCTCTGGTTGTCCGCGCAGGAAGCCAAGAACCCAGTTTTTCGCACCAAAGTCGACCTGGTTGTGTTGAGCTTCACCGTGACCGATAGCAAGGGCCACTACATCAACGGTCTCAAGCCGGGCGACTTTCGCATTCTGGAGGACGGCATTGTCGAGAAGATCTCGACGTTCGCCGAGGGAAACAATCCGGCCTTGCAGGTCGGCAATGACGGCAGCGTTCGGCCGCTCCTCGCTGAAGGCAGTGCAGCGCCCAAGCCGGGTATCGATCCGCGCTCGGATGCGTTCGTGGGCACCAACGTCTTCGTTCTCTTCGATACAAGCAATTTCATGTACCGCGGTTTTGTGTACGCCGAGGATGCGATCGCTGATTTCGTTCGCGGCCTCGACCGTGCGGATTCGATAGCGGTCTATTCGTTCAGCCGCAACCTCTCCCGCGCTGCTGATTTGACGCGCGACCGCAGTGACGCCATTTTCGGTTTGCGCAAAGCCGTGGCCGGCGATGACACGGCGCTTTATAACGCGCTGCTTCTGACGCTGCGTGATGCCGCGAAAGTGCCTGGCCGCAAGGTCGTGATCGTCTTCTCGAACGGTCCCGACAACGCCAGCATGGTAGCGCCCGACGACGTGCGCGCCGTGGCCGAAGATGAGGGCATCCCCATCTACGTGATCTCCACCAACGAAGTCAACAAGGACCCGATCTCCAGCAGCGTATTCCGCCGCATAACCGCGCGGACCGGCGGCAAAGCCTACTGGGCGAAGACATGGCAGAAGCAGGTGGAGGCCTTCGAATCCATCCGTGAAGACTTAGGCAATAGTTATACCGTGACTTACTATCCCGTGCCGAATTCCAACGAGGGATTCCGCAAGATCAGCGTCGAGATTGTGCCCGACGTCGGCAAGAAGTATCGGGTACGCTCGCGTCCCGGCTACCGGCCGCGGGCCTAGCCACCCCGCCGTTCGCGGCTACGCGTTTCTCATCTTCGCGCGATCCATGTACTTCATGGTTTCGAGATCGAGGCGTATCGTGTCGCCGATCTTCACGAACTGCGGCACCATGACCTCGACGCCGGTGGTGAGTTTCGCGGGCTTGTAGGCGCTATCCGCCTGCTGGTGCGTTGGCGGCGCGGTCTGCGCGACCTTTACTTCCAGGACCACCGGAAACAGCACGCTGACCGGCCGGCCTTCGACAAACTCGACGCCAAGATTCATGCCCGGATCGAGCAGCGCCGCCTGCGGCCCGACTAAGTCCGTGGCAATCTCCGTCTGTTCACCGCTTTGCGGATTCATGAAAAAGCACTGGTCGCCATCGGTATACAGAAACTCCAGCTCCTGCTTGTCCACTGGCAGCACTTCGAGCTTCAGCTCCGAACGAAAACTGTGTTCCCAAAACGTTCCGGTGTCGAGGTTGCGCAGGCGCACGTGTGTGACACCTCCCATCTTTCCTTGCCCGGGGTGGTACTCCGCGGAGACGACCTTGTAATCCTGGCCTTGGTGCTTGATCGCCATTCCGGTGCGTAGCTGCGAAGCAGTGACCATACGGCCCTCCTTCTTACTTATTGCTCCGAGGTGCTTGACCAGGTTGATGCAGGTTCTTCTCCGACTCGCGAAACAGCTCTTCGCGCGAAGTGGGGCGGAGTTTAGCCGGTTGCGGCTGGCGGTAGGGAACCTTGGTCCGTTCCACGGTCCAGGTTCGGATCACATTTGGATGACGCGCTTTGTCCATACGGTCCTCCTGCCGACCATGAGTCTACATCGGAACCGCGTCGGGGTCGAGCCCCGCGCCCGCCGCGGCTACAGCGACTTTGCGAACATAAAGGCATGGCCCTCAAGTTCACCACCTCATATGTCGAAGACTCGCTGGAGGTCTTCCGCTACTACAAGAAGCTGGCCGAAGGCGCGATGGTGCAAGTTACGGATGAGCAGCTTTTCACTCCGCTCGATGAGGAGGCGAATTCGATTGCCGTGGTCGTCAAACACATGGCCGGTAACATGCGCTCGCGATGGACCGACTTCCTCACCAGCGACGGCGAGAAGCCGGACCGCAATCGCGACAGCGAGTTCGTCGACCCGCCAGCGACACGCGAAGCGCTGATGCAGCTTTGGGAACAGGGCTGGCAACGCGTCTTTTCGGCGATCGAGCCGCTCTCGGATGCCGACCTCACCCGCGCCGTGACCATCCGTGGGGAGCCGCACTCGGTCATGCAGGCCATCAACCGCCAGATCGCGCATTATGCAAATCACGTGGGTCAGATCGTGCTGCTCGCCAAGCATTTGCAGCACGCCAACTGGAAGCCGCTGACCATTCCCCGCAACAAGTCTGCCGACTTCAACCAGAAGATCCGTACGCGCGAAATCAGTCAGCGTTAGGCTTGTTCGCTTGTCCCGTGATGAGCCGTGCGCCTCGGTTGAATGTGAGATAGCTGTAAGCCCACTTGATGAACACCAGGAGCCGGTTGTCGAATCCCACTAAGTACATCAGGTGCACGAAGAGCCACGTCAGCCACGCGATTGTCCCTGAGATGTGGATTTTCCCGAAATCTGCGACGGCGGCGGCACGCCCGATGGTCGCCAGACTGCCTTTATCGCGGTAGCGAAATGGCCGGGGCGTCTTGCCCGCAAGGCGCCCGGCGATCATCGCGGCCGCGTAGCGGCCCTGCTGTATCGCGACCGGCGCCACCCCGGGCAGCGGCTTGCCTGTCTGATGGCTGAAATTCGCCAGGTCGCCGATCACCACAATTTCGGGATGCCCCGCGACGGAAAGGTCCGGCTCCACTACGACACGCCCCGCCCGGTCGAGCGTCGCGCCCGCTCGATCCACCAGAATGCGGCCCAATGGAGATGCTTGCACCCCCGCGGCCCAAAACACCGTGCGCGCGGCAATGTGCCTGGTTTCGTTGCTGCGATGCACAGTGACGCCTGTTTCGTCGATCGCCTGCACCATCGCGTGTGTCATGGTGCGCACACCAAGCTGGATCAGCTGCCGCTCCGCGTCGGCGGAAAGATCGGCCGGATACGCCTGTAGGACCCGGTCACCCCCTTCGACGAGAAGAATGCGTGCTTCGCTGGTGTCGATATGCCGGAAATCATGGAGCAGCGTATCGTTCGAGATCTCCCCCAGCGCACCCGCCAGCTCCACGCCGGTGGGCCCCGCGCCCACCACGACGAAAGTCAGCCACGCGTGCCGCGCTTCCGCATTGGGCTCCCGCTCCGCCTTCTCGAAGGCCAGTAGCATGCGGCTGCGGATCTCGGTAGCATCTTCGATTGTCTTGAGCGCGGGTGCATACTTCTCCCATTCGTCGTGGCCGAAATAATGGTGGCTGGACCCCGTCGCGACGATCAGCGTATCGTAGCTGGCTGTGCCATCCCGGAGCACGACTCGCCGATTCGCCGTATCCAGATCGACAACCTCGCCGAGGAGCACCTCCGTGTTTCGATTGCGCCGCAGAACATTGCGTAACGGTGAGGCGATCTCGCCGGGCGACAATCCACCTGTCGCCACCTGGTAGAGCAGCGGCTGGAACAGGTGAAAATTGCGGCGGTCGATCAGCGTCACCCGCACCGGCGCCCGGCCCAGAGATTTTGCCGCGTACAGGCCGCCGAATCCGCCTCCGATGATGACTACCCTGTGCAGAGCGTCCGAAGCCATCATTGGTTCTGGCTCGCGCGCGCTTGCGCCAGGCTGACTTGGCGCAGCAGCATGAATTCGTACAAATTCTCGGCGGTGAGTAATCCCAACAGTTGCTCACCGTCCATCACCAGCGCGCACGATCCCGCTGCCGATACCAGCGGCAGTGCCTCGGCCAGGCGCATGTCCGGAGGAACGCGCACGAAGTCCCGGTCCATGGCTGCCGCAACGTAGGAATCCGGGCCGGCGCTGAGCATGGCGCGCATCAGCGCCGCGCGCGTCAGCAGGCCGATCACTTCGTTGCCGTGCATTACTGGAAAATCCTGTTGCGCCGTCGAGAGCAGCAAGTCTCCGGCTTCGCGAATCGTTTGGCCGTGCGAAAGCGCGTGGAACTCCTTAATCATGGCAGCCTGAACCGGAAACCCCGTGGTGAGCGACCGCCCTCGCGCCGCCGCCCCTTCCTGTGCTGCGCCCAGGTACACAAATAGCGCCACGAACACCAGTACGAAATTTTGTGAGAGCAGCCCGAACAGGCCCAGTCCCACGGCCAGAAGCCGGCCTGCCCGGGCCGCGATCTGCGTGGCTTCATCCTCCGGTTTGCGGAGCGCAATGAGTGCCCGCAGGATGCGCCCGCCATCCATCGGATAGGCCGGTAGCAGGTTGAACAGTCCCAGAATTAAATTGCCCAGCGCAATGCGTTCGATCAGATTGGCGTCAGTCGGTATGCTCAGCTTCTCGAGCGGCAAAAAACCATGCTGCGTGGCCAGTAGAACCAGCCCGATGATCAGGTTGGCGGCCGGCCCCGCGAGCGCAATCAGAGGTTCCTGCTTAGGCTTCGGCTGGCTTTCCAGACGCGACACCCCGCCGATCGGAAACATCACGATCTCGCGCGTGCGCAGTCCATACATACGCGCCACCAGTGCGTGGCAGAGTTCATGCACTAGCACCGATCCGAACAGCGCAATGATGTAAACCGATGTCGTGGCCCCGGATTGCTTCCCGCCGATGCCGATGAAGATCAAAAACACCAGCAGCAGTAGGAATGTGAAGTGCAGCCGGATGGGAACGCCAAACACGCGCAGGTTCCCGACCGTTCCCGCAATGGGCGTGTCGACGACCTTGTGCTCCTGCGCGGGCGGCATCGTCTCAGACATGCAATCCCCAGTCCAATTGTCAACGACTGGCCGGATCGCAGGCAAATGCCCCTCCACTCGCGGCGCGCGCCGGTATATCCTGAATCCGGGGCGCTGGGTGTGCTTCGGACGGAACAAACCGGCCGTTAACCGCGTCTTGTCTATATAGATGGAATCAACTGCGTCTTTCTGGGAAGCGGTGCGTGGCGCCGCCCGGTCGCTTCAATCCTCCAAATTGCGCAGCTTCCTGACCCTCCTCGGCATCATCCTCGCCACCACTACGCTCATCGCGGTCATGGCCGTCATCAACGGCATGAATCGCTACATCGCCCAGAACGTGTCGGACATGGGTGCCGACGGTTTCCGTGTATTTCGCCTGGCCATGGTCGGCGAGTGGGATCCCAAGAAATATCTGGAAATGGAGAAGCGCAACCCCGAGCTGACCCGCGAGGAATTCGAGTTTCTCAAAAGCCACGCAACGCTGATTGATGACGTCGGCATGGAGACCGAACGCCAGGTGAAGGTGCACCACGGTTCGCAGCAAGTGGATGGCGTGGAACTGAACGGCGTCAGCACCAATATGGTCTCGCTCGCAAACGTGCAAATCACGCTCGGCCGCTTCTTCACCGACAGCGAGAACCAGCGGCGCCAGCAAGTGGCATTTGTCGGCGCCGATATCCGGCAGCGCTTTTTCCCGAACGTAAATCCTCTCGGCAAGACGTTGGCCCTCGAAGGCAGGCCCTTTGAGGTGGTCGGCGTCGCGCAGGCGAAAGGCAGCGTCTTCGGTGAGTCACAGGACAATTTCGTGATGATCCCGGTCGAGACCTACTTCAAGATTTACGGTGCTCGCAAAGGCATCGGGTACCGCGCGCGGGCGCTCGGTCCCACCTTTGTCTATCGCGCGCAAGACCAGGTCCGGATGCTCCTCCGTTCCTTCCGTCACCTGCGGCCCAATCAGGATGACACCTTCGCCATCGTCTCATCGGATTCTTTGGTTTCCGCGTGGAATAGCATCACCGGCTCGATCGCCGCAACGGCCGTAGCCGTGGTTTCGGTGTTCATGGTGGTGGGCGGGGTGGTCGTCATGAACATCATGCTCGCTGTCGTCACCGAGCGTACTCACGAAATCGGCATCCGCAAATCCGTCGGCGCGCGGCGCGTCGACATTCTTCGCCAGTTCCTGGTTGAGTCCTCGATGCTCGCCGCGACCGGTGGCCTGATCGGCGTAATCCTCGCCTGGTTCGTCGCCATCGTGGTTCGCACCCTGACGCCTGTCCCCATGGCGGTGCCCGTTTCCGCTGTGCTGATCAGCGTGACGCTTTCGGCGAGCGTGGGCCTCTTCTTTGGAATCTATCCCGCGACGCGGGCCTCGCGCCTCGATCCCATTGAAGCCCTCCGGGTGGAACAATGACCCGCGCCACACTGTTCTCCGGCATCGGCATGGCGCTTAACACCATTCGAGATCACAAGCTCCGTGCCTTCCTCACGGTCCTGGGCGTCATCATCGGCACCGGTGCGGTCATCGGCGTCGGCTCCATTCTGGCCGGCCTCGATGGCGCCATCAGCAATATTTTCCGCAGCTTCGGCCCCACCACTCTCATCGTGTTCAAGTTCAAGATTGGCGTCCGCACCGGCGACCTCACTCCGGAGGAAGAGCGCCGCAAGCCGCTGACCTACGAAAATGCGCTCGCCATCGCCGAGCGCTGCCCCTCGGTCCGCCACGTCAGCCCGTATCTGTTTCCAGACTGGCACATGATCAACCGCGCCCACTATAAGGGCAACGACATTTACAACGTCGATCTCGGCGGCACCGAGGAAGCCTACGCCGCCGGCGGCACGGTCATGAACTACGGCCGCTTTTTCACCGATACCGAAAGCCGCCACCATCTTCCCGTCGTCGTCATCGGCGAGGATATACAAAAGGCTTTCTTCCCGAGCACCGATCCCGTGGGCAAGTGGATCGAAGTGAACGGCCACCAATTCGAAGTGGTCGGCGCCATGCAGCATCCGGCGTTTGCGTTTCCAGGCAGCCAGGATCTTCGCGTCCTGTTCCCCTACTTCACCATGCACAAGCTGTTTCCCAGCGCCAAAGAAAACATGCTGATTGTGATAGCTAAGGACGGCATGATGGCGCAGGCCGAGGATGAGGTACGCACCGTGATGCGAATCGAGCGCCGCATCCCCAATAACCAGCCCGACAATTTTTCCATTTCCACTTCGGCGCAATTGATCGAAGACTTTCACAAGGTCACCGGTATGGTGGCGCTGGTCATTGTAGTGCTCAGTTCCATCGGCCTGCTCGTGGGCGGCATCGGCGTCATGAACATCATGCTCGTCTCAGTCACCGAGCGCACTCGCGAAATCGGCATCCGCAAGGCCATCGGCGCGCGCCGCAGCGATATCGTGATCCAGTTTCTTACGGAGGCCGTAGTGCTCACCGCTCTCGGTGGAATGCTGGGAATGTTCTTCGGCTGGCTGGTGTCGCTCCTCGCGCGTCTGGTGTTCCCCAGCCTGCCTACCGCCGTGCCGATGTGGGCCGCCGTGCTGGGCGTGGCCGTTTCCGTAGGCGTCGGCCTGTTTTTCGGCATCTGGCCCGCTACCCGCGCCGCCCGCCTCGATCCCGTCGTTGCCCTGCGCTATGAATAGCTCGTTTCCCTCAACCTGAAGCGTTTCTTGAACTTATCCGGCTAGCCAGTCCCGTCTCAATTGCGTGACCAATCTGTTACTCGCCCGTCTATCTTGAGTGGGTGGAATAGGATCGCGATAAACTCGGGGGTTATGCTCCAGGATGCGGCCGGAGCGGCAAACGCTCGGGCTGTTTCGAAGGTGGACGAAGCCGCCATCATTCGGGCGGTTCAGAGCGGCGACCAGGACGCGTTTGAGCGGCTGGTTCGCACGTACGACCAAAGTGTGTTGCGTCTGGCGATGAATCTGCTTCGCTCGCCGGAAGACGCCAGGGACGTCTATCAGGAAGCCTTTTTGCGGGTCTACCGGAACATTCACACGTTCCGGTTTGATTGCAGCTTTCATACCTGGCTGTACCGGATTGTGACCAACATTTGTTTGGACCATCTGCGCAAGCGTAAGGTGCGGCGTGAGGAAGCGGCCGTAATCGATACCGCTGAGGGACCCGTCGACCGCATGGACACCTTCGAGGAGGAAGGTCCCGACGCCGACCCAGAGCGGCGCATGTGGAACAACCAGCTAAGTGGGCGCATCGAATCCGCCCTGGCCGGTCTCACACCCCGCGAACGCATGGTGTTTGAGCTGCGCCACTACCAGGGAATGCGGTTGCGTGCCATCGGGGATGTGTTGGGAACCAGTGAAGAAGCGGCGAAAAACTGCCTGTTCCGTGCCACGCAGAAAATGCGCACGGTTTTAGGAGATTTGATATGAATTGCGATGACGTAATCCGAGCGATTCCTCTTTACCACTACGGTGAACTGGAGCCCGAGGTCGAGGAGGGCGTCGAGGACCACGTGGAATCCTGCGACTCCTGCCGCACGGCGCTTGCCCGCCAGAAGGCGCTGGCCGCGGCGCTCGACCGGCACGAGCTCGCGCCGCCGCCCGAACTGTTGGCGGAATGCCGCCACGAGCTGGTGCGTGCCATCTATCGCGAGGAGACTCCCGCCGTTCACCGCAATGCCTCCGACCCCTGGGGTCTGTTCCGCGAAGCGTTTCGATCCATGTGGCACCCCGGCATTCGTTTCGGCCAGCCTGTTGGGGCTATGGCGCTCGTAGCTCTGGGCTTTTTTGCCGCCCGCTTCACCGGGTCGTTTCCCGGAGCGACCCTCGGAAGCCTGGCGCCGGATTCCATCGTCTCGAGTATTCGTTCCGTGCAACCCGACAATGCTGGCCGCGTGCAGATTGCGCTCGATGAAACTCGCCGTCGCGTGATTTCCGGCCGCCTCGAAGATCAGAACATTCGCCGCCTCCTGCTGGCCGCGGCCCGCGAGCAGGATAACCCAGGCGTTCGCGTCGAGTCTGTCCAGTTGTTGAAAGACCAGTGCAGTTACGCTGAAACACGCGGCGTGCTGCTCGAAGCCGCGATGCACGACCCCAACCCCGGTGTGCGGCTCAAGGCGCTCGAAGGGCTGAAGAGTTTTTCCACAGATCCGGAAGTGCGGCGCACGCTGTCGCAAGTTCTGCTGAAGGATCAGAATGCCGGTGTCCGCATTCAGGTTATAGACCTGCTCATCGCCCACCAGGACGCGGCCACCGCCGGCGTGCTCCAGACCCTGATTGGAAAAGAAGACAACAATTACGTCCGCATGCGTTGCCAGAATGCGCTGCGTGACATGAATGCTTCCGTGGGGACTTTCTAACGCGAATGAACGCCAGCGCCAAACTCGGACTAATCGCCTTTGTGGCCATGGCCGCGTTTTCCGGTGAGCCAGGCTTGCGGCGCGTAGGGCTGTATTGGGAACAAGCCATCAAGGGGTACGAGCCGGTTGCGCCGCACGGTAACATCCGCATCAGTACCACCGGTGGAGTCGCCATCCAGGGCGTAGCTGGAGACCAGCTTTCGTTTGAGGTAGTCAAGCGCGTCAAGGCGGGGAATGAGGATCAGGCCCGGCGTCTGCTCGAATCCATTCGTGTGCACGTCACGCACAAGGGCCAGTGGACTTACCTGGTTGTGCAAGGCGGCTCGGAAGCCGCGGACTTGAAGCTGACCGCGCCGCAGAACGCCGGCAAGGTGGTGATTGAGACGCGCGCCGGTTCGATCGATGCCACACAGTTTGCTGGCGCCGTTGAAGCACAAACCGGCGGCGGCCGCCTGGCGCTCGATCAAATCGGGAGCGATCTTGTCGCTAGAACCGCGGGCGGCGATGTGACGCTCGGGAAGATCGGTGGCAACTGCCGCTGTGTTTCGGGCGCGGGATACATCCACGCGGAAGCTATTCATGGGCAGGCCTTCTTCGAGACCGGTGGCGGAGACATTGTGGTCCAGCGCGTCGATGGGCCGGTGCGCTGTTCCACCAATGGCGGCGGCATCCACATCATCCAGGCAGGCAATCTCGTAATCGCTGACACCGCCGGTGGTCCCATTGATGTGGGCTACGCCAAGGGCATGGTGACTGCTAACAATGCGGCTGGAGGCCCGATTCAAGTGGGTTCCGCCTTGGGAGCCAGGTGCGAGAGCGCGGGCGGAGGCATCAAGCTGACCAGCGCGGGCGGCAGCCTCAATGCGTCTACGGCGGTGGGCAGCATCATTGCGCGCTTTGAGAGCCAGCCAGGTGACGACTCGTTCCTCAGTACCAGCGCCGGTGACATTACCGTGTGGATTCCGTCGAACTTGAAGGTGACGGTGCGCGCGCAGAACGGAAGTTACGGCGGCCCGCTGCGGATTTTGTCGGAGTTCTCAGAGATTCCGGTGAAGTCTGTCGGCTTCGCTACGATTGCCGAGGGCGCGCTCAATGGCGGTGGACCCTTGGTGCGTCTCGCCGGGACCGGCGGCATGATCTATATCCGCCGGGAACCGAAGTGACCGTTTGCTCACGAAAACGCTCAGGCGAACCTGCCTGTGCGGAGAGGAAAGTTGTTATGAGAAGTAGCACAGTGGTCTCGGGGATTTGTGTGGCGGGTCTTCTGGCAGGGGCGCTGGTAGCGGCTCCGCCCGGGGAGGCGCCGCACGCCCACACGGTGTCCAGCCGGATCGTCATGTCGCGCGGCAACAGTTATCTGGGAGTCGCGGTAGTGGAAATCGTCGCCGACCGCGCCAAACAGCTTCACCTCAAGGAGGAACGCGGCGTGGAGGTGACTTGCGTGGATGAAGGCAGTCCCGCCGCAAAGGCCGGCTTGAGACCGGGTGATGTGGTCCTCGAATACAACGGCGAGCGCGTCGAGGGCGGCGAGCAGTTCATTCGTCTGGTGCGCGAAACGCCGCCCGGCCACGCTGCCAAACTCTTGGTCTGGCGTAACGGTGCAAATCAAACCCTCAACGCGACCATCGGACAGCGCCAGCCGGGAATCATGGCGTTCTCGCCTAACGACGATATGCTCGCCCTATCGCCCCCTCCGATGCCGGAAATGCCCACCATGCCCGCGATTCGCATTCCCGACATCCCCCGCGCCCTGATGAGCTGGCGCAGTCCCGTGCTCGGTATCGAGAGCGAATCACTCAATCCGCAGTTGGCCGAGTTCTTCGGCGTCAAAGACGGAGTGCTGGTGCGCGCGGTTGTCACGAACTCAACTGCGGAAAAAGCCGGCTTCAAAGCCGGTGATGTCATTATTAAAGTGGCTGGGGAGAAAGTCTCTACGCCCAGAGAAATATCCGGTATTTTGCAATCGGCGCGCACGAAAAAGACGGTTCAAATTACGATAGTGCGCCATCAAAAGGAGATCGTGCTGAACCTTACGCTGGAGGAGAACTCACGCTGGCCCGCGATCGGAACGCGGGAATTAATGTAGGGAGGCAGAGTTAGACGCTGGCGCGAACCGTGGGCCTCTTTAGTGCTGCATGAGGAAACGAAAATCTCTTAAATGCAATCCTTTTTCCGGATTAATTGGTAAAGTGTCCGTTAGAACATCAACCTTAGAGTGATAATAAGCGAGCAGTTCGGACTCATCGAATTCGATGGCCCGCGCATACTGCCGAATATAGCTGGTGTTATAAATCCCACCTGGAAGTTTCTTGAATTCGCCTTGTTCAATCGCCTGCAGGGCCCGGACACTGATCTTCGTGTCTTTCGAGATCTGCTCTAGAGATAATCCTCTGTTGCGACGGATCGAAGCTAGCCCTAGCACGCTGTCGTCGTGACCCACCGTCGTATTCCTCCTCGCGGTCGCTGTCTAACTTATCGGATCTAACACACAAAAGGTTTAGACCTTAGCTCAGAAATCAGCGCCACGGAGCCTTAGTGTCAAAAACAGTTCGAGTGTAGCATAGCTATACTCTCTGGTACACTCTTGTCAAATGTTAGTATCGCGAAGACGCTTCGCTGCTCTCGCGGCGGCGGGCTTGGCTGGCATTCCAATCGCGGCCCGAGCCGCCCGCCCTCATCCCAAACTCTTAGTGCTTTTGATCGCGGAACAATTTCGATCCGATTACCTGGATTTATTCGGCAATTTCCTAGTCCCCGGCGGCTTCCGGCGTCTGATCGAAGATGGCGCCTATTTTCCGGAATGCCAGATGGCCGCAAGTACCTTTACTTCTGGTGGTTTAGCGACGGTCTCAACCGGTGCCTATCCGCAGGTGCACGGCATCGTCGCCGATTCCTGGTATGACCGCATCACTCGCAAACCGGTGTCGGCCGCACAGGAAGCCCTCCAAGCCACCACCCTCGCCGAACAGATCGCCGCCGCCGACTCCAATAACCGCATTTTTGCGCTGGCCCTCGACAGCCGCGCTGCCGCGCTCCTCTCCGGTGGCTCGCAGGCCGATTTGTTTCATCGAGATGCAACTGGAAAGTTCATGGCCCGTGGCAAGGCGGAAAAGGCCGACTGGCTGGCCAATTTCAATGAGGCCAACAACCCGGAGAAGCTCCGCAACGAGGCCTGGTACGCTCTGGGCAGAAAAGACACTACTCCACCCCTGAGAACCCTGAAGTACGATGCAGCTCACCCTGAGCAGTTTCTGGAGCTCTACTGGGCCTCCCCGGCTGGGCAAAAAGCTCAGATGAGCCTGGCGCGTGAAATCATCCAGCAGGAAAGGCTGGGTCAGGGGCCAGGTGTCGATCTGCTGAGCGTCGCCCTCGGATCCTCGGCCCTCCTAGGGTATGAAGTGGGGGCCGATTCGCCCCTGATGCGCGAGCTGGTCCTTCATCTGGATCGTGAGGTGGAGACGCTTTTAGCCTTTCTCAACAAGAACTTAGGGGCCCACAACTACGCCGTGGCGTTCACTGCTGCGCACGGAGCCGCCAACGACCCGAACGGCCACCGGGCAACATTAGCCATACCGGGCGAAACCGTTGCCCGCGCCATCAATCAAGCGCTTTCGGCCCGCTACGACCTTCGCGATCGGAAGAATCTGTACGTCGAGCGTTACCTCTACCCGTTCCTGTACCTCCGGCTGGACCAGATCCAGAAGGCCTACATCGATCTCCGCGAGGCGCGCGTGGTGGCGGGCCAGGCGGCGCTGACCGTACCCGGCGTGGTCGGGTACTACACCGCCGACGGCGACTGCTCCCACTCCGGCGACTGGCTGCGACGCTTCCGAAACAGCTTTCACGCCGTGCGTTCGGGCGATGTCATGCTGGCCTACGGGCCGGAATATATCGAGGACTACGGGCTGGGCCGAGGAATTTCCTACGGTTCTCTTTACAACTACGATACCCGCGTACCGCTCATCCTGTACGGCGCGCCGTTCGAAACCCAGGAGTTCGAAACCACCGTGGAATCGGTCGATTTGGCCCCGACATTAGCGCGTGCGGCGGGCACGGCCTGGCCCTCCTCGGCGACAGGGCGAGTCTTGGGAGAAGCGCTGGTCTCGCCGGCGGAGCCATGACGCTGCCGGGCTCGCCCCTCACCACTACCCTCTGCGGAATCCCCCTTAGCAATCCAGTTATTGCCGCCTCGGGAACGTTTGCCTATGGCATCGAGTTCGAGAAGCTCGTTGATCTCAACCAGCTCGGCGGCCTGGTGGTGAAAGGCCTGTCGCGCGAGCCGATCGAGGGCAACCCGGAGCCCCGCCTTTGGGAAGCGCGCTCTGGCATGATCAACTCCGTCGGGCTGCAAAACATCGGCGTGCGGGCGTTCGTCAAAGAGAAGCTGCCGCGCCTGGCCGAGCTGAAAACCGCGGTCTTCGCGAACGTCTTCGGCTACACCACGGAAGATTACACCGAAGTGGTGCGCGTGCTGGAGGACGCGCCAGGCATCGCTGGTTACGAGTTGAACGTTTCGTGCCCGAATACGCGGCATGGCGGGATCTATTTTTCGAGCGATCCGGGGCTGCTGGCGGAGCTGGTGGCCGCCGTGCGGCTGGCCGCGCACCGGCCGCTCATCGTGAAGCTCTCTCCGAACGTGGCGCATATCGAGCCGCTAGCTCAAGCCGCGGAAGTCGCGGGTGCGGATGCCATTTCGCTCGTCAATACCTTCATTGCGCTGGCGGTGGATGCGCGTACGCGCCGGCCGCGCATTGGTGCGGGTTTCGGCGGACTCTCAGGTCCGGCGATCAAGCCCATTGCGCTGCGCCTGGTGCATCAGGCGTCGAAAGCGGTGAAGATCCCAGTCGTCGGTATGGGCGGGATCGCGACCGGCGAAGATGCCGCGGAGTTCCTGATCGCCGGCGCGACGGCCGTGGAAGTCGGCACCGCGACGTTCTGGAACCCTGCGGCGCCCGTAAACATCGCCCGCGAACTGGGCGTGTTTCTCAAGCAGGAAAAGATCGCACAGGTGACCGAACTCGTCGGCACGCTGCGCTGTGATGTACCATCGACTGATAAATGACAGGAAGTACTCCCTTACTCTTCGCAGAGTTGCACGAACGTCTACATTCATTCACCACCGGCATTCTTCCCTCGCAAGCGATCGAGGAGCTGATCGCGGCGGGACACGTGACAGCGAATCCGGCGGTGATGCCTGAGCAGATTCAGCCATCCAGCCTTGACCTGCGTATTGGCCCGGTGGCGTACCGCATTCGTGCCAGTTTTCTCTCCAGCCGGAATGCGCGCGTGATCGACAAGCTCCAGGACAACCACCTGTACAAACTCGACCTGACGCGGCCCGCGGTGCTTGAACGCGGCTGCGCCTACATCGCGCCGCTGATGGAAGAGTTGAATCTGCCGGCGGACATTTCGGGCAAGGCGAATCCGAAGAGTACTACAGGCCGGCTGGACGTGTTCACGCGCCTCATCACGGACTACGGCAGCGAGTTTGAGCGCGTGCCCGCTGGGTACAAAGGCACGCTGTATACCGAGATTGTGCCGCGCACGTTCAGCATCGTCGTGGAGCAGGGCGCGCGCTTGAACCAGTTGCGGCTGCGGCGCGGCAACCCGCCACCGTCCGATACGGAATTGGAGCGGCTACACGAGCAGGAAACGCTGGTATACACGGAAAACGAAGCGCGCGCCGATGCCATGATCTCGAACAAGAGTTTGTGGCTGTCCGTGGACCTGAGCGGGGATGAAAGCTCCGACATCATCGGCTACAAGGCACGGCACAATACAGCGCTCATCGATCTGAACCGCATCAATCATTACGAACCGCTGGAATACTGGGAGCCGATTTACCGCACGCGGTCGCGCAGCCTGGTGCTCGATCCGGACGATTTCTACATTCTCGCCTCGAAGGAGCGGGTGCGGATTCCGCACTCATTCGCCGCCGAGATGGTACCGTACGATCCCTCGGTGGGCGAGTTCCGCATCCACTACGCCGGCTTCTTCGACCCCGGCTTCGGCTACGGCGCCGACGACATCAAGGGCACGCACGCCGTGCTGGAGGTGCGGTCGCACGAAGTGCCTTTCCTGCTGGAAGATGGGCAAGTAGTGGGCCGGCTGGTGTTCGAACGCCTGTTAAGCGCACCCACGAAGATCTACGGGCAGGGAATCGGGTCGAGTTACCAGCATCAGAGATTGAGTTTGAGTAAGCATTTTCGAAGGTGAGTAGGCCCCCGGCCACCGCGGCCTTCCGCTATCTCGAAATACTCCACTAATTAGTAGCAGTAATTACCTCTTATCAACCGGGTAAAAGGGATTGTAAGCGATGCCACAAGGGTGTAATATTCGCTAGGTGCGAGGATAAATACATGGCCTCTCCGGCAAATGGCAAGAATATCGTCATCTGTTGCGATGGCACTGGCAACGAGTTCAGCGGCGACTGTAACTCGAACGTTGTGAAGCTTTATCAAACACTGGACATGGATGAGACGCAGGTGGGTTACTACCATCCCGGTGTTGGCACGATGGGTTCACCCACCGCGCGGACGCGGGTGGAAAAGGCGTGGTCGCGCGTGAAGGGGCTAGCATTCGGCGCGGGTCTGCTGGGCAATGTCGCCGATGCGTACCGGTATTTGATGAACACTTACGAAGAAGGGGACAGAGTTTTTCTTTTCGGATTCAGCCGCGGGGCCTACACGGCCCGAGTGCTGGGTGGAGTCGTTTACATGTACGGATTACTGAGTCCTGGCAACGATAGCTTGATCCCGTACATCATTCGGATGTTTGCGCAACGGAGCCGCAAAGAGAAAGGCATGAAGGGAACTTTTGATGAGGCGCACGAGTTCAAGGAAACATTTTCCCGGGAGTGCCCTCTGCACTTTGTCGGGGTATGGGATACGGTGAGCTCAGTCGGGTGGATTTACAGTCCCGTCGTGCTGCCGTATAGCGGTTACAACCCGATCATTCGAACCGGCCGGCACGCCATCTCGATTCACGAGAGGCGCTGCTTTTTCCGCCAGAATCTCTGGTCTGCGCAGTCTGGTAACCAGGACATCAAACAGGTATGGTTCGCTGGCGTCCATTCCGACGTAGGTGGCAGCTATCCGGAGGAAACGAGCGGGCTTTCCAAGGTGACACTGGAGTGGATGCTTGGCGAGGCCGCCATGTGTGGACTCAAGATCAATGTGAGGAGAGCAGAAGATGTGCTTGGCGGAGGTGACCAGCAACGAAACGCGATTCCTTACGTGCGGCCGAATGAGGATGCAGAAATGCACGAATCGCTGCACGGGTGGTGGTGGCTGTTGGAAATGCTGCCGCACCGGTACTACGATGGGGCGTCGCGGACTGTAAAATGGCGCATCCCGTTTGGGGCGTATCGGCACATCCCGGCGGGGTCGTTGATATTGGATAGCGCCGCGAAGCGCGCGCACAAAGGTCAGTTGCTCGGAGAGTACACGCCGGTTTCCAGCCGAACCTTTCCGATGGCGAAGGGCTCGGGAGGCGGGATGATGTAGGCGGCAGGCGCGTGAGGAATCGCGGGCCAACTTGGGGAGAGGTGAGTTCGATTGCCTCACGAATGTTGGCTCGGGCTTGCTCCTCGGTGTCACCTGCAGAGGCAGTTCTTCCAGGACTGCACGGGTTCCTTGTCCCGCCCTTTCCGTGCTACGTGAAAAACTTTTCCAGACGTGACAGAATCGAAGTGTCGTTAGGTTGATGACTCCTCTTCTGGCGCTGGTCGCCGCTTACCTCATCGGTGGCATTCCTTTCGGCTACCTCATTGTCAAATGGAAAACCGGCGCTGACGTGCGTTCGTCCGGCAGCGGCAATATTGGTGCGACCAATGTCCTGCGCACCACCGGCCGCGCCGCTGGCATCGTGACGCTGCTGCTCGATATCGCAAAAGGCGCTTTCGCGGTCTGGCTCGCCGATAAACTCACCGCCGGTAACATTCACTGGATGAGCGCTGCCGCGCTCGCTGTGATGTTCGGTCACGCTTTCCCGATCTTTCTGAAGTTCCAAGGTGGCAAGGCCGTCGCAAGTTTCATCGGAGCGTATCTGTACCTTGCGCCCCTGCCTCTCGTCGCTGTGCTGATCGTATGGCTGGCTGCCGTCGCCTACACGCGCCAGGTCTCCATGGGCTCGATTCTCGCCGCCGGAACGTTTCCGCTCGCCGTCTGGCTCCTGATGCAGCCGCCGCTCTCGCTGGTTGCCGCGGCCACCATCAGCGGAGCGTTCATCATTTACCGTCACCGCGCCAACATCGCGCGCATCCGCGCCGGCACCGAGCACGTGCTGTCGTTCGGATCGCGCAAAAGCGCGCAAGCTCCTCGATGGAGAATCCGCCGCTCATGACGAATCTCGCCGTCATCGGCGGTGGCTCCTGGGGTACCGCTCTGGCAATCGTGCTCGCCCCGCGTTTCGATCGTGTGCGCCTCTGGGTGTACGAACCGGACCTCGCCGAGCGCATGTGCACGTCGCGCGAAAACGATGTCTATCTGGCCGGCTTCCAGCTTCCCGCCAACATCACCGTTCACAACGAGCTCGCATCTGCACTCGACGGCGCGGAAATCGTCCTCAGCGTTGTGCCTTCGCACTTGGTTCGATCCCTCTATAAGCAGATGGCCCCACACCTGACTCCGGCCATGCATCTGGTCAGCGCAACGAAGGGACTGGAAACCGGCACGCTGTCGCGCGTTTCCGACGTCATCCGCCAGGTGCTCGAACCGCACTTCGCTCCGCGCATCGCCGTGATCTCCGGGCCGACGTTCGCGCGCGAAGTCGCCCGCGGCGAGCCGACGGCGTTGGTCGTAGCTTCCACCGACCGCGAACTGGCCGAAACCATTCAAACTGCCTTCTCCGGCCCGACTTTCCGCCTGTACACCAGCTCCGATCCGGTCGGGGTGGAAATTGGCGGGGCAGTCAAGAACGTAGTCGCCATCGGCGCCGGAGTCTGCCACGGCTTGGGGCTTGGCCATAATGCCGTTGCTGCGCTGATTACACGTGGTTTAGCTGAAATCAGCCGCCTCGCCATGGCAATGGGCGGCCAGCCGAAAACACTCGCCGGTCTCGCCGGTCTGGGCGATCTGGTGTTGACTTGTACTGGAGATTTGAGCCGTAACCGTCACGTTGGATTGGAGTTAGCCAAAGGCCGCAAGCTCGATGAGATCGTCGACTCGATGAAGATGGTCGCCGAGGGAATCAAAACCACCTCCGCGACGGTCGACCTCGCGCGCTGCCACTCGGTCGAAATGCCGATTGCGCAACAAATGCATGCGATGCTTCAACTTGGCCGCCCGCCGCAAGAAGCGATCCGCCAGCTCATGGAACGCAGCTTAAAAGGGGAATAATCCCGCAACCTTTTATGTCCCAGTGGGTTAAGGAGGATATGGGGGCCTCATTGGCTCTTGACTGCGACGTCGAATTGATGCTTCGAGTCAAGGACGGGGACGGGGCGAGTTTCGCCCTGCTGCTCGACAAGTATCGTGTCTCCGTCACCCATTTCCTGTACCGCATGGTACAGGACCAGCCGGTCGCGGAGGAACTGGCTCAGGAGGTTTTCTTGCGCGTTTACAAGTCGAGAGAAACCTACGAGCCGGCCGCGAAATTCACCACGTGGCTGTACCGCATTGCCACCCATCTCGCGCTGAACTGGCTGCGGGATAAGAAAAATGAGCGGGGACAGGAACGGCTGGATGAAATCGCGGAAGACGGGCCGGGCCGGGAGCTGCCGGACCGTGCGCCATCTGTCGAGCAGCGGATGGTTCACCGGGTGAAAGTGGATGAAGTGCGGCGGGCCGTGGCCGCGCTGCCGGCGAAGCAGCGTGCCGCGGTGCTGATGCACAAGTACGATGAGATGGAGTATTCACAGATTGCAAAAATATTAAGTTGCTCGGAATCAGCCGTGAAATCGCTTTTGTTCCGGGCGTATGAAACCTTGCGCGTTAGACTAGCGCATATGGCTTAAAGGGAAGAAATATGGATTGCCCCATCAAGACTCAGGAAAACAGGGAGTGGCTGTTGGATTATTCGGCTGGACGGCTGGATCGCCAGCACGCCGTGATGGTTGAGCGGCACATGGAAGGGTGTCCCGCCTGCGCGCGGTTTGTCGCAGAGCAGCGCGTGGTGTGGGAAGCGCTCGGCCAGTGGGAGCCGCGGGAAATCAGCGCGGATTTTAACCGGCGGCTGTACCAGAGGATCGGCCAGGCGAAGCCGGCTTCCTGGCTCCAACTGCTTTGGCGGCCGCTGGTGCCGGTGGCGGCGGCGTGTCTTCTGCTTGTTGCGGGCGTGGCGCTGCATACGCCGACGGCGACGTTGAATCCAAGTGCTTCGCAGGGGCGGGTGGAAAGCGTGGAGCCGGAGCAGGTGGAGCGCACGCTGGACGATCTGCAAATGCTGCGCGAACTGGCGTTGACGCCGTCCAAGGAGGCCAACACTTCCCGGCCGATGTAAACGGTATGCGCCACTTTCTTCTCATTGCCGGGTTTTGCGCTCTGCTGCCGGGGGCAGCGGTGTGTGCGCAGGAACGTCCGGCGGCAGCCAAGGCTCCCAAGGCTGCCGTGAAGGCGCCGGCGCCGCTTGAGCGGTGGAATCGGATGACACCGGAAGAACGGAAGCGGGCGCTGGCCAAACTGCCACCGGAACGGCGACGGGTGCTGCAACAGAAACTACAGCAGTATCGCAACCTGCCTCCTGAGCAGCGCGAGCAGTTGGGAGAAAAGTACAAAGCGTTCAGCCAATTGCCGCCGGAGCAGCAAAATCGCGCGCGCGACCTGTTCCGCCAGTTCAACTCACTTCCGGAGGACCGCCGTCCGGTGGTGAAGCAGGAATATGAACAGTTGCGATCGATGCCGGAATCGGAACGCAACGAGCGTATGAGCAGCGAGGCATTTCGTAGCCGGTATACCTCCTCGGAACAGCAGATGCTACGCGACTTATCGCAGACCTTCGGAAGTTCCCGATAAAATATCTTCAGAAATAACCGAAAGAAGTATTGTCAATACCCTGAGATTTCTGGTACCTTTTTCTAACCATAGTCTGAGCGGGTGATGGACACGCGAATCGAGCGAGCGAGTCAGCCCACCGATGACGTGACAAGGAGTTCGGAATGAAAAAAGCAAGGGACCCTGAGCCCGCGATGCGCCCCGCGGCCTACCGAAAGGTGCTAACTGACAAGCGGGAGCAAGTGATGGCTGGCCTTGGCATCAAATTTGACACGCTGGCCAAAATGGGCCGCGTGGCGGAAGAGGACCAGGCGCAGCTTTCGCACGACGAGTTCATTTCGCTGCGGTTGAACAGCCTGGACTATGTGCAGTTGCGGATGATCGAAGAAGCGCTGGACCGCATTGAAGCGGGCGACTACGGCGTGTGCCTGGGCTGCGAGGAGCCGATCCCGGCGAAACGCCTGCAAGCAGTGCCGTGGGCGAAGTACTGTGTGACCTGCCAGCAGGAGCTGAGCAACATGCACGACGACGCGCCGTCCTCGGCCAATTCGCGTGTCGGCATTCAAGACAACTGGTAGAGAAGGTTGCGATCCGCGCCCGCGGATCGCAATTTATTCCGCTATTCGATGGCGATCGAGCTAACTTGTAAGACGTCGCCGTCCATTTTGCCTTCCACTTTCGCTTTCAGATCATTCTCTTTGCTGGTGGCCTTGAGCGCAGCGAGCGCTTTGGCGTTGCCGGCTTCATCGAACTTGATAAACTTACCATCGCTTGTGACCAGGGCGTAGCCACCTTTGGCGCAGCCTACGGCGCACTTCTTTGTGTGGCTGGCGAGGTCCTTGCCCTTACACATGACATCAACTACCGTGCCGTTGAAAGTTTCGGCGAAAGCGGCAACGGATAGTAAGGATGCCGCGGCGGTGAGTATCGCGAGTCTCTTCATTTTCTCCTCCTAAAGAAATGAACGTACTTTCCCACGTTACTGGATTGGGGTGCGCCGGGCAAGTTAAACAGCTGTCACAGATGTTACTTTCGCGGGCCAGAGGAGCATCGCCGCGAGGCCGATGGCGGTCAGAGCACTGATTGCCAGGCATGCGGTGCGCTCCGGACCGCCGGTGAACTCCAGGTCGATTTCGCACGGGCCTGAACAATTTGGGTCGACTATGATCATGCCGAGCTGGTCAGAGTGGACGGGCACAGACTTACCGGCAACAATCGCGCGCCATCCGGGATCATAAGTCACCTGCACGGAGATTACCTGCGCGGGCGAAAGGTTTGCGGAGATTCTGGCGTGATCGGGATTCTCCCACGTGGTGTGAGTGAGGGGCAGGGTGGGATCGTCGAGAGCCGCGACGTAGGGACGCACGGGGCCGATATCGAGACCGTGAATCGGACGGCGGGTCACAACCGCGGCCGCGGGAATCACGTGCGCGAGTGAGGTGGATCGCAATGGAACCTGATAAATATAGTCGTCACCAGCGCGCCAGACGAGGGGAAGAAGCCCGTCGAACTTCTTCGGGTCGCGGATGGCGTGATAGTGGTCATAGCTCGCGGGCCCTGTGACGACGATGGCCCCGCATCCGTACGCTTTGAGCCAGAAGACGGAGATGGGGCCGTCCTGATCGCCGGCGTTCTGGCCGGAGTAAATGGTGTAGACGACGGCGCGCTGCATCCAGTTGGGGGCGGAGGGTTCGTGGCCCGCGCCGAGTTGGGGATTATTCGCAAACAAGTTGAACCACCACGCGGCTTCGCCCGCGATGAGGACGCGCTGGCCGGGGAGGTGTGTATCGATCCAACGGGCTTGCTGATACGGGACAGATTGCGTGATGACCACGGGACGGATGAGCCGGCGGGCGTAACGGTAATCTTTCGAAGCGACCCAACTTAGCAAGAGCAAAACAACGACGGCCGAGGCGATGGCGGTTCTTGGGCGCAAATGGCGGAGGAGTGGATCGAGCGCGAAGGCGACGAACAGGCAGAACCCGACTTCCCATTCGAGGTGGTAGCGGTGCGGCTGCGGGAGGAAGCTGAGATTCTGGTAAGCCAATGCGACGATGGCGCCGAAGCTGGAGGACATGAGAACGGCGAATCGCAGCATGGTTGTGGGTGAGCGGAGCGTGATGGCCCAGATGACAGCCATCGCGAGTAGGAACAGGCCGGCCAGGATGTAGGTTTGCGAGGTGAAACGATAATCGCCGCCGACCAGTTGTGAGTTGGTTTCGACTAGACGAATAAGGGACGGCGGAAAGAGGCGGCAGATGAGAAGGTAGGCAGTGGCGAGCATGGCACCAACAGAAAGCCACGTGCGCCAGGCGTGCTCTTTGCGGGAGAGTAACAGGAACAGGGCGCAGATGGAAATTACGACCATGCCGAAGGCGTTGGTGATCATCACGGCGGCGGCGGCGAGAACGGACAGGGCAAATCGGCGCGGGGTGGATTTGTCTAGGAAACGCGAGAGAAGGAAAAGTGTGACGGGGAGCAGGCACAGAGCTATGTTATGGGGAGTCTCGCCCCAGAAGACGATGTTCTGAAGGCGGCGCAGGCCCAACGGTGTTCCGAGGTCCTCCAGGATTTTGGGGAACAGCACGGAAGGCGAGAACAGAGACCACAGCACGGCGGCGAGCAGGCTGGGCGCGAGGCGCTGCGATTCTTTGTGCGCAAACAAGAACAGGAAGACTGGGGCCAGCGAATACGCGAGCGCGGCGAGGAAGTGAAACGCGTGGGCGGGGGACGAGTGCGCGACGAGTGAGCCGGCCGCGACGAAGAAAGACACGAGAGGCAGGTAGGTATTCTCGAACGGCATGCCGGCGTTGAACCAGGGAAACCAGAGGCAGTGCGGCCAGTAGTCGCGGAGAAACTTGCCGAAGATAATGTAGGAGCCTTCGTTGGAGTGGAAGTCGTCGAGGTATTCGATCCAGAACAGGGGCCAGGAGAGGAAGGCGTTTAAGGCGAAGAGAGCGAAGGAGGGGAGTAGGAGGCGGGGTTTCGACACTAACATGAGCTGACCCTGCGGGGAGCGAAGGCGAGTCTCAATTGTCGGACACTTTGCAGCGTTGCGGGTCAAGGCCAACTTCCGACTGGCTGACCAAGCGACCGAAACGCGCGGCGCATGCGGGCGAGGCGGCTGACAACCGTAATAGCAGGGGACAGGGCAGAGTCACCCCAGCCTGCCAAGGACCACGGAGCTTTATGCGCCGAGGACGATTCCTATTTGATGGTCGTCGAGCACAGGGAATGTTTCGAACTCCAATAAGTCCGACCAGTCTTGCGTCCACTTCGCGAGCGCGACCACGTCGTCGGTCTCACAGAGGGCAAAGCCGCCGGACCCGTCAGCCTTGTGGCGGCGTCCGATCATCTTGACCCCCGCCGGTGGCAGCCCGCCTCCTTGCTTGAAGCGCTGCTGTGCTGCGTTTCTGTGCGCAGGCGAGATCCTGTACGTAACCATAAATGTCATTGGCGCGTTCTCCTTGGTCGCACGGTCATTATATTGCTTCCGGGATCGACCACCTCGACTGCGCGGGCCATTGCCGGGCCAGCCGAACTACTGTTTCAGGGTACGCACGTAGGCAATCACGGAGTCGACGGATTCGCGGGCGAGACCATGCCGGAAGCCGGATTCATCGATCTCGACAGTAGGCATTGCGCGAGTGCCCTTGGTGATGATCTCTCTCAACTCCTCGTCCGACTTGCTTTGCACTTTTGCTGAGCTGAGCCTCGGAATTGCGATTTTGAAGAACTTGTCCGCTCTCTCCTCACCCTTACCGTCCGGCCCATGGCATCTGCGGCAGGTCCGCTCGTAAGCCGCGCTTCCAGTGAGGCCGGGGTTTGGGTTCAGATCGGATAGCAATAATATCTCGTGACCGTGGCCCTTCGGCGTGCTGTGCAAAAGTAGTCCATCCGTCCCGGGTATCCATACTTCACAGAGGACGTGGCCGCCACCCGTCTTGTCGAATACTAAACTGCCGTCTTGCAGGAATCCGCTTGGCCCGCCGAGCCGCGTGAGGATGGGTGCGCGCATCTCCGTGCCGGTGTCCGATTGCACCCGGAGCGAGTTATCCCTGCCTAAAGAGCCAGAGGGTATTGAGAAAGTGTACGTCCCCGCCGGCAGCACCTTCGAAGCGATGGTAAACTCAAACGGCATTTTCACAACCTGCTTTATCTGCCCGAAAGTGGGGCTAACCGCAAAGAATGTGAAGAGGCTGAAAGCCATGAGCCTTCCCGCCATCGCACGCCGCGTTTTCGTTTCCTGCATTACTAATAAACTCCTTCTGTTCGCACTCATCTCTGGTGACTGAACTAGCGCCAAAACACAGGCGCACTACTTTTGCAGTTTGTCAGATTGAAGACGCTGTCCACGTCTGGAGATTCTTAACTCTAGAAAGCTAGGCAACCAGCAGAGGCGGCGCGCTTCCTCAATGACCAGTTCAAACATAGTAGCCCGATGCCCGGTGAATAGCAAGACGAAGTGCGATTTTTTCAACTAATTACTGCGTGTGTGGCAAAACGCAACACAAGCGGCGCGCAGGATGAATCTCAGTGCTGGGCGGAGGCGGCGTCGACTAGCTTGCGGACGGGCGGCACGATCATGATTAGCAGCTCGGCGCGGGGTTTGGCGGCGCTATCGAGCAGAGCGTGCTGGCGGGAGATCCAATCGGCGTCGGGTTTGTGGGCGGTGGAGAGGGAATTGAGCGCTTCGAGACCGGCGGAGCTGAGGGCGGCCAGATCTTTCGAGAGGGGAACGGCTTCCTGCAACAGGAAAGAACTTTCGAGGATGGGTGCGACGGCGCCGTCATTCGCGCGCCAGTGCGTGAGCCAGTGTCGGATGCGTTCGCGGTCCGCAGCGTTATCGGTGCCAGAGGCGAGGACGTGGTCCACCAGATCGCCGAACTCACGCGCGACATTGCTTTCGGGGCGAGTGGCGTCGACCAGGCGGTTCAGCGGTGTGAAGCTGGTATAGACGCGACCTGATTCTTCACGTGTGTAATCCTTGATGGGCTCGAGCACATCGGAGAGGGTGCTGAGGGGAGCGACGGGGTGATCACCGGCGAGGCGTTCGAGCATGAGACGGTGCTCGCGCTCGTGCGGTGTGCCGAGAAGATCGAGATCACGGCTGACGGCGGCGAGGCGGCGGTACATGGACGCGACATCTTTGACTTGTTGCGGGGACCAGAGGCGCTCGGCGATGGCGGCGTTGCGGGGCCAGATGCGGGTATCGAGGCTTTCGGGGGTGACGTACTCCACCCACATGCAGGACTCACCGCCGAGGATGAGAGACTTTTCCTCGGCGGTCAGAGTTGCGGATTCATTTTCGATGGGGTCGCCCGCATAGTGATCGGCGGCGGAGTGAATCAGATCCAAATAGTAAGGCGCTGAAAGAATGCCGGCGAAACCCTGGCGCGCGGCCTCGGCGAGAGATTTCTGCCCGCGCCAGGAGTGCACGACGGTGCCTTTGGGCAAGTCGGGTGAGAGGACTTCATCCCATCCAATCACTTTTTTTCCGTACTTAGTGACGATGGGCACGACGCGGCGGCTGAAGGACGATTGCAGGGCGACATTGTCCTTGATGCCGTGCTCTTTCATGTAGGCCTGAATGCGCGGATTGGCGCTCCACTGTTTGCCGTTGACCTCATCACCGCCGATGTGGAAGTAGTCGTCGGGGAATAGCGCGGTCATCTCGCCGATGAGGCCGTCGAGAAACTGGTACGTCTCGTCGCGCGTGGGATCCATGGCGGGATCGAAGATGCCCCATTTGCGCTCGATCGAGTACGGGCCGGGGCCGCTCGAGAGTTCGGGATAGCCGACGAACCAGGCGGTCGCGTGACCGGGCATGTCGAACTCAGGGACGACGCGGATGCCGCGGTCACGGGCGTAGTCGAGGACATCGCGGACTTGTTGCTGCGTGTAGTAGTGACCGTCGGAGCCGAGCTCGTGGAGCTTGGTGAAGCGCTTGCTTTCGACGCGGAAGCCCTGGTCGTCGGAGAGGTGCCAGTGGAATACGTTCAACTTGACGGCGGCCATGGCATCGAGGGTGCGCTCGACGACGCCGACGGGCATCCAGTGGCGGCTGACGTCGAGCATGGTGCCGCGCCAGGGGAAGCGCGGGCGGTCGTCGATTTGGACGGCGGGCGCGATGAACGATTCGCGATCGGCCTGGATCAATTGCAGAAACGTCTCCATGCCGCGAAGGGCGCCGAGCGGATTCGGGGCGGTGATGCGGGCGTGGGCGGGCATTACTTCCAAGCGGTAGGACTCGTCTTCGCCGAGCTTCTGGACGGGCAATGAGGCGGCGGTGGTGGCGATTTCGAGCGTGGCTTCGGCGGCGTTGGAGGCGAGGTCCGGCGGGAGCGGCATGCCGGTGATGCGCTCGATATGGTGGATGAGGCGCGCGGCGGCACGCTCCAGGCGCGGCTCGCGATATCCGGTCAGCACGATGCGAAAAGAGGGATCAATTTTGAGCTTGCCATCGCCGGAGGTTACCTGAGCGGGCTGCGGCATCAGGTTCCACTCGGCTTTTCCGGTGCTCAGCAAGAGGGAGCACGCGAGGACGGAGCTAGCAACTGTGAGGATTCGCATAGAAGACCAAGACACAATGATAGGCTAAAACAGTGGAAGAAGAGGTCCTCGCAAAAGCTTATGACGCGCGCCTGATGCGGCGGCTGCTGGGTTATCTGCGGCCGTATTCCAGATACATTGCCCTATCGCTGGTGTTCCTGCTGGTGTATTCGGCGCTGCAAGTGTGCGGGCCGTTGCTGACGAAACTGGCGATTGACCGCTATCTGGCGCCGGTAGCGAACCGCGTTTCCACGCCGATCGATGCGTATCTTTCGGCGGATAAATGGATCGGTCTCACGCAAATCTCGGCGCTGTATCTGGTGGTGCTGGTGGGCGGCTTTCTATCGGCATTCGGGCACGTGTACATCATGCAGTACGCGGGGCAGCGTGCCATGTTCGATTTGCGGCGCGAGCTGATGACGCACCTGCAAAAGTCGGATATCGCGTTTTTCGACCACAATCCGATCGGGCGGCTGGTGACGCGCGTGACCACCGACGTGGAAGCGCTGAACGAGCTGTTCGCTTCGGGCCTGGTGGCGATGCTGGGCGACGTGCTGACGTTGAGCTTCATCATCGCGATCATGTACCGGCTGAGCCCGGCGCTGACGGGCCTGATGCTGGCGGTGATGCCGTTCGTGGTGCTGACGACGATGGTGTTCCGCCGCAAAGTGACACAGAGCTACCGGCGCATCCGCGTGGCGATCGCGCGCATCAACGCGTACCTGCAAGAGCACATGGTGGGAATCATCGTGCTGCAATTGTTCAACCGGGAGCGCAAGAGCAGCGAAGAATTCGAGGTGATCAACCGGCAGCACATGGACGCGTTCAAGGACACGATCCAGGCGTACGGCTGGTTCTATCCAATAGTGGAGCTGCTGGCAACGACGGCGATGGCGTCGACAATTGCCTACGGCGGGTGGCGCGTGGGAACGGGCGCGATGACGCTGGGGGTGGTGGCCGCATTTCTGCAATACGGGATGCGCTTCTTCCGGCCGATTCAGGATTTGAGCGACAAGTACAACATCTTGCAAGCGGCGATGGCGTCCTCCGAGCGTGTGTTCAAGCTGCTGGATACGCCTGCCGAGATTCTGGCGCCGGCGGCTCCGCGAGAGGTGCCGGGGGTGTCTGCCGAGGTCGAGTTCGATCACGTCTGGTTTGCGTATAAAGAGGAAGACTGGGTTTTGCGCGACGTGAGTTTTCGCATTGCGCCGGGGGAAACGATCGCGATAGTGGGCCACACGGGGGCGGGGAAGACGACGATGATCAGCCTGCTGCTGCGGTTTTACGATGTGCAGCGGGGCGCGATTCGCATTGGTGGAGTGGATATCAAGGACGTGGACCCGCTGGAGCTGCGGCGGCATTTCGGCGTGGTGCTGCAAGATCCGTACCTGTTCACGGGCACGATCGAGGACAACATCCGGCTGGGCACGGATGGCATTGAACGGGAGGATATCGAGGAAGCGGCCGAGCAGGTGAATTTGATGGATTTTGTGCGCTCACTGCCGCACGGGTTGGAGCAGCCGATTCGCGAGCGCGGGAATTCTCTGTCGACGGGGCAGAAGCAGCTCATCAGCTTCGCGCGCGCGCTGGCGCACCGCCCGCGATTTCTGATTCTGGACGAAGCGACGTCGAGCGTGGACACCGAGACAGAATTTCGCGTGCGGGACGCGCTGGAGCGAATGGTGGAAGGGCGGACGTCGATCATCATCGCACATCGCTTGTCGACCATACAGCGCGCGAATCGCATTCTGGTGATGCACAAGGGGAGACTGCGCGAAAGCGGCAGCCACCAGGAACTGCTCGCGGTGCGCGGGATTTATTACAAGCTGTACCAGTTGCAGTATAAGGACCAGGAGCGGGCGGGGATGGTGGAACAAGCCGAGCCGTTGCGGCCGGCTCTCTAAAGCTCGCCCGCGGCGATACAATCTTCCCCATGGGGAACGATCTGCGCTATGGGTTGCGAGCGCTGCGGCGCAGCCCGGTGTTTGCGATTGTGGCTACGGTGTCGCTGGCGCTGGGCATCGGCGCCAACACGGCCATCTTCTCTCTGCTCAGCCAGGTGATATTTCGGATGCTGCCGGTGGCGGAGCCCGAGCGCCTGGTAGTGTTTCATACTGACGGCCAACGCGAAGGCCGGAGCACCAGCGATAGCAGCGAAGCGGTCTTTTCCTACCCGATGTACGAAGATCTGCGCGACCGCAACCAGGTGTTCAGCGGCGTGATCGCGCGGTCGAGTGCGCCGGTTAGTGTTTCCTATCGCGGGCAAACGGAGCGCTCCCGCGCGGAGATGGTTTCGGGCAATTTTTTTGGCGTGCTGGGAGTGCGGCCTGCGCTGGGGCGATTACTCGTTTCCGATGACGACGGGGCACCAGGAGCCCATCCGGTGGTGGTGCTGAGCCACGGCTACTGGAAGAGCCGCTTCGGCGAGAAGGCGGAGATCGTTGGGCAAACGATAAACATCAATCAACATCCAATGGTAGTGATTGGTGTGGCGCCGGCCGGGTTTCACGGCGTGCTTGGCGGCGATACGCCGGATGTTCTCGTGCCTATCGCGATGAAACGCGAGATGACGCCTACATGGGACGCGCTCGACGACCGCCTGACGCGGTGGCTAAACATCTTCGCGCGGCTCAAGCCAGGGATGTCGCGGCAGCAGGCGGGCGCGGCGATGGCGGTACTTTACCGGGCTGTGTCCGAGGAAGAAGTGCCGCAAATGAAGCATCCGCTGACGGGGCGGGACCGGGAGAAGCACCTGGCGCAAAAGCTGGAGCTGCGGCCGGCGGCGCAGGGAATTAATCCTCTGCGGGAGGATTGGGAGACGCCGCTCGTGGCGTTGCTGGCCATGGTCGGGCTGGTGCTGCTGATTGCGTGCGCGAACGTGGCGAATCTGCTGCTGGCGCGCGCGGCCGGACGGCGGAGAGAGATCGCGATTCGGCTCGCCATCGGCGCGACGCGCTGGGCGATTGTGCGGCAGTTGCTGGCCGAGAGTCTCGTAGTCGCGGTGGCTGGGGGCGCGGCCGGGCTGTTGGTGTCGAAGTGGACGATGGATGCTCTGCTCGGTCTGCTGCCCGCGGATGCGACAGGCGGTTGGCTCGGCGCAACGCTCGACTGGCACGCGCTGGGCTTCAGTGTGCTGCTGACGCTCGCCACCGGCCTGGTTTTCGGGCTGGCGCCGGCATTGGACTCCGCACGGGCGGAGGCCGCTGCGGCGCTGAAAGAGAGTGGGGCGAACGTGTCGTCGGGCCGGAGCCAGGCGCGGTTTCGCCAAGGGTTCATTCTGGCGCAGGTAGCGCTCTCGGTTCTGCTGCTAGTGGGAGCGGGTCTGTTCGCGCGCAGCTTCTTCAACCTGATGAGGGAAGACCCCGGATTTCATGCGGAGAACTTGCTGCGGTTCGGCATCGACCCGAGGTTGAACGGCTACGACTCGACGCGCGGCTGGGCATTCTACCGCGAATTGCAGCAGAGGCTGGCTCTGTTGCCTGGAGTGCGTTCGGTAGCGTGCGCGAACATGGGTCCATTTGGCAGTGGCAGCGAAGGGAGTAACGTCACCGTTGAAGGTTACAAGCCTGGTGAGGATGAAATGGTCGGTGCTTTAAAGGATTACGTGAGCCGCGACTACTTCCACACCTTGGGGATTCCTGTGATCTCGGGACGAGAATTTACGGAGCGGGATACAACCGGCGCGCCGAAAGTCGTTGTCGTCAACGAGGCTTTCGTGAAGAAGTATTGCAAGGGTGAGAATGCCGTGGGTAAGCACATGGCATTCGGCGGTGGAACTCATATCGTGCTCGACCGGGAAATTGTCGGCGTGGTGCGGGACAGCAAGCATGGGGGGCTGCGCGAAGAAGTGTCGCCATTCGTGTATCAACCCTACGCTCAGAGCGGAACGCTGGATCGGGCGGCTTTTTTCGTGCGTGCGCTCAGAAATGAAAACGACCTGGGGCCGGACGTTCGCCGTCTTCTACACAGCATGGATGCGAACCTGCCGGTGTACGAGATGGGCTCCATGACTGTGCAGATTGCGGACTCCATTTACCGCCCGCGGCTGATCGCGATTCTCGCCAGCGCGTTTGGAGCGCTGGCTACGCTGCTGGCGGCGATCGGTTTGTACGGCGTGGTAGCGTTCAACGTCGCGCGGCGCACGGCGGAGATGGGTGTCCGGATGGCTCTGGGCGCGCTGCCGCGGGACGTGCTGGGCCTGGTGATGCGGGAAGTGGGCGTGTTGGTGATCGTGGGGTTGGGAATCGGACTTACTGCGGCATGGCTGGCGGGCCGTTACGTGGAATCCCAGTTGTTTGGATTGAAAGCCAACGACCCGCTGGTGTTTGCTGGCGCCGCGATATCACTAGCGCTGGTGGCGCTAGCATCGGGCTATGTACCCGCGCGCCGGGCCTCGCGCATCGATCCGATTAAGGCTTTGCGCTACGAGTAGCCTGACTGGCGTGCAGGGCAGCCAGTGACGCGCGGATGGCGGCTAGCAGGGCGCTCTTGTACGCGCCCTCGGGCATCAGCCGCACAACATCCAACCGGTATCGTAGAAAGCTTTCTTCGGTCATGTTCTTAACCAACTCAGCACGCGAGGAACGAAAGATCTGTTCGGGCTCATGTCGATAGTGATACTGGCCGTAGAATCGTTACAAGCAACATGCCATCCATTTTCCAGCGATGTGGTCCCGGCGCAAGGCTTGCGGCGCTGCTCGCAGCGGCCGTTCTCGTTCCTCATATTCTGAACGCGCAGTTAACCACCGGGATCGTCGCGGGCGTTCTGCATGCTTCTGACGGCCACGGCAATGCGGACGCGCCGATTGTGGTTACCGGGGACGTCGGGTACAGCACCACGATTCGTACGACGGCGGAGGGAGCGTTCTTCCTGGTATTGCCGTACGGGGAATATTCGTTCTCCGGGGTGCGAGTGTGGGTTGCGCCGCTCGAAATCACACAGCTGGATCTGGTTATCGACCAATCCGATGCTCTTCACCTGCGTGACACGAATCGGTCTAAGGCAGGGGTTTGGCTAGACGCTCCCCGTAGCGGTGTATATCCCGAGGCTTTCGGTGTGCAAGGAGTGCTGCTGAGCCGCGAGGCCACCAGCGTGACTCAGCCGCTGGACTTCGCGGGCCTGAGCGACAACCGCCTCACTCTGGAATCGCAGCGGGGATTTTCCTGGACCACGACGCAGTACAGCCTTCAGGGATTGGATGCGACGGACTCCTATCAGCCAGGAGCCGCCGCGATCCTTCCGGATGCCCAGGCACTGGAGGCAGTGGTGGTGAGGAGCGCGTTCGCGCAAACTGCGTCGTTGAGCGAAGGGACCGACGTGGGGTTGTTCCTCGCGGAGCCGGGCGAGTCGTGGCATGGCGCAATCTCCAGCACTGGCACCGCAGCGGCGCTTACTTCCTCCAACCTGCCGGCAACGGCTGCGCGTGGATTGGTGCAGCAGGCTGACGAGTTTCGGTGGTTGACGCGCGACAGCGTGCAGGCCGGTGGCCCACTGACCAAGTGGGCGGACATTTTCGCTTCCGTGGCCGGGCAATGGTCTTCGCAAACCATGCCGCTCGCGGCGGCCGGAACCGATCAACACAGCCGGATGCTCTTCGGCAACTTGAAAAGCCGGATGCGTGCCGGACCCAAGGATCAGTTTGACGCGGAGTATAGCGGCTCGCGTCTCGACCTTTCCGGCGGCGGCGTGCCAGCGGGGCTGGAGGCATTGACGGGCTTTCGCATGGCGCCGTCGTTTGTTCTACCGGGTGGTTTTCAAAACGAGGCTGAGAACGATCGCTTCGATTTTTTCGAGGGTGGCTGGACGCGTCAGTTGCCCTCCGCGACAGGGGTCGGAGCAGTCGAAGTGCGGTATGGATATTCAAAAGCGAACTTGGATACGGGGGCGTTTACCGGGGAGAATACGCCGCCGAGCCGCATTGAACTCTTGGGCGGATCGGTTACGGGAGCGGCGCCTCTTGCGAACCAAGCGGTTCGCGGGCGACAGCAGTTCGAAGGCACGTGGCAACCCGGTGTGCTGCACGCCGCGGGCATGCGTCATCAGATCCTGCTCGGCGGAGGATGGAAGGATTCCGCGCCACGCAACCGCTTCACGACCCCATCCGGCATGGATTTGATAATGGCCAATGGTGTGCCGGCTTTCGTCATGGAGTTCAACACGCCGGCCGATTCACGCGAACTTGTGCGCGCGTTCTCGGGCGAGGTGGTAGACCACGTCAGCCTTGTGCGCGGGCTCTCGCTGGATCTGGGTGCTGTTGTGGACTTCTCGCGTGGATCGCTTCCACGGCAATCGAGTTCCGTTGGAACCTTCACGCCCGCGCGACCGGACTTGATTGTCTGGAACAGTTTCTCGCCGCGTGCCGGCTTCGCCTGGCAGATTCCGCACGCGCACGGTTTGGTATTCCGGAGTGCGTATGCGCGGCTCGATTCACCTCTGGCCGGCCGGTATCTGGACTTCGGAAATCCAAACAGCCTGGGTGGACTCGAATACCAGTGGACTGCGGCGAACGCCAATAGCAGCTTTCTGCCGAGTGAGCAGGGTGCTTTGATAGAGCGTTTCGGCGGGCCGTACTCTTCCATCTCGCCGGCGTTGCGCCGTCCTTACTCCGATGAGATCAACTTAGGCATGGAGGTTCCGCTCGCGCGGCGAACAGTAGCGAGCGTCTACCTGTTTCGCCGCGACGACAAGAATCGCATTGCGGCCATCGATACCGGTGTGCCCGCACAAGCTTTCACGCCCGTTTTAATTCTTGACCCGGGGCCGGACGGGTTGCCAGGCACGTTCGATGATCAGCGCCTGACCGTCTATGCGCAGAATCCCGCCACGTTGGGACAAGACAGGTATCTATTGACGAATCCGCCCGGGCTGCGAATGCTCAATACCGGCATGGTGGCTGAGGCGGGCACGCAATGGCGCCAGCTAATACTTCACGCATCCTTCGTCGCGGAGAAGTCGTACGGTCCGACGAATGCGGGCGATGCTGTTTTCGAGAATGATGCGGGAGTGATCGGCACGCTGTTTCTTGATCCCAACACGGCGATCAACGCTACCGGGCGAACGTTTGTTGACCGAGCCTATGTCGGCAAACTGCAAGCTACCTACCGGCTGCCTTCGTACTGGGGCGGTTTGGAATTTGCGAACGTGGCGGACTACATGGACGGACTCGTGTTTGCGCGCGAGTTACTCGTAACAGGCCTTCCACAGGGTCCGTTTGTTGTGGCCACTACGCCGCGAGGCAGCCCGGGAGGCGGCAACCGCGCGCAGTACGTGATCAATTGGAATCTTCGACTCAGCCGGGCATTCGAGCTTCCGGCCGGACGGTTCAGGGCATTAGTAGATGTATTGAATGTCACCAATGCCGCGCAAAGATTACAGGAGAATGATCTCAGTAGCCCATCCTTTAACCTACGATTGCCCGTGTTCATTCAGCCGCCCCGTTTCGTACGTATAAGTCTCCGTTACGAGTTTTGAAGGCCGGTAGTATCTTCGCGAATGTCGGGCGGAAATTCGGGCGCGTCCCCTATAATTTTCCTTAGTAGTGTGCCAAGCTATTTGGCTACCAGATTCGACACGAGGAGCAGGAGATGCAGACAACCTTTGGACGAGTTACGATTGCTGGGCTCTTTCTGCTTTGCGCTGGTCTTGCGCAGAAGCACGATCAGGATCACAACGACGTGTTTGTTCCTGGTGCCGCTGATGAAGCGCGCATCGCTAAACAGGTTCGACATGAGTTATTGATGCTCCCGTATTACGGAGTTTTCGATGACATTGCATTCCGCGTCGAGGGCGGCACGGTTACGCTGTTGGGCGAAGTGACGCGGCCCGTCTTGAGATCAGATGCCGAAAACGTGGTCAAGAGAATTGAAGGCGTGACGAAGGTTGCGAACAAGATCGAAGTGTTGCCACCTTCTCCGATGGACGACCAAATTCGTATTGCCGAGTACCGGGCCATCTATGGAGATCCGACGCTCTCCATTCGCTATGGGTATCGTGCGCTGCCTTCCATTCACATCATCGTCAAGAGCGGTCACGTACGATTGGAGGGCGTGGTGGCGAACAAGGCGGACAAGGACATCATCAACATCCGCGCCAACGGCGTGCCGAATGTTTTCTCGGTGGACAACCAGCTCCAGGTGGAAGGCAGCTAGAACTGCCGGCGTTTCGCTCTAGAGCGAGTATCGTCCCGCCTCCAATACGTGCTTGGCGATCTGCCGGCCCAGAGCGATAGTGTCGGCCGGGTCGTGTTTCGCGAGACGGCGATGAATAGCGATCTGGGTGCGCAGCGTATCGCCCTCGGCTACCGCGGCGATGACTCTGCGTGACGCGATCTCGATACGCTCGAAGCCGTGGGTGGCGTAGTATTGCGTCATGGCGATGGCCTGCTTCGCAGCGGGCTCGCCCCTGGTGGCAATGAGCTTTTCGGCGCGCAGAATAGCCGACTCCATCGCGTAAACTTCCATGACGCAATCGGCGATCGCGCCCATGATCTCCTGCTGGTCGGCGAGAGCCTGCATATATTTTTGCGAAGCCACGCCGGCTGCGAACAGCGCGAGTTTCTTCGAGTGCGCCAGCAGCTTGTGCTGGACGGCCAACGGTCCCGTGTATTCTTCGGTGGCGGCGGAGGGTGACATCACTTCGTCCAGGAGCTTCTTGATGGCGCCGAGCAGCGGCAACTGGCCGGCCATGGCGCGCTTCATGAGAAAGCCCGTGATGATGAGGCGGTTGATTTCGTTGGTGCCCTCGAAGATGCGGTTGATGCGCGCATCGCGGTAGGCGCGCTCGGCGGGGTACTCCTCGACGTAGCCGTAGCCGGCGTAGATTTGCACGACGTGATCTACGACTTTAGTCAGCATCTCGGAGCCCCACACCTTCAGAATGGAGCACTCGACGGCGTACTCTTCGATGCGCTTCTGGATCTCGCGCGAATCCGCATGGTGGCCCAGCTCGGCAAGGGCGGCATCAATCATGCCGATGGTGCGATAGACCAGCGACTCACCGGCATAAATTCCCGCGGCACTTTCCGCGAGCTTCTCCTGGATCAGGCCAAAGTCGGAGATGGTTTTGCCGAATGCCTTGCGTTCTTTGGCGTACTGGATTCCGTTTTGCAGGCTGTTGCGGGCTCCGCCCACGCAAGCGGCGCCGAGTTTGAAGCGGCCGATGTTCAGAATGTTGAACGCGATGTGGTGGCCCTTGCCAATTTCGCCGAGCAGGTTTTCGACCGGCACTTTGCAATCCGCCAGGATCAGCGGGCAAGTGGACGAACCGCGGATGCCGAGCTTGTGTTCTTCGGCCCCGACCGAAAAGCCAGGCGTGTTGCGCTCGATAATAAACGCAGAGAATTTCTCCCCATCCACCTTCGCGAACACCGTGAAGACGTCGGCGATGCCGGCGTTGGTGATCCACATTTTCTCGCCGTTGAGGACCCAGTGCTTGCCATCTTCGGAGAGCACGGCGCGCGCGCGGCAGTTGAGCGCGTCGGAACCCGATGAAGATTCCGACAGTGCGTAGGCGGCGATCCATTCACCGGTGGCGAGTTTCGGCAGGTATTGTTTCTTTTGCGCTTCGGTGCCGTACCACACAATGGGCAGCGTCCCGATGCCCACGTGCGCGCTGAAGGCCACCGAAAAGCTGGCCAGTTTGCTCATTGACTCCGCGATTACGGCCGAAGTGACCTTGTCCATCTCGAGGCCGCCGTATTCCTCGGGAACATCAACGCCCATCAACCCCAGCTCGCCGGCCTTGCGCAGCAGGGGTTTGGTTACGGCGAAATTCTTGGCCTCGATCTCGCCGGCGGCCGGCATCACCTCTTTGTCGGTGAACTCGATTGCCGTTTTTGCAATTTGCCGTTGTTCTTCGGAGAGGTCCTCGGGTGTGAATACCTCCTCCGGCTTGCGTTCTTCGATGAGAAAGCTTCCGCCTTTTACCGGTTTCGCTGTCACCGTTGCCTGGGTTGTCGCCATTTCAATCACCTCGCTCGTTTCATTCAGGTTTTGAAAAATCTTCGCGGCTCCAGAACTTTGCCCGCGATCATGATGTTGCTCCCGATTTTGATCCGTTGGGCGTCCCGTTGGGCTGGAACGTCTGCCGTTTTCTTCGTGCCGCCAAACCGTGCGTCAAGGTGCGTGCAAACTGCGCCGCGATTTCTTCCGCCGGCAACGGCCCTTCCGGCTCGTACCACATGCAGATCCAGTTGACCGCCCCCGCCGTCGAGAACGCCGCCATCTTGGGGTCGCACGGGGCGATCGAACCATCGTCGATGCCTTCTTGAATGAACGATCGCAGCCGGCGGTCGATCATCCTTTTGTAACTGCGCACCTCGCGCACTGCTTTCGCCGAGAGGTCGCCTTCATCCAGCCGCATCACGCAGCGCCCGAAGTTGACCGTCATCAGATTGGCGTAGGCGTAAATGAACGCCTCCACCTTTTCCAGACCCGTACCCGCTTGGTTCGCGATCTTCGTCAGGCTCTCCTCGATGAGCCCGACACCCCACCGGTAACATTCCAGCAGGATCTCTTCTTTGTTGTGGAAGTAGTGGTAGAGCGCGGGCTTGGTGATGTGCAGCCGCTCGGCCACGTCGTTCATCAAGGTCCGCCCGTAGCCCTTTTCGAGAAATAGGTGTGCGGTGGTCTGGAGTATGGCTTCCCGCTTGGTCTCGGGGTCGCGGCGGCGGCTGGCAAACGCTTGCCCGTGCGGCTGTGGAACTGCTTCGTTCTTCGGCATGACGTGAATACGCCCCCGGATTGACAGGGCCCAGCGTTGATGATATCTTACCCACGGGTAAGTTAAAAAAGCAAGAGAGGCGTTGCATGCTGGACGAAGAGTTACCCCTCCAGTCCATGTACCGCTGGGAGCGCGAGGGCGCGCGCCGCACTTTCCTGACCCAGCCGTTCGCGGGTGGCAACGTCCGCGATTGGACCTGGGCCGAGGCGGGGGACGAAGCGCGCCGAATGAGCGCTTACCTGATGGCGCAGGCCTGGGAGCCAGGATCGCGCGTCGCCATCCTGTCTCGTAATTGTGCGTGGTGGGTGATGGCCGATCTCGCCATTTGGATGGCCGGATACGTCACCGTGCCCATCTATCCTTCCCTGAAAGCGCAGTCCATTCGCCAGATTCTGGAACACAGCGGCGCGAAAGCGTGCTTCCTCGGTCCCACCGACGAGAAGGAAGCTGTGAGTTCTGGTATTCCGGCGCATGTTCTGTGCATCCGCTTTCCCACCGCACCCGCCGGCGGCGGTCCCTGCTGGCACGAAATCGTCGCCGTCTGCGAACCCCTTCGCGGCAATTCCACGCGCGCGGCCGATGAGCTCGCGACCATCATCTACACCTCCGGCACCACGGGCATGCCGAAGGGCGTCATGCATGGCTTCGCGGCTTTCTGTTTCTTCGCTCAGGCCATGAAAGACTTGCTCGATCTAACCGGAGAAGAGCGCCTGTTCTCCTACCTGCCGCTTGCCCACATTGTGGAACGTGCCGGCCTGGAAGTTCCGGCACTCACCTTCGGCCTGCACATTTTTTTCACCCAAAGCATCGAGACCTTCCTCGCCGACTTGCAGCGCGCCCGTCCCACCATCTTTCTTTCCGTCCCTCGCCTGTTGCTGAAGTTCCAGCAGCAGGTGCTCGAAAAGGTCCCGAAGAAGGAGCTCGACAGGCTCTTGCGCATTCCCATCCTGAACCGTACTGTGAAAAAGCGCATCCTGCGCAAGCTCGGACTGAACAGCGTGCGCCACGCGGCGTGCGGCGCAGCGCCGCTACCAACCGAAATCCTGCTGTGGTATCGCAATCTCGGCCTGGACCTCGCCGAAGGCTACGGCATGACCGAGACCATGATCACCCACTTGCCCAAGCCTGGAAATGTGCGCCCGGGTTACGTTGGTCCGGCGATTGAAGGCGTCGAGGCAAAGCTCGGCGAAAACGGCGAGCTGCTCGTGAAAAGCCCCATGAACATGTTGGGTTACTACAACGATCCGGAAAGCACGCGCAACGCCTTTACACCCGATGGCTTCTTCCGCACCGGCGATATTGTGCAGTTAGAGCCCGACGGCCAAACCCGGATCATCGGCCGCGTCAAGGAGCAGTTCAAAACCAGCAAGGGCAAGTATGTGGCTCCGGCTCCCATTGAGAGTAAGCTCATGGCGCATCCTGCCGTCGAGGCCTGCTGCCTGATGGGTGCGGGGCAGCCAAGTCCCTTTGCAGTCGTCTTACTCTCCGTCGAGGCACGCGAGCGCTGTTTGAACCCGCAGTCCCAAAAGGCGCTCGAGGAATCGTTGCGGTTCCAAATGGAGCAGCTCAACACGCAACTCGATCCCCACGAGCGTGTCCATTTCATCGCCATCGCCGACGGCCCTTGGACCATCGGAAACGGCCTCATGACGCCCACCCTCAAGATCAAGCGAAACATTCTCGAAGGCCGCTACCAGGCGTTCATCGACCAGTGGGAACAGACCAATAGTCCGGTCGTGTGGGAATCCGGGCCCAGCCACACCGCCGCCAGCCACCAATAACCGCGCGGTATTTTCCCCGGCGGCTCGCTCCGCGTTCTACGATAGAAGTCTGCTGCGATGCCCGACAACGTTGCTGTATTCGATACCACCCTAAGAGACGGCGAACAAGCCGCCGGTACGCGCCTGGGGAGCCGCGAGAAGCTTATGATCGCCAGGCAACTGGCGCAATTGCATGTCGACGTGATCGAAGCCGGCTATCCCGCTTCCTCGCCCGAAGACTTCGAGGCCGTTCAGCTCATCTCCCGTGAAATCCAGGGCCCCACGATCTGCGCCCTTTCCCGCGCCGTCCCGGGCGATATCGAGGCCTGCGGCCGCGCTCTCACCAAAGGCAAACGCTCGCGCATTCACACCGGCATTGGCGCCTCCGACATCCATATCAGCGGGAAATTCCAGGACGAGCGGTACGGCAAAACGCTGAGCGAGAAGAAAGCGAAAATCCTGCAAATGGCGGTCGGCGCCGTCAAGCTCGCCCGCCAGTTCGTGGACGATGTCGAGTTCTACGCCGAAGATGCCGGCCGCGCCGATCCGCCTTACCTGTTTGAAATGGTCGAAGCCGCCATCGCCGCCGGAGCAACGGTCGTCAACATTCCGGACACCACCGGCTACACGGTCCCCGAGCAGTACGGTGCGCTGATCCGCTCGCTCCGCGAAAAGGTGCCCAACATCCAGCGCGCCACCATCAGCGTCCATTGCCATGACGATCTCGGCCTTGCCGTCTCCAATACGCTCGCCGGTATCCTCGCGGGCGCCCGCCAGGTGGAGGGCACCATCAACGGCATCGGCGAAAGGGCAGGGAACGCGGCTCTCGAAGAAGTCATCATGGCGCTCCGCACGCGCCGCGATTACTTCGGCCTCGACACCGGCATCGAGGCCCGCGAGTTGTATCGCACCAGCCGTCTGGTCTGCGATCTGCTAGGCATCCAGGTCCCGCCCAACAAAGCCATCGTGGGCGCCAACGCGTTTTCCCACAGCTCGGGCATCCACGTCGATGGATTTCTCAAAGAGCGCGAAACGTACGAGATCATGCGTCCCGAGCATGTCGGCATCACCGCGAGCCGCGTGGTCCTCACCGCGCGCACCGGCCGCCACGGGCTTCGCGACCGTATTGAGAAACTCGGGTACCAGCTCACCCATCAGGAGCTGGACCAGGCTTACCAGAGATTCCTCGCCGTCGCCGACAAGAAGCAGGAGGTCTTCGACGAGGACCTCATCGCTATTCTGCATGACGAAGTGCACCCCGCGCCCGAAACGTATCATCTTGAATATTTGCAGATTTACAGCGGTACCTCCGCCATCCCCACCGCAACCGTCCGCATCCGCAACAAGGACGGTATCCGCGAAGGTGCAGCCATCGGCGATGGCCCCGTCGATGCCACCTGCAAGGCCATTTCCCACGTCACCCAGACCTCCGCCCGTCTCAAACGGTACGACATTCGCGCCGTCACCAGCGGCACCGAAGCCATGGGCGAAGTCACCGTGCAGCTCGAAGACGAAGGCCGCAAAGTCGTAGGCCGCGGCGCATCCACCGACGTCATCGAAGCCAGCGCGCGTGCCTTCATCGACGGATTGAATAAGTTGGCCAACTTGGGAACAAAACCAACGCGCTAAGTCGACGGGCTAGCATCGAGAGCCTATCTGTTGCCATAACTGGCCACCCTATTGCAGCCCGACCTAGTCGGGTGGATAATATAAACCCATTAGGATAGGAGGCTCCGTAATGGGCAAAATTGTCGCGTTCACGTATGGCGTGGTGTCTTACGCCATATTCTTCGTCACATTCCTCTACGCCATCGGGTTCGTGGGGAACATCGCCGTTCCCAAATCGATCGATTCCGGTGCGCCGCAGCCACTCGCTCAGGCGATTCTGATCAACGCCCTGCTGCTGGGGCTGTTTGCGATCCAGCACAGCGTGATGGCCCGCCAGGGTTTCAAGCGCGCATGGACAAGGATCATTCCGAAGGCTATCGAGCGCAGTACATACGTGTTGATCGCCAGCCTGCTGTTGGATCTGTTGTACTGGCAATGGGTGCCGATCCAGGATGTGGTGTGGCAAACCGGAAGCACGGGAGTTAGTTGGCTCCTTCGCGGGATATCCTTGGCAGGCTGGTTGGTCGTGCTGCTGAGCACGTTCCTGATCAGCCACTTCGATCTGTTCGGATTGAAGCAGGTGTATACGAATCTGAGCAATGAGGCATATACCAATCCCGGGTTTCGCACTCCGCTGTTCTATAAACTGGTCCGCCATCCGATCTATCTGGGCTTCCTGATGGCGTTCTGGTTCACGCCGTCGATGACGGCCGGACACCTGCTCTTTGCCGTCGCCACCACCGGGTACATCTTCGTGGGCATCATGTTCGAGGAGCGCGATCTCGTGTCGTTCCATGGCGAGGCATACCGGCGATACCAGACGCAGGTTCCGATGATCCTGCCGGGTCTGAAGCGCCCCTCTGCGGACACCGACGCCAAAGCGGCCGGGCAGGCCTAACATGATCCAAGAGAAGTGATCTAGCCAAAAAGGGACCGGAAGCCCCCCGCGCGTTTATCGATGGGTTGAGCAGGCTGGCGGAGACGCTGGCAAAGATGTCACAACCACGGCGCCTCCCGGACAAGCTGGAGTTATACTCTATTCGGGATTGCAAGTTCAGGACAAAGAAGATGAGAAACAAGATACTCTTTCTCATGATCTTGTGCGGCTCGCAATGCGCCTCGTGGGCCGAGGCCGAATCGGAGACCTCTCGGAAGACCCTGCAAGCTCCCGCGGAGATACAGGGCTATCCTTGCGCCAAGGGATACGGGTGGTTCTATTCGAATGGCAGTCTTAGACAATGCACCGTCTCGCGGGACACTGCTTTCGGGGAGGCGCAAGTGCCCGCGGGATCGATTGTTGTTCTCCTGCCGGACGGCAAACCACATTACGTCATGCTCAGCCATGACGCCCCCATTCTCGGCTACCACTGCCGCGGTGGTGGACCGCTCGGACCGGCAGAAGGTGATACGACCGCGTTTTACCCCAGTGGCAAGCTCAAGGTGTGCTGGCTCGCCGATGACCAAGACGTGCAGGGCATACCGTGCATGGCAGCCGGAGGTTTTTTCGCTGCAATCTTCCACCACGACAACGTCGGAACCAACTTTTATGAAAGCGGGAGGCTGCACAGTTGCACGTTGTCGAAGAATTTCGAAGGACTGCGACGAGGAGAACGTTTTGTGCCAGTCCCGTGAAGCCCTTGTCCATCTAGGAAGGTGTCCCGGCGATTTCGAAACCGACGCGAACGAAGGCGAGGCATGCCTCAGGCTTGTCCAAATTAGGTTTTCCAAAAGAAGACAGCGGAAGCTCTGGTAAGTTGAGGTTGGGTTCGTGGCAGAAACCAATCTCAACGAAACGGAGACTTCCGCCTTGATTCGAGTATGCAGCATTTTCTCGCAGTTGTTGCAGTTGTTCCCACGGATGGAGTTTGAGAGTGCTGTGCAGGAGACCAAAGCCGAGCGGCACGCGCGCGGTTTCACCTGCTGGGGGCAGTTCGTGGCCATGCTGTTTTGCCAGATGGGGCAGGCGCGCACGTTGCGCGAAATCTGTGGCGGTTTGGCTGCCAGCGAAGGGAAATTGAAACATCTGGGCGTTTCCCAGGCTCCCAACAAATCCACGCTGGCCTATGCCAACGCGCACCGGCCCTGGCAGTTGTACCAAAAGGTGTTCGAGAAACTGTTCAGCCGCTGTCAGCAGGCGGCTGGTCCGCAACGGCGCTTCCGGTTCCGCAATCCCCTGATGACCATCGACGGCACGCTCATTGAATTGTGCTCCAGCATGTATGACTGGGCCAAGTGGCAAGGCGCCAAGGGCGCCGCCAAACTGCATCTGGTGCTAGATCATGACGGATATCTGCCGCGCTTCGCCGTGATCACCGAAGGCAAGGCTTCGGAAGTGAAGGTGGCGCGTGCCTTCCATTTCGAGCCGGGCACGATTGTGGTTTTCGACCGTGGGTATGTAGACTACCGGTGGTATCAGCAACTGACCGATGGGGGCGTCTTCTTCGTCACGCGCCTGCGCCACGATGCGCATTACCAAGTGATCGAATCGCGGCGGCTCCCCAACCACCGGAATATTCTCAAAGATGAGGTGATCGAACTGGGTAGCCATTGGTACAAGCAGAAGGCGCGCTACCGGCGCATCGAAGTGTGGGTGGAGGAGCGGCAGGAATCCATGGTCCTGGTGACCAACCACCTGGGCTTCGGATCCACCACCATCGCCCAGATCTACCACGAGCGCTGGCAGATCGAGGTGTTTTTCCGGTATCTGAAGCAGAACCTGCGCATCCGGACCTTTGTCGGCACCAGCGCCAATGCCTTGCATATTCAAATCTGGACGGCCTTGATTGCCATGCTGCTGCTCAAGTATCTGCAGTTGCGGTCGAGTTTCGGATGGTCCTTGTCCAATCTCACGGCATTGCTCCGCCAGCAGCTGTTTGTCTATCGCGACTTGTACTGCTGGCTCGATCATCCTTTTCAGGCGCCGCCTGCCTTGGCAGGCGTGCACGACGGGCAACTTGTGCTGGAGTTCTGAGCGGCGCTATTAGGACAGCAAAAATGAGAACCAGCGATCGGAACACGGCAACCAGCTTCCGCAAAGCGCTGATTAGGGCCCCCATCGGCCCTGTTTCCAATGGCCATCGAGACCCATTCCGGCTAATTTGGACAGCTCTGGGACATGCCCGGCCTAAGACTTACAAAATCGCCGGGAATCTGACTTCTACCCCGCTGCTTTCCTCTTCCTCTTCCCCCTTCGCCCCGGCTTCTTTGCTTCCGCCAGCCGCGCCTCTAACTCCCCCACCCTCCGCCGCAACGCTTCCACTTCACTCGCCTCCGCGCCGGGTGGCCACGCGTGCCCCGCCACTAGGCTGCGCATGAACTCAAGCGGGCTCGAAACCACGCTCTTCGCCTCCGAGAGCCGGGTGCGCACCGATTCCTGCGCTTTCTGGTACACGTCGAGCGTGCTGTTCAGATACCAGGAAAGAAAATCGTGCGTCGCCTCATCGGATGCCCGAATCAATTGGCGCAATAGTTGGAGCGGCAGAGCCGTCTCCCGCTCCCGCGCGTCTTCCACCACGATCTGCGTCAGGATCACGTACGTCACATCCTTCCCCGTACGCGCGTCCAGTACCTGCACGTCAATGCCCTCCCGGATCATGCGCGCAATGTCCTCCAGCTTCACGTAGCGGCTGGCGCTCGCATCATAGAGTCGCCTGTCCGGGTACTTTTTGATGATTACAGTAGGCTTGCTCATCTCACCTCGCGATCAGGAGAATCATCTCTTATTTTCCTTGACTGCCGCCACCCGTCTCCGTATACTTTAAACGGATACTGCATCGCAGTATAACACCAAGCCTAAAGAGGAGCACAATATGGCCGCTACAGAACATGCCCCCTCCCCGGCAGGTCGCCTGGCAGGTTGGGCGCGTCAAGGTATCGAAAGTTTCGTCGCCGCACAGAAGATCCTGTTGGATCTCACGGCGCAGGAGAATGCGCTGATGATCGGAATGGTCCGCGAGCGCTTGAGCATTCCTCGTGACCGGCCAGGCACTGCCGTGGTCAAGCTGGCCGACAAAGGCGTCGAGAATCTCACCTCGGTGGGGAAGATTCTGCTCGACCTTGCGGCCGGCGAAACCGCGCTGGTGGCTGACAGCGTGACCGAAGGTCTGCGGCTTCCCGCGGCTGCTCACACGGTCGCTAACGTAATCCGTCATCGGGTTGACACCCTCGTCGACATGCAGAAGAACCTTCTGGATGCCGTCGCCGAGCAAACCCATGCCGTGGCCGAATCCTATGAGGAAGGGCACGGTATGAAAGCCGCCACCAATGTCGCCGAAATTGCTCGCCGGGGAATTGTTGATTTTGTCGACACCGAAAAGAAATTCCTCGATCTCGCCGTCAAGGAGGTAAACGCCGAAGCCCCTGCCCGCAAGCCCGTCCGCCAGCGCAACAAGATCCTCACCGAGCTTGCGAAGGAAGGTGTGGAAAAATACATCGACGCGCAGAAGAAGCTGCTGAACCTCGCCATCCATCAGTTGGAAGCCAATGGCAAACCGGCCGCCAAGCACGAAGAAGAACCCCAGACCTCCTTTGCCGAGTTGACGCAAAAAAGCGTTCACAACTTTGCGAATGCGCAGAAATCGCTGATGGATATTGCCATCAAGCCGATTCGCCCGTCTGCTCCGGAGAGAACTAAGAAGGCCGCGGCGCACCGCCCCCGGCGCAAGGTTGTCACGCACCAGAACGCAAAAGCGGAATGATTCCTTGAAAGGGTTGCTTCCGGCCGCAACTCCCCCAACGCCGGCCCTTGCACAGGGTGCCCCGAGGGCCGGCGGCGGCCGGGAGAGATAGTTGCATCCCCCGGCGCACGCGTGGTCCTATAAACAGATTACTAATGCGGCCACGTCGCCACCGCACGGTTCGAAAGGAGCACGAAGCCGTGCCACTACCGATCTGGCAGGAGTTGCTGGTCGGCGTGGAAATGGCTTTCCTTCGAATCTCCCCGGTTTTCTGGGGCTACGGTGTCCCGCCGGGGGATGGCTCGGCCGTCGTCGTCGTGCCCGGTTTTCTCGGCACCGACCTCTATCTCACACCGTTCCACAACTGGCTCGCGCGCATTGGCTACAAGCCCTACTATTCCGGCATCGGCTGGAATGCCGAGTGCCCTAACCTGCTCATCCGGCAGCGGCTCAGCCAGTCCATCGAAGCTGCCTATACGGACACTGGGCGAAAAGTCCATCTCGTAGGCCACAGTTTAGGCGGTACCATCGCACGAGCCATCGCCGCGCAAATGCCCGGTCGCATCGCGTCCGTCATCACGCTGAGCGCTCCCATCAACGGCGTTGCGGCTCACACCTCCATCCTCCGCGCCGCCCGACTGGTCCGCCAGCGGATTCTCGATCGCCATGGCCCAGCCGTTCTCCCTGACTGCTACACCGCTTCGTGTACGTGCAATTTCATCGAGTCGCTGAACGCCAAGTTTCCGAAATCGGTACGCCAGACCGCGATCTACACCAAGGCCGACGGCATTGTCGACTGGCGCGTCTGCCGAACCGGTGACCCCGATGTGGATCTCGAAGTCTCGGCAACCCACATCGGCATGGCCTTCAGCCCGCTCGTGTACGATGCCGTGGCGCGGCGTCTAAATGCGGGTGTAGCGCAGCAATCTCAATAAACGGTTTAATCCGGGCCCGGGAACCACCGGAAACCTTTGGACTGAAACGGTTTGCGGCTCCGTGAACTTGAGAATCCCCTCCGCTCCGTGCCGCCGGCTGATGCCCGATTCCTTCATCCCACCGATGGGAGAATCGACGGACCCCCACGCCGCGATGTAGGCCTCGTTCACGTTGACGCTACCGGCGCGGATTTTTCTAGCTAACTCGATGCCGTGCTGATGGTTGCGGCTCCAGACGCTGGCGTTCAGTCCGTAACTCGTTGCATTTGCTCGTTCAACCGCTTCTTCTTCCGTTGCGAAGCTATATAAGGACACGACCGGTCCAAAGGTCTCCTCGGCCGAAACCTTCATGCTCTCCTTTACATTCTTCAGGATAGTCGGCTCATAGAAAAGTGGTCCGTACTCTGGGCGCCGGCGTCCCCCGGCTAAGATAGTCGCTCCCTGTTTGGCCGCATCTTGTACATGCTCTTCGACTTTCGCAAGTTGCCGGGATGAAGTGAGAGATCCCATCTCGACGGAATAGTCGAACGCCACGCCGATTTTGAGGGCTCGCGTTCGCTCGGCAAAGCGGCTGCAGAATCTATCGAATAGCGAGTCATGGATGTAGATCCGCTCGATGGACACGCAGAGCTGGCCGGCGGCCGCAAAACAGCCGCGAACGGCTCCGTCCACCGCTTTTTCCAGGTCGGCATCGGCGCAAACGATCATTGGGTTTTTCCCGCCTAGTTCGAGTGAGCAGCCGATGAGCCGGGCGGCGGCGCGGCCAGCGATGGTCTTGCCAGTGCTGGTGCTACCAGTGAACATCAGGAAATCCACTCGTTCCGCCAGCGCCGGTCCGATCACCGAGCCTTCACCGGTGACTACAGGCATCACGTCGGCGGGCAGGCCGGCTTCGCGGAGCAGTTTCACCGCCCAAAGCGCGGTGAAAGGAGTTTGGCGGTCGGGTTTGAGAACCGCGGTGTTTCCGGTCATGAGTGCCGGGACGGCGTCGGTGACCGCCAGAGTCAGGGGGTAATTCCAAGGCACTATGAATCCGGCAACGCCGACAGGCGCATGAAACTCCCAGGTTTGGGTGATGAACGGGAACGCACCTTTACGGCGGCGGGGGCGCAGGAACTTTTCGGCGCACATGGCGTAGTATCGCGATACTACGGCGGTATCGAGAATTTCTTCGTACGCGTGTCTGCGCGCCTTGCCGGTTTCGAGTTGGATGAGGTCCAGCGCTTCATCCTGCCGCTCGACCAGCAGGTCATAGAAACGGAGAAAGATGCGGGCGCGTTCGGCGAAGGAGCGGGCCGCCCAGGCGGGTTGCGCGGCACGGGCACGAAGCACGGCGAGGCCAACATCGGGATCGCGGCCGGCCGGTACGGTACCAAGGATGGTTCCGGAATATGGTGCGCGTATCGCAATCTCATTGTGCGGACCCTCCGCGAGCGTGATCTGGGAAGGGAGTGCGGAGAGCAGAGCGGGGGTGATGTGTTGCGGTTGCGGCGCGTTCGCGTTGGAAGGCGCCAGGGTTGCACTTTCCATTGACATGGCTCCTGATCCAGCCTACTCTGATATTGGACTACCAGGTCTCATTTTAATCTTGTCCAAGCCGGATTCTTCCGGCCGGGGCTGAAGCTTCGTTGGGGCGCGTTTAGGAGTTTCAGATGGAGACTTTATCCACCCGCGAACGCAACGGGACCGTGCCTCCTGCCAACCGGCTTTCCGCCGCCGACGCCGCCTTCCTTTACCTCGAGCGCAAAGAGATCCCGCTGCACATCGCCTGCGTTTTCATTTTTGACGGTCCCATACCCTTTCCTGATTTTGTAAGCAGCATTGAGTCAAGACTGCATCTGATCCCACGGTACCGGCAGGTGGTGGTGATGCCTGAGCACAACCTGGATCAACCCGCATGGGAAGACGATCCAGATTTCGACATTCGCCGCCATATTTTCCAGGTGAGCCTCGACCCTCCGGGAGGCGATGCTGAGTTGGAGGCCCTTGCGGGACGCATCTTCAGCGAGCTCATGGAGCGCAGCAAGCCGCTCTGGGACATCCACGTAGTCGATGGCCTGAAGGATGGCCGCGGCGCGCTGATCCTGCGCGCGCACCACTCCTTGGCGGACGGCGTCTCGGGCGTAGCGCTTGCGAAGGCAATGCTGGATGAGACTCCCGAGGGCCCGGGCCCGGTCAAGAAGCCGCGCTTTCGTCCACGAAAGGCTCCGGCACCGAACTATTCCTTGATAGACGCCGTGAGCGCCGCCGTACACGATTCCGTGCAGGGTTTCCTGGCGGCTGAGGAAGGTCTGCTGGACTGGGCGCAAAGCCTCCTGGGCGACCCGGCGCTCTTGCAGGGGTTCGCGGGTTTGATGCCGGAACTGGCTGCCTCGGTGGAGCGCCTTCCCTGCAACAAGCCCTGTACTGGCGAGCGGAAATTCTGCTGGGCGGAGTTCGATCTCAAGGATGTGGATGCCATCCGGTCCGTCGCCGGCGGAACGATCAATGATGTCATCCTGACGATGCTGACGCGCTCGCTGGCCCGCTATGTGAAGCTGCACCGGCAAAGCGTGGTGAACCGATTCGTACGCATCGTGTGTCCGGTGAGCTTGCGGCACGGCGAACAGAACGGGGATCTGGGCAACCAGCTCTCGTTTATGCCGGTAGCGCTGCCGCTCGGCGTGCGCGACCCCGTGGAGCTGCTGAAAGCCGTCGCCACAAGGACGGATACGATCAAACGCGGGCGCGCAGCGGACCTGGTGGTGCTGGCCGCAAATTGGATTGCCTCGGCTCCGCCTGCGTTGCAAGCGCTCTTATGGTGGAGCCTTGGGCAGCTCATTCTGCCTGTGCCGCTGTTCAACATGATCTGCACGAATATTCCCGGCTCGCGGGTGCCCCTGTACGCGCTAGGCCGGCGGCTGATCGCGGCCTACCCGCAGGTACCTACCGGCTACGAACTGGGCATCAATTGTGCCGTGCACAGTTATGACGGCAAGCTGTTCTTCGGGCTGATTGCGGACACGCACGCGGCGCCGGACGTAGGCCGCTTGCGCGATTTCCTCTATGTCTCGTTCCGGGAGCTGTGCCGCGCGACAGGCGTTAAGAAAGCGGCACGCCGGGCTCGACCGCGAAAACAAGCGGTGACACCGGCCCAACCTGTCCCCGAGGAGATCAGCGAGCGAGCGCCCTCGGCGCCGGTCGAGACCGAACCTCCCCTGGTGATGGACACCAAGGCCGTAGCGTAACCGCGACTGGCGGGTAGGAGCGCTGGCGAAATGACGATGCCGTATCTTCTGCTCAAGAAACGCTATGCAGTGAGAAAGCCTGTGGCATATCACCCGAGCCGCATTATCGAGTTTTGTGGAGTAGAAAGGCAGTAAGAAACATGACAACAAGTGTTGCGAGCCTGAGTGAAGAGCGGATTGCTTACTTGGAAAAACTGGTCAGTCAAGCCAGAACCGCCGCCGCCGTCTTTACTCAATACACACAAGAGGATGTCGATCGCATTGTCAAACCGATGGCCTTGGCCGGGATGGCGCAAGCGCGACACTTGGCCCGCCTGGCCGTTGAAGAAACAAAGGTCGGCGTTTTGGAAGACAAAGCTATTAAGAATATGGTGGCCACCGAGTTTGTCTACAACTATGTTAAGGACAAGCGAACGGTCGGCGCGATCCGCGAGTTTCCGGAGCGCGGCCTGGTGGAGGTGGCGGAACCGATCGGCGTCATCTTCTCGCTCACTCCCATTACTAACCCCACGTCGACGGTTCTGTTCAAATGCATCATGGCCATCAAGACGCGCAACGCGGTCATCTTCGGTCCTCACCCGCTCGCCTATCGCTGTTGCTATGAGGCCATGCGAATCATGTACGAGACGGCCGTGAAGCACGGCGCGCCCGAAGGCGTTTTCACCTGCGTGGAGTCGCCCACGCTGGCGGACAACGACTACCTCATGCATCACAAAGACGTCAGCCTGATTGATGCCACCGGAGGGCGCGGCGTGGTCAAAGCAGCCTACAGCTCCGGCAAGCCGGCCTTGGGCGTGGGGGCGGGCAATACGCCGGTCTATCTGGAAAAAACGGCCGACCTGGACATGGCCGTGGTGGACATCATCACCTCCAAGACGTTCGATAACGGAACGATTTGCGCCTCCGAGCAGACGGTGGTGATCGACGATGAGATTTATGACCGCGTGCTCGAGAAATTTGCGGACCTGGGCGCGCACATCTGCAATGAGAAAGAGACGGCGCTGTTGGGGCGCATGCTGATTGACTCCGAAACCGGAATGGCGCAGCCGATGGCGATCGGCCAGAAGGCCACGGATATCGCCCGCGTGGTTGGCCTTTCGGTGAAGCCGAATACCAAACTCCTGATCGCGCCGATTCAGGGAGTAGGCCGCGAGCATCCGCTGTCGGTCGAGAAGCTGTTCCCGGTGCTCGCGGTCTATCGTGCGAAATCGGTCGATGAGGCGCTCAAGGTGTGCGTCGACGTGAATCACGCCGGGGGGCTTGGCCATACGGCGGTGGTTTTCTCGCGCAACGATGAGGTGATTCAAAAGTTCGGCGAGGTGATCAACGCAGGGCGGATCATTGTGAACTCGCCGGGATCGATCGGCGCGATCGGCGGCGTGTACAACGACATGGTGCCCACCTTCTCATTCGGCTGCGGGACCGGCGGCGGCAACAGCACGATGGACAACGTAAGTGTCTACCATTATCTGAATGTCAAACGCGTGGCTCGGAGAACACAAATGCCTATGTGGTTCCGCATTCCCAATCAAATCTACTTCAACCTGAACGCCGTGGAGAATCTCGGCCAATTTCCCTCGCACTCAACCGTCATCGTGACCAATCCGGCTCTGGAGCATTTTGGCCACGTCGATATTGTCCGGCGGTCTCTGCCGCAGGAGACTCGCGTCCATGTTCTGGCCATTCCTGAGGCGGAGCCCGAAGTCAAGATCATCATGCAAGGACTGGAGACGCTCAATCTCTACAAAGCGGACCAAATCATCGCGCTGGGCGGAGGGTCAGTCATCGACGCGGCAAAGATCATGAAACTCAAGTATGAGTCGCCGGAGGCTGACTTAGAGGAGTTGGGCGCGCCGTTTCTGGATATCCGCAAGCGCATCGTTCAGTACCCGGCCGAAAAAGCGAACCTCGTGCGATTGATTGCCATCTCGACGACTAGCGGAACCGGGAGCGAAGTGACTCCTTTTGCCGTTCTAACCGACAAAGAGCGCGGGCGTAAGGTGACGCTTGTCGACTACTCCCTGTGTCCGGATGTGGCGATTGTTGATCCGCAGTTCGTCATGTCCATGCCGAAAAGTCTTACCGCTGATACTGGTATCGACTGTTTGACTCACGCCTTGGAAGCCCGCGTGTCGGTTTACGCTTCCCCGTACACCGACGCCAACGCCATGCAAGCGATCCAAATGGTGTTCCGGTATCTTCCGGCAGCCTATGAACACCCCCACGATGAAGAGGCACGCAGCATGATGCACAACGCCGCCTGTATTGCGGCGCTGGCGTTTGCCAACGCCTCGGTGGGCGTGAATCACGCACTGGCGCATGCTTTCGGCGCGCGGTTCGGCGTTGCGCACGGCCGGGCTAACGCGCTCATGTTGCCGCACGTCATTGCCTACAATGCGGCAGTGCCCAGTAAGTTCATGCCGTCACCGCACCAGCGAGCGTATACGGCACACAAGACATACGCGATGATAGCCGACTCGCTGGGCCTAGGCGGTCAAACGATCGAGGAGAAGGTGAGCAACCTAGTCGCGGCGACGGAAAGGTTACTCGACCAAGTGGAGATTCCGCGGTCGATCGCGGCACTGGGAATCTCGAAAGATGAATTCGAGCGGGCGGTGCCGGATCTGGTCAAGATTGCGTTTGAGGATCCTTCGTGGCGGCCGACGAATCCTCGCATGCCACTCATGAGCGAACTGGCAGATCTTTTCTGGGCTGCTTATCGGGGGCGAGGTCAGGCGAAGGCGGCCCGGGTATCGGCTGAACAGACAGCTTTGGTGGGCGTATGACAACGAATGCCGTGTGGCTTGAGATTGATGGAACGTGCGTGGCGCCTGCTTTGCGGGCGGCCCTTAAGAAGGTGGACAGTACCGAGGGCGAAATGATTCTGGACTTCTCTTCGGTACACCGTGTCGATCCGGCGGCGCTTCGAGTAATGGAAGAGTTAGCCGGTGCCGCGGACAATAACGCCGTCAAGGTTGTGCTGCGCGGCGTCACCTTCGGCATTTACAAAGCGCTAAAGCTGGCAAAACTGGCGCCGCGATTCTCTTTCCTGAACTGAGATTGGCTTGCCAGTTTGGCTGCGCCGCCCGGTCTGTTATGATGCGGAAAGCCACGCCGGCAGGAGCGTGCGTGGTTGGTCCTGATGTTGACCGCGCTGTTGCTGTTCCTCATGGCCGCGCAACCGGACGCGTTTTCTCCGCACGGGGAAAAGGCGGTTGTACTTCTGTTTATTCGCAGCGATTGCCCGATTTCGAACCGCTACGCACCGGTGGTCGAACAATTGTATGCCAAGTACGCGCCCGAGGGCGTGGATTTTCGTCTGATTTACTCCGAGGCCGGTCTCACTGCCGCTGCCATGGAACATCATCGCGAGGAATATGGCTACAAGATTCCCGGGGAACTCGATGCGGGCCGGCGGTACGTGAAGCGCGCCGGAGCAAGGGCTACGCCCGAGGCCGCCGTTTTCGTGGGCGGGCAGTTGGTGTATCGGGGGCGCATTGACGATCGCTTCGTCGATTTTGGAAAGATGCGAACCGAAGCGGCGCACCATGACCTGGAAGAAGTGCTGGCCGGCATCGTGGCGGGAAGGATTCCTCGATATCGCGAGACCCGAGCGGTTGGCTGTGCGATTGAGAATGGACAGTAAGGCGGGCTATTCGGAGCGAGCTTACACTTCTTCGCCGAAGCCGCTGTGTTTCTTGCAGATGTTCGTCCACTCGGCAATTCGTCCGGCTAAGTTGAGCGAAGCTAAGTAAGTCGAATCCAGATCGGCTCGAAACGCGGAGTCGGGCAAGCCATCCATTTCGTGCTGCAAGGCATCCGCAACGTGGATGGCGCCGGCCGCGGTGAAGGTTGTTGCGGAACAGGCGGCAGGCTTGTGGTGATAGGCAACCGCTTTGCACACCGTGTCTGGCAATCCCCAGAGCCAGAGTAAGTACGCTCCGATCTCAGCATGGTTCGAGCCAAATACCCGCCATTCCACTTCGTGGCACGGCACCTTTTCTTTCCTGGCGACCGCTAGAACACCGTAATATTCATTGGTGTAGTTGGCCACCAGCACAAGCTTGCCGACGTCGTGCAGAAATCCGCCGATGAGGGCGCTGTCGCACGCTTTTTTGGGGAAATGCTGGGCTTTGGCGATGGCATGCGCCACCACCCCGGTGGTCATACTATGCCGCTGCAATTGCGCGATGAAGGACTCCGCTACGCCCGTATTCTGAAATGCCGAGAATACGGAGGTGGACAGGCTCAGGGATCGAATCGTATCGACGCCCAGATAGACCGCCGCCTCACAGGGGTTGGCGATATAGCGGTACAGGCCAAAAAACGCCGAATTCGCCAGTTGCAGAATTTTGGCGGTCATGGCGACGTCTTGGGCGATGATCTCTCCTAACTCGCGGCTCGAAACATCGTCTCGCTCGAGCGACTTGACCAGGTTGGCATATACGCTGGGCAAACTCGGCAATGAAGTCATGCGCGACACTAAGCGCCTTAGCTTCGGAGATAGCAGCATTGAGCGAATGCGCATTGCTGCATCCAAGGTGGCGCGCAGTGTAGCGGCGTCGCAGGGTTTCACCAGGTATTGGTGGGCCGTGGTGGCGGCACGAACGGCAAGGTCATGTTCCAAATTGCCCGAAAGCACGATCCGGACGATGTTGGGGTAGTGCTCGAGAACTTCGGCTAGCAGCTCGGAACCGCTCATGCCGGGCATGCGCATGTCGGTGACGATGACATCAAACTCACTGGCGTCCAACTTCTGCAAGGCATCCTGGCCATTTGTGCTGAATGTTACCTGCCACCCGGCCCAGACGCCATCCAGGGTTCTCTTGAGGCCGTCTAGAACATTCTGGTCATCGTCGACAAACAGCACCCGCTTCTTGTTCTCGTCGGGAGTTACTGCCTGCTGCTTCTCTTCTTCTAAAAAAAGTTGTTCCATGATGTTCCAACGGAAACGTCGTGACTCGTAATTAGTTCCTCTTTTTCCGGTAAGTTCTGAACACTGGAATCATATGCGGAAGTTATAGGTGAGGCGATGGAGTGAAGCGAAAAGTGATCGAAGAACGTCATTTCACCAGCACCAGTCTAACTCTAACATAGAGATAATGAGATAGAAAGACAAAGACAGTGTGCACTAAAGATAGAAATAGAGTGCTAACTCAGGTTAACTGAGCTACCCTGCCAGCCGCCGTGAAGCGGTTGGCAAATGGCGGGCAAATTGTTCAACCGGACGGGGACGGTTGTATCAAACCTGCAAATTGCGAAGATAGGGTACGCTGGCCTGCATCAGAGCGAGGTCCATTTCGACGAAGTAGTTCTTGATGCCGCCCGTTTTTGCCGCAGTGAAGATCTTCTTCCAGTCGAGCGAGTCCTGTCCCACGGCAACGATCTTCTTAGTACTCGCCGACCAGCCTTGCACGTGCATGGAAATGAAGCGCCCAGGGTGTTTCGTGAAGTACTCGACGGCATCGAGCCCGTGCTGGACCTCGGAGACCTGAAACTGGAATTTGACCAGCTTCGGGTCGAGAAGGTCGAATAATATATCGTAGATTCGTTTACCGTTGACAGCGGCGATCTCGAAAGTTTCGTCGTGAAGGCCCTGCTGGATGCCTGCCTTGGCCGCCTGTTCGCCCATTTTGTTGTACTCGTCGGCCGCGCGCTTCACGTCATCCATCGTCGCGTTTTTCGGCCCGTCAAGGCTGGGAACCAGCATTTGGGTCAGCCCCACGTCCTTGGCCCAGGCAATACTGCGGGCCTGATCCTTCCTCAGTTCCTCGATGCCGAAGTGAGAGCTCTCGCACTTGACGCCCTGATCGGCCAATATCTTCCGCAGCTCGGCGCCTTTGTACTTGGCCAGTCCGCCAAAGCCCTCGTCGACGTAGCCCACCGGCGAGCACAGCTCGATCGTCTGAAATCCCGCCGCGGCCAGTTTCTTGATCGTGCCCGGAAAGTCCTGGGCGATCATTTTTCTGACGGGCCACGTCTGACATCCGATCGGCATGCCAAGCGGATTCGCACGCAGTTCCCGCGCGCCTGACGTCAACACCCCGGCCGCCGCCGCCCCACCGGCCATCACTTTCTGAAATAACTCTCTTCTCGAAACTGCCATGCTAGTCTCCTGAAATTTGGAATTCCAATAAAGATATGTCCAGCCAGCGGCATTGTCTCACAAAATCGGACGCCGGGCACCCGATTGGGGGCCGATCCCGATATCATGTACCCAGGAGTTCAATCGATGCGATCTGAATTGATAACCGTGCGACGCACCCTGCTCGCCGGCGCCCTGGCGCTGCTCACGGTTTCGAGCGTTGCCGCGGAGGCGCGGCGCGCTTCATTCGATGCAAGCTGGCGCTTTTTCAAAGGCGATGCGGCCGGCATGGAGCAAACTGCCTTCAATGACTCCGCTTGGCGTGCGTTAGATCTGCCGCACGATTGGGCCATTGAGGGCCCGTTCGACTCCAAATACAACCCCGAGACCGGCGGCCTGCCGATATTCGGCGTCGCATGGTACAGGAAGCATTTCACCATGCCTGCGGAGGGTCACGGCAAGTCTTACAGCGTCGAATTCGACGGCGCGATGTCGAACTCCACGGTCTGGCTGAACGGACATAAGTTGGGTGGCCGGCCGTACGGCTACAGCAGTTTTTCGCTCGACCTCACCGCGTATCTCAATTTCGGGCAGGACAACGTCATCGCGGTGCGGCTCGCGCCCGAGGATGAATCCTCGCGCTGGTATCCGGGCGCGGGTATTTATCGCAACGTATGGTTGGTGACTGCCGCGCCTGTGCATGTCGCGCACTGGGGCACCTACATAACAATGCCGGAGGTCTCGAACGCGAGCGCCGCCGTCGCCGTCCAAAGCGAGATTCAGAACCAGAACCCGCAGGCCGCGTCCGTCGTCGTGGAAACTACGATTCTTGATGCCGCGGACCAAGAGATAAGCCATCAGGCTGCCGACGCCACCATCCCGGGGGGAAAAACGCAGACGGTCAAACAAACTCTGGCGGTCACGAATCCACACCGCTGGGACGTGAACCAGCCGTATCTGTATCGCGCCGTCACCACGGTGAAGCAAGGGAATGCAGTGCTCGACCGGTACGTCACGCCGTTCGGCATTCGCACCATCGAGTTCACTCGCGAGCAGGGATTCCTGTTGAACGGCCGCCACTTGAAAATCAAAGGCGTCTGCAATCATCACGATCTCGGCGCGTTGGGCGCTGCCGTGAATCGCCGCGCCATCGAGCGGCAATTGGAAATCATGAAGGGTATGGGTGTTAACGCCATCCGCACCAGCCACAATCCGCCCTCGCCGGAACTGCTCGAAGCCTGCGATCGCATGGGGCTGCTCGTCATGGACGAGGCCTTCGACATGTGGCGGATTCCAAAAGTAAAGAATGGGTATTCGAAGTATTTCGCCGACTGGGGGGAAACAGATATGCGCGACATGGTCCGCCGCGATCGCAACCACCCCAGCATCATCCTCTGGAGCATCGGCAACGAGATTCCCGAGCAGTCGAAAGCTAACGGTTGGGAAACCGCAAAACTCTTGAGTGGCATCGCGCACCAGGAGGATCCAACCCGTCCGACAACTTCCGCGTTCGATGATTGGACCGGCGCGATCAAGAACCATCTCGCCGACAACGTGGATGTGCAGGGCTTCAATTACAAGCCGATGCGCTACGAGCAGATTCAGAAAGAACACCCGAAGTGGGTCATCTTCGGCTCGGAAACCGAATCGTGTGTCAGTTCCCGCGGCGTTTATCACCTGCCGTTGGGTTACTTCGAGAAGGACCGCTCTTTGCAGGTATCGAGCTACGACACCGTGGCGCCCGAGTGGGCCTATTGTCCGGACGTGGAGTTCGATGCGCAGGATCGTCTCCCCAATCTACTGGGAGAGTTCGTTTGGACGGGCTTTGATTATCTGGGCGAGCCCACGCCCTATGGCAGCCGGAAAGATTGGCCGTCGCGCAGCTCGTATTTCGGGATCGTCGATCTCGCGGGCTTTCCCAAGGATCGCTTCTATCTATATAAGAGCCAGTGGACCGGCGAGCCCGTGCTGCATCTGTTGCCGCACTGGAACTGGGCGGGCCGCGAAGGCCAGCCGATTCTGGTCATGGCCTACACGAACGCGGACGAAGTGGAGCTGTTCCTCAACGGAAAATCTTTGGGACGCCGCAAACGTGGTGTCGATACCGTCGTCATCCCGGTGGGTACGAATGTGACTTCGACCCACAAATTCACGTCGAAGTATCGCGTGGAGTGGCAGGTGCCGTATGAAACCGGCACGCTGCGCGCGGTGGCGTACAAAGGTGGCGCCGAAGTTGCCACCGATGAAGTGCACACGGCCGGAGCGCCGGCGCGCGTGCGCCTGATTCCCGATCGAGCGCAAATCCACGCCGATGGCCAGGATCTTTCCTTCCTCACCGTGCGGATTGAAGACAAAGACGGCAACCTGTGCCCGCTCGCCGATAATCTCGTGCACTTTAAGGTGGAGGGTACCGGCAAAATCGCGGCAGTGGATAACGGCAACGCGGCTTCGGTCGAACCCTTCCAGTCCGATCGCCGCAAGGCGTTCAATGGTCTGGCATTGTTGATAGTCAGATCTTCGGCGGGGCAAACTGGCGCTATTCCAGTCGAAGCCTCTTCTGACGGCTTGCAATCAGGCAGCACTCAGTTGAACGCGGCGCAATAATCACGCAAGCCGCGGAACCTGCTCCAGACAGTGGCGCGCGCACATGTCGTGCTCCGGCCAGCGCGAACAATACTGAATTCTCTGGTCAGCGTTGCCGATCACGTGCATCGCCACCGCGTGATGGCGATCCAGTTCGATATTGGCAACCCGGTCTGTTTCCGGACAGATCACCACGCGCCGGCCTGCGGCCCAGGCATACACTTTGCTGACCGACCAAACGATCGGGATCAACAGCGCAAGAACGAACCACACGGGAATCAGGTACAGCACCGACATACTTGTCCTCCTTCCCACTACTCCAGGACGTGAATATTCTTCTGGGCGCACATCTGCTTCAGCACCTTGGGCCACACGCTGACGCTGACTTCGCCAAGGTGCGCTTTCCTTAGCAGAAGCATCAACGTGCGTGATTGCCCAATGCCTCCTCCAATGCTGAGCGGAAGTTCTCCGTTGACAATCCCCTGGTGATACGGGTACCGGAGAAAATCCAACTGGCCGGTCAGCTCCAGTTGCTTCCGCAGTGTCTCAGCATTCACGCGAATTCCCATCGAGCTCAGTTCGTGGCGCCGGCGCGTGACAGGGTTCCAAACGAGAATGTCGCCGTTCAGACCGTGCATGGCTCTGCCGTTTCGGGATTGCGTCTCGGTGACCCAATCGTCGTAGTCCGCGGCACGCATCTCGTGCGGGTAACCATCCGCGAGCGTCCACCCGATCCCGATGATGAAAAGCGCCGGGCACCTCTGTAGCACCGCCGTCTCGCGCTGCTTGCGCGGCAGGTCCGGATACATTTCCAGAATCTCTTCCGCGTGCAGGAACGTCAGCTTCTCAGGCAAATTGGGATACTTGTCCGTCTTCAGTTGCGGAAACAGATGCTGGATGAATCTCTCGGCGCCCACCAACACCTTCCAGATGCTCGCCACTTTGTCTTTCAAAAAATCCAGATTCCGTTGCTGCGCAGTGATGACTCTTTCCCAGTCCCACTGGTCTACGTAGGCGCTGTGGTCGTGGTCGAGGAAATAGTCCTTGCGCACGGCCCGCATATCCGTGCAAAGCCCTTCTCCCGGCTCCATCCCAAATCGCTTCAGTGCGGCGCGCTTCCACTTCGTTGCGGCCTGTACAATCTGCGCCTCGATCGGATGTTGGTTGCGATCGTTGGAAATATGAAATTGAATGGGAGTCCTCGACCCATCCCGATCCAGCAGATCGTTCACGCCGCTCTCCGCATCGACGATCAGCGGCACCGTGACCATCATGAGCCCGAGTTCCCGGCAAAGGTTCTCCTCGATGTACCTCTTGGTATAAAAGATGGCCTCCTGGGTCTCCTTCGGAGTCAGCAGGGAGCTGTAGTCGTTCGGCAGAATCTTCTCCAGCTCCTGGTAGTCTCCGATGCCAGGTCCAGCCAGGTCTGCTTCCTTATTTGCAGTTGGAATCATGACGTGCCCCAGTAAGCTCTCTTCTTAAGTCAACCGCCAGCCGCTCGGCCGCGGTCGCGACTTCCGCCGACATCGTTCCCCCGCAATCGAACTGCACCCCCTCAATCCCGTAAATCGTGAGTTTGGACGGCAGCCCACCCAGTGTGCGAGCCAGTTCCACCGCATCGGTCACGCCCAGCGCATGTGTCGAACACCGGAATGCATCCCGTGGCAATGGGTTCCCCGGCACGTTCCAAACCGCGATCGAGCCCGGCGCCCCGCCGCTCACCATGGCGTCAACGATCACGACTTCCGCCGCACCTCGCCAGGCGTCTATTAGGGAGAGCATGTCGCCCTGGCTTTCGTGCGCGTCCATCCCCAGTTCCCGCAGTCTGCGCGCTACCAACAAGCCCGCGCCATCGTCGCCGCGGTCTTCATTGCCGCAACCGAAGATCAGGGGTGGGTCACTCACGCACCACCTGGACCCGCAGGAAATGCGTCGCGCAGGAAATGCAAGGATCGTAGTTCCGCACGGCTTGTTCGCACTTCCACGTCAGTTCCTCTGTGGGACGGCTGGCTATCTGCGCAACGAATTGCCACAGGTCGTCCTCTATCCGCTTTTGGTTTTGCGAGGTCGGCGGAACGATTTTGGCGAACCGGATCAGCCCGTGATCGTCGATGCTGTAGCGGTGGTAGAGAATTCCTCGCGGCGCTTCGGTCGCGGCGCAACCCACCCCGGCGTGCACCGGCACATCGACGCGCGGGCGCGCCGGCCGCTCATACGCTTCGATGATCCGCAGCGCTTCCCAGCAGGCAAATACCGTCTCGACTGCTCGCACCACGATGCTGCGAAACGGATTGTTGCACGGCACCGCCAGCCCGCAATCCCGCGCCGTCTGCTGCGCCACTTCCGGAAGCTGCGAAAAATTGAGGTTGTAACGCGCCAGCGGACCCACCAAATAAGAGCCCCGAACGCGCACCACTGATTGCAGCGCATTCGAGTGCTTCACGTGCTGCTCAACGAAATGGTCTTCATACTCGGAGGGATCGATATCCAGGCCTTTGTTGGAGACCAGGCGGCCCTCATTGAGCGGATATTCGTCCGGGTGGCGCAGCGCCACGAACTCGTAGTTCTGCTCGAAGTCCGGAAACTCAAAACCCGCCACAGCCCGCGCCGTCTTCACCGACGCATCGAGCGACCATTTCAGATCCTCCACCAGCCCGCGCAGTTCACTTTCGGTGGGAACCTTGTAAAAACCTCCGACCGCTGCCGACACCGGATGGATTTCGCGCCCTCCCAGCAGCGTCACGACGCGGTTGCCGGTCTTCTTCAAACGCAGCCCCTGCTCCACCAGCTCGCGATGGCCCCGCGCCATTTCGATGGCATCCGCATACCCCAGAAAATCGGGCGCGTGCAGCATGTACACATGCAGGGCATGGCTCTCGATCCACTCGCCGCAATAAAACAGGCGCCGCAACAGCCGAATCGCCGGATCCACCGTCACGCCCAGTGCGCGCTCGATCGCATGCACCGCGCTCATCTGATAGGCGATCGGGCAGATGCCGCAGATGCGCGCCACTAGGTCCGGGGTTTCCGTGAAGTGCCGGCCGCGCAAGAATGCCTCGAATAGCCGCGGCGGCTCGAAAATCTTCAGCTTGACGTCGGTGACTCTGTCGCCCTTCAGTTTGATAATGAGCGCTCCCTCGCCTTCCACCCGCGCTAGGCAGTCGACCTGAATCGTCCGGCTTTTGCGCGCCGTCTCGCTCATGCTCGCTCGCATTCCTCGCTGGCCTTGCGGAACTGCCACGCCCAGGCGTTGAACCCTCGAAACGCCCGCACAATCTGCTCATCCGTTTGGCCCAAAACCCGAAACGCCTGGGTCAGCGACGCCGTGTTGGGGTTCTCCATCGGGCCGTAGCACCCGTAGCACCCGCGATGGAAGCCGGGGCAGATCGCGCGGCATCCTGCCTGCGTGACGGGTCCCAGGCACGGCACGCCCTCGGCTACTGCGATGCACACGTTGCCGCGCCGCTTGCACTCAAGACAAACGCTGTAGGTCGGAATGTTCGGCTTCCTTCCCGCCAACGTTGCGCTGATCAGTTCCACGAGCTGATGCTTGTTGATGGGGCAGCCGCGCAGTTCGAAATCCACCGGCACGTGCTCCGCAATCGGAGTCGAGAGCTGCAAGGTGCTGATGTATGACGGCGTGGCGTAAACCACGCGGACAAATTCGTCCACGTCCTGCGAGTTCCGCAGCGCCTGAATGCCGCCGGCCGTCGCGCAAGCGCCAATCGTGATCAGAACGCGGCACTGCCGCCGCACCTGCTGGATCCGTTCCGCGTCGTGATGCGTGGTGATCGATCCCTCCACCAGCCCCGCGTCGTATGGACCTTTGAGCATGGTGCGGCTGGCCTCGGGGAAGTAGGCGATGTCCAGCGCTTCCGCCACCGCGAGTAATTCGTCTTCCGCATCCAGCAGGCTGAGCTGGCAGCCGTCGCACGAAGCGAATTTGAACACCGCAATCTTCGGTTTTACGCGGCCATTAGAGCTCATGTTTCCCCAGCAACCCCCGCAGCTTTTGATAACAAAACACCGGGCCGTCTTTGCAAATAAAGTGCGGGCCGTATTGGCAGTGGCCGCAGAAGCCCAACCCGCATTTCATGTTGCGCTCCATCGACACATAAATATCGTTGGCCTGCACTCCGCGGTTTTCTTCGAGCTCGGTGATGACGTAGCGCATCATGATTTCCGGTCCGCACACGAACGCCACGGTTTTATCCGGGTGCATGCGCAGGTGGCGGAACAGCGTGGTCACCACGCCCACGCGCCCGCGCCAGTTCACGCCGCCGTAATCCACGGTCGTCAGAACCTGCGTGTCCGGGGAACGTGCCCAGGTGGCGAGCTCCTTCTTGTACAGCAAATCGCCCGGACTCCTGGCGCCATAAAGCACAATCAGCCGGACGTAGTCGTCGCGGTGGCGCAATATGTGATAAATCGCGGGACGCAGCGGCGCGAGACCGATGCCGCCCGCGATGATCAGCACGTCCTTTCCGCGCACGGCGTCAAGAGGCCAGGCCGCGCCGAACGGCCCTCTCACTCCCAGCCAGTCTCCCGGCCGCCGGCTCACCAGCGCTTGCGTCGCCGGGCCGACCGACCGAACCGTGTACACCAGCCGCCCCGCCTGATCGGGATCGCCGCTGATCGAAATCGGAAGCTCACCCACCCCGAAGACGTACAGCATGCTGAACTGGCCCGGGCGAAAGCCCACCCCTTCGGTTCCATTCGCGGGTTCCGCAGCGAGCGTAAATGTGTCGTGTGTTTCCCGCCCCACCGACGCCACGCGATAAGGCCGCGGGTGCATCGCGTCTAGAGCGGCCGCCGTGCTGCCGATTTCCTCAAACGTGAGCGGCATAAACGTCCAGCAGCTGCATGCGCGTCGATTGCAGGCGTTGCGTGACAATGTGGGCAAATCGCTTCATCAGCTCGTAGCCCAGGTCGTGGTCCTCTTCGCACTTGGCGCGGAGACACTTGCCATCCAGTGCGATGGCCCGCGTCGGCTCCACAATGCGCGCATCGAAGCGCCAGAGATAAGGTGGAATCAGCCACGACCAGCCGAGAATGTCATCCCCATCCAACGTCTCTATCACGATGGCCGGCCGTTGCGGCGCATAAATCTCCAGTGCCACTCTTCCTTGGCGAATCAGATAAAATCGGCTGGCCTCTTCCCCTTGCCGGAAAAGGTACGAGCCAGCCGGGAAGCGCTCGTTGGAGGCGCACCCCACCAACAGTTTTAGATACTTCGGGTCCAATCCTTCAAAGAACGCGTGCTTGGCCAGTATCGGTTCGAGTGAGTCCATAGGTCTCTTTCTCCTCGCGAATGACGCGAACCTCTTCTGTTAGATCAATCCCCGCCGGGCACCACACGATGCAGCGCCCACAACCCACACAACCGGAGGCGCCGAATTGATCGATCCAGGAAGCCAGTTTGTGGGTCAGCCACTGGCGGTAGCGCGACTTCACCGAGGTCCGCACGCTGCCGCCGTGGATGTACGAGAATGCCTGCGTAAAGCAGGAGTCCCATTTCCGTAACCGCTCGGCTTGATCGCCATTAACCCCGCTTCCGTCCTCTACCGTGGTGCAAAAACAGGTGGGGCATACCATCGTGCAATTGGCGCAACTCAAGCACCTTGCCGCGACGTTCTCCCAGCGTGGATGTTCGAAGCTTTCGTAAAGCAAGTCCCGAATGCCGGTTGTGTCGATGCTCCGGGTTTGCCGGCTGGCGCTGCGGACCGCATCATCGGCTTGCTGGCATAGGGCGGGCGAGGCTTGCTGAGGGTTCATCTCTTGCAGCACCTCCGCCCCCGCTTCCGTACCCGCTTCGATTACAAACTGATGGCTGCTCTTGGCCAGTATCTCCGTCACCGCGAGATCGAAACCTTTACCCACCTCCGGCCCGGTCTGCATGGAGGCACAGAAGCACGTGGGAGCCGAGCTCGTGCAGTTCACCGCGATAATAAAGACCGGCCGGCGGCGGCTTTCATACCGGGGATCAGTGAACTTGTCTTCGAGAAACACCTGGTCCTGGGCGCGGATGGCGGCGAGCTCACAGGCCCGAACTCCCAGAAACGCGTAGCGAGGCACCGGGTCGGGATTGTCCAAGATATGGAAGGCTCCTCCGTCACGCTTCGCTTCGAACAGCCGTAACTCCGCGGGATGGAGGAACTTCTTCCAACTCTGCGGCGCCATGCTGTAACCGAATAGCGCCCCGTCTTTGCGCCTTTGGAGCCGGTATCGCCCAGCCTCCGGCTCATCGGTCCAGCCAACCGGAAGATTCTCAAGTTTTTCTAGGGGTTCGCAGACGATCGCGCCATCGCGCACAGTGGGTCCAACCACTTGGAACCCGCGGCGCTCCAGGGACGGAATGAGCCGCTCGAGGCCTTCGAGTTCCACCACCGACCGGTTACTTTGGATGGCTGGGCTCATAACAGCAACTTGGTCTTATAACACCAGGCAAGTCAATGACCTAACCGCCAATGCAAGGAATTGGCCTGAATTTGGCATCCATCCACCGCGCCGCCGCGCGCCATTGCGCAGCGCCCACAACCAACCTTGGGTCAAAGCGCCCAAGGCTGGTAATCGACAGGTATCGCGCGTAAAATATAAGAGAACCAAGTCCGAAAGCCGAACTGGCGGTTCTCAGAGGGAGGGTCGCCTATGAGGTCCAAAACGTTCGTTGTATTGCTCCTGGCTGGCAGCGCGACCTGGCTGGCAGCCATTCCCAACAAAGTGGCCCCGGCGGAAGAGCAGCCGTCCTACGACCCGGCGACCATGATCGACGTTCTGGCCGTTGTCACCGATATCCGAGAGGTCCCGCGTGGCAGCCCGCTCGCCGGCGTTCACCTCATTTTGAAGGAAGAATCGGGAGTTCTGGACGTCTACTTGGGCCCCAAGGATTTCATCAAGCAGTTCGAAATCACCTTCGCCAAGGGAGACGAAGTCCAGGTAATCGGCTCTAAGGTGAAGATGACGAGCGGTGCGTACGTGGTATTGGCCCGTGAAGTGCGTAAAGGTGAGAGTACTTTGTACTGCCGGCGCAAAAAAGGGGAACCGAATTGGGAGTAACTGGGAATCGCGACTTCAACTACATAGACTTACGGGTAGCGTCGCAGCGTTTTAAGAACTGGGACCATTTCGTCGCCTCCGCGCCCGAGTATTCGATTGGCCTTGAAGTCATTGACGATACGCCGGGTCACCGCGGGCACTACATCCATTTCGACCATCATGCTGGCGTGATCCGTGAGGCGACCATGAGCGCCGCGATGCAGGCGTACATGGCGGTCCGGCAGGGCGGTTTGATGAAGAAATGGCTGGCGCACCGGTGTCCGATTCCGGTTTATGTCTGGAACGCGGACCAGGACGTGTGTCTGGCGGCCTTCATTCTGGAGTATCACGAGTTGCTGGAGCGGTTTCACGCCGATGCGATGCTGCGGTGGATCGTCCAATTCAACAACAAGATCGACGTCTGCGGCGGGCTTTACCCGGTCGACCTCAACGAAGTGGTTCGGAATCATTTTACGTGGGTTTTTGAGCCGTACCGCGAGCAGCGGATGCAGGGGAAGACGAACGAAGACGCCGGGTTGGTAAAGGAAACCATCCGCCAAGTCTGTGACCGCCTGGAAGATCTGCTGCGGGGAAGGGCCGGCGTTTCGCCGATAACCGCGGAGCCAGAAATTCTATACACCTCACCGTATGGTTTTGTGATCGCGGATGAGAAGGGTGATCCTATTTCGCGCCTGGTTCTGGCGGCGCAGGGCCATACCAATCTCATCAGCCTGTTGTGCCAGCGGCAGAACGGCAGGTACACGTACAGCGTGATTCGTGGATCTCCGTATGATGAAGATACCTTTCAGGTTACGAAGGTCATCGAGGCATTCCAGGCCGCCGAGGACCAGCCCGGCGCAAAGATTTGGGGAGGATCGAACCTCGCGGCCGGCTCGGATAGCGAGCTAGGCAGCAGCTTGCACTGGACGCAGTTGCGGGATATCGCCGAGCCGATTGTGCGAAAAGCGTGCCTAGCGAGTGGCGCTAAGGCGTTCTATGCCAAAAAAACAGAGTTCCGCGTGCTGCTGGTAATGGCTCCCGAGGAGGCGGCAAAACTGCAACCTCTCCTCGAACAATGCGGCGCCGAAGGGGTGCGGGCGGCGTCTTGTGCCGACGCCGAACGAGTGCTCCATGCAGGCGAGCGTGTTCGCGCCATCTTCTGCCCGCGATTGCTGCCGGATGGGCGGTTTCGAGACTTACTTGACCTGGCGGCGCGGGCCGAGCACTGCCCTCCAGTGATTGTGTGTCTTCCAGAAATCGACGGGGGTTGGAGCGATCTGCTGGAGGCGGGGGTTTCCGATTTGATGGTGGAGCCGTACGGGCGCGAGGATGTGCGGCGTATTCTCGATATGGTTGCGCTAGGTAGGCGCGCGGATGTCATGTTAGCGCCAGTGGGCGCTTAGTACATCAGCCGGAAATTGGCGCCGTCGTACCAGATCCACAAGGCCTGCCCTGCAACAAGCTGTCCAGGGGCGAGTGTGACGCCGTTCTTTTGAAAGATGGCTACGCGGCCGACCCCATCCACATTTAGCGAACTACCGGCCGTATTGTTTGCGCCGGGGTTCAATAACAGAAACATGCCCTCCGTGTAAGCGGTCAGCACCGACGCCGCGTTCAGACTGCACGTGTAGACGTTGAGCGGATTGGAAGCCGGGGATTTGCAGTACCAGGGCTTGCCGGCCGAGGCGTTGGCGTCAGTGAGCACGACGGCGGTGTTGAACGACAACGTATTGCCCACGACCATGAGGCCGGTGCCGAGCGAGGCCCAGACGGTCCGCTGCGGGTTCTGGCCGTTGGACATGAGCACGCCACCGATGGGGCCGGTCTTCGTTGGCAGCACGATTGGGGCGGGGGTGCCGGCGTTGGCCGCGACGGCGATCTGCACGGGAGTGCCGTTGGCGTCGTAAAGAGTGATCGCGCCGCCCACGGGCGAGCCACGGCGAGCGATCAGTGCGGCGATCACTTTCTGCGAAACACCGCTATTCTTGAGCGCCGCGACGTCGGCATCGGCCAGCGAATACTGTCCCGGCTGCTGATTCACCATTCCCACGATGATGTCATCGCCGATTCCGGCTTTGGCCAGCTTGACGATGGTGTCGTTGTTCAGCGGCTGTTGCGCGTTCAACGGGATGGACAGCAGGAAACAAAGGCAGACGATGGCGTGCTTCATCGGTCCAGTTTTACAACGCGTGCGGATCGGAGTGCAATGCATAGCTGACGGGCTGTTATCCTGAGACCGTTCATGATAATTGAGAATTCGAAGCTGCTGTGGCGATTGTTGTGGCAGCCGGCGCGGGCGATGAGCGGCATTCTGGATCGGGGCAGCCTGCTTTTTGCGAGCCTGGCGGTGCTGGCGATATCGCTGGTGTTCGAGACCACGGTGACGCCGCCCGGTCCGCAGGCGCCCATTGTGGTGGCACAGCCGGGCGGGGAACCGGGGGAAGCGCCGGTTCGCATTGTACACGTGCGGCCGCAGTGGTCGTTCAGTTTCTACACGCCACTGCTGGTGCTGGCGGCGATTTACGTTCCCGGAATCTTGCTGGTGGTCACCTTGATCGGCCGGCTCGGCGGGTTGGGGGTGGTGTTTCAGCGCGACTACTCGTCGCTACTCACGTGCACGGCGATGGCATGGACGGCAGCGCAGATCCCCGTGGTGATAGCGGGCTGGGTGGCGCCGTTTCCGGTGCTGGGCGTGGTGGCGGCGCTGGCGTGCGTCTACTTTGCGGTGCTGATGTTCTTTGTGATCCGAACAGTATTCGGGGTGGAAAACGGCGTCGCGGCCGGCGCGGTTTGCCTCTCGTGGATTCCGGTGGCAGCAGCGGTGGTGTTTTGGGGGCCGATTCGATTCCTCTTCGGGTGGCTGGCATCGCCATTCTTCCTTTTCTACGCGTTTTATTACCTGCGGGGCGAGTTCGCGAATGTGGGCGCTGGGCTGCGAAGCCGGCAGAACTTTCGACGGATGCTGGAAGCGGCGGCGATCAATCCGCACGATGCCGGGGCGCAGTACCAGCTTGGGTTGATTTACCAGCAGCGGCGCCAGACCACCGAAGCGATTCAACGGTTCAAGAATGCCGTGGCGATTGACCCGGCGGAAACGGACGCGCACTTTCAGTTAGGGCGCATCGCGCGGGAGCAGGGGCGATTGAAGGATGCGCTCACGCACTTTCAGACGGTGGTGGATCAGGACGAGAAGCACAGCCTGAGCGAGATTCTGCGCGAGCTGGGCGCGGTCTATCTGGCGAACCGGCAGTACGAGGACGCGCGGAACGAGCTGGCGGTGTACATCGAGCGGCGGCCGTACGACACAGAGGGACTGTACTACTACGGACAGGCGCTCGAGGGACTGGGAGACAGTGGCACGGCGCGCCAGATGTATGCGCGGGCGATTGAATCCGCCCGAACGGCACCGAGGTACCGGCAGCGCTACATCGCAAAGTGGAGTAGGCTGGCACAGAAGCAGTTGGGGAAGCTGGGGTAGGGAAGCGAACGACTACCGGAGATTGCTGAGCGCGAGCCAAGCTGCGATGGCGCACAGCTTCTCATCCTGCTGCCAGGGCCGGCCGACGCTCTTGCCGAGTTCGGTGACGCGGCGCTGGAGATCGCCGGCAGAGATGCCAAGAGTTGTGGCCGCCTGCTGAATGAGCTCTTTTTCCTTCACGCCGAGGACAGGCAGTCCGCATGACTCGCAGGCGGCTTTGAGCGCATCGCGAAAGAAATGGCCTTCGGCAGTGTGGATCATCGGGTGCGAGCGGAGTGTGGCGGCGAGGTCGGGTGTGGGTCTGCCCGAGCCGAGCAGGATGCATGCACCGGCGACAGTGTGGCCCTTGCGGGACAACTCCGCAACGGTCATTTTTACGGCGGTCTCCGCCATCTGCCGAGCTGCCGCGGCGCAGCGATCGAGAAACGCCTCCGCGTCGGGTAGCTTCATTTCCTTGGCTGCGTGATACGGCTGGACCGCACCGTGAATCCGAGGGTCGGCGGTCTCCACTCGCCGGCGGTCGATGACCACGGGCGCGCCGGCTGAGCCAGCGACGACTACCAGCGCCGCCCAACCGGAGTGCGCGCGAAATCCGAGGGCCGAGCGAGTGGGCGGGTTCAGCATGGGTACTCCTGCTGCGGCGCTTTCGGGTCAAAGCGGAACTGCTTTCTCCTGGCCGCGGTTGTCATCAAGCCTGGATTTAATCCTACGACCGCTTAGGCGGTCATGGCTAGCGGGGAGGCTGTGGCGATGGGCTGAAAGCGCCGTGCCGATTGGTACGGTTGGAAGCGGTAGCCGACTCCAAAGATAGTCTCCAGGTATTGCATGCTGTACGTGCCGAGCTTGCTACGCAAGCGGCGAATGTGTACATCCAGGGTGCGCGTACGGATCTGGTCGCCATAACCCCAGACGCGCGAGAGCAGCACTTCGCGGGGCACGATCTCGCCGGCGTTCTCGACCAACAGGGAAAGCAGGTCGTATTCCTTGCGAGTGAGCACCAGACGATGGGCGTCCAGCAACGCCATTTTGTGGTTAAAGTCGAGCTCCAGATGCGCGTCCTGGTAGCGGGGCGTGTTTGACTTGATTTGCACCATGTCCATGTTTTTTGTCCAACCTTTCTACTCGATGGTACGGGGCACGGTGTTTGGAGTTGTTGTAAAGTCGTAAAAGTTTAGTAAAGGTGGGAGCTGAATGACGGCAGTGCTAATCCTCACGTTGTTGGCCCAGGCAGGAGGGTTGAGCTGGGCCGTGAAGCGTGGCGATCTCGATGCGGCCCGCGCTTTTTTGGCGGTGGGGGCAGACCCGAATTACAGGGACCACAATCTCGTGACTCCGTTGCAGTATGCGGTGACGAACGACCGCCCCGAAATGGTAATCGTCTTGATGGACTCGGGGGCGAACGGGAACATCACCAGTTTTGGCCTCACGCCGCTGCAATATGCCATAAATAAGAACCGGGCCGATCTGGCTACGCTTCTGCTGGATCACGGAGCGGATGTGAATGCGCGCACTCTGAACGGTGCCTCAACGGCTCTGGATTTCGCGGTAATGCGAGGGAACTTGCCGCTCGCGAAACTGCTGATTGACCGCGGCGCCGATATGCGCGCGGCGGATTCCGACTACGGGACGCCGCTGCTTATCGCCAGCAACAGTGGCTTCACCGACATCGTCCAACTCCTTCTTCAGAAGGGTGCGGATCCGAATGCGCGCGACGCGGCCGGCATCGGGCCCATTGATATCGTGGCGCGCAGAGGAGACGGCCAGATCGCCCGTTTGCTTGTGGAGGCAGGCGCAAAGCTCAACATTCCTCGGAAAGACAGCGGTGCAACCCCGCTGGACGCCGCCGCGCTCAACGGACACAGCGCGCTCGTCTCCTTGCTGCTAGCGTGCAACGCGGACGTAACCATCAAGGACAAAGCAGAGCTCACGCCTTTGGAAAATGCCGTCCGTTCGCATCACACGGAAATTGCGCGGATGCTGATCGTGCAGCAGAAAGGCGGAGCCGCGATGATCGGCAGCTTGCTGGAACAAGCTGTTCTCAAGGGCTGGCCAGACATGGTGGAGATGCTTCTCTCGAACGGCGCGGACTTTAGAGCGCGCTTCTCATCCGGATCGACGCCGCTTCACGATGCGGCACTCAAGGGATACGACGCCATCGTCACGCTTTTGCTCGCGAAGGGCGCTGACGTCAACGTGCGCAACGCCTCAGGTGCGACGCCATTGCACGATGCGGCGCTCAACGGGAAGGCAAGCGCCGCCGCGATTCTGCTAGAGCACGGCGCCGACATCAATGCTCGCGAGACCGAATCGGGTACCACGGCCCTCTATGCCGCCGCATCGCTGGGGCGTGACGACGTGACGGCGCTGCTATTAGAAAAACGTGCCGATCCGAACATATGCAGCAAGGACGGCGCGAGCCCGTTGCACGCTGCTTTGGCCGGTGGTTATCAGAGCATCGCCGATGGAGTCCACGCGCACGGCGGACGCGACCTGGCACCGGCCAGGTGATCGGGCACCGGCGTCTTCAGATCTTGCTTTTCTTCCACCCACCTCGCATGAATACGATGAGCCCCATGGCGGTGATAAATGCTTCGGAAATCGGTATCGCGGTAAAGACGCCGCGCACGCCCATGCCTGCCGGAAAGGCGAGTGTCCAGGCGAGGGGAATTTCGCAAAGCCAGAAGCCGAACATGTTGATGATCGTTGGCGTGACCGTGTCGCCCGCACCGTTGAACGCCTGCACCATAACCATGCCGAACGCGTAACACAAATTGCCGTAGGCGATGATGCGCAGGCAACTGACGGCGAACGGAGTCACTGCGGGATCGGTTGTGAATAGGCGCACGATGTGTTCGGGAACGGTGATAAACACTGCCGCTACGAAAGCCAGAAACAGCATGTTGTAAAAGCCAGTGAGATAAACGGCGCGCTCAGCCCGCTCCGGTTTTCCCGCACCGAGATTCTGACCCATCATGGTGGCGGCGGCTCCGCTCAATCCCCATGACGGGAGAATAGCGAATATAAAGATACGGATGCCGATCGTGTAGCCGGCGACGGCGGCACTGCCGAACGAACTGATGATGCGGACGAGCGCGATCCAGCTTGTGTGGGCCACGGCAAACTGAAGAACGCCCGTGGCCGAGACGCGCACGAGTGAGGTGATGACTCGCGGCACAATGCGGAAATCACGCCAGCGGATCACGATGCGGCTGTGGCCTCGCGTGAGGATCCACAACTGGTAGAGCACGCCGAGAGACCGGCCGGTGAGCGTGGAGACGGCTGCACCCGTGACGCCAAGGCGCGGGAACGGGCCCAGACCGAAGATCAGGCACGGGTCCAGCGCCAGGTTGATGAGGTTCGATACCCATAGAACGCGCATGGCGATCGAAGCATCCCCCGCACCACGGAAGATGGCGTTGTTGAGAAACAGCAGCATCACGCTGACGCTGCCGCCGAGCACGATGCGGGTGTACTGGTGGCCGGTGGCGATTAAGTCCGCGGGCGCACCCATCCATTCGAGCAGGCGCGGCGCGAGCCAATATCCGGGCATTCCCATCAGCACGGCCAGCGTGATGCCCAGCAGGATAGCTTGCACCGCGGCCGTGGTGGCACCACGAGCGTCCTTTTCACCTGTGCGCCGCGCGACCATCGCGGTGGTCGACATACTCACTCCCATCGCCACAGAGAAGACCAGCGTCAACATTGATTCGGTCAAGCCGACCGTAGCGACGGCATTCGCACCGAGACGCGTCACCCAGAACACATCCACGATGGCGAATAGCGACTCCATCAGCATCTCGAGCACCATCGGTGTGGCGAGCAGGAAAACAGCGCGACTAATCGAGCCTTCCGTGAAGTCCTGCTGCGTGCCACGGATCGCTTCCGTTACCGATTGCCAGACGGTTGCGCGACGTTCGGTTACGACATTAGTGGCCGTACTCGACCCTCCTGGGCCGCGCTCTTGCGAGCGGTTTATTAGAACTGGAAGATTAGGCTGCGGCCGGCCGAAAGGTCAGTTCCGGACAATATCCGGAATGCAGAGGCCGAACGTCGCAACCAGGAACGCGACAGCAACACGTCCACCGACCCGGCTCCGGGTTCCGATGCTCAACGTGCTGTGTGGGTTCAATCGCATGGTAGGAAACAGGGCCCTCGGGCCCAATCTAATCAAATATAGCCAGAGACCGGCCGGGCGCGCAAGTAAATTGTTCAACCCTTGGCGTGTGTTTCAGAAGCTGAATTTGACAGCCATCTGAACCAGTTTGGGAGATGCCGCGCTGACTACCTGTCCGAAGTTGGCGCTGCTAATGTTCCCATTCACCGCCGCGGCGCCGTAGAACTGTGCGTGGTTGAAGACGTTGAACGCCTCGAAGCGGAATTCCAGCAACCGGGATTCCGAGAGCTGCACGCTCTTGTGCAAAGCTGCGTCGGAGTTGACAATTCCAGGGCCGTAGAAGAATCGCCTGGCCGCGGTCCCAACCTGCCCGAGATCGGGAAGACTGAACAACGCGGTGTTGAACGCTGGCTTCCCGTTCCGCGGGTTAGTGTTCACTTGCAGATTCCCAGGCGTGTAATCGGGTGTATCCACGCCATTGTTGTTAATGCCATTCGGAATCGTGCCCAGCAGCGACGTGTCGTTGTTATTGAACAAGGTCACGGGAAATCCGGTGCTGAACCTGGTAATTCCGGAGAGCGCCCACCCCTCGGTTAACTGGTTCCGCCGATGGAACGGCTTCCCGAGCGCCAACTTCCAGTTGTAACTGGCGACGAAGCTTTGCCGCATGTCGAAGGCCGAGGGCGCTTTGCTCAGGCTCGGGTTGAGCGGGTTGACTTCTTCCGCCAGGCTGGAAGACTGATCGAGAGACTTGCTGTATGTGTAGCCTGCGAGCAATTCCAGTGTTGGACTGGAATGACGGAGAGATACTTCCAGCGCATTGTAGTTCGAGTTGCCGATAGTCTTCTGATAAGTTACCGCCGCGAATTGGGAACTAAACGGCCCTCGCGTGCCATTGATTGTCTGGCCAGAGCGCGTTACATAAGTGCCGCTCTCGCCGAATGGGCCGCAGGTTGCCGTTCCGGGCATCACATCCTGGGGCTGGCTGAGGTTCAAACACAGGGCCGGATTACCGGGATTGGCCGAAATGAGCACCAGTAAGTGATGCGCCTGAGTTCCGACATAACTCGCACTCAGCACTGTATTCCGCGCTAGCTCGCGCTGGATCGAGAGTGTGTAGCTCTCGCTGTAGGGCGTGACGTTTTGGTGGAAGAACGACGGCACCCCGGTTATGGGCAGGTACTGCGGCCAATTCACCGAGGTGTTGGGATTGTTCGCCGAGGCGCCGAATGCCGGAATCGGCTCTGGAAACCGCTGCCCGACGCTCGCGCCGCTGGCCGCCGTAATGAAGGGTGTCGCAAACAGTGGTGGAGCGAGGCTCGTGTAGTCGTAACCGTACGGAGGGTTGGCGCTCATGATCCCGGCAGAGAGGCCCTCGAACGCCGTGTAGAAAAGACCGTAACCGGCACGAACGCTGGTTTTGGCATCGGATGCATAGGCGACGCCAATGCGCGGGGCAAAATTCGTGTACTTGGTAGGCGCGAGAGTAGTCGGAATCCCTGGGTCGCCAGGAAAGACGAGGCCCTGCGGCGCACCCGGGTAGACCACCGACTGTTGCCCTGGGACGAGCGTCTGCATCTGGTTGTACTTCTCGCGCCATTGCGGCAGCAGGTCCCAACGCAACCCGTAGTTCAACGCGAGATTAGGTCGAAGCTGCCAACTATCCTGGCCATACAACCCGACGTACTTGTTTCGCAGATAGAAGGCGTGTGAATCGCCTTGCGCGTAGCTGCTGGCGATGCCCAGCAAAAAGTCCGTAAAGTCCGAGCCGGTTTCGGTTCCTTGAAACAGGAACGACCCATTGTAAACGGCGTCGGGATTGATATTGACTTGGTCGTAGTGCATGCCAGCACCGAATTTGAGAAGATGTTTCCCCTCCACTTTAGAAAAGGTGTCCGACCACTGGTACGTATTGTTTGCCTGCGTCACGCCAGTCGTGTCGACGCCGATCGTGAAGTCATTGAAAGCGACATTCTCGATGCCTTCGATTTGCGGGGCTAGGGGCAAGATCCCCGGCTTCCCTGCCGAATCCACGAAGCCTTGCGACGCCAGGGTGGGACCGACTCCGCCCACCGGCTGGCCGACATCATTTGCGGTGCGCATGTAACTGACGCGCAGTTCGTTGACTGAGGTGGGGCTAAGGGTGCTCGTAAGTCCGAGCGTCGCGAGCTGCGCGCGGCCCTGCGAGATCGCATTAAATCCCGGCACGTTGGCGCCGCCTTGTCCAGTCGGATACGGGTTATCCATGCGGTAATCGTCGGTGAAGTAATATGCCGAGAGAGAGCCCCACCGCGTGTTACCATCGATTCTGATGGCACCCTTGTCATCGCCTAGATTCTGGTTGCCGGCGGACGTAGAGAACGTACTGCCACCCTGGTTTGGCTCGGGGATGAATGGCAATAGCGCTTTGGCAGGAGCCGACAAAGCGCGCGCGGGAACCTGTGCGTTCGGTAGCACGCACTGCGCGGAGCTCACGCATCCTGGTGTGTAATAACGTTCGCCGGGTTGGACTGCGTAGCCGAGTTTCTGAGAAAGCAGGTTCGCCCAATACTGGCCGTTGACGCTGCCGGTGAGCGAGCCGGCGAGATCAGAGAAGTTACCCGCCCGGTTCTGCATGGAGGGGACTGATATAAGGCCCGTCTCCACACCCTCCGTCATGCGCGTACCTTGATAATCGGCGAAGAAGAATACCTTGTTGTTGCGGATTGGGCCACCTACAGTAGCGCCGAACTGGTTCCGGTCGTACTTAGCGCGCTCTGTAGCGAAATAGTTGCGGGCGTCTAAATCGGTGTTGCGAAGGAATTCAAACGCGCTGCCATGAAGACTGTTCGTCCCAGACTTCGTGGTGACGAGGACTTGTCCACCGCTGAAGTTGCCGTACTCGGCGTCGAAGTTGCTGGTGAGCACGCGAAATTCCCGGATCGAATCGAGATTCGGAATAATCGCCGCGCCCATATTGAAGTCTTCCTGTGCCGCGCTGCCGTTCACCATGAAACCGTTGGCGGTTTCCCTCTGACCGCTCACCGACAGGTTTCCGGGATTCAGATCCCCGGAAGGGGGCGCATTCGTGCACCCGGACATAACCACCGCGTTCGGTTGTTGCGAACTGGCCGGTATCACGCCAGGCTGAAGGGCCAGCAGGTCTGTGTAGCTGCGGCCGTTGACGGGAATACTGGCCACGGTGCGCGCGGTGATGAGTTCCCCCATCTGGGTATTAGTGGTTTCCACAGAAGCTACCGAGTCGCTGACGGTCATCGCCTCCGACTGCGTTTCCAGGATCAATTGGACATCGACCCGCAGGGCATCGTTTAATTTGACCACCACAGCCACCCGCTTGTATGGCTGGAATCCGGAGTGCTCGATACGTAACTCGTAGCGGCCAGCCGGCAGGGTGGGAAATGCATAGAAGCCTTCCCCGTTTGTAGCGGTCTTCTGCACTACGCCCGTCTCTGTGTTGCGAGCGGCTACCAGAACGTCGGGCATCACGGTGCCGCTCGGGTCGGCAACCATGCCCGTGATGCTGCCCCCTGTGCCGCCTAGACACGAGATACTCGCTGCAAGCCCCAGAAGGATGGTCAGGGCATGCTTGATTCCAGAAATAACTTCGCCCGAGGAATTCATGCTGTCTTCTGTTTCGGTCTCGACCGGTGCGGCTCGATGCAAAAGCCCATTAGAGCCTAGTTGCAACTGAGTGTCAACTGAAAACGACGCAAGAGTTCTCAAGGCGATGGCTGATCGGTCTGGGAGGGCGCATTTTTTCTGAGCATTGATCATCCGATGTGATGCGGACCGGTCGATAATCTGCTCAATGTTCTGTGGTATCGCCAGCAGGTGTGATGGGTAGAAACCTTCGCCTCGACAATGGTTTCGATCTGGATCTATCGTCCCGCACTCGCCGCTCGTTTTGCGTTGTGGCCCAACAGTTTTGCAACTGATTGTCAATTGCTGCTTGGATCGACAGGTGGGCCCGGTTGCAAAGCAGATGCGGAAATACCGTGTGGCGTAGAACTGCTAAATTCAGTCTGGTTGTTATATGGTGCGAACGGGGAGGGTCGAACTCCCAAGCCCTTTCGGGCGCCAGATCCTAAGTCGGTTTGGGGCATTCGCCCGCGTGCGCATGTCGTTGAATTTAGGCTCTTCCGACCGGTTGGATTGAGCCTTGGTTCGCCCCAATTGGCGTTGAAAGGTCACAATTTGGTCACAGCGCCTCGCAGATCAGTTCACCGAGGCCAACCGCCGGGCCGCAGCCGTCATCCTCGCGGATCCGGCGAAGTACGGCGGCGACGGCTCGCTGATGGTCGAGTGGGCAAAGCTTGTGCTGGCTGTTCCGTCAGAACGCGAGAAACCGGCGCTGGGATTTAGGTTGGTGGCGTGACTATTGGTGCGGTCGGATCTCCACAACCTGGGACATCAAGGATTTGTTGGCGGCATAAACAATCCGCCCTGATCGGACCTGAGGGGATGAATCACTTCAAGCACCTTAGTTATTTCGTGCTTGGAATCGACCAGTTCTCCGTCATAGCCATACCTGACAAGTGAACGTACCATAGCCCGCAAAGCATCTCCCGGCATGAGCACGATTCGGTCGTTGTGGAAGTCGGCTAGCCAAGTGCCATCAAGTATTTTGGCATCAATCGCCTGTCGTCCATGCCTGAATTCCCATCGTGCATCACCCAAAAAATCTGGCCTCTTCACGATCAGAATCATTTCGGCCTGAGCCTGTAGAGATTCTTTTACGAGAAGGTCTGTTAGCATCTCGGGGACGACTTCAAACGAACGGCTAATCTCTATGGCGGCTCCGCACTCAAATAGCGAATAGAATCTTCCTCCCCCAGTGGTTTCACCGCATCGGCGATCAACTCGATTGAGCGCGCCACTTCAATGGCTGGTATCGCAGTATAGGTGGGAATCGGCAATACGTTGGTTTTGGCAGCTTCGTTCAATATCTCTTGTCTCAATTCGTCCAGCTCGCCTGCCGACGTTACGGTCGTTCTTTTTTCTGTCCATTCGATCATGATGCGTTTCGCCCTTACAAGAAAGGTTCCGACAACCTTTTTCCAGTCACCACTTTTCAGGGATTCGTCGTCTACCGAATTAAGCACGTTGCGCAGCCACACCCGCAGAGACCCGGCTTCTATGTCTTCCAGAAGCGTCGAAGGCTTGATCGTGCCTCTGATCGAGCTTGCCAAGAGCGCGTCAATTTCCTGAAAAGCCTCTATCAGATCGGTCATCGCCCGAAAAACACGTGACGGCGCATCGGAAAGAGGCTTGAAGCGAATTTCTATACCGAACTCATCTGATCCGATGGGCGTGGACCGATAGGAAAACGGCGTGTCGGGCGCATCGGAAGCAGGCATACGAACAAATCTTATCAGCAACAACGCACTTTTCGGACACTACCGTGTCCGGAAGCAGTAGGTCGTGGTTAATTGTCAACCCAGGCCTGACAGACGCCCTGACTTTTCATCTGCTGGGCGAGTAGCGCTGGGCGAGTAGCTAAAGCTGGATTTCGTAGAATGCCCAAAACGCGAAGCTTAGCCGATAAACCATCGTAAAATCAGGGATGTGGACACTGAATTCCCGCACAGCTTCAACACGGGAGGCCAAAGGGCGAAGCTCGTGTCCCGCCTGGCGCGGCTGATTCGACGGTACCCGATCGCCTCGAACCGTCTTGTCTGGGCAGCGTTGGCCGGCACCCTGGTGTGGTTCGCAGATCAACCGACGATGGACGGTTACAATCCGCTGTTCGAAATGTTTTGGGATCCGGGGCTTTGCAGGATTCCGAACTGGGACCGCGGCGTCCTCCTGCTGTCCTGGTTGATGACGACGCTGTTCTGCCACTTTCTCCTGTTTGCGGTTCAGCGCGCGCGTCGACATCGACGAGATCCCTAGGAGTTTGTTGAAAAACTGCGGCAGCAGGACACCTGCGTGATGTTCTAATCGTCTTTGAGATATGCGCGGAGACGAGAAACAGCAAGGCGGGATGTTCAGCTACGTGACGATGGAGGAGCGGGTGCCCCCGGACCACCCGCTGCGGGCGATCCGGCGGTTGGTGGATCAGATTCTGGCGAGGATGTCGAAGCGGTTCGACAAAATGTATGCCGACAATGGCCGGCCGTCGATCCCACCAGAGCGTTTGTTGCGGGCACTGCTGTTGCCGACGTTCTACTCGATCCGCAGCGAACGGATGCTGATGGAGCAACTGGATTACAACCTGTTGTTCCGTTGGTTCGTGGGTCTGGAGATGGACGAGCCGGTATGGAATCACGCGGTGTTCAGCAAGAATCGCGAGCGGCTGCTGAATGAGACGGTGGCCCGCGAGTTCTTTAGCGAAGTGCTCGAGCAAGCCAAACCGCATCTGTCGCAGGAGCACTTCACGGTGGACGGGACGATGATCGAAGCCTGGGCCAGTCAGAAGAGCTTCCAACGCAAGGACGGTGGCGACAGCGACAGCCCAGGTAAAGCGAGCTTCCACGGGGACAAGCGCAGCAATGCAACGCACGCCTCGAAGACCGATCCCGATGCGCGGCTATACAAGAAGTCACGCGGCAGCGAAGCCAGGTTGAGCTACCTGGGACACGTGATGGTCGAGAACCGGCACGGGTTCATCGTGGAGGCGATGCTGACGCGGGCCGACGGAACAGCGGAGGCGGACGCGGCGATCTTGATGGCGGATGCGATGCGGAAGAAAAGGCGCGGCCAGCGCTTCACCTTGGGAGCGGACAAGGCGTATGACAGCCGGGACTTAGTCACGACCTTGCAGGCGATGCACGTCACGCCGCACGTCGCGCAAAACAACAAGCATCGCCGCAGCGCCATCGACGGACGGACGACCCGGCACCGCGGCTACGCGATGAGCCAATCGCGGCGTCCCATCATCGAACGGGCATTTGGGTGGCTGAAAACAGTGGCGGGGATGAGGAAGGTCAAGCTGCGCGGACTGGAAAAAGTGAGTTGGTTATTCCAGTACGCGGTAGCGGCATACAATCTGTGGCGAATCCCGCGACTCAGGCCGGCGGGAGCGTAGTGCAGAGCGGCGGACGGTGCTGACTGCGCGGCTTGGAGAGCCACCCAAGCATCGCGAGAATGTCCCGTCCACGCGGAAACTCGAGTCGGAATACCCGTGGATAGGCTATTTCAACAACTTCCTAGGTCTGACATGGACGCTTTATACTTTCGAGTCAGCAGCGACCGCCAGACTACGGAGAACCAGTTTGACGAGCTGATCACGGCCGCGCGCACCGGCGATCCCGGCCGCGACTGGGACCGGATCCGCGCCGAGCTCGGGCGCTCCGTGATCGCTGAAACCCGCACCACGCGCCGCGGAGTCGCCCGGACCGTCTACCTGGTCGACGAGATGATCGCTAAGCGCCTGGCCGACCAGTGCATCTATGTGGAGCAAGGAAAATCGGGAGCCGCCGGCAAGCGCCGGCCGCTCTTCGATCGCATGCGCCGTGATGCCGGCCTTCGCAAGTTCGAGAGGGTACTCGTCTGGAAGGTCACCCGGCTCGGCCGCGATATGCGCGACGTGATCAGCACGGTATACGAGCTGGCGGACATCGGCATCACCATCGTTCCGCTGAAATCGCAAACAGGGCCGGTGAACACTGCCATGGGCCGGCTTCTATGGGCCATCCAGGGCTGGTACGCCGAAATGGAGAATGAGGAGCGCAGCGAGAACGTAAAGGCGGGCCAGGCACGGGCCCGGGCGCACGGCAAGGAAATAGGTCGGCCGCGAGAGATCGACGTAACCAAAGCAGAGCAAATCGCGGGATTGAGGGCTCTAGGGCTTGGGTACACCGCGATCGCGAAGACGGCCGGCGTGTCGCGGACAACCGTCAGGCGAATCCTGAGGGCCTCTGAGCTGAAGGCAGCCTAACCGGGCCGCACTTCCGCCGATGGACCCCACTTCTCCATGATGCCCTCAAGTTGCTTTCGGGCCTGTTCGCCCAACTGAAAAATTGACTCTGCGTACCCCAGCGCGCGCGCTTCTTGCTCCGGTGTGCGCCACGTCTCGGTTTCGAGCGAACGCAGAAACATCGTCTCTGGCGCCTGGACGTCCTGAATCGCGTTCTGGCACTTGCGCTTCAAATGCGGATCCTTGAATCGACTCTCGAGATCCCTCAGAATCTCGAATTCGCGGTTCACCCTCTGCCGGAATTCCCGGAGCGCCACTTCGGTAGTCGGGTCCATGTGGCCCATTATGTGGTTTTTCGTGGACCGCCGGAGGGCATTTTTGGCGAGGGCCAAAAATATCAAATCCAAAGCTGCGATAAGTCCCACAGAATCAAATGCCACGAGACAACCGCCAGGGTGCGGCCAAAAGCGTTTGTTTTCGGCCCCCGCGCGGCCAGTCAATTAGGCGCACTTGTGCGTGTTCACGTGACCGTAATACGCACGGCAAGCCTCGACTTCTCCGGTAATAATTAACTTGAAACACAAGACGTGCTAGGCGAATCGGGCCGGGCTCCGCTGATCTGTGGCTAGCCTTGCTTCGCGTCCATTCTTTTCGCAGTCGGTCCTCTGAGTCAGATGCAGTCATGCGCGTTCACATGGTTATAATACGCACGGCAGGCATCGACTTCCGCCTTCTTAGCACTACGGATGGTCCGCTCCTCTAAGATAGCGATGCCTGGGTGCGCATCCCTGATCGCGGCTAGCTGCTCGTCCAGTAGCCTTTTCACGCGGTCCGAGCAATCGGTCCAAACCTGAAGCAGTAGCTCGCGCTCTGGGCAAATGCCAGTCGATTCTGCCATATATCACGCAGCGTTGCCCGGCCAGCTTGGTGTTGATGACACCTTGGGTGGTGTCATTGTCGGTTTAGTTAAGGGAGCGGACCGGGCTTGGTGAGCATTATACGCCAGAACCTATCTGGAGTGTTGCTTTTTACCACACAGTGGGTAAACTGGCTGTGGGGCGTGGCGGCGACTGAAGAGGCTAGGCTGGGATCGACGCAACAGGTCGGCAGCAGTGCTCGGATCTGTGCTCCTGGATCGCTTGCCGCGCTTTGCCGCATTCGGCACGCGCTACCTCGGATGCGACGAGGGCGTCGTCGAATTCTGCGTCAGTGGCCGTCCGGAGTTTATCTACTGCAATCGCGAACCGTTCGGTGCAGGCCCCGTACGCGATGAGGAGCCGCATCTTTTCGTCGCAGACCATGCCTTCTGAGGATAACCCGGAAACAAAAATCCAGAGCAGTTCTTCCGGATGCGACCGTTTTTTGCAAAAATGGAGTCAACGGATCAAAGAGTTCGACTTGAGAGCGGGACAGCGCGCGGGGTGGTGGGAAATCATCACTCCGCGGCATCCCGAGCAGTAACAATTCTTCAGTTCCACGCTTTTCCCCTCGCTCGCGCAAGCTTTCTGAGTTCAAGGCCACATTCATTCCCTCCTTAAAGGGAATCGGGACTCCAAGAATGCCGGACACGAATCAGCAGGCCGATCCAGCAAGTACGAATGGAGCGCCGGATAAGAACCTGGCACCCAAAAGGCGGCGACGCCGGCCCATTCCAAAGATGAACAGCTTGGCTCACCCCGCGCGGAAAGCAGCTGCCTTCTTCGACGACGCTGCGAACGTCATTCGAAAGCTGAAGCGTAAGTACCACGATTCCTACCAACAAGACCGCGAGGAGTTCAAATGCGTGATCAAGAAGGCACTCGCCCGCGTCTGCAGATTGAAGCCTGGACCCAAATATGACATCAGAATCGTGAAAGCCGGTGACGAGCGCGCTGCCGGGGCCAAATGGCAGGCATTGTTCCCCAAGTACATCGACTGGTACGAGCAGATGCCAGAGAGTACACGTATCTTGGCCGAGGAGGGGTTCCGGAGAAAGGTCAATGGCTATATCTGCAAGACACCTCGACTCAAGGCGCGCAAGAAGAAATCCGTTCAGAAACTGAAGCCACAGTTACCAGCGGCCTAATTTTTGCCTCAGCCATTCATCGCCAACTATTCCTACCTGGCTCAACGCGTCTCACGCTAAAAGTGGAGCGTGAAGCATCTCACCGCGAGCCAGGTAGCCGGACGCAAAGACAAAGCTGAGCGTTTCGTTAGAAACGTTCTTGGCGACGACGAGCGCGCGGACGAAATCGCGGCTGAGAGTGTGGAAGATTACGCGGATAGGCGACGCTTTGAAATCGTCAACCCCGCAAAGAGGAGAAACGCAGAAATGCCCAGCAAGCAAGAGTTGCAGGATCGCATCGCCGAGCTCCAAGATGAAAATGCGGACTTAAATGATCGTTTGGATTCAATCGCCGAACTCGTTGGCGACGGGGATGGAAACGACGAAGACGAGGACGACGACGACAACGACGCGGGGGAATAGCCGGCGGGCTGCCCGCGTGCGGCCAAGGGCGCAAGCCCGCCGTCACCGATCGAGCTAAGCGCTACAGGGCACGCAAAGCCATCACGCAGAAGGATCGCATCTGTGTGTTCTGTGGCGCGCAGGGCAATGTGATGGTCGGCCACATCAACGGCGACGAGGCGGACGGAGAGCTGGCCAATCTGGTTTTCACCTGCCGATCGTGCAACGCGACGATCGGCCTATTCATGGCGAGAGCTGGATTCGGCCGGCGGACGGTGCAAGATAATCCCGTCAGCTTTCCCGTCCAGTTAGCCATTTCGTCGGGCCTGAAGGCCGCTTTGGTTCCCCGGGTAAATGATGCCGGCGCCGGCGGAGCGAGGAACTTGAGGCAGTGGGTTATTGCTGTCACGAGCATGAAGGGTTCGGGGCCGATGAAGCTCGCGGATGCGGTGGAGATGGTACGCGCCACGTCGCCGGCGAAACGCTCGGAGTACGCGCGCGAGATCTGGCGGCTGCGGCGGGCGCACGGGACCGACAAGGGGATGGGGGTGCCGTTCTAATCCCAAGGAGACGAACCTATGTCTGGTTTTCGAAGTGCTAGAGGGCTGGGTGACGCCGGCGACGGCACGTTCACCGTCGATCTATCGAGTAGTCCATTTATTCCGGGCGCCACAACTCAGTGGTCTAATCCTTGCGATCCAACGCTGGGTGTAATGACGGCAGCCTGTGCGGCCATGGCGCCGAACCCAAACGCCAGTAATTGGATCGGCGCAACCCCGCAGGAACAGGCGCAGGCTTTGCAGGATCTGTCTGAGTTGACGAGCGATGTTCTCAATTCGCCGACAACGCCAACGCCGAAGCCGACGGACTACACACCGTGGATCATCGGCGGCGCCGTCGGCCTCTTCGCCTTACTCGTGTTCGCTGGAGGCCACCACTAATGGGCTTTACTCGAAACACCGGAAGGGGCCTGGGTCTCTATCCCGGCGATCCGTGTTACGACCCGGATCGCCCGAGCTGGCTGCCGTACTGGATCGACGATTTCACTGAAAGCGACTGTTTCTACAATGCGCCCAACGTCATCGCAGCCGTGCCAAATGCGGCCGGCTATATGGCCGGACAAGCCGTGGGGATCACAGCTAACGCTGTCGGTACTGGCATCGCGGCGGCGACCAGTCAGATGAGCTGGTGGACACTTGGCGCGTTGGGTGTCGGCGGTCTGCTCTTGTTTGAGTTTTTGAAGAAATGAGGGATGGTCGGTCATGCGAGTGGCAATCCTAGTAAATGAGAATTGCAAAGCAGTCAAGAGCCTCTTTGCGGTTCACATCTCATTTCACGCGTGGATTGCGCTCGCGTTTTCGACAGAGGGAACAACCGGACCGATACTCACGCTCGGGTTCGTTAGCATCTCGTTCGTGACGCGCCAGGCACCGCCAGCGGGCGGAGTCGAAACCTCGAAAGCGGGTAGAATCGCTCACTGATGGGCCAATTGGTCGAGATTCGTAAGAACAACGGCGTCGGTGATTTCAACTTGGACGCCCTGCTGGGGATACAGGGAGAGCCATCAGCCATCGACTTTTCGCTCGACAGCTTGATCCTGGTTCACGCGGGTCTTGGTTTCCTGGCAGCGCTTTTTCTTCCGCCTGTCGGAGTCGTTGCGGCCGCGGTTGTATTCGCTGGTTATCAGCTCTCGCAAGTGGATGAGGACATGGCCAGCACGTCCACCGAAATTGTGGAGTTTGGTCTGGGCATGGCGGCTGGAGCAGTACTTAGACAGATGACGAGCAAACTGGAGCAGTACTTAGACAGATGACGAGCAAATGAGATTGATCGCGATGTCGGGATACTTGACGTCAGCTTTCCAATACTCGATCGCCACAAATCGCAAATCCCCCATCGGAGCCATGAAGACCAGAACCGTGATGGTTTGAAGCCCTGAATGGCCAAAAAGATACGCACAAGCCGTCGCTTTGTTTTAAATCCAGGCGGGGTATTGTACAGTACTATACCCCGCCCTTACCCCGGAGTTAACCCATACATGCGAAGAAGCCGAAAAGCAGCAATTGAAGCCGAGCCCATCGCCCCTCCGATCAACCCCGCGCCTACCATCGCAGTCAACGGCGACGCCAGCAAGATCGAACAGGCACGACTTGAAAAAGTAGATTTCTTTGACCTGCTACAGCAGCAGGAGTTGGACGAGTGGAAACGCAGGAAGCTGTACATCTATCGCGTCTGGCCTCGCGTGGAAAAAAAGGACGAAGCCCATTATTTGACTGTCATTTCCCACCCAATCGACGAAGAGTGGCTTAAACAGACATTCGGGTCCGGCCGGTACCTGATGCTGCTAAGAGACTCTGTGCTGAAAAAAGCAATAGCCCAACATACCTTCAGTGTTCATGACATCGACTATCCACCCAAGTTGAATTCGAGAGAGGTTCTCGAGTGCGAGGAAAACGCCCGCTACTACGAACTGTGGCCGCCGAGCCGGAACACGGAAACTGCAGAGGCGCCGAAAGCCGGCACGAACGGCGCTGACGCCGCGGCGGTTGCGGTCCGCGAGATGGGAGATCTCGCCAGGCAGGCCAACGACAAAGGTCTCGATGAGAACCTGATGAAGTTGTATATGGACGCGACGCGCGCGCGCGATGAATTGGCGGAGAAGCTCGCCACAAGCGCGAAGCCCAACGCCGGCGCGGCTGATCAGCTTTCGATATTGGACAAGGTCCTCGACCTGGTCGAGCGGCTGAAAGCGGATAGTCAGCCATCCGACACCCAACGCGCGAACGGCGGGATGGACTCGCTCGCCGCCCTCGATCGTGCCGTCGACCTGCTCAACAAGCTGAGGCCACCAGCGCCGGCGGCTGCTTCACAGCCCCAGCAAAGCGGTATCTCACAGGTGAAAGAAATGGTCGAGCTGGTCGCCACACTCAAAGAGACCTTCGGCGGCTCGGGCGAGCCAGCAGTAGGCGCCGCGGAAGGCAGCGGCGGGTTGCTGAGCGACGCAATTCGCTACGGAACGGACTTACTCAAGGGGCCGCTCACGATTCTCACGCAGGCGTGGATGACGAAGGCCATGGGCCAACCTCTGATGCACCCACGCCCAGGTATGGGCTCTGGTGCGGTACCGGCCGCACGAACCAACCAGCCGCCAGCCGAGCCAGGAGCCGACCAGCCGGCGGTGGCTGTTCCGGCGCCTCAAGGAGACCCGGGCGCGCCGAACGAGATGACGCAACAAATACTGAACGAGATCACAAACCCGCTTGTCGAACACATCCGCGACCCGAATCTCACCGGGCGCGACTTCGCCGATTGGTTGATATACGGAATTCCCGGCACCGACAGTGGCGGCTACGGAATCCGCGCGTACAAGGAAATCCTGAAGATCGGGAAGCAATTACTGCTCGTGGGTGTGCAATCGCATCCGTCGATCTCTGCGCAATTGCAGGGCGTCCCACAGGAGCGCATCACGGGCTTCCTGGATGACTTCTTCCTGGGGCCGCCGGAAGACTCACCCGAAGACCAATCCGTACCCGAAATCGAACCATCACAAACTAACCGCGGCACGCGGAGAAAGCCAGCCAGCGGCAAGGAGTAGAACATGGCGAAACGAACGATTGAAACCATTCCAGTTTCACTTCCCGATGGCAGTACGGAGTATTTTCCGAGCCCTGAAATGTGTCAGGCCCTGAAAGAAGGCTACGACCTGGCGGGCAAAATACAGGAAACCCCTTTTGCCTTTTTGGTGGCCGCTGGTATTCTCTCCGCGACCACAAGCTGGTTCATCAGATGGACAAAGGAGCAGGATCGAAAAGACATTCAGCGGCAAAAGGGTCGGGGGCGGATCCAGAAGAAGCGGCAAGAACTGCGTCAGAAGAATCGGCGCTGACGGCCAAAACGCACGTAGCCAAAAGTGTCCGCCGCCTCATGCGCAAAGAGCTGGAAATTGAATAGTGGAATCGCCCGTCATTGAGCAGCAGACAGGCGGAATTCCCGCCGCGCTCTCTGCCAGAGCTGTTCGGTGAGTAGGAATTGCACCGACCGGAATGTTGACAGGTCGAAGTAGATCGTGCGGATCGGATAGCTCATATTCACTCGCTCAGGAAAATCGGTGATCATCTCACCTTTGCTGGCATCACGGTACAGAATCGCGGCGGCGGGCCCATTTGGGAGACAGTGAACCGCCAGTATTGGAAAAGAAAAGCCGTTTTCCAAAGCGCATCGGTTCATCAGTTCAGCGAAGATCGCAGGGCATAGCTCTCGGCCCTCGCGCGTGAATGGGCTGGCGTACTTCATAGAGCGATCCGCCGGCGAGAAATGTCCACGACCGAGGCCAGACCCGGAGGCTTGCGCTGCGTCTTAGCCTGCTCCTGGTCCAGTTCCCGCCGGATTTCCTGCGATAGCAGCGGCGGCGCGCAATTCCGCTGTGAATCGAGGCAGCAGGCGAGCCAGTAAGCAGTTTGGTTCATGGCTTCGGCCGAGGTGGAGAATTGGCGCGCCAGCCGCATGACGCGCCGCAGTCTCTTTCTGGCCGTGCCCTTGGAGCCCGCCCAGGATGATCGCTGAGGGTTCACTGGCTCATCTCCCTTCGGCAGAATGAGCTGTCAGGTGGCATCCGCTCCCGCGGTCTGTAGCCAGCGGAGGTAAGCCTTGACGTTGTCCGCCAGCTCCTCGGGAACGTGGATTACACAGGGCGCCTCACGCTGAAGCGTAAACTGAAACGCCGAGGCGATGTAAAGCTCTTCCGCCCGCTGATCACTCAAGCGGTTGTTCTGCCACATTTCGAGCACATCCAGCATGAAGCGCTGCTCTTCGAGCGTGGCGCCGGGAACTTTGTCAAAGCCGTGAAGGAACTCGGCGAAGTATTCGGCCAGGCGTTCTCTTATAGCCTGGCGAATCTGGACCGCAACGTCGTTGCCGATTGAGTTGGGTCTCATCGGGTTAATCATTCCCATGTGTGTCTCCCTGGAAATCACACCGCACCGGCCGCGGTTGCCTTGTCTGCCGCCGTCCAGTTCTCGATTTCGTCGAAGGCAGATTGAGGAATGGCCGAGCTGATCGACTGGCACAGGCTCATCGTGTCCCGAAGATTCTCGACCGCTCTGTCAAAGAAATACTTCACGTCTCCAGGCCGCGCATTCACCGACGCCGGACCGGACCTCGCTACTTCGAAAAGAACCTCTGTGACAAAAGCACCTACCCAGTTGGGCGCGTCATTCATGGTTTCAATATTGTGGCCGCCATAGGAAAGAAGCTCTACCAGCGCAAGCACGCACATCAGGTCAAGATCTTCCAGACCTGCGAACTCAGGGTACTGGCGTAGCGTTTTCGTGGCCCGATCACGAAGATCGTCCCAGCGTTTTGCTGGCTCGGCTGATGATTGCTGCGCCGAGGAAATCTGTTCTTCGGCCTTCGGATGAGTAGTGTTTGTTTTCGGTTTTCGGTCCGGCTTCGTTCGGTGATGTTTCGTTTGTGGCATGTTGCGTTTCTCTCCTTTATTAGAGCGGCTTCGTTCCAAGCCGCTGAGCATAAGTATCTGCCTAGCCGCTGAGCATTGTCAAGAGGGCATTGACAGCTCGATGCCAACCTGCTAAGCAATAAAGGAACATGGCTCGAACAAGAAAAGCCGCGGAGATGGACCTTCTTCTCAAAGAGCGGCTTCGGCAGCTCGGCGCCAAGGGCGGCAAGCAAACGGCGAAGGGGCTCTCGAAGCAGGAGCGCAGCGACAAAGCCCGCAAGGCCGCGGCCGCGCGCTGGGGGAAGAAGCCGGCGCCGAAGGCCGCGGCGGCTTCAAAGGCCTACATCGAAGGGGGCGATAATCCAGCCGGATCAACTGCCCGCGGGCCCGGGACGAAGAAGTACGGAGGGAAGGAGAAGGGCCGGTGACAGTATGGAACGGCAAGACCCACCCGAATCGCTTCCCGGACATCAAGAGGATGGTAGCAGGGGAGCTGAAAAACGGAGATTCACGCCACGGCCGCGCGCTGGGGGAAGAAGAGAAGCCCAAGGGTGAGTGATGGCAGAGCCGGCTGCCAGGTGCTTAGAACGCGAGCGGTTGCTCCGGCAGTGGACGGATTACTCAACGCGCGTGGCAAGACTGCTGAGCGGGCAACTGACCGCGATGAAAGGAACAGCATCGCGCTCCGTAGGTTTCGACGATCAAATTCAACTGGCCAGGGCGGAAGAGGTCGAGGCCTGCCGTAGATACTTCGCTCACGTGAACATGCACGAGTGCGTCTGACCGTGACTGGCGCGCGGGAGCCGAAGGGGGTTCTGTGGCTGAACTACTAACCCAAGCCGAAGTTGACGCTTTACTACCCGGCACTGAAGTGATGGTTTTGGCGCCTAAACTGCACTCGCAGCCTAGGAGCTGCGTCATCCATAAGCGCAGGGCCGGAAAGGCCGGCCATGGTCACCAAGCCAGTGAAGCGCATACACTATTCAACGCAGAAGGGGAATCTTTGGGAGCGGACTTCTTCTATACCAGCCTTGAAGGGGTCGGGAATGGCCCGCGGGATATCCACGTTTGGCTGGTGCAAAGCAAATCAGCGAGTGAACCATCATGAAGCGTCGGACCAGCAGAGTGCCGGCAGGGTTCGCGCGAGGGAGGTAGTCCTTGGAACTGAGTGAGAGATTCGCCCGGTTTGGGATGACGGAGCGGGAATCCGGCACGCTGGTGGTTGCGTGCACCCACAATTTCGCGGTGCTCGAATACCGCATCGACGCGGGCCTGTTGTGGGCGCGCGTGCTGTTACCCGATGGAAGTGAATTTCTCGACGGGGTGTCAGACTGGGAAGCGTTAGAGCTCGAGGAAGTGCTCAGCTTGATGCGTGCGAAACCCGCGATCGCCGACTGGCTGCGTCTGCGCGCGCCACGGTCCTGGGCACTGAAGCAGAAGCCGACAGCGCCGGAGCCGAAGGGAGATTGATGGCAGAACTGGCTGCCAGGTGCTCTGAGCGCGACAAATTGCTTTCGGCCTGGACGGATAGGTCGAACCGGCTCTCAGAGCTGGAGGAGAGAAAGCTAGCGGCGATCAACAACGGCGATGTGGGCTTCGGTCGCTTCGACTGCAAGATCCGAAAGGCAAAAGAAACGGAAGATCAGGCCGACCAAGCGTACCACCGTCACCTTAACGAGCATGGTTGCGGCTAATGCGAAGCCCGAGCGTAGTATTCTGATCTTGGCCGCCTAGCCTTAGCTGGGCGAAAACGGGAACCCTGCCCGCCGGCGGCCAGATTGTTTCAGGGAGTCGCACCGGGGTAGCGACAATGAGCGAACAGGATCATCCGTCCAAGGCTTCGAAGCTATACGCCCAGAAGCCGCTCAACATCGAAGGTCTGCGAGCTACCGCAACGGAGTGTTTGAACACCGCGGAGTTTCAGATGGTCATGGGTGCTTGCGAACTGGAGATGAGGAAAGCAGTCGCCACGTGGTTCGGCGAGCCGTCGGACGAGCATTACTTCACGTATGGCCGCGAGCTCGAGAGATGGCAGCAAGAAAGCCTGCTCACTATTCTCTGTGACGGCGTCAAGCGGGCAGCAGATGCGTTATTCGCCCTGGTGGCTGCGCCGGAGACCATAAGGGAGCTGGCGTCTGCAACGATCCCGACGTATGGCGCCGAGCTCTGGAGCGACGTCACTGATACCCTGCATTTCAAACCGTCTGGATTGCCTTTCGGCCTCGGAATTTTTTCGGCAGATGAGCACCGGGCGAAGGATATAAGTCGAGATGTCTACCGCAGCGCCTTGAAGCAAGCGGTTACCAGACATGCAAAAGGTGTCCTGGCCACGTCCGCGCTCGTGGAGCTGAATAAAGGCACTGCTCCGCGCACGACAACATTTGCTTCGGATCCGGCGAACGGCCACCCAGCACCGCACGCTGTGAGCGTTCAGGGCGGGAAAGCGGCAGCGGCTGTGGTCGGATCTTTCATCCCCGCGATCGTCCCTGCGATCGCAACAGCACCGAAAGGCAGTCCCGCTTTCCACGGCAAGGCGGCTGGTGGAGGGGACCGGCAGATGGCCGAGGGGCGGAGTCGCAATGGCGCCATCGAAACGATGAAGGCGCTCGTGCGAAAGATGCATGCCGAAACTCCAAGACCAAGCGCGCTCGATATGTGCCGTCGGCTGGGGAATGCGCCAAGGCCACTAAATGCGGCCTGGAGAGATCTGGAGTGGCCAAAGGCTTTCACAAGCAAACACCGAGGCGCAGTCCGCAAATGGCTGTCTAAAGCGGCTCACGAGTAAAGGTTCCGTCGCCCGCTCTTTTGGGATTTACCTTCTCACCCAGGCTCGCAAGGATTTACCTCGTAGACAGTTTAATTTTCCTGTTTTCAGGCATTTACCTATTTACCTGTGGACGAAATTAGGTAAACGACGCACCCTTGTTTCCAGATTCAATGTGTACGAGTTGGAAGCTACAACGCATGATCGCCGAGCTGACGCAGAGAGAGGCGGCACGCCGGGCGAATATGTCGGTCCGGCGGCTGAGCCTGATTGAGCGCGGTGAAATCATCCTCGATCCAAATAGCCAAGAGGCTGAACGCCTCGCGCGCGCCATGCCTTGGCCCGAGCGAAAACCGAGCGCTAGCTGCGGAGGTGAGGCTACGCCCGCGCGAAGGATGCACATTTTGTAACTGACTTTGAAATCTTGGTTGTTGAGGACGCCGACCCGCTTTCATGAAACAAATCGGCGCCCCCGGGGGAGGTTTCCGTTTAGATGCTATCTGCTCCAGCAGCAGACGCCAAAAGTCTACCACAGCGCTACGCAGAACGATGGTCGAAGGCGGCAAGGAAATCATCGTCGTCGTCAGCCGCCGGCGACCCGCTAGCTCCGCGTCAGGTGAGTCCTGGCGATCTTGATCAGGCTGCAGCAACGCTGCAGGAAGCCGCGTCCCGGCTCAGACCAAACGCGTCCCGTTTGGTTGCCTGGGTGAATTTCCAGACGGTCATGTGCAGTCGTAGCTGCGTCAAGGCAGCCGCACCCGCAGCAGCAGCCGACATCGGCGTAAGCGAGCGGACGATCTGGAATCTCGTGACAGAACTGCAGGGTGAGTGGCTAGCCAAGACCCGCGGAAACGGTAGCGCGAAGGTTTGGCAGCTCGCTGACCAGTGCGAAGCCTGTCGTGGACCAGTGCAATCGACCAATGCAGAAACCGGTGTAACCAGTGCAAACCAGTGCAAAAAACCAGTGCAAAATTGCACCGGTTCCTCGCGCGCGCGCGTTTTCGAAACTGATTTCTTATTAGAAGGAAAATCCTCATCAAGCGAGCAGACTGCTCTTTTCGTAGAGAGTGCGCCGAAAACCGATGAGGATGAAGCCACCCCAAAAGCAGAAAGGCCGATGGCTGCGCTAGCTGCGCCCGACCACGCGGCAGTGGAAGTGCGTTACGCGCAAGACCAACTGCGGCGAAGCCGGAATCTCGGCAATACCGGAACATCCACCAAGGAGCCGCACTTCCAGCAGGCCGCGGCAATTCGAAGCCTTTTTCAGAGCCGTGAGCACTTCCGGACCTGGCTCGACGGGTTCGATCGCCATGGAAAGGTTGGCTGTATCCGCGCGGCAGGCATCGCCGGATACAACTTCTACCTGACCGATGCAAAACGGTACCTGGAGCGCGAGGCGCAGGCCATCCGGGAACCCTCCAGGAAGCCTACAAGTTCAGAACGCGACCTGGCGAACCTGTTCGCGCAGGAAAAGATGTCCGCAGCGGCAGCGAAAGGATAGCAATGACTATCACCCTGGAAGTACTTCACGACTTCATACGGGCGCTCTCAGCCTTGGCCTTCTTCCCCACCGATGCCGAAGCGCAGACCCGCATCAAGGTCCTTGTGAAGCGCATGTGCAGCTCGGTCGAGCAGCTCGACTGGCTCCGCGATCGCGTGCTAACCGAGTGGTCAGCATGGGAGGGTCCAGGCAAGCTTCGGGAGCTGTTCGCATCGCGGTACAAGCCGGCAGACGAGCGCCCGGCGGCGAACGAGCACGGACCGTTCATCACGCCGAGGCATGAGGTCATCACTGATGCCAATGGGAACGTTCGAGGCGTGCGTCTATTGAGTGGCACGGAGCCGCCGAGGTTACCACCCGCCGGCATGGATGCCGAGGTGGCCAGTGAATGTGTGGCCATGGTGAAACACGTTGGAGGGTCGCATCCGGTGCCTCGGCCTGACCGTTTCGACGTCGCACCGGTGCCGACAGACAAGAACTGTCCGCGTTGCCATGGATCCGGATGGCTGATCACTGATGAAATGCGCTGCGAGTGCACTTGGCGGCCGCGCCCAAATCCGATAAAGATCCCGGCCCTCGCCGAACTCGAAGCCGAGTTCCGACGCAGTCTGGATGGCGGCAGGCGCGAACCTGTTAAAACGGCGGTTGAACGTGAATTGGAAATCGCGATGGCGATGACGCCGAAGCGGACCAAACAGGAGGAAGAAGCAGAGTTAATAGAGCTCAAATTGAAGACGGGCTATCGCGGTCCGAACGATCCGGTGGGAACCCACAAAGAAACTCCGTTGGGTAGCGCACCCTTCCTGGTGCAGTGAAAATATCGAAATGAAAAACGCCGGCCAATGCCTGGTAAAACAGACACGCAAGGCTTGCGTCGTGACCGCTAACGTCTGCGGCCCATGTTCGTCCTGTCACCAGCATTGCGACGAGATGCACCTTCCAGCCGTCGGTGGGTTCTACTGTGCCACGTGCTGCCCGGCGTGCACAGCTGCGACGGCGCCGACAGCCCAGAAAGGAAACGGAGGAGAGGTAAGTTGATGGGCGCCAGCGATCAGTTTATCGACGCGATCGCGGACGCTGTCGCGCGCCGTCTAGAGGGAAAGCTCGATCAGCAGCGCGGCCCGGCCCGGCGACTTATGACGGTCGATGAGGCCGGGGACTATCTCGGCTATACGCCGGCCGCCGTCCGGCATATGGTCGCGAAGGGGCAGCTGCCCTGCGTACACGTCGGGCGTAGCGTCCGGTTTGACGTTAAAGACCTTGACCGTTGGATCGACGAGAACAAGCGATGATCGAGGTATACTAAACCGCCATGGGGAAGCATGGGTTTGGCCATCTCTACTTGCGCGGTCGAATCTGGTGGATGAAGTACTTCGATGCTGGCGTGCCGTATCGTGAATCGACGAAATATGAGCAGCGCACGGCCGCGGCTAAAGTGCTCCTCCAGCGGTTGGCCGCGATCGACACAGGAACCTTCGCGACCCAGAACCGTCAGACCAAAATCAGAATTTCAAGACTGCTCGACGATCTGCTGGTGGACTACAAAATCAATCGCCCGCGTTCCCTCAAGGACTTCGCCGAGCCGATCGTACGCGCCCACTTGCGACCACAGTTCGGGGATCTGCCGGCTCGATCACTCACCACCGAACGATTGAAGGCGTACCAGGCGAAACGCCTTGCGGCCCAGATTTCAAACGCCACCGTCAACCGAGAGCTTTCGCTCTTGCGCCGAGCTTTCAATCTCGGTAAACAGGCGACGCCACCCCTTGTGACGATCATCCCCCATTTTCCGATGCTGCCAGAGAATAACGTGCGCCGCGGATTCTTGGAGGATGAACGTTACCGGCAGGTGTTGCGCGAACTACCGAGGGAGATTCAGCCGCTTCTTGTCATCGGGTATCACACTGGCTGTCGAAGCGGCGAGCTGCTTTCGCTTCAATGGGAGCAGGTTGATTTAAAGGCTCGCCGCATCATGTTCTACCGTGGAACCACCAAGAACAAAGAAGGCCGCGTGATTCCCATTTTCGGCGATATGATCGCCATCCTGGAAATGCAGCGCGCCGAGCGCGACGAGTTATTCCCCGAGTGTGTATGGGTTTTCCACCGCGCAGGCAAGAAGATTCTAGATTTCCGGAACGCATGGGAGGAAGCATGTATCCGCGCGGGCGTGGCCACGCTTCATTTTCACGATCTACGGCGATCTGCCGTCCGCAATATGGTGCGCGCCGGCGTGCCAGAGAAAATCGCGATGCAGATCAGCGGGCACAAGACGCGAGCGATTTTTGACCGGTACAACATCGTGAGCGAGCGCGACCTCACGGACGCAGCGCAGAAAATGGAACGATTCCTCTCGGCATCGGTTGAAGTTGAAGCCGCTCGCGGAACGGCTACGGACGAAGTGAAGGCCAACTGAAGAACCGGGGATTCATCGGATCAAGATCGCAACCGTTCTGCGCATCCCGGACGGGATCGCATAAACAGGCAAATTACTCCGGTAGAATGAACGTCCGGCTGATGGTCCTGGCCTTTGGACCACGAGGCCGGATCGCTCCAGCTGGTCCAGAATCGCGCGCACATCCTGCATAGGGATACCAGGTATGTGGATATTCTCAGCCGCAGAGGGCTGATCATCGGTTGCGAGACGTGCCAGCACCAGCTTTGCTTCAGTCGATATGGACGGTTCGAGTTGGCGGGCCTTGCTCTTCGCAAATAGCATGGCTTCGCAGTTCAGAAATACATTGTGGACCCTTTCCCAGATATCCAGAAGGGATTTTAATTGCGAAAGCACCCACGCCCCCATTACTCCCGTCACGCGCTCCATGGTCCTTGCGCCTGCTTCAGTGGAGCGGCCGGCGTCGCCGCTAACTTGGTGCCCGAGAAAGGACTTGAACCTTCACAGCCTTTCGGCCACTGGAACCTAAATCCAGCGCGTCTGCCAATTTCGCCACTCGGGCTCTCGAAAGGTCACAATTTGGTCACAATCTGACCTGGAACAGGCCGTTTTTCAGGCCAAAAGCGCAATCCCCACATTCTCCTAAGTCTGGTGCGTCTGCCAATTCCGCCACGTTCGCAAGCGGGACTTTCCTCGGATTATAACAACCCGTTCTCGGTGCCGCAGATGCTGACGTCGAGGCCCATCTCGCGGAACGTGGCCGCCTTGACGGCCAAGGCGAGGTTGGCACGCTCGGCGTCTGGCGCATAGGCCACCTGGATGTGGTTCGCCTTGTGTCGCGCCATCATCTGGTCGCGGGTGATCCCGTAGGTCACCGCGTGCATGATGGGCCACTGCGGCGTCGTGATCTGCCAGCGCCGCTCGGTTTCTTCATGAGGCAATGCGACGGCTTTTGCGCGGCCCAGATCGGCCTTGAGGACGCCGTTGTCGACGAAGATGCGGCTCCACACGATCTCGCCGGGTTTGCTCACTCCTTTGACCGTTCCGCCGCCCAGTCGAAAATACATCGGTGGCTGGCGCTCACTCACGGCGCCCGCGTATCCGCCGGTGAGATGCTGTGGAGGCACCGCGCCGGAGATCTCGAAGACCCAAACAAACTCCTCGCTGCCATTCACGTACGATTCGCCATAGCGCACGTCATGCAGGGTGGTTTCGGGGTCGTAGCCCAGGTGGGTCCAAATCCGGTTGGTTATCAGCGCGTCGAGGCCGGCGCACTCGTCGACTTCATTGAAGTGCGGCAAAGCTTGGTTCTCGTAGAGCACCCGGCCGGCGGCGTCGCGGACGGGCGGGCGGTCCACGTTGTTCAGCAGTCCTTCGGCGAGGTCGGAGGCGGGGCTCAGGTCCTTCAACCCTTGCTGGTACTGAATGCCGATAGCGGCGCAGCCGAATTCATCGGCGATGCGCATGGCCGCGATATACATCTTGCACTGCTCGAGTACTTGCGCGTCGGTGAGCTCGGTCTCGGGATCAACGCCTGTGCGGAACTGCATGCCACGCGCATCCAGCCACGAGCGCACCACCTGCGCTTCTTCATTCGGAATCCGTTGCATGGCGGCATAGAGCGCCGACTGGCTGAGGCGTTCCTTGAAAACGCCGGTGGGGTGCAAGAGTTCATCAGGGATGATGGCGTTGTACATGCCCATGCAGCCCTCGTCAAATACGCCCAGGATGGCTTTGTTGCGCCGGAGATCCGCCGCCAGGACGCTGGCGATCTTCACGGCGCGTGAGGGAAGAGTGAAATCGCACAGCGGATGCACGTGCGAGGTGTCGTGTTTCACGGGCTTCCCTGCGAGCCACTGGCGCAGGCCAGTGAGAAAAAAGTCGTCACGGAAATCGCAGCTCCACAGCGAGCTGTATGCAACGCCGGCCTTGGTGAGCGAGGCATTCAAATTCAGCATTCCCACGAGGCCAGGCCATTGGCCGCTCCAGTTGGCGACGGTCAGAATGGGTCCGCGGTGCGTATACAAACCGTGCAAGACATGATGGCTGTACTGCCACACGGCTTCCACCACCACGAGTGGCGCCTCGGGCGGAATGTCACGAAAAACTTCCATGCCGCGCTTCTGGCTGTCGATGAAACCGTGCTGCTTCGCCGGATCGTACGGGTGGCCACGACGCACCTCGCTCCCTTCGCGGCAGATGGCTTGGATGACCGCCTCCTCCACAAGAGCCTGCGCGGGCCAACACTTTTGATTCGCCGCCAGCCGCAAATCCCCACTGGCGACGAGAATGACAGGATCAGACATGCACTTATTCTGACACCGAATGGGTGCGCGGCCAACGGAGGCGGTGAATCGTCGAACGGCCGAACGAGGTTGTTATGCTAAGCTGAAAATCGTCCCACTATCAGGGCCGGTAGCTCAGGCGGTAGAGCATTTGCCTTTTAAGCAAAGGGTCGCGGGTTCGAGTCCCGCCCGGCTCACTAAAACTCGCACTGTCCATTCCGGACACATAGGTAACAGATTGTTCCTAAGACATGGGTAACACTTTTGGCCCGAAGGGGTTTTCGAGGGGCTGCAGAGTTGTTTCCTCCAGATCGATATAACCCAGATCATAGTCCATATAACTGACGAGCCAGATGCCGCTTTCGACTTGTTTGACGCCGACGGCTTGGCCGGCGAGAGATCGGGTCAGGTTAATCTTCTTGCGATACAAGCACAGGCGGCCACAGCTGGTGACCATCACGGTCCTGCCGTGGGGCGAAGCGAACGGAACTCCGTTGTCGGAGCGGATGGCAAGCGGCAGACCACGCTCTTGAAAAAGGCGCTCAAAGGCGGTGAAGGCCGGTTTTTCCGCGTTTGATTCCATGGCCTCGCACAACAGCAGATAGCGGGAGGCATGATCGGTGACGGTCAGCGGGTAACAGTAGCGCTTATCCCCGAGCATGAACTCGCCCTTGTAGTCGGTGCACCACAGGTCATTCGGCCGTAGACCCTCTGAAAGCGGCGTGCCCTCGGTGCGGGTTCGCGATCGGACAGGGCGGTGGACCAGCCCGTGACGATCCAGGACGGCGTGGATAGTGCTGCAGGCCGGAACTTTCACGGCGTGCGGCAATCGTCGCAGCAAGCGCTCGCGAACCTTGCGTGCACCCCAGTGGGGCTTCTCGCGCTTGGCGGCGACGATTGCCGCTTCTATCTGTTCCGGCAGTTGGTTGGCATATCGGAACGGCCTTCGCGTCCGATCGCTCAAACCTTCCAAACCGTATTCTTCATAACGCTCGAAGATTTTGTAGCCGGTCTTCCGCGAAATACCGAACTCCCGGCACAGCAAAGCCATGCTCTCCCCGTCCTTGAGCGGGATCACAAAACGCATGCGTTCATCCATCACAGAACTTTCCTTCCATGGCATCCTCACTTCCCGCCCCCTTGCAGGGGAAAAAGTGTAACCCATGTGTCCGGAACGTTCTGTTACCTATGTCTCGGGTCGGTCACCTGCCAATAAAGACAGGCCTTCTACAACCAACGAACAGCCGCGTAACAGTGGCGTTGACTCAGTTGAGCTTGGGAGGCAAACGTCATTTTTGTTGGTATCAGTCAGACGGAAAATAAACAAATCGCGTGATATCAATTGCATGTGAGGGCGAAGCTCGGAGCCGGCTCACCGAGTTACAGGTAGACTAGTAGCGTAGAACTAGCGCAAAACTCGTTTGTACTAGCCGAGATTTTACCCCCGAGCCGATCCGCCGAGCAGCAGACTCGAGGTGGAACTTCCCGTAGGTATCCGAACGATGCGTGCCGACCCTGGGTGAAGTCCGGAAGGCGCTGGCTCGACGGCCAACCTCGACTGAGTCTGGATTCGGGGGACGCACCGCGGGCTAGGAGTCGGCACGTCGCTACGGGAACGCAAACTCCCCACGCGTTTCGGAGTGGTGGCTCCTGAAATCTCTCGAAGCCCTTGCTCTGACTGGAGATGGCGGAGGGTGCAGCGCGGAGGTAACTCGTTGAGGTTTCTATTCGCTGTAAGCCTGCTGAGATGATGGAGCAGGCCATCCCCGACCACCCAGGCCCAAGCAAGCGGCGTTCTAAGAAAAGACACCCCCGTTTGTCACTTCGGTTCCTTCTTCAGGTCGCACTTGGATGATCCAACGATTAGGATTTTAGACAGGCTCGCGGTCGGCAGTTCTGTTAGCCGCCGACGGTTCCCGTTCCGTGATCAGCCGCAGACCGAACCGGAAAGGCTCGGGCTCGGCGAACTCGGTTCGCGGAAAGTCCGGGTGCGCTGGATTCAGAACGTAGTTCCGTTCCCCGACAATCACAGAAGGGACGGACAAAACTGCTGAACGCTGCCCCTCAGCCCAGGCGTCTCCAAGACGCCTGGGCACAATCTACTCGGGTGGAGTTAATGTCGACCACTTGTCCGGCAAATCCTGATCAGCAACCGTCTCGATCGCCAAGTCGTCCGGAATGTCGGCCGCGCCGAGAAGGTATTTGTCAGGCAGCGTACCAGATAAATGCACGAGAATCTCGAGCACTGCGAGCGAACGGTTCTCGCTCATGTAAAGGACACGGACTCCTCTTGAGTTCCACCGCCCGCCGACGCGTCGCGCGCCTTCACCGTCATAGGCCGGGTAGGCGCTGCGGCACAACCGGAATACCCGCATTACCCAAGGACACCAAATTCAATTCGAGTCAGGACCTCGTAGGCCTCCTGGAAGCCCTCTTCAGAGGCGGTGGCCTCTAGCGGCGTTCGGCCGTTTAGCGAGGGGTTTGGGGTCTGAAGCCAAACTAGAGCTTTCTCTCGGTTGGCGAAAACTTCACCCGCGCGTACCGACAGTGTTATGAACCGGCTAGGCGGCACCGTTCCAAATTCGCGATTTGACGGCGCTGTCGCCACGTTGCAAACCTCACCTTAAATATACGCCTTTTCTGGCGGTTTCACGGATCATCTCCCGCCGATCTTAGTTGTGTGCCTGCTTTCGGCCGGAGGTGTTATTTGGACCGAAAGGCAGGGCAACTCATTTCACAGGGCCAGCGCACATGGCTGGTTCCGCGTTTCCCTTGGCCGTGACCCACGCCGTTAATCGCCTGCTGGATTCGTACGGGATCTCCCAGATAATAAATGATGAAGAGACTTGAAGTCGTCATCAACGTTTTTCATGCAGGAATTTGGCGGGGATCTCGATACGCGGGACCGAGAGTTCTCTGCCAAGCGTTGATCTCCCGATAGAGCCTGCAAACCGGGTAATGACTCCGTTGAGGCAATCCATCGAAAAGAGACCCCCACCCCATTTCTTCAAAGTGATCCGCAGCAACAGTTCTTATGTTGTCGCCCCAACTCGATGATGAGGAGGGCACCAGACCGTCGTTATCGCCTGCAATAGACTTCAGGGTGACCCATGACGCAAACAATGCTCGACACATCGTTTGCTCGGGGCTGGAAATCCCGGAGTAACATAGTAACGGGACACCTTCTAAACTCGGGTACGCAGCGTTGAAGGCCGCCGTAGAGGCCGATGTGAGTTCCGAAAAGGCATCTGGCGGCGTACCGAGAAGCTTCACTGCGTAGTTCTTCATATCACCCAGTGCTTCAAGGATCGCCGCCGGCGCAAACACGCTCAGCGGCACTCCAGAAGGCGCCGGTTTGCCAAGTGACTTGAGGATGCTGGTGATCGTGTCGGTGCTCGCTAAATCCACAACGCCAGCCAAATCACTCAAGCTCAGCGAGCGGGCGCCGGTAATGATGTCGGCAAGCGGACTACCTCTATGCGGCGTTGATATCGTTGTCAGCGAGGCTATCCACGCAGCATGCCCGAGTCCTTTACTCGAAATGAGATAACGCGCATCTAACCCGCCCATGCTGTGCGCGACAATGTGTATCGTGCCACCCTGGGCCAGTTCCTTCTCGGGAACGTTTTTCGTAATCTCTGTCTCAAGCTGTGCAGCGCGCCTTTCAATCGAACCTGTGGGATCGACACCAGGTGCCAGAAACGAAGAACCCGCATCGAAACACGTCCGTACTCCATTGAAGTAAGAGAGACAACCGATCTTCGAAAAGCCCAACACTCCGTGGGCCAGCAGTATCCTGCGTGCCTTTGGCAGTTGCACCGCCGCGTTAGGGGAGCTGAGTAGGGCTGTCACTCCCAGTGTGGCCAGTCCTGTGAGAAACTCGCGCCTTTCAATGCTCATGAGCTCCGCCGGCGACTAGTCTCGGGCAGTTGTCGCTATTCTCCTTGTCTTCTATTTGTCTTCAACTGATCGTCTAATTATCGGTTCTGCCTGTGCTTGCCACTCGGTTAATCGCCTGCTGGATTCGTACCGGATCTCCCAGATAATAATGACGAAGATACTTGAGGTCGTCATCAAGTTCCTCCACTAGCGGTACACCGGTGGGAATGTTGAGATCAACAATCTCGTGCTCCGGGACGTCCTCCAAGTACTTCACCAGGGCCCGCAGACTGTTGCCATGGGCCACGATCAACACCTGCTTCCCCGACCTGATGCTAGGCGCAATCAATTCATGCCAGCATGGCAGAAAGCGAGCCACCGTGTCTTTGAGGCATTCGGTGAGGGGAAGTTGTTGTTTTGGGATGCCTTTGTAGCGTGGATCCTCGCCAGGATAACGTGGATCTGCCTCGTCCAGCGCCGGCGGGCGAATATCGTAACTCCGGCGCCAGAGTTTCACCTGTCGTTCCCCGAACTTCGCTGCCGTTTCAGCTTTGTTGAGACCTTGCAACGCCCCATAATGTCGTTCGTTAAGCCGCCAGTCCCGTTGAACGGGAATCCACATGAGGTCCATCTCGTCCAACACGATCCACAGCGTGCGTATCGCCCGTTTCAGCACTGACGTGAAAGCGATATCGAAGTCATATCCCTGTTCCTTGAGCATCAGGCCCGAGGATGCCCGATAGTTCGTAGAAAGTAGCGACTCTCAAACCCCCGGCCATAATGGGCCGAGGGTCGATTTTTCTGCCAAGAAAAAGGAGAGAGTCGCTATGAAGAGACGATACCAGATAGAACAACAACGGGCCGTGCAGCAGTTCCGCCGGATCGCCATCGAACAGAATCCCAACATCCAGATGATCCTTCCGCTGGCCGAGATCGTCGGCTTGTTACAGCAGGGCGTGGGCAACTTGCTGCGGCAGGCTGGTCTGGAACTGATGCACCTGGTGATGGACGAGGAAGTAAAGTCGCTGGCCGGTGAGCGCCACCAGCAACACGAAGGGCGCAGGGCACAGCGTTGGGGCAAGGAAGATGGTTATTGCGTGGTGGACGGCCAGAAGGTGCCGATCCGCAGAACGCGCCTACGCACGGCTGACAAACGGGAACAGCATTTAGGCAGCTACGAATTGTTTCAGCGTAGTGGGCCAATGCAAGCGAGCGTGTGGGACAAGATGATGCGCGGACTCTCGACGCGCAACTACGGAGCCGTGGTGAAGGATTTCCAGAATGCCTACGGAATCGAGAAGTCGGCGGTTAGTGAGAACTTCATCGAAGCCAGCCGGGAGAAGGTGAAACAGTTGATGGAGCGGCCGCTGGGCGAGTTGCGCTTATGCGCGGTGCTGATCGACGGGACTCCATTCAAAGACCGGCAGATGATCGTAGCCCTTGGCATTGGCTGCGATGGAACCAAGACCGTGCTGGGCATCCGCGAGGGGGCGACGGAGAACGCGACCGTGGTGAGCGCTCTGTTGGGCGAGTTGGTGGAGCGAGGGTTGGACTTTTCGACGCCGCGGCTTTACATTCTGGACGGTGGCAAAGCGCTGCACGCGGCGGTGCGCCGCCATGCCGGGGAAGCGGCTTTCATCCAACGTTGTCAGGTCCATAAGAAACGGAACGTCGTGGATCACTTGCCCGACGAACATAAAGGCGATATCAAAAAGAAACTCCAGAACGCCTACGCCATGTCGGAGTACTCCGACGCCAAACGCGCCTTGGAGAAATTGCACCGTGAACTGATGGATCTCAATCCGAGCGCGGCGCGCAGCCTGGAAGAGGGCATGGAGGAGACGCTCACAGTCCATCGGCTGCGGGTACCGGATCAACTCCGCCGGACACTGAGCTGCACCAACGTCATCGAATCTGCCTTCTCCATCGTCGAAACCGTCTGCCGGAACGTGAAACGCTGGCAGCCCGGCGATCAGATCGAGCGCTGGGTTGGATCTGGATTGCTGGTTGCCGAGCGGCAGTTCCGCAAAGTCATCGGCCATCGCCAGATTCCAGTGCTCCTGTCCGCCATGACCAATGCGGTTTCCCAGAAGCCGATTGCGAAGCGAACTGCCGTCGCGTAGCCTATGAGGGTCGAGGGTCGCTAACTTTCAACGGAGATCCGGGCATTCTCTCAGGCCCGCCGTTTTGGCCTCTTGTCTGCCCTTTTCCGATAGGTCAACATCCGTCCAACCCGTAAAGAGGTTTTCCTTGTTCCACACGCTCTCGCCGTGGCGGAGCAAGACAACTTTGTGCATCTCAAATACTCCCGTTCACGGGACCAAAAATATTTCGCCGGCAAGTTTGGCTGGCCGATAGCTCAGCATCGCTTGTGGTACTGAGCGTTGATTTCCTGGAAGTTGGACCACTTCTGGGGAAGCTCATCAAGTGCGAAGCAGGCTGAAACGGGACAGATGGGAACACTGGCTCCGCAATCAATGCACTGATTCGGGTCGACACAGAACTGCTTCTCGACCGCATAACCGGGTTCGTCCTTCCGGGGGTGAATACAGTCTATTGGGCAGGCATCAACGCAGGCGGTGTCCTTGACACCGATGCACGGCTCTGCAATTACGTATGCCATTTTGATGCTCCTATACCCATCACTTTAACGACACGGTTAGGTTTCCGATTCGGCGACGGGCCGGAAGCCCTCAAAGATTCGTCCGGTGACGACACCAAAGATGAAGCCGCCAACGTGAGCCACATAAGCGACGCCACCCGTCTGTACGTCTGCCACCGCGCCGACTTGACTGAAGAGCTGAATGAGAAACCAGAGTCCGATCAAGAGGGCCGCGGGAATAACAGTGATGCGGGCGAACCAACCAAACAGAAGCACGACGCGTACCCGATCATGGGGGTACGTGATCAAGAAGGCGCCCATCACACCCGCGATCGCGCCACTGGCGCCCAAATTGGGCACGGTGGAACCCGCCATGGCTACGATCTGCGCTAGCGAAGCCACCAGACCGCTAAGCAAGTAAAACGCCAAGTAGCGTAGCCGGCCCATCGCGTCTTCGACTTCCGGGCCAAACGCCCATAGGAACACCATGTTGCCTATAATGTGCATCCAGCCGGCGTGCATAAACATCGCTGTCACGATGTTGACCCAGTGCCGGCCTGCGACAATCTCGGCGGGGATCACTGACCACTGTTTCACAAATTCGTCACCACCCATCAGTTCCAACAGGAAGACGAGTGCGTTCACGAGGATGATTGCCGTTGTGACGATGGGGAAGCGTCTGGGCCCTCGAGATGCGTCCCCTAATGGGATCATACCCGCCACGATGTCATGCTCCGATTCTTGGGACAAACGTCCACACGGTTCCCACTCTCCCAGCTCACTCTTTCGTTCAGCAAGCGGCGTTCGAACTATTGCGAAGCGCTTCCGACACTAATCGCCCGCAGACCGAGCGCAAATGTTGTCCAGGTGACGCCATGGAACAGCAGGTCGATGCCGATGAAAAGTCCGATGGCCCACAGGCCGGAAATTGGCCATTGCACAAGCACCAGGATCCCGAGCAGTATCGAGATGGCGCCGTTCAGCACGTGCCAGCCGGTGTCCGGCAAGCTCATGAAGAGCGGAGCAATCACTTCGAACGCGCCGCCGATGACAAAGTAGGCCGCCATGAGCGCAGTGATACTCTCCGCGCTGATCAACGGGTATCTCAGCAGGAGAAAGCCTGTGACACCAAAAAGCAGAACGCCGAGCAGGTGAAGGAAGAAGCCGCTCCATCTTCCGACCATCACCGCATTCACGCACTCGATCGCTGCCGCTGCCACTAGCACCCCTCCAAAGAAGTACATGGAGGTGAGGGTGGCTCTGGCCGAATACACAATGCCGAGAACTCCCAACACACCGAGGCCGATACCCAGAGCCAGGAACCATCCCCAGTTCTGGGCGAGTTCGCGCGGAATCTCGACTGCCAATACATGGACTTCATTCATTGCCGTTCTCCTTGAAAGCTGTAGTTGCCGGGCCGATCAGGTTGGGCACCGAGGCCTAACCCGCGGCCGCCTTCTCCGAATAGTCGTTCCGCAGTTCGGCGATTCGAGCCTCCTGGCGCCGGCGGACTTCTCCTTCTGCCTGATCGGCCTTCGCTTGCAGGGCCTGGATCTTGGCTTCCCGCTGTTGCTGGCGCAATCGCATCTTGTCACGCTTGCGCTCAATGGCGTCCTCCAGCTTTGCCCGCAGGTGGTCGATTCTGGCGTCGATCTTTTCCAGACGGTCTGACCGCGCCCGCTGCCTTTCCACCTTGAGGTGTTCCATCTCGGCCCGGTGTGCGGCCGCATCGCGGTCCTCCTGCGTGGTTTTCACCAGAGTGCGCGGCCGGCGGAACACCACACCTCCAATCCCTTCCATCCGCGTATCCAGAGGTGTCACCCAGTCTTCAGCGATGTCCGCGACCAAAGCGACCTTACCGGGCGTCAGCGCCGACTTAATCTCGTTGGCGAACTCGTCGGTCACTCCCGTCTCTTCTATATCGCCGATGGTACCGACCAATGCTCCCGCGGTACCGCCAACAAACATGCCGATCGGCCCGCCGAGGAGCCCCACCAGAGCGCCTACCGCCATGCCACCGACGATCATGGGGACGCCCATCAGATCGGTGTTGTCGATCACGCGCACAAGACCGCTGGGTTCCCTGGCGACTATTTGCGCTTCGTAAACGGAGATCTCGCCTTCGTTGTCCAGCTCTCGAAGGATCTGCGAGCCCTCAGAGGCCTTGGGCTCGCTATCAAACACAACCACGATCAGTTTCTCCATGGGAGGCCTCCTCACGAAGCAGCGGAGATGTCCGTGCGAGCATGCTGCACCGCGGTCTTGACTTCGGCGATTGCCGCTCGTACTCCGCGTTGTAACTCGCTGAAGGCGGCCGCGTTAGCCTGCTTCAGGGCATGCAACTTTTTCTGGGCGGCCTCGTGCTTTGCTTGCAGGTCTGCGATCTTTGCTTGGACGGCGGACTTCGCGGCCACTTTCTTCTCAGCCGCTGCATCGAGCGTGGCGCCGATGCGCGTCTTCCACTCCGCGAGTTCTGCATCCAGACTTGCCGTCAGGGCGCTCCGTGCCGAGTCATATTCTTCGCGAAAAGTCTTAGCCTTCGCTTCCACGGCCACCTTTCCCTCCGTAGTCGCGTGCTTCAGTTCCGCGTTCATGGACTCGATATCAGCGTGGATTTCCTTCAGGCGTGCTTCGATTTTTTCCTGTTGCTCTTTGCGTGTCGCATCGAGGTCCTTGGTCAGTTCGTCAACGCGAGCCACGGTCTTCGCCTTGGCATCGGCGCTCTGTGTTTTCATCTCGGTGCGGAGTTTGTTCATCTCCGCGGCGGCGAGGTCAATTTGGCTTTGCACCTTCGCCATCGATTCATGGAAGGCCTTCCTACGGGCCTCAAAATCCGCACTCACATGGTCTTTCACTTCCTGGGGTTTGGGAATCATAAACCGCTCCTCTCGTTGTGGTGTAGGGCAAGTCGCAGTCCAAACCCCGCCGCCAACCTGTAAGTTCATCTAACTTGCTGAGAGTGGAGGTACTTTCCGACTGCCCGGCGTGGGCATTGGAAACTGAGCGAGCTCACTTCCGGACTCGGTGTCCAACATTTGGGCACCGCTCACGTTTTTGCCGCAAGGCGGCATCATCATCTGCGCAACATTCTACGCCCAGAGCTCGGCGGCTCAATTTTCAAAGGCCTATTGAGTACCTTCCAGCGTGTTCCTGATGGTCGTGAGCGCGTCCTGGAGACTGGAAACCGACCGTCCCATCGCGGCTTTCCGAACGATTGACCCCTTGACGCCAGTCAGACCCGCCTGCTCGGAACCCATGGTCGTGATCAGATAGAAACCGGATTGTTTCGGGTCGTCATCGTCGCGGATGCAATAGGAGAGGTCCAACGCCGTTTCGAAGTAGTGGCTCGCATAGAGCTGTTTTTCAGCGATGACATATGCTATTCGGTCGGCAGGCTTCCCGTGCATTGTCACCACTTGTACGACACGCAACGTCGGCTTCAGTCCGAATTTCACCCTTGCCCAATAGAACGTGTCTTCGACGTTCTCGGGCTTCCCTTTGGGATAGTCGAGAAGGTAACGATAGAAATCCGGCAGGTACCCTGGTAAGGCCTTGTCGTAGCTGAGCATGTAGGCGAACTGCCGAGACACCTCGGTGGGGTTGGACTGGTCCCCATTTTTGAGACAAACAGTTAAGACTCATTTTTCATTGAATGGAGAATTGAGTCATGGGATTGTCACGCAGGCAGTTCACGCAGGAGTTTAAGCTGGCCGCCGTCCGGCGGCTGGAACAAGGGGTATCAATTGCCGAGGTGGCGCGCGGGCTGGAAGTGAACCCGAACGTGCTGCACCGATGGCGCCGGGAGTTCCGCCAGGGTCCGGGCAACGCATTTCCAGGTAATGGAAAACAGCGCTGGTCCGAAGGCCGGGTGGCGGAACTGGAACGGAAGGTCGGCCAGCAGGCGCTGGAAATCGATTTTTTGAAGGGGTGCTTGCAGCACATCGAGGAACAGCGGATGTTGCAGGCACTGGCTGGGAATCCGCGGTCTTCCGGAAGGTCAAAGAAGAAGTGAGGGCCAGCGGCGGACTGACGATCAAGCGGATGGTGAAACTGGCCCGGGTGAGCCGGGCCAGCTACTATCGCTTCGACGAGAATGGGAAATCGGGCTCCGATTCCGATATGGATCTGCGCGACGCGATCCAGCGGGTGGCGCTGGAATGGCCCAGTTACGGACGTCGGCGCATCACCCGCGAGTTGCATCGGCGCGGGCGGGCGGTGAACTGGAAACGTGTGTACCGGCTGATGGGTGAGGACAATCTACTCTGTGTGCGGAAGCGGAGGTTCGTCGTGACGACCGATTCCAATCATGGGCGGAAGGTCTACCCGAACCTGGCGCGGCAGATGGTGCTGACCGATGTCGATCAGCTCTGGCGCGCCGATATCACCTACATCAGGCTTCGCGAAGAGTTCGTGTTTCTGGCTGTCGTTCTGGACGCTTACTCGCGCCGCGTGATCGGCTGGGCGCTGGACCGGACGCTCGAAGATGAACTGACGCTGAGCGCACTGCGCATGGCCTTGTCACGGCGGGTAGTCGAACCGGGTCTGGTGCATCATTCCGATCGCGGCTCGCAATACGCCAGCGGCGACTACACCGGACTTCTCAAAGAGAACGGTGTTCAGATCAGCATGTCGCGCAAGGGTAATCCGTGGGATAACGCGGCCTGCGAATCATTCATGAAAACCCTGAAATATGAGGAGGTTCACCGCAACGAATACCGGGATCTGACCGAAGCGCGGTGCGAAATCGGCACGTTTCTGGAGAAGGTCTACAACCAAAAGCGTCTTCACTCCGCTCTCGGTTACTTGCCGCCGGCGGAGTTCGAAGACAAGCTCCGAGCGGCTGCGGGAGCGCAGGCATGAAACTGACCGTGCGTTTTCTCAGGCATGGCGGAATCTGTCGGCCGATGTGTTCCTACTTCAAAAGCCTGGACCGAAGTACCGCTTTCCGGCCGGGGTCGGCCCAGACTGTTAAGGACGCACCGGAAGTTCTACGCCCTACTCATCGTCGCGACGAGTTCCGACCGGCTATTCCTCAGCGGGGTGCTCGCCAGCAGAGCCCGCCTCCGCTTCACCGGCACGCCCATCCTAAATCCGTTCCGGGATCGGCCACAATGAATTTACAGCGAACGGTCAACAGTGTCTTAACTGTTTGTCTCAGCCCAGGGGACCACCCCAGGTCATGCTTATCGTTATAGACCCCAAGGGCATCATTGCCTTCGCGCTGGTAGGCAAGCAGACGCTGCAGTGCCGCCCTCTTCAGGAGTTCATTCAATTGTTCGTCCACGTCGTCGGAAGACCAATTGACGGATCGGTGAACCTCCTCGATGGAGCTCGCGGGCATCTGAATCAGACAGTCGCCGGGCTTGCAACGCCTCAAGGCACGAATGTCATCTCTGTCGAACGAAAAACCCTTCAAGTGAGAAAGCTGTGGAGGATGCGCGAACACCCCGAGCGCCAGATAGTTGGGGAGCTTGCGAAGTCGTTCGAGATCGTGGGCAAACTGGAGGTAGGCCTCAGGAGCGGCATGGATGTAGACCGCTCCAAACAAGAAGACTTCGGATGGCGTGCGGGACGGCAAGGCCTTCGCTACCGGCTGTCCGCTTCGGACGGCAGCGATCTCATCCTGACTCAATCCGATGTTCTGCTGCAAGTATGTTTGCAGGTCAGGACTCGACCGAGAAGAACCGGGTAGGGCAATCGCTGCAATCAAGATGCCCACAACCCTGAGGATCATGGCACTCTCCGCGATCGGCAGTGCCTCTTTCGCGCTGTATAGGGACCCACGTCTGGACTCGGTGTCCAACACTTCGTCATCTCGTCTAACCCAAAAAAGAGCGCTATAAAGGCGCTCCTGAAGTTCCTAAGGTGCTTAAGGCTGTGCCTTCTCCCCAGATCGGTGAGGGATACTCTGGGGTGGTCCCCTGGGCTGAGACAAACAGTTAAGACACTGTTGACCGTTCGCTGTAAATTCATTGTGGCCGATCCCGGAACGGATTTAGGATGGGCGTGCCGGTGAAGCGGAGGCGGGCTCTGCTGGCGAGCACCCCGCTGAGGAATAGCCGGTCGGAACTCGTCGCGACGATGAGTAGGGCGTAGAACTTCCGGTGCGTCCTTAACAGTCTGGGCCGACCCCGGCCGGAAAGCGGTACTTCGGTCCAGGCTTTTGAAGTAGGAACACATCGGCCGACAGATTCCGCCATGCCTGAGAAAACGCACGGTCAGTTTCATGCCTGCGCTCCCGCAGCCGCTCGGAGCTTGTCTTCGAACTCCGCCGGCGGCAAGTAACCGAGAGCGGAGTGAAGACGCTTTTGGTTGTAGACCTTCTCCAGAAACGTGCCGATTTCGCACCGCGCTTCGGTCAGATCCCGGTATTCGTTGCGGTGAACCTCCTCATATTTCAGGGTTTTCATGAATGATTCGCAGGCCGCGTTATCCCACGGATTACCCTTGCGCGACATGCTGATCTGAACACCGTTCTCTTTGAGAAGTCCGGTGTAGTCGCCGCTGGCGTATTGCGAGCCGCGATCGGAATGATGCACCAGACCCGGTTCGACTACCCGCCGTGACAAGGCCATGCGCAGTGCGCTCAGCGTCAGTTCATCTTCGAGCGTCCGGTCCAGCGCCCAGCCGATCACGCGGCGCGAGTAAGCGTCCAGAACGACAGCCAGAAACACGAACTCTTCGCGAAGCCTGATGTAGGTGATATCGGCGCGCCAGAGCTGATCGACATCGGTCAGCACCATCTGCCGCGCCAGGTTCGGGTAGACCTTCCGCCCATGATTGGAATCGGTCGTCACGACGAACCTCCGCTTCCGCACACAGAGTAGATTGTCCTCACCCATCAGCCGGTACACACGTTTCCAGTTCACCGCCCGCCCGCGCCGATGCAACTCGCGGGTGATGCGCCGACGTCCGTAACTGGGCCATTCCAGCGCCACCCGCTGGATCGCGTCGCGCAGATCCATATCGGAATCGGAGCCCGATTTCCCATTCTCGTCGAAGCGATAGTAGCTGGCCCGGCTCACCCGGGCCAGTTTCACCATCCGCTTGATCGTCAGTCCGCCGCTGGCCCTCACTTCTTCTTTGACCTTCCGGAAGACCGCGGATTCCCAGCCAGTGCCTGCAACATCCGCTGTTCCTCGATGTGCTGCAAGCACCCCTTCAAAAAATCGATTTCCAGCGCCTGCTGGCCGACCTTCCGTTCCAGTTCCGCCACCCGGCCTTCGGACCAGCGCTGTTTTCCATTACCTGGAAATGCGTTGCCCGGACCCTGGCGGAACTCCCGGCGCCATCGGTGCAGCACGTTCGGGTTCACTTCCAGCCCGCGCGCCACCTCGGCAATTGATACCCCTTGTTCCAGCCGCCGGACGGCGGCCAGCTTAAACTCCTGCGTGAACTGCCTGCGTGACAATCCCATGACTCAATTCTCCATTCAATGAAAAATGAGTCTTAACTGTTTGTCTCAAAAATGGGGACCAGTCCACTCAAGAGCGGCTCAGCATCTGGAGAGATACACTTTACCCGAGAGTATATCCGACTCATCCACCCTTCTGCCATAGATTAGGGTGTTGTCATCGTCACCGGAACGTAACGTCGTACCGCCACTGAGACTCCTGCAAACACGCACGGCGCAGTGGTTCTCCTCAAACGCCTGAGCTGATTCGCGTAGGCGCTTAACCGCCCTGAGCTGCTGTCTCCATCGGATTTATCGGAAGCGTTTGAGAAACGAAGATCAAGAGTACCGTCAATATTCTCCTGACCGATCCTCGCGGGTCGTGGAGCAATCGCGTTGCCACCGGTCGAGACATTTCTTGGCACTACCCGTGCATCGTGTTTCTCTATAAGAAGTACTGGACCCCTAAAACGGTCTGCCTGAACGGACGGTGAACGAGACCGTTTTGTAAGGGGTGACGACCGATTATGGCTATTCAAATCTCAAGCTCCACCGAGCATGATGCGCTAATCTCCGGGCTGCGAGGAGACGTTGATCCGGCGATTGTGGTCTACTTTGCCTCAACATGCTATTCTCTTGCCGCGCTAAGCGCCTCAATGAGAGCGGCCTTCCCCCACGCGGCCAGCATCGGTTGCACTACCGCGGGCGAGATTTCGTCGGGCAAGATGATGACGTGTTCCATGGTCGCCATGGCGCTTCCTCCCGAGGTTGTCAGCGCTACCGCCGTGGCGGTGGTCGAGGACCTGAAAAGTCCGCTGGCCGTATGCGCCGCTCTGGAGAGCCTGTCCGCTCAGGTGGGCGGCCTGCTTTCCGAACTCGACCCCGACACGCACGTGGGACTGATCCTTGCCGATGGCCTGTCAGGCGCTGAGGAGGCGATCATGCAACGGATTCGCGATTTAACGGATATTCCCTTCGTCGGTGGATCGGCCGGTGACGACCTGGCCTTTCATGCGACGCTGGTTGCCGCCAATGGCTGCACGTTTGAACATGCCGCCGTTCTCGCGCTGTTGCGCGTACCGGCCGGCTACAGGATCATCAAGACCCAGAGCTTCCGCTTGTTGGGGAAAGTGCTGACCGCCACTGAAGTGGATGAGGCCGCTCGCACCGTTCGCCGCTTCAATGGCGTGCCCGCCGTGGAGGCGTACGCGCAGGCGCTAGGAATCGACAGTGCCGGCGTGGCCGCCCGCTTCATAAGCAACCCGGTAGGCCTGATGGTGGGCGACGAGCTGTTCGTACGCAGCCCGCAGCGCGTTCTGGAAGACGGCAGCATCGTATTCTACAGCCGGATTCGGGAAGGCTCGAAACTGGAGCTGATCGAGTCCACCGATATCATCGCAGACACGGGCAAGGCCCTGAAGGGTTCCCATCGCGCTCTGATTGTGTTTAACTGCATTCTGCGGACGCTGCAACTTCAGGAGGAGGGGCAGTGTGAGGCCTTCGGCGCGCTATTCGCGAATACTCCATCGGTGGGCTTCAGTACATACGGCGAAGCGTACATGGGATACATGGGCCACGTCAACCAGACCGCGACCATGCTCGCGTTTCGCTAAGGGCTAGTGTGCCGCGTCAAACGCCTTGGGCCGGGTTTTGTCGTCACCGCAGATTCTGCTAATCATCGGCGATGACAGGAATATGTGCCGAAGGGGCTCTTCTTCGGGCAGGGAATTCGCGAGCTTCATAATCGTGTCGCGGCTGAGTGCCAAGTGGCGTTCTGCTGAATCTCGGTCGCCTGCGTTCCGGTAGAGTTCGAAGGCGGTCGCGTGAGCGCGCCAGGCGGCCAGCGGCACTTCATAATCTTCCATCGCGGATAACCCCTTCGCGATGCAGTCTCGTGCTCTCGTCAGGTCAAGTTCCGCCATAGCTACGCGGGCATTCACTTCCCAAGCCAGCCCCTGCCACGTGTGTTCTGCGGTCGCCAACGCGATCTTCAGAAAACTTTCCGCTTGCGGCCGCGCTTGGGCGAGATCGCCTTTCGCCAGCCAAAGTTCCGTGAGAGCATTTTCGAGTGGCATGCGCCACCACCAGTTCCACACGGTCGCCAGTCGATCCAGATCGGCCCGCGCTGCCGACAAGTTCATAAGCGCACTCTCATAGTTTCCTAAAGCCGTCTCCGCTGAGCCCGTCAGAAACAGGCATGTCCGGAACGCTATTGGATGCGGAGCTGGATAATCAGGCGCCGGGCGAGGCCCGGGATCTCTGACCAACGGGAGCGCCGAGTTGCAAATCGCCAGCGCGCCGGCAAAGTCCATTGCATGCAGATGCACCCAGGCTCGGTAGAGGCGGACCATCTGCCCCCAGCGATATTCGCCATTCTTGTCCAACATGGCAATTGCGTCTTCCGTCTCTCGCAGCGCCTCGCCCCACTCTCCCAGAAACAGGAGGGCCAGGGAGAGGACACTGCACCGACTTACTAAATACCGATTATTTAGATAACGGTTCTCCTCCACTGTCTCGAACAGCATGACACGGCTCTCGATCAAGTTCCGGCGCGCTTCGCGGTATCCTGAGGAGATCCAGCTTACGAAGGCACAGTCGGCCAAATAAGGGGCGAGTATACGGCCGTCATTTGCGTTGAGGATTTCCGCGGATGTATTGAGAAACTGCTCCATATCCTGGGGATTCCAACGTTGCCACAGGCGCACGGCAAAACAGCGCGCGCGGGTTCTTGCTCGCGTGAGCGCATCGCCCTGCCTGGCGCTTAGCCGAAGGACCCGTTCCAGGACTTCCAGCGAATGCTGAGAACTGGCCCGCGACAACGCCCACGCCATGTCGATGAGCGCGCGCACCTCCACATCGATCAGGCCATCGTGAGCCGCTCGTCCAGCCAGAGCTTCATAGGTTTCGATGGCGCGCGCATCATCCATAAGCACCGTGTAAATCGCAGCCAGCTTCTCCAGAATCTCGATTTCGCTTACCGTTCGCTCGCCCTCCGGCAGTTTCTTCACCAGCTCCAGAGCGTGCTCAAGAATCTTTGTGGCTTGCCGGGGTTCAAACCGCCGCCCGGCTGTATCCGCAGCCAGCCGCAGGTGCTTGATGGCGCGTGGCCAATCGGATGCTCTTTCGAAGTGGCCCGCCAGTTCAGCCGCCACTTCTCCTTCATGCTCGGAGAAAAGCTCCTGCAGCCGCTCTCCGATGCGCAGGTGCAGCTTCGCCAGGCGCCCCGGTGTCTGCCGGTGGTAGAAGACCTCCCGGTACAACGCGTGCGTAAACTCGTAGCGCACGGAGACAGTCCCGTCCGGGAACTGGTGCGATCCCGCCCAACGCACCATGTGGTGGCGGCGCGACAGTTCGTCGCAAAGTTCTTCAAACTTTCCCTCGTCCAGAGCCGGTGGGATGGGATTGACGCTTGCCGAAAACACAACACCGTTCACGCTGGCCGCCTCCAGCGTCCGCTGCTGTTCACCGGTCAGATGCTCGATCTGGGATTCGATCATCTGACGTAGAGTCTCGGGCACACCGAGATCGATTTCCGCAATAGGGACTCTGAGGCGCCACTCGCCGTTCTCGCGCGAGATCTGGCCATGCCCGGCCAGGTGATCCAGGACGGCGATCATGAACAACGGATTGCCCTCCGTGTGCCGATAGATCAGCTCGGCAAAACCCTCGGGTAGGGCGCCTCCCGGAGACTCCACGCCCAGGTATTCGGCTACGTCTGCTTTCGCAAGCGGCGCGAGGATGATCTCCTGACACAGGTGATGAAGCAGCAGGTCCGCCTTGAGCGCCTTCAGCGGATGTTTGGGAACTACGATGTCCACCGGCCGCTTCGTGATGATCACCATCGTCTTCGCTGCCGTCCGCTGGCGCGCCAGAGCGGAGATGAGATCGACGGTCGAGGGATCTACCCATTGCAGATCCTCGAATACCCACAGCAGGGGCACTGCGAGATTGAGAGTGTCCAGCGCCTCCCGGATCTCACGCAGCATGCGGTCCCGGGTCGCTCCCTGGATCTCCTGTTGCAGCGCCTGGCGCTGTTCGCGTCTCAGCAGTGCAGGAAACTGAACCAGCCAGGTGGGTGCCTGCGCGGCCAGAATATCCACCACTCGTTTCCCCCCCGCACCATGGCACAACTGACCCAGCGCCTCCAGCATCGGGTAATACGGTTCCGTGCCTCCGTAACCTTCCACGCATTGTCCGCGGGCGATGCGGAGGGTTGGTTCCTCGGCAGCAACTTGCCGTTGAAATTCGTCAACCAGAGCGGTCTTCCCGATCCCGGGCTCTCCCGTGATGAAGACAACCTGGCGCTGGCCCTTCAATGCCTTTCGGAGGCAAGCTCGCAACGCACCAAGCTCGCGGTCTCTGCCCACCAATCTGCCACGAGCCGGACTCCCCGACGGCAGGGTTTCCGCAGACTCCCCTTCCGTTACCGTAGCCACAAACCGATACCCTCGCCGCGGTAGCGTCTCAATAAAAAGAGGGTTCCTCGGGTGGTCCCCCAACGTGCTCCGGATGTCGGCGATCTGATACTTCAGGACTTCCGGTTGGACGAAGGTATCGGGCCACACCGCCTCCAGGAGCTCATCTTGGGTCACCAGGCGACCGGCATGCTCCACCAGATAGCGCAGGACGGCAAAGGCTTTGGGAGTCAGCAGGACACGTTCTTCGTTTTCCGCATCCCCGCGGCGCCACAGGCACTGGTTGACGGGGTCCAGCCGGAATGGAGGGAACTCCTTCATATTGCCGGCCCTCCTCAGGTCCTTGTGCTACTCAGCATACCGCCAAACCGTAGGCAAGCGTTCCTTCCACCAAAACCTGACCGCAAACTCACGACTGCCATCCTGAATTCCCGTAATCTCATTCCAGGATAAGGAGGAACTTAATGTCAGAGTTCACACACAATCCACTCACGGCCGGCATGGAGGAGATTCGCGGATCTTGGGGCTGGTTTCTGGCCCTGGGGATCTTGCTTGCTGTCCTGGGCGTGGCGTGTATCGTCTATGACGTAACCGCGACCTTTACTACGGTGTTGGTCTTCGGCTGGTTGCTTCTGATCAGCGGAGTCTTCGCGTTGATTCAGGCGTTCACGATCGGGACCTGGGGCGGATTCTTCCTGTATCTGCTCAGTGCGCTGCTTCGGGGATTCACGGGATACTTACTGGTTCGCTACCCGCTTCTCGGAGCCGAGAGCCTCACGTTGGTGCTGGCCTCGTTCTTCATTGTGGGCGGACTATTCCGCGCCATCGGCGCCGGAATGGCGCAGTTCCCTCGTTGGGGATGGTCGGTCTTCTCCGGCGTGGTCTCTACGGTATTGGGGATCCTGCTGCTTTGGCAGATACCGGTTTCCGGCATCTGGTTCATCGGATTTGCCCTGGGTGTGGACCTCATCGTAGACGGGATAGCGGTAAGCGCATTCGCCACCGCGATACACTATCTCCCCAGGGGGACGGCCTACCAACCCGCATAGATACCGGGCGCAACAGGCGGTGCAATCGATGCCAACTGGTGGAAACCCGAGTTCGGCATCCCGCAAGAGTTCGTAAAAGATACTGGAGGCATGGTCCAGCGGGGCGACTCGGCGATCCTTGCCCTGCTGCGTACTGTCGACCTTGTTCAGATGGCGGAGCAGTTCCAAGGTTACCGGAGCACGCTACGGCAAACGAACTCTCCAAGGAACAATCCGACAAGGTCCAAGCCAGCTGGACGGACGCCACACTAGCAAGGCAAGGCGAGAAGAGGGTGGCGAAATTCCCCCGCGAAGTAACGGGGAGGAGATCCTGCGGTGACTGACAGCGTAGCGATTCACGGCCGCATTACCGTCGAAAACTCCGACGAAATGCGCAGAGCTCTGAGCAATGCGTTGGACAAAAAGCCGTTGGAGCTATCCGTGGATTTATCCGAAGTTTCATATATCGACACCTCGGGGTTGGCCACACTGGTAGAGGCCGTCCGGATCGCACACAAACAGGGAACGCGGCTGGTCCTGGGAGGTATCCACGATCAGCCGCGCTACCTTCTCGAGATTACCCATCTCGATCGATTGTTCGAGATGGCGGGACAGGAGGCGAGCACATGAACGTTCTGGAAGCCATCGGCCGGGCCGTCACCAATCGGCTTGGTTATGTCGGTGGACTCACCATTCAGTTCTGGTCGGGTCTGCGATCCACGCCCCACGTACTGCCGTTCACGGGAAAGCGCGGGCGCTGGCGAGCGGCGATACGCCAGATGGCGGCTATCGGAGTAGATGCCGTGCCCATGGTCGGAATCATGTCCATGTGCGCGGGGTTCATACTGGCGATGCAAGTCGGGTCCGAACTGCGGAGGTGGGGAGCGCTGCAGTACGTCATGGACGTCGTGGCAGTCGGGTTCACGCGCGAACTGGGACCGCTGTTGACGGCCGTCGTTGTGAGCGGCCGATCGGGGTCGGCATTTTCAGCCGAAATCGGAACCATGGTGGTGACCAGCGAGATCGATGCGCTCCGGACCATGGCGCTCAGTCCGATCGAGTTCGTGCTGGCGCCGAAGTATGTCGCGGCGATGATCACGATTCCCTGCCTGACCATCCTGAGCAACGCGTTTGGCATTCTGGCTGGCGCCGGGTTCATGTACATCAGCACGAAAATCACGCTCGCCATGTATCTGCGATATATCTACACCTCGATCGACCTGCACGACGTCTTAACGGGGCTGCTGAAGAGCCTTGTGTTCGCGACGATAATCGTGAACGTTGGGTGCATGGAGGGTTTCAGAACGCGCGGCGGAGCGGACGCCGTAGGGCGGTCGGCGACTTCCGCGGTCGTAAGGTCCACGTACCTGGTTATCCTGGCGGACGTGTTCTTCACGGCAATCTTCTACCTGGTGCATAGGGATTAGCCTATGGCGGACCCAATGATTTCGGTGGCTGACTTGACGGTCGTCTACGGAGGCACACGCGTGCTAGACGGCGTGAACCTGGACATCGAACCAGGCGAAGTGATGGTGCTGCTCGGTGGCAGCGGCTCCGGGAAGACCACAATGCTGAGGCACATCATCGGACTCGAGCGACCGACCTCCGGGACGGTTCGGGTGCGGGGCACCGATATCAATCGTTGTTCCGCGGAAGAACTGGAGAAGATTAGGCGCACTATGGGGGTAGCCTTCCAAGAGTGTGCATTATTCAACTCGATGTCCATCGAGGAAAACGTCAGCCTGCCGCTGCGCGAATTGACGACTCTGGCCGATCCTGTCATCGAGATCATGACGTACATAAAACTCGCGGCCGTAGGCTTGGGGGAGGCCGGTAAACTCATGCCCCAGGAACTATCGGGTGGCATGAAAAAACGCGCGGCGGTCGCGCGGGCGACCGCGCTCGACCCCGAGATTCTAGTATTCGATGAGCCATCCGCTGGACTGGATCCGATCGTCGCGGCGGGATTAGACGAGCTGATCCTAATCTTGAAGCGCGCTTTTCACATGACCATTTTGGTTGTGACGCACGAGTTGGCGAGTGCATTCCGAATCGCGGACCGTGTGGCCATGCTTCACAATGGCTCACTCATCGCCGTGGACAGCAAAGAGTCGTTCCGGTCGAGCACGAATCCACAAATCCGGCAGTTTCTCGATCGGGTTGCTGATCCCATTGCCGAGAGCCCGGTCGTTGAAGATCATATTCGGGAATTGGCGGGGATGGCGGGAGCGAAAAAATGAATACAGAAGCAAAAGTCGGCGCCTTCGTCCTGATCTGTGCGGCGATACTGCTCGCCACCATTTATCACGTAAGCACCGCAGCGCTCAAAGGGGCACGCGTTCCCTACAGGACGTACCTGCGATACGCGGGTGGATTGGAGCCAGGGGCAGACGTCTTGTTTGGTGGCATCAAGGTGGGTACTGTGACAGCCGTACGGTCTGACAAGGAAGACCCAACTCGGATTGAGATTTTAATGGATGTGAAGCCGGGCACGCCGCTGAACGCCAAGTCCGTGGCCAAGCTCGGATCCGTAACAGTGGTGACCAACCCGGTCATCTCCATCAGCACAGGAGCGAATGACGCTCCGCGATTAGCGGCGGGCGAGGTGATTCCGTCGGTGGAAACGGTAAGTCTGGACGACACTCAGCGCAAGATCGTGGCCCTTGCAGATTCCACGCGGACACTGCTTGAGTCGATACAAAAGGACGTCAATGATGTCACGAGCGACGCTAGACACCTGATCGCGAATCTGAACGATGTCACTGGCCAGCCGAATCAGCAGCATGTGGCTCAGATCCTGGCGAACACGGATGCGATGGTTGCGCGATTATCGCCGAAGATCGACCAGATTAGTGACCAGGCGCTAAAGCTGACCAATGACGCAAACGGCGTGATGGCGAAGGTAGCGCCGGTCGTGGACAATGCGAATGCAACCGTGTCCAACGCGAACGAGACGATCACTGCGGTCCGCGAACCCCTGCAGGCAGACCTTGCCGAAGTGCGGAAGACGCTCGATCAGGTGCGTGGCCTGATCGGCGATCTGCAGGCGGCGACGCGCGCGAAAGATCAAGACGTTACCTACACGCTCGAAAACATTCGTATGGCTACCGACAACCTGAACGAGCTTACGGAGTCCGTGAAGGAGCGTCCATGGAGTCTGATTCGGATTAAGCAGCCGAAGGACCGGAAAGTTCCCCAATGACGAGGAATCCATGAGCACGAAGGCTCTGGTACGCGCGAGCGCCTGCACCGTGATGCTGCTGACGGCGGGCTGCGGAGGCGGGATCCGGTATCCGAACTACTACGCGCTGGAGCTTCCTCCGGCGCCAGCTCCGGCGGTAAGCGACACGCGCCTGCCGGGCACGGTGGCGGTACGCCGGTTCGAAACTCCGCCTTACCTGCGGCAGGGAAGGATTGTATACCGGCAAGCTCCGGGAGAAATTGGTTTTTACGACTATCATCGGTGGGCTGGTGATCCGGCTGAGACCGTCACAACGGCGGTGATTGATTCACTCCGCTCCTCCCGACTGTTCTCGTTCGTAAAGCGATACGACGGTCAGAACCAGCAGGACTATCTCATGGTCGGCAGGGTCGAACGGCTTGAAGAGATCGATTACAACGGTGGTGTCCGAGTGGAAGCGAAACTATCGGCCGAACTGGTGAACCTGCGAGCGGGCGCCACCGTCTGGACCGGTGATGCGGATGAGACCTTGCGAGTTGACACCCGCAACGTAAACTCGGTGGTCGCGGAAATGAGTCATGCTGTCCAAAAAAGCATTGATCGGCTTGTAGAAAGCTTGGACCAGGAACTGCGGGTGAAATAACTGTGATTATCTAGTTGACACAAAAACGTTCCTACCTTATAATTCACTTAGTGGCCTTCTTTGTTACCTTCGATGACTTGGCATCCGCTTCGGCGACTGCCTTCTTTAGGTGCTTAACTACGTTTGGGTGGAATAGATGCCGTATGAGTTCATCGTTGGTCATGCTGCTAGGTTGCTTCTTCTTGCGCATGGTGATCTTTGAATAATACCTCAATCCCAGAACGTGTTAACCTCGTCGAACTGATTGAACAGTTTGGTTCCGATGACCGCTGCCGGGCGTGCCTGGAGCATCTCCGTTGGCCTAAAGGTCCGATCTGCCCACGCTGCTTCGGCAAAGCCACAAAAATTCATGATCGGTTCCAGTACGATTGCGACCTCTGCCACTATCAGTTTAGCGTCACAGCGGGTACTATCTTCCATGACTCGCATCTGTCTCTCTGGAGGTGGTTTCTCGTAACCTACCTGATGTCGGAATCCAAAAAGGGTATGTCCGCCAACCAGTTGAAGCGCACTCTGAAAGTAAGCTATCAGACCGCGTGGTATCTTTGCCATCGTATCCGCAAGGCTGTAGAAGAAGCCAATGCTCCTAGGCTGAAGGGGATCGTGGAAATTGACGAATCCTACATTGGCGGCAAGCAGCGTTACATAGGAAGCGGGAATCTCGATAACAAAACTATGGTACTCGGCGCGGTCGAACGTGGGGGCGCAATACGGCTGAGAGTCGAGCGCCGGAAGAAAGCTACCAAAAAAGGTACTCCACGCCTTCGTGAAGGAGACCACCGAGCCGGAGACCGAGCGCATCATGACAGATGAAAACCCAGGGTACCTCGGGATCGCTGACGAAGACACGACGCACGAGACGGTCAACCACCATGCCGAAGAGTGGGTGCGTGGCGACGTTCATACGAATTCGGTCGAGGGCGTATGGTCGCTGTTCAAGCGTTCGATCGTTGGTTCTTTCCATCAGGTCAGTGCCAAGCATCTTGATGCCTACCTTGACGAGTTCGAGTGGAGATTCAACAACCGCGACAACCCGTATCTGTTTCGCGACACACTGATTCGGCTCCTAAAATCCCCCAAAATGGAGTACAAACAACTGACCGACAAATCTGCGTAATTTATTCATTGGTCAGTCTCCGGCAAGCCATCTTGAACGTCCCCTGTATATCACCACGCATCCGTGGCAGGCGATGGCAAAAGCCGGGACTCCAAGTTGGTGAGAATTGCAATCCATCGGCTCATTTGGTACGCTCGATCCTACGGTAAGTAAGCGTGAGGTGGCCCGTCTTCTCTGGCAGCAGTTTGTGTTCGAGTTCGTAATACTGCTTCCATGTAGCGCCATCTTTGTTTGAGAATTCCAAGGTAACTGGTATTCGCAAAATGTAGCCGTCTGGCCGTTCACTTTCGGCCAATGCATCATGAAACTTGTATCTTTGCAACGTCCCCATGTTTTCGATAACAAACGGGATCTTTGTATACCAGCTGTGATGAACCGGTATGTCTACCTTGTCAAAATGCACAATGCGCTTATTCCACCCAGAATGCCTTACAATTGGGTCGTGGCCAGTCTGTGTGTACTTTTCGTCCATGAGTAGACAGTTCTTTTCTGTAGCGGCCGACATGGGTAGCACGATGTCGTGGATAAAAACATTCACCGCATGAACCGGCCCACTGTCTCGTGCATCGAAAACGTAATTGTTCTCTGAATTGTTTCCTAATCCGCGCCCGCAGCGAAGTGTGATGTCAGGACGGCCCTGGAGTTCATCTGCTCTCGCTTTAGACACATTTAATGCTATCTGTTTATCTTTCCACACGAGGTAAGAGGACCAAAACAGTAAGAGGCAGCCGATAGCGAGCCACAACCACGCCGGAAAAGACTTTACCCATACTGGAATATTTGCCGGAGGAGCTAAGGTCAAAACTAGATATTGAATAAGGGCTAGAAACACCGCGAATGTCGTGCCGAAACACGCCTCCCAGTGCTTTCGTACTTCGACGAAGAATACAGGGAACGTTGGTTTCTGCATTCTTCTGAGCGTAACACACCCTTTGCGTCAAGTGGATAACCACGGAAATAACAGGTGATGAGATGAGCGTTCAGAACTTAGCCGAGCCCACTGCCCAAGCAGTGAACGCTCCAGCAGCAGCCAACGGATTGACATCCCAGGAAGCCGAGACGCGACTCAAGCAGTATGGCCCTAATGACCCTGCCCCTCCCAAGCGCCAATCCGCAGTTCTCGACTTTCTCCGTCTTTTCCTAAATCCACTGGTGTTGATATTGCTGATCGCCGCAGTTAGTTCCGCTTTCCTCGGGGACGCCGCGGACGCAGGGATCATCATCGCCATCGTCCTGCTCAGCAACGTGCTCGACTTTACCCAAACCCATACGTCGCAGAAAGCGATCAAGCAGTTGCAGCAGCGCGTCGCGCCCACCGCCACCGTGCTGCGCGACGGGAAGTGGCAGGAAATCCGGCGAATCAATGTTGTTCCCGGTGACGTCGTACGGCTGTCGGCCGGAGATCTAGTCCCAGCGGACGCGCGCTTGCTGGAATCCCGCGATCTCTACATTCAACAAGCGGCGTTGACAGGTGAGTCGATGCCGGTGGAGAAGCAGGTGCGTGGCGAGGAAGTCTCCACCAAGCCCGATGCGGAGAACATGGTTTTCCTGGGGACTTCCGTCGTCAGCGGAACAGCGAGCGCTGTGGTCGTCGCCACTGGCGCCAAAACCTCTTTCGGCGACATCGCCGCCCGACTTGCCTCGCGCCCCGAGCAGACTGCGTTTGATCAGGGCCTGAAGGACTTCAGTCTCCTCATCACCCGCACTGTGTTCTTCCTGGTCGTCTTCCTGGTCGTGGTCAGTGTAGTCAGGCATCGGGATCCTTTTCAGTCGCTACTGTTTGCCGTTGCATTGGCGGTCGGCCTGACCCCGGAGTTTCTCCCCATGATTGTCTCCGTGACCCTCTCCAAGGGCGCGCGGGCCATGGCTCGTAAGAAGGTGATCGTCAAACACCTCGCCGCGATCCAGAACTTCGGCAGCGTCGACGTGCTGTGCAGTGACAAGACCGGGACGCTCACCAGCGGCAATATGGCCCTTGACCGGTCTCTCAATGCCTTTGGAGATCCGTCGCAGCGAGTATTCACACTGGCATATCTCAATAGCAAGTTCGAGACGGGCATCACAAGTCCGCTCGACATGGCCATCCTGCAAAACCCTGAACCAGAGGAGGCGACGGGCTACGAAAAGCGGGACGAAATTCCGTACGATTTCGAGCGCCGCCGGCTGTCGATCGTCGTGGAGCGGCAATCGCGGCGGATTTTGATCACAAAGGGCGCACCCGAGGGAATCTTGGCACGCTCGGGCACTTACGAATCGGACGGCCGCACTGCTGCTCTGGATGCAGCCGCGCTGGAGCTCTGCCGGAAGACTTACGAAGAGTTGAGCCGGCAGGGATTTCGGGTGCTCGCGGTTGCTTACGCCGACGTCGAGGCACGTCCCAACTATTCGGCTGCCGACGAAAAGGACCTCACGCTGGCGGGCTTTCTCACCTTTTCCGACCCGCCTTTGCCGGACGCTGGCAAGACCATAGCCGCGCTGCGGGGGGACGGCGTAGAGGTGAAGATCATTACTGGAGACGGGGACCTGGTCACAGCTCACGTTTGCAGCCAGGTTGGGCTCGAATCGGGCAAGATCGTGCTCGGCGATGAACTCGAGGCGATGACGGATGCCGCGTTGGAGCACGTCGCAGAGCAGACCAAGGTTTTCGCGCGAGTCTCGCCGGCGCAGAAGAACCGCATCCTCCTGGCTCTGAAACATCGCGGCCACGTTGTCGGATTCATGGGCGATGGAATCAATGACGCCCCGTCGCTTCACGCCGCCGACGTGGGCATCTCCGTCTCGACGGCCGTGGACGTGGCCCGGGAAGCCGCTGACATCATTCTCGTCGAGCCCGGTCTCGACGTTCTCGCCAGCGGCATCCTCGAAGGGCGCAAGGCTTTCGGAAACGTGATGAAGTACCTGTTGATGGGCACCAGCTCGAACTTCGGCAATATGTTCAGCATGGCGGGTGCTTCGCTCTTCCTGCCGTTTCTCCCCATGCTGTCCACGCAAATACTGCTGAACAACTTCATGTACGATGTGTCGCAAATTACCATCCCTACCGACAATGTGGACGACGAATTTCTTCAAAAGCCAAAACGCTGGGACATTAGTCTGATCCGGAAGTTCATGGTGTTCATCGGGCCGATCAGCTCGATTTTCGATTTCCTGACCTTCTACGTCATGTTGCACCACTTCCATGCGGGTCAAGTGCTTTTCCACACGGGTTGGTTTGTCGAGTCGCTGGCCACGCAAACGCTGGTGATCTTTGTCATTCGCACGGCCAAGAATCCGATGCGAAGCCGGGCGAGCCGGCCCCTGACAATAACCACACTGGCGATCGTGGCCGCCGGCATTTTATTACCGTACAGTCCGCTGGCGGGGCCATTCGGCTTCGTGCCGCTGCCGCGAACCTACTTCGCCTTTCTCGCGTCAGCAACGATCGTGTACCTGGTGCTCGTGGAATTCGGTAAGCGAGTTCTTCTTGGTCGCACTGCTGGGAGGAGTACTGAAGCGGCGCGAGGGAATTGGTCATAGGTAAGGACGAGACGAAGGAGGATTCTTGAAGTTCGGTGTACTGGCACTCGATTACGATGGAACGATCGCGCGCGATGGAATACTCGATTCGGATGTAGGGGCCGCGATCGCAGAAGTGCGTGGGCGCGGAATCGTAGTCATCCTCGTGACCGGCCGTATTCTCTCAGACCTGAAGCGGGTAGTAGGAAATCTGCAGTTCGTTGACGCCGTGGTAGCGGAAAATGGGGCAGTACTAGCCTTTCCGAACGGTCATTCCTGGTTGAGCGGTCATCCTCCGCCGCCAGTGTTTCTTGATGAACTCCGCCGCCGTGCGATCGACTTCGCCGTGGGCCAATGTATCGTGGAGACCGACGCAACATTGGCTCCCCGGATCTTAGCCGTCATCCGCGAGCTCGAACTGCCGCTGGTGCTGTTGTTCAACCGTGGCCGCGTCATGGTGCTCCCGCAGGGGATCAGTAAAGCCACTGGCCTTCGCCAAACCCTAACCGCGCTGCGTTTATCGGCTCACAACGCAATCGCAATTGGCGACGCGGAAAACGATCATGACCTTCTCGCGGCTTGCGAGATCGGTGCAGCGGTTGGCTGGGGAAGTCCAGCTCTTCAGAGGAGTGCGGACGAGGTCATACGCGGAGATGGTCCGAATGCCGTTGCCCCATACATCCGTCAGGCCGCAACAAGTATGCGACTGCCGCCCGACCGGATTGGCAAGGGTAAAATCATGCTCGGTGTGACCGATAGTGGCGAGGGACTCGGATTATCGATCCGTGGTCGCAACGTCCTCGTAGCGGGAGACCCACGATCCGGAAAGTCCTGGCTCACGGGGCTTTACTGCGAACAGCTCATGCTGCACGATTACTGCACGTGTGTAATTGATCCGGAAGGCGACTACGAACAACTGGAAGCTCTACCCCGCGTGGTCGCATGGGGAGGTGACGACCCTCCACCATCATTACCCGATCTGGCTCGCATGCTGCGGCATCCAGACATGAGCGTGGTGATCAACCTCTCACGCGTGCAATACAAGGAGAAAGTCAACTATCTCAAATCCCTTCTACCCATGCTCGCATCTCTTAGGAGAAACACAGGGCTACCTCACAGAATCGTCGTCGATGAAGCTCATTACTTCCTCCAGGATGCGAACGTCGACCAACTGCTAGACCTTGACTTGGGCGCGTACACGCTTGTCACTTACCGGCCGTCTGACCTTAACTCTGATGTCCGCAAAGCCATGGAAGTCATAGGCGTCACGCGCACTACGGACCCACATGAGGTCAAGGCGATGCAGACACTATTTGGCAACGGCACTGGCGATTGGAGCGCTACGCTTGCAGGATTGGCCGATGGCCAAGCAGTTCTTTTGCCGTGCGCGCCAGAAGCGTCGGGGAAGCTGCAGCGCTTCACATTGATACCTCGCTTGACCGCGCATGTCCGCCATAGGTCCAAGTATCTTGATGTACCAGTAGCGAGCGGACGTGAATTCGTGTTCACGGCGGATGGCAGGCCAGTTGGGTCGCCAAGTCGAACGTTGCAGGAGCTTGTCTCGTCACTTGGAAGTGTCCCGAGTGGTGTGCTTGATGGACATGCGCTTCGAGGAGACTTCTCGCTATGGATTGCGGAGGTGTTTCACGATCATCCTCTCGCATCGGATGTTCGCAAAGTGGAGCAGCGACATCGCCTCGGGTACGTTGAGAGCCTGCGCGACGAACTGATAAAGACGATTCTGGAGCGGTATGAAGTTGAACCCGCGTTGGCGTTGTAAACTGCAGAGCCAATCTGAGGAAGCGCTCCAGCATCAGTGTAGAACTCACCCCCGTTCCCTGTGCCGACGAATGGTTCAGTTTTTGGCACTAGTTCCAGTTGGAAACCTCCTTCCGAGCTCCTTTGACGAAGGAATCTGAGAGGCATCCCATCCGCCACCCAGCGCTTTAATCAACTGGACGCCTGCCAGCATCCGTTGCATTCGGAGGTTCACTGCCGTTTCCTGGTCGTTCAACAAAACAGTTTGCGCAGTGATCACGTTTAGGTACGGATCGATTCCGGCTTTGTACCGGACCTCGGCTTCCCGAAGACTCCGATTGGCTGATTCGATCGCGTCATCTTGTTGCTCGATCGCTAGTGCGAGGATTCTCAGAGCTGCCAGGTTGTCTTCGACCTGTTGGAAGGCCGTCAGCACTGTCTCCCTGTAGTTCGCGACGGTTTGATCATAGGAGGCCTGGAACTGTTGGACCGTGGCCCTGCGCAATCCTGCATCGAAAATCGTCTGCGTCAGGCTCGGACCCGCCGACCAAATCCGGCTCGGCCATTCGATCCACTTTGCGATCGACAAGCTTTGAAACCCAGCTGAGGCGCTCAGTATGATCGCCGGGAAGAAGGCGGTCTTCGCGATGCCGATCTGTGCATTTGCCTGGGCGACCGCACGTTCCGCAGAGGCGATATCGGGGCGGCGTTCCAGAAGCTCGGAAGGAATCCCAACCGGGATTGGCGGAGTGACCGTTCTTACGGCCTCCACGGAAAACGAAAATGTCGATGCAGGTTGGCCGGTCAGAAGTGCGATCGCGTGTTCATATTGGGCGCGGAGAACGCCAAGATCTGTATCCTGCGCTTGCGTAGCGTTCAATTGAGCTTCTGCCTGCGCGACCGCTTCATCGTTGCCGACCCCAGCTCTGTACAAGTCGCGCGTAATCTCAAGCGCCTCCTGATAGGCGCTTACCGTGGAATCAAGTAGCTGCTTCAGCGCGTCCTGCGCGCGAAGGTCGTAGTAATCGCTGGCGAGATCGGCTTGCGCGGATAGGCGAACATTTTCCAGATCGGCCACACTTGCCTGTTCGGCGAACGTGTTTGCTTTCACCGTGTTTCGAATGCGGCCCCACAGATCAGGCTCCCAAGACGCGTCGAAAGGCAATGAATAATTCGTAAATGTGATGCCAAGCGGCCTGCCAAATCCGTTGGACAAGCGGGAATTTGTGATGCCCGGATTGGCTGTGAGCGTCGGAAAGTACTGTGCACGGGCTTCCCGAGTCATGGCCCGGGCGGCCTGGACATTTGCCGCGGCAGCAGCGATATTCTGGTTCGAAATATTGAGCTTTTCTTCGAGCTCGTTCAAATGAGGATCTTCGAAACTTTCCCACCACTTGCCACGCGCGGCATCGTCACGCGGTTGAGCCGGCTTCCAATCGCCGTCCACATTCGGCGCTCCGAGCTCCTTGTAAGAGGGCGGGACCGGCGCTAAAGGTCTCGTGTACTTTGGGCCGATGCTGCAGGCTGTCAAGAACGTCACCACGGCCGCAAGTGCGGTGCTTGCGAGGCGTGAGGTGATTTTATTGGACGCTCTCGCCATTTCTCACTCACCGATATAAACGTCGACCAGTTGACCCGGATAGAGGTTAAAGTCTTTGGGTGCCTCAAGCCGGAAAATGACCGGTAGTACCCTGACATCCACCTGTTCCAGCCTCTGGTCGGAAAGCTCGATTTTGGGCGAGACGAATGGTTGCATTCTGACATAGGCGAGCGAAATCTTAATGTTCGATCCGCGGACAGACATCTGAGCTTTAAGCTTGGCCGGACAGGGAAGCCGCGGCACCAGAATCTCGTCGACGTAACAACGCACGTTCAGGCGCGAGTGAGGACTTCCCAGCACCAGCACTGGGCTCATCCCCTGCGTGTAGGTGTCGTAGGCGCCTTGCGTCGAGACGAAGCTCCCAACAGTGGGGCTGATTGCCAACACGATTCCGTCTCTGGGCGCCCGAAGAGTGTACTTGGCAAGCAGCGCGCTCGCGGCTGAATATGATTTGTCGAGGGCATTGTACTGTCTTTCCTGGTTATTGATGTCGTAAATCCAGGCGCCCGCTTTGGTCAGATCGCGTTGCTTTCGGGCTACCTCAAGGTTGGCTTGCGCCGTTGTGACCGCGTTGATGGCGCTGTCTAATGCGTCTTTACTGATCGATTTCGGATTCACATCGTAAGCGGCCTGTTGTTTATCCAATTCATCCTGAGCGGTCTTCAAGGTCGCCTGCGCGGACACGACCTGGGCGTCTGCCACGTCAAGAGTCTCTTTTCTCGGCTGTGCCTTCAGTTCTGCCAACAGAGTGAAGGCGGCCTGTGCCTGAGATTGCAGTTGCTGGACGGTGGCCCTCTGTATCGAGTCGTCGATCAACAACAGAACCGTCCCTTTCTTGATCTCCTGGCCTTCTGTGACAAGGATCTGCTTGACCGTGCCCGGCACCTCCGGGTAAACATTGATGTTCTCTCCGCTCGGCTGATCGCTTTCGATGATCCCGTTCGCATAAATGCCGTTCGGATATGGATTCGCAGGCGGATTGAATAGCGGCGGCTGGGCGGGTTGCTTAGCGCCGGAAAGGTAAGCAACCACGCAGCCGGCAAAAACGCCAGTAACAGCTAATGCAAATAGCAGTTTTCTCAAATGGAGCCTCCCTTTTCAGTTCCAATTAGCCGGCCATCCTGCATCTTCAGAATCCGGGTGGCGAATTCAGAGATTCTGTCGTCGTGGGTGACGATCAGGATGCACCGCTTTTCATTGAGAATGTTCTTCTTCACAAAACCAACGATGGCAACGCCAGTATCCCCGTCCAGCGAGGCCGTGGGTTCGTCCATGATTAGAATTTCGGGCTGTCCGGCAATCGCGCGGGCGATAGCAACGCGCTGCTGTTCTCCTCCGCTTAGCTTCACCGGCGGAAGCTCGGCGCGCGCTTTCAAACCGACGATGTCCAGATACTTGGTGGCCTCGACGGTCGCCTTATTCCAGTTCTTTCGATTCAGGATCAATGGAATCGCCACGTTCTCGGCTGTGCTCAACCGGGGGAACAAATGAAAGTCCTGGAATACGAACCCGATCTTGTGCAGGCGAAAATCGGCGAGCTTGTCGCTGCCAAGATTCCAGATGTCCGTTCCCTCCACCGAGACGCTACCTGAATCCGGTCTGAGAATGCCTGACAGCACGCTCAGCAATGTCGTCTTCCCACTCCCGGACGGCCCCACGATGTACAGCATTTCGCCAAAATAGGCATCGAGGCTTACTTCTCTTAGAGCTTGGGTCTTGGCCTCGCCTTCGCCAAACCACTTGACTATGCCCGTTGCTTTGATCGCAAGATCCGGCATATCAACCTCGAAAAATATCGAACGGCTCGATCCGCAATACCTTTCGGACGCCGAAATGGCTCGAAATGGCAGCGATGACCACCACCATCACGAAGGCAAGCCCAAGATTCCAAAAAGTAATCAACGCGGCATAGTCCGGAAGCCTCCGCTTCGCGAGCGTGATCAGAAGCACGCACAATCCAATTCCCAAACCGTAGCCCGTGAGGGCTGTGAAGCCTGCCTGAAACAGAATCATGAAGACCAATTCGCGGCTCTTTGCACCTATCGCTTTGAGGGCGCCGAACTTCTCGATGTTCTCCAAGACGAACGTGTAAAATGTCTGGCCCGAAATGGAAAGGCCCACGACGAAGCTCATAACAGTCATAATGAGCATGTTCGTCCCGAAGCCGGTCTGGTACATGTAGAAGTTGGAGATCCGATCGATGAACTCATCCTTCGTCACTGCCAGGTAACCAAGTGCCTGCACCTGTTGCTTGATGCGAATTACATCCGCAGAGCTCTTAGGCTCGACCAGCACATAGGCGATTGTGAACCGCGGGTTCGGCAGGTATTGAAGCGCTCTTTCGAATGTGGTGTAGAGCGTTGGAACACCAAAGAGGCCGCTGCTGGCAACTTTAGCGATGCCGACAATGACTCCCCGGTGATCGTTCACCTGAAATTCCGTGCCGACGTGAGGATTGCCCAATTTAGGAAACTCGGGATCCTTGACAACGATGAAAGCGTTCTCCCCGTAGATGTCTTCAATCTTGCCCTGAATGAGTTGCGGCCTGCCGAAAAGGCTTGTATCATCCAGCCCGATCACCGTCACGGACTGGAAGGTACCATCAGCCAGCTTCACCAGAGCACCTCCGGAGTAGACCGGAACAGCATAGCTGACGCCTTGCATGCTCCGGACCGCGTCCAACACGTAGTCCGGCATGCCGGTCGTTTGCGCGACCGTTTGGACAGCCGGATCCATGATCCACATCGATGCGCCGAGATTAATAACCGTCGCGGACGCGCGTTTCATAGTGCCGGCAAACATTGCAGTCATTTGGACGATCAGAAAAACGGCAAAGGTAATGCCCACAAGTAGCGCTGTAAACTTTGCTTTATCGTTGACCAATAGCTTGTAAGCGAGCTTAAGGATTCCCGTCACGTCCGTTTCCTTGGCAAATCGTTGGTCCCCGCGAGCCAGGCGCGCGAGCATGACTTCCTCCGACAATCAAGACATTGCATGAATCCACTCCATGTCCTCTGTCGACGGTTTGATGTCTGCGTAGAGCGAGTCTCGGGTCCAATAGATTGGAGCACTTTGCGAGCCGGCAAAGCAGATCTGAAACAGTTGCAGCGTGCCCGCCCGGAAGGCAGCGACCGATCCCGCCAGATAAAGCCGCCAGGCGCGCTGGAACCAGGGACCATAGATTTTAGAGACCTGCTGACTTGATTTCTCAAATCGCTCAAACCAGTGATCGAGAGTCTTGGCGTAGTGTGGACGGAGGTTCTCAACGTCTGTCACTGCATAATGATGCGGTTCGAGAATGTTCATCGCCTCACCCAGCGTAGGAGCATACGCGCCGGGAAAAATGCGCTTTCGAATCCAGCGGCTGAAATCGCCTTTGTGGCTTTTTGCAATGAAGTGGAGAAGCCCGCGGCCATGATCGCCTATGGAACGATGAATGACCTCTCCGAAATCGGCGAAATGGCTGACGCCGACATGTTCCACCATTCCCACCGAGACGAATACATCGAAAGCGCCCCGGACATTGCGATAGTCGTCTTCGATGAATTCCACTCGATCGCTCAGGCCTTCTTCAGCCGCCCGGCGGCGTGCGTAGATAGTCTGCTCGTGGGAGATATTGAAAGCCTTGACGGACACACCATAACGCTGCGCCATGTGGAGCGCGAGAGCACCCCAGCCGCAGCCTGCTTCGACCACAGTTTCGCCGGCTCGAAGCCGCAGCTTGCGGCAGATATAGTCCAGTTTCGCTTCCTGAGCTGCTTCTAGAGTGGTGGAGGGTGAGGGAAAATACGCACATGTGTAGACCAGTTGAGAATCGAGCCAGAGACTGTAAAAGTCGTTCCCTAAGTCGTAATGGCGATGAATGTTGCTCTTAGAGCCACGCCGGCTATTGTCCTGCAACCAATTCATCCACTTGGACATTAGCCATTGATACTTATTGCCGTCCTCCCGGCCCTTTGGCCAGGATTCGTACACAGCCTCGATGGCTCCGGCCAGATCGCCTTCGACCTGGATTCGGCCATTTGCATAAGCCTCTCCAAACGCCATCTCTGGATCGATGATCAGTTTCGCGAGCGTTCGCCGGTCGCGGATCACGACCGTGGCGGCGGGCGAAACACCCAGCGGCGACATCTCCCCTCCGCCTTTGAGAACCAATCGCACCGGTGCTGGCCCAATGGCTTTAAAGATCTGCTGTAGGAACCACCTCTCGATCATTCGCAGCCCGCGTTCCAGTTGGATGCTGTTCTTGTTCTTAAGTGCAACGTCCGGGTAGCCCATGTTTCAGGTAACTCGGTACTTTATGTGCAAGCAGAGGTCCACCGTGGGCTGGCGCAAGGCTAGTCGCTCCATCCTGCACGCGCATGCGCAAGCGCACGGTGAGCTTTGTGTTTCAAAAATTCAATCTGCTGCCGAGCCTCACCGCAGGTGACAACATCAGGCTGGCGCGATATCTCTCGGGGAAGGACCACGAAGACAACGCCGAGTTTCAGGAAACGCTGAAGATGATGGGCATCGCAAATCACCTGAGCCATAGACCTGGCGAGCTCTCAGGTGGTGAACAACAGCGTGTGGCCATTTCGCGCGCTGTTGTGAGCAATCCGGCGATTCTGCTGGCGGACGAGCCGACCGGAAATCTCGACACGGCCAATTCGCACGTGGTGCTCGAGATTCTACGCGACTTGAATGAACGGCTAGGCCAGACCATCCTTATGATTACGCACAATCCGGAAGCGGCGGCTTACGGACATCGAACAGTGCACATGGAGGACGGCCGCATCAAGAAATCTCTGGCACCCCCTGACGTAGGGAGGAACGTTAGTGCGGCAACCAATCGCTAAAAGCACTCGCGCATTGGCGTGCATTTCAAGTTTTCAGTTCCACTCGTGTTGAGAATGCCCGGATCTCCGTTGAAAGTTAGCGACCCTCGACCCTCATAGGCTACGCGACGGCAGTTCGCTTCGCAATCGGCTTCTGGGAAACCGCATTGGTCATGGCGGACAGGAGCACTGGAATCTGGCGATGGCCGATGACTTTGCGGAACTGCCGCTCGGCAACCAGCAATCCAGATCCAACCCAGCGCTCGATCTGATCGCCGGGCTGCCAGCGTTTCACGTTCCGGCAGACGGTTTCGACGATGGAGAAGGCAGATTCGATGACGTTGGTGCAGCTCAGTGTCCGGCGGAGTTGATCCGGTACCCGCAGCCGATGGACTGTGAGCGTCTCCTCCATGCCCTCTTCCAGGCTGCGCGCCGCGCTCGGATTGAGATCCATCAGTTCACGGTGCAATTTCTCCAAGGCGCGTTTGGCGTCGGAGTACTCCGACATGGCGTAGGCGTTCTGGAGTTTCTTTTTGATATCGCCTTTATGTTCGTCGGGCAAGTGATCCACGACGTTCCGTTTCTTATGGACCTGACAACGTTGGATGAAAGCCGCTTCCCCGGCATGGCGGCGCACCGCCGCGTGCAGCGCTTTGCCACCGTCCAGAATGTAAAGCCGCGGCGTCGAAAAGTCCAACCCTCGCTCCACCAACTCGCCCAACAGAGCGCTCACCACGGTCGCGTTCTCCGTCGCCCCCTCGCGGATGCCCAGCACGGTCTTGGTTCCATCGCAGCCAATGCCAAGGGCTACGATCATCTGCCGGTCTTTGAATGGAGTCCCGTCGATCAGCACCGCGCATAAGCGCAACTCGCCCAGCGGCCGCTCCATCAACTGTTTCACCTTCTCCCGGCTGGCTTCGATGAAGTTCTCACTAACCGCCGACTTCTCGATTCCGTAGGCATTCTGGAAATCCTTCACCACGGCTCCGTAGTTGCGCGTCGAGAGTCCGCGCATCATCTTGTCCCACACGCTCGCTTGCATTGGCCCACTACGCTGAAACAATTCGTAGCTGCCTAAATGCTGTTCCCGTTTGTCAGCCGTGCGTAGGCGCGTTCTGCGGATCGGCACCTTCTGGCCGTCCACCACGCAATAACCATCTTCCTTGCCCCAACGCTGTGCCCTGCGCCCTTCGTGTTGCTGGTGGCGCTCACCGGCCAGCGACTTTACTTCCTCGTCCATCACCAGGTGCATCAGTTCCAGACCAGCCTGCCGCAGCAAGTTGCCCACGCCCTGCTGTAACAAGCCGACGATCTCGGCCAGCGGAAGGATCATCTGGATGTTGGGATTCTGTTCGATGGCGATCCGGCGGAACTGCTGCACGGCCCGTTGTTGTTCTATCTGGTATCGTCTCTTCATAGCGACTCTCTCCTTTTTCTTGGCAGAAAAATCGACCCTCGGCCCATTATGGCCGGGGGTTTGAGAGTCGCTACTTTCTACGAACTATCGGGCATCCTCCTCGTGTTTGCAGGAAGTTGACAACGTGGGCGCGAGACAGAACACCTGCCAGGCGGCCTTGCACCACTACCGGAAGTTGATTGAGGTCATAGCGGCTCATGATCTCGAGAGCACTCGTCAGTGGCGTCTCCGGCGTAACGGTTCGCATCTGCTCGAGCGGCCGCATAATTTCATGCAGAGTTGTGTACGGCCATCGGCTGCGGGCAACCAGCTTGACTTCATGCAGTGTCACCAAACCCACGACGGTTCCATTGTCCAAAACGACGAAGCAACGCCGCCCGGTCGGCAGAAGCTCCTCTTCAACAAACTGTTGAACCGACAGATTGCCGGGAACGGCTGGGCAGTCGGAGGTCATTACATCGGCAACGGACACTCCATTCAGGGCTCGCTTGAGACCAATCTCCCGATAGCTCTCGACGGCAGCCTGTAGCAAGAACCAACCGATAAACGCGATCCACAGGCCATTAATACCTGCCCCACCGAAGAATCTCAGAACGCCAACCCCTATAAAGATTACAGCGACCACCTCTCCGGCTCTGGACGCGATACGGGTGGAGCGTTCTACGTCTCCGGTTTTCCACCAGATGAGGGCACGCAGGATGCGACCGCCATCCAGAGGGTAGCCCGGGATCAGATTGAAGGCGGCCAGACCCACGTTGATGTAGCCGAGCCATAAGAACATCGCTGCGATGGGGCTGGCAGCTGTTCCGACCAGCGTACTGAGAGCAAGAAAAACGAGCCCGATGCACACGCTCGTCAGCGGGCCCACGAATGCCATCCAGAATTCGAGCTTCGCACTGGTGGGTTCCTTCTCAATTTGCGAAACTCCGCCGAGCGCAAAAAGCGTAATCTCGCGAACTGGCAGCCCCTGCGCCTTTGCTACGACCGAATGCGCCAATTCGTGTAACAAGAGCGAAACAAAAAATAGAATCGCCGTCGACACAGCGAGCGCCAGGATGGCTCCATCGCCCCACTCAGGATTGGTGGCGTGAAATTGGGCGAACAACGACAGCACAATTAGGAATGCAATAATGAACCAGCTAGAATGCAATCCGATTTTGATTCCAAAAACGCGCCCGAGGTTGATCTGGGAACGCATGTTAAAGCCTCCGTCTGCTCGCCCCATAAACTATCCGGCAAATCGTAGGCCAAACGCCGAAGCGACCTAAGTCCAATAATTTGCCGCGAGTGAAGTACTTCCTGACAGCAAGAGAGCGTGGCGTTGGCCCTGACACACCGAGCGAGCCCACATCTGGACTCCGTGTCCAACACTTCGCCATTGCGCCCGACCGCGAGAACGAGCTCCGTATATGGGCTAAGAAGTGCCCTTCCAAGCTTGGCCTTCGGCGTTTGGATAGACGGCTTCGCCGGCAGCGCAATAGAGCTGCAGTGATTTCAATGGTTTACCGCCCGCTTGCTCCCGTTCCGAAAGCGTCAAACCCAACGCAAGCGCTTCTTCCACCAAAACCTGACCGCAATCTCACGACTACCGTGCTCTAGTCCGCTAACCTGACTTTCAGATCTTAGCCGTCGTGAGAAGGAACGCGCCGAGGACTTGTTCACTGGTATTGAGATGAGAGCCCGATTGAAGGATGAGGATATTAAGATGGGTCGCGACAACATCATCGTTTTGGATGGACGGGAGGCGAACTCGTTCTACCGATCTTCGCGTAGCTTTGCGGCCCTGCCGTCCAGGGATTACGCCGCTGCGATCGAGCCGTTAGTCGCGCCACAGCGCTCTGCCATCACAGAACCAGACGGGTTTGAAGACATCGTAGGGTGCAGCGCGGCTCTGACCGAAGTATTGCATCAAGTGCGAATCGTGGCGCCGACCGACTCCACCGTGCTCATCGAAGGAGAGACGGGGACCGGCAAAGAACTGATCGCACGTGCCATTCACACCCACAGTGCGCGGGGGGCTGGCACCTTCGTGAAACTGAACTGCGCCGCCATTCCGCGGGAACTGATGGAAAGTGAAATCTTCGGACACGAAAAAGGCGCCTTCACCGGGGCTGCAGCACGAAGAATCGGCCGTTTCGAGGCGGCCGACCGGGGTACGCTGTTTCTGGATGAGATCGGGGACATGCCGCTGGAACTGCAGACCAAGATGCTCCGCGTCTTGCAGGAGCAGGAGTTCGAAAGACTGGGCAGCACCAGCACGCAACGTGTCAACGTGCGAGTGGTGGCCGCCACCAATCAAGACTTGGACCGTCTGGTTTCCGAAAAGCAGTTCCGGAGCGATCTTTACTACCGGCTCAACGTGTTTCCCATTGTCATTCCCCCGCTGCGCCATCGGCGCGAGGATGTTCCCTTGCTGGTGGCGTATTTCGCGAGCGTATACGCCCAGCGGATGAACAAGCAGATTGAACAGATTCCCTCGGAGGCCATGGAGGCGCTGCTGCGCTATGACTGGCCCGGAAACATTCGGGAATTACAGAACTTCATCGAGCGCTCGGTTATCCTGACCACGGGCTGTGTGCTGAATCCGCCGGTATCGGAGCTGCTGGCGAGAAGGCACTTTGCGAGACCGGTTACGATGGAGGACTGCGAGCGCGAACATATTCTGAAGGCCGTCGAGGAAACCAATGGAGTGATCGCCGGACCGCACGGTGCGGCCGCGCGCCTGGGACTTCCCCGGTCCACACTGATGTACCGGATGCGCAAGCTCGCCATTGCGAACGAGCGGTTCTCGCCCACTTCAGACAACTACGTGCGAGACCAGCAGGCACCGGCCTGAGATACACAATAAAGCAGCGTGGGGCAAGTTCACAGGGTTACCCTACCGTACGACATGTACGTTCACCGAGAACTCACCCGCGCACTTAGGCTCTCCCCGTCGCCTACGATTTTGCGAATCATCAGTGCTGAGAGGAATGTCTGTCGAAGTGGCTCGTCCGGAGGCAAGGAATTCGCGAGCTTCATAATCGTGTCGCGGCTGAGAGCCAGGTGACGTTCCGCTGAATCTCGATCGCCTGCATTCCGGCAGAGTTCAAAGGTAGTCGCGTGAACGCGCCAGGCAGCTAGGGGAACCTCAAAGCCTTCCATCGTAGACAACCCCTGGGCGATGCAGTCTTGTGCTCTCGTCAGGTCAAGTTCCGCCATGGCTACGCGGGCATTCACTTCCCAAGCCAGCGCCTGCCACGTGTGTTCCGCGGTCGCCAGCGTGATCGCCAGAAACTTCTCTGCCTGTGAGCGCGCCTGTACCAGGTCGCCTTTCGCCAGCCAGAGTTCGGTAAGGGCAGATTCGAGTGGCATGCGCCAGTACCAGACACACGTGGGCCCCGGCCGATCCATGTCAGCCTGAGCGGCCAGCAAGTGCTCCAGCGCACTCTCATAATCTCCTAAAGCTGTCTCCGCCGAGCCCATGAGAAACAGGCACTTCCAAAGTCCAAATCGATACGGAGCCGGATAGTCGGGTACGAGGCGAAGTTCGGGATCTGTGATAAGCCGCAGCGCCGAGTTACACTGCTCCAGCACGCCGGCAAAGTCCATGGCCAGCAGATGCACCCAGGCCCGGTGAGGCCGCACTCCCTGGCCCCAGCGATCGTCGCCGTTCTTGTCCAGCACGGCAATCGCGGCTTCTATCTCGCACAACGCCTCGCCCCACTCTCCCAGAAACATAAGACTCAAGGTCAGGGGCAATTGACTGCGCACATATGCAGCATTCAGATAGGGGTTCTCCTCAACTGTATCGAGCTTGAGAGCACGGCTCTCGATCAGGCTCCGGTGCGCTTCGCGGTACTCGGAGGAGATACAGGTTATGAAGCCACGGTCGACCAAATAAGGGGCGAGAATGCGGCGGTCATCGGAGTTGCGAATCTCCGCGCCTGCATTGCGGAACTCCTGCACATCCTGAGCATTCCAGCCTTGCCACAGGCGCCAGGCAAAACAGCGTGCCCGCATCCTTGCCCGCAGGAGCGGATCGTCCTGCCGGGCGCTGAGCTGCAGGGCCCGGTCCAGGACTTCCAGCGAACGCTGCGAGCTGATCCATGACAACGGCCAGGCCATGTCGATGAGCGCACGCACCTCCACATCGATCAGGCCATCGTGGGCCGCGCGTGCGACCAGAGCTTCATAGCTTTCGATGGCCCGGATGCTGTCGCCAAGCACCGCCTGAATCGCAGCCAGCTTCTCCAGAATCTCGACTTCACTTGCTGTTCGCTCGGCCGCAGGCAGCTTGTGCACCAATTCGAGAGCGTGCTCAAGAATCTCTGTAGCCTGCCGCGGTTCAAACCGCCGCCCGGCCGTATCGGCCGCCACCGTCAGGTATTGCGTAGCACGCAGCCAATCTCCACCCTGTTCGAAGTGACCCGCCAGCCAGGCCGCCTGGTCTTCTTCCAGGTGTGCCTCCGCCCACTGTCCGATCCGCCTGTGCAACTGCACTCTTCGTCCCGGGCCAATTCGCCGATAACACACCTCGCGATAAACCGCATGCACGAACTCAAAGACCTGCGAAAGACTCCCGTCGGCGAACTGCTGAGAGCCCGCCGAGCGCACGATGTGAGACCGGCGCGACAACCTGGCGAACACCTCTTCCACGAACTCCGCATCCACCTGCATCGCTGCCGCAACTACGCTCGCGGAGAACATAGGACCGGCAACGCCGGCCACTTCGAGTGCTCGCTGTTCTTCGTTCGTCAGGCGCTCGATGTGAGCTTCGATCATCCGGCTCAGACTCTCCGGCGCCTCGAAGTCGATTCCCTCAACAGGGACTCTAAAACGCCATCTCCCGTCCTCACGCGAGATCAGGCCGTGCCCGCTCATGTGATCCAGCACGGCAACCATTAACAGCGGATTGCCCTCCGAGTGCCGATGGATCAGCTCGGCAAAACCGTCCGGCAGACTGCCTCCCGGAGACTCTGCGCCCAGGTATTCGGCTACCGCGGCTTCGCTAAGCGGCCCGAGAGTGACTTCTTGACATAGGTGATGGACCAAGAGGTCCCGCTTGAGCGTCTTCAGCGGATGTTCGGGAACAACCATGTCCACCGGCCGCTTCGTGATGGCCCACATAGTCTTCGCTGCCGTCCGCTGGCGGGCCAGAGCGGAGATGAGATCGATGGTCGAGGGATCTACCCATTGCAGATCCTCGAACACGAACAACAGTGGCGCTTCCAGGTTGAGCGTGTCCAGCGCCTCCCGGATCTCACGCAGCATGCGTTCCCGGGTCGCTCCCTGGATCTCCTGTTGCAGCGCCTGGCGCTGGTCGCGTCTCAGCAGCGCGGGAAACTGAACCAGCCAGGTGGGTGCCTGCGCGGCCAGAATCTCCACCACTCGTTTTCCCCCCGAACCACGGCACAACTGACCCAGCGCTTCCAGCATTGGATAATATGCTTCCGTGCCTCCGTAACCTTCCACGCATTGTCCGCGGGCGATGCGGAGGGTTGGTTCCTCGGCAGCAACTTGCCGTTGAAATTCGTCAACCAGAGCAGTCTTGCCGATCCCCGGTTCCCCCGTGATGAAGACGATCTGGCGCTGACCCCTCAATGCCCTTCGGAGGCAATCGCGCAACGCACCAAGCTCGCGGTCTCTGCCCACCAGTCTGCCGCGAGCCGGACTCACCGACGGCACCGGTGCCACAGCCTCACCTTCCGTCACCGCAGCCACAAACCGATACCCGCGCCTGGGCAGCGTCTCAATAAAAAGAGGATTCCTCGGGTGGTCCCCCAGCGTGCGCCGGATGTCGGCGATTTGATACTTCAGGACTTCCGGTTGGACAAAGGTATCGGGCCACACCGCCTCCAGGAGCTCTTCCTGGGTCACCAGGAGGCTGGCATGCTCCACCAGATACCGCAGGACGGCAAACGCTTTGGGCGTCAGCAGGACGCGCTCGTCGTCCGGGGCATCCCCGCGGCGCCAGAGACACTGGTTGATGGGGTCCAGCCGGAACGGAGGGAACTCCTTCATATTGCCGGCCCTCCTCAGGTCCTTGTGCTACTCAGCATACCGCCAAACCGTAGGCAAGCGTTCCTTCCACCAAAACCTGACCGCAAACTCACGACTGCCATCCTGAATTCCCGTAATCTCATTCCAGGATAAGGAGGAACTTAATGTCAGAGTTCACACACAATCCACTCACGGCCGGCATGGAGGAGATTCGCGGATCTTGGGGCTGGTTTCTGGCCCTGGGGATCTTGCTTGCCGTCCTGGGTGTGGCCTGCATCGTCTATAACGTAACCGCCACATTCACCACGGTGTTGGTCTTCGGCTGGTTGCTTCTGATCAGCGGAGTCTTCGCGTTGATTCAGGCGTTCACGATCGGGACCTGGGGCGGATTCTTCCTGTATCTGCTCAGTGCGCTGCTTCGGGGATTCACGGGATACTTACTGGTTCGCTACCCGCTTCTCGGAGCCGAGAGCCTCACGTTGGTGCTGGCCTCGTTCTTCATTGTGGGCGGACTATTCCGCGCCATCGGCGCCGGAATGGCGCAGTTCCCTCGTTGGGGATGGTCGGTCTTCTCCGGCGTGGTCTCTACGGTATTGGGGATCCTGCTGCTTTGGCAGATACCGGTTTCCGGCATCTGGTTCATCGGATTTGCCCTGGGTGTGGACCTCATCGTAGACGGGATAGCGGTAAGCGCTTTCGCCACGGCGATACACCATCTGCCCAAGGGGACGGTGTACCAACCGGCTTAAATCATCGGAAAGATCAAGTTAACAAAAAAGGAGACATCTCAATGGAAAGAATGCTAGTTGCGGTTTTTAACGACGAACCGAAGGCCTATGAAGGATCGCATGCCCTCAACCAACTCGATCGGGAAGGAAGTATCGCGATTCACGCTGAATCGGTGATCAAGAAAAACGCCGATGGCACGGTTACGGTAAAGCAGTCGGAAGATGAGTTTCCTATACGCACAGTCGGCGGGACGGCGATTGGCAGCCTGATCGGACTCCTCGAAGGACCTGTTGGCTTAGGTGTCGGCGCTGTGGCCGGCTTGCTGGCTGGCAGCATCGGCGACTTGCATGTGGCTGGAGTTGACGCAGAGTTCGTCGACGACGTTTCTGCCACACTGACGCCCGGCAAGTGTGCGGTGATCGCAGAGGTCAGCGAGGAGTGGGTTACTCCGGTAGACACCAGAATCCAAGCCCTGGGTGGCACTGTATTCCGCACCGCCAAAAAAAGTGTCGAAGACGACCAAAGGGCCAGGGATGTGGCGAGGCTTCGGGCGGAAATCGATCAGTTGAGGGCCGAGCACGCTCGGGCACGAGCCGATCGCAAGGCCAAGCTCCAGGCTGAGATCGACAACCTCAACGGCAAGCTGCAAGCCAAGTTGGATCAGGCCAAGCAACGGTCGGAGCAAATCAAGAGCGAGACCGAAGCCAAGGTGCAGGCCCTGCAGAAGAAAGCCGAAAAAGCGCAGGGGGACATTAAGGCCACTCTCGATGCACGCGTGAAACGGATCCGCGAAGACTACGAACAGTCCGAGGCAAAGATGAAGCACTTGCTCGCCGGGCAATTGAAGCAAGCGGCCGCACGATTAGAGAGATAACACCCTGGCACTCTGTCGCACGCGGTTTCGCACGTGTGTTCCAGGTCAGTCGTGGCCAACCGCCACGTGAGTCCAGTACGCGTTAATTAGAACCAGCGTCATAAGGAGAAAAGAAATGTCACAAGTTGCAGTCCAGAAACTTGATTCAAGCGAAACAGTATCACGCTCGATCATGGAGGATATGGCGGCTCTTACGGAACGAATTCGCCGCCGGGCGTACGAGCTTTTCGAGGGTCGCGGCGATGGAGGTGGATCAGCTCTCAGTGACTGGCTTACGGCCGAAAATGCTTTGCTGCTGACTCCAGAATCGGAACTCATTGAAAGCGACGATAAGTTCGAGCTGCAGATCGCAGCTCCCGGTTTCGACGCCAACGACATCGACGTAAGTGCGTTACCGGATGCCTTGATCGTGCACGCCAAGAACACTCACAACCACGAGAAGACAGAGGGAAATGTCCGCTTATGCGAGTTCGGCGAGAAAACCCTCTTTCGGCAATTCGCTTTGCCGGCGCCCATTGATGTCAACAAAGTCACTACGAGTCTGCACAAAGGAATCTTGAAGGTGGCCGCCCCGAAGGCCGAGAAGACGGCTCTGAAGTACAGAGCAGCAGCTGTCTAAAACAGCAATTCGTCCGGGATTCCGGAACGCTCGGTGTTCACGACCCGATAGCGTGTGCCAGTCACGGTGAGGAACCTGCTGAACATCCTGAGTGAGGGTCGCGACAAGGAAACCTTCACTCCGGTCATCTGGGCACGAAAACTGCACAGTTCCGAACGCAAGTTGATCTCATCGCCGGATTGGGCTCGGCCACAGGGGAATGAAAGGAGTTCGCGGTGCTTTCAATTGAAAAAATTCTTTTGCCAGTAGACTTCTCTGAGCGATCACTGGTTGCAGCGCGCGAGGCACGAGCATTAGCTAGTCGCTTCCATTCCGAGTTGACTGTGTTGCACGTTGTGGATGATCCGGAACAGGAGGGCGGACGTTTCGAGCCAGGCGGATCGACAGTGAACAGTTTGGAATCTTACCTCAGCAACCAGTTCACCGATATTCTAATGAGGCGAGTCGTGCTCGAAGGCGATCCGGCCGAAAACATTATCGCGTATGCCCAATCCGAGAAGGTGAACCTAATCGTGATGGCCAGCCATGGCTACGGTCCGTTCAGCGCCTTGGTCTTGGGGTCCGTCACTGCGAAGGTTCTGGCCAAGGCGAAATGTCCGGTGTGGACCTCCGTGCACACAGATGGTGGCCCAGCGCCTTTGCTCCGGAACATTCTATGCGCCGTCGATCTGACCCGTCAATCCGAAGATACGCTGGAATGGGCTTGTGAGTTTGCCACTGCCTGTGAAGCCCGGCTGTCCGTGATGCATGCGCTGCGCAGTCTCGAGTCCACGGATGACCCCTACTATCCGGGTGACTGGCTCAGTTACGCAGAGCAAGAACAGTTGCGCAAGATCCAGACAAGATTGGGGACGGCTGGCACAGTTCTCTTGATAGGAGGAGAGACTCATGCGGCTGTGTGTGGGCAGATCAAGAAGCTGCATGCTGACCTCCTGGTTATCGGCCGGAGCCCAGAAACCGGCGATCTTGGCGACGTAAGAAACAAAACATATACGCTCATGCGTGAATCGTCCTGCCCGGTGGTCAGCGTTTTGCTCGACCCGGTCGCACAGATCCGGTAGGGTACGGTGCATCGGAGGCAAAAGCTCCAGCCAACCGCAGTCGCCGGCACGCTAATCATTTCGGAAAATCGGGCGCCGGATCCTTTTCGTGCTTTCGAACAAATTCGAGAACATCGAAGTGGCGAACCCCGGGGTCTGAAAAGAAGCTGGCCACCGCTTCCCGCTCGTCTGTGAACACTTCGAATACCGCGTCCAGCTTTGCGACGACCATTAGGTTCAAATGACGCGGGCTGAGGTTAAGCAGCTTTAGCGCTCCGCCGGAGGCCACAATCCGCTCGCGGCAGAAGGCTAATGCGCTCAATCCGTCATCGTCAATCTCCGTCACGCCCAGGAAATTGAGGATAATGTTCACAACCTTTGCTTCAGCCAGCGCGACTATCGAAGTACGAAGGGTTGCTTCTGAGTCGCCTATTGTCAGTTGTCCTTGCAAATCGAGAATCCGAATCCCTTCTTTCTCACGCTGATGAAGTTGAAGATCCATGGCTATCTGCAGAGACCTCCATTCTGGCCCTCCGTTATTAGAGGCTCACAACGGGGCAAGGCGAGTCGCGAATAATTGAATAGGTATTGGTGTGCAGCCTCCCAGCAATGCCGGTTTTTGTGGGACGGCCGACGACGACCAGGTCGGCTTTGTGGGTCTCGGCGGCCGACCACACGACATTCGCTACAGTTCCACCGTCGATGTCCATTTCGGCATCGACCACGCCGCACTGCTGCGCCATTGCCGAAACCTGCTCCTTGGCTTGGCTCACCACGAGCTTCCGGAAGTCCGTCTCGCTATAACGTGTACCCGGGTCGAACTCAAGAGCTGGGATAGCGTGCACCAGGACCAGACGGGCCTTGAACTCGTGTGCCATATTCGATGCCCAGCAGATTGTTTCGAGACTTTGGGGCTCTGGATTGACGGCGACGGCACAGACTACTGATCGAATCTCAGTGTTCGGAGAGGCGTTCATCTCCTCTACGTGCACGCCGGTCCAGACTGGGATGATCGTGTCGTGCAAGACTTTTGCCGTCACTGATCCGAGAATGAGCCGCCTGAACACACCACACCCTTTCGTCGCCATCATGATCAAATCAAAGGGTTCGGAATTAGCGATGCGCACGATCTCGCTTGCGGGATCACCGCCCGCAAGAGTTCTTTTGACCTCACAGCCCTCGAGTCCATTCATTAGAAATGAATCGAGTGTCTTTCGGGCAGCCGATTTCTGAGCATCAAGTATTCCGTCGATGTACTCTGCGCATGCAGCCGTACCAAATGGATCGAGGGGCGGCAAGTACGGCGGGGGCATGACGTGCAGCAACGTCATACGGCTGTTTAAACGACGAGCCAGCGCCGCTGCGTAATGAGCTGTGGTGACAGAAGCGGCGGAGAAATCTGTCGGCAAGAGAATGTTCGAGATGCTAAGCATACTAGACCTCTGGCAGAAAGCAGAGCAATTACGGAACCAACTATTGCCTCGCGTAGCCATTAATGAAGCGTCGCAGTCCAATCGCCGCACCAGTCTCTTGCTCGCATTGAAGAAATGCGAGCGGTTCGCAGGGCTGTTGTAGCACTCCCTGCTAAATATAGGCGCGTTCTGATCCTTCACGATCTCCAACAGCTCAGTGTCCGGGAAACGGCTCAAGAGATTCGGTCGAGCCCTGCAGCAGTGAAGACGAGGCTGTTCCGGGCACGACACATGCTTTTGGCGGCGCTCCAACAATCGAAGATTCGGGGATTGGCAAGGGCTGCGTAGATGGGGCGAAGCATGGCGCCCCCGGCGCTATCCCTTCTTCGCGATGTGCCTGGGCCGGTACCACCTGAAGTAGATCAGGGCTCCGATGCCAGCCGCCAGTGCCAGCGCGATCAGGAGATATAGGGTCGCCTCGTAGTGCCGCGAGAAGAAGGCAATCATTTGCTGGCCATAGACCCTGCCCAGATAGGCCACGGCAAAGAAACGCACAGCACGCCCCACGGTCAAGGCCGGCAAGAAGTCCTTACGCGGATACTGCATAACCCCGGCGGCCATGAGGACGGAAGTGAAAGGGAACGGCGGCGGTAGGATAGAGCCGGTGAATACCGTTATGAACCCGTGTTTCTCGAAGCGCTTGTAGAATTTTTCTGCGCGCAGTTTGCCAATTTTCTTTTCCAGGGTCTCCTGGCCGCCTTTTACGGCTAGCCGGTAGGTCAGATAGCCCCCAAGCACCTCCCCCACTGTAGCCATGAAGGCGTAATAGGCCCACCATTCGGGGCGGTGTGCCGAAAGCAGGATGACGAATACGTCCACGCTTCCCGCCGGGGCAGAGATGAAAGGGGTGTTATCCGCGATGCCAAGCAGGATCAACCCCGGTCCTCCCAGGCGGTGGATCCATTTCCACACCGAGTGGGCCAGTATAAATGCGCAAGGGATTACCATGTGCGAGCCAGAAGCCCGCCCTAGCACCGTCTCAGCAACAAAAAACGGTCGTTCCCATTAAGCACGCGCGGAGGTTGACATTAAGGCACCTCCGCGCCAGAGCGGTTCTTTGCGCCGTATTTAGCCAATTGTAATTTGATCTTCGACTTTGGTGACCCCCGGAGCCGCATAGGCAGCGCGCTCTGCCTCCTCGCGCTCTGCCCAAGACCGAACATTCCCACGCAATGTCACCGTTCCATCGAAGGCTTCCACTCTGACGTGGCTGGCATCGATTTCGGCGTTGCGTTTCAATGCATTTTCGATCTTTACCTTCACATCGGCGGCGTTGACCCTTGGCTTGAGCATGATCTCATTGAAAACCCCTTTCACGCCCACCAACGACCGCACGACTCGCTCCGCCTCTTCTCTCTGGTATTGCCACTCGACGGTGCCCTGAAGTGTGACTAATCCATCAGTGACCTTCACCTTCACGGTGTCAGGCACGGAGTAATTCCACTCCAGGTGGTTCATAGACACACGTGCGATGTCCTCATCGGTTCGGCTTTTTAAAGCCGAAGGCTCGACTTTGATCTCGCTCGCAACCGCTTTCACATCGGCAACGCGCATTGCGGCGCGATCGGCTGTCCACTTTTCGTAATAACTCTCAACGTGGCCGTCGAGCTCTACGACCCCGCCTTTCACCGACACACCGATCTGCTCGGCGTGAACGCTTGGGTCCCAACGCAGTTCTTGCTCAACGTCATTCTTGAGCTGAACATCGTTTTTCATATCAACTCCTTCACATGGTTTGGTTTCTGTGCCACAGTCTCGGCTCCGTCGGAGTCTTTGAGTCGTGGCGATGGCATGTAGCCCGCTAACGAAATTGCCAGCAAGCCGTGCCAAAAGGCCAGACGGTGCCCATCATTGATGGGCATTACCTGGCCTTCCACGGTGTATTTGCAATCGGCCTTGTTCGGCGACAATTAGAACTCCCGGCTGACGACAATTAAAACTCCCGCTCGACGACAACTAATGTGACCATCGAGAATCGCGCTCAAGTAGCGCCAAGGGATGGTCACGGACGAGCAGGTGAGGAGGCTGAGACAGTTGTCGAATACAGAAAAGAATCAAGAGATTGCGGCGTCGAAGGCGGGAATGGACCCGACAACAGCGCGGCGGTATCTGAGCCTGGAAAGATTGCCCAGCGAACTGAAGAAGGAGCGCCAGTGGCGGACCCGCGAAGATCCGTTTGGCGAGGTGTGGGACGTTGTTCAGCGGCAGATTCAGGAGAGTCCAGGACTGGAAGCCAAGACGGTGTTCGCGTGGCTGCAGCGGGAATACCCGGGGCGGTTCAGTGACGGGCAGATCCGGACACTGCAACGGCGGGTCAAGCTATGGCGGGTGACGGAAGGACCCGCGCAGGAAGTGTACTTCAGCCAGAAACACGCACCGGGGCGACTGTGTGCGTCGGACTTCACGCACATGACCGAGCTGGGGATCACGCTGGCGGGGCAGACGTTCGAGCACCTGGTGTACCACTTTGTGCTGACGTATTCGAACTGGGAGACGGGCACGATCTGCTATTCGGAGAGCCTGGAGAGTCTCAGCGAAGGATGGCAGAACGCGGTCTGGGAGTTGGGAGCAGTAGCGGCCGAGCACCGCACCGACAGCCTGTCGAGCGCGGTCAACAACATGAGCAATCTGGAGGAGTTCAACCGGCGCTATGAAGGGGTGATGAGGTATTACGGGGTGAAGCCGCAGCATACCAATCCCGCCAGCCCGAACGAGAATGGCGATGCCGAGCAGAGCCACCACCGGTTCAAGCGAGCTGTGGAGCAGGCGCTGCTGCTGCGAGGGAGCCGTGACTTTGGGAGCTTGGCCGAGTACGCGCAATTTCTCAAGGATCTGTTTGCGCAGCGGAATGCGGGCCGGCGGGCCCGGTTGTCGGAAGAGATGGCGGTGATGCGGGAGTTACCGGCGCGGCGGATGGAATCGGCCAAACGGGAGCGGGTGAAGGTGGACTCTGGCAGTCTGATCCACGTAGAGCGGAACGCGTATTCGGTGAACAGCCGTCTGATTGGGGCGCAGGTGGAAGCGCGGTCGTACCTGGACCATGTCGAGGTTTGGTACGGGCAGAGGAAGGTAGAAGACCTGCCGCGGCTGCGCGGGCGGGGCAAGCATCGCATCGATTACCGGCACATCATCGAATGGCTGGTCCGCAAGCCGGGGGCCTTTGAGAACTACCGGTATCAACAGGATCTGTTTCCGACCAGCCGGTTTCGTATGGCTTACGATGCGCTGAAAGACACGACGCCGAACCGGTCGAGCAAAGAGTACTTGAAGATTCTGAAACTGGCGGCAGTGGCCGGCGAGGTCCAGGTAGATGAGGCTTTGCGTGAGCTCCTGGAGGGGAATGCGGAGACAGTGATTACGGTGGAGTCGATCGAGGAAGCGCTGGCCAAACTCGATACCATTTCGGCGGTGACGATGGTGGAAGTGGCGCCGGTGAACCTGGCCAGCTTTGACCAGTTATGCACGGAGATGGGGGTGCGGCAATGAGCGCGGTCGCTGACGTACGCCCGGCGCTGATTGGGCATCTGAAGGATTTGCACTTGCCGACGGTGCGGGAGTGCTACGAAGACACGGCGCGGCGGGCGGAACGAGAGACGCTGAGCTATGAGCAGTATCTGCTGGAAGTGATCTCGCGGGAATGCGAGCAGCGGCGGAAGTCCAGGGTGCAGCGGCTGCTGAAAGACTCGGCGCTACCGCTGGAGAAGTCGCTGCAGAGTTTCGATCTAAAGAGGTTGCCGGGGAAAGCGACACGGCAGCTGCGAACGCTGCTGGACGGCAGCTTTCTGGACCGGAAAGAGAACGTTTTGGTTTTCGGGAATCCCGGATCGGGGAAGAGCCATCTTCTGACGGCACTGGCTCAGGAACTGGTGGTGATGCGGGAGCGCAAGATGCACTTCACCAAGTGCGCCTTGCTCATGCAGAACTTACTGGCCGCCAAGCGGGACCTACGGTTGAGCCGGGAGATCAAACGACTGGGGCGCTATGACGGCTTGATCATCGACGATCTGGGCTACTCGCAGCAGAGCCGGGACGACATGGAAGTCGTGTTCACCTTGTTGGCCGAGCGTTACGAACGCGGCAGCGTACTGATGACCAGCAATCTGCCGTTCTCCAAATGGGAAGCCATCTTCAAAGACGCCATGATGACGGCGGCAGCCATCGACCGACTGGTGCACCATAGCGTGATCATCGAACTGAACATTCCGAGTTACCGGGTGGAGCACGCCAAGAAGAATCAACAGGCGGAAAGCCAGGGCGAGAGTGAATGAGGCGGAGGTCCGCACAAAACCCAAAAGCCGGGAGGAAAAAGAGCTGTGGAAATGCCGGGTCTGTGGAAAGAGTGGAAAGCCAAAGGCAGGCTTCCCACTCTTCCCACGAGCCCCCTTGGAAATCTCGCCAACAGCGAGCGAGCCTCCCACATTTCCACAGCTCCGGCGATGACGGCGGATGGGAACGTGCAAAACCAGAAGCAGGTTTTTCACGTTCCCACCGCCACGGATCCTCGTACTCCAAAAACAAAAAAACCGGGCCGCGGAACGGGCTTCGCCCTCCGCCCAGCGGCGGGCGCTCCGCGCCCCGCCTAAGAGCTAAAAAGTAGTTGTCGTTGATAGGGAGAAATAGTTGTCGTCAACCCAAAAGAATAGTTGACGCCGGACACGGCCTACCGACGCGAAAGTCCAAGAGCACAGTCAAGATGCGCCTAATGTTGCGCTTTGGGAGTGCTTCGCGCTTCCGTCGTCGCGTGGCATGCAGATTGCATCGCACAGAGTACGCCATTGCGCTTCCACCCGTAGCTCAGGAGCTGCTTCCAAACGCTGCAATGGCGGGATGGGCGTCGATTACACAATCGGGCCTGCTGAGGTCCACATTGTTGGTACCGCAACACTCCTCGACCAGCGATTTGATCGCCGCCAGCAATCGCTTGAACGGTCAGTCAGCCTGTGCAGGTGCAACAACACCGGTGGCCTTTGTCACTTTGCGCTTAACGGGCTTGGCGCGCCTGTAATTCCATTGCCGCCATGCCAGGCTGATAACCGGTATCGTCTCCGATGCCTCAAAAGGTGTATACAGCACGTCGTACCCGCCTAAATTCAGCACCTCTGCCCACAGCCGTTCGTCGGCGCGCCTGGAGGAAACGATCAAATTCGGCCCATGACACATCGTCGCCACTGCATCCAGCAGATCTTGCCAGCAGTGTTCGGTTAGGTCGCGTTCGGTGATGACAACGCCGATCTCGTTTGCGTCAAGGCACGCCAGCGCCTCTCGGAAGCGGTAGGCATCATGAATTTCCCAGCTGGCGTGGTTCAGAATCTCTCGCAAGGACCCGTGATCCTCTTTGCGCGGGCTGAGGAACAATATCGCACGCTTAGTCTCAGGGGTGTTTGGCCGTGTCTCCTGGGAAATCTTCGGGGTCGAAACGTTCGCCACGCTCTCACGCCGAGCATGTTGCGGTCCGCACGTCGAGCCAATTGCTCTTCAGTATCTGGTGGCGAATATCCAAGCCAGGGGCCCCAAGATTGGCTGGTCAGATCATTTCTCTTTAACGCTTCGGCCACGTGGCGAAGTGTTGGACACGGAGTCCAGAAGTGGGCTCGATCGGTGGTGACGGCCATCGCCGCCGCGCAGTTTCCGAATTGGGCAACGCATTTGCAGTACTTCATAAGGAGAGGAGAGTACCATGGCAAGTGCCTTGGACGAATCGACTGTCAAAACCGGTCCTGAGGTTGAGGCCGAATCCGCCGCATCCCTCGGGAACGAGATCAAAGAGACTGTCCAGCGAGTTGGGGAAGGCGTCAACAGAGCGAAAGCCGCGGTTTCCGACAAGATCCAGGACGGCAAAACCGCGGCTGAACGACTTCTGAGGCGCGGTCGATACGCCGTCGAGGATGGCGTTGACCAGACTCTTCACAAGATCAAGCATAATCCTGTGAGTTCTTTAGCACTGGCGTTCACTGCGGGAGCGGTCCTTGGCTTCCTGGTGTCCCGCCTTCGCAAGAAGTGACGGACCGGAACCCACCGCGAAATACCCCCGGGCTCTATAACGGCCTGAGAAAGGAGAAACCGCCATGCCAAGGCGCCAGTCTCGCCCGACCCTCAATTTTCGGTCCGGCCTTGGATAGTTATATCGATCTCGTTAGAGGTGATTTCACTCGAGGCGGGTTGGCCGAGATCGAAGACTTCGTTGCCGTTCAACAGGACCTCGGTGTCTTTGTGCGACCCGAGAAGTCGAACCGTTAACGGATCACTATTGGGATCATCGAATACGTCCAGGTTGACGGGGAATCGATCATCTGACCATCTGGAATTGAGTAAGGCTTTCAAGGATGGGACGTCATCTGGATGCTTCGACAATGTCACGGAACGTCTCCACTTCAGTGTGCACATCATATATTGTTTCCCCTTCGTGAGAATGCCCGGATCTCCGTTGAAAGTTAGCGACCCTCGACCCTCATAGGCTACGCGACGGCAGTTCGCTTCGCAATCGGCTTCTGGGAAACCGCATTGGTCATGGCGGACAGGAGCACTGGAATCTGGCGATGGCCGATGACTTTGCGGAACTGCCGCTCGGCAACCAGCAATCCAGATCCAACCCAGCGCTCGATCTGATCGCCGGGCTGCCAGCGTTTCACGTTCCGGCAGACGGTTTCGACGATGGAGAAGGCAGATTCGATGACGTTGGTGCAGCTCAGTGTCCGGCGGAGTTGATCCGGTACCCGCAGCCGATGGACTGTGAGCGTCTCCTCCATGCCCTCTTCCAGGCTGCGCGCCGCGCTCGGATTGAGATCCATCAGTTCACGGTGCAATTTCTCCAAGGCGCGTTTGGCGTCGGAGTACTCCGACATGGCGTAGGCGTTCTGGAGTTTCTTTTTGATATCGCCTTTATGTTCGTCGGGCAAGTGATCCACGACGTTCCGTTTCTTATGGACCTGACAACGTTGGATGAAAGCCGCTTCCCCGGCATGGCGGCGCACCGCCGCGTGCAGCGCTTTGCCACCGTCCAGAATGTAAAGCCGCGGCGTCGAAAAGTCCAACCCTCGCTCCACCAACTCGCCCAACAGAGCGCTCACCACGGTCGCGTTCTCCGTCGCCCCCTCGCGGATGCCCAGCACGGTCTTGGTTCCATCGCAGCCAATGCCAAGGGCTACGATCATCTGCCGGTCTTTGAATGGAGTCCCGTCGATCAGCACCGCGCATAAGCGCAACTCGCCCAGCGGCCGCTCCATCAACTGTTTCACCTTCTCCCGGCTGGCTTCGATGAAGTTCTCACTAACCGCCGACTTCTCGATTCCGTAGGCATTCTGGAAATCCTTCACCACGGCTCCGTAGTTGCGCGTCGAGAGTCCGCGCATCATCTTGTCCCACACGCTCGCTTGCATTGGCCCACTACGCTGAAACAATTCGTAGCTGCCTAAATGCTGTTCCCGTTTGTCAGCCGTGCGTAGGCGCGTTCTGCGGATCGGCACCTTCTGGCCGTCCACCACGCAATAACCATCTTCCTTGCCCCAACGCTGTGCCCTGCGCCCTTCGTGTTGCTGGTGGCGCTCACCGGCCAGCGACTTTACTTCCTCGTCCATCACCAGGTGCATCAGTTCCAGACCAGCCTGCCGCAGCAAGTTGCCCACGCCCTGCTGTAACAAGCCGACGATCTCGGCCAGCGGAAGGATCATCTGGATGTTGGGATTCTGTTCGATGGCGATCCGGCGGAACTGCTGCACGGCCCGTTGTTGTTCTATCTGGTATCGTCTCTTCATAGCGACTCTCTCCTTTTTCTTGGCAGAAAAATCGACCCTCGGCCCATTATGGCCGGGGGTTTGAGAGTCGCTACTTTCTACGAACTATCGGGCATCCTCCCCTTCGTTCGATGAAACGCTGGCAGGGTGATCGTGATGCACGGGCCAACTGAAGCGCAGAGCGATTTCAAGTCGCTCCAATAAAGTACCCCTGGGGTAACTCCTTTGCCTGCGGTCATATATCTCCCCATCGGTTCCTACGCAAATCAACATCCGTTAAACGTCAGCCTGTTGACTCACCAGCCGTACCCAACACTTCTTTAACCTCTGCGACCAGTTGGGCGGCAGTAAATGGCTTTGGGAAAATCTTAAATCCCTGCAGTTCTACGCGAATTTCCAGGCGATCATCGTCGATCAGACCTGCCACCATGAGAACACGCATTGTTGGGCACTTGCCGTGCAAGTATTTAGCTGCTTCAAGTCCCGGCACGTCGGCGACATACGGGTGAATTATCAACAGATCAGGTGTGCACTCATGCAACTCGTCTACAGCGTTTCCTATGTCTCCTGTCGCCAGAACTGTGTATCCCGACCCTTCTAGCGTTTCCTTGATGACCAAGCGCACAACAGGTTCAGAGCTCAATAGCAAGATCGTGGTGTCCATTATCGATCGATCCGCCATGCCGTCTCCTTTCGTCAACAGGTTATCGCATAGCCGCAGATTGATACTTGGCAACTTCGCTGCCGTCGACGATCCGGCAATGCACTGCATGGCAGGCGTGACGAAGTTCTTGCGGCTGTGGGGAGTGGCCCTAAGGATGCACTTCTCCTACGTGGAGGCCTAGGTATGCCCCGCATATCGACTATTCTGTTGCCGACCGACTTTTCGCCGGCGTCCCGCGTCACGGCTCAGTATGCCGCCGCGCTTGCGCGTCACTTCAAGGCGAAGATGACTCTCCTCAACGTGATGCCTCCACCTAATCTGTCGATGGAAGCTCTCGGAACGAGGTTTGACGATGTTCTTGACACTCAGCGATCGTTGACTCAGACACGGCTGGATTCATTCATGGCTGATGAACTCAAATATGATGAGGTCAAAAGAGTTCTCGTCAATGGCGATCCGGCAAGCACGATTGTGCACTTCGCTCATTCTGAATCATTCGATCTCATAATGATGGCCACGCGGGGCTGCGGTCCATTTAGACACTTTGTTCTTGGCTCGGTGACGGCCAAGGTCTTGCACGATACCCATCTGCCGGTTTGGACGGGCGTGCACGTGGAAGAGATGAAGGGATCTCCAACCGTTTTCATTCGCTCGATAATCTGTGCTGTGAATGACGAGGTCGACAACGTAGATGCACTTCGCTGGGCATCGGATTTAGCACACGAATTCAAAGCCAACCTCGTTTTGGCACATGCGCTACCATCCTTTCGGTTCGATCCGGAGACGTATTACCTTGAGTCGGACTTGGAGACGGAATTGCGAAAAGCATCGGCAGGCGAAGCAAAGGGACGGCTTTCGGAGATGGCGCAGAGATGTGGCGTGCCTGATGCGGCTATCTACATCGAGGGTGGAGCTGTATCAAAAGTCGTAAGACTGGCTGTTGAGAACAACAACGCTGACCTGGTCGTAATTGGCCGTTCTATGCAAACAGGGGCTCTTGGCCGATTACGCGCGACATCCTATTCGATCATTAATCAATCACCTTGCCCAATCATAAGTGTCTAGTTCTCAATGCGAAGGTTGGCAATTGTTTTGCCTGTGCATCACTAGGAAAGGAACGCAGCCAATGTCGACAGTTACGATTTGCAATGCGCAGGCGGATGGAGGATTAAAATCAGCAGTCAAACGCATCATGGATCGGGTGCGTACCCGCGCTTACGAGTTGTTCGAGCACCGAGGGCAAAAGGGCGGTCACTCGTTAGATGACTGGCTCGCTGCTGAAAGCGAGCTACTCTGTCGTCCCCAGATTGAACTAACCGAAACCGACGAAGACTTGCACTTTACGGTGGATGTTGCTGGTTTCAAATCGGAGGAACTCCACGTTGACGTGTTGCCGGCTTCAGTGATTATCATTGGCGAGCATGAGCGCCATGGAAAGCGTCATCATGAAGAGGAAACCAGGGCCCTGGTAGCCGAGATGGATCTACCTTGCCCGATTGACCCGAACCACGTGGACGCCAAATTGCGGCGCCACATTCTCGAAATCGTCGCCAGAAAGGCACGGCCGAGTACTGAAGAGCCGATTTGGGTCGCACAGTAACGTTAGTCCGATGGAGGACTGAATATGGATAAGACGAAAAGGAATCAGTGGTTATACACGGCTGCCAACGTACTGACGGCGGTAGCGTTGATTTACGTGCTCAGCAGGACTTTTGCCGGCCCAGGGCCAAAAGAAGTTCCGTACAGCGAGTTTCTGGCGCAGGTGCAGGCCGGGCATTTGGCAGAGGTCCAGATCACCGAGAAGAAGTTAGTCGGAGTGTTGAAAGAAGAGAAAACCGCTTCGGGGAAGGCTCCTGGGCCGCAAATCCTGACAGCCGCGCGCCTGCCCGGGATGGATGAGACAGCGGTTTTGAAAGAATTGGAAGCCCACGGAGTCAAGTTCTCCGGGAAGACGGAAAGTAGCTGGGGATGGCTGTATGTTCTGGCCTCTTGGGTGCTCCCGTTGGTTTTTCTGGCGTGGATTTACCGGGTGGGCATGCAGCGGATGGGGCAGGCGGGCGGTCCGCTGACCTTCGGCAAGAACCGCGCCAAAATCCATGATGAGTCGGAGCGGAACAAGGTCACCTTCGCGGATGTGGCGGGGGTGGATGAAGCCAAGGCCGAACTGGTCGAGGTCGTGGATTTTCTGAAACACCCGAAAAAGTACCAGGCGCTGGGCGGTCGAATTCCCAAGGGTGTGCTGCTCGTTGGACCGCCCGGTACGGGTAAGACGCTGCTAGCCAAGGCGGTGGCAGGCGAAGCCGGAGTCTCCTTCTTTTCCATCTCGGGTTCGGAGTTCGTTGAGATGTTCGTAGGGGTTGGCGCGGCTCGAGTACGCGACCTGTTCGTGCAGGCCAAGAGCAAAGCGCCATGCATCATCTTCATTGACGAACTGGACGCCATCGGCAAGTCGCGCTCAGCCGGCGGCGTGCTGCTGAGTAATGACGAGCGAGAGCAGACGTTGAACCAGTTGCTGGTGGAGATGGACGGTTTCGACACTTCCGAAGGCGTGATCATCATGGCCGCCACCAACACTCCCGAGGTGCTGGACCCAGCGCTGCTGCGAGGAGGGCGGTTTGACCGCCAGGTGACTCTCGATCGGCCGGACCTGGCAGGACGGGAGGCAATCCTGCGAGTGCATGTGCGTAATGTCAAAGTGGCGGCGAGCGTGGATTTGAATACCATCGCTGCGCGGACACCGGGCATGGTGGGCTCGGACCTCGCGACAATTGTGAACGAGGCGGCTTTGTTGGCCGCGCGGCGCGGGGCGGCCGAAGTGGAAATGCGCGACTTCGAGGAAGCCATCGAGCGGGTGATGCTCGGTCTGGAAAAGCGGAAGCAGGTGATGAGCGCAGATGAGAAGGAACGCGTGGCGTACCACGAGACCGGGCACACGCTCGTGGCACTCTCGGTCGAGCATGCCGATCCCGTGTACAGAGTATCAATCATTCCACGGACCATTGGGGCCCTGGGCTATACGTTGCAATTGCCGCTGCACGAGAAATATCTGATGACCCAACCGGAGATCGAGGATCAGATCACAGTGATGCTGGGCGGGCGAGCAGCCGAGGAGATCGTCTACGAGGGAGTGACTTCGACCGGCGCATCCAACGACCTGGAGCGCGCCTCCGAACTGGTGCGGCAGGTGGTAACGCGTTTCGGCATGAGCGCGCAGCTCGGCCCGTTGACATGGGGTGTGCCGGCGCAGTCGCGGTTTCTGCAGACGCCGTTCGGGGCCGAGCAACGCAACTACAGCGAACAGACCGCGCAGATAATCGACGAAGAAGCGCGCCGTATCATAGGTGAAATCTACACCCGGGCGAAGGCGATTCTGATCCGGCGGCGGGCGGAACTGGACCGGGTTGCCGCGGAGCTGACCCGCAAGGAGACGTTGGACCGCGGTGAGCTGGACCGCTTGTTGTCACCGTCCAACCCAGCAGAAGCAGCTTAGGCAGATTGCGCCAAATGACTTCGCGCGATCACATCCCGTTTCGTGTTCGTCCGATGCTTGCCACTCTCGTTCAAAAGCCTTTCGATAAGCCTGGTTGGGCGTATGAGGAGAAATACGATGGATATCGCATCCTCGCATACAAGGAGGGGGCTCACGTCACATTGTTGTCACGCAACTCCAAAGACCGGACGCAGATGTTCTCAAGCGTGGCCAAAGCCGTTGCGAATCTTCCAGCGCACACTTTGCTGCTCGACGGAGAACTGGTTGCATTCGATCGCCAGGGCATCTCCCGGTTCCAGCTTCTTCAGAATTTGAAATCCGAACCGAGGTATGCGGTATTCGACTGCCTCTACAGGGACGGCCTCGATCTTCGCGCCCAGCCGCTCACCGTCCGACGCTCAGCCCTTGAGGAGATCATCGGAAAGACTGGCCGGCAGCGATCTGAAGTGTTTTCATCGGTGATGCTAGCCGCGAATGGGCTCAAAGCCTTCGAAGTCGCCAAGCGCGAGGGCTATGAGGGTGTCGTCGCAAAGAACAGGTCAGCGCCTTATATCGAGGGACGATCGACCAACTGGCTGAAGGTCAAGGTCCATCAGGAAGACGAGTTCATCATTGTGGGTTACACGGCCCCATCGGGATCCCGCCGGTACTTTGGTGCGATCCTGCTCGGAGCCCACGATCAAGACAAGATCCACTACGTTGGCAAGGTCGGGACCGGGTTCACGCAGGAGTCGCTCGCGCGGCTCTTTCGAACCTTTCAACCGTTCGTGAGGATGAGGCCGGCCGTTGTTGATCCGCCACGCGAAAAGAACGTTACGTATCTGGCGCCGCGATTGGTGGCTCAAATTGCTTACGAAGAATGGACCGATGATCGAAAACTCCGGCAACCGGTCTTTCTCGGTCTCCGTGACGATAAACGCTCACAAGACATCATACTCCCGGAGGCGAAATGATCGCCGAACCGCTCCTGACGCATCCCGATAAAGTGTTTTGGCCGGAAGAGGGCTATACGAAGCGCGAGCTTGCCCGCTTCTATGAAAGTGTCTTTCCGAAACTCCGGCCGTACGTTCAGGATCGGCTGCTCTCGCTCGAACGCTGTCCGGACGGAATGCGCGGCCAGTGTTTCTATCAGAAGGAAGCACCGAAAGGCATGCCCGCAGCGACTCCAATCAAGTTGATCCATCATCAGAAACGAGCCGTTCACTACGTTGTTGGAGGGCTGATCGAGACGGAAATCGCCCTTGTGAATCTCGGTTGCATTCCGGTGCATGTTTGGGGTAGCTGCGCAAGCCATCCGCATCAGCCCGATTGGGTAGTCTTCGATATCGATCCCGGCTCTGGTGAATTCGCCGACGCGGCCAGGGCGGGCCTGCTGTTGAAGGCCGCGCTGGAAGCACTGGACCTCGTCTCTTTTCCCAAAACCTCCGGCAGCCGGGGACTGCACGTTTTCTTGCCGATTCAAGTGGGACCGGACTTCGATGAGGTACTTTCCTTCGCAGAGGAATTTGGCAAGCGGTTGGCGGCCGCCCATCCGGATACGTTGACAGTCGAGCAACGCCTGCGGGCGCGACGCGATCGTGTATACCTGGATGCTTTCCGAAACGCATTTGGAGCAACTGTAGTAGCACCCTATTCTGTACGACGCCGCGAGAAGGCGCCCTTCTCAATGCCGCTTCGGTGGCAGGATGTGAAACCGTCGCTTGATCCGTCGCGATTCAATCTGGGCAATTTCGAGAAGCATCTCGCGGGTTCTGACCCGTGGCAGAACTTTTTTAAGAGACGCCAGTCCCTTGGGGACGCATTAAAGGCATTGCATAGAATCTGACGCTGGTTCACAGAGGAAGTCCAGGGCGGCCACCTTTTCACTTGACCATGCCAATGACGCGCCACTCGCTGTCGAGAACCACTCCATTTATGGCACCACGGTGATTCTGCCGGGCAGGGCCTTCCGCCACCAGTGATTCGTGAAGTGTGACCTCGAAACAGCCCAATCGAAAAAGGCCGATGCCCGCACCTGAAAATCGAGGATTCATCCCAACCTTGTTTTGCGTACTCAACTCTTGCCTGTTGGGACAAGTTCCACGGACATCTGGCTCAGCTTGGTATAAATCCGCCTCAGTCGTAGCACAGGCCACCAATCATAAAGATAGATCTGCATCGGTCGCCACATGGCGACCCATCCAGCAATCGTAAGGCTCTCCCGCACGACGGCAGCCCAAGTGCCCGCCTCATGACCTAACAACATCTTGCTGAGGAGCAGACACGCAGCCAAGAACACCAGCCCGATGAAAAGACTGGTGCGGCCCTGGCTTAGGAGGCGCTTGAACTCCAGGTCAGTGATTTCAGCACGGTGGGCAAAATGGTTGTGAATTGCCGTCCTGATCAGTTCTTTGGGGTCTTCTGCCGGCCACTGGTCCAAGTAGATACGCAATTTGACCGGAGCGTTAGGAGAGAATTCTTGGGCCCAGCTTACGACGAATTCTTCCGCGTCGTCGTCGAGATCCTTTTCAATGAAAGGAGACGGGTCCATCGAATTGAAGAGTTGGTTCATGTCATGCAGTTTCAGGCTTATGATGTGTGGGTGCCCCGGTTCGCTAGCGGTAGTGCCTGACAATGAAAACCGCATTTGAAACTCTCTAACATCTTCCCTCGTACGAATATTGAAAATTGTGCCTGTCCGCCAATTCGCCGTTTTTCGGACGTCTTCGCCGTTGGGCGAATTCTTTGCTAAGACGAAGGGCTGGAACAAAAGAGGCATCGCCGATTGCTGCGGTTCTGATCGAAATGTGAACTGAACCCGAGCTTCTGTCTTATCGCCGCAAGAGGAACTCGAACGGTAATCGCCTGCAGGCACGGGCTCACACACTCAGCACCGGGAACGGCGAATCTCGAATCAGGCTATATGTGAGGTCCCGCAATCGGCCAAAAGCACCTGTTGGCGGCTTTCTTCCAACGATAAGCGCGTCGGCGGCAAACCGGTGTGCAGTTTCTAGCAGGGCCTTCTTCACTAGACCGATCGCGATTTCGACCGACGCCCCGCATCCGGTCTTCCCAAGAAGTCCATCCAGCCGTCGCCGCGCGTCCAGTGCGGCCTCTTCGCGGGTGGCGTGAATCACCGAAAACGGAGCGCCCGACTCAGCGGCTGCGCGGCTAGCCAGACGCAGCACGCGTTCCGAATCCTGGCTTAAACCAATTGCACAAACCCACACACGGTGCTCCAAACGCCGCGGGAACTTCGTTTCGGTGTGCTCGGTGATCATCACCATGCAGTCGGCATCATCCAATACCTTTGCCGTGGTCGATCCCAGGAGCATGCGCCGGAATCGGCCGGCGTGCGTCGGCATCGCGATGAGATCGAATTCGCCGGACCTCGCCACCTCCGCAATCTGCGCGGCCGCCTCCCCCGAGCGCAGTATTCTCGTGCATGTCGCAGGTGGGAATTCGGATGCGAGAAACGACTTGAGTTTGTCCTCGCCAATACCACCAGTGCTCGTCGGCGATCCCCTGAAGAGGTCGCACATAAAGTTCGAATCCGTTGTGGCTTACAAGATCACATACGTGCACCAGGCTCACCTGGGCGCCGAACATGTCCGCGCGGCCCGTTTCACGTAAGGGGCCATGGCCACGCAGGATTGGGAGAAGTCCACCGGAAACAGGATCTTTTCGATCATCGGCATGGCACCATTCAGAATATAAGCTTCAGAGCCAGTTGTGCCGACCGCGGTCCGCCGATTTGATACACCGGGCTTTTGCCGCCCGCGTTGTATCGTTAAGATGAACGCTGTGCGGTCTTAGGCTTTGGAATCCAGAGCGCATCGCTTTGCTCGATCGGTGAAACGCGGATCCTTTGCGATTTGGCAAGCTGGCAAATCGCTGCGAGTGGAAAGAGCATGTCGAAGCCGTCGCAACCGTAGACGGGTACCAGGGCGCGGAAGGTTCTTTGGCCCTCAATCCACTTCGCCGATCGATTCAGCATTCTAATTGCGAGTTGCATGGTAGCTGCCGGAGTGCGGGACACTTCCCTGGTCCGTATCTCATCGATTGCGGTCGCCGTGAACACGGCACCGCATCTCGAGCATCGCGCTTCGTCGAGGTCAGACACTTCGACCGTCTCACCGCATCGCTCACAGATAAAATTCCTAGACAAGGTTCTCTGCACTTGTGGTGCCGCAGTGGCAGCTCGGCTCCCCGTATTCTACGGTGGGCCATTGGTGCCTGTTTGGTGTGTATTCCCTGACGGCACGAGCGTGATAGTCCTGGCACATACTCATGCTACATTTCGTGGTGCGGAACGCCGCATCGACTGGACTGTCAGTCCTCGCCGCATTCTTCTCATTTCCCGCGCCTATTTAAGTCGCAGTTGTGCAGTCTCTTTGGAGAGGAGGGTAGCGCAAAACCTAGCGCAAAACTCGCCACCTTGCCCCCGATTTGCCACCCAAACCACCAAATGGCAAACGTAGAATCAAAAACATAGGGGTTGCAGGAGTTCGGGCATTTGCCTTTTAAGCAAAGGGTCGCGGGTTCGAGTCCCGCCCGGCTCACCAGTTACATCATTAGTTACAACAAATTCGCTTGGGGGTCGAAGATCAAGACTTAGCCGTCGAATTGGATCATAACTCACCAGCCACCCTTGCACTCGGCACCCCGCCGTGGTATTGAACTTGGGCAGGAGGTGGGTTATGGCTGAAAAGAAAACCGCCAAGTGTGCTCATCCTGGTTGCAACTGTCCAGCGGTAACGGGGAGTAAGTATTGCGGAGCTTATTGCGAGGGGTCCGCTAACCGCCCGTCAATTGCCTGTAATTGCGGACATGGGGAGTGCGCCGCCGCAGAAGCAGCAGAGGCGGGCCGATAACTCTTCATATCGGCAGCACGCCGGCATTACCTCTCACTTGCGGCCACCTCGTGCCGCCGCTCCTTCTTGACGGCACGCTGGTATTCCGCGCGCGCCAGCCGGATGCTCTCGATGTCGGATACTTCGGAAATCGGCACATCCCACCACGACTCGTACCCGGGCACGCGCACCTCTTTATCAACCTCGATCACCACCACACTCGTCCGGTCGTTGTGCCGCATGTTCTCGAGCGCATTGGCGAACTCTTCGTGGGTCCTGGCACGCACCGTGCACGCGCCGAGCCCCTGGCAAATCGCGGCAAAGTCCACGGGCACGTATTCGCCATCGAGTTGGCCAGTTTCGCCGCGGCGAAAACGGTAATCCGTTCCGAAGCCCTGCGATCCCACCGCTCGCGACAATCCGCCGATGCTCGAGAATCCATGGTTATCGAGCAGAATGAGGTTGAGCTTGTATCCTTCCTGAATCGACGTCGTGATTTCTGACGACATCATCAGAAACGAGCCGTCGCCAACCATGATGTAAACCTCGCGCGACGGGTCCGCCATCTTCACTCCCAGCCCGCCCGCGATCTCGTAGCCCATACACGAATAACCATACTCGAGGTGATAGCCTTTCGGCTGCCGCGTGCGCCACAGTTTGTGCAGGTCGCCCGGCAGGCTGCCGGCCGCACACACCACAACATCTTCGGGCCGCGAATATCCATTCACTGCGCCGATGATCTCGCCCTGGCTGATCGGCGGGCCATGCCGCAATCCAAACAGCCTATCCGTCTCCTGCTCCCACTGTTGCTTCCAGTGAGTGATGCAATGCGTGTATTCATCGTCGACGCGATAGCCCGCAACCGCCGCGCCCAACTGTTCGATCGCGGTACGCGCATCGGCGATCACCGGGAGGCCGCCATGCTTGTACGCGTCCGTTTCGTTGGTATTGATGTTGAGGAAGCGCACATCGGGATTCTGAAACGCCGTCTTGGATGCAGTCGTGAAATCGCTCAGCCGCGTCCCGATCGCAATCACCAGGTCCGCCTCGCGCGCCGCGATATTCGCGCCCGGCGTTCCAGTCACTCCGATGGCGCCAAGACTTTGCGCATGATCGAACGGTAACGATCCTTTGCCGGCCTGCGTTTCACCAACCGGAATCCCCGTGCGTGATGCGACCTGCGCTAGCGCCGCCACCGCATCACTGTAAATCACGCCACCGCCAGCGATAATGACCGGCCGCTTCGCCGTACGGATCATTTCCGCCGCTCGCGCGAGCACCGCGCGTTCCGGTTCCGGCCGTGCGACATACCAAACGCGCTTCTCAAACATCTCCGCCGGATAATCCCAAGCCTCCGCCTGCACATCCTGCGGGAGCGCCAGCGTGACCGCGCCCGTTTGCGCCGGCGAAGTCAGCACGCGCATCGCTTCCACCAGGCAGCACGGCAACTGATCCGGACGGTTGATGCGGTCCCAGTAGCGCGAAACCGGCTTGAACGCGTCATTCACCGACACGTCCTGGCTGTGCTCGGACTCCAACTGCTGCAACACCGGGGCCACGTTCCGCCGCGCGAAAATGTCTCCGGGAAGTAGCAGCACCGGAATGCGGTTGATTGTCGCCGTTGCCGCGCCAGTAATCATGTTGGTCGCGCCCGGTCCGATCGAAGAAATGCATGCGAAAGTCGACAGACGATTCTTCGCCTTCGCAAACGCCGTCGCAATGTGTACCGCCGCCTGTTCGTTGCGGCAAAGGTAATAGCGGAAATCCGGATTTTGCAGTAGCGCCTGCCCCAAGCCAGCGACGTTGCCGTGGCCGAATATCCCCCAAGCGCCGGCAAAAAACGCCTGCTCTTGTCCATCCCGCTCCACGTACTGGTTCTTGAGAAAGCCCACGAGAGCCTGGGCCATCGTTACGCGCCGTGTGCTCATTCCGCCCTCCTCAACGCGTGATCAGATGTGCCGCGACAGGTAGTCCATGTCGCGTCCCCGATTCGCCGCGAACGACTGCAACGCTTCTTCTGCCGGCATCCCATCATGAATAATTCCACCCGCGGCCGCGGCCACAGCCAGCGGATCTTCGTCACCCGGATACAAAACGTTTCTGCCCACGAGGGCGCCACGAACATTCGGTCCCGACGCGAGCGCCGCGGCCAGTTGATTCAAGAACGGCGCCGGACTTCCCGCCGATTCGCCACCCAGCAAAAGGATCGGCAGCGTAGTTGCGCGCGCCACCGTTTCGTACCCGTCGCAATACGGCAGCTTCAGCCACAAATAACGGCTGCTGTCGCCCAGCGCGGAGGCCACGCCCGCGATGCGCGCCAATGCCTCGCTGGTCTTTACCACCGCGTAGCCCTTGTCGCCTTTCGTCACCGGCAGCGGTTCCAGGAATGTCGGCAGCCGTAAAGCGTTGGCCTCGGTAATCGCTTGTGCGCTGGCGAGCATGGTCTTCAGTGAGCCCGCCTCGCCATCCGCCACCCGCCACAAAATCTTCGTGCCATCCAGCCGCCATGTGGCGCACGTTGCCGGCGATGGTCCCGTGATCGGATCGTCCATCTCCCAGGATGCCCCCGCCAGTCCACCCCGATTCAAACTTGCGATCAGCACCTTCTCGTCCAGCGACGGTGGACCGCCCGCGTCCCGCACGAATCCGTCGATCGTGAGCAGGTCTTCCAGGATGTCCATCGTGGCCATCAACCCGTCCACCCGGTTGCTGATCAGCACGCGCCAAATGCGAGCCAGATAGTCGCGGCGATCCGCCATCGCCAGCGCGTCATCGCCAACTTTGGTCACTCCCCGCGCCGGATGGTCCGCTGCCAGAATGTTCAGCTTCCCGTCGGGCGCGAGGCGCTCCCTCCGCTTGCGGCGCCCGGCAACTCGCAACGCAAAGTCGGGATCGCTAACCCTCGCGTCCACCAACCGCGCAATCACCGCGTCCGAAAGAAACTGCTTGCTGCAAAACATTTGTCCGTTCAATCTCCCCGCGTTCCGCGCTGCTCCCGGATGATTTGTTCCACCTCGGCCAGCGTCGGCATGGCCTCCGAGCAGCTCAACCGGCTCACCACAACCGCCGCCGCCGCGTTTCCGTAGTGCAGACACTCGATCACCGGCAGCCCTCGCACAAGACCAAACAGAAAGCCGGATGCAAATCCGTCGCCCGCTCCAATCGTCGAAACCACCGGCACCGAATAAGGCGCCAGAAACACCGGTTCGTCGCCAACCCAGACCCGCGTCCCCTTGTCCCCTAGCTTCGAAACCAGCATCGGAACCCGCGGTCGCAGCTTGGTCACCGCCTCATCCAGTCCACCCGCACCAGCTACCAGCTTCAATTCGAGATCGTTTCCGATCAGCACATCCACAAACGGCAGCGCCAGCCGCACGGCCATTCCTGCATCTTCCGGTTTCGTCCAGGACATCGACCGGTAATCCACATCCAGCACCACGCGGCAGCCCGCTTCCTTCGCGCGCTCCAGCGCCCGATAGGTCGATTCCCGCGATGGCGGCGCGCACAGTGACGTGCCGTTGGTGATAAACATCCGGCTCGCGCCAATATAGTGCAGATCCTCGTCCGTCACTTCCAGCCTCGTATCGGCGGGATCGCGACGGTAAAACACTTGCGGAAAGTGATCCGGCGGCGAAACCTCCGTCAGGGCCAGCGATGGCAGGAATCCGGGCGCTCTCTGCACACGGCTCGTGTCCACCTTTTCCGCGCGGAGAAATTGAATCAGAAACTCGCTAAGGCTGTCCGTGCCCAGGCTGGCGATAATGCCGACGCTCGCGCCCAGGCGCGCCAGCCCGACCGCCATATTCGCGCTCGATCCGCCCAGGTACCGCGAGAATCGCCGCACCTGGGGCAGTGGAACGTGCGGTTCTTCCGAGTAGAGGTCGTAGCCAATCCGGCCCAAAATGGTGATGTCCACGCGAGGGTCTCAGGATACCAGAGGCAGGCGAGGATCTTTCGCGTTCCACGTCCCGCGCACCCACGCATAATCCGGATCGTCGCTCGCCGCCATAGACCGCGCCGAACCCGCCAGCACATTCAGGTAGTAGCAATCGTAACCGTGCGCCGCCACCACCGGATGGTAGCCCTCCGGAATCAGCACTACTTCGTTATCGCGAACCGTGAGCGTCTCGTCGCGCCGTCCGTCGCGCGTGTAAACGCGCTGAATGGCAAACCCTTCCGGCTGCGAAATCTTGTAAAAGTAGATTTCGTCCAGATCCACTTCTCCCGGAGGATTATGCGCGTCGTGCTTGTGCGGCGGATACGACGACCAGTTTCCGCTCGGCGTGTACACTTCCACCACCAGCAATCGATCCGCCGGAAACTCTGGTTTCACGAGGTGGTTGATCTGCCGCGTCGCGTTGGCGCCGCCTCGAATCTCCACTTCCACGGCCGTTGGCTCGATCACCACTGCCGGAAACTGTCGGCTCGCGCGCGCCCCGCACACTGCAACCTCGCACGAATCCGTCAACGCCTCAATTTCGACACGCTCGGTGCCAACCGGCAGGTAAAGCGTGTGCGGCATTCCGGCGAAAACGTTGGCCCGGCCACCCAAGCTCCCCCAAAATTGTCCCCCCGCGCGAACCGCCGCCTGCCCGCCCAACATCACCAGCGCCAGTTCCTCACCGGGCTGCGCGATGGCGTGCCTCGCGCCCTTCGCCAGCCGGATCAGCCGTAACGAAATCGTCTGCCACCCGGCGCGCTCCTGCGTCACGCGCAAAACCTCGCCGCTTGCTGCCCCGGGCTTCACCACCAAAGGGTTCATAGCCACTCCTCTCCCCCCGAAACGCCAACCTGTCAGCATAATACGCCGACCTTGTTTTGTCTGGCCGGCCCAGCGACACCAGTGGGGTTTGACGTCCAAGATAGGGGTGCCGCGGGCAGGGAAACCTCCTGCGGTGTCGGATCGTCCTTATGAGATATCATGCAACGTGAGGGCAGGTGTATGCGTACCTTACAGAAAATTTCCTTGGTTCTGCTGATGTTATGGCCGCTGGGCTGCGTGCTGGCGCAAGAGGGTCCGAATAAGGACGTTGGGGACACCGTAGCCAAGCCGCGCAAGACGGATGCGAACGCACCGGCCGACGCCAACCAGGCGCCCATTCCCTCTAAGCTGAGCAACCGTAACAAAGCCGACCTGCCGCCGGGGGCCCCGGCGTTCAAGGTCGATACCAGCGTGGTCAACGTGGATGTGGCGGTGCTCGACAACAGGGGCAACCCTATCCCCAACATTCCACGCGGCAACTTCCGGATTCTCGAGGACAACGTTCCCCAGCAGATTTCGAACTTCAACATCGGGGAAGCGCCCATGACGGTCTGCATGCTGATCGAGTTCAGCGCCCGCTATCAGCGATACTGGAGCTCGGTCTGGTATCAGACCCTGTCCGCCTCGTACGGCTTCTTGCAGACCTTGAAGCCGGATGACTACGTGGCGGTGATTTCCTACGACCTGAGGGAGTATATTCTTTCCGACTTTTCGAGCGACAAGCGCAAGGCATACGAGGCCATGCAACAATTGCGCATTCCGGGTTTTTCGGAATCGAACATGTTTGATGCGCTCGCCGATACCGAGGACCGGATGAGCGGGATCGAAGGCCGGAAGGCGATCGTGCTAATCGCAACGGGAATCGACACCTTCAGCAAGCTCACCTTTGACAAAGCCCGCAAAGCCATTCAGGACGCTGCTGTGCCCATTTACGCCATCGGGATAAAGCAGATGGTGAGTATGTACGGCGGGTTGCCCAACCAGAACATAACCGACCTGCAAGCCGAAAATGAGCTGAAGACCTTCTCCAAGGAAACCGGCGGCATGTCGTTTTTCCCGCGCTTTTTTGGTGAGTTCCCGCAGATCTATCAAGCCATTTCGCACTCGCTGCGGAACCAGTACTCGCTGGCCTACTCGTCCACCAACCAGGCCAAGGACGGCTCATTCCGCAAAATTAAGGTCGAACTGGTGAATCCGGCGACAAATGAGCCGCTGCGCGTGACCGACGAGAAGGGCAAACCGGTCAAGTATTCGATCATTGCCAAGGCCGGGTACAAGGCGCCGCGCGAGGTGGAATAAGGCGTCTCGCGAAGTGGAATAAAGTCAAGCTTTCGAAAGTGCTTCATTGCAATTCGATGCAGGATCGTTGACACTTTCGTCACATCTCTGTTAACCTCGCACCGTTCCATGAAAATATCATCTGGGCCGGCACATCCGAACGCGACGATTTTGCTCGTTGACGATAATCCGCACGGCTTAGTGGCGCGCCGCACGGTTCTCGAAGAGCTGGGGTACGTGGTGCACACGCGTCTGACCGGAGCTGAAGCGCTGGAAGTGTTCGCCTCCCAGCCGGTGGATCTGGTCATCACGGATTTCCGCATGCCCAACATGGACGGCACGGAGCTGATTGCGCGCCTGCGCCAGTTGCGCCCCGATCTGCCCATCATTTTGCTCTCGGGATTCGTGGAGCCGCTGGGGTTGACGGAGCAATCCACGGGCGCCGACGTGGTGCTTTCGAAAAGCGCGGGCGAGTTGGGATTTCTGCTGCGTTCGGTGCGGCGGCTCCTGAGCCGGCAGCCCCAGCGCAAGACCGTGGAATCCGAGGGCGTCCTGAGAGCCAACAAGGCGCACCAGGCCGGATGAGAGCGACGGCGCGGCGCGGCGGAGCGGCAGGCCCGCGTTTCCCCGTCTGGATGCGCGCGGGCTGGTTGCTGCCGTTGGCTGTGCTCGTCATGGCCTTGCTAGCGGTGTCGCTTGCCTTCGCCGCGGCCCCGGTCCGTGACCGCACGGCGCAGAAGAGCGTCAGCCGCTGGATGAAGTCGCTGAGCTTGCGCGATAAGGTGGCGCAGCTCGTCATGATTCCCTTCAGCGGGCACTCCATCAGCACCAGCACGCGGGAGTATCGCAAGTTCGTGCACCTGATCCGCGACGTGCATGTAGGCGGGCTGATTCTGGTGAACGTCGCGCAGGGACGCCTCGTGTCGCGCGCCGAGCCGCACGAGCTGGCGGCGTTTGTGAACCGCTTGCAGCGCATGAGCAAGCTGCCGCTGCTGGTTTCGGGCGATTTCGAACGCGGGGCGTCCATGCGCGTAAATGGCACCACCGTGTTCCCGCATGCCATGGCCTTCGCGGCGGCGGGCGACCCGGCGCTGACCAAGTATGAAGGAGCCGTGACGGCTCGCGAAGCACGGGCGCTGGGTGTGCAGTGGATCTTCTATCCCGACGCCGACGTCAACAATAATCCCGATAATCCCATCATTAATATCCGGTCATTCGGAGAAAACCCGCAGGTGGTGTCGCAGCACGTGCAGGCGTACATTGAAGGCGCGGACTCCGACCGTCGCAATCGCGTCCTGACGACCGTCAAGCATTTTCCTGGCCACGGCGACACGGCCACCGACACGCATCTGGGACTGGCTACGATCACCGTGGACCGGCAGCGCCTGAATGAAGTGGAGCTGGTTCCGTTCCGCGCCGCCATCGCCAAAAGCGTGGACGCCGTGATGACGGCGCACATTTCGGTTCCCGCGCTGGCCCCGGCCGATGTTCCGTCGACGCTTTCCGCCGCCGTGCTGACCAAGCTGCTCCGCGAGGAGCTGGGCTTTGGCGGGCTGATCGTCACCGACGCCATGGACATGGGCGCGGTGGTCAAGAACTTCGGCGACGCGGAAGCTTCGGTCCGCGCGATCGAGGCCGGCGCGGACGTGATCCTGATGCCGCCGGATGCGGACGTGGCAATCAATGCGGTCGTGGCGGCGGTGCGCAAGGGGCGGATTTCGCAAAAACGCATCGAGCAGAGCGTGGCGCGCGTGCTGGCCGCCAAGATCAAGGTGGGGCTGGATCGCGGGCGTCTGGTGGATCTGGAAGCCATCGACGACGTGGTGAATTCCCCCGAGGCCAACGACCGCGCGCAGGAAGTGGCGGACCGTTCGGTGACGCTGTTGCGCAATGAGCAGTCGCAGATCCCGTTGCGGGCGCCGGCAAAGACCTGTTTCCTGATGCTGGCGGAAAGCCACTACTCGAACGAGGGCCTGGCCTTCACGCAGGAAGTGCACAAGCGCAGCCCGGACGCGCTGGTGCTGACGCTCGACCCCTCGCTGCCCGACGCCGCGCTGGACGTGGCGGTACAACGCACCGGGTTCTGTGACGCCACGGTGGTGGGGGCGTTCGTTTCGGTGGCGGCGGCGCGCAGCAATGTGGCGCTGCCCGCGGGATTCCCGAAAATGCTGGAGACGCTGATCGCCTCCGGCAAGCCGGTAACACTTATTTCGCTGGGAAGCCCGTACCTGCTGAGCAGCTTTCCCAAAGTCGCTGCCTATCTGACCACCTACAGCACAGTGCCGCCATCGGAAGTAGCGGCGGTGAAGGCGCTGTTCGGCGAGATGCCCATTCGCGGCCGGCTGCCCGTCACGATTCCGGATCTGGCGAAGTACGGGGATGGAATACAACTCGCGGCGACGGCGGCCGCGAAGTGACAAAGGCAAAAGGCAAAAGTGCCGCGACCGTCAGTGCGCCGCCGCCATCGCTGTGACCGGACCGCGCGTCGTCGCCGTCACCTCTTCCATGACATCGAACACCTTGACGTTCACGTCGTACAGCGCGGGGATGCTCTTTACCTTGGCCGCGAGCGGGCCGGACAGATAATTGTTCAGCGCCTCCTCGCTCTCAAACAAGTAGATGCCCCCGGCTTCCTTCTCTTGTTCGTTTAATATCCAAACCTTCCACCGAAGACCTGGGACGTCGGCGAAGACCTGGGCGATCGACTGGCAAAGCTGGCCGTATTCGGTGGCCGAAACGTTCAGCTTGAAGTTGACTTGAAGGATCTTGGCAGCCATGGTGTGCGCTCCTTTCGGATTTCGATTTTCGCAACTGAGTGGGAAGTAGTATACACCCGAATTTGTGGGGGGTCGATGGTTGCCGCGGAGATTTCTCGTCGCCGCCGGCGGCAGCGAAGGCGGGATTCGCGATCTACGGTTCCGACGCAAACAAGCGCAGGGCGCCGCGCAGACCGCAATGCTGAAAGCGATCGTAGACAGCGGCAGCCGCCTGCCTCACGTCCATGGTTGATCCGCCGGTGGCGAATGTGCGCAACGCTTCCTCAAGAGAATAGGCTTCAGGAGCCATCAACCCTGTGGTGAGCAGAAGTGCGTGGGAGCCGCCGGCACGGATCAGGTCGGAAAAGTATGGCTTGCTGGCGCAGGCGAGGATGATCGAACTCCCTGGAAGAGCGCCCGGGCGAACCTCGGGACGATACGGTGTGGGGAAGTCCATCAGACCGTTGTGGCCAACAAAGGCGATGATCGCGCCATCTCCGCCTGCAGCAACGGTGGCTCCGCCCGCGACAGTGACGCTCTCCGGGTCGTGTCCCGCGGCCAGTCGCAGGAACCGGTTGATAGCGGCGGCAATCGCGTTGCCATCCCACGCTTCCGCGATGACCACGAGCTTAACAGGATGATCGGAACTCTGAAGATCCTTAGTGAGCACGATTTTGTCGAGGACCCGGCCGGAAAATGGCAGCTGGCGGAGGGAGTAACCAGCCTTGCCCGAAAAGTAAGAGCGCACGCCGTAACCCGCCCCCCAGTAGAGGTTTGAACGCGGGTTCTGACCGTTGCCGATCGCCTTGGGAACCGGCACGATGCCCTGATGGAGATTGTCACAAAGCGCGACGATGACATGGGCAACCACAGGTCGTCCGGCTGCGACGTCTGCGCGAATGCGCTGCTCGACTTGAGTGCCCGTTACGGCAAAAGCGGCAAACGGTAAAGTCGCAAGCAAGATGAGCAGCTTCATGTACGCGAGGAACTCCCCTTCTTTGCGAACGGCCGCATCGTGCGGCTATCAGTGTAGACACCGAGGGTACGGTGGCGGTTCCCCGCTGCGATGGCTAGCGAGATGTGCGCAAGGCGCGCCTTAAGCGATCTGTTCGATCTGCCTTGCCACGCTGGCCTTGAGAGCCTTGGCGTCGGACCGGAAACGATTCTGTGCTGATTCCGGCAGGTTTTCGCGGACCTTTTCCAGTGTCCATGCGGTCCCGAGTCCCATGACACCGAAACCGAGCGTCTCAGCCAGACGGCAACCCAGGGCTGCGAGCGTGGGCGCGGTGACCTGCTCCGGGGCCGGTTCCTCGTGATGGTGCTCGGCCGCGCATGCAATGTCGGGCGGCAGCCCCCACTGCCTCGCTATCCAAGCCCCGGCTTGGCAATGATCCAGATCGAACAGGTCGCGCTCGCATTGCAGCACATCGAGCGAATGTTGTTCCGAAATGCTCAGCATGTCAGCGTATTGGGCCGGGTAGCAGACTGCCAATCCGATCCGGCCGATGTCGTGCAATAGGCCCGCCGTATACGCCTCTCCCGATCGCGTACGGCAGGCAACGGCGAGTTCCTTGGATACGACGGCGGTAGCCAGACTGTGGGTCCAGCAACTCCGCAGAGCCGGGGTGCGCAGAGTCGTTCCTAAGTAAGACCGCATTGCGGTGGTGATGGCGTGGGCCAGGACGAGGTTCAGACTCTGGATCGCGACCGCGCCCTGAATGGTTGTAGTCTCTTGACGGGAGCTCACCAAAGCTAAGTTCGCAACGCGCAGGACTTCAGCGGCAAACACGGGATCGGCTTGAATGCATTCGATACCCTTCCTCTCAGCGTCGTCGTCGTCGTTTTCGCGGAGGATGGACATGATCGTGATGACAACCGATGGAGCAGGGGGAAGTGTGGACAGCGCCCACGGACACTGCGGCTCACCGGCGACGGCCTCCGCCACCACTGGGATATCGATCTTGCCGGTTATGCTCCCCACGATCTTTTCTTTTATCTGACCTGGGGTGAACGGCTTCTTCAGACAGCCGCTGGCTCCCAGCCGGGCCGCTTCCCTCACTTTCGCCTGACCGCTTTCGCTTGCGATCATAATGACCGACACGCTCTTCCACGCACTGTTGGATCTCAACTCGGTGAGGAATTGGAGTCCATCCATGTTGGGCATGTCGATGTCGGAGAAAATGACGTTCACGTGCCTGTTCTTGAGGATGGCTAACGCTTCGGCACCATCGCCCGCCTCGTATACCGTTGTGACGGGAACCTGAGCTTGCTGCAACATGTGCCGGAGTATCTTGCGGATCGCGGCCGAATCGTCAACAATCAGATAGTCCATGGACATGGCAGTTGCTCCAGCTTTCCCAAAGTAGTGGTTCACCGCTACCGGCGCATACGTTGCGGCGCTCCAACGAGTGTTTCCATTGTGGTGCCGGACTCACAGCGTTTTGGTATCCAGGACTTCCATCTTGGCTCCTGGGTTCGGCCGATCATATCACAAACTCTAGTCTTGATCCTCCTACCGGAAGCTGACGAACCACCACCGCAACCCCCCGGTCGTAGAATATTCTCATGCAGATCACCTGGCTTGGACACGGCACCTTCCAGCTTCAGTTGCCTTCGGGCGAAGTGTTTGTCTTGGACCCGTGGACGGACGGGAATCCGAAGTACCCGGCGGGGCACAAAATCTCGCGCATGGATGCGATGCTGATCTCGCACGGGCATTTCGATCACATTCACGATGCGGTTCCGCTGGCCAAGAAGTTCACACCGCAGGTGGTCGCGATCTTCGAAACCTGTCACTGGCTGGAGACGAAGGGCGTCAAGAACACGTGCGCGATGAACAAGGGCGGGTCGCAGAAGGTCGGGCCTGTGACCGTGACCATGACGCACGCGGTGCACAGTTGCGGCATTCTGGATGACGGCAAGATTCTCTACGGCGGCGAAGCGGCGGGGTACGTGTTACGGTTCGCGGATGGGCGCACGGCCTATTTCGCAGGCGACACCAACGTATTCACTGACATGCAGCTCATTGAGCAGCTCTATCACCCCGATCTCGCGTTTCTGCCCATCGGCGATTTGTTTACCATGAGCCCGCGGGAAGCCGCCGTCGCTTGCCGCATGCTGAAAGCGAAGAAGGTAATCCCGATGCACTTCGGTACCTTCCCCGCGCTGACAGGCACGCCGCAACAGTTGGCGGAACTGATCAAAGACCTTCCCGGAACGCAGGTTTGGGAGTTAACGCCGGGGAAGACGGTGGAGTGGTGAAGGCGTGGCTAACTTCGGATAGCTGCCCTTTGTCGTATTGAATCCGCGCGCGCTTAGCCTCAACCTTAGTAGTGATGAAACACATTGCATGGCTGGCCTCACTCGTTTTGTTTTCCGTCGCGCTGCCGGGCTCGGTACCGAACCCGCGCGCGGCTTACGTTAGCGGCTCCGCGACGATTCCGAATGGAGCGGAAGGCTCCCTCAATCTGGAAGACACCAAGGAACTGCGCTTCAACTACGACGGTGGCACGTTCAAGCTGGCGTATGAACGCATCACCAGTCTGGAAATCGGCGACCGGCCGGGCGTGAAGTCGCATCTCGCGGTGGCGGTGGGCTGGATTCCCAAGTTCGGCAAGAAGCAGGGAAAACTGCTGACCATCACGTTCAAGGGCGATAATGGCGCGGGCGAAGCGGCAATCTTCGAAATTGCGAAGGCGGAGTACCTGACGATCGCGCCGGTGCTGGAATCGAGAACCGGCAAACACGTGAAGACGGAAGATGAGCCGCAGAACGCGGATGGGAAGCCCGGGCCGGTGGAGGCTGCACCGTCCGTGACGGCGATGGTGCCGGTAACCATCAGCTCGACGCCGCCGGGAGCGTCGGTTTCGTTTTGGGGACAGCCCGCGGGTAAAACGCCCGTCGTGACCAAGCTGTTGCCGGGCACCTACACGGTGGTGATTTCGGGCGTGGGCACGTGGACGGGCGATCTCGTCGTAGAGCCGGGCAAGCCGATGTCGGTATCGGCCGATTTCAGCCAGGCGGGAGCAGGGACGGTAGCGTCGGTACGATAACCGGCTACTTTAGTCCACGCACCAGGTACAGGTCTGAGGTCGACTGCCGGTAGTTGTACGCGTACGCGCGGCCATCCGGCGTCACACACAGATTCGACACTTCATCGACGGGCCGTGTGGGATGGATTTCCTTCCACGGCTTTCTTTCGCCGGTATCAATATTGAGGATCGAGACGCGCATCATCTTGTTGGTGTCGGCGTGCGTGCGGATGTAGAGGGAATGGCTGTCGGCGCGCCAGCCGGACGGAACATCGTGCTCAGTGAGGCCGCGAATATCGGACTGCTTTCCGTCGGCGATGTTGTAAACGTGCCAAGCGCCGTCCGGGCCGCGATCGAGGTACCGCCGGCCATCCGGTGAGAGCTGCGGGCCGGTATCGCCAGACATCCCTTCCGGTGACACCGGCCGCACCGTGCCGCGCGTGGCATCCCAGACAAAGATCTGCCAGGGTTTCTTTCCTGGGAGAGCGCCCTCCACGAGGTAGTTCTGGTCTCCGGGCAGCCATCCGGCGATCACCCCGTCGAGGGCCGGAATTGCGACTTCCTTCTCCTCGCCGGTTCCAGTGGGCAACAGCACGAACCTGCGTTTGGCGGCCGCCGTCATTGTGGAGCCGGACAGCCATTTCCCGTCCGGAGAGAGAGCGAAGGCCCTGCCGTCGGCCAGGCGAATGGGCGGCGATCCATCCGTGCGCCGAATGTAGATACTGCCGCGCGGCCCGCCGCTGGCAAATCCGGCGTCGGCCAGGATCATGCGGCCATCATCGGAAATACCCACGACCTCACTGGCATCGAGCACGGAGAGATCCTTTTCCACGTTGTCGCCGGGCGCTACACCCAGGATGCCGACGCGCGTCGCATCCGTGCTGATGAGCGCCTGCCCGCTGCGCGAAAGGTCATGCAGCGCGACCTGCCCGGGCAGCCGCGCAATGACGCGGCGCTTTCCATTCAGGCTCAGGCCGTAGATGGTTCCCAGATCATTGGAGTCGAAAGAGCGGAACCAGATCTCGCGGCCATCGGGGGTCCAGAACAGGCGCGCATCCGCTGTCACCGAATTCTGGCCCGACACGGGGCCCAGGTATTTACTCTCCCCGGCGCGGTTGATCGTCATCAGACCGATCCGGCTGCCCTCGCGGTACACGCAAAACGCGATGTGCTCGCCGTCCGGTGAAAGGCGCAGTCCGTAAGGTGCAAATTCCGATTTCCAGATCACCTTGCCTAACGGAAACTCCAGATTCCACCGCCCGTTCAGACGGCGCGCGACGGCCATGGTGCCTCCATCCTGGGTCCAGTCGGCGGCGATGACGTGTTCGAGAAGCTCCCGCGTTTGGCCTCCGGTGATCGAATTCCGCGCGAGTGTTCCCGAACCATCCGGATCAAACGGACCGACCAGAAGGGCGAGATCGCCGGCGCCCGACAAAGACAGGAGCTGGCTGTTCTCGGGCATCATGAGGTCGCGCGACTCCGGATTTCCGGGCGTGGCGAGGTAGACGCGGCCGGGTCCGCCGTCCCAGTTGGCCGCATAAATCACATTTTGCCCATCGGAGGTGAAGTGCGCGGAGGAGATATGGCCTTGCCGGAAAGTGAGGCGCTCGAATTCGGGCAGCATTCGAGTGGCAGTGCGATCACGAAGGAAATAGCCGCCCGCCGCCAGCAGAAGTCCGCCGATCGTGAGTGCCGCTGCCCAAATCCACTTCCGCTCCGGCTTTGTCGCCACGGCCTGTGCGGGCTGGCTTCCCGAGAGACTCGACATGGAGCGCAGCGCGAAAGCCAGATCGGAGGCGGAATGAAACCGCTGCTCGGGCCGCTTTTCCAAACAGCGGCGGATGATGGTGTCGAGAGCGGGCGGCAACGGGAGGCTGCCTGAGATAAGCGCCGGCGGCTCGTCTTTCAAGATGGCGCTCATCACCTCGGCCGCCGAGCCTCCGGGAAACGCCCGGGAACCCGTGGCGAGCTCGTAGAGGACGCAGCCGAGGCTGAAGATGTCGGAACGCGGATCGACTGGCTCGGCGCGCACCTGCTCCGGGGCCATGTAGCCGACGGTGCCCAGAACCACGCCGGGTTGGGAGAGCAGGGCAGTGGCGGTTTCGTCGCCCTTGGGTTGGGCAGTTTGCTTGGCAAGGCCGAAATCCAGAATTTTCACCCGGCCGTCGCGGGTGATCATGATATTTTCGGGTTTCAGGTCGCGATGCAGGATGCCGAGGCCGTGGGCGGCGGCGAGTCCATCGGCAATTTGTGCGCCGATTTCCGATAAGCGCCGCGCGCCCACCGGGCCGCGGTTGATGAGGACACGGAGCGATTCCCCTTCGACCAGCTCCGAGACCATGTAGGCCAGGCTGCCATCCTCGCCGACATCGTAGACCGCGACGACGTTGGGATGGTTGAGGGCACCGATGGCCCGGGCTTCGGCGCCGAAGCGCTGCCTGCGGTCGGGGTCGGCGGCAAAATCAGGGGGCAGCACCTTGATGGCGACGAAGCGGCCGAGGCGGGTATCGCGTGCCCGCCAGACCTCCCCCATACCACCTTCGCCCAGCTTGCCGGTGATTTCGTAATTTCCCAGCCTCCGGCCGGTCATCAGCGGCACTATAACACGTTGGTTCGAGTTGACTTGAGTTAACTTTCGGGGCGGGCAGAAAAAACCTTCGAACAACGTGACTGGCTGTCCGATAAGACTACCAGGAGGCGCCTAGCCTTATGGTCAGTCCAGTTACCAGTTCTAATCCGGTGCATTCCGCGCACCAGACGCAACAGCTTCATAATCCACCCCCGGCGAAGCCGGCGAATAGCAAGCCGACGGAGAGCACGCCGCAGGAAGATAAAGTGCAGTTAAGCAGCGCCGCCAAGAGCGCTTCTGGCGACGTCGATCACGACGGCGACAAGCACTAATCGCTTTCGGAGGTGGCCGCGAAAGCGGTCACCTCGGCTATCTGCGCTGTCTATTCGATGTTGACTTCTATGCTCGCAGCGGCGCCGCCCACGTAAATGGTGAGGATCGGGGCCGGACTACTAAGAGCGACGCTCAAGCCCGGCAGCGGCGGAATCAGAACATTCACTTGCAGCACGCCAGCCACCTCGGTGGGGGCTGGACCTGCATAAAGAACTGGCGCGGAGACTACGGACACTTGTCCGCCGGTCACATACTGGATCGTCGCTTGTACTGGGGCAAGAATGAGTGGAAGGGTTCCTGTGACGGGAACGCCGTCCACTTCGCCCGGGTGGGTCTGGCCGCCGCCGGTGGCAAACACCCCAACGATCGAACCCTGCGATGTTGGCTCATTCACGTTCAGAATCCCATCCTCGTTGACGACGCCGAGCACACCAGGGAACGTGGGTGTCACGGGCAAGGTATTGGAATTCGAGTGCACACCGTTGTACTCGAGATGGATGTTGACCGTGCTCATTCCGGCGACTTCGAACGGCACCACGAATTCGACTTTCTGCGCCTGCGCGTAGATCATCGGCGCGGCGACGCTGTTGAAGAACACCTGCACGCCGGCGAGTAAATTGCTAAAATCGCCGGACGAATTCGGCGCCGCCGTAACGCCCTGCTGCGGGCCGAGATAGTTGCCAGTGATCGCAGCGATCATGCCGGGCGCGACTGCTCCGCCGCGCTGGCCCATCCCGGCATTCACAATTCCGGTCCATGGCACAACCGGCGCAAACGGCGGAAGAGGGTTGGCGCCCATGTACAGGTACCCCAAGCCTGTTGGGCCGCCGGTTGCGAAATACAGATTTCCGTTGGCATCGGGCAGCACCGCCAGCACTGCGCCTAGGAGGCCTCCTTGAGGAAACGAGCTGATGACGCCGTCGGGCGTCACCTCGCGGATCTTCCCGTTCCCCGTATCCGCGATCCACACGTTTCCAGCGCCGTCAACTGCTACCCCGCAAGGCAAGTTCAGCAACGCGTGGATTGCAGGGCCGCCATCACCTCCATACCCCAGTTGACCCGGTGTGCCGGCGAACGTGGTGATGATTCCTGAAGGACTCACCTTGCGAATGGTATGAACGGCGTCGTCCGCGATGTAGAGATTGCCGCTGCGGTTGATCGCGAGCGATTGCGGCGTGGACAACTGGGCAGCGGTGGCTGGTCCGTTGTCGCCCGCGAAGCCGACCGTGCCGTTCCCGGCAATGGTTTGAATCTTCCCGTCCGGAGTGACCTTTCGAATTCGGTGGTGTCCCGTGTCGGCGATGAAGAGATTTCCAGAACCATCGGCTAAGACGAAGTTGGGGCCAGAAAGCGTTGCCTCCGTCGCCGGACCGCCATCGCCGGTGAAGACCGCGAGGCCGTTACCCGCAATGGTCGCGATGTTGCCACCAGGAGACACCATGCGAATCCGGTTATTGCCGGAGTCGGCGATATAGACGTTGCTGGCGCCATCCACGGCTACGCCCTGCGGAGTGTCAAGAATCGCGGCCGCCGCCGGGCCGTTGTCTCCTGCGTAACCTGCTAAACCAGATCCCGCAATCGTTGTCACGGTGAGATCGGCGGCGATCTTCCGTACCGTATGCTGAAGTGTGTCGGCAACGTAGATGTTTCCCTGCGAGTCTCGCGCGAGTCCGCTAGGCCCGGGAAAAAATGCCTGGGAGAGAGGTCCACCGTCGCCGCAGCAGCCGCTCGAAAGCTGCCCAGCGAGCGTGTGAATGCTTCCGTCCGTCGTCACCTTGCGGATGTATGCGCCGGTTAGCGTCGCCGCGAGACTGGAAAACGAATTCTCCGGCGCCACAAAATAGCCGGATTCCGCGATATAGAGGTTACCGGCTTTGTCTATGGCGACATCCACCGGTTGGTTCAGGGCCGCCTTTGTTGCCGGACCACCCTCGCCAAATGTGACGCCACCACCGGCCACCGTAGTGATGGTGCCACCAGTCGAGACTTTGCGCACCACGCTGCGGTTAAAGTCTGTAAAGTAGACATTACCGGACGCATCGACCGCCATACCATCCGGAAAATCGAGTTCCGCGTCCACCGCCGGACCGTTGTCTCCCGAATATCCAGCGGTTCCGTTCCCGGCCAAAGTGGTGACGACTCCGGCGGGCGTGACCTTTTGCACCGTGTGAGTGTTGCTGTTCGCGATGTAAACTGCGCCGGAGGAATCCACCGCGATTCCCCCCAACGTGTTGGTTAGCGAGGCCGTGTTGGGATATTGAGTTACGATCCCGTTTGGAGAGATCTTCTGAATGCCTTTGCCGGCGACGTACAGGTTGCCCGTTGCATCGAGTGCCAAAGAACCGCCGAATGGCGCTACTGTTTGGACCGTTCCCGATGAGGAAATACGGCGGAGGGTAGGGCCATCAGTGAACCAAACGGTTCCGGAAGGGTCCACTCCGACGCCGCCCACCGCCGCTATGGCAGCCAGCAATGCGGGCTCTCCGTCTCTGACCCCGCAGCAACCCGCGCCGTTTCCCGCAACGGGAACGACCAGGCCGCTGGCGGTAATCATTCGGATGTCTCCGCTCACCGAGAAAGTTCCTCCCTCCGAGAAATAGACATTTCCAGCGGGGTCTAAGGCAAGGCGGGCCGGGCTAATGAACGTCTGATTCGCCGGGACATAGTTACCAGTAGGGGCGCCCTTCGTCAGAGGATAAATGAACTGATAGGTGCTGGGCTGCGCACTGCAAGGCAGTGCGGCAAGGAACAAGATTGTCGAAAACAGAGGCGCTAGCTGGGTTGAGAATCTTAGCAGCCAACTGAGAGGTCGAGCGAGCATTTAGTGCTCCCTTCTGGTTTACTCCTTGACGAGTACGAAAAAATAATCCTGCGCTGGCCAACCGCCTGCTATGAGCTGGAACGGCAGCTCTGAAGTTGTGGCGGAAGTGGGCAAAGAAAATGTCACTTGCATGACGCCTGCGACGATGCCGGGTACTGGTTCGGCAGAAGTATTGACCGGCTGGCCCTGGTAGTATACCTGCACGGGTTGGAACAGCGCCGGGAGGGGAGTTGTAACCGCGGAGCCGTCGTGAGGCGGCGGATTGAGCTGGCCGAATCCAGTGGCGAAGACCGTAACTGTGCTGCCGAGCTTCGCGCGATTGTTCGCGCTGTTCACGGTGCCATCCTGATTGAAGGCAGCGGCCCAACCGCTCTCGTTGAGAAGGAATGCGCTTGGCGCCGCAACCGCAGTGTTGAGCTGGGCCGGGTTGGAACTCACGCCGGTATTATCCACGATGATGGTGGCGGTCCCACCGGGGGAGATGGCAAATGGAACGATGGCGTTGATCTGGTCGCCTTGCGCGTAGAGCAGGGGGACAGGTGCGCCGTTGATCAGCACCTGGACACCGCCGAGATGGAGCGGCGCCTGGCCCTGGCTCAAGTCGGCCGCTAGAGGGCTCGCGGGGCCGAGATTCGAGCCATAAATGCTGATCAGCTCCCCGGGGGAGACTTGCGAACTGAGCTCCAGTGCGCCGCTGTTGGCGACGGCAGAGATCTCAGGTGAAAGAGGATTCGCGGAGGAGACGAACTCGACGATGTTGCCGTGACCGGCGACAGCAGCGGAGCCGTCATTCGCGATGAACAGGCCAGCGCCGGTAGCGCCGCTTGGAAAAAACGTGGAGCTGGTGGCGTAGGTCGCGGGGTCGATCGATGCCAGAAACTCGGCGCCCCGAGTGAATCCGCTGATTGTGCCAGGCAGGTTCGCGAAAAAAGTGCCGGCAACAAACACGGTTCCGTTGGATGCCACGGTGAGATGGGTGAGTACCGGCAGAGAAGTGGGGTAGATGGACGCGCTGGGGCCCGAGGCGGAAGCGGATCCGAAATAGGTGGAGTAGAGCAGACGGTTGCTGGCGGGATCGTATTCCGTGAGGAAAGCGCCCTCGCCGTTGGCTGGAAAGACAGGTTGCGGTTGTGCGGCGTTGGAGGTTACGGGAAAGTTGACGCCAGTGGTGCCTCCGGCGACCCAGATGTGGCCGGCGGCATCCATCGCTGCGGCTGTGGCGGCGTCGCTTCCTCCGGAGCCCAAGACACCGCCTAGCGGAGTGGAGCCGAGGTAGGTGGAGTAGAGCAGTCGTGTGCCATCCTGACTGAACTTGGCCAGAAAGATATCACCGGCGGAGACGGAGCAGCCGCACTTACTTTGCATGGCATCGGCCGTGACGGGCATGTCGATAGTGTTGGTGAATCCGGTGAGCCAGATATTGCCTTGCGCGTCCGGCATGACAGCCACGCTTTGGGTCAACGGATCGGCCTCAAAACAGCTCGATGCGCTAAAGCAGTCGACGGACTTTCCACCGAGACTCGCCGCCCACACGAGGCGGTCGCCGGCGGCTGAGATGACCAGAAGGCACGTGAACTGGGTGAAATTGCCGCCGGGTGTGGAAGCGAAGGCGCCGGGAGTGGGCTGAAAGAACTTGGCCCATGCGCTTCCGACGACCAGCGCCTGGCCGGCGGCGTTTACAGTGACGGCATTCGGAGAAACTTCGGGCATAAAGACTTCATAGGCGACGCTGCCGTCGTTGCCATGCAGTTTCAGAAGGCAGCTGCCCGAGGTGTCGGAAGAAATGCTGGAGGTCGGCAACACACTGTAGGGGGCCGAAGAAGCGCACGGGCCCGCCGCGTAGATGTCACCCTTGTTATCCACCGCGAGGTAAATCGAAAAGACTTTCGTAAAGTTCAGGGTGAAGATCTCGTGACCGGATGGGTCTAGTTTTCTTATGAAGCTGTAACTTTGGGCGGCCGGATAGCTGGTGTTGACGGTTCCGCCAAAGATGAGGTTGTCTTGTGCATCCGCCGTGAGGTTTGAAATCTGCTGCCCCGGGACGGCGGGGAGAGACAGCACTTGCTGGGTCCGTAACGCGGCAGGAAGCGGGAGGGCGATTAAAGCGAGCGGGAAGAGAAAACACGTTGCATAGGAGGAGGACATGGCACCTAGAATTTCCTATTCGGATTTATGTGGTAACAAAAACCATTTGCAACCACGGGGCCATGTTCGTTTCCGTTCAATCTAAATGCTTCGGCGCGAGGAAGCGGCGCAGGCGTGAGGCGAGGGGACACACTCGATGTGGCACGAGCTATCTTTTCTTGATGCTTCCGACGAGGGTGAACACGGCTTCATCGGGCAGATCGAGTTTCGCTATGCCGTCGGACGCAGAGATGGTCGCCACCTTCTGGCAGTCGATTGAAGGAGTTGTGACGTAGAGCTCAAAGGGATCGAACAGTTCGGCGCCGTGCGTGACCAGTTCCACGTGAGACGGACCGCCTTCTTTCACGCCCACTAGCACCATACTTCCCTCGGCTCCATCGAAGAACGCCGACACGGTCAGAGAGGGCGTGTCACTCGTGGCGCCGACGCGCTGCGCTCCCGGATGCACGAAGTGATAAAGCTGGCGCGTAGCATAGTAACGTTTGCGGGGCGTGTAAATGTGATCGGCGCTGCGGAACAGGCCGTAGAATGTCAGGCGGCGGGCGCACTCCTCATAATCATCGAAGGCATCGAAGAAAAACACGGCGCTCGCGCCCTGATTCAGTGCGGTAAGCGCGCGGCGGTTCGAAGCCAGCGAAAAGTTCTTCCAGTCGTTGCCGGCGGTTTTGTCCTTATCATTTAGATCGCCGTATTCGGTGAGCCAGACGGGCGTGTGCGGATAGGCGCTGCTTCTTACGCGCTCTACATTCGGCCCGACGGAGTTTTCGCCATAGGTATGCAGCGTAAACGCGCCGACCTGTTTCATGAGCTCGGGATCGGCGAGGATGGGGCTGATGTAATCGTTGGTGATGACGGCCTGGTCGGCGGGCGTGAGCCGGATATCGCCGAGACCTTCCTTCTTCAGGCGGCGCGCAACCGCGGCCAGCACCTTGGGAGCTTCTTCGGGATCGATGCGCGGGCCTTCGGGCGGGTAGCAGTCGGTCTCATTAAAGGGGCTGAAGTAATCGAAATTGATGCCCGCTTTGCTGCGCGCGTACATGACCATCGAGACCACCATTTCGGCGAACTCGTCATACATGGCGGGCTTGAGAGCGCGCTGCTTGCTATCGGCCTGGCAGACTTTGTGCTTGGGCGGAGACCAGTGGTCATCGAGCATCCAATCAGGCACGGGGCCCATGAGGGCGATGACGGGGCGGATGCCGCGCGAATTGAGAAAGCGCAGGCCGTTCCAGGTGGCTTCGAAGATGGGGGTCGAGTAGCGGTCGTTGTAATACTCCCAGTTCATGACGTTGGGATCATCGTTGTCGTTGGTCTCTTCCCAATTGCTGTAGACGAGGTAGGGAACGACGCGGAACATGGAGGCGCCGAGATCCTTGATCAGCATGTCGAACATGGGTTTCTGGTCGTCACGGAAGTACGGGCCGGTGTAGTTGACGCCGAAGCCTTGGATGAACTGATGGCGCTCGGTGGGTTGGAGGGTGATGTGAGCGCGATCGGATGACTGGGCGAGCGCGGAGATGGCGAGAGGGAATAGGCAGATGAGAACGCGGGCCTTCGCGAGAGAGGACATGCTCCACACTGTATCGCAGGTGGGTGGGGGTTCATGTATACTACTTCGTCGATGACGAAGGAATCTTTCACATTAGGGCGGCGGTCGTTTCTGGCGGCGGGAACAGTTGGGGCGGTCGCGGGGTTGCGGGCGCTGGGCGCGGAGCGGGACTGGAGCGGGAAGAGCCCGGTGCGCTATCCGGACCCGGACATCATCTCGCTCGACAAGCGGTTCGACAAGATCAAGATTGGCAACACGCCCATTCAACGGCTTTACACGGGGACATTATGGTCGGAGGGGCCGGCGTGGAACGGCGGGGGGCGGTATCTGGTGTGGAGCGATATCCCGAACGACCGGCAACTGCGGTGGCTAGAAGAAGACGGGCATGTGAGCACCATGCGGCAGCCTTCGGGTTACAGCAACGGGAACACGTTCGACTACGAAGCGCGACTGCTTTCCTGTGAGCACGGCAACCGGCGGGTGGTGCGCTACGAGCATTCAGGCGGGGTCACGGTCATCGCCGACAAATGGAACGGGAAGATTCTGAACGGGCCGAATGACATCGTGGTGCATCCGGATGGCGCGATCTGGTTCACGGATCCCGGCTACGGCACGCTGGTGGATTACGAAGGACACAAGGGCGAGCTGTTGCTGAAAGAGGCCGTGTACAGGGTGGACGGGAAGACGGGCCAGATGACCATGGTTTCGGATGAGCTCTACAAACCGAACGGCATTTGCTTCTCGCCGGATTACAAGAAGGCGTACGTTTGCGACACCGGGGCAACGCACTACCCGCAGGCGCCAAGGATTATTCAGGTGTACGACGTGGTGGACGGCAAGACGCTGCGCAACGGGCGGCGGTACATCTCGATGGAGTGGCCGGGGAAGGGCGCCGGTTTGGCGGACGGAATTCGCGCGGACACCGGCGGCAACATCTGGGTGGGCGCGGGATGGGTGGGCGCGGGTTACGACGGAGTCCACGTGTTTACGCCCGAGGGCGAGCGCATCGGGCAAATCGTGCTGCCGGAGATTTGCGCCAATGTCTGCTTTGGCGGACCGAAGCGCAACCGGCTGTTCATGGCGGCGGGGCAGTCATTGTACGCAGTATACGTGGAAGCGCACGGGGCGCACATTTGCTAGGCAGGTAGATCACTCGGGCGTCAAATTTCTGACAGTTGACTGAATGCACTGTCAGAATACTGACAGGAGATAACCTTTCCGCGCAGCGTGTTGTTTGCGGTTGGCGGCAGGCATGGAGGGGGCCTATCGGCGGCAAAGTGGAGCGGCAAAATTTGGTCGCTTGCGGCTGTTTTTGACACCTGATCGCACTGATTCCGCTTGGTTTCCCGTTGGCCCGCGGCTTGCATCAGATTTCGTGGAGAACCATCACGGTGTCCACATCCCAGGTGTACATAAAAGAGTTGCCGCAGCTCAAACGAGCCAAGGTTGAAAACCCAGCCCCTCCGTCGCGCCGGATCGATCTCGGCATACTCGTGGGCATTGCCATCGCCGTGATTGCCGTGGTGGCGGGTATCGCCACTACCGGAGTCAGTCTTCGCTACTTCTTTCAGCCGACGGGTGCGCTGATTGTTCTGGGGGGAACGATAGGCGTCATCTTCATCACGACGACGCGACGCGGGCTTCTGCACACGGCGCAGCGCGTAAGCGAATTGGTCTGGACGCCGCACGTCGACCGGGAAAAACTGATCGAGGAGATCGTTTCCTTCTCGCGGATTATCCGCATCAAGGGTTGGTACCCGATCGAGCCGATGATCGCAAACGTGAGAAACAAGTTTCTTGCCGAGGCTCTGCTGATGGCGATGGACGTGGGCGAGCGTAAAGAACTGGAATCGGCGCTGGAGAATCATCTGCGCCTAAAAGAGAGGCAGGGCGAGGCGGACGCCAAGATTCTGGAAGTGGCGGGTGGGTTCGCGCCGACGATTGGGGTGCTCGGAACCGTGGTGGGATTAATGAATGTGCTGCGGCAGTTTTCGACTCCAACGGCGGTTGCATATGGGGTGGGCACAGCATTTGTCTCGACGATTTACGGCTTGGCGCTGGCCAACCTGGTGATGCTGCCGGCGGCGCACCGCATCCGGGCAAGAGTGGCCGAGGCCTTCGAAACGCAGGAGCTGGTGATGGAAGGCGTGCTTTGCCTGTATGACAAAATTCATCCGTCGCTCGTGCGGCGGCGGCTGAGCTGCTTCCTGCGAGAGACGGTGGTTGACGAAAAAGCAATTTCGAATTCCGCGGCGAGTACAGTGGCGCGCTAGTATGGCCCACTTGAAGCCGAAGTATCTGCAAACAGACGGCGCCACGCGCGACCGTTGGATGGTCAGCTACATGGATGTACTGACGATCCTGCTGATCTTTTTCGTCGCCATTGCCGCCAAGAGTCTGGAGCGTCCGCCGGAAAAGCACGCGGCGCCGCTGCTGGCGAAAGTGGCTACACCGCCGCCACCCGCGCCTATGCCGGTTGTGCCGCCCGCCCGGCAGGCGCTTGTTGACGCGCAGAAGACTCTCGAACAGCACGGCCTGGACTTGCGCATGGAAGCGCGCGGCCTCGTGATCAGCGTGCCGCAGGCGGTGCTGTTTCCGTCCGGGACCGATCTAGTGAGCAGCCGGGCCCTACCGATTGTGGCGCAGGTGGCGGACGTACTTCGCACCATGCCGAACCAGGTGAGCCTGGTGGGGCACGCGGATGCCGTTCCGATCCATAACCGCCACTTCAGGGACAACTGGGACCTTTCCACGGCGCGCAGTCTGCATCTGCTCGCTCTGTTGAGCCACAAATACGGGATCGCGGAATCGCGGCTTTCGGTGGCAAGCTACGGTTCCTACCGGCCAACCGAGTCGAACGACACCGCCGGCGGGCGGGCACGGAATCGAAGGGTCGAGATCGTCATCCTGGACGAATCAGCGCAAAAGTAACCGGCGACGGTAACCGCGGGTTGCTTACCGACGCCATAAGACTGTTACGCTGCTGCATTCGATTCATCGTACGTTCATCCTTCAGTTGAGAAAATTAGCAGAATGAGATTTATTTACAGGGCTTTGCTTGGACTTGTTCTCTCTATACTGCTTCTTGCCCAGACCGCCGTGCTTCGCGGTTTGGTGACCGATGAGAGCGGCGCGGTGGTTCCGGCCGCGAAGATTACGGTGAGCGGGCCATCCGGGCTGGTGAAGAGTACAACAACGGCCGCAGACGGGTCGTATTCGTTTCCCGGCCTGCCACCGGGAAGCTATTCGGTGAGCGCCTCGGCACCGGATCTTTCGTTGGTGCAGCCGGCAAAAATCACATTAAGTACGGGCGCGCAAACGCTGAATCTTCAGTTGCGGGTGTCGTCGACGGCACAACAGGTCACGGTGCAAGAAAGCGGAGGGCCGCAGGTGAACCCGGAGCCGGCGAACAACGCCAGCGCGCTGGTGCTGAGCGGGAGCGACCTGGATGCGCTGCCGGACGATCCGGACGATCTCCAGGAAGATCTACAGGCGCTGGCGGGGCCGTCGGCCGGGCCGAACGGCGGGCAGATTTACGTTGACGGATTTAGCGGCGGCGAATTGCCACCCAAGGAATCGATTCGCGAGATCCGGATTAACTCGAATCCATTCGCGCCCGAGTACGATTCGCTGGGGTATGGCCGCATCCAGATTTTCACCAAGCCCGGGACCGATAAATTTCACGGGTCGGCGTTTTTTAATTTAGGCGACGACGTGTGGAACTCGCGCAATCCGTACGCGGAGCAAAAAGCGCCGTTCCTGCTGGAGGAATACGGCGGCAATGTGAGCGGACCCCTGAACAGCCGCACCTCCTTCTTTCTCGACGTCCGGCGTGACGTAGTGGACAACGGCTCGATCATCAACGGAATCACGCTCGACCCGTCGACGCTCGGCATCACGCCATTTACGAGCGTATTTCGCACGCCGCAGAGCCGCGTACGGGTGAGCCCACGGGTGGACTATCAGCTTAACGCCAACAATACACTCACGGTCCGCTATGCGTTCTCGGACCCCCACATTGACGATGGCGGCATCGGCGGTTTCAACCTGGTGTCTCGTGGGTACAGCACGCACAATACCTTCCAGACGGTGCAGGCCACCGAGACGGCGGTCCTGGGAACGAGCACCATCAATGAAACCCGTTTCCAGTATTTCCGCGACGGCACGGACACTATCGCCAACACTCTGGCACCGGCGACCCAGGTATTGGGCGCGTTCAACGGCGGCGGCGCGCAGGTGGGACGCGCGTTTGACACCGACAACACTTACGAACTGCAAAACTACACCTCGATCGCCAAAGCGAAGCATACCTGGAAGTTCGGCGTGCGCTTGCGCGGCGAAACCGATGAGAACACTTCGCCTACGAATTTCGGCGGGACCTACACGTTCAGTTCGATCCAGCAGTATCAGCAGACGCTTCAGGGGGTTCCCGGCGTCGTACCAGCGCAATTCTCCATTAACAGCGGTGATCCGAAACTTTACGCCGGGCAATTCGATGCCGGCATTTTCGTTGGAGACGACTGGAAGCTGCGGCCGAACCTGACCGTGAGCCTCGGTTTGCGCTACGAGACCCAGACCAACATTCATGACCACAAGGATTTTGCGCCGCGCATCGGAATTGCGTGGGCGCCGGGAGCGACTGCCAAAAAAGCGTCGAAGACGGTGGTTCGCGCCGGATTCGGGATGTTCTACACGCGCTTCAATCTGTCCAATATCATGACGGCCGAGCGCTACAACGGCCTGGTCGAGCAGCAGTACTTCGTGACCGATCCGGCGTTCTATCCGAACATTCCGTCGATCACGTCGCTTAAGGGGTTCCAATCCACCGAAGTCATTCAGGAAGTGAGCGCGACGCTGCGCGCGCCTTACATGATGCAGTCCGCCGCCAGCATCGAACGGCAGTTGCCGGGGCACACAACACTCGCGTTGACGTATACCAACTCGCACGGGCTCCACATGTTCCGGTCGGAGGATATCAATGCTCCCTTGCCAGGAACCTACAATCCCAACGTCCCGGGCAGCGGGGAGTTCCCACTCGGGAAGCCCAACCCTGTGTTTCTGATGGCGTCGGACGGTCTTTACAACCAAAACCAGTTCATCACCAACGTGAACTCCAAGGTGAATCGCAACGTGTCACTTTTCGGGTTCTACACGTTGAACTACGCGCGGAACAACACCGACGGCCTGAGCACGTTCGCGGCAAATCCGTACAGCTCGGCGGGTGAATACGGACCGGCGGCGAACGATGTGCGGAATCGCGTGTTTCTGGGCGGATCGATCGAAAACCGGTGGGGGCTGCGATTGAGCCCGTTTGTTTCGGTGCAATCGGGACCGCCGTTCAACATCACGACGGGCAGCGATCTGTACGGCGATACGCTTTTCAACGCCCGTCCGGGCATCGCTACTGATCCCAATAAGCCCGGTTTGATCGTGACGCCGTATGGCCTGCTCGATCCCAATCCGACACCGGGGGAAGCGATTCTGCCGCGCAACTTCGGGCGGGGGCCTGGGGCGGTTTCCTTCAATGCGCGCTTGAGCAAGACGTTCGGATTCGGCGCGATGCGCGAAGGCGCCACTGGTAACGGTGGAGGTGGCGGCGGCCGCGGGCCCGGTGGTCCGTTCGGCGGGGGGTTCGGCGGTATGTTCAACTCGCCCACGACGCCGCACCGTTACAACCTGACGTTCTCGATCTCGGCGCGCAATCTGCTGAACCACGATAATCCCGGGCCGATTATCGGCAACATCACATCGCCGTTATTCGGCCTGGCGAACTCGGCGGCCATCGGTTGGGGCGGCGGGTTCGCCGAAAATGCCAACAACCGGCGTATCGAATTGCAGATGCGGTTCTCGTTCTAGCGGTCGAGCTCCCGATTCACTCCATCACCGGCTTACAATAAAGAGGTGGCGCTCCGAATGGCAGAGGGCTGCCTCAAACTCCCCGGAGGTTTATGCAAGCCGAAAGCAGCGACATTGGATTGATCGGTCTGGCGGTGATGGGCCAGAACCTCGTCCTGAACATGAACGACCACGGGTACCGCGTGGCCGTATTCAATCGAACGGTTTCGAAGGTAGATGATTTTCTCGCGAATGAAGCCAAGGGCACGAAGGTCGTTGGCGCGCACTCGATTGCAGAGCTGGTGCAGGTGCTGAAGAAGCCGCGGCGCGTGATGCTGATGGTTAAAGCTGGTGACACGGTGGACCAGATGATCGAAAGCCTGGTGCCTCACCTGGAAAAAGGAGACATCATCATCGACGGCGGCAACTCGCATTATCCCGATACCAACCGCCGCACCAAAGCGCTCGCGGAGAAGGGAATTCTCTTCATCGGGACCGGCGTGTCGGGAGGCGAGGAAGGTGCGCGGAAGGGTCCGTCGATCATGCCCGGCGGCAATCCGGCGGCCTGGCCCGCGGTGAAGGAGATTTTTCAGGCAATCGCGGCGAAGGTAGAGGACGGATCTCCGTGCTGCGACTGGGTGGGCGAGAACGGCGCCGGCCATTACGTCAAGATGGTCCACAACGGCATCGAGTATGGCGACATGCAGCTCATTTGCGAGGCCTACCAGCTACTGAAAGACGGCCTGGGATTGAGCGCCGACGAACTGCACCAGGTGTTCGCCGATTGGAACAAGGGAGAGCTGGATAGTTACCTGATCGAGATCACGGCCGAGATTTTCACCAAGAAGGACGAAGACGGAACGCCGCTGGTCGATAAGATTCTGGATACGGCGGGGCAAAAGGGTACCGGCAAATGGACTGGCATCAGCGCGCTTGATACGGGCACGCCCGTGACGCTGATTGGAGAAGCAGTGTTCGCGCGGTGCTTGTCGGCCATGAAGGACGAGCGTGTGGCGGCGTCGAAAATTCTGACCGGACCGAAGAACGCGCCGGCGCAGGACCGCAAATCGTTTATCGAAGACGTGCGGCGCGCACTCTACTGCTCGAAGATGATCTCTTACGCGCAGGGATACATGCTGCTGCGCGAGGCGGCAAAAGAGGAAGGCTGGAACCTGAACTTCGGTGGCATTGCGCTCATGTGGCGCGGTGGCTGCATCATCCGCAGCCGTTTCCTCGGCAAGATCAAAGAGGCCTACGATAAGAATCCGCAGCTCTCGAATCTGCTGCTGGATGGTTTCTTCAACAAGACGTTAAACGACTACCAGACTTCGTGGCGGCGCGCGATCATACAGGCGATCCAGTACGGCGTGCCGACGCCGGCATTCTCCACGGCGCTTTCGTTCTTCGATGGTTACCGCACAGGCCGGCTGCCTGCGAACCTTTTGCAAGCGCAGCGTGACTTCTTCGGCGCCCACACCTACGAGCGCGTGGACAAGCCGCGGGGCCAGTTCTTCCATACGAACTGGACCGGCCGCGGTGGCCGCGTGTCGTCAGGGACGTACAACGCATAGATAGGTGCGGCCCGGCAGCGGGCCGCCGTTTTCATGAAGGTTCCCGAATCCGTAGTCCGCATGCAGCTTGCGGCAAACGGCGAGGCGGGCCGTGCGTGGCTGGCGGGACTGCCTCGCCTGATCGATGAGCTTCGCGAAAGCTGGTCGCTCACGGAGATCGGTCTCCCGTTCGAGGGAGGCTGCCTCGCATTTGTAGCTCCAGCCGTTCGGGCGGATGGGAGCCGAGTGGTGCTCAAAGTCAGTCTTCTGGATGAGGAAACAGAGCACGAAGCCGACGCGCTGGCGCTCTGGAACGGAAGAGGAGCGGTGCGCCTGCTCGATGCGGACCACCAGCGGGGAGCGCTCTTGCTGGAGCGGCTGGAACCAGGGATCTCGCTCGATATACATGGCGATCGCGATGCGGCCATCGGTATAGCTTGCTCCCTATTGCGCCGGTTGTGGGTGCCAGTGCCGGCCGGCCACCGGTTCCACCGGGTCACCGCATTGGTGAGGGGTTGGGCCGATAACTTTTCCGAAAAATATGAGGCAGCGGGCAGGCCTTTCGCGGAGCGCTTGCTTCGCCGTGCCATCGAGGTATGCCAGCACCTGGCGAATGACACGGAAACCAGCACGATAGCAAACCGCGATTTTCATTTGGACAACATATTGGCGGCGGAGCGCGAGCCATGGCTGGTGATCGACCCTAAGCCGCTGGTTGGCGATCCGGCTTTTGATGCCGGGCATCTGATCCGTTCCTTGTTACCAGCGCGAATCATGAAGGCGGACATGAACCGATTGATCTCGCGTGTCGCGCGAGAGCTTGATTTATCGTCCGAGCGAATCGGTGAATGGGTGTTTGTGCGGTCGGTTGAGAATGCGCTTTGGGCAGTGTCGACCGGCGTGGGTGAGGTGAACTGGGATGTGGCCTGCGCCCAAAGCGTTCCTGCCATGAGGCACGGGGATTAGTCCCATCTGTTATAGTGCGGTGGTAACCCCTCAACGGGTCTGGCCGGACACAGCATTGCTCATACGGCCAGCAACAACTTCCACAGGAGAACTGCATGAGTTTTGGTTTGAATATCCCCAAGCAAGGCGCGCTCGACTTTGTCTCTACTGGAGCGCTGGTCCACCGGTTGGATCCCGGCATCATCCCGTTTCGGAAGGCGACGCATTGCCAGATTCACGTGAGTGGCGGCGAATTTAATGTCGCCGCGAACCTGGCGGACTGCTTCCGTCTGAAAACCGGGATCGCCTCGGCGATGGTGGACTATCCGATTGGCGATCTAGTTGCCGAGCGCGTGCGGGCCATGGGCGTCAAACCTTTCTACAAGCATTTCGAACACAACGGGGTCAATGGACCGAACATCGCCACGGTTTACAGCGATCAGGGATACGGCGTGCGCGCGCCCGTCGTTTTCTACAACCGGTGCAATGAAGCTGCTGCGCGGCTCAAGCCTGGCGACTTCGACTGGAACGCGATCTTCGCCGGCGGCGTGCGCTGGTTTCATAGCGGCGGTATTTTTGCGGCACTCTCGGAGACCACGGCCGAGGTGATTATCGAGGGCATGCAGGCCGCCAAAGCGGCGGGCGCGGTTGTTTCTTTTGATCTAAACTTTCGCGAGAAGCTCTGGAAGATATCCGGCGGGCAGGATCGCGCGGCCGCGGTCATCGGGCGCATTATGAAGCAGGTCGATGTGGTTGTCGGCAATGAAGAGGATCTGCAAAAGGGCCTGGGTATTCCCGGTCCAGAGGTTGCCGCCAAGTCCAAATTGGATCCGAGCGCATTTTTCGGGATGATCGATCGCGTGGTGGAGAAGCATCCGCAGGTGAAGATTGTCGCGACGACGCTGCGCGAGGTACACTCGACTAACCACCACAGTTGGAGCGCAGTGGCGTGGATCAACGGAAAAACACACGTCGCTCCGACGTGCGAGCTGCACATTCACGACCGAGTCGGCGGCGGGGATGGATTCGCCTCGGGCTTCTTCTTCGGCGCACTCACCGGCGAAACACCCGAGGAGGCGGTTAAACTGGGCTGGGCTCACGGCGCATTGCTCACGACGTTTCCGGGCGATACGACGATGGCTACCGTCGAGCAAGTGCGGGCCTTCGCCAAGGGCGGCTCGGCGCGCATCCAGCGCTGAGCAGAAGCGGGTAGTACCTAATGACCACGTGCCGAGGATCGTTTCGCGCGCTGTTGTTCTACGACGTCGCTGACGAGATCGATCTGGACGTGGTGCGTGAGCTCGTGGGGGTCAGCCCACCGGGCCGCAAGCCCGAATTCAAGCTGCCCGCGCCGGTCTACGTGCGTTTCGAGCAGCCGCCGGTGGTCGAGACCTCTGAGAGCGTGTGCCTCTCGAGCGGCGAATCGTTCGTAGGAAGGCTGGAGTATTTTCACTACGGCGTGGTCAGCCTCGAAGTCGAGCTGCCGTTCCAGGCGTCGTGGGAAGAACTCATCCGGCTGACCAACCGCTGGACTGAGCAGCCGGAGATTGAGCAGAAGGCGCTCCAGATTGTGCGCAAACGGCTGGCCAGCCTGACACGCGCGATGCGCAAACCGTACGCCGAGTGGCTCGACGAAGTTTACTACGCGGTGCACGTTTACGAGGTACGGCTGAGCGAGAGCCGGGTTCTGAGCGCCGCCGAACTCGTGGCGCAATACGGCCCGGCCATCGCGCAGATCGTCCGCGGCGATCTACATCCGCTCTCGCCGACCGAGGAGCGGGAAGTGCTGGGTTCGAGTATGTCGTACTATCCGACGGACCTTCTGGTCGCCGGCTGGATGGCTGCGTTCCTCTACGACACGACCGAGGGCGCCGCCGCGATGGTGCAACTGCTCGAATACGCAAATACGCAGTTGCTGGAATACCGGCGGTACGATGAAGTGCTCACGCGCGTCTTGAAGCAGGCCTACCACTCGCTCGAACGCGCCAACTTTTTCCGGCGCTGGCGCTTGGCGGGAGAGGCCAAGCGTCTGAACACGTTGCGCCTGGACCTCACCGAGCTTACCGAGCGCACCGACAACGCCATCAAGTTCCTGAGCGACATGTTTTACGCGCGGGCGTACCAGTTGGCTTCTGCGAAAATCGGCGTCAACGATTACCGCCATCTGGTGGACGAAAAGTTGCGAACGGCGGGGGAACTTTACGAATTCATGGTGAGCGAGTTTCGCGAGGGGCGCGGTTTCTTTCTGGAGCTGATGGTGGTGGTCATCCTGCTGATCGAAATTGTGGCCCTGTTCCGCGGCTATAAATAGCCCGTGCGCAATCTGTAACTACATTCGTAATCAAATCGCAATAAATCTAGGGTCCGTCCGCCGTAGCTTCACACGGTTATAACGGCGCTGTCATTCCATTGAAAAGCCATTGCGGTATTCAGGGACATGCCGAACCTGGAGTCTCAAGTTGTGGCCACCAATCCGGCCAGCATCCTAAGCCGCAATCTGCTCGGGAAAACGAACCGCAGCGTGGAAGACGTCTTCTGGGAGAAGCTTCTGCTGCTCGACCGGCTGCGCGATCTGTATCAAAAGGTCAGGAGGACTGACGGCCGGCCGATCCTTGAGAATCTCCTGAACGAGTTGCAGATCAGTTACGAAGTGGATGCCGAGGATCTGGCCGGAATTCCGAAAACCGGGCCGGTTGTCGTGGTGGCGAACCATCCGTTCGGCCTGCTGGAAGGGGCGATTCTGGGCACGATGCTGCCGCGCCTGCGGCCGGACGTGAAGATCATGGCGAACTACCTTCTGGCGGGTCTGCCGGAAGCCGACGGGCAGTGCATTTTTGTCGATCCGTTTCAAGGGCCGGGATCGGCTGCGATCAACAGCCGGGCGCTCCGGAACTCGATCCGGTGGCTGAAGTCGGGCGGGCTGGTGGTCATCTTTCCGGCGGGCGAGGTTTCACATTGGAAATTGCATGGGGAGGTGGCCGACCCGGAGTGGAGCGACACGGTTTCGCGCCTCGCGCGCATGACCGGCGCCGCGGTGGTTCCGGTTTTCTTCAAGGGAAGCAACAGCATTCCGTTTCACCTGCTCGGCATGTTCCACCCGCGCTTGCGGACGATCCGGTTGCCCATGGAACTGTTGAACAAGATGGGCAAGAACGTGGAAGTGCGGATCGGGACGCCGATTCCAAGTAAGGCGATTGCAGACATCCCGGGCGACAAGGACGCGACATCATATCTGCGCTGGAGAACCTATCTGCTGGCGCGGCGCGGGGAGCCCGACATGCGCCTGGTACCGCGCATGATCCGCTCCGTGGTACCCAAGAAGCCGCTGGATCCGATTGCTCCGGAGACCCCTCGGGAAGCGCTGGCCGACGATATACAGCACCTCGACGCCGAACAGTGTGTTGCGGATTCGAACGAGTACGCAGTGTACCTAGCGGCGGCGGATCAACTGCCCTACGTGCTGCCGGAACTGGGGCGTCTGCGCGAAATCGCTTTTCGCCAGGTGGGCGAGGGCACGGGAAAGAGTAGTGATTTGGATTCCTTTGATTCGTACTACTTGCACCTCTTCGTATGGAACAAAACGAAGCAGGAACTGGTTGGTGCGTATAGGGTTGGCAGGACGCAGGAGATTCTGGGGCAGTGGGGGCCGAAGGGGCTTTACACCAGCACGTTGTTCCACTACGATCCGAGGTTCTTTTACCGCATCGGAAACTCGCTCGAGCTGGGGCGTTCGTTCATCCGGCCGGAATATCAACGGCAGCATCCGCCGCTGTTTCTGCTTTGGAAGGGGCTGGGCACCTTTGTGGCCAGGAACCCCGAGACCCCGATCCTGTTTGGCGCGGTGAGCATCAGCAACGATTACAACCCGGCATCGCGACGGCTGCTGGCGCACTTCCTCGAACGGCATCTGCGGGATGAGGACCTGGCGGCGTTGATCCGGCCTCGGCGCCCGTTTCGGCCGCCGCTCGACTGGGATCTGGACGCCCGCGTGATCAGCAGCCTGCTGCCGGACCTGGATTCGCTCTCGGTGCCGATCTCCGACATCGAGTCGGACGGCAAGGGTCTGCCGATTCTGCTTAAGCAGTACATGAGGCTGGGCGGTAAGCTCTTGGGATTCAACGTAGATCCGGATTTCTCAGAAGCGCTGGACGGATTGGTGCTGGTGGATCTTCGCGAGACAGACCCGGCCGTGCTGCAGCGGTACATGAAGGCGGAGGGGGCCGCCGCGTTCCTGGCGTATCATCGCCAAAGCCGGGTAGCTAGTGCGGTTGGTACTCGTTGATAAGTGCTTATTTATCATATGGATAATACAGAATAGGAGTTATCTGATTGGCTTTGTGATGTCGCTAGGCGGTAAAATTGAGGTGTATGCAAAATCCCGGCACGGAACAGTTGGATTCCGAGTCTTCTCTTAATGAACTTGAACTCGCGAAAAGCGAGTTGAAGGCCGCCTTAGTATTCGCAAAATTCTCTTCTACCGCATATTCTTTGGGCAAGTTGCAGCAGGCAACCGATGCCCGTTCGAAAGCCAACGCGGTGTGCGCGAGGGCCGCCCAGCGGCTGGCGGCACCGGAAGTCACTGAAGTTGGCACAGACTCTGTAAGATCGATCTTGCATGAAGTCGAGAACGCCTTAGCTCACTTGCCCGCTCGGATTGAGTTCAAGGGGCGGGTGCAGCGCGCGGGAATCTAGCGCCGCATTGTGTTAGCAAAAAGCCGCCTGAGGTGGTAGTCTCCAGGGGTGGCGTCTCCTTTACCTCGTCGCCAGTCGCGGTTGAGCGGCATTCTTTTGCACCCTACCTCACTGCCGGGGCGGTTCGGTATTGGCGATCTGGGCACGGAAGCGTACCGTTTCGCCGATTTCCTGAATGATGCCGGGCAGCGCCTCTGGCAGGTGCTGCCGCTCGGTCCGACCGGCTACGGGGACTCGCCCTACCAATGCTTCTCCGCGTTTGCCGGGAATCCTCTGCTCATTAGTCTTGATCGGCTGATGGAAAAGGGCCTGCTGCCCGCCGAGACGCTCGGCGACACACCAGCTTTTCCCGAAAATGAGGCCGACTACGGATGGGTCATCCCATGGAAGATGAAGCTGTTGGCGCGCGCGGGGCGCGAATTTCTCATTCACGCCACCGGGGAAACGCGCGCGCAGTTTGAGGCTTTCTGTGCTCAGCAGAGCGGCTGGATGGATGATTACTCGCTCTTCATGGCGCTCAAGCACGAGCACGGGCAAGAGTTCATATGGACCCACTGGGATGCCGGTGTGCGTTCACGCCGCCCGGAGGCGCTCGAAGCAGCGCGGGAACGTCTGAGGCGAGAAATCGGCCTGTATCGCTACTACCAATTCGAATTCTTTCAACAGTGGCGAAGCTTGAAGCAGTATTGTAGCGACCGTGGCATCCACGTTATGGGAGACGTGCCCATCTATGTGGCGCACGATAGCGCCGACGTCTGGGCACACCCGGAATATTTCGAGCTGGATGAGAACGGGAATCCAATGAGCGTGGCGGGAGTGCCGCCGGACTACTTCAGCGCGACTGGTCAGCTTTGGGGCAATCCGCTATACCGATGGGATGTACTGGCGCGCACGGGGTACCGGTGGTGGATCGAGCGGCTGGCGGCGACGCTGGCGACGGTGGATCTGATCCGGCTGGACCACTTTCGGGGATTCGAAGCTTATTGGGCCGTGCCGGCGGGAGAGACCACGGCGGCGAACGGCCGCTGGGTCAAAGGGCCGGGCGCGGAGTTATTACAAGCGGCGGTGGACGCGCTGGGAAGATTGCCGCTGGTGGCGGAGAACCTCGGAGTCATCACTCCTGAGGTGGAATCGATTCGCTTGCGATTCGGTTTTCCCGGTATGAGTATTCTGCAATTCGCGTTCGGAAACGATCCGCAGGGGCCCGATTTCCGCCCGCATAATTACCCACGGGAGCGCGTCGCCTACACAGGGACCCAGGATTGCGATACCACCGTGGGGTGGTGGACGAGCAGCGGCCAAGGCGAAAGCACGCGCACCGAAGAGGATATTCGCAAGGAGCGAGAGTACACGAGCCGGTATCTGAACCTGGGCGGGCAGGAGATCCATTGGGCGTTCATCCGTGCGTTGATGGCTTCAGTGGCCGATACCGTTGTGTTCCCGCTGCAAGACGTTCTGGGCCTGGGAACCGAGGCGCGCATGAACCTTCCCGCGACTCCGAGCGGCAACTGGCGCTGGCGCTTTTCGAGCGGTGCGCTCACCCCGGAACTGAGCCGGCGGATGCGAAATCTCACGGAGACCTTCGAGCGATGAGCCCGACCAAACAAGCAGCCCAGACGCCGGCGAGTTTTTGGCAGATCTGGAACATGTGCCTTGGATTTTTCGGCATCCAGTTCGGCTGGGGCCTGCAAATGGCCAACATGAGCGCCATTTATGAATATCTGGGCGCCAAACCCGATCAGATTCCGATGCTCTGGTTGGCCGCGCCGCTCACGGGCTTGATCGTACAGCCCATCATCGGCCATCTAAGCGACCACACGTGGGGAAAACTAGGACGCCGCCGGCCGTACTTCCTGACGGGGGCGGTGCTCAGTTCTTTAGCGCTTGTGGCGATGCCCAACGCTCCGTCCATCTGGATTGCGGCTGGCTTGCTGTGGATACTCGACGCGTCCATCAACATCAGCATGGAGCCTTTTCGCGCGTTCGTCGCCGATCTGCTGCCGGAAGCGCAGCGCACCCGGGGATTTGCCATGCAGAGCCTGTTCATCGGGCTGGGCGCGGTGATCGCCTCGTCATTGCCTTGGATGCTGGCTGGCCATATGCAAGGCACGGGCGGCGGCGCTATCCCTCTGACGGTGCGATTTTCGTTTTACATCGGCGCGGTTGTGTTCTTCTCGGCCGTGATGTGGACGGTGGCGAGCACCAAGGAGCGGCCGCCCGAGGATCTCGAAGCATTTCGCAAGATGAAGTCAGAAGGGCGGGGAATACTGACGGGGGCGCGTGACATCATCGCGTCGGTTCGCGCCATGCCCGCGACCATGGGGCAACTGGCTTGGGTGCAGATTTGCACGTGGCTGGGACTCTTCTGCATGTGGCTGTACTTCCCAGTGGCGGTGGCGCATCACGTATTCGGCGCGACGGACCCGGCTTCCCCACAGTACACGGCGGGCGTGGCGTGGGGCGGGGTCTGCTTCGCAGCTTACTCCGCGGTTTGTTTCGCGTTTTCGTTTGCGCTGCCGGCGATGGCGCGGGCGCTGGGCCGCCGTCTCACGCACAGCGTCTGCCTGCTTTGCGGGGCGTGCGGGTTGCTCTCGGTCATGGTCATTCACAATCAGTACCTGCTGCTCTTGTCGATGGTGGGCGTGGGCATCGCATGGGCCAGCACGCTCGCCATGCCTTACGCGATCCTCTCCGGCGCGCTTCCCGCGGAAAAGATGGGCGTGTACATGGGCATTTTCAATTTCTTCATCGTGATTCCGGAGATTCTGGCGTCGCTCGGGCTCGGCTGGGTGATGAGTCATCTGCTGAACAACAATCGGCTCGCCGCGGTGGTTACAGGGGGCGCGTTCTTCGTGCTGGCGGCACTGTTGATGCGGCGGGTTGTCGACAAGGAAGCTACGGCTTGAAACAGTTTCTGCTGTTGATCGTCGCGGGTGGCAGCTTGCTTGCTGCCCCCGAGGTGACCAAGGTGGAGCCGCCGAACTGGTGGGTAGGGCACAGCTTGCATCCGGTGCGCCTGTTGATTCACGGCAGGGATCTTCGCGGGGCCACGGTGCAGTGTTTAGCGCCGGGTGTGAAGACAGGTGTCGCGGTGGCGAATACGGCGGGGACCTATCTATTCGTCGATCTCGAAATTCAAAGGAAGGCGAAGCCGGGTCCGGTTCCGCTGCGAATTGTGACGCCGGAAGGAACCGCTACGGCGCCGTTTCAACTGTTGGCGCCGGTCGCGCGTGAAGGCCGTTTTCAGGGTTTCTCCCCGGAGGATGTGATCTATCTGATCATGCCCGATCGCTTCGCTAATGGCGATCCCAGCATTGACGACCCGGCTATTTCGCGTGGTCTGTACGATCGGCACAAGGCCCGCTACTATCACGGCGGCGATTTTCAGGGGATCATTGATCACCTTCCCTATTTGAAGGATCTGGGTGTGACGGCGCTCTGGCTCACGCCGTGGTACGACAACGTCAACCACCTGAACGAGCGCGAAAAGTACGACGGCCAGGCGATCACCGACTATCACGGTTACGGCGCCGTGGATTTCTACGGCGTGGAGGAGCACTTCGGCGATTTAGCGACCTTGCAAAAGCTGGTGGACGCGGCGCACGCGCTCGGCATGAAGGTCATTCAGGACGAGGTGGCGAATCACACGGGGCCTTATCATCCGTGGGTCACAGATTCTCCGACACCGACTTGGTTCAACGGCACGGCGGAGAAGCATCTGGCTAATACGTTGCAGATCTGGACTCTGGCGGACCCGCACGCGATTCCGTCGTTGCAAAAGAGCACGCTCGAAGGATGGTTCATCAATCTGCTGCCTGACCTGAACCAGAACGATCCGGAAGTGGAGCGGTATCTCATCCAGAACACGCTGTGGTGGATCGCCACGACGGGCATTGATGGGGTTCGCCAGGACACACTGCCTTATGTTCCGCGCGCCTTCTGGTACGACTGGATGCAGGCAATCAAGCGTGAATACCCGAAGTTTCGTGTGGTGGGTGAAATGTGGGACGAAGATCCCTCGCTCGTTTCGTTCTTCCAGGGGGGCAAGGCGCGGTTTGACGGAGTCGATTCGGGCGTCGATGCGCTGTTCGACTTTCCGCTCTACGCCGCTGTGAGGCGCGTATTCACACATATGGCGCCGGCTGAGGAGCTGGCCAAAGTGCTGGCGCATGATCGGCTCTATCAGGACGCGAATCTGCTGGTGACGTTTCTGGGCCTCCACGATACAGCGCGGTTTATGAACGAAACAGGCGCCACGGTGGATGACGCGAAGCTGGCGTTCACGTTTCTCATGACCGCGCGCGGGATTCCGATGATCTACTACGGTGACGAAATCGGCATGCACGGCGGCGGCGATCCTGACAACCGTCGCGATTTTCCCGGCGGCTGGCGCGGGGATGCGCGGAATGCTTTTCAGGCGGAAGGCAGAACACCGGAAGAACAGGCGGTATTCGAGTACGTGCGGCGGCTAACGGCACTTCGGAAGAGACTCGCGCCTCTGCGGCGAGGCTCCATGATCGATCTGGTGGCAAATGAGCGGGTGTATGCGTTTGCGAGGGTTATCGGGAATGTTGGTGCGCTGGTGATCTTCAATATGGATACACAGCGAGCAGCGATTTCCATCGAGACTGCGGCTCTACCTATGCCGGAGGAAGTTGTAGTGAAGCTTCCCCACATCGGCCACTCCTTCCGGGATGAGCTGGGGAAGGGAACAGACGCGCGAAACATAGATGGACGGATAACCGTCGAACTGCCCGCTCGTTCAGCGGCCCTCTACTACATAGCCCAGTAGCTCACTTCTCCGGCGCGTAATAACCTTTGCGAGCCTGGACCTTCAGGCTGTGATCTGCCAGGCGCAGCTCTACCCGCCGAAAGCTGCCGTCGCGTTTCTCGTTGATGGGTTTGTAGCCGATGGCGTACTGGCTGCGCATCTCGTCTTGCAGGTCCTTGAACGCGTCGGGCAGGGTGTGTTTACGATCCACGCGAAAAACGCGGCCGCCGGTTTCGTCGGACATTCTGCGAAGATACGAATCGGATACGCCGCCAAAGTAGCCCATGCCGTAGTAGGCGCTGGGGTCGACGTAGTAGATACCGTAGATGACCGCATCCGCCTTTTGCGCCGCCCGGATGGCTTCTTCGATTTTTAGCCGGCTGCCCTCATCCATGCCGTCCGTGATAAGCACGATGGCTTTGCGGCCAACTTCTTGCGTCAGGCGGTCGTTTGCTGCGAGGTAGACGGCGTCGTAGAGGATGGTGCCGCGCGGTTGTCCGACCGTTGGCACCGGACCGGGATGGATGCCTTGCACGCCCGAGTTCACTTGCAGCCGTTTGAGACCGGCCTGGAGCAGGCGCGGCGATCCGGTGAAATCCTGCAACAGCTCGGCATCCTCCCCGAAGCTGATGAGAAACGCTTCGTCCTTCTTGCGGAGTACCTGAGAGAAAAACTGGTACGCGGCGTCGCGCTCGATGTCGATGAGATTGCGCTGGCTGGCGCTCACGTCAACCAGCAGGCCGATGGTGAGCGGCAAGTCTGTTTCGCGCGTGAAGTACTTGATCTCCTGCTGCTTGCCGTCCTCAAAGAGGGAGAAATCGTCTTTGGTGAGACTACTGACCAGGCCGCCGCTCTTATTGCGAACGGCTGCCAGGATGTTCACCAGGTTGACTTCCACCTGAATGGTGGGCGGAGCCTCTTCCGAGGGCTTCTGCGGAGATTCTTGGGGCAGAGCGGCAGGGAGAAGCACCAACGCGACTACACCGGCGAGCACTTTCCGAGCGATAGGATTTACCATACGGATACAATGGGGACGTACCCCCACTTCTAATTGTTTCAAATGCGTGCTGCCATCCGCCACCTAAAGGCCCGCGACCCTGTGTTGGGGGCCATTATTGAACGCGTCGGACCGTACTCGATTGAGTTTCGCGAGCCGAGCTTCGAAACGCTGGTCCGATCAATTGTATTCCAACAGCTTAGCGGAAAAGTCGCCCGCGTGATTTATCAGCGGCTGAGGGGCGCGTTGCCTGACGAGCAGGTGACGCCGGAGGGCGTTCTGTCGCTGCGGCCGGAGCGGATGCGGCGCCTGGGCCTTTCGCGGCAGAAGACGGCTTATATCCGCGACCTGGCGCGCCACACGGTGAAGGGAACGCTCGAGTTTCGGCTGCTGCCGGAGCTGCCGGATGAAGAAGTGATCGCCCGCCTGACGGCGGTGAAGGGCATTGGCGTTTGGACCGCGCACATGTTCCTCATCTTTGGCCTGCGGAGGCATAACGTGCTGCCCACGGGCGACTTGGGCATTCGCGCAGCAATCAAGAAGGCGTACGGTCTGGCGGAGTTGCCCAAGCCGCGTGAAGTGGAAGAGGTTGCGCGCGAGTGGCATCCTTACTGCACGGTGGCGAGCTGGTACCTGTGGCGGAGTCTGGACGGGCAGGTGGGAATTTGAGGAAGGTGCCAGGTGTCAAGTGCTAGGTGTCAGCAAGCAGGCCGTCTAAACGAGCTTCCTTCCGATGATGGCGTAGTCTAGGCCACCGAAAAACGTCTGGCGAAAACCCCCCGGCAATTCGGCCAGCGCGGGCATGGACTCGATGGCGGGTGATCTTGGGTGCACTTCGATCCTTCCGATTCCGCATTCTTCCATGTAGAACGCCAGCAGGGCGTGCGGGATGGGCCTGGCATGCGTGGGGTCGAGATAAAAATGCGTGGTGAAAATGGCGAGGCACTCAGGATTCGGCGTTTCGATCGCCAGCACGCCACCGCGTCGCAGTTTCTGCGCGACGAGGCGGATCATTTCAGGAAGCCGTTCGGGTGGCAGATGCTCCACCACCTGCGCGCTGAAGATGCCGTCCAGGGATGCGTCGGCGAGGCCGGCGAGATAGGCGAAGAGATCCGCGACCTCGGCTGCGAGACCTTTGCCGCGGCAGAGGGCGACGAACTCGCGGCTGAGATCGATGCCATGTGCCGCGACGCCGGCGTCCCGCATTAACTCAAGAAATTCCCCGCGGCCGCAGCCGATGTCGAGCACGTCCTTGCAGCCGGCGAAATCCGGAACATAGATCTCCTGCCGCGACTTGACGGACTCGGCCGAGCCGCGGAAGCGCTCGGCGAAGCGCAAGTAGTCGAATGCAGGCGCAATTTCCGCGCTGACCAGCGGCGTTGGAGCAGGGACCGCTGCGGTCTGCGAGAGCGTGCCCGCGCGCTGGCGGATGAGACGCAGTTCGGAGTGGATGAGCGTTTCGTACTCGGTGCGAATGCGATCCAGGTCGGCCCACAGCCGCTTTTGAGTTTCCAGCGCAGACCGGTCGAGGGCGACGAGGTAGTCGGCATGCTGCGCTTTCACTAGGTCGCGGAAATTGCTTTCCATCAGCGAGGCGCGATGTTGCGAGGCGATTTGCAGGTCTGCGACGCTGCGGAGAAATTGCATCTCGTTCTGGGCCAGTTTGCGTTCCCAATCCGAACGCCAAGCGGTCCAGTGGGCGCGCAAGTCTTCCATTTCGGCTTTCACGGCGGTAGCGGCTGGTACTACCGCGAGAGCGCGATTGATCTCATTCAGCGCCTGAATGGTGGCTTCCACGCAAGCCATCACTTCACGGTTGAAGACTACCTGATCGCGCACGAACCACCCGAGCCCGCGCGCGACGGTACGCTTCGCCGCTTGTATCAGTGAGTTGAAGATGCCGGGTGGACGAGGGTTCACGCTGCCGATCGCAGCCATTTTGCCTTCGGCGGCATCACGAGCGTGAACCAAAGGAGTGAGATCGGCCGCGGCGGCCGGGCCGGCACCGTTAGTGCTGGGATAGCGTGCCTGCACGCGCTCCCGAATGGCGTGTAACAGCTCGGTTAGTTCCTCGGTCTTCAGCGCTGCCCTATTTTCGGGAGCCACGCGTTTTACTCCAGGTGGCCGTGACTTTCGATTGAAGGCCCCCGCGCGGAGTGAATTCGCCGATCACGGTGGCGGAAACCGGCTTGGCAGCAGCCACGACGTCGCGCAGGAAGCGGTTCACCACGTTTTCATAGAAGATGCCCAGGTTACGATACTCCAACAGATACATCTTCAGCGATTTCAGCTCCAGGCAGAGACGGTCGGGCGTGTAGCGGAGCGTGAGGCGGCCGAAGTCGGGCAGGCCGGTCTTGGGGCACACCGAAGTGAACTCCGGAATGACAATTTCGATCTCGTAGCCGGGAAACTGATTCGGCCAGGTTTCAATTTCCGGCAGAGGCGCGCCAATCCCCGCGTGTGCGTGCTCGTCGGTGTAAGAGCGCTTCATTTCTTTACGAGCGCCCGTGAAAGCATATCGAGGAACAGACCGACGTCGGTCACGACGCCCACAGCCTGGCCCGTACCACGGTCGCTGACTTTCGTGGCGACGGCCGGGTTAATATCCACGCACACGATTTTTACCCAACTCGGCAGCATGTTGCCCGTGGCGATAGAGTGCAGCATCGAACCGAGACACAGCACGAGGCCAGCGCCCTTTAACTGCGCGGCGTACGCGTCCTGTGCTGCGTTCATGTCGGTAATGGTGTCCGGCAACGGCCCGTCGTCGCGCAAACTTCCCGCCAGCACGAAAGGCACGCCCTTTTTGACGCACTCGTAGAGCACTCCGGAACGCAGCCGCCCGCTCTCGACGGCACGCGCGATGCCGCCGCAATGGTAGATGGCGTTGATAGCACGCATGTGATTGCGATGGCCGTGCTCTTCCTGGCGCCCGTCTGCCAGGCGCACACCGAGCGACGTGCCAAACAGTGCCGCTTCGACATCGTGCACCCCGAGCGCGTTGCCGCTGAGCACCGCGTGGATAAATCCATTACGGATCAGCTGCGCCAGGCCCTGCACGCCGCCCGTGTGCACCACCACCGGGCCGGCGACCGCGACCACTTTCAGCCCCTGTTCGAGCGTCTGCTCGACCAGCGTGGCCGTCTGGCGAACCGCTGTCTCCACCTGGCGTTCCGAAGAGATGCCGTTGCTCATGAATGCGAAGGCCAGCCGGTCGCGCTCCTTCGATTCCGGAACCACGCGAATGCCCCGCATCCCCACCACCACCTGGTCGCCCGCGTGCAGATCGCGCATGCGGCGGCAAGCCGCGCGTCCATCTGCCACCACCACCAGCGCGTCCATGCGCTGGTTCTCCACTTCAATCCATTGCTGGCGGTGGCGCACCAGTGTGCGGTGATTGGTCGTGGAATAGAAATCATCTGGAGCACACCGGTCGCGCTCCACCGCGGCCAACTGCGCGTCGCCGCCATCCACGGGAGAGCAACCAAGGCCCAACAGCTGTTGCAGCAGCCGTTCCATGACGGCGCGCTCGTTGGCCTCGACCTTCAGCCGCAGATAGGACGCATCGCTATTGGTGCGCCCAACGCGAAACTCCTCTACTTCGAAACGGCCACCGAACTCGACCACCTGATCGAAGATCCGCTCCATCACGTGCGAGTCGATCAGGTGGCCCTGAGCCTCAACAACTTCTTGAAATTGCATGAATCTTAATTCTAACCGCTGGCGTGAATGCGAGTGTGGCGGCCTTGGCCAGGCTATGCCCGCGTCAGGAAAATCGGCAGCCCGGCTTTGTTGTCGTAGCTCGGCCGGTAGCGCTCGACGTTGTACATGGTCGCGACGTCTACGTGTCGCGGTCCGAGTTTCGGATCGGGAATGGGCACCGCGGCATAACAGCCTCCGCTGATGGCCATCATGACCCCGTGCTGCCCCCGCTCGATGCATCCCATGGCCATGCTGGCGAACGTGGAAGCCACCATCTTGTCGAGAAAGTCGGGGCTGCCGCTGCGCAGATCGTAAGTCAAATCGCTGACGATGGTCTCCTCGCCGGTGCGCTTCTTGATCTCGTCGCTCAAATCTTCGCCCACGTTGGCCTTTTTCTTGTGCCCGTACGCGTCCGCCTCGCCGGTCTCGCGCATTTGGTAGCCTTCCCACTCCGCGCCCTCGGAGAGAACTACCAGCGCATAGCTGCTCGGTGTGGTCCGCTTGTCCTTCATTAGCACTTCGATCAATTTTTCCAGATTGAAGCGGTGCTCCGGGATGCAGCAGCGCATCGAAGTCACGTACGCCGTATAAAGAGCCGTGTAGCCCGCATCGCGGCCGAAAATGCGGAAAATCCCGATGCGCTCGTGCGAACCCACTGTGGTGCGTTGCCGCCCGATGGCTTCGGTCGCGCGCGAAATGGCGGTGGAAAAACCGATGCAGTACTCGGTGTTCCGCACGTCATTGTCCATGGTTTTTGGAATCGCGATCACTTTAAACCCGGCCTGGTCGAGCTTGGCTGCGTAGCTCAGCGTATCGTCGCCGCCGATCGCAACCAGATACTCCAATTGGAGCTTCTCCAGGTTCTTCAGCACCTGCGGCGTGAGGTCGTACACCGTGCTCGTGACGCCCTCTTTGGTGACCTGTGCCGTCGAGAAGCTGGCGGAATTCAAGAAATCCGGAACTTTCTTCATCTTGGCCGGGTTCGTGCGCGTGGTGTGCAGAAACGTGCCTCCCGTGCGGTCGATGGTGCGCGTGTTGTCGCGGGTGAGCGGCAGAATGTACCGTGCGTGGCTCGCGGGATCATCGAGGTCGACATGCGTCAAACCCTCCCACCCGCGCCGGATGCCCACCACCTCACAGCCGATCTCGCCTCCTCTATAAACGACGCTTTTGATCACGGAATTCAAGCCGGGAACGTCACCACCACCGGTGAGGATCCCTACACGTTTTACAGACATTAAAACTCCTCTCTTGTTGGATAAATATCCATTATAGATTCGCGGACCGGAGTGACACCATTCCCATGGGCTTTATGGGGATGTCGGCGGACTCACGCCGAGCGTAGCATCCAGATAAGCCAAATACGCGACCAGGAAGTAGTAAGAATTCTCATACTCCTGAAGGTGCACGGCCGGGAACCCGTCTCGCGTGCTGTGCAGGATCGAAAAAGTCTCTTGCGTGACCGAATGGAAATCGATGACCGGGATCTTGGCATTGAAAAACGGTCTGGAATCGGACTCGCCGGCGCGGTCGACATTCACTGCCCCTAAGGGCAGATTCAGCGCGTGGGCGACCCCCGTGGCTGCACGTGCTAAGCCTTTGTCAGCGCGGCTGAGCCACACTTTGGTGTCCGATAGACCGAGTGAATCAATATTCACCATCGCGCGGATATTAGCCTTGTCGTCGTTGGTCAGCCGGCTCACGTAGTATTGCGAGCCGACAAGCCCTTTCTCTTCGTCAGTAAAACCAATGAAGACGAAAGTCACGCGACGCGGTTTATCACGCAAACCCTGGTAAAGACTCGGGAGCAGGGAAGCGCCGCTCCAGTTGTCGACGATTCCGTGGCCGTTCGAAACCTTATCATAATGCGCGCCTACAAGCACCCGGGCTTCTTCGCTTCCTTTCAGCGTGCACACGACATTAGGCGTGCGCGATCCCTTAACCTTCTGCTCCTCTAGCCAGGTCTCCTTACAACCGGTGTCTTCGAACAGTTCGTGGAGAGTTTGCTCGCGGTCTGAAGTCTTGTCCATGGCCCGGTGCAGCCTGTCTTCGAGCACCGGCGGGGTCACTTTGAAGTACTCGATCTTCTGCGCTGCCGCGGGAAGACCGCAAGCCAGCAGAACGAAGCAAAGGAGTCTCCGGAACATCTTCGGTCTTCAATTCTTGCCTGCCGCGTCCGGAGCGCCTCGGATCATCTCCGCCATCGCCGCCGCAATCCGCGCTGCCGCGTCCGGACCGACCGAGTTTACCTCTCCGTACCAGGGCTTCTTCGCGCCTTTCAAATAGGGCGGTTTCTCATCCCATTCCGCCTTGGGGATGATGTAGCCGATCTCGTCGTCCGCGAGGCCAACCAGCATCTTGAATTCCGCCCGCAGCATGTTCTTGATCGGCGGCTCGATCGGAGCATCCGGAAAGTCCGCGCCAGGGTAGCGCACCACGCCGCCCAAGCTGAGCTCCGGGTACATCTCGCCAGGGACCAACGCGATTTCAAGGAACGCCTTTCCGTGCGCCGAGACTCTCACCAGTCCGACGGGCGTTTCTGAGCTGCCCTCCGCTGTCATTTTCTTGCGCCCCCTAAAAAGATCGGCCTGCGCTGCGAGTTCAAAGCCTTTATTGGTTGTCGGGATCTGGATGAGTTTCTCGTGAAACTCGATGTGGTCGGCTTCGAATGTCTTGGCGTTACGCGCGGCGCTCCCCGCAATCTGCGCCACGCTCCGCCCGATGATTTCCGCTTTGCGAAACGTGTTCTCCGGAGCTGGCTGGCCGCTAGTCTTGTCGATCACCGTGGCGTCCAGCGGTGACTGCATGCCGCCCACCGCGCCATTCAAGAAAACGGCCACTCCCGCAAACTCTTGTTCCAGCTCACTGCACAGGTAGAACGGATAGTCCGCGGTGATGAGCGTGTTTTTCGAGCCCAGGGTCTCCGGATGATTGGCCCAATTCACCAGCGTGGCGATGGGTTTTCCGCGGGTTGTAGTCACTTGCAGAACGATAACACCCGCGTCCAGAACCTCCGGCGGACGATCGTCATGGATGAGTTGGTCGAGATCCGAAGGATGTGCTTGCCCCACCTTGATTACGGCCGGCTGCGCTTCGCGAACCGCCTGCACGGCCGCTTGTGCCACGCGCTCTACCACCAGATCCATGTACGCGTCGTTGATTCCCGAGCGCCCTTGTTCCGGACCCCAAAGCCCCATGGTATCCACCGCCTCATGGTCGTGCGTCGCGGCCACCACGACGTTGACGTTGCCCGCTGGAGCATTCTTCCCGGACGCAAGCTGCTTCTTAACCTCGGCGCGAATGAGCTCGACGTCGTCCCGGAATAGACCGATCGAATCCACACCGCACAGCACGACCGTCTGACCGCCCACGCTGAGCGCCAGGCAACGCGCGTAGAGATTGTCGTGCACCGCCGTCGCTACGCGGTTGTTGCCGAAGCCGGCCATGTAAACCGGGCCGTGCTTCTGGAGATCAGGTGTTACGGTGACACGAGCGGCCCCGGCGCGAATCTGGGGTCCAGAAACCGTCTGCGCGCAGAGAGAGAACGAGCAGGCGGCAAATAGAAGGAAGCGCACGGCGGTCAGACCCACCACGCTGCTGCGGGCTGCTCCTTGACCACCAGTTGATCCAGGAAGCGAATCGCCTTAGTCAAACCCTCGTTGGGCGAGAGAATGCTGTCCTCGTGTTCGATCGAAAGCACGTAATCGTAACCGTACATGCGCAACGTCGAGATGAACTCGCTCCACCATTCGGCGCCATGCCCATAGCCAACAGTTCGGAAGATCCACGCGCGGTTGCGCTCGTCGGTATATTTCTTTGTGTCGAGCACGCCCGTCGTCGGAAGGTTGCGCTCGTAGATCTGTGTGTCCTTGGCGTGGACGTGGAAGATCGCATTGCCCAGCACGCGGACGGCTGCAATCGGGTCGATGCCTTGCCAGAACATGTGGCTGGGATCGTAGTTGACGCCGATGGCTTTGCCCGCTGCCGAGCGCAGACGCAGCATCGTTTCCGGACTGTACGCCACGAACCCGGGATGCATTTCGATGGCAATCTTCACGCCGTGGTCCTCGGCAAACTTCGCGCGCTTGATCCAGTATGGGATGACTTTCTTCTCCCATTGCCAGGCCAGTAAGTCGAGATACTCCGGCGGCCACGGGCACGTCACCCAGTTCGGATACTTGGCTTTGTCGCTATCCCCAGGGCAACCCGAAAAGTCGATGACTACCGGCACCCCCAGTTTGGCTGCCAGCAGAATGGTTTTGCGGTTGACCTCCTGGTTCGCCTTGGCGATTTGCGGGTTGGGGTGCAGCGCATTGCCGTGGCAGCTCAGCGCGCTGATGCTGACGCCATAGTCCGAAAGCTTCTGCTTGAATGCTGCCAGCTCCGACTTACTGTCAAGCATCGAAAGCTTGCAGTGCGGGTCGCCGGGATAGTTCCCGGTCCCCAACTCGACAGTGGAAATGTTCAGACTTTTCAGCTTCTTTAAGACTTCTTCCAGGGGAAGCTGCGCCAGCAACGCGGTGAATACGCCGACTCTCACGTGGATGTCTCCTTATGACAACGCCGCTTAGACTTGGGGCTGTAACGGTCCAGAATATCACGGGCCCGCTGTTGGGACTAAAATAGGCCCCATGAAACCACTTGCAGGTATCGGCCGCCGCAGCTTCCTGGGCTCCGCGGCAGCGACCCTCGGCGCCAACTTCTGGGCGGATGACACGCTCGACGCCGCCGTCCAGAACGTCAATCGCAACTCGCAACCTTCGGACTTGAAGATCACCGACCTGCGCGTCGCGGTCTTGAAGGACGCGCCGTTCACCTGTCCGTTGCTGCGCATCGACACCAATCAGGGCATCTATGGTCTGGGAGAAGTGCGCGACGGCGCGAGCAAGACGTATGCCCTGATCCTGAAAAGCCGCATCCTGGGTGAGAACCCCTGCAACGTCGACAAGATTTTCCGCAAAATCAAACAATTCGGCGGCGAATCCCGGCAGGCCGGCGGAGTCTGCGGCATCGAGATGGCGCTTTGGGACCTGGCGGGCAAAGCCTATGGCGTGCCGGTTTATCAGATGCTCGGCGGCAAGTTCCGCGACAAGATCCGGTGCTACGCGGACACCACCGAGTCCGACGACCCCAAGATTTACGGCCAGCGCCTGAAGGCCCGCAAAGAGCAGGGCTTCACGTGGCTCAAGATGGACCTCGGCATCGATCTCATGCACGACGAACCCGGCACGGTAACACATCCCCTCGGCACGAAATTCCGGGCGGACGAAACGGTCCAGCACATGTTCACCGGCTTGGAGCTCACCGAAAAGGGCATCGCTCGGATGGCCGAGTTTGTGGCCACCGTGCGCGAGTACGTCGGCATGGATATCCCGCTCTCCGCCGACCACTTCGGCCACATCGGCGTGAATTCCTGTATCCGGCTGGGCAAGGCTCTCGAGAAGTACAACATGGCCTGGCTGGAGGACATGATTCCGTGGCAATACACCGATCTTTGGAAGAAGATCACTGACGCCGTGGACATCCCCACGCTCACCGGCGAAGACATCTATCTCAAGGAGCACTTCATCGAACTGGCGCGCAATCACGCCGTCGACATTCTGCACCCGGACCTCGCGACCTCCGGCGGCATTCTCGAAACTCACAAGATCGGCGACGCCATTCAGGAGTTCGGAGTGCCTATGGCCATGCACTTCGCCGGCAGTCCAGTTTCCTGCATGGCCAACGTGCACTGCGCTGCCGCCACCGAAGGCTTTCTTGTGCTGGAAAACCACGCCGTGGACGTGCCCTGGTGGGGCGACCTGGTGGAGGGTGTCGAGAAGCCCATCGTCAACCACGGCTTCATCACCGTGCCAGAGAAGCCAGGCCTCGGAGTGACGCTGAACGATGAGGTCGTCAAGCAGCACCTGCTTGAGCCCGGCTATTTCGAACCCACGCCCGAGTGGAACAAGGAGCGCTCACACGACCGGACGTGGAGCTAAAGTTTCGCTGTACATATATGTTCTGATGCATGTATGAAACGGACGACGATCTTCCTGCCCGACGAGCTGCACGAGCGGCTTCGGCAGGAGGCCTTCCGGTCTCGCGTGAGCATGGCCCAGATCATTCGACTGCGCCTGGAGCATCCGGCGTCCGGTCCCAAGAAGGCTAATCCGAAGACAGATCCCCTTCTGAAAGTTGCCGGTATTTGCCGGGGACCCCTATTGAGCGAAAGGATTGATGAAGAGATCTGCGGCGCTTGAGCCGCTGTTTGTGGACACGTGGGGGTGGCTGGTGCTGGCGAATGACCGTGATCCGGCATTCGCCGCCGTCGCCGGATTGCGGCGCCAGCACGCGGAAAGCGGCGCCTTTCCGCCACGCGCAGGCATTCTGCAAGGGCATTTTCGATTCCCAGCATGCCGGGACGGTCGTCATCGAACCAATCCATGAACAAAGGTTTCAGAGTGCCTATCGCCTGAGACTCCGTTATCGTGACAAACCGCGCGTTTCCTTTACCGACCTGACCAGCTTCACCGTGATGCAAGAACTGGGCATCCGCCACGTGCTGACCGGGGATGCCCATTTTCAACAGTTGGGTCTGGGCTTTCACCAGCTTCCCTAGCCAATCACCGCCGGCGCCCGGTGAGATGTCGTTGGATAAACACCGTGGCGAAACCCATAGCCCCGGCCATTCCCATCCCGCCGTTCATGGTATGGCAGGCCTCGTCCAGGAGCGCTTAGCGTTATAATCGTTGCCATGCCGAAATATGTGATTGAACGGAATATTCCGAATGCCGGCAGCCTGTCGGCGCAGGAATTGCAGGCTATTTCACAGAAGTCGTGTGGCGTGCTGCGCAGCATGGGACCACAGATCCAGTGGGTACAAAGTTATGTGACGGCCGACAAGATCTACTGCGTCTACCTCGCACCGGATGAGCAGACCATTCGAGAACACGCCGGGCTCGGCGGCTTTCCAGCCGACCGAATCAGCGAGGTGACCAGCATCATTGATCCGACGACGGCGGAGACGCGTGCGGCTGCGGTAACAGGCAGCTAGTTGTTTTTACCGAGTCCACCCCCTATGCGAACGGGCTCCGCTTCAGCGCGTACTGCAACACTTCCTCCGGCACGTGAAACTCGCTTACAGCCGTGTTGCCCATGTACCCGAGTTCCTTGATCCCGATCGGGCTGGTGTAATAGGCATCGAGCACCAGGTTGCGAGCCCAGCGGAAAAAGTGGATGCCCGGCGCATTCTCCGGCGTTTCGTTTTTCTGCAAGGCGATGAGATCGAGCAAGACGGTCTGCTCCTCCAGCTTGGCGTCGACAAAATCGGCACCGTACCGCCGCTGCATTTCGTGATCGAGCCAGGCAAAGCCGCCGGTGAAGATCTCGGCCAACTCCGGGCAATTGCCCGCCATGTAGTCGATCCACTCCGCGGCGTGAGCGGCGAGAGCGCCCGGCGAGTGCTCGTCGGCTGGCACGATCAGATCGGACAAGCGCTCCAGCGTCTTGAACTCGTGCGCATTGAATGCCTTGAGCGTGAAACCCTGATGTTTCGCTTCCGCCACGGCCTCATGAACCTGCTGGGCCGTTGCCAGCGTCACCAATCCCGCGCCGGATGTCGCCAGAGCCGCGGAAATGCTAAACCCTCGCAACAGATTTCGCCGGGAAATGTCTTCAAACATTGCCTTTTCTCATTTCCTCCGCCAGGTACTCGGCGGTCCGCCAAGCCAGCGCCACAATCGTCAGCGTCACGTTCTTGTCCGGGTTGCCCAGGAAAGGCGCGGCATCCGCCACGAACAGGTTCTTCACTTCGTGCGCCTGGCACCAGCGGTTGAGCGGCCCCTGCTTCGGGTCGTCGTGCATCCTTACTGTGCCGGCTTCGTGGATAATCTCGCCGCCAATCGACATCGCATCCGCGCCGCGCTCCGGAAACGGCTTCTTCTCCGGTTTCCCTCCCATGGCTTCGATGATCGAGCTGAAGGTATCGTGCATGTGGTGCACCTGGTTGATTTCATGCTCCGTCCATCGGAAATGGAAGCGCAGCACAGGGATTCCCCATTGGTCCACCGTTCCGGGGTCAATTTCACAGTACGAATTCGCGTTGGGAATCATCTCACCGCGGCCGGAGAAACCAACCCACGCCCCGTACTCCTCGCGAATCCTGGATTTGAGCGCCGCGCCGTACCCATCCTGGCCATGAAAGTTGCCAATCTGCGGCATATCGAACCCGCCACCCACTTCGATGTGATACCCGCGCGGAAAATCCTTCTTCTTGTCGTCCAACAGCCACCATGGGACGTAGACGTGCATGCCGCCGATGCCATCCGAGTTATGCCGCGGCAGGTTCGCCAAGGCCGGAACGTACCCGCTGAGATCGTAGCCCGTGGTATCGGTCAGGTTTCGCCCGATCATCCCGGAACTGTTGGCGATCCCATTGGGGAATCGCGAGGATTTGGAATTGAGCAGCAGCCGCGCCGATTCGCACGCGCTCGCCGCCACCACCACCGCGCGGCAGCGGATCGTCTTCTCCGTTCGCGTGGCTTTCTCGACGTAAGAAACAGCCGTGACTTGGCCGTCGGCATCCGTGACCAGCTCGCGAGCCATCGCCCCGGTGATCACCTTCAGCTTTCCGGTCTTCATCGCCGGGAAAATCATGGCCTGGCTCGAAGTGAACGCTGACGCCGTATGGCAGCCGCGTCCGCACTGCCCGCAGTAGTGGCAAGCCGCACGCCCGTTGAGCGGTTTAGTCAGCATCGCCATGCGCGAGGGAATGCAGGGAATATTGAGCCGCTGGCACGCTTTCTGGATGAGCGTTTCGTGCACGCGCGGTGAGATTGGCGGCAGGAACTTCCCGTCGGGCGCGGTGCGGAGGCCTTCCTTGGTGCCCGTGACGCCGATGAACCCCTCGGCCTTGTCGTAGTAGGGCGACATCTCGTCGTAGGAAACCGGCCAGTCCGTGCCCAGGCCGTCGAACGAGTACGGCTTGAAATCGTAATCGGAGAACCGCAGCGAAATCCGGCCGTAATGGTTCGTGCGCCCGCCCATGATGCGCGCCCGCCACCACTTAAATTGGGACCCCTGGGCTACGGTGTACGGTTCGCCCTCCAGAGTCCAGTTCCCGGCCGGCGCTGTAAAGTACCCAAAGCCCCAGGGCGACGTGCCGAAATACGTCTCGGCGTGCGGACCCGCGCCGCGATGGTCCACCTGGTAGGGCCACACATGCTCCTTGAAATCCGTCATCGGATGCAGCATCGGGCCGGCTTCCAGCAGCGTCACGTTGATACCGGCGTCGGTTAGTACCTTGGTAACTGTCCCGCCGCCCGCGCCCGAACCAATGACCACCACATCATGCACCTCGCCACTGCGCTGGATTTGGAGCATGTTTTCGAATATAACACCCGGCCGCATCCGAGCTACAATATAAACAAGGGGGCGCAACGGATTCGACGGGATTGAATCGTTGTGGGGAGGCGTGCCGGGTTCCGAGCTCCCGTTAAACGATCGGAAAACCAAAACTGCCAATACGCAGTTTGCATACGCTGCTTAATTAATTAAGTAGCCGCTCCAGCCGTTGAGCCCGTGCGGCGGTGAGTGAGCGTCATTTTACGGGATAGGTCAAAGGCTTCGGTCCGGAGCCGTAGACCGAGATCAATCGGGCTAGGTGGCGGCCTCTCTTGCCGGCTCTAAAGCCGCTACCGAAAATTCGGAGCCGGATACGCACGTAGTTCTCTTCACGGCGGGCTCTCTCGGACGCGGGTTCGACTCCCGCCGCCTCCACCACCCTAACGATCGCAGGGAACTCAATAATGGCCGCGCTCCGTATCACCTGATCGGCTTCGATTGATCGCGGGCAAATCTGCACGGTCCTCCTCACCAATCGTGAGCGGGCGCACGCAGACCGATGCGAAACAGTGCGGCCTCGGTGGTCATGGGATAGTCATAGAAAGTCTAACCCCTAGCATCAACCAAAATTAGCTAAAATTTTGGCCATTGGTTGCCGAAGAGGTCTCTAGGTAGGGACTATTGCGCCAACTGACGATCTCCGTCCAAAGGCGGCGATTCACCGCCACGGTATCCCCATCCAGCATCATCCATCAGGAGTCATACCATGTTCAAAACTCGCGCGTTGACAGTACTGTATGCAGGTCTCGTACTAACCGCAAATTCCTCAGCCAGCCCTGTCGCTCCTTCTGAGGATCAGGCGGAAGTCACTGGCACGTGGCGGGGGCGGATCGAGACGCTCGTCGTGGACAATTTCCAGGCCGGAACCAGCCGGCAGCGCCTCTTCCTGCACACTTCCCAAGAGACGTTGGAATTGCAAGCGGCCGGAAGTACCGCTTTGCGGGCGGGCCAAACGGTCGAGGTCACGGGCCGGGCTTCCGGCAAACGGCTGACGGTGTCCCAAGTAAGCGCGCCTCTTGCCGAGTCCGCAACGGAAACTTGCAGCGCTACCGGGGAGCAGAAGGTGGCCGTCATCCTGGCGTCATTTCCCAGCAAGGCGCTGCTCTCTTCGGTGACTCCCAAATTGATGCAGGAGAGCTTTTTCGGCACGGGGCTGACGGTGGACAACTACCTGCGGGAATCCTCTTTCGGCGAGACCTGGGCAACCGGGGACGTGCTAGGCCCATTCGTGCTCGATGCCGATTACTTCGATCAGCCACTCGCAGCACGAGACGCGGCTCTGCGCGCTGCCGCGCCGTCCACCGATCTGACGAAATACAATCGCATCTACGTCGTCGCGCCGCAGGGCGAGATGGGCATGGACTCGGGTGGCATGGCACTGCTCGGCTGCGGGCAGATCTCGTCACCCCAGGGTGTTCTCACCGCATCGTCGATGTGGCTCGGGGCCGAGAGCATGGTAGGGCAAGTCGACGTCGTCAGTACCGCTTCGCACGAACTCGGCCACGGCTTCGGCTTGGAGCACGCGCGCTTCGCGGATTATGGTAGCGATTCCCTCGGCCCGGCGGGCCAAACGGCCGCGCCTTGGGACGCGATTCATGAGTACGGAGACTCCTTCTCGAACATGGGCAGAAATTCCGGCCAGTGGGCCGCGCCGCAAAAGGCGTTACTGGGCTGGCTGCAGGCCGGCACGAATATTCAAACCGTAACCGCGGGCGGTAATTTCACTCTCGCGCCATACGAGCGGCAGGGTAGCGGGCAGGTGCTCCGCGTGAGCCGCGGCACGGGCGGCGATGACTGGCTCTGGGTGGAATTCCGGCAGCCGCTAGGGACTTTCGATGCCACAATGCCGGCTGCGGCGTTCACCGGTGCGCTGGTGCACTATGAGAACCCTACCCTGACAGCGACATTGAGCGGCGTGGACCCGGCGACCTATACCAATCTGGTGAATTTCCACCCGGCTCCTCCCTTCGCAAACGACCCCGCTTTGCACGCCGGGGAGACGTGGACTGACCCTTACGGCACCCTGAGTCTTACCGTAAACTCCGCTTCATCGACCGGGCTGAGCGTGAGCGTTTCATATACGCCCCTGCCGGCGTGCGCGAGCTCGCTCGGTGGCGCCCAGTCGTTCGTCGCGGCCGGGGGAACGGGCATGATCCCTGTCACCGCCACGGGCGCGTGCTCAGGGAGTGCCGCCGCCTCCGTTTCCTGGATCAGTGTGGGATCCGCCAGCAATGGCAGTTTGAGCTTCACGGTCGCGGCGAACCCTGACATATCGCCGCGATGGGGCAAGATTACAGTGGGCCAAGCGTTCGTGATCGTCACCCAAGCGGGCGGCCCCGGGTGGATGACAATCAGCCCGCAAACAGCTTCCATTCCCGCCGCGGGCGGCGCCGGGGAGATCTCTGTCGCCGCCAGCGCGCCGGACCTTACTTGGACCATGGGAACGGACGCCCCGTGGATTACCGACCTCGAGTGCGCCAGCTGTTATCTGGACATCGGTCCCGCAACCGTCCGCTACATCGTGGGCGTGAATACCGGGCCGCAGCGAACTGGCCATATCAACATCGGTGGCCTGCCCTTCACCGTGACCCAGCAAGCCGGTGGAGCGCAACTGAGCAATCTCACTTTCAACCTGCTGGCTCCGCAGGATGCGCCTTCCGCGCGCATGAGCATGGCGATGGCTCCGTTCGGGCATTCCGGGCAGGCCATTCTGTACGGCGGCAATTGGGACATGACCATCTCCGCGGAGACCTGGCTTTGGAACGGATCGCGGACTGGAGCCTTCTGAACCCGGCGAACAATCCGGGCATGCTGACAGAGCACGCAATGGCCTACGACGAGGCCCACGGACAGATTGTGTTGTTCGGCGGCATGGTTGGCGGGACGTATGCATACAGCAACGAGACTTGGGTGTGGAATGGAACCAACTGGCAGCAAATGCACCCCAAGGTGAGTCCTCCCGCGCGCTTCAACCACGCCATGGCGTATGACGCCGTCTCTAAAAAGGTCGTGATGTTTGGCGGGTACGGAAACTACGCTGAAATGAACGATACCTGGCTTTGGGACGGCGCCAACTGGACTCAGGTCGTCAGTTCTTCAAGTCCGTTGCCACGCTCGGGGCACAGCATGGCTTTTGACGCCATGCGCGGACAGATTGTGCTATTCGGCGGTTTTCTGAGCCAGCCTACTCCTACCTGGTATTCCGACACATGGGTATGGGACGGCAAGGCGTGGAATCAGAAGCTCACCCCTACTCCACCGCCGGGCCGATCCGGTCATGTGCTCGCGTATCATCCGGTGCTGCAGTCTGTAGTCATGATCGGAGGCACCGGAGGCAAAGACGTCGGGAGCAACGGCACTTGGTATTACGACTTTCGCAGGGAAACCTGGACGTGGAACGGCCAGGCGTGGACGCAGCAGTTCCCCGATGTCCAGCCCGGCCCGGCCTATTCGATCGGGGCTGCCTTTGACGACACCACGCAGAGTTTGACTGTCCACCTGGGCGACGACCTGACGTGCATATCACGCGGCCCGAAGACATTCCATCTCACAGCCCCCGCCGCGATTCCCCCGGGATCGTGAGGGCGGAGCGAGGGTGAGCGAGACACGATGACCGAAACGATTCTGCGTGGCGCGAATTCAGGCGGGTCCTAAGCGATTCTTAAGAAGGTCCTCCACGTCGCGGCGGCCATGGAGAATGGCGACAATCTGCAAGGGGCTCGTCTCGGGTCTGTAGACGATCAGGTAGGAATAGATCGGAAAAAACTTCACCGGCTCATCCGTCAAATCCTTGCGCCAATGGCCCCCGCCGGGTCTTCCCGCAAGATAAACGATCTTCTCGCGAATGACGGATTCAACCCGGTCGGCCATCTCAAGACTGGCGTTCTTCATGATGTAGCGCCAAATTTGAACTAGATCGAGGGCGGCCTCCGGCGCAAGAACGTAGCGCCCCTTCATTCAGGCTGGGCTTTTAGGTTGGCGAGGTAGGCGTCCAGTTGGTCTTCGGGAATACCCTCGCCTCGGTCAAGCTGATCGATGCCGCGCCTGATCTTCGCGTTGATGGCGTTCTTGTTTTCCAACAGCCAGCGATCCTGTTCTTCCTGCGTTTCGAGAAGGCGGAGCAATGCTTCCTCCGCGCTGGCGGCGCCCGTCGCTTGAATCTGTTTATTGATTCTAGCCTCCAAGGCCGTATCGCGGATTTCGATGTTCATGGCCAGTTCCTCGCTGTCTCTCTCCAGAGTAGAGGATATCCGGCGTCCTGTCACGGTTTTCAAGTAGACCAACTGTCATCGCGACCGTCTGCCCGGAATGGTTCAGTAAAGATCCAATTGCGGACTTCTGCTAGTGAGGCACAGAAGCTTAACAGGCCAGGCATGCTACGCTTGGGGCGTTATGAAGAAGCCAGATGCCCTAAGATTTCCCGTCGTTTCACACGGGGCGGAATTCCTGGTTCAGGGCTATCTCATGCGGCGGAATATCCTTACCTACAAAGCCCCGCCTAACAACGAAGGCTAGGACCTGATCTGCATCCATCCGGACCCCCGTAGACAGACGAAGACAAAGCAGATTCGCATCCAAGTAAAGAGCCGTTACGCAACGGACTGCGATCGTGGCTTCCTGGTCAAGGAGAAGACCTTCACCGCGTTCGATTTCCTCATCGCCGTTTTCCTCAACATCGGGAATTTCGGAGGAAAGAGGAATCTGGACGGCAAGCGCGATCCGGAGTTTTACACCTTCCCAGTCAGCTTCATCGAAGAGCACCACGACAAGTCCAGCCGTTGGGAAAAGGTCAGGTTCGGAAAGCTCAACGTAAACGAGTACAAAGGCGAAAAGGGGTTTGAGCTTATCGCCCAGGCGCTCGGAATTCCGCACCCCGCGCGGCCTGAACTGGCCACGACCAAGTCAGCAAGACAGACTTAGGCGCACTCCTCGCCCCTTGCACCCCGCGCTCTTAGGTGGTTGAATATCACAATGTCACCGGTGGCGCCGAACGCCCCCGGTGAATCGATCTTCGGCAAACCTAGAAGGAGAAGGTATGGCTACTGCTATTTCATCGATTGCTCACGACGTCGCTGTCAAGGCGACTAAACTCTTGATCAATAACCGGTGGGTGGAGAGTGAGTCCGGCCGGACTTTCGCCACCATCAATCCAGCGACTGGAGAAGAAATCTGTCAGGTCGCCGAAGCCGACGAGCCGGATGTCGATCGGGCCGTCAAGGCCGCTCGCACCGCGTTCAACACCAAGAGTGCCTGGCGCCGTATGTCCGCTGCCGAGCGCGGGCGCTTATTGAACCGTCTGGCCGACCTCATCGAGAAGAACGCCGAAGAGCTGGCTCGCCTGGAGTCGCTCGATAACGGCAAGCCCGTGGCCGTCGCGCGCGCCGCCGACCTGCCGTTGACCATCGCCTGCTACCGCTACTATGCGGGTTGGGCCGACAAGATTCAGGGCAAGACCATTCCCATTGCCGGCGATTATTTCTGCTACACGAGACTTGAGCCAGTGGGCGTCGTGGGCCAGATCATTCCCTGGAATTTCCCGCTTCTCATGCAGGCATGGAAACTCGGCCCGGCGTTGGCGGCGGGCAACACCGTCGTCCTGAAGCCCGCCGAACAGACCCCGCTCACCGCACTGCGCGTGGGCGAGTTGATTGTCGAAGCCGGATTCCCGGAAGGCGTGGTGAATATCTTACCCGGGCTGGGCCCAACGGCAGGCGCTGCCATCGCCAAGCACATGGATGTCGATAAGGTCGCCTTCACGGGATCGACCGAAGTCGGCCACCTCATCATGGAGAACGCCGCCCGAACCAACCTGAAGCGCGTCACGCTCGAACTTGGCGGCAAGAGCCCCAACATCGTCTTCAATGACGCCGATCTCGATCAGGCGATTGAAGGCTCACACTTCGCTCTGTTCTTCAATCAGGGACAATGCTGCTGCGCCGGCTCGCGCCTCTTTGTCGAGTCCAAAGTCTACGACGAGTTTGTGGACAAGAGCGTCGCTCGCGCGAAAAAGCGTACCGTCGGCGATCCCTTCGATTCCTCCACCGAGCAGGGCCCGCAGGTCGATCAGGCGCAGTTCGACAAAGTAATGGGCTACATCGATGCCGGGAAGAAGGAAGGCGCATCACTGCGGTGCGGCGGCGGTCGCGTGGGTGACAAAGGCTTTTTCGTTGCTCCCACCGTGTTTGCCGATGTCTCCGACGACATGAAGATCGCGCAGGAAGAGATCTTCGGCCCCGTCATGAGCATCATCAAGTTCAAGGACCTCGACGAAGTCGTCGAGCGCGCGAATACCACCATGTACGGCCTTGCGGCCGCCGTGTGGACGCGTGACATCGGCAAGGCCCACGCCATTGCCAATAGCGTTCGCGCCGGTACGGTTTGGGTCAACTGCTACGACGTCTTCGATGCGGCGGCGCCGTTCGGCGGCTTCAAGCAGTCTGGAATGGGCCGCGAGCTCGGCGAATACGGCTTGCAGCAGTACACCGAAGTCAAAACGGTGACGGTCAAGCTGTAGACTTCATCATTATTAAGAAGCGGGTGCGGGCGCCGGAAACAGCGTTCCGCGCCCCAGCAGCCAGTGGGGATCGAGCCGCGTCTTCACATCGCGCATCGCCTGGATGTGCTCTGGCGCGTATTGCAGCGATAGCAAATCCGCTTTGCGTTTCCCCAGACCGTGCTCGGCCGAAACCGTGCCGTCCAGCGCCACCGCCTGGCGCGCAAACTCCTTCAACAGGGCGCTGGCAATTGCTGCGTCGGCCGTGCTCGCGGGCAGCATGTTGACATGCACGTGCGCGTCGCCGATGTGCCCATAAATCACATAGCGGCCCGGTAACTCGGCTTCCAGGCGCTGCCGGTAGTAAGCCAGCATCTCGCGATTGCGTTCCAGCGGGACGGCGAAGTCAGTTCCCATTTTGAGAAAGCCCGCGGCCACCACTCTTTCGATCACCAATTCCGGCAGCGCATGACGAAATTCGCGGAAGCGTTCGCGGTCCTTGGCCGTTGTCGCGAACCACGAGGCCTCGACAAGAGCGCCCGCGGCTGAGAGCCGGGATTCCCACGCGTCGACATCCTCGCCTTCCGCTTCGATCAGGACCGCTGCGGACGCACTCGCCGGGATCTCCGGATACCGCACCAGCAGCAAGTCGAGCGCATTCCGGTCCGCGTACTCGATCATCCGCAGCTCCGGCACGCCGCGCCATGCGTCGACGGCATCCAGCGCGTGTTCATCGGACGGGAAGAACACAACGCCCGCAAATAAGTTGGACGGAATCGGCAGCAACGCGAGTTCCGCCTCCAGAATCACGCCGAGCGTGCCTTCTGAGCCGCAGAACAAATCGATCCAGTCCATGCCCGGCTGCAAGCGATACCCGGCAGTGTACTTGGTCGTGGCCGGCACGGGAATCGCTTGAACGGGGAAGTCAATCTTGTCTCCGCGGCGATATTCCACCAGGCGCCCGTCCATCAGCGCAACCCGCAGCGCCAGCACGTGGCGGCGCGTGCTGCCGTATTTGAAACTGCGCGAGCCGCTGGCGTTAGTGGCGATCGTGCCTCCCACCGATGCGGTGATTTCCGTGGGATCGGGCGCGTAGAACTGGCGTGTTGGCGCCGCGGCGTCTCGAATCTCGAGCAGCGTAACCGCCGAGCCCGCTCGTGCGCGCCCCTTGCCGATTTCGAGCCGCCGAAATTTTTCGAGCGAGAGCACCCACCCGCCATGCGGCACGCGCGCGCCGGTCAAACCCGAGCCTGCCCCCGCCACGGTGACCAGGCTCCGTTGTTCGCGCGCCGCGTTGAGCACCGCCACCACGCCGGCCTCATCGGAAGGCACGCACAGTCTATCGCCCTCGCCTTGGTAGCCCGAGGCATCGGTCAGATATTGCGGCGGAAGTTGATCGCTTGATACGAAATTCATTGCCTGCGACCATGATCTCATCTTCGACCTCGCTAGCCGTTGTTGAATCCGCCGGCCGTGCGATGGCATCTGCTTCTGCGGAGGACCTTTTGCCCGTTACTGAACTGTTGAACACACGCGACACCGTGGAACGGCTCGCCGCGCACCGGCGCTCCATTCGCCGTTACCGCACGGATTCGATTCCGCAGCAGGATTTGCTGGCGTTGCTGCACACCGCATCGCGCGCGCCCTCACCGTGGAATTTGCAGCCATGGCGCTTCATCGTAGTGCGCGATCCGCAAGCGAAGAAACAATTGCGCGAGGCTGCGTTTGGGCAGCCGCAAGTGGAAGCGGCGTCCGCGGTGATCGTGGTTTGGAGCGATATGGTGGACGCCTTGGCGCGCGTCAATGAGGTACAGCACCCCGCTTGGCCGTCCGAGCGGCGAACGAAAACCGCCGCCGGAATTCTGGCCGCCTTCGAGAAAATGACGCCCGGTGAGCGCGACCAGTGGGGCAAGTCCCAGGCTTACATCGCGCTCGGTTACCTCCTGCTGGCCGCCGAAGCCTTCGGCCTCGGCTCCTCACCCATGCTGGGCTTCGATCCAGCCAAGGTCAAAGCACAATTCCAGTTGCCCGATCACGCCCAGGTCGCCGCGCTCGTGTCACTAGGTTACCCGGACGAACCCGGCCTCGATCAGCACCGTTTCCCCGTCGAAAGCCTCACACGGTTTGTGTAGCGGTGCCAGTTAGCTTAACACTTGCAGTCGCGATACAATGTCCCTATACTCTATAGGAAATCTGTAAATAAGATCTGAATATGGCAAACGAAGAACAAAAACGCGGCATCGGCACGCTCGCTCTGCATGCCGGCCAGGAACCCGACCCCGCCACCACGGCCAGAGCCGTTCCGATATACGCCACCAGCAGTTTCGTGTTTCACGATGCGGATCACGCGGCGAACCTGTTCGGTCTGCGGGAGTTCGGCAACATTTACTCGCGGATCATGAATCCGACCAACGATGTGCTGGAGAAGCGCTTGGCGGCGCTCGACGGCGGCATCGGCGCGCTGGCGTTTGCCTCAGGCCAGGCGGCTATTAATGCCGCGATTTTGACCATCACGCACGCCGGACAGAACTTCGTCTCCGCAACTAGCTTATACGGTGGCACTTGGACGCTCTTCACCCAGACCTTTAAGAAGCTCGGAATTGAAGTCCGGTTCTTTGACCCCGATCATCCCGAGCAGATTCATAAACTTGTGGACGAGAATACGCGCCTGGTCTATCTGGAATCGATCGGCAACCCAAAGAACGACGTGCCGGATTTCCGCCAGATCGCGGACATCGCGCACGGCCACGGCCTGCCGGTAATCATTGATAACACAGTCACTACGCCGGTGCTGTTCCGGCCCTTCGAGCACGGCATCGACATCGCGGTTTATTCCACCACGAAGTTTCTGGGCGGCCACGGCGTGCATATCGGCGGAGCGATCGTCGACAGCGGCAAGTTCTTCTGGGTGGATAACCCCAAGAAATGGCCCGAGTTCACCGAACCGAGCGAGTCTTATCACGGCGCCATTTTCACCGAAGCGCTGAAGCCACTCGGTAACTTGGCCTATATCATTCATATACGGACGCACTGGCTGCGCGACACCGGTGGCTGCATGAGCCCGTTCGCGGCGTTTCTGTTCCTGATCGGCATTGAAACCCTTCACCTGCGGATGGAGCGTCACGTCCAGAACGCGCAGGCGGTCGCGGAATGGCTGCAACATCACCCGGCGGTGACATGGGTAAACTATCCCGGTCTGCCCAGCCATCCCCATTACACCAATGCTAAGAAGTACTTACCGCAAGGCGCAGGCGCTGTCCTGGGTTTCGGCGTAAAAGGCGGCAAGGCGGCCGGCGTCAAATTCATCAACAGCGTGAAGCTGGCCAGTCACTTAGCCAACATCGGAGACGCCAAGACGCTCGTGATCCACCCGGCCTCCACCACCCACTCGCAACTCACTGAAAAGGAGCAGGCGGAGACCGGCGTGACCCCGGATTATATTCGCGTCTCGGTTGGTATTGAAAACATTGAAGATATCAAGGCCGACCTGGACCAGGCACTGCGCGCATCGCAGGTGTAGCTCGCTGTAGCAGAAGCGCCCAATCGTAGCGGTCGGGCGCTTCGGGCGAGGTCCAGGGCGTGGCTTCGACCGGGGGTAGGGTGATCTTTTCGCCCGAGGTTGCCTTGAACCAGTGAGCTTCGTAGCGCCCCGGGTCGATCCGGACGGTTACCTTGCCGGCATGGGGAAGGTAGACGGCATAGATCTCGCCGGGCTCGGCCAGACAATAGTTGCCGTTGACCCCCAATTCGTCGTGCGGCTCGGTCTTCCACGATTCGAAGCCGGTAAAGAAATCGACCATGTGCGCGTAGCCGAGGAACATGGTTTGAGTATTGTCGGCACTCCCCCGCGGTCTGATATAGCCGCCCGCCATGACGATGTCCCACGGGGTACGGCGAAGCGTATCGGCAGATTCGGAACCGAGACCTTGCGCCCATAGCGGATAGTGGTCCTCGTAACCATACTCTTCGTTGGTTTGCGGAATGATGCGTCCGGTCGCGATCTGCTGTTTGCGCTGCTTCAGCATGTAGTTGTGCTGATCGCGCGACCACTCCTGGAACGAGGTGAGGTCAAACCAATCGGCGGTGCGATCCTGGTGGATATTGTCGACGGGATGGAGAACGCTCCAAGGCGCATTTCCGGGCACCGGGGGCGCTTCGGGGTTCCGCGTCAAGCGCAAACGCCGGTGGGGCAGACGGCTTTCACGTAGGGCAGGCCGCAGCGAAGCACGTGCGCATTCACGATCGACTGGAAATTTTGGTTTAGCACGTCCTCTCCGATTTCGTTCAATACGGCCAGAACCTGAGCGGGGCGAGCCTCGTCCGGAGTGATCTGGCCGCTCTCGGTGATGAATTCGAGCGCTCCCACGGGCTGGTAATCCCAGTCCTTCGCAGCACGGAACCAGCCGGCGATCTCCGGCCCGTAGTCGGGAATGCGGTTGATGATCGCGACTAGCAGATCCAGCAGATCACTTGACGGCGGAACCAGCGGGACCAGGTCGCCGTAGTTTTCGTAACGAATGTGGTTCCCAATTACTGCCTGATAGCCGTCGCGAAAGCCGGAATTTCCCGGGCGGGGTGAAGCGAACGTGACCACTTGCCGGACGGGAATTCCGAGGTTCTGGCTCAGAATATAGGCACCGATGGATGCCATGGCGCCGCCTTTGCTGTGTCCGGTTACGTAAACCGGGGCTGGATTCAAGTTGCCGATCGCGCCCTTAATTTGGTCGATTATGCTCATCACGGCATCATAGAAGCCGCTGTGGACGGCACCCGGAACTTTTCCAGGCCCGTTGGCGCACGTTTTCGGCACCTCGAAGAAGTCCTGGAGCCAATCGTGAAGGCTGAGGGCCGAGTCGAGATTGGGTGTGAGGGTACCGCGAAAGGCAACGATGATTCCGTCGCGGTTCTGTCCCACGAGGCAGGCGTTGATGTTATCGGCACTGATGGGTTGGGGAGTGCCAGAGTAGTTAACTGCCGGGTTGAATACGGGGTCCGGTGTGTACACGCCGGTGGCCGCATCGATGGAATAGGAGCTGGCGCAGGCGCATAGCAGGCGGGCGTCCAGCGTGGTGCCAGTTTGAGGCATCATAGGTCCTCCATTCCATGTTTATTTCACGGACCGGTTGAGAATAGCACAAGGCTGGCGAATTTCGGCCATGAATTAATCGTTTAGTCCCATGAATTCTGGCGTTTTCCTACGGTTTATTCTTGTGAACAGCCGAAGGCTTGAACCGCTATTGGTGCCGGAGGGCGTCAGACGGAGCGATAGCGGAGGCACGTTGTGCCGGGACGAATGTGGCGGCGGCCGCTACGCACATGACGATCACTGCGACGGCGGCGAACGTGGCGGGGTCGTTGGCCTGCACGCCATAGAGCAGGGACCCTAACACGCGCGTAATGCCGTATGCGGCCGCAAGGCCTAGAGCGACACCGACCCAAACGAGCTTCATCCCCTGGAGCACGATCAGCTTGAGAACGTCGCGGCGGGCGGCGCCCAACGCCACGCGAATGCCGATTTCCTGCACGCGCTGCTCGACCGAATAGGACATCAGGCCATAGATTCCGATGGCGGCCAGCAGGAGCGCGATGGCGGCGAAGATTGTGAGCAGCAGCATGTTGAAATTCTGGCGCGCGAGAGCGTCAGACATGGCCTGCTCCATGGTGCGCACGCGCGAGGCCGAGATCATGCCGTCTACGGCGTTTAGTTCGCGCTCCACAGAAGTGCGGAGGGCCAAAGGATCGGACGAGGCGCGAATCACCCACGAGAGCGGAATTACGCTGTTGATGAGCTTCGTGATGCCGTCGGGCACCTGGCTCTGTGGGACGTACATCACGCCTCCATCCGCTTCGCCGAGGTTATTTTCGCGAACGTTGCCAACGACTCCAATGACTTCACGCGGCGGATCGTCGAACTGCGGTCCGAGCCCTTTGCCGATGACGATGATTTGGCCGATGGGGTCGTGGTCCTTCCAGTACCTCTTCGCCATGACCTGATTAATGATGACGACGCGGGTGGCGTTGCCGGTATCGGTGTCGGTGAATAGACGGCCGCGCAAGAGAGGAATCTGGAAGACGCGGAAGTAGTGGGCGCTGACCGAACGCCAGTAGTCATCGCCCTCGTACTGGCCCTTGGATGGTGTACGGCCGACGATGTTGAAGGGCAGGTCGACGCCATTGCCACTCAACGGCAGCACGATGGCCGAAGCGGCGGCCTGGACGCCGGGTAAACCTTCGACGCGCTCGACGACCTGGCGCACGAAGTTCTCGACCCTGGCGGTGGAGTCATAAGAACCGCCGGCCATCGAGGTTTCCATGGTTAGTAAGTTGTGCGGGTTGAAGCCGGGGTCGACGGAGTGCAAGCCAGCGAAGGTGCGGATGAGGAGCGCGGCGCAGATGAGCAAGACCAACGCCAGCGCGACTTCGGTGACCACGAGCACGGAGCGGGCGCGCTTGCGCAGTACGCTGCCACCGGAACGGCCGCCTTCCTTGAGGGTCGCGGAGAGGTCGGGGTTGGAGATGTGCAGGGCGGGGAAGAGACCGAACAGAATGCCGGTAAGCACGGCGATCCCGATGGTGAATCCAGCCACGCGCCAGTCGACGAGCGGGACGGCACGCATCGCGCCGGTTTGATCCGTGAGTCTTGGAATATTACCGGGGGCGACCAGCAGCAGGGCGCGCACACCCCAAGCACCGAGCGCGAATCCGAGGATGCCGCCCACGCCGGCCAGCATCACGCTTTCGGTGAGAAGCTGGCGGACCATGCGCCAGTAGCTCGCGCCGATGGCGGCGCGTATGGCCAGCTCCTTCTGGCGAACGGCGGCGCGGGCCAGAAGCAGGTTAGCTACGTTCGCACACGCGATCAGCAACACGAAACCCACTGCGCCGAAAAGAACGTACAACGCCAGGCGGACATCCCGCACCATGGACTCTTTCAGCGGATCGACGGCCACGCTTTCCGCCTTGTCCATCCACGTGGGATTAGCTTGGCGAAAGCGTTCCCCGGCAACTTTCATTTGGGCGCGCGCCTGCGAAAGAGCGACGCCGGGCTTGAGCCGCGCGGCGGCGAGCAGGTAGTGGCCCTGGTTGGTGCTGGCGGGATCCGCCTGGAGCGGGAGCCAGAGATCGGAAGGCGGATCGGATTCGAAATCTTTCGGCATGACACCGACTACGGTGTAAGGCTGCTTGTTGAGGAGCAGAGCCCGGCCGACGATCTGAGGGCCGGCGGCGAGCCGGTTGCGCCAGAGCCGATTGCTGAGAACAACGACGGGCGGGCCGTTGGGTAGATCTTCGGCCTCCGTAAAGGTGCGCCCGAAGGCGGGCTGGGCCCCGAAGACGCGAAAGAAGTCTCGGGACACGTGGGAACCCGTGACCGGTTCCGGGCGGTCACCGGCGCCGAGATTCATGCTGAGCGCGGAGAAATCGTAGAGGGCCATGGACTCGAAAACGTCGTTGTGGCGCCAAGCCATGTATTTGGGAATCGAGTTCGAATAGCCGCTGCCATTGGGAAACTGCCGGCCGAGGCGGACCAGGCGATCGGGCTGCGGATAAGGGAGAGGCTCCAGCATGACGCTGTTGACCACGGTGAAGATGGCGGTGTTGGCTCCGATACCCAAGGCGAGTGCAGCGACCGCGACAGCGGTGAAGCCGGGGCTTGACCGCATCATGCGGAGGGAATAGCGAAGGTCGGCGGCGAAGTTTCCCATCACAAAAGGGAAACGCACGAGCCGTGGCGGGAGTTCCGTTAAAACGGCAGAGCCAATCGTTTTATCGTTGCGACCGGCGCCTACACCGGGGTAACTTCACAAGGGCCGACGTGCCAGATCTGGGATGCGTACTCACGTATGGTGCGGTCCGAGGAGAACTTCCCAGCCCGCGCCACGTTGAGGATCGCCTTTCTGACCCAGCCGTCGTGATCGCGAAATGCCGCGTCTACTTGTTCCTGCGTCTGGATGTATTGCCGGAGATCGGCCAATAGCATGTAATGGTCGCCACCGGATAAGAGCGACTGGGTGAGCGGCCGAAAGATCCCGGGTTCCAGCATGCTGAAGAAATCCTGTTCAATAAGTTGCAGAACCCGCCGGATTTCTTCGTCACCGTGGTAGATTGCCCATGGATCGTAGCCGGGCCGGCGCTCATCCACTTCAGCGGCAGTCAGCCCGAAGATGTAAATATTCTCCTCGCCGACTTCCTCGAGAATTTCCAGGTTGGCTCCGTCGAGCGTCCCGATCGTCAAGGCGCCGTTGAGTTGCAGCTTCATGTTGCCAGTGCCGGACGCTTCCGTGCCCGCGAGCGAAATCTGCTCGCTGAGGTCCGCCGCCGGAATGATTTTTTCCGCCACCGAGACGCTGTAATTCGGCAGGAACACGACTTTCAGCTTGTCGCAGACCTGGGGATCGCGGTTGATGACTTCCGCCACCTGATGGATCAGCTTGATGATGAGCTTGGCCATCCAGTAACCGGGAGCCGCCTTCGCGCTGATGATGAACGTCCGCGGCGCAATGTTCAGCCCAGGATCTTTCTTGAGGCGGTTGTAGAGCGTAATGATGTAGAGCAAGAGGAGCAGTTGGCGTTTGTATTCATGCAAGCGCTTGACCTGCACGTCAAACATCGACTGCGGCGAAACCACGATGCCCAATTCACGCTCAATGTAGGCGGCAAGGGACTGTTTGTTTTGCTGCTTGGCTGCCGAGAACCGTTCGCGGAAAGCGGCATCGTCAGCAAACGGTTCGAGCATTCGCAGTTGGTCGAGATCGGTGACCCATCCGTCTCCGATCACCTCAGTGATCAACCGCGCGAGCGGCGGATTCGCGTGGAGAAGCCAACGCCGCGGGGTGATCCCGTTGGTCTTGTTATTGAACTTGGCGGGCCAGTATTCGGCGAAATCGCGCAGCACCTGGTTCCGCAGAAGGTCGCTATGCAGCTTGGCGACACCGTTGACGGAGCAGGATCCCACGATGGCCAGATGGGCCATCCTGACGTGCTTGTGATCGCTCTCCTCAATAATGCTCATCCGGCGCATTCTTTCGACGTCGAGCGGGTACCGGGAGGCCACCTCCCGCATGAACTTGGCGTTGATCTCGTAGATGATCTGGAGATGGCGGGGAAGCAGCCTTGCGAACATATCGACCGGCCACTTTTCCAAGGCTTCGGGCAAGATTGTGTGGTTGGTGTAACCGGTTGCAGCGGTCGTGATATCCCACGCCCGCTCCCATCCCAGGCCTTCGTGATCGACGAGCAAGCGCATGAGCTCGGGGATGACGAGCGAAGGGTGGGTATCGTTCAATTGCATGAAGACCTTGTCGGGGAAAACGTCCCATGCATTGCCATCGGACTTGAAGCGCCGAAGGATATCCTGCAGGGTGCAGGAAACGAAGAAGTATTGTTGCTTGAGACGGAGTTCCTTGCCTTCAAATACGTTGTCGTTCGGGTAGAGGACCTTGGTCAGATTTTCTGCCAGGACCTTATTGGCTACCGCGTCCACATATTCGCCGCGGTTGAAATCATCCAGATCAAACTCCTCAGCCGCTTTGGCAGACCAGAGTCTGAGAGTGTTGACCGTGTTTCCGCCATACCCCACGACCGGGAGATCATATGGCATCCCGACTACGGTTTTCGTATCCAGCCAACGCCACTCTTTGCCGTTCTCTCGGGACAGCGTCTCTACCCGGCCTTCAAACTGCACAGGGAAGGAGAATTCGGGATGGGCAATCTCCCAAGGATATCCGAATTTGAGCCATTCGTCCGGTTGCTCCACCTGATAGCCGTTCGCGATGCGTTGCTTGAAGATTCCGAAATCGTAGCGGAGGCCGTAGCCGATCGCTGGAAGGTTCAAGGTTGCGAGGGAGTCGAGGAAACAGGCGGCAAGACGGCCTAGTCCGCCGTTGCCGAGGCCCGCATCGACTTCGTAGTCCCGGAAGTCTTCCCAATCCAACCCCATTTCCAACATGGCTTCGCGGCAGCTATTCTCAAGGTTGAGGTTGATGACATTGTTGCCAAGCAGCCGGCCAATCAGGAATTCCAACGATAAATAATAGAGTCTTTTGACGTTCTTTTTGTGATGCGCCTGCTGGGTGGCGATCCAGCGCTCAATCAGACGGTCTCGCACGGCCAAAGCCAGCGCATAGTACCGGTCGCGGTCGGTCGCGGTATAGCGATCCTTGGCAAGGGTTCGGCGCAGGTGGTGTTCGAAATCCTGCTTCAGGCCCTCGGCCGACATCTGCGCATCACCGTTTGTGCGCGGTTCCGTGCCAAACGGCGCGTGTATTGTCATTGTATCTGTTCCCTGGCTTCCTTAAACAACTGGATAATCGGCTGGCGGGAGGTTCAACTTTAGCCTAAATCTCTGAAAACAATACCTGCGGCCAGTTAATGGGACTGCGGCCGCGATTTTGGCGACTACGCGGCAGGTCATAGTTATAGATATAGAGACATTCTTATCCCTTATCAATATTCCTTTGGTTAGTTCAGCCGCGATCTATTGCAATGTGATTACGGCCACAGCATAGCCGGGAAGGCGAAAAGCGCTTCCGCTGAGGGTCTCAACGCGTGGAGGACCACCCCTGCGTCGTCTGGTCGACGATCATGGCGGTCGCACCGGCTGCGCTGTCGAGGGGCACCGCGATCTCACGATCGCGCTTGCTGATCAGAAGCAGTTTGCGCTTGCCGCCGCGGGTGACGAAACCTTGGGCATGAACAAACGGGGAGGCACCGGATGTGTCGACGAGGCTGCCGCCCGCGGCGAAATTGTTCTTCAGGAGTTCCAGGACACGGAAGCGGGCATTGGGCGCTCCCGTTTCCCAGTCCACCATGCTGACGCTGGGGAACTGCGTAGGGTAGCCGACGAGCTGGCTCGCACCGGCAACGTCGATCCCCAGCGCGGCCAGCCGCGCGAATACGTAGGCATATGCCGCGCCGGACAGGTTCCAATAGGCGTTGGCGATCGGTTTGAAGACATAGCCCGGCTTGCCTTGCATGAGGTCTTCCGCCGCGATGGAGCCGATCTCGTCGACCGTGGTCCTGGTGGCGGGCGAGAGGCGCTCCCGGATGGACTCGATATAGCCAACCGAGTTCAGAAAGCCATCGGCCTGAGTGAAGTACGTGTGCTCCTGGATCTCCATGTTCTCATCCGGTTCGGGAACCGCATAGAAGTGATAGCTGATCATGTCCAGCGGAATGCCGGGTTTGTGGTTCTTGGGGTTGAGGAAGTACTCGAAATAGTGAGATCCCTGGCTGGGTGCCATGAGAGCCAGCGCCACAAACTTCAAATTGGGGGCAACCTCGCGCATGGCGCCAGCGATGGCGTCGTAGCGTGCCGTATACTGCTCGGGCGTCATGTTGTGCTCGGATTCCACTTCGTTGAAGATCTCCCAGTAATCGATCTTGAAGTGGTAGCCGGAGTCGTGCCGCTGGCCCAGTTCATCGCTGAAGCCGCCCTGCGTGTACCAGGAGATCAGCCGGGCATAATAACCGGCCAGCTCTTGCATCGAGGGGTCGCGAAGCTCGGTGCCCTGGGTGTAATTCCAGACGGGCTGGTCGGGGTCTGCCGGCCAGGAGACCGGTTTGGCGGTCTGGAACATCCATTGCGGGATGGTGCTGAAGTTCAGGATCACTGGATGGCCTTCGGTGGCCTTCAGGAAATCGATGGTCATGGGATCGATTAGGGAGAAATCCCAGCTCGTCTTTCCGCCGGCGGGAGGATCGAGTTCGGCAACCGCGAGTTTCGGGTAAGGCAGCCATGGAACGTATCGGACGTAATCGGCGCCGAGCTTGTGGAGTTCTTCGAAGGTGCGGTCGTGAATGGCGGAGCCACGGCGCAAGGGCGGATTGACGACTACCTGAAGCGTGGCGGTAGTTTTGAGTTCACGGACGACCTTGCTCCAGTCGATCTTGACGGGCTGCGCCACGAGCGCAGTGGCACAAAACAGCAGCAAAGCAGGCTTCATCACAATTCGTCTACGGGTGGTTGTCATATACGTCAATGTGCCGACACGGTCTCTCGATGGAGGGACTCGGCGTTGCTGAACTTTGGCCAGTTGAACCCATAAAGAGCAACCAGTGCAAAACAGAACATTGGAACGATGAACGCGCGCGACATGTCGAACTTGTCGGCCACGTAGCCCATGAGTTTTGGCAGGATGGCGCCACCCATGATCGCCATCACAATGTAAGAAGACGCCCTCTTCGCCCTGGCGCCGAGGCCGAAAATGCCGAGCGCGAAAATGGTGGGGAACATGATGGACATGAAGAAGTAGCTCAGGAAGACGCACGCCGTCGATATCCAACCCAACTTGCAGAACACGACGAACGTGGCCGCAACATTGAGCAGACCGTACAAGCCAAGAACGCGATGAGCAGAGAAGGTCCTCAGCAATCCTGAACCGGTGATCCGGCCCACAAGGAAAAATACGAACCCGACGGAGGCGAGATTCGAAGCGCCTTTGTTGCTGAGGGCCAGATAGCCATTCTTGCCGGCGTGGAACCAGCCATCCAGCCAATTGTGCAGGAATCCCGAATGCGCCGAGATCCCTGTTAGCGCCGCGCCCCAGGATGCGGGGATAGGCGGTACTTCAGCAGTCAGGTAGTTGATGAAGAAGCTGAAAATGCCAGACTGGGCGGCGACGTAAAAAAACTGGGCGGCGACGGCCAGCACGAAGTGCGGGTGGGACCAAATGGACCGCGAAACACCCGGTGTCGTATCGTCCAATTGATAGTCGTCTTCGGCTTTGATATCGGGCACATTCGCGAAATAGAAGATGATCGCCAACACGATCACAACGGCGGCGATGCCGGCGTATGGGATGTATAACGTTTGGCTTCCCGTGCTATGGCCCGCCGCGTCGGTTGAGTAAAAGTACATGCTGCCGACGATGGGGCCGAAGATCCACCCGATGCCGTTACAGGACTGCGCAAGATTGATGCGGGTTGCCGCGTACGATGGATCGCCCAGCACGGTCGTGTACGGGTTTGCGATGGTTTCCAGAAACGTCAGGCCCGTGGCGATCATGCAGACGCCGGCCAAGAAAGCGACGAACGCAATGTTCGGAGACGCGCCCGATTGATGGACCATGACGCCGATTTTCGTGGAGGGGATGAACCAAAGGCCGCCGGCCGCTACGATTAGGAGGCCAACAATGATTCCACCCTTATAGCCCAATTTGACGGCCAACCAACCGGCGGGAATCGACATCAGAAAGTAGCCGAGGTAGTGGGCGAATTGCACCCACGCGGATTGTGCCTTGCTCAATCCGAGTTCATCCTGAAAGTGCTTGTCCATGACGTCGATCAAGCCGTTGCAGAATCCCCAGAGCAGAAACAAAGAACTCACGAGGATGAATGTAAACAGGACCGTGTTGCCGTCCGCTGTGATGAAGAGCCGATTCTTCTTGGAAGCGTGTTGAGTTGCCATCTACGTTCAGTCCTTGGTGAGATGTAAGGTTAACTTTAGCAATATGCGAAGGAGGTTTTGATGGACCCGGCTGTTGCAGACCGCGTGGATCCGGCGGAAGTTCCGCAACGTCAGCTATTATCTGGCGCTCGCATGCCCGGCATCGGGCTCGGTACGTTCGGCTCGGATCATGCGGACCCTGGCGAAGTGGCAGCAGCAGTGGGTGGCGCATTCGAAGTTGGCTACCGCCATTTCGACTGTGCCGCGGTGTACGGCAATGAGCGTGAGATTGGCGCCGTGTTCGAGGAAATATTCCGGTCCGGAGTAAAGCGCGAGTCGGTGTGGGTCACCTCGAAGCTCTGGAATGACAAGCACACCGAAGAAGATGTCGTACCAGCGTGCCGCAAATCTCTTGCCGACTTGCAGTTGGACTACCTCGATCTCTACCTGGTGCATTGGCCGTTTCCGAACTGGCACCCGCCTGGCTGCACAGTGGAATCGAGGACCGAGAATGCACGCCCTTATATCCATGCCAGTTTCATGCGCACATGGCGGCAAATGGAGCGGTTGGTGGACATGGGCCTGGTGCGCCACATCGGCACTTCGAACATCACGGTGCCGAAACTCAAGCTGCTGCTGGGCGACGCGCGGGTGCTGCCTGCCGTGAATGAGATGGAGTTGCATCCGCACCTCCAACAGCCTGAATTGTTCGAATTTGTGACTCAAAACGGGATCGTCCCGGTCGGCTACTGCCCGTTGGGCTCACCAGATCGCCCGGAACGCGACAGGACTGCCGCCGATACCGTGGATATGGATGATCCCGTAATCGTCGAGATTGCGGAGCGCCACGGCGTTCACCCCAGCGCAGTCTGTCTGAAGTGGGCGATGCAGCGTGGCCAGGTGCCTATCCCGATGTCCACCAAGCGCAAGAACTATTTGTCCAACCTAAGGGCTGTGTCCAGCGACCCGCTGACCCCCGAGGAGATGCGCCGGATCGGCGGAATCGATCGGAATTGCCGTCTCGTGAAGGGGCAGGTGTTCCTGTGGAAGCATGGACAAAGCTGGGAAGATCTGTGGGACTTGAAGGGAGAGATCACGCCCCCGTGACGTGAGGAACGAACCATGGCGCAATCGATGCAAGGCGCATACCTGCCCGGTAACAGCACTGTCGAGTTGAGGGAAGTACAGGTGCCGGAAGTCGCTCACGGTGAAGTGCTGCTGCGAATGAAGGCATCCACGATCTGTGGATCCGATATCCGGTGCATCTACCATGAGCATTTGGGCAAAGGGCCGGAAGGCTACCAGGGATACATCGCGGGCCACGAGCCGGCTGGCCAGATTATCAAGACCGGACCCGGCTGCCGGCGGTTCAAAGAAGGGGACCGGGTGATCGTGTATCACATCTCCGGGTGCGGGGTCTGCAACGATTGCCGGCGCGGATACATGATCTCCTGCACCAGCGAGAAATATCGCCGGGCCTACGGGTGGCAGCGGGACGGCGGAATGGCGGATTTCCTGCTCGCCGAGGAAAAGGACCTCATTGCCCTGCCGGATGAGCTGACGTTCGCTGACGGCGCCCAGGTTGCGTGCGGCTTTGGGACCGTGTACGAAGGGCTGCAAAAGATCGGCATCTGTGGCGACCACGATGTGCTGATCACCGGACTGGGGCCGGTCGGCCTGGCTACCGGTGCGCTGTGCCGCAAGATGGGAGCCCAGCGAATCATCGGTATCGACGTTCTCACTGATCGGTTGGAACTGGCAAGGAAATTGGGACTCTGCGACGTCGTGTTGCCGGCCGGCCCGGAGAATGTCAGCCAGGTTCGCGACCTCACCAGCGGGCAGGGTGTCGAGCGCGCCATCGATTGTTCAGCGAACGACGCGGCGCGCGCCACGGCGATTCGCGCCACCCGGAAATGGGGCCGCATCGTCTTTCTCGGTGAGGGTGGGCGCGTAGAGTTTAATCCTTCGCCCGACATCATTCACGATCAGAAGACCATCTACGGGTCCTGGGTCACGTCGGTCTGGCTGATGGAAGAACTGGTCGAACGGCTGGTTCGCTGGAACCTCCATCCCGCCGATTTGATCACCCATCGGTTTACGCTCGGCGATGCGGGCAAGGCCTACGAGTTGATGAGCTCCGGGCGTTGCGGGAAGGTAGCAGTGTGCTTCGACGAAGAGTCGCCGAAGGCGGGAACAAATCGATAAGGATCGACCACTGTTTAATGCAAGACGCCGGCGCGCATCTGGAAATGTTCGGCGATGGGGCCGAGCGAAAGCGCCGGGAAGAAGGTCAGAGCCGTGACCAGCACTATGGTGCCGAGGAGTAGCATGACAAACAGCGGACCTTTTGTTGGCAGCGTTCCGCTGGTAGCGGTCAGTCGGTGCTTGCGCGCCAGGTTCCCGGCGATTGCCAGCGCGGGAATGATGACCAGAAAGCGCCCGATCAGCATTTCCAGGCCAAGCGTCAGGTTGAACCAGGGTGTGTTTGCGTTCAGGCCCGCGAAAGCGCTGCCGTTCGTGGCGACGGCGCTGGCATTAGCGTAAAGGATCTCGCTCAGTCCGTGAGGACCTCGATTGGCGAGGTTCGCCGTCAGAAGACCCGGGCCATTCCAGTATCCGGATGCAGGGAAACCGAGAGCGAATGCCATGCTGGAGAACACCACAATGGCCGCGGCGGTGGCCACGAACGACAGCATCACCATCTTCATCTCCGTAGCTTCAATCCTCTTGCCTAAGTACTCCGGCGTGCGGCCCACCATCAGGCCAGCAATGAAAACCGTCACCAATACCATGAGGAGCATTGAGACCAGGCCTGTGCCGGTGCCCCCGAAGATCACCTCACCAGATTTGAGGTTCAGCATCTGCACCAATCCGGCCAACGGGGTAAAGCTGTCGTGGGCGCTGTTCATGGCTCCATCGGCGGAGGCGGTGCTGACAACTGAAAAGAGTGCGGACGCGTTGACGCCGAAGCGGACCTCCTTGCCTTCCGTGTTCCCGCGCGGATTTGAGGTTACATCCAGGCCGGCGGTCCGAAAGGCTGGGTTTCCCGCATGCTCGCACAGTGTGGCGATGCAGCTCCCTAATACAAAAAACACCGCCATGGCGATAAAAAGGGCCCAACCTTGCCTTTGGTCCTTCACCATTCGGCCAAAAGTGTAGGTCAATCCCGCAGGAATGGCGAGCATAAGGAGCATCTCGACAAAATTCGTCAGCGGCGTAGGATTTTCAAAAGGGTGAGCAGAATTGGCGTTGAAGAAGCCGCCGCCATCGGAACTGAGGAGTTTGATGGGCTCCTGTGAGGCGACGGGTCCTATTGCAATCTTTTGTGTGCGGCCCTCAAGCGTCGTGACCTCCGGGTATGGCCGCAAAGTCTGAATGACGCCCTGCGAGCAGAGAAACAGCGCGCCCAACAAGGAAAGCGGGAGCAGGATGTACAACGTCCCCCGTGTCAGGTCCACCCAGAAGTTCCCGAGTCTCGCCGAGCTCTCGCGCACGAACCCGCGAATCAGCGCAACAGCGACTGCCATGCCTGCCGCCGCGGAGGTGAAACTCTGGACGGCTACGCCCAGCATTTGGGACAAATAACTGAGCGTGGTCTCTCCGGAGTACGACTGCCAGCTCGTGTTCGTCATGAAACTGATTGCGGTATTGAAAGCCAGGTCGGGGGTAATGGGAATGCTACCGGCTGGTGCCAGTCGAGTGCCGAATTGGTGCGGATTGAATGGCAATAGCCCTTGCAACCGCAAAAGTGCGTAGAACAAGAAGAAGTTGACGAGCCCGAAGGCGAGGCAGGCACCGGCATATGCCGTCCAGCGCTGCTCGATTCGCGGGTTCACGCCGCAGATACGATAGATGAGGTTCTCGACTGGGCCGAGGGGCCGCGAAAGGAAAGTCGGTCTTCCCTCGAAAATAGCCGCCATGTAGGAGCCCAGTGGCTTCGTAATAACCACCAGCAAGCCCAGGAAGGCAAGCAACTGAAAAGAGCCGATGTAGGTCATGACGGGTTCCAATCTACGGCTACGATATCGCGGTGAAGCTCTCCAGCGCAGCCTGGCGAGCGCGCAGCTCTCTCAGCTCATTTTCGCCGAGCTTTTCGGCGCAGCCGGCTACGATTCGCACTCCGCGATCGACGAGTAGCCGGCGAAACTCGGGGTCGATCGTCGAGGCGGCAATGTCACCGAGGGCCCGCAGCAACCGCAAGCTGACGGCCACGTCCGTCTTCGAGTACATGCGAATCTGCTCAAAGGCTGCGTCCAGCAGGCGCTCGAAGTGGATCCATCCAATGCTGGCGCGAACGATGCCCGGCGGATCGTACAGCAGTTCCTCCGGCGGCTCCCGGGAGGCAAAGCGAATCAGAATACGGCTCAACTGATCGACGCAGCTGATGGCCGTGGTGGGGTCGTTGACGGCGGGCGAGATTGCCTTTAACGCAATGTCGACAATCTGGAGGACACCAAACTCCACGTCCTGCTGCAACGTCCGGGTCGGGCCGAAGTCGAACGCTCCAATCAGCTCGGCAATTCCTTCGGAGGGCAGGCGGCTGCCCTTGGAGACCATCATCAGCGGAATTCCCGTCGGCACGAAGTGGCCGACCCGCCTCAGAACGCGAATGCTGACGTGGTAGTGCTTCGCTATAGCGGCCAGGCGCGGCGTATCGATGAAGCGGATGTAGCCAGAATCAACGCTCAAGACGGCTAACTCGCTCGGATTGGGCCTGAGCGGTTCCGTATCCTTCACGCGGTTCAGCCGGTGTGGCCAAGGCATCATCTCACCGATCATGGCTTCCGTTTCCTCCGCGATTCTGTCGACGATGTGATTGACGCTGATGGCCTGCGAGATGTGGTGAATGAAAAAGAGCAGCAAACCGACGCACACGAGCGCCAGGACCATGGCGCCCAGGACGGTGCCCACCGGCGCGAAGGGGTGAGGAAGCGAGCGTGCCGCCGGGAGCGCCGCCATGCAGTAGGAGAAGGTGCCGAGGAAGATACCGAGTGTCCATTGCGTCACGCGGTCTCTGGAAAAGCTGACGATGATGCGCGGGGAGAACTGCATCGATGCCAGGGTGAGCGTCATTAGCAGGATGGCGAACACGATGGACACCACCGTCATGATGGAAGCGGCGATGCCCGCCAGAATGACCTGGGCGACTTGCGGGTCCGCGTGCGAGGGGAATAGGACGGTAGGCACCCAGGCGCTGGCGGCCGGAAACTCCTCTTCCAACCACGAGAGGAATGCGCCCGCGCAACCCAATGCCAGCGCGATGGTGAGCGGGCGAATCAAGAAGCCGCCACGCAGGTTATACATCGCGTGGCGCAGCATCAACGGCAGGCTCTTGTTCACGGCTTTATCTGTTCAAGTGTAGTAGGTCAGACCCGTGCGCCGGCAAGCCCATAGCTTGCGGCGTCGAAAATGCCGGCGTAGCGCTCTTCCACTTGCTGGCGGAGATCCTCAGCGTCCTGGGGGACCGCGCAGAGCTCTCGTTCGATGCGGTCCAGCCATTGCAGCTCCTTCGCCGAAATCTGCATGGCTCCTGAAGAAAGCCCGGCGCGAATAACCGAGATGGCGGCATGACCCGCGGCCTTCGTTCTCTCGTAGACGCTTTTGCACCTTACAATGGCACCGGCAATTTCGAGCGTGGCTTCGGGCGACAGCACTGCGGCTTGCGGGCTCAGCCACCGGTCTGAGGCGGTGAGCCAATCGCGCAACAGGAGAGCGCCGCCCCTTTCGGCTGCCGTGTTCATGAGACGGCAATCGTATAGGAGAGACTCGGTAAAGGCCTCCGGCGCGGAACCTGATAGCAGCCGGACGTTCTGCACCGATTCGTTGCTCCACAGATCGCACATCGCCGATGCCACGTTGCCGACCGGGCTGAAATGAGCGCATGCCGCCGATTTGCCTTCCATCGAAATGGGACAGCCGGTGATAGCTTTCAGGACGGGTCCCTCGTACGCGCAGTCCTTCGATGGGCCGACCGCGCCTTGTTCGAATGCGACCAGGCTGCGGACTGCGCACATGGCGCGCACGATGGCGGCCAGGACCTCCGGCAACATGCGCTGATGCGCCAACTGCATGGCCGTGTTGGCAAAGGCGCAAGCCGTATCACCTCCAGGAATCACACCGGGATGCCGCGCGCAGATGGCCGTGATCCGGTTCCAAAGCCACGCCATGTCGCGCGGCGCCAAAACACCGAGCGCGAAAACAATTCCCGGCACGTCTCCATAGAGCAATGCCTGATCGTGAACTTCTTTGCCGCCGATCGACTCGATAGACAGGATGTCCGCCCCGGCTTCCGCACATAACTCAAAGGAGCGCAGCAGCTTTTCGCAGCCGTCGCCACCGCGCAGCAAGGGCGGCTTCCCCTGCTCGCGAATGTCCGTTGGAGTCACGCGTAGAGCGCAGCGGAGGCCGTGGTTCGCATGCGCTTGCTGCAGAGCGTGGTGCAACAGTGCCGTGATCTCCGCGCCCCATTCCGGACACTCTGTCATGGCTGGGAGCAGCTCGAACTCCAGCACGATTCCGGGCGCCCGCAGAGCGACGGCCCGCCGGATGATGCCCGTGGCCATCTCTGTGTATTGCGATACGATCTCGCTCCAGTTCTCGGCGGAGACGGTTATCGCGGGGAGTGTAAAATTCACTTCCGGGTAGACCTGGCCGGCACCGATCGTCAAATCGAATCCGCAGGAAACTGGTCTGGGCGCGCGTCCGAAGACAAGCCCGGAAGCGTGGGGGATGGCCAGCGCATGGTATGTGCGCACGCTCAGCTCCATGGCGTCCCTCTTTTAGAGGGCCGCAATCATTTCGCGGGCGAGGGCAACGCTTCCCGGCGCGTCCTCGCTATAGCCATCGGCGCCGATCTGCTGGGCAAATTGGCGCGTCACCGGGGCGCCCCCCACAAGCACCTTCACGCGTTCGCGTACGCCGGCCTGTTTCAATGCCTCGATTGTGGTCCGCATGGAGGGCATCGTTACGGTGAGAAGAGCAGACAAGCATACGAGATTCGCATCGGTTCGTTGGATCGCATCAACGAACTTTTCCGGTGCGACGTCCGCGCCCAGGTCGATCACCTCGAACCCGCCCCCCTCCAGCATGGAAGCGACGATGTTCTTGCCGATGTCGTGCAAGTCTCCCTTGACGGTGCCGATCACTACGCGTCCCGCAGGCCGTTGCCCGGTCGCCGCCAGCCGTGGGCGGATGAGTTCCAGGGAGCCTTTCATTGCGCGGGCGGCAAGCAGCAGCTCCGGAACAAAGTACTCCTCGCATTGGAATAGGCGGCCAACCTCGTCCATGGCGGGGACCATGTACTTACTGATCAAATCCATCGGATTGGCGCCTTCGGCCAGGGCGTCCCTGGTAACGGCTACTGCTGTCTTCGCATCTCCGTGCAGGATTGCTTCGTGAAGTTTTTGCAGATCGGTCATAGATGTGAGCCTTGTGCCTACTGAGTCATATCACAGTACGGATGTGTTCCGCTGCTTCCCGGCGAGGCGACGCGGCCGGGCGCGGCGCCTGGAACCGCCTGATTAGATACAGTGACATTGTGATGCCGTTTGCTAACCAGGGCTCGACCGATCCCGCAGCCACCACGGAGCACCCTGATGACACCGTGACGAGCCCGCCTGCCGGCCACTTTCGATGGACTATCTGCGCCCTGCTTTTCTTCGCCACGACCGTCAACTATGCGGACCGGCAGATTCTCGGCATTCTAGCGCCCATGCTCCAAAAAGAGATTGGCTGGTCGGAGGCGCAGTACGGCATCATCGTGACGGCGTTTCAAACTGCGTATGCCGTCGGACTCATTGGCGTTGGCCGCTTCATCGACCGGGCAGGCACGCGTTTAGGCTACGCGCTGGCGCTGGCGTGGTGGAGCTTTGCGGCCATGGCTCACGGGCTCGTTACCTCCGTCTTCGGCTTCGGTTTCGCGCGGTTTCTCCTTGGGCTGGGCGAGGCGGGGAATTTCCCGGCTGCGGTCAAGGCGGTGTCCGACTGGTTCCCGAAGCGGGAGCGCGCTTTGGCGACCGGGTGGTTCAATTCCGGGTCCAACGTGGGCGCTATTCTGGCCCCGCTGACCGTGCCATGGCTGGCCCTTCGCTTCGGCTGGCGCTGGGCATTCGTGGCCGTTGGAGGTTCGGGGCTCCTCTGGATTGCCGTCTGGTTGCGGGTGTACCGGGAACCGGCGCTTCACCCGAGATTGAGCCGGTCCGAACTGGATTACATCCGAAGCGATCCTCCCGAGCCGGACCACCCGGTGTCGTGGCGCGTGCTGATCTCCGCGCGGCCGGTTTGGGGCCTCCTGCTTGCGCGGTTCCTCACCGATCCGGTCTGGTGGTTCTATCTTTTCTGGGCTCCGAAGTTTCTGAACTCGCGGTTTGGATTGCGGTTGGATCAGATCGGCGTACCGGTTGCCACTATGTATCTGGTATCGAACGCCGGCGGGATTCTCGGTGGGTGGTTCTCGTCATTCCTCATCCGTCGCCGGTGGGGCACGAACGCTGCGCGCAAAGCAGCGATGCTGGTGTGCGCAGGCATGGTACTGCCTATCGTTTTCGCACCGCGGGTCGCGACCGCCGGTACCGCCGTTGCCATCATGTGTCTGGCGATGGCCGGGCACCAGGGGTGGTCGGCGAATGTGTATACCATGGTCTCCGATATGTTTCCCCGCCGGGTTGTCAGCTCGGTCGTCGGTATTTGCGGATTCGGAGGCGCGGTGGGAGGAATGTTGGCGGCAAGCGCGGTAGGATTAGTGTTGCAAACGACCGGCAGTTACGTCTCCATCTTCGCTCTGGCCGGCTCCGGCTACCTGATGGGCCTCAGCATGATTCACCTCATGACGCCACGCAAGGGTGTGGTGGACCTGGAGGCGGCCCGGTGGTGATTGAATCGGAGATGGCCTGCAAACAGCGAGTGGGCGCCACGCTTCACCATCGCCAGCCGGACCGTGTTCCCGTCGATTTCGGCAGTACGTTCGTCACCGGCATGCACGTGAGCTGCGTGGCTGCTCTGCGCGATTACTTCGGTCTGGAGAAAAAACCGGTGAAGGCGATCGATCCCGGCCAAATGCTGGGTGAGATCGAGGAAGACCTCAAAGTGGCTCTCGGCATTGACACCGAAGGCATCTTTCGCCGGAACAACCGCTTCGGGTTCCCCAATGCAGAATGGAAGCCTTGGCGCATGTATGACGGGCTGGAGATCCTGGTACCGGGCGGCTTCAACGTCACCATCGATAATAACGGCGATACCCTGATGCATCCACTCGGCGATACCTCCCTGCCGCCGAGCTCGCGCATGCCCAATGGCGGCCACTTCTTCGATCCCATCATGCGCCAGGGGCCGATTGACGATGATCATCTGAATCCTGCGGACAACCTAGAAGAATACACACCGATCTCCGATGACGAACTGGACTATCTGGAGCGCGCGGTCCGGAGGGCGGCAGGTACCGGCCGTGCCGTCGTTGCCAGTTTTGGAGGAACATCGTTTGGCGACATTGCGCACGTGCCGGGCGTCGGCCTGAGGAATCCGAAAGGCATTCGAGACATCACCGAATGGTACATTTCCACGCGCGCCCGGCGCGACTACGTGCACGCGGTGTTCGCCGGACAAACGGAGATCGCACTGGCGAACCTGGCTCGCATAGCTCCGCGGCTGGCGGAGACGGTCGATGTGGTGAACATTTGTGGAACCGACTTCGGCACGCAGAACTCGTCATTCTGTTCGGCGGTCACCTTCCGGGAACTTTGGATGCCCTATTACCGGCGTGTGAACGACTGGATTCATAAGAACACGCGTTGGAGAACATTCAAGCATTCCTGCGGCGCGGTCGAAAAATTCATTCCTTCATTTATCGAGTCGGGGTTTGATATCCTCAACCCCGTGCAGTGCTCAGCGGCAGGCATGGCGCCGGAAGTGCTCAAGGAAAAGTATGGACACGATGTGGTCTTCTGGGGAGGCGGCGTCGATACGCAGCAGGTGCTGCCCTTCGGTACTCCACAACAGGTGCGGGAACAGGTGCTGAGCCGGTGCCAAGTCTTCTCGCAGAGCGGCGGCTACGTCTTCAATACCGTTCATAACGTGCAGGCGCAGACGCCCGTCGAGAATATCGTGGCGATGGTAAAGGCAGTGAGGGAGTTCAACGGCCTATGACCGGACGCGAACGAGTACTGGCTTTGCTCGATGGGTGCGCGGTGGACCATCTGCCGCTAATGCCCATCACGATGATGTTTGCCGCCGATCAGATCGGCGCCAAGTACGGCACGTACGCTCTGGATCACCGTGTGATGGTTGAGGCCCAGATTCGAACCGCCGAGAAGTTTGCTTTCGACCACGTCTCGGGAATTACGGAGAGCAGGGAAGCTCCGGACTGCGGAGCGGCGGTGCGGTATTTCGAAGATCAGCCGTTCGCCATGGACGAGCAGAATGCGCGCCTCGCGAATAAAGCAGGTCTGGCGGAGCTCAAGATGCCCGACCCGGCGAATGCCGAGCACATGCAGGACCGGCTTCGCGGGCTGGCCCTGCTTAAAGACCGGGTGGGCCGAGAGAAGCTGGTGGAAGGTTGGGTGGAAGGCGCCTGTGGCGCGGCCGCGGACCTGCGCGGCATCAACACCCTGATGCTCGATTTTTACGATGACCCCGCGTTCGTGCGGGACCTTTTCGAATTCACCGTGGAGCTTGGCATCCGGTTCGGCCGAGCCCAGGTGGAAGCGGGCGCGGAGGTGATTGGCGTGGGCGATCCGGCGGCTTCGCTGGTGGGTCCAGCTATTTACCGCGAGTTTGTGTGGCCTTATGAAAGTAAGCTCGTGGATGGACTGCATGCCGCCGGCGCGCGCGTTCGCTTGCATATATGCGGCAACACGAAGCGCATTCTCGAAGACATCGGCCGCCTGGGATGCGACATCGTCGACATCGACTCCGCCGTACCGCTTTCGCTGGCTCGAGAGAAGATGGGGCCCAGTCAAGTTCTGCTGGGTAATCTGGATCCGGTGCGGGACCTGCGGAACGGCTCGCCCGGGTCCATCGCCACGGCGCTTGCTGAGTGCCATGGCCAGGCCGGTCCGCGCTATATCGTCGCTGCTGGATGCGAGGTTCCGCGCGACACCCCGCCGGAAAATATCAAGGCAATGGCAAGCTACGCAGCATCGCACCGGCCGTAGTTTCTGGCCGGGCTGGCTTCTGCGAACGTGATTCTCTTCGACTTATGGCAAACCGATTACAGTATCGAGCGGCGGCAGACTACTTCCTTCATTCAACCCTCTGTTTGCGCTCCGGAACCGGTTTTGCAGCCTGAGCCAGTAACTATATTCGTTATCCCAGCGGCCCACGGCTGCACCCAGGCGGTACGTCGTGTACTCGGCGAGCCAAGCGGACCGATACGACGCGGCAATTTGCGTGGCATCCTCCATCATGTCCGCGAAACGGCCGTGCGATTGGTACACCACTTCGGACTCAATCTCATTCCAGTACCGGCCGCTATTATAGGGGCCAAAAGATCGCCAGCGCTCCGCGATCTCTAGACTGTTCAAGAACTTGTAACCAGCAAAATCGAGCATACGCCCGGCAATGAGCAGAGATTGGAGCGTGGAGGAATCAGCGCCATCCTTGATCGCCTGATAGACATGCGCCTGCGCTTTCTCGGCTAATAGGCGCGTCTGGCGGAAGTCGTCCTGGTGGTCGGCCGTCCGCTTCAAGTTGGCAGCGCTGAACGGATCGCCCCACATCTCGTGAATCGACGATTCACCGAACACCTTTTCGATAGCGACCTCTGATTTATTGACATCGTTGAGCGCCGCAGCTACCCCCGCTGCGCTGGCGGTTGGGTACATCAACGTGGTGTATTGGCCAAAGAAGCCATCACGATCCATCGGCGTGGACTGCCAGGGTGCCGCGGCGCCATAAGCCATGGCCGGCCACGTCAGGCGCAGGAAACATTGCGCGCTGTCGGTCCAAACGGAGTTGATCATGCCGAGCGCTCCCGACCGCCGCCCCGCCGCCAGGAAGTTGTCGATGTTGGCGAAGGTCATGTCGAAGTTGAGGGCGATTTGCTCCCAGTTCGCGACTCCTGACTGTATAAAGTGAGGAAGATGTTTTGCGACGAGGGGATCCAGCCATTTCTTAATATCCGGCTGCGCCTCGTAAGCCCACGCCACGGGAATGAGTCCTTGCGGCAGGCGATCGATACTTGCCGGATACTTCACCATCACATCCGCCCACGCCATTACGGTCTTGCCGTGCTGCCGGAACAGTTTCGCGACGTTACCAAGCTGCTCGGCAAACAGATCAGCGGGCGTAGTATTGCCACGTTTCTTTGCGACATCCTCGATGCGCCAAGTCTCGTCAAAGCCGACGTGTACGAACGGGCTTGGGAACAGGTCCGAGATTTGCGCGGCCCAGTCTGCCAGCAAGTTCGTCACATTGGGGTTGCTCGGGTCCAACTCCACGGAATGCGGGAAAGCACCGAGGCCCGAATAGAGCTCGATGCGCAGCAAATCGTGCAAATGCCCGTAGAGTTCGAGGAACGGGATGACGTCCACGTGGCGTTCGCGGCCGTAGGCGATGATGCGCCGGATCTGCTCTTTTGAGAAGCGGCCTTCGGGGTTAAGCAGCGGATAGCCGTCCAACTCGATGGCGCCTTCGCTATAGATGTAGTACTGATTGGCTTTCCATCGCGCGAGAAAATCGATCTGCCGCTTCACTTCGTCCTCTGTTGGGAGAGGGCCGTGGCTCATGTCGATCATCGTGCCGCGGTATGCGAGGGAGGGCCAGTCGTGAATTTCGACCGCCGGGAGTTCAGCTCCGCAGCCATCGCCTTCGACCAGTTGCCGAAGCGTTTGGACTGCGTAATACAGGCCGGCCGACGAGGTTGCTTCGAGTGTGCCACCTTCCGGCCCAATCTTGAGCCGGTACGCTTCACGCGAGCCGGGTCCGGGCCGCTCACCGGGTACGGGAAGGCTGGCGACGGGTCCGGTGCGCTTAAGAACAAGCGAAGGTCCGGGACCATCCAGGCTCGCAGCGATTGAAATCGGCGTTGTGCAATGGGCCGAAAGGATGGCGGCGAGTTCGCTTGCCGCGAACCGGTCCTCACCGGCGGCATCCCCGGCTAGGCGAATGTGCAAGCCTCGCAGCGGAAGCCGTCCCGGCCCGTACTGGATTTCTTGCGGCTTCGGCAACAACGGAGAATGCGCCTCTGCCATGCTTGCGCAGCAAAGAACCGATAACAGAAGTCTGGAATGCAGCAACATGAATCTCTCTTTCTGCTCAAAGCACTTCAGGCCGGCTTGGGAAGATACTTGAGCGCGAGTGCGCGAATCTCATAACTGAACTGGAGAAAACGCTTCTCCCAGCGCTTCGCCTCCGCTGGCGTGTACCGATAAAACCCCTTGGCGTTGGAAATGCCGCGCGCACCGGATGCCACGACTTCTTGCATGAGTTTCGGCGTGTCTTTAGAGCAGCAAAGGTCGGGCAGAAGGTCGCGCATCACGGCGGCGTAGGCCGGAATTCCGGTCAGATCCATGTAGCGGAACGGACCGGCCATGGTGATCCAATACCCCATGTCGTTCCGTACGGAACGGTCTACATCTTCTACAGTCGCGTAGCCATTCTCCACGAGATAAAACGCCTCGCGCATCATCGCGTACATGATTCGGTTGGTGATGAAACCGCGAACGTCACGGCGGACCAGAGTTGGCTCTTTCTTCCAAAGAGTGGCAAGGCGCATGACCTTCTGGGCGTTCTGCTGGTCGGTTTCGTCGCCACAGATTACTTCGAGGAAGCGCAGGATGTGGGCGGGTTCGCCCCAGTGAATGCCAAGGATTCGTTCGGGATGGTGCGCTCCGCGCTGCAATTCCGTTACGGGCAAAGCCGAGGTGTTGCTTCCGATCAGCGCGTCAGGCGCAACCGCATCCTCGATTTTCCGCAGGACGTCACGTTTGTCGCTGAGGTTCTCAAAAATCGATTCAATGACAAGACGGCAACCCCGGAGTGCGCCGAAATCGTCCGAAGTGCTCAGACGTTTCAGCAGACCGGCGGGCTCTTTGGTCAGCAGCTTTTCGCGGCGCATGTCGCGCAGCAGGACCAAAACACGCCGCTTCAGATTGCGCCTGCGGGCGGCGTCTTTGTCGATCGCGACGACAGAATGGCCAGCGGCTACAAGACAAGTCACGATGCTGGTGCCCATCAGTCCGAGACCAACGACACCAGCAGGGACGGGTTGCGGTTTCATGGCTGCCCGGCCATCGCCGGAAGAAGAGGGTTGCGCGGAAGCTTCAGCCGGTCGAGTAAGACAAGAATCTGCTCGTTGAGAAACGAGATACGGTCCTCCGTATGCCGGTCCAACTTGAGAGTTAACTCGCGGACAACAGCGTTCTGCAGAATGCCACGAGCTACAAGCAGGCGCTTTTCGGCATGATGGAATAGTTCCATATGCTGCAGGCTCAAGACAATCTGCGGCAGAAGTGCTTCATGAATTTTGTGGGCACCCGCCGTGTCGGCGTTAGTGGCGAGTTGAAACACCTTGGCCAGCAGATCCGACACGGCGAGGCCCGGCATGACTCCGCAGATGCCGGCCGGAATCAGGTCCAGCATATACATACCGCCCCAGCCTTCGAGCACTCCAACTTCCCCGTTCGTTGCTTCCAAAATGGCGGTCACTTTCGATGACATCATCGGCTCCTCTAGCTTGATCCATCGAAAATGAGGATGAGCACGATGCAGCTCGGATACGAAATGGGCCGAAACGGTCGGTCCCGACGGGTTCACATCCTGGATGAGCAGGGGAATGTCAAGCGAAGAGAGAAGCCGGTCGAAGTAGCGGTATAGATCGGGTTCTCCAAGCACCATCATTCGCGGTACCGCGGCGGCAATTGCCGATGCACCCGCTGCCTGGGCGTCACGCGCGGTCTCCACGGCTTGCGTCACGGACACAAAGTTCACCTGTGCGAACACCGGAATGCGGCCAGCGGCGTGCAGCACGGCCTCCGTAACCACGAGCAACCTCTCGCGCTCGGACAGTTTATAGAACTCGCTGGCATATGCGGGAAGACACATGGCGCAAGCGCCCGCGGCGCAGGCAAAATCCACCAGGCGCCGCAATGAGGGACAATCGACCTGTTCTTCGACTGTAAAGGGGGTCGGAATAATCGGAATGATGCCATTTATTCGAAACTCGTTCGACTTTGCCACGTCTGCTCCTTTACCTATGAAGCCGCCTCGCGCATCCGCTTTCGCTCTTCGTACACCGTGACCAGAAATGTTCCGGCAAATACCAAGAGGCCGCCGAACACCAACTGTGACGTGACCCTTTCCCTGACAACCACGGTCGAGAGCAAGACTCCGAATACAGGTAACAAATAAATCGACAACGACGCTTGCGTAACGTCAATCTTCTCGATCACCCAGAAATACAGCAGCATGGAAACGCTCAGGCTGAGTATTGCAATCGTAAGCAAGCTGGCCCAAACGCCTCCGCCCAGGGATGTGAACGCCGATAGTCGAGGGCGCTCGAATACGAGCATCAACACTGCAAGCTCGATGTCCGTCAGCAGAAAACTATACACAAGTAATTCAACCGGGTTAAACGTCTCCAGCAGTTTCTTGGTGTACGTGTTGTAAAACGCGCTGCCAAGGCAGCTCGTAAGAATCAGAAGATTTCCCAGCAGATATGTGCCCCTGAGGATCGATACGGATTTCCAGTCGATGTCTGAAACCATGAGCACGCCACATATCGCCAGCGCGAACGAGAGCCAGCGCACAACCGTCATCCTTTCGCCGAGCAGAATGACCGCCATCATGGCCGTCAGAACGGGAATGCTCAAGGTGAGTACCGATGCATTGCTAGCGAGCGAGTGCTCGACACCCCAGGTGAGGCCGAGCTGCGCGGGAATAATGCCAAGCGTCGAAGCGAGGAAAAGATCCCGCCAAACCACTGGCGTCCACCGTGGCCGCGTCTTCTTACCGCGGCTTATGCGCACTAGCGGTGCAAACAGAACGGTCGAGAGCGCCAACGGTATCAAGGCAACGGCAATGGGGCCGAGCCGTTCGGTCGCGATCTTCGCGCCGGAGAATTGAAAGGCCCACATCAGGTTCACCAGCACAAGAACCAGGAAGCACCGGATTGGGGCGCGCCTGTGGACCTCGTGCTGCACGGTGACGGTTTCGGTCATCTCCTCTTGTGGACCTCTCACATGTGCGGTCGGAGTTCTTCGAGCGCCGGCAGCGTATCGCCCTCTTTGAAGCTATGCAGTACATCCCAAAGGCGGGTCTGCAAGCGCCGCCAATATTCGTATTCCGCATTCCAGCGCCCCATCACGCTGCCCAGGCGGTGGTCCGTATATTCGCTCAGCCAGGCCGAGCGGTACACTTCGCGCAGGTCCGAGATTTCATCCATCAGGTCCATGATGCGCCCGTGATTGCGCGCGCTCGATTCCCATCCCAGATAGAATTGCACATCGGCACGACTGGGATGGCTGCCCAGTGTATTGAAATAGCTGGCCATTTCCATTGCGTAGATGTATTTCATTGCCGCGTAGTCCAGCATCCGTGCGCCCAGAAGCAGGCTCGGAATAGAATATGTGTCCTGATGCAGACCTAAGGCGCGCACCAGGTGCTCCTCGGCGTCTTCCGCCAAAAGCCGCATGTCGCGGAATGATTCGCGGTGCGCCGCGAGGCGCTCCAGCCGCTCCGGCGTCAGCGGGTCGTCCCAAAGCCGGAAGATCGTTTCCGATCCCAGCACCGTCTCGGCCATCTGCTGCGCTTTTGCCAGCGCATCGAGCGCCGGCGCCACTTCGGCCGCCACCGGCGCGGAATAGAATGCCGCCGCATAGCCGGCGAAGAATTGAGCGCGATTCATCGGCTCTTGCTGCCACGCGGCGGCGGCTCCGTACGCCATGCCGGGCAGCGCGGTCCGGTAGAGCACTTGCGAAGCATCGGTCCAACCCGTATTGACCATGCCCATTGTGCCGTATTTACGCGCATCGGCCAGGAACCCGTCGATGTTTTCGAAGCTCCGGATGAAGTCTGGCGTGATTTCATCCCAGCACCAGATCCCCGGTGCGAACACTTCCGGCACTTTCTCCCGCGCGAACGGGGCCACGAAATCGCTGTAGTCCGGCTGGACATGATAGTGCCACGGCACCGCAATCACGTCCTTAGGCAGTTGTGCAAACAGCTCGGGATACTTCACAAAGATGCGGGCGCCACTGTTTACGTCGGCCCAGAACATCGGGCGCTTGCCGAATTGCCGGACGAGCGCAGTGATGCTCTTCAACTGCTCGATGTACAGTTTCCCCGGCTCCACACCACCGGCGGCCTGGCTGCCGGCTTTCTCTAACTCCCATGGCTCATCCATGCCGACGTGAAACCACAGACTAGGAAATAGCGCCGTCAGTTGCTCCACCCAGTCATGCAACAGGCTCTGCACTTGGGGATTGCGTGGATTGATCTCGCCACCGTGCGGCAGGGCAGCCAGATCCGCGTAACGCTCGACGCGAAAAAGGTCGTGAAGGTGGCCGTACAGTTCGAGGCAAGGAACGATATCGACGTGCCTCTCTCTCGCGTAATCAATGATGCTCCGGATCTGTGGCTCTGTATAGCGCGCTCCAAGGTTGATCAGTGGATAGCCGCGCAGCTCGATATTCGCTTCGGAGTAGAGATAGTACTGGTTGGCTTTCCAGCGGGCGAGAAAACTAATTTGCCGCTTGATCTCGTCCTCAGTCGGCAATGGACCGTGGCTAGTGTCCATCATGAAGCCGCGGTAAGCGAGGGCCGGCCAATCATGAATTTCTACTTCGGGAAGAAATTTTGCACCGGCGCTTTCTTCCACCAGTTGCCGGATGGTCTGTACCGCGTAATACAGGCCTGCCGACGATCGTGTGCGAATTTCGGCGCGGCTACCGGAAACGCGGATCGTGTAGGATTCCCTGGAATCCGGCCCGGGATGGTCATCGGGGCCGGGCATCGCATCCACAGCACCCGTCCGGTAGAACACGATGCCGCGGGCCGCGGTGCTGCTACTTCCTACCGGCACGGGTTCGGCGACAGTTGCTGCCAATGCTGACGCCAGGTCGTCTGCCGCGAAGCGGTCTTCTGGCGCCGGACTCGACCCGAACGAAATCGTAATCCCTTTGAGCGCAAGCCTGCCGTTGCCGTATTGAATCTGCTGCGGTTGTGGCACCAGGGGCTGGTGAGCGGCCTGTAAAGGCATCACCAGGAAAAACAGCAAGCAAAGCAGAAGCGGCATCATCGAATTGCCCATCCTACGCCAGCGTTACAGACGGCACAATCGCTTTGCATCGTGTTCCGCTGGAACCGTCCAATATGCTGAACACTTTTCCCGCAGGCGTCGTCTCCCGCGCGACACTTTCTGCTACAATCCGGCGAATCGGGTCGGCGAAGGGATCGAGCAATGAGCGGTGATGCAACGCCATCCGCACCCGCGGTGGAGCGGACGTTATCAATTCTCGAACTGCTGTCGGTGACCAAGAGCGGTCTGACTCTACCCGAACTCAGTCGGCGGCTTGGGTTGCCCAAGAGTTCGACTTACTGCCTATTGGTCACACTGGAGCGGCGGGGCTATCTGCTACGCAACAACAGAACCCGTCGTTATATGTTTGGCCTCAAGCTTTTCTCAGTTGCCAACATGGCGCTCAGCGGAGTCGAGCTGCGGGAAAATGCCGCGAGTTTCTTGCAGCCGCTGATGCAGCGGTCGCGTTTGACAGTACACATGGCGATCATCGAGGACCACGAAGCGGTTCTGATCGAAAAGGTTGAGCCGCCGGGACTTCTCAGATTAGCCACCTGGGTTGGAAAACGTCTGGAACTGCACTCCTCGGCCGTCGGGGCCCACAAACGCAGACAAAATCATCATTCATACGGGCGCAGGTCTGTTTAATGACCTACCCATCTCCAACCTCATCAGTTCGTACGTGAATAACAACCCTGTCTTCACTCAAACGCCTACTTATAACACTGCGTTCGGCTCACCGCCACCGCTCACCAACGGTGTGCCAACCACGACCGAAACCATGTTTGCAAATGCCGCGTCGACGCCGCTGTCTCAGCTCCGCTCGCAGGTTATGCCTCCTCCCTTCTATCACACGCCGACGGTGTATGAGTGGAGCTTCAGCGTTCAGTCGCCGTTGGCACAAAACTGGGCACTGGAGGTTGGCTATGTAGGAAATGAAGGCTCTCACATGGATAATGCCCATCAATGGGGCAATCAGCCAGTACCAGGGGTCGGCCCTCTGCAGTCTCGCCGGCCGTGGCCTGACCTCAATATCTTTCTGTATGACACCTTCGACGCCAACTCAAACTACAATGCCCTTCAGGGCAAAATTAACAGAAGATTTTCCCACGGTCTCCAAGCCCTGATCGCTTACACATATTCGAAGGTGCTAGATACGAATGGAGGCGACTCAGACTTCGTGAACGGTCCCCAAACCGATAACGATCACAGGGCAAACTACGGCCCGGCTGATTTCAGCATTAAGCAGAGGCTCGTCATGAGTCCGATTTGGCAATTGCCCTTTGGCAAGGGTCAGGCGTTCTTGAACCAGGGTGGCCTGGCGAATACTCTGGCCGGAGGATGGGAGCTTTCCGGTATCATTACGTTCCAGTCTGGTTTTCCGTTTACTGTGCTATCCAACCAGGATTTCTCCAATACCGGTTCATTTTTTCCAAGGCCGGACCGTACATGCAATGGCGCCGGCCCTCAAACCGTCGCCGAGTGGTTCAACGTCAACTGCTTTACAACCGATGCGCTGGCGCAAGCTTTAGCAGACGGAGTACCTCGCTTTGGCAATTCCGGGCGCAATATCTTGACCGAGCCGGGCATCCAGCAGTGGGATGTCTCCGTGATTAAGCGAAACCCAATCACCGAGAAAGTGAATCTCGAGTTTCGGGCTGAGTTTTTCAACATGTTCAATCACCCAAACTTCGGCCTTCCCGGTGCGACCATAGATACCCAAGGTGCCGGAATCATTACTAGTGCTGCCAGCCCGCGTGACATACAGTTTGGTCTCAAGCTGAAATTCTGATATTGTGCCCGTTAATCCTATGGCCACCGAAACTCCAGCAGTCGCGAAGGCGAACGCACCCTCACCCGGGCAGGCAGTATCGCCTGTACCACCCACGGAAACTGCCGCCGGTACGAAACGCCTTGTTTCGCTCGATGCGTTTCGTGGGTGGACCATGTTTTGGATCGTCGGCGGAGCCGCGCTCGTTGAGGGGCTCCAGTCCCTACATCCGAATACGGTGCTCAATGGCCTGGTCTATGAGCTGACGCATACAGACTGGCAAGGTTTACGGTTCGAAGATCTGATCTGGCCGTCATTCATGCTGATGACGGGGATGTCGCTGCCGTTTTCCTACGCCAAACGCTCGCTCACCCAGACTCATCATCAGATCTTCATGCGTGTGTTGCAGCGGTTTGCCGTGCTGTTTCTGCTAGGCTCGCTGCGGGAGTCAATCAGCTTTCAACATCCGTACGTGGTCGAACTGAGCAGTGCGCTTCAACCGATCGCTGTGGCCTATCTCGCGGCATTTCTGTTCGTGCGAAAATCATGGAAAGTTCAGGCATCCGTCGGCGCCGGGATACTCATCTTCTACGCCCTTCTGCTCGCCTTCGTTCCGGCCCCCGGTGTCCCTGCCGGCAGCTATGCTAGAAATGCGAACTTAGTTCTGTGGACCGATCTGGTTACCCTGGGCCGCGTGTTGCCCGAGCACTGGGGTACGGTCATCTGCACCCTCCCGACCATCTCCACCACGATCCTCGGGATGCTACTGGGCGAACTTCTTATGACGAACCGCAGCTCGGCGAGCAAAATGAAAATCATCGGCTTGGTTGGACTGTTCGGCGTGGTGCTCGGTTGGGCTTTGAACCCTGTGATTCCGATCGTGATGAAGATCTGGACCACCTCCTATGGACTGGCGTCGGCCGGCTTTGCGTGTCTAATGTTTCTCTTTTTTTACTGGTTGATTGACGTCCGTGGTTCCCGAAAATGGGCCTTTCCGTTCTTGGTGATCGGCATGAATGCGGTGGCAATCTACATGTCGGAGAGCATCATCCCCTGGAGCAAGACGGTTGCGATCTTTACGCACCCGCTCGCCGGAACGCTGGGCTCGTTCACGCCGCTTTTTCACGCGATTGTCGTTTTGACTGTCGAGTGGCTGGTGCTGTACTGGATGTACAAGCGCAAGATATTTCTTACTGCTTGATCCATGCGATTACCCATCGGCCGTTTACTCACCGCCTTATTAGTCCTCTGTGCGGTTCAGGGTCAGGCGCCTCCGAAACCATTTCTTCTGAAACCTTACCGCGTGCTTGTGGTTGTCGCGAGCTGGGGAGATCCGGCCAGCCAGGTTTTGACTGATCCGCTAGTAGATAGGATCAAGCAGTCAGGCACTGTGAATATGATTGTGGATGATCGGCTACACGAGTCTATCGATACCTCGCAATTGTCCGAAAGGCCGTACTGATCCACCTTCCGGCTGGCACGCAACTCACAGTTGGAAGCTGGAGCTCAAGTGATATGCCCGCGCCTCCTGCCCGCCGCTGTTCGTGCTAAAAGAAATAATATCTTGTCTCGCCTCGCGCATCTGGCCGCTGCATTGCTGGCATGCGCTATTGGCAGCGCCCAGCCGTCAACGCCGGTCATCCTTATTTCCGTGGACACGCTGCGCGCCGACCACCTCGGTTGCTACCAGCCCGCCCGAAAGACAACACCGTACATCGATTCGATCGCAAGAAACGGCACGCTGTTCTCCCAGGTGAGCGCGCTCGTTCCCCTGACTTTGCCCTCTCACGTCGCGTTGTTTACTTCCACATATCCATTTGCAAATGGAGTCGAGGACAATGGGGTGCCGTTTGCCGGGACAACGCTTGCCACCGTTTTGAAGAACGCCGGTTACCGTACCGCAGCCTTCGTGGGCAGTTTTGTACTCGACCGGCGTTTCGGATTGAGCCGCGATTTCGATGTTTATGACAGCCCGTTCGATCTTCATAACAAGACTGTCTCGGACGTGGGTGATCTCAAGCGGCCGGGCGCTCGAGTGGCGGCTGCGGCCATGCACTGGCTAGATCAGAATACAAACTCGCCCTTCTTCCTGTTCCTCCATCTCTACGATCTGCACACGCCCTACGATCTCCCGCCGGAGTCGCGCTTACGCGAGGGTGAAGCGGGCTATGAAGCGGAGCTGGCGGACGTCGATAGGGTGCTCGGAGAGTTTCTGGCGTTTCTCGAACGCCGTGGTCTCTTGAGTAAATCGCTGATTGTGTTCACCTCTGATCACGGCGAGGGACTCAATGAACACAGTGAGAGCACGCACGGCTATTTCGTTTATGAGAGCACGCTGCATGTGCCGCTCATCTTTCACTGGCCGGCGGGGTCGAAACGTGTTTCGCAAGGCCGCATCGCGGAACCGGCCAGTCTGCTCGACGTCGCTCCGACGATTCTCGATGCGCTGAGGCTCCCCCGCGCCATCGATATGCGAGGCCGCAGCCTGATTGCGGGAAAAGGTGCCGGGGAGATCTATTCAGAAAGCCTTTATGCACGCAATCACTTTGGCTGCGCAGCTTTGCGAACTTTACGGCTCGGCCGCTACAAATACATCGATGCTCCCAATCCCGAACTGTACGACCTTTCGAGTGATCCTTCCGAATCGCAGAACGTCTACACGTCGCAGCAGACAGTAGCCATCGATCTGCGGAGACGGATAATGACGCTGCGGGCTGGCGCCTCCACTGCGAAGGCGCAGCAGCCCACCCCAGAGGCCGTGAACGCCCTCCGCTCGCTCGGGTACTTGAGCGGGTCCACAACGTCCAGCCGGGTGGAGTCGCATATCGATCCCAAAGATCGCATCAGCGATTTTGAACTCTATGGCCACGCACTCGCGCCCGCCTCCGCAGGCCGGCTGGAGCAATCAGACAACTTACTCCAGCGACTCGCAGAGAAGCTGCCTGAAGTCGCCGATATCAGGATCAGCATAGGCTTGAACCAGCAGCGGTTGGGGCATGACGCCGACGCTGCGCGGGAGTTCCAGCGAGCGCTCGATCGGGCGCCGCGGAACGCCCAGGCGCATTTCGATCTGGCACTGTGCGAGTTCCACCTCCACCGTCCCGATGACGCCATCAAGGAAATCCAAGCCGCGCTGGCACTTGAGCCGTGGTACACGCGCGCCGAGGAACTGTTGGCCAATATTTATCTGCAAAAGAAGGACTACGCACCGGCGAGTGTGCGGTTGCAGCACCTGTTGTCTGTTGATTCCGCGAACTATACGGCGCACTACAATTTGGGCGTCCTCGCTGCCATGGCTCAGAACTGGGGCGAAGCGCAGCAGCAATTGCTTTCTGCACTCCATACCGATCCCGCTTCCGCCGAGGCGCACAATACGTTGGGAAGTGTGTACCTTCGGCGTGGCCAGCTCGAACAGGCACGCGGCGAGCTGGTAGAGGCGATTCGCTTGCAGCCTGAATTCGCCTGGGCATATTACAACCTCGCGCTGGTGTCAAAAAAGCAGGAAAGAATGGATGAAGCCGCCCAAGAGCTGCGGGCAGCCCTGAAAGCCGATCCGCAATTCCAACAAGCGCGCACGGAACTCGCTCGAATGGAAGACTCGACGAAGCCGTAGGGTTTGAGCAGAAAGGCATGCGCCTCGTTCCTGCAGTCATCCTAGCTAGCCTATTTCGGCGGATCGGGAATCTTGAATCCTATATAGGTTCCGGCGCTGATGCCCATCAGTCCAAGCACTGTGGCGCTGAAGTCCGGCATTGCCAGGCTTCGATAGACCGAGACGACGAAAACGAATCCGAGAACAACCGTCCAGGCGGCCATTTGAAAACGATGAAAGCTCATACCAGTTTCATCACGAAGGATGTCAAGCAAAAAACCCTCGGACGGACCGAACGGCGACGGGAGATTGTTCAGAGCCGTGTTGACCTCTGCCAGGCGCGCTGTTTTTTGCTGGTGCTCCGCTTGCAGTTCATTCAGATTTGCGGGGGCGGGAGCAGCGGCCAGAGCGGCAGCCAGAGTGGTTAGACGCAGAGTCAGCGCGGCCTGTTCGTTTTGCAATGACTGCCGCTGGTCCCGCTTGCTCGAATCCACCACAACGCCTCCTAAGCCGGTAGCGGCGCTGATGCCAATAAGCATTAGAGCGCCTGGAGTGACCGAGTCGCGATCGCCGATCACCATCCAGATGTAGTTGTAAGCCGCGACAATGATGAAGAACCACCAGGCCATCTGGCAGCGGGCAAGGCTGAACGACAGCTTGGGCGCGCCAGCAGCACTGGGACCGTCGCGCAGGATGTCACTCTTATGAGCGAGCAGCAAGAGGAGCATCAGCAACCCTAGTAGGAAGACAACAACGAGCCAGTTGTACGAAGGAAAAACCTGAAACGCGACCGTAGCCGGACCAGAATATGGGGGATTTCCTCCGAGGGCCACGCTGACGCTCAAGGTTCGGCTGCCTTTAGAACGGCTTAGCAGAGCATTCCAGGCATCCCGGTTATCCTTGCCATCCGCTTGATCGGCATTCAGGCGTTCGAGATCGAATTCCAGTTCTTTGTACTGGGTGTCGGGGCCCCTAGGACTGAGTCCCTTCATCACTCGACTATCCAAGACCAGCACGAGATCTTTGGGCTTGTTCTTGTCGGAATCATCCATCCATTCACGCAGATTGGTGAAGCCGACAAAAACCGTGTCTCCCAGTTCGCACTTCTTTGCCTGACCTTTTGCATCGCGACACTGTGCTTCACCTGCGAGCGTGAGATCAACGGGTTTTTTTGACGCAGAGGGCACGATAACGCCTGAGCCACCCGGTGTTGCCGCAGCCCCAGGCGCCGTACTCGGTGGCTGTTGCGCGAACGACGTGCAGGCCAGCGCCAGAGCGACCAAAATGGAAAGCCGAAGCGATGTGCGGACGCCTAATATGTGCGACACGGAGATTCCCCCAAAATTCCTTGCAGACAACGGCACACCCCTCACTGGGCGGAAGGCCGTCCAGGCCGCTGGGGTGCGCGGATTCCAGGTGCGTGGATCATAGTGCACCAATTTACGGGCATTTTCAAGATTTTTTGATTGGCTTCTGATTATTTTATGCTCCTGTTTCGAATCCGATAACTCCAAAATACTGTTGTTTTCTCCGGCAAATAATGGTAAAAATCTGAACTGCCGTAGTAATTTCTCCCCCCGTACAGGGAGCACCCGTGTGGATTCATACTTTGTGGTGTGTCGGGCGGCCGTTGCTACCGCCAGATCCCATAACCGAACGTCAAATCCGGCCAAAGTGTCGGCCGTCTTTCGGAATTTCGTCGCGATCGACTGCCATCATCACTTGAAACGGTGAGGGGGTATGCGCCCACTATTGTCCAGAGCCTATGTCCACACCGCTCGCGCGGTACGGTGGTTGCGCTCGGAGTGTTCCGGGGGAGGAATCAGTGGTCCCACAAGTAGCAAGCCGTCGATTCGGTAATTGAGCAGTTCGAAGGTCGGAAGCTCCGCTGAGGGGTGGTGTATGGAGAATATCCGGAGGAAATCATGGCTTTGCCGCTAGACAACATTAAGCATCTCGTTGTGCTGATGATGGAAAACCGCTCGTTTGATCACATGTTCGGCCTGATGATGAGTCCAGACTGGGCGATCGACGGGCTTAAGGGCAGCGAGACCAACCCCGATTCCACCGGGAAGAACGTTGCCGTTACGGCAGACGCCACTTACAGCGGTGGTCTGACACCGGACCCCGGACATCATTTCCCGGACGTCAATTATCAGATCTTCGGCAACTACCAGGGCACTGCCGGCGGCCCGTTGATGCAGGGCTTCGTGCAGGCCTATGAACAACATACACACGATCCCGCGAAGGCCGCCCACATCATGAATTGCTTTGATCCGTCGAAGATCCCGGTCCTCACCAACCTCGCCAAGCAGTACGCCGTTTGCGACCGCTGGTTTTCGTCCGTGCCAGGCCCTACGCTCCCGAACCGGTCCTATATACACGCAGCGACCTCTGTGGGCCGCACCGACATGTCCCCGGTCTGGTACGACGAAAGCAAAACCATCTACGAGCTCTTAGACCAATTTGGCCACAGTGCGACCATCTTCTATCACGACTCCACCATGGCCATGACCTTCAAAGCTCTTTCTAGCGGCCAGAGTAAGTGGTTCGGCCTGATTGACGATTTCGAACGGGCCTGCAAGACGAACAACCTTCCTGACTACAGCTTCATCGAACCGCAATACTTCGATTCCCCGGACGGCAGCCAGCAGGCTAGCGACCAGCATCCCGACCACAATATACAGTATGGCGAAGATCTGATTCGAGACGTCTACACTGCGGTCCGCTCGAATCCGGATGTCTGGGCGAGCACCATTCTGGTGATTGTTTATGACGAGCATGGCGGCCTTTACGATCATGTCGTCCCGCCCGACACAGTGAGCCCGGACGGCGAGGTCGCAAAGGATCCCGGTGAGGGCGTAGCGCAGATCGCGCCGTTCGACTTCACACGCCTCGGTCTCCGGGTCCCGGCCGTCATTGTATCCGCCTATATCCCGGCTGGCACAATTGACAGTACTCAGTACGATCACACATCCGTGATCGCGACCGCACGCAAACTCTTCCTGGGCGCGGACGCCCCAGCCAACTATCTAACCCAGCGCGACCGCAACGCCAACACCTTCGAGGGTCTTCTGACGCTCCAGGCCCCGCGAAACGATCAGATCGATTTCAAGGCCTTGCAGGACGCAATGCCCATTCCCCCCGACGCCGATCTTCAGACGAAGAACAACCTTGACTCTCCCATCAGCGACCATCAGGCAGCGCTCGTGGACCACTATTACAACCTGGAGAAGACACTCCTGCCGAATCTCAATTCCGGGGTCACCCCGGACCAAATCCCAACGATGAAGGTTCGCGACGCTTCGACTTACATACGAACGGTTGACCAGGCGCTTCAGCGCCTTCGAGCCCAGAAGGCCGCCGGCGGAGGTACGCCATGAAGGTTCGCTCTCCCCGCAGACTCTGTGCTTCCGCCTTCGGATCTCTGCTGTGGCTCGTGGCGCCGCTCCACGGCGCTTCCTGGGATGATCTGAAACGTGACTGCGGCGCTGTGGAAGACAACCAAGCCGACCCAAGCCGCCCGAAACTCAGTGCCTTCGAATCGTGTGTAACGGACATCTTTACGCTCGACACGGTGCACCCCATCGCGAGGAGCATCGTTCCGGGAGGCGGCACGGGCGCCGGCCTGAATCTCAAACTCGACTCTCCAGGTACCTGGCACAATACCTTCACTGTCAACGGCGCCATCTCGACGCGTGATTTCTGGAGCGCCGAAATGAAGGAAACCTTTACGCATCGAAAATTCGGGGATTGGAACACCGCGAGGGATTCCTTCGCCGCGCATGTCTACGTGCGCGCGCGCGATTTGCCGATTATGCCGTTTTATGGGATTGGCCCGAACACCTCCCGAGCCAATCTTATGGATTTCAGCGAGCGCGACACCTTCGCGGGCGCTGACGCCACCAACCCGCTTTCGAGCTGGATCGGGATCGGCGGCACCATCGAGGGAATCTTTCCCGACGTAAACGGGGTCGATACTCCCGGCGTGCGCTCCATCGGCCAGTTCTACACCGAGGCAACCGCGCCGGGGCTGGCGACCCAGCCGAAGTTCATCCACTCCGAGATCTTTCTTCATCCGCACCACGCCGACCCGCTGGAGTTTGACTACCACATCGGCTACAACTTCTTCACAGACATGGACACGGGCCATTACTCCTTTCGGCGATTCCGGGCCGATCTCCGCCACAACATCTATCCGGAACGCACGAAGGGCAGGCCGAAGCGCACCAGTGTACTGAGCATCCGTGGCCTGCTGTCGATGTCGGACAACAGCGCCGCTAATGCCATTCCGTTTTACCTCCAGGAGACTCTGGGAGGCTCCGATATCAACGGGGACGCCATGTTGCGCGGCTTCGTCGACTACCGGTTTCGCGCACCCAACCTCGTCATGATCCAGACGCAATACGAGCGGCAATTGTGGAAATGGTTCGGCATTCTTGCGTTTTACGATACAGGGCAGGTGGCCACGCGAAAGAGCGACCTGAGTTTCTCGGATTTCCACCACAGCTTCGGGTTCGGGCTGAACCTCTGGTCGGCGGAGAAGGTTGTTTTCCGGGCCTATGTCGGGCTCGGCAGCGGTGAGGGCTTGCACCAATTTTACGGTCTTGCGCCGGGACTTGGTCTCTAGGCCGGGACCAAAAGGCCGCCGGAGCTTTTCAGTTGATACTGGCAGCGATTATCGGGGGCAGGTCACGTCCGTACGTTAGTTTCCTCAGAAGCGGATCAGCGGGTGGCCAGCTCGGACAAGCCTCCGAGGTGAACGGTTCCACCACAACAGGCGTTTGCGCGGGCTCGACCTCGCCACAACCGTAGAACGTGGCGCACAAAAACAGAAACGCAAACTTTCATGGGTACTCTATGACGGTTGCAACAGGTTCCACGGTAGCGCGGGCTAGCGGCTCGCCATTCCAAAACCAGATCGCTACCGGATTCACAAAGCGCGCGCCCAGCTGCGCATAGATATTGTGCACGGGACTATTTGAGACGCTGAACGATCCCTGGCCCATGCGGTACCCCAAGCGCGCATATTCTTCGAGAGCCCGTCGGTAAAGTAAGTAGCCGGAAATTTTGGCGTTGCGTCGTATCGCGCCCAGTGTCAGGTCTAGCGAGTTCGGCGAGGTCCGCCGCGACAAGAACCAGCCCTGAGGTTCGCCCTCCCAAAGCACCTGGAGACACTCGCCCGGGCTGCCCGCTGCGAGCATTCTGGCCCATAGGGTATAGCGCGAGTTGATGCGCGCGGGCGTAACGCCGGGAAGATACCAATACCGTTCGTGAGCAAACAACGCCCAATCCGCTTCGTCGAGACAAAAATCTGGATCAGTGGCGAAGCGCACGGAAACAGGGCAAATGCCATTCCCGCACGCCTCTGGCAGTGTGCTGATGCCAATTCGGAAATGAACTTGGGTATCTACCTGAAAGAAGCCTGCGCGGTGAATCGATGCGATCGGGAGTTGCGGGCAAATGCCCGACCGAAACTCCGCCCAGACAAAAGGCGCAAGGCGCTGGCGCTGCTCATCTAGACCAAGGGCGAAGAATGCCGGGTCATCTACAATGGCAACCGGTTGCCCCCACCACTGCGAGTTGAATTCATGCGCGCGGATCAAAGTCTCACCTCTACTTCTTCGAAGCAATCTCGCCAGAAGTTACGGCCGTCCCAAACATCTCCGAAATGATGCATGTGCGCGATCGGTACCAGGCGCTTGATTCCCGCACCCGCCAGCAATGTCAGCCAGCTTGTGTCGTTCGGGTTCAAGAGCGCGTGGCCAAGCGTCTGAATGTTGGACGGGAGAAGCGCCACAGCTTGTTCTACAGTGCTGGCCACCACGGGCAGGAACATTGGGCCGTCCACCGCGGGTGAGCCGACACCGCCAGTGGCAATGACAGCATGGTTGGCGGGTGCCAAAATCGCATCCCAGCCGCGGGCTAGCGCCAGTTGCCACGTGAGGTAGTTGGCGGAGGCGAGATGCATCGGGGGCCTTTCCCGAATCACGCGAGGCCACAACGCCAGCAGGCGGTTGCGTAGAGTCTGCGCTTCGGCCGGCGTGGAATTAAGAAGGACGACTTTTCGCGGCGATGTGCAACCGGCGGCTCCATAGATGGCGAAGACTCGAATCAAGTTTTCCAGAACTTCGTCCGTATCAGCGCCCGGCTCAATCCAAGCCACTGACTGGCGGTCACTGAAGGAGATGGAAACGCCATTTGCCGGCGCGTGAGCGTGAACTTCGACCGTAGCTTCGTCAGACCCGAACACGATCCGCACGTCCGCCTGCTGCGCCCATTTGCGGTTACGAGGATCGTTGCGATCAAAAATCTCGTGACACACGTGCCGTTCGAGAATGGTGCGAAGCGGCCCAGGCTGGAGATGACCCAGAACCTCCTGCAAGAATGTACCGGCAAGGTCGGTTGCTTTGGAGCCGCTCTTGAGAAGAATTCTGTTTTCCGTAAGGGATAGGGCAACTGTAATCAGTGGACCCAAAAGGCTCACGTTGTTGGGCAACCAGACGGCGACTGTGCCGCGCGGCCTTAATAGCCGCGTCACGGGACCGGATGGCTTATCCACCGGACAACCGAATGCCTCTGTGAAATGAGACCACAGCCGCTCCGGTTCCAGCGCCGTCATGAGGAAAGCCCACTCACTTCGGCGGAACGCTTCTGGTCTATGGCGTAGCAGAGGAGCGCGCACGCTCTCCCAATCTGCAATCAACAAGTCGAGTGCAAAAGGCAACATCGCCACGCCGAATCCTCTCGGCCCTCGAAAATAGTGAGGGCAATCACACATTGGCGCAGCCTCGCATTTCCGCTTTCGGAATTCTGCCGAGCAACTCAAATCGTTTGCCGGACCGTCCACAGGCGCAAGGCCCGTGAAGAAGTCGCCCCAGGTCTTCGGTAAGGATCGAGTGATAGGGCCCACCGCGGGCCAGGCAATTCAGAAGCGCCAACTGACCCCCATCCGCATCGAGAGGCTGCAGCGTGAATGGGTCGCGCACCAACACGTCGGCCCACACAGGTACATGCCGGCTCCCGTGCTCGCACAGCGGATAGATCACTCCTACCTGCTCCACCAAACCGTAGAAATCGATCACGCGGCTTCCCGGTCCGGCTGAGCCTGCGACCTTGTCATCGAACTGTTCGCGAGTCACTTGAATCGATTGGAGCTTCTTCCATCCGCCGCTGTGGAGAAAGGTGATGCGTTTGCGAGCTAGCAAGTGTGCCACGTCGTCTGGTGTATTCCCGTTCGCCCACGCCTGCCATAACACCGCCGTGAGCCCGTACACCATCAATTCATCCGCACTATCGAGGGCGCGGCGCAGTAGATCCCATTTCACACTCGCCGGATCGGCGGCCTCGTCGAGCAGGAAATAGATATCGGTGGCCAGCGGACGCAGACTCATTGCCGCTGCAATGCGCGCAGGCACACTGCTAGAGGAACGCAAAGACCGCGCGCTATCGACGATCAGCAGCGGTCGTTTATGGGCGCCAATAAAATCGCGCAGGATCGCGACAACGCTTTTCGACTGAAGCTCCGAGCTAGCGGTATCGAGCGGAATTCGGCTCGGCTGCGTGCCGGTTGTGGAGGAGGATTCCAGAGTGCGCTCGTGGCGGATCCCATCGCCTTCGGTCCGCAAATCAAGATTTTTGAAAAGGCCGACATGCAGGAAAGGAAGATCCGCAACCGACCGCGCCGGCTTCCACCTTGGCCAGATCTGGGGCAGGAGAGGGCAGCCTTGGAGGTGCGCGAGCGTGAGCGCATTCATCTCGTCCAGGAATTTGCCGTCGGATCGCGGGCCGTATGGAGCCAGATTCAGCAACTCGCTCATGTGAACTTCTCGAAATGTGCAAGGTGCTTGGAACGCACGAGGGCGCCGTTAGTGCGGGTGCAACGGTCCTTTAAGATTACCGGCCAGAGCTTCGCTAGCATAGGGAGAGCCTGGCGATAAGGTTCCGGCTCAAATAACCGCTGCGTAACGCCCAGGAGCGAATCGAAATCGAGGTTGTATTCCCGGCATAAGCTTCGGAATTTCGGGGACACATCATCATTCAAGCTCATCACGGGAAATAGAAAAACGCTGCACAACCGCGCATGACTCCATCGATCACCAGGATGTTCCGCCGCCAGGGCCATCTCGATCGTATGCGCGATCCCGTGAACTAACCCCACCGAACAGGCGGCCTGGATGCTGGAGGCGTCACCGCTGGCCTCGAACCATCCGGCGTCTTTTGCCAAGGGAAGCGTGTGCATGCGCTGGATCAGCGACGCCGCTTGCGCGCGCAGCCCCGGCGTGGCGAGCGGCGAGAAGAAGGCTTCGAGCACATGCGCCCAAGCGTCCCCACAAGCGTAGAATGCCCGCGACTCGGGAATCGATTTCAGCAGCTCGGGCCAGTAAACGATGGCGTCCGGCAGAAAAGCCGGGTCCATGTGAATCTCTTTAATGCCGTTCCGGTTCAGCACAGCAACAGGAGAACACTCGGCGCCACTTCCCCAAATCGAAGGGAGCGCGATCAGGCGCAGATGCGGATTCTGCGTTTTGCGCAGATATTTTGCTTCATCGAGGAATGTCCCGCCGCCGATCACGATCAACGTTCGTAAGCCAGGTGCAATGGGAGAGATGTGCTCAAGGACCGGACAGCGGACGATTTCAGCAGTTCGCGGGCGCACGCTCGGCGTCGCCCACACAGCGGCGCTATCGACGCCGATGCCGCGAAGTTGATCGATCGTCCAGATCGGCGGTCTACCCATGAAAACTGATGCCTTTGGACTCGAGCAGCTGCATGATCTCGCCGACGCCGCGGCTGCCCATCGCCTCGTCCTGGGTCAAATGATATCCGAACGTTTCCTCGATTCCGACCGCCAGTGAGACGACGCCAAGAGAGTCCCAAGTATCGATTTGTTCGCGTTTCAGGTCAAACCCAAACTCGGAGTCCGAGAGCAGGAAGACTTCCAGGAACAATTGCTTAAGCTTCTCGCGGTTTGTCATCTTAGATCCGCTGCCGCCACTCTAAGCTCGTTCCGGCCTTCGTTGCGAGAGTGATGTTGTCGATTTTTCCATTCGACAGCTTCGGCATGGAGGGCAAGCTCTCAATGCGCAGGGGCCAATGCGTGCGAGGATGATTAGCCCGGAGAGCCCGCAATAAAGCGGTCAAATCCGCCGCTGTCGGGCTGGGCGAGACAACCAGCACATAGCCATCTTCACCCGCGCCATCGCGCTCCCGATAAGCGCCTGCCTCGCCGCTCCAGTGTTCGGTGATCGTCGTCAATATCTGTGGCAGCGCGATTTTCTCGCCGTAGCGTTTGAAGACTTCCGATGCCCTGCCCAAGAGCTGCCACTGCCCGTCCGGCCGCACTCGGCCGACGTCGCCCGTAGGTATCCATAGTTCATCGGGAAACTCCCGGCAGCTATGAGCATCCAGTTGGGCGACCGCGCGATACGAACTTCGGAAAAGCAATTCCGAGTTTTCTCTCGCCATGAGCTCGACTCCGGGCAGAGGCGCACCGATATCACGAGCATCCGTGCCGTCCTCTGCAGCGCGAACGGTGAGTCTCGGCATGGCCTCCGCACACCCGTAGTTGTTGAAAATACGGGCCGATGGGAACATCTGCTGTAGCGCAACAATATGCTCTTGCGGGAAGCGGCCTCCGGCAAAGTGAAGCCGGATGATCCCGGGAAACGTCTCGCCCGCAAACATCTGCAGCACAAGCGGCGCCTGTGGCCCGACCAGACACAGCATGGCCGCGCCGGCGCGGTGCAGAGCGCTGAGAAGAACATCCGGCTTGCTGAATCCGCCGCCGAGTATGAGGCGTTTTTCGAAAACCCGTGACCATACCCACTGATTGACGAATGCGTAACAGTATGCCAATGGAAGCGCCAGGATCGCCTGTTCAACTGCACCGCTGGCTTGTGCCGAATGCAGGACCTGAGCAAGCTTGGTGGCACGTGTCTTGCATCCGACAACGAGCTTGGGAGTACCCGTGCTTCCCGAGGTAAGCAAACAGAAATGCCCAATGATGAGATGCGGCGGCAGCTTACCAAGGGCTTCGTTCAGCCAATCGCGTGTCACGCCGGTTTTTGTAGGGACCAACGCGAAAGTCTCGGGTCTCGACCAGAGACGTTCTAACAAGTCAAGATTGGTCTCCAAGCCTTGATCAATCAGGATTTCCACGTCACGAACCAGTTGAGGGTGGCGCCACCACGGCAATACCTGCAACACCTACCTCTACCTCGGAGCATGGCATCGCCGTAGTACCGCCTGCAAGTTGACGGAAGTTAACTCTTTGGCAGTCGAACGGATTGAGAATCAGTTGACAATCACAGTCGCGGGAGAGATATTCCCACTGGACCGTTTCGAGCCTGGTGAGCCAAGGCCGACAACCACGCGACCATGGTCGAAGTGGCCGTATGACTTGTGAAATAGGTTCCAAAGAATCCGGCTGCACCCTGCGGTACACGTCCGGTTTTTCGATATGCTCGTTTGTAGACATCGTGAAACCAACCCTTTCGCGGTGTTTAGGAATCGGCAGGTGCTCTAACACTTGCCGTTTCCGTTTCTTGCATCGCCAGAATAAATCAAATCTTGAATGTGGGGAAATTACTTGGGGTTACCCGCTATTACCCAGAATTCGACCGGGGGGCGGGTCCGATCCAAAGCAGGGGAGGTGTGCCGCAAGCGTGGGCGCTAGCTGCGCATGTGGCAACTCGTAAGAAGAATTTTCAAAAAAAATTGGGCAAGGAATTTTCCAAAGAATAGAGGAATCCCGACTTCAGAAAGCCCCCGAGGTGGTACAATCAGGCCACAGATTGAAAGTCGCTAATCCCCCTCAGAGGTCGGGTAGCCAGACAATCCCGCCGACTGACCTCTTCTGAGAGTCGAGACTATAACTTTTAGTTGTTGTAGGGACTCTGAGAATGCCCGGATCTCCGTTGAAAGTTAGCGACCCTCGACCCTCATAGGCTACGCGACGGCAGTTCGCTTCGCAATCGGCTTCTGGGAAACCGCATTGGTCATGGCGGACAGGAGCACTGGAATCTGGCGATGGCCGATGACTTTGCGGAACTGCCGCTCGGCAACCAGCAATCCAGATCCAACCCAGCGCTCGATCTGATCGCCGGGCTGCCAGCGTTTCACGTTCCGGCAGACGGTTTCGACGATGGAGAAGGCAGATTCGATGACGTTGGTGCAGCTCAGTGTCCGGCGGAGTTGATCCGGTACCCGCAGCCGATGGACTGTGAGCGTCTCCTCCATGCCCTCTTCCAGGCTGCGCGCCGCGCTCGGATTGAGATCCATCAGTTCACGGTGCAATTTCTCCAAGGCGCGTTTGGCGTCGGAGTACTCCGACATGGCGTAGGCGTTCTGGAGTTTCTTTTTGATATCGCCTTTATGTTCGTCGGGCAAGTGATCCACGACGTTCCGTTTCTTATGGACCTGACAACGTTGGATGAAAGCCGCTTCCCCGGCATGGCGGCGCACCGCCGCGTGCAGCGCTTTGCCACCGTCCAGAATGTAAAGCCGCGGCGTCGAAAAGTCCAACCCTCGCTCCACCAACTCGCCCAACAGAGCGCTCACCACGGTCGCGTTCTCCGTCGCCCCCTCGCGGATGCCCAGCACGGTCTTGGTTCCATCGCAGCCAATGCCAAGGGCTACGATCATCTGCCGGTCTTTGAATGGAGTCCCGTCGATCAGCACCGCGCATAAGCGCAACTCGCCCAGCGGCCGCTCCATCAACTGTTTCACCTTCTCCCGGCTGGCTTCGATGAAGTTCTCACTAACCGCCGACTTCTCGATTCCGTAGGCATTCTGGAAATCCTTCACCACGGCTCCGTAGTTGCGCGTCGAGAGTCCGCGCATCATCTTGTCCCACACGCTCGCTTGCATTGGCCCACTACGCTGAAACAATTCGTAGCTGCCTAAATGCTGTTCCCGTTTGTCAGCCGTGCGTAGGCGCGTTCTGCGGATCGGCACCTTCTGGCCGTCCACCACGCAATAACCATCTTCCTTGCCCCAACGCTGTGCCCTGCGCCCTTCGTGTTGCTGGTGGCGCTCACCGGCCAGCGACTTTACTTCCTCGTCCATCACCAGGTGCATCAGTTCCAGACCAGCCTGCCGCAGCAAGTTGCCCACGCCCTGCTGTAACAAGCCGACGATCTCGGCCAGCGGAAGGATCATCTGGATGTTGGGATTCTGTTCGATGGCGATCCGGCGGAACTGCTGCACGGCCCGTTGTTGTTCTATCTGGTATCGTCTCTTCATAGCGACTCTCTCCTTTTTCTTGGCAGAAAAATCGACCCTCGGCCCATTATGGCCGGGGGTTTGAGAGTCGCTACTTTCTACGAACTATCGGGCATCCTCGGGACTCTCCCATGAACATGATTGTGATCTTTGAAGATCAGGCGACGAAGGCACGCCAGGACAGCAAGCCATACGCCTTCGCCAGCGCCCTCGAAGTTCGGTGCCTGTGCGGCAATCTCATTCACCCGATTCCCGGCGCGTGGTGTACGCAATGCGGTGCGAAGGTAGTGGAAGTCAGGCAGCAGTAGTGGGAGCCGCCAGCGTGGGCGCTAGCTGCGGAACACTCAACAATGTCCGGCGTCAACTATTCTTTTGGGTTGACGACAACTATTTCTCCCTATCAACGACAACTACTTTTTAGCTCTTAGGCGGGGCGCGGAGCGCCCGCCGCTGGGCGGAGGGCGAAGCCCGTTCCGCGGCCCGGTTTTTTTGTTTTTGGAGTACGAGGATCCGTGGCGGTGGGAACGTGAAAAACCTGCTTCTGGTTTTGCACGTTCCCATCCGCCGTCATCGCCGGAGCTGTGGAAATGTGGGAGGCTCGCTCGCTGTTGGCGAGATTTCCAAGGGGGCTCGTGGGAAGAGTGGGAAGCCTGCCTTTGGCTTTCCACTCTTTCCACAGACCCGGCATTTCCACAGCTCTTTTTCCTCCCGGCTTTTGGGTTTTGTGCGGACCTCCGCCTCATTCACTCTCGCCCTGGCTTTCCGCCTGTTGATTCTTCTTGGCGTGCTCCACCCGGTAACTCGGAATGTTCAGTTCGATGATCACGCTATGGTGCACCAGTCGGTCGATGGCTGCCGCCGTCATCATGGCGTCTTTGAAGATGGCTTCCCATTTGGAGAACGGCAGATTGCTGGTCATCAGTACGCTGCCGCGTTCGTAACGCTCGGCCAACAAGGTGAACACGACTTCCATGTCGTCCCGGCTCTGCTGCGAGTAGCCCAGATCGTCGATGATCAAGCCGTCATAGCGCCCCAGTCGTTTGATCTCCCGGCTCAACCGTAGGTCCCGCTTGGCGGCCAGTAAGTTCTGCATGAGCAAGGCGCACTTGGTGAAGTGCATCTTGCGCTCCCGCATCACCACCAGTTCCTGAGCCAGTGCCGTCAGAAGATGGCTCTTCCCCGATCCGGGATTCCCGAAAACCAAAACGTTCTCTTTCCGGTCCAGAAAGCTGCCGTCCAGCAGCGTTCGCAGCTGCCGTGTCGCTTTCCCCGGCAACCTCTTTAGATCGAAACTCTGCAGCGACTTCTCCAGCGGTAGCGCCGAGTCTTTCAGCAGCCGCTGCACCCTGGACTTCCGCCGCTGCTCGCATTCCCGCGAGATCACTTCCAGCAGATACTGCTCATAGCTCAGCGTCTCTCGTTCCGCCCGCCGCGCCGTGTCTTCGTAGCACTCCCGCACCGTCGGCAAGTGCAAATCCTTCAGATGCCCAATCAGCGCCGGGCGTACGTCAGCGACCGCGCTCATTGCCGCACCCCCATCTCCGTGCATAACTGGTCAAAGCTGGCCAGGTTCACCGGCGCCACTTCCACCATCGTCACCGCCGAAATGGTATCGAGTTTGGCCAGCGCTTCCTCGATCGACTCCACCGTAATCACTGTCTCCGCATTCCCCTCCAGGAGCTCACGCAAAGCCTCATCTACCTGGACCTCGCCGGCCACTGCCGCCAGTTTCAGAATCTTCAAGTACTCTTTGCTCGACCGGTTCGGCGTCGTGTCTTTCAGCGCATCGTAAGCCATACGAAACCGGCTGGTCGGAAACAGATCCTGTTGATACCGGTAGTTCTCAAAGGCCCCCGGCTTGCGGACCAGCCATTCGATGATGTGCCGGTAATCGATGCGATGCTTGCCCCGCCCGCGCAGCCGCGGCAGGTCTTCTACCTTCCTCTGCCCGTACCAAACCTCGACATGGTCCAGGTACGACCGCGCTTCCACCTGCGCCCCAATCAGACGGCTGTTCACCGAATACGCGTTCCGCTCTACGTGGATCAGACTGCCAGAGTCCACCTTCACCCGCTCCCGTTTGGCCGATTCCATCCGCCGCGCCGGTAACTCCCGCATCACCGCCATCTCTTCCGACAACCGGGCCCGCCGGCCCGCATTCCGCTGCGCAAACAGATCCTTGAGAAATTGCGCGTACTCGGCCAAGCTCCCAAAGTCACGGCTCCCTCGCAGCAGCAGCGCCTGCTCCACAGCTCGCTTGAACCGGTGGTGGCTCTGCTCGGCATCGCCATTCTCGTTCGGGCTGGCGGGATTGGTATGCTGCGGCTTCACCCCGTAATACCTCATCACCCCTTCATAGCGCCGGTTGAACTCCTCCAGATTGCTCATGTTGTTGACCGCGCTCGACAGGCTGTCGGTGCGGTGCTCGGCCGCTACTGCTCCCAACTCCCAGACCGCGTTCTGCCATCCTTCGCTGAGACTCTCCAGGCTCTCCGAATAGCAGATCGTGCCCGTCTCCCAGTTCGAATACGTCAGCACAAAGTGGTACACCAGGTGCTCGAACGTCTGCCCCGCCAGCGTGATCCCCAGCTCGGTCATGTGCGTGAAGTCCGACGCACACAGTCGCCCCGGTGCGTGTTTCTGGCTGAAGTACACTTCCTGCGCGGGTCCTTCCGTCACCCGCCATAGCTTGACCCGCCGTTGCAGTGTCCGGATCTGCCCGTCACTGAACCGCCCCGGGTATTCCCGCTGCAGCCACGCGAACACCGTCTTGGCTTCCAGTCCTGGACTCTCCTGAATCTGCCGCTGAACAACGTCCCACACCTCGCCAAACGGATCTTCGCGGGTCCGCCACTGGCGCTCCTTCTTCAGTTCGCTGGGCAATCTTTCCAGGCTCAGATACCGCCGCGCTGTTGTCGGGTCCATTCCCGCCTTCGACGCCGCAATCTCTTGATTCTTTTCTGTATTCGACAACTGTCTCAGCCTCCTCACCTGCTCGTCCGTGACCATCCCTTGGCGCTACTTGAGCGCGATTCTCGATGGTCACATTAGTTGTCGTCGAGCGGGAGTTTTAATTGTCGTCAGCCGGGAGTTCTAATTGTCGCCGAACACAACAATAAAAAAACTGAAAAAATGAGAGCGTACCAAATGCGTTGTTACCCGAATGCGATTTTCACAGCACTCATTTGGGGGGAGGATCGGCCCAAATTCGATCAGCCGGAAGTCCGCCTGCGCGAAAAGCGCATTTGCACCACGGGAAAGATCAGCCTGTACAAAGGTGTGCCGGAGATTATTCTACGGGAGCCCGCGCAGCTTCGGGTGGAATAACGGTGCCAAGTGATCTTTGCGAAGAAGAAAACCGTCAATTCTGAGCGAGCTGCTGGAATGACGAGGAACTTTCAAGGCACCCTTCTCTCTTGGCCGTGCGTTCCTCCTGATGCTTAATCTCCCGCTGAATCACTAGGCAGGCAACTTCGTCGTCAGCGAGGTCCACTGCTTCATCTCCGAGGTGCGACCGTAGCTCGTCGATCTCTGCTTGCGCGGCAATGCCCTCGGCGCTCGGATCAAGGCTCGAAGTCAAAATCTTCAGCGCGAGCATGACTCGTTCAGTGGTAGCGGTGTCCAACATCATTAGTGTCCGTCCTGCAGGAGCCTCCTGGCAGTTAGGATTCTGGCGCAACACGGCGTCGGTTTTTGCATTATGCCGAAGGTTAATCGATTGAACGCGGATCAGCCGAGGCTTGCACAGCCTGCTTCCCGCCCAAGGTCCCGCTCGACGGCAGCGCACCAGCAAGCTCGATCCGTTCAAGACCACCATCACCGAGTGGCTGGAAAAAGATCCCACCGTTAACCTCCTTATGTTTTACCGGAGACATGCCACCAGCTAAGACGCTACCCCCACCCCCTCATCTGCTTCCAAGCCTGCACAAGCTCCTGCAAGGCACGAGCAGTCGGAAAATGGCTCTCCTCCAAGCGGCACGCGAGGTAGAAGAACTGGAGAAAAAGACTATGAAGTTTCTCGCTTCTTGATTTCCTTCTCGACCAGATCGGCTATTTGTTGCATTGTTTTGCGTATGTCCTTGAGCTTGACATTGATCGTCATCAGCATGACCGCCCCGACCACCGCTGCAACCAGCACCGCGATGCCAAGAATGTGTGTGGCGCTGATTGGTTGGGAGGGAGGTCCACCTACCGCTTGCAAAAGCGCGAAAAGTTGCATGGCGGAATGATACCATCGAATCGGCGGCTCGTTTCCCGCTCCGCTCCATCCTCTCCAAGAGAAACTGGGTAGGGCGACTGTGGGGAGCCGTCGGCTGTTATGATGCCCTTCATGCCCCGCTACCATAGTGAAATCGTTATTACGTCTGAGATCCGCCAAGCTTGGATCTCCTATCGTGCCAATCAATATTGCCGAGAGAATACCGAAAGCGGAATTCTGTTTTCGATCGACAGAGACGAACTCGCGTTGGACTGGCGTGTTTTTAGCTATGACCAAGGCAACAAAACTCTGCTAGGTAGCGATGTAGACCTCGACGATGCCATGGTCCGCGCCGAGCGCTTCTTTCAGACTGTCCCGAAAGTGTAGTACTCAAGATGGATTTGAGCTGGCTTGCCAACCTCACCAAACCGATCTCGAACATTCTCAATCCCCTCACAGAGCGGATCGGAAAATGGATTGAGAGGAAGCCAAAGCTGTATGTCCATTTTCATCCGATGCAGTTAGTATGGACAGTCGGAAAGGAAAGGCAGGCCGATGGCAGTGAAATGGAGGTAATGCACGCACATGTTACAGCTGATTTCAATCACGATCATGACCAGCGCACGCTGGTCATTGTAGATGTGTATCCCGAAGGCACACAGAATCGCATTCCGGGACTCAGCCAATTTCAAATAGCTCCCAATTCCATGATGAGCAATTACCACCTCACGTCTTTCGCTGTCCCCGTCATCGGCCAGAAAGGCGAGCCGTGGATTGGGCGGCTCATCCTCGTCGATCAGTTCCAACGAAAACACAAAACCAAGCTGTCTTCCGATGGGGCGGCCCTCCTCCTGTAAGTCCTCCGAGCACTCCCAACAGCTAAAGATGGTTGCGCACTAAGCGATCTCGGATAGAGGAAGCTCGGAAGCGTGCCTCAGAACCGTTCCGGGGCTTCCGTTTTCATGACCTCAGGCATCAAGCCACTGAGATGGCAGAGGCAGGCGCTCCTGACGCAACGATCATGGCGGTAGCTGGAACATCTGGATCGGGCGATGATGAGAGCACTACTCCCACGTGCGAATGGCCGCGAAACGGGATGTCTTGGCAAGCTGGAAAGTGGGCTGATGGACATTCCAATCGTCGAGGCAAAGCCCAAAGTTGGAAAGCTCAATTGAGGAAATGCGAGGGGTTACGTCACAATCCACGTCACAAAGCGACTTCCGAAGCCAGCTTTTCTTGTGTATGTGATTGAAATGATTGGTCGGGGCGAGTGGATTCGAACCACCGACCTCCTGGCCCCGGACAACGAACGCAAGAAGAATCAATAACTTAGCCCTAGGCACACCCATTGTGATCCATTGCTATTGGCTACTTGTTTTCAGCGATTTATGATCGCCCGCCACCAGCGCGCGCGCAACCGCGAGCAACGCTTCTATGTGAAGGGTGGGCACAAAAATGGGTACAGCGTTTTGGGGTGAACCCTTCTGGGGTGGACCCTCGCTATGGACGCAGATACGAGATCCGAAACACGAGGGGAGGTGGCTCCGAAGTGATTCCCTTTACGGATTGCCAGATGACACGATTCAGCTCGAGCCCAGGAGCGCGATCCGGGCCACGAAAGTCCCATAGCGATGATTGCTTTGCTCCTGGCGCATCTGCGGGATTCATCTCGTCGAGCGACGCTTCTGGCCGCAGACACTGGTACGGGGCGACAGCCGGAGACTTGGTAAACTCACCCAGCAAGCTGGGGGCACGGTCGTCGAAGTAAGTGAGACTTTCGAGGCCAAGTAATTGCTCCATCGTTTTCACCACGGAGACGGTTGAATACGGCTTGCTCGAAACCGCATGACGCTTGGTATAGGGAGAGATGACCAGCATGGGCGAGCGATGCGCGTCAACATGGTCGGGCCCGTCTTGCGCGTCATCTTCCAAAACAAAGATGGCGCTCTGGGGCCAGTACCGGCTTTTGGAAATTCTTTCCACCAGCCGGCCCAGCGCTAGATCATTGTCGGCGACCATTGCAGTCGGTGTGTGATAGCCGGGCTTGGTGCCGACCGTGTGATCGCTCGGCAGATAAATGATGGAAAAGCGGGGCAGGCGGCCATTCTTCTCGAACTCCGCAAACTCGCGTTCCCATTCATTCAGGCGCTGCTGGTCGGTCACGTCGCCGATGTCGTCGCGGAAGTTCATGTCTGAATTGTGCTTCAACCCCGCCAGATACGCGTGCATCTTGCCCGGATCAGCGTCGTCGTGGGAATACCACTCGCCGTAATTACGGAAGCTGATGCCTGCGTTGAGCAGCTTGTCCCAAAGAAAGCCCGACTGCGGAGCCGCGATGGGCACGTCGTGATCCGCGTCGCCGTCATACGGTGCGTCCAACATGCCGGTCAAGCGCTGGGAGTACTCGTGAGGCCACAACTTGTTGACGTATTCGGTGCTGGTCCCAGCGGTGGACCAGAGGTGGCCATCCGCACTGACGTCACCATTTACATTGAAGTTGTCGAACAGAATATATTCGCGCGCCAGCGCATGATGGTTGGGCGTGACCCGCTCGCCGAACAGCGTCAATTCGCGACTGCCGTTGCCCTCAGGCATGTCTCCCAACAACTGGTCGTACGTTCGATTTTCTTTAATTACGTAGAATACGTACTTGACCGGCGGCCGGCGCTCGCTGATCTGGAGATGTTTCTTCTGCTCTCCATAGATCTGATCTGCGAGCGTCAGCATCTTCGAGCTGTAATGGTCGAACATCTCGTCGGTCAGGGCCTCGATGGCGCCGCCCAGAATGTCTCCCACGTAGCGATAGGATCGCAGTCCGGTGGCAATAGGTGCGTTCGGCCCGGTGACGAGATTGCGGCCATTTGCAATAAACAGAGTCTTGGATTGCGCTCCGTAGAGCAGTGCGGTAGGAAACGCGCCGACCGGCAGGACGCCTTCAAACGTGGTTTCGAGGTCCTTTTCCTGCTCCAGTCGAAATACCGCTAAAGCGTTCACAGCAGAGAGCGCGACGAAAAGCCTGCCGCCGTGGAATACCAGTGCATTCGGCTGCACACCGCTCAGTTTGCCGCCAGGCGGGCGCAAGTTAATACGGCGGACCTCCCGCATGGTGTCCAACTGGATCAGCGAGACCGAATCGGAATCGGAGGAGCTCACCGCCATCATATTCTTGTCAGACAACACCAACATCTGGTTGGGATGGCTCCCAACCTTGACTTCCGCAAGCTTCGCGAGAGTGGAGGCGTCGATGAAGGTAATCATCGACTGACCCCAGTTCGACACGGCGACCCGACCTCCAGGAAGCGATTGAACAGCGAACGGGAACTCACCCACACGCAACCGCCAGCCGACTTCACCCGTTCGGAGGTGGAACTGCACGACTTCGTGGTTTTGGTTGCAGGCGATAATGATGGTTTCGTCACCCTGGATGATCAATCCGGCCGTCAGCCTGCATCCCGCGATTGCCATCAGTTTCGATTCGCCGAAGCCGCCCTCTTGGAACGGAATTACATATACTCCGCTCTTGCCGTCTGAGGCGACAACGCGTCTATGGACGGGATCGTAGGCGAGTCCGAACCACAAACTCGGCAGTTCCAGCTTGCTCACGACTTTTTGATCGCGCTCGTCATAGGACAACAAATAGTTCGTGCCATAACCGTTGTTCGTGCTGATCAGATACCGGCCCTCGATCTCGATCATGCTCAGCGGGAAATCGGCTTCGGCAACGCGCGTGGCAACTGACGGCGTCTCCGCAGATGCCCCCGCGATACAAGCAAAGAACGCCAGCAGACTGCGAACTCTCATCATTCTCGGCTTTCCCAGATTACCCTTTCGCCGTCACTCTTCGCAGCAGCCGCGACCGCTTTGCCACCGAACGTCAGTAAATGAACTTCAGCGCGAACTGGATGTCGCGTGACGTGAGGCTGTCCTGAATCTGGCCGAAGTTGGGGTTGGCCATTTGCAGAACCGGTTTGTCGAAGTTCGGATGATTCGCGATGTCAAAAAACTCGGCGCGAAACTGGAGCCGGGCTTTCTCATTGATGCGAAAGTTTTTCTGCAATCCCGCATCGACATTGATAAGCCCCGGCCCGAGGATGATGTTTCGACCGGCATCACCATGGCGCCCCGAAGGGACATCGGCCGTAAAAGCATTGACGTTAAACCACTCCTCCGGCGTTCGGGGGCCACCGTTCACCACCTGCCCAGACACAACATCCGGGCGCAGCGAGTTGGCATTGCCATCGTTGCAGAAGCACGAATCATTGATTCCGAAGGGGGTGTACCAGTACCCGGATTGCCAACTCCAAATGCCATTCACCTGCCAGCCGCCGATGATGCCATTCATTAGTCCATTCATCTGGGATCCGAGGGCTCGCCCGCGACCGACCGGCAATTCGTAGATCCAGTTCAGCACGAACCGATTCCGCACGTCGAAATCCGAGTTGCCGTATTCCCAATTGAGATGCCGCGGATCCCGGAAGGTATCCCCGGCGTGTTGACTGCCAAGATTCGCATCAGATGCATTGTCCAGAGAGTGACTCAGCGTGTAAGCGGCCAGGACAGTGAGCCCTCGCGCCATTCTCTTCTCCACCTTGACGAGTAACGCGTCGTAGTTCGAATATCCGCCATTATTGGTCTGTTGGGAAGTGTCTTGAATGTAAGGAAACGGGAGCCGCGACGATAAATCGGCAAAGGTAGTTCCCGGATAACTTTGATTGAAGTATACGAGAGTGTAGAGATCGTGGCCGTGTGCACCACTGTAACTGGTCTCCAGAGTAAGATCTCTCGCCAATTCGTGTTGTAACGTGACATTCCACTGAGAAACCACGGGGGTGTGAAGATGCGGCGGCATGCTGGCGATCTGAAACTGCGTGCTCGGGTCGTTGATGGGGTCGAGTACATAGCCCGCAGATAGCTGTCGCGGTGTGGGCGTCCAGACAAGATTGAAAGGAGGATTATACCCAGGGCTCGGAAAGCTCCAAGGTCCGATTTCCTGGAATCCGTAATAAATTCCGAATCCAGCGCGCAAAACGGTTTTTTGTCTGAGTTGATAAGCGAACCCTAGGCGCGGACCAAAGTTCGTTTTGTCTGTCTGTATCAACGCGCTACTGCCATTGCGGTCAATCGGAATCCCGGCAAGGCTGACCGGCAGGCTGCCAGTAAAGGACTTGGGATAGACCAAGGCGCCGGTCGAGGTGTCGAAGTTAGCTTGCCGGTCGTGTGCTTCCTTTACCGGCGAGTAGTACTCGTAACGCAGCCCAATATCAAAGGTCAGGGACCGGCTGACCCGCCAGGTATCCTGAGCGTAAGATGAGTAGTCGAAGTTTCTGTAATCTATTCCATTTGCCGTGCTAAAGGTGACCTTGGTGGGAATGCCCGTCAAGAATTGAGCAAAGCCGACGGTTAGTGGATTGTTACCCGTGTCCGTCGCATTCTGATCGTAAAACTGGAACTGACCGCGCGGTGCCTGAGGCTCGAAATCAGTCATGCGAACGCCGCGGATCTCGGCTCCGATTTTCACGGTGTGGGACTGCCTACTCCACGTCACATTGTCCGAATACGATTGCACCATACCATAGTCGATGACCTCTGATCCGTGGCCGATATTCGTCACCGAAGGAAAGCCGCTGAACTGGAACTGTCCGGTAGGCGTGGCGGGAACCAGCGGAATGCCGGATAGGCCAAACTGAGCATATAGGTCCTGATTGGGAGCGCTGTAAGTCCGCGCGGGATTGGAGTGCGTGTAGCCGAAGCGGAACTCGTTTATCAAGCCGGGTGCAAAAATATGATTTTCGGTTAGACCGACCGTGTACCCCGTTGTGGCCTGCTTCGAGGCCGGACTCAGGAGGCTGGACCACGTGGAACCGAGCTGTTCGAGACTGTCGTAACTGAAGCGGCTGTAGACGGAGTCAGAATCAGAAAAGCGGTGGTCTATGCGTGCGCCGACCTTCCGGTCATTGTACGTGTTAGGCAAAAGGGTCTGATAGTTAAGCGTGCCGGGGACATTGGGCAGGGGGAACAATGCGGCCAGTTTAAGCGCGACCGGATCGGCCAAACTCGGGGGCAGCACGTTGTTGACGTAGGGTGCGCCTAGCCTGAACTGGTTCAGAAACTCGGAGAAATCTCCCACGCGCATTTTGGCGTCGGGCATTTCCAACACGGCCAGCGTGGGCTGTTGTATATCTCGGACCTCCTCATAGTCGAGGAAGAAGAAGGTCCGGTCTTTTCCGCTATAAAGTTTAGGGATGGTTACGGGCCCGCCCAACACCCCGCCGAACTGGTTGCGGATGCGCTTGGCCTTCCCCAAATCATCAAGATTATTCTGCCACGTGTTCGCATCGAGCGCACCGTTACGCAGGTAGTCGTAGAGCGTCCCGTGAAACTCGTTGGTCCCGGATTTTGAGATGATGTTGATGATCCCGCCCACCGTGTGGCCAAATTGAGCGTCGTAACTACTGCTTTGTATCTTGAACTCCTGGATGGCGTCCAGGTTTGGCGTAACCGTTACGTTCACGCGTGTGATGGCCTCCACTGCATTGGGCGAATTGTCCACTCCGTCCAAGAGGAATGAATTGTCGAATGACCGCGTTCCGCTGAGACTCACGCCGCCGGAGTTTGTGTCTCGCGTCCCGTTCGCTGGAATGGCGCCAGGAACAAGCGAAGATAGCCCTTGGAAGTTTCGACCGTTGAGAGGAAGGTCTTCCACTGCCCGTTGTCCGATCGTCGTCCCCAGCGAAGGCGATATTTCGATCAAGTTGGGGTCGTCCGCGACGGTGACACTCTGGCTGATGGCGGCAATCTTGAGAGCAATCTTAAACACGCGTTGCTCGTCCACATTGAGCACCAGCCCCCGCGCTTCCGCAATACCAAAGCCCGATTTTTCCAGCCGCATGCGATAGGTGCCCGGCAAAAGTAACGGAACGATAAAGTATCCCAGATCGTTTGAGGTGACTTTGCGCTGCGAACTGGTTGCTTCGTTCAGAACGGTGACGGCTACTCCCGAAATCGCTGCATCCTTTTCATCAACCACAGTCCCGCTTAGTGTCGCGGTGTTCGTTTGTCCATATGCGACCGATGAGAAGTATGGCGTACAGATGATCGCTGCAAGCGTTACTTCAGTTAACCGTGCTTGTCGTAGACACTTGATCAGGTTCACTCTTGACCTCCTGGTTATCGTATTTGTCAAAATAGATTTGTTGGTTGCGGCTGGTAAGGGCGCATGGAAACCGAAAGTCGTTCCTCCAGCCGATCTGCTGTCGCTTGAATTCCGGATGACAGAGCAAGCGCTTCCGAAAGCGCGTGTTGAAATGCGGGCCAATCGATTGAAGGTTCGGCGGCCTCAGTGAGGGGTATGGAAAACGCGAGCGCCAACGTCCTTTCGCCGCTGGTCCAGGCCTGCAGCAGGCGCCCGGCAGCTTGTCTCAATTCGTGCGCGTCTCTGATGTCTGTGACGGAAGACTCCGGTGTGGTGCGAAGTAAACCACCGGATCGCAACTCCGTCTCCAATGACGTCAGGTTGCTCCGGATTATAGCTGCGTGACGAAGGACGATCGAGTTCCACTGTCTTTTCGCGGCTTCGGGCGCCCGAGCCAGCTCATCCGCTGTGAACCGCGACGCAATCCTTTGGAGGGCCCGTGCATGTTGCAGGGTCGATGACGAGGTATTGACGACGCCGGCCGAAAACTCGCGAACGGCCGCGTCTACCTGCATCTCGGGAATTCCGCGAGACTGGAACTCAGTTCGAATCTGATCATCCGCTGGAACCTTTGCGTACGCGGGTTCGAGTCGTTGGACCAGAATTGGAACGGCTTTTCGACCCAATTTTTGGTTCGCTGCGGTGATCTCATCCACGCTGTGCAAATCCCTCACAGCGGCCGAGGGAAGGGCTTGCAGGATCTCGCCTTTACGCCTCGCGTCCTCGACCAGTCCGGCAACTTTGACCCGCCCGTCTGACAACCGGTCAACTGTCAGGTTCTCCCCCATATCCGCATTGACTTGCGCCAGTGCGTACAGAACTGCGATTTCAATAGTCGGGTCGACCTTAGCCCTCCCCGCTGGCTGGCGCAAAATTCTTGTATGTTGTCGCGTAATCTTCGGGCCTGTGGCAGGCAAAAATACCGATGGATCGACTCCCGTCAGATCCCGACGTTCCTGGGTGAGCCCTGTGAAATTGAACCGTCGGATCTGCTGGCCGTCGCTAATCAGCAGACTGGCAGCGGTCGTGCGCAGATCGCTTCGAGTCAGTCTTAAATTAGCCTTTACCAACCCGGTGGAGCCTGGCTTCAACTCAGCGCTGTAGGAAACCACGTAAAACTCTCCGTCGCTGGCGAGATCCGGTTGACTGGAGCCGTGAATGAGGCGCAGGAACGCCTGAGCCGAAAGATCGAACCTCCAGGCTTCCTCGCCCGTGGGTCTGTCTTCGAAGGTTTCACGGGTAGCCCGCCTGGCACTGTCCAAATTCGCAATGGTGCGAACACCGTCGGGCGATTTCCATTCGCCGGCAATCAGGTGATGCTGCGAATCGTACACGCGCGCTGACGCACGTCCCAACTTACCGCTTTGCCAGATTTCCGCCGTCCTTGTTGAGAGGACTTTGCCGTCCAGTGTGCTCTCCTGAATCTGGATCGTGCGGTGCAGAGCACCGTCCGCGAACGTTCCGAGCTCCACCGAGCTCGTCTGGTTCAAAAGCGTCATCGGGTCGGGCTGTGGATGAAACTGCCAAGACGTCATTGCTACAATCAGGACCAGAAGAGCGAGGCCAGATGCCCACCCCAACGCCCTCGTGTTTGCACGAAGGACGTCGAGAAGCCACTGCCATCGCAGTTTTCGTGACGGTGTCAGACTTTCCGGATCGCGCGTTGCCTCGTAGACAAGTTCCACGGCCCGCAGCTCGGCGGGCGCCGGATTACTGTAGGTTACCTGCAGCAATCGGGACGGACCGTCAGGCCGGAGGCAGGCAAACAGCGAGCGGCCCTCACTTAGATCGATTTTTTGACAGACGACTTCAGTATCCTGTTCCACCGCTCCGTCCATCGACATAAAAGCCAACCGGATTCCCTGCTCGCTCAAGATCTCGATGAACTCAATTTGCACGCCGGATTCGATGCGGAAGCTTGCCTCGGTCGTCCAGTAATGCAGGGATTGGGACGCCAGGTGGCGTCCGTTGACCGCGATATACAGTTGCCGGGGACGGTGTTCGAATACCTGCCTCGCTTCTCTGCGGCCGCGGCGTATCGCGTTGTGCAGGCCGCCGGAGGCCGACCCGCCGCCTGGGGGGCGATCGGCGAAATCATCGTCATCATCACGACCGGTCATGTCCATGGGATCACGCGCGGAAAGCGGGGCAAGGTTCAACATCAGGTTGACGATTCCAAGGCATGTCTGACAGCTCGCCACATGCGCAAGAATGGTTTTATGAATAGGCTCCGTGTTTCTGTCCTTGTAGATGCTGCGCAGCATCTCCGGCGGAATACAGGGGCTGTTGCACGAACGAAAAACCGCTCTGCGCAGCGCCTCCTGCAGGTTGTAGGCCGCGGCGCCCTCGCTTGGCCGGGATATCGGCCGCACGGCCGCACTACCAGGAAGGCGAGGGCTGCGAAGATATTGCTGGATCTCCTCTCGCGCCGTTCGCAGACTCTCGGAAACGGCGGCCCTGGAATTCCCAGTGATCCGGGCGATTTCTGCCGGGTAGTAACCGTGGAAAAAACGCAGAATCATGATGCTGCCGGATCGTGAGGTCTCTTTCCGGACGCAAACATATTCGCAGGCCTGCCACAGCTCGTCGAGCACGCGCAGTCTTTCTCTGTCGTCGGCGTACTTGAGACTGATTTCGACCGAATCGTAATCCACCACCAAGAGGGTGTTCTCCGGCATGCGGGTTGCCCGCCGCAGGTGCGATACATAAAGGTTCCGCAGCATTCCGTATAGATACCGGTCCAGGCTTTGAATCCGGGTCAGATCGGGCCGGGCAAGCACGAACTGCACATAAGCATCGTGGACGAGGTCCTGCGCCAGGACTTCGTCGCCTCCGGTTATCAGGCCTGCCCACTTGACTAGCAGCGGATAGCGATCGGCAAACACGCACTCGTGATTCGGAACGGGAGCGGCGGGCTGTGGGCTTGCCATGGGTTTTGCGTTCAGCCACTATGACGCTTGCTCGGGGACGTAATCAAGGGCGGTAACACAAGATTCACGGAATCTTCAATGAGGCGTTATCAAACTGACGGATACGCCCTACCGACTGGGCTTTTCGGTCAGAGAGTTCACTGCAAACTCGCGTCCGAGCTTGTAGGCAACTACTTGTCCGCGCAGGCTTTTCGAGCAGCGGGCATCATCTCGAATACCCTGCGGTTGATCGGATCCTCGCGCGGCGTTTTCGAGCCTGACTGTCATGTGACGCATGGTCGCCGTCGCCGCAACACCGCCAGCGAAGGCTACGGAAAATTCTTGCGGCCGCGCCGGCAGAGTTGCACGCGGGAGCGCGCGAACGCCGAACTGAACGGACGACAAGTGCTGTGGGTGTCACGGGAGAGGCGCTTGGAACCTGGAAACTGCCGGGTGGGTGCAGATGAAGCTCGGCTCTGGCAGCCCAGACGGCTTCGGTTAACAGCTCCGGCGGCGAGGATTCCAGCGATGCTACCGAGTGAGATAAGTTGCTCGGAACTAGCCAGTTACGGGTAGGCGCCGGGGTGTCCGAAGAGGCAAAATTGAGCAGAATTGGGGCCGATTTTGAGGGGGTGTCCCTACAAAAGTCCCTACAGGTGACTTTCGCGTGGTCTTCGCTGCGAATCGGGCTGGTTCTCACGACCAAACTCGGCAATTAGGGCCGCGTAAACCGGGATGGAACGGAATACGGGCCAGGCTCTGATTTCCACCCAAACCGCGCGCCACCGCCGTCCTACCTTGTTTTGTATTGCCAAGCATATTTGCCCATGCCGGATTGCCGCGAGATCTAGATGGATATACACTGTGTTAGGTATATCTTTATGCAGGTCTCTAAATGGGGCAACAGCTTGGCAGTGCGTCTTCCCGCTGCGGTTGTCGAGGCTCTCGATCTCAAAGAGGGAGACGAAATCGAAATCTCGGTGGCAGGTAAGCGCGACTTCAGAGTCGTCCGTGACCGATCCAAAGAAAAAGCGCTCGAGCAGCTCCGTCAAATGAAGTGGTCTTTCCCTCCCGGTTTTAGATTTAATCGCGAAGACATCAATGCCCGGTAAGCTGTTCTTTGATACTAATGTCATCCTCTACGCCTTCCGCCAAGACGATACCCGCAGTCAAGTGGCGGAATCGCTGCTCAGTGCGGGAGGAGCACTATCAGTTCAGGTCCTCAACGAATTCGTCGCTGTGGCGCGAGGCAAGCTTAAGAAGAGCTGGGAGGAGATTCGCCGCGCTCTGGACGTCCTTCGCGTCTTTTGTCCAGAGCCCGTACCTCTTACGATCGAGATCCATGAGCGAGCAGTGCAGATTGCCGAGCGATACGGGCATTCGATCTTTGATTCGCTAGTCATCGCGGCGGCGCTCCATGCTGGCGCCAGTACGCTTTACTCGGAAGACATGCGAGATGGCCAAACGATCGATGGGCTAACGATCCGCAATCCGTTTTGAGAACTCCCGACGGTGCATCACGCAGCCATTCAAATGAACCAATGAATCGTCTCGCAATACGCGCCTCCGTTCTGCACGTTTATTGTCCGGGACGATTCGCTGACCTCCCGGCGCCGGCTGGTTCGTAATCAGCAGGTCGCCGGTTCGATCCCGGCGGGTGGCTCCATAAAATCAAGAACCTATAAAATTGACTTTCCAACTTGCAGTGGTTTTTGCAGTGGTCTTGGGGGTCGAGGGGTGAGAGTTGACTGCGTCTGCGGCCTCCTGAAAGGAGTGCTCAACTTCTCCTCAGACATGGCTTAAATCCCGAACCAGTTCACTAAATATTCGGCTCCACCGAACTTCAGGTTGTCGTCGGGGCAACCGGCTGCGAGATCTAGCAGCGTGGCGATTACGAGCGCGAGGGCCAGATCGGGAACATAGGATCAAGTTGTCTTAACTTGGGCTGATACCCTTGCAGACCAGTGTTGGCCAGTCACAAAGGGAGGTAAGTGCCACTCTCCTGCGTTGCGTTTAACGTGACGCAGTAGTATGCTGGAGGTCGTGATTCGGTCGTTCCGTGATAAGGAAACCGAAAAAGTCTTCCAACGTGAGTTCAGCCGGAGACACCAAGGTATCGCTCGGGTGGCGAAGCGGAAACTGGACCAACTTCATGCGGCAGCGGCGCTCGCCGACTTAGGAGCCATTCCGGGGAATCGTCTGGAAGCCCTCGCCGGTGACAGACAAGGGCAGCACAGCATTCGGATCAATGACCAATGGCGGATCTGTTTCCGGTGGGTCGATTCTGATGCGAGTGACGTTGAGATCGTCGACTAGCACTGAGGTTGAACCCATGAAGAAAAAGACGAAGACAATGCCTCCGATTCATCCGGGTGAAACACTTCGCGAGGACTTCCTGAAACCACTGGGCCTGACAGCGAACCGACTTGCCATGGAGTTAATCGTGCCAGTGACACGGGTGAATGACATTGTTCGGGGCAAACGGGCGATTACGGCGGACACCGCGCTCCGTTTGTCGCGCTACTTTGGAACGACGCCTCAGTTTTGGACGAACCTCCAGGCCAACTACGACCTCGAACTGGCAGAGGATGCCCGGGGTGCTGAGATTGCCGATCGCATCAGGCCACATCATGCCGCCTAACCATCCGTTGCGTGCCCTCACGCACCGAGTCGGCCTGGATCGGCACATCAGCGCGCGCGCGCAGGCTCGGGTATTCCGGCCGACAAGCAGCAGTTGATTTTCGAGGTGTTTCGCCAAGTGGATGGCTCGACCACGAGAAGATTTGGCGGCACTGGTTTGGGGCTGACCATCTCGGCGCGATTGGTGGGGTTGATGGGCGGCCGGATTTGGGTGGAAAGCGAACTTGGCCGCGGCAGCACCTTTCACTTCACCGCGCGGTTCCGAAGAACGCCAGAGCCCGACTCGATCGCCCCCCGGCGGCCCTCGCCACATCTTACGACGATGTCGCGCCGCTGTTGACTTCCCCTTCGCCCGCGATCGCGCTCGCACGAAATCATACACGCCACTCGCGGTTACTTGAACCTGGCATTTCTCACCAAGTATCTGTGCGATATCCCGGTAGGTCCTACCGCGGCGCCGGAGTTCACGGATGAGTTCGCGGTGAGGTTCCAGACGCGAGCGCGGTCGTTTGGAGGGCAGGCCGTCGAGGATTTCCTTGAATTTGGTGTCCATGGCCAGGGCGCAAGCCTGCCTTCACTGTACCTCAAAAGCCACGAACAGGCATTTGACAGACACTTGATTAATACTTGACAAAGACTTGACAAATGCTTGATGGAAGGCATGGCGCGGAGGCCCGCGCAACTCTAAGCCGGAGGCTTAGGGATGGTGTCTTTGTTCAGACTTGCTCCGCCCGGCTCTCCGAACCACCCTAAGGAAGCCACCGAGCCTGGTTGCGCAGGTCTTCTGGCTCCCAGGTCAACCAAACCAACAACAGCCCGTCGATTACGGCTCCTATCGACCTGCGCGAGGGGACCAGCAGGAGCCCTGGGGACTCGTGTTGCGCAACGAATCCAGCGAACTGCTGCGGCATCGTTGCGACGTCTCGTGAAACCAGCACACGCCCGTCATTTGCTGCAATCCGGAGAACTTCTGAATCGGGAGTGCCGTCCGCGATCACCCCGACGGTCGCGCGGAAATCAATCGCCGGTTCTCGCCGACGCAATCCGCGCCCAACCTCTGGGTTCAGGTCGGCGTCGGCCTGGAACCGGATACTCAAGCGTGCTTGGGGGACCTTTCGCGTTTCGCGCGCTCAAACCGCTCGATCATGTCGGGCGTTAGGGGGTGCTGAGCCTTGAATTCCTCGTAGAGGCGATTCTGATCTTCCAAGTAGGCCTCGATTTCCGTTGGATGTTCTAGGACAAAGGTGATCGCTCCGTAGACCTTCGCCAGCGATCCTATGGACGGGTAAGCCTCAAAAATGGCTTCCGCCGACCGTCCGCCTCGGAAGTCGTAAACCACCACGTCCAGGCCAATACGTGTGCCGGCCACGTAGTAGCCGCCGTTTCGGATTTCGACGTACTCGCTTGTCGGCATCATCCCAATCCAGCCCTATCGCTATTTTACTGCTAGAGGGCAGGCATCCGCGCTCTTGTGCGGCAAATCAAGATCACTTCGAGACCGAGCACGCGCCCATCCAAATTGGTGATCCAGGGTTTCGTCTCACCTGCCGATGTCATACCCACCTCGTTCGAGCCTTCGCTCCGTTTGGTACTCGCGAGCCGGAACCTTACGCGTCACCTCGTGATTCAGTTCTCGTGTCGGCACGACCCGTTGCTCCAGCCGTTCGGATCGGACCGCAGCGTCGTGGGCTAGCCGGCGAGCCGCCGAAAGGCCGCGTAGTTCACCTCGCTGGAAAGTCCGCCGCTTCACCTTGCGTGCCAACTCGGATGCAGATTGCCGTGCGCCGGAACGAGCAACGGATTCGCGTAGCAACTCCCGGTCGCTCGTCACCACCGTCACACTTTCCCGGCCACGCGACGCAGCCACGTAGAACAGCTCTTTCTTCATGGCATCACCGGAAATGACAACGGCGTCGACCGACTTGCCCTGGCTGCGATGAGCGGTGACCGCATAACCGTGATCGAAATGTCTGTAGGCTTCCGGCAGGACACGGCCGTCCTGAAGCTGAATCCGCCCTTGGCCGTCGACTCCAGAGACGGTGACCAGTTCGCCGTTGGTCACACGGAGTTCCGCCTCTCGCCGATTCGCGGTCAACAACAGCCGATCGTTCGGTGCGACCTCGATGTCGCGGCGCTCGTAAACGTCGAAGCATTTCGCTTGCTTGCAATTGAACTCGCGTTCCTCGCCCTTGGCATTGCGGGCGACGATCTTGTTGGCCCTGATACCGACAACTCGGAGCGTCTCATTCTTGGCGGCATTCTTTGCGGCGCGATGAAACTCCAGGATCTGGCCTTCGTGGAAGTTGCGATCGTCACTTTTCTGGGCCGTGGTCCAACCCAATCGTGTTCAAAGACCGCAAATCCCAACAGCAGACATTGTCCATTCGAGTCTCCGAGGATGTTCGTGCCTTCCTCGATCGTGCGCGCAAACAGTTCTCCGATACTCGCGGTTCCAACGTCTCGATATCCGACGTGGCCAAGGTGTTGCTCGAAACCGCCATCGACAGCCGTCTGGACGACCGCCTGGAAACCGTCGATCTCCTATCAGATCCGACGGCTGCCCTGTTCGCGATTCGCAAGAAGTGGGAGGACAATCAGCCGCTGACACGGGCCGAATGGATCGTACTCGGCCATTATGTCCAAAGCGGATGCGATCATCTCTCGTCTGATCCCGAGTTACCTGCTAACTGAGGAAGATGTCGCCAAACAACTGCACGTCAGCATCGCGTCGTTGAGACGATGGAGGCTTGAAAGGCGCGGGCCGCAATTTATCAAGGTGGGTTCCCTGGTGCGATACCGGCCGGAAGAACTGGAGGCATGGCTCGCTTCCCAATCATGGCCGTCTACAAGCGCGGGAAAATCTGGTGGTACAAATTTGTCTGGAATGGCGAACCAACTCGGCAGAGCACGAAACAGACGAACAAACGCGTCGCTGAACAAATGGAGGCAGCGCACAAGACGTCTCTGGCTAAGGGTGAAGTCGGCCTCCGAGATCGGACACGGGTGCCTACGATCCAGGATTTCGCGGAGGGGGACTTCATACCGTTTATCGAGGCCCGTTTCCAGCACAAGCGGAATACGTTGGATTACTACAGAAACGGCTGGCGTAGCCTGAAGGCGCACACACCATTAGCTGGCTGCACCCTCGACAACGTCACAGCGGACAAGATCGGCACGTTCGTAGCGAAATTGCGACAAGATCGCTTATCCGTTGCGAGCATCAACCGCCGATTAGAGGTTTGCGTCGCTTGCTAAGGCTAGCCACGGAGTGGGGCAAGGTCGAGAAGGTGCTTCCGAAAGTCGAGATGCTGCCAGGTGAGAATCACCGGGATCGGGTTCTGTCGGAAGAAGAGGAAACCGAATATCTGGAAGGGGCAACCGTCCTTGGCAACCACATTCAACAATCGTATCAACGGGCGCTAGATGGCATCCGCGCAACGATTCGCGGTGAGCTGCCGATCAAGCCAGAGGACCCGTTCATACTTCGAGATGTCGCGACATTATTGATCGACTGTGGGCTGAGGCCGGATGAGTGTTTCCGGTTGCGCTGGGAAAACGTCCGCGAGGGTGCTGTTCACGTGCCTTTTGGCAAGACGGAAAACGCTCGGAGAAGCATCCCTTTGACGCCCCGAATGGCGGCTTTCCTGGACATGCGCCGCGCCTCAGCGAGGACTGAATGGGTATTTCCTGCCCAAACCAAAAGCGGGCACATCGAAAAATCCAGTCTGAAGAAGCAACACGCAAAGGCGTGCAAGCTGGCGAAGGTTCCTGACTTTGTGCTGTACACATTCCGTCATACGTGCCTGACGCGGTGGGCGGCCTACATGGACCCTTACACTCTCGCCTACCTAGCTGGTCACAGTGATTTCTCGACCACTCGGCGTTACGTTCATCCTCAGGCGGAGACGATTCGAGAAGCCATGGAGCGGGTCCGGAAGGCGCGGGGTGGGCACAATTTTGGGCACAGTGACGCAAAGCCAGTAGAATCGGCCGATACAGGAAAAACTGATAAGGAATTGAATCCAGAAGGGATATTTGGTCGGGGCGAGTGGATTCGAACCACCGACCTCCTGGTCCCGAACCCGATTATGGCATTTTGGAATATTGCTGAGAATTAAACGACTTCCAAGCCATTGAAGAATAAGAGCTTGTTGGAAACGTGTTGAACGTTGTTGGTACGTTTGGAAAGCTGGTGCTTTCATAGTTGCAAAATCATCTACATCAAAAAATTGCTCTCAGTGCTAACGACCAAGAACTTCTCCTTGGTCTTCGGGTCCGAGATGTACCCCTTGGAATACAGCCGGTCCAGCGCATACCAGTCATGTGATTTCCACGCGCGCTCCCCGTGCCTCCTCTTCCGATATCGACAGGTACAGGCAACGTCAGTGCATCTCGTCGAGTTTGTCCTGGCCTTTCACGTGCGAGTGAATCTGCGTGCGGCGGGGATCGACCCCTGTCGAGCTCGGAGGTGGTTGAGGCACTCACATCTTGTGCGCGGGAAGTGGTGCCTCGCACACCGGTGTCCTGGGAGCAGTCTTGGAAGTCTCGCGCGCGATGGGAAGATAGCACAGCCTCGAGCCGATCGCGGCGTAAAGGCAATCTCCGATCTTCGGATCGGGACTCAGCCCAGGTAGCAGGTGGGTGATTTCATCCGGCGTCTCGATCTCGCCGAGCCGCCTGCCGTCGGACGTATAAAAAAACAGACCGCCCGGCGCCGAACCGACGACCAGTCCAGAGGAGTGAACCCACAGCCCGCGAAAGACGCCGCGTTGAGAATGCTCCAGGGGGAATCGGGCGAATACGCCCCTGTAGATCCACTTGCTGGAGCAAAAGTCGGCCAATCTCATCTCGTGCCAGACCAGCTCGGTGGGTCGTTCGTCGGCCACGTATAACCGGTTTCCGTCGGGCGAAAGCGCGATGCCGCTCGGAGAATACAACTCCAGATTTTCGAGCACCGGCCGGATTTCGCTTCGATCGGACCGGTACTCCGCAAGACTTCGCGCGTCGGACGGAGGCGATTGAATCGTGTAACCGGTGGGCGCGGTCGCCCCCGCGGATCGCGTCTGTGCGACGGCATAAACCGCCTGTTGCGGGCGCGAGCGGCTGGTGAGAAGCAGGCGGTCTCCCTCGGCGAGATCGTCCGTTCGCTGTCGCGAACGGTATTCAAAGTGGGTCGCGACCAGCGCCTGCGCGGTTCCCAAGTCTTCAGACCCGGGCAGAATTCTGAAATCCCGGTCCGAGTATTCGACGAATCGTCCTCGCGCCTGGTCCGCTACCCACACATGTCCGTGGCCATAGGCAAAAGACGCCAGACCCTGGTGGATGGTCGGCTGGCTGTCCGACGGCGCGAAAATCCTCAACGGCTCCCGGCCACGGTCGGCAAATTCCAGTTCTACACCGGCCGTCCATACCGTGCTGACAACGTTGTCAAGGCAGCAGCTGCTGCCGTTGCTCAGGAACGCCACTTCCCCATCGACGAGATACGGGCTGAGTTCGCGCGGCACAGTTCTACGGGACCAGCTAGCGCGCCCCACGTGTGCGGGCGGACCTTGCCTACGCGCGGCCCAGCCCAGAAACACAAGCACCACTAGCAGCATCAGGACTCCGAAGGTTTTCCACCACATATATGCCTGGCCTCACAATCCTTCATAGAAGAGGATGAATCGCTTCTCGTAGGTATCCCGAACTATTAGCCACACGTCGATCTGAATAGGATTCCCCTTCCAGCCACTCAAAATGTCCACAATCCCTCGATTGACCACCCGGTCTGCCTCATCATCGAGCCGCAATTCGTGATAGAGACGGTGCGTCAGCGCAATCCGTTCGCGCGCAACTGTCTCGGTGACCGCACCTCCGCTAATCCAGGTATGCGCCGACAACAAACGGTCGTAGTGCGGACGGAGTTCCGTATCGACCGAGGACGGCTCGGGCCAGGCGCCCGCGAACAAATCGAACGCCTCGGCCAGCGTGGTAGTGTCGTTACCCACGACGGGGTTCCACGTCTGGAGCACCGAATAATAGCCCAGCATCCGGTAACTTTCGAACTGCGATTCGCTGAAAAATTGGTCCGCCGTGGTCTGATGCGGAAAAGCCGGGGCGCGCTTCTTGTATTCGAGAATATCGGTCGGCTCGCCGCCGTCGAGCGAAAGCTTGAGGTAGAGGATCTTGCCTGTCGTCTGATCGTCGTAGACGATCTCGCCGGCCGCGCAATGGCATTTGCTGTTTGCTTTTCCGACCGGGCACAGGTTGCGGACATCGATCTTGACTTCGGCGCCGAAATCGATGCGGGCTTTTCGAATGGCGCTGCCCAGGGCACCGAATGTGAAGTCCCCGTCTTGCTCGGCGTCGCAGATCATAATGTACTTGCATCGGCGCCGTACCAGCTCATACAATCCGCTGTTGTCGAAATGACCGCCGTCGCTCAGATTGATGTAGTTCGATTCGGCGCCGGCTGAGCCTATCAGATTGGAGAGGAGATAGATCAAGCCCATTTGCGGCGAGCTGCGGTTGAACTTCGGCCCGGCCGGATTGCCGATCCACCATCCCAGCCGGATATTGAATAGCGTGAGGAGAAACGCGATCCCGGCGTTGGTGCCGCTTCCCCAGTTGGGATTCGCGGCCGCTCCGGAGATGGCCATAGCCGCGCCGATATTCGGGCCACGGTCGTATGCGTAAGCCTCCGTGCGACAGTATGCAAACTCTCTGATCACTTCGCGCGGCATTCCGGTCCGCGGACGTGTGTATTGAAACCCGCAGCGCAGAGGAGTGAACGTGAAGCTCTCGCCCTTGCGCTCCTGAAGAGCCAGATCCTGACCCTTGGTCACGTTGAGCGCGGCATTCAGGATGAGGAACGGCCCGATGTAGGAAGGTTGAAGTTCAGAAGGCGGCCTCTCTTCGTCTTCTGTTAGCCATACCTGCGGCTTCTTACCCTTTCTCGACGCAGCTCCGATGACTCCCTCATCGGTAATGCCCCCCGGCACCACAGGGGGTGTCACCTGAAACCGGTACAGGGGAATATCGTCGCCCAGATCGAAACCCGTGAATGGATTCGGACGTCGTCGCTTTCTCGAACGCGAAGCTGCGAGATAGGCGCGGACTAGCCGGTTCTTGTAGAAGTTGTGCATCGAAAATTCGTTCACGCCGACCGTGAAGCCGAGACCCAGGGCGGCTGCGGCGAAGGCCAGGAACAGGTTGTACCGGACCTGATTCAACTCCCCCATGTTTTGCCAGTAGTGTGCGAAAAGCGACGCACTGCCCACGGATGAGCCGAACTGCCCCAGGGCCGTCAGCCGGAATACGCACCAGGATAAAAACAGGAACAGACCCGCGATGAATACGAACGGCGCGATCGCCGTCACCGCGCTTTTGAGGATTGCGGTCGCCGACTTACCGCCGTTGGCAGATCCGTCGGGCGGCGCGGCTCCGAACTTCATTCCCAATCCGGTTACCGCCGTCCAGAGCGAGGCGAGGGAGAGATTCAGATATGTCGATCGCCAGATAAGCAGAGGCCCGTAAACGGCGGTCGAGGTGATTAACAGATAGGCAGCAGCAGCTGCTCCGATCACCGCGCCCAAACGCGCCCACCACTCGCGCCGCTCCTCGCCGATGGCGAGTCCAACGATGCCCAGATAAGCGACGATCGTCCCGCTCCAGGCGGCCAGAACCAGCGGCGGACCGAAGACCAGAACCATCCATGCACCGGCTTGGGTATCCATGCCCCAAGTCAGGAGGATACGCCGGATGGTCTCAAAGCATAGCGCGGCCACGGCCGCGGGAGGGACAACTCCCAGAACATAAAGGATTGAGAGCGGCTTGATCCGGGGCGCTTCCCAGCTCCCGCGGATGTGCGCAACCAGCAGCCCGATCGCGGTGATGACGAACGTGATCATCAGGGAACCAGATTTCGTCAGCCAAGCGGTCGCCCGCCACTGGCGGAACAGGTTCGTCAGAGGAGCCGCCCAGCCGACCACATCGCCTCTCTCCAGCGCTCCGCTCCAGAGAGCGAACGCCACTACGATGGATCCGGCAACCGCGGGGAGCACGATAAACGACCGTATGAATTGCGGACCATATCTTTCCCACTCGAGGCGCCCAGGCTTGTTCTGAAGCTTGAAATCGCGCAGGCAGGCGCCGATCCATGCGGAGAACCACAGGACTAGACCCGCCGAAATCAGCAGCGGCCAAATGGAACTCGCCGCTACACCCAGCACCGGGAACCACAGCAGAGGGAACAGCAGCAGCGCCGCAAACACGAACAAAAGTAGCGCCTGATTCAGGAAAACGTTGCGTAGATAAACTGCGACTAGAGTCAGCGTATCGGTGGTTACGGCGCCCGACTGCGGCGTCAGATAGTGACTATACTCCCGAAGCCAGCGGATCGGATGGATATCCTCCCCCAGCGGATTGAGCTTGCGCCGTCGCTGGATCAGCGTCTCAACGGTCTTGATCGATCCCGCGCGCAGCGTCCACGACGCCAGCCAGGACCCGATGTACCCGCCGCCGCTCACCGTGGAGAGATAGTCGAACTGGCGCAGCATCCGCAGATCCGACAGCCCTTGCAGCACACCCAGATTGAAGGTCGCGCTGCGAATTCCTCCGCCCGATAAACAGATTCCGGAGAGATTCTTCTCGCGGGCGGCCTCATAGGGATCGCGCCATTTCGTTTCACGCTTGGACTGGGCGTCCATGCGAAGCGCCTTGGATTGGGCGATCTCGTCCAGCTCTTCACCAAACGCGATGCCGAAAGGGACCGGCACCGCCAGCGCCTTCGCCATGAAATAACCCAGCCGCGGCCGCCGCAACAGGAATTGGCAAAGCGCACGAAGAATCTGTCGAGATTCAGTCTCGCCGCCGTCGGCATTTCGATATTCGACGAAAAACCAGCAAAACGCCTCGAATGCGTTGCGGGGATCCCGATCTGTGCCGGTCCAGTCTTGGCTCACGTTCTCGTCTTGCACAGCGACCATTGCCTTCCAGGCGGCCGCGGTGGGGCTCTCCGTATGGCGTCGATCGCTACGCAGGATCGTTCTAAACTTGCCTTTTAGAAATAGCCCAAAATTGTAAACTCGGTGTCGCAGAAAACGGGCCAAGCGCTGCGCGAAACCGGCGGCCTCGAGCGGCTCCCAGCCGGAGATCCCGGCGACCACCTGGTAGATTTTTCGTGCCAGTTGCAGCGTGTACGACGGGAAATAGTCGATCCAATCGGCAATCCTTGCCGCCAGTTCCGGATCGCGATAGAACTTGCCAGAGAGCTCGCGACGGATGGCTTCGAAACTCGGCTGATTCTCTTCCGGCTTTTCGCGCGTCCGCCGCAGAATAAGCACGGGATCGGAAAATGCTTGCGCCAGCGATCGTTCCGGTGTCTCATTCCCTAGAAAGTCGTGCCGCAGAACCAGGCGAGCTTTGTTCGCCAGGTCCGCCTTGTCCTCCACACCTTTGATCTCGCGGATGCTTTGCCGTTCCGGGTTTTCGGTTTCGTCTTTTGGAATCACGCTGGCGGCGTTGCTGACCCGCCAGGCGCTCCGCGGCAGAAATAGAGAAGATGTGTCGATCGCCCGCCGCAGCACTGCATCTCTCGTCCCCAAGGCGGCGAGAAATACGTCGATACGCTCGCGAGCGAAGATCGTTTTCAGGGAAGTCTGGCCTTCTGAGCGGATGATCTCCTGCAAATCCGCTCGGTCCCACAGGAGATCGATGTAGGAGCTGACTTTCAGCGCGAGCTCATATTCCGGTTCCATTAAAGCGTGTTTTCTGCGATCTTAACGATCCCCCCAAAAGCGCTTTCAGACAATGACACACCGCTCCGCGTTCGCGGAAGGCCGTCCAGGCCGCGGGAGTACGCGGATTTCCAAGTGTTTGGATCATGGTGCGCCAATTTATCGCCATTTTCAAGATTTTTTGGTTGGTTTTCCGGATTATTTTGTGCCGTGCGTTCCGAACCCGACAGTTCCAAAATACTCTCGTCTTCTCCTGCAAATAATGGTAGAAATCTGAACTGCCATAGTAATTTCTTCTCCCGCGCATGGTGAGCACCCTTGTGGATTGATGCTTTGTGGTGTGTTCGGGCGTCCATTGCTGCCGCCAGATCCTATGGCCGAATGTCAAATCCGGCCATAGTCTCTGTTTATCCTTGGAGCTTGTTGAGGTCACCCTCACGTGTGTTAGCCCTACTCTTTTGGAGGATTGGGCGGCGAGCCGCGCACTCCATCGAAGAATTGATACGGGCGGGCAGGGTCTGGGTTATGAACCCGTCGACTGGTTACTGATCGACCATGCGCAAGAGCGCGCAAGTCGATTTCTAGGCCTCGGTGTCTAATTGTTGCTTTTATACACCCAAATGGGGGTATATTCCCTAGTTGGGAATCAGTGAGCACAGAAACATGGATGCCATTAAGGCCCCAATCCCAGCATAAGAACTTCCGCGAATCCGAACTATGCTGCGGATAAACATTGTTGTATAACGACGCTTTTCTCGCGCCCCGCACGTCACAGTGCGTCAATTGTGTGGTAATAGCCTACCATTTCGGGGATGCTATACCCATTTATAGGTGTATTGCACTCCCTGATGTTTGTGCCTATAGTTCGTCTGACATACCGTCTGGACCAACGGGCATGCGCGAACTGTTTAGAGAAATTTTCAAGGGTTGAAACTATGAAGCGAGTGTGGCTGGTAACAGCAGGCAGTATCTGGATTCTAATGCTCGACAGTAGCCGCACCTGGGCCGAGACGCCCAAAACCGGCGCCGGAACGGTTGCTTACCCAGACCTCAAAAGCAAGAAAGTCAGCGTTCCCTATGGCGAGCCGTTCACCGTCACCGGAGATACCAAGGACGTCCAACTTAGCGGAGGAGCACTCATCGACCTCATGCAGGCGCAGAGCGTGGCCGGAAACTACAGCACCGGCGACGGCAATAAGGGGGACATACCGTCATCCGCCATTACCGGTACTACGTGGCAGGCTGCGATTGGCAAGCTGAATCCCGATACTTCGGTAACCATCAACTTCCAGTTCACTGGTATCTTGAGCTCGAAAATCCAGGAAGACGTCCTCAGCGCGATGGTTGCCGACCCAGCCTATCAAGCCGCGGTCGGGCATTTCGTAGCCGCGGCTCAAGGACAGCCCTCTGCGGTACAGATGCAGGCGGCGACCCTGCTGGCACAGGCGGCTACCGATGTCTTCACCGCCATCCTTAACGGCAAAGGCCTCACGCCTAAGGATCCGGCCGGTCTGAAGACGACGCTTGGCGCCGCCATGCCGGCGAACATCGAGCCGATCTTTAACCTAAACGCCTCGTTGGCGGAACTCCGTAACCCAAGTTTCCATTACGATCGCCTGGTGGACATGCCGCCGGCACAATTCGAGGCCCTCTCCCCTGAGCAGCTCAGCGAAAAACTCAAGGGCGTAGCGGACTTCTCCCGGACGGGAGCCGACGCGGCGCAAACCAAGCTGTCGGTGGAGCGATTCCTGACCACGTACAAGAACGATGTGGCCGTCATCAACACCGCGCTGAAGGCCACCATCTTCATCGGCACGTCGGCACTGGCCGTGGGCAACGACCAGCAGTCGGACATCGTCTCCGATCTGAAAAAGTATGCGGGATTCGACGTCGGCGCGCTGTATGCCTATCGGTTGAGCGAACTTCGCAGCTTCGCCATGGTGCATATCTATTTTGGTCCGGTACAGCTCAAGACCGACGCGCCCCCATCCGATCCGGGTAAAGCGGGCTGGCTCAAACAGCGGTTGTCGCTGACATTCGGAGTTGCGCTCAAAGATCTGAGCGGCAGCAGCAAGAGCAAGGTATCCTCGGAGAACGCTTTCGCATACGGTGTGGGATTCCGCCTGAACAAATATTTCCGTCTTAGCGCTGGGGGATTGCTGTACCGGACTACGCTACCCGCGGCGAATGGTTCCACAAGTCCGGCCAGCGGAACGCTCCGCCAGGAGTTTTTCGTGGGTCCATCAATCGACGTCACGGCGCTTCCGGCGCTGCAATCGATCTTCGCAAAATCCAAATCGAACTGACCGGGTAACCCGAAAGAATAGGAGGTTCCATGATCGCCGGTTTTCGCAATTTACAGTCATTCAACGACGGCACGACCAAGTCCGTTTCGGTCTCGGCACTGGAGAATACTACCGGAGGGGAAGAGGAAATCAAGTTTGTGATCATTAACCAGACCAAAACAGTCAAGGTGACTTTTTCTGCGAACCAGGAGCAAACGGTTTCCGTGAACCATACCGCCTTCGGCAAAGGGACGGTGACAGTTTCGGCTACCGGATCTCAGCAGGCCACAACCAAGATCCTCAACGTCGACAAACAACCTGGGGACGACGGAACGGGAGCTTGATGTGCCCCAGGTGAAGCTGCCCTAGGAGGTTTTGGTTTCTATGCCCTTACCGTCCATCATCAAGAAAAATCGGCCCATTTTTGCCTCCGGAGCACTCGCGCTTTCGGGCGTAGCCGTCTTTTGGTGGTTTCTGGAGTGGGATAGCCTGAGTCTTACGGTTAAGTTGACGGACCTGACCGGCTTGTTGGCACCCCTTGCCTTCGCCGCAACCGTCGTCGAACGGGCAGTTGAGATCCTGGTGAGCCCCTGGCGCGACGCGGAAGCAAGCAAGCTTGAAAGAGCAGTGGACGCCGACAAAGCGAGACCTGCTGACCCGGCTGCGAGCGCACAGAAGGCGGCGGACCTGAAGACCGCCACCGATGCCCTCGATGAATACCGGGGAGATACGCAGCGGTATGCTTTTGCTGTTTCGCTCACGCTATCCATCTTGGTAAGCATAGCTGGCGTGCGTGCGCTCGGGCCTTTTGCCGACGCGTCAAAACTCAATGACGTCAAGATCACGCCGCAAGCGCAACATCTGTTCTTTCTCTGTATCGATGTAGGACTTTCGGCTGCCTTGCTGGCAGGCGGCGCGGACGGCATACACTCGATAGTCAACGCTGTCACCAGTTTCTTTGACGCGACAGCAAACAAGGCGAAGGCGTAACCCGACGGGAGGGTCTCATGGCGAATGACAAGGTCAAACAGATTGTAGTCCTGATGATGGAGAATCGCTCCTTCGACCACATGCTCGGCGCCCTAAAGGCCAAGAATCCCCAGATTAACGGCCTCACCGGCAATGAATCCAACCCCGACACAACTGGAGCCGTTGTGAAGGTCCAGGCGTCCGCCAAATTTCAAGGGCAGCTCGAAAACGATCCTGACCATCATTTTCCGGGCGTTGACCTCCAGATTTTCGGGGGTCAGCAAGACGATAATCGGGTCGCCAACATGCAAGGCTTCGTGAAGAGCTATTTCACGCAGACCAAAGACGTGGGCCGCTCCCACGCGATCATGAACCACTTCACTCCCGACCAACTGCCCGTACTTACGGAACTTGCCAGTGAGTTTGCCGTATTCAATGGATGGTTCTCTTCCATTCCCGGACCGACTATCTGCAACCGCGCGTTCGCGCACTATGGCACGTCCTTCGGCCAGGTGAGCATGGATATCTTCTATCTGCTGGACCCGATCTTGAGCATTTATGAGCGCATGGTGAACGCTGGGCAGACCAGCAAAATCTATTATTACGACCAGCAGAGTTCGACCATGGAGGTCGTTAATCTTCTTAAGAACGAACCCCAGGGGTTCGGGACATTCGATCAATTTCTCGCAGACTGCAAATCAGGAACTCTCCCCCAGTACAGTTTCATCGAACCCTGTTACAGCGACCATCCGGGCGATGACGGCGGCGAAATCCTGGCATCTGACCAGCATCCGGACCACGATGTGCGGGAGGGCGAGCGATTCATCGCTACAGTCTTCAACGCGATCCGAACGAATCCGGACATTTGGCAGAGCACGGCGCTACTGGTGGTGTACGACGAGCATGGCGGCCTTTACGATCACGTCGTGCCACCGTCCTGTACGCCGGATGGGTACACTGCCCAGCCGGCGGATACCGGAACCGGAAGGCCCTTCGCATTCGACCGACTGGGGATTCGTGTGCCTGCGATCCTCGTATCGCCCTGGATTCCGAGGGGAACGGTTGTGCCAGGCCCTGAGGATCTGGCCAATGGACGCGTCTTCGAGCATGCCTCAATTCCCGCGACCGTGACGGATCAATTCCTGCCCAACTTTGATCAGAGCAACAAGCGCACCGTTCGCGAGAAGGGTGCCGCAACGTTTCTGGATGTACTGACCAATCAGATGCGGCCAGATGATGACTGCATCGTTTTCAATTTGTGAGGATAATTATGCCGCCCCGCATCGTCCCAGTTCCGAAAACTCCGAAGGAATCCTACAATCCCGACCGCCGGGCATCGAGCTTGCTGCGGTCACAGATACTTCATCTGCACGAGGCGCTGAAGTGGCACGTCGCAGAAGCGCAAGCGGCCCTGGCGATCAACCCGAGACGGCTCCTGACTGAGCGCGAAGTAAGCGAATATGCCAGGAGGGTCTCCCGCATACTGCACCCGCACGCGGCAAAGCGACAACGAAAGTGAGAATCCGATGGAGCGTAACGTGGTCCTTCTCTTCACCTTGCTGTTAGCCGGATTAGGCTGGGGCCAGCAGAGTCCGCCGACACCGAATCCTGCGCAGGTCGACTCCCCCGATGAACTCGAAAAATTGAAGAATTCTTGTGGGGCATTCAACTTTAAGGGGGTGCCAGGGTGCGTCGAAGAGTTGTTCACCGGGGTCCCAATCCACATTGCCGTGGGCAGCATCGCTCCGCAGAATGGGTTTGGCGCAGGCTTGGCATATGTGGGCGCCAAGAATACCGACAACTGGAGAATCTCTTGGGATGCTGACGCGGTCGCTTCCAACAATCTATCGTGGCGCGCCGGAGTCTACGTTAACTTTGTACATGTCGGCGGCAAAACGATTACCTCCCATCTTGGCACCAAGAAGTACAAGCCCAATTTGACCGATCTCCCCGAGCACACAGTGTTCTCTCTGTACGCTCAAACGATTTCTCTCAACAAGCTCACTTACTTTGGGCTGGGTCCCGCAACGACTGAGGCGGGCCGATCCTTTTATGGCATGCGTGAAACCGTCGCTGGAGGGTACACCGTCAAGTCCGTGTATCAGCGCTTAAAGGTTTCGCTGTACGGCGAGGCGAATGGCCGATTTGTGGATCTGCGTCCGAGCAATGGACAGCCGAGTCTTTCGATTGGCCAATTGTATACGGAGGCCACAGCGCCGGGCCTCACCACCGAACCGGGGACTCTGCAGTTGGGGGAAGGCCTGCGTATGACTCCGGTGCTCGCAAATGACGTTGTACGCCTGAATTACAGTGTGACCTATCAGCAATATATTGCCCCAAGCTCCAGCTTTTCGTTCCAGCGGCTCACTTTCGATTTCGGCCATCAGTTCGCCCTCTATGGAGAAACCACCCGACTACCGACTCCAAGAGCCGGGAACGGGCCTGACGACTGCTCGCTGGATCCAGGTACGAAGATTTCAGTATGCCCGGCAGCATTCACGAGGAACCTGGAGGGCAGCATCGGGTTGCGGGTCTTCAACATCCTTTCCATGACGCCGGGCGGAGATGTCGTGCCGTTCTATTTTCAACCGACGTTGGGTGGTTCTGATATCAACGGCAACGCGTCGTTGACCAGCTATCAGGACTATCGCTTCCGTGCTCCCAATGTCCTTCTGCTTCGGGAGAGTTTCGAGCATTCAATAGGCAAATGGCCCATCGGCTTCGTCTTCATGGCCGACGAGGGCAAATTGGGGATGAAGAGTAGCGATCTGGGCTCAGCTCCATGGGTGCATAGCTTTGCTGCCGGACTCACGCTGCGGGCTGGCGGCTTTCCGGCGGTATTTCTGCTTTTCGCCTTTGGAGGGAACGAAGGGACTCATACCATAGCTAATGTAAATACATCGCTTCTTGGAGGATCCGCTCGACCTTCGTTGTGGTGATGGTAAGGCCAACGATACCAACGCCGAGATGTCGCAGCTTACAGCCGATCAGCACGAACTGCGTGACGCCGGCCCAGTCAAGACAAGCCGTCCTCATTGCTCTTTTTGCGCTATCCGTCTTAAAAGACGCATTTGACGACAGCTGCGTCGGAATTGGTTCCCACCCTGTTGTATGACGGCCCACACCCGCTCGGTGGGATTCAACTCGGGCGAGTAAGGTGGCAGTTGGTGGACTTCCAGCCAATCGCCATTGGACCGGAACCAGTTCCTGCAGTACGTCCAGAGCTGATGCCAAAGGTTAACAGAAGCCACTTCCGTGTCATGGAACTTGCACTAGGAACCGGAACCCGCCACCGTTATTTAGCAAATTTCTGCTAACGGAAATCGCGGCTGAGCCCGATAATATAAAGAGGGGCTCATCTTTACTGTCTAATACGGAGGCTCCTATCCGAACACCAAGATGAGCCAGACCCAAACAACCAACAAACAACTGATCGCAGAGTTGGCAGAAGTCGGGGAGACGACGGCCCGCCTAGAACAGGCGGTCGCCAGCCACCAAGAGGTGGAGCTGGAGCATGCCCACCCGGCCCGAGAGATTGGAGCATTGCAAGAGCTTGCCGGCAGCGCGGATGGCGGCCGCACGCTGACGAGACAGGCGGAGGACGAGTTGCGGTTTGCGCGCTTTGCCCTCGAGCATGCAGCTGAAGCGGCTTTCTGGATCGGATCGGACGGACGGCTGCTCTACGTCAACGAGGCTGCATGCCGGTCGCTGGGCTACTTGCACGAGGAACTGCTCTTGATGACGGTCCACGACATCGATCCCATGTTTCCCCCGGAGGCGTGGCCTGCCCATTGGGCCGACATTCGCCGGCGCGGCGCCATTACTTTCGAATCCATTCACCGCGCCAGGGGCGGGAGGACATTCCCGGTTGAGATCGCAGCCAACTACGCGGAGTTCGGGGGCAAAGGCTATAACTGTGCCTTCGCCCGAGACGTCAGCGAGCGTAAACGGGTCGAGGGTGTTCTCCGGTGCCGGCTGGAGTCTGAGCACCTGATCAGTTCGATCTCAAGCCGCTTTGCCAACGTGACTGCCTGGCAGGCCGACGAGGCGATGCGGGAGGCTTTGCAGAGTATCGGGGAACTGGCGGCTGCGGAATATTGCCGAGTCTACCTGTTGCGCGACGGGAGCAGCCGGCTGGAGGTCGCGCAGGAGTGGCAGAAGGATGGCCGGGAGCGCCCGCCGGAAAACCCCGGCGGAGCGTCTCTGGACGCCCGGTGGCCCTGGATTGCGCCAAAGCTCAGGAACTTCGAGGTGGTCTGCATCCCGTCCGTGGCCGCCCTTCCGCCCGAAGCAGCCGCTGAGAAGGAAGCCTTCCTCAGAGAGGACGTTCGATCGGCGGTCTTTGTCCCGATGGCCGTTCGTCGGACGCTCGTCGGGCTGGTTAGGCTCGATACACAGAATTCCGCGAGGGGGTGTGCGGAGGACTTCATTGCCCTACTGAAGCTTGTCAGCGGGATCTTTGCCAGCACTCTGGATCGTGTGCGTGGCGAAGAGGCTCTGTACCGCAGCGAAGAGCAGTACCGCACTCTCGTCAGCGAAGTCCACGACGGAATATTTGAGACCGATGACCAGGGCGTACTTACCTTCGTGAATCGGGCGCTAGCCCGCATCCATGGCATGAGAGGCCCGGAAGAGCTCGTGGGACGGCGCTTCATCGAGTTCATCGCTCCGGAAGAGCGAGAGCATGCGTACGCCGCGTATGTTGAGGCCATGCAAGGCGAAAAGCCGAGCGAACCTGTCCCCATAGAACTCCTGCGGCCCGATGGAAGCCGCGCTTTCGTGGAAGTGCGACCCGCACCGGTGATCCATTGCGGCAAGATTGTTGGCACGCGTGGCGTGCTGCTCGATATTACCGACCGAAAGCGCACGGAGCAGCAACTTTATCGGGCGCTCGAAGCAGCCGTGGAAGCGACGCGCCGGAAGTCCGAATTCCTCGCCAGTATGAGCCACGAAATCCGAACCCCCATGAACGGAGTCATCGGCATGGCCAGCCTGCTGCTCGAAACGGACCTCTCGGCCGAACAGCGAGACTACGCCGAAACCGTTCGTAACTCAGCCAACGATCTGCTCAAGATCATCAATGACATCCTCGATCTATCCAAGATTGAAGCGGGCAAAGTCACACTGGATTCCGTGATTTTTGATCTCCCTGCAGCCGTCGAGGATGTGGTCCGACTGCTGGCGGGTAGAGCCGAGGAAAAAGGGGTGAAGCTGATCGCGCGGTTTGCGCCAGACACCCCTCGTTACATCACCGGAGACGACACTCGCATCCGGGAAATCCTGACGAACCTCGTGGGCAATGCGATCAAATTCACTCACCGTGGGCAAATTCTCGTCAACGTCGAGAGTTTGGGCGCGGATGGGGAACGCACCCGCCTCAGAATCTCAGTCGAGGACACTGGAATCGGAATTCCCGAAGAGAAGCTCCAGATGATCTTCAACAAATTCGAGCAGGCCGACTCCTCGACGACACGCAAGTACGGCGGCACAGGGTTGGGGCTCGCCATATGCCGCAAGCTGGTCGAACTCATGGGCGGCGAGATCGGACTGACAAGCTGCTTTGGCAAAGGCTCCACCTTCTGGTTCACGGTAAGCTTTCCGCTGGCCGAAACACGGGCACCAGCGGCCGCTCCAGAGGGCGAACTGGGGCGGTGACCTGCCCTCGATAATCTCTGCCAGTCATAATTGAGAAGCTCCAGCGAGGAAAGGAGCTTCGAGATGAAGAAGGGCAAGCACCCAGAAGAACAGATCATCGGCGTGCTGAAGCAGGTGGAGGCAGGCCGGACGGTGAAGGAGGTCGCCCGGGAGTTGGGCGTCAGCGAGGCGACGATCTACACCTGGAAGAGCAAGTACGGTGGCATGGAAGTCAGCGAAGCGCGGCGACTAAAGGAACTGGAAGATGAGAACCGCCGGCTGAAGCACATGGTCGCAGACCTCAGCCTCGACAAAGAGGCACTGAAGGCGGTGATCCGAAAAAACGGCTGGAGCTTGTAGGTCTGCGGCAGGATGTGGCGTTGGTGATGAGCGAGTATGAATACTCGGAGCGCCAAGCCTGCAAGCTCATGTCCATGGATCGGACCACCTACCGATATCAGCCGCGGCCGGACCACAATGCCGAGTTGCGCAGCAAATTGATCGCCCTGGCGCGGCAGAAACCGCGCTACGGTTACCGGCGTCTGTGCGCGCTGCTGGAGCGCAGCGGATGCCAAGCCAGCGCGCAACGGGTGTACCGCATATACAGCGAAGAACATCTGGCGGTACGAAGGCTGAAACGGAAGCGGCTGGTGAGACCGGCGCCGGAAGGCACGTTGTTGCACAAGCCCAACCAGGAATGGGCCATCGATTTCGTGTCCGATGGCTTGGCCACCGGACGAGGGCTGCGCATGCTGACCGTCGTAGACAGTTTCACGCGCGAGTGTCCAGCTGTCGAGGTCGACACAGGCTTGTCGAGTGGCCGAGTGACTCGCGTGCTGGACTGGATCATCAGCCAGCGTGGGAAGCCGGAAGTGATTCGGTGTGATAACGGGCCGGAATTCACGAGCCGACACTTTATCGTTTGGTGCGAGGAAAGGCAGATCACGCTGCTGCACATTCAACCTGGCCGACCCATGCAGAACGGTCATGTCGAGAGCTTCAACGGGCGATTCCGTGATGAGTGTCTGAATCACAACTGGTTCACGACGCTGACGGACGCAAAAGAAAAGATCGAACGGTGGCGTATGGAATACAACGGGGAGCGGCCACACAGCAGCTTGGCGTATCGAACACCAGAGGAATTCGCCAAAGCCTGCTCTGAGCCCACCAACAGGATGGGGTTAACAACACCCATCCCGCCAGAGCCGCCCGTCGCAGGTGAGCGGTCGCAGAACGGTACTCACGGTCAAGGGTTCGCTAACGCCACGCCAAAAACCGGCGCGCCCTTGACCGCTGCGTGCCGTTCTGCATTGGAGGATGGTGCGACGGGCGGCTCCGACGGGATGGGAAAAGAGGAGTTACAGTAGACCGAGCGTCTCAGTTACGGTTGGTAGAGAAAATCGAGGCAGGTCAGCGGAGCTCCGGTGGGGCCGTTCAGGAGGAGGCTACGCCTTCGCCCCCAGTTGCTCTCCCCGGCGCTCCCGTGCGCGTTCTCCTAGCGGAGGACAATGTCGGCAATCAGATAACAGCGTCGCGAATGCTGGAGAAGCTCGGATGCTCCGTGGACGTGGCAGCCAATGGCCACGAGGCAGTTCGGATGGCCGGCCTAGCGCCGTACGACCTCATCTTTATGGATTGTGAGATGCCAGAATTGGATGGTTATGAAGCGACGGCGGAGATCCGGAAATCGCATGCCAACGGAAACCGGATTCCCATCGTCGCCGTGACCGCTTACGCCATGAAGGGAGACCGGGACAAGTGCCTCCAGGCCGGCATGGATGCCTATGTGAGCAAGCCGTTCCACATCGACGACCTGAGGAAAATTCTCCAGCGCTGGGGCGGTCACACCAGAGCATTGGTTGGCGAGGGCCCCGCCAGTGCTATTTTAAACCGGCATTAACAAATCGCCGCAGGTTCAAGGGCAGCGCTCTTCAAACGATACGGTCAGTCGTATTCCAGACGGATCCAGATTCGCAACGCTGACCGAAGCGCCGAACAACGAGAGGATGCGGTATGCGACGGGGGGGCCTAATCCCAGGTCCCTGCCGGGTGTGCTTGCTTCTCCGATCGAGAAGACATCAAAGAATTTCGCCATGGCAGGGCTGGGGATCGTCTTACCACGACTTTCGATGATAACCCTAAGTGAAGCCGAAACCACCTCACGTGCTAGCCGGACAGTTTCCCCCTCTTCGGAAAACTTAACAGCGGTCTCAAGTAGTGAGTGCAACGCTTTCACCAGCAAATCTTCATCTCCCAGGACGAGGTCCAGGTCAGCCGATGGTGGCGTGAGTCTCACGTGGCGGGATTCGGCGAACTCGATCGTCCCCTCGATTGCGCGATTCAGTGCTGCGCTCAAGGAGACCGGAGCAGATCGGAACCGGTTGCTGCTCACGTCGATTTGAGTGAGGAGCAAAGCATCATCCAGAATCGAGATAATTCTTCGGCGAGACTCTTCAAACATCTCTCGGAATTCGTTGCTCTCCACTGTCGAATCCATTCGGTCCAAGATGATCTCGCCGACACCGAGCAGTCCGTTCAGTGGTGTCCGAAGCTCGTGCGAGATGAGGTTCAGGAAGTCGTTCTTTGAGCGATCGAGGATCGTCAGCCGCTCATTTGCTTCGGCAAGCTCACGTGTGCGTGCGGCTACAGTCTCCTCCAAGTGTTCATTCTGCAGCTTCAATGTTCGTCGGAGCTCGTGCAGCTTGAGATGGGTTTCGACGCGGGCGTGAACTTCCTCGAATTGGAATGGCTTGGATATATAGTCCACCGCACCGGACCGGAAAGCCTTCACCTTGTCTTGCGTTTCGTTCAGGACACTAAGAAAAATGACCGGGATGTCCGAAACCTCTCCGGTGGACTTGAGGCGTTCGCACACTTCGTAGCCGTTCATCTCCGGCATTTTGATATCCAGCAAAATCAAATCTGGCGGATTTCTCAGCGCCGCCGCTAGCGCCAGCCTACCCCCTGGAAACGAACGCACTTCATGCCCTTGCTGCCGCAGCATGTCTTCCAGAATCTTTAGGTTGGCGGGACTGTCGTCTACGACCATGATGTTCGCTGGCGACAAGGAATGTTCCTTCATGTCCGGTACACCTCCTTTTGCACCCGATTAAAGGTATGGCAACCTTAGTTGTGGGGGCGTTCCCAACAGGATTCTCGTCCCCACCCTCTTTTCCTTTCAGGTTCAGACTGAAAGACTCTATCCCTTCTTTGCCTCGGTTCCGAAAGGGCCATAACCGAGCTTCGATAATTGGCCGATACCAGCGAGCCTGGGAACTCGGACGCGCACCCGTTCCTGCACGCCGCTGCCTCTTGCAAAATTCCTGAGGCGTTCAATCCATACGGGTGTGAGAACCGTTCCCTCCTTGAAAATTAAGATCTTCGTTTTGGTGGTAAAAACCTCCTCATCGAGGACCATCCCGGGCCGAAGTGCTCGAGTCAGTAGATGTCGCACTTCGAACTCTGCTTTGGTTGGAGAGTAGTTGTCGAGCGCACCCAGCATGCCGCCGTTGAATCGACCCGAACGCCTGAGCTCGGCGATTGCGGAGCGACAATCGATATCTTGATAGATTCTTCGGTCCAGTTCCAATGCTAGATAGAGCATGTGAGCGCCTTGTCTTGATTGCTCGGTGGCGGACAGGTCTGCCTCAGCTATTTGTTGCCTCCGAATCATCTCGGCTACTACTTCCAACCGTGGAATGTTCGAAAGAAGGCTGGCGGCGACCTCTGGATGAGCGCGAAATATCTGATCCTCGTCGGGCGAGAGCTCTTGGCCGCCGTAGGCCTTTTCGAAAATCTCGTTGGGCAGCACGATACAACCCACTAAGCACAACATGGCAGCAAGCTCGTACTGCCAGGCATCCCTAAGCCCCATTTGCTTGGTGATCCAGAGCACGATATCCCGAATGGAATGAGATCGCAAGACCAGCACTGGCGATGTAATATGGACTAACTCCAAAAGAGTCCAGACTGCGCCACCGAGGGTCTTTTCCAGCAGATCGCGCTCTGCCTGCTGGGCGCGCCGTAACTTGAGGTGGGTCTCGACGCGGGCCTGCACTTCTTCGAACTGGAATGGCTTGGAGACGTAATCGACTCCTCCCGATCGAAACCCCTTTACCTTGTCTTCGGTCGCATTCAGCGCGCTGATAAAAATCACCGGGATGTCAGAAAGGCGGGCGCTGGACTTCAGCCGTTCACATACTTCGTAGCCTTTCATTTCTGGCATATTGATGTCCAGCAAAATCAAGTCTGGCGGTTCCTGGTCCGCCGCTGCAAGAGCCAGCCGGCCCAGTGGAAACGACCGCACTTCATACCCCTGCTTCCGGAGCATGTCTTCCAATAGTTTCAGGTTCGCGGGATTGTCATCCACGACCATAATGTTGCCTTGAGGCGCAGACTGCTCCGTTATCGGCGGCACGCTTCCTCCAGCAACCGGGTCAGAGCGTCGTATTCGTAATGGTCGGCAAGCCCCTGTAAAGCATGTGCGGAGTCGGCATTTCCAGTCTCACGTACGTTGAGGATCAGCTTGTCTATGAGGTTCTTGTTACCGCCCAAAATCGCATTACGGAGTTCTTCGATTAACTCCTGCGGTAATTGCCCGAGCCCGAGCGCTGCCGCCCTCAAGGCCGACACTCCTGCAAGAGGTTCGCTTTCGTTTCCGCTCATCTCCTCGTAGTCATACGCAATGTTCAGATGGGCTCGCATCTTCTCGAGCAGTTCGTTCTCATAGCAGGGCTTCGTGACGAAATCATCAGCCCGGCTTTCAATGGCGGTTCGGCGCTGGCCCTCCATGGCGTCAGCGGTCAAAGCAATGATGACTGTTTCCTTTCCCCGAGGATCTGCCTTTATTCTTCGAGTCGCCTCCAACCCGTCCATGCCCGGCATATGCACATCCATTAGGATCAACCGTGGGTTCCATTCATGCCAGCTTTGGATGGCTGCCTCCGCGTTATCCACATCTTGCACAGAAAAACCTACAGCCCCGAGCAATTTCACCAGCCAGTCCCGGTTATCGATTTGATCGTCGACGACCAGGATCCTGGGAGCCTCCTGTCCGGCTCGTATGCCAATGACGCGGCGAGGAGCACTCCGCCTGGTGATCACTCCTGCGTCACCGCGTTCGATTGGGACCTCGAACCGGAATATTGAGCCTGTTCCGGGGCTGCTGGTAACCGTGAGATCGCCCCCCATCAGGCGAGCGTATTCGCGGCTGATGGCGAGCCCCAGGCCGGTTCCCTGGCTAGTGTTAAGAGCACCCTTGGTTTGGCTAAACGGCTGGAACAACTTCTCTTGTTCCTCATCCGTCATGCCCGAACCGGTGTCCTCAACCTGGGCTGAAAGCCATAGCCGATTGGCTCTCCTTTGCAAAGTGATGTGCAGCTTGATCTGGCCGCGCTCGGTAAACTTGATTGCGTTTCCGAGAAGATTGATTAGTATCTGGCGTAACTTACCTTCGTCCGCCACAACGTATGGGACGGATTCGCCATCGACAAAGATTTCGAATCGTAGCGCCTTCGCCTCAGCCCGCAAGAGGAACATTGTTGCGAGACTGTCCAGCAGCCTGGAGAGGCTGAATGTCGTTGGATTGAGCTCCGTGTGGCCAGCCTCGATCTTGGACATGTCCAGAACACTATTTATGAGGGTTAACAGATGATCGCCGCTTCGGTTGATGATCTGGAGATTCGCCTTCGCGTCTGTTCCCAGTCCCGTATCCCGCAACATCAACTGGGAGTAGCCGAGAATGGCGTTCAGGGGAGTACGGATTTCGTGAGACATGGCCGCGAGAAACCTACTCTTGGCCTGGTTGGCAGCATCAGCTTCAGCCTTGGCTTGCCGCAACTGCGTATTCATGTCGTGAAGCTGTTCGTTGGCGGCCTGCAACTTCTGCGAGTTGTAGAAAATCTCGGCCTCCATCTGCTCCATACGGGCGCGCAACTCGATGGGGTTGCCCGCTGGCTGCGACTTTTGCCGCACGAACCCGGTCACGTCCTCCACACGATGGATGAGATACTCAATCCGGCCGTCCATCCCGAGCACAGGGGAGTTGATCGGACTCCAGTAACGCTCCTCAAAGACGCCGTCGGGACGGCGGATGTCATATTTCTGGATGGCCATCGTGTCCGCGGCGCCGGTCTGGCGCACACGGTCTAAGGAGGCGCGCAGGTTGGAGGTGCCCGTGGCGCTAAGGTCGTCGGGGTTGTCGGGGAAGGCCTCAAAGAGGCCGCGACCGAGGAGGTCCTCGCGCTTGGTCATAGTAGCCTCAAGGTAGGCGTTGCTCGCCGCGACAATCTTGAGGTCAGGCGTGAGGACCAGGAAGAGGCCGGGCAGCGACTCGAAGAGGTTCTCGAAGACGGCGCGGCTACGGCGCAGCTCAGCGTCCGCCGCCACCCGTTCGGTGATGTCAGCCTGAATCGCGATGTATTGGGAGGGTTTCCCGGCCGCGTCGAGGAAGGGGACAATGGTCGTATCCAACCAGTAGAACGTGCCATCCTTCGCGCGGTTTTTGAATTCCCCTCTCCACGTGCGCCCGTTCGTAATCGTCTGCCACAGCTCGCGGATAAAAGCTTTCGGGTGATGCCCCGAATTGATGATGCGGTGACTTTGGTCGATCAACTCCTCCCGCGAATACTTTGACAGCGCGCAGAACTTGTCATTGACGTACGTTATTGCCCCGCGCGCGTCGGCCATAGAAACAATGGCGTGCTCATCGAGCGCGGCTTTGAAATCGACCAGCTTCTGCTCGGCCAGTTTTTGCCCGGTCGTATTGATGTGCGCAACAACCACCCCGCCTTCCGGTCGGGACAAAGGGAAGGCGTTCATCCTGAACCATCGATGCTCGGTCCGAGAGTGGCACGGATACTCGTATGCAAATGTGTGCAGCGAATGCGACAGCACGCCCCGCAGCCCAATCAAGATCCGCTGCCCTTCTTCGCCCAAGTCCCGCGTGGCTCGCTCGCAGACCTCCAGGTAGTTTGCGCCAACGATCACTCCTTGCAGCGTGGCTTCGGCGCCGTTCTCCAGGGCAAAACGCTCCCAGTCCTCGTTGATGGCGATGACCGTTCCGTGGCGGTCCACCACCGCGATGTTCGATCCTATTGAATTAAGCACGCAGCGTGTCAGGCCCTCGCTCTCGCGCATCGCCGTTTCCATACGCTTGCGCTCGGTGATGTCTCGCAGGAAACACACAAACCGCCCGCCGTCGGCGGGCCGGTACTGGACGCTGATTTCGACGTCAAAAACGCTTCCATCCCTGCGGCGGTGACGAGTTTCAAAGCGATCCTCGCCCTGCGCGATGATCTTTTGGATATGGGCGGCGGTCTCATGGGCCGTTTCGCCGGCCTCCACGCCGGAAATGTTCACGATCAGCAGTTCCTGCGCGCTAAAGCCGCTCATCCGGCAGTAGGCTTCGTTGACCTCGAGCAGATGCCCCTGCGCGTCCACCAGCCAGAAGCCGTCCATGGCCGTCTGGATGATGGTTCGGTGCCGTTGCTCGCTCTCCTGCAGCGCTGCTTCCGCCCGCTTGCGCTCGGTGACGTCCCGCACAATGGTCACGAAACGCTGCTCCCGGCCCGCCTCCCGCACCAACTGGAGGTAGACTTCCACCGGAATGGTATGCCCGTCCTTGTGGCGATGGAGGGTCTGGAAGCTGAGCGAAGGCTGCGTGCCGTCGAGTAGCGGCTGCACCATTTCCCGGAAACGCTCCGGCGTGAACACCGGCTTGAGGTCCAGCACGGTCATCCTCAGAATCTCGGCCTCGGTGTAGCCCGTCTGCCGCTTCCCGCCCTCGTTTACATAAATGAAGCGGAAATCGTCCGCGCGGTACATGAAGACGCAGTCCAGCGTTTGGTCGAGCGTGTTCTTGAACTGCCTCAGCTCGGCCTCGCGCGCCCTGCTTTCCGTCACGTCGCGGAAGATGAGCACGACGCCGACGATACGGCCCTCGCTGTCGCGCATGGGCGCGGCGGAGTCGGCGATGGGCTTTTCGCTGCCATCGCGGGCGATGAGCACGGTGTGGTTGGCCAAGCCGTGGATCACGCCGCTCGCGAGCACGTGATCCACCGGGATGACCGCCGGCTGGCGTGTCTCTTCGTTGATGATGTGGAAAACTTCCCCCACGGGTTGGCCCTTGGCTTCGTCCATAGTCCAGCCGGTGAGCCGCTCCGCCACCGGGTTGAGGCGCGTAATCCGCCCTTCGGCGTCTGTTGCCAGCACGCCGTCGCCGATCGAGTGCAGCGTGACCCGGAGGTTCTCTTCACTTTCCTTGAGCAGGCCCTCCGCCTGCAGTCGCGCCGCAAGGTGACGGTTGACGAGGAGGTATGCTGCCAAGAGAATCATTCCCGTCAGTACTGCGAGCGCAATTAGGAACCACGTCTGGCGCCCAGCATCTGATATGGATTTGTTCTCTCGCAACTGCAGCAATCGGGTTTCCTCCGCCCTCATCTGTCCAACCACCTCTCGGATGGCGTCCATTATCTTCTTTCCGCGGCCAGTAAGAACCAACTGACGCCCGTACTCCAGCCCCTGTTCCTTCGTGACTCCGACAACGCGATCGTGATGTTCCAGTAGGTCGGCTATTAGCCGCTCCAGCAGCCGGGCCCTACTCTGTTGCAGGGGATTATCTCCAGTCAGCTCGCCAATTCGCTTGAGTTCATCCGAGATGCTCTCACGCGCGCTGAGATACGGTCGCAGGAAGTCTTCCTGACCGGTGATGACGGAGCCCCGCTCCGCGGTTTCCAAATCCACTGCCTTGTTCGCGATTCCTACCAGTTCCTGTCGAACCTGCAGCGAATGTCTCACCCACGATTCGTCCCGGATGCGGCCTTCCTCGGAGATATAGGCCGACACTACACCCAGCCCGAAGATCACGAAGACCAAGGCAAATCCGGCGATGAGTTTCTGCTGAATGGACAACCAGTTCATCTTTTAAGACCTCGTCTTCGAAATCGGTATTCGCATCGAGCCAGTGATCTGTCCATCGGGATGGCTCCCCTATTGCGCGAGCTTTGGTTGCGACCTAAGGTCACGACTTTCGGTCGTACGGGCTGGCAAGAAGAGGAGTGTTGTCGCCATAGCGGGCTCTTCTACTGAGGTAAATCGTTGGCCAACGGCAACCGTTAACGATCCCCCCGCCAAAATGGACAGTAAGAACGCCTTCCCTTGAGGGCCGGCGCGTGGACACCCTTGGAAAAATGCCACCATCGTCGTCACGGCGGCTACGACGTGACGGGCGGAGACGAAAAACCTCCAGGCGTGGCGCATCTGCTTCAGCCGTGGAGCAAATCCCGAACATCATTACATGTCACGACCGCGAGGATTCTGCAATTGTTTAGTGGCGCTGCTTCGGAAGCAGCTGACCGTCCTGCCTGCGGATGGCAGTTGTGGCATGGTCGCATTAGGATGGAAAGATAATCAGACAAATCATAACAGAAAAATACAATTTCATCAAACAATTTCACTAAGAAATGTTTGACGCCTAGACCACTTCGAGATCACGGGGGGCGGGAACCGATGACTCACCGTTTCTTTGTGATTGGGGATTTTATGATCGATCGGTATCCTCTCATGACGGTTGAGTACGCGCTGAAGGTACTCAAGCTAAGATTCGGCGCAACGAACGTGGTCCGCGAACAGCGGGGGGTCTGTGTGAAGGTGAGGTATCCTGGGCGCCAGAATCTCATTCCAGTGATTTTGACCATTGGGCAGGCGAAGTACTGACCTGCCTCGATTTTCTCTACCAACCGTAACTGAGACGCTCGGTCTACTGTAACTCCTCTTTTCCCATCCCGTCGGAGCCGCCCGTCGCACCATCCTCCAATGCAGAACGGCACGCAGCGGTCAAGGGCGCGCCGGTTTTTGGCGTGGCGTTAGCGAACCCTTGACCGTGAGTACCGTTCTGCGACCGCTCACCTGCGACGGGCGGCTCTGGCGGGATGGGTGTTGTTAACCCCATCCTGTTGGTGGGCTCAGAGCAGGCTTTGGCGAATTCCTCTGGTGTTCGATACGCCAAGCTGCTGTGTGGCCGCTCCCCGTTGTATTCCATACGCCACCGTTCGATCTTTTCTTTTGCGTCCGTCAGCGTCGTGAACCAGTTGTGATTCAGACACTCATCACGGAATCGCCCGTTGAAGCTCTCGACATGACCGTTCTGCATGGGTCGGCCAGGTTGAATGTGCAGCAGCGTGATCTGCCTTTCCTCGCACCAAACGATAAAGTGTCGGCTCGTGAATTCCGGCCCGTTATCACACCGAATCACTTCCGGCTTCCCACGCTGGCTGATGATCCAGTCCAGCACGCGAGTCACTCGGCCACTCGACAAGCCTGTGTCGACCTCGACAGCTGGACACTCGCGCGTGAAACTGTCTACGACGGTCAGCATGCGCAGCCCTCGTCCGGTGGCCAAGCCATCGGACACGAAATCGATGGCCCATTCCTGGTTGGGCTTGTGCAACAACGTGCCTTCCGGCGCCGGTCTCACCAGCCGCTTCCGTTTCAGCCTTCGTACCGCCAGATGTTCTTCGCTGTATATGCGGTACACCCGTTGCGCGCTGGCTTGGCATCCGCTGCGCTCCAGCAGCGCGCACAGACGCCGGTAACCGTAGCGCGGTTTCTGCCGCGCCAGGGCGATCAATTTGCTGCGCAACTCGGCATTGTGGTCCGGCCGCGGCTGATATCGGTAGGTGGTCCGATCCATGGACATGAGCTTGCAGGCTTGGCGCTCCGAGTATTCATACTCGCTCATCACCAACGCCACATCCTGCCGCAGACCTACAAGCTCCAGCCGTTTTTTCGGATCACCGCCTTCAGTGCCTCTTTGTCGAGGCTGAGGTCTGCGACCATGTGCTTCAGCCGGCGGTTCTCATCTTCCAGTTCCTTTAGTCGCCGCGCTTCGCTGACTTCCATGCCACCGTACTTGCTCTTCCAGGTGTAGATCGTCGCCTCGCTGACGCCCAACTCCCGGGCGACCTCCTTCACCGTCCGGCCTGCCTCCACCTGCTTCAGCACGCCGATGATCTGTTCTTCTGGGTGCTTGCCCTTCTTCATCTCGAAGCTCCTTTCCTCGCTGGAGCTTCTCAATTATGACTGGCAGAGATTATCGAGGGCAGGTCACTTGCACCTTCGACACGATGCGCTGTTGTTCTGGAAAAGGAGGGGCGAGTACGCGAAATCGTTTGATATCTTTCTGGAAAAGATGAGGCGTGGATGAACCCGTGATCCGCTGCAAAGCAATCTGCTGAAAGCTTGGGCCTTTCAAGTAATAAAAAAGGTACTCATGGGAAAGAAGGGGGTTCGTAGGTCGAATGACAAGAAGGGAAGAATTGACCGTTGATTTGGCAGGTAGATGAGCTACGTACCCTAGTTTGCCAATGCCGGCTCCGTCCTTGACGAGTAGTGTATCGCCGACCTTTAGCTGGATTTCCGGACTCTCGTCATATCTGGCAACTGAGATATGATTCACGTTTGCGAAATCAACATAGTCTCCATGGTTAAGATTCGGTACAGAGAGAAGGATTGGTCCCGATGGCGTGTACTCTTCGGCCTTCAACCCACGCCAGCCGATTCGGCCAGCGATGTAGAGATGGTCCCCCAGTTCAATGTCGACCCAACCCTCCGGCAAGTCGGTATCGCGATCGAGTTCCTCGGCTTTGGCTTGTGGCGTGGGTGCTCTCTTCATGCTTTCTTTGCGCCTTTGGCAGTGCTTGCACCGTTTCCGTTGCCGTTTTCCAGCAGGCCGATGATTACGTTCAGTTCCTCAACGGCGGCTTCGAGTTCTCCGATGGCGTCGGTTGCAAGCTCCTCGGGTTCGGGTAGTTCGTCCATATCGTCTAGCGACTCATCTTTGAGCCATTTGAGACTATCGATCTTATAATCGCGGGCCTTGATTTCCTCGATGGTGAATGAGCGCCAGCGATCATCTTTTGAATCGCCCGGTTTGCGTTTAGCGCGGCCGTTGGGATCAGCGCCGTAGCACTTTTCGAATTCCTTGAAGTGCTCGGGGGTCAGCATGCGGTCTTTCTTGGTTATGCCGGGGACGTTAGTACGACCGTCATAAATCCACATGGTCTCTGTCGGTTGACCTTTGGTGAAGAAGACAACATTGGTTTTGGTGCCGGGGCTGTAAGGGCTAAACGTGCCATTGGGCAGACGGAGAACGGTGTGCAGGGAGCAGTCCTGTGTGAGTATTTCGAACACTTCCCCTGCTTGATCCGCAAAAAGACAATTATCCGGCACGACCACAGCCGCCCGTCCGCTTTTCTTGAGAATGGTCATGACGTGCTGTAAGAAATTCAACTGCTTGTTGCTCGTTGCGATCACAAAATCTTCGCGTTCGGGCACCTGGTTCGCGCCTTTCGTACCGAACGGCGGGTTGGTGAGGACGACATCGTAGCGGCGGGAGGAAGGAACCTCATAGATGGAGTCGCCAAACGTGATTTCGGGCTCGAGACCGTGGAGGTACAAGTTCATCAATGCGAGCCGCCGAGGCCGCAAAACAAACTCCTGGCCGAAGTAGGTGCCACGCTTGATCCGTTTGGCAAGCGCGCGGTCCAGTGCGCCCCCCTTCGTTTGTCCCATCAACCACTCGTAGGCGCACACAAGGAATCCGCCGCTGCCGCATGCCGGATCATAGATTGTGAATTCATCATGTGTGCGCGGATCGGGTTTGACGCAACGCACGATTGATTGGATCAGGATGCGGGGCGTGAAGTACTGTCCGGCGCCTTTCTTCCCCTCGCTCGCGGCCTTTTCGAGCAGACCTTCGAATGCCTGGGCCTTCACGTCGATGTTGAGTGCCGTCCAATCCGTCTCGTCGATGAGCCCGATGAGCTTTTTGAGGTTTACCGGATTGTTGAATCGCGATAGGGCGCCGGCAAAAATGTCCCCGAGCAATCCTTTTTGCTGCCCGAGCGACCGCAGGACATCGGTGTAGTGGTCGGTGAGAGCCGTACCCGACTGGGTTGCGAGCGTCGGCCAGGAACAATCAAAACGGCTAGCCTCCCCTTTTTCGCTTTTCATTGGAAGGCGGCTGAGGTCAATGTCGCGCTCGTCGGCCATCTTAAGAAATAGAAGGTAGGTGAGCTGCTCGATGTAGTCGCCGTAATCAATACCGTCGTGGCGGAGTGTATGGCAGAAACCCCAAAGTTTTTGAACGATGTCAGTCATGCTGCGATTGCCTGGTTAAGTTGTTTAATGAATTCGGGAAGTTTCGGTCCGAAAACTTGGTAGGCCTTGCCCCAGCCGCCGTAGCGGTTGAAGACGGGCAGCTCTTCGAAGTCGTCTTTATTAATCGAAAGATTCTCCCGCAGATGCTCGCGGATGCGATCAAGCCACTGCTGTTGTTCGGGCGTGAACGTCCGGCCGGCGGTAATTTTCTCAAGCGCGTGCTCAACGCGCTCCGACGCGGTAAGCAATGGGCTTTGCGCGTCTGCTGCGTGCTTCACCATCGAGATGATGTCCACCAGTGCTTTGTTATAGCGGATCTCATGCGCTTTTTGCAGGTGCTGTGGAGTGAAGCGCTGGGGTGTGGCTTCGAGCTTCTCTTTGAGTTCGCTGAGCGCGCTGGTGTTCCAGTCCTGCGGTCGTTTCAAGAGAATGCTGATCGCGTCGATGTGGGCAGGATTTTCCTGGACGAACTTGCCGAACGCCGCGAGGTAATCTTCCGGCTTATATTCCGTGCCATCCGCACCGCGAACCCGCCACTCGGAAGACACGATGTCCTCAGTGTCCTCGGCGACTATGAACACGCGAAGCGTGCGGGGGTAATTCGTCAGGAGCTTTTGGAAATCCTCCTTGCGGAGAACGGCCATGGTGCCGGTGAAGTCCTGGCGCAACGCATGGGGAAGATTCGTGGCGAACTTGCCCATGTCACCATCTGGTATGTAGACCGAGAACAACTTGCGCGCTTCGGCGGACATTTCTTTGTCAATGCGCCGGAGACGTTTGACGAGACAACGGATGTTGTATTCTCGATCGCGGTTCTCCCAGATATCCCCGATGATTTCGATAATCGTTCGCGTCTCGCTTTGCGGCGGATCAATGGTCATGGCGGTGGCCTTTCGGAAATACTCGAAGAGGCTCCCGTCAAAGCAATCGAACACGACGAAGCGTGACTTGTCCGGATACTGTTCCCCCTTGCGCGTTCCTCGGCCGAGCATCTGCTCAAAGAGGATACGGGATTTAACCGGACGCAGAAAAACGATGTATTCGAGATCGGGAATATCGACGCCAGTTGAAAGCATGTCCACGGTTACGACGATGCCCGGTTGCGGCCGGTTGCGGAACTCGCGAATACGCTGGAGCGGGCGATCAACGGTGGCGCTCCCCGTGATTTTCTGGACAAATGAGTCGCCGCGACCGAAGATGTCCCGCGCGGTGTTGACCAACTGATCCGCATGAGAGGTGTGCGGGAGGTCGTTTGCCGCAAAGATCAGAGTTTTCGGAAAGCGGCCGTGCTGCTGTTCGTGTTCCACGGCATAACGCTTGATCTCCTCCAGAATCTTCTGGTTTGAATCGGGTGACGTGATCTTTTGCTCGACTTCAGTGGCGTCGAATTGGCGTTCGTCCTCAACGGAGTCCAGCCGGCTTGCGCCCGTTTCAGGATTTACAATACCGACGGTTTCGCCTTCCTTGAGGAAGATTCCCTGCATGCGCACGTTTGATTTGACGGCAACGACATCGTAATCCACGAGGTAACCTTCGCGGACGGCCCGTTCATATTCATAGCGAAAGACGACATCTTTGAAATAGGCGGTGGTATGCGCGGCGGGTGTTGCGGTGAGGCCGATTTTGATTGCGTCAAAGTGATCGAGCGTTTGGCGCCAGACCGCGAGCTCAGATGCGGTATAACCCCGGTGGCACTCGTCGGCGATGATGAGATCAAAGGCGTGGATGGGAATGTCGATTTTTTCTGCATCTTCGTCGATGTTCTCATCGCCAAGATCGAATATTGCGTTTCTGCCGAGAAGATTGATCGCCATTCGCTGAATGGTCGAGACGTAGACGAAAGCGTGTTTGGCGGAAGGGTTGACGAGGTACGCGTTAGGCAAGGTTTTCGGATCAAACTTCTCATCCTCCCCGAAGTCCTCGCGCTGAAAGCGCTGGCTGTAGACTTCGTAGACTTTGTCAAATTTGAGGCCGGGTCTCGGCTCGAATGAAGCGAACGCCCGGACAGCCTGGGCGGCGAGCGCGCGCCGATCTACAAGGAACAAAATGCGTTTTGCGACACCGGCTTCCATGAGGCGATAGATCTGATTGACCATGGTGAAGGTCTTGCCGGTGCCCGTGGCCATGGCGATCAGCATCTGGCGCTTGCGCTCGGCGATGGCCTTCTCCGTCTCGCGGTTCGCGTCTTTTTGATAGGGACGGATCAGTGCGTGGTCGTTGGGAGTCGCGCTCAGTTTCTGGCAGGCTTTGTCCAGGTCGCGCTGGAGGAATTCGGTGAGAGCTTGTGGCGTATGGAACTTGGCGATCTGGTGAGAGCGGTTGAGCTCGTGCCGAATATCGTGATGCCAGATGACTTCACCGTTCGTGGAATAAAGAAACGGGACGCCGAAACCACGGAAGTTGAAGGGCTTGTCCGCCAGGCCCCTTGCGTAGCGCTCGGCCTGGGAAAGGACGTTTTGAGGACCGAGGGTAAGTTTTTTTGCCTCGACGATCCCGATGATCTTACCGTCCGCGCAGAGCGCGTAATCGGCCGGGCCGTTGTCGGTCTGGTACTCTTCTATGGCGCAACGGTCATAGATCCTGAGCGGTTTTGATGTGTCGAATTTGGCTTCGGGCACAATGCGCCAGCCCGCGTCTGTGAGGCGCTGATCAATGATCTCTTTGCGCGTGAGTTTTTCTGAGGTTTTGGGCGAGGCTTTGGGCATCGACGTGGCTTTTGAACAGCCGACCACAACCGGCCGGGCGCGCGGGCCTGGAGCGTAAAGCCTTGTGCGTCTAGTGGTTTAAATTGTATAGCGTCACGGCAGTTTGCGCAAACAAAGCCTTGCGATTCAGGCCTCGATTCCACGCGTGGTCACTCCAACTCCTTGAGGCTTTGACTGGCTCAAAATCTCATCTAACAGGGTGACGATTCTAACCAGTGCTTCGCGAGGTACGCGAGAGTCGCGCGGCTCAGGAAAAGCCCATATTCGGCATCTCTGCGATCAACGACGACCTTCTCCTTGCCGGGTTCGTGTCGGCCAAGGTTGAAGAATTGGCACACGTCACGCATGAGTATTTTCAACTTCTGCTTTTTTGAGTCGTCTTCGACGGCCACGAGCAGCTTTTCAAACGCATTCTGGTCCGGATTTTCGAAACCGGCCTTTTGAGCAAGATATTCAAACGCCTTATAGCAGCTCGCTAGTGTCTCGTCCGGGCGATCCTCAGCGAAGTGATCTGATGCTGCATCCAAATGTTCCAATGCCTTCGCCATGCCCTTTCTTGCTGGAGTGCGCAGAGGAATTTCAATCAGGAGGCATTCGCCATATCCAAGCTCTTTGCGAAGCTTGAGCCAGTCTGATCGCGCGATCTTGTGCACACAATTACCAGCGGACCGCGACGGATCTGACACGTTGCTAGATATGAACGCGCCGTAATTCGTGGTGCCGGTGTCCGGGATTACAGCGGCGGTAAATGAGCAACGTATCATCAGCGATACGTCTCGCCCGTTTCGAGCGTCCTCTATTTTCTGGATCTGGTAATGCGAAAGTGGGAGAGCCAATTCCCATGTTGTCTTTCCGCTCTTGGCAATCTGCGTTGACCAGCACTCCCAGACCGCGTAGCCAAGAAACTGCGATGAGCCCCATGCATCGCAACTGTCCGGGGAAGCGCTCGCGCGAACCTCGGTGTTCACGGCAAGAACTGCAATGTTCGCATCGAATTGGTTCTCAACCGCGATCTGGATCGTGAGTTTTGGAATTCCACTTTTGCTTGGACGAAGACCGGTGATTTGACCGATGAGACTCATGCCGCTCCCTTCTCGGACAGGATACCAAGCCGAGATTCGACGCAAGAGAACAACGCCCCAGAGGCGGCGAGAGGGAGGGTACCAAGCGGACGGTTTTGTGACTGGTGCTTTGCAGAAACCTAACCGTCGGCCTTTTTTCGACTGCGGGCGTGTCTGATCGGATCGGCCTTAAGGATTTGGTTGTCTACAAAATCATCTACAGCGGTGTAGACGAAAACCCAGAAATGCTGCAGAAGTTATTGAAAAGATTGGTCGGGGCGAGTGGATTCGAACCACCGACCTCCTGGTCCCGAACCAGGCGCTCTAGCCAGGCTGAGCCACGCCCCGATCAAATTCAGTGTAGACTGCTTGGCTGCTGGGAGCAACTGTCGGGTGCCCCGAATACTATCTTTCGGGATAGCTGGTCTATCCGAAAGGATAGGCGCGCCGCCCGGTCGAAACGCAATCTCCCTGACATTAAAGACGTTACTCCCTTCGCCGCTTGGCCGGTGGATTGCACCTTGCCATTGCGTGAGCACCGCCTCCCTGCACGACTTGAACGACGAACTTTTGCATCGGATCGAGGAAATCTCAGTTCTCTGCGAACGGATCGAACAGGCGGTCGAAGTTCTGGTCGAACGGCACGGCGATCGCAGCGAGACGGTCCACTCCGCGCGGAGGCTACAGGACTCGGTGGCCGCGCTGAAACGGGAACTGTTGCAGCATTACCTGGAGTACCGGATTGCGGACGCGGCTCGGATAGCTGGGGCGGCCAACAACTGAGCTAGAGAGTGCGGAGTTGAAAACCGCCATCCACGCCGATGACTTGGCCCGTGGAATAGTCCAGCAGTCCATCTGCGATCGCGCGAACCGCGCGTGCAACGTCCTCTGGCTCGCCCATGCGGCCCTGCGGGAGGAGCCCGGCGGCAATCCGTTCCTCGTAACTCTTCGCCACGCCGGCGATCATATCGGTGCGAATCACTCCGGGCCGGATCTCGAATACCTGGATGTTCTCTGGCGCTAGGCGCTTCGCAAATACCGCCGCCGCCATGCTCAGGCCGGCCTTCGAGACGCAGTATTCGGCACGATTGGTAGAAGCCGCAAAAGCCGAAACCGACGTGATGAAAATGATGCGGCCGTCGCGCCGGTCGACCATCCAGCGCGCCGCTTCGCGCGTCAGGAAGTGCGGTCCCTTGAGGTTGGTGGCGATCAACTCGTCGAAGCTCTCCTCGGTCGAGTCCAATACATCGCGCCGTTCTCGCGGCGCCATGCCGGCGTTGTTCACCAGCAGGTCAAGATGCTCGAACTTCCCGCGCGCGAACTCGATGAGAGCGGAACGATCCTCGGCCGACGAAACATCGCAGCGGAAGATTTCGGTTCCAGGCGCTTCGGCTTGAAGGCTCTCCGCTGCATCGCGCCGGCCTTTATAGGTCGCGATGACCTGGTGCGTGCGAACCAGCTCCAGGGCGATAGCACGGCCGATGCCGCGGCTGGCTCCGGTTACGATTGCTGTGGGGCGGGGCATCACCGGCCGGCGAGCGCGTCGTCAAGCGCTCCGGAGATTTCTTCCAATGAGAATTGCTCCACGAATGTATTGCCGTTAACCAACACCGTTGGAGTGTGAACCACACCGCGCGCTACGCCATCCTGAAAATCCCGCTCAACCAGTGCCGCTAGCCGGGCATCGCCGAGCGCGGCCAGCGCCGGGGCGGGATCGAGTCCGTGTTCACGCGCGAATTGCGCGAGACGATCGTTGAAGTTGGCTGACGTGGTGCTCTCGATGCCGGCCATGGTGTACCGCCGGTAGGCCAGGCCGAGTTCGGGTTTCCGTTCGCTGAAGTAGCGCGCGGCCACGGCGGCCTTCCGCGCCCAGGCGTGCTTGGCCAAGGGAAAATCGCGGTGCACGAAGGCGACTCGCGCCGCGTATCGCGGCAAGAGCTGCTCATCCATCATGCGGCGGAACGCGGCACAATCCGGGCATTGCAGGTCTTCATAGATCAGGACCCGCACTTTGCTCTCGGCGAATCCTTCGACGATTGGCTGCTGCGCCCCAAGTCCCATACTGATTGTCAATAGAGTCAACAGCAGCCTTGCGCTCATGTACGGTGTACTCACGCGGCCGTGCCGCTCTTCATGCCGCGCACGACCGTTTCCACCAGGCCCTTGCCGCGCTCAAACGCTTCCTGATACGAATTGCGGCGCTCCTCGCTCGATAGCCCGTATCCCAAGCGGAACAAGCGGTCGAGACCCAGACCCTCGACATACGTACCCGCAAACGCGATCGCTCCCTTCGGAATGAGCCCGCCTCCGAAGGGGATTTTGCCGACCAGTTCACGCGCCAGCGCCCGCCATCCGAACGCTCCCGTCACGATGCCCGCAATTTCGCCTTTCTGTAGCGAATAACCCACCGGTTTGTCGCTCGCCGCGGCGATGAGGAAGGCCATGCGGATCTGGTTGATGGTGAGGAATGCCGTATCGCTGGCGAATTCCGTCATCGTCCACGGCAGCTCGATGATGCTCGGGATCACGTCGGGCAGGGCAGTGACCAGGGCGAACAGCGCATTGTCGCGCGAAACCGTGTACACGATGCGATCCACCACCGGCTGGCGGAACGGATGAAAGTTCCGCGCGAGCGCGAGGCCCAGGTCTTCGTTCTTGGCCAGGATCGCGCGCACCGTTTCTTCCGGCTGGTCCGGATCAAACTGGAACGCATTCTCCGGGCAGCGCAGGCCCGGCTCATACAGAACCACATCGAAGTGTTCCGGCAGGTTGGGATCCCCCGCGCGGTACAGCATTGGCGCGGCGCTCACGCGTTTGCGATAGGAAATCTTCTGCGACGGCAGGAGAAATTCCTCCATGGCCTCGAAACCAGCGGCGCTCGACGCGACCAAGGCGATGCTGACTGGCCGTTCAGCCGCCGCCTGCACCTCGTTCGGATTTAGATTTGCGACCGCGGTCCGGATTTCCTTCAGCACCTGCAGAGACATACACCGTAATTCTAGCCGCGAATGCACGCGAATGCACGCGGATTACCCGACTTACGCCGGCCGCTCTGCGCCGCGCAAGCGAAACATCACGTCGAGCGTACTGCGCCAGTGGCGCGTCGCGATCAGTAAACATGGGCAATCATGAGACCATACGGAGTGTTGGCTCTCTTGTCCAAATCAAAGGCGGCTTTGTTTCTAGCGCTCGCCGCCATCAGCACAGCCGCTGCGGAACAGCGAAGATTCAGCGCTGAAGGCACAAGTGTCGAACGCCCAGCCAGTCTCCCGTCGGAGGTCGTCGCGATCCTTGCACAAGACTCTAGCGTGCGGGAGATCCTGGAAAGTGAACAGCTCTCCGCTGATAAGTTGCCAACGTCCTGGTTCCTGGCATCCGAAGTTCACTTGAACGGCCCTCGTGAGAGGGACCTCGTGGTCGTTGCGACTGGTCTACTAACAGGTGCGAACGTGACCACGTATTGGATCTTTCGCCCGCAAGGCGGTGGCTTCAAATTGCTGTTGAGCGCTCCCGCACACACGCTGGTTATCAAAAAGACGCGCTCGAACGGCTTCAACGACATCGAACTCCTGTCGGCTACTGCTGTTCATGTATCTACGGTCCTATTCAGGTTTCAGGGCGGAACGTATAGGGCTGCCGGCTCGAAAGAAGAGGATCTCAAGTAAGCCCACCTGTGGCGAGAGGGGGAGGCGCAGGAGATGGCCGTGGATTGTGTCTACGCCGGCCGCTCCGCGCCGCGCAGTCGAAACATCACGTCGAGCGTGCTGCGCCAATGGATGCCGAGCCCGATGCGCTCGACTTCGATCTCCGGCGAGAAATAGTCGAGGATGTTCTCCGTCGTGGGATGAAACTCAAGTGCCGGCGCGATCAGCAGCAATCGCGGTGGATCTTTTCGCAAGGCAGTGCCGGGAAAGTAACCGTGCGCACTGAACTCGTCCCGGTCGAGATGCCAACGGACGCGCATCCAATAGTCGAGCGCTTGCAAAGGAAGGTGGAGATCCGAACTCGCTTTCAGCTCGATGACGGTCAGGCGGCCCGTGCGGTCCGTGGCGAGCAGATCGAGAATTCCGCGGTCTCCCGCGGCGAACGCCGGCACCTGGCCATAAACAGGAGCTGGAACGAGCGACGCGTCAATCACCGCCAGATGGGAACGCACCTGGCTTTCCAGCCACGCTTCGGGATCGCGAACGTAAAGATCGCCGCCTTTCCGCCCGGCACGGCGCATCCCGGCCAGATCACGCGCTAGTTGTTCGCATTCGCCTAAATTGTTCTCGCCCACGGCGACCCGCTCGACCAGGCCGAACAGCAGTTGCGCGCCTTTCGTTCGCGCGAATTCCAGGCCGCGAACACGCAAACTTACCTCGCCATCGCCCGTCGCCACGGATTCCACGCCGTCGATTGCGGCCAGGCGCTCGAGAGCTTGTTGATGTGCACTGGAAGGTTGCCGGCAAATTTCCAGCTTCGTTTCAAGATTGCCGGCATCGCGGGGATCGAGCCGCGCCGTTTGGCCGCTCGCATCATACGCGAACAGCGCAAAGGCCGTCTTCTTGTGGTTCAGGTGCTCGACGCGCAACGATGTCGTGCGCTCCTGGCCCGCGGGCAGGAAAACCACCAGGCCTTCCATCGTCAGCCGCCGCTCGCGCGTGCGGAGATAGTCCAGCCAGATCAATCCGAAGCTCAGCACACCCGAAGCGTTGAGACCATCGGGAGGCGCGCCGATGGCAGCTAGTCCCGCAGTGCCGCGCTTAAGCAACGCGCGCGGATAGGCCGGCGAAAGGCTGTGCTCCAGATCCGGTTCGGTCGAGAGATTCGCGATGTTCCACGCGGGAAACTCGCGGCCAAGAAACTGGCGGAAGCGTTCGCGAAACACCAGCCGCGTTCCGCGCCGCGACCAATCCGCGCTGGCGGGCTGGGCGAGATCGAGCAGAAAGATTTCGCCACGCTTTCCGGCGAAGCGCTCGACAATCAACTGCAAGCGGCCACGCGCCTGCTCGCGGACATCCACCACGCGCCGCACCAGATTTCTCTTCTCGCTCCAGGCCTGTAGCGTGAGGCGCGCGTCATGAGACTCCAGAACGAAGTTGGCGCCGGTGATGGCAAGAATCTCCTCGCCAGGTTCGAGAAGCACGGGTTGCTTGGAGGCTTTGAGGAAACTCTCAACTGCCGCCTGGAGTTCCCGAGCGCTGCGGCCGGGAACAGGCCGGGTGGCGGTCCTGCTCACTTCCACTATTGTAGTGCGCGCTTGCGCAGGGCGCGCGTGGCTGCTATTTTGACGGCATGCCACGCTTCGTTTACCCGGCTATTTTGGTGGTGGCGCTTGCCGCCGGAATGTTCGCGGCGGACGCCATCGAAGGGAAATTCGTGGGCGATTGGAGCGGCAATTCCGGCGCCAGCGGCAAGTTTCAGCTATCGGTGGTGCGCGAGGACGGCAAGCCAAAGTGCACCGTCAGCTTCACTTTTGCCGGTGACGACGTCACCACCAATGTGACGCTGTGTAAAACCGATGGGCCGAAGATCGAAGCGCAGTACGACTTCGACTTGAGCGGCAACCGGCTGCAATCCACCATTCATGGTGAGCGCAAGAGGAACGCGCTAGCGGGAACGTACCAGACGAAGCCTTTGGCGGGTGGGGCACAGGTGGACGAGGGCGAGTGGAAAGCAGCGCCGGCCCAATAATCGTGAGCCTGGGCGAGCGGTTATCCACCGTACGGGAGCGCATCGAACGCGCCTGCGCTCGTAGCGGGCGGGTCAGTTCTTCGGTCACTCTGATTGCGGTAACCAAGATTTTCCCGGCGGCAATCATTCGTGAGGCATACGATGTCGGCCTGCGCGATTTCGGCGAGAATTACGTGCAGGAGTTCGAATCCAAAGCGCCGGAGGTGCAGAATCTAGCCGCCGCGCGTTTTCACTTAATCGGCCACCTGCAATCCAACAAGGCGAAGAAAGCGTCGGAATTGTTTTCCGTGATTCAAACGGTCGATTCACCGAAGCTGGCGCGGCGTTTGGACGAAGCAGGCCGGCCGCTTGAGATCATGCTCGAAGTGAAACTATCGGGTGAACATGCCAAGAGCGGCGCTGGCCCGGAGGAACTGCCGATGCTGATCGAAGCCGTGCGCGCGACTCACAACCTGCACCTCGTGGGCCTCATGACCATGCCGCCGTGGTCGGACGACCCCGAGCCCTCGCGTCCCTACTTCCGGCGCTTGCGCGAGTTGGCAGCGCAGTTCGCGTTGCCCGCGCTTTCCATGGGAATGTCGCACGATTTCGAAGTGGCCATCGAGGAGGGCGCCACGCACATCCGCGTGGGCACGGCGCTGTTCGGCAAGCGCAAGAAGCCGTGACCGTAGGTTTCGAATCGCCGCTTCCACCCGCCCGCACCGGCGTTGCCGATTACGCTGCCGTTCTGCTCGCCGCCCTTCGGCGCCGCGGATCGGTGCAGGTCGCGCCCAAGCGTGCCGACATCAGCCTGTATCATCTCGGCAACAATCAGCTTCACTGCGAGATTTACCGGCGCGCACTCGCGCGGCCCGGAATTGTCGTGCTCCACGATGCCGTCCTCCAGCATTTTTTTCTCGGCTCCCTTGACGAGCAACAGTACGCGGAAGAGTTCGTCTACAACTATGGCGAATGGCACCGCGAACTGGCGCACTCGCTGTGGCGCGGCCGGGCAACCTCCGGATTCACCCACCATTACTTCGCCTATCCCATGCTGCGGCGGATCGCCGAGGTCTCGCGAGCGATCGTCGTTCACAATCCGGCTGCGGCGCGCATCGTGCTCGATCATGCGCCCGGCGCACACGTCGTCGAAATTCCGCATTTGTTCGCGCCGCCACCAGTGCTCGCCGCTGCCGATGTCATGCACTTCCGCGCCACTCTCGGTCTCGCCCCGCGTGGCTTTTTGTTTGCCGTGTTCGGCTATCTTCGGGAATCCAAACGCATTCTGAATATTCTTCGCGCCTTCGACGCAATCCACCGCGAGCTGCCGCAAACGGCGCTGCTCATCGCCGGCGAATTTGCGTCGCAGGATCTTGCGCGTGCTGCCGAGCCCTTAATCGCAGCACGCCCGGGCATCCTGCGCTTGGGCCATTTGCCGGAGCATCAGTTCTGGCTCGCTGCGGCAGCCTGTGACGCCTGCATCAACCTGCGCGATCCGGCCGCGGGGGAAACCTCCGGCATCGCTGTGGGCCTGATGGGAGTCGGCAAAGCGGTGATGCTGACTGAGGGCGGGGAATCCTCGCGCTTTCCCGAAACAGCGTGCTTCCGCATCGCACCCGGTGTTGCCGAGGCGGCCAGTTTGACGGAACATAGTATCGTAGCTGCGTCACTTCCGCAGACTACCTGTGAAATTGGCAGCCGGGCAGCCGGCCACGTGCACTCCTTTCATTCACTGGATCGCGTCGCGGACAAATATTGGGAAACGCTGTGCGCCTACGGACACTAGTTGCGCTGCTCGCGATCAGCACCAGCGTATCTGCCTCCACGCCGGAAATCGTCAAGCGCCTGAACGTCAAGGTTCCCATGCAGGATGGCGTGCGCCTGGCGGCCAACATCTTTCTCCCCGCGGAGGCGGGCCGTTTTCCCACCATCCTGGTGCGTACGCCATATAACAAGGGCGACGATCTGGCCCCGAACTTCCGCGCCTTCCTCGACCACGGTTACGCCATGGTGGTGGAGGATGCGCGCGGCCGCTACGAATCGGGAGGCGTTTTCGACCCCTTCGGCCAGGAGCCGAAAGACGGCAACGACACGTTGAACTGGATCGCACAGCAGCCCTGGTCGGATGGAAAAATCGGCATGCTCGGCGGGTCGTACCTCGGCATTGTCCAGTGGAAAGCAGCGCTGCTCAACAACCCGCACCTGAGAGCCATCGCGCCCGTCGTCTCCGGCTCCGACGATTACCGCGACCGCTACTATTCCACCGGCGGCGCCATGCAGCTTGGCCATCGCCTGCTGTGGATGGCGGAGAATCTCCGCGCGCCCGGCTACACGCCGCCCACATTTTCGACCTACGTTCGCGTCCTGCCCTTGCGGCGCGCGGATCTCTCCGCTACCGGCCAGCGCTGCGACATTTTTCAGAAGGTGCTCAACCATCCCTCCTACGATGCCTTTTGGCGAACCGTGAGCACCCGCGAGCACATCAGTCAGATTCACGTGCCGGTGTTTTCCGTTGGCGGCTGGTACGACTGCTTCGTCGAGAGTGACCTGGCCGCCTTCAGCGCCTTGCATCGAACTTCGAGCGTGAACCACATTGTCATCGGCCCCTGGCCGCACAATATGTCCGTGAAGTTCGCAAACGTCGATTTCGGCAAGGATTCGGGCGCGCCCATCCGGCGTATGCAGATCGAGTGGTTCGACCAATGGCTGAAGGCGAAAGACACGCCCATGATGTCCAGCCCGCCGGTGCATATTTTCGTGATGGGCGCGAACCGCTGGCGCGACGAGCAGGAATGGCCGCCCGCCCGCGCCAAGATGACGGCTCTGTACTTCGCCAGCGGCGGCCGCGCGAATTCGCTCGATGGCAACGGCTCCTTGGCCGCCAAGCCGCCGCGAAAGGCGGCGCCCGACCGTTTCGAGTTCGACCCGCGCAATCCCGTGCCCACCGCCGGCGGCGCCACTTGCTGCAATCCCAACGCGTTTCCCTGGGGACCGATGGACCAGCGCGCCATCGAGCGGCGGCCCGATGTGCTCGTGTTTACGTCGCCCGTCCTCAACGAAGATCTGGAAGTGACCGGACCGGTTAGCGTCGTGCTCTACGCTGCGACCTCAGCGCCCGACACCGACTTCACCGCCAAGTTGGTAGATGTTTTTCCCACGGGCGAAGCGCGCAACCTCACCGATGGTATTCTACGTCTGCGCTACCGGGATTCGCTCGAGAAGCCCCACCTCGCCACGCCCGGCCAGGTCTACGAAGTGACGATCGACGCCGGCGTCACCAGCAACGTTTTCCTCAGGGGCCATTGTGTGCGCCTGGAAATCTCCAGCAGCAATTTCCCGCGCTTCGATCGCAATCCCAACACCGGCCGCCCCGTCGCGGATGAGACCGTTCTGCGCAAAGCGTCGCAAATCATCTATCACGACCGCGCGCACCCCTCGCATCTCGTCCTGCCGGTAATCCCGAATTAGCTTTTGTGGCGCACGCTTCAGCGTGCCTCAATTCAAATAATACGTCCGGTACAGCGTATCCCGCTGCTTCGGAATAAACCCCGCATCTCGAATCAATCGCCGCAACTCTTCTTCGGATGCCTGGTGATGCGCGCCGGCGGCCGAAACTACATTCTCCTCGATCATGATGCTGCCCACGTCATTGCCGCCAAAGCGCAGGCCAAGCTGGCACGTCTTCAATCCCGGCGTCACCCACGACGACTGAATATTCTCGATATTGTCCAGATAAATGCGCGAAAGCGCCAGCATTTGCAGGTACTCTACCGCCGTGGCTTCTTCCTTGATGAAGCGGCCAAGCGACGTGTTCTCGCGCTGGAACGTCCACGGGATGAAGGCTGTGAATCCGCCCGTGTCTTCCTGGATCTGCCGCACAATCTCCAGATGATTGATGCGTTGCTCGAACGTCTCGCCGCAACCGAACATCATCGTCGCGGTCGTGCGCATGCCCAGCGCGTGCGCCGTGCGATGCGTGTCAATCCACTCATTCACTGAGCATTTCAACCGGCTGATGCGATGCCGCACCGCATCGTCCAGAATCTCGGCCCCGCCGCCCGGAATCGAGTCCAACCCCGCGTCGCGCAGTCGCGCAATGGTATCGCGCAGTGAGATCCCGCTCACCTGCGCAATGTTCGTGATTTCCGGCGCGGAAAAGCAATGGCAGTGAATCGTAAACCGCTGCTTGATGGAGCGCAGCAGGTCCTCGTACCACTCGATCTTCAAGTCGGGATGCAGGCCGCCCTGCATCAGAATGCCCGTGCCGCCCAGGTCGATCGTTTCCTGAATTTTGTCGAAAATCACCTGTTTGGGCTGCACGTAGCCCTCGGCGTGGCCCATCGGGCGGTAAAACGCGCAGAAGCTGCAGTACTCCGTACAGAAATTCGTGTAGTTGATGTTGCGGTCGATGATGTACGACGCCACGCCTTCCGGGTGCAGCTTGCGCCGAACGGCGTCCGCCGCCATCCCGATTCCGATCAGATCATCGGAACGCAATAAATCGTGTGCTTCCTCGCGTGAAATCATGAGGTCTGAAAATTCATCTTAGCGCAATCGCGGTTCACGCTTGATTCCCAGGGGCCTGGGGCATAGAATGCAGATACAAGGACGGCTAATCAGATGAGACACTCTTTTATCGCACCCCTTTTATTGCTGGCCGCGGGCGTCCTGTACGCGCAGCAGGCCATGCCCCGCATGACGGCCGTCGATCCCGAGACGGGCAAGGCCGGCGACGTTCTCACCATCACCGGAGAGAATTTGGATAAAGGGCAAGTCGTGGAAGTGTATCTGACCGACGGCAAAAAGGACACAAAACTTCAGGTCACCGAGCAGGCCCCCACTAGTATCAAATGCAAGATCCCGGATAAAGTCACTGCCGGCCGCTTTGCGCTGGCGGTCTTGACGGGTGGCAAAGAACCCAAATTCATCGAGCAGCCCGTCAAAGTCAACGTCGAGTAACCCCCGATCTTTTCTTCGTGGCGCACGCCTCGGCGTGCCGCTGCCGGCTTCAGCCAGCAGTGTTCGGGTTTCCTCCGCCCTTCTGCGTTGAAAACTCTCCGCTGCTATAATCGCGCCGAGACCGCCATGAAAACCAAGCTCCTGTTATCCATCCCACTCATCACCATCGCCGCCCTTGTGCTGGTGCGCTGGTCGAACGCGCAACCCGCCCCCGGGGATCCTTTAATCGAAGGTTTCCGCACCGTCGAAGTCGCCTCCGTCGCCGATGCCATCGAGCAGCTCTACGGCCAGCGCGCGCACATGTCGCACCAGATGCGCCCTCTGTTCATGACCAAATTCTCCGGGCCCGCCGTCACCGTTCTGTTAAAGAAGGAAGAGCATCACGAGGGCGCCGCCGCCTCGCAAGGCATGCTCGACGCCATTGACGCCGCCCCCGCCGGCTCGGTTTACGTCATGGTGCTCGAAGACGGCAGTGATATCGCTGGCATCGGCGGCCTGATGGCCACCGCCATGAAAGTCCGCGGCCTGACTGGCGCCATCGTCGACGCCGCCATCCGCGATACGCCGCAAATCCGCCGCCTGCAATTCCCGGTCTTCAGCACCGGCGTCGCGCCCTCGACATCCATCAATCACTACCGCTTCGTCGGCACGAACATCCCAGTCACCTGCGCCGGCGTACGCGTCAACCCGAACGACATCATCGTAGCCGACGACGATGGCGTTGCCGTCGTTCCCCGCGAGCACGCTGCCGACGTCCTCAAGAAAGCCCAGCAGCTCGACAACACCGAGCACAGCATGATGCCCTTCATCGAAAAATTCCGCTCCATCAAGGAAGCCGTCGCCAAGTTCGGCCGGATTTAGAGTGGCTGATGAGCATGTATCATCCGTCAGTTTTCCTGACGAGAGCCTGAGTGTCGGGCTGATGGACGGGAGGACTATCACCGTTCCATTGGTCTGGTATCCGAAACTGCTCGATGCAACCGAAGCGGAACGCAATCATTGGGAGATATGCGGCGGCGGATATGACATTCACTGGCCCGATCTCGACGAAGACCTCAGCACGGAAGGGCTGCTGCGCGGCGCGCCTGCTCCACGCCGGCCCGTGCGCGCGCCGTAGGAAGTTAGAGTTCCCATTGCCGGTATAGCCCATTTAGCGCTCGCGCCGAAGCCAGATACTCCCGCCTTCGTTGTCCAGGCAAAGCGGCATCAATCCGGCCAGATCTTCGCGCAACCGGTGCCAGACAAAATTGTTCCAGTAGACGATCTCGAACGCCGAGTTGTATTGGAGAAATGCATGCAGCGCGTAGGCCTCATTCCAACTGCGCTTTTGCGTTAAGACCCAATCCTCGAGATATTCAAACGGGTAAAGAATATCGTGAAAATGAACGAGCACGCCGGGCTTCAGAATGGGCAGGATTTCAAACAGAAAGTAGTTTACATCGCTGCCGGTCTTGCTGACGTGGGAAGAGTCGATGAAGAGGATGTCGTTCTCCTCCAGCCGCTCAAACACCCTCAACGGGACATTCTGGACCCGGTCACTGAACAGGTGTGCCGTGCCTGTGCCTCGCTTCCCGAATAGGCTCTGGAGATCGCCGAGAGCCGGATCGATCAGCGTAAGATCCAGGCCGCCATCGAAAAACCGCTCATTGGTATCCAGCATCAGGCACGAACTGTAACCGCATCCAACCTCGACCACGCGGTGAGGCTTGAATTCCAGGAGCATGGAAAACAGAACGCTGGCATCGTGACAGCCAAAGAACGGATTGTCGAAATAGAAGCGAAATCCTGGATTCTGATGCCGGGAAAACGGGAAGTGGCGATGCTGCTCCGACAGTCGCTTCATCAGCGACTTCATCTGTTCTACATCGATCGTGACTCCAGCAGGCAACGGAGCCCGAACGCGGCCCCGTACAGCTTCTATAGCGTGTGGATCGCCCACATCCACTACGGGCGAATAGAAATGACCAGGGGGATACCCTACGTTTGCGAGCAGCGCCTCAAGGCGTTGGCAATGCTGTTTCAGTTCGTCGCGCTCGGCCACCAAGGACTGATTGTCATCCACGCCGTCTGCCAGCTTAACAAAACGGCTGCCACGGGTTCCGATACGCCCCTACAACTCTGTCTTCAAGAACGCGCAAATGTGATACCCGTCCAGAAACTTGAACGGCGTCTCACCTAGCGTGTAATGCCCGCAGGGTAGGGCAGCCACGGAGTGGTCCAGATCGAGCTCGCGGAACCCGTCCACTACCTCTTGGGAAAACTGCGGCAGGAACGTCGTGTCGTACTTGCCGTAAATCAGCAGCGACCGTTTTCGCTTGTCTGCAAACCGGTGGATGTAGTGCGCCGGGCTGATGGCGCCCCAGACGTCCCGCAACCGGTCCAGATCGAGCACCGGCTCCATGCTTTGCCGGATGTGCTGTGTCGAAAGCCCCGTCCACACCACATCCGCGAATTGCGTCGAGCAGTGATTGAATACGTTGACTTCCAGGCGGTCGTCGTGCGCGCTCGCCAGGAACGCATAGCACGAACCCAGGCTCGTCCCGACAATCCCCAGCTTCTGATACCCCTGCTGCTCGAGCCAGTCGAGGCAGCACCGCACGTCGATCACTGCTTGCCGCGTGGCGTCGATCGTTCGCGCTACGTTTGAGGAAACCGCGTAGTCCGCCCGCTTCAGCTCCGGAGGCATGCGCAGATCGTGGTACGGAAGGCTCAGCCGCAGCGTGGAAATGCCGAGCAGGCTGATGCCGCGGCAAAGCGCTACGTGCTGCTCGGCGTGCGAGTTCCAGTGCGGCAGCACGATCACCGCCTTCTTGCCCGGTTTTGGCTCCATGGGCGAGGCCTTCCCCGGAAACCAATGCCCGTAGACCGTGTTGTTCTCCGCGTAAGGCGTTTCCACCGCTGATGTAAACCGCAGCATACGGTGGTCCAGCGTGAAATCCCGCGGCGTCTGGTATCCGTAAAACTCGTCACTGCGTTCGATCGCCGCTTCGTTCAGCAGCCGCAGCCACGCTTCGTCGCCGTAGCCGTCGCGCGCGCAAAGTGGCGTGCACGGCCAGTTCCGCGTCCATTCCAGGCCCCATTCGAACGGGCGCACCACGCGATCGGTCGCGCGCGAGCACAGCCGCTCCTCCCACGCCTGCATCCACTGTCGATACGTTTCTTCCACCTACAGCAAATGTACCAGGAACCGGGCCTACAGCGGCAATGTAGTAAAATCGGCAGCGGAGCCCAGATAATATGAACCGAAGGCACTTTTTAATGAGCACCGCTGCGGCCGCCGGGGCGCTTTCCCCGCGCGGATTCGCCAGCGCCAACGATACCGTCCGCGTGGCCTGCGTTGGCATCCGCGGGCAAGGCAATTCCCACATCGAGGAATACTCCAAGATGCAGAATGTGGAGATCGCCGCGCTTTGTGACGTGGATGAAAATGTCTTAAATAAGCGCTTGCAGGAGGTAGTCCGTTCAGGAAAGAAGAAGCCGGCGGCGTTCACCGACGTGCGCAAGCTCCTCGAAGACAAATCCATCGACGTCATCTCCATCGCCACGCCGAATCACTGGCACTCGCTGATCGGCATCTGGGCTTGCCAGGCGGGCAAAGACGTTTACTGCGAGAAGCCGGAGTCCCACAATATTTTCGAGGGCCGTCAACTCGTGCGCGCTGCGCAGAAGTACAACCGCATCGTGCAGCACGGCACCAACAGCCGTTCCGGGCCCGCCGTGCGCGAAGCCGTGGCTAAGATGCGCGAGGGGTTGATCGGCGATGTCTATATGGCGCGCGGCCTGTGCTTCAAATGGCGCGACACCATCCGCCACACTCCCGAGGAACCCGTGCCCGCCGGCGTCCACTACGATCTCTGGACCGGTCCGGCGGAGCTTCTGCCCTTCACGCGCAATCGTTTCCACTACAACTGGCATTGGAACTGGAACTACGGCAATGGCGACATCGGCAACCAGGGGATTCACGAAATGGACATCGCGCGCTGGGGTCTCGGCGTGGAATATCCAACCAGAGTCAGCGGCATGGGTGGGCACTTCATGTTTGATGACGACCAGCAAACGCCCAACACATTGGTCTCGACGTTCGAATTCAATGAAGGCGGGAAGAAGAAGTTACTGGTTTTCGAAGTGCGGCACTGGATGAGCAACCACGAAGCCGGCATCGGCGAGGCCGTTAAGCACAAGGATCCCAACACCGTCGGTAACATCTTCTATGGCTCGAAAGGCTATCTGGCCATCGACGGCTACGGCCAGTACAAGACATGGTTAGGGAAGGAGCAGCAGCCCGGACCGCATCGGGAAGAAGACGGCAACAACTGGGCCAATTTCATTGAGGCCGTTCGCAGCCGCAAGCAGTCGGATTTGAACGCGCCAATCGAGGAAGGCTACAAGTCAACCGTGCTCGTTCACCTGGCGAATATTTCCTACCGCCTCGGTCGCACGGTCGAATTCGATGCGGAAAATTTGACCTGCAAGGGTGATACGGAAGCTACCGCGATGTTCACCCGCCAATACCGCGCGCCGTTCGTGGTGCCCGAAAAGGTTTAACGTTGGCCGATCCGCTGGCGTATCTCGGCGCGCAACTGGAAGAGTGGCGGCAGGCGGGTACCTATCAGCGCCTGCGCGTGCTCGAATCAGCAAGCGCCGCCGAGTCGCGCTTCGACGGCCGCGAAGTCATCAACCTCGCTTCCAACAACTACCTCGGGCTGACCACTCACCCGAAGCTGATCGAGGCCGCCGTCGCGGCGGCCCGAAAATACGGCGCCGGCTCCGGCGCCGTACGCACTATCTCCGGCACCATGACACTGCATATGGAGCTGGAGGAGCGCATCGCGCGTTTCAAGAACGTTGAAGCGTGCGTGGTGTTCCAGTCCGGATTCGCCGCGAACGCCGGCACGGTTTCGGCGATCCTCACCCCCGAGGATCACATTATTTCCGACGAGTTGAACCACGCCAGCATCATCGACGGCTGCCGGTTGTCGAAAGCCAAAATTCACGTCTTCCCCCACAAAGACGCGGCAGCGGCCGGCCGGATCCTTGCAGAACTGGCTCCGGTTTCCGGCCACAAACTGTTGATTACAGACGGTGTTTTCTCGATGGATGGCGACATTGGCCGCCTGCCCGCATTGGTTGAAGTCGCTGAAAAATATGGCGCCATCATGATGGTCGACGATGCTCACTCGTCCGGCGTGCTGGGCCGCAACGGGCGCGGAACCATCGATCATTTTCATCTCCACGGCAGGGTGCATATTCAGGTGGGCACGCTCTCGAAAGCCATCGGCGTGCTGGGCGGCTACGTGTGCGGCAGCCGGGACCTTATACAGTTCTTATACCATCGTGCACGGCCGTTTCTGTTCTCGACTTCGCATCCGCCGGCCGTCGCAGCGGCTTGCATCGCGGCGTTTGATGTCTTAGAGCAAGAGCCAGAACGCATTCAGAATCTGTGGGATAACACGAAGTACTTCAAGCAGGGGCTCGCCGCCGCCGGCTTCAACACGGGCATGAGCGAAACTCCGATCACCCCTGTGATCGTGGGGGAAGCGAAGGTCGCGTACCAGCTTTCGGCGGCACTTTTCGAAGAAGGCGTGTTAGCCACCGGTATCGGCTTCCCGACGGTGCCGGAAGGCAAAGCGCGGGTACGGACGATCGTAACCGCAACGCACACGCGCGAGGAGCTAGACCGCGCGCTGGACGTTTTCGGGCGCGTGGGCAAAAAACTGGGAATTCTGCGGTAGCGGGACGGATTTCAGTCTTATAACTTTGGCGACGGCTGCTCGGGGAGTGGAACGAAGAGCTTGAACTTACGGCCCGGCTGGGGAATCAGGTTGTCGACCAGCCGGATTCTGATCCGTATTCTGTGGTCCAGGCTCGCCGCGATAGCCACTTCTTCGGCAGACACGGTATCGCGGGACGGAAACTCAGACGGCACGATGCTAATAACTAATTCGTCGCGGGATGTTTGCGTGACCTGAAAGCGGCGAACCCAGGTGATATCTTCCAACGCATTCATAACTGCGACAGGATGCAACTTCAATCCGCCGGGACAGGTGAACCAATCGAGCGTGCGGGCCTGGATGTCGATGAGCGTCGATGCGGGGTGGCCACATGGGCACGGAGCGCGTCCTTGGGTGACCACATCATTCATGCGGTAGCGAATGAAAGGCATCGCAAACGAATGGAGCGGAGTAATGATGACCTCTCCTTCCTCACCCGGTTGCGCGGGCCTTCCACCGCAATCCACCTCGAGAATCACGGAATGATCGCAGATGTGCAGATAGCCGGTCGATGGGCACTCCCACGCGAGCAGATTTGCCTCGTGGCAGCCGTACATGTTGTAAATCGGGCAGCCGAATCTGGAGCTGAGTTCACGGCGGACTTGCGGGAGCAGCATCTCAGCACCGGAAGTGACAAAGCGGGGCCGGATGATCGCCATGTCCTCCGGAGTGAGGAGTTCGGCGATACGAGCGAGGGAGTTAGCGTAACCGTTGATGATTTGCGGCCGGAGTGCACGGAGGCGCGCGAGAATTTCCTCCTGACTATGATCCGCATTGAAAGCGGTTCGCGGGAATAGTCCTAAGCGGGTAGTGACTGGCATGTCACCTCCGCAAAGGTCAATCATTCCCAAGGTCAAGGAGGCGCGATGGTCAGTGACTCGGGCGCCGTACTTCGTGAAAACACGAAGGCGGAAGCCGGAGAGCACTCTCTGCTCGAATCGTGTTCGCCTCACGAGAAGAGGCTCGCCGGTGGATCCGCTGGTGGACTCCGTAATGAGCCGGGCGGTCCGCGCCCACGAGGCCAGCGTGTCGGCTGCCGGCACACGCTGTAGCTCGGAGCGCTCGGTGATAGGAAGGCGCGGGAGGTCCGCGACACCTCGAATGTTGTGGGGCTGGACCCCTGCCTCGTCGAATGCGCGCCGATAATACGGAACCGTCTCATACGCGTGCTTTACGAGCTCGCGCACACACGTATCACGGAAGCGATCGAGATCGCGACGGCTCCATTCCAGCCCGCTGTGCAACGCCTTGAGCGCACGAACAGCCGGCGGAACGCGGGTGCGTAGGCGCGAGAAATAGACTGGCAGCTTCATTGTTTTTCGAGCAGCTTGGTGCACGCGTAGACGGCTCTCGTGTGCGGCATGGGGACGCCGAGACGGTCGCCGAGTTCCAAAGCCGCGCCGGCGATGGCATCTAACTCCAGGGGGCGGCCGGCTTCGAGATCTTGCAGCATCGAGGTTTTATGTTCGCCGACTTTTTCCGCGCCGGCGATGCGCTGGTCGATGGTGATGGGCATTTCGATGCCGAGCTTGCGGGCCAGCGCCTCGGTTTCGGCCATGATGGCGCGCACGAGTTGGGAAGTGTCAGGGTCGCGGGCGATCGCGACGAGTGTGGCGCCGGTTAAGGCGCTGATGGGGTTGAACGCGATATTACCCAGGAGCTTTACCCAGATTTCCTGGCGGATGTGAGTGGTGATGGGGGCGCGGAGTCCGGAGCGGGCGAGTGCTTCGGAGATGGCGCGGCAACGGCCGGAACGCGCGCCATCGGGTTCGCCAAGGGTGATGCGTGTGCTCTCGTTGTGGCGAATGACGCCGGGCTCGGCGATTTCGGTGGATAGATAAACGATGGAGCCAATGACGCGGCGAGCCTCGATGGCTGCGGAGATGACGCCCGCGGGATCAGTTTTTTCGAGGCGCTCGGCGCCGGTGAAGTACCACCAGGGGATGCCGTTCTGCATGCTAACGACGGCGGTTTCCGGACCGAACAAGAGAGGCAATTGCGGTGCGAGTGCGGGCAGGCTGTGTGCTTTGACGGCGAGGAAGACGACGTCGACAGGCCCGGCGGCGGCGAGCGAATCCACGACGCGGGGGTGGGCTTCGAAATCGCCCTCGGGACTCAGGACGCGCACGCCGTGCTCCTGCATGGCGCGGCAATGCGCGCCGCGTGCAAAAAGTATAACGTCGTAACCGGCGCGTGCCATTTTGGCGCCGAGATAGGCTCCGATGGCCCCGGCGCCGACAACGGCGAACTTCATCCGCGGGCTCCAGTCAATTCCGCCGCGACATTGAGACGCTGCACCTTACCGGTTGCCGTCCGGGGAATCGACTTCACGAGGAAGAGTTTTTTCGGGCACTTAAACTCGGCTAATCGCGCGCGGCAGTACGCGATCAGCTCGGCTTCGGTGGCAGGCTCGCGCAGTACCACGGCGGCTGCGACCTCTTCGCCCCAGGTGGGGTGCGGCATGCCAAAGCACACGGCTTCGGAGACGGCGGGGTGCGTAAGCAGGACTTCATCAATTTCGCGCGGCGCAATCTTTTCGCCGCCGCGATTGATTAGTTCTTTGATGCGGCCTGTAAGACGCAGGTAGCCTTCGTCGTCGAGAATGCCTTCGTCGCCGGTGCGAAACCAGCCGTGGACGAAAGATTTCGCGTTGGCCTCGGGATTGTTTTCGTAAGCCTGGATGACGCTGGGGCCTTGCAGGACGACTTCGCCTTTGCCACCCGGGGGCAGGAGATCGCCAGTGTCCGTCATGGTGGCGATTTGGATACCGGTGGCGACGCCGACCGTTCCGAACTTGCGCGCTTTGGGCGGAAGCGGGTTGGAGGCCATCTGGTGCGACGCTTCGGTCATGCCGTAGGCTTCGAGGACGGGCACGCCGGCCAGAGCTTCGAGTTTCTCCGCGATCTCGACGGGCAAGGGCGCGCTGCACGATCGGATGAAGCGCAGTGATTCCGCACCGGCCGGCTTAGCGCTGGACGCGGCGCGGGCCAGGATGAGCTGATGAATCGTGGGGACAGCCGAATACCAGGTGACGTGCTCCTCGCGAACCATGCGCCAGAACGAGAGGGGATGGAAACGCGCGGGAACGACGACGGTGCCTCCGGAGAGGAGCGTGGAGAGCGTGGAGGCGACGAGGCCGTGCACGTGGAACAGAGGCATCAAGCAGAGGGAGACGTCGTTCGGTGAGAGCTGGTAGGTATCGACGATGTTGCGCGCGGAAAGCGCCAGGTTGATGTGCTTGAGTGGAACGCGTTTGGGGCGGCCGGTGGAACCGCTGGTGTGGAGGATGAGGGCGACGTCCTCGGGCACGGGAGTGCGGACGGGGCCGGTGGCCGGTGATGCGGAGAAACTCACTTCTCCGGAGGTGTTGGTTCCGGCGGTGAGGATGGGAATGCCTTTTTCGGTGGCGGCGCGGCGGGCTTCGTCGGCGCCTTCGGGGGGAGCGATGAGGAGGCGGGCGCTGGTGTCATCGAGGTAGAAGGAGAATTCATCGTAGCGGTAGGCGGGGTTCAGGGGCGCGGCGGTTCCGGCGATGGACGCGGCAAGGAACGAGACGATCACGGCGGGCCCGTTGGGTAGCGCGATGGCGATGCGCTCGCCGGGCGCGACGCCGGTGTGCGCGAAGGCGGCGGCCGCGGCGAGAACCTGGCGGCGGAGGGAGTCGTAGGAGATGCGTGCACCGGTATCGGGTGCGACGAGGGCGATATTGGTGGCGGGAGCGGCGTTTAGTAGATCGAGCAGGGTAGCGGGAGAAGCGGGGTTACTCATCATAGAGGCGGAAATTTGGATGGTAGCAGAAGGCTGCGCGCGATGGCAGGAGTGGCGCGGTGTCCAGGTTCAACATTTCCGCGGGCGTGCCGATAAGCCATAGGGATACCCGCAGGCGATGGAAGCACCGGTTGAAGAACTATTGAGTGAGTTTGTCGCGGCGGTGCATACGTCGGCAGCCGGGGAGGAAGAGGACTTTTTCTTACAGGGCCTGGTGGACGACTTTCAGTCCAGCTCGGCGCTGTTCAAGCGCGATATGCGGCGGCGCCTCGAAAAGGATGCGCCGTCATTCTTGCGGTCGGCGTGCCGCATCTTGAAAGCAGGGGCCAAGGGTCCAGGGGCTCTGTACCTGATGGAGAGTTTGTGGGGGAACCCTGTGCTGGCGGGCAGCCTGCTCGATCCGGCGCTGCTTTCGCTGGACGCTGCGATTGGACTGGCCAAGCGTTGGGCGGCATTCGATCCCATGCTGGACATCAAGCTGCTGCACTTGGGATTTCCCACCGATGGGGGTGCGGTACGCGACATCGACATTGTGCGGGCGAAGCGCGTGCTGGCGCTGGTCAAGGAAATGCCTCCGCAGCGGCACATTCTGTTCCCGCTGGTGAGCTTGTTACGGAGTCCGGACCCGGATGTGCGCGCCAGGGCGGCCACGTTGTATGGCCGTGCGAGCCGCAACGTGGAATGGGTGCGCAGCCGGCTGGCGGAGGCGGATCCGCGGGTGCGGGCCAATGCGGTGGAGAGCCTTTGGGGCGAGCGGTCGGAGGCGGCACAGGCGGTGCTGAAGGAAGCGTCGCGGGACCGGCACCACCGCGTCGCGGCGAACGCGCTGATTGGTCTGGACCAGGCGGGCGCGCGCGAGGTGGCCGCGAGTCTGAAGAAGATGGCGGCCTCGGAAGAGCCGATGGCGCGGGCCGCGGCGGCGTTCGCCATGGGGCGCACCGGCCGCGGGGAATACGTGCCGCTGCTAGAAGCGATGCTGAAAGACAGCGGCCAGCACGCGCGCAGCCAGGCGCTGAAGGCCCTGATCCGGATCCGCAAACTCCAGCGGCAAGCTGCCGGCATGGCGGTGGCCGAAGCGGCGCTAGCGCACGAACCGGAACAACAGCCAGAGGCGCCCGAAGCGCCGGCGGCGGCGGGAGGCGAATCGGCAATAGCGGCCACCACCGATGCATCGGAACCGCCACCGGGTGCTGACGTGGTTACCTAAGGCGTAACCGTTTGAACCCAACCTGACGGCGCACCTGCTGAGATTGACGGGAGGGAGAGATTCCCAGAATCTGTGTAGAATGGTCGCAATCAGGAGGATTTCCACTATGCGGGGCATGGGACGCCGTTCTTTTTTGAGCGGCACAGTGGCCACCTTTCCGTTGGCCATGTTCGGTCAGTCCGGCGAGACCTCTGGGCGAGCGAAGCTCACTCGGGTACCCGCTGGCGAGGATCGGTTTGGCGAACATCACACGATCGGCATCAGCTCAACCGACTTCAAGGTCGCAACCAAGGACGCCAATGGTGGTCTCTTCATCATGGAGCATACGAATCGGAAGAAGGGAGGCCCACCGCGCCACTTACACCACAATGAGGATGAATGGTTTTATGCGATCGGAGGCGAATACATCGTCGAGGTCGGATCCGAGCGTTTCCGGCTGAAGTCCGGCGACTGCATTCTTGCTCCGCGCGAGGTGCCTCATGCCTGGGCATTTGTGGGTAACACCCCTGGAAAGATGATCATCGCCTTCGCGCCGGCGAACAAGATGGAAGAGTTCTTCCGCGCAACCTTTCCAAGCCGCGGCGGTGCTTACGCGGCATGGGATGATCCGAAGGAAAAGGAGCGCTATCGCTCTTTTGGCCTGGAGCTTCTGGGGCCGCCCCTATCCGTTGAATGAGCGGGCTGGCGCTCTCGCGTGGGAGTTTGTCAGGCGTTGCCGAGCGTATCGCGGTGCACACGGAAGTCTGAGCCTGGTGTAGGGCATCTGACCTGCCTGAGCTGACCCGACAGCGAGGAGTGCGAGGTCAAGTCCGGTCTATTGGATCTAAGGCGAACACCGCGGCGGCGCTGGGGGGATTGCCGGATCGATTCGGCCGCTCCGCTTCCTCAAACTGGCGTTGAATGCCGGCGTGTGCCCCATCGCGTCTTGAGCGGATCGAAGCGGCCCAGAATGCCGATGGCGGCTGGGGATATTTTCCGGGGAAGGAATCGTGGCTGGAGCCGACGGTATACGCACTCCTGGCACTGCGGGAGCAGACTCGTGCCCGGGCGGCGTTTGAAAAGGGCTGGCGGCTGGTGCGGAGTTGGGACGCGGCTGGGGGCGGATGGAGGGCTGGCGCGCGCGTAGCGGAGCCGCACTGGGCGAGCTCACTTGTGGTAACGCTTTACGGCGCCATGGGCGTCCAGGATGCGGCGCTGGCACGGGGGGTCGAGTGGCTGGTGGCGTCGCGGGGCGCGGAGACGCGGGCGATCGCGCGCGTGAAGACGCATCATTGGGCGGGCGCCACGCTTTCCATGAAAAACCTGTTCGGCGTGGTGCCGGGCGCGCTCTACGGCTGGCCCAAGAACCACCTGCACCAGGTTGGCATTGCGCGTTCGGCGGCCGGGTTGTACCGCCTGTTTCCGCGCAGCTTCGGGATTGTGGACGGCATTGTGGGGATGGAAGGCAATGGGCCCATTCAGGGGCGGCCATGCGAGTGCGGTGTGCTGGTGATGGGGCACGATCTGGCGGCGGTGGATGCGACGGCGTGCCGCGTCATGGGGATTGATCCGGACCGGATCGAGTACTTGCAACTCGCGGCGGAGTGGGGGCACGTGGGGGAACGGCAGATCGAACAGCGTGGCGAGACGATTTCCAGCGTGCGGACGCCGTTCGCGCTGATGCCGCAAGTCCAGCATGTCCGGCTGGCCTAAGGCGGTGGCGGCGGGCGGAGCGGCGGCCGCCCTGGCGCTACTGGCGTGGGTGTATGGCACAGCGCTCGCGGCACCCGCGGTTGCTGGCATGGCTCGACCGGAACACAGCCGGCGATGCCGTGCTCATGGGAAATCTCGACCCGGCGTTCTATCTCTACACCGGACGCAAGAGCGTGCGGGGGTTCCGGCAGGACCCTTACTACCTGCATTACGACCCAGGCCGGGGCGACTGGCCGCTGGGCTCGCCGACGGACATGCGGCGTGCGATCGGCGTATCACATGCCGGGTATCTGATTTGCACCCCCAACCTCGCGTTTCGCCGAGAGTGCTCCTCTCGACCAGTTGACGCGTGCGCTCGTCCGAGATTGTCCGGACCAGTTCCGGCTGGCTTACAAATCGAGCGATGCCGCATACCGTGTCTACCGGATTCCCTCAGGCGAATGCGCGGCCAATCTAAGTGATTTATCGAATTTCACCAAAGGCCGAGCGCGGTTAGCCTCGTATCAGACAATCACATCCGTGCAAACGGAAGAGGAAAGAAAAGAGGCAAACCCATGAAGAAACTAACGAAAGCAGTCATCGCCCTGAAAATCTGGAAGGACAAGCACGGGCAGGACCTGATCGAATATGCGTTGATGGCTGGATTCGTAGCCGTCGCCGCCGGCGCGCTCATGCCCGCCGTCTCCAGCAGCATCAGCACGGTTTTTTCCAAGATCAGCTCTGTGATGGCCGGCGCCGCCGCCAGCTAGAGAGCGTACCAAATTACATGGGTGGGGGTGCGCTCAGGCGCAAACCCACTCGTGTCGCATTCGGGAGCAACTAAAGGAGAAACCATGAAACACATGAGCGAATGGCTAGTCCGCATGTATCATGACCTGCGCGGCCAGGACATGATGGAGTACGCTCTGATGGCGGCTTTTGTAGCGGTAGCTTCGGCGGCTGTGCTGCCGAGTGCGACCCCCAGCATCAGCATGGTGCTTTCAAAAGTCGGTTCGGTTCTCTTGGTGGCAGCGGCGAACTAGGCCAGTGTCCGCGCGGATGTGGGTCCGTGTACGTCAAAACTCGGGCCGCTTTTGGCCCTTCGCCTTGTGCGGGCATTTGCGAAGGTGCCTTCGATAGGGGCTCAGCATACGGTTCACCGCCCTTCCGGCTGCTGGTCTCGCGAGCGAGCGGCCTGGATCATGCTGTTGACATCGGCCTCTGGCTTACCGTTATCCTTCATCGCGAGGATCCTGAGCGCGTGCGGGAGCGTGATATTCCCGTTCGCTGGCTCATCGTAGAAGCGACTTAGCCCGTCCACAACACCGCTCGTGGTGAGAGTGGTTGGGAAATGCTCACGAGTTGTGGCGGCCGCTGCTTTCTCGTCGACAACTGTTTTTCCGTCGACGATACGAATCACATCGGGCGCATAGATACTCATGGTCACAAGTCCATCCATATACCCTTCAACGTAACTAACACGGACGGCTGCGGGCATGGCTCGCCAATTTTTGCCGTTGCCCTGCGCCACAACCGACGGAATTAGTAGCAGGGCCTGTACCGTCACAAGGGCGAGAATCTTTGGTTTCATCAGTGTCATGCTGTATTCCCCGTTCCGCTCTGGCCGCAGCCTGCCTTTCCCCGCGAACGGCGCCGGCTCCGTGCGCAACTTTTAACCGTGCTGTCCAAGCCAGTCCTTAAGCGCCGCGAGCGCCTCCCCTTTGGAGTCGTAGGAGTTTTCAGGGTTTAACGATTCAGGGCCACCTGTTACTTCGAACAACCACCTTCCAAAATCACCCGGCGTCCGCCTGAGATAGGCGATCAAGTGCGAGGGTAGATTGTCGATGTGATATGCGACCGCCGTTTCGTTTGAGTGGGGGGCTGCCTTGTCGTGACCCCACACAAATTCTTTGCCGATGCTCACTGCATCAATTTGCGCTTTCGTCATGGCTCTTTCCTTTTAGTTTCAAGAGTCCTTTTCGGGCGCACTCAGCAGCGCTTCCGCCCGGGCCAGCGGCGAATTAGTGGGTCAGCATCTCGCCGGCCGGCACCAGCAAGTCGACCAGATTGCCCTGGGCGTCAAACTCCATCGGACGGGCCTCGCCCAGGATATCGAGCGCCGGGTTCTTCTCGATCTCCTTGCGCAGGCTCTCGCTCAACGCCATCATTCCCAATTCGAGTGAATTCCGCAGCCAGCCGTACGTCACTTCGGATAAATTGTGTCTGCCCACAGTCGGCGCGATCCGTTCCAGGCACTCGCGATCCGTTGCAAAATGCACCGGCGTGCGAATGGCCGCGGGCGTGGACGCGGTCAGCGAGTTGATGCGCGTCGGATTCCAGTCGATCTTTTCCAGTAAGCGGTCCGCAACCACATCCGCCATTCCCAACCCCACACCATTGCCGTAGCTCAGTTCGCTCAGCCCGCGCACGAAGATCCGTTGGAAACGTGGTCCCGGCCAGGGATTGTATTCGCCGTGCACGCTGCGGTTCACCACCTTGGTGTCCATGCCGGCGCCGCTGATGTTCTTTCCGATCTCGTCGAGAATCAGCACATCGAGATCCGTCGGGATGCGGCCCATCCAGGATTTCGCCAGGCGCAGCAACTCCTCCTCGCGCTGTTCCATTTGCTCCACCGGGACCGCCGTCACTTGCGCGGTCGCGTGGTTGGCATCCTCGAGAATCGCCAGACCGCCGAGGATCTTGCCGGACGCCAGCACCTGGCGGCCGACGCTGCGGATCACGTGTTCGAGCCCCAACTTGTAGGCGTAGGTGTGATAGCGCTGGGCGCCCGCGAATTTCCCGAGCCCGATGGCCATCATCTTGAAGAGGCCGCTCTCGATGGCGCCGGCGAAATCGGTGTGCCACTTGACGCGGCCCACAAGCATGACGCCGCCGCTTTCAAAAGCGTTGCGGTCCATGAAAGCTTCGATGCCTTCGGGCGTGCGGCCGAGTGAAACCACGTCGAGCGAGCTCACCACCGGGCATCCCATGGTTTCGGCAATGATGCCGTAGTGCGCAAGGACGTCGGCTTGGCCTTCGGCGGTAGCTGCACCGTGGCTTCCCATTGCGGGGAACAGGAACGGGCGCGCTCCTCGGGATTTCCAGAAGTCCACGACGGACCGGACGATGGTGGCAATGTTGCTGATGCCGCGGCTGCCGATGCCGATGGCCACACTCGCGCCGGGCTTCAAGCGAGCGCTGAACGGAGACGCCGCTAGCTCCTCACCGACCGCCCGGCCGACATCACGCAGACTGCGATCCGGGAAATTCTGGCGTACCAGCAACAGGCGAGGGAAGTCCATAAAGTGGATTATAGCGGAGGGGGAACGCGAGGGCGGGGATTCGGCTCGGCGAGGAGCTTGGTGGAGAAAGCTGCTTCTACTCGCCCCATTCCTTTTCGAGCATCTTCAGATACTCGCCCGACGCGTAGAGCTCGAACCGGAAATTCGCCGCCGAGATCTCCGCGAATGGCGTCAGGTTCTGGGCGCAGACGAAAACATGGTCGGCAAAGGAATGGTAGTGTAGCAGAAAGCTTTCCGTCAGTAGCTCCGCCGGAGGGACGTCGCGAAACAGTGTCGCAATGCCCAGTGCGCGCGAGAAGACGGATTCCGGACTGGCCACGCCCCACTGGCGCAGCTTCTGCATCACACCTTCCGGCGGGTGGTAGACCAGCAGCGCCGCAAAGCTCTGTTCCCGGATACCCAGACCGCCCAGCTCCTCGGCGCGGGAAACCAGCTCCACGCATTGCCCCACCCACCGCAGCAGGTCCTTGCCGACGAAGTAGAGCATGCGCACTTCCGAGTACCGGCTGAGCAGCAACTTTCGGCGCAGCTCATCACGATCCTCACCTTCACCAGGCAATAGGCCTGCCAGCATCAACGCGGCTTTCGACCCCTCCAGCAACTGGCCTGGACCGCGCTGGTTGCTGAACGGATGCAGAATGAGCGGGGGTAACTCCCAAACGCGGCCACCCAACGCGATAGAGGCAATTTTCAGTGGATCAGGCATCGAGCCTCAAACAAAGAATCGGCAGCATCGGGGAAATAGTTTACTTCCTTTCGCGCAGCAACACCGAGGCGGTCACTGTTTCGGTTCCGCGCAGGACTTTTACAGTCACCATCTCGCCCGGCTTCTTGCTGCGCAGGGCGTAAGTGAAATCGTAAAGATTGCCAATCGGCTTTCCATCGAACTCTACCAGTATATCGCCCGCCTTAAGGCCGGCTTGCGCTGCCGGCGTGCCCGCCCGAATATCGGCGAAGCGAACTCCGTTCGGAATTTCGGTGAAATCCGGCACACTGCCGAATTCCGGTCCGTATCCCGACCCGGCGGCTCCCGCCATCGTCCCTGCGTGCGGGTTTTCCGGCTCCTTGACAAGAACGAATTGCGGCCGGTCGGCTTCCGCACAAAGTTGTGCCGCCACTTCGGCGATCAGGTCCAGCAATTTGGCCTCATCGGGCGCGTCGATCTTGTCCCAGGTGTCGCTCGGCTTGTGATAATCGGCGTGCAAGCCCGAAAAGAAAAACAGCACAGGCACCTGCTTGGTCGTGAAGGAGGTGTGATCGCTCGATCCGTACCCCGTGGTATCCGAAAAATCGAGGTGCAGCTGGTAGCGCTCCAGAACCGGTTCGAGCGTGGACCGCAGGTTTGTGCCGGTCGCGACGCCGCCAATGTACACCTTGCCCTCGCGCACGCGCCCGACCATGTCGAGATTGATCATAGCCACCGCGCGATCGAGCGGCAGATCCGGATGGTTCACGTAATAGCTCGATCCCAGCAGGCCGAGCTCCTCGCCCGCGAACGTCAGGAACAGAATGCCGCGCTTCTGTTTCGGCTGCCCGGCAAACCAGCGCGCCAGCTCGATCACGCCGGCCGTCCCCGATGCATTATCGTCCGCACCCGGATGCACCGTGCCCGCGAGCGAGGGAGCCATGGAAAACTGCTCTCCCAGGCCAAGATGATCGTAGTGCGCACCAATGATGGTGTACTCGTTGGTCTCTCCGGGCAGGTAGCCGACCACGTTGTGGACCGTCTTCACGACGCGCTCCACGTCTACGTCCTCGCGCACTTCGATGGAGTCCGGTAGAGCGAATGACTGCGGCTTCAGGTCTTTGTCGATCGCCGCGCCGATGTCCTCCAGGTTCTTTCCGGCGTCGGAAATCCAGCGCGCCGCCACTTCTTCCTTGACCTGCACGAACGGAATTCCTGCGTCGCCGGGCCCGACCGTGCGGCCGAACTTTTCCAGATCGTCGGATTCTCCGTGATGATTGAACGTATCGTTGACGAGAATCACGCCGCGCGCCCCGTGCATTTTGGCGTTGGTGGCCTTGCTCGAGAACTGCGCGTGCTCGGTGTAAACCTTGCCGTCGAACACGCTGTGCTCGTCAAACTCCTGCGGCTCGTGGCGCATGATGAGCACCAGCTTGTCTTTGACGTCCAAGCCCTGGTAGTCGTCGTAATTGTATTCCGGGGCCGTGATGCCGTAGCCCGCGAACACCACGTGCGCCGCCACTTTGCCGCGGGAAGAGAAGTTGAACGGGAGAAAGTCCTCGCCATTTTTCAGGCGAATTGTTTTCCCGCGTTCGGTGTATTCGAAGCGGTTGTCCCGGCCGAGCTTGGCGTTCGTCGTCACGGGGAACGCCTGAAAATAGCTCTTCCCGTCGACGGGCGCGAGGCCAATCGTTTTAAACTCGTGCGCAATGTAGTCCGCTGCTTTCTCGAGTTCCGGCGAACCCGTCTCGCGGCCGCGCAGCTCGGGCGACGCGAGGTATTTGATGTGGTGCAGCACACGCTCGGGATCGATCGACGGCGTCGCGGTGGTTGTTGGCGGCGCGGCATAGAGCGCCAGCACCACACAGGCGGCAAGGGCAGGAAACAGGCGTTGGAAACGGCGCATCCGGGTTTCCTACTTGAGCCCGGGCGTGCTCAACTTCACTTCGCAGCCGCAGTCTTCTCCGGCGTTCTTGGCGGTCTTCTGATATTCGATTTCGTAGTCGATGATCTGGCGCAGGCTCGCCCAGGTGGCTGCCTGGCCCGTCAGCAGGCGGCCGTTTACAAACAGCGTCGGCGTCCCGCCCACACCCAGCGCCTTGGCCTCGGCAATCGTTTTCTCGATCTCGGGCTCCGTAGCCTTGCTGTCCATGCAATGCTCGAGCTGGAGCGGGTCAATCTCGCGGCCCTTCACGAATTCCATAATCTTGGACTTCAGATTATCCGCGGTGATGTCCGTCTGAGCTTCGTAGATCCAATCGTGATAGTCCCAGAATGCCGCGGGATTCTGCTTGAAAATGCAGCGGCCGGCAATCGCGGCCTGCATTGCCCAGGGATGAATCTGGCTGAGCGGCATATCTTTGAAATACAGCCGGACCTCCTTCGGATAAGTTGCCAGCAGGTTCGCGCGCAGCGATTTGGCTTCATCTTTACAGAACGGGCACTCGAAGTCACTGAATAGCACTATCACCACGGGCGCGCCCGGCGTCCCCATGCTCGGCTGTAGGTCCGTGTGCAGCTTGTCTAGCTCGGGCTTGAACGGATTCTGCGCCACGTCATAGACGCTGCCGCGCACGATTTTCTGCCCGTCCTTGGACACGTAGAGCGTCTCATCCGCGGTGGCGGCGCCCTGCGAGGCGTGCACCTTGACCTCGGAGAATCCCGGCATGGGCGACGGCTTCGGATCGCCAATCTCGACCTTGACCTGCGCATTCCACACGAACACGTGGCGCACGTAAGCCTCGAGTGTCGGCTTATCGAAAGCGGATTTCTTGGCCGGTGCCGTATCGGCTGACCAGAGCGCTAAAGTTGTCAGAATTGTTAACGCGATGGCTCGAAACATTCTCCCTATTGTAGCGGAGGACGGCGAGGGGTTCCGTTGCTTAACCTGATTCGCCTGCCTTCACTTGAAGCGCAGTTCGCGGGTTTGGCCTGCTGCTGGCGCGGTGATGGCGTGGGCCGTGTGAGCCGCCGATGGGTGGTACACCTTCGATGGCCGTCCCTGCTGCTGCATTCGCCTGTGCGCCTCCTCCCAGGAAGGAAGTTCCGCTCCATCCTGCGTCCAGCGAACCAGAGCGGCTTCGTCACACCAGTTAAGCAGCTTTCGCATTGTAGGTCCGTGGGGCTTTGCAAGCATGAACGCCTTCACCGATTCCTCAGACGACCAAACCGTGCCCGTCCAGAACGTCTTGGCGCGATCCTTCAGCAGTTTGACCGCGAGGATGCCGTCGGCCCTCACAGCTTGGCGGGCAATTCGCAGCGTCTGAAAAAAGAACGCGGGGAAATAGAGCCACGACCGAACGCGAAGACGCGTAATGGAGACGACTGGCATAAGTCAAGTATTAACGATCCGCACCGGGATGTTTCACAATCTTCGGCTCGGACAAGCCTCTGCCCTTACGCTGATTTCTGACGATCCCGTTTCGAAATATTCGTCCTTATAGTCCTCGTCCCGCGAACCGAAATTTCCATCACCCGCTTGCCGCTCGCGCTCTCATAGCTGGCGATCAGTTTTCCGATTGCGTCGATCAACTCGACCTGCCGCTTGTCCAGTCGACGGGCCATCTTGCGTCCCCCCTACAGCACCGGCCCAATCCGCCACGGCACGAATTCCTTGTGCCCTAACCTCTCGGCGCACGTCCGTTCGCCTGACGCTACGCGCAGCACGGTCTCGAATATCTCGCGTCCCACCGCTTCCAGGCTCTCTTCGCCATCGGCAATCACGCCGGCGTTGATGTCCATGTTGTCGCGCATGCGGCGGTAGGTGTTGCTGTTGGTCGCGATCTTAATCACCGGAATCGATGGGAAACCGATGGCACTGCCGCGGCCGGTCGTGAAAGCGATCAGATTGCAGCCGCCCCCCGCGAGTCCCGTGAGCGAAACCGGATCGTACCCCGGCGTGTTCATGAAAACAAATCCCGGCGACGTCACGCGCTCCGCATAATCCACCGCTTGCATAAGCGGCGTACTCCCCGCCTTCGCCGCCGCGCCCAGCGATTTTTCCAGAATGTTCGTCAGCCCGCCGTCTTTATTTCCGGGCGACGGGTTGTCGTCAAAGCTCCCGCCGAACCGGTTCAAGTATTGCTTGTAGCCCGTGATGAAGCTCAGGAATCGCTCCGCCACCTTCCGGCTGCGCGCGCGTTGAACCAGCAGATGCTCGGCGCCGAAACACTCCGTGGTCTCCGCCAGCACGAATGAGGCCCCAATCGCCGCCAGCGAATCGCAGCAAAGCCCCAGCGCCGGGTTCGCCGTGATACCAGAGAACGAGTCCGACCCCCCGCAGTTCAGTCCCAATGTAATCTTCGACGCCGGAATCTCCGTGCGCTGCTCCGCCGCGGCCTGCTCCATCCACTTGTGGATCTCCCGCCTCGCGGCTTCGAGCGCCCCGCGCGTGCCGCCGCTCCCTTGCAGCGTCATCCCCATCAACCGTGAACTACGCGGCGCATTCGGCCCCAGGTAATGATCGATCTGGTTCACTTCGCATCCCAGGCCCAGAATGATCGCCGCCGAAACATTGGGATGCGCCAGCACGCCCGCGAGCGTGCGGTGAAGCTGCTCCGTATCGGGCCCGATCGTTTCGCCGCATCCATCGCCATGCGGAAACGCCACCACGCCATCCACGTTCGGCGGCAGCCGTTCCTCATCGAAACTGGCTGCGATCAGCTCGGCCGTGTGCGCCGCGCAATTGCTCGCCGCCACCACCGCGATGTAATTCCGCGTCCCCGCACGCCCGTCCTCGCGCAGGTAGCCGCGAAACGTCGGCATGTCCTTCGGCAGCGAAGGGTAGGGAAGCTCGCCTTCCGGAAATTGATACGAGAACGCCAGCTCCTCGTACGAAACGTTGTGTGTGTGGACATGGCGTCCCGGCTCGATGGTCTGCTTCGCACGCCCGATCGCCTGCCCGTAGCGATGCACCATCTCACCCGCTTGGATGCGCGCCAACGCAATCTTATGTCCCGCCGGCACCGCATCCAGCACATCAATCGGCACGCCGTCCACCCGCAGCTTCATGCCCGCTGAGAGCGGCACGCGCGCAATGGCCACGTTATCCAGCGGGTTCAAGTGAATCGCCGAATTCTCTTCCGTCGGCAGCTTCGCAATCTCGAGTAATTCCATGTTTACCTGAAAGGTCACCTCATCAGAACAAATTCGGTCACTTGCTCACCGGAGTGCACGTGCAGCTTGCCGCCCACAGGATGCACCCAGAATCCAGTGCCGTCGGTGGGAATCGGAATATCGGCCGGGCCGTCCACCACCACGACGTTCGGCGTCTCCACATTGTCCAGCAGCTTGCCAATATGGATGTGCAGATGGCACTGTGTGCGCCGCTCATCGCCGTTGAACGCCAGTCCCCATTGATCCCCCCACAGCGATCTGGCCTTCTCGATCGTCGCATTCCACAGCGCGAGGCGCACTTCCGGCGGCAAATCGTAGAACGCGTGCGTGTGGACGCGCGGCAGCGCCAGCCACCGATTCGGCTTGTTCGGATTGATGTCCTTCAGAAAAAACACCGCCGCATCGGCCGCCTGCTTCTCCGCCTCGCGGCAAAGCCCGCACTCCTTCGCCGCCATCGTCTCCGGCTTCGCGACGTCGCAAGCGCAGTTGCGCACATCGCCGCGCAAGAGCAGAGCGAGAGCCAGAATGCCGGCTAGTTTGGAAAATCGCACTTGAAATTCATTATAAGAGGTTAGATCGGCATGCCCAGCCCCGCTCCGATAACACCGTTTACCAATCGCAATTCCGTTTCGTAGGTAACGTGGATGTCGTTTTGTGATGGTTGCGGAGGCTCAGTCTTCGAAAATCTTGAGTCGGTATCGGTGCGGCGGCACGGTTGGAAATTTGCCATACACATCGGGAAAACTCTTCTGCGGTATTGTAATGATCGCGTAATCACCGTCTTTGTGATCCTCGCTGTACGTGATTCCGCCCACGCCATCCTCTCGGCCAAGAAGCACAGGGTTCCCCTTTTGAAACTGTGCAACTAGAGTCGGATCACTGCTGCCCGCCATCATTTGTATCACCAGGAGCGTTCCAGTCTGGATCAATAGTTCAATGGGGGAACCGCCTTCCATAAGTGAAGGCGCGCTCGCATTCGCTTTGAAGCCCAGAAGCTGAATATCGAGCCCATTCCTGCAGGTTCGGATCTCAAATCGCGCACGTTGACGCAATGGCTGATCGATCTTGAAACCGATAGGATAGATTCCGAGTACGGTGGGGCATACTGTGTCGTTGGGCATCTTTTGCGCGGCAAGGAGTATCGCTGTGAAGGGAACGAGTGCAATGGCGCACTGGAATGGTTTCATAGATTAGCACCGCTTCGATTATCCGTCGTTACGCGAAGGTCTGCTAGCGGTCCAAAGAGCCCACCTTACCAATTCCCGAAAAGTGAGGTACTCTGAAACCCGCCCACACCCTTCCGATACGCGCGGCACCTGGATCAAATAGACACCCACCACCACCTGTCCTACCATTAAAACTCCGATGCCCCGCTCCCTCCGCTTCCTCGCCGCCATTCCCCTCGCCTTCTTTCTCTATTTCTTCGGCCTCACCGCCGCCGGCCTGAGCGGTCCCGATGAGCCCCGGTACGCCTCCATCGCCCGCGAAATGACGCACTCCGGCGACTGGATCACGCCACGTCTCTGGGGTGAGCCCTGGTTCGAAAAACCCGCGCTGCTTTTTTGGATGGAAGCCGCCGCATTCCGCCTCGGCCTGAGCGACGACCTCGCTCCGCGACTCCCCATCGCCCTCGCGAGTGTAGCCTTCCTGATCTTCTTTTATTGGGTGCTGCGCCGCGAATTCGGCGACCCTGCTGCCGCCTACGCCACCGCCATCCTCGCGACCTCAGCCGCCTGGCTCGCCTTCAGCCACGTCGGCACGACCGACTTGCCGATGTCCGCCGCCTTCGCCGCCGCCATGCTGCTCTCGCTCGGCTGGCTCGAGCGCGGCGATCGCCGCTGGCTGCCCGTCGCCGCCGCCCTGCTCGGAGTAGCCGTACTCGCTAAGGGACTCGTGCCCCTGGTGCTCGCTGTGCCGCTCGTCTGGTCGGGCCGCCGCCGCTTGCTCGATTGGTTCCGCCCCACCGTCATCGCCGCGTTCGCCGTGGTCGCGCTGCCCTGGTACGTGCTCTGCTTCCTGCGCAACGGCCGCCCGTTCCTCGAAACATTCTTCTGGCAGCAGCAATTCGCGCGCTTCGCAACGCCCGAACGCGCGCACGGCCAGCCGTTCTGGTATTACGCGCCTGTCATCGTGGGCGCTTTGTTCCCCTGGATTCCCGCGCTCATCCCCATCGCGCGCCGCTCACTCTATACCGACACGCGCCACCGCTTCTTGCTCGCGTGGGTGCTGTTTGGGTTTCTGTTCTTCTCCGCGTCACGCAACAAGCTGCCCGGCTACATTCTGCCACTCGTGCCCGCGCTGGCCGCTCTCGCCGGAATTACGCTAGCCGACGCCAAGCGCTCCCGCTGGGTCCTCGTTACCGCCGCGTCTCTGCTTGTCTTACTCGGCCCAATCGCTGCGATCCTGCCCACAGCGCTCGCCGCCGGTATCTCGCGGTCCACGCTGCCGCCCTTCCACTGGACCTGGCTTCTCCCCGCGCTCGCCGCCGTCGCCGTCTGGTATCTCGATCGCACCGGTTCTCGGGGTGCTGCCGTCGCCTTGTTAGCCGCCGCCATCACAGCCGGCACAGTCGGCATCGAATTACGCGTTTTGCCTGAAGTAGACCGCGCGGCCTCCGCGCGCCCCCTCTGGAATGCCGTTGCTCCCATCCGCGATCACGTCTGCGTCGCGCAACTGCACCGCAGCCTGCGCTACAGTCTCAACTACTACTCTGTGACCCCTCTTCCCGATTGCCACCAGCAACCCCGCGAAATCGAGATCACGCAAGATCCCGGCCAGCCCCCGCGCCTGGTGAGCGCCGTCGCCATCCCCGCGAGTCTGCGGTAGAAGAATTCCAAACCAATTCTTCACATTGTCACTGATAATTCCCTTGCTTTCGCGTATAAATCGTGTTACTAATCTGGATCACACGCGCCCATATGGGCCTTGAGTGTTACTCAGAGCCCTCGCGCCCGGTGGTCCTCCGGGGGAGTCAGCGTCGCCAGCGGTGATTGCAAGCTGACGTGCGCGTTTGGCCTTATGGACACGAATTCGGCCGAACACGAGCCGTCATGGCTCGAACGAATCCCCGAGTTTATTGCCTGCGCGGGCGCCGTTCTCGCCTATCTTTATCTGCTTCGTGTTCCCATTCTAATGGCCACCGTCCTGATCGGCCTGCCCGTTCTCGCAGTCGCTCCCGAAACAAGGCCAATCCTCGGCAACCTCTTCCTGCTCCGTCCAGTGAACGTGTTCTACGCCATGATTGCCGCTGTCATGCTTTCCTGGAGCATTATGGTGGTCACTCGCGTCGTGCTACTGGACGGAAAGCGCTTTAAGGTTGCCCCGGCTCTGAAGAGAAGCCAATTGAGCTGGCTCTGGATCGCCGGTGGTTTTCTTCTCACTGTTCCAATGCTTGCTGGCACGGTTGCTGGGCCATGGCGCGATGAGGGGTGGCCGTGGCGCCTCGGCGCAGCGATGGCGGGCTTACTCGTAGCTTATGTCGCTGGGTGCGCCAACTTGGTTCTGGCTGTCCTGTTCGGTCCAAAATACAAGGTCCCAGCGGCCGAACGCTTCCCAAATCTCTTGCCTGGATTCAAAAGGGTGCTGTGCAAAGCGGACGGCCAGCGAATCCTTCCAAAGATGATCGTTGAAACGTTCGGCAGGCTCAGCCTGAAGATCCCCGAGGAACTCCGTACCGGATATCTCGATCCGACCACCGGCCAACCGTTTCCGGGGAAGTGGTTCATGCCGGCGCTTTCCGCCGTGCTCTTTTGGCTGATAGGTTCCTGGAAGCAGAACCATCTTGGCGAAAGGGAATTCTCTGTCCCGGCTATTGCCTACGTCCTCATCCTCCTCGTGCTGAGCCATTGGATCCTGTCCATGGCTGCCTTTTTTCTCGATCGGTTCCGCGTTCCTCTTCTGCTGCCTTTGGCCATCCTTTGCGCCATCGGCAATTCGGCTCTCCGGTCCGACCATTACTACTCAGTGCGGCGCGGCGTCTCCATCCAGTCCATTTATCCGGCTCAAGTGCTCACCGCGCCCGGCAGGATGGGGGCGGGCTCTCCCGAGCATCCTCATGGACGTGTTGTTGTGGTGGCAACCGCCGGTGGCGGAATTCAGGCCGCTGCTTGGACCGCGCGAGTCTTAATGGGATTGCAGCAGCAGATTCCGGAATTCGCCAATTCGATAGCTGCGCTCAGCGCCGTCTCCGGCGGCGCGGTCGGAACCATGTTCTTCGTGAACCAGTATAAGTTCGGATATGAGGTACACGGTTTTCCCCAGGGGCGCGTGGATCTCGCTGACCGGATCGTGCAAGACGCCGAAAGCCCGTCACTCGATGATATCGCCTGCTCGCTGGTCTATAACGACTTTTTCCACATTTTCTTCCCTTATCTCCGACGCAGCACCGAAGACAGTCTGATCGATCGCGGCTGGGCCCTCGAGGAAACATGGCGTTATCGTGGCGATATCCACGCCAACCTCTCCAATTGGCGCGACGGCGTGCTGGATGGGTGGCGGCCAGCCGTCATCTTCAACGCCACCATTGCGGAAACCGGCGAGGCGATGCTGCTTTCCACTTCTGACTTTTCTCCTGATCCGGAAAACCAACACCTAGCCCGGACGTTCTCGGACCTTTACCCGAATACTGACCTTCCAGTCGTTACTGCTGTCCGCCTGGCCGCCACATTCCCTTATGTCACTCCCAGCGCGCGCGCCGTTTCCGCCAAGCCTGAGTACCACGTGGTGGACGGTGGTTACTACGACAACTACGGCGTATTCACTTTGCTCAATTGGCTCGATCAAGTGCTCAGCCAGATCGATAAGCGTAAGCGGCCCGACATCCTGTTCATCCAGATCCGGTCTTTTCCCACCGATAACACTCCGTCCGCCGTCTACAAGGGCTGGTTTTATCAGACCTACGCGCCCCTTGATGCCCTATTCAACGTGCGCACCAACGCGCAGAAGGTCCGCGACCAATATGAACTCGCCCGCTTCCGTGAGCGGTGGTCTTTGATGGACGTCAAAGTCCGTAACGCGACCTTTCAGTTCGAGGGTGGGGGCGCTCCCCTTTCCTGGGCGATGAACCCGAACCAAACCCAAGCCATCGAGGACCAGTGGAACGAGCGCATCAACGGAAAGCCGGGAGAGAAGGAAAAGAAGACCGGAGACTGGAGGGAAGTGCGCTGTTTCTTCCGCCCCGACGAGCCGGATTGTCAGAAAAGGCCGGTCAAGGAACCCTGGTAGCACGCGTGGCTGCCCGGTACCGAGCTGCCAAAGGAAGCTGAGGCCAAGGGGCCTCAGCATCTGAAGCCGGAGGGCGCCTACTGCTTCTCGGCGACGTACGTGGCTGTTCGGCCGGTCTGCTTATTTGTCGAGACCACGGTCATTTTCTTCCCATCGGGCTCGACGGTCATTTTCAGTACGAAGACTACCTTGCCGTCACGCTTGTCCGTCTCCTCGATCGTGCGGTCACCAACGCGCTTCAGGGAGACTGAGTTGAAGGTATACGATCCCTTGACCGGGTAGTCTTTGCCGTCCAGTTGCGCCGTGTAGCTCACGCCTGTCGGTGTTGACATACTCAGCCCATCGGCGCTGCTCGTGTAAGTTGTCGTAAGGCCATTTTCACTCTGTGTAATCTTGTCGCTTCGCCACGAGCCAGAAGTCCCATTCGCTCCGGCCGGTGCCTTTCCTACCCGCGTGGCCGTAACTTCCGCGCTCACCGTTTGATCGCTGTTCTCCGGATGGAGGGTAGTCTTCACCGTCAACGTCTTGCCGTCGTCAGACACAGTCCGAGTCTGCTCGCTCACCGTCTTGCCGCTCTTCTTGGTCGTAATTGCAATCGACTTGGCATCCACTTCGTGCACGCTGATCGTGTCATACGACTGGCCGGTAACGGACTGGTCCTGCCCATCGGCCTTCACGTTGACCTTCGGAACGCAACTGGAGCACTCATACATGGCTTTGTTCAGCGAAAAGACGTTAGGCTTCGGTGATAGCTTGGCTTGGTCCATATTGGTGCGCCATGTGCCGTCAAAGGGGCTTTGCGCAAGCAATGATGCGGGAGCCCAGAAGAGGATGCCCGATAGTTCGTAGAAAGTAGCGACTCTCAAACCCCCGGCCATAATGGGCCGAGGGTCGATTTTTCTGCCAAGAAAAAGGAGAGAGTCGCTATGAAGAGACGATACCAGATAGAACAACAACGGGCCGTGCAGCAGTTCCGCCGGATCGCCATCGAACAGAATCCCAACATCCAGATGATCCTTCCGCTGGCCGAGATCGTCGGCTTGTTACAGCAGGGCGTGGGCAACTTGCTGCGGCAGGCTGGTCTGGAACTGATGCACCTGGTGATGGACGAGGAAGTAAAGTCGCTGGCCGGTGAGCGCCACCAGCAACACGAAGGGCGCAGGGCACAGCGTTGGGGCAAGGAAGATGGTTATTGCGTGGTGGACGGCCAGAAGGTGCCGATCCGCAGAACGCGCCTACGCACGGCTGACAAACGGGAACAGCATTTAGGCAGCTACGAATTGTTTCAGCGTAGTGGGCCAATGCAAGCGAGCGTGTGGGACAAGATGATGCGCGGACTCTCGACGCGCAACTACGGAGCCGTGGTGAAGGATTTCCAGAATGCCTACGGAATCGAGAAGTCGGCGGTTAGTGAGAACTTCATCGAAGCCAGCCGGGAGAAGGTGAAACAGTTGATGGAGCGGCCGCTGGGCGAGTTGCGCTTATGCGCGGTGCTGATCGACGGGACTCCATTCAAAGACCGGCAGATGATCGTAGCCCTTGGCATTGGCTGCGATGGAACCAAGACCGTGCTGGGCATCCGCGAGGGGGCGACGGAGAACGCGACCGTGGTGAGCGCTCTGTTGGGCGAGTTGGTGGAGCGAGGGTTGGACTTTTCGACGCCGCGGCTTTACATTCTGGACGGTGGCAAAGCGCTGCACGCGGCGGTGCGCCGCCATGCCGGGGAAGCGGCTTTCATCCAACGTTGTCAGGTCCATAAGAAACGGAACGTCGTGGATCACTTGCCCGACGAACATAAAGGCGATATCAAAAAGAAACTCCAGAACGCCTACGCCATGTCGGAGTACTCCGACGCCAAACGCGCCTTGGAGAAATTGCACCGTGAACTGATGGATCTCAATCCGAGCGCGGCGCGCAGCCTGGAAGAGGGCATGGAGGAGACGCTCACAGTCCATCGGCTGCGGGTACCGGATCAACTCCGCCGGACACTGAGCTGCACCAACGTCATCGAATCTGCCTTCTCCATCGTCGAAACCGTCTGCCGGAACGTGAAACGCTGGCAGCCCGGCGATCAGATCGAGCGCTGGGTTGGATCTGGATTGCTGGTTGCCGAGCGGCAGTTCCGCAAAGTCATCGGCCATCGCCAGATTCCAGTGCTCCTGTCCGCCATGACCAATGCGGTTTCCCAGAAGCCGATTGCGAAGCGAACTGCCGTCGCGTAGCCTATGAGGGTCGAGGGTCGCTAACTTTCAACGGAGATCCGGGCATTCTCGCCCAGAATACCGGCATGAGAAACAGCGCATAAGCAAAGAGCCGCTCGGTCTTCTTCATCTGCATCCTCCTCAGCTAGGGTTTCGATCTGGCATTCTGGGCAGGGGTAGGGCCCAGGTTCGGGTTAGTATACACCGAACTATCTTCGCTCGTGTCTATTTTTTCGTCGACGAAACAGGCCGTCTAACTCGCCGGCGGCAGCCCCGATCCAAACCCGCCATCCACCACATACGCCGATCCGTCACGAACGAGGCGTCATCGCTCGCCAGGAACACCGCAAGCCGCCCCACTTCCTCCGGCCGGCCAATGCGCCACAGCGCATGCAACTTGTCCGCTGCCGTGTCCCCAGGTTTCCCCCGACAAATTTGCCGCGTGGAGCTTACTCAGAGCGCCCCTGAGGCTTGTATGGGCAAGCACGGGGCAGGTTAGGCCCGACGTTAAGTCCGTTTTGGACGCAATCGCATCAAACCCAGCATCGCGAGACACGCGAGTGTCATCAGTGAGGCGCCAGATGGCTCCGGGGTCTCGGAAATAGGAGCCGAGGCATCATAGACCCCGACAATCTGACCCTTATCATTGATACCCTCTAAGAAAGTGTTTGTCGCCCCCGGGACATCGAAAACCTTGATGGTGCCGTTAACATCAAGGAATCCGTGGAAATTACCGAAGCTGTCCGTATAGTCTCCAACGATCTCTCCTAAGTTATTTATCGAGCTTGCGAGAATGAATGTTGTTGCGCCGGGAACATCAATGGTGGTGAACACGCCACCATTGTCCAGGTAAGCATGGTTGGTGCCAGCGATCAAATAGCTCCCAACAATCTCACCGGCGTTGTTGACCCCCCATGCTGTCGTTTGGGTAGCACCCGGGATACTGAACGTTGTGAGGACACCACCGTTGTCGATGAATGCGTTTCCCCCAAATGGGATAGCGTAGAACCCAACAACCTCTCCGCTGTCATTGACTGCGATGGGGTTGGTGTTGATAGCGCCGGGAACATCCAACGTCGTGAAGGTACCATTGTTGTCAATGAATCCGTGAGGCGCGCCACTACTGTAATAGGACCCGACTGTCTCGCCCAAGTTATTGATGCCTCTTACACTAGTGTCGACTGCGCCAGGAACACTGATGGGCACAAAAACACCTTTACTATCAATGTAACTGGAATCGTTGAAAGGACCGACGTTGTCAACAGTTATTTCGCCACTGTTGTTGATGCCTTCTGCGCCACTAAAGAGCGTAGGGCCTGGCGGGACTATAGTAGTGAACCTGTGAGTTCCACTATCGAAGAGGAATGAAAATTGGTCCGCCACGCACGGTACAGCTAACAAAACAGACCAACAGATTGTAATCAGAAAAAACTTAGAAGTTCGCATGCGTTGCCCCTTATGTCCACGTTGGATTTTGTAATTCTGAAGGCAGCGGCGATGTTATCACCGATTCCGCTGTTTCTCAATCTTCAGATTTTCGCATCGTTGTAATGGCCGAGCGTGGATCAAAATTACGAACGTCTGGCGCTAGTACTGGCGGTACCGAGTACCTTCACAATTCGTGCATACGCTACCGGGAGTCCAAGCCAGCCAGATACTACGATTTCGCGTATCTCACCACCGGCTCGCGACTTTCACAACTCAGAAAACCAGTACCAGACCACCTGCTTCCGCCGGCTTCGTGACTAGCATGACGCCGCCGCTCCGTGGTCCCAGATCGGTATTGGGCTCCCCGCCTCAAGCCACCACTAGCTCCCCGGTGGCAGCCCCGACCCGAATCCTCCATCCACCACATATGCAGATCCCGTCACGAACGACGCATCGTCGCTCGCCAGAAACACGGCGAGCCGCCCCACTTCCTCCGGCCGGCCGATGCGCCACAGCGCGTGCAATTTGCCCGCCGCCGCGCGCGCCGCCGCAGGATCGGGCTGGGCCTGAAAGTATCCCTCGGCAAGCCCGGCGTCGATGTAGCCAGGGCAAATGCAGTTGACGCGAATCCCTTCTTTTCCGTGATCGATGGCCATGGCTTTCGTCAGTCCGATGATGGCCGCTTTGGTCGCACAATAGCCCGCGCACATCGGCTCGACAAAAAATCCGTTCACCGACGACATGTTCACAATCGAGCCTTTGGTCGCGCGCAGGTGCGGCAGAAAGAACTTCGAGCACAGAAACACGCCGCCCACGTTCACCGACATCTCGCGGTTCCACTCCTCGACGGTCGTGTCCTCCACGGTCTTGTTCACCTGAATCGCCGCGTTGTTGAACAACACGTGCACCTTGGAATAGACGCGCAGCGTTTCGCGCACCAGGTTCCGCACCGATTCCGGATTCGAAACGTCCGTCTCAACCGCGTGCGCAGTGCCACCGATCTGCTCGATACGCGCAACGGTCTCCCGCGCTCCCGCAAGATGAATGTCCGCCACCACTACGCTCGCCCCGTCACGCGCAAACTCGATGGCCGACGCCCGTCCAATCCCGGACCCCGAACCCGTAATCACCGCGATGCGGTCTTTTAATCTCATCCTGTTTGCCCTCTCCGGATTGATTCTATTGCAAAGCGCCCTAAAGTCCCATTGGATTTCCGCCGATTCCAACCATAACGGAGAACACTGCATGTCCGTCCTGGTTCTGCAGGATGATGGCGCGGCACGCGACCATTTGATGTCGAGTTTAGAGTCCCTAGGTTTCCACCCAACCGTCGCGACGGCGGCCGAGGTCGCCAGGCAACTCACTGGCGGCTCGAAGGTTGCCGCAGTGATTGTCGACCTCACAACCGACATATTCCTAACGACTTGCAAGCAGGTACGCGCTCTCAATAAGGCTATTCCGCTGGTGGTGCTGTTTGATGACGAATCGGCTGCCCAATTGGAGGCCTCGCTCATGGCCGGGGCCACCCATTGCGTCTCAAAGCCACTGAATCCGCTGGAGTTAGGAGCAAAGCTGCGCTCTGCCATCGGCAAACACCAGCCGCCTGGCCTGCCGGAGGTGGAAGACGTCCCCAAATTGGGCAACGAGAGAGACTTTCGAACCAACCTCAATCGGGCTTGGCGGCGGGATTGGCGTTCCCGCTGGCCGCTCTCGCTGATTGTGATCAATATCGACGATTTTGCCGAATTCAACCGCATATATGGCCGCTCGGCTGGCGACGAATGCCTCCAGCGTATCGCCACTGCCGTCCAAGGGTCTCTCTACCGCCCGGACGATCTGGTGACCTATAGCGGCGGCGGGGAATTCGGCGTGCTGCTGTCTTCGACGGACCGCGCGGGCGCCGCTGTGGTCGCTGAGCGCTTGCGCAACAAGGTCTTAGAGCTTGCCATCCCGCATGCCGGAGCGTCAAACGGCCCGCTCGTAACCATCAGCTTGGGTGCCGCCACCGCCGCCTCCGGCTCCGAAATGGCACTCGACGACCTGGTTGCGAAGGCCGAGCGCGCCCTTTCCCAGGCCAAACTCCGGGGCCGCAACCAGTGGGTGGTTCAGCTGGAAGAACCGACCCCCTGGTTGGCTTGATCGCCCTACCTGCTAAAATAGAAAGATTTCCGGCTCCGTTATGACCGATCCGAAAGACCGGCTTCGCGCACTTCACGACGCTCTCGCGACACGCATCCTCGTGCTCGACGGCGCGATGGGCACGATGCTGCATCAGCAGAAGCTCACCGCTGAAGACGGCCCGGCGCTCGACGGGTGCATGGAGTACCTGGTCAAGTCGCGGCCGGAGGCGGTTGCCGACGTACATCGGGCTTATCTCCAAGCGGGCTCGGACATTATCGAAACTAATTCTTTCGGTAGTACGAGTATCGTATTGGCTGAGTTCGGGTTACAAGATAAAGTACACTACTTCAATGCGCAGGCGGCGAAACTGGCCCGGCAGGCGGCCGACGAGTTTTCCACAGCCGCCAGGCCCCGCTGGGTGGCGGGTTCGATGGGACCGACCACCAAGGTCATTTCGGTGGGCGGCGGTATCACGTTCGACCAGCTTCGCCAGGCCTATTACGAACAAGCAAAAGGACTTATCGACGGCGGCGCGGACATTCTGCTGCTCGAAACTTGCAACGACACCCGCGCCGTGAAAGCCGGTTTGCTCGGTATAGAGCAGTTAAAGAAGGAGTTAGGACGAAGGATTCCGGTGATGGTTTCGGGAACCATTGAAGCCACCGGAACGATGCTGGCGGGGCAGACCGCCGAAGCTTTCTGGACCTCGATTTCGCATGGGGAGCTGCTGTCGGTCGGGTTGAACTGCGCCACTGGTCCTGAGTTCATGACTGACCATTTGCGGACGCTCAGCGAGCTCGCCTGGACCTCGGTTTCCTGCTATCCCAATGCCGGACTGCCGAATGAGCAGTTGAAATATGACGAGACGCCCGAAAGTCTGGCGGCGCAGCTCGAGAAATTCGTGGCGCACGGATGGCTGAACCTGGTGGGTGGCTGCTGCGGCACGACCGACGCGCACATTCGCGCGATCGCGCAGATCGTGGACGGCAAAAAGCCGCGCGTGCCCAAAGCGCGGGAACATCGCTCCTATTACTCGGGCATCGAGCCGGTCGAAGCCGAGGACAGCAACCGTCCGCTTATCGTGGGTGAGCGCACTAACGTCATCGGGTCGCGCGCATTCAAGAAACTCATCGCGGAAGAGAAGTGGGAGCAGGCGGCTGAGATCGCGCGGCAGCAAGTTAAAAACGGCGCGCATATTATCGACGTTTGCCTGCAATCCACCGATCGCGAGGAAATCAAGGATATTCCGCCGTTCTACGAGCGCCTGATCCGCCTGATCAAGGCGCCGGTCATGATCGATACCACCGACCCGCGGGCCATCGAGAGGGCGTTGACCTATTGCCAGGGCAAGAGCCTGATCAACTCGATCAACCTGGAAGACGGCGAAGAGAAGTTCGAGCGCGTTTGCCCCATCGCGCGGGCGTACGGCGCGGCGCTGATTGTGGGCACGATCGATGAAGACAAGCAGCAGGCGCAGGCATTCACGCGGGAACGAAAACTCGCGGTAGCCGAGCGGTCGGTGAAGCTGCTCACGGAAAAATACGGCATCCCGGTCGAGGACATCATCATCGACCCGCTGGTATTTCCGTGTGCGACCGGCGACGCCAACTATATCGGCGGCGCCGTCGAGACCATCGAGGCGCTGCGGCTGATCAAGGAAAAAATCCCGTACGTCAAGACCGTGCTGGGCGTTTCGAACATCTCGTTCGGGTTGCCGGCGGCGGCGCGCGAGGTGATCAATTCCGTTTTCCTGTATTACTGCACCAAGGCCGGCCTCGATCTTGCCATCGTCAACGCAGAGAAGCTGGAGCGTTTCGCGTCGATTCCGGAGGAGGAGCGGCGGCTCGCCGAGAGTCTGCTGTTCAACACACGGCCGGCGGCGGCCGAAGACGACGCATTGCGTACGGCGCCGGACGACTGGCGCGAGCAAACGGCGGAACAGAAGGCAGCCATCAACCAGTTTCACATTGCCGCCGTTGCGGAGTTTTTCCGCCACGCGGTGAAGAAGGACAAGGCCAAGGCCGCGGCCCTGCCACTCGATGAGCGCCTGGGCAACTACATTACCGAGGGCACCAAGGAAGGCCTCATCGAGGATCTGGAACGGAAGCGCGCTGAGGGCGCGGCACCGCTCGACATTATCAACGGCCCACTGATGGCTGGGATGGCGGAGGTCGGCCGGCTGTTCAATAACAATGAACTGATCGTGGCCGAGGTGCTGCAATCGGCCGAAGCCATGAAGGCGGCGGTGAGTTATCTCGAAGGCTTCATGGAGAAGGCCGATACGGCGAGCCGCGGCAAGATCATCCTCGCTACGGTGAAGGGCGATGTACACGATATCGGCAAGAACCTGGTCGAGATCATCCTGAGCAACAACGGATACAGGGTCATCAATCTGGGGATCAAGGTTCCCCCCGAGAAGTTGATCGAAGCGTATCGCGAGCACGCACCGGACGCAATCGGCCTATCGGGCCTTCTGGTGAAGAGCGCGCAGCAGATGGTGATTACCGCGGGCGACCTGCGCGAGCACGAGATTCACGTGCCGCTGCTGGTGGGCGGGGCCGCGCTTTCCGAGAAATACACCGACGGCAAAATTGCGCCGGCTTATGGCGAGGCCGTATGTTACGCCAAAGACGCGATGACGGGGCTGAAGCTGCTGAACCAGATCATGGACCCGGCGACGCGCGAATCGGTTTTGCAAGTACACACCCACGTTGTGCCGCCGATGGAAATCGAGCAGCCCGCGGAGCCGCTTGCGCCCGTCACTGAAGTCCGCAGCCGCAAGGTTCGCACGGACTTGCCGATGCCGGCCGCGCCATACCTCGACCGCAAAGTGCGCGACGTGCCGCACCTCGCCGAGATCTGGAGCTACATCAATCCGCACATGCTGTATGGGCGGCACCTCGGTTACAAGGGCCACTTCGAAAAGCATCTGGCGGAGCACAACGAAAAGGCCCTGGAACTCTACCACATGGTGGAAGAGCTGAAGCGTGAGGCCGCGCGTTTCATGAAGGTGAAAGCCGTGTGGCAATTTTTCCAGGCCGAGCGGGCGGGAAACGCCATTCACTTGTTCGCACGCGGCGCCGGGAGTCCGATCCACACGTTTCGCTTTGGCCGGCAGCGGCGTGAGGAAGGCCTGTGCCTGAGCGATTACATCCTCGATCCGGCCGATGGCGCACGCGACCACCTGGCGATTTTCGTCGTGACCGCGGGCGCGGGGATTCGGGAGAAGAGCGAAGAACTCAAACAAGCCGGCTTGTACTTCAAAGCACACGCGCTACAGGCGCTCGCGATCGAAACCGCTGAAGGCTGCGCCGAATGGCTGCACCGGCGCATCCGCGAAGATTGGGGCTTCCCCGATCCGCCCACGATGACCATGCAGGAGCGGTTCACATCGCGCTACCGGGGCAAGCGCTACAGCTTCGGCTACCCGGCGTGTCCGAATCTGGACGATCAGCAGGGGATCTGGAAGCTGCTGGTACCCGAGGAGATCGGCGTGCAACTCACCGAAGGCATGATGATGGAGCCCGAGGCGAGCGTGAGCGCGCTGGTATTCCACCATCCCGATTGCGCTTACTTCACGGCGAGCGAAGAGACCGAAGCGGTGCTGGTTTAGCGGCCGCGTGATCGATTTGCCCGGCAAGATCTTCTAGTTTCGGGGAATGCCGCCAATTTCTGCTATGCTTGAGATACGTCTGTCCTCCCGTACTTAGTCCGAGGGCAAGAAACTAGGCCACAAAACGACCAACAAAAACCTCGGGTTGCACTTGACCTTTCAGGAGCTTGAGGTTCTATTACCTCTCGCCTCCGATCAGCTATTTCGCAACGAATTTATCGACAAGCGGTTACCTGGGTTTCCCAAGAGCCGCGAAGACGTGCAAGCTGCGAAGGCTACGATCAACCGGATCAAAGAGCGCTTGATCGAGGCGCAGCAGAAAACCGGCGATACCATGCGGATCAGCATTCAGTATCCGTAGGTTGGTCTTCGTGGATTAGCTAGGTTTAGAAATGCGATTCCTTTGCCCCAACTGCCATTCGAACCGGATCGCTCCGGGACGTGGCCCTTTCGATTGGCTTTTCCGCCTCTTTGGGCGCAAGCCCTACTGGTGCGATCTTTGTTGCACCCGGTTCTATGTCCACGATCCCCGGCCGATTCCGGGGCAAGCTAGTTAGTCCGCGTTTTGCCTAGCAGTCCATACCAGTCCTGGACACCGCTGCCGTGCTATGCCGGCTTGCCTAATCTGCTAAACTAGTACTTTAGCCCTAAATTATGCACATTAAGAAACAGCGTCTCCTCACCCCCGGCCCAACCCCTCTCTATCCACCGGCCTTGCGCGCCATGATGGCGTCGGATATTCACCATCGCACCGAAGATTTCCGCAACATATATAAGTCGGTGCTGGCGGACCTCAAGGAAGTTATGGGCGGCTCGGGCGATGTCCTGTTGTTCGCCGCCTCGGGCACGGGCGCCATGGAGGGTTCGGTTTCGAACCTGTTTTCGCGCGGCGACAAGGTCATCGTTTGTTCGGCCGGTAAATTCGGCGAGCGCTGGGCGGAAATCACGAAGGCTTTCGGCCTCGAAGTGAACGTACTCAAAGCCGAGTACGGGGATGTTGTTTCGCCCGAGCGCGTGCAAGCCGCGCTGGCCGCCGCGCCGGACACCAAAGGCGTGTTTGTGCAGGCTTCGGAAACTTCCACCGGCGCCGCGCACGACGTTCGTGCCATGGGACACGCCATCGCCAAGACGCCGGCGCTGTTCATTGTCGACGCCATCACCGGCCTCGGGACGATGCCGCTCGATATCGATGGCTGGGGTCTCGACGTGGTCATCGGCGGGTCGCAGAAGGCCTTCATGGTGCCGCCGGGCGTCGCGTTCCTGTCGATCAGCCAGAAGGCCTGGAAGCAGTCCGAGAGCGCCACGCTGCCGCACTATTACTTCGACTTCAAGAAGGAAAAGAAGAACGGCGCGAACGGCGAATCGAGCTGGACGCCTTCCACCGCCATCATCCTGGCACTGGGCGAAGCGCTGCGCTACGTGAAGGAAGTCGGCATGGCCAACTTGATCGAAAACGCGCAACTGCTGGCCCGCGCCACGCGCAATGCCATGCAGGAGCTGGGTCTTGAGCTGTTCGCCGCCGGATCGCCGGGATCGTCGGTGACCGCGGTGAAAGCTCCGCGCGGGCTCGACTCCGGCGTTATCGTCAAGGAGTTTCGCAAACGTTTCGGCGCCATCATCGCCAACGGGCAGGGCTCGATGAAGGGGCAGATTTTCCGCATCGCGCACCTCGGCTATTTCGATTTCGCCGATCTGTTCGGCGTGATCGCCGGTCTCGAAATCATCCTTCATGCCAATGGTCACCCGGTGAAGTTCGGCTCCGGCGTGGCGGCGGTGGAACAGCTCTACGCTGAAGTGGCAGTGGCGCAGCACGCCGGCGTTTAATAACGAATCCAATGAATATTCTTGTAGCGGAGCCGCTTTCGGCGGCCGGAATCGAACTACTGAAGTCTCAGAAGGACTGGAACACCATCGTTTCGAGCCCTAAGGAGTATGCACAACATCTGGCGCAGGCCGACGCGCTGGTAGTTCGCAGCGCCGTGCAGGTGACGCCCGAAGTCCTCGCCAAGGCGCCCAAGCTGCGTGTCATCGGCCGTGCCGGCGTGGGTGTCGATAACGTGGATCTCGACGCGGCTACCGCCGCCGGCGTGCTGGTGATGAACACGCCCGGGGGCAATGCCGTCTCGGTGGCCGAGCATGCGTTGGCCGTCATGCTCGCGATGGCGCGGCACATTGCGCCGGCCAACGCCTCCACTCGCTCCGGCAAGTGGGAGAAGAAAAAGTTCCTGGGCAGTGAGCTGCGCGGCAAGACGCTCGGCATCGTGGGCCTGGGCAGCATCGGCCGCGAAGTCGTGAAGCGCGCCCGCGCGTTTGAAATGCGCATCGTGGCCCGCGATCCCTACGTCACTTCGCAAATCGCCCAAGATCTCGGCGTCGAGCTGGTTTCGCTCGACGATCTCTATGCCGCGAGCGACTACATCACGCTGCACGTTTCGCTGACACCCGAAACCGAGCACATGCTGTCGCACGAAGCGTTCGCCAAGATGAAGGCCGGGGTGCGCATCGTCAATATTGCGCGCGGCGAGCTGATCGATGACGAAGCGTTGCGCGACGCCATCGCGTCCGGCAAGGTCGCAGGCGCTGCTCTCGATGTTTTCTCGATCGAACCGCCGCCGGCCGGCTATCCGTTGTTTGCGCTCGATCCAGTGATCGCCACGCCGCACATCGGGGGCTCGACCGAAGAGGCGCAGGAAATCGTGGGCGTGCGCATTGCCGAGCAAGTTGTTGAATATCTGAAAAACGGCGTTGCCATCAACGCCGTGAACATGCCCGCGCTTTCGCCGGAGCAGTATCGCGCCCTCGGCCCGTTCATCACGGTTGCGGAGCGGCTCGGCGTTTTCGCGGCGGACATCGCATCGGGCAATCCCAAGGCCGTGCGGCTCACCTATTTCGGCCGCATCGCCGACACCAACACGCACCTGTTGCGCAATGCCGGGGTCGCCGGCGTACTGAAGCGCTCTCTGGGGCAGCGCGCCAACCTGGTCAATGCCATGCAGATTGCCTCCCAGCGCGGCTGGAATGTGGGCGAGCATCACGATCGGCGCTCGGTTCACACCGATTCGGTCCGACTCGAGCTCGAAACTGATTCCGGCGTCACGGTTGTCGAAGGCGCAGTGCTGCTCGATAAGCCACGGCTGCTGCAAGTCGACGGCATTTACTGCGAAGCCACACTCGCCGGCCACCTGGTCTTCATGAAGAACCACGACGTGCCTGGCGTGATCGGCCACGTGGGCACGGTGCTGGGCAAGAACCAGATCAATATCGCGAACTTCTCGCTCGGCCGGCGCGACGAACCCACCCGCCCGGGCGAGCCACTCGAAGCCGTGGCGGTAGTCTCGACGGACGCATGCGTGCCTGAGAAGGTGCTGGCGCAACTCCGCGAGAATCCCGCCGTCAAGCTGGCGAAGTCCGTCGAAGTCGACTAGGCCACCCGCGCACGCCTGCAACCGGCGTCAAACCCGAATCAAGGTGTAACTCATTGAGCAACACCTGTTTCTTGAATCTATGCGAAACGGGATGTTCGGCTCCGGAAAACTGGATCTTCTGGACTCTTTTGAAGACCGATTGTTTTCCGTTTCAATAGCTTGAAGGTGAACAGTGTCCGTTTCGGTGTGGCCCGAAGCTTGCACATCTCCAGCCCGAACAAAAGCGCTCGCCGGAATCGGGTGATCCGGCTTGCGCAATCAGCAAAATCCACATGCAAAGGAGCGAGATGATGAGGTGTTTCCGGCACAGCGCAGGTTTGCTGTTCCTGATTTTCGCAGCCGCCGGCCTGTATGGACAGGAGACCGGCTCGATCACCGGAACCGTTAGAGACAATACGGGCGCGGTAATTCCGGGGGCGGAAGTCAACGTGACGAGCGAGGCCCAAGGGGTGATGACCTGCCCTCGATAATCTCTGCCAGTCATAATTGAGAAGCTCCAGCGAGGAAAGGAGCTTCGAGATGAAGAAGGGCAAGCACCCAGAAGAACAGATCATCGGCGTGCTGAAGCAGGTGGAGGCAGGCCGGACGGTGAAGGAGGTCGCCCGGGAGTTGGGCGTCAGCGAGGCGACGATCTACACCTGGAAGAGCAAGTACGGTGGCATGGAAGTCAGCGAAGCGCGGCGACTAAAGGAACTGGAAGATGAGAACCGCCGGCTGAAGCACATGGTCGCAGACCTCAGCCTCGACAAAGAGGCACTGAAGGCGGTGATCCGAAAAAACGGCTGGAGCTTGTAGGTCTGCGGCAGGATGTGGCGTTGGTGATGAGCGAGTATGAATACTCGGAGCGCCAAGCCTGCAAGCTCATGTCCATGGATCGGACCACCTACCGATATCAGCCGCGGCCGGACCACAATGCCGAGTTGCGCAGCAAATTGATCGCCCTGGCGCGGCAGAAACCGCGCTACGGTTACCGGCGTCTGTGCGCGCTGCTGGAGCGCAGCGGATGCCAAGCCAGCGCGCAACGGGTGTACCGCATATACAGCGAAGAACATCTGGCGGTACGAAGGCTGAAACGGAAGCGGCTGGTGAGACCGGCGCCGGAAGGCACGTTGTTGCACAAGCCCAACCAGGAATGGGCCATCGATTTCGTGTCCGATGGCTTGGCCACCGGACGAGGGCTGCGCATGCTGACCGTCGTAGACAGTTTCACGCGCGAGTGTCCAGCTGTCGAGGTCGACACAGGCTTGTCGAGTGGCCGAGTGACTCGCGTGCTGGACTGGATCATCAGCCAGCGTGGGAAGCCGGAAGTGATTCGGTGTGATAACGGGCCGGAATTCACGAGCCGACACTTTATCGTTTGGTGCGAGGAAAGGCAGATCACGCTGCTGCACATTCAACCTGGCCGACCCATGCAGAACGGTCATGTCGAGAGCTTCAACGGGCGATTCCGTGATGAGTGTCTGAATCACAACTGGTTCACGACGCTGACGGACGCAAAAGAAAAGATCGAACGGTGGCGTATGGAATACAACGGGGAGCGGCCACACAGCAGCTTGGCGTATCGAACACCAGAGGAATTCGCCAAAGCCTGCTCTGAGCCCACCAACAGGATGGGGTTAACAACACCCATCCCGCCAGAGCCGCCCGTCGCAGGTGAGCGGTCGCAGAACGGTACTCACGGTCAAGGGTTCGCTAACGCCACGCCAAAAACCGGCGCGCCCTTGACCGCTGCGTGCCGTTCTGCATTGGAGGATGGTGCGACGGGCGGCTCCGACGGGATGGGAAAAGAGGAGTTACAGTAGACCGAGCGTCTCAGTTACGGTTGGTAGAGAAAATCGAGGCAGGTCAGTGAGCCAAAAAGTCACCACCAACTCGAACGGCGACTTCCTGGTGGCGGGACTTCCCGCCGGACACTACGACCTCACGATCGCCGCGCAGGGTTTCAAGAAGTACGCGGCTAACGGCGTGGTGCTGCGCGTCGGGCAGAAGGCACGTGTCGATGCCACCCTGCAAGTGGGCGAGCTCTCGACGGAGGTGACCGTGGCGGGCGAAGCCGTGGCCCAGGTGGAAACGCAATCCGCCGAAATTTCGGGAATTATTACCGGCAAGGAGATCAGCCAGATCGTTCTGAACGGCCGCAATTTCACGCAGCTCGTGACGCTGGTGCCGGGTGTCAGCAATCAGACGGGCCAGGATGAAGGCACCGTCGGCGTCTATGGAAGCGTTGCCATGAGCATCAATGGCGGCCGCACCGAGTACAACAACTGGGAGGTGGACGGCGGCGACAATATGGACAACGGCAGCAACGGCACGCTGAACGTTTACCCCAACGTGGATGCCATCGCCGAAGTCAAAGTTTTGACCTCCAATTACGGCGCACAGTACGGACGGAACAGTTCGGGAACGATTGAGACGATCACCAAGTCCGGCACCAAGGAGTTCCACGGCGATCTGTTCGAGTTCCTGCGCAATGACGACTTCAATGCGCGCAACTACTTCTCATACACGGCTCCGCAGGTTCCCGAGTACAAGAAGAATGACTTTGGCTACACGCTGGGCGGTCCGGTCTTTATTCCTGGACTTTACAACACGAAAAAGGAAAAGACATTCTTCTTCTGGTCCGAGGAGTGGCGCCGGGAGATTATCCCCGGGCAGGTCTTCAACACGCAGGTCCCGTCGGCTGCTGAACGAGGCGGAAACTTCTCTGATGTCTGCCCTGGGGCGGGTTCGGTAGTGAACAGGACCGGATTTCCGGATTGCCCGGTGAATCCGGCGACGGGCTCCTATTTCCCGAACAACACAGTTCCCGTCGATCCCAACGCCGCGGCGCTGCTGACGCTGATGCCGGAAGCCAACGCGCCCAATAGCTACTACAATGCGTCTCCCGCCACGCCGACGCACTGGCGCGAAGAGTTAATTCGCGTGGATCATAATTTCAGCGACAACATGCGGATATTCGGGCGTTTCATCCACGATTCCTGGAACACCATCACGCCCACTCCGCTTTGGGGCAACGGCGCGTCATTCCCCAGCATCCGAACAACATTCGTGGGCCCCGGTGTCAGCGCCGTGGCGGGCATGACGGCCAACATTACTCCCACGCTTTTGAATGAGTTCACCTTCAGCTACACCACCGATCACATTTTCTTGAACGCGATCGGCCCCGCTGCGCGGCCATCAACCATGACCATGACCGGCCTGTACAACAACGGCTTCGGCGGTTTAATGCCGGCTGTAGGCGTCAGCGGTGGGATCAACTACGATACCGGCGGATTCTCGCTCGACACCGGATACTTCCCTTGGAACAACGCGAACCCGACTTACACGTACAAGGACCAGTTGAGCAAGATCATTGGCGATCACAATCTATACTTCGGAGCTTACGCGGTGTTGGCGGAGAAGAACGAGGATAACAGCCCGTACATCCAGGGCATTCTGAACTTCGACAACACGTCACCGGTAACGACCGGCAATGCCTTCGCCGATATGTTAACCGGCGCCATCCAATCGTACTCCCAGACTAATCTGAAAGTGAAGTACTACAACCGCTACAAGATTGTTGAGCCTTACTTCCAGGACGACTGGCACATTACCAAGCGGCTCACGCTGAATATGGGTGTTCGCATGAGTCTGTTTGGAACCTATCGCGAGAAATACCATCAAGCGTATAACTTCGATCCGGCGGCCTATCAGCTATCCCAAGCGCCGCAGATCGATATCACCGGCTCGGTCACGGGTCAAGCGGGCGCCATTATTCCCGGCACCGGCAATCCATATACGGGACTCGTCCAGTGCGGTGTTAACGGCGTGCCGGCGGGATGCATGAAAGGCCATTTGTTCAACCCCGCGCCGCGCGTGGGCTTCGCTTTCGATCCGTTCGGGGACGGCAAATCCTCCATTCGTGGCGGCTACGGTATGTTTTACGAGCACACCAACGGCAACGAAGGCAACAGCGAATCGCTCGAAGGGAGCGCGCCCTTGGTGCTCTCCGCAACGCAGTACGACGTAGTCGGCTATACCAAAATCGGTGGAGGCGGCGTTCAATATCCGCTGGGGGTCACGTCGGTTCCCAGGCAAGCCATCTGGCCCTACGTGCAGCAATGGAACCTGAGCGTCCAGCGCGAACTGGCCAAAGGCACCGTCCTCACCGTGGCGTACGTGGGAAGCAAAGGCACGCATCTTTCGCTGCAGCGCGACATCAACCAGCTATACCCGATTTCGGCGTCGCAGAATCCATATCTGCCGGGCCAAGCGATGACGCAGGCGGACTGCGACAATGGAACCGTCAATGGCGTGGTCCCGACCGGACCTGCCGCCATACAGTTTGGCACCGCCTGTGGCAACAGCCCCGACCCCTACCGTCCGTACCGCGGCTTCGGCAGCATTACCTCGCTTGAACCGCAGGCCAACTCGAACTACAATTCGCTGCAGGTGTCCGCACACCGGCACGTGGGCGCGCTCAGTTTCGATGTGGCCTACACCTGGAGTCACTCCTTGGATGACTCTTCGGACCGTTATGACGGCAGCTTCGTCAATTCTTACAACCTGGCGCAAACCTACGCCAGCTCGAATTTCGACCAACGCCAAATCCTGAATGTCGGCTACGTCTACGACCTGCCGTTCTTCACCCATGCCGGCCTGACCCACAAGCTGTTGGGCGGGTGGCAGATTTCCGGCCTCACGACGTTCCAGACCGGCACACCGTTTGATATTAGCGACGGCCTGTTCAATGCCGGTGTAGGTAATGGAACCGGTGCGGGATCATTTCTGAACATCATCGGCAACCCCTACGCCGTCACGCAGCAGAGCGCTCCGGGTGTAATCGGCCCGCTGCTGTTCAATCCGTCCGCCTTCGCCGCTCCGCAAGGGCTGACCTTCGGCACTTCGCAGCGCAACGTTTTGAACAATCCGCAGCGCACGCAATTCGACATGGGCCTGTTCAAACACTTCCAGGTACAGGAGAGCAAGGCGTTCGAATTCCGCGCCGAAGGCTTCAACGTTTTCAACCACACGCAGTGGAACGGCGTCAACTCCGGCACGAGCTGCTTCGGCGGATCAGACTTCTCCGCCGGCGTAGAGAGTTGCCTCGCCAACAACAACTTCCTCCGCCCGGGAGGCGCGCACAATCCGCGCATCTTGCAATTGGGCTTGAAGTTCCTGTTCTAGGGTCGGCATTTCGGTTTTTGAGGGAGCATCGGCAACGGTGCTCCCTTTTTTGTTGTCCGGTTGCATGTGCTACTGTAAACCATAGTACCCCATATAGATATAATCCTTGACGGGCCACTATATGTTGGGGCATTATTCCAAATGCGCTACAACGACACTCCCGAAGGAGAACAGCCAGAATGGCCCAGCCAGCGATCGCATTAGATGCCAAAATGGAGTTATTGAAAGCCCAACAAAACAAAGAGATACGCACCGGCGTGCAGTTTCCGCGCCATTTTACGGCCCGGCTGGAACCCGGCAAGACGCCCTACGACGAAGTGGCGTGGGAGACGCGGACGGCATCGATCGGCAACGATAAAGGCTCTGTTATCTTCGAGCAGCGCGATGTGGAGGTGCCGGCCGACTGGTCGCAGACCGCCACCAACATCGTGGCGAGCAAGTACTTCCATGGCAAGCTGGGCACGCCGCAGCGTGAAACCAGCGTGGCGCAACTGGTGCATCGCGTGGTCGATACCATCGCCGACTGGGGCAAGCGGGACGGCTATTTCCTGACGGTCGAGGACGGCGAAAACTTCCGTAGCGAGCTGGCGCACTTGATGCTGACCCAGAAGGCCTGCTTCAATTCGCCGGTATGGTTCAACGTCGGGGTGAAGGAAGCGCGCGGCTACGGCTGGGTGTGGGACAAGGCGTCGGAAACGATCGGCAAGCTCGTTGGCGAGACGCGGCCGCAGTGCTCGGCGTGCTTCATTGTGTCGGTGAAGGACTCGCTCGAATCCATTCTCGATTTGGCGAAGACGGAGGGCATGCTGTTCAAGTGGGGGTCGGGCACGGGCTCGAACCTCTCGACGCTGCGCGAAGAGAACGGGATTCTCTCGGGCGGGGGCAGGGCGTCGGGTCCGCTCTCCTTCATGAAGGGCTTCGATGCGTTCGCGGGCGTGATCAAGTCCGGCGGGAAGACGCGGCGCGCGGCCAAGATGGTCATACTCAACGCGGACCATCCGGATATCGAAGGCTTCATCTGGTGCAAGGCGAAGGAAGAGAAGAAGGCGCAAACGCTGGTGGAGGCCGGTTACGATTCGTCGCTCGATGGGGAAGCTTACGGCTCGATCTTTTTCCAGAACGCCAACAACTCGGTGCGCGCGACCGACGATTTCATGCAGGCGGTGGTGAACGATGGCGACTGGTGGACCAAGTCCGTGGTCTCCGGCCAGCCGTTGAAGCGCTACAAAGCGCGCGACATGATGCGCCAGATTGCGGAAGCCACGCACCAGTGCGGCGACCCCGGCATGCAGTTCGATACCACGGTGAACCGCTGGCACCCGTGCAAGAATACGGCGCGCATCAACGCATCGAATCCGTGCTCGGAGTACATGTTCCTGGATGATTCGGCGTGCAACCTGTCGTCGCTGAACCTGATGAAGTTTGTCACGCCCGGCGGCCAGTTTGACGTCGAGGGCTTCCGCCACGCCTGCGACACCATGATCATGGCGCAGGAAATCATCGTCGATAACGCCAGCTATCCGACTGAGAAGATCGGCGAGAATTCGCACAACTACCGGCCGCTAGGGCTGGGATTCGCGAATCTCGGGGCGCTGCTGATGTCGTTCGGCATCCCCTACGACAGCGACCAGGGCCGGGATTACGCCGGCGCCATCACGGCGATCATGTGCGGCCAGGGATACCTGACGAGCGCGCGGGTCGCGAGTGCGATCGGGCCGTTCTCCGGTTACCGGAAGAACGAGCAACCGTTCCTCGACGTGATTCGCATGCATCGCGAGTCGGTGGGGCGCATTACGCGGACGAATATCCCGACAGACCTCTACCAGGGCGCGAAGGATTGCTGGGACCAGGCCTATGAGCTGGGCCGCACGGCAGGGTATCGCAACGGGCAGGTGACGGTGATTGCGCCGACGGGCACGATCGGCTTCATGATGGATTGCGACACGACGGGCATTGAGCCGGACCTGGCGCTGGTGAAATATAAAAAGCTGGTGGGCGGCGGCGTGATCAAGATCGTCAACAACACTGTGCCGCAGGCGCTCATCAAGCTGGGCTACACGCCCGAGCAGGTAGAGCAGATTGTCACACACATTGATTCGACGGGCACCATCGAAGGAGCGCCCGGACTGAGGCCCGAACATCTGGCGGTGTTCGATTGCAGCTTCCGGCCGCAGAACGGTACACGGTCGATTCACTACATGGGGCACGTGCGCATGATGGCGGCGGTACAGCCGTTCATCTCCGGCGCGATTTCCAAGACCATCAACATGCCCGAAGAGGCAACGGTGGAGGAAATCATGGAAGCCTACACCGAGAGCTGGAAGCTGGGGCTGAAGGCGGTCGCCATCTACCGCGACAACTCGAAGAAAGTGCAGCCGATGAACACCAGTTCCGGTAAGGAGAAGAAGGCGGTAGCGGCGCCGGCGCCCGCGACGGTGGAGAAGATCGTCGAGAAAGTGGTGTTCCGGCCGGTGCGGCACAAGCTGGAAGACGAGCGCGCATCGATCACGCACAAGTTTTCGATCGGTGGACACGAAGGCTACATCACGGTGGGCATGTATCCGGACGGAAGTCCCGGCGAGGTGTTCATCACCATGGCGAAGGAAGGCTCGACCATTTCGGGCCTGATGGACAGCTTCGCCACGGCGGTGAGTTTCAGCCTGCAATACGGCGTGCCGCTGAAGTTCCTGGTAGACAAGTTCGCGCACGTGCGCTTCGAGCCGAGCGGCTGGACGGGCAACCCGCAAATTCCCTATGCGAAGTCGATTCCCGATTACATTTTCCGGTGGTTGGCGCTGAAGTTTCTGGGCGCCGAAGCCGCGCCACCGGTGGAGATCGGCGATGCGACCACGCTCCGCCCGACCGAGCAGGACCCGCAGCAAGCCCTGCCATTCCCCGCGCAAGTCTCCGACGCGCCCGTGTGCGCCGAGTGCGGGTCGATCATGACAAGGAATGGGAGCTGCTATAAGTGCGGGAACTGCGGGGGGACGTCAGGGTGTAGCTAGGGGTTCCCCCGGTGTTTCGTAACATAACTCAGGCAGAACGGTGACGAGGCGGAGGTGAAAGGAGGGATAGGTTGACACATGATGAAAGAGATCTACATCAGAATATTCGCTGGCAAGTCTGCTGCGTGGACCGCTATATTCACGTGTGTCCTTATGGTGTTCAGCGGCCTCCTGTGGCAAGTGTCTAAAGACTCCAATGAATCCTCCATAGCCCAGGGGCGCGCTTTTCTCAATGTGATCAGCGGCCCTCAGATGCAAAACGCTATTGGTGAAAAAAGAATTACTGGCTACACGGTACATGAGGCTTGGATCAACAGCGGAACTACGCCAACGCAAACCGCTGTTGCGCAGTTTAATGTAGCTAACTGGCAAGAGAGGCCACAACACGGCTTTGACTTTGATCGGCTGCCACAGGCCGAAAAACAAGAATACGTGCTCGGTCCGAAAGCCGCGTGGGAGGTTATCCCTGTGCCGGTATCATTCGATGATATCAATGCTTCCATGAAGGGTAGACATATCTTCGCGTGGGGATGGGTCGTCTATCGTGACATATTTAAGCGAACCCCTCCGCGGCTCTCCGAGTTTTGTTTTGAGCTCATAAATCCTCGATGGTCCGGGCCAGACCACACGAACCCCTCTGTGACTATCACCCTTGATGCTCCGCCCTGCCAGACACACAATTGCTACGATGAGCATTGTGAAGATTATGCGGAGCGTGCTCGCGAAGCTAAGTAGCCATCTCGACGTACTCATAACGGCAATCTCTTGAGACAACCTAGGACAACCTAGTTGTAAATCGGGGGACAGACCGCCCGTTGAGAAGTCGAACAGGCCTAGCGCAAACACTCAAAGCCAGTTTGCTTAACCGCTGCTGACTTCAAACAGCGATCGCGGCAATCCAGATTGCCGAATGACGCTAAGCAAGGTTCCCTTCCCCAGTTCCTTTGCGAGCGGCACAGGAACGGTCACAGTGCTGCCGGGGACGCGCTTCTCATGATGCAGTGGCTACCGCGTTGACGGACCTTTTCGAACCCTTGTGACTGGAGGATACGGCAAGCGTCATCGCCCGAGAGGGCACGCAGCTTACCCAACCGGAACCTCGACCTGTGTCACAAACAAGTCAGAGTGAACCCGCTGCTCGATCTCCGAAGCATCGGCGGTCTCATAGAACAATGTGAGCGCCTCGATGAGATTCGCGCGAGCTTCTTCCAGGCTGTCGCCCTGGCTTGCGACATCGAGTTCCGGGCACAGAGCCACGTAGCCGTCTCCTTCGCGCTCGATGATGGCTGTCAGGCGGCGGGATTGCTGCATCCTTTTATTGTATCTACTCACGGCGAACTGAAGTTCGCCGCTGCGCGATGAATCGCGCGCCACACTGGACGCAAGATCTGCCGCTTGATGTATGCACGGTATGTACATATAATGGAATTGTGCGCTTCGAGTGGGACGAGGAAAGCAAAGCTGGAGCCAACCTTCGCAAGCACGGGGTCCGGATGCCCGAGGCGATTCCGGTCTTTGACGATCCTCACGCCGTCACGATCACGGATGATGAATCTGACCTGCATGAACAGCGGTTTGTGACGCTCGGCATGGGTGCGGCGGGCCGTCTGCTCGTTGTTGTTTACACCTGGCGCGGAGAGAACATTCGGATTATCTCCGCACGCCCAGCCGAAGCCCATGAGCGGGAGGAGTACGAGGGAGAACGATGAAAGATCGATACGATTTCAGCAAGGGGAAGCGGGGCAGAGTGATTCCGGCGGAACCGGAGCCCGAGGGTAAGACCCGGATCACCATTCGACTCGATCAAGATATTGTGGATCGCTTCCTTCGAATGGCGGAGGAATCCGGGGGTGCGACTGGCTATCAGACCCTCATCAATGCCGCGCTTCGGGAATACCTGGACGGCAAGGCGCCAAGGTTCGAGGATACGTTGCGGCGCATCATTCGTGAGGAGCTGAGGTCGAGCGCGGCTTGAGTGGCTCCGCGATCCCTACTGGCCCAGCACCAACGTCTGAAGTTCGCCGCTGCGCGATGAATCGCGCGCCACGAGGCGGTTCAAAATGCCCAGTACGGGCCGGTGCCGCTGGTGGTGCTTTGGCCTTCGATCGCCACATACACGTAGCGGCCGTAGAAGAAGGGCAGGCCTAGGTCGAAGCCTGCGGCAGCGGGGCCGCCGAGATCGTTGAACGCGTTGTTGCCGGTGGTGAAGAGCTGGTCCGCGTTGGCCACAGTGAGGGCTATGCTGTTGGAAACGTTGTTGGCCCCGGTGGTAATGGCGGCGGCGTTCAGGGTGGATGACGGGCAATAGAAGCTCGGCCGGTCGGTGCAGGCCGGAATGCCCAAGGTCGCGGCGTTCAGGAAGAAGAAGCCGTTCGATCCGCTGTCGATAAAGCTGTGGGGGTAGTTGATGCCGTTGAAGGTCACGGTGAAGTCGCCGCTCGTGTCCGTGGTGTAGATCTGCACGCCGCTGAGCGTGTTGTTGGACTGCGTTCCAATGCCGAAGGTCACGGATCCCGTAATGGATTGGCCACCGCTGGCAAAGAGGGCCGGGAGAGCAACTACCACACCATTGTTGTCCTGCGGGAACAGCCAGACCGGATTCTGAAGCTGCTGCGTCAACGCCACGGCCTCGGCCTTGCAACCGGAGCTGGGGCAACCGAAGTAAACGCTGGGAAGCGCCGAGCCGGCGGTGGCACAGGCGCTACCGCAATCCTGCCGGAAGACGCCGATGCCGAGGATGCCGTAGGCGCCCAAGACGTCCACACTGCTGGCGGAAGAGCCGCCGGTGTCGCAGGCCGCGGGCACGTCCGGAAAACCGGATGCGCCCAGGAGCTGGATGGGCACCGAAGACGCGGTCTCGCCGGTGATTTGAATATCCGCCTTCGCCACAGGGCCCCAGGCGTAGTTGTTATTGGCGAACGCTACGCAGTTGCCGAGCGGATTACCGCTCGAATCCGAAACCCGCGGCAGCGTGAGTGTGACGGCCGACGAGAGAAGGCGCAGCCCGGTGGAACCGGTGTCGACGAGGATGTTCGAGATGGTCTGGCAGTTGGTAGTGCCAGGCACGCAGATCTTGACGCTGGTCAGAAGCTGATTGACGTCCGTACCGGTAGGACCGACACCCACCTCGATCGATTGGATATTGTTGACGGTGGTTGGCGTGGTTCCCGAGGTACCTGTGGACGAGCTGGATGAACTGGACGTGCTGGTGCCGCTGGAACCGGTGCCGCAACCCGCGCTCACCAGCAGGCAGATGGCGCCGGCGAACAGGAGGCAGTGGCGCCCGGCGCGGCTTAAACGCATGGCGCTCATTGGACGACGTCCTCGGTGACGCCGTCCGGCAATAGATTAGTAACGTAGGCGCGCACGTGGAACGCGCGCAAGTGCCCGCCGGTCTCGACTACGAGGGGACCGGTGTGGATGGAGAGCGGCCCACGCCGGTGTGTGGAGCGATTGGCGTCTTGAAACGCAGCGAAGTAAAGACCCAATAACTGGGACAGATTGGGCATGGTGGGACCACTCCAGGAGAAGCCAAAGACTTTGCCCTCGGGCGAAACGAACTCCTTGAGGACCACGCCGTCGTTTCGGCTGATCTGCCCGACCGAGTAGCCCGACATTTCCGTTGTGGTGAGGGTGCCCTTCAGGGCTTTCGCATCCGCTTGGAGGGACTCCTGCGATTGGCCCAAAACCGCCCACGCAGGAACGGTGCTGCTTATCGCAATCAAGAAGATAGCTGCGATGCTTTTCATTTGGTTTAGTCGGCCGGCACTCAATTAGATGACGACAGCGCAGCCTCAGGCGTTGCCCAGAATAGCGGTAATTTCGGCGCGGCCTACGGCTATCATCGCACGCTGCCCCTATTCCTACGTTCGATACGTTCTAAGTGCCGATTCTTCATGCCTCTCGCGAGAGCAAAGCGGCCCGGCATTCACTTCCTTGTTTAAGAAAGTTGAAAAGCAGGAGTGGCAGCCGGAAGGATGGCTGGCCGCTCATTATTCGTGAAGGAGAGCACCGATTGAAGCACCCAATTACCGTCGAACCGTTGACCGAATCCGTATACCGCCATTTCGTGAAGGCTCCCACAGCCAGGGGAAACTACCCCGCCACGCTGGCGGGTTTTGTTGCCAAGCATCCCGGTGCTACGCACGGGGTATTTGATGCCGAGGGTCGGCTGATCTATATCGGCACAGAGCGAGACCTTCGGGCCGCCCACAGAAAACAGTAATTTACTAGAAATTCATCAAGGAGAAATCATCGAATGCTCGTACTATCCCCGTCGGCGTCGTCCGGCCCGCTCACGGTTTCCGGCACGCCTGTGCCCATTGCTTCTTCTTCCACTCTGGTAAATCAGGTTTCGATCAAGCCACGGCTCGGGCAGTGGTCGAAGGTACTGGTTGGCGGTCCGAACCTTGGGACCGATGAAAGTAACGCCATGGCCATTCTCTATCCGGTGCCGAACGGCGGCCAAGCGGATTCGTTTACGGTTCAGGACCAGGGCGGGGCGAACACCATCGACCTGAGCACGATTTACGTGTATGCGACGATTTCGGGCGATACGCCCATGGTGGAGGCCTTCGGGTACCAGACCGTATGAACAGGCGCGAACTATTACAAAAAGCATTGGGCGCGGGAGCGGCCGTGCTCGCCGTCAGCCAGTTGCGCGGCCAGAGCGCCGGCAGCCAATATAACGGTCCGGCGGGGGGATCGCGCGGCACGCAGTTGGTCACTATCCTGACCGGCCCGTTCGACACATCGGGCCAGCCCGGCGGAGTAGCGCCGCTGGCGAGCACTCCGCAATATGCCACTTTCGTGCGCATTCAGGCGCACCCAGGCCAGGAAGGCAAGATCGCGATCGGCGGGCCGGCCATGGCCAGCACGTCGGGCAACATCGCGGACTCCTCATTCCTGGAGCTGTCGCCGAACTGGGACGCCAGTTATGACAACGGACGCTCCGACACATGGATCCTCAGCGATCCGAAATGGCTGAACACCATAGACCTCAGCCAGATTTACGTTTGCCCCGAGATCGCGGGCGAGACCCCGATCGTCACAGCTTTCCAGTTGGTGTAACAGCGCGGGCGGACCGGCGATGAGTTCCGGTGCGCCCGTACCTCTTTTCCTTTGCGTTCATGACGAAGCGCCGCTCGCGCTGACTTCCATTTCCTCCCTCCACAAAGCATGGTCTAGAATAGGCTGCATCTATGGCGTTACTGGAACGGGTGCAGACGGATATCGTCGCGGCCATGAAGGCCAAAGACGAGGCGCGGCTGAATGCGATTCGCATGATCAAGGCCGCGCTGCAAAAACTTCAAATTGATTCGATGAAGCCGCTCGACGACGCGGCGGAGCAGCAGGTGCTCAAGCAGCTCGTCAAGCAGCGCAGCGATGCCGCGGACATGTTCCGCAAAGGCGGCCGCGAGGAGCAGGCGCAGAAGGAAGAGGCCGAGCGGAAACTGATCGAAGGCTACATGCCGGCCGAGGCGACGGAGGCGGACATTGCGCAGGCGATCGACGCGGCGCTGGCCGAGACGGGCGTCACGTCAGTCAAGCAGATGGGCGTGGTGATGAAAGCAGCGCAGGCCAAGCTGGCCGGCAAGCGAGCGGACGGGAAAGCGCTAAGTGAGAAGGTGAGGTCGCGACTGCAATGACGCCTGAAACGACGGAGAAGAAGTTTCGGCCCTACGTGCCGGCGAGCACCAAGTTGCCGGAATTCACCTTCCGGGCGGTGCTGCTTGGCCTGGTGATGACCGCAATATTGGGCGCGGCGAACGCGTATCTGGGGTTGAAAGCAGGGATGACCATCGCGGCCACCTACCCAGCGGCAGTGATCGGCATGGCGGTGTTGCGGCTCATGAAAGGCTCGCTGCTTGAGGAGAACATCGCGCGAACGATCGGGTCGATCGGCGAATCGGTAGCGGCGGGCGCTATCTTTACGATTCCGGCGTTTGTAATGGCGGGACTTTGGCCGGGCCTCACCGGCCAGAGATATTGGCAGTGCGTCGCGCTCATGGTGATTGGCGGCACGTTGGGAATCCTCTTCGTAACGCTGCTGCGCCGCGTGATGGTGGAAGACCCCGAGCTTCCTTTCCCCGAATCCGTGGCCGCTTCCGAAATCCACAAGGCCGGACAACAGGGCAGCAAGGCCGCCAAGGTTTTGTTCGCCAACATGGGATTCGGCGCGCTGTTAAATCTACTCGGGCAGATCAATGTCTTTTCTGCGCAGAACGCATTCACCGACATCAACATCGGCGCGCTGGGAAAGAAATTGCTGCTGCGGACATCGACGAATCCCAACGTCGCCACCACAGTCACCGGCGGCGCCACGACTTTCTCGCTGCCCGACGTCAGCCCCGCCTATCTCGGGGTCGGCTACATCATCGGACCGCGCCTGGCTGCGCTAAATTTCGCCGGCGGCGTGCTCGCCTGGGGACTGCTGGTCCCACTCCTCACCTTCACCATGGGACCGTACGTTCAAGCCGCTATGCCGGCGGGACAAACCGTCTCGTGGACTCTTCTCGCGACCTCCATCTATTTCTCCATCGTCCGCCCGATTGCCGTAGGTGGAATGTTGGTCGGCGCCTGCTTTACGCTGTTCCGGATGCGCAAGCAATTGGCGCTTGGAATGGCGCGTGCGGTTTCTGACCTCAAGAAATCCGCTAGTGCACACCAAGCCACGGACCGTACCGAGCGCGACTTGAGCGCCAAGATCGTTTTCACCGGCGTGGGAATCGTTTTCATTGCCATGATCGTGCTGTATTACTTTTTCATTGGTAGTGCGGGCAGTTTGGCGAATTCCAAAGTCATTGCCGGTACATTGGTTGCCGCAGGCGTGATGGTGATCCTCGGATTCTTTTTCGCCGCTGTATCCGGAAACCTCGTCGGCATGATCGGATCGTCGAATAACCCGGTCTCCGGACTCACGCTTTGCACCCTGGTCGTCGCCGCGCTGTTGATGGTCGCCCTTGGCGTCTCAGGCACTGGAGGGGTGGCCGCGGTGCTCGGCGTCGCAGCGGTCGTCTGCGTCTCATCTGCCGTGGCTGGTGAGATGCTGCAAGACCTGAAGGTCGGCCATATCCTCGGTGGAACTCCCGCCAGGATGCAGATTGGCGACATGCTGGGAATTGTCGTCGCCGGGCTCGTGCTCTTCTTTCCGCTCTCAGTGCTGGACAACGCGTACCACTTCGGTAGCGCCGCGCTGCCGGCGCCGCAGGCGGGGCTCATGGCCATGCTGGCGCAAGGTATCGTCGGCGGGAACATGGCTTGGCCGCTGGTGGTGGTCGGAATTCTGATGGGTTTTGCGCTCATCATGATCGAAGTGAAGAGCCCGATGCTGTTTTCGGTCGGGATGTATCTGCCGGTCGGGACGACCTCCGCGATCTTCATAGGCGGCATGATCCGCTGGGTCACCGACAAGCTCCGCGATCGCCGTGGTTACAACGATGCTCAGAAAGCGCGCGTCGACAACGCGGGCGTGCTCACCGCTTCCGGACTGATCGCCGGCGAGGCCCTTTGCGGTCTAGTGATTGCCGGCGTGTGGCGAGGAAATACCCCGGCTGTGTTCAATGCGCCGCACTGGATTGGAGCCGTGATCGCCGCGGTCGTGCTCATTGCCGTCATGGTCAAGGTGCCGCTCGCCAACGCCGGCAGCCCAGACGAGCCTGCGCCGCCGACGGCGATCATGTGAGCGCCACTGTTACGATAGTGATGAATCATGTCGCGCAGGAGTCTGACTATCGACAGTCATCTCATGGCCGAGCTGAAGCAGTTGGCGGACGCTCAGGGCAAGACCGTCTTCGCGCTAGTGGACGATCTCCTACGCGAAGCGATCGAACGCGTGCAGGCTGCACCGCGCGGTTTCAACATGGGTCGCGAACTGGTGAATGTGACCGACCGTAACGCGCTGTACGACATGTTCGACCGCGAGAGCGGCTTGCTCCCGCGCACCGATCCCCCGCGCTCGTGATACGATCTCCTCGACTGGGAGGTTGTACTCATGCGCGCGTTTATTCTGCTACTTTCCGCCTGCTGTGTTCTGACCGGGCAAACTGCGTCGAAGATTACCGCCATCCGTTGCGGTCGCTTGATCGATGGCAAGGCCTCGACGGTCCGCTCGAACGCCGTTATCGTTATTGAAGGCGAGCGCATCCGCGAAATCGGGTCTGCGGTTCCCGCTGCCGCGCAGGTCATCGATCTGAGCCATTCCACGGTGCTGCCCGGCCTGATCGACAACCACACTCACATCCTGCTCAATGGAGACATCACCGCCGCCGATTACGACGAGCAGTTGCTCAAGCAATCCATCCCTTACCGCGCGATTCGCGCGACCGTCAACGTTCGCACAGCGCTTCTGCACGGGTTCACCGCCATGCGCGACCTCGAAACCGAGGGCGCTATGTACGCGGATGTCGATGTCAAAACCGCCATCAATCGCGGCATCATTCCGGGGCCGCGGATGTTCGTAGCGACGCGCTCATTCGCGCCCACGGGCATGTATCCGCTGCTCGGTTATTCGTGGGAACTCAAATTGCCAAAAGGCTTGCAGGAAGTGGATGGCGCCGACAACATCCGCCGCGCCGTGCGCGAGCAGGTCAGCTTTGGTGCTGACTGGATCAAGTATTACTCCGACCTCCACTATTTCCTGAAAGACGGCGCGCTGCACTCGCGGCCGAATTTCACCGATGAGGAGGCCAAGGCGTTGGTCGATGAGACGCACCGCCTCGGGCACAAAGTGGCGGCGCACGCCATGGGGCGCGAAGGGATTGAGTCAGCGCTGCGTGCGGGCGTGGATACCATCGAGCACGGCGACGGCTTCGACGACGAACTGCTGGATATGATGGTGCAGCGCGGCGTCTACTGGTGCCCGACGATCTATGTCGGCATTTACGTGTCCGAGGGTCGCGCGGCCGCGGGCAATCCCATCTGGCCCAAGATGCGCGATCTGGAAGCCGCGGCCTTCGCCAAAGCCGTCAAGAAAGGCGTGCGCATCAGCTTCGGCACCGACGCCGGCGGTTTCGCCTGGACCGAAAACCAAGCCAAGGAATTCGCCTACATGGTGAAGTACGGCATGACGCCTATGCAGGCGATTCAATCGGCGACATCAGTGGCCGCCGCGCTCCTTGACCAGCAGGACAACCTTGGCGCGATCGAGGCAGGGAAGTACGCGGACATTATCGCGGTGGACGGGGATCCGTTGAGTGATATCACGGAGCTGGAGCGGGTGAAGTTTGTGATGAAGGGCGGGGAAGTGGTGAAGTGAGAGGGGCTAGAACGGTTACCCAACGTGACTAAAGAGGACCGCATAGCTGATGCAATCACATTTGTGCTCCAGCAAGTCGTCGTTCCGTTCACGAGCGTGCTGATCCCCATGGAGATCGCTTCTTTGTTCGAGGGCTCCATTGTGGGAAAACACTAGCTGGAGGTACTCTCAGATTTCCTTATGTATGCACTGCCTTGTGTGTCTGGGTTCCTACTAGGCCGCGTGGCTAGGACACTTAATGAATCATTTCGGCGGTCCGGACGTTGGATCTGGATTGTACCGACATCGATTTTCGCCCTGGTACTTGTTAGCAGTCTCTTCTCAGATTTTCAGGAAGTGCCCGGTCTGTTTCTAGCAAAGGGTGGGGCAAATGAGGAGGGGATTTTGGTCTTTCTGGTGACACTGCCAACAGCGTCCTGCTGCTTTTACGCGATTGGCATCCGTGGCCGCACAGCGCCCGAGCGGTGAATGATGCAACGCTATCCTCAGAGTTGAATGCGATATCTTCGAAATCCCGTGACCTGTCTGCTCGTTTCCCAGCCTAACGCTCTGCGCAGGTTCTCCGGGCATCGCACGAGCCGGGGGAGTTCATCGAGCTGCACTTCGCGGCAACGTATACTATCGGTGTGGTCTTCACATGGGATCCGAAGAAAGCCGCGAGCAATCTTCGGAAGCACCAAGTCGATTTCCACGAAGCAGCAACCGTGATGAGCGACCCACTCGCGACAACTTTCCCCGATCCCCGCCACTCGATCCACGAATTGCGGTTCTTGACTGTTGGGATGTCCCGTCGCAAACGAGTCCTCGTCGTCGCACACACCGAAGTGGGCGAAACAGTGCGTATCATCAGTGCCAGACGAGCCACACGCCGTGAACGAAGATTCTATGAAGAAGAATAATCAAAACGACACACGCCCAGAGTACGACTTCTCATCCATGAAGGGGGGCGTGCGTGGGAAGTACGCGGATCGTTACCGCGCGGGCACGAATCTCGTGCTTCTCGATCCCGAGGTGGCCCAGGCCTTCCCGACCGACGCAGCTGTAAACCAAACGCTACGTGCCGTTTTGGACATGGCCAATGAAGTGAGACTCCCGCCACGATCGAGGGCGTCCAGTTCCCGGCGCCGCAGGGGCTGAGCACTCGATCACTGCGCCTTTGATACCGTCACAGTCTCCGCCACGTACAGCGTGATCGCTATCCTGCCGGAGTCTTCCAGCCGGTGATACTCCAACGGCCCGGCACTTCCTCGTATTTGGTTGCTTCTGAGCGGAACGTCCGCGCTGCCCACCTTGAGACGCACGTGATCGAGTCCTACGTGCATCGCCTCGCCATCGCCGCCTGGCCCGCTTGTGTAACTTGCCTGGCCCGACGCTTTTGAACCGGCGTTGGCTACAGTCACACCGCCCACCTGAATATCACTGGCGAGCACAAAGGCGATCGGTCCGGCGTTTTCGGCCGTCTTCGAACTCAAGTCCTCCACAGAGATTAGCGATACCGGCGTCCCTTCCCGTAGAATCGGCTGGGACGACGCTGCCGCTTGTGGCACGTGGGTCGTTACCCTGCGAAACAGGAACTCTTCGAACAAATTGCCTGCCATTCTGCCGCCGAAACCGAGTAGGACGTTATGAAAAAGCCGCAGTCCGGTTCGCGAGCTGGCCGGATAGTACAGGGTCGAGATCTCGCCGGCCGCCAGACCGCCCAGCACATCGGAATAGTCGGGCTGCCAGTGCCCGTTGTCACCTTTGCAGACGAAGGCGGTCGCGATGGCATAGAGGAATCGCCTGCGGACGGTGCCGGTGCCCTTGTAGAAGTAGCGAGGATCCTGGCGGAAGACCGACTGCATCAGCACACCGCCAACGATGACGCCGCTGACAGTGTCGGCATAGTCGGCCCCAAAACGTTTCCCGTAGCCCTCCATGCCCTGGCCGAATTCGTGGTAACTGTTCCGCGCTTGCTGAATTCCCGCAGTGATCACGCTGAGCCCGATGGTGACCGGATCAAAGATGGTTTTCCAGCCGAGCTGAAATTTCTGTGCGGCAGATAGTGGGGCCGCATTCGGTTCATAGGTGACGAAGTAGTGGGGAAACACGCCTACCAGACGCTGCTTCGTCTCGGCTTTCACTTGCTCCACCGCTAGTTCATGTTGCGAGAGACCAACATCCAACTTGGTGGACGCGGGAGCCACCTGTAGTACAGCAGACAGCAGCGGTTGACTCTGGCCTGAAACGACCGCAACGTTCGCCGCTGTCCAAACCGCGAATCCACTAGCGGTGATTGCGATCTTGTAATTTCCCGGCTCCACGGCGGAAAAGTGGAAAGATCCGGCTTCGTCTGTGATGGTTGTCCGCTGGCCTGTGGAGGCGGCAGTTTCCAGTGTGACAATCGCGCCCACTACCACCGACCCGGAGCCGTCCTTCACTGTGCCATGGATGGCACCTGGCGGTTGGTCATCAGCGCTTCTTTGGGCCGCGGCGGGCTGGGCGGATGCCAATGCCGAAACCAACATCATCCAAAGGGCTGGCACGAGACACGGAATCACCGCGCAGGAAGCCCATCGCCGCGCCGCGGGCCGCACGCCGGAGTCCATCAGCGTCAGCAGGACCACGGTTTCCAGTTCGCGAATCATCGCAGACTCCAACTATTCTATGGCGTACGGTACGGCTCATGGTTTCCCCGCTGTGCGTGGTTTTACACAAGCTCTGAAAACATTCTCGGTGGGATTTCACCCATCCCTGCGCTTGAGACCATTGACTCTGGGTAGTGTCGCGGTGCCACCCGGAGTTAACATCCGCGACGTATAACCAGTCGCATCTCTCCTGTTTTCAACGAGGCCGCGCGGTCGGACAACGCGGTTCGGCCCTGGCCGCCTGCTTGCGTTAGGAATCGCAAGTCCGTAGGTTTGGGAAGCCGCTTTCGGATGACCCAGGCTGCTGCGCCAGGGAATCACACAGGAGGCCTCTTATGCGTCACCGCAATTCCGTTCTGGTAGCACATGGGTGCACAGAACACTGCCGTCTTCTCAATGAGCTGGCCCAAGCCATTGATCTGCTGGTCAAGACGCAGGTGTCGCACGCGACCGTAATGAGAACCGCGGGCTCGACGATCACCGGGTATGAGGAAGACCTGCTTGCGGCAGCTGCGGCATGGACGATGGCCAGGAGAGAGCTAGCCCAGCACCTGATGGAGCACGGATGTTAAACGGGAGCAGTGAAATGGAGAGCATGAACGTGGGAGGGGAACTAACGCAGGCGCAACAGGACGCGATCGCGGAGCGCATTGCGGCTGTTCTTCGCGAACGCAAGCAGGTGGGCGAGGAACGGCGCAGGCAGGCGCGCGCCAACTGGCTCCGTAGCAGCCTTCTAGGGCAGGAGCGCTACCGGCTCCGGACACAGGTTCGCGACATGGCGTGACTTGCGGGCTGCGCTCAACCTAGCAAGTTGAACGAGGAGTTGGATGTGGTGGCGGGAGCGGTTCCGAATAGCGTCTGGACTTGTTCGGACTGCAGCGCGTTCTGGTAGCTGGCGAGAGAGGCCGAGGAAGTCGAGGCCGCCGACGTGGTGGCGGAGGTGGTCGACGGCGCGGGCGAGGATGGATACAAGGCGGCGAGAATCGAGCTTGGATCGATCGTGGAAGTAGTCTGGCTGGGATTTCCGAACAGCGCGCCCATTTCCTGTAACTGGAGTGCTTCGTTGCTTATCTGCACGATGTCGCCAGCAGGCGCCTTGGCGAGGGCCGCTTGCATGGCTGGCGAAGACAGCTCCGATGCGAGCGGAGACGACGCGCTCGTTAGATTCTGCATCAGGTCAGCGAGGCCGGCGTTGGTGGAAGCTACGGAGCCCATAAACGGACACCTCCGACATGTTTATCGACCTCCCGGTGGGAAACTTTAGCCCTAGCCGGTCATTATTTGAGTTTTTTCCCGACAGCCCGCTGAGTTTTACTATCGTTGGATAGGTGCACCAAGTCACGTTCCCGGAGCAAATTGCCGTTCCTGGTGCGTTATCATTTGTGAACGGAGGCGTGGATGAAGAAGCTGATAGGACTTGTGGCAGTTTCGTTGCTGTTTTTGGTTGGAGCCTGGGCACAAAAGGCGGAACGGGGCGGACGTCCAGAAGTTGGAGGCGAAAGAAATATTCCGAAGCGTGGGCCGGCGCCGGTTCGCGAGGCACCGCATGGCGCTGCACCGCGTGCCGTTCAGGAGAATCGCAAGTTCAACGACAGAGAGGGACATCCGGAAGCACCTCACGTTCATGCAAACGGTCAGTGGGTGGGGCACGAAACTGGCCGGGGTGATGCGAACTATCATTTAGATCATCCGTGGGAGCACGGACACTTCACGGGCGGTTTCGGACGCGGGCATGTGTTCCGGATAGAGGGAGGTGGCCCGAGCCGGTTCTGGTTTGGCGGCTTCTACTTCGGCGTGGCCGGCCCTGATCTCGGTTTCTGCGGTGACTGGCTCTGGAACAGCGACCAGGTCGTGATCTATGAAGACCCGGATCACGTGGGTTTCTACCTGGCATACAACGTGAGGTTGGGCACTTACGTTCACGTGACGTTTCTGGGGCGCTAGCGAGCGTCCGGCTTGTCTTCGTGGCCGAAGGTGATGGTGGAATCGACGGTGTACATTCGCACCGTTGCGTCGAGCGGGCGGAGCATTTGGAGCACGATCGCCGTGCCTTCGGTCTTCAGCGAAAAATAGGTGCTGCTTTCGCGCTGCACAGGGAACTGGCGGCTGCCGAACGGCGGGATCTGCACGATGGCGTCGCTCGAGCAAAGCGGGGTTAGTTGCGCCGGGGCGTTTGACTTGCCGGGGACGGCGTAGAGATTGCCCGCAGAGTAGCAGAGCCAAACTCTTGCGGCGCGCTCCGAGGTGTTGATGACCAGGAGTTCTTCGCCGGGAATCTCGGCGGCGGTTCCAGAGAACCACGGGTTGCGGGTGGGATAGGCGAGCTCGCGGGGAGTGCTGCGCAACTGGTCGCCGACGACGCACTCGGTCGAGCCGCTGACGGCAACCACAGAGTTGAGGCGCGGCGAGGGAACGATCTCTTTCACCTTGATCCAGGCACTGGTGGTTTCTTCGTCGATCTGTAACTTGAAACTGGCGCGCTCGATAGGGTCGAGGTGGATGGTCATGGACGGGTGTCCAGCTAACGGAGCCAGGGCGCCGGAGCTCTTGTGGCCTTCGACTTCAATGGTGACCGGGCGGTCGCTGAGATTGTGGAGGTCAACGGTCGAGGAGCACTTCGCGCCGTAAGCGAGGGCGGGCAAGACGCTCTCGATCGCGCGCTCCTGCGGGGCTGCGGTGGGCAGAAGGCAGAGCGCGCAGCATAGGAGGCGCGACAGGCGAGGCATGATTTATGGTCGCACTATTTCGGAAACGTGATCACGAGCTTGCCGACGCCGTCCGCGTAATTCTCCAACTGAGAAAAAGCCTGAGCGATTTGATCGAGGGGGAGGGTGTGCGTGACGAGGGGCGCGAAGCGTGGGAGGTGGTCGGCGAGAGTGGCTAGGGCAGCGGCGGATTCGTGGTTTGAGCGGCGGACGTTATAGAGCGTGATTTCCTTGCGGCGCAGGGGGCTGAACTCCACTGGCACGCGAACCTCAGATGGGATGGCGGTTATCACCACGCGGCCGGCGTTGCGGGTGGCGTGGATGCATTGGTTGATGCTGTCGTAGCGGCCACCGCAATCGATGGTAACGTCGACGCCGCGATTGCCGGTGTCTTGGAGAATTTGTCGCACAGGGTCTACGGCACGCGGGTCAACCACAGCATCGGCGCCGGCAGTTCGTGCGAGATCGAGGCGGTGCGCCACTGGGTCGACGGCCCAGACGCGCTGTGCACCGGCGAGCTTCAAGGCGATCACGGTGAGTAAGCCGATGGGCCCGGTGCCGAAGACGGCCGCTGTTTCTCCGGGCTGGAGGGTGGCGAACTGCATGGAGTGCAGTACGACGGCGAGCGGTTCGATCATGGTCGCGACCTCCAGGCCCATACCCACGGGCAGGGCCAGCAGGTTTCGCGCGGGCAGATTGAGATACTCGCGAAAGAAGCCCGGCTCCTCGGGATTGCTCATGAAGCGCAAGTTGGCGCAGACGTTGTGATGTCCGGAGAGGCAGAATTCGCAGTGATAGCAGTAGAGCGCAGGCTCGAAGGCCGCACGGTCGCCGGGCGACCAGCCGGCGACGCCCGCGCCGGTCTTCACAACGACGCCGGCGGGCTCGTGTCCCAAAACCATGGGATAGACGCAAGGCGAGTCGCCGACGGCGCCTTCGGAATACGAATGAAGATCGGAGCCGCACACGCCGACGGCGGCCACATGGACTTGCACTTCACCGGGGCCGGGATCTGGAATGGAGCGCTCGGCGATTCGGAGCTGGCGCAGACCGGTTAGTTCGGCAGTGCGTGCGGCGATGCTCATCGGCTGAGGAAGCGGCGCACTTCGTCGGCGAGCGCAGGTACGCAGGCCACGGCATTACCACCACTGATTGTGCTGGCACCGCTGAAGTCGAAGAAACGCGCGCCGGCCTCTTCAGTGATGATTTTCGGGGCGGCGAGATCCCAGGGTTTGACTTGGCCCTCGATCCACACTTCGGCTTCGCCGCGGGCGACCATCATGGCGTCGAGCGAACCGCCGTAACAGCGGACCGACCAAAAAGGCTTGGTCCAGGAAAGCAGCTCCGCGGAAAACGAGTACTTGGGGAAGTAATTGATGCCGCTGAGGCACAGGGCCGCTTCCGCGACCGTGGTGATTTTCGATATGTGGATGGGGACGTCGTTGCAGAAGGCGCCAGAGCTGCGCGAGGCGAAGTAAGTTTCGCCGCGGCCGGCGAAGTGGGCCACGCCCGCTACGACCTCGCCATCCTGTTCCAGGCCGATGAGGGTGGCCCAGACAGGAACGCCGCGCACGTAGTCCCGGGTGCCGTCGATGGGATCGATGATCCACCGGCGGCCAGTGCGCGAGGCCTTCACGGCACCTTCTTCACCGAGAAGCCCATCCTCGGGAAAAGCTTGTTCGAGCGCCAGCGCGATCACTTGCTCACATTCGCGATCGGCCTTGGTCACCGGGGACTCGTCGGACTTGGACTCGTAACCAATTCCGCGCTCCCGGTAGCGCAGAGCGATCTCGCCGGCCCGCAATGCCGCCGAGCGGCACACATCCAGCTCATGCTCAAAAGTCGTCAAACCCAAACTCCGTTTCCACTCCAGCTTCGCACGAGTTAGGATGAATTGGATGGAGAATTTTCGCCAGTTCGATGCCGGGCCTGATCCGTTCGGGCGGATGTGGAAAGTGGAATTCAAGTGGCTGCAGACGGCGATCTCGTTGCGGCATAGCGATACGGTCGACGTGAAGTTCGTGTTACGTGGCGAAGAATCGCGCGTGGAAAAGACCATGGCGCTGCCGCACGTGGACCTGCTGCAACTCAGCAAGAAGAAGGGCCGTCCCATGACCGACGCGTGGTGCTCGCGGCTAGCGGCGTTGCGCTTACAGCACATCATCGAGACCGGCGAGGATCTGGAGAAGGATCTTATCACCGTTTCGGCGGAAGAGCTGGCGGCATGCGACGCGCAGCTTCAGAACGCAACCCCGACGGCCGTCTGAGCCAACAAGCACTGTGGCCGCATGCCCGCGATTTTCACGATCGGCCATTCCACTCGCCCCATCGAGGAATTCGTAGAGCTGCTTCAGGTGAATGGCGTCGAGCAGCTTGTCGATATCCGGAGCGTGCCGCGTTCGCGGACGAATCCGCAATTCAACCGAGACACTCTGCCGGATTCGCTTGCGCGAGTGGGGATCGATTATCTGCACATGCCGGCGCTGGGCGGGCTGCGGCATCCGCGGCCAGATTCGCGGAACTCGGCCTGGCGGAATGCGAGCTTTCGGGGCTACGCGGATTACATGCAGACGATCGAGTTCGCTGGGGCGATCGAGAAACTCATCGAACTTGGGAGATCGCGGCAAGTGGCGGTCATGTGCGCCGAGGCGGTGCCGTGGCGCTGCCACCGGTCGCTCGTAGGTGATGCGCTAATCGCGCGTGGCATAGCGGTCGAGGATATCGTAGGAGTGGGGCGGCGCCACCCGCACAAGGTCACACCGATCGCCAAGATCGATGGAGAGCGAGTCTGGTATCCAGGGCTGATCGACTGAGCAGGGAGCGGCCTTTCCGTCGTACAATCCAGTATTTCGTGGAGGCCAGAATATGATTGTGCCGCTCACGCCGATCCGGTTTCTCTATCGGGGCGTGGATCTGTTCGGGAAGAAAATCGGGGTGGTGTCGGGGACCAAGCGGTTCACGTACGCGGAGTTTGGAGCGCGCGCGGAGCACCTGGCCAGCGGCTTGCGCGCGCTGGGCATCCGGCCGGGCGACCGCGTGGCATACCTAAGCTTCAACAATCACCAGTTGCTCGAGGGTTACTACGGCGTGGTGATGGCAGGGGCGATCGTGATGCCGCTAAACGTAAGGCTGACGCCGGCGGAGCTGATCGGCATCCTGAATCACTCGGGCGCGCGGGTGCTGATTTTTGAGAACGATTTCGCGCCGCTCGCCGAAGCATTGCGAAAGGCGTGCCCGGCGATCGAACATTTTGTGACCGTGGATGACAAGGTCCCGGTGGCGAGCACGACGTACGAGGAACTGCTCGCGTCAGGTAGGCCGGAACGCGTGGATTACACTGCGATCGACGAGAACTCGATCGCCGAGCTGTTTTACACCAGCGGCTCGACCGGCACGCCCAAGGGAGTGATGCTCTCGCACCGCACGCTATACATGCACGGCATGGCGGTGGCGGCGACGTTCAATCGCGAAGATAACGGAGTTGAGCTGCACACGATTCCGCTGTTTCACGCCAACGGCTGGGGACGGCCGCAGACGGCTCCCATGATGGGTGTAAAGCAGGTGATGGTGCGGCGGTTCGAACCGACGACAGTCTTCCGACTGATTCAGGAGGAGCGGGCTACGGCGATGTCGGTGGTTCCGACGATGGCGAATGCACTGCTCAACGCGCCGGATCTGGGGCAGTTCGATTTCTCGAGCCTGACGCAGATTCACATTGGGGGCGCGGCGGCATCGCCGGAATTGATCGAAAGGATGGAGCGCGCGTTCCATTGCCAGGTGGTGGGAGGTTATGGACTGACAGAGACGTCACCGGTGGCGACGTCGGGGCGCGATAAGTGCACCGTGGTTTACAAGGACGAAGCGGACCGGATTCATCACCGGGCCATGGCGGGCTGGCCATTGCCAAGCTGTGAGATTCGCGTGGTGGATTTGCAGATGCACGATGTGCCGCGCGACATGGAATCGATTGGTGAGGTGGTGATCCGCGGGGACAACGTGATGGATGGCTATTACAAGGATCCCGAGGGTACAACCGCCGTGATGACGAACGGTTGGCTGCATACGGGAGATATGGCGGTGTGGGACGAGGAGAACTACATCCACATCGTGGATCGCAAGAAGGACATCATCATCAGCGGGGGCGAGAATATCTCGTCGATCGAAGTGGAGAAAGCGATCTTCGCGCATGCGGCGGTGTTCGAGTGCGCGGTGGTCTCGGCGCCGGACGTGAAATGGGGAGAGATTCCGGTGGCATTTGTGGTGGTGAAGCCCGGGCATAAGCTGACGCAGGAAGAGCTCTGCGCGTTCCTGCAAGAGCGCATCGCGAAGTTTAAAATCCCGCGCGCCGTGGAGTTTGTGGAAGAGGCGCTACCGAAGACGGGTACGGGAAAGATCATCAAGCGCCAGTTGCGCGAGCAGTTTTGGGCAGGGAGGGAAAGGCGTGTGCAGGGATGAAAACTGCACTTGAACTGGTGTTGATGTGCTGGATCGCAGCGTGGCCGGCGATGGCGCAGGTGGATCCGGCCATCGCGGCGGCGATTGAAAATACCAAAGCCATCGACAATCACGCGCACCCGATCAAGTATGTGGCGGACGGCCAACCGCGCGACGAAGATTACGACCAACTGCCGTGCGACACGCTGGAGCAAGGTCCGGGGCCGTGGCGATCGCGCCTGGAGAATCCGGAATGGATCGGGGCGTGGCGGGCGTTGTATGGATACCAGTACAATGACGCGGCGCCGGAACACATCAAGGAACTGGTGGCGGCGAAACAGCGAGCCATGAGGGACCACGGCGTGGACTATCCGGCGTGGGCGCTGGACAGAATGGGCATTGAAACGATGTTCGCGAATCGCGTGGCGATGGGGCCGGGCTTGGCACCGCCGCGTTTCCGATGGGTGCCATTCGCGGATGCGCTGTTTCTGCCGCTGAACAACGACGCCGGCAAGCGGCGCAATTCCGATTATGCGTGGTTCTATGCGCACGGAGAGAAGTTGTTGCAGCGGTATTTGTCGGATTTGCACTTGAACGTGCCGCCGGTATCGCTTACGGAGTATCTGGCGAGAGTGGTGACGCCGACGCTCGAGCGGCAGAGGCGGGAAGGTGCGGTGGCACTGAAATTTGAAGCGGCGTATTTACGGATGCTCGATTTCGGACCGGCTGCTGAAAAGGACGCGGCGCGGGTTTACGGGCAGTATGTGAGGGGCGGGGAACCGCCGGAGGCGGACTACAGCACGCTGCAAGATTTTCTGTTTTACTACACCGCGCGGGAAGCGGGGCGGTTGGGGTTGGCGGTGCACTTTCATTCCATGCCTGGCTGCGGCGATTATTTCATGCAGCGCGGGGCGAACCCGCTGCTGATGGAGGCGGCGTTCAACGATCCGTCGCTGCGTAAGACCAAATTCGTGATCGTTCATGGCGGCTGGCCGTACACAAAAGAAGTCGCTGGGCTGTTTCAACACCCTAATGTCTACGCGGATTTCTCGCTCCAGGACCTGCTACTGTATCCGCGCGCGTTGACCGAGGTGTTGCGGGACTGGCTGGAGTCTTACCCGGAAAAGGTTCTATTCGGAACGGACGCTTCGACCGGTCCACCGGAATTGGACTGGGAAGAAGGCGGCTGGCTTGCCGCACAAACGGCCCGGCACGCATTGGGTGCGGCGCTGACGGAGATGATGAATGACGGCGAAATCTCGCGCGAACGGGCGATTGAGGTCGCGAGGATGGTGCTGCGAGGGAACGCGGTGAAGTTGTACGGCCTGAAGTGAGGACGGCTTTGTGCGATAATCGCTCGCAAGAATGTCCCGGTGTCAGTGTCCTAGTGCGACCCGTTTCCTGAGTTTTGCCGCTGTCCTGCTGCTCATTAGCGCTGTTGCCTGTGCGCGCAAGAACCCCAATTCGCTAACGCCCGAGGAGTCGCTTGCCCGCTTCCGGGTGGAGGGCGATTTTCACGTGGAGTTGGTAGCCTCCGAGCCGCTCGTGGTCAATCCCGCTGCCATAGTCTTCGACGAGGACGGCAAGATCTACGTGTCCGAGATGATCGATGACGCGGACAAACCGGGCGGGGCGGCGCACTCGCGCATCGTGCTGCTCGAGGATACCGATGGCGATGGGAAGCCGGACAAGCGCACGGTTTTTGCGGATCATGTTCTCGGGGCCAGCGGGATGATGCCATGGAAGGGCGGCCTCATCGTGGCGAATGCGGCTGACATTCTGTATCTCAAAGATACCGATGGCGACGGCAATGCGGATGTGGGGCAGGTGCTCTACACCGGTTTTGCGAAGGCGAATGCGGCAACGCGGGTCAGTAGCCCACAGTACGGAATCGATAACTGGATTTATGTGGCGAACGATGGCACGAACGGCCGCGTGACTGTGCCGGAACATGCGGAGCGGCCACCGGTCACCGTGCGCGACACTGATTTCCGTTTCCAACCACTGCGCGGACTGGCCGAACCGGCGTCAGGGCCGACGCAGGGGGGCATGAGTTCTGACGACTGGGGCAATCGTTTTCTGACTGATGAAGTCGGCCACATCCGCGAGGCCGTGGCGCCAATGCACTACCTGATGCGCGCGCCGTATCTGGAAGTCGCCGAGGTTTCGCAGAATGTTTCGGATCACGGAAACGGTTCGGCGATGGGCATCACCGTCTATAACGGCGACGTATTTCCGAAACAATATTGGGGGAACGTGTTCACAGGCGACGTGACGGGCAACCTGGTGCACCGTGACGTGCTCGCGCCCGATGGCGTAACCTTTGTTGCGCACCGCGCGGAAACGAATAAGGAGTTCCTGACTTCGACCGATGTCTCGTTTCGACCGGGCAGTTTTGCCAATGCTCCCGACGGCAACCTGTACGTAACGGATCTTCACACTAAGGGTACCGGGCGGATCTACCGTATCGTGCCCAACCATCCGTTGCGCAAACGGGATTTGAAACCGAACCTGGGCAAAGCAACACCGGAGGAATTGGTGGCGGAGTTGGCCGACACCAACGGCTGGCAGCGCATGACGGCGCAGCGATTGCTAGTCGAGCGGCAAGACCGCGTGGCGGTGCCACCGTTGCGCGAGCTGGCGCGGAAAGGCGAATTCCCATTGGCGCGAGTGCACGCTCTGTGGACGCTAGAGGGATTGTCGGGGCTTGACGCGCAGACCGTAGCCGTTGCGCTAAAAGATGCCGATCCCGGAGTTCGCGAACACGCTCTGCGGCTGGCTGAGGAATTCTTAGGCGAGCCCTCGGTGATCAATGCGGCGCTTTCGTTGAAGAACGATCCTGGGCCACGGGTCCTCTATCAACTGGCTTTTACTCTCGGAAAGAGCACGGACTCCCGCGCCTTACTTGCGCTGACTGAACTGGCGCGCGACCACGGGGGCGAGCCGTGGTTCCGCGTCGCCATTCTCAGCTCGCTGAACGAAACCGCCTCCGAGTTTTTTCATTTGTACCTTTCGCGCAATCAGTTTCAGCTCAATCCCGCTTTCCTGGATCAACTGGCAGCGCTGATCGGCGCCAAACACGATGCCACCGAGATTCGCCGCTTCCTCACTGTGGAGGATGTGTTGTTGCCGCAGCATCCGAACGAAGGCGCGGCAGGCCTATTCGGGTTGGCGCGGGGTTTGCAGTTGGCCGGAGTGCATGACCTGGCTGTTGGGGGCGCGGAGGGGAGGCTGGCGGATTTTCTTAACCAGCCTGCGCCGAGCGTGCAGAAGGCGAGTTGGGAAATCGCCGAACACCTGCAATTGAACGGACTGGTGCAACGGGCTTCGCGCGACGCGGCGGCCGCTGGGTTGTCATTGCCGAACCGCGCTGCGGCGGTGCGGGCACTGCGTGGGGGGCAACTGCCGGCGGTGAAACCGATCCTGGAGCAGATACTGGCATCGAATCCTGCGCCCGCACTCCAGGAAGCTGCAGTCACCTGTTTGGGATCGTTCCGCGACCCATCGGTTGCCACGTCGCTGATCGCAAACTGGAAAAGCTACAGCCCGGGCGCCCGCAAGCAAGTCATCACCGCGTTGCTAAGCCAGCGGGAGCGTGTGCCGGCGCTGTTGCAGGCCATTGAAGACGGGCGAGTGGAGCCGTCAGCACTGGACATGGCGGCGCGGGCGCAGCTTCGGAATGATCCCGACGGGTCTATCTCCCAGTTGGCGCGCAGGTTGTTCTAACCTACGCCGGAACGTCCACCCAACCTTTTTTCGCTGAGCTCTCCAGCACCTTTTCGCAAATCTGCATCCCGTGGAGGCCGTCTGCGAAAGTCGGGTATTCGACGGGAGCGGAGCGGTCCGCCACCGTTTTATAGAAGCGGCGGAAAATCTGCTTGAACGTGTCGTCGTAGCCTTCGCTGTGGCCGCCGGGAAGGTCGGCGTAAGAGCGCGCCTTTGCGTCCATGAGCGACGGGTCTTTGATCATGATGCGGTTGGGAGTGTTCCGCTGGCCGAGCCATAACTCGTCGGGACGTTCCTGATCCCAGGCGGCCGACCCTTTGGTGCCGAAGACTTCGAAAGCAAATCGGTTCTTGCGGCCCGCGGACACCTGGCTCACGGTGAAGGCGCCGCTGGCGCGGTCGCCCAGGCGCAGCAGCACGGCCGCGAAATCTTCCGTGTCGACGGGCACTTCGTCGTAATCCGCCGGGGTCAGCGTTTTTCCGGCGAATGTTTCAATGGCGCCCTTCGGACGTTTGCGGGTCTTGTGGAAGGTCTGCAAATCGGCGCACAGGGACGTGATGCGGAGACCGGTGATGTGTTGGATCATGTCGCACCAATGCGTACCCAGATCACCGAACGTGCGTAATTTCCCGCCGAATTTGGAATCAATGCGCCAGTTCCAGTCGGTGTCGTAGAGCAGCCAGTCCTGGGAGTAGGTGCCTTGCACACACAAGATCTCGCCCAGTTCCCCGTTCTCCCGCAAGCGGCGCAGATGCTGCACGATCGGGTAATAGCGCAAGTTGTGGTTGACGCAGTTGGCCAGGTTCTTGGCGCGCGCCAACTTGACCATTTCCGCGGCTTCCGCCACCGACATGGCGAGCGGCTTTTCACAAACGACATGCTTACCCGCTTCGAGCGCCGCTTTCACCATCGGAAAATGCAGCGCGTTGGGCGTGCAGATATGCACGGCATCGATTTCCTTGTCGGCCAGCAGCGTATGATAATCGCCCGCGCTGCGCTCAATGCCCATTTCGGCGGCAAACTTCTTGGCCAACTCATCGTTCGATTCGGCGATGGCCACCAGCTCGACATTGGTCTGCCGGCGGATGCCTTCCACGTGAACTCTTCCCACGAATCCTGTTCCGAAGACTGCGGCTTTGATTTTACGCATAGTTTTTTCTGAATCGACTACTGTATCGCAAACTACGGGAATTTGGCACCCGGCTTCGGCCCTCGACCGGCCGTCTGTTATCCTACTTGAAGGACGCGGCTTCCTTCATGCGGTACGACTCCCGGTTTCGAACCCGCTACTCTTATTCGAGCTACTTCCCGGTTGGGGTGAAGTGGCTCCTGATCTCGAACATTGCGATCTGGCTGCTTTACTTCTTCGCCGTACGCACGGAATCGGGCCAGTTCTTCTCGCTGTTGGCGCTCTCCCCGCGCATGGTGCTCGGGCACTTCGCGGTCTGGCAGCTAGTTACGTACCTGTTCCTGCATGATCCGTTCGGGTTTGGCCACATTCTGTTCAACATGTTGACGCTGTGGATGTTCGGCATGGACCTGGAACGCGACTGGGGCACAAAACAGTTTCTCAAGTACTATTTCCTGTGCGGCATCGGCGCAGGCATTTGTGACATCACGGCAAATGCTGCCGTTGGGAACCTGGATACCCGCACCATCGGAGCGTCGGGTGCGATCTACGGGCTGCTCCTGGCGTTCGGAATGCTATACCCGGACCGCACGGTTCTGATGAGCTTTCTGTTTCCGATCAAGGCGAAATACTTTGTGATGATCATGGGCGCGATTGCTTTCCTCAGCTCGATCGGGGGCTCCGGCAGCCGCGTCAGCAACGTGGCACATCTGGGCGGCATGATATTTGGCTACGCCTATTTGCGGATGCGATTTATCCGGATGGATGCGGGCAAACTGCTGAGCAAGTACCAGGAGTGGAAAATGCTGCGCGCCAAAAAGAAATTCCAAGTTTATATGAGGAAACACGGCCGCGGACCCTGGGTGAACTAGCCGCTCGCTAGCCCGCGATATACTTGAATTTGAACCCTCCGCGATTTCAGCGAACTTCTACATGGCCGAAATGAGCATTATCTGGCTGCGTGTGGCCGCCGGGCTGTACTCGCTCGGTTTGCTGGATTCCATTCTCACGATCACACAGCGGCGCGTACACCTGTTTCGAGTGGCTGTGGGTGCACTGTCACTAGGGGTGGTGTTCCATCTGGTGTCGATTGTGGAAGAAGGCACGGCGCTCGGACGCTTTCCCGCTAGCGGTTTCTATGAATCAATGTCGCTTTGTGCCTTTCTGATCACGGCGCTGTTTCTTTTTGTTTACTGGCGATACCGGCTGGAGAGCCTGAGCGTGTTCATTTTTCCGCTGGTCTTTGTGATGGCGCTGGTGGCATCGCTGGGCCGGCCGGTAGCGGCATCATGGGCGAGTTCCACGGTGCGCGACGCCTGGTTGATGGTGCATGTCGTGTTGGTATTGCTCGGCTACGCGGCGCTGCTGTTCACCGCGGTGGCCGCGGTGCTGTATCTGATGCAAGAGCGCGAGCTGAAGCGAAAGAAGCCGCGGAGTTTTTACCACCGCTTGCCGCCGCTCGGCACGCTCGACGATCTCATCACCAAGTTCATGGGATGGGGTTTTGTATTTATCACGGTGGCTGTCATCGTCGGCAGCACGTGGGCCTTTGTGGAGTTCGGAACGCGCTGGGTCACCGATCCGAAGATCGCGATTTCGCTATTCACGTGGGGCATTTATCTGGCCATGGTCTTTCTGCGCGTTTCCGCGGGCTGGCGGGGCCGCAAGGCGGCGGTGCTGGCCATCATGGCATTGGGCTGCTCGGCGCTGACGTGGGCCGCTCACGCGCAGTTGCAGAGCCTCTGGTTGCGATGAAGCTGCTAATTGCCGGAGTCAGCCACAAGACCGCGCCGGTGGAGGTGCGCGAGCGCTTGGCGTTCGCGGAGAACACCTTGCCGGCGGCGCTGCATGATCTCGTTTCGCGGGAAGGAGTCGTGGAGGCCATGGTGCTCTCCACGTGCAATCGGGTCGAGATCGCCGTAAGCACGGAAGATGCGATCGACCCGGCCGCCACTGTTTGCTCGTTTCTTCAGGAGTCGCGCGATGTGGCTCCGGCTGCGCTCGGTCCGAGCCTCTATCAGCACGAAGGCCGCGAAGCGATCCATCATCTCTTCCGCGTGGCCTCGAGTCTGGACTCCATGGTGGTCGGCGAGCCGCAGATTCTGGGCCAGCTCAAGGCAGCGTACGCGCAGGCTAAAGCTAACGATTGCCTGAACGGCCTTTTGGAAAGTGTCTTGACCCGCGCGTTCAACGTGGCCAAGAGGGTGCGGTCGGAAACGGGTGTCGGCCAGATGGCGGTGTCCGTCAGCTACGCCGCCGTTGAATTGGCGCGGAAAATCTTCGGAACGCTCGCGGGCCGGACGGTGATGATTGTGGGCAGCGGTAAAATGTCCGAGCTCGCGGCGCGGCACTTACGGCGCTCGGGCGCATCGCATATTTTCGTCACTAATCGCACTTACGAGCGCGCGCAGGAGCTGGCGGCGATTTTTCAGGGCACGCCGGTTGAGTACACGCGATTTCTGGGCATTCTGCCCGAGGTGGATATCGTCATCACTTCGAGCGGCGCTCCGCATTTCGTACTCACAAAGGAGGACATGCAGCGGGTGATCGGCGCGCGGCGCAACAAGCCGATGTTCCTGATCGATATTGCAGTGCCGCGGAACATCGAGCCGTTGGTCAACGAAATCGACAACATTTTCCTGTACGATATCGACGACTTGCAGGAAGTGGTGAATGCCAACCTGCGCGAGCGCAACAAGGAGGCCGAGCGCGCCGAGGAACTGGTGACGCAAGAAGTCGAGCGGATGATGGCGCGGCTTCAGGTACAGGAGATCGCGCCGACCATTGTTAGCCTGCAAGGCCAGTTGGAGCAGATTCGCGCGGCGGAAATCGAACGCGTGCGGCGGAAACTGGGCCCGCTCACACCCGAACAAGAAGAAGCTGTCGAATCGCTCACGCGCGGGATCATTAACAAGATCGCCCACGGCCCCATTTCAGAGTTGCGGCGGCAGGCGGGACGGCCTGACGGCGGGCACGTTATCGACGCCATCCGCCAGGTTTTCCATCTCAAAGACTGATGCTTGTAATCGGCTCGCGGGGCTCTCAACTTGCGCTGTGGCAGGCGAAATGGATCGCTGCTCGCCTGGCGGATCGCGGTCACGAAACGCTTATCGAAATCATCAAGACCACGGGCGACAAGATCACCGACGTGCCGCTAGCCAAGGTCGGGACCAAAGGGCTTTTCACCAAGGAGATCGAAGAGGCGTTGCTCGATGGACGCATCGACCTGGCGATTCACAGCTTGAAGGATCTTCCCACCGAGGTTCCGGCTGGGTTGACATTGGCTGCGGTACCGGAGAGAGAGGACCCACGCGACGCGGTGGTGGGCGCGCGGTTGAGCGATCTGCCTGCGGGCGCGAAAGTGGGAACCAGTTCTCTGCGCCGTGCCGCGCAACTGCGAGTAACGCGTCCCGATCTTGTCATCGAATCGGTGCGCGGTAATCTCGATACGCGTCTTCGCAAGCTGGATGAGGGCCAGTACCACGCGATCGTGCTTGCCGCCGCTGGGCTGACGCGGCTCGGGTGGGCAAATCGAATCGCAGAGATTCTTTCGCCGGAGGTGATGTGCCCGGCGGTGGGACAAGGTGCGCTGGCGGTGGAAACGCGCGCCGAGGGCGAAGCGCGTGACATCTGCGCGGCTCTCGATCATGCAGGCACGCGCGCGGCAGTGACCGCCGAGCGAGCGGTGCTGGCGGCATTGGGCGGCGGTTGTCAGGTGCCGATCGGTGCGTACGCGGTCGTGGCGGGAGATGATCTTCGGCTCGCCGGCGTGGTGATCGCGCCCGATGGCGGTCATGCAGTGCGCAAGAGCAGCGAGGGTGCAGTAACCGATGCCGAGACGATCGGCCGGCGCGTGGGGCAAGCATTGCTAAACGATGGTGGGCGGGAGATTCTGGAACAGGTTTACGGAGCCCCCGTGCGGGATTCCGCGGTATGAAGCCGGTTTATATCGTGGGAGCGGGGCCGGGCGACCCCGGTTTGATCACGTGCAAAGGGCGCGAAGTTCTGGCGCACGCTGATGCGGTACTGCACGATCATTTGGCGAACGAAGTACTGCTCACTCTAGCGCCTGCGCATGCGGAATTGGTCTATGTCGGCAAGAAAAAATCCGTACACGCGTTCACCCAGGATGAAATCTGCCGGATGATGATCGAGCGCGCGCGGCGCGGGCTGAGTGTTGTGCGGCTGAAGGGCGGAGACCCATTCATCTTCGGGCGCGGTGGCGAGGAAGCGGAAGCGCTGGCGGATGCGGGCGTTCCGTTCGAAGTCGTTCCCGGAGTCACGTCACCCCTAGGAATTGCGGCGTACACGGGAGTCCCGCTCACGCATCGCGGCCACACCTCGGTCGTGACTTTCGTGACCGGTCATGACGTGGCGTCCGTCGATTGGAGCAGGGTGGGGCAGGCGGAGACGCTGGTGATCTTCATGGGGTTGACCATGTTCGACCAAATCGCACATGAGATCATGGTACGCGGGCGTTCGCCGGAGACACCAGCGATTGCCGTGCGCTGGGGCACCCGGCCCGATCAAGAAACCATCGCGGGCACGCTCGCCACGCTGCCGGGGCAGATCCACGAGCGTGGGCTGAAGCCGCCCGCTACGATTATCGTCGGCGAGGTGGTTCGGTTACGGGAAAAACTGAACTGGTTTGAGAAGCTGCCGTTATTTGGGCAGCGCGTTGTCGTGACGCGCGCTCGCGAGCAGTCAGATGCGCTGGCCGCGAAGCTGCGCTCGCTTGGCGCGGATGCCATTGAGATGCCCACCATCGAAATTGTCCCAGCGGCTGACTATTCGCCGCTCGATCGCGCGATCGCCAACTTGGATCAGTACGACTGGCTGATTTTCACTAGCGTCAATGGTGTGCGCTACTTCGTTGAGAGGCTCGACCGATCGGGGCTCGACCTGCGAGCGCTTCGGGCGCGCATTTGCGCGATCGGAGAAGCGACTAAGCACGCCGTCGAAGCTCTGCACTTGAAGGTCGATCTGATCGGCGAGGAGTACGTGGCGGAGAGTCTGGTCGAAGCATTCGAGAAACTGGATCTCACAGGAAAGCGCGTCCTGCTCCCGCGCGCGGCCGTAGCGCGCGATCTGTTACCGCGCAAGCTCGCTGAGCGTGGGGCTTATGTGGATGTAGTCGAAGCCTATCGAACCGTAATCCCGGGACGCGCCGCGATGCTGGAGCGTGAAGTTTTTGAAGGCCCGCACAAGCCAGGTTGGATCACATTCACCAGTTCCTCCACGGTGCAGAATTTTGTGCAGATCGCTGGGGCGAAGGTGCTGGAGGGCGTGAAAGTTGCGTCCATCGGTCCGGTCACCACGGCCAGCGCGAAAAAACTCGGTATCGAGGTGACGGTGGAAGCGAGCCCCCACACGACGGACGGGATCGTCACTGCGATCCTGCAACATGTCAACGGATCGCGATTCGCGGAAACGCTGTGAGTTTGACCCCGTTTCGGACTAGCGCGAGTGACTCTAGCGCCTGCCGGTAGAGGAGTTCGGTCCTGACCCCATCGAATTCCGGCAAATATCCCGCCAGCTTCTTGAGGCCCTTCTGTAACTGCCGTTCCGCGCCAAGCTGATTTCCTTGCTCGTGGTGATAGAAGCCGACGGCAATGTGGATCAGGCTTTGCAGAAACAGCCGGCGCGGACCGTGTTCCGGCATCCAGATTTCCTCGAGCGCCTCATGGCACTCGAAGAAAGCGCGGCAATTGAAGAGATCGACACCATGCTGGAACGTTTCGTTCACTTCGCGGGATGTGTGCGGAACCATTCGAGCGTCAGCCGTAAGCCTTCCTCGAAGGTGAACTTGGGAGCGTGGCCCAGATCGGCGCGGGCCGCGGTTGTATCAGCCTGGGAATCGCGGACATCGGCCGGGCGCGGCGGACCGTAGATCGCGGGAACTTGGATTCCCTCCAATCCCTGCAACAATGCCCATGCTTGATTCAGAGTGAGCCGCCCGCCGTTGCCGCCGTTGTAAACTCGCCCGGAAACGCCGCTCGCTCGCGCTGCTTTCAAGTTGAGAGCCACCACGTCATCCACGTAGGTAAAGTCACGCGACTGCTCTCCGTCGCCGTAGATCGTAGGTGAGCGCCGTTCGAGGATCGCGCGGATGAAGAGCGACAGCACGCCGGAATACTGGCTCGACGGGTCCTGGCGGGGGCCGAACACGTTGAAGTAGCGCAGCGAGACGGTCTCCAGGCCAAAGCACTCCGCGAAAATGCTGGCATAGTACTCGCCTGCGAGCTTTTGCAGCGCGTAGGGCGATTTCGGCCGCGGATTCATAGTCTCAACTTTCGGCAGCACCTCTGTGTCGCCATAGGCCGATGAAGAAGCGGCGTAGACCACCCGCCCGACTTTTCCCGCCGCGGCCGCCCGAAGCACCTGAAAGGTTCCGTCAATGTTGACTTCGTGCGAAGGGACGGGGTCCTGAATCGATCGCGGCACCGAAGGAATGGCAGCTTCGTGGAACACAACGTCCGCACCGCGCAGGATCGGCGCCAGGGCGTCGTAGTCCCGGATGTCGGTTTGGTGCAGTTCCACGGCGGGGCGCACCTCGTCGAGATTCTCTTCGTGACCGGTCAGGAGATTATCGATCACCACCACCTTGGGCGCACCTTCACGCAACAGCCCGCGTACCAGTGCTGAACCGATAAAGCCGGCGCCTCCTGTAACCACGTATTTACTCATGCGGGTAGTTTGGCGATTTCCGATTCCAGATAACGCAGCGAGTCGTTGGCGAGTTTTTCCGCTCCGGGAGTGAAGTCGAACGCTTCGAGCGAAACCCAGCCCGGGTAATTGCGCTTCCGCAGCACATGCAAGACAGGCTTGAAGTCGTACGATCCGGCGCCGCAGTAGCTGCCGTCCATTTCATTCACGTGGACATGCCGGATTAGATCATAGTGGCGCTCAACTAATACCGCGTGAGGCTCCACTTCATCGACGGCGTTGTGCGTATCGAACATGGTGCGTACCCCGGCACTGCCGATCTGGCGGACGATGGCGGCCGCTTCATCGAGCGACTGAACGACGTCGCATTGCGCTTTAGGCAGCGCTTCGACCAGGATCGTGACACCCTGCTCGGCAGCGTGCACGCCTACAGTAGCCAGCCCGTCGATATAGTGCTGCGTCGCCTGCTCACGGCTTAAACCAGCTGTGGACGCGCGTTGAAATGGCGACCCGAATACCATCACGCCGCCGGAACCCAGATCGGCGCACAAGTCGATGAGCTTGCGGATGTGCTCCCAGCTTCGCGCGCGCAAGGTGGCGTCCGGAGTAGTGACGTGCAGGCCCTTGGGGCTCACCATCAGCCAGTGCAGTCCCACGAAACTCAATCCTTCCGATGCAATGACGGAACGGTATCCCGCCCGCTGCGAAGCCGATATAGTGGCAGGGTCTTCGGCGAGCGTGAAAGGCGCAATCTCAATGCCATCGTAGCCCGCCTTGCGCACGGCACGGCAAGCATCGGCGAACGCGAATTTCTCAAATGCTTCGTTGCAAATCGCCTGGCGGAAATGATAGCTCATGCAAAACAAACCAGTGTAGCGGGTTTTGCGGTGGTGCGGTGCGCCCAACCCGAGAACGATATACTGATCTCGCATGAGTCTCCATCGCGTGGCCGTGGTGCAGGCCGCACCCGTGCCCTTCGACCGCGCCGGCACACTCGCGAAGGCGCTGTCGCTGATCGCCGAGGCGGCGGATCAAGCGTCGGAATTGGTTGTCTTTCCCGAAGCGTTTCTCACTTGCTATCCCAAGGGCCTGGATTTCGGCGCGCGGGTTGGTATGCGTTCTCCGGAGGGACGGCGGGAATTTCGCCGCTATTTCGAAAGCGCCGTAGACGTCCCCGGGCCCGAGACCGAAGCGCTCGCTGCTGCCGCGGCACGCTACCGAGTGCACCTGGTGATGGGAGTCATCGAGCGCGAGATCGGTACTCTCTATTGCACCGCGCTGTTCTTCGGCCCCGATGGGCGGATGCTGGGCAAACATCGCAAACTCATGCCGACCGCCATGGAGCGCCTCATCTGGGGTTTCGGCGACGGCTCCACTTTGCCGGTGCTCGACACACCCATCGGCAAGATCGGAGCGGTGATCTGTTGGGAGAATTACATGCCGCTGTTGCGCGCCGCCATGTATGCCAAGGGCGTCCAACTCTATTGCGCGCCGACGGTGGATGATCGCGACACCTGGATTCCCACGATGCAGCACATCGCCATCGAAGGACGCTGTTTTGTGCTCTCGGCGTGCCAGTTCATCCGTCGAGGCGACTATCCAGCGGACTACCCGGCGGCACAGGGCAACGCACCCGAAACGGTGGTGATCCGCGGTGGCAGCGTGATTGTCAGCCCTCTGGGCCGCATTCTGGCTGGCCCCAATTATGAGGGCGAATGCCTCCAACTCGCTGACCTGGACTTGGGCGAGATCGCTGAAGGGAAGTATGATCTGGACGTAGCAGGGCACTACGCCCGTCCTGACATCTTCCGGCTCATAGTGAACGAGCGGCCGTCGCCGGTCACGGAGGCAGATGGTGGCCAACCGCTGAGCAGTACACTTGGAATTCGGGAGAAAACAAATGACTGATGCCATCACGCGCCGAAGCTTGCTGGCCGCCGCCAGTGGCCCTCTGATTCTGAAACCGCAAACCGTTCGCGCGGCGCAGGCGAATTCCGCGCTGTCGGTGGGCTTGATCGGATGCGGGCGCCGCGGCACCTACGTCAGCGGCCTGTTTACCAAGAACGAGTTCGCTAAGATCGCGGCGGTCTGCGACATCTACGACGACCAGTTAGCCGCCGCTACGCAGAAGTTTTCCGGGGCGCGAACGTTCAAGAACTATCACGACCTGCTGGCCAGCGACGTGGATGCCGTCTACATCGCCACGCCGCCGTACCTGCATCCGGAGCACTTCGAAGCAGCCGTGAAGGCGCGGAAGCACATCTTCATGGAGAAGCCCGCCGGCGTCGATCCCGCCGGTTGCCGTCGCGTGGTGGCCGCGGCCCAGCAGGCCGACAAGACCAAGCGCATCACGGTCGACTACCAGCAGCGCTACGGGAAAGACTACCGGCACGCGTACGAAATCGTACATTCGGGCGAGTTGGGCGGCATCAAGATGGTGCGCGCATCCTGGCTGGGCGGCGGGCTGCCCGTGCGCCAGGGCGTGCCATCCAGTGAAGAGCAGATGCGCAATTGGCTGTTCTATCGCGAGCGCTCCGGCGACATCATCGTCGAACAGAATTGCCACAACATCGACGTAGTCAACTGGTTCATGGGCACCCATCCGGCGCGCGCATTCGGCTACGGCGGCCGGCAGGTGCGAACCAATATCGGCAATATTCTGGACAACTTAGCGGCAACGTTCCACTTCGAGGATGGTGTGGTTTTCAGCTATAGCTCGAATCAGTTTTCAGCCGGTGGATTCCAGGACGTTTCCGAAACGTTCATCTGCGAGCGCGGCGCCATCACGACCTCGCGCAAAGGTGTGAAAATATACCGAAACAAGGACAATCCACCCGAAGAGATCGTCACCCAGGGCGACATTACCCAGGACGCAGTGAATGAGTTTGTCGAAGGTGCGCGAACCGGTAAAATCGAAAATGCGGCGTTCAGTGCCGCTGAAAGCACCCTCACCGCGATCCTCGCCCGCGAATCCATTTACACGGGTAGGGAATTCACCTGGCAACAATTGAGTAGCTAACCAAGAAATTTGGTTAATACCACTTTTTTTCTCGCTTCAATTTCCTCGCAAGGGAATAAAATGGGCACTTCGCATGCACCGGTGCCTCGCTGTTCTCGTCCTCAGTTCGTGGTTGGTTTCGTCGGGATTCGCTCGGCAGATTCCCGCGATTTGCGGAACGAATCGGGAGCTCCGCAAGCAGGAATTGTTTCTGCATCGGAAGGCCGTGCAGGCATCGCGGCGCTCCTCCCAACTGCGAGTGTTTGCGGCGGACAGCATCGCGAGTGCGCCAGCGCAGGATATCGGAGACATCGCGATCCTCCCCGATGACGGCGGTGTGGTGGCACGCCGCAATCCTTTCGATCTGGCTCAGCACACGCTCACGTTCATGCCGGCAGCGCCTTACAAGGGGTCCTACACCTTCCAGGCGGCCGGGAGCACCTACGACCAGGCCGCGGCCGCTGCCGGAACTCCCGTGCCGCTCGCGGATGACGACTCGCACCAGATCCCAATTGCATTTCCGTTCCCGTTCTTCGGCAAAACCTATCAGAGCATCTTCGTCAATTCCGACGGCAACCTGACGTTCACCGAAGGCGATAGCGCTTCAACTGATCGCTCTCTCGGCCGGCTGGATGGTGGCCCGCCGCGCATTGCGCCCTTGTTCGATGATCTGAACCCGGCGCAATCATCCCAGGGAGTCATGATCACATCCGAGTCTTCGCGCTTGGTGGTGAGCTGGGTGCAGGTTCCGGAGTATGGAGATTTCGGCACGGGCGCGTTCCAGACGTTTCAGGTTCGCCTCTATCCGGACGGCGCCATCCAATTCGCCTACGCGGGCATTAATGTCCAAGGAGCGGTCGTCGGCATCGGTCCGGGTGGTCTTCAGGGCACGAGTTCGTTAGTTTCTTTTGTGGCCGGTAGCACCGCAATCTACGCAAGCACAGTGGCCGAGGTCTTCGCCGGCTCTGATGAAATCGACATAGAAGCTGCCACGCAAAGGTTCCTCGAAACGCACGACGACGCCTACGATTACATCGTGTTCTTCAACAACGAGAACATCTCCCCGGGTGTGGGCACTCTCGCGTGGGAACAGACACTCAGGAACAACCGCACCGGTTACGGCGACGTTCCTGTGGATGACGGCGCTGAATACGGTTCGCCGGCCCGCCTGCAAGCCGTGCTCAACATGGGTCCGCTCAGCCAATATCCGGCCAGCGCGACAGACATCATCAGTCTGCGCGCCAGTAGCGGATACGACATGGTGAAACTCCTAGGCCACGAAATTGGTCACTTGTTTCTGGCCTATGCCAGCGTGCCCGATCCGAACGATCTCGCCGCGCAGCCGATGCTCGGCATCCAACTTGTGCACTGGGCCTTCAACTTCAACGCGCAAGCCTCTTTCATGGAAGGCAACCAGATTCAGGACAATGGGCCGAGCGCGGAACCGGAATTTGTCACCACCGCCGCCGTGAATCAATACTCGCCACTCGACCAGTACTTGATGGGCTTCCGCGCACCGGACGATGTGCCATCGACCTTCCTCGTAACCGGAAACCCACCGGCGTTTTCCGTGATGTTTCCTCAAGTGGGAATTGGCTTCGATGGCGCCCGTCAGGACATTCAAATCGCCGACATCATTCGGGCGGAAGGCCGCCGCACGCCCGATGATACCGTCGCCCAGCGTCATTTCCGTGCGGCTTTTGTACTCATCGTGAAAGCTGGTACCACTCCGTCAGCCGCCGAAGTCGCACAAGTGGAAAATTACCGCTCGCAGTTTGCACCTTTCTACAGTCAGGCGGCCAGCGGCCTCGCGTTCATGGACGACACGCTGCTTAAGGCGCTCACGCTTTCTGTCGCGCCGGCCGCCGGTGTAGTGGCGGGGACGTCGGGTACCGCGACCGTGTCGATCCAGCGGCCCCTGGACTCTCCCCTCTCTATCTCCTTGCAGGCGGGATCGGGCTTGATTGCCGTGCCGTCCGTTGTCACCATCCCGGCACGTGCGACGAGCGTGAGCTTCTCAATCGGTGGCGTGCAGTCCGGAGTTGATGACCTGACGGCCACTACATCCGACGACCGTTTCGAAATCGCTCACGCGCGCATCCAGGTCCTGCCGGCGTCCAATGTTGTGCTCTCGGCGGTCTCCGGAGACTGGCAAGTCATGCTTGCGAACGGAACCGTGCCGCAGGCGGTAGTGGTCCGCGTCACCGACCAGAACAATCTGCCGTATCCCGGCGCTCAATTCCAGGCGATCCCGGTCGGCGGTGGCGCCGTAACCCCGGTGGCAGCGAATGCCGATGCCAGTGGCCAGGCCATTTTTCAGTGGACTCCCGGTACCGCCGGTGCCCAGTTGCAAGTGTCCTTGACCGGGTCCACGCGAAATCTCACACTCAACGTACTTCCGCCGACAAGTTTCAGTGCCGCGGGTGTGGTGAACTCCGCCTCTTCTGTCGCCGGCATCTCACCGGGTGGCATGGTGACCATCTACGGCACCAGCCTGGCCGCTGGCTTCATTTCCCAGGCGGGCTTCCCCCGGCCCACCGAACTTGCCAATGTGACCGTATTGTTGAATAACGAGCCGGCCCAGTTGCTCTACGTCAGCGATTCTCAAATCAACCTCGTGGCGCCCATGGATCTTGTTCCTGGAACGGCTACTCTGACTGTGCAAACCGGGGCAGGGACGTCTGCCAGCTTGCAGGTACACGTCACGCCCGTAGCGCCCGGAATCTTCTCCGGTCCCGCCGCAAACCTCGGAAGCATCTTGCCCCAGCAGCAGCCCGCAGCGCCCGGAGGAATGATGCAGATCTACTGTACCGGCCTGGGCGCGGTTCACGAGATCGCTGGCGGCATTCCGGCGACCGTCGCTCAAGCGCAAGTCTCCATTGGTGGCGTTCCGGCGACGGTGCTGTCCAGCGGGCTTGCGCCGAATTATACTAGCGGTCTGTATCAAGTGAATGTGCTCCTTCCACAAAACGTGCCTGGCGGAGCCCAACCGTTGGTACTGACTATCGGCGGTGTTGCCAGCAATTCGGCGCAAGTGGCGATCCGGTAATGCTCGATTGGCTGTTCTCCGATCCGCTACCTGTCGGTTCCCAAGCGCCGGACTTTTCGCTTCCCGATGACATTGGCGCTACGGTCTCCCTCGCGTTGCTCCGCGGCAAAAATGTCGTGCTGGTTTTCTATCCGGGTGATGACACGCCCACGTGCACTAAGCAGCTTTGCGAATTCCGCGACCGTTGGGATCACGCGAAGGGCCGCAATGTTGCCGTCTACGGAGTGAATCCGCAGGGCTCCGGCCGTCACAGCCGTTTTCGCGCCAAGTACAAATTTCCCTTTCCCCTCTTGGTCGATAAGGGCCAGCAAGTGGGCGCGCTCTATCACGCCAACGGTCTGATCGTGAAGCGCACGGTCTATTTGATCGGGCCGGATGGAACCATTCTCTACGCCCGCCGTGGCAAACCCGCCCCCGAAGAAGTGCTCGCCGCCGCTGCGTGACGCGCCGCAAATTCCTCCCCACTCGAGGCCGGCGTTTCGTCCATAATGATGTGATGCTTCAGAAGGAGCGCGTCGCTCCTGTATCCCGATGAACTTCCCGCGTGTCTATCCGATCCTGGACACTCAGTCGCTCGCAGCCAGGGAATGCAGCCCGGAAACCGCGGCTACGGCGTGGATCGAAGGGGGTGCGCGCATCTTGCAGTTTCGCCACAAGGGACCGTGGACGCGTATCGCGTTCGAGCAGGCCGAGCGCATCGCCACGCTCTGCCGCGCGAGTAGCGTGACTTTTGTGGTGAATGATCGCGCCGATGTAGCCAAACTGCTGGACGCGGCTCTGCACGTCGGCCAGGATGATCTGCCGCCGGCCGATGCGCGGCGCTTATTGGGTCCGGAAGCCATGCTAGGATATTCCACGCACAACCTGCGGCAGTTCGAGGCCGCTTCGGATGAGCTGGTCGATTATCTGGCCATCGGTCCGGTCTTCGCCACCGCGTCGAAACAGAATCCCGACCCGGTCGTCGGTCTTGATGAGCTGCGCCAGTGCCGATCCCTCTCGCCCCTGCCGCTCGTGGCGATCGGCGGCATCACGCGCGACTCGGTGGCTGCGGTGTTCGCAGCCGGAGCCGATTCTGTGGCTATAATCGGCGATCTGCTTCCGGGAACTTGCACGAGCGTAAATTTGCGGCGTCGGATGGAAGAATGGCTACAACGGGCACAAAGGTAGAATCAGGTCTCGTCAAAGGTCTGGGCGCCCTGGATGCCACCACGCTGGTGGTCGGCTCCATGATCGGCTCCGGTATCTTCATCGTGGCGGCCGACATCGCGCGGCTCGTGAACTCGCCAGGTCTCTTGCTCATGACCTGGGTCATCACTGGTTTCCTGACATTAATCGCCGCGCTTTCGTACGGCGAACTGGCGGCGATGATGCCGCACGCCGGCGGCCAATACGTTTACCTCCGCGAATCGTTCGGTCGCATGGCGGGGTTCCTCTACGGGTGGACCTTGTTCCTGGTCATTCAGACCGGCACCATCGCGGCAGTGGCTGTCGCGTTTGCGAAATTCCTCGGTGTGTTCGTCCCGTGGGTTTCCGCCGGCAATCATCTTGTCGGGTCGGGCAGAGCCGGCCTCACCTCGCAGCAACTCGTCGCCATCCTGGTAATCCTTCTGCTCACAGCGATCAACGGCCGCGGTATCCGCACCGGCGCCATCGTGCAAAACATCTTCACCTTCGCCAAGACGGCTGCGCTGCTCGGCCTCGTCGCGCTCGGCTTCGCATTTGGCGGCCGTGTTTCATCCGGCCCTTCCAACCTAACGGATTTCTGGCGCAACGCGAGTTGGGACATGCACACCATCCGCCTGCTCGGCGTGGCCATGGTCGGGTCGTTGTTTTCGGCCGACGCATGGAACAACGTCACGTTTACCGGCGCTGAAGTGCGCAATCCACGCCGTAACCTGCCCCTGGCGCTGGGTCTGGGAGTGGCGGTCGTCTCTCTCGTTTACATCGCCTGCAATTTCATTTACCTCAAGGTACTGCCGCTTGCGGCGATTCAAAGCGCCCCGGAGGATCGCGTGGCGACAGCCGCGGCCGCGGCCATCCTTGGACCCGTCGCCGTGCAGTTGATGGCGGCAGCCATCATGATCTCGACCTTCGGTTGCGCCAACGGCCTCATCCTGGCTGGCTCGCGCGTCTATTTCGCCATGGCTCTCGACGGCCTGTTTTTCAGCCGTGCCGCGGCTTTGCACCCGAAAACACATGCTCCGGTTTTCTCGCTCGGCATGCAATGCGTCTGGGCCATTGTGCTCACGTTGAGCGGCAGCTACAGCAATCTGCTCGACTATGTTATCTTTGCTGTTCTGCTTTTCTATATCCTGACCATCGCGGGAATCTTCCGTCTGCGCCGCACGCGCCCCCAAGCCGAGCGGCCCTATCGCGCACTCGGTTATCCGGTGCTCCCGGCCCTCTATATCCTGACGGCCGGCTTCATCGAAATCCTGTTGTTGGTCTATAAGCCCAGCTACACCTGGCCCGGTCTGATCATCGTGCTGCTAGGCGTGCCGGTCTATTTCCTATGGCGCAAGAAGGAGGCAAGCGCGTGAATTTGTTCGCGACGAAGTCCATCGACTACATCATGGCCGAGTCGGAGGCCGGTGAGCACAAGCTCAAACGGACACTCGGTCCTGGCAGCCTGGTGGCTCTCGGCATCGGCGCAATTATCGGTTCCGGCCTATTTTCGTTAACCGGTGTGGCTGCGGCACTGCACGCCGGACCCGCCATTGTCATCTCCATGATCGTGGCGGGCATCGGGTGCGCGTTCGCTGGCCTATGCTACAGCGAATTCTCCTGCATGATCCCCGTGGCGGGCAGCGCTTATACCTACGCCTACACGACTTTGGGCGAGTGGCTCGCCTGGATCATCGGCTGGGATCTGGTGCTCGAGTATGCCGTCGGCGCCTCCACCGTCTCCATCAGTTGGTCGGGTTACGTCGTCTCGCTATTGCATGATTTCGGCATCAATCTGCCGGTGCAGCTTCTGGCCGGTCCGTTCGAAAAGCGGATGTTGCCGGATGGAAGGATGATCCAGGGAATCATTAATCTTCCGGCGGTGTTCATCATTTGCATGATTTCGCTGCTACTGATCGTCGGCATCAAGGAATCGGCACGGGCAAATTCCGTAATCGTGGCGATCAAACTGGCAGTTGTCGTGCTCTTCATCGGCATCGGCTGGAAATTCATCCACCCCGAAAACTACACCCCGTTTATGCCGGCCAATGAGGGAGCCTTCGGGCAGTTCGGGGTCAGTGGAATCATGATGGGCGCGGGGGTTATCTTTTTCGCCTACATCGGTTTCGACGCCGTCTCCACCGCGGCGCAGGAAGCCGAGAATCCGCAGAGGGATATGCCGATCGGCATTATCGGGTCGTTGGCCGTCTGTACCGTGCTGTACGTGGTCTTCTCATACATTCTAACGGGGATGGTGCATTACACCCAACTGAACACTTCGGCTCCCGTGGCCGTGGCCATTGACCAAACACCTTATGCCTGGCTGAAGTTCGTCATCAAGTTCGGCATCATCTGCGGTTTCACTTCCGTGATGCTGGTGATGCTACTGGGGCAGAGCCGGGTGTTTTTCTCGATGTCTCGTGACGGCCTGGTCCCCAAGGTGTTCTCCGACATCCATCCGAAGTTCCGCACGCCCTGGCGTTCGAACCTCCTGTTTATGCTCTTCGTCTCGCCATTTTCGGCCTTTCTTCCCCTTTCGATTGTCGGAGAAATGACGAGCATCGGCACCTTGTTCGCCTTTGTCATTGTGTGCGCGGGGGTCTGGGTCATGCGGCGCGCTCATCCCGAGACGCCGCGGCCGTTCCGCACGCCCCTGGTTCCCTTGGTGCCGATTCTGGGCATCGTCTGGAACTTCGCCATGATGTACTCGCTGGGTTGGAGTAACTGGCTGCGCCTGATCGTTTGGCTGGTAATCGGCCAGATCATCTACTTCACCTACGGCCGGCAGCGCAGTCATCTGGCTTTGAAGGCCGCGCAGGCGCAACTGCCGCGTTGATCAGCGCGGCCGGCAAATCCCCGCGGAATTTGGTGAAATTAGCCCTGTAGCATGACCTTGAGCTCGCGGATCACCTCATCCAGACGCCGGGACTCATTCTGCAATTCCGTACTATCCGACGCATTCTGGTCCGAACTGGCGGCTGCCCGCTGCGTCACCTGCTCCATCTGTTGAATTGCCTTGGCAATTTGCTCGATGCCGAGGGACTGCTCGCCGCTGCCGGCGCTGACTTCTTCCATCTGCACCTTGACCGTGGTTGATAGCTCCGTAATGTGTCTTATGGCGGCAGAAACTTCGTCGAGACGTTCGCTGCCTTCCTTCGATTTGGAAATCGAGTCCTCGATCAGCCCGGCGGTATCTTTTGCCGCTTGGGCGCTCCGCTGGGCGAGATTGCGCACTTCATCGGCGACCACGGCAAAACCCATGCCTGCCTCGCCGGCGCGTGCGGCCTCGACCGATGCGTTCAACGCAAGAATGTTTGTCTGGAATGCGATCTCATCAATGACCCTGATAATCTTGGAGATGCGCGCGCTCGACTCCGTCATACCCCGCATCGTAGTCACCATCCCGCCCAGTTTCTGATTGGCCGCCGCGACGCTCTGGACGGCTTCGGCCATCATTAGAGCCGCGGAGCGGGAGTGGTCGGCGTTCTTTCGCGTCATAGAGTTGATTTCTTCCGTGGAAGCGGATGTCTCCTGAATCGACGCGGCCTGGTCGCTGGCGCCGCGAGCGATCGACTGGCTCGATTCGGCGAGATGATCCGACGCGGAACGGATGCGCGTCGAGCCGCCCGTAAGCTGTTCGGCTACCGTCTCGAGCGGCTTCACGATCATCCGCCGGTTCAGCACGGAAAACCCAACGATCACGAAGACGAGTACCAGGCTTCCCACGAGAGTGATCTTTTGCACGCTGGCCAGAACGACGGCGTCACGCGTCATGTGTGCTTTTAGCACGAAGGCGCCTTTAATGTCGCCAAGATGCATGTTCTCCATGGGCCCGCCAACCGCATCCCGGCCGTCGTGGGTAGGGCTTGTCGCGGCGTCGCCATGACATCGAATGCATCCCGCGGACAATCGGACGGGCCGCGCCAGGATTAGAACCTTGGATTGAGGGTCTTCCTTGAAATATTCACCAGCGCCGCTGGCGAACGAGCGGAAAGTTTCGTCGAATTCGTTCGTCTGGTTCCTCGGATCGCGCGCCCGCGGGTCCGGCCGGGAAGGCGTGAAAAACTCGAAATCGTTTGTTTTCGCGATTGTCTTGACGGAGTCCCATGCCGCGACTACAGGAATCGACTTGTACAGGACGGATGTCCGGAGATCTTCTGAGGGCCCGCTGCTCCGTTGCGATCCCAGCTTGAACGCACCACGCTCGTGCAGGTCATCGAGGGTCCCCGCCACCGTTTCCGCCTGCTGAATGGTGGAGCTCATGAGAGACTTGAGCTCGTTCACGCGGTTCACGTGCGAGATCGAGTAGACAGTTACAATGGCACCCAGCGTGGCTAGGACTACACCACCACCGCCACAAAGCGTTATCTTAGTTCCGAGCGTCATAGAACAAGCCGATCACCTCATGCATGAATCGGTTGTTCGCCACTCGGGCTTTAGCGCGGAGGTACGCAGGCAGCGTCCAAATGCTTGGTGCCCCCGGGCGGACTACAGCGTGTGCGAGTCGGCGGAATTGACGGACTCGGGTGCCTCGGACAGGTCGGCAGACTCGGCCGATTCGGAAGACGCGAGGGATTCCAGATCGGCGGCCAATTCCTCGTCCGGTGACTCGACGATGCCCGCCTCCTTGTCTGCTTTGCGCTGCATGCGTTTGGCAGCTTTATCCCGCTGCTTCTCCATGCGAGCAATTTCTTTCTGGCGCTTCTTGAATGTGGTGCGTGATCGCGAAGCCATCCCATCCTCCCTTCGGATTGGTTAAGAATTCATGTTTCAACAAAAAAAAACGCAGGTTACCAACGCGGTGCGCGCCGGGAACGGCCTTCGTCTCGCCCGCCGCCGCGCTCTACCTTGGGTCGAGCTTCGTTTACGTTCAGCGCTCGGCCGCCTAAGTTAGTGCCGTTTAATGCCTTAATTGCCCGCTCGGCGTCGGCATCCGCCATCTCAACAAAGGCGAAGCCTCGAGACCGGCCGGTATCACGATCGGTCATCAATTTGACGCTTTCCACCGCCCCCTGTGTTTCGAACAACGTACGGATCGCATCTTCCGTCGCCCCGAAATCCAGATTTCCTACGAATATTTTCTTCATGTTACTCCTCACTGTTTGATGGCAGGCTCTTCGAGGCAGACTTCAGGCCAGGCTTTGCTGGACAATCAAACGCCATACAATTGTATCAGTTTTCGTAGAAAAGGAACGCAGCGGCTACCCGGGGTCACCCAGGTAGTGAGCGGCTCAGGACTGCGCTGCCGCGATCGTTTCGCGCATTTTTGCGACCAACTTCGGGACGTTGGTGACTGGGTCGTCTTCCAGCTCGTATTCGAGCGCTAAATAGCCACGGTACCCCGCGTTGCCCAGGATCTGGAGCACGCGCGGCCAGTCCGCGGGTTGCGCCTGGTGGTGCATGTGCACCTCCGACTTGAAGTGGACGTTGGTGGCGTAGGGCGCGCACATTTCGATCTGCGCATAGCCATCGTCGGGAAAGTTGCCGATGTCCAGGTTGATGCCGGCCCACTCCGAGCCGGCCTTTTTCACGATTTCTACCGTCCGGTCGGCATTCGTCGTGATGCCGCCATCGTCCTCGACACCCAGGGTAATGCCTTTCTTCCCAGCTTCCTCGGCGCAATGCTTGAGCGTTTCCACCGCCCAGGCCACCGCCTGGTCTTCCGTCGCGCCCTTCGGAACGTCGCCGCCGAATATCCGGATGTGCTCGGCACCCAGCCGTTCGGCAACGTCCAGCCACTTGCGAACCTTCTCGACTTCCGCTGTCCGCAGCTCGGGCGTGGGCCGGGCCATCCTGGCGTCGATCCCAATTGTATAGATCGCAATCCCCGAGTGATACGCCAGCCTCTTCAAAGGGAACAGCGTCTCGCCGGTCGTGTCGTGCAGCCAATAGGCCGTCATGTCGACGCCATCGGCACCGAGGTCCGCCGCCATCCGGATCAGGTCGGCGTAGGTCATCGATCCCTTCTTGAGCTGATTGCGGAACGAGTAGGCGCAAATCGCGGGCCGGAAGCGGCCTTTGTTTTCGCTGGCGGCGCGCGCGCGCGGCAATGTCAGCGCAGCGGCAGCCAGTGTCTTGATGTAATCCCTGCGGTGCATGTCAGAGAATTCCTTTCGATGACGTTAAAGATATCGCAATAGGCGCCACCTTCGCTGGCCATCGCGGGATAATGCGAAGAAGGCGCTCATGAGGCTTCGGAGAATCGTTGTCTGGCTGGCCGGTGGTCTCGCATTCTTCGGCGTGCTCTATGCGTTCCAGCGCCCGTTCCGCCAGTATCGCGGCGTGGAATACTGGGAATTCGAACTGCCCGCCGACTATCAGGAAAAGACCGAGTGGGTTTTCGCGCGGCTGATGTATCCTCCGGGGCCGAATGACGGCTATCGTGGCCGCTTCGACGGTGACTGGCGTGAAGGCCTGTCTCTCTGGACGCAGGATTATCCGCGCGCGGACCGCCACTTTTCGCTCGCCGTGCGCCGCCTCACCCGCATTCACGTGCGCTCCGCCGAACAGCCCGTCAACCTGGAAGACGGCGATGACGTGTACCACTGGCCTTGGCTCTACGCCGTTCAGGTGGGCGAGTGGGGCCTGACAGACGGCCAGGCAAAGGTACTGCGTGACTACCTCCTGCGCGGCGGTTTCTTCATGGCAGACGACTTCCACGGTTCTCTCGAATGGGAGGTCTTCAACGCCGCCATGAAGAAGGTGTTCCCGGAGCGCGCGATTGTTGAGATCCCCGATTCCGACGCCATCTTTCACACAGTCTACGATCTCGACGATCGCTATCAGATTCCCGGCGCGGAGCACCTGCGATTAGGCTACAAGAATGATGGCAAAGGCGCCCACTGGAAGGGCATTTACGACGATAAGGGCCGCATCATGGTCGCGGCGTCTTTTAATTCCGATGTCGGCGACTCCTGGGAATGGGCCGATTCGCCTCGCTATCCGGAAAAGTTTTCGGACCTCGGCATTCGCATCGGCGTGAACTATGTGGTTTACGCGATGACGCATTGAAGTGCCTGGTGGCATGCTCGAAGCGTGTGCCACTTGGGGGACGAGGCACTATTCATATCCCCAAATTGGGAAAGGAATATAACGCGTTAGTCGGTGGATTACTGTGCTTATTCGCACAAATACTTTGGTTTTCTTCTTGTATATCCCGGTAGTAAGGTCACTTTATGCTCGATTTATATTAGGTACGGCGTTAAGCTGAAAACCACATATTGCGCGGACCGCGCGTTTGTTGAAGGAGATTTGCCGTATGCCTTACGAAAAACGATTCACTCTGCGGGAAAGTCACCGGGCGGCCGTTGCTGGCGCCAGGCCAGCGGGCGCCGTCCCTAACGATGAGATCATCCACGCAAGCGTCGTGCTTCGCCGCCGGAGCAGCTCAACCGGCGCCGGCAAGCAACGCCGCATGAGTAGGGAAGCGTACGGGGCGGCGCATGGGGCCGATCCCGCCGCTTTGGACGCCGTCGAAAAATTCGCGCACCAATTCGGCCTCAGCGTCGCGGAACGCCATGCCGAGCGGCGTTTGATCGTTCTTTCGGGACCAGCTCGCGCCATGCAGACAGCTTTTGGCACACAATTGGCCCGCTACCAGACGCGTGAGGGCGTCACGTATCGCGGCCGCAGCGGCGCATTGAACCTCCCAACAGAGCTCGAGCCCCTGGTCATGGCCGGTTTTGGGTCTCGATAACCGGCCGGCCGCCAAGCCACACTTTCGGAAGAAGGCTGCCGCCGGGACCGCTGGGTCCTTCACGCCCATACAAATCGCCCAGCTTTACAATTTTCCAACCGGCGTTACCGGCTCCGGACAGACCATCGGCATCATCGAGCTCGGCGGCGGTTACAGCACCGACGATCTCAATGCGTATTTCAATCAGCTTGGGATCGGCACGCCGCAAGTGTCCGCGATCTCTGTTGACGGTGGACAGAATCAGCCGGGCGGCGATGCCGACGGCGAAGTAATGCTGGATATCGAGGTTGCCGGAGCCGTGGCCTCCGGCGCGCAGATCGCAGTCTATTTCGCCACTAACACGGACCAGGGTTTCCACGACGCCATCGCCGCTGCGGCCCATGACACCACGCGCCAGCCATCGGTTATTTCGATCAGTTGGGGGCAGTCCGAGGATGATTGGACGGAGCAGGCGCGTAACGCGATGAATGCGGCGCTGGAGGATGCCGCCAACATGGGTGTCACCGTGACGGTAGCGTCGGGCGACAACGGGGCCACCGACGGCGCGACAGATGGCCAGCTTCACGTGGATTTCCCGGCATCGAGCCCCTACGTCGTCGCTTGCGGCGGAACTACGCTGCGTGCTTCCGGCGGAGCCATTTCTTCCGAGCAGGTTTGGAATGAACTGGCGTCCGGCAATGGAGCCACCGGAGGAGGTGTCAGCGACATTTTCGCGTTGGCCCCCTTCCAGCAGAACGCCGGCGTTCCCGCCCTGGCGAGTGGTTTCGTGGGCCGAGGCGTCCCCGACGTGGCGGGTGACGCCGACCCCACCACGGGCTACGCGGTCTTGGTCGATGGACAGAATGCCGTGATCGGTGGTACAAGCGCAGTGGCACCGCTGTGGGCCGGCTTGGTAGCGCTGATCAATCAGCAGATGGGCAAGCCTGTGGGCTACTTGAATCCGCTGCTCTATCAGGTTCCGGAGTCAGCCTTCCGCGACATTGTGACCGGCGGCACCGATGGATACAATGCGGGTCCCGGTTGGGATCCCTGTACCGGCTTGGGATCGCCGAACGGCACCGCTCTCATGAACGCGCTGATGGGAGCATCGGCGGCGCAAGCCGGTTCGTGAGCGGGAACGCGCGGTGGCTAACGACCGTGTCGCCATCTCTGGCAGTGAAGTAAAACGATCGGGAGCCTTGCGCCGGGTGCAGGCGGCGGATCCGAACCAGGCCATCGAGGCCACCATTGTGATCCGCCGCCCTGTGGGGGCCAAACTCGCGGTGGACTCGGGAAAATCACGCGCAGAAATCGAGCGGCAGCTTGCCGCCGATCCAGCGGACGTGGCCGCCGTGGTGGAATTTGCATGCAGTCACGGCCTTTCTGTCGTGGAACAGAGCCCGGAGAAGCGCACCGTGCACGTGGCCGGCACCGTCGAGCAGATGAACGACGCGTTCGGTATCGAAGTGGGCCAGTTTGCAGGGCCTGGCCGTGAGCATTTTCTAAGCTACGACGGCCCGCTCACGGTGCCGGGTTCCGTTGCAGCAGCCATCACTGCGGTTCTGGGACTGAATCAACAGCCGGTGGCAAGAGCTCGCTGAGGACTCCCCTAAGGCACGACTCGCACCACCTTGTCCGGAAGTAGCCGCCTAATGCCCTCGACCGGGAGAACCACTGGCGCAGCTGCCGCCGTCACCCCCAGAGCGACTGGAAGCAGCACCGGCGCGAGCAGAAATGTACCGATAAACAAAAGAGGGTGATCGGAGTCGAGCCCGGAAAAAAGCACAGCGCCCGGAGCAAGAAGCGCGTCCTTTAAGCGCCCATCACGGCGAATCCGAATTTCGACTACTTGCTCGCGCGGAATGGCGGGGCCTGGGTCAGTAGGTCTGACGCCGGTTGGGCTGAAAGTGAGCCTGTGCCCGACGTGGACAAGGCCATCCTTCGTAACAACCCGGTACTCACGATCTTCCCGGCCATCGGACCGCATCTTGCTTCGTCCGATCTTCTTTGGAAGATCAACCCACCGGACACCTTCGGCAGCCTGCGCGGTGGACATGGAAAGCACCGAGAGTACTAGCGATAATGCGGTAGATCTACAGATGAACCTGCGTTTGTTGGCTTTCATAGCAAGTTCAGAATAAGTCTGGCCGGCACTGCGAGCTTTGTTGTTGTGACACTTTATCGAGTGTCACAACTGCCCCGCCTCGCCTCATCCCCACAACCGCCCGGTCTACAATGTTAGGTTCATGGAAACCATCAAATACTCCCTCACCGAGGACCGCATTCCGCGTGCCTGGTACAACATTGTTCCTGATCTTCCGAAGCCGCTGGCGCCGGTGCTGCACCCGGCCACGCACAAGCCGGTTGGGCCCGACGATCTTGCGCCGCTGTTTCCCATGGCGATCATCATGCAGGAGGTGAGCACCGACCGCGAGATCGAGATTCCCGAACCTGTCCGCCAAGTCTATGCGCAGTGGCGGCCCACGCCGCTCTACCGTGCACGGCGTTTGGAAAAAGCGCTGGATACGCCCGCGCGCATCTATTACAAGTACGAAGGCGTCAGCCCGGCAGGCTCGCACAAGCCCAACACCGCCGTCGCGCAGGCTTATTACAACAAGCAGGAAGGCACGCGGCGCCTGGTCACTGAAACGGGCGCAGGGCAGTGGGGCTCGTCGCTCGCCATGGCGTGCGCCTTTTTCGGCATGGAATGCAAGGTGTTCATGGTCCGGGTGAGCTACGACCAGAAGCCCTACCGCCGCGCATTGATGGAAGCTTTCGGCGCAACCGTCTCCGCCAGCCCTAGCCCGGAAACAGCATCGGGCCGTGCCATTCTCGCCGAGCATCCCAATTCCACCGGGTCGCTGGGCATCGCCATTTCCGAAGCCGTCGAGATAGCCGCCAAAGATCCGCACTCGCGCTACGCCCTCGGCAGCGTGCTGAATCACGTCCTGCTGCATCAGACGGTCATCGGTCTCGAGGCCATCGAGCAAATGGACATGGCTGGTGATGAACCCGATGTGATCGTCGGCTGCACCGGTGGCGGTTCGAACTTCGCGGGCTTGGCGCTGCCGTACCTGGGCCGCAAATTGAAGGGCAAAGGGAACGCGCGCATCGTCGCGGTCGAGCCGGCAGCTTGCCCCAGTCTCACGCGCGGCCGTTTCACTTACGATTTCGGCGACACCGCGCACCTCACGCCGCTCGTGAAGATGTACACACTGGGCAGTGTCTTCGTGCCGCCTGGCATCCACGCGGGTGGCTTGCGCTACCACGGCATGGCGCCGCTGATTTCCCACGTGCTCGATCTCGGCTTGATCGAAGCTACCGCCGTGCAGCAGCTCGATGCCTTCGCCGCCGGCGTGCAGTTCGCGCGCGCCGAAGGAATCATTCCCGCGCCCGAAGCCAATCATGCGGTCGCCGGCGCCATTCGCGAAGCGCTGCGCGCAAAAGAAGAGGGCGTCAGCCGCTCGATTCTGTTCAACCTCTGCGGCCATGGCCATTTCGATATGCAAGCCTACATCGCCTACCAGGCCGGTAAGCTCCAGAATTACGACTATCCGGCTGAAGAAGTCGCCATGGCGCTCGCCGGATTACCCGCCGTCGAGGCTTAACTTTAGTGCCGTCCCCGTGTAAACGGGATACTATCGGTTTACACGGCAAAGCTCTTGATCCGACGAAACTTGCGCTGAATTCGGCACGATGAAAAGTGCCACTTTGTCACCTCGCCCGCGGCCGTTGTCTTTCGCCCACGGAGAACTTGTCGCAACGTCCCGACGCCACCTAAAGCAAATACCTGAAGAATCAGTGGCCGCACCATAGCCCCCCTTTGGACGGCCGATTGCCTAATTCGACCCCGGACGCTGACTTACCGGGGATAACAAATGGCTGACGCCGCCAGGGCCAATCATGTCCGTTAAGACGAAGCTGTTCATCAGCCTCGTAATCGTTGTGGGATGGTTCGAACTGGCCCGCAACCTTTTCGCGTGGCGCGCGGACGACCTGGCCGGCTTCCTCGTCTATTTCGTCATCGCGCTGCTGGCCTCGGGCTTGAAACTGCGGCTGCCCGGCGCCACCGGAACCATCTCGGTCTGCTGCTTCTTTGTGCTCATCGGCATCGTGTCGTTGAACCTGCCTGAGGTGTTGCTCACTGGCTGTGCCTCGGTCGCGGTGCAACATTTCTGGCACTCCGGCAAGAAGCTTCGCCTGGTCGAGCTTCTCTTCACTATCGGCAGCGCCGCGTTCGCCATCAGCGCCTCGTACCACGTCTTCCATTCCGCCTGGTTACGAAGTCTTCCGCTTGAGCTGGCCGTGATGCTGACCATTCTGGCCTGCGTGTACTTCTTCAGCACGACGGTCCTGGCCGCCGCCGTCACCGCTCTCCTCGATGCCAGGTCGATTCGCACCGTCTGGCGCTCGTCCTACTTGTGGGCCCTGCCTTACTATTTGCTGGGCGCTGCCACCGCGGGCGTGTTTGAGGTTGCCCAGCACCGCCTCGGCTGGCAGACCTCCATGCTCGTCATCCCCGCCACGTATCTCGTCTACCGTTCCTATCGCATTTTCCTGGGACGCATTGAGGATGAGAGAAAACAGGCCGAGGAAACCGCCGCGCTGCATCTGCGCACCATCGAATCGCTGGCGCTGGCCATCGAAGCCAAGGATCACACCACGCACGATCATTTGCAGCGCGTGCAGGTCTACGCCGTCGAGATCGCCAAGGATCTGCGTCTGGGCGAAGATGATCTGCAAGCCATCCGCGCGGCGTCGGTGCTGCATGACATCGGCAAAGTCGCGGTCCCTGAGCACATCATCTGCAAACCCGGCAAGCTCACGCCCGAAGAGTTCGGCAAAATGAAGATTCATCCCGTGGTGGGAGCGGAGATTTTGGCGCGCGCGCAATTCCCCTATCCGGTCGTGCCCATTGTGCGCAGCCATCACGAGAAGTGGGATGGCTCCGGGTATCCCGATGGTTTGAAGGGCGAGGAAATTCCCATTGGCGCGCGTATCCTCGCCGCGGTGGATTGTCTCGACGCCCTGGCGAGCGATCGCCAATACCGCCGCGCCTTGCCCGTAGGAAAAGCCATGGAGATGGTCGCCGGGCAGGCGGGCAAGGCATTCGACCCCAACGTGGTTGCGGTTCTACAGAAGCGCTACATCGAGCTCGAGCAACTCGCGCGCAGTGCACGCGCCGAAACCTTCAGTCTCTCGACCGATATCAAGGTCGAGCGTGGCGCCGCACCCGGCGCCGGCTTCGAGGAAGCCGCCGATTCCGCACCGAAGGCCGGCGAGATCCCCGCCGCCGCGCCTGCCAACGCGAGCTGGGCAACATTGGTCGCACTGAGTCGAGGTCTAAGCGGTGTTCTGTCGCGCCGTGAATTGCTCTCGATTCTCGCCGGACGTTTGCAGGAACTCATTCCTTGCGATTGCGTCGCGTTTTACGGGCGTTGCGAGTCCACGCTCGTCCCCGAATACGCCACCGGCACTCACATGGCAACGCTCACGTCGCTGAAAGTTCCCATGGGCCAGGGCCTCTCAGGTTGGGTGGCCGCCAACGGCCGAGCCATTCTCAACGGAAATCCCTCCGTCGATTCCGCCAGCCTCATCGGCCTCCGCTCCGCCCTCGCCATTCCGCTCGAAGGCGAAGAGGACATCGCCGGAGTGCTCACCCTGTTCCGAGCCAAGGCCGACGCCTTCTCCGCCATGGACCTGCTGAATCTCTCCTCGCTCTGTGACACCCTGGGCGATCTCATGGAATCCAGCCCCAAGACCCGCCCCGCGCCCCGCCAGAACGTCGTCGCCATCACGCCCCCCGCGCCACGCCCGCGCGCATTGAACCGGACTTTGCAACCGGTGTAGGGCGTGTTGTGGCGCGCGATTCATCGCGCAGCGGCGAACTTTAGTTCGACGTGGCCAAACACCTATTCGTGCCCATCCTGCAAGTTTTCGTCTTCATCGCCGTCGCCAAAATCGATGCCGGGAACTAATTGGTGGCGCGCCGCCACCGCATTGTTCGGCGCCTGCCACACGCTTTTCCCGCCCATGTAGGTGCCATCGACGATGATGTCCTTGATCGTATCCGGCGGAACCTTGCGCGGGTCTTTGCGCAGCACGGCGAAATCGGCCAGTTTGCCCGGTGTGATCGATCCCTTGTCCTGCTCCTCGAATGTGGCGTAGGCGCCGTCGAGCGTCCACACCTTGATCGCCTCCTCCACGCTCACGCGCTGATTCACTCCGTAGCCCACGCCGTTTTCGCCCTTGCGCGTGACCATGTCCTGAATACGCAGCAGCGGGTCGGCCGCGGAGACGGTGGAATCGGAATGTCCGGCGACGTGAATTCCCATATCGATCGCGGTGCGGTACGCATGCATCATGGCCAGGCGCTTTTCCCCGTAAGAAGCCAGCTTGTCCCCGTGCTCCCACATATAGGAGTGAAATACCAAAATGACGCCCGCCTTCTTCGCGCGCTCCAGCATCGCCTGGTTCATCACGCTGGCGTGTTCGATGCGGTGCCGCGCGTCTGGCCGAGGATTCTTGGCCTGGGCTCGCTCGATGGCGGTGAGCACGATGTCGATCTCGCGGTCGCCATTCGAATGTGTGGCGATCTGGAAGCCGGCGTCGTGCATGGCTTGGAACGCGCTATCGAGATCGGCCTGCGAACGTGCGGGAGGAATGCCGAAGTAGCCCGGCCGATCGGAATATGGCTCCGAAAGCCAGCAAGTGCGGCCGCTGAGCGAGTTGCCGTGAAAGACTTTGATGGAAGTGGCGCGCAAGCGGTCGTCGCCGAATCCGCTCTTGAGACCGACGGCCTGCAACGCCGGAAAATGCGCCTCCACATACATGAAGCCCATGCGAACCGGGCCTCCGGCGTCGCGCACCGCTTGGTATAAGCGGAACGATTGCGGGCTGCCTCCAGCAATCCCGGCGCTGGTGATACCGCGCTCAGAGTACTGGCGAAAGCACCGCAGATAGCCTTGCACCTGGTCGTCCCACGGAACGCGCGGTTCGTCGGCTTTCAGGCTCGTGAGCAGCCGCCGCGCGGATTCGCGAATCACCCCGTTGGGCATGCCGTCCGGATCACGATCGAAAGAGCCACCCGGCGGATCGGCTGTGTCCTTGGTAATGCCCGATGCCTCGAGCACGTACGTGTTCACCACAATGATGTGGCCCGAGGCGTGGCTGATGCGGATGGGATGCTCGGTCGAAGCCTCGTCAAGATCGTGGCGGTTCGGGTGGCGGCCGAGCTTGCTGTCCTGATAACGCGTGCCGGCGACCAACTGTCCCGGCGGCGTCTTCGCGGCCTTTGCCTTCAGCGCCGCAATCAGCTCATCCATGTTGTGGACCTTCTCCGGCCCCAGCCACGGCGTGTAATACGGTGAATCTTCGTCGTAAACACCAGTGGGATGCAGATGAACGTCGTTGAAGCCGGGCGTGACGGTCATGCCTTGCAAGTCGACGATCTTCGTCGCCGCCGTGACGAAACGGCGGATGTCGGCCGTGCTTCCAACGGCTGAAAACCGCCCATTAGTTACCGCAAAGGCGTCGGCGTAAGGCTTCTCGGGATCGACAGTAATGACATTGCCGTTGATGTAGATGGCATCCGCGCCCCAAGCGGCGGATGCAAGCAGCAAGAACGAAACGATGCGATGCATGGATGTTTCCCCATGGTAGATCTAGCCGCGCGCGTAGTACGGCATGTAGATCGACTATTATTTAGCCCGGTCGCGGCGCGATGGGACTATCGAAGGTGATGCGCAATACCGTTACCAGAAAATGACCAGCCAACGTTTTCGATTCGTTATGTATCCGTTATTGTTTTGTAAAACTGATGAGGCCGGCTTTTACGTTTTCCAGCGGAATCCGATTTTCGTGCCCGCATTGGACCTCTTCGAGGCTGTTGGATTCTGCTGCGCCAAAAATGTTGAACAGAGGTCCCATCAGAAATCGCCAATGCAAAGATCTTGCTGGGTAACCCGACCGTACGCCACAACCAGAAGGAATTGGCGGATAGGCGCGGTCGTCATTTGACGAAAAGCGTCCAGAAGAACTCACTGCTATATTTTCCGAAGGACGGAGGACAAGCCGGACATGATATCGGTGGTTCTGCAGGATGGGCACTGATCGCTAGGACCGAAAGGGGACGTATCCCATGGGTAGAACTGCTGTTTGCACTTAGTGCACGTCTGCATCTCGGTTGTAGTTACGTGGATGTTGATATCCGACTGAGCAATGGCCGATGCGGTCACCACCAGGTTGGACAGACCGGACAGGCCAGCCGCCGGGATAACCGGTAGAGACGAAACCCTCAAATCGGCGATTTGCTTTTCAAGCCTCACCTTCTCCTCCTTGCTAATTTGCAGCTGCGACACTGCCTGCTTAAGTTCATCCTCCTTCTGCTGGATGCGCCTTTCGCTCTCCGCTGCCTGCTCGGCCTGGAGGTGGATGTATGCACTTAGCTGTTCGGTAAATGTGCCCATTTCATCGGCGGCACCAGAGAGCCGGTTGAAGATCGTGAGAAAAGCTGCCAAATACGGGTTATCGGATTGGCGTGGGTAGCGCACCCTATGATCAATCTCGCTCCATCCTTCTTCGAAGATTGTCCGAACCTGTACTTCGACGAGTCGAATGCATCTGGTCGGCTGCGTCTTCAAGACGTAGTGAATGCTCCGGTACCCGTGCGGGTGCTCTTCAACCCTGCAACCAGCATCTCGAAAGCCTTGGATGAGTACCGCTGGATCCCCTTCTCTCACGTAAGCCAGAGGTTCTTCATGAAGGTCCCAGGTTTCCGTAATGAACTTGTGTATTTCCTTCCACTCATCCTTGAAAAGATGGAGCGCTCGGATGCCGATCAGGTCCGTAATAAGGCTTGTGTACGAAGTGCAGTCAAAACTCAAATCAAGACTGCTTGACTTCTTCCGGATGATTTTTTCGATAAGGTGTTCCGCGTCCTTGATCCGGACTTTGAGGGAATGCACCGTTGGCACCAACTGCAGGCGCCCAGCCACATAGTCCGCCGCCGACTGCAACTCCTTGGTCACTACCGTGTGTTGTTCGTGGATCTGCTCAAGGAGCGACCATTCCAACCCCGAAGCCCGGAACGCTTCCTCGGTTAAGTTGTAGCGCCGAAGGAAAATGCTCTTCTCCATCAGACGCGATTCTGGCCTATTGCTCATGATAGTCCCCATTCGGAAACACTTGCCGTAGTTCCATGGCGTACCACGTGGTCCTTGGCTTTCTTTATCTATCTTCTCTCATTTGTTGCGTTCTGCATCCATCGCGGGTGCAACTGCTTTTTGTGAACGTCCGTCACCGCAGATTTAGACGCAGATTCTTGACACCTCAGTCGCTCAGCCTCACAGTAGGAGCAACCTGAGCAACCTGGGGACAGCCCACCCATTTTCCAGTTTCCCACCTACAAGCAGGCCTCAGATACCTCTGCGGAGCGGAAACCGAGGTCGTGTCATCGCCAAACCCAAGCTCCCCCACCATCGCGCCCCCGCGATAAGATATCGTTGATCCCAGATGAATCGACGATCATTCCTCACCGCGGCCGCTGCCGCCCCCGCACTCGCCTCCGCGCAATCCGCGGAAAACTTCACTTCGCTGTTTGACGGCAGAACGCTCGCCGGCTGGACTGTGCAGCAAGGCCCGGAATCGGCGTTCTACGTTCGCGATGGCGCCATCGTCGTGCAGGAAAGCTCCGGTTTTCCCACTTGGCTGCGCTCCGCTGCGCAGTACGAAAACTTTGATTTTCGCGGCGAGTTCTTCATTCAGGGCTGGATCGATTCCGGCATCTACATTCACGCCCCCGAGCACGGCCGAAACACCTGGGAAGGCATGCAGATGAAGATCTTCCACCAGGTGGATGAGAAGCCCGCGTCGAACTCCATGGGTTCCATCTTCCCGCTCATCGCCCCACTCAAAGTGAATGTAAAAAGCAAAGGCGAGTGGAACGATTTCCGCATCCTGATGGACTGGCCCACCCTGCGCATCTGGGTCAATGGCGAGATCGTTCAGGACCTCAACGTCGAAAGTATTCCCGAGCTGAAGTATCGCTTGCGCCGCGGCTATCTCGGGCTCGCGAGTCTTTCCTATCCCATCCGCTTCCGCAATCTGCGCGTGCGCGAGTTGCCTGCAGTCGAACAATGGCAAACGCTCTACCGGGCTCCCGAAGACTTCGACAAGTGGTTTGTCTCCGAGGGCCAGCCGAAATTTGCGCCGCTAGGCGAGGTGATTTGGGGCGATGGCCATGGCCACATCGCGACCAGGGAAAAGTTCCGCGATTTCGAGTTGCGCATGTACGTCCGCAACAGCAAGTCTCACAATAGCGGCGTTCTGTTCCGCACCTCCGGCCAGGGACTCAGTGGGCGCCATTACGAGATTCAATTGCACGATGTGGAAGAGGCGCACTATCCCACGGGCTCACTCTATTACTTCAAGCGCTCCACTTATCCTAAGATCGAAGCCGGGCATTGGTTCCCGTTTCATCTCATCGTCAAAGATAACTGGTGTCTGGTGCGGATCAACGGCGATGCCGTATGCGAATACGACCGTCTCGACAACCTGGAGGAAGGCAACATCGAGCTGCAAGCCCACCGCCCCGGCTACTGGACCGAGTTCCGCGACATCCGCGTCAAACGACTACAAAGAGGTATAGGATTGAAGGCATGAAATCTACACGTCGAAGTTTTATGGAACAGTCATTGGCGGCGGGAGCTCTTACCGCTCTGGCCTCCAAGTCGCAGGCTCTTGCGGCCCCCGCTGATGCCGGCGTGACCGTTGGCCTCATCGGCGCCGGCATTCGCGGCCTCGAACTGATGCAGGCCGCGCTGAGTGTAGGGGCCAAGATCACGATGGTTTGCGATCTATACGACGGCCACCTGCGCCGCGCGCAGGAGATTCAGCCCAACACGGCCACTACGCGCGACTTTCACCAGGTCATCGCGAACAAGGACATTCAAGCCGTCATTTGTGCGACGTCCGACCATTGGCATGCCCCGGTCGCCATCGCCGCCATGAAAGCCGGCAAGGATGTCTATTGCGAGAAACCCATGGCCCACACCATTGTAGAAGCGCTGGAGATGGCCAAGGTTTCCAAGGAAACCGGCCGCCTCGTCCAGGTTGGCAGCCAGAGCCTCAGCATGAAAGCCACGCACAAGGCCAAGGCATGGTACGATGCCGGCGCAATCGGCAACGTATATATGGTGCAATGCTCCATTTACCGGTCCAATGCGATCGGCGCCTGGCGCTATCCCGTTCCACCCGATGCTTCACCGCAAACCGTTGATTGGGATAGGTTTCAGGCCAACGTAGCGAAACGCCCCTTCGATGCCGCCCGCTTCTTCCAGTTCCGCAATTGGTTTGAATACGGCACCGGGATTGCCGGCGACGAGTACGTGCACCTGCTCTCGCGCGTGCACTATATACTTGGCGTTCAATTTCCTGTGAGCGCTGTCGCGGAAGGCGGGCTCTACAAGTGGAAAGGCGATCGCGATGTGCCCGACGTCCACGACACGCTTTACGATTACGGTAAGTTCACCGCCCAGGTCAGCGCTAACCTGGCTTCCAACTGGGATGGCGGCGAAATCGTCCGTCTCATGGGCGATAAGGGAACCATTGAAATGAGTGAGGATAGGTCCAGCGCCGTCCTGGTTCCGTACAATCCGCAGGAGGATTACAACTATCCGCTGGAAAGCTGGCCCAAAGATCTGAAAGACAAGTTTATCGCTGAGCACAAGAACGACCCGACCATGGACATCGGCACCGCCGCCCAGCAGCCCAAGCGGCAACCGGAAAAGTTCGTCCAGGAGCGGGAAGGCACCGAAGACCATATCGCGAACTTCCTGGAATGCGTTCATTCTCGCCAGCAACCTATTGAGCACGTTCAATTTGGCCTCGGCACCGCAGTAGCTTGCCACATGGCCAACACCTCTTACCGCGAGAAAAAGCGCGTTTTCTGGGATTCCCAGGAATTGCGCCTCCGCAGCTAAGTCCTTTAAAAACTCTGCCCCGAAGTTTAGAGGGCGGAGTCTTGCATTTTATTAATTCAAACGTATAATTGAATCAGTCGTTTGATATGAGGCAGACTACTAAGGACAAGATCATCGAGATCGCCGAACGCCTATTCGGGGAACAGGGGTACGAGGCGACCTCGCTGCGGCACGTCATTTTTGAAGCGGGCGTCAACCTGGCGGCCGTTCACTATCATTTCGGTTCGAAGGAAGAGTTGCTCGACGCGGTGGTTCTTCGGGGAGCGATTCCTTTGAATGAGGAGCGGCTGGCGCTGCTCGAGCGGTATGAAAAAGAAGCCGCGCCGAGGCCCGCGCCAGTTGAAAAAGTGCTCCGTGCGGTTTTGGCCCCTATGTTCCGGACGGCCGAGCGAAGCCCGCAGTTCGTGAAGCTGATGGGGCGCCTCCATGGAGAGGGGCTCATGCCGGCGATGGTGGCCAAGCACTTCCATCCGCTGCTGGAGCGTTTTATGGAAGCGGCGCAGCGTGCACTGCCGGATTTGTCGCCGGAGGAACTTTTCTGGAGGGTGCAGTTCATGTTCGGCGCCGCGTCCCAAGTTCTTCGTGGGCCGCATTTGATTCCGGCGCCACCGGGCGGTCTTCCTCCGACGAATAGCGAAGAAATGGTGGAGCGGCTGATTACTTTCCTGGTGGCGGGATTCCAAGCCCCGGTGCCAGCGGTGGCATCGCACAAGGAGGCGTAGATGCGAAGACTATCCCTATTCTTAGTAGCTGTACCGTTGCTTGCGCAGGATGCCAGAGCTCCAATCTCCTTGAGTCTGAAGCGTGCAGTGGAGATCGCGACATCGCCCGAGGGCAGCGCCAAGGTTCAGCTTGCGGCGGAGGCTCTGAAGCAAGCGCAGGCGCGGTCGGCGGAAGCGCGGGCGGCGTTTCTGCCGGATCTGGAGTCATCGTTCAGCGACGAGAGCCGCACGGTAAACCTAGCGGCACAAGGGCTCACCAGCATCCACGTGCCCATTCCGGGGTTCGAGTTTCCGACTTTGGTCGGTCCGTTCGTCACCATGGACGCTCGCGCGACCGTGACGCAGAGCATTTTTGACTTCAGCTCCATTCGCAGGTTCCAAGAGTCGCGCGCGGGAGTTTCAGCCGCCAAATCGGACATCGACAACTCCGGCGAACAGGTGGCAGCACAGGTGGCACGCGCGTATCTGGCGGCGATCAAGGCGGATGCCGATGTGGAAACCGCCAAGGCCAACGTAACGCTTTCCGACGCGGTGTTGACGCAGGCGGAAAACCAGAAAAAAGCCGGCACGGGTACGGGAATTGAGGTGACGCGGGCGAAGGTGCAGCTCTCGAACGACCGGCAGCACCTGCTGGTTTCCGAAAACGACCGGCACCGCGCCTATCTCCAGTTGCTTCGCGCCATGGGCGTGCGGCTCGATACAGAGATCGAGCTCACAGATAAATTGGGCTATGAGCCGGTGGATGCCATGGCATTGGAACAGGCCAAGGCGCAGGCGATGAAGGAGCGGCCCGACTACAGGGCGCAACAGGAGCGCGAAGCGACAGCGCGCCTCGAAGCGAGCGCGACCAAGATGGAGCGGCTGCCATCGCTCGCGGCGTTCGGCGACTATGGCTCGATCGGCACGGGTGTGAACAACGCCTTGCCGACGCGCACGTACGGCATTTCGCTGCGCGTGCCTTTGTTCGACGGCGGACGGAAGGATGCGCGCCGTGCCGAGTCCCTATCGCTGTATCGCGCCGAGAAAGTGAAAACCAACGACCTGAAGGAGCAGATTGAGCTGGATGTGCGGCTGGCGCTGGACGGACTGCACTCGGCTGATGATGAAGTCAAGGTAGCGAAGGAAGGCCTCGAGCTCGCGGAAAACGAGCTGGCGCAGGCGCGCCGGCGGTATGCTGCGGGCGTGACGAACAGCCTGGAAGTGACCGACGCCCAGACACGCCTGGAGCGGGCGCGCGACAACCAGACAGCGGCGCTCTACAACTACAACGCGGCCCGGATCGACCTCACCGAAGCGCTAGGGACGATCCGCAAGACGATTCAGTGAAGGGAATGGGTAGGAGGCAGAGGGCATGAAGAAACGAATCATTGTGATTGTGGCCGTGCTGGCGGTTGCGGGCGTCGCGGCGTACGCCTTTTGGGGGATCGGACGGAGGCAGGATGGCCGCATCATGGTCTCCGGCAACATCGAGCTGACGGAAGTCAACATCGGATTCAAGACGTCGGGCCGTCTGATTGAGCGGAACGTGGATGAAGGCGACAACGTGAAGAAGGGCGAGATTCTGGCGCGACTGGATCGCGACCAACTGGTGGCTCAGCGCGCGCACGAGGTGGCGTCGCTCGAAGCTGCCGAAACCCAGGTGGCGCAGGCCGAGACGTCGATTCAGTGGGAAAAGGCCAGCATGGCCGCCGACATAGAACAAAAGCGTGCGGACCTGTCTTCGAACGAATCGAAGCTTTTGGAATTGAAGAACGGTTCGCGGCCGCAGGAGATCCAGGATGCCAAGGCGGCGGTGGACTCGACGCAAGCGGAATGGGACCGCGCGAAACGCGATTGGGACCGGGCACAGACGCTTTTCAAGGACGACGACATTTCCACCGAGCAGTACGATCAGTTTCGCAACCGGTGGCAGAATGCGCAGGCTATGTTGAAACAGACGCAGGAGCGCTATTCGCTGGTGGTGGCGGGCCCACGGGCAGAGCAGGTGGAGGCCCAGGCCGGTCAGGTGCAGCGGGCGCGGGGCGCATTGAAGATGGCCGAGGCAAATGCACTCGAGTTAAAGCGCCGCGAGCAGGAGCTGGACACACGTCGCGCGGAAATTGCGCAGGCCAAGGCGAGCATCGCACTGATCGATTCGCAGCTCGCCGATACGATCGCGTATTCGCCGGTGGATGGAGTGGTGCTCGTAAAGGCGGCGGACGTTGGTGAAGTGCTGGCGCCGGGAACGACGGTTGTGACTGTGGGCGACATCGATCATCCCTGGCTGCGGGGATACATCGACGAAAAAGACCTCGGGAAGGTGAAGATCGGCTCGAAGGCCAAGCTAACCACCGATTCTTATCCGGGCAAGGTCTACGCGGGCCGCGTGAGCTTCATCGCATCTGAAGCGGAATTTACGCCGAAGCAGATTCAGACGCAGCAGGAGCGCGTGAAACTGGTCTACCGCATCAAGATCGAAGTAGAAAATCCAGGGCGCGAGCTGAAGTCGAACATGCCGGCCGATGCCGAGATCGTGGCGGAGTAGCGGGTGGAACCGATCATCGAAACGCACGGCCTGACGCGGCGCTTCGGCGCACTGACAGCGGTGGACCATCTGGATCTTACGGTGGCGCGAGGCGAGGCCTTCGGACTCGTGGGCCCGGACGGTGCGGGAAAGACCACGACGCTGCGCATGCTGTGCGGACTGATGGACCCGACGGAAGGCAGCGCGAGCGTGGCGGGGCACGATGTGGTTCGTGAATCCCAGGCGGTGAAAGATCAGATCGGTTACATGGCGCAGCGGTTCGGATTGTATGGCGATCTTACGGTGGAAGAGAACATGATCTTCTACGCCGACCTGTTCAACATAACGGGCCAGGTGCGTGAGGATCTTTCGGAACGTCTGCTGCGCATGACGCGCATGGAACCGTTTCGCGACCGCCAGGCGGGCAAACTTTCGGGCGGCATGAAACAGAAGCTGGCACTCATGTGCACGCTGTTGCATCGGCCGCAGATCCTGTTTCTGGATGAGCCGACCAATGGCGTGGACCCGGTTTCGAGGCGCGATTTCTGGGCGATCCTCTATCAACTACTGCAAGACGGCATCACGATCTTCATGACCACGGCGTATCTGGACGAGGCGGAACGCGCCAACCGCGTGGGCCTGATGCATCGCGGGAAATTGATCCGCTGTGCGGCGCCGGATGAGTTGAAGCAGCAGACACAAGCACCGAGCCTGGAAGGCGCGTTCATCAGTTTGATTGAAGCCGAGGAGGCGCGCGCATGAACGACACCAGCGATTGGGCGGTAGAGATGGAGAACCTGGTGAAGATGTTCGGCTCATTTGTCGCGGTGGATCACGTTTCACTCAAAGTGCGCAAGGGTGAGATTTTCGGTTTCCTGGGGCCGAACGGAGCGGGGAAGTCGACCGTGATTCGTATGCTGTGTGGCCTGCTGACGCCTACTTCGGGGACGGCGTCGGTGAACGGCTTCAACGTCGCGACCGAGCCGGAGTCGATTCGCCGCAGCATCGGCTACATGTCGCAGAAGTTCTCGCTCTACGACGATTTGACGGTGGAAGAGAACATCGATTTCTTCATGGGAATGTACGGGGTGGCGCAGGAAAAGCGTGCCGCGCGCAAAGAGTACGTGCTGCGCATGGCGGATATCATGGAACGCCGCCGCGCCCTGACGCGAACCCTTTCCGGCGGCTGGAAGCAGAGGCTGGCGCTGGGCTGCGCGATTCTTCACGAGCCGCCCATCCTGTTCCTGGACGAGCCGACTTCGGGTGTGGATCCGATCGCACGGCGCGCGTTCTGGGCGCTGATCCGCGAGCTTTCGGCGGCGGGCCGCACGATCTTCGTCAGCACGCACTACATGGATGAAGCGGAAAACTGCCACCGCCTGGCGTTGATGTACCGCGGGAAGGTGATTGCGCTGGGTGCGCCGGAAGCATTAAAGCAAGAACTGAAATCGCACCACATTTTGCAATTGGATTCGTCCGATTCCCGGGAGACGATGCGGGCGCTCGAGGGCATGGCGGGTGTGCATGACCTTGCGGTGTTTGGCGGAGGCCTGCACATCACCGTGGACGACCCGGCGCAGGCGGACGCGAGCATTCGAGAGGCGCTGGCGGCCAAGGGAATCGGGCTGAAGCGTCTGGAGCAGATTCAACCATCAATGGAGGACGTATTCGTGGCCATGATTGAGGCCGAGGAGCGGCAGGCGGCATGAGCTACCGAAGGACTCGCGCGATCTACATCAAAGAGTTGCACCACATCGTGCGCGATTCGCGCAGCCTGGCCATGGCACTGGCCGTGCCAGTGATGATGCTGGTGCTGTTCGGCTTTGCGCTGAGCCTGGACGTGGACCGCATTCCGACGCTGGTTTACGATCAGGACGGAACCTCCGCGAGCCGCGACCTCATTCACCAGTTTCAGGGCTCGCGCTATTTTCAGATCCTCGGCTTTGCGGACCACTACGACACGATCGAGCGCGGTATTGACCGTAACACCATCCTGATGGGACTAGTGATTCCGCGGGACTACTCGAAGAAATTGGAGTCAGGGCGGGTGGCGCCGGTGCAGATCCTACTGGACGGCAGCGATTCCAACACGGCGTCGATTGCGCTGGGTTACGTAGACAGTTTAGTGCGGAATTACACGCTCGATTTGCGCTCGAACATGCAGAACCGGAAAGGCGGTGGCGCGGCACAACCGCCCGTGGATGCGCGCCTGCGCGTGTGGTACAACAGCTCGCTCGAATCCAAAAACTACGTGGTGCCGGGATTGATTGCGGTGATTTTGATGATCATCGCGGCGTTATTGACTTCGCTGACGATTGCGCGTGAGCGGGAGATGGGCACGCTGGAGCAGGTGCTTTCCACGCCGCTGCGCCCGGCCGAAATGGTGCTGGGAAAGATGCTGGCGTATTTTGCGGTGGGCCTGGCCGACGCGGCCATCACAGTGATTGTGGGGATTTTTGTGTTCCAGGTACCGCTGCGCGGCAGCATCCTGATGCTGGGCGTCTCCACGTGCGTGTTCCTGTTCGGCGCGCTGTTCTGGGGAATTTTTGTTTCCGCCGCTTCGCAGACGCAGTTGCAGGCCTACCAGATCGGCATTCTCACCTCGTTTTTGCCGGCGTTTTTGCTTTCCGGGTTCGTCTACGCTACTGAGACCATGCCGACGGTCATCCAGGTGATCTCGCATGTCGTGCCGGCGCGTTATTTCGTCACCATTCTCAAAGGGATTTTCTTGAAAGGCGTGGGAATGGACGTGCTGTGGGGTGAACTGGGATTTCTGGCGCTGTACGCCACGATTGTGTTTCTGCTGGCCACTCGCAAACTGAGTCAGAAGATGGCGTGAACTATGTGGGAACGGATTCGGGTCATTCTGCGGAAAGAGTTCATCCAGGCGCTGCGCGATACGCGCATGCGCATTCTGCTGTTCGTGCCGCCGCTCGTGCAGTTGCTGGTGTTTGGCTTCGCCGTGAACCTGGACGTGGATCACGCGCGCCTCGCGTGGATGGACATGGACCGTACGCCTGAAAGCCGCGATCTACGCGAGCGCTTCGAAGGTTCGCGCCGGTTCGACGTGGTAGCACTGCCGCGCAGCGAAGGGGAAGTACGCAAACTACTGGACCACGGGGAAGTGGAGGCGGTGGTGCGGGTTCTGCCGAATTTCGCGCGCGATCAGGCGAGGTCGCGCGGGGCCCAGGTGCAAATCCTCACGGATGGGACCAATTCGAACACGGCATCGCTGGTTTCAAGTTACGCCGGCGAGATCATCGCGCAATATTCCAGCGAGAGCTTGGCACGTTTACAAAACGGGCAAGTGCTGACGCGCAGTCCACGGGCGGCGGCGAACCTGAGCATGCCGCAGATCGATGCGCGCACGCGTGTGTGGTTCAATCCGGATCTGCACAGCCGCAACTATTTCGTTCCGGGAGTTGTCGCCAACATCATCATGATGGTGACCCTGATGCTCACGGCGCTGGCGATCGTGCGGGAGAAAGAGATCGGCACGATGGAGCAGTTGATGGTGACGCCGGTACGGCCCATTGAATTGATGCTGGGCAAGACGCTGCCGTTTGCGGTGGTGGGCATTGCGGACGTCATTGTGATCTGCTCAGCGGCGCTATTGATATTCCACATCCCGCTGCGTGGGAGCGCATTACTACTTCTCGGCTGCGCCGTACTGTTTCTAATGACCAGCCTGGGTGCGGGCCTGTTCCTTTCCACGATTTCGCAGACGCAGCAACAGGCCATGATGATGTCGTTCTTCTTTTCCACGCCGGCGTTCATGCTGAGCGGCTTTGCGTTCCCAATTCGCAATATGCCGCTCATCGTGCAATACCTGACGTACTTGAACCCGTTGCGCTACTTCATTGAAATTGTGCGCGGCATTTTTCTGAAGGGCGTGGGATTCCAGGTGTTGTGGCCGCAGATGGCGGCACTCCTGGTTTACGGAGTCACGGTGCTGACTCTGAGCGCTGCGCGCTTCCACAAGAGCCTGGATTGACGCGCAGCTGCCAGCCTACGGCGTGGTAGTGGCTGTTGGCGGTGGGTTCTGTGGGAAACGCGTGTCGATAAACTGCGTTCTGCCGGTATCGTCATTGAAGACTTCGAGCGTGGGAATCAGCCGGCACGTAGGGGCGGTGGTGGCCGTGGCCGGCGTCGGGACGGGGGCCTGGATGGTCGCGCGAACCTCGGCTCGTAAGTCCATCACGGAAGCAAGGTCAACATCGCGGTCCAGATTGAATGCTACGCTCTGGCCAGGTATGACATTCACGGGCATGGTCTTGACTACTACGCCCGCTGCATTCACAAAGGAAAGCTGCGCGGCACAATTGGCGCCCGCGATGATCGGCCCTTCTGTGCCCGGATTCAGTACGTTCAATCGCGCGGTTTGGCCTGCCGTCAATCCGACCATGCCGGACGTCCGGAACGCCGGGGATACGGCCGAGCTGGATGACGTCTGCGCCACGGCCGCCCCTGCCAGTCCGAGAATCGACAGCCCATAGACACACGTTCGCTCTAAGGTATTCCACATTTGTTTCGCTCCTCCTGATGATTGGGATCGTTGGCGGCAGATGCGCCAGCTCCATCCTAGAGTAAGAACACGGAGCGTGAAGAAAAGTTCTCGCCGATTCTGAAAGAATGGTGAGGTAACGATTCTAACGATGAAATACGTGAATCGAATCCTGGCCGCGCTGGTTGTGGTTTTGGCTCTGGTGTACGCGGGCGATGATCTCGCGGTGCGCATTCCCATTCCCAAGAGCCGGAATCCGTTCGGCACCGTGCAGATCAAGAGCTACTACGCGATTCCTCAGAAGGATCGGAAGACGGAGTTCTATTTAGCCGACCCCGTCACGCTGACGTGCGTTCACTCACTGTTTCCGCACTTGGGCTACAGCCCGTGCTGGTATTTGGAAAGGAAAAAGCTTCAACGGATTGACGAGTGAGGCCGGGCGCCCGCGAAGTTTCAAATACTCCGCCCACCCAGTGCCATGACGTCCTCGACAACCATGGCTTCCTTCACCACGAACGGTTCGCCGTACCTCACGCCTACCAGGTTGCCGTAGAATCGCGCCACCGCACCGAGCCGCTCGCGAATTTCCTGCTCTGGCGGGAATAAGTGGGCGCCCTCCGCGCCCGAGCCGTACTGCGAGCGGTACGCCAGCAGCGCGGCCAAGCGCCGCTCGAACTGCGCGGAAATATCCACCACAAAAGACGGCGTCACATTCGCGTAGAGCGAGGAGTACAGGATCTTGTAAGGCCGGTGCGGTTCGGAATACTCGTCCAGTTTCTTTAGTCCCGCGAGAAAGCAGGCTTCATACCCCAGCTCCGCGGCCCGATAGTGGTCCGGATGCCGGCCCTCCCAGTAGGGCAGAATCACCACGCGTGGGCGCATTTCGCGAATCTTCAGCGCCAGCGACATGCGCGCCGAGATCGTGTTCTCGAGGCGCGCGTCGGGAAAGTGCATGTTCTCGCGCCGGCTAACCAGCAAGATTTTCGCTGCTGCCTCGGCTTCCTCCAGCCGCTGCTCGGGCGTTCCGCGCGTCCCCATGTCGCCGGCGGTAAGGTCCAGCACGCCCGTGCGGTATCCCTTTTCCGCCATCTTGATCAGCGTCCCGCCGCAGGTCTGCTCCACATCGTCCGGGTGCGCGGCAATCGCCAAGATGTCCAGGCTCATGCGCGTGCCGCCAGTTTCTTCAGCAGCTCCGGTTCGGTCACCCGGTACTTGAATGCCTTGGCTCCGTTGATCGCAATCACAGGCACTTCCTCGTTGTAGATTCGCCGTAGCTCGGTATTGGAGTCGATATCGACCTCCTCCAGTTCAAATCGTACGCGCCGGCGGGCGCTTTCCAGCACGCGTTTCGCTTCGTCGCAAAGGCAGCAGCTCGCGCGCGTGTACAAGGTTACTTTCGGCTGTTCCGGCATTACCAGTTCAGGTCCCGCCGGCGTGTGTAAATTTGCCGGGTTCCCATGACAGCAACCAAAATCATTCCCGCAATGAACCCGCCGACGTGGGCGAACCACGCGGTGCCGCCCTGCGAGAGGTGCGAATAACCGATCGATCCCACTCCGTTGAAAAATTGAAGCAGAAACCACAAAGCGAGCATCAGAACCGCGGGTATTTCAATCGTCGTAAAGAAAAAGAAGATGACCACCAGGCTGACGATGCGCGAGTGCGGAAATTTCACCAGGTAAGCTCCCATCACTCCAGCGATTGCGCCACTCGCGCCGACCATGGGTGCGGAGGATCCGGCGCTGAACATTACCTGCGTGATCCCCGCCGCAACACCGCACAGCAGATAGAAGATCAGGTACTTCGCGTGCCCTAACGCATCCTCCACGTTCTTCCCGAAAATCCACAGGAACCACATGTTGCCGATGATGTGCAGCCAGCCGCCGTGCAGGAACATCGAGGTCACGAGCGACAAGGCGTGCGGATGGCGGGGAACCAGCCCGTAATGCATCATGAAGTAATTCTGCGAATATCCGTCCAGGGTGATCTGATGCAGAAACACCGCTAGATTCACGGCAATAATCAGGCTCGTGATGAGCGGGCGCGAGTAGCTGGGCTGCGTGCCCCGCAGCGGGATGGGAAACATGGAATAACTAGTCCGCTCGTGAGGCGCTGACGCTGCGTGTAACGAATTCAGGATGCGAACGCCGCTCCGCCCGCGCCATCAACGCGCGAACCTCCTCCAGGCCACGGATGCCGCCCCGTGCGCCCAGCGCCATGCAGTTCAGCGCGGCCATCGCGTTGGAAAACTCGAGAGCCTCCGCGAGCGTCATGCCTCGCAACACAGAATAGCAGAAGGCCCCGTGAAAAACGTCGCCAGCGCCCGTGGTGTCCACACAGTTGACCACGAATGCCGGCGAATATAGGAATCGCCCCTCGAATAGCGCCAAAGATCCGTGCGCGCCCAGCGTCATCGCCGCCACGCGCATCTTGTACTCCTTGTGAATCATTTCGAGTGCCTTGAACGGATCGCTCTCATTGGTCCACTGCACCGGGAAGTCGGAGCTGGCCACCAGGTAATCCACGTACGGCAGCACACGATCGAAGCCGTGATAGATCGTGTCCACGTCCACCGTCACGGGCATGCCCGCCTTGCGGGCAATGCGCGCGGCGTGCTCCACCGCCGGCGTGTCGTGACCATCGATGTGCAGCAGGCGCGCGCACGTGATCTGTTCGGGCGTGATCTCTTCCGGTGCAATGCGCAGGCAATCCGGCCGCCGCCACAACACGGTCCGCTCGCCGGTCGAGCGGTCGATCAGGATGTAGGCGGATTGATTCGGGCAGTCATATCGCTGCTGCACGTGGTCGAGGTTGATACCCGAGCCACGCAGGCTTTCCATCTGAATGCGCCCGCGCTCATCGTCTCCCACCGTGCCGATGTACTTCGTGCGCAAACCCAGCCGCGCGCACGTGACCATGGCGCTCGCTACCTGTCCGCCCGGACTCAACACCTCCTCCTGATAGGGAACCTTGCCCGCATAGGCGGGGAAATGTGGCACAACGAGCATCGTGTCGGTTGCGTTCAGGCCGACGCCGACCACGTCAAACTGTGGCATGACTTGATTGTAAAGGTAACGCGGGCGTTTCCGCCGGATGCCCGCTCATGCCGGTCGCGCCGCCACATCTCCCCAGGCACCGCTGCGGGGATCATCCTGTTGAAATAGCAAGGGTCCCGTCGTGAGCCGGGGGTCTAGTCGGCCGGTCGAATGTTCTGATTTACACGGAAGAAGTTCGTGGGGTCGTACTTCTTCTTGATCCCGGCCAAACGGCTGTAGTTGTCCCGATAGGTGGCCTGCACACGGCCCTGGCCCTCGTCCATCATGAAGTTCACATACGCGCCGCCGGCTGAATAGGGATGTAGAGCCTCCCAGTAGTCTTTGCACCAGGTCGTGATTTTTTCCGCGTTGGCGGGGTCGGGGTCCACGCCCACGATCACCTCGGCGAACAGCGCCTCGCGGAAACTGTACGCGGTGTCGTTCTTTCCTACTCGCTGTGCCGCGCCATTGACCGGGTAAAGGTGCATAGTGGAGAGCATGGTCGGTATCCTGGACCCGTGTTCCACATGCTTGGCAATGGCTTCATCGCTTAATTCGGTGAAGTTGTCAGCCCGCCAGTACCATTGCAGGCCGGGAACAAACAACGGGTCAAAGATACTTTGTGCCGCTGGAAATGGCGCAGGCCCGAAGTGGTCAAAGATGGGGTGGCCCAGCGTGCGCATCGGCTTGAGAGATTCTTCCGCCTTTTCAGGAGCGCCAGTGTAGCACCACACGATCCCGCACACCTTCTTCAGGTGCAGATGCTCGGGAAACATCGGCGCGGGTGGTACCACCAGAAAAGCGAAGAAGCCGTTCACTTCCTCGGGAGCTGCCTGAATGAAGCGTCGATAGGCCCTGAGGACATCCGCCGCCTCCTCGAGCGGCCAAAACGTCGGACCGAAGTGGACCATTTTGACCGGATGGAGCCGGAACTCAAAAGACGTAACCACCCCGAAATTTCCGCCGCCGCCGCGCACTGCCCAAAACAGATCGGGATTCTCTTCGCTGCTTGCCGTCACGAACGTCCCATCGGCCAAAACTATGTCCACGGCCAGCAGATTGTCGATCGTGAGGCCGTACCTGCGCGTGAGATAGCCGATCCCTCCGCCCAGCGTAAGCCCGGCCACGCCCGTGGTCGAGATAAAGCCGGACGGCGTGGCCATGCCGAAGGCGTGCGTGGCATGATCCACATCGCCCCATACGCAGCCCCCTTCAACACGGACCGTTCTAGCGGCAGGGTTTACCTGAATGCCCTTCATCCGCGACAGGTCGATGACCAGACCGCCGTCGCAGGTTCCGAGGCCCGCGCCGTTGTGGCCGCCAGCGCGAATCGCGGTAAGCACGCTATTTTCGCGTCCGTACCCCACGGCCGCGATAACGTCGGCAACGTCCACGCAACGCGCAATGAGACGTGGGCGCTTGTCGATCATCCCGTTGTAGACTTTGCGTGCAGACTCATAGGCAGCATCCGAAGGCTGGACGAGCTCCCCACGCAATGAACTCTTTAACTGATCCACAGATTGTGGTGCCGACATAGCTTTTTCCTCCAATCACGGCGACTTTTCTGCGTGTCCGGATGGAACACCCCCTTCTTGACGCCATTCCACCCAGCCGCGCAAAACCCGGATAGTATACCAGTTCGAGTGCAATCTTGGTGTTGCGATAATGTGCGTCGCTGTCGGGCACTGACGCGGAAGCGAAATCGGCCGTTTTGCTATGCGCCCAGCGCTTGTAGATCGCCGCCGTGTGTTTCCGCCTGCTCTCCGCGCAACGCCGCGAGAATCAACTGCGCTGCGAATTTTCCTCGCTCGCCCACTTCACCCACGGGCCCCACGCACGAAGGGCAGCCATCCCCACATGGGCAGCGCGCCAGCAGTTCCGCTGTGTCGCGGAGAAGAGCCTCCGTCATCTCGTAGAGCGGAGCGCTTTGGCCCACGCCGCCGGGATAGTTGTCATAGAGATAAAGATCCGGCTCGAAGGTTCCGGGCGGCGTGCCCAGCGCTACTCCCAGGTCGCGCGGATCGCACATCAATCGCAGCGCCGCGATACTGCGTAACGCGTTGCCGAGTCCGGTGAGCCCGTTCTGCTTTTCCGTCGGCGTGAGGTCTCCGAACTGGGCGAGAAATAGGGCGGGGAAGTGCAGCCAGAAAGCTGTCGTGTGCATTTCCTGCTCCGGCATGGAGAGCTTGCCGGCTCCCACGTTTTCGAGCGTGTAGAACTTGATCTTCTTGAATCCCACAATCTGCCGGTTGACGCGCACGTCCCCGTGCACGCGCCGCGCGCCGTGGATTTCCGCCGCCGCAAACTCGCGCAGAACCTTCACCTGCGTGTAATCGATGGCATCGGTGAAATAATCACACTCCACCTGCCGGACGTAGGCTTTGCGTTCGGTGTAGTCAAAACGTTCCACATGATACTGGCGCGCTTCGTGCAAATAGATGGCCTTTTCGTGGAGCGAAGTAAGCGCCGCGGAAAACGCGACTTCGGCGATTACCAACGGCTCTCCGGTAATGTCCACCACCACAAAATTGTCGCTGGTCACCGCTCGCAGGCTGGTGGCGTCGGCCGGATAGCTCTGCGACGTCCAGTGCCAGGCGCCGCCCGCGTGGTGCAGGAAGCCGGCTTCTTCTAGAAAGGTGCACAATTCGCCGGTTGCATGCGGACCGAACGGCTCGCCATCCGCCAGCGGCAGCTCAAACGCCGCGCATTTCAAGTGCGCCAGCAGAATTTCGAGATTGTTGGCGTTGATGCACGCGTGTTCCGGTGACTGGCCGAAGAAATACTCCGGGTGCTCGATGATGAACTGATCGAGCGGCGCGCTCGATGCCACCAGAACCGCGGCCGAGGCGGTTTGCCTGCGCCCCGCCCGGCCCGCGCGTTGCCAGGTGGACGCAATCGTTCCTGGGTACCCTGCCATTACGACAGCGTCGAGCGATCCGATGTCGATCCCCAACTCGAGCGCATTCGTCGCCACAACGCCGCGAATGTCGCCCGCACGCAGCTTCCGTTCGATTTCCCGCCGCTCGCGGGGCAGGTACCCGGCACGGTACCCGCGAATCGTGTCGTCTGGCAGCGGGCCGCGCCCGCAGGCTTCACGCAGATAAGTGATCAGGATCTCCGTGGCTAGGCGGTTGTTGGCGAACACCAGCGTCTGCTGGCCGCGGCGAATCAGCTCTACGGCCAACCGCCGGGTTTCGTTGATGTAGCTGCGGCGAATGCCCAGATGCCGGTTCACCACCGGTGGGTTGTAGAAGATGAAGTACTTCTCGCCCGCCGGGGCTCCGTTGCGCTCGACTAGCGCGAACGGCGCCTCGGTCAACGCCTCGGCCAGCTCCCGTGGATTGGCGATCGTTGCCGACGAGCAAATGAATTGCGGCGTCGCGCCATAAAACGAGCAGATTCGCCCCAGCCTCCGGAGGATATTGGATAAATGGCTGCCGTAAATGCCACGGTAATAATGCAGCTCGTCGATGATGATGTAGCGCAGGTTCTCGAACAGCTTCGCCCATCGCGTGTGATGCGGCAGAATCCCGCTATGCAGCATGTCGGGATTGGTGAACACCACGTTGGCGCGATGGCGAATGGCCTTGCGCGCATCTTGCGGGGTGTCGCCGTCGTAGGTGAACGCGCGGATCTCGCCCGCCAGTTCGTCGGCCGCCGCTTGAAATCCGTGGAGCTGATCCTCTGCCAGAGCTTTGGTCGGAAACAGGTACATGGCACGCGCTTCAGGTTCCCGTAGGAGCAGGTTGAGCACCGGGAGGTTGTAACACAGCGTCTTGCCACTCGCCGTGGGTGTCACGATGACGGTGTTCTTGCCGGCTTCGATCTGTTGGAATGCCTCCGCCTGGTGCGTGTACAGCCGCTCGATGCCGCGCCGTTTCAGCGCCTCGCGCAGCCGTTGATCGACCGAATCGGGGATATCGACGAACTCGCCAGCAGTTGCCGGCACGCGGCGGATGGCGCGGATCGGCGACTCAGGCTGGCCGGCCAACTGTTCAAACTCTTGAATGACGGCGCTGAGGCTGCGATCTTTAGTACTAGTAAGCTGGAGCACAATTCGCCTTTTCTTTGCCCAGCGTACACGAAAAGGCGAGAGCGAACAAGAGGCGAATCGTCAGGCGTCGTGACGAACGAACTGATAGCGGTCAAGCGTGGCGGCGATGAGGTAACCGTCTTGGGTGAGTTCAGGAGCGGGCTTTTCCGCCCGGACCACCTTGCCGGTGCAGCGGAGGTTGACTTCCACGCCGCGCACGTTGGTCAGTGTGACTACGTACTCAATCGCGCCGCCCAGCGGCACCTGGGCATCTGCCGTGAAGAGCACACCACTTGCACTGATATTGCGCGTCAGGGCGCCCTGAGCTAAGTGCCCTTCTCCGGTGCGCATGATCCGGACAGGCAGCTCAAGTTGGAAGCGCTGGTTTCGTCGTTGTTCGACCACCTGCTCAATCTAGATGCTTTTTCGCGCTGGGTCAATAGCTTGAAAGGGGATTTAGTTATGGTACTAGGCGGCACAATTTAATTCTGGTGGCAGATAAATTGGTGACGCAAGCTGCTCTTCCCGTGACGTGGGCCATTGGCGGTCCGGTACGTCTGGCATGCGACTACATTATTGTTGCTCCGGCTTGGGCGAGGAATCGGACCTCGCAGGCCTAAAACGTTGTCTTTGCGGAAACTATTTATTAGGAGGGAGTGTGAACGGGCGAGAGGTGTTTTGGCCTACCCGCCCTATTTAGGAAAGAACTAGCTGACCTTGGCGAAAATGATAACCAGCGTGTAAAGCGCCAGCGATTCGATCAGCACCAGGCCGATAATCAGTGCAAACCGAATGGAAGCGGCTGCACCCGGATTGCGGCCCATACCCTCAGCCGCGGCGGCCGTGGCTTTTGCCTGGGCCAATCCGCAACCGGCGGAAGCGATCGCCATGGAAAAACCGGAGGTGATGGCTACCCAGTGGTAGTTTGCTTCCGGTGTGGCGGTAGCGGCGAAGATCGGGCTGGCGAAGACGAACAGCGCCAGCAGAAGCAGAAACAATTTCACGTTCATGGTGCGGTTACTCCTTTTGTAAGATTCGCTTCCAGGAGGTGGTTCCCGTCATCCTCGTGCAGCCGGTCTCACACTGGAAGCGGCATAAAGCCGTGATATTAATGTTGCTCGTGGGGCACGGTCTCCGACAGGTAAATCATAGTCAGGAGCACGAAAATATAAGCCTGGAGGAATGACACAAATACGTGAAGCCCCATAAATAGCGCCGGCGCCACCAGGTAGGTCAGTCCGAGAAACACCACTGTGACCTTTTCGCCGGCGAGCATATTGGCAAAAAGACGGATGGTCAATGAGAGCGGGCGGGCCATGTGGCTGATGAGTTCGATGGGAACCATGAGCGGCGCGAGCACCGGCATCGGCCCGGCGAAATGTTTCAGGTAGCCAAAAACGCCCTGCTGCCTGAAGCCCATGAAGTTGTAATAGACGAACACCAGCACGGCACATCCGGCCGGCACGGAAGGAGTCATGGTGGGCGATTCGAAGCCCGGAATGATCCCGATCAGGTTGCTGAAAAGGATAAAAATAAATAGCGTGCCGAGAAAAGGAAGAAATTGCGGCCCGTTGTGGCCGATATTATCGGAGGCCTCGCCGCGGAGAAAAGTATAGATCGCCTCGAAGATGTGCTGCGTTTTTCCAGGGCGGTCCATGGAGAGCTGCGGGCGCAGCAGGGCGAAGAGCACCACAATGATGCCCGCGACCAGAAGCTGCATGGTGATGAAGTTGGCCCATGGCCGGGCGGGATTCTCGGCGTGGATGCGAAACAGGGCCAGCAGCCAATTACCGAAGCCCGCCAGATTATCGTTGAATAGCTTGGTCAGCCAGATCTCATGTTCCGGCATAAATTAGTTCGAACAGGACCTCCAAAATGACGGCCGCCGCGGGCACAAACAAGCCAACCAGCGCGGCCCACAGCGAGAGCGTGGAGTAGTTCAATATAACATAGCCCGCAGCCGCGAGGAGCAGGTACCGCATCCCCAGAAAGACAGCTACACGCGCCTTCGGCGGTTTCTTGGCGGCTTGGCCGAGTGAGTTCACCAATTGTTTGAGCCAGCGAAAATTGATCCAGGAAGCGCCGGCACCCAACAGAAACCCAGCCATCCATCGCCATCCGCCAAAGAGTCCACTCGCGATCACGCCGGCGGCGCCCAGGGCGGCCATGAAGTTGTGGATGCGGCCGAGCGCGCGGTCGAGAAATAGCTGATCAGGATCCATCTTCCTTCGTGTCTCGCAACAGGCGGCGGAGCAACTGGACGAAACCCGCCGCAATGCCCAGTAGCAGGAAAACCAGATAGAGGAAATGCGTGCCGAAGGCTTTGTCGAGAAAATAGCCGATGGCGTATCCGACGAAAGTCGCCGTCGGCAACAGGAAGGCGAGCGAGGTGTACTCACCCACCTGCTGTGTCGCCGATTTCTTCATCGCTTTGCCTGGAGGAGCGCGGGAGCGCGATCAGCGGTTTCCTGGACGAGATACCCCATCTTCGGGTGGCTTGGTTCGTAGTCGGGATGAATGCCGTTGTCTTCGAGCGCTTCTGTCGTAGCTGGGCCGACCGACGCCACCACCATCTTCGAAAGCGCGGTGCGGACATAGTCCTCGATTCCTTTTTCCGCGGCGACACGGAGGAGATGGTCGATCTGGACCGAAGTGGTGAACAGCGCGACGTCCACTTCCTCGGCGGCGATGCACTCCGCCGCCTCGCGCAAAGGCCCCGTGTCCTCGGGAAGTTCCCACTGATAGACGCGCACGGGGGTCACTTCGGCGCCTCGCGCGCGCAGACCTTCGACGAGCTCCGTGCTTGGCCGGCCATACTCTTGAACGGCGATGTGGCGCTCCGGGCGGCCTTCGGTCGCGGCCAGCACTTCGCGCCAGGTGTTCGGTTCGGGAACGGTGACGGCGAACGGAACGCCAAGCTCACGCAGCACGCCGATCGGTTTGGGGCCACGCGGCACGACGGTAATACGGCGCAACGCTTCGGCGAATTGCCCAGGCGGGTAGCGCGTCGCTAAAGTCTGATTCAAGATGCGCGTACCCACACCCGTGAGCAGGATGATCATGTCGAACTCGCCAGCGAACAAACGCTCGGCGAATTGAACGGCTTCTTCATTGCACTCGATGGGTGCTTCGCGCATGGAAGGGGCCACGATGGGATCGCCCTGCTGTTTGCGAATGAGCTGTGCGATTTCCGCAGCGCGCCGGCTTTCGAACGAGATCACTCTGAGGCCGGCGAATGACATCGCAGCCATTATAACGAGCCTGGACGTGGGACCATGACTGCATGGATTTGCGATACCCGATTGGCCGCTTCGAGTGGCGTGGCGAAAACTCAGAGGATGACCGGCGGCGGTACCTGGACGAAATCGAACAAGCACCCGCGCATCTGCGTGCCGCCGTGGCAGGGCTGTCTGAAGAGCAGCTCGACACCCGGTACCGGCCGGGCGGTTGGACGGTTCGCCAGGTGGTACATCATGTACCGGACAGCCATTTGAATAGCTACGCGCGCTTCCGCCTGGCGCTCACCGAAGACGAGCCCACTATCAAGCCGTACGACGAGAGCCGCTGGGCGGAGCTGACGGATGCACGGACGGCGCCCATTGAGGTGTCGCTCGCATTCCTCGAGTCGCTGCACCGGCGATGGGTGCTGTTGTTGCGCTCACTCTCGCCCGCGGATTACGCGCGCCAGTTCCGGCATCCAGAGTTGGGCGCAGTCAGCCTGGACAGGAATCTGGCGCTCTATGCCTGGCACGGCCGGCATCACGTGGCGCACGTTCGGTCGCTCCGGGAACGGATGGGATGGAAGTAATCGACGGATCGCTCCGGAGACTCGCGTAATGCGAGGATCAATACACCGAAAATGTAGGGCAGTCCGGTAGTGATACGCTCCCAAGCACGCGATCCTGTGCTCGACACCCAGAGATTTCCGCCCGCAACGACGATTGCGGCTCGTCCGCTGCCGAGGGCGATGTGGGAAGTATCCACCTTGCCATCCCGCCACTCGGGCAATCCATTGCGAACTGGCTCCAGATGACGTGGTGACGGTACAGGGGACGATGGCGCTCAGGATTCCGAAACGCTATCTGCCCGCCCGGTAGCCAGGGCGGCGCTCAGTTCGCACTTTGTACCTGAAACAGGCTCGGTAGCTCCCGTTGATAGGGATACCCGCCCGCATCTCGGCCCTCGAACGCCATCCGGAAGGCGGCATGCTTAAGCATAAGCGCTCCTAGAAACTCGCGCTCATCTGCGCTCTCGGCCACAGGCTTCAGGTTTAAAGGCTCCAATGTTTCGCCCGCTGAATTAACAATGCGGAAAGCTTTCTCACCGGCCGGTGCTGTCAGGTGCACGGAGACCGTGCGGTGCTCTCCCAGATGCAGAGGTTCTTTGACGGGGAAGAGTCCTTCATGTCCGGGCCGGCCCCCCGGCTCGACAAATTCCGCGTCGTGGAACGAAATCGCGCTCTTCGCCTGCACTACGGCGAAGAACATGCCGGTTGCGGCGATCCGCAGGCGCCACGCACCGGCTTCGGGCCTGGTGATGATGAGGATTAGTCCCGACTTGAAGCGATTTTCGTCCACGTCGGGCTCGCCGCCATGCACTTCCGTATTGGAGGGCCGGTAGATCGTGATGGATTGCAGGCATTGCAGGGAGACAGAAACCATCAGGCTTTCCACCGTCGAATCTACCGGGAATGACAGCTCCCGCGACCCAGTGGAAAGCGTGCCCATGGAGCGATAGATGGTGTCCTCGTGTTTGCTTCTATTCCGCACCAGAACCAGGGAGCGCGCGGCTTCGGAGCGGTCGAAAAGAAACACCTGCCCACCGGTCGCTTCCGCCACTTGAATGAACGAGGGGTCAATGGCCCGGCCCACCACGCACGGCCAGCCTGAACGAGCCGGCGGCACCTGCGTCTGGGCGCACAGATTGGTGGCAAGGAAATACGCGAGGAGAACCAGCCTGGACGACATGATAGGCCACTTTGATTATAGACAGCGGCCATTCTCGGTCCCCGAATTTTACGGATACGCCAGGCGCAATGTTGCCATAATCGATAGTTATGCTCTGTGTACTAACCTTCGCGTTCTTGCTTATGCAGGCCGCTCCGCCGCCGGCGGAGCCACCCAAACCCACGGAAAAGGAAGAATTGCCGGTGGTGACGCACCACGAAATTCACGTGGGCGGCAAGACGCTAAAGTATACGGCGACGACCGGCATGCTGCCGCTGCGCGACGGGAAGGGCGAAACCGAAGCGCACATCTTCTTCATGGCGTACACGCTGGATGGCGCCGGTGACACGGCCCACCGCCCGCTAATGTTTTCGTTCAATGGTGGTCCGGGATCGGCTTCGGTGTGGCTGCACCTGGGCGCTTTGGGACCGAAGCGTGTCGTGATGCAGCCGGACGGCCAGATGCCCGCGCCGCCGTTTCATTTGGTGGACAACGAGTACACCTGGCTCGAGCAGACCGACCTGGTGTTTATCGACCCGGTAGGCACGGGTTACAGCCGGGCCACGAAACCGGAGCTGAACAAGAAATTCTGGAGTCTGCGTGGGGACATTGAGTCGGTGGGCGAGTTTATCCGCCTGTACCTGACGCGGTACGAGCGCTGGACGTCGCCGCTATTTCTGGTGGGCGAGAGCTATGGGACCACGCGTGCCGCCGGGCTCGCGGGCTACCTGGTGGAACGCGGGATCGCGTTCAACGGCATCGTACTGGTGTCCTCGATCCTGAACTTCCAGACCGCCGAGTTTGCCAAGGGCAACGACCTGCCGTACGTCTTATTCCTGCCAACATACGCGGCAACGGCGTGGTATCACCACAAACTGGCGCTGGATCTCCAGACCAATCTGCAAAGGACGCTGAAGGAAGTGGGGGCTTGGGCGGAAACCGGGTATGCGGAGGCGCTGGCCAAGGGCGACCGGCTTTCGGCAGCGCAACGCCAAGCTACTATTGAGAAATTGGCTCGCTACACGGGGCTTGACCCGGGCTATATCGATAACAGTGATCTCCGTGTTCCGACCTCGCGTTTCACGAAGGAATTGTTGCGCGACCAGAAACGCACGGTCGGGCGGATTGACAGCCGGTTCAAGGGCATCGATGAGTCAGCGGCAAGTGCGGAACCTGACTTCGATCCGACGATTGCGGCGATTCGGCCGCCGTACACCACCACATTTAACAACTATGTACGCGGTGAGCTGGGATACAAGACCGATCTGGAATACTATATTTTGGGCGAGGGTATCACGAGCCCGTGGGACTGGGGGCCATCGAGCAGCCGCCAGGGCTTTCCCGATACCAGTAATGACCTGCGCAGCGCGTTTTCCAAAAACCCGTACATGAAGCTGTATGTGGCGTCGGGCTATTTCGATCTGGCGACACCTTATTTCGCCACCGAGTACACGCTCGCCCACATGGGCCTTGACTCTAGCCAGCGAGGCAACATCCGCACCGGGGAATACGAGGCGGGGCACATGGTGTATATTGAGTCGAAGTCGCTGGCTAAGCTGAAGCACGAAGTGGAGGAGTTCGTAACTAGTGCGCTGAAATGATTATGACTAACTTTCTTTAATGTGAGTAACCGCATGGCGGTCTGATAACATCTTATACAAGTGAGTTTTTCCCGGCTTTTATTCCGAAGCTTGTTTTGCGGCCTGGCAGCAATTTTCATAGGCTTGTTTTGTTGCATTTGCGCCGCTGGCCAGCAACCTGAGGTGGCGCCTGCACCTACAGACGTCGCGACATCTGCAACTGCTCCTCCAGCCCCCGCGCTACCGGACACTGCTGCCACATCTCCGACTGACCCTCCGGTTGCCGCACCAGCGGCACCCGCTGCGACCACGCCCGGTAGCATGGCGCCGGTTGAGCCGATGGACAAGCGGATTCTTGGCGTTCTCCCCAACTACCGGACCGTCCAGGATACTGGCAACGTAGAGCCGATTACGGCGAAAAGGAAGTTCTGGATCGCCTCGAAGGACAGCTTCGATTACCCGATCTGGCTTCTGGCCGCGGGCTTTGCGGGTTATTACCAGATGCTGAATTCGAATCCTGAATTTGGGCAGGGTCTGAAAGGCTATGCCAAGCGATACGCCACGTCGTTTGTAGACCAGTCCGTCGGAAACCTCATGACAGAAGGCGTGATGCCGTGCCTCCTGCACGAGGACCCGCGATACTTCCGGAGGGGCACGGGCAGTGTTGGGTACCGGTTGTGGTACGCCTCGACACGAGTGTTCGTGACCCACACCGATGCCGGCACCGTTCGATTCAACTACTCAGAGTGGGTTGGCAACTCGGTCGCGGTCGCGCTTTCCAATGCGTACTACACCAAGAGCAGGGATGTTGAGGATAACCTAGACAAGTTGGGCCTCCAGGTCGCCACAGACTCCCTTTCCAACGTCATCAAGGAATTCTGGCCGGATGTGAAGCGTAAGATGTTCCACCGCCCGAAGCCAGAAGTCGCTTCAGCGGGAATGGAATAATTGGCTACTGGCCGCCGGCCGCGGCCGGCGCCGCCTGCGGCAGTGCTGGAAGCAGGACCATCGGCATTCGCGGGAACGCAAACTTGCGGCCCAACTCATCGATAATATTTACCTGGCAAACATACTTGCCGGGCTTGAGATCCTTCAAAGAGGCCTGCAGGCGGAGCGGAACCGTGTTGGTACGCTTGGCATCGGGCCGGTTGACGCGCACTGGCACGGTCTCGAGCACTTTGCGCTCGCCGTCGTAAAGTGCCAAGTCCGCGGCCACGCTGGTGGCCCGGAAGTTCTGCGGAAGATTTTCGGGGATGGTGGGATCGTAGACTTCCAGGTAGACGTAAAGATCCTGGCCCGGCCGGTAAACGCGAATCACATTGGGAATGGTCTGCTGGCCGGAGCTGTCCACCAGCGGATTCTGCGCCACCAGCTTCTTATCGTTCTTCACGCCGGCGCTTTGTTGTGCCTTCTGGTTGCTGAAGATCACGGAACTCACGCGCAATGCGTTGCCGGAAGCCAGGTCCGGCACGGTGAAGGGCGTCTCGAAGGTCCCCACCTTGCCTTCGCCATTCTCGCGGGCCACGAAACGCAGCTTGTATTTGCCCGGCGTGAGCGTCATGCCGGTGGCGTACTGAATGTGTTTCCGGGTGACCTGGCCGGCCGCAGTCTGATCGAGCTTCAGCGGGATGGTATCGCGAACGGCGGAGGCCGGCTTGCCGCGCGCATCGCGGACTTCAGCGGTGAAATCCAGCTCCGTGGCCGCCTTGCTCCCTTTATTGCGAAACGCGAGCGCGGAGCCCGGGATCTCTACCGACACCGGCACGAAATACTTGGTCTTATCCAAACGGAAATAGTCGATTTCGACGGCGATGGGCAGATCGGTGATCGGATTGTCGCTCTCGAGCGCACGCTGCAACTGCGCCTCCTTGTTGACCTCGCTCATGCGCGCAAACGTCGTCGGGGCGTAATAACCCTGGCGGTAAACCAGCTTGGCCTTGGCCAAGGCCGTGCGGGGAGCCAGCTTCAACTGGATGCGCCGGTAGCGGCCGTCCTCGGCGGCGTTGGTGCTGGCATAGGTCAGAATGTAGTAGCTCTCGATATCCTTCTGGACCTGCGTCATACCCACCGTGAGGTCGTTCGAGTCGAGCATCGCCTTGCCGCCGGTATCCGCGGCCAGGGTGACGAGCGTCTCCTGCTGGTCGTGGAAGCTATTGCGTAAGGAAGCCTGGCCCGCGCCGCTATAGAGCTTGGATCCGACCGCACTGGCCTGCGACGCGTCCCCACCGGGAGCAGCCGCCAGCAGGCCCCGCGCGTCGATGGGGTAAAACGCGACGTTGGCCCGGATCGCGGCGTTGACCGTAGCGCGCAACTGGGATTGGTTGTCCACGCCGGTTTTCGAGACGCCGCTCGAAATATAGACGAGTGCCTTTTTTTCGGGATAGGGGGCGAGGCGGTGGGCGGCGTCCTCGAGGGCGGCCAGTTTCATGTCGGTATTAAAAATGTTGAACTCAGTTTCGTCCGCCACATACGTGCCGCTCAGGTCTTCGGAGTCCGCGCCGGTGTCGGCCACGGTGGCCTGCTCGCTCGATTCTCCGATGTGCAAACCCTTGATGGATGACATCAACAAGTCACGGTCGTCGGTGAACTCCTGGACGGTCTTGAGCACGCTGCCGAAGGTCATGATGGAGACGACGTCGCTCCGGGTCATCTGCGTGTTCAGGAACTGCGTGGCGGCGTTGACGGCGCGGATCTGCTCGCTTGGCGCCATTGAGGAGAGGTCGAAAAACATGACGATGAGCCGGCGATCCTGATACTTGATCTCGGGACTCGTGGCGGCTCTCGGCTCAGGCTTGGATGGCTCGGCGGGAGCGGCGGTACGGTCTTTCAACGCCGGCGTTACGGCCGGCAGAGTCTTCGTTTCGAGTTTTTGCAGATCGCAACTCAGCAGGGTCTGGGGTTTGCCGTCCTCAAGTAAAACGAAATCGTCCTTGGTGAGTGTAGTAACGGGTTTGCCGCTTGAGTCCGACACCGTGACGTCCACGACTACAACACTTGTCGTCGTCGAGAAAGTGGCGCGCGGCGGATTGGGTGCCTGCGCCGCCAGGAGGGAAGCAATCGTGAAAAGCGACAGGAATCTCAAAACCGGAACCTCAGAACCGCGCTGAGCGTGCGCATTCCCGCAGCCGAGCTGGGTAGACCATAGTTGATCGCGTTCACAACGGTGTTGATGTTGGTGTAGTTCACTTGATTGAGCACGTTGTTGGCTTCCAGGCGGAACTCAAGACGCCGGCGGGTCTCGCCAAACTGGAACGAGCGTCCGAAGGCGGCATTGACGGACAACAGATTGGGACCGGGGATCGTATTGCGTCCTGCGTCTCCGTACTCACCAGCGGGTGGGATGGTGAAAGCCGCCAGGTTGAAGAAGCCCGTAGCAGACGCCAGACTCTCGCCGGTGGCCTCCGCGCGCCCGCTGCCGACACCGCCGGTTTGCGCCAGGCCGCTGGCCGTATTTCCCAGTGCCCGCGCGGTCAATGGAGTGCCGGTTTCTGCCGTGATGCCGCCGCTCAATTGCCAATCGCGCAGCAAGCGCCCGGTCCGGGTGTCTCCCGGGACCCGCGAATTGGCCGTACCGAACGGTGAGGTCCACACCCAGTTCATGGTCAGTACATGGCGGCGATCGAAACTGGACAGGCCCCGCTCCGCTGCCAGGTCGAGCCAATTTTGCGCGACAGTGTTGCCGGCGCCGCCGAAGCTCGAGGAATCGTCGATCGATTTCGAAAAAGTGTACATCGTCTGCATCGAGATCCCGCCGCTGAAGCGCCGGTTCACGCGGATTTGGAGAGCATGATAGATCGAATTGCCCACCGAAGAATCGAACGTGAATCCCACTGCGTTGCCGAGCTGATGGCCGAGACGCAAGCCTGGGGGACCTTCGTTGGGCAGCGTCTGCACGTCGAGATCGGTACCCTTGGTGCCCAGATAACCGAGCTCCACGAAGAAGTTTTTCGGCAGTTCATGCTGGATGGTGATGTTCCAGGTCTGAGCATATGGGGTGCGATAGTCGCGATCGACCGCGAAGGTGTTGGTGATGTCTTTGGGGGACGCCGCGGTAAAGCCCTTGGCGAGCGTCAGTTCGTCTTCGGGGCTTGTGTTCACACTCTCCGATGTCGCGAACGGCGGCTGCTCCGCGAGCTTCAATCCGAACGGGATGTAGCCCTGCCCGTTGTAATAGATGCCGTAGCCGGCTCGGACAATGGTGGACCGTTTGATGTGCGGCACCTTCCAGGTAAGTCCGACGCGCGGCGAAAAATCCTTGTAATCCGGGTTGATCAGGCCGGACGGAAATGCGCCGGAATACGGGCCGGTTCCTCCGGCCACCACTGGAGCCACGGCGCTGAAGTCCGGGCCGATATCCAGATTGGCCATACGCCCATACTTCTCACTCAGCGGCGAGAAATATTCGTAGCGAATGCCAAGATTCAGTGTGAGATTGGGCCGCACCTTCCAGTCATCGACGAAATAAGTGCTTACCGCATTTTGGCGGAAGTAGGTAGCGAAAGCACCCTCTTGGATGGAAGCGGATTGCGGCAAACCCAACAAGTAGTCGGCGAAATCGAAACCCGTTCCGGCGATCGGCAGGCCGCTCGAACTAAAACTGCTGGTGGCCTGTCCGGTAAAGTTGAATGTGCCGCGCCCGTTCTGCTCGGTCTGGTTGTTCAGGTCGCTGCGTGTAAACTGCACGCCCCAGGTGAAGGTGTGGACGCCGTGCGACCAGATGACGCTTTCACTGCCGCTTTGAGTCTGATTGCGCGTGAGCGAGGGTGAGGCATCACTCAAGGCGCCAAAGTTGGTGAAGTTCAAATTGGGCGGACCGTAAGAAAGCGGGTTGGTGGAGGTACCTGGGATGCCCAGCTCCGCAGCCACATTGGCGCCGTTGGCGAAAAACGGATTGGACTGGTTTACGTTGCGATTGAACGTGACCTGCGCGTTGCTAACCAAGGTCGCCGAGAGGTTGTGGGTCCATCCCAAATTAGTGCTCAAACCATAGCCGCTGGTTGTATCTTTAAATCCGTATGTTTGGATGTTGTCGCCATCGCGGCGCTGGCCGGCAATGCGAAAGGAGAGCCGGTCGTTCTTCGAAATATTCCGTTGCAGGCGCAAGCTGCCATTGTCGGTGTTCGCGGGAACGGAGTAAAAAAGTTCGTAGTTGTTGACTAGCCCTGGTTGATTCGGCAGCGGGAAATAGCTCAGTAACTTTTGTGCGATGGGGCTGAGTTGGCTTGCCGGAATGATGTTGCTGGGAAAAGGCTGGTGCGTGGCCGGGTCGTAAATCTGTACGGCTCCGCTGGATTGAACGGCTTCGGAGAAGTTTCCTTGCCGCTCTTGTTCGGTAGGGACCGTGGCAACCTCCGTGGCCGGGTTCTTCGCCCGCGTACCGAAGTAGTTCAGGAAAAACGTGGTCTTCGTGTCTTTGACTACTTTCGGAATCAGCAGCGGCCCGCCCAGTACGAGGCCGAATCGGCTGGAGGCGTAAGAGGGCTGCGGAGTGTCGAGGCCGGTAATGGAATAGGGCTTTGCGTTGGCCGCCGAATTCCCCAGCGTGAAGTAAAACATGCCGTGGATGGCCGAGGGCTGCCGGCGATTACCGAATTGCCGGGCCTGGCCTTGGCCGCGCGGCCCGCCACCAGGCCCCCCGCGTCCGCCAAACCCACCGCCACCAAATCCGCCTCCCCCACCGCCAGGCCCTCCGCGCCCTCCGCCTCCGAAGCCGGGTGCGCCGCCGCCCTGCGCCGCAGTTCCGCCCTGGTTGCCACCGAAAGCCAAGAAGTCGGGCCGCGGCTGGCCGGAATCGGCGCTGGCATTGGCCGCCAGACCCTGGCTCAAACTTCCTGAGATGAGAAAGGCCTCGTTCCCGTTGGCCGTGCCGGCGGCCGGCGCGGTGGGGGGCTCCGCCTGCGCCGCATTTAATTCACTCTGCAACTGCGATTCAATTTGATTCGCGCCTTGTCCATTCCCGCCGAAGCGGGCCAACCGCGACGCCATGGGTGATTCCAGCAGTTTCAGAGAGAAGTTGGCAACCCTGTCTTTCGCGTAATCCACCTGCTGTTTGACCGGCTCGAAGCCGAACATCTGCACGTCGACCGTCCAGGCGCCGTCGCCCAGCGGCGGGAAGCTGTAGTATCCATCCTCGCCGGTGATGGTCGTGAATTTCTTGTCGCCCTGGGCCGCCGTCACGACGGCGCCAGGGATGGGTTGATTGGCCGATCGGACAATCCCGCTCTGCGCATGGAGCGAGGCGCAGGATGCGCCTACCAGGAGCCAGGCAATGATGTTTCGTTTCAGCAAACGTGGTGAGGTCCGCACGGAAAGCCGTGCCGGCCGGTTTCCCTTCAAGAAAGATGGGCGATTCTCAATGTCCCTTGGTTACAGCTCCGGCCAGGCGGCTATTTTCCGAACTCGATCGTGGCTTCGCCAGAGTATTTGTGATAGTTGCGGAAGTCAATGACGTTGTGACTGCACATGTTGGTTCCGCGCTGGCACATCAGGTTTTCCGAATGAACCGGCAGCAGAAACGGGTGATCGGCAATGCGCGTGAATTCGTAGTCGCTGGCCATCTCGATTTTGTCCAGGGGGAACTCCTCGGGCGTGCGCACGGCTTGCATCTCGACGCGCAGTATCCTGGCCGTTTCCTTGTCGATCCAGAGCGATCCCCGGTAAGCCGGACGTATGCTTTGCGACGCCATTGCAATCTGCCAGTGAGAGTGCTCCCGGTCGACCTGGAAGTCGTAGAGGAAAGCGTCGCGGCCGCCGCTTCGCGAAGTCCGGCGGTACCGGAAATCGGTAGCGGTGGCGGGCGAGAAAATGTCCAGCAACACCGAAGCAAATTCCCCGGTGGACCAGGAACCGGGCATGTCCTCCATGCGCTGCGCCTTGGCTGGTTTTCCGTTGATCGCCAGATTACGGTAACGTTCCTTACCCTTTTCGTAGACCAGTTCCGCGGAAACGATGTCCAGCGGTTGCCAACTCACGACGTGCGTCACGCTTTGGAACCGGGCCATTTGCTCCGTGACGACGTAATCGGGCAGGGTCTCGGTGAAAGTTGCCACCGCTTCGCGCGCCTTTTCCACCCGGGCATCGGCGGGCGGGCCCGATTCGAGTACCGTTGGCCTCTCCATCGGCGGCTCGGCTGATTGCGCTACCAAGGATGGAGAAGATGCTTGCGTATCCTGCACGGGTGCCGGCTGGTTGGCGGGAGCCGGCGGGGAATTCTGCGCGACATCCTCGGTATCGGAGGCTCTTTGTGGTTTCGGTTTGCCGCGCACGATACGCGGCGGGCCGCTATCGGAATCATCGACCGGCTGATGAGAACTGGTGGACGTGGGGATGTGATCCAAATCGATTCCCGCGTCCGGTGGAACCGGTGGTGGAAGTTCTGCGGGGGGGGCAGGGGGCGCGGTCTTCGGGGCATTCGTTGGCGCGGAAGGAGCCGTACCGGCCTGTGGCGCCGGTTGCGCATCCGGTTTTGGCGCGGAGCTCTGGTTCGGCGGGGCATCTTTGCGGCGCAGCACCGGGCGGTCATCCTGAGCTTGGCTTTGGCTCACCGGCTCGATGATTTCGACGGGCACGGAGGCCTTCTCCCGCTCTGCCGACGTGCCTTCCTTATCCAACGTGATGTTCACGGCGGTCATGAAGCCTTCGTCGTCCTGACGGTACTCGACGATGAGATGGTCGCCCGGTTTGAGTGCGTCGGGCTTCATTGCGTCTCCGTTTTTGAGGAACTTTGTGTCGGATTGGCGCTTGAAGTCCATAATGCGGCTGTCTTGCGCTTCGACCACGATGGTCTTGTCGTTCAACTGCCGAAGCATGCCGTAAAGAGTTTGCAACGGCTGCTGGTCATCCTGCTTCTTCTTTTTATGACGACCGGGAAAGGGTATGCCGCCACCAGTGCCCGGCGGATAGGTTCCCGGCGGGTAAGTACCTGGCGGATAGGTGCCCGGCGGATAGCCGCCACCGGGAGGATACTGGGCTGGCAAACGCAGGTCGACGGCAAGGAACAGGACCACGACCGCGAGGGCCAAAGGTTGTCGCATGAAACTCGATTCAGGCTTTAGTATCAGACGCACGGGCGGCTAAACACGTTACCAGATTTCATGGTGACCCACGCGGGAGGGCGATGCAAGTTGTCCGCTAGAACTCCTTGAAATCCTCATCCAGCGGAAATTCGTCCTTACCCCCCGGTGAAACTGCGACCTGTATCGGTCTCAGGGCTTTCGGTGCCGCGGCATGGGGCATGGCCCTTTGGGTCTTGGGCACGGCAGGCGGCCGGCTCTTATGAGACACTCGCCGGGGCGTGTCCGAGCCGCCGCCTAGCATGCCATTCAGGCGAACCACAATCTGCCGAAGCGTATTCGATTGCGCGCTCAATTCCTCGCTGGCTGAGGCGCTCTCCTCTGCGTTCGCCGCCGTCGTCTGGCTCACCTTCTCCATCTGCGTGATAGCCTTCGCCACCTGGTCAGTGCCGCGCGCCTGTTCTTCGCTGCCGAGCTTCACTTCATCCACTAGCATTTTCACCTTGTTGGCGCTCTCCGTGATGGAGTTCACGGCGATGGCAACCAGATCCAGCTTGGTTTTACCGTCGTTCGATTTGGCGATGGATTCCTCGATCAGAGCCGCGGTATCCTTGGCCGCCTTGACCTGCCTCGATTTTCTCTACCAACCGTAACTGAGACGCTCGGTCTACTGTAACTCCTCTTTTCCCATCCCGTCGGAGCCGCCCGTCGCACCATCCTCCAATGCAGAACGGCACGCAGCGGTCAAGGGCGCGCCGGTTTTTGGCGTGGCGTTAGCGAACCCTTGACCGTGAGTACCGTTCTGCGACCGCTCACCTGCGACGGGCGGCTCTGGCGGGATGGGTGTTGTTAACCCCATCCTGTTGGTGGGCTCAGAGCAGGCTTTGGCGAATTCCTCTGGTGTTCGATACGCCAAGCTGCTGTGTGGCCGCTCCCCGTTGTATTCCATACGCCACCGTTCGATCTTTTCTTTTGCGTCCGTCAGCGTCGTGAACCAGTTGTGATTCAGACACTCATCACGGAATCGCCCGTTGAAGCTCTCGACATGACCGTTCTGCATGGGTCGGCCAGGTTGAATGTGCAGCAGCGTGATCTGCCTTTCCTCGCACCAAACGATAAAGTGTCGGCTCGTGAATTCCGGCCCGTTATCACACCGAATCACTTCCGGCTTCCCACGCTGGCTGATGATCCAGTCCAGCACGCGAGTCACTCGGCCACTCGACAAGCCTGTGTCGACCTCGACAGCTGGACACTCGCGCGTGAAACTGTCTACGACGGTCAGCATGCGCAGCCCTCGTCCGGTGGCCAAGCCATCGGACACGAAATCGATGGCCCATTCCTGGTTGGGCTTGTGCAACAACGTGCCTTCCGGCGCCGGTCTCACCAGCCGCTTCCGTTTCAGCCTTCGTACCGCCAGATGTTCTTCGCTGTATATGCGGTACACCCGTTGCGCGCTGGCTTGGCATCCGCTGCGCTCCAGCAGCGCGCACAGACGCCGGTAACCGTAGCGCGGTTTCTGCCGCGCCAGGGCGATCAATTTGCTGCGCAACTCGGCATTGTGGTCCGGCCGCGGCTGATATCGGTAGGTGGTCCGATCCATGGACATGAGCTTGCAGGCTTGGCGCTCCGAGTATTCATACTCGCTCATCACCAACGCCACATCCTGCCGCAGACCTACAAGCTCCAGCCGTTTTTTCGGATCACCGCCTTCAGTGCCTCTTTGTCGAGGCTGAGGTCTGCGACCATGTGCTTCAGCCGGCGGTTCTCATCTTCCAGTTCCTTTAGTCGCCGCGCTTCGCTGACTTCCATGCCACCGTACTTGCTCTTCCAGGTGTAGATCGTCGCCTCGCTGACGCCCAACTCCCGGGCGACCTCCTTCACCGTCCGGCCTGCCTCCACCTGCTTCAGCACGCCGATGATCTGTTCTTCTGGGTGCTTGCCCTTCTTCATCTCGAAGCTCCTTTCCTCGCTGGAGCTTCTCAATTATGACTGGCAGAGATTATCGAGGGCAGGTCAGCCTGGGCGCAGCGTTGCGCCAGATTCCGAACTTCGTCGGCCACTACAGCAAATCCCATGCCGGCTTCACCCGCGCGCGCCGCTTCGACCGCCGCGTTCAGCGCCAGGATGTTGGTTTGGAAGGCGATCTCATCGATGACCTTGATAATTTTCGAGATCTTGTCGCTCGAGGCGTTGATCTCATTCATTGAGACCACCATCTGTTCGAGATTCTGATTGGCCTCTTCGACCCGTTGGAAGGCTTCGGTCATATTTTCGGCGGCGACACGGGAATTCTCAGCGTTCCTCTGCGTCATGGAGTGGATTTCTTGGCTGGAGGCTGACGTTTCCTCCATCGACGCGGCTTGCTCGGAGGACCCCTGGGCTAGAGACTGGCTGGAGGAAGAGACCTGTGATGCGGCGGCTGCCACCTGCTGGGCGCCATCGGCCATCTCGTCGGCAAGCTGCCGGAGCGCGCTGTTGATTTGCCGAATCATGAACAACACGACCGCGCCCACAGCCAGGCAGACGCCGATCAGCACAAAGGCGATCCAGTGGCTGTGCGAGGTCTCCTCGGTGGCCTTTCGGGCGGAGGCCGCAAACAGCTCCCGCTGAGTCTGTGCCAACTCGTCGGCTGCCTTACTCGCCTCGATGCCAAGGTCGACCATCTTGTCGATAGTCGCAGTCAGGGTGGTATCAAACTGCTGCTTGGTGCAGAGGCCGGCCAAATCGCCATACAGAGGCTTCCAGGCCACTAGAGCCGAGGCAATCTTTTCAACGGCCTGTTTGGCACGCTCCGTCTCGAGCAGTGGCCGCAATTCGGCCAACTGCGCCTCGATGTTGTCCGCGGTTGTTAGAAACGGCCGGCCGACTTGCTCCGCCTTCGATGTGTCTTTCAGCATCGAGTAAAGAACCAGCCCACGTTGTGCCCGGCTCATGTTGGCGATACCTAAGCTTATCCGGCTCATCAGGTCTGCCTTCTTTGCCGTCTTGGTGGCGGCAGTGTCCAACTCTGCGCCCAAGGTGTTGATCGACGTCAGCGACGAATAGGCCAAACCCAGAGTCAGCGCCAGCACGGCGCCGAACGCCAGCATCAATTTCTTACCGATGGTCATCTGCGATTGCACAGTTTTCTCCTCTTAGTGGCCATTCACGTCACAGCCGTTCTCCTCGCCAGAATGGTTGCCAGCGTGGCTATTGCAGCACCGACTCCAGTCCCCGCAACTCCTGCGTGCTCAACACCTGATCGATATCCAGCAGAATCTTGACCTTCCCCTTGACCTTGGCCATGCCCAGCAGATAGGGCGTCGCGACGCCCTGACCGAAATCGGGTGTATCTTCGATGTCGCCCGCCGCCAGGTTCAGCACCTCGGCCACGCCATCCACTACGACCCCCATCAGCATGCGCTGTGCACCCACCTCCACCTGCACCACGATGATGCACGTTCGCTGGGTGTATTCCTGCTGGGGCAAGCCGAATTTCAGCCGCAGATCCACCACCGGAACAATCTTGCCGCGCAAGTTGATGACGCCCTTCACAAACACGGGCGTTTGCGGCACTGCCGTGATGTCCTGGATGCCCGTGATTTCACGAACTTCAAGCACTCGAATTCCAAACTCCTCCCGGCCCAGGTGAAAAACCAGGTATTTGCCCGCCAGGTCTTCGGCTTTCCCCGCAGTCCGGCTCTGTGGCTCTGCAATCTCTGTAGTTGACATGTCATCTCCTCATAACAGGTGGAACGTACAGTCCCCCATTAGCCTATCGGCCGGCATTGACCTGAGCTTTAATTACAAGCCTGTCCCTCTGTTCCCTCCGATGATTCATAATGAGTTTCATGGAACAGGTCACCGAACTCCATGTCAACGGGACCAGGCGCCGCGTGAGCGCCACTCCCGGCCGCAGCCTACTCAGCGTTCTGCGCGACGATCTCGATCTCACCGGCGCCAAGTACGGTTGTGGGGAAGGCCAGTGCGGCGCCTGCACCGTCTTGCTCGATGGCCAAGCCGTGCGCTCCTGCATCACCCGTGTATCGGCCGCCGCCGGCAAACGCATTACCACCATCGAAGGACTGGAGCACGCGGGCGCCATGCATCCGCTCCAGGAAGCCTTTCTCGAAACCGGCGCCATGCAGTGCGGCTATTGCACCTCCGGCATGATCATGAGCGGTGTCTCCCTGCTCGGCCAGAATGCCAGCCCCACAGACGCCGAAATCGGCCACGCCATGCAAGGCAACATCTGCCGTTGTGGAACGTATCCGCGCATCGTCGCCGCGGTTCGCCTCGCGGCACTTCATCAGAAGACCATGCAGAGGGCGTCATGACCTCCGCCTCCACGCGTCGCGAATTTCTCGCCACTCTCGGTGGCGGAATCGTTGTTTTGTGCGTGATCGATGAACCCGCCGACGCGCAGGAATCCGGACGCCGGTCTCAGGGTGGCGATGCTCGCCCGGCAGAGATCTCCGCATGGCTGCACATCGGGGAAGCTGGCGGTGTCACTGTTTTCACCGGCAAAACCGAGGTGGGCCAGAACATCCGCACGTCGCTCGCCCAAGCAGTCGCTGAAGAGCTGCACGCGCCCGTGGCCAGCATCAAAATGCTGATGGCCGATACCGACCTCACGCCTTTCGACATGGGCACCTTCGGCAGCCGCACCACGCCCACCATGGCGCCACAACTTCGCAAGGCCGCGGCCGCCGCCCGTGAGGCGCTGGTGGATCTCGCCGCCTCCGAATGGAAAGTAGATCGCGGCACTGTGCAGGTGGCGGACGGCAAGGTCATCGGCAACGGTCACACCGCGGGCTTCAGCGAGCTAATGCACGGACGCCAGTTCGTCCAGTCGATCCACGGGGAGCCCAAACTCACACCCGCGCTCGAGTGGAAAGTCGCGGGCCACGCCATCCCCAAAGTCGACGGCCGCGAGTTCGTAACTGGCCATCACCGCTACTCAACCGATGTCAAGCGTCCCGGGATGCTATACGGCAAGGTGCTTCGTCCGGTGGCGTTTGGCGCCACGCTCACGAGCTTCGACGATTCTGCTGCCACACAGATTCCCGGTGTCGCCGTCGCTCGCGAAGGCGAATTCGCCGCTGTGGCGGCGCCCGACGCCGAGACCGCCGAACGCGCTCTGGCCGCGCTCAAAGCCGAGTGGAAGAGCGAACAGCAACCCTCGGATCGCGACTTCTTCAGCTACATCAAAGCCAATGCCGAAGCCGGCGAGGATCGCGATGCCCGCGGCTCCATCGAGCGCGGCATGGCAGAAGCGGACCACAAAGTCGCCGCCACATACACCATCGCGTACATTGCGCACATTCCTCTCGAACCGCGCGCCGCCGTGGCCGAATGGAATGGCGACAAGCTCACCGTGTGGACCGGGACCCAGCGCCCGTTCGGTGTTCGCGAAGAGCTGGCATCGGCGTTGAGCATTGCGCAGGAACGCATCCGCGTCATCGTGCCCGATACCGGCTCCGGTTACGGCGGCAAGCACTCGGGCGAGTGCGCCATTGAAGCCGCACGTCTCGCCAAGGCCGCCGGGAAGCCCGTAAAGGTGGTCTGGACGCGCCAGGAAGAGTTCACCTGGAGCTACTTTCGTCCCGGCGGCGTGATCGACATTTCCGCCGGCGTACGCGCGGACGGCCACATCAGCGCGTGGGAATTTCACAACTACAATTCCGGGTCATCGGGAATGCAGGTCACCTACGACATTCCCAACCGCCAGATGGTCTTTCATCCTTCGAAATCGCCGCTGCGCCAGGGTTCATACCGCGGGCTGGCCGCGACCGCCAATCACTTCGCGCGCGAAAGCCATATCGATGATCTGGCCCACGCTGTTGGCATTGATCCTCTCGAATTCCGCCTGAAGAATCTCAAAGATGAGCGCCAGCGCGCCGTGCTCCAGGCCGCGGCGGAGAAATTCGGCTGGGGCAAGCGGAAGAATGCCGGATTATCGATCGGGTTCGAAAAGGGCAGCTACCTGGCGATGTGCGCCGAAGTCGCCATCGAAGGCGGACGGCCGAAGATTCTGCGCGCGGTGCAGGCGTTCGAGTGCGGCGCCGTCGTGAACCCCGATCATTTGCGCAACCAGGTGGAGGGTGCAATTGTGATGGCCATCGGCGGCGCGTTGTTCGAGCAACTGCACTTCGCCGACGGGAAGATCCTCAATCCGATGTTCTCCCGCTACCGCGTACCCCGTTTCAGCGACGTACCCGTGATCGAGACCGTGCTCGTCGATCGCAAAGACCTGCCTTCCGCCGGAGCCGGAGAAACCCCCATCGTCGGTCTCGCGCCGGCGGTTGGCAATGCTATTTTCGCCGCGACTGGTAAACGCCCGCGGTCCATGCCGATGGCGGCCGGAACACTAACCTGACCGTTGCCGTCGCTGCGATGCGGAGTACAATCGTAGGCGAAGATGGGTTCGCGATCTAGCTACGTGGTCTTGATTGGGTTCGCGATTGCTGCTGCTGCCAGTGCGCAGCCGCAAATCGCCGGCTGCGAGGCATTTCCCGCGAACAACGTCTGGAACACGCCTATCGACACGCTGCCGGTTGACGCCAACTCCGCACAGTATGTAGCGACGATCGGTGCGGCCGCCCCCGGGCACCCGGATTTCGGTTCGGGGTTGTATGATGGCGAGCCGATCGGCATCCCATATGCGACGGTGCCGGGCACGCAGCCGAAGGTGAAGGTCAGCTTCCAGTACGCCGACGAAAGCGATCCTGGGCCGTACCCGATTCCACCCAACGTACCAATCGAAGGCGGCGCGCAGAGCACCGGCGACCGGCACGTGCTGGTGATCGACAAGGACAACTGCATCCTCTACGAAATGTGGTCATCCTATCCGCAGCCGGATGGAAGCTGGCAGGCGGGCTCGGGCGCGATCTTCCAACTGAAGTCTAATGCGCTGCGGCCGGCGGGATGGACGTCGGCGGATGCGGCGGGGCTGCCGATTTTCCCGGGCCTGGTGCGTTACGACGAGGTGGCGGCGGGCGCGATCCTGCACGCGATCCGCTTCACCGCGCCGCAGACGCGCAACACCTACATCTGGCCGGCGCGTCACGAGGCTTCCGATCTCACCGGCAAGAATTATCCGCCCATGGGCCAGCGCTTCCGGCTAAAGGCAAGCTTCAATATCTCGGGATTTTCGCAGCCGGTGCAGGTGATCCTGACTGCGCTCAAAAAATACGGCATGATTCTGGCGGACAACGGTTCCTCATGGTATCTCTCGGGTGCGCCGGATGACCGCTGGGACAACGATACGCTGCACGAGATCGCGCAATTGCAGGGGGCGGATTTCGAAGCGGTTGACGAATCGTCATTGATGGTACAGGCGAATTCCGGGCAGGCGAGGGGCTCGGCGGCGGGGCCGGCCGTTACTTCGGTAGAGAATGTAGCGAGCTACGCAAAAGGCGCTGTGTCTCCGGGTGAGCTAGTGGCCATTCTCGGCTCGGGGTTCGATTCCGCCGCCCAGGTGACCTTCAGCGGCAACAAGGCGCCGGTGATTTATGCGGCGGAGGAGCAAATCGTTCTGGTCACGCCATACGGAATTGCCGGTGAGACCTCGACGAGCATGGTGGTGACGGCAGGCGGTGCTCAAACGAGCCCGCTGACGCTACAGGTGGCCGCTGCGACGCCGGGCATTTTCATTGTGCTGAATCCCGATGGTCACGCGAACTCGGCCAACGATCCTGCGCCACAAGGCGCCGTGCTGGTGCTCTATGCCACGGGCGCGGGACAAACCACGCCACCGGGAGTGGACGGCCAAACAGAAACGACGGTACTGCCCAAACCGGTGCTGCCGGTCTCGGTGACCGTGGGCGGCAAGCCAGCGGCGCTGGTTTACGCGGGTGCCGCGGCCAATTTGATTGCGGGCATCCTGGAGGTCAAGCTGCAACTACCCGTGGGCATCAGCTCAGGTTCGGCGGTGCCGCTGGTCCTGAGCATCGGTGGATTCACGACGACGGTGAACGTGGCGATTCACTAGCGTGCGCCGGTAGTTTGTAGACCAGGAAGCGGCCGTTATCGAAAACCGGCGTCGCGCCCGCCAGTCGATTCTTCCTTCCCACCACGATGTAATCGATGCCCAGAGCGGCATACTGATCAACACCCTGTGGGTCGAACGGCCGTGCCATGGTTCGCTGCCAGCGCGACCACCATTCCTCGCCGAACGCTTTGAAGAAGTTCACCTGGCCGCCGGATTTCCAGTCGACGTAAATGGCGCGCTGGGCCTCGGCGCGGAAGATGCCGGGATAGAGATCCTTGCCGGCATCGGGAAACAAGAACACGGCATCACGCGGCGTCGAATCGTGCGCCCATGTGGAGAGCTGAGTCAACTCGGGCGTGTGCAACGTGGGATAATTCTCCACTTTGCCCCATGTCGGAATCATCCACGCCGGGGCCAGGATCGCCGCCATGGCTGCAGGTCGCGCCCAGCGCGAGCCGGACTGAATGACCCCGATTGCGCCGGCGGTCAGGAGCGACAAGCCGATCACGACGGCCACGCGATTCCACGATGGCCATTCGATAATGGTGTTCGCGGGCAGCAGGAATACCAAGATGAACCACGCGATTGCTTCGACGTAGCGTTTGCCGGCGATGGCCTGGCACGCGGCAGCGGCGCCGAGCAACATCGCGAAGACGGTCACGAACAGGATGGCGCGTGTCGGCTGAAACTCCGGGATGAGCGTCCAGTGAAGCTTCTCCAGCAGGAGATACGAAATCGGCACACTGGCGATGCCGATGAACGGCAATCCCACGAAGAAGAAGCGCAAAACCCTCGGCGTGGTACTGCGCAAGCACAAAGAGGCAATCACCGTCGCGGCGTACAGGATCAGGTAGTGGACCATCCACTGCCGCCACCAAAAAGAAACCCAGTTGTACGAGGCGCGCATGCGCTGGAGCTGTTCCTGGTGAGGGTCAAGCCTGCTAAACAGCGCTTGTGCCTGTCCGCTCCCGGCTTGAAAGCGCGACGCAGCGAAGAGCACGAGCGCGGCCGCCGCCAGCACCCCGAGCGCCGTTAGTTTGCGCCGCTCGGGGATCCAGAGCGTGAGCACCACGAACGCCATCCAGAAGGACGCCGTGGTCGGCGGATGCATCAGAAACGCAATGGAGGCCGCGATGCCCGCTCCGAGAAAGCTCTTGCGCGCAATGAGGCCCAGCGCCAAAAACAGTAGGGGCAGGGCAAAGGCGCGGGGCGTGGGCTCGAACTCGAAGATGAGCACCGAGGGGCCAACGATTTCCGCGCCAAGCGAAACGATACCAGTGACGACGAGCGCGACGAGATCCGCAAGTCCCAGCGCGCTGGCGATGAGGTACACGCCCCACAAGCCGAGCGCGCGCGTCAGGAATTGCACCGCTTCCAGTACATACTGGAAATCGAGACCCGTCACACGGCACAGCGCAATGGCGGTTTCATCGTAGAGCGTAAACGCCACGTGCGGGTGCACGGCGATAATGTCTTTCTGCAATGCGGAGGGGTCCCGGAGGTGCTCCAGGATCGGCGCATAGATCTGCGTATCCTGTTGCAGCCAGGTGTGGCCCGGAAACTGGAAGAAGTTGACGAGCGTGATCCCCAGAATCGCCGCGCAGATCCAAAACGGTTTCATTGCGCCGGTGTTTTGTCCAATTGTTGTTTGGTCCAGATCCGGTTGGGATTGAGTTGCAGAGACTTGGCAAAGGCCGCGCGGGCTTCGGTATTCTGATGCAGCTTTCGCTCGGTCAAACCCAGCCAGAGATAGGCTTCCGCGGACTTGGGATCAAGCTCGATAGCGCGGTGGATATCGGGTAGCGCCAGCTCCGGCCCGCCGCCGAACATCGATGGCTTGTAGTAGTTGCCGATGCCGCGCGCCAGGTACGCTTGGGAAGACTTAGGATTGAGTGCGATGGCCTTGTCAATCGCCTCCTGCGCGCGATTGCCGTAGCTCATCCCCAGGAGCACATTCGCCGGAATCACTTGCCCGCACAGCGTGCCCAGTACGCGGTAATACTCGGCGTTGTCCGGCTTCAGAGCCACGGCCCGCTCTGCTGCTTTGATACCGGTCTTGGCCGCCTGCTCGGCCGCGGATTTGTCGCGTAGCTCGAGTGAGATTTCAGCCAGATATGACGACGCGAGTGCCAGCCGGTATTGTGCCGACGCGTCATTGGGCGCTTTGTCGGCAGTGGTGGTCAGTTCGGCGATGCTGCGTTCGAGTCCGGCACGGTCTTCGAGATCGCGCAGTTTTTCCAGGTCCGCCGCGCACGCCGCGAAACCGCCGGCCACCAGAATGTACAGCCAGATCCTCATCCTCACAACGCCGCCACACGCCGTTGAAATAGCAAGAAATACGAGCCCAGCAGAACCAGCAGCAGCCCGTTAGCGGAAATCACCACCGGGGCGGAGAACATCGGGATCAGCCATCCCGAGGCCACGCTGCCGAACGGCATCCCGCCACGAAAAGCCACATTGTAGACGCTCATCACGCGCCCGCGCATCTCGTCCGTGGTAATCAACTGCACAAGGGAACTGATCATGGCGAACGCGGAAAGCAGCGCGGCGCCGGAGAGAAATAGCAGAACGCAACTGGCAATCAGGCTCTTGGAAAGCGCGAAGCCGGCCATGCCGCCGCCCATGCAAATCAGCATCAGAAGCGCGATGCGGCCCTTGTTGCGAACGTTGCCGAGCGCCGCCACAATCAGCGCGCCGGCTACTGAACCCAGCCCCGAAGACGCCAGCATGAAAGTGAATGTCGTGGGCCCGGAACGGAAAACGTCTTTGGCGAATACCGGCAAAAACGTGATCATCGGAAACGCAAACGCCGTCATGCAGAACCCCAGCACGACGAGCCGTGCCATGGCCCCTTGTCGGCGAATGAAACCGAATCCCTGTTTCATGCTGTTCACAAGGGATTCGCCGGTATTCTGCGGCACATATTTCAGACGCACCAGCATCAGCGAGATGATCACGGCGATGAAGGAGAGGCCGTTCAGCGAAAAGCACCAGGTGGCGCCCAATTGCGTGAGCGCGAAACCGCCCAGAACCGGCCCAATCACGCGCGCCAGATTGAACTGAATCGAATTCAGAGCAATCGCGTTGGGCAGATCTTCCTTGTCGACGAGCCCTGGAATGATCGCCGAGTAAGCCGGCCCCCCAAACGACTGCGCGGTTCCCGTGATGAAGGACAGCGTGAGGATGTGCCAGATTTTCACCACGTGCAGTGCGAGCAGCGTGGCCAGCGTGAACGCACAGGTCAATTGCACCCATTGCGAGGCCAGAAGCAAATGCCGGCGGCTCACGCGATCGGCCACCACACCCCCCAACAGTGAAAACATAAACACCGGAATGTTGCCCAGGAACGCGTCGAGGCCCAACATGCGCGCCGACCCCGACATCTGTAGCACCAGCCAGCTTTGCGCCACGATTTGCATGAACGTGCCGATGGTGGACGTGCACGAGCCAATCCACATCAGACGGAAGTTGCGGTACTGGAATGCCTTGAAAACGCGATGCAGCACAGGAAAATTGGCTATGGCAGAGGTTTCGCGCGGTAAATCAAGTGCAGAATATTGCCATCGCCGTCGGCGAAGAAGACCAACTGGTTTCCCTGGTTATTGTAGGGCTCGGTGAGGAACTTGACGCCAAGCTGCCGGAGCCGCGCGTGGGCGGCATCGAAATCGTTTACCTGAATCGCCAGATGCCGGATGCCGGGGTCCTTCATCTTCTGCGCGGCCGGCGCTCCCTCGGACGGAATAATCTCCAGCATCGTGCCGTTCGCGGCCTTCACGAAAAAGTTGCCGTCGTAACTGAAGTTAATGACGAAGCCGAGATGGTCCACGTACCACTGCGCCAGTTTGCCCGGGTCCGGCGAAGCAATCGCCGTGTGTTCCAAACCTTTGAACATATACGAGGATTGTAACAGTTCACGGCGCGCGGCTTGCGGACGCGATCAGTGCTGGCGGCGAAGGGCCTGAAATCGAAATGAGTAACCAAGCCCGATGAAATGATCGATCGCTGCTGATGAGAGGCCGAGTCCGAGATGAATGTCGAACTGCTGTCGGGGCGCGATCTTATATGCGACGCCCAAATGCAGTAGGTGCCTCGGTCCGCCGCGCTGAGGAAAGTCACCCGCGTACTCAATGAACGCATCCGCCGGTTTTGTGAGTTGCCGGTCCAAGAGGAAAGTGGACTCTCCGGTAAGATTGCGGGTATCAGTCTGAGTTGGCCAGTACAATGCGAGCTGCCCCGCCGCGCTCCAATTGGCAGAGAACTTTCTCGACCATGGCAGTTGTAGCCCCGGGTCATATCCGTGGCTCGACACTTCGTGTGCTCCCGTAGGGATGCTCAAAAAGGCTATTACCGATACATCAAATCCGTCTGGTGTCGGGCCGAGCTGTCGTTTCATCCCGATCGTGATGTCACCGAAGCCGGAACCTCCGCCGGTTTCAGAGGGGAGATCGAAATAATAGTCCGGAGCGGAAAAGCGCAGTTCGGTATTGCTAGCCACGCCAAAGCGCACCAAAGTCTCGGGGCCGTCAACACTGCGCTGGCCCTGGCCATTGGTGATGAGGAAGCCGTTCTCGGCTTGGAAACTGCCATTCGGGACCACAACGCTAGAGGCGGCGATTGCCGGCCGATCGGTCGAGATCGGCTCATCGCTATCGGCCGGGCTTTGGCCCTGAAGGGCCACCGTTCCACTCAGCATGGCAACCAACCAAGCACTGGAGAGGCGCCCGAGCAAGGTAGACAAAGCTTCAGTTCGTCGAGCTGTTACGCCGTGCTCTTGATACACACCGTCTTGATGTTGACGAATTCGCGAATGCCGTAAACACTCAGTTCGCGCCCATACCCCGAGGCTTTCACGCCGCCAAACGGCAGGCGTGGCTCGGAGGCCGTCATGCCATTGACGAATATCTGGCCGGCCTCAATGTCGCGGATAAAACAATCGCGCTCGCCTTCGTCGTTCGTCCAGACGCTCGATCCAAGCCCATAGATCGAGTCGTTGGCCTGGCGGATGGCGGCGTCGCGATCCGCCACGCGAAACAGTGACGCTACCGGACCGAACATTTCTTCGCGATATGCGGGAGTATTCGGCGGGATGTCGGCGAGCACGGTCGGCGCATAGTAGTTACCCGGCCGATCGAGCCGTTTGCCGCCAGTCAAAATGCGCGCGCCGGCGGCGGCCGATTTCTGTACCTGCCGGTCAAGATCCTCGAGAACCTGCGCCGTGGCGAGCGGGCCGACGTCGGTACTCTCGTCCATCGGGTCGCCGACTTTCAACGCTTCCATGCCCGCCACAAACCGGCGTTCAAATTCGCCGGCGATGGCGTCCGCCAGAATGAAACGTTTGGCCGCAATGCAAGACTGGCCGTTGTTGATCGTGCGCGCCCTCACCGCGGTGGCAATCGCAGCCGGCAGGTCGGCGCTCGGCATCACGATGAACGGATCGCTGCCGCCCAACTCGAGCACGGTCTTCTTGACCCGCGCCCCGGCTTGCGCGGCGACCTGGCGGCCGGCGGCGTCGCTGCCGGTGAGAGTGATGGCCATCACACGCGGATCGTCAATCACGCGCGCCACTTGAGTGGAGCCGATGAGCAGCGTTTGAAACGCGCCTTCAGGAAAGCCCGCACGCCGGAAGATGTCTTCGATGGCCAGCGCGCACTGCGGCACGTTCGAAGCGTGCTTGAGCAGTGCGACGTTGCCCGCCATCAGCGTGGGCCCCGCGAAACGAAGCACCTGCCAGAACGGAAAATTCCAGGGCATCACCGCCAGGACAGCCCCGATCGGCTGATAGCTGATGTAGGCTGTTCCACCGTCGGTGGAAACGGGCTCGTCGCGCAGAAAGCTTTCCGCATTCTCCGCGTAGTAGCGGAGGCCCAAGGCGCACTTCGCCGCCTCGTCCCTGGCGGCTTTGACGGGTTTGCCCATCTCCGTCGTCATGAGGCGGCCAAACTGCGCCTTCTCGTTTTCGACAATTTCCGCAGCGGCAAGCATTAAGCGCTTCCGCTCGGAAAACGAAGTGCGGCGCCACGTCCGATAGGTACTGGCTGCACGTGCCAGCTTGTTTTCAATTTGCGAGTCCGCGAGCGGCTCAAACGTGCGTAGCGTCTCGCCCGTGGCTGGATTGATGGATGCGATAGAAATGGCTCGTGTCCTCTCCATCATTCCAGCACAACGGGCGATGGGTTGCTCTAACCTGCGGCTTTCCGTGCCTGCTGGGCGCTTGTGGCCTGAGACTGCGGCTCTTTGCGCTCTCCTGGCGTCGTCGAGATGGGGATTTCGCGCGCACTGCGCTGGCGCGCCGGTGCCGGAATGCTGATGCGCAATTCGCCATTGTGAAATTCCGCGCGCGCTTGGTCGAGTTTCGCCGTTTCGGGAAGTGGAATCAGGCGGTAAAATTGCCCGTAGCTCCGCTCCGAACGGTAGTATCCTTCTCCTTTTTCCTCCTGCTCGCGCTTGCGTTCCCCTTTAATGACCAAGCCTTCGTCCGATACTTCCACTTTGATGTCGCTCTCTTTGATTCCGGGAAGGTCAACGGCGACTTCGAGCTTGCCGTCATGTTCGGTCACCTCGACCGCGGGAGACCATGGCGCCATTTCCGCCAGGCCTTTTCGCCAGCCGCCGCTTTCAAAAAGACGGTCCATTTCATCGGTGAAGCGGCGCATCAGTGAGAATGGGTTGGTGTTGAAGAACTCGCCGGGGTGCAACGAGAACAGCGAAGGATAAGCTCCACGCCGTTCCAGTTCACCGCGGCCCTGCTGCTGCTCGTGAGATTGTTTCTTGACATCGACTTCTGGCATGTGGACACACTCCTTCTTGGAATTCCTTGATAGAAGTTGCTGCGGCGCCGCGTGAAATCTTCTGTCGGTATTTATTCTTGACCTTCGGGGCACGGGATTCAATGCCAAATCGGCGTCGAGTGTGATGGACTTAACGGAACTAAGCCACGGCGTCTGAAGCGTGGAACGAGCTGCGCACTAATGGCCCTGCCTCGACATGGCGGAAGCCCATTTCGCGCCCGGCGGCGCGAAGTTCGTCAAATTCCGCAGGGGAAATGTAGCGCACAATCGGCAAGTGCCGCGGAGAAGGCCGCAGATATTGGCCTAGAGTGAGGATATCCACGCGATGTGCGCGCAAATCGCGCATCACCCCGAGTACTTCTTGTGCTGTTTCACCCAGCCCCAGCATCAGGCCGGATTTTGTAGGGGACTCTGGCGCAATGTCCTTCGCCGCCGCCAGTAACTCGAGCGATCGTTCATAGCGCGCGCCCAGCCGCACCTGGCGATACAGCCGCGGTACCGTTTCGGTGTTGTGATTCAGCACATCGGGGCGGGCCGCCATTACGATTTCGAGCGCTTCGCGGCTGCCTTGAAAATCCGGAATCAGCACCTCCACCTGGCAGCCGGGGATGCGCTCCCGAATCGCATGGATGGTTAGCGCGAACAGTTCAGCACCGCCGTCTTTGCGATCATCGCGGTTGACGCTCGTGACGACGGCGTAGCGCAGACCCATGGCAGCGGCCGCTTCCGCCACGCGGCGCGGCTCGTCGTAGTCCACCTCGAGCGGCGCGCCCTTTTGCACTGCGCAGAAACCGCACCGCCGCGTGCAGACGTTTCCCAGAATCATGAACGTCGCGGTGCGGCGGTTCCAGCAGTCGCCGATATTCGGGCACGCGGCGCTCTCGCACACCGTGTGCAGGCCCAGAGAGTCGATCAGTGATTTCAGCTCGCGGTAATTGTCGCCGCCGGGAGCAGGGGCGCGGAGCCAATGCGGGCGGGCGGCTTTGGGCGATTCGCCGATCGTAACCAACACTAGTTCCATCCTAGCGCAGCAGCGAATCCAGACGATTTTCCAGAACTTGGTCCGCCGTGATGTTTAAGCCGCAGTCGCCGGCCGTCTCCAAGGCTTTGCGGGGAATCAGTCCGATGAGTTCCGTGCTTTGGATGCGGACGCCGCACCGTTCTGCTTCCGCGCGGACGGCCTCCAAAATCGTGCAGAGCGGCGTCACCTCGAAGTTCGTCAGATTTGTTGAGACCTGCGCGTGCCCACGGGATTCCAGGTAGAGGCCGAGTGCCTTTACCGCTGGCAGACCGCCGGAAGACGCCCGGATCTTACGTGCGATTTTGCGCGCGATCTCCACATCCGCCGTCGCCAGATTGATGTTGAAGGCAATCAGAAACGGTCGCGCTCCGATCACACAAGCGCCGGCCGTAGGATGGAGCGCCGCCGTGCCAAAATCGGGTAGCCGCGCGGGATTGTGGCGCACCTCCTCGCGCAGCTTCTCAAAACGGCCACGCCGGATGTTGGCGAGATTGGCCCGGTCCGGGCGCCGGGCGGCCGCTTCGTACAAATATACCGGTACGCACAGCTCGCGCCAGACGCGCTCGCCTAACCGCGCCGCGAGTTGCGCGCAAAACTCAAGCGACACGCCGGATACCGGCACCAGCGGCACCACGTCCGCCGCGCCAACCCGTGGATGCACACCCGCGTGGCGGCTCAAATCGATCAAAGACACCGCGCACTCGATGGCGCGGAATGCCGCTTCCACGACCGCATCGGGCACCCCTGCGAATGTGAAAACCGAACGGTTGTGATCCCGGTCCGAGGTCTGGTTCAAAATGGCCACGCCCTCGACCGACGCAATAGCTTCGGCAATGCGAGTCACCGTCGTGGCATCGCGGCCCTCGGAAAAATTCGGCACGCACTCGATTATTGGCTGGCCCAACCGGTGACCTCACCCTCCTGGTAAATGACGCTTCCGTTCTTCAAAACCATGTGGACGTGGTTGATACCAATCTGCTCCGCCACTTCCCGGTAGTCCGTAACGTTGAGCAGCAGTAGGTCCGCCGCTTTGCCTGGTTCGAGCGATCCGCATCGATGGCCCAGCGCGAGTGCGTAAGCTCCGTTCACGGTCGCCGCGCAAATGGCTTCGGCGGGCGAGAATCCCATCTGCGAACACGCAAGCGAAACGGCCATTTGCATATTGTAAGTGGGACAGTGCTCACCGCCGAAACTGGAAGCCAGAGCGATTGCGACGCCGGCGTCAATTAGCGTACGGGCAGCGGGGTGCTGTTCCAGGCGCCGCTGGTATACAGCGGCGGGCAGGAGCATGGCAATAACCCCCGAGCGGACGAGATCTCCGGCCAGGGCAGCCTCCACCGGTTCGATCGAGACACTGGCCGCTTCCATCTCAACCGCCAGGCCCACTGCCGTTGTACTCGCGCCCGCGCGGACGGCGACACCAAATCCCAGTTGCCGGGCGCACTCCGAGAGCCGCCGGATGGCGGCCGGTTCCAGGGTTGCCGCGTCCACACTGACGAAGTGCGCGAGCTTTCGACGCGCGAGAACAACCAGCGCGTCAGTGCAACTGGTCTCTGTGCCCGCGTAGCAAACCGGGACGACGCCAAGCGGATGGCCGTTGAGGTCCGCCAGAATGCGCAGCAGCTTCCATGCGTCCGCCCGGTCCTGCTGCGGATTCGGGCCCGCAGCCAGCGTCGTTGTGCCGTGGCGCGCCATTCCTCCCAAGAGGCTTCGCACGCGTACTGCTAAGGCGCGCGCCGGCAACGCTGGCGCAAACGCCGCCTGGATCTGGCCGTCCACAAACCCGGGCATTACGACGCGCCCGGCCGCGTTGATTTCGCGGGCGTCTCGCGCCAGTGCCAGGTTTTCGACGCGGCGGCTCGGGCCGGCTTCCAAAATGTTTCCTCCCCGAATGAGCAGCGCTCCATCAGGGATGATGCCAAGCTCGCCCAACGCGGCGCCGCGGCGCGGGCCGGCCGGACCGCGTAACGTCAACAGTTGGCGCGCTCCCCGCACCAGGGTCACGGCGTTCCCCGCGTTCTCCTGCATCTTGGCGATCATACGCGACGTAATTCCTGTAGATTCGAATGATGAGATCTCAACCGGTCCAGGGCAGTGCGAAGCGCCCCTTGAAGACGTTGGACCGGGTGATTTCAAAAGCCGGTCTGGGGTCCCGCACTGAAGCCCGCCGCTGGATCGGCGCCGGACGCGTGCGTGTCAACGGAAAACTCATCCAGTCGCCGGATTACTGGGTAGACTTCGCGCGGGACAAGATCACCCTGGATGGCACACCTCTCCGTTCGCGCGGGAAAGTCTATATTCTGCTGTATAAACCAAAAGGCTACCTGACCACATATAAGGATCCCGAGGCACGCTCCACCGTCTACGATCTTATCTCCGGCCTCGACACCTGGGTTTCTCCCGTGGGCCGGCTCGATCTCGACACCAGTGGCTTGCTGATCCTGACCAATGACACCCAATTCGCGGAACTGCTCACGAATCCAGAACATAAGGTGGCCAAGACCTACCAGGTAAAGGCGTCTACATTATTGACGGATGCCCAGCTCGAAAAACTACGCCATGGTGTGACTCTGCACGACGGGCCTACCCGTCCTGCCCTGGTGAAGCGGCTGCGGGATAGCGCCAAGTACTCGGTGATCGAGATCACCATCACCGAGGGCCGCAACCGGCAGGTGCGGCGGATGCTGGAAGCCGTGGACAGCAAGGTCCTCAAGCTCGTGCGAACCGCGATCGGCAGTGTGCGCATCGGCGATCTGGCCATCGGCAGCTACCGCCCGCTGAGTAAGCAAGAAATCCAGCACTTCGTGTCCGGCAACCCCGTGTAAAATACAGGTAGCGGTTCAAAACTTGTCTCCGGAAAAGAAGCCAGAAAAAAAGGACGAGCTCCCTGCGTCCGAACGCTTGAGAGCGCTCCTGCCCGACATCCTGGCCCTCGTCCGGCCGCGCCGCGCTGTGCTGGCCCTGGGCTTCGTGCTCATGGTGATCAACCGCGGCTCAAGCCTGGTGCTGCCATACTCCACGAAATTCTTAATCAACGACATAATTGGCAAGCACAACATCCAGATGCTCATGCCGCTCGTGCTGACAGTCCTGTCCGCGACCGCCATCCAGGGCATCACGTCGTTCTCGCTCACACAGTTGCTCTCCAAAGCCGCGCAGCGGCTGATTGCCCAATTGCGCCGCGATGTCCAAGCTCACATCGGCCGGCTTCCGGTTTCCTACTACGACGCCAATAAATCCGGCATGCTGGTGTCGCGCATCATGAGCGACGTCGAGGGCGTGCGCAATCTCATCGGCACAGGTCTCGTCGAGTTCGTAGGCGGCGTGATGACCGCCCTCATCGTCTTGGGCGTTTTGTTCTACATGAACGCGCTCCTCACGGCGCTGGCCCTGTTTTTTCTCGTCACCTTCGGTCTGGCCCTACGCAAGGCGTTCCGTGTCATTCGCGCCATTTTCCGCCAGCGCGCCAAGATCAACGCGGAAGTAACCGGCCGCCTAACCGAATCACTGGGCGGCGTGCGCGTCATCAAGGGCTATCACGCGGAAGACCGCGAAGCCCAGGTATTTTCCAGCGGCGTGCAACGGCTTCTTGAAAACGTCATGAAGTCGCTCACGGCTACCTCTGTCATGAGCCTCTCGGCCACCGTGCTATTGGGTGTGGTGGGCTCCGTCGTCATGTACGTGGGTACGCGCCAGATTTTCGCCAAGACCATCGATCTCGGCGATTATGTTGCCTTCACCGCATTGATGGCCTTTCTGGTGGCGCCAATGTTTCAGGTGGTCGCGATCGGTACCCAAATTTCCGAAGCGCTTGCGGGCCTAGAGCGCACCCGTGAAGTCATGAGGGAACGCCCGGAGGACGAAGACCCCCGCCGCACCTCCGCGCTCGCCACCATCCGTGGCGAAGTCCAGTTCGAAGGCGTTTCCTTCTCCTATGAGCCGGCCAAACCCGTGCTCTTTGATATCTCTTTCGAATCCCGCCCCGGCACCGTGACCGCGCTGATCGGCCCGTCAGGCTCAGGCAAGTCCACCATCATCGGACTCATTTCCGCGTTTTACGTTCCGAGCGAAGGCGTGGTTCGCGTCGACGGCGTCGATCTTTCCACCGTCCGTCTCGATTCCTACCGAACCCAGCTCGGCGTGGTTCTGCAAGATACTTTCCTGTTCGATGGCACTATTCGCGAAAACGTCGCCTTCTCCCGCCCCAATGCCACCGAGGAGCAGATTCTCGACGCTTGCCGCTTAGCGCGTGTGGATGAATTCGCCGAAAAGTTCACGGAGAAATACGAAACCATCGTAGGCGAGCGCGGCGTCAAGCTCTCCGGCGGGCAGAAGCAGCGCGTGTCCATCGCCCGCGCCATCCTGGCCGAGCCACGCATCCTGATTCTCGACGAAGCCACTTCCAGTCTCGATTCCGAATCCGAAGCGCTCATCCAGGAAGGGCTCTCCTACCTGATGCGTGGCCGCACTACCTTCGTCATCGCGCACCGCCTCTCCACCATCCGCCGCGCCGACCAGATTCTTGTTGTGGAAGCAGGCCACATCGTTGAGCGCGGCACGCACGGTACGCTCTACGCCGCGCAGGGAAGGTATTTCGAGCTCTACACCAAGCAGCACGGCCTCGAAGAGAATCTTTTTCTCGCGCCCGGCGAAGGCGACACTGCTCCCGAGGAAGCTGAAGATGCCGCCACGAAGACGAACGGCAATAACTCTCTGCGCGACGCCGTGCGCCTGATTCGGGGGTGAAGACCAAACCAGCTCACCCTTTGGACTGAGCATGAAGTGGCGCACGCCTCGGCGTGCCGCTGCCGGCTAAAGACCGGCAGTCAAAATGCCCTACTCATGCCGCAGCGCCACCATGGGATCAATCCGCGTAGCCTTGCGCGCCGGAACACAGCTCGCCGCGAGCGCCGCCAGCCCCAGAACCGCCGCCACGCCGCCGAACGTAACAGGATCCGTTGGCCGCACCCCATACAGCATCCCTGCCATCAACCGTGCCAGCAGCAGTGCTCCCGCCACACCCGCCGCCGTGCCCGCCAGTGCCTGCATCATCCCTTGCCGCACTACCATCCGCAACACGTCCGCCCGGCTCGCGCCAAGCGAAATGCGAATCCCGATCTCGTGCGTGCGCCGCGCGACCGCGTAGCTCATCACGCCAGCAGATTCCACGCCAGGCAGCGCGCGCACGTGTTCCAGAAGTTGACGATAGAAGAGCGCGCGCCGCTCCGTTTGGACCTCGTTCGATCCCGCCACGGAAACCACGATCGAGAGCACGTGGTGCGGGTTGAACCCCGGGTCGACTGACTGCAACGCCGAGAAGCTGCGGATCATCAGCCCGGCGCCGATCAGCAGCATGAATGCCAGCGCGAATTCGGAGGCCACTAGGAAACTTCGGAGCCGATCGCGGTGAATCCCGTCGGAGCCGCCGCGTCCGCCCTCTTTGAGCGCGTTGCTTAGGTTGCCTATGGCCGCGTGCATCGCCGGCGCCAGCCCAAACACCAGGGCCGTCAATAGGGTAACTCCAACCAGGAACAACATGACACGGCCATCCATGGCCACCATTTCCACACGCGGGAGTTTCGCCGGGCTGAGCAAGACCAGAGCTTTCGTTCCCAACACCGCGAGCAACAGGCCGGCGGAAGCGCCGATGGCCGCGAGCAGCAGATTCTCGGTGAGGAACTGGCGGATGATGCGGGCCCGTTCGGCGCCCAGCGCGGTCCGCACCGCGATTTCCTTCTGCCGGTCCGATGTCCGCGCCAGCAGCATGTGGGCCACATTGGCGCACGCAATCAGGAGTACGAATCCGACTGCGCCGAGCAGCACCAGCAGCGGTGTCTCAACCTTACCGACGACATTCTCCTTCAGAGGCGCAAGCACGATGTCGGTGTTTGTGCCTGGATATCGCCGCTCCAGGCGCCCCGTAATCGTTCGAATGTCCGCCCGGGCCTGTGCGACCGTAACGCCCGGCTTCAGTCGCGCGAAAACGCGCAGGCTGTTGCTGTCCCGGTTGTGAATCCGCTCGCCAAAGGCAAGCGGCGCCCACAACTCCGCGCGCGTGGCCCAGAACGGCGCAAACTTGAATGCGGGCGGCATCACGCCAATCACCCGGAAGCCCTCCCCGTTGAGAATGATCGATCTTCCGGGCACGTTAGGATCACGATGGAAACGCCGCATTCACAGCCGATAGCTCAGCACGACTTCGTGCTCACCGCCCTCCCGGTCTTCTCCCGCGGCGAATACTCGGCCGAGTAACGGCTCGACGCCGAGCATCGGCAGCAGATTCTGCGTTACATGAAGGCCCAACAGGTGCTCCGCCGGATCGCTTCCGGTGAGATTCGGGCTCCACCATTCCGCCGCCCCCATCGCCTCGAACGAATGGCTCTGGTCGCGATAGTCGATGTAGTTGGCGGGTGCAACCGGGTCGTCGCCGTAGTGCAGAACCGTAACCAGCCGCTCGGGATCTTTGTACGCTAGCGGGCGGAGCAGCACGGCGTTCACCACGCTGAAGATCGCGGTGTTTGCGCCAATCCCCAACGCCAGCGCGATCACTGCGACAGCCGTAAAGCCCGGCGTACGCAACAACGCGCGGGCGCCAACCGGAGGTCCTTCCCAATGTTTTCGAGCCACCTCCAGCCCCAAACATCGCCACTGGCTTCGCGCAGAAGCGTGGCATTGCCGAACTTGCGTTGCGCCGCGGCGTGCGCGTCTTCCGCGGCGAGACCCCGACCCATATGCTCTTGCTGGCGCAGTTCGATGTGAAGCCGCATCTCTTCCTGCAAATCGCGATCGAACCGCTCACCCCGGATCAGTATCCCGAGCCGGCGGCCCAGTTCACGCAGCCATTCCATCGCATCCTCCCTCAGGCCGGCTGTAGCACGCGCGCAATCGCGGCCGCTACCCGCTCGTACTGCGAAACCTCAGCGACCAGTTGCTTTCGTCCCAGCGCCGTCAGATGGTAATAACGCGCGCGTCGGTTGCCCGCCGTCACCCCCCACTCGGCCGTCACCCAACCCTTCAGCAGCATCCGTTGCAGCGCCGGATACAGCGAGCCCTCTTCTACTTGCGGCACGTCTTGGCTGAGTTGCTGGATGGCGTTGGCGATCTCGTACCCATGCATTTTGCCTTGGCGGGCCAGCGTCCTGAGAATCAACATATAAAGAGTTCCGGTCGGGATTTCGTCGCGCTGTGTCACGATTGCTCCTCTGGCATAGTTAGGCTATGCCACGAAGCAAACGTTAGCACAAGGGTTGGCTAAAGTCCCCCGCCGCAACGGCCGATGGAATCCGAGGATGGAACGATTGCCGACATTCTTTGCTCCCGCCGAACGGGACCCAATCGACCAGGAGTGTGCCCTTCGTCAAAAGCTAGCCGGCGAACCGCTGCTCCAAGCGCTGTTGGACGGCTTTCCTGGGCCCGCCCTCATCCTGAATCAATGCCGGCAGGCCGTCGCCGTGAATAACAGCCTGGTGGCCCTCCTCGACATTCCAGCCGCTGAGCTGCTCGGCCTCCGCGTCGGAGAAATGCTGGATTGCATTCGCTGGCGCGAAGAACCCTGGGGCTGTGGCACCACCGTCTTCTGCCGCACTTGCGAAGCCCTGAGCGCCATTCTGAATGCACCTGATGTGCAGGATTGCCACATCATCCGGGATGTCGGCGGACAGGCATCCACACTCAACCTGCGGGTCTGGGCCACACCCATTACTATCGGCGGCGAGCCACTCACCTTGCTTGCCATTCACATGTGTTCCTAGGCCCGCAACAAGTTGTAAATTCAGCATCTTCACGTAACAAGCACTGAGAGATTTGAGGCCTTCCATGCGACTATGCGGTTATGGCAGGCCAGAGCACGCCGTTCGAAAGTTTCACGGGCTATCCATCGCGCGTGGGGGTGTGGCCCGCGTGGGATTTCTTGCAGCGCGCTTGCGATCTCGCCCTCATCGCTTTCACGTTGCCGTTTTGGGGGCCGCTGTTGCTGGGAGCGGTGGCGGTAAAACTCCTACTCGATGGCGGCCCGATCCTGTTCCGCCACGTGCGCCTGGGTCTGTGTGGCCAGCCCTTTGTGCTCTATAAAATACGGACGACTCCGGCGGATTTTCAACCCAGTCCCGCCGACTGGAGTAACCAGGACTATCCGCCGCGCACCCGCTACGGAGCGTTTCTGCGGCGTTTTGACCTCGACGAACTCCCGCAGCTATGGAATGTGATCAAGGGCGAGATGTCGCTCGTCGGACCGCGGCCCGAGATGCCGCTTCATGTCAAAAGGTTTAGCCGCTGGCTGCCGGAATACCGGCAGCGCCTCACAGTCCTTCCGGGGCTGACCGGTCTCGCGCAGGTCCGGGGCTGGCGCGGCGACACGAGTATCCGCCAACGGCTACTCTCCGACTTGGAATACGCCAACAGGCGCGGCGCCCGGATGTATTTCTTGATCTTGGCGCGAACGCTTATCTCTGGCTCAGCCCGCCATCCACGGCCAGTACCTGGCCGGTGATGAAGTTCGAAGCAGCGAGAAAGTAAGCCACAGCGTCTGCGATTTCTTCCGCCGTTCCGGGGCGGTGCGCCGGGGTAGCGCGCACCATCGCTTCGGCTTCTGCATCCAATTCGCCGAACGGAATCACGCCGGGGGCGACTGAATTCACCGTAATTTCCGGAGCGAAAGCTTTAGCCAATGCGCGCGTCAGCATGATGACGCCGGCTTTTGAGGCACAATAATGCGCGTGATCGGCCCAGGGGCGGATGCCGCCCAGAGAGCTGATATTCACTATCCTGCCGCCGCCGGATTTCTTCATCAAACGGGCACCATGCTGGCAACAGAAAAAAACCGCTTTCAGGTTCACGGAGTGGATGAAGTCCCAATCGGCTTCGGTGATGTCGAGCGGATCGATGGTCGCGAAGCGGGCTGCGTTGTTGACCAGACCGTCGAGGCGGCTGAAATGCTGCTCCACGTCCTGAAACAGGCGCGCAATCTCAGCTACGCTCTCGAGATTCGCACGGAACAAAGACGCTCCACACTCCGCCGCTGTTTTCCGGGCCTCGGATTCTGATCCGTTATAGTGAATCGCAACGCGCGCCCCTTCGCGTGCCAGGCGCAGCGCGATGCCGCGGCCGATGCGCTTCGCGGCGCCGGTCACCAGAATTACTTTTCCCGACAAACTAGATGGTTGGTTCGCCATGCACCTCCACCTCACTGCGTTTCACGCCCTCGGCCGGCGGCTCGGGCAGGCGGCCGGTGAAGTTGGCCCACGCCCAGAAGAAGGCAGTGGTCGAGCTCAGCGCGCCGGCGATCGCTCCGATCAGCCGGGCGCTGTAGTATTGCGAGGCGATGCCCGCCGCCGCCATCGAAAGCATCATTACCGACCACTGCATCGATTCCATAGTAGAAAAGACCCGGCCCCGATACTCGTTCGAGACGCGGCTTAACAGTTGCGACATGTTCAGCACGGAGCTGACGGCGACCGCGGCCCGCGACACGGCGATGAAAACGAGCGCCACGTAAAAGTTTTGCATCTGGCTGAAGATGATGTAAGTCGCGCCGTGGACAATGTAACAGATGGAAATGGTGTATTTGTAGCCCCGGAAACTGATGTGCTCTCCGAGCCAGTAGGCAAATGCGCCGCCCATCAGCAGCCCGCACCCGGCGCAACCCCAAATTTCCCCGATGCCCGCCGGACCGCGGTTGAAGACCACTTCTCCGAACAGACTGAACAGAATCTGCGCGGCGCCGCCGCCGGTGGCCCAGCCTACGCCGATCAGCGCGATACCGAAGATGAGCGGATTGCCGCGCATGTAGCGCAGGCCTTCCATGTACTCGTGCCAGGGGCGCACGACTTCGGCCTCGGTGAGGGCCGCTTTCCTGGGTTGAAAGGCATTGCCTTTCACGTGCAGGCGCGAGATGCACGCGGCGGAAAACAAGAACGAGAGGGAATTGAGAACGAAGGCCCATTCGTAACCGAACTGCATCACGCTCATGCCGGCGGCGAAAGTACCGATGGTGATGGTGGTCCACTGGGTGGTCTGTGTGAGCGAGTTAGCGGTGTGCAACTCCTCGCGCGTGGTGATGGTGGGCAGGATGGCGGACCGGCCGCTCGTGAAGAACGGCGAAGCAAACATCAGCAATCCGCTGAACACATAGAGCATCCAGTTGTCGTGGCGATGCAGAGAGAGGATGAAGCCCAGGGCGAGGACGGCGCGAATGAGATCGCTCGCGATCATGACGTGCTTGCGATTCATACGATCGAGAATCACGCCCGCGATAGGTCCGGCGAACATGGCGGGAATGGCGCGCGCGAGCATGACGCCCGCCACCACCAGTCCCGACTTGGTGTGGGCCAGAGCGAGGCTGAAGACGGCGATGTTGTTGAAGTGGTCGCCGATCTCGCTGACAATCTGGCCGCTCCAGGTGAAGCGGTAGTTGCGGTTCTGCGTGAGGAGCGCGCGAAACGAGAGCATCAGCCACGCTCCGTGAGGAGCACGCCGGCAAGGATGACCGTGCCGCCGATGGCTAGCGGAGCCGTAATACGCTCTCCCAGGAACGCGACGGCCATCAGCGTAGCGATGACCGGTTCCAAGTAAACGAACGCAGTGAGGCGAGAAGCGGAAATGCGCGTAAGCGCGTAATAGTAAATCAGGTAACAGATGGTCGTAGGAAACAGCGCCATGTAGAGAAGGCTGCTCCATCCGGCGGCGGTGACCTCTGCAAAGGGAAACCCGCGCGCCTGCCACCAGGCAACGGGAGCGAGCAACACGGCGCCGCCGATGAAAGCGAATCCGTTCACGACGACCGAGCCGTGGGTTTCGGTGGCCCTCTTGCCGTAAGCGGCGTAAAGAGCGAACAAGATCGTGGCCCCGAGGGTGATGGCGTCACCGGCGAGCGTGGCTTCGGTGCGTGGCAGAGCGTGCTGCCGGGAGGCCTGCTCCGCGAGAATGGCAACGCCGGTGAATGCCACGGCCATGCCGGCGGCCTTGCGCACAGTGATTTGCTCCAAACCGAGGCGCGCGGCAATGAGTAGAACAAAGATAGGGGAAGTCCCGATGACCCACGCGGAATGGGAGGCGCTGGTGCGGCTCAGACCTGACAGGAACAGAAGCTGGTTACCGACATTGCAAACCGCCAGAAACGCCAGCATGGGAACTCCCTGAGCCGGCCAAAGTCGCCAGCCGGAAGCGCGAGCTTTCCGCCAATAAAGCGGAGCGAGAAAAATCCCCGCGAGCAGAATGCGCAGCGTGCCAAGCAACAAGGGTGGAAACTCCCTTAACGCCACCTTGCCGATGATAAAGTTCGCCGACCACGCCAGCGTCATCAGCGAGATCAGAGTATAGAGAACGAGGGGCCCGTTCAACCGGCCGGCACCTCGCGAACGGTCACTGCGCGCAGAAAATCGTGATCGATAGCGTAGCCGAAACCGGGATCATCGCGAATCTCGATGGTACCCCGGGCCGTGGTCTCGACCGCCGGGCTGATGATATCGCGCTTCCAATAACGCCGGCTGGCGGAGACGTCGCCCGGCAAAATGAAATTGGGCAGCGTGGCCAGCGCGATGTTGTGCGCGCGGCCGATGCCGGCCTCCAGCATGCCACCGCACCAGACCGGGATGCCCGCAGCCTGCGCGGCATCGTGCACGCTTTTGGCTTCGCGAAACCCGCCAACGCGGCCCAGCTTGATGTTGATGATGCCGCAGGCGCGCAGCCGGATGGCCTGTTCGGCATGATGCGCGGAGCGAATGCACTCATCCAGGCAAATGGGCGTCTGCAATTTCGACTGCAACACGGCGTGATCGATGATGTCGTCGTGCGCTAGCGGCTGCTCGATCATCATGAGGTAAAAATCGTCCAGGCGCTTGAGGTGATCGGCGTCTTTCAGCGTGTAAGCTGAATTGGCGTCCGCCATGAGCTTGATGGAAGGGAAGCGATCGCGCACCTGGCGGACCACGTCCACATCCCACCCCGGCTTGATTTTCATTTTGATGCGCTGGTAGCCGGCGGCGAGCTCGCGCTCGATTTTTTCGAAAAGCCGCGGAACCGAATCCTGGATGCCGATGGAAACGCCGCAGGGGATTTCGCGCCGCGCGCCGCCGCCGATGTGCTGCCAGAGGGGGCGGTTCTGCATGCGCGCTTCAAGGTCCCAAACGGCTGCTTCCAGGCCGCCGCGCGCCATGCGGTGGCCGCGAATGTGCGCAGTGAGCGGCGCAACTTCACTGGCGCTCGCGAGATTTTTCCCGATGACCTGTGGCGCGGCATAATCCCGCAGAATCAGCCAGGCGGATTCGGTCCACTCCTCGTTATAGAACGGGTTTTCCCCTGCGGTGACCTCGCCCCAGCCGGATACGCCGTCCGCCATCACTTCCACCAGGATGATGTCGCGCTCCGTGGTCCGGCCAAAGCTGGTTTCGAAGAAGTGGACGAGCGGCATGCGAATCTGCCGCAGAATGATCTTTTCTATTTGCATTCCCAATGTCCAAACAGGTAAGTGCCGCCGTCAGCCGATTTTTCAAGGCCCACCACGGCGAGGCCGCGATCGAAATTTGCTTCGAATTGTTTGCTGATCTCCTGCTGCATCTGGCGGGCGCGCTTGGGATCCTCGCGGCGGATAGCGGAGATGGCGGCGGGCACGGAAATGCGCTCGATGGTTTCAGGCTGTGCGACCGGCGGGCCCCCATCTAAAAGGGCCTTGACCCGTGGGCTCGCGAGCCACCATTCAGCGACGCAGCGGTCCGTGGGCAGGCCGCCGTGAAGATGGCTGGTAGTGGTGCCATACTGATTGCGCACGTAGCGCCGCACGATAGCGCCGAGCCGCTCCACATTGAGGTACGCGTTCTTGATTTCAAGCGGATCGAACGTCCATTCGACGAGTTGGATGCCACGCGAGAGAGCGTCCTCGCGCTGCTGGAGCTTGAGGCGGCGGCCGATGCCGGCATCGCGATAGCCCGGCTTGACGCCCAGCATGTGGCTGTGGAGGTAGGTGCCCCCGCCGGGTTTGAGGCCGGGAATGGCCAGGCAGTAACCCACCACGCGAGAGCCATCGAAGGCGCCGAACGCTTGGCCGCCCACTTTGCTGGCGACGATGAAGAGGCGCACGGGGATCAGTTCGAGGTCGTTGAAGCCCCAGATTTCCTTTTGTAGTTCAACGGCGCCTTCGAAGTCCTGTTGCGTGGCGAGCGGGCGGACCGTGATCGCGGCTCGCTCGCTCACTTCTTGGCTTCCTGCCACAACGCTTCCATCTCCTCGATGGAGCTTTCGCGCGTGGTCTTGCCGCGCTCGGCGAGCTTGTGCTCGACGTAACCGAAGCGGCGCCGGAACTTGGCGTTGGTGCGGCGCAGCGCCTGCTCGGGATCGACTTTCACAAAACGCGCGAGATTGACGAGGACGAAGAGCATGTCGCCAAGCTCGCCTTCGAGTTCGTCGCGGTCGTTTTCGGCGCGCGCCTGTTCGAACTCCCGCAACTCCTCATGCAGCTTGTCGATGACCTGGCCGGCATTCTCCCAATCGAAACCGGTTTGCGCGGCGCGCGAAGCGATCTGCTGCGCCTCCACCAACGCGGGCAGGGAACGGGGCACTGAACCCAGCAGCGTGTGGTCGGGCTCCGGTTTAGCGCGCTTCTCTTCGGCCTTAATCTCGTTCCAGCGCTTGAGCACATCGCTTCCGGTGTGGGCGGTCTCGTCACCGAACACGTGAGGATGGCGGCGGATGAGCTTCTGGTTGATGGCGTCGAGCGCGTCCTCGACGCGGAACAGGTTTTCTTCCGCGGCCATTTGCGAGAAGAAGACGGCCTGGAGGAGCAGGTCACCCAATTCTTCGGCGAGCGCGGGCCACTGGCGCGCGTCGATGGCGTCGAGCACTTCGTACGTCTCTTCGAGCAGGAACGGTTTGATGGTGTCAAACGTCTGCTCACGGTCCCACGGGCAACCGTTGGGAGCGCGTAAGCGGGCCATCAGATCGACAAGCTGCTGGAATTTTTCACCGGCGGCGGAAGAGGACATCGGCGTTGGCAAGACTCGCGGTAAACATCAAATTTAACATACGCGAGCTGTTGACCACCGTGAACGACCTGAGGTGGGCAAGCGCTTTATTCGCCGGCGAAAGCTTCCTTCATGCGTTCCGCGCAGGCCTCCGCAATCGTTTGCGGGCCGTGTTTCGCATCTTTCTTGGTGATGGTGTAAGCGAAAACCACTTCATGCGTCTTGATACTTACGAGCTTCACAACGGTTTGCTCCTTGGGAGCGCCGGAAAGTTCGTAATCCGCCTTGTCTTTCTCGCTGACCACCATGAGCGGCACTTTATTCTCCCGCAGAGCCGCGGTCAGGTAGGTGTCGAAACCATCCGCCGTCGCGACGTATACCTTTGACCCGGCGGGAACCGCGACTGCGTCCGCCGATGGCCCGGCGGCTTGTTCTTGCGAAGAAAACCGCGTTATGCGGAACGCTTTTTTTGCGTTGCTGTGACCCGGCGTCATCATGGCCCGCACGATGTCATCCGGAACGCCAGCCCGTTTGAGCGCGATCAGTTGATCCGGATTCAATTGGAACGGCGCCGCGGATTCCGCAATCGTCTTGAGGATCAGGTCCTTCGCGACGCTGGCCTGGACCATCTTTGTGACATCGTCAATCGTCAGCGCGGCCGGCTGCGCGGCGAGCGCCGCGATAGAGAACACCGTCAAAGCGAGGAGGGAGAGCTTCATTTCACACCCTCAGGTTCCATCGGCTGTTTCGGGGAATTGGTTTAAGGACGGGGAACTGGCGTGGCCCCTCGCCAGGGCTGAGTGAAGGCGTCTATGTGGTCCAAGGAGGGCCTACCTAGCTTCCGATAACGGATATTATGTCTACTTTTAGCGCTGTGGGTCAGTTTGAAGTTTCTTGGAGCATGTAGTCGGATTGCGCAACTCTTCACCATCGCCTGAAGGCGACATAAGCAGCCGCTCCAACAAACGACACGAAGACCCACCAGATGAGTATCCGTTTTATGATCCCGACCGCAGCATCAATCGAACGCAGGCATTCGAGCTCAGATTTCAGCTGGTACTGGCACTTGCCGCATTTCCGCGCATCGGGTAAGTTTTCAGCCCTGCAGCTTGGGCACTTCATAGTTTCAGTCATGGCAGCCCATCATACACATCTGCTGACAAAAAAATGGGCCCGCCGACCGATTCACTGGCGACGGGCCTAAGGGAAGAAACTGTCAACTACTGCCCTGAGGAGAAAATCGATTTATCGATGGCCGTGGCTCCCGCCTCCGCCGCCACTGCTGTGGCCGCCGCCACCACTGCTCGCGTGCGAGCTGCCGCCCGAGCTGCTCGGGGCCGCCTTCGAGCTGGAACTGGCGGTCGAACTGGATCGCTCCCGCACAATTGGTGGCGCAATCTGCAACGAACGCGGGCTGCTGCCATATCCGGAGCTGCCGTAACGTGACCCCGAAGATTCCGTGCCCGGCGAATACCGCCGCCATCCCTCCGACGAACCTGCCGTAGCCGACCGGTCACCCGGAGTGTGCCATGCATTCGCCGCCGTCCCGCTGGCTGCGCTGTGTGTCGCCGAGCTAGCCGCCGGGTCCCCGAACCGCCGCCACCCGCTGTTCCCTGCTGTTCCCGCCGCCGGCGCACTGCTCGTCGTCGGTCCTCGCGACGCGGGCGCGGCCGAAGGCGTGACACCCGTCGCGGTCGAACGCCCGCTGATCTGTCCCAGGCTTCGTTGCTGCTGCGCGAACGGGACGCGATTCACCGCCGCCGGCTGGTTGCGGCTGAAAAACTTCGTGTTATTGAAACTCGTGGTGCTGCGCGCGGTCACTGCACGGTCCGAAAAACGCAGGCTCGATGACGTCGGCGCAATCGGCACCTGCCCCCGCACCAAACTCGCCGACCGGAGTTGCTCCGGACTCACTCGCATCGTGCTCGTGAAGCGACCATTAGCGAACTCTCTCGCACTGACGCCCGTCACTCCGTTGGTCACCCGTGCATTCCGATAGGTGTTATAGATGTTAACGTTACCCACAACATTGGCGCGGCCAGCTAGCAGACTGCGGTTATAAAAGCCGCCGTAGAAACCGGCTCCCCACCATGGGTGGATGATTTCGAACGGTGCCAGCGGCACCCAGCCAAACCCGATGCCGCCACCGAACCCGAAGAATCCCACCAGCGCCGGGCTCCAGTAGCAGCGTGTGAAAACCGGCCCGGGATACCAGGCCCAGCCGATTCCGCCTCTAAAGAACCACCGGCCATAGTGGTACGGCGCCCAGCCCCAGGGGTCGTAACTCACCCAGGTCCAGCCGTACCAGTCTTCCCAAACCCATTGGCCGTTCTGGTAAGGCGCCCAACCCGGACCGACATTCGTCGGCGTCCAGACCGAACCATAATCCGGCGTCTGGACCCAACGACCGTTATTGTCGAGGTCTCCAGACCCATAAATATCAGGACTTACATGCTGATAGCTAGTGGAACGCTTTAACTGGTCATCGCGTTGGGCGTTCCAGTTGTCGAACTCATCCTGCTTGACGGCTTCTGTGTTCTGAAATTCCGGATCCGAAGGAGTTCCACGCACCAGCATGGTGCCGCCCTCTTTCACCGTTTCTACGCCTCGCGGGGTGTAGATTTCCGCTTCACCCAGCCGCGGAGTGATCTCCGCCTGGCCGTCTTCATGCACCGTAATGCGATAGGCGCCAACCTGGGTGGGCCGCACCGAAACCTGCGGCGTGCTGATTTCGACCTGCGCTTGGGATTCGCGGATTACGCTGAAAAGGACGGTGCCGCGGCCAATCTGCAACTGGTAGCGGCTGCGGGTCAACTCGCTGAGCCGGACTTCGGCATTTGCCGCGAGCCGGACCATATTTGCCGAGTCAAACTGGACTTCGGCACGTCCATTGGCGCCTGTGCCGATGACGTCGCCGGCCATCAGCGGTGCGTTGACGACGGCGGCGGAACGCTCATTTGCGTCGCCGCGCTGGATGTAGACCTCACCGGTGACGATGCTCACGCGCGCCACGCCGCGGTTTGCATCATCCGATGCCGGCGGTTGTTGCGCGTAGACGGCGGTCGCCCCGGTAAGGGCGATTGCCATTCCAAGCAAATACCATGTGCGTCTCATAGGCCAGTTCCCTGCCCGCTAATTGGCAAGCTGGGGGCCAATCTATATCTTACTGATTATAAATGGCTTATAATTCCCACAGCGCCACTGTCGGTGGCCGAAAAGCACCACCGGAGGCCGATCTCGATCAGCCAGGACTACTGGTACCGTAGCGCGATCAGAGGATCGATGCGGGTGGCGCGGCGGGCCGGCAAGTAGCTGGCGGCCAGCGAGATGGCGGCCAAGAACAGCGCCGCGCCGCCGAAGATCAGCGGATCAGTGGCGCTAACCTGCACCAGCAGACCAGCGGCAAGGCGCGTGAGAGCTAGAGAGGCGGCGACGCCGATCGCGAGACCGACGGCAGTCAGGACCATGGCTTGGCGGACGACTAGCGCGACCACGTCGGCGGTTCGCGCGCCGAGCGCCATCCGGATTCCTAATTCCGAAGTGCGCTGGCTGACCGAATACGCCATCACGCTGTAAAGTCCCATGGCCGCGAGGGTCAGGGCCACGACTCCAAGGACCGCCATCAGGATGGCAGCGATTTTTTCGGGATAGAGCGAGGCGCCCATGTACTCCTCGAGCGGGGCGGCATCGAAAACGCCGACGTTCGGGTCCATGGCGCGGACTTCACTTCGCAAAAGCGCGAGCGCGTCATTGGTGCTTCCCGCCGCACGGACGTAGAGGCAGACGTAGCGCTCGACGCGATACACCTGGCGGACAGGCACGTAGAAGAAGGGCAGCGCCTCTTCGTTCGGTTCGAAATACTTGCTGTCCCTGGCGACGCCGATGATGGTGAACCAGTCGCCCCATCCGTAAACCTTGTGGCCGATGGGGTTGCGGCCTTGGAAGTAGCGCCGGGCGAAAGTCTGGTTGACGATCACGACGGGGAGATGTTTGTCGTCATCCTGTTCGGTAAAGTCGCGGCCATCGACGAGCGGAATGCGCATGAGGTCGAAGTAGCCCGGAGCCACGGCGTTGCGATAAATCTTCAGATTTTCGGCGGGCCCAGGGACGTAGCCTTCGATCTTGAGATCCTCCCAAGAGCCTTTGCCGAAACCGAGGGGGATGTCGTCGGCGTAACTCACGGCGGCAATGCCGGGCTGGGACTCAAGGCGCTGGCGCAGGCGGTACGAGAAGCGTAGGCGTTCGGAGGCCGTGTATGATCCCCCGGAAAAGCCCAGGTGCGAAATGAGCACACGATGGGGATCGAAGCCGGGCTGAATGCGGGCGGCGAGCTGGAAGCTGCGAGTAAACAATCCCGCGCCGATGAGAGCGACGAGCGCCAGGGCAACTTCGGAAACAACAAGGAGACTGCGGAGGCGCGCACCCCCGCTGGAAGCTCCCGTGCGGCCGCCTTCTTTGAGAGCGTCGTTCAAACTGGTGCGCGCGGTGCTGATGGCGGGCGCCAATCCGGAAACGAGGCACACGACCAGGCACGCGAGCAGGATGAAGGCGAAGATATCGGCGTTCAGGGTGATATCGAACGTCAGCGGCAGACCGGTGGGTGGCAGGAGATAGCCGAGCCAGCGGCTGATCCACAGCGCTAGCGGGATGCCGGCGAGCGCGCCCAGGATGGCGAGGAGCAGGCTTTCGGTGAGAAGCTGGCGGACCATGCGGATGCGGCTGGCACCCAGCGCCATGCGCACGCTGAACTCCCTTTGCCGGGCGGTGGCGCGCGCGAGCAGGAGATTGGCGACATTGGCGCAGACCACGAGCAGAACCACACCACACACCGCCATGAGGATGCGCAAGGGCTCAAGCAACAGGGACTGCGCGCCGAAGTGTCCTTTCCAGACGGGCAGCAGAGTCACGCTCATGCCGCCGTTTTCATAGGCATAGGCGTGGGCGAGCTGATTGGCGATGGAAGCCGCTTCGCCGCGCGCCTGCCCGAGAGTGACGCCGGGTTTGAGGCGCGCGAAAGCGACGAAGCTGCGCGATTTGCGGTCACGGAGCCACCAATCGGGCAGAAGGTTGAGTTGCGACCCCATGACGACGGGCGTCCAGATTTCGAATCCAAGGCCGGGAATGCTGCCGCGGAACTCGGGAGGCGCGACGCCAATGATGGTGAGCTGCTGGCGGTTCACGCGGATGGTGGAGCCGATGACGGAGGGGTCGGCGTGGTAGTTGCGTTTCCACAAACTGTCGCTGATCACGACGACGGGGTATCCGCCCAACTTGTCGCCGTACTCGTCGGGCGAGAAGAAGCGGCCGGCGACGGGTTTGATGCCGAGCACCGCGAAGTAATTGCCGGATACGAGCTCGCCCCAGATGCGTTCGGCATGATCCTGCTCACCGACGCTGAAGGCTGTGGGGCTGGCGAGGGCCAGGCCGGAGATGAGGCGCAGGTGGTCGCGGTAGTCGCGGTAATCGGGGTAGGAGGTGGTGATGAACTCGCCATTGGGCGTGACGGTTTCGAACGACATCAGTTCCCCGCCCCGCGCCGCGCCTGGGATGGGATGAACGAGAATGCCGTCGATCCAACTGAAGATGGCGGTGTTAGCGGCGATGCCCACGGCCAAGGTGAGCACGGCAACCAGCGTGAAGCCCGGGCTGCGAAGCAACACGCGGGCGCCATAGCGGAGGTCCTGGGTCAGAGTGCGCACGGTTTTGTCCTATTGAGAAGACTCTAATGGGAAATCTTAGGGCAATCGGGATGCCATTGTATGTTGAGGAGGGAGTTGGGTGGTGAGGGGACAGAGTGTGCGGAATTGGGATGGGCGGGGAGCGGAAATGGACAGACGTTCAAAGAAGCGATTCGCTTCCGATGAGCGGTGCGTTACCCAGGCTGACCTGAACCAGCATCGGGTTGCCCATCTTCTCGACCTTGGCGAGCGCTGATTTTTTCACCTTGCCAACTCCACTCAGGGGCATCGCGCCCGAGGAATTGGGAAGTACGCTTGGAGAAAAGTACCCGTTGCTTGGCGGTCCGAATATGTTGCTGGAGATGAGAGTCAGTGGTCCTGGAGAGCCGCTGACCGGGCCGGCGTTCGTCGGGACCGAATAACTATCCAGCGCCGTGCTGCCGTACATATATCGGTAGACGTAGTACCACGACTCGGCGGTCATGGACTGATCAAGAAATAAGTAAACCACAGGGACGATAACGACAAACGCGACGACAAAAACCTCCACCGCTACAACCGCCATGTCCGGCGCCATACCAGCGAAACCATAGGTCGGTCTTCCACGGTCTACGAAATACGACAAGACAGTACCGTAGTCGCCACCGATAGGCAGACCGGGACCATAGATGTAGGAGGAAGAGTGAGGACTCGTGGCGACCCTGGAAGCGGAGGTGCTGCTGAGGGCGAGCTTCATTGAGGTGCTCCTCGAAAGATCGGTTTCGGCCGCTCGGCCGGGATGCCCTTTGCGGGGCCCGGAGTTCTGTCAGTGTACAACGATGGTGGGATGAGCGCCAGTAACTAAGGTGTGAGCTGCGGTCGCGGAGGTTAGTCGGATGGTGTGCCGGTTATCCGCGGATGGGACCGCTGCCGACCGGCTCAAACGGGTCGCGGTATTCGAGAACGGAATCTCGGAGAGTCGCAGTCTGGCCGCCGGACGAGGACGCGATTCGGGAGACGACAAGCACCTCGACGGGCTGCCCGGGCTTGAACGGTAGGTTCTCTAGGAACTTGTTGAAAAAGCCCGTCGATGTGTAGCCAAGAACGTGTTGGCAGCGTCTAGTTGCTATGCGCGGAGACGAGAAACAGCAAGGCGGGATGTTCAGCTACGTGTCGCTGGAGGAGCGGGTACCACCAGACCACCCGCTGCGGGCGATCCGGCGGTTGGTGGATCAGATTCTGGCGAGGATGTCGAAGCGGTTCGACAAAATGTATGCCGACAATGGCCGGCCTTCGATCCCGCCGGAACGTTTATTACGAGCGCTGCTTTTGCCGACGTTCTACTCGATCCGCAGCGAACGGATGCTGATGGAGCAACTCGATTACAACCTGTTGTTCCGATGGTTTGTGGGACTGGAGATGGACGAGCCGGTATGGAATCACGCGGTGTTCAGCAAGAATCGCGAGCGGCTGCTGAATGAGACGGTGGCCCGCGAGTTCTTTAGCGAAGTGCTCGAGCAAGCCAAACCGCATCTGTCGCAGGAGCACTTCACGGTGGACGGGACGATGATCGAAGCCTGGGCCAGTCAGAAGAGCTTCCAACGCAAGGACGGTGGCGACAGCGACAGCCCAGGTAAAGCGAGCTTCCACGGGGACAAGCGCAGCAATGCAACGCACGCCTCGAAGACCGATCCCGATGCGCGGCTATACAAGAAGTCACGCGGCAGCGAAGCCAGGTTGAGCTACCTGGGACACGTGATGGTCGAGAACCGGCACGGGTTCATCGTGGAGGCGATGCTGACGCGGGCCGACGGAACAGCGGAGGCGGACGCGGCGATCTTGATGGCGGATGCGATGCGGAAGAAAAGGCGCGGCCAGCGCTTCACATTGGGAGCGGACAAGGCGTATGACAGCCGGGACTTAGTCACGACCTTGCAGGCGATGCACATCACGCCGCACGTCGCGCAAAACAACAAGAATCGGCGCAGCGCCATCGACGGACGGACGACCCGGCACGGCGGCTACGCGATGAGCCAATCGCGGCGTCCGATCATCGAGCGGGCATTTGGGTGGCTGAAAACAGTGGCGGGGATGAGGAAGGTCAAGCTCCGCGGACTGGAAAAAGTGAGTTGGTTATTCCAGTACGCGGTAGCCGCATACAATCTGTGGCGCATCCCGCGACTAAGGCCGGCGGGAGCGTAGTGCAGAGCGGCGGGCGGTGCCGACTGCGCGGCTTGGAGAGCCACCCAAGCATCGCGAGAATGTCCCACCCGCGCGAAAACTCGAGTCGCAATGCCTGCGGACGGGCTATTTCAACAAGTTCCTAGAACCAGTTCGCCATGTTCTCCGACTGTAGCTTCAATCCAGCTTGCTGCCACGCATTTAGTATAGAGGATCTGTGTAGGACTCACGATGTGTTCCGCGAGAGGTCGTGCCGTGGATCTGCCTCACACAAGGGGCACCAATTGCTTAACCAGGCGGCAATCGACGTGGCGACTGCACGCCTCTGGGAACAATGTCCCCTCATCCCGCGTGATTAAAATGCAGCTGTGCCGAGCTGCTAAATCTATTAATCCGGTATCCGTCACGCCGATCCTCGGGAGGCAGTTGCGAAGGGAATCATCGGAGTTGAGATCGAGCAGCTTAATCAGTTTCTCCTCGATGCGCCATTGCACTAGCAAGTCGATGCTGGTTCGCCAGAAATAGTGCGAATCGGGCGGATGGAGATCAAGTTTACTCCTTAAGCCGTACAGTTCGGCAATCACATGAGACGTCGTAAGCTTTTCTTGTATCGAGGCGAGCAGCTCAAGGAATCGACGCTGCGCACTTGCATTCTGGAGAACTTCATCTATAACCGATGTACATCTTAACGGACGTCCATATTGAGCGCGTTGAAGGTGGTAGTTCAGAACGAGCGCGTCAAACAGTGGACCGGTGTCGATCACGGCCTTCGAAAACATACGGGTTCAGGCTGTCAATTTTTCTCGATTACCGGGAACAATGGGCACGTCGTACCGAAGCGACAATTCTTGGCGAAGGTTCTTGAGTTGACTACACAGGGTACGGCTTATGCCGGAGAGATATTCTGCTACTTGAATCGTCGATGGAAACTGCTCGCGCACATTCGGGAGGTGGGTCAGGCATTGAACGAAGATCTCACGATTTCGATTCCAGAACTTCGCGGTCGAGTAGTGCTGGGGCAAATCTCCCGTACTATTGACAACGTACTGCGCGATCAGATTGTATCGGTCAGAAGGCGGATAGGCGCCAAAAATCTCACTTACTTCGCGAATGCCCAAATCGCGGAGGCTGTCCGCCGTCAGTAGCGAGTCGCATAGCTGGACGAACTCGCGATTTGAAGCCAAAGCATCGTATAGAGAAGCCACCGCACCGCGCAGGTTTTCAACTCCGGCGTCATGTGCTTCGAGATTCGCTGACAACTCCACGTTCATCTGAATGATCTGTTCAAGATTGGCGTTGTAAAAGCGCTGTATGACTGGCTGAATTAGTTCAAGCGTTCTAGCACCGAACGAGAAGGTCCAGTTCCGCCTGCTTAATAGCCCCAGTTCCAGTTCGACGAACTCAATCAAAGGGTTCAGTACAGTATCGAACCAGGCTCGAGCGATGTGAGGGCCAATTCTGGGAGCAGCCTGTACTTGGGCGGATCCTTTCTCCGCAAGTTCACTTAGGATACGCTCGATCGAAGAAAATGAAAGACCCTCTCTGGCCAACCAGTCTCCAACTGCTTGGCCAGTCAGTGCGCGGACTACCTCCGCCACACCTAATTCTTCGCCGTAGCGTGCCGCATCGATGATGTCGTACCTTGGATTGTTCAGCTGGCTCTCGGAACTCCTCTGAATGTGAATGATCCTCAACACCTGGACAATGCTAACACAACACACCTTGGCTGTAAGCTGACTTGACTTCGTTTGGGCGGTCGGGCCACGCCAGTACCCCTTCGGTATTTGCTTATCCCGTCGTCTTTAACGCCGTTTTCAAATTCATATTTCGGATTAGGCGGTGGAGGTAGTTGGGGTGGACGCCGAGGAGTTTGGCGGCTTCGGTGTAGTTGCCGTTGGCTTGTTCGACGGCGCGGAGGATCACCTGCTTCTTGGCTTCGGCGATGGCTTCGTGGTATTGGGCCATGTTGACGCCGGCGGGAGTCGCGGTTTCGAGCACGGCTTCGGGAAGATCTTCGGGCAGGATGAATTCCGACGAACCCAAAACGACGGCGCGCTCCAGGGAATTTTCCAGCTCGCGGACGTTGCCGGGCCAATCGTAGTTCATGAGGCAGGCGCGCGCTTCGGGTGATACGCCGCGGACGTGGCGCTTGGAACGCTCGCCGGAGCGGGCGGTGAAATAGGCGGCGAGCAGTGGGATATCCTCGCGGCGCTGGCGCAGCGGCGGCATCTCGATGGAGACGACGTTGAGGCGGTAGTAGAGATCCTGGCGGAAGGCTCCGACCTTGACGCTTTCCGTGAGATTGCGGTTGGTGGCGGCGATGACGCGAACGTCGATGTGAATGGGACGTGTACCACCGACGCGCTCGAATTCGCGTTCCTGGAGGACGCGGAGCAGCTTGGCCTGGAGAGCGGGAGCGAGTTCGCCCATCTCGTCGAGAAAGACGGTGCCGCCTTCAGCGACTTCGAGCTTGCCGCGTTTCTGCTGCACAGCGCCGGTGAATGCACCCTTCTCGTGGCCGAATAATTCGCTCTCAAGCAATGTTTCGGTGAGCGCGGCGCAGTTGATGGCGACGAAGGGTTTGGCGCTGCGGGGGCTGTTGCGATGAATGGCACGCGCTACGAGCTCCTTGCCCGTACCGCTTTCGCCGGTGATGAGGACGGTGGAGTCGATTGGCGCAACGCGCGAAACAAAACGGTAGACGGCGCGCATCGGAGCGCTTTCGCCGACCATGTTGTGCTCGATGTTGATTTCGGCTTTGAGGCGGCGGTTCTCATCTTCGAGGCGCTCGACGTGGCGGGCGTTTTCGAGCGCGATGGCGGAAACGGCGGCGATGGCGGTCATCAACTCGAGATGGTCTTTGTCGAGGCGGGCGCGGGGATCGGCGGTATCGAGATAGATGAGGCCGAGAACGCGATCGAAGACGGTGAGGGGCACGGCGAGGAGCGAGCGGGTTTCGGCGAGCAGAAGGCTTTTGGCATCTTCGAGGGCGGTGTCGCCGACGACATCAGTGCTCAGGACGCCGACCTTTTCATCCAACACGCGGTGGACGACGGTACCGCTGACGGGGAATGGGGCGACGGCGCCGTTGGGGCGGTCCCAAGAGAAGACGGAGCTGAACTCGCCGGGATTTTCGCTGGTGAGCAGGATGGCGCCGCGCTGGGCGGGCACGACATCGAAGATGCAGGCCATCAGCTCGCGCGCGAGCAAGTCGAGGTTGCGGACGGAATTGATGGTGGTGCTGATTTTGACGAGGGCTTTGAGGTCGCGGGCCACGCGCAAGGCGGGCATGGTCACGGTGGCGATTTTTTCGGACTGGAAATAGCGGGAATCTTCGCTGCGGAGAACGACGGTGGCTCCGGTGAGATGGCTGCGCTCGTCGAGACGGACTTCGGGTGCGGGAGCCGGGGCCGACTCTTCGGCCAGAAAAAGGAACAGCGAATTGCCGATTTGGATTTCATCGCTATCGGCGAGCATGCGCTGATGAACGGGGACCCCGTTGACGAAGGTGCCGTTGCGGCTGTCGAGATCGCGGATTTCGAACTGATTGCCGCGGGCGGCGATGATGCAGTGCTGGCGCGAGAGGGAGGGGTCGCTGATGGAGAGGCGGTTGGAGGGATTGCGGCCGAGCGAGAACTCGGTGTCGTCGAGCGCGAAGACCGAACCTTTCAGCGGACCATCTCGGGCGACCAGCCGGTGGTTCATAAGGGAAGAGTCAAGTATTTAATATACGGCAAAGGGCTGCGGGCGTGGGGCTGGCAGTGGCTGTGGAACGGACCGGGTGGACGGGATAGTACGAAAGGGGTGTTACGAATTGGACACGAGGTGTTCACTAGCTGTTCGGATAGGAAGGCTATCCGATTGGATAGGCTGGCGGGGGGCGGTGGTGCGTAAGTTGATGATGTCAAAGGAAACCCCAACATTTGGGGGCGTGGCATGGGGATTGCAATTCAAATAGCATCGTCAACCCCGGGGTGGCACGGCCTGGATCTGATGTACGAAGGATGGATTCCGGCACGGTCACCCTGCTCCAAGAATCTCGCCACTCGCCGCGCTCCAAATCGCGCCATGGAGCGCGGAGGAATCCGCGTAGTGAAACCTTTCTGGCGTGGCGGCATCACGTTAGATTAGAGTGATGCCGCCTCCATCCAGTCCATTTGCCATTGTTGGCCAGCTTGCCAAAGATCCGGTTTGCGGGATGACGGTGGACCCTGCCAAAGCGGCGGCATCCTACGAGTATGCCGGCAAGAAGTGGTATTTCTGCTGCCAGCACTGCCTGGAGAAGTTTCGCAGCGATCCGCAGAAATATAGCGGGGAGAGGCCGGCAGCGGCGCCAGCGGTTGTCGCGGGGGCGAGTTACACGTGCCCGATGCATCCGGAGATCGTGCGGAACGGGCCGGGAGCGTGTCCGATTTGCGGGATGGCGCTCGAGCCGACGGTGGCGACGCTGGACGAGGGAGAGAATCCGGAACTGGCCGATATGGGGCGACGGTTGTGGGCCAGCGCAATTCTGACGGCGCCGATTCTGTTGATAGCGATGGGCGAGATGGTGGCGCACTGGCTCGGCGGGCGTGTGTCGGTATGGATCGAATTTGTGCTGGCGACGCCGGTGGTGCTGTGGGGCGGCTGGCCGTTTTTCGAGCGGGCATGGGCGTCGGTAGTGCATCGCAGCCCGAACATGTTCACGCTGATCGCGATGGGGACGGGTACGGCGTACGTTTACAGCGTGGCGGCGGCGCTCGTCCCCTGGGTATTTCCGGATTCGTTTCGCGGGCACGGCGGCGAAGTGGCGGTGTACTTCGAGCCGGCGGCGGTGATCACGACCCTGGTGCTCCTGGGGCAGGTACTGGAGCTGCGGGCGCGGGGCCAGACGTCGAGCGCGCTGCGGGCGCTGCTGGGACTGGCTCCAAAGACGGCGCGCATCGTGCGGGCGAATGGGAACGAGGAAGACATCGCGCTGGAGCACGTCAAGCCGGGCGACCGGTTGCGCGTGCGGCCGGGCGAAAAAGTGCCGGTGGATGGCGTTGTGGTGGAAGGGTCGGGGGTGGTGGACGAGTCGATGGTCACAGGGGAACCGGTGCCGGTGGAAAAGCTGGCGGGCGGCAAGGTGACCGGCGCGACGATCAACACGACGGGGAGTTTTGTGATGCTCGCCGAACGAGTGGGCCGCGACACACTGCTGGCGCAGATTGTGCGCATGGTGAGCGAGGCGCAGCGGAGCCGGGCGCCGATTCAGCAGATTGCGGATCGCGTGGCGGGGTATTTTGTTCCGGCGGTGATTTTGGCGGCGGTGATTACGTTCGCTGCGTGGGGCATTGCGGGTCCGGAACCGCGGATGGCTTATGCACTGGTCAACGCGGTGGCGGTACTGATTATCGCGTGTCCGTGTGCGCTGGGCCTGGCGACACCGATGTCAGTGATGGTGGGGACGGGGCGCGGCGCGACGGCGGGTGTGCTGATTCGCAATGCGAAGGCGCTCGAGATGCTGGAGAAGGTCGATACCGTAGTGATCGATAAGACGGGCACGCTGACGGAAGGCAGACCGCGCGTGGTGTCGGTCGAGGCGGAACAAAATGACGGCGACGTGGTGAGGTTTGCAGCGAGCCTGGAGAGGGCCAGCGAGCATCCTCTGGCGGGCGCGGTGATACGGTACGCGGACGAGAGAGGCGTGCCGATTCCGCGGGCGGAAAACTTCCGGTCGCTCGCGGGCCGTGGCGTTACCGGGACGGCGGAGGGCCGGGCGGTGGTTGTGGGTACGGTGAACCTGCTCGGCGAGATGGGGATTGATGCTGGAGCATTTGCCGCGCGGGCGGAAGGGCTGCGGGCGGATGGGCAGACGGTGATCTTCGTGGCAGTAGACGGGCGGGCGGTGGGGATTTTGGGGATCGCGGATCCGATTAAGCCATCGACGGCGGGCGCGATCAAGTTTCTGCGTGAGGATGGAGTGAGAGTGGTAATGCTCACGGGCGACGGCCGGACGACGGCGGAGAGCGTGGCGCGGAAGCTGGGTATCGACGAGGTGGAGGCAGAGGTGCTGCCGGGCGGGAAGGCGGAGGTTGTAAAGCGGCTGGAGCGGGAGGGCCGGATCGTGGCCATGGCCGGTGACGGCATCAACGATGCCCCGGCTTTGGCGGAGGCGCAGGTGGGAATCGCGATGGGCACGGGGACGGACGTAGCGATGGAGAGCGCCGGGATCACGCTTGTGCGTGGCGATCTAGGTGGGATCGTGCGCGCGAGGCGGCTGAGCCGCGCTACGATGCGCAACATCCGGCAGAATCTGTTTTTTGCTTTCGTCTACAACAGCGTCGGCGTGCCGGTTGCGGCGGGTGTGCTGTACCCGTTCTTCGGACTGCTGCTGAGTCCGATGATCGCGAGCGCGGCGATGACGTTCAGCTCGGTTTCGGTGATCACGAACGCGCTGCGGTTGCGTAAGGCGGAGCTGTAAGGGGGATCAGTGCGCGGGCTTGGCTGGGGATGCAGGGGCAGGCTCCGTTTTGGCGAGCGCCTTGGGATCGGCGGCGGGCGCGGGAGGAGTCAGGTACTGAACAATGACCGAAATGCGGCGGTTGGACGGATTGGTGGGGTCATCCGGTGTTCGCAGGTACTGATCGGCAAATCCTCGTACCTGCTTGACCTGGCCGGGCCGCAAGCCGCTGGTTTGCATGAGGCGGCGGGCGGAGTTGGCGCGGTCGCTGGAAAGTTCCCAGTTGCTATATTCCGTCGTGCCGGAATACGGCTGGGCATCGGTGTGGCCCTCGATCAAGATCGAGTTGGGGAGATGGCTCAGTTCCTGTGCCAAGCGGATCAACAGCGCTTCGCCCTGATCGGTGGGATGGGCGCTTCCGCTTTCGAAGAACATGCCCTTCGCGCTCTCCAGCAGTTCGACGCGGAGGCCCTCGCTGGTAATGGTTAACTCGACGTTGTTCTTCATCTGTTCGAATTTGGGCATCTGCTTCATGGCCTGCTCCAGCTTTTCTTTGAGCTTGGACATGTCGTCTTTGTTAACCGTCACAGAATCGCCCACACCGGCCAGGCTGCTGCCCATCTGTTTGCCGACTCCTGAGGGATCCTTAAAGTAAGACGCCACGGCTTTTTGCACTTTCTGGCTGGCACTGAGTAGCCAGAGCACAATGAACAAGGCCATCATGGCGGTGACGAAATCGGCGTAGGCCACCTTCCACGCGCCGCCGTGATGGCCGCCGTGACCCTGCTTCTTCTTGATGATGATGACGGGAGCTGGTTGGCCTTCGGGTTCGGGCATGGCCGGCTATCCCTCCTTCTCTGAAGCCGGCGCAGCGGCAGCGTGACCTTTGCAGTACTGTTCCATCTCCTGGAATGTCGGACGCACTTCGGCGGGAATGGTGCGGCGGGCGAACTCGATGGACAGAATGGGAGCGGAGCCGCGAACGAAGGCCGCGACGCCCACGCGGAGACAGTGATAAAACTGGGCTTCGGCTTCATTGGCTTTTCCCATGTTGGCGGCCAAGGGGCCGAACAGGCCGTAGCAAAGAAGGATGCCGAGAAAAGTTCCGACCAACGCCGCGGCGACCTTGTGGCCAATCTCCTCAGGTGGCCCGCCGATGGCGCCCATGGTAATGACCACGCCCAACACGGCCGCGACAATTCCCAGGCCGGGCAACGAATCGGCCACGGTGCTAAGCGCGGCGACAGGAGCGTTGGCGTCCTGATGGTGGACGTCCATGTCGAGTTCCATCATCTGGTCGAGCTCGAAGGAGCCCACGCCACCGGTGATATACATGCGCAAGGTGTCGCAAACGAATTGCACGGCGTGGTGGTTTTTCAAGAAACGCGGGTACTTGGAGAACACCGGGCTTTTCTCGGGTTCCTCGACGTCCGCCTCGAGTTTGGCGGCGCCGTGCTTGCGGGCATGGTGGAACAGCTCATTGAGCAGCTTCAAGTGTTCCAGGTAGAAGGCCTTGGAAAACATGCTGGGCAGGAAGACGCCGACGACGCCTTTCCCGATGCGAATGATAGTGGGCAAGGGGTTGGCGATGAAGATCGTACCCAGGGCTGCGCCACCGATGATAAGCAGTTCGGCCGGTTGCATGAGCACCTTCAGGTTGCCATGCTCCATGAGATAGCCACCCGCGATGGCGCCGAACACTACGACAATTCCAATAATGGCGAACATCTAGACCAGCAGGCTCCTGTGGACTGGCGTCCACATAGGACTATCGGCGAGGTGGCGGGGTGGACTTTAGGAGGGAGGTTCAGCCCCCGACGCTGAGGCCGGGAGGGCGGCTAGATAGGAATCGTCCCTCGGTGTCGTAGCAAAGGGTGATCTGCCGGGGAACGGTCAACTCGCGGTGACCGGTGGCCGGATCGACAGCTTCGCGGAACGGAATGCCCTTCAACTCCAGATACTTTCGCGCGCCGCGCAGGGTTCCCTGCTCACGCATCATGCTGGCGATGCGGTAGGCTTTTTGGCGCTCGGCCCGCTGCTGCTCGCGAGCTTGTTGGCGATACTCGAGGCCGCGCAGCCGCTCTTTTACTTTGTCGCGATTGCGTTTCTTCAATGCGATCCACCATATCGTCCCGATCCCGGCCGCGTCAAGTGAGGATTTGCGCCCGGATTATTTCTTGTGGCGGCGGGTCGGAGCCGGAAGGGTGGTTTCTGAGGCGCAAGGTCGGGGAGTACGAGGGATAAGCGCGGCACACTCCTGCCCTTCAGATTCCGCTGGCTTCAGCCGATAGTCCCGGTAGGCGCGTTGCCGCGCCTTTTTTGCTGCACCTTGCAACCAGGACTATCGAATGAAAACGTGGACCATCGGCAGGAAACTCATGACGGGATTTGGCGTCATGCTCGCGTTGACGCTCGGGCTGAGCTACTATTCGCTGCACGTCATCGGGAGACTTGGCGGGGCGCTCGAGGCGAATACGGCCCGGACCATGGACTTGGTGGGCACGGTGCGCTTGGGGCTTCGCGAGATGGTGGAGCAAGCCAAATTCGGACAACTCACTTACGTGGTCAGTCACGTCAAGCGGCTGGAGGGCCAGACCGCGAAAGCAGCATCAGCCGGTGTGGAGTGTACCAGTTGCCACACCATGGACGCGTTGGCGGATACCGGACACGAGTTCGCAGCCATGGCGGCGCGCATCAAGGAACAAATCGCACAACTGCGACCGTCCATTCCCGATGTGGAGGGCCAAAAGTCGCTCGAAGTGATTGACGCGGGCGTCACTGCCTGGGGGCCGCTCTATCAGGAGTTTCTGGGCGATATCGACAAGAATGACTACGAGGAGGCGCACGGCGTGATCCGGGACCGGATGTATCCCATCCTGGACGAGGTCGACAAAGCCGCCAAGGCGCTGGCCGAACGGCAGCGGGATTTCATGATCACGGCGGGCAAGGGTGCGAGCAGCACGGTATCCAGGAGCCGCTGGATCGCGTTCTTATTAATTGCTGTGAGTTTGGGCACGAGTGCGCTGGTGCCGCTGGTGATCTTCGGGATCAGCCGGCTGCTGCGGGAAGTCGCCCTTGACTTGCGAGCGAGCGCGGAACAAGTGAGTAGCGCCGCCGCGCAGGTTTCCAGTTCAGCGCAATCGTTAGCGCAAGGCACCTCGGAACAGGCCGCGTCGCTCGAAGAGACAGCAGCCTCGGCCACGGAGATCACCTCGATGACCCGCCAGAACGCGGAAAGCGCGCGTTCGGCGGCGGAGCTGACGACGCGGGCCGCGGAACTGGTCGCCACCGCCAATCGCGATCTCGATCAGATGGTCGGCTCGATGCAGGAAATCAGCTCGTCGAGCGACAAGATTTCGAAGATTATCCAAGTGATTGACGAAATCGCGTTTCAGACAAATATCCTGGCGCTCAACGCAGCCGTCGAAGCGGCGCGGGCGGGTGAGGCTGGCATGGGCTTCGCGGTGGTGGCCGACGAAGTCCGCAATCTGGCGCAGCGTAGTGGGCAGGCGGCCAGGGATACGGCGTCGCTCATCGAGGATTCCATCAGCAAGTCGCACGCAGGCAAGGTGAAGCTGGACCTGGTGGCGCAGGGCGTTCACGACATCACCGCCAAGGTAGCTGAGATCAAAACGCTGATGGATGCGGTGAACCTGGGCAGCGCCGAGCAGGCGCGCGGCATCGAGCAGATTGCCAAGGCGGTTGGGCAAATGGAGCAGGTCACGCAGACTGCCGCGGCGCACGCCGAACAGAGCGCCTCAGCCGGCGAGGAACTGAGCGCTCAAGCCATGGCGACGAACGAGATCGTGGACAAGCTGACCAGCCTGGTCGGAGCGGGCTAGGGCGCGGCCATGGCCGGGAAAGCCCGGCCCATGCGGACCCAAGTAGAATAGGGGCATGTGGATCCTGGCCGCGCTGCCTTTGCTGCTGTTTGCGCCAGCGGCGGACTATGCAGCCGAAGGCCTGAAGGCGCTCGACGCCAAGCAGTACGCAGAGGCCGCGCAACTGTTCTCCCAAGCCATCCAGACAGATCCGAAAGACTACGCCGCTCACTTCGATCTGGCGCTGGCATACAGCCTGCTTGGCAAAGATGCCGAGGCGATCCCCGAATATCAGAAAACACTTGATTTGAAACCTGGCCTGTATCAGGCGGAGTTGAACCTCGGCATGCTACTGCTGCGCGATCAACGCGCCAAGGAAGCCAAGCTCCTTCTGGAGGCGGCTGTCGAGGCGAAGCCCAAGGAGTTTCGTGGGCAATACTATCTGGCGGAAGCTCTAACTGCGGCCGGTGACGTCGCGGCGGCAGAAGCACATTATCAAGCAGCGGCGGAGATCGATCCTAAGTCGGCAGGGGCCCAGCTCGGGCTGGGGCGAGCGCAGGCCAAGCAGAACCACCTCATGGAAGCAGTGGAACATTTCCGGAGAGCCGCGGAGCTGGACCCAAAATTCAACGACGCCATTTTGGAGTTGGCGAGCATTTTCGAACGGAACCATCAGCCCGAGGAAGCGATCGCCCTGTACAAGAAGTTTCCCGATAATGTGGCTGCCGAGGAGCGGTTGGGCGAACTGCTGATCGAAACCAAGCGATATGGCGAAGCCATCCCATATCTGGAGAAGGCCGTAGGCGGTAGCCCGATCCCGGCAAACCGCCTGGCGCTGGCGACGGCTTATGAAATGAATCAGGAGCCGCAAAAGGGGCTCACGCAACTGGCGCAGGCCGTGGCGGCCGAGCCGGCAAGCTATGCCCTGCGCATGCGGTATGGCCGCGATCTGCGCGATGCGCGGCAATTCCTGCCTGCGGCCCAACAATTCGCAGCAGCCGCCAAGCTGAAGCCGGATTCCCGAGAAGCTTGGAACGAGATGGCCGCGATGTTAAACTCCGCCGAGCAGTATCCACAAGCGCTGGCAGCGCTCGATCGCGTACACGCGCTCGGCCAGGAAATCCCGGGCGACTATTACCTGCGCGCCATCATCCTCGACCGGCTGAAGCAGTACCAGCCGGCGCGCGACGCTTACCAAGAGTTTCTGGATACTAGCGGCGGCAAGAACCCCAACGAGGAGTTCAAGGCGCGGCAGAGAATTCGTATGATCGAGAGAATCCTGAGTAAGAGATGAGGTTTGCGATTTTATTGTTCTGTGCTTGGACGGTGGTTGGCCAGCCGGCTGGCACGCCGGAGGAGGACCTTGCCCGCGTTCAATCCGAGCCCAATCTGGAGAAGCGCGCCCATGCCGCGCTCGACAATGCCGAGGAAGCGCTAAAGCAGGCACGGGAGAATTACGCAAAGGGAGATGAGACAGCCACCGAGAGCCGTCTGGAGGAAATACAAAAGTCGGTGGAACTGGCGGAGAGCTCCTTGAAGCAGACCGGCAAGAACCCGAGCCGCAGCCCCAAGCATTTCAAAGAAGGGGAGCTGAGAACCCGTGAATTGCTGCGAAAGCTGGATGGTTTCCGCGAGCAGATGAGCGTCGCGGACAGGAAGATGGCGGATGACGTGGCCTCCACTGTCCAGAAGATACACGATGCCTGGCTGGAGGGAATCATGGGGAAGAAGAAATGAAATACGGACTGCTGTTGTTGAGTCTGGTGGCGGTTAGGCCGCTATGGGCGCAGCGTGATTTTCTCACGGCCGATGAGGCCGACCAGGTGCGCCTGGCGCAGAATCCGAACGACCGGCTCAAGCTCTACCTGTACCTTGCCAAGCAGCGGCTCAACATCGCGCAGAGCGTGCTCGCGAAGGAGAAGGCCGGGCGATCGATCCTGGTGCACAATGCGCTGGAGGATTTCAGCCAGATTATCGACGCGATCGACACTGTGGCCGATGACGCACTGAAACGCAAGCTGGACATCAAGGAGGGGATGGCCGCCGTATCGAAGGATGAGACAGAACTGTTGGCAGGGCTTCAGAAGATTCAGGACAGCCAGCCCAAGGACCTGGCTCGTTACGAATTCGTTCTGAAGCAAGCGATTGAGACCACCCGCGACTCGCTTGAGGGCTCCGAGGAAAACCTGAACGCGCGCGCCGCCGCGATCCAGGCCAAGGAAGACAAGGAGAATAAGGAGCGCGAGGGCATGATGCAGCCTAAGGATCTGGAGGCGAAGAAGGCCGAGGAAAAAAAGGCGGCGGAAACCAAGCGCAAAGCTCCAACCTTGTACCGAAAGGGCGAGCAGCCAGACCAGGACAAACAGCAGTAGTTTGCGCTTTATGGGCCAGCGAGCTGCGCGGCCCCCCACATCGCCGTCGCCACCGCCCTCCGATTGACCACTAAAGCTTTCCGCCGATTCGGACGATCACCGTCTTGAGTTGGCCGAGCGGGGGCTCCAACGGCGCCAGCTTGCCTGACATGAGAAAGCGTGGAAGCAGCAGTTCTGACGGATCGGCGCGAAGGCCCATCCAAGACCGACGAGCGCACGGGCAAATACCTGACCTGTCGAAGGACGCTATGAAAACGATGACGATAGGAACGAAGATTTCAGTGGCGTGCGCCACATTAGTCGTGGTGGCGGTCGCCTTGGGAGCCAGCGCTATCATTAACCTCAATCGAGTTGCCGCCGTGGCGCATCAGATCGTGATCGATCCGCTGCCGGGCAACTTCTTCGCCGGCAGGTTGAATAGCGGTGCCTGGAAAATACTGACGTGGATGAACCTGCACATTCAGACCAACTCGAAGGAAGACATGGCGAAACTGGAGGAAAGGATCGCGGCCAGGCGGAGGGAGTGGATGGAGGAGCGGAAAGCATACGGGGACACTATCACCACTGCAGAAGACAGGGCCATATTCAACCGGGTCACCACCAGCTTCGATCATGTCCTGCAAGCTTGGGACAGTAAGATCGTGTTGCTGAGCCGCGCGCAGAAGAGCGCCGAAGCCCACGAACTGCTATTGGCGGAGTGCTCGCAGTCCATGGAGGAATTCAACCAGGCCGCGACAGAGTTGACCGCGCTCGACAATCGGAATGGCGAAAGGCTGGGCGGCGAAGCCGAGCAGGCAGCAAGCAATGGGCGGTCCTGGGCTTGGGGCATGCTCATCGCCTCCGTGGTATGTGGAAGTCTGCTTTCTTTCTTTATCGTGCGTGGTATCAATGCGGTACTGCGGCGGGCCATCACGGACCTCGACGAAGGCGCGACACAAGTAGTCAGCGCCGCGGGGCAGGTTTCGTCCTCCAGCCAGACGTTGGCGCAGGGCGCCTCTGAACAGGCAGCCTCGCTTGAGGAAACCTCGGCGTCCACCGAACAGATCACGTCGATGACGCGCAAGAACAGCGAGAACGCGCGCTCGGCCGCCACCTTGATGACGGAGGCCTCGAGCCAAGTGGGCACGGCTAATCAACATCTGGAGCAGATGGTCGGCTCCATGCAGGAGATCAACACTTCGAGCGACAAGATCGCCCGCATCATCAAAGTCATTGACGAAATCGCCTTCCAAACCAATATCCTGGCGTTGAACGCTGCCGTGGAGGCGGCGCGGGCGGGCGAAGCGGGCATGGGCTTTGCGGTGGTCGCCGACGAAGTGCGAAACCTGGCGCAGCGCTGCGCGCAGGCCGCCAAGGACACCGCTGGGCTCATCGAGGAGTCCATCACCAAGTCTAACGACGGCAAGGGCAAGCTGGATCTGGTGGCCCAGGCTGCCTGACCCGACGCCTTTGAGTGAAACGATCCGCCCCCTGACCGAGCGCGAATTCACAAACATCAGCCGCCAGGCTTACGAAAAGTTCGGACTGGAGCTGAAACCGGAGAAGTACGAGCTGGTCACCGCCAGACTGGGCAAGAAAGTCCGGGCGGCCGGTTGCCGTTCTTACGAGGAATACTATCAGCGCGTGGTGGAGGACCAAACCGGCGAGGCACTCATCGAGCTGATTGACGCGCTGGCGACTAACTTCACCAACTTTCTGCGGGAGCCGGCGCACTTTGACTTCCTGCTCAAGGAAATCCTACCCGCCTGCACGGCGCGCGACCGTCTCGCGATCTGGAGTGCGGCTTGCTCGACCGGCGAAGAGCCGTATACGATTGCGTTCTCCGTGCTCGACGCTCTGGGTGGCGCCGACGGTCCGCAGCTGCGCATTGTTGCCACCGATATCTCGTCGCGGGCCCTCGCGGAAGCGCGGCGCGGCGTTTATCCCGCGGCCAAGCTGGAGACCCTCTCCCCGGCATGGCTCCGCGGGTACTTCCTCAGAGGTTCGGGCAAGTGGGACGGATGGTATCGGGTAAAGCCGGAGGTGGCCCGGCGGATCGAGTTTCGTCGCCTGAATCTGATCGAGGGGTTTTCGCATCCGGAGCCCTTTCGCGTGATCTTTTGCCGGAACGTCATGATCTACTTCGACAAGGCCACCCAGCGGAAGCTGGTCGAGCGCCTGGCGGCCAATCTGGAGCCGGGCGGGTATTTGTTCATCGGACATTCCGAGAGCTTGACCGGCATCGATCACTCTCTGAGTTACGTCCGTCCCACGATTTATAGGAAGGGGGGCCGATGAAATCGCTGGTGGTTCAAGTGGCAGACTGCCAGATCAGCAAGGATCCCGAAGGCACTTTGGTGACCTACGCGCTCGGTTCTTGCATCGCGGTGGCCATCCATGACGCGACCGCCGGAGTGGCCGGAATGTTGCATTTGATGTTGCCAGAATCCGGGATCGATCGCGCAAAGGCCCAAGTCAATCCTTACATGTTCGCCGACACTGGTATCCCGCTGCTATTCCGGACCGCGTACGAGTACGGCGCCGAGAAGAGGCGTCTGACGGTGCGGCTGGCTGGCGGGGCGCAGGTCATGGATGAAAACGGCGTGTTCAACATCGGCAAGCGCAACTATCTCGCAGTGCGAAAGATTCTATGGAAAGCAGGAGTTCTGGTGAACGGGGAAGATATCGGGGGAACCGTTTCCCGGACGGTGCGCCTGGAGGTCGCGAGCGGCAAGTTCTGGCTGCGAACCGCCGGAGAGGCGGAGCAAGAGATGCCCGTCGGCCGGGCGGCATGGAAAGGAGCGACAGATGGCTTACCGCGTAATGATCGTGGATGATTCCCCGTCGATGCGCGCATTTGTGCGGCGCGTGATTGCGCTATCCGGCTTTGAGGTAGAGGTTTGCCTGAACGCCGGCAACGGTCTGGAAGGTCTGGCGTTGCTGGAGCAGCAAGCGGTGGACATCATCCTGACCGACATCAACATGCCCGAGATGAATGGCGAGGAGTTTCTGCGCCGTCTGGAGGGGCACGAGCGGTTCCGCGCGATTCCGGTCGTGGTGATTTCGACCGATGCCACCGAGAACCGCATGCATCGCATGCTCGAACTGGGCGCCCAGGGATATGTGGCGAAACCGTTTACCCCGGAAGCGCTTCGCGGCGAGCTGGAGCGGGTGCTGGGAGGACCGAATGCCTAACACAGAAATGGAGCAATGGCTTTCGTCCGCGGCTGCGGATGTTCTCGAAACCATGTTCTTCAGTCCGGTAATGGAGGAGGTGCCAGTGAGTGGGATGCCATGCGAGGCCGCTTTGGCGGCCCGCCTTCGGTTCTCAGGCGCCCGCTCGGGTGCCTTTACCGTGCGGGTCACTGAAGGCGGGGCGCAAGTGATTGCGGCCAACTTCCTGGCGGAGGAAACCGGCGAACCGACCCCAGCACAGGTGCAGGAAGTGATCTGTGAACTCGCCAATATGATGTGCGGCGCCGTCCTGAGCCGGTTGGACCGGGACGCGCACTTTGACCTGAGCACGCCGGCGCTGATGGACCCTCTCGATGCGGCTACGCCGCACGCCACGTCGCGTGCGTTTGATATCGGGGATGGAGAAGTGGCCATGTTTCTCCATGTGGACGAGCAATCATGACCAGCACGAGGATTATCAAGACCCTCATTGTGGATGATTCGGCCATCGTTCGTAAGATTCTAAGCGAAGCACTGGCCGGCGAACTGGACATAGAAGTGGTCGGGACGGCGCCTGATCCCTATGTGGCGCGGGACAAAATACTCTCTCTCAATCCGGACGTTTTGACGTTGGATATCGAGATGCCTCGCATGGATGGGCTGACGTTTCTGCGCAAGCTGATGCAGTACCGTCCGATGCCGGTGATCGTGATCAGCTCACTCGGCCAGGCGTCCTGCAAAGCCGCTCTGGATGCGTTGGAATCCGGGGCGGTTGAGGTGCTAGCCAAGCCTGGCGGGCCCTATTCGGTAGGTGAACTGCGGCTCGTACTGGCCCAGAAGATTCGTGCCGCGGCTGCGGCACAGATTCGCAATCGTCCCGCCAGACCCACTGAGGGCCAACGGGTATGCTCGGAGAAGCGCCGCGAAGCGATCAGCGCACCGGGTGCGTGGGACCCCAGCATGATAATCGCCATTGGCGCCTCGACCGGAGGAACCGAGGCGATTGCGGACGTTCTGGCGCAGATTCCGGAGCAATGTCCGCCGATCGTCATCACTCAGCACATCCCCGCCAATTTTTCTCGGGCATTTGCCGATCGGCTGAACCGCATCTGCCACATCGCGGTGAAGGAAGCGGCGGACGGCGACGATCTTGCGCCGGGCCTGGCGCTGGTGGCCCCGGGAGATTTTCATATGCTGCTGCGCAAGCGTCCTGGCGGATATAACGTGTCGGTGAAAGACGGCCCACGTGTGTGCTACCAAAGACCCTCGGTGGATGTAATGTTCCGGTCGGTGGCAGAGGCGGCTGGTCCCAAGGCGGTCGGTGTGCTATTGACCGGTATGGGGAGCGACGGCGCCGCCGGCATGCTCCAGATGAAGCAGGCGGGCGCGGCAACCATCGCGCAAGACGAGGCCACCTGCGTCGTGTTCGGCATGCCGCGGGAAGCGATTCGCATAGGGGCGGTAGATCACGTGCAGCCGCTCGGAAATATTCCAGGGGCCATTCTGTCCGCCATACATGCCAAGCCTGTGGCGGTGTAAGGCTGAAGCCGGGGTGAGCTAAAGCGGAAAAGCGCTAAAGATCTGGCGGCATCTGCCGATGGTTCCAGTAGCGAACGCAAATGAGGCTTGTTTGCATATCGAGCGATAAATCCATCCAGCCAGCCCGGCTCGAGGCTTTGAACGGACTGGATTGCGAAGACTGCCTGCCCTGGGAGGCGTTGGAACAGCTAAAGGGCTCCTCCTGTGACGCGGTGGTAGTGAGTCTCCCGTTAGAGGGTTGCACCACCGAAGACCTGCTGGAACAAATCCAGCGCTTCGATGCTTGCTTGCCCGTCATTATCTACGATCCCGAGGGCACGCCCGCGGACGCGGTACGCCTGATCAGGTTGGGCGCTTTCCACTTCCTGGCCGGCGAGGACGTGGAGGAGTTCCGTCAGGTTTTGGAATGGGCAACTGAAGCTCGGCGGTCGCGGCAGTTAGTGGCACAGGCCCCGGGAATCTCAGCCGAGCCGTGGCGGAAATCGCTGGTTGGTGAATGCTCGGCAATGCAACAACTACTGCAAATGATTCGGCTGATCGGTCCCCGGAGGTCGACAGTGCTGATCTCCGGAGAAACCGGGGCAGGAAAGGAAATGGTCGCGCGCGCCATCCACCTGGCCAGCGACCGGTCGCACGCCCGCATGGTCGCTGTGAATTGTACGGCGCTGCCCGAAAATCTGCTGGAAGCGGAACTGTTCGGGCATGTCAAGGGCGCCTTTACAGGAGCGGTCAACCATCGGGTGGGACGATTTGAGCAGGCCCACCGCGGCACATTATTTCTCGACGAGATCGGAGATCTCCCGCTGGACATTCAGGCCAAGTTGCTGCGGGTGCTGCAAGAGCGGGAGTTTCAACGCATCGGCAGTTCGGAAACCATCAAGGTGGACGTGCGTGTGATCGCTGCGTCCAACGTCGATCTTGCCCGGGCGGTCTGCGCGGGCAAGTTTCGCGAGGACCTCTATTACCGGCTCAACGTCGTGCCTATTCACGTTCCCGCGCTGCGCGAAAGGCGGTCAGACATTCCCGCGTTGGTGCACTATCTGATAGAGAAGATCTGCCGCCAAGAAGGCTTGCCACCAAAGAGCATCGGGCGGGAAACGCTACAGCGTCTGGCGGCCTGCCCATGGCCAGGCAACGTACGGCAGTTGGAGAACGCAGTCGAAATGGCCATCGCCCTGAGCGGCGACCGCGGCACGCTCTACCCGGCGGATTTTCCGCTGCCCTCGGCCCCGCAGCTCCGATCCGGGGCGGCGGCCCCCCTTCCTACCATCGCGGTTCCCGACGAAGGCCTCGATTTTGAAGAAATGGTCGCCAACATGCAACGGGCCATCCTCGAACAAGCATTGCGCAAAACAAGGGGCAACAAGGCCCAGGCCGCAGGCATGCTGCGGCTCAAGCGCACCACGCTCTCGGCAAAGCTCAGGAGTCTTGCCCGATCGGCCTGACGAATCTGCTTTAGCCGCTGTTCTATAATCAAGAACCGAGTGCCGTCGAATCTACGGCTGGATCGCAGACGTTGAGCCCGCGAATATCGGCCCACTCGTACGTACTGCGCAAAGGTGGCGATCCGATTCCGCAGTTGAGAGCAGTCAGCCGACAGCGCATCGCCGAACATGCAGACCCTTCTGGAAGTGCTCGCCGAGATCCGCCGTCTGGGCGACCGAGAGGCTTTGCGCTTCTATAACGGCTTTCGCACGTGGAAGCTGACATATGGCGACGTATATCAGCAGATTGCGTCGTTCGCTGCTTATCTCGATAGTGCCGGACTTCAGAGAGGTGATCGCGCGATCCTTTGGGCGGAAAACCGCCCGGAATGGGTCAGCGCGTTTTGGGGATGCATCGCCCGCGGCGTCCAAGTGGTGCCGGTTGACTCCCGCTCTTCCATCGATCTGGTCAATCGAATCCAGAACGAAGTGCGCGCCCGTTTGATCGTTACCGGTGATTCGGTCCGGTGGGAACGAAGCAATCTTCCCCAATTCCCGGCATCGGATTTGGCGGCACTGCCGGCAAATGAAGGCTTCCAACCGGCGGCAGCCTCGGCGGATGATGTCGTCGAAATCGTATACACGTCTGGTACCACGGGTGATCCGGTGGGCGTGGTTCACCGGCACCACAATATCTGCGCCAACCTGACTCCCATCCAAACCGAGATGCGCAAATACGAGAAATGGGCGAAGCCGTTTCAGCCGGTGCGCATTCTCGATATGCTGCCGCTCAGCCACCTGTTTGGCCAGTCGCTCGGAATCTTCATTCCCCCTCTGCTTGGGGGCGCCACCGTGTTCATGTCGGAACTCCATGCCGGGGCAATTCTCGACGCCGTGCGGCGGGAGCGCGTCTCCGTCCTGGTTTCGGTTCCAAAGCTGCTGAGCAATTTGCAGCACGAGGTCGAGCGAAGGCTGGACCCACCGAACGTGCCCGCAAAGCGTAAAGGCGTTCCGGGCATTATCGAGCGCTGGTGGCGCTATCGGAAGGTACATTCCGCCCTCGGTTTCAAGTTCTGGGCGCTCATCGTGGGCGGCGCGGAAGTCAGCCAGGACGTCGAAGCCTTTTGGACACGGCTCGGCTTCTTGGTGATCCAGGGATATGGTCTGACCGAGACAAGTCCCGTAGTTGCGCTCAATCATCCGTTTAACGCACGTAGCGGTTCTATCGGCAAGCCGCTGCACGGACAGGAAGTCACAATTGCGGCGGACGGCGAGATCTTAGTGCGCGGCGAGAGCGTCATCCACGACTACGTCGGGGCACGCGCGGACGAACAAGGGCGGATTGACGAGCAAGGCTGGCTACACACCGGCGACATGGGCAAGATGGACGCCGAAGGCCGCCTGTATTATAAGGGCCGCAAGAAGGAGATGATCGTCACCTCCGAAGGGCTGAACGTTTACCCCCAGGACGTCGAGCGTGTACTCAACGCGATTCCGCAAATAAAAGACAGCGCCGTGGTGGCCACGCGGCGCAATGGAGAAGAGCAGGTGCATGCGGTGCTGATTCTGCGTGGCGCCGAGGCCGATCCAGCGGCATTAATCGCGAAGGCCAACCGCAGCCTCGAAGCACACCAGAGGGTGCAAAGCTGGTCGCTTTGGCCTGACGAGGATTTTCCCCGCACACCATCGACGATGAAGGTCAAACGGGGCGAAGTCGCCCGGCGGATGGCACAACCGGCCGCCACACCGCCGCCATCAGTAGATGTCGTGGCACGGTTGCAAGCTGGCGACGCGCGACGTGAGCTGGGGCTTTCGTCGCTAGAGCGCGTTGAGTTACTGGCGGAGTTGGAGAGCCATTACGGTGTGGAGTTGGACGAGCGCCGCTTTGCCGAGGTGTCCTCTGTAGGTGAGTTGCGGACACTCGTGCACGACGCCGACGAGCAAGGGGCTCGACCCGAGCCGGCTTTACTGCCGCGTTGGGCGCACAGCCTGCCGGCGCGTGCCTGCCGATTCCTGATGATGCAGGGCTTTGTTATCCCCTTGTTTCGCGGCTTCTTGACACTGGAAGTAGAAGGAATCGAAAATCTAGCCCACATCCAACCTCCCGTGCTGTTCGCGGCTAACCATCAAAGCGATCTCGATACGCCGGCGATTTTTGCCGCGCTCCCATGGCGCTGGCGTTACCGCGTGGCGCCGGCGATGTCGCAGGATTATTTCCGCGCGTGGCTGGAGCCAGGCTCGGCTCCGTTCCGGAAGCGGATGGCAACCATGGCCGAGTACTTCTTAGCCACTGAGTTCTTTAACGCCTATCCCCTGCCCCAGCGCATGGCGGGCGTCCGGCGCGCACTGAAATACACCGGCGAATTGATCGACCTCGGATACTGCCCGCTGGTGTATCCGGAAGGCAAGCGTACGCCGGATGGAACGCTCCAACCATTCAAGAGCGGCATTGGCGTGATGGCTACGCGACTGAGAGCGCCGGTCGTGCCCATTCACTTGACGGGGCTGTTCGAAATCTACTCAGTCCATGACAGCTGGCCCCGGCGCGGAACCGTCAAAGTAACGTTCGGAACTCCACTGCATTTCGCGGCTGAGCATGACGAAAAGACCACCGCAAGCGCGATTGAAGCGGCGATCACCAGAATGTCATCGTTGCACCGCAGTTCCTAGCCGGGCGCTGCGCCAATTCATGAAAGACGGACTGCGGAACTTGTTCACGCTTGTCAGCTAGAACAGCCGCGATTGCTTTGGAAGCGTGCCTGCACCTCCAAAGTTGGCCACAGAAAATGTTACCAGGAACTGAGTTTCGTCGCGGATGCCAAAATTATACCGTCTGAATTGGACGCTCAGGCCGCAGCAATCGGTGTTGTAGGTCACTTGCGCGATTCCGTACTGCAGGAGCCCCAGGCGGTAGTCATAGATCATGTCGATGCCGACGTTCCATCCGCGGTGGTTCGGCTCACCCCATCCGATCCGCGAGCGAATTTGGTTCGCTTGGGGCGCGAGAAGCCTCAGCGTATTCGGAGTGGATGACTGGCACTGGGGCTGATCGGCTGCGGTCAGGGGCCGGCAGGCAACCAGATTGTGGCCAGCGGAAAGAAAGAAGTTTCCCTTACGAAAGTCCGACGAAAACCCGCTATCGACGATTTTCTTCACCAGTGGATCGTAGTCCGTGCGCCAATCAAATCGCCACCCGGGCTTTGGGCTCACCGAGACCGATGATACCAACGGCGAGTAACTACGTGGCCCATTCAGAAACGCATAAGGGGTTAGCTCGACAGAGCTCAAAACCACATTTCGTTGTCCGGCAACCACCGCTCCGCCAAAACTGGGATCGAGGTAAAGTTGCTGCCACAATTGCCAAGTGAAGACTTCCCAAACGTCTTTGCCGCGCTTGGCGTACACCCGGTTCGTAAGCGAAAGCTCGACCTGGTTGGTATCCGAAACCAGGTCTGACGAGTCGAACCGGACCACTTCGTTGAAGTTCTGGACTCCGTTCACATAGCGGTAGGAAATGCGAGGCTCAATGACATGCTTGAGCTTGTCACCAAGGAACGTCTTACGGTTGAATACCCGCGCGAGTGCCGGGAAGATAAGATCGACATCAAATTCCCTCGAAAAACGGTTGAGATTACGTGCCACGACGGCCCCGGCACTATCTTGCATCGCACCGTAGTTGGTCTCTTCCATGGAGAAGCCAGGAACGATGTGAAAGCCCTGCCAGTCGAATGCCGTTATCACGTGGGGTGCAAGATCGACCCGCTCGGTGAACTGGGGCGTCTGAAATTGCGGTTGTGATCGATCGTACAAGCCGGCGGTGGAATCAAAGGAGACCCAGACTGGAAGGTTGTCCCAGATCTTCCGGTCGCGGCTCGTCAACTCCACCTCGGGCAGCTTCCGGATGATGATCGCGTCACCCGGCGTTGTGCTTTGAAAGCTCTCTACTCGCGAGACTACCGTGTCGAAGGTGAATGAGGACCACTCCTTGGCGATGAATCCGACCGATACGCTCTCCGAGTAAATGGCTTCGTTGAAGGATTGCGTGAACTCCTCCCGGAATAGGAGCGACGTAAGGTAGTCGACGGCGCCACGCGCGTAGAAACCGTCCCCCAGCTCCGCCCTTCCCTGCGCATAGATGCTGACACCGCTCGGCTTGGTGTTGTTCACCACGATCCCGGTGTCCTGTGCGCCCTGCACATTGACATCAAAATCGGCACGCGCAGTAGGCTTTCCCCGGAAATCCACGTGGTGCACGATGGCCCCCGCAGTGTAATCCAATATCTCGTATGTCGTATCGAAGCTGCGGTTTATGGCCCAGTAATACCCCAAACCGGCCAGATACCCACCGCCGCCAATGGAACTGTGCCCGATAGTCGGCGACAGGAGGCCGCTTTGGCGAGGGCGTCTCTCCAGTTTCTTGCGGAAATAGGGTGTCCAAAACAGCGGAATCCCCTTCAAATGGAACGTGCCCCCGTGCGCGATAGCGTGATCTTTCGGATATACATCGAAGGTCGGCGCGTTGAAGGTCCACCATGGGTTCGGGAGTTTACAGTTGGTCATCATGCCGTCGTGGAGGACATAGTGGTCCTCCAACCGCTCGGCCCACTGAGCTTCGAAGTAAAGCGGGGTGCTCGTCGTAAGCGCGCCGGGCTTTGCGATGACATGCATCCGGGTCCAACCCCGCACGTTGTAAAACTTCCCTGTTTCATCCTGCGTGTTGTACTCGGCCCTCTCGGCATGCAACTCCTCGTCCTGGACATACTGATGGAAGACCACATTGCCGCGCGCCTCCAGGTAGTGCGCATCTTCGTCGTAATCGATCTCGTCGGCCGTCAGCAGCACGTCCGTTCCTTCGATGGAAGCGTGGCCGCGAAGATGGGAGGTGTGACCTTCGCTTTCAAACCGGCGGTCAGCAGCTATTTTCCACTCGTACGGCGGCGGTGCATCGGGCCGCGGTATTTTAACGCTAAAATTAGGCGCCTCCACCGATGGCGCCTGGGCTGGGGATCCCGCCGGAGGTGAGCTTTGTGCGCGTGCGACACTCACCGCAAAAATCAAGGCAAGGAAAATTCTCGCTCCGCGCGAAAAGTCGTGACAAACCGGAGTGCTCGTGTTATCAAGACAGAAAGAGAAAGAATGCTGCAAGGTCCCCAATCGAGCAACGTAGCACAACTGAGCGTGATCGCGCGCGGTCAACGGAATGAAGTGTAAATACTGCCAGAGTTGGAACGCGGACGATGAGCATCGCTGCAACTTGTGTGGCCGGCGGTTGAAGGCCGTTGCCGTAACCGCGCACCAATACCCGGCGAGCCGCTCGGCGCCTGCGCTGGCATTGGCTGCGCCCCCCGCCGTAGTGGGAGTGACGGAGACGATTGCACCACAATCGCGCCGGAGGCCCATTCCGCAAAGGTTGAGTTTCGATTTTTCCGCGGATTCCAACATCATTCCCTTTGAATCCTTCGCTGCCGATCGTATTCAGCCTCTCGCGGCCGGGCAAGCTCCTCAATCCGCACCAGCGGTGCCTAATGCCCGGAGGCGGCCCTCCTCCACCAAGCCTGAGTCTCGTCGCCGCTCCGCTACGCAGAACCAGGAAGATCTTCAACCAGGGCTTGATTTTCTGGTGCCTACGCCGCACCGCCCACGAACCCTGGAGACTCAGGTTGAAGCAGTTATCTATTGCGACGCTACCGTGGCCACGCCCAAACATCGTGCGGTTGCCGCGGCGCTAGACGGCGGGATGATCTTCACCGGGTTCGGTGTGTTTCTCTTCACATTCCACCTCATGGGTGGCATGTTCCATCTGAACCGGCAGACCATTCCCTTTCTCATCGGAGTTTTCGGGACGCTGGCTCTGTTTTACGGCCTGCTGTGGATTTGGGCTGGGCGCGAAACGCTAGGCATGCGATGGACCAAATTGCGCTTGATCGACTTTGACGGATTCCCGGCAGACCGGCGAGACCGAATTTTGCGCATCTTCGGCATATGCCTGAGTTGCTGCGCGGGCGGTGCCGGCCTGCTCTGGGCGCTCCTGGACGAAGAGCAACTAGCCTGGCACGATCACATGTCCAAGACATTTCCGGCTGTGCAGGAATCGAACAGACCCTTCTTCCGCAAGCGTTAGCCTGCGTAGGCCCCGCAACCTTACTTCGACGCCGGCGCCGCAGGGGCGCTGCCGAAATAGCTATCGTCGATGATCACGGTGGCTTGCTTCTGAAGGTTCTCCATGGCACTGTGCGCCAGTTCCGGACGGACCTTCTTCGCCACATCGGCCTTCACTTCATCAAAAGGCTTCACCTCGTGTTGCTCGACTTTGATGATGTGATATCCGTACTGGGTCTTGACGGGCTCGCTCAGCTGGCCGGGCGGCAGACTGAAGACAGCTTGATCAAACGGCGGCACGGTTTGATTGTGCTTCAATAGGCCCAAATCGCCGCCATTCGCGCCTGACCGGACATCATCCGATTCCGCCTTGGCCAACGCCGCAAAATCCTCGCCCGCCAGCAATTTCTTACGAATCTCCTCCGCTTTCGCCAGAGCCTCTTCTTCGCTGAGTTCCTTCTTACCAGGTTGAATTGGAAGTGCGGAACCCTTCATACGAATCAGAATGTGGCGTGCGTGCACACTCTCGTAATCCGCTTTGTGCTGCTCGTAATACTGTTGCGCCGTGGCATCATCGACTTGGGCGTTGGCCGTCATGTCCTGCAGCAATAGGCTCGCCAGAAGGTTTTCCCGCTGCAATTCGAGCTGGCGCTGTACCGCCGGGTTCTCGTCAAGCTTTCGTTTGTGCGCCTCCTGATACATGACTTTGACCTGTACCAACTGCTCAGCAAACTGCCTCTTTCGTGGGCCACGTATCTGCGCGCGTGCTTGTTCGGGGAGAGCCTCAATGAGCTGGTCAAACTCCCCGGCTGTGATTTTTTCCGCGCCGATAGTGAGAACCACCTTGTCCGGCGGAACCACCGCGGCAGGCGGCGCAATGGAAGGGGTGCCGGGAGTCACGGCGACACGCGCCGGGGAACCTGGCGGCGGTTGGCTGGGGGTGGATGTCTGCGCGGCAAGGCAGGCAGCAGACGCGAAAATGACATAGAACATGGCCCAATTCATCTGTTCATCATAGCAGCATGATCTAACGCGACTCACTTGTTCCGGCTGGCTCAACGACCGCCGACATCGAACCTTTCGATCGCGGCAAACGCCAGTCAGGTCCGTAGCCGTGGATCTGATCCCGTGCAAATTCCGCCTCCGGCAGCTCGCAAGTAATGAGCACCGTCCGTCCGCACGTATCTACCTCGTCGGCATGCCGATAGGCCTGATCGAGCGAAAAGACGAAGATCTTCTGGAGCATGTCGATGACGTAGTCATACGTGTGGTCGTCGTCGTCGAGCAGAACCACGCGATACAGGGGTGCCAGCTCTCCCCGGTGGGAGGTTTCGACTTCGGGAGAGACGGTAGGTTTTGCCATCGCTGTGTCAGACACCACCCCGGACTCGCGGCCCGCGCGTGACCGGCCTAGCGCAGCTCTTCCATCGCCTGATCGAGCGCTTCCTTCGGCGGCCGGACCTTCGACTCCGGCAGCGTCGCGAGCGGTGCCTCCTCTACGTTCAGAAGGTCCATAAAATTGGGCTTGCTGGTCTCGACATAAAAGACCCCGGTCAATACTTCGCCCTTCTTCCCCGCTTCGTCGATAGCTTTCAGCGCGTCGAACTTGCTGGTCGGGTCGTAATCCCGGCCGAGCTTTTTGATGCGAAGTTTCGATCCGTCGTGCATTTCGACTTCCTTCACTTCCCCCTCCGCGATCTCAACGGAGATGTCGTCGTAGAAGGGAACGAAGTCGATCTCATTCAAGAGTTCGTCGTGTTCTTTGATGTAGCTGTAGCTTTTCGTGGATCCCTCGTGGTCGTTAAAGGTGGTGCACGGGGAGATCACATCGATCACCGAGAGCCCGTTGTGCGCGATGGCGGTCTTCAGAATCGTTTGGAGCTGCTTTTTATCGCCGGAGAACGAGCGCGCCACAAAGGTCGCTCCGCACTGCAACGCCAGGGAACAACAATCGAATGGCGGCAGATCATTGATCACACCGGTTTTCAGTTTCGAGCCCAAATCCGCCGTGGCCGAGAACTGCCCTTTGGTCAGACCATAGACGCCGTTATCCTCGATGATGTAAATGAGTGGGAGATTGCGGCGCAACAAGTGCATAAACTGGCCGAGACCAATAGAAGCAGTGTCGCCATCGCCTGTAGCGCCGATCCCGAGAAGGGTTCGATTCGCCAGCATCGCGCCAGTCGCAACCGACGGCATCCGGCCATGCACCCCGTTGAACCCGTGCGACAGCCCGAGGAAATACGCGGGCGACTTGGACGAACAGCCAATGCCCGAGAACTTCGCCACGCTCCACGGCTGCACACCCAACTCGTAAAAGCATTCAATAACACGCTCGGAAATGGCATTGTGGCCGCACCCCGCGCAGAGCGTCGTCTTCGCGCCTTTGTAGTTCGCAACCTCCAGGCCAATGCGATTCACTTTCTTGGGCGGCGGCGTGAGAGTAGTGCTCATTTTTCCTCCTGATGGACCACATCGTCGGTAACGGTCCGCGCGTCGAGCGGCAGGCCGCCGTAATATTTCATACTTCGTAACTTCGCGATGTCCACCGCATCGAATTCCATGCGCATCAAACTGAGCATCTGCTCGTCACGGTTCTGTTCAATGACATAAATTCGCTTATGGCGCCGGATGAAGTCCCGCAATTCCGGCGTGAACGGGTAGGCCCGCAGCCGCAAATAGCTGGTCTCAATGCCGAACTCGGATTTCAACTGGTCCCGGCTTTCCTGCGCCGCATAATGCGAGGTGCCGAACGCGATAAAACCGATTTCCGCTTTCGGATTGTAATCCGTCAGCGGCGGCGGTACGTGCGCACGAAGCGTGTCAAACTTGTGGGCCAGCCGATCCATGTTGTGCACATAGTCGTCTTCCCGCTCGGTGTACTGAGCCTTCTCGTTATGGCCGCTGCCGCGGGTGAAGTACGCCGCTTGCGGATGAGGCGTCCCGGGTAGTGTCCGGTAACCGACACCGTCTCCGTCGACATCTTTGTAACGCGCGAATCCGCCGAGCCGATCAAGGTCCTTCGCCGTGAGCACCTTGCCGCGGTTCATCGGCTTGGCCGGGTATTCAAATGGCTCCGCCATCCAGTTGTTCATTCCCAGGTCGAGGTCCGTTAACACAAACACGGGGGTCTGAAATTGTTCCGCTAGATCGAACGCCTCAATGGCCATGCTGAAACATTCTTCCGGTGAACATGGAAACAGAATGGGATGCTTCGTGTCGCCATGGGAAAGCAGGGCGGTGGAGATAATGTCGCCCTGGGCTGTACGCGTGGGCAAACCAGTTGACGGACCGACGCGCTGCACATCGAAGATGACGGCTGGAATCTCGGCGTAATAACCGAGGCCAACAAACTCCGACATTAGCGAGATACCCGGCCCGGCGGTCGAAGTCACTGAGCGGGCGCCTGCCCATCCCGCGCCGAGCACCATGCCGATGGCGGACAGTTCATCCTCCGCCTGCACCACGGCGTACGTGGCTTTCCCGGTTTCCTTGTCAATCCGAAAGCGTTTCAGGTAGCCGATCATCGATTCCACCAGCGATGACGACGGAGTAATGGGATACCAGATGACCACCGTGGCACCGGCGAACACGCAACCTAGCGCAGCGGCGGCATTACCGTCGATGATAATTTTACCGGCGGTTGCGTTCATTCGCTCGACGCGGTACGGATCGCTCTTGGTAAACGTCTTCGCAGCGTATTCAAATCCCGCCTGGCAGGCCCCCCAGTTCAGCTCCGCGGCCTTCGCCTTCTTCTTCCCAAATTGTTTCAACAGAGCGCGGTGTATTTCTGCCATGTCGATCGAGAGCAGGCGCGCGACGATGCCGTCGTAAATCATATTGCGCACCAGTTTGCGCAGCTTTGCCTCTGGACACACCGGACCCACCAGCTTGTCGAACGGCACCGGGTAGAAGTGCAAGTCGGAACGCAAAGTGTCCAGCTTGAGGGGTTCGTCGTATACCACCGCTGCACCGCGATCGAGTTTCATCACATCTTCACGCGCAGTCTCTGGATTCATCGCAACCAGGAAGTCAACCTCCTTCTTGCGGCCGATATATCCATACTTGCTTGCGCGGATCGTGAACCACGTGGGAAGACCCTGGATATTCGACGGGAACATGTTTTTTCCCGAGACCGGAATTCCCATTTGGAAAATCGCGCGCATCAGAACGCTATTCGCGGTCTGGCTACCGGAACCGTTGATTGTCGCTACTTGGATGCTGAAATCGTTGACAACGGGTTGCTGAAATTCGCCGGAACGTGGCGAGGCTGGGGAAACCTCAATTGTAGACATCTATATGCGAAATCCTTCTCCGAGCGGCCGAAGCCCTCATGGGTTTGAACGGTGTTTCTCTATGATTATACGCTGCCCGGCGCGCGCGGTGCCTGCGCCCGAGCGGCATGAATCAGGTAACGACGGCCCGTTCAGCCTGCGCTGATGACACGGAAGCCCCGCAGTCTCAAAATAGTTTAAACTGAGAGCATCCAAGGCAGAAGCATTTGAATCGATTCCTGTTTCCGGCCGTTCTTGTTGTTGTGCTCGCGACTCTGGCCCGGGGGGCCGAGCGGGGCCAACTGGATTTCAGTCCGTCACTTTTCGCCGTTATGGCGGCGATTGACGCTGCCGGATATGACGCGGACGCGGTTTCGCCCAACAACGATCCTCTTCGTGAACAAGTACGCAAAGCCGTCGAGGCTTCGCACGCCCCCGTGCTGGCCGACCTAAAGAAGTTCTTTGCCGGCCACCGCCAAGGCGACCCATCCGCGGAATTGGGCCAGTACATTTCTTTCGCGCTCTCGGTTACCGATCCGCCCGATTTCAAATTTCGGTACTCAGACGCGGAGTTGCCGCCCGACATTCGTTCCATGCAGGGATTCACGGCGCTCATGGTGCGTTTCTATCGCGAGGCGAACATCGGCGATCTGTGGAACCAAGTGCAGCCGGCGTTCGACCGGACCCTGGCGCATTACCACGAGCCAGTTTCGCGCGCGATCTTGGAAGTCAACGCCTATCTGCGCAACGTCACCGCTGGTTACCTTGGCCGCAGATTTCAGATCTATTTGGATCTACTCGCCGCCCCGAACCAAGTGCAAACACGCAGCTACGGCGATGATTATTTTGTAGTCGTGACGCCCTCGGCCGAGCCCCGCGTCCAGGACATTCGCCACGCATATCTCCACTACCTTCTGGATCCCTTGGCAACCAAGTATGGTGAGGACATCCTGAAGAAGAATTCACTGATCGACTACGCGCAGGGCGCGCCGGCGCTCGATCTGGCTTACAAGTCGGACTTTCTGCTGCTGACGACCGAATCGCTGATTAAAGCAGTTGAGGCACGATTGCCGGGCAGCCCGGAGACCATTGGCGAAGCGCTGCGCGAAGGCTACATACTGGCGCCTTATTTCGCGGAACAGCTCACGGTGTACGAGAAGCAGCGCGAGGCGATGCGTCTGTTCTTTCCGGAAATGATCAAGGGAATCGATGTATTCCGGGAGGACAAGCGGCTGTCCAAGGTCCAGTTCGACGATCACCCCCGTGTGCGTGCCGCTAAGATGGTGGAGGCCCGGCGTCCTGCTAGTGAGCCCAGTCCGGCGGACAAAGCACTCGAAGAAGCTGACCGGTTGTACGATAACAAGGACTACGATCGCGCCAGGGAATCCTATCTTCGGTTGCTCGAACAAGGCAGCGAGAGATCCGTGCACGCGAGAGCGTACTATGGCCTGGCACGAATCGCCGTGTTGAAGAACGATCCAGAGATGGGGGAACGGCTATTTCAAAAGGTGTTAGAATCCTCTCCCGATCCCTGGACTGCGGCGTGGACGCACGTGTACCTCGGGCGCCTCTCGGATATTGCGGGTAATCGCGACGAGGCCGCAAAGCACTACCAGACCGCCCTTGCGGTTGAGGGAGGCTCAGCCGCGGCGCGACACGCCGCCGAACTGGGCATGCAAAATGGTTACAAGAAACAACAAAACTGAAGGAGTTCGTTCATGCAACGATTCTTAAAGATCTCTATATTAGCGCTCTCGGTGGCGCTGCCTGCCTTATTCGCGCAACAGAAACCTCCCGCGCCAAAATCCAAGGCGGAATTGGAGGCCATTCAGGCGATGCTGGCCGCTCCGGACGCGGATGGCAGGATCAAGGCCGCGGAGACGTTGTTGACCAAGTACGCCGATACGGAGTTCAAGGCCCTGGCGCTGTACGTGGAAGCCACTTCCTACCAGCAGAAAAATGACTACGAAAAAATGATTGTCTACGCCGAGCAAGCGGTCCAGGCTGATCCCAAGCAATATGCCGCCATGCTCCTACTCGCGAAGGGAATTGCGCAGAGAACACGCGAATTCGACTTGGACCGCGAAGAGAAGCTGACACGCGCCGAGAAGTATGCGAAAGATGCGATAGATCTGGTCAAAGCCGCGCCCAAGCCGAACCCGCAAATCACCGACGACCAGTGGACGCAAGCAAAGAATGAGTACCTGGCGCAAGCCCACGAAGCACTGGGGTACGCGGCGAAAGCGCGCAAGAATCGGGACGGTGCGATTACGGAATTGAAGTTGGCGATCGACCTCGTTCCCGACCCGGTCACCATGGTGCAATTGGCCGTGGTTTACGACCAGGCCGGTAAGCCAGACGACGCTCTTCCTCTGCTTGACAAGCTCATGGCCATGCAGGATATCCCCATCGCCGTTCGGCAATTCGCTCAGGCTGAAAGAGTGCGTGCCACGCAACTGAAGTCCGGGCCCGCTAAACCTGCCTCTTCGACTCCGCCTCAAGTGGAAATCAAGAAGCAATAGACGCGGACATCGCTTCGCCGTGACGCACGCCGACCTTTCCTCGCTCGAGACTATGATCGGGCACGAGTTTCGAAACCGGGAAGTTCTCGAGCGGGCGCTGACCCATAGCTCTCACGTGCACGAGCGGCCAGCCGGCAATACCACGCCGCTGGCTGACAACGAGCAGCTCGAATTTCTAGGTGATGCCATTCTGGGTTTTCTCATCAGTGAGGCGCTCGTCGAGCAGCTCCCGGGATATTCCGAAGGGCGGCTTTCGAAGCTCAAGGCGCACATGGTGAGCGCGGCTCATCTCTACGGTGTGGCGGAACGGCTTCACTTGGGCCAATACCTGCAGCTCGGCCGTGGCGAGGAGATGAGCGGCGGGCGCTCTAAGCGCACGCTGCTTGTCGACGCGTTGGAGGCCCTCATCGCTGCCCTTTACTTGGACGCCGGAATGGACCGCACTCGCCAATTCATCAAACAGCAGGTGGCCGGTGATCCCGCCGTAGTTGGGCTGTTTTCCTCCGACTACCCTCCTTCCACCCTCACGGACTTCAAGAGCGCGCTGCAGGAGCTGGCTCGATCGCGCCACCTGCCGCTGCCCCGCTACGTGATTCTGAAGGAAACTGGGCCGGAGCACTCCAAAACTTTCACCATCGAAGTCCGCGTGGGCAAAGACTGGGTGGCGCAGGCGGACGGATACTCCAAGAAGAACGGGGCGCAAAACGCGGCGCGGTTGGCGCTTGAACAATTACTGGCCAACACCTCTACCTGAATTGGAAGCACCACGGACGAGATTGCACCAGCGCCCGAATACGATACCGGCCAGCTCCGCGGTGCGAGCGGCATGGGCATTGGAATCGATTGGCTCGCGGGCCTCACGCGCGTCACCGCAGGTCTCATCCTCGCGGCACCACTGCGCAATCATGGCAGGGGTGGCCTCGAGGTGAAACTGCAGGCCGTACACCCGATCGCCCCAACGAAATGCCTGATGGCGGCAGGCCGAGGATGAAGCAAGCAACTCCGCGCCTTTGGGAACATCAAAGGTCTCGCCGTGCCAGTGGAAGATCATTTCGGTGTGGAGCCCGTGGAAGACCACGTCGCTCTGTGCCGCGCCGGTGAACGACACCGGAGCCCAGCCAATTTCCCTCGCTACATTCGGGTACACGCTCGCACCCAGAGCCTTGGCGATCAATTGCGCGCCCAAACAAATTCCTAATACCGGCCGGCCGCGCTGCACGGCAGTCCTGAGGTGATCCAGCTCGCGACTGATGTACGATAGATCGTCGTTGGCGGACATCGAACCGCCAAGAAAGATCAGCGCGTCCGCGTTGTGCACAGGGGGCTCCGCTGCCGACGTTTGGTACAGGTCGGCATAGTCGTAGGCGAAACCGTGAGCCTGCAGGGTTCCTTCCATGAGTCCGAGATTTTCGAATGGGCTGTGCCGAAAGGCGAGTACCCGCAAAGAACGGTTACTCAGAAGATGCGCGCTGGGCGACTTGAAAATGGCTCAGCGATTGCGCATAGCGCGAGACGCCCTGGTAAAGGGCTTCCGCCAGCTTCTGCCTGTGGTCCGGCCGCTTGAGAAGCTGCTCTTCCCGAGCATTGCTAAGGAAACCGACTTCCGCAAGGATCGAGGGCATCGAAGCGCCAATCAGGACCACGAACGGTGCTTTCTTGACGCCGCGATTCTTAGCCGCGGAATTGTAACGGGTCTCGAACGTTTGCAGCGTGCCCTGCACCCTGGATGCGAATTCCTTCGATTCCTCGATCTTGTCGTGCAGCGTGATCGTTTGAATTAGATCCTGCAATTCGTAAACAGATTTCTCGGAGCTCGCGTTTTCGCGCGCGGCCACGTCCAGTGCGTCGGTTGATCGTGTGAAGTTGAGGTAGTAAACTTCAATACCGCCAACTCGTGGGTGTGGGGAAGAGTTCGCGTGGATCGACAGGAACAAGTCGGCCTTCTTCTGATTTGCCATTTCGGTGCGAGCATGCAGAGGGATAAAGGTATCATCCGAACGCGTATAAACCACCTCACTGCCCATTCGATCCTCAATCAATTTACCGAGCCGCTTAGCGACATCGAGGACCAGTTCCTTTTCCATAAGGCCGTGACGGCCCACCGTCCCCTCGTCGGTGCCGCCGTGGCCGGGGTCAATGACCACCCGATTAATCTTCAGTCCCAGCGCTCGAGTGAGTGATCGCTCGCCGTCACTGGAAGCGTGTGCTGCCTTCGGCACTACGTGAGCCGGGAGATTGACGGATCCGCTTGACGTAGCATCATCGACATCACTGGGCGGTGCCGGCGGAGGCGCGGCTTCTAGTGCGGGGAGAATAACCAAAGGTGCTGTGGCTAATTTGGTTGCCGTCCGCGAAGCCGATGTCCTGTTGATTTCCAGATTTAAGGCCGGCGGATCCGGAAGGGGCACTGGCGGCGGAGCAATGGCCCGCGGCGCGGGTTCCCGCATCGGCTCGGGTTCGCGCCCCGCGATCGGAGCGGCCTCGCGTCTGTCATTCGGTTCGCCGCCAGTTACCTTGGCCGCCAGCGCTGGTGCGAGAGTTGCTGCCGGACGAAGTTCGATGATCAGCCGGTTCGGATTATCAAGGCGCGAGACAGTAAATTCCGCAGGGGATTCCAAATCGAGGACTACGCGTGTCACTCCGGGCGCTGTTTCAGCCACGCGAATCCGTTTCAGTAGCTTGTCGCTAACCTCGTCGGAAAACAATCGACGGCCATCGATACGCGGCCGAGCGCCGGTGAAGTCGAAGAAAATTCGATCCGGGTTTTGGACACGATCGGAACGATAGTGGGCCTCGCCGGTAATTTCGATGGCGATGCGAGTAGTATTCGCCAGCGACCAATGCCGGACCGCGGTCACTTCGACGGTTCCCGCGTGTGCGGCTTCTGCGGCTGCTGTAACGACCACCAGCAATATCGCCGTTGAAAGCCGCCGCGTCATAAGTTCAGAGGGTCTTGAAATACATTCTGCCCATCGCATCCACAAAAGCGTGGATGGGCTTAGAACTGGCCGAAGGCTGGGCAGGAGTCCCGCTGTCCTGCTGTTTCCTCGCTTCTTTCGTTTCGTCCAGGGCTTTACCGACCCGGTACACGTAACTCTGTGTTTCTGGGAACGGTGGAACACCGTGAAAGCGCTCGACGGTGCCCTCGCCGGCATTGTAAGCGGCCAGCGCCAGCGTGTGGTCGCCGTTGTAATGGCCAAGTAAATATTTCAGGTACCGCACTCCCCCCTCCACGTTCTGCGTCGGATCGAAGACGTCAGCTACGCCAAAGCGGCGCGCGGTAGAAGGCACCAGTTGCATTAGTCCCAGCGCCCCTTTGTTGGACGTAGCAAAAGGGTTGTAATTACTTTCCACCCGGATCATGGAATGCACCAAATCGCGATCCACCGAATGCCGTTCTGCAATGTCGTCCACCAGTTTCGCTAGGGCCATTGGCGTGTCGGTCGGTGCCGGTGGCAATTCTATCTGCGGCGCAGCCGTTTCAGGTTTCGGACGGACGCCATGCGCCACGCTCCGTACCAGCCGCCCCGTGCGCGCGTCAGAGCGCACGACGAGCGTTACCGTAGCAGTACTGCTTATCGGAGCCGCACTCAAAACAGCGCCACCCGCTGTGATCACCGAAGATAGTATAAAACAATTCTTCATGTTTATGTTTTATTTCTCTGTCACCATACTAACATCTAGAGTATTCTTCTAATGTTATCATCTCAGCATGCAGCGCGCTGCGTTCATCCTGGTCGGAGGCCGCAGTTCGCGTATGGGATCTGATAAGGCCCTGCTTTCGTTTCGCGGCGGCACATTGGTGGAACACGTTATGGCTCAAGTTCATGGCGTGATAAGTAACATCACATTGATCGGCGATAACAAGCGGTATGTTAACCTTGGATATCCGGTCATTAAGGATTCTTTTCTGGGATGTGGGCCTCTCGCCGGCGTGCATGCATCCCTGCACAGCACGATCTGCGAGTGGAACCTAATCTTAGCTTGCGACATGCCGGAAATCACCCCCGAATTCCTCAGCCAACTCATGGAACGTGCGGAATCTGGATGCGCCGACGCCGTCATTCCGGTCCCACTCGGCGGTGTGCCGGAGCCGCTGTGCGCGGCTTATCGACGCCGATGCGTGGACGTCATCGCAAATGCGTTGCGAGATGGTGTTCGCAAGGTTACCGACGGCCTCGCCGGGCTGGAAATCGATTACTGGTCTGTTCCCCATTCCCATTTCTTCCGTAACCTCAATACGCCGCAGGAATGGGCCTCTTACTCACATGATGCAAGATGAGCACCCCCACTACATCGAGTTCCGGCATGTCTATAAGACGTTCGATAAGCCGGTTTTAGTCGACAGCAATTTTTACATTGACGGCGGTCAGACGGTGGCCATTATCGGCCGGAGCGGCGTCGGTAAGTCGGTGACACTCGGGCACATCATGGGATTTCTCAGGCCGGATCTGGGTCGAGTCATTGTGGCCCACGAGGATATTACCGATTTTGGCGAGTCCGACCTGCGTCGCATCCGTAAGAAGGTCACCATGGTGTTTCAGTCGGGGGCTTTGTTTGACTCCCTGACGGTCGCGGAAAACGTGCTGTTCTCGCTCGAATTGCGCGAAGATTACGACGAGCAGAACAAAGAAGACGTGGTCAACGGACTCTTGAAAATGGTGGATATTTATGAGGCTCGCGATGCCTATCCCGCCGACTTGTCGACCGGTTACAAGCGGGCCGTTGCCATCGCGCGTGCTCTCGCCGCGCAACCCGAATGCATTCTATACGACGAGCCCACCACCATGGTGGATCCTATCATGTCCGATCACCTTGCGGAATTAATGCTGCGGCTCAAGCGTCAGCTCCGGCTCACTTCAGTCGTCGTGACACATGACCTGGATCTCATGAATCGCGTAGCGGACCGGGTGGTGTTTCTGCATCAGGGACACGTGATTTTCTTTGGGCCGGTGGAAGATTTAGCGAAATCGGAGCATCCGCATATTCAGGAATTCTTGGCGCTTGACCGCGTCGAACCAGTCTAAGCCTCAAGGACGCTCAGCGCCCAAGCCAATAAAGCAAACCCCTACCGTGATAAGCAACAACCCCATGGTCTTTGCGCGCGTAATCGGCTCTCTGAAAAACAGGCGGGACCACAACAAAGTCCAGATGTTGGCCAGAGAAACCATCGGGTAAAGCACCGAGACTTCGCCGCGCTTGAGCCCAATGACATAAAACGCAGACGACGCGAGAAACAGCGCCACGCCCGCCGCCAGGTGCGTGTTGAGGATGAGGTACCGCAATCCATAACGGAGCTTTTGTGAACCGGACTTGAGAAATACCGCTCCGAACGATCCGAAGAATGTCGCGACCAGCACCAGCAACATCGATGAGACCGGCGTCTTCATGACCTACTGCCTCTGCCCAGCACAGCCACGCCGGCAACCACTGTGGCCACCCCGAGCAGCTTAAAGACATTCAATGACTCGTGAAAAAACACCGCTGAGAGGACTGTAACCCAGACGTAAGTCAGGGCAATAATCGGATAGAGAATTGACAGTTCGCCGTCGCGTAGGGCAAAAACCATGAGTACGGTGTTGAGGCCGTATAAACAGTACCCGGCGAGCAATGGGAGGCTGGTAAGGTATCCCATGATCCCGGGTTGTCCAAGATGACCCAAGCCAATCTTCATCAGCATCTGCGCCGCCGCGCCAAGAACCGTGCACGAGAAAACCAGAGCCATCGACTGAGCTCTGCTGAATGGCCGGTGATAGATGGGAACCATAGTGGCCGGAGTCACGCCTCACAGCATAGCAAACGCCGGTCGCCGCTTGTCCCGTTTTCGTGCACGGCTCCTATACAATGGTTTTATCGTGAGCGACGAGAACATTAGCGTAGCCGATCAGGCGACCGAGCAAACTAAGAAACATCGAAAGAGCGACATCCCGCGGGGCGTGATCGCCGAGTGGACGGTCACCATCATCCTGCTGCTATTCGGCACGACGACGCTGGTGCAGGCGTTCGTGATTCCGACTGGATCGATGGAGGATACACTGCTCATCGGCGACCATCTGCTCGTCGACAAGCTCGCTTACGCCCCACCTGGACCTGTGACCAAGTACCTGTTGCCTTATGACGACGTCAAACGAGGCGACATCATCGTGTTCCGCTACCCGGTAGACATCCGGCAGACCTTCGTAAAGCGAGTGATCGGAGTGCCCGGCGATCATATCCGCCTGGAGAACAAACGCGTGTTTCTAAACGGACATGCGCTCAGCGAGCCTTACAAATACAACAAGACCGACTACATCGACTCGTACCGCGATAACTTTCCCGGCGTCCCGAATGTCAGCCTCTACTCCCCCGCGCAAGAGATGTTATTGAACAATGTGCAGCACGGGGAAGTTGTCGTGCCGGCAGGACACTACTTCGCGATGGGCGACAATCGCGACTCTTCGCTCGATAGCCGTTATTGGGGTTTCGTGCCGCGCGAAAACATCATCGGGAAGCCGTTGATTATCTACTGGTCGTACGACGCTTCCACGGAAGCCTTGTCTAATCCAGCCATCGGCCTGGATCACTTGGTCGATCTGGCAGAGCATTTCTTCACGAAGACCCGCTGGAGCCGGACATTTCGGTTGATTCACGGCTATCCCGTCCAACCATAGCCATGCCTCACTACTACGGCTTGATTTTGGCCGGCGGGCGCGGCACGCGATTTTGGCCGCGCAGCCGGCGCGCAAGCGCCAAGCAAGTGCTCACGATCTTTGGTGATCGCTCGCTCATCCAATCCACGGTGGATCGTCTCACGCCGCTGATTCCGCCGGAGCGGTTATGGGTCCTCACCAACGAACATTTGCGCCAAGAGATCACCCATCAACTACCGATGATCCCACGCCGCCAGATACTGGCGGAGCCTGTCCAGCGCAACACCGCACCCGCCATCGGCCTGGCAGCACATATCCTTCATTCGCTCGACCGCGATGCGGTAGTGGGCGTGTTTCCCTCTGACCACGTAATCGCGAAGCCCCGCCGTTATCTGCAACTGGCTCGCGCGGCGTTTCGCGCCGCCGCCGCGGACAACATTGCCGTTCTTGGAATTACGCCTCGTTGGGCGGAGACTGGCTATGGTTACATTGAGTTTCCACGCGGTACGCGGCCCGGTTCGCTCGACCCGGCTCGGGTGCTGAGTTTTCGCGAGAAGCCGGACGCGCGAACCGCCGCGAAGTATCTCGCGGCCAAGCGGTTCTACTGGAATGCCGGAATGTTCTTCTGGCGTACGGAAGTTGTGCTTAATGCGCTGCGCCGGCACTTGCCGAAGACTGCATCGTTGCTTGCTTCCCTGCCCCGTTTCTCCGATCGCGGTTTTGCAGCCAAGCTCAGCGAGATTTTCCCTCTATGCGAAAACATCTCCATCGATTACGCCGTCCTCGAGCGCGCCAGCAACGTTGTGGGATTCCCGTGCGATGAGATCGGCTGGAACGACGTCGGCAGCTGGAATGCCGTTTATGAGCTAGTTGCGCGTGATCGCGACGGCAACGCCGCTCGTTCGGTGGTCATCTCGGCAGAGAGCACTGGAAATTACGTCGACGCCGGCAAGAAGCTCGTGGCACTGTTGGGCGCGAACAACCTTATCGTGGTCGACACTCCCGACGCATTGTTGATCGCCGACCGCGAGCGCGCGCAGAAGGTCGGGGATATCGTCAAGCTGCTCGAAAAGAATCGCCGGCAAGATCTATTGTGACGGCTGCGCAGCGAAGATGCCGTCTAGTATGCCGACCGCTTCATCTACTTCAGTTTCCGTCGCGATATAGGGAGGCAGGAAGCGCAGCACGGTGTCGTGCGTGCAATTGATCAGCAAGCCGCGAGCTTGCGCATCGAGTACGATCTGCTTTCCAGGCACTTTCAAATCCAAACCCAGCATCAGGCCTCGCGCGCGCACTTCCCGAACGAAGTCATACTTGTGGCCAAGTTCGTCCAGGCGGCCACGAAAATAGTCGCCCACGCGCCGGATCGACGGCAGCAGGTCGTCCAGAATCTCAAAGAACTCCAGAGCGACGCGGCACGCCAGCGCACTGCCCCCAAACGTGGAGCCGTGCATTCCGGCGCCGATCGCCGCCGCTGCCTTTTCATTCGCGACGATGACGCCCAGAGGCAATCCGCAGGCCAGCGGTTTGGCGGCCACCATCACATCGGGCAGAACGGCCGGGTTGGCCAGTTGGTAGCCGAACCACGTGCCAGGCCGCCCCACACCGCATTGAATTTCATCGAACACCAGTAACGCGTCGTACCGGTCTGCCAGCTCGCGCGCTTTGCGGCCATATTCGTCCGAGACCGGGAAAATGCCGCCTTCCCCTTGGATCCATTCAATTACCATGCCAGCGGTGCGCTCACTGAACGCTCGCTCGAGCGCCGCAACGTCGTTTTGCGGCAGAAACGTCACGCCCGGAATAAGGGGCTCGAAGTCGTGGCGGTACTTCGGCTGGCCAGTCACCGACAGCGCGCCCAACGTCCTGCCGTGAAAAGAGTTTTCCAGTGAAAGGATCTGGATCTTTTCCGGTCTGATTTTATTGCCGTGCGCGCGCACCATCTTGAGCGCACCCTCCATGGCTTCGGTGCCGCTGTTGGCGAAAAAGGACCGCTTGAGGCCGCTGACTTGCGCCAGTCGTTGTGCCAGTGCTCCCTGGAACCGGTGATAGTAGAGATTCGACGAGTGGATAAGCAGCCCCGCTTGCTCGCGGATGACATTCACGATGCGCGGATGCGCATGCCCTAGAGCGTTGACGCCAATACCCGCGATGAAGTCCAGATACCGGTTCCCCTCAACATCGTAGACGTAGCATCCTTCGCCGCGCTCCAACACCAGCGGGTACCGGGAGTAGTTCTGAACCAGGAACTCGCGCTCGAGTTCGATGACTTGTTGTGCCGCGGTGACATCCGTTGAACTAGCGGAACTCATTCGTCCATCATACAATCTCATCGAATGGGAAAAACGGCACTGCTATTTCCGGGACAAGGTTCTCAGTACGTCGGCATGGGCAAGACCCTAGCGGAAGCTTATCCGGCAGCCCGGCTGATTTTCGAGTCGGCCGATCAGGCGCTCGGCTTTTCGATCTCACGGCTCTGCATCGAAGGTAAAGAAGCGGACTTGAAACTGACTGAAAACACTCAGCCGGCCTTGCTCACAGTTTCGATTGTGGCTTTCACGGTATTGAGGGAGCTCGGTGTCCGCCCTGACTACGTCGCGGGCCACAGCTTAGGGGAATACTCCGCATTGGTGGCGGCTGGGTCGCTTCGTTTCACCGATGCCCTGCGCCTGGTGCGCAAGCGAGGCCAGTTCATGCAGCAAGCCGTCCCTCCAGGGCAAGGTGCCATGGCCGCGCTACTCAAGCTGCCGCCTGGCCGGTTGGAGGATGTACTGCGCGACTCTGCCCAGGGCGAGGTGGTCAGTGCCGCGAATTTGAACGCGCCGGACCAAGTCGTGATCGCTGGCCACGCCGGCGCAGTCAACCGCGCGATGGATTTAGCCAAGGCCGCGGGTGCCCGGCGCGCCGTACTCCTTGCCGTAAGCGCTCCGTTCCACTGCCCATTGATGAAGCCGGCGCAGGAGCATATGGCGCCGGAGTTGAGCGCCACCGCTTTTGACGATTTGGATTGGCCGCTCGTCAACAACTGGCAAGCCCGCGAAATCCGCGCTGCCTCCGACGCAAGGAATGGGCTTCTCGAGCAGATTCCCAATGCGGTTTTGTGGGAACAGACGATACGCTACCTTGCGGCACAGGGCGTCGATCGCTTCTTTGAAGTCGGCCCCGGCGGCGTTTTGACCGGTCTGTTGCGAAGCATCGACCCTTCGCTACAAGGCATCAAGTTTGGCGAAGCGGCGGATGTCGAGAAGCTACAATTGGCCGTAGCGTCGCGCTAGAACGTCAGGCCGATCAGAAATTCAGCCTGGTTGGAGTTGGAACGCAGAACGCTACTCAGATCCGAGATATTCACGCTCCCCCAGCGCGTGTAGCGAATTTCCGGAGAAAGCCTGACGAACGGCAAGTGCAGTTCAATGCCCGCTCCCGCGACGAAGCCTGCGTTGGCCCCGGAGGTGCCCGAATTCGTTAGCCCCACGAGCCCGATCAACTGCTTCGTACCGCTCCAGTGGTCGAAGGCAACCCCGGCGTCCAAATACGGCCTCACGAACGGTCCCGGCAATCGATATTTCATCAGGAGCGGAAATTCCCAGGCGTTACTGGCGCTGGACGCCGTCAAGACGTCGACCAGATTCGCCGATGCACTGTAGTGGAAGTGCCGGTAAAGCGCGTCCACTTCTATGCCGAATCCCCCGGGCAGATGTAGTTCCACCGTGGGTCCCAGGATGAACTGGGTGGCGCTAGATTGAAACGTCTCCCCTGGGTTAGAAACAGCACTGAAAAAATCCGTGAGAGGCAGCCCGCCTCGCACACCGAAAGACACTACCTGGGCGGATGCGCCCGTTGTGATCGCCAGCCACAGCACCGCGAGCCTCATACGCTATGGTACGCAGGGCACCCATTGCGGGTTCCAGTTGGCATCTACGATCTGCTGTCGAGCAGAGCGATCAACCGCCCCTCGTCGATCACTTCCACGCCCAGTTCGCGCGCCTTGTCCAGCTTCGATCCCGGATCGTCACCAGCCACCAGAAAATCCGTCTTCTTGCTCACAGAACCCACAACCTTACCGCCTGCGGCCTCAATTCGTTGCTTCGCCTCTTCGCGGCTAATTCCCAACGTACCTGTGAGCACAAACGTCAACCCGGCCAAAGGACCACCGGGCCGCCGTCGCGTTTTGTATTCGAATTGCAGGCCGGCCGTGCGCAGCCGATCCACCAGCTCCTGGTTTCGCGGCTCGCGGAAAAATTCGTAGATGCTTTCCGCGACCTTCGGACCGACTTCCTCGGCCCCCTGCAGTTCTTCCGGCTTGGCGGCAGCGATCCGGTCCAGTTCGCCAAATTCCTCAGCAAGAAACAGTGCCGTCCGCTCCCCTACAAACCGGATGCCGAGCGCTTGAATCACCCGTGGTAGAGGATTTTGTCTTGAAGCCTCGATATTGCGAATCACATTGGAAGCTGACTTCTTGCCCATGCGGTCGAGATCGGCCAGCTTCTCCAGGGTGAGATCGTAAATGTCAGCCACACTGGCAACCAGGCCGCGGTCCACAAGCTGGTCGACCAGGACGTCTCCCAGGCCATCGATATTCATGACGCTGCGCGATGCAAAATGCAGGATCGACTCTTTCAGCCGGGCCGGGCAGTTGGTGTTGATGCAACGGCTCGCCGCCTCATCTTCCTCACGTACGATATTGCCGCCACACACCGGGCAGTGCTTCGGTATTTGAAAGCGCCGCCGGTAGGAGCCCTGCGTGTGGACGCGCACGACCTTTGGAATCACATCGCCGGAGCGCTCGATCACCACCGAATCGCCGATCTGCAATCCGAGCCGGGCAATTTCATCTTCGTTGTGGAGCGTCGCGCGGGATACCGTCACGCCACCGACCTCCACCGGTGCCAGGTGCGCCACTGGAGTCAGAGCTCCGGTCCGCCCCACCTGTACCTCAATGTTCTCCACCGTAGTGACCGCCTGTCGCGCCGCATATTTGTAAGCAATCGCCCAACGTGGCGCTTTCGCTGTGTAACCGAGCCGATTCTGTTGGCTGAGAGAATCTACCTTCACCACCACGCCGTCGATCTCGTACGGCAGTTCGTCACGCTTGGACTCCCATTCCCGGCAAAACATAAGCAGCTCGTCGAGATTCTTGCACAGCTTGCGGTGGCTGTTGACCTTGAAGCCCATGCGCACCAGAGCTTCTAACGATTCCCAGTGGCTCTGATAGTAACGCTGTCCGTCAACGAGCAGAAAGTACGTGTAGAACTGTAGTTGGCGGGAGGCCGTAATCGACGGATCGAGCACGCGCAGTGAGCCGGCCGCCGCGTTACGCGGATTGGCAAAACGTGACAGTCCCCGTTCATCCCGCTCTGCGTTCAGCTTCTCGAACGCACGCCTCAGCATCACCGTTTCGCCACGCACTTCAAATTGATCGAGCGAACTCGATGCGCGCAATGGCAGCGAACGGATGGTTCGCGCATTCTCGGTCACGTCCTCACCGACGCGCCCGTCTCCGCGCGTGACCGCCTGCACGAACACGTTCTTCCTGTAATGGGCCGCCATGGATAGGCCATCGAGTTTCAACTCGGCAACGTAACGGTAGGTCTCGTTTTCCAGCGCGTCGCGCACTCGCGCGTCGAACGCACGCAACTCATTTTCGTTCAGCGCATTGTCCAGGCTCAACATCGGAGCACTATGCTCTACCTTGACGAATCCTTCGCGAGGCTTGCCGCCGACGCGATGCGTGGGCGAGTCCGGCGTAATAAGTTCGGGGTGTCGTGTCTCGATGTCCCGCAGCCGGTTCATCAGGCTGTCATACTCGGTGTCAGTGATTTCCGGCTGGTCCAGAACGTAATAGAGGTTTTCGTGATGGCGAAGTGTTTTTCGAAGTTCGTCCACCTCGTCAACGAGTTTGGCCTTCATGCGATTCCCATTATAATGATCCCAGTGCACACGCAGGCAGGTACCCATAGTTCTCGCCAAACAGGTCTTCTTATCAGCTCACGTCACACAACTTTAATCTACAATCCTGTTGCCGGCCGGCTCCGCGGAAAGGGCCGTGCGCGACTGGAGCGTGCCGCTAAGTTCCTGTCGAACGCCGGCTACGCAATCTCAATGAGTCCCACTAGCGGCCCTGGCACGGCGGGAGAAATGGTTCGTAAAGCAATTGACTCGGGCACCGGACTTATCCTCGCAGCCGGCGGCGATGGAACGCTCAATGAGGTTCTCGAGGGCGTAGTAAACACGTCGGTTCCATTGGGCATTCTTCCTGCCGGCACCGCCAACGTCCTCGCCACCGAGATGGGATTGGGGCGCAATATCGAACGGGCCGCCGCGTTGCTGCCCGAATGCGTTCCGCAGCGCATCGCGGTCGGACGCCTCGATGGCGCATCGAAACCCCGATATTTTCTTTCGATGGCGGGTATCGGATTTGATGCTCACATCGTTTACAACTTGAGTGACAGCCTCAAGCGGCGCTTGGGCAAGGGCGCCTACTGGGTCGGCGGCTTCAGCGAGGTTGTTCGGCGATACCCCGAGTTCCTGGTCGAGGTCGATGGCGTCAGGCACCCAGCCTCCTCATTCGCGCTGGTGAGCCGCGTGCGCAATTATGGCGGAGATTTCGAGATTGCTCGCCACGCCAGCCTGCTTGACGGCTGCTTTGAAGTCGTCCTGTTCCGCGGACGAACTCCCCTGCCCTACCTCAAGTACCTCTGCGGCATGATCACTGGACGCCTCCCGGAAATGCGCGGCGTTACTTTTCTATCGGCGCAATGCGTTCGGGTTTTCGATCCCGAAGATCGGCGTATCTACATCCAGGTGGATGGCGAGAAAGCGGGGCGCCTGCCGGCCGCCATTTCCTTAGTGCCCGACGCATTGACTCTATTGGTTCCGCCGGCCTATTTGCGCCCCGGAAACGCCGAACCAATTTAGACCCAATGATCCCCCGCCGCAATGGAGTAGAATAAGATCCGGGTATCACTGATGATCTACTCTCGCTCCGCTGAATACGCGATTCGCGCTTTCGTGCACTTGGCACAGGTTCCTGAGGGGAAATACGCGATGGTCAAAAACATCGCAGCCGAAGAGGAAATCCCTTCCCATTTTCTTGCCAAGATTTTGCAGCAGCTCGCCCGCAAGGGGTTGCTGCGCTCCAGTAAAGGCCCGACCGGTGGATTTTCCCTTCGCGTCGCGGCAGATGAAATCCGCCTGGTTGATATTGTTGAGGCGCTGGACGGCCTCACCGAATATCAGAAGTGCGCTGCCGGACTCTCTGAGTGCTCCGATGACATGCCGTGCCCTCTTCATGACTCGTGGAAAGCCGTGCGTTCGCGTATCATGGATTATTTAGGGCGCAACACGATTGCGGATCTGGCGAAGGCCCTCGAGCAGAAACGCCGATTGATCGAGAAGCAGCGCCGGCCGAAACGCGCCGTTGTCAAGAAGTAGAACGTAACTTTCCGAACTAAGAGCTGAGGAGACGAATCCGATGGGCCATTCTGTTCTGGTCCCCATGGTGGTCGAGCAAACCTCCAGGGGTGAACGCGCATACGATATTTATTCGCGCCTGCTGAAGGAGAACATCATCTTTCTGGGAACCCCGATTGATGATGCGGTATCCAACCTGATCATCGCGCAGTTACTGTTTCTAGAAGCCGAAGACCCGGAAAGAGACATCTCGATTTACATCAATTCGCCCGGCGGCTCGATTACTTCAGGACTGGCCATTTTGGACACCATGAGCTTTGTGCGGCCCGACATCGTGACCTTCTGCGTCGGCCAGGCAGCTTCTATGGCCGCCGTCCTCCTCGCTGCCGGCACCAAGGGCAAGCGCTTCAGCCTGCCGAACTCGCGCATCATGATTCATCAGCCTTCCATGCAGGGGCTCGCCGGACAGGCGGCCGACATTGACATCTACGCCAAAGAAATTCTGCGGATGCGGGAGACGCTGAACAAGATCCTATCTGATTTCACCACACAGCCGATCGATCGCATCGCGCGTGACGTGGATCGCGACTACATCATGAGCCCGGAACAGGGAGTCGAGTACGGCATGATCGATAAGGTCGTAACTAGCCGCGACCTCACCCCCGTGCCCCTTTCCAAGTAGCGTCCGCGTGCGGCTTGCGAACAAGACCGCCGTCATCACGGGAGCGGGTGCCGGCATCGGCGAAGCCATTGCGATTCGTTTTGCCGAAGAAGGCGCGCGCCTGGTACTTAACGACATCAGCCAGCCGGCCTGCGAAGCAGCGCTGCGGAAAGTTACGGACCTCGGTGCGCAAGCGGTGCTGGTGGTGGCGGACATTTCCCAGGAAGCTGGCGCATCCGCGATTTCCCGGCAGGCGTTCGAGCGATTCGGAGCCCTCGACATTCTAATAAACAACGCTGCCGACTTTACGCAGAAGAACGTCGAGCAGGCGGAAGTGGCGGATTGGGAGAAAGTGCTGGGCGTGAACGTGATTGGCACTGCGCTCGTTTCGAAACACGCCATCCCGCACATGAAGGCATCAGGCGGCGGTTCCATCGTCAACATCGCTTCGATAAGCGGCCTCATCGCGCAGCCGGATTTCGCTACTTACAACACCAGCAAGGGCGCCGTGCTCACAATGACCAAGTGCATGGCGCTCGATTTTGCCCCCTTCAAAATCCGCGTGAATAGCGTCTGCCCGGGGTGTATCCTCACTGGCGCTTCTTACCGCGAGATCGCACGCCTGGGCCTTACGTTTGAGCAATGGCGCGATCGTGTCGCCCCGCTGCATTTACTCAACCGTCTAGGCGAGCCGCGAGAAGTCGCCAACGCAGCCCTGTTTCTGGCTTCCGATGAGGCTAGCTTCATCACCGGCACGCATTTGATGGTGGATGGCGACTACACGAGCCGTTAGCACCGCCGGACGATGGAGAGAAATCTCTCGTAGGCTCGTTGCCACTCCTCCGCGCGCTGTGGCGTGAAAGTCTCGAGTGTTACGGACCGTCGAACCATCTCGCGGGCCGCTGCCAACCCGGATAGTTCCCCCGCTCCGATGGCTTGAATCAGTACATTACCAAGGGCCGTCGCTTCCGACGGCCCCGCGATGACCGTGCGATTGGTTGCGTCCGCGACGAACTGGTTCAAAGTCCGATTGCGCGAACCGCCTCCAACAATGTGAATCGTCTCCAGTTTTCGCCCAAGCAGCGTTTCCAGGCTCTCTAGCACCTCGCGGTAGCGAAAAGCGAGACTCTCCAGAATCGTGCGCACCACCGCCCCCACAGAATCGGGTGGCACTTGTCCACTAGACTGGCAATACTCGCGTATCTTGGCCGGCATATCGCCGGGCTCCAGAAAGGCGTCGGGATCCAGGACCGCTGAAAATGGATGCCCGTTCGCCGCCAGTGTGGCCAATTCTTCGTAGCTGTATTCCTTGCCTGCCAGCGCCCACGCTCGCCGGCACTCCTGTAGCGGCCAGAGCCCGGCTATATTTTTCAGCAACCTCGTCTTGCCCCCGGCTCCCATCTCGTTCGTCAGGTTGAGAGCCAGCGACCGGTCGTCGATCACGGGCGCATCGAGTTCCACACCCATCAGCGACCACGTGCCCGAGCTGATGTAGCACCAGCTATCTCCCGATGCCGGAACCGCCGCAACTGCCGAAGCCGTATCGTGGCATCCGGTCGCGTAAACTGGCACCGCTCCCAGACCGCTCGATTCCGCAACTTCCCGCAGCAATGGGCCCAGCCGTGCTCCGGGCTGCACAACCTCGGGCAAGATTGTTTTGGGCAAATACAGCCGGTTAAACAGTTCAACGGCCCATCTTGCCAGCCCCGGATTGTAGAATTGCGATGTACTGGCGACGGTGAGCTCGCATTTCGCCACGCCCGTGAGCCAATAGTTAAACAGATCCGGCATCATGAGTAGCGTCCGCGCACACGCCAGTGCGCGCGACGCCGCCCGGCGCATCGCATAAAGCTGGTACAGCGTGTTGATCTGCATGAATTGGACGCCGGTGTGTGCAAAAATCTCGTCGCGGGGGATAATTTTGAACACGGCTTCTGGCACGCCGTTCGTGCGTGTATCGCGATAATGGCGGGCATTCTCAATCAGGGTCCCATCCAGACCCAGCAGGGCGAAATCCACTCCCCAGGCGTCCACTCCGATGCCGTCTAGTGGGGGATGCTTCTCCCGGCCGGCAACGGCCAAACCCTGCTGAATCTCATGCCAAAGACGCAGCGTGTCCCAGTAGAGTGACCCGCGCACTCGCACCGGTGTGTTCGCAAACCGGTGCACATCTTCCAGCGTGATCCGTTGAGCTGTAAGCGTTCCCAGCATCGCGCGGCCGCTCTCCGCGCCCAGATCGAAAGCCAAATAACGAGACATTGTCGATTCTGGAGCGCATTATATCCTGGCTGCGGTTCTCCAAACGTTGATAGAATTTTGTAACTGCCCGGAATGGAACTCGATGATAAGTATCGGTTGGAACGCGGCCAGGTCTATTTAACGGGCATTCAAGCGCTCGTGCGCCTGCCCATGGATCAGATGCGGCGCGACCGCCGCGTGGGCCTGAGCACCGCGGCTTTCATCTCCGGTTATGAGGGTTCGCCGCTCGGCGGCTACGATCTCGCCCTTTCGCGTGCCCGCCCGCTCCTCACCGAGCATCGCATCCATTTCGTTCCCGCCGTCAACGAAGATGTCGCCGCCACTTCCATCTTCGGCAGTCAGATTTCGCACGTCCTCGGCGAATCGAAGTACGCGGGTGTAGTCGGCATTTGGTATGGCAAAGGGCCCGGCGTCGACCGCTCCGGCGACATTTTCCGCCACGCGAATCTCGCGGGAACAGGCCCGAACTGCGCCGCGCTCGCCTTGGCCGGAGACGATCATATTTCGAAAAGTTCCACAATCCCCCACCAGAGCGACCTCAGCTTCTACAACTTCGGCATCCCGGTCTTCTATCCGGGCAGCACGCAGGAGATTTTGGACCTCGGCCTGCTCGCAATCGCGCTCTCCCGCTTCTCCGGCGCCTGGGTGGCGATGAAGATGGTGACCAATGTTTGCGATGGCGGCGGCACCGTGGAGCTTGACTCGGATCGCCCGGCGGTAACGATTCCATCAGACTACAAGAAGCACTATGACGCCCGCTTGGTCATTCCGTTCACGCTGCAGCTCGAGCATGAAGTGAACCACCGCCGGCTTGGTGCTGCGCGTGAGTTCGCTCGCGCCAACGGGGTGAACCAAATGTTCGGTGCACGCGGCGGCGCACGCCTAGGCATCGTCACCGCGGGCAAGCCTTATTACGATCTGATGCAGGCCTTGCGCGACCTCGGCATCCGGCGTGATGAGTTGGATGCACTCGGCGTGCGCATCGCCAAATTCGGGATGACGTTTCCGTTGGAACCCCAATTTGTCTCTGAGTTCGCACGCGGCCTCGAAACGATTCTCGTCATTGAAGAGAAACGCAGCTTTCTGGAGCTCCAGTTGCGCGAGGCTCTTTACAACGCGCCCGTGCGCCCACCGATCCTCGGCAAGCAGGACGAGAACGGCCAAGTGCTCCTACCCGCCACTGGCGAGCTTGATCCCGAGAAACTCGCGCTCCTGCTGGCCCGGTACCTGCCGCCACGGGCATCCATCGTGCAGCGCCTCAATCAGGTTCGCGAAATCGCCGCCCGCCATCGCGAAAAAATCGGATCGCGCACCCCGACATTCTGCTCGGGTTGCCCGCACAACCGCTCTACGGTCTTGCTGGAGGGCCAGGTTGCCGCCGGCGGGATCGGCTGTCACGGAATGTCAGCCTCGCAGGCGCATTCCGGCCGTGGCTATGCCTTCCTGACGCACATGGGCGGTGAGGGCGCTCCGTGGATTGGCATGGCGCCGTTCGTCGAACGGAAGCATATTTTTCAAAACATCGGCGACGGCACTTACTTTCACTCCGGCTCGCTGGCCATGGAAGCGGCAGTCGCGGCTGGGGTCAACATCACGTACAAGATTCTCTATAACGGCGCCGTGGCCATGACCGGCGGCCAGCAACCGAGCGGCGCGTTGCCCGTCCCGGCGCTCACCCGCAAGCTGGAAGCCGAAGGCGTGCGCAAGACCTTCGTTCTCACCGATGAACTCGAAAAATACGCGGACGTGCCCCTCGCCGCCAATGCAACGCTACGCGATCGCGACGAGCTTGCTGAAGTCATGCGCGAGCTGGAGCAAATTCCAGGCGTCACTGTCATTATCTACGACCAGCTTTGCGCCGCCGAAAAACGCCGGCTTCGGTCCCGCGGCAAGCTCGCAGAGCCAACTCTGCGCGTGATGATCAACGAAGCGGTGTGCGAAGGATGCGGAGATTGTGTCCGCCAGTCCAACTGCATGAGCCTCCATCCGGTCCAAACCGAGTTTGGGCCGAAGACCCGGATTCATCAGTCGTCGTGCAATAAAGACTACTCCTGCGTCCTCGGCGATTGCCCCTCTTTCGTGACCGTCCAGCTCACGCCCGGTACCGGTTTGCGTAAGAAAACCGTGCCCCAGCTACCGGCTGCCGAAGTCCCCGAGCCTCGAGAAAAAGTCGCCGCCGGCGAAGGTTATTCCGTCCTCGCGCCCGGAATTGGCGGCACAGGCGTAGTCACCATCAACGCCCTTCTGGCGACGGCGGCCTGGCTGGACGGCACTTCCGTGATCACACTCGATCAAACGGGTCTCGCGCAAAAGGGCGGTGCCGTAGTTTCCAGCATTATCCTAAGTGATCGCTCCGTTGAAGCTTCGGCCAGAATTGGCTGCGGAAACGCCGACCTCCTCCTTGGCTTTGACCTGCTCGGCGCCGCGAGCGCCGACAATCTCAGTCGCGCGTATCCATTGCGCACTGTCGCCGTCATTAACACCGCCGAAATTCCCACCGGCGACGTTGTCCGTGGCCAGGCTGTCCTGTATGGCCCGTCACGCGTCATCGACATCATCGACGCGTGCACGCGCAAGGGGCGCAACCTCTACGTCGACGCCACCCGCATCGCTGAAGCTCTCTTTGCCAGCCATCTGGCAGTGAACGTGTTTCTCCTCGGAGTTGCGTACCAGGCCGGTTTGATCCCTGTTTCGACAAAGTCCCTCGAAGAGGCGATTCGATTAAACGGCGTCGAGGTCGAACGCAATCTGGAAGCGCTTCTTTGGGGCCGCAAATACTATGAAGACGCGCAGGCCGTCGAGGCGCTATTGGCGCAATCCGAAACCGTGTCGCAGTCTTTGAATCTGATCGAGCGTCGCGCAACGGAACTTCAGTGCTATCAAAACCGAAAGTACGCCGAAGAGTATCGCGCATTCGTCAGCCAGGTCGCGGCCCATGAGCCGGCTCTGGCCGAACTGGTCGCGCGTTACTTGTTCAAGCTGATGGCGTACAAAGACGAGTACGAAGTGGCTCGCCTCCTTACGCAACCCGAATTCAACCGGCAGTTGCGCGAGACGTGGCAATCGGTCGAATCAGTGAGTTATAACCTGCATCCTCCGTTACTTCGCTCATTAGGCTTGAAGAAAAAGTTGACGATAGGTCCGTGGTTCCGTCCAGCGCTTTGTATCCTCGCAAAGCTGAAAGGCCTGCGCTCAACGCCATTTGATGTCTTCGGCTACTCCACCATCCGGCGGGAGGAACGAGAACTTATTGCCTGGTACCGAAATCTCATTGAAGAGGTACTTGAGCATGTGGTGCCGGAGAGTCTTACACTCGCCGTTGAGCTGGCGAGTCTTCCTGACCAGATCCGCGGTTACGAGCAGATTAAGGCGTCAAGCATTCGTGAGGTGAAGAAAGTAGCGGAAGAGAAGTTATCTCTTCTCAAGTCCAGCTCGAACGCCACTCCTGTGGCATTGTGATAACTTACTCCTGTGAACCGAAGAACCTTCATCGCTACCGCGGCCGGCGCACTTTACGCGAGTAATCGCGTGCTTGGCGCTAACGACCGCATTCGAGTCGGTCTGATCGGCACCGGCGGGCGCTGCACGTACCTCGCGGAGTTGCTGACCAGCCTCCCCGGCAACGAAATCGTCGCCGCCTGCGACATCAACGAGCTTCGCCGCTACGAAGCGGTGGACACCGTAGGCAAGCAGGCCACGCCTGTCAGCGACTATCGCCAGGTCCTCGATCGCAACGATATCGATGCCGTCGTGATCGGTGCGCCGGATCACTGGCACGTTCGCATGACGCTCGATGCCGTCGCCGCCGGCAAGGATGTCTATTGCGAAAAGCCCATCACTCACACTCTCGAAGAAGGTGACCGGTTAATTGCCGGCGTCGAAAAGTCAAAGCGTGTAGTCGCCACCGGAACGCAGCAGCGGAGCTGGGATCACTACCAGGTCGCCAAGCAACTCGTACAGGCCGGCCGCCTGGGACAGATCACTCTCGCCGAGATGTATTGGTATCAGAATTACGTCCGACCTAGTTGGCAGGACCTGGAACCGGAAATTGATCCCACTCGCCTCGATTGGAAACGATTCCTTGGTTCCGCTCCCGATCAACCATTCGACCCGGTCAAGTACAGGCGTTGGCGCTTCTTCTGGGATTTCGGCGGCGGCATCTTCACCGATCTGATGACCCACTGGATCGACGTCGTGCAGTGGTACATGAATAGCCCCCTGCCCAGCTCGGTGGAGTCTTCCGGCTCCACGCACGCCCTGCGCGAATTACAATGCCCGGACACGGTCCATGCGTCGATGATCTTCCCGCAGAACTACACCGCCACCTACAGCGGCACGATGGTCAGCTCACTCGAAGATGGCGGCATCGTCTTTCGCGGCTCGGAAGGCATCATGAAGCTGACACGCGCTGGTTTTTGGGTGTACCGCGAGGCCAGCGATCACCGCAGTGACCGCGAGCTTCCGGAGCCCGAGATCGTCATGAAGAGCACCGGTGACGGCACAAAGACCAATCTCGAGAATTGGCTGACGTGTCTCCGCACTCGCGAGGCTCCCAATGCCAACGTTCGCGCCGGCGTGGAAGCCGCTCGTACCTCGCATCTGGCAAATCAGGCCATGCGCCAGGCCAAAGTAGTCCGGCCCGCCGCGTAGTTGCCGGTTTCAGGTAATGCAAACGGTTTACGACGAGTTTCCTTATCCCGGCGCGGCATTCGCGCAAACGCATCCGAACCGCCTCGCAACAGTCGCCACCTTGTTCGGCATGACTCCCGCTCCGGTCGAAACCTGCCGCGTGCTCGAACTCGGATCGGGCGACGGGGGCAATCTTGTACCCATGGCTTTCTGTCTCCCCAATGGTACTTTTACCGGCATCGATCTTGCGGGCTCGGCAGTGGCCAGGGCTCAGGAGCTGATCAACCAACTCGGCTTAATGAACATTCGAGTCGAACAACGCGACCTGATGGATCTCGGCGCGGACTTTGGAGAGTACGATTACGTCATTGCCCACGGCCTGTACTCGTGGGTACCACCCCCTGTGCGCGAGAGAATTCTGGAGATCTGCCGGTCAAACCTCGCGCCGAACGGCGTGGCGTTCATCAGCTACAACGCGTATCCGGGCGGCCATCTCCGCGACGCCATCCGCGAGATGATGCGCTTTCATACGCGGCACATCGCCTCTCCGCGAGAGCAGGTGCGGCAAGCCTGCGAGCTACTCGAATTCCTGGTCCAGGCGCACCCGGAAGACGACCCTTATGCCGCGTTTCTGCGTTCCGAACTGCAATCCATTCTGGAGCGAAGTCCCGCGGCTTTCTATCATGACGAGCTCGGCGAGCACAACCACCGATTCTATTTTCACGAGTTCCTCGCCGATGCCTCGCGCCATGGGTTGCAGTATCTTTCCGAGGCTCGCCTTTCCACCATGCAGGCCGGTGCCTATCCCCCCGAAGTCACAGATAGAATTCGTGCTCTCGCTCAGGGTGATGATCTCGCCCGCGAACAATATGTCGACTTCCTGAAACTGAACACATTTCGTCAGACGTTGTTGTGCCACTCCGAACTCCGGTTGGAGCGCCGGCTTGACGCCGCACAAGTGTGGAAGATGTCCGCGTCGTCGGACGTGCAACCCGTGTCTCCGCACCCGGACGTCTGCTCCACTACGGCCGAGGAGTTCCAGTTTCATAGCACCGGGAAGATTACGTCGAATCATCCGATCACCAAGGCGGCCTTGTTGCACCTCGGCCGAATCTGGCCCGGAACTCTCCCTATGCCAGATCTGTTGCAGACTGCACGGGTCCTTTCCGGCCGGGAGGGCGTTCCTAATGGGCCGCCCGAGGCGGAAGATGCGGCCTGGTTGTCGGAAGCAATCGTGAAGCTTTACTCCGCCAAATTACTGGAACTCTACCTGCGCGCGCCGGTCTTCACGGTGGAGGTTTCAGAAACGCCCGTGGCAAGCCCTGTAGCGCGCGCGCAAATCCGCAACGGCATCGTCGTCGTTTCAAATTTGGCTTACGGCTGCACAGAAATAAAAGATGAAACCGTACGTCAGCTGATCCTGCTGCTCGATGGAACTCGCAATCGGGAGCAGCTATTCACAGAGTTACGCGCTCGCGTCAGTTCGGTCGAAATCACCCCCGAGCACTTGGACGTAAATCTTAAGCGGCTCGCCAACTTCGCCCTGCTCACGGCCTAGCTCCGCAATCAGATCTCTTGGCTGGCCATCTGAATCAGCGCCTGGATATAGCCGAACGCGAATGCGAACGCCTGTCGTCCGCCGGCGTCGCCTTCGATCTTCGGCACGTGGTCCGGCATGATCATGCCTTCGTAGCCCACCTCTTTGTACACGCGCATGGCCTGGATCATGTTCACGTCCCCATCATCCGGGAACGTCTCCTGAAAATTCAGAAAGCGCCCGCGGATGTTCCGGAAGTGCACGTTGAAAATTTTGCGCCGTGTCCCAAAGTAGCGGATCACATCGAAGATCTCCCGGCCAGGGTCTTGCAGCATTTCCGAGACCGTCCCTTGGCAGAAGTTCAAGCCATGATATGGACTCGCTTGGATCGCGACGAACCGCTTCAACCCACCCACGCTGCCCAGAACCGTTTGTACCCCGCGGTATCCCCGGTCACTAGGCATTCCCGGATCGTGCGGATGACACGCCATCCGCACTTTGTATTCTTCGGCGACCGGAATCACGCGCTCCAGGAAGTAACTGATGCGCTCCCAATACGCATCGGCGCTGACAGGCCCCGCTTCCGTAAGTGGTGGCTCCTGGTGCGCCTGGTCGTAAACAAACGTGCTGTATTGGCAACCGCCCCGCCCCCGCGTCGGTTCGGTCCGCACCACCCCCAGGATGTTCAAATTGTACTTGAGCGCCGGAATGCCCGCCTTGGCCGCGTTGCGGATCATCTGGCAGATGTCATCGATCTCGCGGTCCCGTTCCGGGCTCTTTCCCAGCAGAATCTCCGGATTCTCGTACCGGGTGATGTAATTCGAGCTCAACGGTAGCGGCACCATGTCCAGTTTGATTCCATGGAATTCCACTCGCTCCCGCAGCCGCGCCAATTCCTCCACTGACCAGTGCGTGTCTAGCTTGGGCGAAGGAAGCGTGCAGCAGATGTGCTCCACGCCGAACGCCGCCAGCACGCGCAGCGACTCATCGGATGAATCATGCTGCGTTCCCGCCTTCATGAGCGCCTTGGTGTGCGCAGCGGGCGATGGTGTGGCCCGAACCGCCGTCAGGGACGCACTCGAAACGGCCGAGCCAAGAAACTTTCGTCTATTCATATGCAGGGCGGAAAAAGGATATCACACGGGAAGCTGGTGCCGGGCAGGAATGGCGCCTCCCCACACAACCGAATCGCCCGACCGGTTAGCTATTCCAGGACACTTAATTTCGGAGTTACCTCGCTTCATCACGAAAGTTAACAGCATGCTAGTGTAGTGCGGCATGCAGATTAACGATTATGCAGCGCGTGGCGGGCGCGCTTGACCTTTTCCAGAATATCGGACGCTTTGGCGGTCCAGACAAACGGTTTGGGATGGTCGTTGTGCTGGTCAATGTAGTCGCCAATGGCCATGATCAGTTCCTCGACGTCGCGGAAGATGCCTCGCCGCAGCCGATTCTGAGTGAGGTCACGGAAGAAACGCTCCACCATGTTCAGCCATGAACTGCTGGTGGGAGTGAAGTACACGTGGAAGCGCGGATGGCGGGCCAGCCACTTCTCAACCTTGGGATGTTTGTGCGTGGCATAGTTATCCGCGATCAGATGGATTTGCTTGCCTGCAGGGGTGACTTGGTCAATCACGCGCAGGAATTTCAGCCACTCCTGATGCCGGTGCCGGTCGTCGCACATGCTGATTACGGTGCCATCGAGCGTGCTCATGGCCGCAAACAGGGTTGCCGTTCCGTTGCGCTTGTAGTCGTGGGTCATCGTTCCGCAGCGTCCCTTCTTCAGCGGCAGGCCAGGTTGCGTGCGGTCCAGTGCTTGGATCTGGCTCTTCTCATCGGCGCAGAGGACGATGGCGTGTTCTGGCGGGTTGAGATAAAGCCCGATGATGGCGTCCAGTTTCTCGGCGAACTCGGGATCGTGGCTCACCTTGAAGGTCCGCGCCAAGTGCGGCTTCAGACCATGTTTCTGCCAGATCCGGCGCACGCTCTTTTCACTGACGCCTGCGGCCTCTGCCATGGTGCGCGTGCTCCAGTGGGTCGCGTTGTCGGGCTTCTCCTGCGTGGTTCTCCGGATCACCTCTTGCACCTGGGCCGGTGTGATGGTTGGTGTTCTTCCCGGGCGCGGCGCATCTTTGTCCAGCGCCGCAAAACCACCGTCCAGAAACCGATTCCGCCAGCGCGCGGCCTTCTCCGGTGTGATCTTCAACTCCGCCGCGATCTGCTGATCTTGCAGCCCCGCTCCGGCCAACAAAACGATCCGCGCTCGTTCCACGCTCCGTGCCGGCGCGCTGCGAGCTCGGGCCCGAGATTCCAGGATCTCTTGCTGGTCAGAACTCAGAACCACGGGTCGCGCCACACGCATCGTCTTCGGTCCTCCTATTGTAAAGACGACGCGTATTCTATAATCGTTACTATTTATGCCGCACTACACTAGGCACCAAAGCTGTTAACTGTACCTAAATGATTGAATCAAGAATAAAGGGGATGTATTTGGAAACATGGAGCAGTCTCGCTCCAGGTGACAAATTGTCACTGACCGGTCCGCTAGATTTATCTTGCCTGCCTTACGCTTCGATATTGTTGCTTTGCGCCATGTGCCGCTCAACATCCAGGCGATAGTGTAAGTAAGCCAAGTACATGATCGGAACGATGAGCAACGCGGTTCTCCAACCCACGTACTCGCTCGATAAGCTCACTAGTCCCGCGATGGCCGCCCCAACCAGATAGTAAGGGAAAGTCCAGAAATAGCATTGCTGCCAAACGTGCGCGAACCGCCGTGTTTCCACGAGCGCCAATACCGTTGCCACCAGCACTGTATTGGTCAGGAAGAAGAAGCACGCCGCCAGTGCCAACAGAACGACAACCCTTCCGTTCACCTGCTGAATCTGGGGCAGGTGGTAGATGAAGCTCGCGCTTGTGATGGCCATCGTAAGAGCCGCCACGTTGAACAGCACCTGCGCTATGCTTGGCCGGCTCTTGGAGTGCCACAAGCATTGTGTCACGGTGGCAATGGCGCCGAGTGCCAGCGTCTCGGAAAAGCTCATCTGCGAAACACCAATCAAGATAAACAGGAAGTTCAGTGACATCGTGCCGGTAAGCCCGGGAAGCCGTACCTTGAGCGTAGAGGCTACCAGGGCCAGCAACAGATAGACCATAAAACGCACCGGATCGGCGGATTCCCAGTGCGATACCCCCAATGCGAGCATGATGAGTCCGGGGATGATTGCGAGCGCGATAAACAACTTCGCTTTCGTCGGCATCAGTAGCACGCCTCCGGGTTGAAACATTTCTGAGCTACAAAAAAAGACCGAAGCGCCCCAGGCCATCGCAGCGTGGGTGACCAGCGACACCGTGGCCTGGATGGAGTCGCGAACGGCCCCGGGAGAAGGGCCGCTGCCTGGAGCAGCTTCGGATCTTGCGCGGGCAGTTGAAGCAGCAGTGTTACGAGCGCCCGCGGAAATGAAACAGCACAAGTATGGAAAATAGATACTTGGAACCGCATTTGACTACCGGATTCTGTTTAGGGCAATCCCCGTACCAAATCCGCGGAAACCCTCGTAACTGGAAATAAATGGACTTAGCCGCTGGCACTCCGCCCGCTGCACGCGACCCGGTGACAGGATGTCACCCTGGAAGCGTCCACACGCCGGATAACGCTATCTGGCCGTAATAACGATGGGTCCGTGCGAGAGCGGCCGGCGATGCGCCAGCCGGCAAGGCCTACTTGGAGAGAACTTCCACGCCCCGTTTCAAGATCGGATCGTCGCCGGGTTTGTGCTCGGCTTCCGCTGCGTCCGGGCGCACCGCTTCGCCATCCTCATCGGTATCGAGCTGCGGCTCCGGTTCCTGCACCGCTTCGTTGGGAGTGACGCCTACGTCCTGAATCGCTTTGCCGCCGGGAGAGTAGTATTTCGCAACGGATAGAATGATCGCGCTGCCGTCATCCATCGTCAGCGCCCGGCGCAACGACGCATCGCCGTAAGTCCGCTCGCCCACCACCTGGGCGCGTTTGTTGTCTTCCAGCGCCGCGGCGGCAATCTCCGCCCCGTCCGCCGTGCCCCGGTTCGTCAGCACCACCACGGGCAGTTTCCAGACAACTTTGGATGCCTCGGCTTTGAAATCCTGCCGCGGCACACGCTGCCCTTGCAGATACGTCACGAGACCCTTGTCCAGGAATAGGTCCGCCAGCGCGATTCCATCCTCAGGCTCGCCCACCGCGCACTGCCGCAAGTCGAGCACAAGTTTCTTTGCGCCCTTGCTTTCGAGATCACGAGCGTCGGTGGCCACTTGCTGCACCCGCGCCGCGGAAAGCGTTTCCGGACGGATGTAGCCGACATTGTCCGCCATCATCTTTTCTTCCACGGGCGGTGGATTCAGAACCGCGCGCGTCAGCGTCATCTTCTGCGGTTCCGGACTGTGCCGCAGCACCGTGATGTCGATCGTGCTGCCCGGCGCCCCGCGCAGCAGCAGTGTGGCGTACGCCAGCGGCATATCCCGCGTAGCGACGCCCTTGATAGTCTCGACGATGTCGCCGGTAGTCAGCCCCGCCTTCGCCGCCGGAGAACCAGGAACGGAGCTCACTACGCCGATGTAGCCGAAGCGCTTCGACAGGATCAAGCCTACATCGCCTTTGAGCGAGTCGTCGTGCTTCTGATACTCCTTGTACTGGTCGGCGTTCAGGTAGCTGGCAAACGGGTCAATCGACTCCAGCATCCCGTTCAAGGCGCCCAGCGTGACACTCTTCAAGTCGGGCTCTTCGACGTACTCCCCTTTGATGCGTGACAGCACTTCGGTATAGACGCCCAGGTTGCGGTAGGGGCCTTCGGAGGAAGTACCCTTGCCCAGAACGGTGCCCAGCAGAAGCAGCAGCACCAACAAAGTCGAGCTAACCACGATCAGGAACTTCGCGCGGTTGTTCATAAAGCGATACACCTAGTATACCAGCAGGCTGTGCATCTCCCGACGGGGATTGCTGCGGTTTACGGTTGCGTTGCCACCATCACACCGGCCTGTGCTGCATTTCCCCCCACCGTAACCACCACCGGAACTCCTTTCGTGCTAGTCGTATGCGCGGGAACCGTAAGGTCCACCTCGAGCACTCCCAGCATGCCGCCGGCAAAAGGTCCGCTGTATGTGACCGGCGCATTTACACCGGCAATAGTGGACGTGACTGCCGCATTCAGCGTCGGCATCGCGGGATCCGTGTGAAGGGTACCCGGGGGAATCACGTACCCATCCACCGGCGTGGGCGCGTTGCTGTACATCCCCTCTCCAGTTACGTACAAGGTAATCGTGTCGCCGACGTGAGCCGCATTGGTGGACGAGTTGACGGAGACAACCCCAGTGGTCTTCCTCGTGTTGAGCGCCGAGGCCCACATCACACCGGTGGAATCCGGCGACGCGAAGATGCCCGGCGAGGTTGCCGCGATATTGATGGTGCCATTCGCCGACGGATTGGCCCCGTTGGTCACGACGATCGCCATGCCCGGGCCGAGCGCCACCTCATAAGGGATCTGCACGTTAATCTGGTGCTGGCTGACATAAACGATGGGCGCGGCGACATTGTCCACCTTCACACTCACCCCTCCTAAGCTGTTGCTGATGTAGTTGGCGGCGGCGGTGAATGAGACCGGAGTTGTGGGACCGATATTGGCGCCGAACAGGCTGATGATTTCCCCCGGCGCTCCCCCGGGGAGAAAACTGGCTGAGTTCACTGCCTCATCGATCGTCGGCGTAAACGTGAACGTTTGGGTGGTGGCCGAGGCCCCGCCCGGTGCGGGATTGATCACCTCAAGTGTCAGCGATGCTCCCGATGCCAGTTGCGACGCCGGAATCACCGCGCTGAGAGCTATCGGGCTCTCATATACCGTAGTCAAGGGAACCACGGGGGGGCCGACAATATTCACCACCGACGCCGATCCGAAGTTCGTTCCGAAAACGGTGACCGTCGTCGCGCCTGCTCCCGCCTTCCCCGTGGGTGGCCAGAGAGCCGTTACCGTTGGCAGTTGGTAATTGAGTGTGAAACTGACGGGGATCGTCTGGGTCTTGCTCGCCGCTCCGAGCTCCGTCAGCGTGATTCGTCCCGTGTAAGGAACCAATTGCGCACCCAACACGCTCGCGTTCACGCTCACCGTCAGGGTCACGGGAGCAGCCGGCAGCACCACGCCGCTTGTGGGTGAGACTGTCAGCCAGGCCGATGTGCCGGCGGAGGCTGAAAACGCAACCGGACCCTCTGTTGTGGTCAATGTCACGGTCTGCGGCGCTACGGGTGGGGATGCGGCGGAAAACGTCATCGAAGTCGGATTCATGGTCAATGTCGGCAAAGGCTCCGTGACGATGAGCTTTACGTTCGTGACGCCCGCCGTGCCCGGTGGAACAGCCGCCGCCGGCGCGAAAGTCACCGACGCGGTGTACGTCCCCGCGTCCAGTCCGGTGGGATTCGAATACAGCACAACGCTTGCGGGCAAGGTTCCGGAGGACGTGCTGAGCGTCAGCCATTCCGCCGTTGTGGTCGTACCCGTTGGCGCAATGGTTGCCGTGTAAGTCGCCCCGGCCGCGCTGGAATTCACCGCGATCGTCTGCGCCGCGGGCAATTTCGCGCCCTCTATGTAGGATTGGTTGATGGTCCCCGGCGACGACGTCACCGTGACGCTTTGACCGCGCATCACTGCGCCAGCCAGAAGTACCAGCGCGCTCGTCACCTGCAAAACCGGCACGCTTCGTCTTGCTATTGCCCGGTAGCTCATACGCCTGTATTCGGCGGATACGGGAAATTTCTTTAGGCTGGTTGGATTATCATGGCAGCCATGGCGCGCGTCCGGCTCTTCCACTGGAAAGCCCAGGAATCCGCGGCGTTTACAGAACCTCTCCGCGCCGCCGGCCACCACGTCGCCTATGACGAGAAAATAGCTCCCGGTCTATTCAGCCGTATTCGCCAGTCTCCGGCCGCGCAAACCAAGCTTTGGGTCATCTGGCCGAAGGGCGGGCAGCAGGCTGGCATCACCCAACAGTTCATCCGCGAATCCGCCCTCGCGGTGGGCCTTGTGGACTACAAGATTTGCGCCGTCAACGACCGCTGGAGCGCCATCGCCTTCGCAAAGAAGAAAGCGTAAAATCGATCTGATGTCGAAACTCGATCGCAATCTGCATGCGCTCGCGATTTGTTACCGCATCCTCGGTGGGCTGGTGGGACTGGTCCTCTCCTTCTTGATCCTCCTGATCGGAGCCACGATGGCTCTGGCTGCGTTCGAAGTCGCCACCGCGCTCCAGAATCACGAGCGCCGGACATTCTGCCTCGTTGTCGCGTGGCTGGTCTGCGCCCTGTTCCCGCTCGGCACCGTTCTGGGTGTTTTCACGATCCTGCAACTGATCCAGCCCGAAGCCGAGTGCGCGTTTGACGAAGCCGAACGCCCGTACGTGAAGATGGAGGATTTTAGGAAGCAAGCGGGCAGCGCCGCCGAGGAGTAGAGGTAGATAGCGCGGGCGCTGGCGCCGTCAACAACGCCTTCGAGCTCAGCTTCACCGGGCGAGGATTCATTCATACCCCTGGTGAGAGCCGATCCAAAACCAGTAAAAGACTCGACCTTCGCGGTAAGCGAGAGCCCGGTAGTCCTGATTCACCCGCGCGCTCCACACCTGGCCGAGCGGCTTCAGCCGCAACGAGGGATGCAGTGGATTCCGGCGGAAAAGTTAAAACTGTTTATCGGCTCGCTTCTGACGATTATGTGCCCTTTTCGTCCATAGGCCTGAACTTGGCGGCGCGGATATCGGACTTGACCTTTTCGACAAGACGTATCCCTCGACCTCCCGGCGAAAAGTCATTCTGCATTTGCCGGTCCCACGCGTCCATCTCTTGCTCGTTGAGCCAGGTGGTGAGAGCGGCCTTCTCCTCGGCCGGCAGCTCGGCAATCGCTTGCTTGAGGGCTTCGAGCGTCATAGTTCAACGTTAGACCGTTATGGGCGGAGTGGCAAGTCGCCGGCGCGTTCCCGGGTTCCCCAAGGAATTTGGCTACTCGTCGTGCCTGAGCTCGAGCCCGCCCGAAAACCATCGGCGAGGCGCGAGGTTCTCGGAATTAACAGAGGCGACGGTAACAATGCGGATGAATGCTTCGGCGTATTGGCATCCGTAACCTCGGCCACGGAATTTCGTGCACATCTCGTAGTCGGCCCACAAGGCTTTACCCTCAAGAGTGTTGGCGACGATCGCCTCGCGATTCAAGTCCATGACCGACTCGACGTCCACCCAGCGATTGGGCGTGAACAGTTGCGGCGTCGTCTCGTCACCAGGCCAAGTTTCGCAGAAATAAAAGTCAAATCTCATTCCGCTCTGTAACCACGCGTTGAATGCGAAGTTCCCAGCAGCACGGTGATCGGGATGAAACTGAAGGGGCCACAAGCCGAAGACGACATCTGGGGCCTCGGCCGCTAACGTCTTGTTGAACTCGTCGTACGTCTCGGGATCAACGCGCATCTTCTGGTTGTGCTGATTCAAGATTTTGAGCTGCGCGCCGAAGAGTTTGGTTCCCCGCATCGCGTCTTCCCGCCGTAGCGCCGCGAGCCTGTCAAGGGACATGTGCTGGCCGTCAGCCATCGCCTGAGAGTCCCCCGGCGTGAAAGAGAAACATAGGACAGCATGCCCCTCACGCACGTACCGTGCGAGGGTTCCGACAGAGAAAATCCAATCATCGACATGTGCGCCTACGAACACGACCTTCAGCTTGCGGTTTTTCTCCGTGCCCGGCAGAGTGTCGAGCGGTTTGGGCTCCTTCCCTGAAGACTGCTGCCCGCGCGCAAGGAAAACGTGGGCAAGTCCGCCGCTCGCAGCCCAATTGAAAAGTATCCTTCGCGTCATCTTGTGTCCTCCGCTATTCGCTGATTCGCAGTATCTCCTCTACTATCTCCCTACGCTGGGCAGCATCCGCGAAGTCCTCCCAAGGGAAACCCGGGGACCGCCCGTTTCCCGGAAGAGGCCCCCGGGACAGAAACCTCTCGTCCTACTTCTCCCCATCCATGAAGTAGTACGCAATCATGTGACACACGATCATGTGCGCGTCTTCAATCCGCCCCATGTGCGGTGCGCCTACTTGGATGTTGAGTTGGGCCAGTGGGCCGAGCTTTCCGCCGTCGCGCCCCGTCAGCGCGATCGTCTTGCACCCGATGGAGTTCGCGTACTCTAGCGCGCGCAGCACGTTCGGCGAATTGCCCGAGCCGCTGATCCCCATCACCAGGTCGCTCGTCTGCGCAAAGTTGCGAAGCTGCTCCACATACACGCTGTCGTAACTCACATCGTTCGCATAAGCCGTGATCGTCGCCAGTTGATCGGTCAGCGCCATGATGCGGAATCGCTGGTTACGGTTGTAGCTCGCGCCCTTCACGATGTCACAGGCGAAGTGCGATGCCGTGGAAGCACTGCCGCCGTTGCCGCACACAAAGATGTGGCGGCCATTGGCGCGTGCGTCTTTGAACAACTCAATCGCCTGATTGACCAGGCTCAGGTCGACCGTGTCGAGAGCTTTCAAGAGCTCAGTCTTGTACTCAGATGGAAACTTCATGTCAATGTCTTGGTCAGCGCCAGCGCGCCATACAGAACACTATCGTCACCCAGCGCGGCCCGAACCACGTCAACCCGTGCACCTGACCAGTCTGTAATCTGCCGGTCCAGTTCCTCGCGCAGCGGCCCGAATAACGCTTCCCCGGCGTTGGTGATGCCGCCCCCGATTACGATGCGCGATGGATTCAGTAACATGATACACGCCTTCAAGCCAAGCGCGAGGTCCACTACATAGCGCGCCACAAAACCCGGGTCGCACAACAGCTCTTTGGCGCTCTTGCCGTAATCGCGCTCGAGCCACAGGCCGCAGCACATCCGCTCGAAACAGCCGCGCGCCTGGCACAGGCATTCCGGACCGTCGGGCCGAATCGTAAGGTGTCCGATCTCGCCCGCCCAGCCATCCGCACCGCGCCAGATCTTGCCATCGGAATAAATGCCGCCACCAATTCCGGTCGAGAGCGTCATGTAGAACAACGGCGAGTGGTCCCGCCCCGCGCCGTATGTGGCCTCGCCCAGCGCTCCGGCGTTCGCGTCGTTGTCCATGATGGCCGGCACGCCTAGCGCGTTCCCCAGAAACTCCGTGAGATGGAAATCGTTCCAACCGCCGACGTGCGTGGAGAATGCTACGCGCTGCTGTCGAAAGTCCACGGGCCCGCCGAAGCCGATACCGCAACGCTCAAAGGGCGCCTCGCGTTTCCATGCGCTCGCGATTTCCACGACCTGCTCCAGCATCCAGTCGCGCGCACCGGTTCGATTCGTCGGCCGCGATTCCCGCCGCACCATGCGATCGTCTTCGAAAAGTGCGACGGTGAATTTCGTCCCGCCAATATCCACCGCGAGCGTGTTCATCCGCGCGCCGCCTCCAAAACTTCCGCCGGTGAAGCGGTTCCAGTGCCCTTTTTCATGATCGTGATCGACGCCACGAGATTGCCGAACCGCACCGCGTCCACTGCCGAACCGGTTACGGCGAGTGCCATTGCCGCGCCCGCCGAAAATGCGTCTCCGGCGCCGCAGATGTCGACCGGATTTGGGATTGGCTTTGTTTTGCAAAATTGCTCGCCGGTTTGTTCCACAATGCGCGATCCCTCGGGTCCCTCCGTTACAATCAGCAATTTAGCATGGCAGTGTTCTCGCAACACTTGAAGATCCGGATGACCAAACGCCCTCGAGCAGGCCGCCTCGGCCTCATCCCGATTCCCCTTAACCACAACGTTCCGAAACATTTCCATGCGGGCCCGCGAGTCGGCCCAGAAAACCTTGGCTGGATGGTGAACGGCCAATTCGGCCAACCGGTTACGAACCGCCGGGGTCACGACGCCGCCAGCACTGGTTTCGGCCTGGTCGGATATGAGAATAACGTCAAATGAATCAATGGCTTCTGGTAATAAATCCAGCACCTGCTGTTCAACCTGAGTGTCGAGCGGAACGGTTGTGATGAAGTCGACGCGTGGCTGATCTTCTTTGCCTGTAATAGCATTGATAAGTTTTGTGTATGTGAAAGTTACGATTCGAGAGGAGCGAATCAACATTTCCGAAGAAATATGCTGGCGGCCCAGCGCCCGTTTGAGTTCCAGGCCGTGGCCGTCATCGCCTGCCGCTCCCAGCACGGCAACCCGGCATAACCCAAGCGCTACCAGATTGTTAGCAACAGTTCCTCCCCCTCCTGGCGTAACTTCGGTCCGGACCACTCCGATCCGCGGAATTCCCGTTTCACGTGAAGCTTCAGATGTCGCCGGATCGTAGGTGCACCAGCGGTCGAGGCAAATGTCGCCCACCACCAGCGCGGAAAGCTTTGAGAATGCTGCCAATATCTCGGCTGTGGTCATTTTTTCTCAAGAATCGCGCGCCGGAGGGCCGGCAGAATCGCCCGGTGATCGCCGCAGAAGTAGAAACTCTCGCCGCCATCGGCCACCGTCCGGACCAGAATAGTCTTTTGCGGCCGGAAGTAATAGCCGGGGTCGGTTTTCGGCAGCTCGTGGTGGATGTCACCGTGGATCGGCACCAGGTCGAAGACGGCGGTTGCGAAATGGCGGATTTCACGGCCCTCCTGGCGGGCGACGTTGCGGGCCATGGCGAGCGCTTTCAGGTAAACCTCGGGGGCCATGATGGCGGAGCCGAAACTGAGCAGTACCCCGCCCTCCAGGCGCTCGACGGTTCGGGCGAAAACCAGGAAGTCGCGGTAGCTGGCGGCGCCCACGGCTGCGCCGTAGCAGTTGGGGTGCTCGTGCAGAATATCGTAGCCGATGCCGGCATGGACCGTGACCGGAACCGAGCGGCGGTACGCGGCGGCGAGGACGCTGAGATCTTTATGCGGATAGCCGCTCCCGTCGATGCGGCGGCCGGCGTTTTCGCCGAGGCCCAGGCCGAGCGCGGCGGCTTCAGCGGCCCAGTCGTTGAGTTCACCAGTTTCGCGCCAGAGGCCGAATTCGCCGGTGCGGATGTAGCGCGCCACGCTTTCGGTAGTGGCGCCGATGCGCGCGAGCTCGTAGTCGTGGATCATGCCGGCGCCGTTCATGGCGATGTGGTCGAGCATGCCGCGCTCTATCAGATCGATGATGTGGCGGCTGACGCCGGCGCGGAGCACGTGCGCGCCCATCATGAGAATGCGGGCCGCGCCGCGCGCGGTTGCTTCGACGATGCGGCCTGCCACATCGGAAAGCCGCGGATGCGAGTACGGGGGCGTGGGCGCGTCGAGCGCAAGCCAGTGCGAGAGCTGGAGGTCATTCACGCGCTCGGCGAGCGGCTGGATGAGGAGCCGCGAGCGGTCAAACACCTCGTATTTACTTGCCATTGAGGAACAGCGTGTGCAAGAGTTCGCGATGGCAGAGGAAGTTTGGAATGATGAAATCCGCGCCTACGCCGGCGAGCCGCTGGCGCTTCCACTGGTCGACCACGGCGCATTCAGGCTCGGCGGTGGCGACTCCAACCGCTACGCCGCCGACTTCCTTGATGTTCTCGATTTCGACGTAGCCGTCCCCAAAGCCTAGGAATTCCCCGCCCTTGCATTCGGCTTTGGCGATGAGCTGCTGGATAAGAATTTTTTTGGAAAAACTCTTGTAGTCATCGAGTGCGCCGAAGACGCCACCCGTGAAGTAGCGGTCGACATCGAGCAGGCGGGCTTCCTTGCGCATGTAGACCTGATCCGTGCCGCTCGCCAGGTACATTTTCAGACCGCGCGCTGCGAGAGCTTCGAGCAGCTCGCGCGCGCCGGGCACGAGATATTTTTCAGGCGACGCGGCGCCCGATTCCAACTCTTCGAGGCGATCGCGGATCTTCTCGTGCAACAGATCGAGGTACCGTTTCTTGTACACCAGGGGATCGGGGGGATTACCGCCACGAGCCTTGACGTTGTCGGCGAGCTCGATCATCTGATACATGGTCTGCTTGCCGGTGAGGCGGCCGACGAATTCCTCGACAATGGCGCGCAGTTCGGCTTCGGTTTCGCCCGACTTCAAATCCAGCAGGATCTCGACCATCATGGGAACCATAACGTCCATCCAGCCGGCGCGGATGAGCGAGATGGTGCCGTCGAAATCGAACAGGACCACACGGGCGTCGCGGGCGTGCGCGCCCGGGCGAAGTTGCTCAATCATGGGATCTATTGATTGTGACACGAAGAGAGAGCGGTGCGAAGACCAGTGAATGGACGGAAATTCGTTTACACGGATTGCCGAGAGAGTTGTTCGGACTTGTTCGACTTCGGTAGTGCCGCCAAGCGCTGCTTCAGATGCGCGGCGATCCGTTGCACGTTCGGAGGCTGAATCAAGCTGACGTGTGTCCCAGGAACACGGACAACCTCCAGGTCGGTCGCGACACCGCGCCAGACCTGATCCAGTTCGAACAGATGCGTCAGCGGCTCGGTTCGCGATTGATACAGGAGCACTCGGCCGTGGTACGGTTTGGCGACATAGTTCTTAAAAGTTGTGTAGAGCGTGCGCATGAACTGGGCCTGCTTGTCGGAATACGCGGTTAAGTTCATGAAGCCTTCCAGCTCATAAACAGGCCCCTTTTGGCGGCCAAGAAACGGGGATGCAGCCCTCTTGACAGTCGCTACGGCCCGGCGCCGGACTCTCGGGACAAAGACCTCCAATGAGAAATTGTCCAGAAGATCATCGATGATCCAGAACGGCACGTTGCGAAGGAGCTTCCAGTAGTAAAGCGGGTTCCAGCGCGATGTCTCGCAGCCCGTGTTTTGAGGCGCACCATCGATAGAGATCAGGAGTGCCACTTTGCGGCCCGCCGCATCGAGTTGGCGCGCCATTTCCAGAGCGACGGTCGCACCGAGCGAAGCGCCGCCCAGAATGTACGGCCCTTCCGGCTGGAAGGCAATCAACTCACTCACGTAATGAGCGGCCATTCGTTCGAGCGAGGAAGCAAACTCAGGCACCACCAGGTCCGGATGCGCCTGAATGCCGTAGAAGTTCACGTCGGGGCCCAAAGCCTGAACGAGATGGCGGAAGGTGGCGAGGCCGCCGCCCATGGAGTGGACGCAGTAGATGGCGGGCCCGGTTCCCTTGTCGTACAGCGGAATGATGGTGGCCGCCTGCGCGGGCTTCCGGCTCCGCAAGTGATCCGCCAGGGCTTCGATGGTGCGGTCCTCGAAAAATACGTGCAGCGGCACTGCCTGCCGGAATTCCTTCTCGATTCGTGTGAGCAGCCGCACTGCGATGAGCGAGTGGCCGCCGAGTTCGAAGAAATCGTCGTGGATGGAGACGTGGCCGATGCCGAGGAGTTCCTGCCACCAGTGGGCGAGCGTCTGTTCTACCGGGTCGCGTGGGGCGCCATTGGAAGGAACTGGGCGCGCGGGCTGGCCGAGACGCAGGGCAGCAGGGACGGGCTGCGACCGTAAATCCGTGAGCCGTTCCAGGCAGCGTTCGATTTCTTCGGCAAGCGCCGCGGCTCCGCCGGGACTGAACAGTTGGGCATGCGTGCCCGGAATCTCGTGGACTTCGAGACCCTCGGCCGCTAAGCCGGTCCATCCCATTTCATAGTCTAGTTCTTTATCCCCCTTGTCATCCCTAGCACGGAAGAGATCCAGTCGACTGGGGTAGACATGAGTCGTGTAGTTCTTCGCGGCAAACCAATTGACATCAACGACATTCGAAAGCGATCGAGGGACATGCTTGCCCCGAGCGTCGTAGGCGCCGTAAATCGTTTGCATCAATCTGTCGCGCACCAGCTCCTTCAAGTAGCGGAATTTCTTTGGTCCGGTGAATGTCTGCGTCAGATATTCTCTCCACCGTTTGGCCCGGCGCAGCAACCTCATGCGCAGCGGCTGTGACCGTTCGCGATTCAGGAAATAGGCAGGATGCCAAGTATCCAGCAGACCGACCAGCCCGACTTGCTCACCCATGGCGTGCAACTGCTGCGCGATCTCAAACGCCACAATTCCGCCAAATGAATAGCCGAGGAAGGAATACGGGCCTGTGGGCTGATAGCTCCGCATTTCGCGGATATAATACGCCGCGATATCTTCCACGCGCATCAAAGCGGGTCCGGTTTGGTCGAGGGCTTGTGACTGAATCCCGTAAATGGGCTGGTCGGGGCTGAAGTGCCGCGCCAGGTCTTCGAAGCCGACCACGTTGCCGCCGACTCCGTGAATCAGAAACAGAGCCGGCCTGGAGCCGCTCGCCTGGATGGGCACGATGGGCGACTGATGCTTTTGGTCTTCCGGCTTGCGAATGACACTGGCCAGAGCCTCAATGGTGCGGGCTTCGAACAGTGTGGCCAGGCCGAGGTTCAGCGAAAAATGGCTCTTGATTTTGGCAAACAGCCGGACGGCGACCAGCGAATGTCCACCGATTTCGAAGAAATCGTCGTGGATAGAGACGTGGTCCAGGCCGAGGAGCTCCTGCCACCACTGGGCGAGGGTTTGTTCCACGGGGTCGCGCGGGGCGCCGTTGGAGGGGGCGGCGTACGAAGGCGCGCGGGTAACGCGCTGAACGGGCGGGGGCTGATCGAGGCGCAGGGTAGCCGGGACGGCCAGAACCTGCGCGAGCGGTTGGCTGTTGACAATGGCCGCGAAGGCCCTGGCACCAGCCGCGGACGCAATCGTGTTTGCCGGCGACGGCACAGCGCGGGCCGCTGCATCGCCGGATAGTAGCGCCGCACTGGCCAAACGCCGGAGCGTGAATTTCTCGATTTCGGCGATCACCAGGCCTTGTTCATCCGCAATCTTGAGATCGAACGCCGCCACCTCTTTTTCCACGCTGGCGCCTTGCGGCCAGCGGATATGGCAGTAGCAGCGGCGCGGCAGACGGCCGAACACCGTGATGCTCTGGTAGGAGACCGGCACGTAGAGGTCCTCGGTGCGATCGTAATCGGGAATGGTGAGCATGGCCGATCCGGTGGCGGCATCGAGCAGCGCGGGATGCAGGTGGAAGGCTTCTAAATCGGCAGCGTACTCCTCGGCGAGTTCCAAATAACTGACCGCCTCGTTCGCTCCGAAATGCATGCGCTTCAGCGAGCGCCATCGCGGGCCAAACTCGATGTGGCGCGCCTGCTTGGCGTTCTGCGTTTCGGGCCCGTAGGTGATCTCACGCAGATTGCATTTTTGGATGAGCGCGGCTGGGTCGATAAACTTGGGGGCGGCGGCGGCGAGCGAGCGCACCGAACCGGTGGCGAAGGGCAATTCCGGCGATGGTGCAGCCGCAACCGCGAACTGGTAGGCATCACCCTCCCGCGACGCGCGGAACTCGATGGCGCGGGTTTTGCCGCGCGCGACCCGCAGCGGCGCGCTAAACGACAGGCGCTCGAAGTGCAGCGGGCCAGCGCCGAGGCGTTCACTCATGGCCGCGCGCGCCAGTTCGATGTACCCGGTTCCGGGAAACAGCGCGTCGCCGCCGCGCAGGCAGTGCTCGCTCAGCACCCAGTGATCGTTGAAACTCAGCTCGGTCTGGTGGACCACGGCGCCGGACGCGCTGGCGGAGGCAACACCGAGCAGCGGATGGCGGCCATTCGAGGCACTCCGCCGCGCCGGCATCTCGGCCGCCATACCCGTCTCACCCCACCGGCCCCAGTTGATGGCCACCGTCCAGGGCTTCCCTTGCGCGTGTCGCGATGCGGCAAATGCATCCAGAAAAGAATTGGCGGCTACATAATCCACCTGCCCGACGGGCGCGGTGAAGCAACTGACGGAGGAGAACAGAGCGAAAAAGTCGAGGGCAACGCCTTCGAGCGCGGCCTCCAGCACCAGCGTGCCGGCCACTTTCGGCGCGAGAACGCGATCCGCCGCTTCCTTCTGCTTGAATTGAATTAAGCCGTCATCGAGGACGCCGGCAGCATGGATCACGCCGTTGATTGCGCCGAATTTCTGCCGCGTCTCGGAGATTACGCGCTGCATAGCGGCGAGGTCCGTCACATCCGCGCGGGCGATTTCGACCTGCGCGCCCAGTTTTTCGAGCGACTGGATGGCATCCGGATTCTGCGGCTGGCCGGTACGGCTTACCAGCACGAGCTTCGCGCGCACGGTTCGCGCCAGATGTTCGGCGATGACCAGACCGATGCCGCCAGTGCCGCCCGTGATCAGATACACGCCTTGCTGGCGAAGACGCGAAGCCGTGGGATCGGCGTGCGCCGGCTCGATGGTTTCAATCCAGCGATCATCGCCGCGATAGGCTACGAGATCACTCGGTGCGCTGAAAGCCTGCCCGGCCTCCGCGAGGATCTGCCGGACGGCGCGAGCCTGCTCGTCCGCGTTGGAGACGGCGACATCGATCGACCGGCAGCGGATGTTCGCGAATTCCCTAGGGATCACCTTGCAAGGGCCTAGCAGCACGGCGCGCTCGGGATGATACGCCGGTTCGCCATCCACCGATTGGAGTTCGTTCGACACGATAGCCAACGTCATCGGCTCCGAAAGATCCTGGGTGCCGATGGCCTGCGCGAGATACAGCAGGCTGTAAAAGCTGAACGCTTCGGTCGACGCGAGAGTTTCCGTGCCCCGGAGTGCATCGGGCGCGGCAAGCGACCATAGATGGATAATGCGCTGCGGCAGGAGGCCGGAGCCCACCAGACCTTCGAGGAGGCGATCGTGATCGGCGCGGTTGGCGGGCGCGAGTACATAACTGTGCTTGCCCGTCTTGGCGAACCGCTCGCCCGCGCTGACGGTGACGACGGTGTGGCCCGCGCGATCCAGATCTTTCGCGATCGCGGCGCCAAGGCCCAGGGTATCGGCAAAGATCAACCAGGTGGCGCGCTCCGCGTTCGTGGCGGGCAACTCGGCGCGCTTCCACGCTGGGCGGTAATACGAAATTTCCGCCGGATCGGCGACGGGCGCGGCACTCTGAGGCTTCGGCGCATCGATCCAGTAGCGCTGGCGCTCAAAGGGGTAAGTAGGCAGTTCGACGCGCTGCCGGTGTTCGCCGGCGTGGAACCGGGTCCAGTCGATTTTCGCCCCCGCGACCCAGACCTGTGCGAGAGCTGAGAGCAGGAACCGGAGATCATCCGCGGGCTCCTGCGGGCCGCGCACCGATGAAATAATTTTGACGCCTTCCGTTTTCGCGGGGTGGCGCGCGGCCAGACCGGAGAGCACGCGCCCTGGTCCGGCCTCGATCATCACGGCCGGCGCCTGTTGGAACAGCGTGGCCAGACCATCGGCGAAACGCACCGGTTGCCGCACGTGGCGTACCCAGTAGGCGGGATCGGTGGCCTCTTCGGGCGTGATCCACGCGCCGGTGACGTTAGAGACGTAGGGGATGCGGGGGGGATGCAGTTTGCAGGCACGTATGACTTCCGCGAACGCACCCAGGATCGCGTCCATCGAAGCGGAGTGAAACGCGTGCGAGGTTTCGAGGCGTTGCCACACGACACCGCCGGCGGTGAGTTCCTTTGCGAGCGCGTCGATGGCTTGGGACGGGCCCGAGAGCACGCATTGGCGTGATCCGTTGACGGCTGCGAGTGAAAGCGCGCCCGCCGCGAGAGAGCGCGCCTCGGTTTCCGCCATCTGCACCGCCAGCATGGCGCCCGGCGGCACGGACTGCATCAACCGGCCGCGCGCCGCCACCGCCACCAGCGAGTCTTCGAGCGACAGCACGCCGGAAACGCACGCCGCGACAAATTCGCCCAGGCTGTGCCCGATCATGGCCGCGGGTTGGACGCCCCAGGACATCCAGAGCTTCGCGAGCGCGTACTCGATGGTAAACAACGCCGGCTGAGCGATGCGCGTTTCCGTCAACTGCGCGCTTGCTTGCGCTAAATCCGCACCTTCGGGCGGAAACAGCAGCGTACGGAGATCCAGCCCCAAGTGCTGGCGCAACAGTTCAGCCGAGCGGTCCAGTTCCGCGCGGAAGATTTCTTCGGACTGGTAGATGCCCCGCGCCATGTGGATGTATTGCGCACCCTGTCCGGGGAACAGAAACGCGACACCGGTGCGCGCGGGCGGCTGCCCGCGGAAATCCTGTTTGGCGTTCGCGCCTCGCAACGCAGCGATGGCTTCCGCGCCCGTACCGCAGACAACCGCACGGCGGTGCGCGAATGCTTTTCGCCCCAGGTGGCCGGTGAAGGCAGCATCGGCAAGCGGCAGCTCGGGGTGTTGTTCCAGGTGTTCGGCGAGATCGCGGGATGCTGTTTCGAGCGCCGTGGCCGTTTTGGCCGAAAGCGTCAGCACCTGCCACGGCCGCGATTTGTCCGATGGCGCCACCGCCGGCGCTTCTTCCAGAACGACGTGGGCATTGGTGCCGCCGATGCCGAGCGCCGTGACCCCTGCACGCCGTGGCGTGGGCCTGCTCGGCCATTCCGCTGCCTGATGGTTCACGTAAAACGGGCTGCTCGTGAAATCGATCTGCGGATTCGGCTTCACGAAATGCAAACTGGGCGGGAGCTGCTTGTGCTCGATCGCTAGTACGGTCTTGATCAAACCGGCCACGCCCGCGGCTGCGTCCAGATGGCCGATGTTGGTTTTCAGCGAACCGATGCCGCAGAAGCCGCGCGCCTGCGTGCTCCTCCGAAAGGCCTGCGTGAGCGCCGCGATCTCGATCGGATCGCCCACTGGCGTTCCGGTGCCGTGCGTCTCGACGTAGGAAATCGACTCGGCTTCCACTTCCGCCACCGCCAGCGCTTCCGCCACCACTTCCGCCTGCCCGGTGACGCTCGGAGCCAGGTAGCCGACCTTGCGGGCGCCATCGTTGTTGATCGCGCTGCCGCGAATCACCGCGTGGATGTGATCGCCGTCGGCCAGAGCATCGGCGAGCCGCCGCAACACCACCACGCCCGCGCCACTACCGAACACGGTGCCGGTCGAAGCGGCGTCGAACGCGCGGCAGTGGCCGTCGCGCGAAAGGATTTCGCCTTCCCGGTAGAGGTATCCCTGCTTGTGCGGGATCTCGATGGTCACGCCACCGGCGAGCGCCATGTCGCACTCGCGATTCAGCAGGCTCTGACACGCCACGTGCACCGCGACGAGCGATGTTGAGCACGCCGTCTGGATGGTCATGCTCGGCCCGGTGAGGTTCAGTTGATAGGACACGCGCGTGGCCAGCACGTCTTTGTCGTTGCCGGTCTGCTTGAGCAGAAACAGGCCCGCGCTCGCCATCAGTTGCTGATTCGGCACCAGGTGAAACATCAGGTACGAGTTCATCCCCGAGCCGGCAAAAACGCCGATCGAGCCCGGAAACGCATCCGCCGACCAGCCCGCCCGTTCCAGCGCCTCCCACGCGCACTCGAGAAACACGCGGTGCTGCGGATCCATGATGGCGGCATCTTTTGGACTGAATCCGAAAAAGGGCGCATCGAACAGCTCGATGCCGTCAAGCACCGACGCCGATTTGACGTAGTTGGGGTCGCGCAGCGCGCTCGGGTCCGCGCCGGCGTCGAGAAGCTCCTGGTCCGTCAGCGCCCGGATCGACTCTACGCCATTCCTCAGGTTTTTCCAGAACTCGGCCAAGTTCTTCGCGCCGGGAAAACGCGCACCCATCCCGACGATAGCTATGGCCGCAGGGGGATAGTTGGAGGGTGTAGGGTCCATGTGGCGCTCGACTTCTGCCGAAGGAAGCATGCAAAAGGCCACCTTTAACAAGTTGTTGACTTTGCAGGCACCTCTTCACGTTGTAGGTCGTAAGCCAATGCAATCCAAACGGCCTAGCTCACTCACTCGAAAAGGATTGCCCGGTGCTAACCTTCCAGGCCCGAGACCTCAGCATGAATGGCCTGGTGTCAAATGATTTGCCACGGCGTGCGAACATTTTGCCAAAAATTCGGAAAATTCACAAATCCACGAGCTTGGCGCGGAAGCGCTATAGGATAGGCCAATGGGTGCTATATTTTGAAGACTGCGGCCAACTGATGAGCCCGGCGGCGAGCGCGCCGGAGAAAGAGATTCTATCCATGAGTGGCAAAAAGTTGAGCGGTTGCATCCGGTGCAGGTGTATTTTTGGGGGAGGTTTTTCGCCCGGAACCGCCGCGCGTTTGGCGGCCGTGCTACTGGCGCTGTCCGCCGGTTGGGTGTCGGCCGCCGCTCCGTTGCAGACTGATAGCACCCAGGCTCCACCCACGCCGTCCGCGGCCAGCTCACACGCGGCGCAAGATACCTCTTCTTACCGCATAGGCGCGGGCGACGTTTTGGAGATCAGCGTCTGGAATGAACCGCAAGCTTCGGTCCCGGGTGCAGTCGTGAGGCCGGACGGCAAGATCTCGTTACCACTGATTAAAGAAGTCCCCGTGATCGGGCTAACTCCCTCGGAATTGCAGCAACTGCTGACCAGCAGGCTCGACAAGCTGATTCGCGGCGCCGATATCACGGTGGTGGTGAAGGAGATTCGCAGTAAGAAGATTTACCTTGTGGGCCAAGTCTCCAAAATAGGCGCCATGCCCCTGACTTCCGACGATACGACCGTTTTGCAGGCTCTATCCGAGTCCGGCGGGCTGACGCCATACGCGAAGAAAAAGAAAATTTATGTGCTGCGCAAGGAAAACGGAAAGCAGGTGAAACTCCCGTTCGACTACGACGCCGTGGTCAAGGGCGAGCACATGGAACAGAACATCACGCTGCTGCCTGACGATACGATCGTGGTTCCTTAGGCGTGGGCCACAGATAGTATCGGTAGTAATCCGGGATAATGCCCTTTGAACGGCTCGTCCCACCGGACTTCAAAAAAAAGAGAACTAATGCCAAAGTTTGGCAAGCAGCCCCGCCGCACGGTTGGGAGCACGCCTAAGAGCTTGTGATAGTTGTGGTAAGCGAGCCTTCTAAAGTGGAAGTACACGTGCACCAATTCGCTCGCACAATAAATTGTTGACTCCGCCCAAAGCGGCTCAGACGGATAAGGACTCCCCATGATGCGACTCGATGCGATTTGCGGCAAACGGCTGCCGCTGCTGGCGTGCCTGATCTTAACGATGCTGGTGTTCGGCGGGTGCCGCCGCTCGCCGGAAGCCAAAAAGGCGAAGTTCCTGGAAAGCGGCAAATCGTTCATGCAGGCCAAGGACTATCCGCGGGCCATCCTCCAGTTTCGGAACGCAGCGCAGGTGGCTCCTAAGGACGCTGAGGTGTACTACCAGTTGGGATTGGCGTATCTTGCCAGCCGCGACGGCAACAACGCTTTGTTCTACTTGACAAGAGCCATTAACTTGGATCCGAAACGCAACGACGCGAAACTCAAGCTTGATGAGCTGAAAGCGATGAGCGGGAACAAGACGTTCGAGGAGGAAGCCGAGAAGGACCTTACTACAATGCTTGGCGCTTCGCCCGGGGATGCCGATGTTCTGAGCACTCTCGCCGTTACGGAGTTCCGGCTGAATAAGCCCGACGAGGCAGTAAAGCACCTGGAGGCTGCGCTCGAGAAGGCTCCCGAGAACCTCAAGATCGCGGTGACCATGGCGAAGGTCAAGCTGCAGAAGAAGGATTCGGCGGGTGCGGAAGAGGTATTGAAGACAGCCGCCCAGAAGACGCCCAAGTCGGCCGATCCGCTGGTAGCGCTGGCCAGTTTTTACCTGTCGATTCAAAAGTGGCCCGAAGCCGAGCGGAGCCTCGATCAGGCTCTTCAGATCGATCCGAAGAACGATGGCGCACTGTTAGGTCTCGCTGCTGTGCAAGTGCACGCTGGACAAAAGGACAAGGCCGAGCAAACCTATGCGAGGCTTTCGGCGTTGCCTCCCGCTCGATATAAGTCTCTGCATGCGCAGTTTCTGTTTCAGGAAGGAAAACGGGATGCGGCCCTGGCGGAGTTTGCCAAACTAGCGAAAAACAACCCCGAGGACCGCGCGGCCCGGACGCGCCTCGTTTCCGCCTACTGGGCGGCAAACCGTAAGGCTGAGGCAGAGAAGGTGCTGACGGACGCCTTAAAGAGCCACCCCAAGGACGTTGACGCCTTGATGCAGCGTGCCGAAATCGAGATTGCCACCGGGAGAATCCCAGAAGCGCAGGCTGACGTCGAGCAGGCCTTGCGATACCGTCCCGAGGATGCGACGGCGCACTACCTCCGCGCCAAAGTGTACCAGGCGCGCGGCGATGGGACACTCCAGAGGCACGAACTGGGAGAGGTTCTGCGGATTGACAAGAACCGGCTGGGAGCCCGCCTGGAACTGGCCCAAGCGTTGTTGCAACAGCACGACGGGAAAGCCGCCTTGGCACTGCTGGACAGCAACGATGTGCCTGAACCCAGGAAAAGGACTCTACCTGTGTGGGTGCTGTACAACTATGCGCTGCTGGAGACAGGCGATTTCGAGAAGGCGCGGCAACGGGTGGACCAAGCTCTGACGAAAGTGAAAACACCCGATCTGCTGCTGCAAGACGCCACAATCAAGGCAAGAAGCAAAGACTATGCCGGGGCGCGAACTTCGCTGGAGTCTGTGTTGCAGACGAATCCGGAAGACCTCCGTGCGCTGGCGTTGCTAGCAGAAACGTACGCCGCGCAGAAGCAGGTCGCCCTGGGGACGCAGAAGATTCGTGACCACGCCGCCGGTCAACCTAAGTCCGCCCGCTTGCAGAAGTTCTTGGGAGATTGGCTGGCCGCCACTGGTGACCACGCCGGAGCGTTACAGGCGTATGCAACTGCCAAGCAGTTGGATCCGAAACTAACGGCCGCCGACATGGCCACGGTCCGGATCGACATGGCTGATAACAAAATAGACGCCGCCCGCCAGGTTCTCACGCGAACGATGCAAAATGGCAACAGCAGCGCCGAAGCGTACCTGTTAATGGGACTGATCGAACAGGGATCCGGAAACTCCGATGCTGCCATCTCCAATTACAGGAAGGCGCTTGGCATCGAGCCAAACAGTGTGCTGGCGTTGAACAATCTAGCCTTTCTGCTGGCCGAGCACGGACAAGCGCAACAGCTGGACGAAGCTCTCAAACTAGCTCAGCAGGTAAGGGCCATGGTTCCCAACAGCGGCAACATCGACGATACGATGGGCTGGGTCTATTACAAAAAGGGAATCTACCCTTCCGCGATCCAGCAATTCGAAGACGCTGTGGAGCAAGACAAACGTGCCCAAGTGTCATCGCCGGTGCATCACTACCACCTGGCCATGGCGTACCTGATGAACAAGAATTTCAAGCGAGGCAACGAGGAATTGAACGCAGCGAGGCAGCTCAACCCCAACCTACCCGAAGCCAAACAGGCGATGGCGCTTCTGGCGCAAGCGCCCAAGGGAGCATCGAACTAAGTGCGGCAGTGAGGCTACGGACTGAGGCATTTGCGAACTTCGGGAATCAGGTGGGAAGCCAATTCGACCGCTTCGGGAATCGCGCCGGGACGATCATTGAACGTGAGCCGCACAATCGAACCCGAAGCGGTCCCTTGGAGAATCGCATTCTTAATCAGAAGCACCTTGCCGAAATACTCGCTGGCCACAATACCCGAACGTGATTGGTACCAATACAGCACCGTCAGACGTTCCAGACCCTTCTGCACCAGGTACCGGTTGACCGTGTAAGACTGATCGCCCACGGTTACCTGCTCGCTCCCATACTGGCCGATTTCCCATCCACTCCCCGGGAGGCAAACCTTTGGAGAATGCATGCTCTCTCCGGCGCGCTGCTCGGCATAAAAGGCAATGAACAATTCGATGGAGCTATCGCCCCGCTGATAGAATCGCGAAAGAAGATTGGTGGCCTTCAGCACTCCCTGTACATCTCCCGGCAATTCCGGCGCCGGGGTTCCCCTCCAGCCATCGATCTCGGTGGGGATGCTGGTGAGGGGGCGAGCGAGCGGCTGTGGCTTGCGACGGTCCATCAGTCTGGTAGCGGTCAGCGTGCCAGCCAGCAGGAATACGGTTGACAACAGGCACCAGAAACTTGTTCGAGCGGCTCGCGGCATAGCTAGTCCATCCACTCGTGCAGCAACTTCGCCGCCGCGGCCACTACTCCGAACCCCACGAGAAAAACCAGCCAGCCGGAGAACGAATGGTAATAGCCGAGCGCGTACTGCTGATTGTACTCCGCGATTAGCGCAGTGCCGGTGACCCGCAGCACGTTCATGCCGATCGCCACCGGTACCGACAGAGCCACCAGCAGTACCTGGGTCCGGACCCGGGTGCATTGCAGGAAGCCCACCATCAGTGCCGCGGTCACAAGAGAAGAGAGCGAGCGCAAACCACTACAGGCTTCCGCCACGCCAAGCGAAATACTAGCTAGATGAATCACGTTGCCATCACGATAAACGGCGATGCCGAGCGCCTGCACGAGGCTTGTGGCCACGGAGGAGGCGAAAAGCTGCAGCGGCGCCGCCATTAAGTTATAGACCACCTGTGGCAGTGGAATCATCGTCAGAAGCAACACCAACGGGAACAGCAAAGTGCGAAATCGGGGCGCGCCCCAGAAGGTCCAGATCAAGCCGGCCAGGAGCAGCACGAAGGAGGCGCGCGTCAGAAAGTACTCGGCGCCCAGGATGCCGACGAGCAACATCAAGCAGGCGGATAGTGTGAGCCAAACTCCCCGCAAGTCGGGGAACGCCGGCTCGGCAAGCGTCAGATGCCGGCGCATCCAAGCAATATAGACAGCAACTGGCGGGATGAGGATGCCGTGCGAAGCACCCGGATCGTCCAACCAATCTTTGACCATATCGGGGATCACACGGAAATAGAGCGCTACGATCAGGCCTGCTACGAGGCCTGCGCTGAGCCAGAGCCACCGGCTCTCCCCTGACGGCGCAGCGAGTGGATTGTTTGGGGAAGTGTCAGCTATCGTTGTTGTCCCATTCACTAGAATACCCGGAAGGCGTGCGCTGGCAATTGGGCTGCCAACACGAAAGCATCTCGGTTAACATTGTGTCTTTTCCAACTATATGCAATTCCAAGCACGTTGCGAAGAGAAAAAAAATTGGAAAACTTCCCGAAGAAAGGGCCACCTTGGGCACTAGACCCAATAGATTGAATGGGCTACACTTGGTCGTCAGATTGCCGATCCGTGTGCAAGCTTTCTAACTGCGGGATCTGCACATTCCCGGGCCGCTTAATTTGCACGGCTTATCCGGAAATGAGACGATTTGCGAGGTACACGATGGTGCAAAGGGAATGCGGAAATCACGGGCAGACTTGGTGGCGGATTTTTGCGCTGGCCATCGCCTTGGCGCCAGCCGCCTTTCCCCAGAATCCGAGTCAGGGTATGGGCCTCGGCCTGCCCCCTATAGAGGGTGAACCCGCTGGCAATGGCTTCGGTTTCTATGGCTTAGCCGGATATTTTGGCTACACTTCTACCGCAGTGCCTTTCAATGCCACTTTGCTGAATCCAACTTTGAATCTCGGGCCGAATTATCTGGCGGGCGGAAGGGCCAGCGTCGGCTGGCAGAATGTCGGACCTCGGACGGATGCGCATATCGCCTATACCTTTTCTTACGACGGGAGTCTCCGCTATTCTTCCTGGAACTCGATGAATCACTACCTCGCTTTCGGCGTACTGCACGAGCTGACGCCGAGGTTGACGTATTCTCTGTCGGGCACCGCCATCACGATGCGATGGGACCAGTTCCTATTCGCACCGACGCTTTTGAGCCAAGTCGCCGGAGCGCCGGCAACTTATGATGAGTTAGTATCGGCAATCCTGTCTGGCAAGTTTACCAATAGCCAGCTTGCCTCCATTCTGACTGGGGCACCCATGCTCGAATCGCCGGCCGCCACGCTCCTGTACGGAACGCGGTTTTTTACCTCATCGCTCAGAAGCGAGCTCTCCTATGACCTGTCAGCCCGCACGCACGCCCACGCGGGCGTCGGAGGCTCGCGGATACAACACCTCAGCTCGAATCTGGCCCAAGATAGTGGCGCCTATTTGGTACCCACCACGACGACCGCCAACGCGATGGCAGGCATCTCTTATGATCTCTCGCCGGTCACAGAGATTGGCGTGGAAGCACAGGCGAACCGGACGCTTTCCCGGTTCGAGGACGCCTATATGGCCAATGGAGTCGTCACGGTCGACCGGGCATTCGGAAGGCACTGGATCATCGACGGGCGAGGCGGAGCAGGGACCTTTGTACCGGTCCGTCAAACATTCGCCTTCCGACCCGGTCCGCGCTACGTGGCCGGTGGGACCATTACCTACAAGGCATACTCAAGTACGTTGATTGCAGCGTACACCCACACGATTGCAGACACGTCAGGGATCGGGGCACAGTCGGCCAATGTGGCTAGTGGGGTCTGGGAGTGGCACCAGCCGGGGCAACAATGGTCCGTGTTTTCCCAGGGGAGGTACGAGAAACTCACGGGTTCGACGCTCTCCAATATCAACGCATGGCTCGGTGGTGCGGGTATCGAGCGCATGCTTGACAGACACGTAACCATCAGGGTTGCTTATATTTACGGGCGGACAGCAGGTGTCGTCAGTGGCAATTTAGTGAGCCGACAGCTGCAGGGGGTGAATCTTGTGTTCTCCTGGAGTCCGCAGCCCCTGGGCTACTAGTTCATGGACATATTCATGATTCACCGCCGGGTAACCTCGGACAAGACTCTGGGACATAATCCGACAGTTTTGGACGGAGAGGCAGCTCCGTCCTGCTAAATCTCCCTAACCGATAGAAAAATAAGCAAAATAGCATTTGGACTCTGGGTTGCAAATACCAGCATGCAACAAAATGTTGACAAATAGACCGAATTCGCCGCAGCGGCACTCGGGCATCGGGGCTTCAGCCGAGCAGCCGCTACTTCACCCACTCTCCGTCGCGAGAATGTTCTGGAAGCACAAGTGGCAGATAACGATCATCTGGATGGTCCTTAGCGCGGTCGGCGTCGGCGCGGTTTACCGTCTGCCGCCGGTTTACAAAGCGGAAGCGACGATTCTGGTCGACTCGCAAAAGATACCAGATAAATATGTGATGTCAACGGTCAACACGGCAATTGAAGACCGCGTTCTAACCCTGAAGAAAGAAATCTTGGCGTATGATTCGCTGCAAGCCATCATCGAGCGGTTTGATCTCTACCGGGAGCAGCGCAAGAGCCTTTCCCAAGAGGAGATCTTCGATTTGATGGTGAAGGATACCCAAGTTGACCTGGAGAAAGGTTGGACGCGGGACCGGCCGGGGGCGTTCAGGATCTCGTACCAAGGGTCGGATCCACAGGTGGTGGCCAATGTCGCCAACGATATCGCTCGCACTTTCATCGACAAGAATATCAAGACACGAGAAGACCAAGCCTCTAAGACCTCCCGGTTCCTGACAGATCAGTTGGACCAGGCAAAGGCGGCCCTGGACCGGCAAGAGAAGGTTGTGAGCGAATACAAAATGAAGCACAACGGAGAGTTGCCTGAGCAGGAAGGTTCGATCGGAGCCATCCTCAGCCGCTTGCAACTGGAGTTGCAAGGGAATCAGGATGCGATCAATCGGGCGCAACAGCAAAAGCTCGCGGTCGAGAACTCGATCAGCGTGGCTGAATCTTCCCTTGCAACCATGATGTCGATGGCGGAGCAGTCTGCTGACGGAGGCCGCCCGAACGCGGAGGCTGCTGATCCCGCGGCCAGCCGCACGCAAAAGGAATCCGAGATTTTGCAGGCTCGGCTGGACGTTCTGCGGGTCCGCTATAGTGATGACCATCCCGAGATCAAGCGGCTGCGCGCGGAAATTGCGCAACTGCGCGAATTAGAAAGCCGCGTGGAGACCAAGCAGGCAGCAGCGCGGCCGAGCGGCCCAGCGCCGGCCAGTACCGGTCCGGGAGCAGCCTCGACATTGCGGGTAGCCCCAGAAACCGCGGATAAGCTGATGAAGGAGCGGGAGCGGCTGGCAGATCTGAAGTCTTCGCTGGCATTGGCAAACCGGGAACTTGAGGTACGGAACGCCGAACGACAGAAAATCATCGGAAACATTCGCGTTGCCGAGTCCAGGCTGGAGCGGCTACCGGTGCGCGAGCAAGAGATGGCGGGCATCACGCGTGATTACGAGATCTCGAAGGAGAATTACAAGTCGTTGCTCGATAAGAAGATTTCAGCGGACATGGCGTCGCAAATGGAAGATCAACAGCAAGCTGAGAAGTTCACGCTCCTGCAGGGGGCGCGCCCGCCGGAAATCCCGTTCCAGCCGAACCGGCTGCTTTGGATTGGCGTAGGCTGCCTGGCGGGCTTAATGATCAGCCTGGTCATCGCCGCCATGCGAGAAATGCGCGCGGGAACATTGCTGGGCGAGTGGGAGCTCCCATCGGGAGTGGCGGTGCTTGGGCGCGTCCCATGGATCGCCATGGAACGGGATCAATTCGACACGCTGCCGAACGGGGGACATGGCAGCTGGCTGCAACGGAAGCGGGTGCAGGCGCTGGTGTTTTCCGTGGTTCTTTCGCTCGTATGCGGAATCGCCGCCGCTTACTATCAAGGATGGATGAAGTTCTGACATGTATCAAAGCTTCTTTGGATTGATGAGAGAGCCGTTCGCGATGACGCCGGACCCGGCGTTTCTGTTTCTGACCGGCGCCCATCGCGAGGCGCTCGCCGGTCTGTCTTACGCCATCCTGGGAGGCAAGGGGTTCGTCGTCCTTACCGGCGACGCTGGAACAGGCAAGACCACGCTGCTTACCAAAATGCTGCGGTCCATTCCACCCAGCCGGGCGACGTTCAGCGTAGTTCTGAACCCGATGTTGAGTCCCGACGAATTCCTGGAGCTGGCGCTGCTGGATTTCGGGATACAGGATGTGCCTGCCAGCAAAGCGCAGCGCCTGATTCTGTTGCGGGAATTTCTGAACGAGTCGCACAAGCAGGGCAAGAGCTCCGTGCTGGTTGTGGACGAGGCGCACAAACTGACACCGCCGGTGCTTGAGGAGATCCGACTGCTGAGCAACTTTGAGCTGGCGGATGCCAAGCTGCTGCAGATCGTCATGGCGGGCCAAAACGAATTGGCCAAGGTTCTGAACCGCGAAGACCTGCGGCAACTGAAGCAGCGAATCTCGGTGCGGCTGACTCTGCCCGCGCTATCACGAACGGATGTGGAGCATTACATCCAGCATCGCTGGACCAAGGCCGGCGGCCAAGCGCATCCGTTTAGTCCCGAGGCCATGGGACACATCACGCAGTGGTCAGCGGGAATTCCACGGCTTGTCAACGTGATCTGCGACAACGCGCTGGTGCTGGCTTTCGCGGAAGGATCTGCGGTAGTGGCCGCGAAGCACGTCGCCGAGGTTGCCTCCGATCTGGAACTGAGTGAGCGGCCGCGAATGAGAGTTGCAGCGCCGGTGCGAGCGGCCGGCAGCGCGAAAAATACGAACGGAACAGCGAACGCGGCGCCGGTGGTTGGGATCTTTCCCAGCATCGAGCGTTACATTCCTGACACGTCCAAACCATCCCGGCTGACACGATTGGCGGCGAAATTCCGTTTAGGGGAGGCGAGGCAAAGTTGAAATGAGCAAAATCTTCGAAGCTCTAAGCAAGACGGAAGGCGGTATGGCGGAGTTGGCGCTGCCTATGGTCACACCGGAGACCAGCGCGGACGCGCAGGCCAACCCGATTCACAATGCTACCGTGTCGCAAGAACAGCCCGAACAAGATACGTTGGAGGGGAACGCGACCGTGTCCTCCTGGACGGCCGACGAGCCTGCTGTTGAAGAGCCGGCGGAGCCCGCAGCGCCCGACAGACCAGTTACGGCGGCGAATGAAGTGCGCGTGCTACCCGTTCGCATTCGAGCGGACGCTCCGATCCTACCTTTTCAGGCCGGTCACTCCAGGGTGGGCGAGCAATATCGAATCGCTCGCACGAAGATCATTCAGCATCCGGACCAGCCGCGATTGATCGTAGTTTCGAGCGCCGGGTCCGGTGACGGGAAGACAGTGAACGCGATCAATCTGGCCGGCGCTTTGGCGTTGAAGAATGACTCGCAAGTGATGTTAGTCGAGGCGGACATGAGACGCCCGAACATGGCATCGCTGCTGGGGCTGCCATCACAGCCGGGATTGTCGGAGTATTTGTGTGGCAAGTGCGGTTTCGAGGACATGATCATCCGGGTGGAGCAGTTTCCGAATCTGTGTTTCGTGCCGGCTGGAAGAGCCGGCGCCAACCCGACAGAGCTACTGGACTCACAGCGCTGGTCGGAGGCGTGCGAGGAATTCCGGAGGCGAAACAGGTTCGTCATTTTTGACGCGCCGCCGTTGGGTACCGTCGCGGATTATGACTTGATCGAGGCAAATTGTGATGGGGTGGTGTTCGTGGTGCGGCCTGATCTCACCAATCGCAAGGCGTGTCTGGAAAAACTCGCGAGTGTACCCAAAGATAAGTTGATCGGCGTTCTGATGAACTGCGCAGAGGACTGGTTTTTGTGGAAAACGCAAGATCGGTACTATTACGCAGCAGGGTAGAGCCGTACAGTATTGTGGATTCCCGCTTCCGGACGTTGCCGAAGTTTGGCGAAGGGCTTCCGCCACGCACGTCCTGAGGTTGCACTTGTCGAAAACACTTACAAACTTCACTGTGAGTGAAAGGGCGGAGCTTTGCTGGAAATCGTAGGCTGGAGTAACGCCGGCCCGGTGAAGCGGAGATCGATATGGAGGACGTGGAAGCGTTCTAAACCACTGTTGATGAATCAGCGGCTAAAGAACGCCGGAAGCTGGCACTGGTGTCCCATGTATCCAAACCTTAAGCTCCAACTATGGAAGACAGGCATTCGGCAGAACCGCCTGGCGAAGACTCTCGGTGTGGATGAGACCATCCTGAGCAAGATCGTCAACGGCTTCCGCGAGCCGACACCCCAACTGCGCGAAAGAATCGCCGCGCTGCTGCAGAGCGATGTGGACTGGCTGTTCGAACGAGTAAACGCTCCAACGGATTTGGAGGCAACACCGTCTCCGATCAACGGGCGGCAGGATGGCGCCGTGCGAAAGAAGGGCGCATGAGTCCCGTCCGTGGAGGTTGCCGGACAGACTGCGCATGCGCGGCAGCTCACATGGCAACGGTCCGCGGCTGACCCTTCGAATAGATACCAACGCTGCAAACCAAAATGCCCGCGCCGCTCCCCAGGAGCGCTACCGAGAAACTGCGACAAAAGTTCTCCGCGCCGGAGGGCCAGCCGAACCGGATCTTCGAGCGGGAGGTGCAGGGGAGGTTGGCGGAAAAAGCGGCTAGGGCGATTGGCGTTGACCTGGTCAACCTTTCGCCGGAAGCGCGCCAAATGCCCATCGAGCTTTTGCGGAGCGACCTCAGCAACCTACCGGCCGAATCCGGCCGTGTAGATATGGTGATCTCCCACACCGTAATGGAACACCTGAAAAACCCGTCGCTGGTTTACCGCGAGTTCTACCGGGTGCTGCGGCCTGGCCGAGCCCTGATCTTCCTAGCGCCGAACCTCTGGGACTATGCGCTGTTCCTGATGGGCACGGTTTACGAGAAGACCACCAGCCGCTTTCATTGCCTTCGCTTCCTGCGGGGCTGGTTGCTGGCGGAACTGGTAAAGCCGGACGGGGATTTGGCGGCGCGGGTTTCCGGGTAATTGATATGTGCGGAATCGCGGGATACATGACCGACGGCGCTCCGGTGCACAATCGCGGCCTGATCCAATCGATGTGCGATCGCCTGAGTCACCGTGGACCGGACGGCTGTGGTTACTTGACGGATGGCAACGTCGCGCTGGGACACCGCCGTCTCAGCATCATCGACGTAGCCGGTGGTACACAGCCTCTGGGAAATGAGGACGGCGCCATCCAGGTTGTTTTCAACGGAGAGATTTACAATTACCGAGAACTGCGCGAGGACTTGCTCAAGCGCGGCCATCGCTTCACCACCAACAGCGATACCGAAGTCCTGGTGCATCTTTACGAGGAAGTGGGAGAACGGCTTCCGGAATACCTCAACGGAATGTTCGCCTTCGCTATCTGGGACCGCCGGCAGCAAGTGCTCTTTCTGGCGCGAGACCGCTTTGGCGAGAAGCCTCTGTATTACACAGATGCGGTTCCAGGGATGCGTTTCTGCTTTGCATCAGAGCTTAAAGCGCTATGCATGATTCCCGAGTTTCCGCGCCAGGTGGATGCTAAGAGCCTCACCGACTTTCTGCAGTTGAGCTACATTCCCGACCCAGGGACCATCTACCGAAATGTATGCAAGCTCAAGCCGGCGCACAGTTTGACGGTCAGCAACGCCGGGTTCCGCACGGAGCGGTATTGGCAACCAGCCTTTGCGATCGAACCGCGAACGGTATTTGCCGATGCGGTAGAGGAGCTACGGGCACTGGCGGAAGACTCGGTCGAGCGCCGCATGATCAGTGATGTCCCGCTCGGCGGGTTTCTGAGTGGCGGCGTCGATTCCAGCTCGGTGGTGGCGTTCATGGCACAGCACGCGCCCGAGCGCGTCAAGACATTCTCTATCGGGTTCACCAACAAGACCTTCGACGAGACCGCTTACGCGCGTCTGGTGGCCGAGCGATACAAGACCGAGCACCACGAGCAAATCGTCTCGCCCGACATCCTCGAAATCCTCGATATGTTGGTGGAGCACTACGATGAGCCTTTCGGGGACTCATCCGCCGTGCCAACGCTCTATCTGGCGAAGATGACGCGCGAACACGTGACGGTGGCGCTCTCCGGTGACGGGGCCGACGAGATTTTCGGAGGGTACCGCCGCTACAAGTTTGCCGTGGCTGAGCAGCGTGTTCGCGATGTGCTTCCCGGTTGGTTCCGGCGTCCAGTGTTCAGTACGATGGCCCGGTTTTATCCCAAGCTGGATTTTCTTCCCCGCGCGTTGCGCGCCCGCGCCACGCTGACCTGTCTTTCCGAAGAACTGGCGGACGCGTATCTTTTCTCGATGTCGGTTCTGCCGGAACATTTGACGATCGGTATCCTCTCGCACGAAGTGCAGCACGGCTTGAATGGGTACTCGGTGCGCGAGCGTTTCCGATGCCTGTTCGATGGCGTTCGAGACCTGCCAGCCCTACAGCAGATTCAGGCGGTGGATTTCGAGACTTACCTGCCCGGCGATATCCTGGTGAAGATGGACCGGGCCACCATGGCGTACTCGCTCGAGGCGCGCGCGCCGATGCTGGACCATCGACTGGCCGAACTTGCGGGAACATTGCCCGCCGGGTTCAAACTGCATGGAGGAGTGGGAAAACACATTCTCAAGCAGGCGGTGGCGCCGTATGTTCCTGCCGCGATTCTTCACCGTGCCAAGGCGGGCTTTTCCGTCCCGCTGGCCCAGTGGTTCCGAACCAGCCTGAAGAAGCCGTTCGAATCCTCCGTGCTTCGAAAGGAGATGGAGGAATACGTCCAGTTGAGCGGTGTGCGGCGTCTATGGAAAGAGCATCAGTCAGGATTATCCGATCACTCTCGCAAACTGTGGAATCTGCTGATGCTGGCGCAATGGGACACCCGACACGGGAAATCGCAACCAGGCTCACTTATGAGCCAATCCCTGGCGCAGTAAGTGCGCGGTGGGAGTGGAACGGCACTAACTAAGAGCAAGTAGTTTGCCTAACGGCAGAGAACCGAGGGGAGCGTAACCTTTTGAAGTATTGACTGTAAACCGACAAAAGCCTAGACTCGCAGCGTATAGGAAACTGTATCCGCGTACGTCACACGCGGCGTTGAGGCTTGGCATCGCGGCCCACCGGGCAGGCGAAGGTACCTGTGGTATAAGGGGATCATGGCTGACTCGCTGCTTCAACGTTCATGGCAGATCCGGAGGAAGCATTTTGATACGCAATTTTTGTGCCGGTTTACTCGCTTTTGCGGCGTCGGCGCTGGCGGTTACCAATTCCCTGACGATCACCGAAAAGGCTGGCGTTAGCACCAGCAATTACCCCGTTCAGTTCGCCCGGCCGTTTCTGCAAGGTGAGATTGCGAATTTTCCGCAGGTTCTCGTAGACGGCAACGCAGTTCCAACACAGGCAGACGTCAAACAGCGCTATTCCGACGGCTCGGTTAAGCACGCCATCGTCTCGTTCTTGATTCCGACTCTGGCAGCCAACGCAGTCGTGACCGTCACATTCCAAAACCAAACCTCGGGAAATAATACGGCTCTGACGGCGTCACAGATGTTGGATCCAGCCCAAAATTTCGAAGCGACCATGCAGTTGGCGGCTCCCAATTGCAGCGGTTGCTCGGTCCAGACGGTATCGGCGAGAAGCATGTTGACCGCCGGCGCGTACAGTTACTGGACGTCGGGCCCGATCGCCACCACGATCATTCTGGCGGATCACACCACCAAGGCTTTCGATCTGGGCTGGCAGAATATTAGTACGACGACCGTAGCGGGGACGCTTGCCCCCAACGCCACCACGCTGCAAGTGGCCAACGCCAGCGGCTGGACCGCGCCCATGCTGCTGCGTATCAACAATCCCAGCATCACGGATACCTACAGCAATACGGCGGCTGAGGACGTGCAGATCTGCGCCGTCAACACATCGGTGACGCCTAACCAAGTGACTATAGGGGTCCCGGGAAATTGCCCTTCGGTTTCCGGCCGAGGGACACCCGTCAATACCTGGAACAGCGGCGCGCCGGTGTTCCCGAACATCTGGGCAAGTGCGCCCAGCAACAGCTACACATCGTTCCGGCCCATCATACACGCCACCTTCTGGCCCGGCGCCAATAAAATTAGAGTACGGTTTATCGGCGAGGTTGCGGATACCCAAAAGCTCCAGGACCAGATCTACTCTCTGGCGCTGAGTCTTGGATACGCCAGTCCGGCCATTGTCTACACGAACCCTCAAGTGGCACATCGCGCCGCCACGCGGTGGACCAAGGAATTCTGGATTGGAGGGCAGCCGGCGCAAATCGAGATCGACCACAACCTCGCCTATCTGGCGGCCACAAAATTCATTTACAACTTCGACACCACCAAGAGCTTGTCGTTCTCAGCCATACAGAGCACATACAATGAATGGATCGCCGCCCCACGTGATCTGTACCAGCCCGGGACCATCCCGATACGGATGGGCACGACCGGCGTTTCAGACCTCACGGGTTACTACACCGGCTGGGCCACGTGGTGGCTCTACACGATGGACTACCGGGCGTGGCAGATGGCGCATGAGAGCGCGGATCTGGGCGCCGCCTGGCAGTTTCACATGCGGGAAGGCAACCCGGCCAAGAACATCACACGGACCACGACGAACGGTTGCAATAATCTTTGCAGCCAACCTGGGCTGGGCCACATCATGGCCATCACCGACCGGCCTTCGGTCTACTCAAGGAATCTGAAGAGAACCGATCGGGTCCCTGAAGACATTCCCACGATTGTCGGCGGCTATTCCAACAACAATTGGAGCCTGGGCATGAACCATGCCTGGGACCCCTACTCGCCTGTATATGCCGTAACCGGCGACTTCTGGTATCTCGAAGAAGCCTGGTTTTGGGCGGGCTTTGGCTCGGCGTACTCGCTCGGACCAACTACCCCGTCCGGCTCCCAGTCATATATGCGTGGACCCACCGGCGCGGAAGGGGTTCTGCCCTCCGAGCAATGCGAATTCCTCGACGGCCAGTGGGTGAGCAGTGCGCAATGGCAGGAGACCCGCGTGTCGGCGTGGATCTATCGCGACGTGCTCAACGCGTCCTTCATGTCTCCGGACAACACCGTGGAGCAGAGTTATCTCAGCACTCTGGCCGTGGATGCCATCGCCGCCATGGAAGGGTGGCACGATATCAGTCCGTCTGTGAACGCCCCCTGGTATCAAACCATCTGGAACTGGGGCCACACCGTCCAGCACAACCAGTGCGGGATTTCTCCCTTGCAGATGTACAGCCGCGGCGATCCTAGTTATGTTTCATCACAAGAGTACTATGGCATCAACGCTGCTACCACCGCGGAAGCCAACATGTACGGAATTTACTACATGATGTTCGCCATCACGCGCGCCGCGGAGCTCGGCTATCCTGCGACTGCCATGGCCCAGTGGGAAGGGAAGTTCTTCGTCGATTTGGTGACGCAGCCCACCAGCAACCCTTACCTGCTGCAAGTGGGAAGAATGCCGACAATCAAGGCGAGCGATCATACTTGGATTGACAATTGGACGGACTATGTGAACGGCTACGTGCCCCAGTGGGGGGCCGACCTCACGTCCTATCCCAATGAAGGCTACATCTACCAATTCGAGGGAATGGTTGCGGTCGGAAGTGCGCACCAGGTTACGCAAAGCGCCACGAGCCAGCAGGCATGGAATTTTGTGCAGACAAAACTGCTGGGGGCCTTCAACTTCACTGGCAACCCTCTTAACATACGCTATGCTATTGTGCCGCGCGGGGTAGGTGTATCATCCTCAGTTTCGTCCTGCGACCTTAATAACGACGGCGTGGTGAATATCGTCGATGTGCAGCTCGCGATCGAGGCAGCGCTAGGGAACATTCCATGCACTGCGAAAAGCGGCCAATGCAACGCCACTTATATCACTGCCATCATCAATGCGGCGCTGGGACTAGGTTGCACGATCGGGCCGTAATTACTCAGGTGCATCCCGCCGGCCCGCCAAACCGCTGGCCGGCGCCAATCGAACCATAAGATGTCTTCCAGGTCTGGAATCGCGCTGCGTCTCAGCGGAAGAGGAGCGCAGACCAGTCCATCAAGCGGTCCACGGGCATCTCTGCTCTTCGCGGGCGACTTCTTTCTGAAGGCGGGAGGCATAGCCCGCACAGAGCTGCTCGATGCCAGTCTGCGAGCGAGAGTGCACGAGAGCAGTTTGGCGGTTCTGAATTTCGAGGGACCCGTACCGGGTCCCTCGAGCCGGCCCGCTTCTAAGGCCGGTCCGCACCTGGCGATGGACGCCCACGCGGCTTGTGTGGCGAACGAGATGGGGTTCCGGGCCGCCACACTGGCCAACAATCACAGCATGGACTATGGCGCCGACGGCCTGAAGAACACGCTGGAGCTGCTAGGCAAGCATGGTGTGGAAACCGTGGGAGCGGGTCTCGCCCTCGACTGTGCCACGCGGCCGCTGCGGGTCACTCTGCCGGGCAATCAGCGCGTGCAGATTCTCTCCTTTTGCGAAAGGGAATTTGGAACGAGCGAGCGCGGTGGCGCCGGTGCGGCGTGGCTTCACAGCCCTTACGCCGAAGATGCCGTGCAAAAGGCGCGCGGCGAGTGTGACGTAGTGATCGTTTGCGCACACGGTGGAAACGAGCTGATGCCCTTACCCTCGGTGCAGCGGCGCGGCCAGCTCCGCCGGCTGATCGAGGCGGGCGCCGACGTGGTTATCGGCCATCATCCCCACGTGCCGCAGGGCTGGGAACGTTGGGGCGATGGCACTATCTTCTACAGCCTGGGGGATTTCTATTTCGACGCGATCGCCGGCCGCCGCGCCTCGTTCAAAGACTGGGGCTACCTAGTGCAGGTCTGGATCGCGAGCGGACAAGTTCAGGAAATCGAGATCGTTCCGTTCGAGCGCGTCAACGACCGCATCGTCCCGCTGGGAGCGGCCAGAGACGCCGAAGCCCATCTACGTTATCTCGAGCGTCTGGCGGCCATGATCCAGGACGACACACTCCCGGCATATTGGCAGACCCTGGCAGTCGATCGGATGCTCCGCGAGTATACTGGAAACTTGACAGCGATCGCACCCTGGAAACGGACGATAAACTCGTCGTTGCGCATGCGCGTCCGAGAAACTGTGCATCGGCTTTCCGAGATCTGCGCTTTATGGAAGCCAAGATATACCGGCGGGATGCGAACAGCAGCGGCTCCCCTCGAACTCCAGGCTAAAACCTTGAATATCTTGAATCTGATCCGGTGCGAGTCCCACAATTGGGTCATCGAAACATCACTCTCCCTACTGGCCGGTGAAACGGAAGACTTGAGAACGGAGGAGATCCGTGAGGAGTTACGAAGGATGGCTCCGTTCTCCGGATATAATTTATAAATGGGCGTTCGAGAAGTCCTCGTTGCACTAATCACGCTCGTGCTTTGTATAGTTGCGCTCGTGCGCCCGCGTATAGGCCTGTACGGGTTTGTATGGTACTCCTTGATGCGCCCGGAGTACCTCGCGTATTCCAATGGCTCCATTCCCTACTCTCCGGCGCTTGCCGCTTGCGTTCTTCTTGGCAGTTTGCGGCATTTTGTGGAATTTCCGGCCATTCTGCGGAATCCCGTCTCCCGCACATTAGTTCTACTGCAGATTCCCATTGTCATTTCTGTCTTTCTGGCCCTGGTTCCCGCGCTCTGTTATGAGCGTTTCTTTGCGTACGAGCGAACCATAATCATGGTTCTGCTCATTCCTGTGCTCATTCGAACGGTCGAGCAAATACGGACTCTCTTTCTGGTGATCGCGATCTCTCTGGGAGTGATCGGGCTCAAAATCGGTGTGGAGGTACTAGCCCACGGCGGCTATCACATAACCAACGGGTATGCGTTCATGGAAAATAACCAGCTCGCCGCCACACTCGCCATGATTATTCCTTTCTTGTGGTATACCCGGCAGACCGTGGAATCGAAACCACTGCGGTTGGCATTTCTCGCGATGTTATTTGGGTCCATCAGCACGGTAATCTTGACGACCTCGCGCGGCGGTTCGCTCGCAATGCTAACCGCTCTCCTTTTGATGATTTCCCGCTCTCGGAACAAAGTCCGCAATTTCGCCTTGCTCGCGTTGTGCATGACACCCGTGCTTTTCGTATTCGGCTCGGAGTTCTTGGCCAGAATGGAGACGCTCAAGGACCCTACCGCGGAAAGTTCCGCGTATTCCAGACTCGTGATGTACCGTGCTGCCCTGCGGGCCTCTCAGGACTACCCGCTCCACGGGGTCGGTTTCGGAAATCTGAACTTCATCCGGATCTATCCGCGCTACGTGAACGATGAGAGCGTCGCAGAACTGGGAATCAAGGTCCACGAGACCTACCTGCAGATGCTTATCGATACAGGTATTTTCGGACTCCTACTCTTTGTGTACTTACTATTTGGAACCATCTACCGCATGTGGCGTTCGCAAAAGGTCTGTCGAATACACTTTCCCGGCACGGAGATTTATCCTCTAGCCATCATGACTTCGCTTATCGCCGCGGCTCAATACGGTTTGACTGGGGGAATTGAGCGGTATGACTTGCTGTACATCATATTAATGTGCGGCGCGTCGTGGCACGCCGCACAGGGCAATCTGTATGACCGGCACGCCGCGGAAGAGATACAAACTACGGAAGTGGTAGCGCCGGCGTGAGTTGCCGCGCTACTCCAAGTCAATTGTCTTGCCTACCGGCTCCTTTCGGCAATCTGTGACAAAGAAATCTCTAGCCTGGGACTTCGCCACCGGTTTGGCCTTTTATGCGATCCCGGTGGTGGTGCGTGCTGCTTCCAGCTTCCTGACCATTCCGATTTACACCCGGTACCTGACTCCGGCGGACTATGGCACGCTCGAGCTGCTGGACCTCACCTCTTTTCTATTCGCCGTCCTGATCGGGACCAATTTCGGTCAGGCAGTTTTCTACTACTACGCCGCCGCTCAAACGGATGCCGACCGCGGCCGCGCCATCAGCACGGCGTATCTCGGATCACTGATTCTGGCTGCAATTGCGCTGACGCTTGGTATCTTCGCCGCTCCCCTGTTGAGCCAGGCAATGTTTGGAAATAATCGCTACGTGAGCTATTTCCACCTCGTTTTCACCACGCTCGCTTTTACCTTCCCGGCCGAGGTTGGCCTTTCTTGTGTCCGTGCGCTGGACCGGCCTCGTACCTACTCATTCCTTACTTCGATTAGGCTTCTTTTGGCCATGGGGTTGAACATCTTTCTGCTGGTTGCCTTCCACATAGGGTTCTCCGCTATGTTATGGAGTTCGCTGGCAGTCACGGCCCTTACGGCGGGCTATATGGGCTGGTATTGCCTGCCGTGGCTGCGCTATTCCTTCCACGGCGTTCTATTCATGAAGCAGTTGCGATATAGCTGGCCCATTAATTTCGGTGCGATGGCCATGCTAATCATCGATCTCGGCGACCGGTACTTTCTGAAGCGAACCGTGAGTCTCGCGGAGCTGGGTATTTACGGTTTCGCATATAAGCTGGGAATGATCGTAGCGATGGTCAGCCTGATCTTCAACCAATTCTGGAAGCCGAAAATGTTTCACCTGGTGGCGCAACCAGGCGGCGAGAAGATCTATGTGCGCGTTTACACTTACTATGTCCTGGTCCTGACCTATGTCTCTCTGGGGCTCACGGTGATCTTGCGGCCCCTGTTACAGGTCGCGGCCGGCCCAAAGTTTATCGAAGCGGCGGCCTATCTGCCCTGGATCGCACTTGCCTATGTAGCGCGGTGCGCCGGTGACTACTTCCGCAACGCGTTTTACCTGAACAAAGTTACCGGTTACGAGGCTAAGCTGACATGGCTGGGAGCAGCAATCTGCCTGGCAGGGTATGTGTTTTTCATTCCATGGCTGCGGGCGTGGGGCGCGATTCTGGCCACGGGCGTCACATTTGTCGTGATGTTCGTCGCCAGCTATTTTCAGGCCCAGCGCGTCCGCTCCTTCCAATTTGAGGGCCGGCGCTTGCTATGGATCGCTGTGTCTGGCGCGGCTTTCCTGGGCGGATATCTGGCGTTCGAGCCCTCCCGAATGATATGGCAGTTGATTCTGGGCATGAGCCTGATGGCCGGCTTCCCACTGGTGCTATTTTGGAGCGGCTTCTTTAATCAGGACGAGATCAGCAGCGGCCGGGCGCTGCTCGTGGCCATCAAGAATCGGCTGCATGCGCCGGTTGCCGAACACGTATTAGTGACAACTCCCAGTGGTGATGGGAATTGAGTTTCCGGATGTCGCCAAAATGACCGCAATCCTTAGCTCCGCTTATTGGAAGACCTACATTGCCAAGAACCATTGCCACTCCTACTGGAAGGAGATGGATGAGTTCAGGTCGATCTCTTCGCGCGAGGCCCGGCGCCGGATGGGTGAGCGTCTGGTAGCGCAGCTTCAATATTTCGGCCGTCGCGCGGACGCGCTCTCGGAGTGGAAGGAAGCGGCGGCTGTGCGCGAACCAGAGGACGCCTGGCGCATCTGGTCTTCGCTACCCATCATCACCAAGCGGGACCTGGTCACGCGCTTTCACCCGCGCGAGATGGCGCCGCGCTTCGGGCTCGCGGGCAAAGCCGACTCGACCGGCGGCTCCACAGGCGAGCCAACGCACTTCTTCCACACCCGGGAGAGCGTCAATGTGAACGCCGCGGCGATATTGTACGCTCGTAGGAAGATGGGATGGTGGCCCGGCCTGGCGCGAGTTGGCTTATGGGGATCAGATCGTGATGTCGGCCGCGCGGGTGCTACGCGCCGCAACCGCATTGAGTCGCGGTTGCGCAATGAGTACATGATTGCTGGCTTTGAAGCCAACGATAGCACCGTGGACACTCTGCTCCGGATGATTCATCAGTGCGCTCCGGTGGCAGTTTTCGGTTACAGCACCTTGCTGGAATTCGCTGCCCGAGAGGTGCTGCGACGTGGCGACCTGCCACCGGTCGGCCGCGTGAGGACCGCCTGGAACGGCGGCGAAATGTTGTTCCAGCCCCAGTCGGAGCTCTTCCGCCAGGCATTCGGCGTTCCGATTTTTAACTGGTATGGCGGCCGCGAGCTCACAGTGATGGCGTTCCAGGAAACGGCCAGCGGGCCGCTGCATGTGGTGCGCCCGTACTTGATGGTCGAGGTGGTGGACGATGCCGGCAAGCCCGTGGGCCCCGGCCAGCCCGGACGGCTGCTTTGGACCAGCACGGTGTGCCGCGGCACGCCGTTCTTGCGATACGACATCGGAGACTCCGGGCTATATTCGGCGGAGGGGGCGGATGAATCGGGCATCCGGGCGATCCGGGAGCTGCACGGCCGCAATGCAGGGATTCTGAAGCTTCCCAACGGCAAGGTCATCAACTGCATCTTCTGGAACCACCTGTTTAAGGAATTCACAGAAGTCGAGCAGTTTCAGGTTGCGCTTCTCTCCTCGCAAACAGTCGAGCTCCGTTTGAAAGGGTCAGCTTTCTCCGAGGAAAGGGAGGCACATCTGCGCAGCATTCTCGGAGGGCTGCTGAACGGTGTTCCCGTGACTATTTGTTGGAAGGACAAAATCCCGTTGACGCGTGAGGGCAAGTTGATGCAGGTGGTGCGGGAATGAAGGAAACCAACACCGCAGCCGCGCCAGCCCTGGAGGACCATGCTCCTGCCACCGGCTCCGCACTGAAAATTCTGACACTCGCCTGCACGTTCCCCAATTCCGTGCAGCCCGGCGCCGGAACCTTCGTCCGCTCCCGCGTCCAGGCCGTCGCGGCGCAGGCTGAGGTCAAAGTCATCGCGCCTGTCAGCTTTAATCCCATCACGAGCAGGGGCAGAAAGTGGTTTCCCGGCGGAGTCCAGCGCAGAACAGTCGAAGGCGGGCTCGATGTACTGCACCCCCGCTATTTGTGTCCTCCGGGCGGCACGTTCCTGAACCCCTTCCTGCTGGCGGCGCGGCTCATTTGGCCGACCGCCAGCCTCCGGCGCAGCTTCCGCTTTCAGGTGCTCGACAGCCACTTCGGGTATCCTGATGGCATCGTGGCAGCCCTGATGGGGGCAATGTTGCGGGTGCCATTCACGGTGACCCTGCGCGGCAACGAAACCATGCACGGGCGCAGCGCTCTCATACGGCGGCTGCTGAGTTGGGCGCTCGAGCGCGCTGCCTGCGTGATCACCGTGTCGGAACGCCTGCGCCAATTCGCCATTTCGTTGGGTGTTGACCCCCGCCGCGTGAAGACCATTCCCAACGGAATCGATGCCGGGCTCTTTTACCCCCGGGATCGCGCCGAATGCCGCCGCAAATGGGGACTTCCGATGGACCGCAAGATCATCCTATCTGTGGGCTATTTAATCGAGCGCAAGGGGCACCATCGAGTCGTGAATGCGCTCAGGAAGTTGAAGGATAATGGCATGCGTGCGGAGCTAGTCATTGCTGGGGGCATCGGTGCTGAGGGCGTTTTCGAGCCGCAGCTGCGGCGCCTGGTTGCGGACCTGGGCGTCGAAGACCTGGTACGGTTTTTAGGCCCCGTGCCAAACACGCAGATGCCGGAACTCATGTCTGCTGGGGACCTACTCTGCCTGGCAAGCAGCCGGGAGGGTTGGCCGAATGTGGTGCAAGAAGCCCTGGGATGCGGAACTCCAGTCGTAGCCACCGACATCGGCGGGGTTCCGGACATGCTTCCCTCCGAGCAATTTGGCTTCATCGTGCCGGCAGGAAACCAGCCGGCGCTGGAGGATGCCCTTGCCAGGGCCATCGAAAAGCCGTGGAACCGTACCGCAATATCGGCCTGGGGACAGTCCCGCTCCTGGGACTACGTGGCGCGCGAGGTCCTCAACGAGATGGCCAAGGCCGCTGGAGTGTAGGGACATGAAACGGGTACTGATCACAGGCGGGGCAGGGTTCATTGGTAGTCATCTGACCGACCTATTGATACCTGAAGGCTGGAACATCACGGCCGTTGACAATTTTGACCCGTTCTATGCTCGCGCCGTCAAACAGCGGAACATAGAACGCTTTCAAGAAAATCCTGGCTACAGGTTTGTAGAGGCGGACATCCGGGACGAGGCGGTTCTCAGTGCACAGCTTACCGGCGAATACGATGTCATCGTACATCTGGCTGCAAAAGCCGGCGTGCGCCCGTCGCTGGCGGACCCCGTAGCGTACCAGGAGACAAACGTTCGTGGCACGCAGAACCTTCTCGAACTGACACGCGCATGGGGTGTGAAGCAATTCGTCTTCTCCTCGAGCAGTAGCGTGTACGGCATCAATCCGAAAGTTCCATGGCGGGAAGACGACCATGTGCTCTTACCGATTAGCCCATACGCGAGTACCAAAGTCAGTGGGGAACTTCTCGGCCACGTATACAGCCACCTGTACGGCATCCGCTTTCTCGCACTCAGGTTCTTTACGGTGTACGGGCCTCGGCAGCGCCCGGACCTTGCGATTCACAAGTTTGCGCACTTGCTGCAAGACGGTAAACCGCTGCCGGTGTATGGCGACGGCACCTCGCGACGTGATTACACCTTCGTCGGCGACATCGTGCGAGGCATTCGTGCGGCCATGGATTACAGCGCCACATCTTACGAGGTGATCAACGTTGGGAACAATCGGACCATCAGCCTGATGGAAATGATTCAAACGCTCGAGGAGGTTTGCGGCCGGAAAGCCGTTCTGGAGCGGAAGCCTGACCAGCCTGGAGACGTCCCGCAGACTTATGCCGATCTGGCCAAGGCGAAAGCCTTGCTTGGCTATCAGCCGCAGACGGACTTCAAGACCGGTCTACAGCGGTTCTACCAATGGTTCACCAGCGAGGTTAGGAACCACGTTGAACATTAAGCCCCCATCTTATCGCTGGCAGCCGCATGGGGGTAGTACGTCGAGCGCCCGAGTATGTCGTCAATACGCCTTCTAGTTGTCTCTTACCTGTTTCCCCCATTTGGCGGTGTGGGCGTACAACGAGCTCTGAGCCTGACAAAGTATCTGCCTGAGCACGGGTTCACAGTCCATGTGCTGCGTGCCAGCAACGCATCGGGACCGATGCTGGATTCATCCTTGCTCCGGCACATCCCACATTCTGTGATAGTCCATTCCGCAATCACGCCAGAGGTTCCGTTCCATCTCAGACGGCGAATCTGGAACTTATTTGCCGCTCGCCGCTCGTCAGAAACGAGGCAAACCGATCGAACGCCAACTCCGCACAGGGGATGGATGACGCTGCCAGTCTCGCTGCTTCGGCGCCTATTGTCACCAGACCCCGAGGTTGCCTGGGTGCCGTTTGCTATTCGAAAAGCACGGCAGATCATTCGGAGTCAAGACATTGAAGCCGTCTTAGTTACGGCCCCCCCGTTTTCATCTTTCCTGATCGGAACCTGGCTCAAGCAGCGCTTCCCTCAGCTACGGCTGATAAGCGATTTTCGGGATGATTGGTTGCGATTTTACCTAAACGATTTTGATTTTCAGCGTGGAGACCATATGCGCCGGCGCGCGGAAAAAATTCAAGAGTCGACGGTAAGGCTTTCAGATCTCGTCGTGGCCACAACCCATTCGACTTTGAATGACATACGGCGGCGTTACCCGCAGGAGCCAAACGGCAAATTCCTTGTTGTTCCGAACGGGTATGATCCTGAAGTGTTCGGTTTGCTTCCAACGCGCATTGCCAGTCACTCAAAGGTAGTGGTGACCTATGTCGGCACAGTCTATAACGTTTGCTCACCGAGATACTATCTCGATGCCTTAGACAGCCTGCCCGATCATGTGCGATCCGAATTCGAAACACGATTTATCGGTCGTGTTGCTGACGATGAAAGGCGCTTCTTAGAGGGAAGAAAAAGCTCGATTCGGCTCTTGGGATTCATGCCGCAGGAAGAAGCTGTGCACCAAATGGAAGAAGCCGATTACCTGTTGCTAACCGTAACCAATGACTTTGCTCTGGCCGGTAAGATGTTCGAGTATCTGGCTACCGGGAAGCCGGTTTTGGCGATCTCACCTCCTGACAGTGAAACCTGCAGGCTAATTAGAGAGGGACGCGCGGGCTGGTGTGCGGACCCGGGAGATCCGGATGCTATCGCCAGAATCCTGCTGATGGCATATCAACGCTTACGCACGGGGCAACCCCAGCTAGACCCCAACTGGGAACTGATTCGCGGTTTTGAGCGGCCCCGGCTCGCCTCCCGCTACGGGACAGCGATCCGTGGGCTCGTGAGAGGTGGTGATGATTCACCGGTTCGGCTCCCTACTTAGACGGCTTCTGGCGTAGCTGGGCGAGCGCGGAACCCGCGGCGGCCTGATACAGCGCGGCATATTCGCGCGACATCCGTTCCAGGGAATAGTGCGATGTGACGCGTTGGCGGTTGGCGGCGCCGGCCGCGGCCCGCAACTCCGGCTGCCCGGCCATCACACGCATCGCTTCCACATAGGCGCCCAGATCATAGGGCGCTACCGGAGCAGGCCCTGGGCATGCCCCCAGAATCTCCGGCACATCTCCTACGCGCGTTGTGATGGCTGGCAACCCGCAAGCCATGGCCTCCAGCAGTGCATTTGGAGTCTGCTCCGTGAGGGAAGACAACGCAAAGACATCGAACGCCGCCAGATACGGCGCAGTATCGGCCACCTGGCCTTCAAATATCAGCTTCTCGCCGAGGCCCAGTTCGTCTCGCAGACCTTCCAACTCGCGGCGGCACGGCCCGTCTCCGATCAACGCGAGCCATGCATTCGGCAACCGTGCCTCAGCGAACGCGCGGACCAGCAACTGCGCGTTCTTTTCTTCCCGCAAGCCTCCTACATAGCCAAAAAGCACGGCGCCATCCGGGATTCCGTGACGTTCCCGCCATGCGTGATTTCGCCGCGGCTGGAACCTTTCCGCATCCACGCCGGTCCGAATGAACTGCACTTTGCTGGGCCGGAGCTTGAAGCAATGCAATGCCAGATTGAGGGCCGTGGTAGAAACTACGACGGTCTTGTAAATCCGGTTGAGAACGATTCGCCGGGTGAGTACGCGCCGCCGCTTTAAACGCGTGGCTTCGTCCGCGCCAAAGCCGCATTCGTTATGAATGATGGGACAGAGAGACCCGATACTGGCGCCTATCACGGCGTCCATCGCCCCCCAGTTGTAAGTGACGAGGGCGTCCGGTTGGATATGACGGATGGCGTTCCTCAGCTTGAGCGGGTACAGCGGGCTTCCCTGGCCAGGCGGTGGCGGCACGATGCGAAGTTCGACCGGCCGTTTCACCCTGCCAGCCGCTTCGAGATTTCCGTTGAGCGCCAGAACGGTATGCGACATGCTTGCGCCCAAGGAGTTCATGATCGAAGTCACCCGGATCTCCGCCCCTCCGGTGCCGAAGGAAGGAAAAACGTGCAGCAAGTGCGGCCTTTCCCTCATGCAGGGACCTCAACCGGTATTTCCATATTGTAGACAGCGTGCTCCGTGGCCATGCGCTAACGGACCGGAGAATTGGTAGGCGGAGCAGGATTCGAACCATGCAACCTCCTCCGTGTATTAGAGGCGCTCTACCATTGAGCTATCCGCCTATGTGCTCTATTCTGGCATACTTGATGGCTGGCCCGAACGCGTTGATTCCTTAGGGTATTAGCCTTAGAAAAACCGGCCCCAATGTCCGCGTGACCGGCAGGGGCAAATGTTGCCAGATTTTGATCGGCAACTGAAAACGGGGATTGTTGGGGTTGAAATGGGGCAGGCTCTTACGCTTGACCAGCAGCACTTCGTAGGGAAGCTCGTACTCCTGCATGCCCCAGTGCGACTTGAAGTCGTAAGAACCGCTGACCTTCTTGCTGCGGCCGAAGTCAAACCAGGCATAACCGTTCTTGCCAGCGCACCGCATCAGGTCGAAATACATGTAGTTGTTGGGAGCCAGCGAGTTGAACGCGGGATCGGAGGCGCCGTAATAGGGTAGGACCTGATCGCGAAAATAGAATGTCATCACTGCGGCGATCACCTGACCCTCATGCATGACCTCCCGGATTTCCACCATATCGCCGAAATTCCGCAGAAGTGCGGCGAAATGCCGGGACGGGAAGCTGGGAGTTCCCAGCCGGCGGAGGTTGCGGCTGTAAAGGTCTTCGAAGGCCGCGGACTGGGTCTTGCGTTGGCACGTCAGCAAAGAGTTTTCCAGGGACTTGCGCACCATGCGGCGCGTCTTTCGCGGGATCGATTCGAGAAGTGCGGACTCATCCGGCCCGATCTGTTGCTTGAGTGCGACGTAGCCCTCCAGATGCGCCAACCCGGCACATTGTTCCGGGTGGCCGTTGCGCAGTTCGACGTACTCGACCTTGAGCGATTCGGCCAGTTGCCGCACCTGCGACACAAGCTCGTCCCGCACCTCGGGCGCGTCCGCCAAAATGCCCCCGTAGACCGCGAACGGCGAAGAGAGCAGCACCTTGCCCAACAGGAAATTCTCAACCAGGAACAGAGGCAAGACGCCCCGCACCGTGCCCCCCTCGGTGGCGAGCAGGCACATCGGACGGTATCGAAATACCTCTTCGATCGTGTCTTTCCACGCGGTCAGATGGAACGGACTCCCGAACGGATGGGCCAGCACAAACCGGTCCCATGCGGCGTGCTGTTCTGGCTGGAGCTGAGAAATTTCCAACGGCATGAATTCAGGCACACTGCTTACTTCGTGAGGAGCGAATCCGCTGCAGACGCCCAGTATACGTGGTTTGATTTGGGCCCGCAAACTGGCAGCGGGTTGCGAGTCCGCGTTCCAAATGGTTCTCCTTATCTGCTAAGATCTCGGACAGTGTCGCTGCCGGCGGTGTTATAATCGCTGCCCGGGAGACAGGCCAACGTCCGTACACATCCCGGCATGAAGGATCTCCTGTTCCTTTCCCACTGTGTGCCCAACCCGCCGGATAAAGGAGAAAAGATCCGTGCGTATCACGAGGTGGCGTGCCTGGCGTCGCGCTATCGGGTTCACCTGGTTTGTTTTGCGCGGAACGAAGACGAAGTACGCGCGGCGCACCAGCTCTCCGGACGTTGTGCCACTGTATACGTGGAACGGCTGTCCCCGCGCCTGGCGTTGCTGCGCGCGGCCGTTCGTTTCGCGTTCGGTGGCTGCCTAAACATGGCCTTTTACTGGAGCGCAGCGATGAAAGCACACGTCGATTCGCTGGCGCGCCAGGTGCCGTTCGCCGCCACGTTAGCCTATTCCGCCGTAATGGCTCCGTATGCACCCCGGCAACTGCCCCTACTGTTCGACATGCTGGACGTCGATTCGGAGAAGTGGTTGTGGTACGCGCAATCCCGGCGGCCTGGATTTCTCTTTCGCCTGGAAGCACATCGCTTGCGGCGCTGGGAAACATACTGGTCCATGGCCGCGCAGTGTACGGTGTTGACTACGGAGAACGAGGAATCTCTGTTGCGCAGCTTCGCCCCGCAGGCGCCCACGTGCTTCATGGAGAACGGGGTGGACGGCGAGTACTTTGACGGGGTGGCGCCTCCTTTGCCTGCCGGCCTGGAAGGCCGCCGCTTTGTCGTTTTTGTCGGCACCATGGACTACCATCCCAACATCGAGGCGGTGCAGTGGTTCGCGACCCGCGCCCTGCCGAGGCTTCGGCGCCGGGATGCCGGTATCGAGTTTCTGATCGTCGGCCGTAACCCTGCGAAGGCTGTGTGGAACCTCGCGCGTCTCGACGGCGTGACGGTCGTGGGCGACGTGCCCGACACCCGGCCGTATCTGGCCCACTCGCGTGCCATCGTGGCTCCCCTCCGCCTGGCGCGAGGCATTCAAAACAAGGTGCTGGAAGCACTGGCTATGGGCCGCCCGGTTTTTGCCTCTACCGCCGTCTGTGCGACCTTTGGCAAGAGCCTGCCGGCCGGCGTCTTTTGTTGTGCCTCCGCCGCGGAGTTTGTCGACCGTGTCTCGGAAGCTTGCGCTGCCAAACCTCACTGCGATGCGGGCATCCGGGCTGAAGCGTGCCGGCGGTTTTCCTGGCAAGAGGGTGTTGAACTGCTCATAGACCACATCGAGACTTTGACCGATTCCGCCACGGCATCCGGGACAGGTTAACAGCTCCGGCGGTTAGCGCGCCGGTGCCGGAGCCGGGTCCCGCGGAGCGATCAGATACTTCAACTGCACCGTGTCGTTCGGGTCCAGGTGCGCATGCAGGTGCGTCTGCACCCACGTCCACGCCGCATCCGCCTCGGACCGGTTAGGGATGCCGTGCTCCTTGGCCAGCGCCACCGGCAAGTTCAATTGCTCCCCATAGCCACCGCCAGCCGCCAGAGCAAAGTGATCCCTGTCCTGCCAGCCCACCGGCTGAAACGCAGCCTTGACTTCCGGCCAGCTCGAAATCAAGGTGTGTCCATCGATCTTTACGGATGGAAAGCGGCCTGCATCGAGCAGATACGGATTAAATTGACCGCTGATTCCGGCATTCACCCCATCGACGAATAATTGCGTGACGTAGCGAAACAGCCAGTCCGCCTTGTATTCAAAGTCCACTCCGCGGCCCAGCGCATAGACAATGTACGGCGTGCCAAAGAAAATATCCGCATAGCGGGCGCCGGAATGATTGTCTATCGGGCAAATCGAAACCGTATCTCCGTCCACTTGACACACGTAAATGATCTCGGGATTCCCGCACGAACGGAAGGATGAGTTGGGATCGCACAGGTAGAGCCGCGCCGGTAGACCGTGCTTGGAAATCGATGCCCCGTTGGTCACCGTGAATGTACGCTTGACCGACACGGTACCGCGGACGTAAGTGGTTCCTCCCCACGGGGAGGCTCCGGCCAATTCAAAATTGTCGCCGTTCTTGTTTTGGACTATCCAAATCCCCCACATCCCGTAGTTGTAAGGAGTCGAGGCTGCGCTCGAGCACTCACCTGGGCAGCGAATGCCTGCGTCTTGCCGGTACGCTCCTAGCCATACGCTGTCTCCATTCTGATAGGTATTTCCAGGAACCGTAACTACGATAGGCGTGCTGTTTGTGGCATTGGTGACCGGCAAAACCGCCTCGATACTGGAAGTAGTTCTAGACAGTGACCCGCCGATCTTACCCTTGACGACGCTGTAAACCTCCGTGCCAATGGGATGGAATCGTGGCACCGGTCCATCCGGATTTGTGCCTCCATCGGCGGTGGTGTAATTTCGGCCGAGTGGCATGATCCCATACTCAGATTGCGCTTGGAACTGATCCCCGATCTCGAATTGGTTCAGCGGCCATCCTACCGATGCCGGTGTCCTGAGCTTATCCGCATCGTGCTGGTATTGTTTGGCCCATTCCCACACCGCCTGTTCCATCCTGTTGCCGGTAACCTTGAAGCCGGCTGCGTATCCCAGAGCTCCCTCAAATCCAGCCAGCATGTTATCCACGGCGTGATCGTAGTACGCCTTCTCCGGCGTGCCGTCGACCGACAGCGCCGCCGCAAGAATACGCGTCTTCCCTGCTCCGCCGCTGTTCCGAACCGACCATCCGTAGCCGTCCGGGTCTCCGTTGATCATGTAGGGGAAAACGCCTTCGGCTCCAGTCGGCCCGCGACCCGTATAATACTGCGTGTTTATACCGGAGTACGCCGCCATCCAGGATGTCCAAAACTGCATCTGCTCCAGCCAGAAGAAATCTCCGGTCACGATGTACAACGCGGAAAATGGCTCCAATGTGTGATTGGTCCCCACGGCCCAGCCGTTCGCCACACAAGGAGAGTTGTACGCTTCGTATTGTGATTCCGTCACGCTCACGGGACGGATACGGTCCTTATCCATATCGGCGCCCGCCCACACCATGTTGGTATGCAGCTTGGGGCGGAACGCCAGGGAAACCGGTTTCCCCAATCCACTCCCCGGAGCGCCTCCATAATCCATGAATGCGTCACGCTTGCCCTCGCGCCAGTTAAATGGATAGCCCCCGGCCGCAATGCCGGCGTTGCCCTCCATTTTTAGAAACATGCGCATTCCATGGTCGTGCGTTTGGCCTAATGAATAGAGCCACTGGATCACCCAGGCAGGATAAGGCCCCGTGGCATCCGGCTGGGACCCGCCGCCCCCCGCGCCCATGATCGGCGCCAGATTTCCCATGTCCGCACTGCCCTTCGGGCTACGGTACGCGCTAGTCGTCAATCCCGAGTGCTGCGAGGTGGTCCATCCAGTGTTTCTCTGCCCTCTCACCCATGGGCCGGACCAGCTCCTGGAGATGGTCTCCTCCCGGATGGTCTTCGTGAGGTCGTAGTTAAATACGGCTTTCGAATAGCCTAGATACTCCGCGCCGTGATCAATGAACGCCGGCGTCGGTGCACCGCCGATCCAATATTCCCGCGGATAAGTGAATGACGGGCCACGGTTCGTCCACTGGTGTCCGGGATTCTTGTCCGCCCAATCGTACCGGTTCATGGTCCACCGAATGCCTGCGATGTGGTAAATCCCGTCTTGCGCGTAGACCGTTTCCGGCGATGACAGCCCAAGAGCCAACCTGAGGCCATAGCTGAGATCTTGAAGCCGCTCCGTGTCGGAAATTTCCCCGATGAACCGGACCTGCACCCTCTTCTTGCCCCCACCTCCATCAGGCCAGAACACGGCTTCAAAAATCGGCCGGAATGAGCTGAATTTGGGATCGTTCGGTTCTGTCCAGCGATCCGGCCAAACACGCACCGCGTGCGCCGCATCCACGATCCAATTAGCGGGGCAATTACCACTGGTGTGGCGGATCACCGTGCATGTGGCCGGGCCAGAACTCCCGGAGTCATAACGAATCTCCGCAATTCGGATGTGCTCGGGATTCGTGGAGAAACCAACCGGGTTCAACTTCGCATCCGTCTGCTGCAGATCCGCGTCCAGGGGAGCCGTCCACCCGCTGGCGTCGGCCACGTGCATCGTAGTCTCTGCACCCTTTACGGACGCCGTCAGCACCGTCTGCTGCCGCTCCCAACCCATGTCAAAACGCTTGCTGGCGTGATCCACCAGAATGATTTCGGTGGCCACCGGCCCATCCGCCCACCGGGTGTAAGCGCCCGCCGCCAGCATCTCTCGTGCATGCGCGACTTTGTTCACGCCCGCCTGATTGAGCGTAATGGATGCGTCAAAGTCGTATCCAGCATCCAACATCTGCTGTGTGGTGAGGCCGGCGCCTGAGCCATCGTGAGAGCAATGGCAGGTGGGCTGCCCTTGGAATGTCACCTTCACGCTACCGTTGGCAGGCAGAACCGGGATATTGAAGTACAGGATCGCGTGTTTGACACTGTCATCCGACCATCGGCTTTTTACTTCGGCCTGCGTCAAGACGGGAGCATTGTTCACCAGCGCCTGGGGAAACTGGCCGGCCGGGATTTCGCCTTTGACGAAGAGGCGCCCCAGCTTGATCGGATAACCGTTGCTGGCTTGGCCGTACTGCTCATAGACATTCACAACATCAGCAGGCGCGGCATAGGCCAATGCCTGGCAACAGATCAGCAGGACAAGCGTTAGAGCCTTAATGGCCTTCCTCCGTCATGCGGCGATAGTACCATAACCTGATTTACTGCCCTGCCACAGCGGCCCGTGCGCCCAGCGCACTCCGCTGCCGCCCCGGAGGCAGATTCCAAAGTTATCCTGGAGCCTCGATCAGGCGGTTTCCAAACGTTTTGCTTGGAATGCCAACTTTTTGCATTCTTTACCGTGCGCCGAACCCCCGCCGGCGCTCGACCTGTCTGGAGGAACTTCATCTTCAACTCCCCAGATTCCGGGCGTTTGGCAGCAATCGTGCTTAAATGCAAGAGGATGCCGTTGTTTCCAATGCCCGCTCAGCGCGAGCGCCCGGCCGAGAATCAGTGTTAGAGGAGACGCTATGCTATTTTTTGTAAAAGAGTTTTGGAGCTTTGTGCGGGCCCGTAAGAAGTTCTGGCTGTTGCCGATTCTGGCGATGATGCTGATCTTTGGCGCTTTATTGGTTCTGGCTCAGGGCTCCGCGGTGGCGCCCTTTATTTATACGCTTTTTTGAGCACCACCCGATTTCGGTGAGCGGCTGATGAACATCCTGCAGATCTCATTGTTTTAGCGATGCTGAACGAGCTCCTTTTGGAAAATCTTGGACTCCTGACTTGCCCGGCCTGCCGGGCGGATCTGCTGGTTGCCGAAACCCAGTTAATGTGCCGCGGCTGTAGTGCCACTTATCCGATCTCGGACCATGGAATCCCGCTGCTCTTTTGTCCCAATGACGGGTGGACCAACGCAAAGGACGTCACCGAAACGGTGCAGGCGTTCTACGAGGAGAATCCCTTCCCCAACTATGATGATCTCGACTCCCGCGAAAGCCTCACGCGCAAGGCCAAGCAGGGCCTATTTGCCACGCTGCTCGACCAACAGATTCCCCACGGCTCGCTGGTGCTGGAGGTCGGGTGCGGCACCGGGCAACTCACGAACTTTCTGGGGCTCTCCTCGACGCGGAAGGTTTTCGGCTCAGATATGTGCCTGCACTCGTTGCGGCTCGGATCTGCATTCCGGGACCGGTTCGGCGTCAACAACGCCGCGTTCCTGCAAATGAATCTGTTCCGGCCGGCCCTTCGCGAAGATGTCTTTGACGTGGTCATCTCCAACGGTGTCCTTCACCACACCGGCGACCCTCTGCGTGGATTCCGCACGATTGGCCGGCTGGTCAAGCCCGGAGGCTTGATCCTCATCGGCCTGTACAACAAGATTGGCCGGCTGCCCACTGACTTCCGCCGGCTATTGTTCCACGCGGTCGGCGATCGTCTCCTGTTTTTGGATGACCACATGCGGAACAACACCTACAATCAGGCTCGCAAACGCGCGTGGTTCATGGATCAATACAAGCACCCTCACGAGAGCAAACACACCTTTGGCGAGGTGCTCGAATGGTTTGACTCGAACGGGTTTGAGTTCCTTTGCAGCATCCCCAAGATCGATCCGTCACCATTCACGGCAGAGGAGCAGCTTTTTGCGCCGCACCCCCGAGGCAATGCCGCCACTCGATTTATTGCGGAACTGGAAATCCTTTTAAAGGGAGGCGTAGACGGAGCGTTGTTCATCATGATCGCTCGCAAGAAAGCGGCCCAGTCCTCAGCCGTCGAGACACATGCGGCCATGTCCCAAAATACGGAAGAAGGGCGAGCACAAAAAGCGTGAAGAGGCTGAAACACTTCTGTTACGGATTGATCGCGACCACGATCAGTGTGATGCTCTGCCTGATCATGGGTGAGTTTGCTCTTCGGTGGATGGGATTCCGGCCGCCTAGTTGGGATAACGGTGATGCCCTTCTCGGCTTCGCCACTCCCGCCAACAGAACGTTTCATTTTGCTTTTCCGGAACATCCGTTTTTCTGTAAAACGAACAACCGGGCTTTTTTTGAGGACAACGATACGCCGATAGAAAAAGCCCCGGGGTTGGTCAGGATCGTGGTGCTAGGTGACTCTCAGACAGAAGGGCTCGTCATCAACGCCGAGAGTTACCCACACAAGCTGGGAATGATCTTGAATGGTGCTGCAAATGGCCCTTACGAGGTGATTAACGCAGGGACAGGCCGCTACTCGCCCTATCAATACTACGTCAAGGCCGCACATCAGATAGTGCCCCTGAAGCCGGACCACATCATTGTGGGCATGTATATTGGGAACGACATACAGGATCTCACCAGGCGTGATGACCGGCCCTACCTGACCATCGACAAAGACGGAGTGCAGTCCCACGCGCCTGTGTTCATCGTTTTTCAGGATCCCTCGAAGCCACCCACTTGGCTCCAGTCGAGTCGCGTCTATGCCTTGGTTCAGAAAGTTTTTGGGTCAAGCCTCCATTATGAGATCACGCGAGCCTCGCTCCTGTACCAAGATGCCTCCGCGCAAAAGCGAAGTCTTCTGTCTATCGCAGAGTACATGTTGCGTGTGAAGCAGCTGAACGACATCAGTAACGGGTTGATGGTAACCTCTCTTCATCAGTACAATTGGTTTCAGTGGTATCCGGAGACTTTGCCGACCGCGTTGCGGCTAAACAAAGAAGTGATGCGAATGTTTCGCGACCTCTGCAACCGGCACCGCATCGGCCTGACGTACGTCCTGATTCCTAGCAAGCCGCGTGTCGAGCCGCAGACGCTCGAGCCGCTTTTCGCGAAGGTGCGTCAATACGATAAGGACTTTACCATCGAAAAGCTGCAGGAGTCCGAAGACCAGATAGCACGGCAAACGGAAAGAGATGGCGCTGAACTGAACGTTCCAGTGATCGATGCCACACAGTATTTAATCGACAATCGCCGCGGCCGGCAACTGTATTATCAGAGTGACATGCATCTGACAGCGGCCGGCAATGAGGTGCTGGCCGAGGCCATTGCGAGGCGGCTGGCCGTGAAACCCGCCACCTCGCAAGCCATGGCCAGTCTCGGCCGGCAGGCAGGTCACCCATGAATCTTCACGAAGACTACCGGCCTCACACTCACGAAAAGCAGGCTTCGGATCGCTCTTTCGGCTGGGTCTTCACGGCGTTTTTCGCATTTTGGGCGCTCGTGCCGCTGTGGCGCGGCATGCCGTTGCGCCTTTGGGCGCTGCCGGTCTCTGGGGTATTCCTACTTATTACCCTACTTCGCCCGTCGCTGCTCCATTTCGCCAACCGGGTTTGGACCAGTGTGGGCCTGCTCCTCGGTAAGGTCGTGAATCCGTTGGTCACCGGGTTGCTTTTCTACGCGGTGGTAACTCCAGCCGGCCTGATTTTGCGCTTGCTGGGCAAGGATCTGCTGCATCTGCGCTGGTCCCCAGGGCAGCCGAGCTATTGGATTCACCGGAGCCCTCCCGGCCCGGACCCTCGCGCCATGGATCATCAATTTTAGAGGAGAAGCTGTGCTGTATTTTTTGAAAGAGTTTTGGGGCTTCGTGCGAGTCCGCAAGAAGTTCTGGCTGCTGCCGATTCTGGTGATGATGCTGATCTTTGGTGCTCTGTTGATTCTGGCCCAAGGCTCCGCGGTGGCGCCATTCATTTACACACTGTTTTGAGAGTGGCATGGATATCATAGGAATCTCGGCGTTTTACCACGACAGCGCGGCCGCGCTTGTGCGCGACGGGGAAATTATTGCCGCGGCGCAGGAAGAACGCTTCAGCCGCAAGAAGCACGATGCCCGCTTCCCCGTTCATGCGGTCGATTATTGCCTCGCCGAAGCCGGCAAGCCCCTCGATCAGATAGACCGCGTAGTCTTCTATGACAAGCCATTCTTGAAGTTTGAACGCCTGCTGGAAACCTACCTGGCTTTCGCTCCACGCGGCTTGCGCTCCTTTGCGATGGCCATGCCCCTTTGGGTGCGGGAGAAACTTTTCCAGAAAGACCTGCTGCGCCGCGAACTGGAGGAGTTCGCCGGAAATTTTGACTGGCAAAAAAATCTGTTGTTTGCCGAGCATCACTTGAGTCATGCCGCCAGCGCCTTTTTCCCCTCGCCCTTCTCCAATGCGGTCATCTTGACTATGGATGGCGTGGGCGAATGGGCCACCACTTCCATGGCGATCGGAGAGGACAATCGTCTGGAGGTCGTGCGCGAGATTCACTTTCCCCATTCGCTCGGCCTCCTGTACTCCGCCTTCACTTACTACACTGGCTTTAAGGTCAACTCGGGAGAGTACAAGGTCATGGGTCTCGCGCCATACGGCGAGCCCAAGTACGCCAAACTGATCGCCGATAACCTCATCGACATCAAACCCGATGGCTCCTTCCGCATGAATCTGTCCTTCTTCGATTACTGCACCGGATTGACGATGACCAACGGCGCCTTCGAGAGGTTGTTCGGAGCACCGGCGCGCAAACCCACTGAGCCCTTACAGCAGTTTCACATGGATATGGCAGCCTCGGTCCAGGCGGTGCTCGACGAAGTGATGCTTCGCCTCACGCGCAGCACGGTGGCCGAGACCGGGATCGAGAACCTCTGCCTGGCAGGAGGCGTGGCCTTGAACTGCGTCTCGAATGGAAAGATCCTGCGCGACGGCCACGTGAAGAACCTGTGGATTCAGCCCGCCGCCGGTGATGCCGGGGGCGCGGTGGGCGCGGCATTGGCCGCGTATCATCAGTACTGCGGCCAGCCAAGGCGCCTCAACGGCGCCCGCGATGGCATGAAGGGCGCTTATCTGGGCCCATCCTACCGGCAGGAAGAGATTGAACAGCGGTTGCAGGCCGCCGGAGCCAAATTCACGGTGGTGGATGACGCCGCGCTGCTCGACCTGTGTGCCGAAGCGTTGATGGATGGCAAAGCACTTGGCTGGTTTCAGGGCAGGATGGAGTTCGGCCCCCGCGCTCTGGGCGGCCGTTCCATTCTCGGCGACGCCCGCTCACCCGCCATGCAATCGGTTTTGAATCTCAAGGTGAAGTACCGGGAGTCGTTCCGCCCGTTTGCTCCATCTGTCTTGCGGGAGGACGTGGCCGAGTGGTTCGAATTGGAAAGCGACAGCCCGTACATGCTGCTGGTCGCCGACGTCGCGCCGCACCATCGCCGCGCCATGACTGCCCAGGAGCAGCAACTGTTCGGCATTGAGAAGCTGAACGTTCCCCGTTCCGATATTCCCGCGGTGACGCACGTCGACTACTCGGCGCGCATTCAGACCGTGCATCGCGATACCAATCCGCGCTACCATGCGCTGCTGTCCCTTTTCAAACAGCGCACCAACTGTCCGGTCGTGGTCAACACCAGCTTCAACGTGCGTGGAGAACCCATTGTCTGCACGCCGGAGGACGCCTTTCATTGCTTCATGGGCACCGAGATCGAGGCCCTGGCCGTCGGCAATTGCTTCTTGCGCAAGGAAGAACAGAACCCGGCCCTCAAGCGCAACTACGAATCTGCCTTCGAACTCGATTGAGGCCCAATCCAACGGATGAGCAGTCCTGTCGACTATCTCCTGCTGGGCAGATCCCTACCGCACGCTTCGCTCACGCTAGATATCCTTCTGGACCGCCCTGCTCCCGCGGCGTGGATTGCACGGGCCGTTTCCCTGCTGCGTGACATCCCCGGCGTCATCCCGCGGCGGATCTTGTTAACTGAAAGCGAAAGTGATGCGAGCCCTTCAGACGCTGCCGGCCCGCTGTTCTCGGCCTTCCACCGCCTGTCGGTCGGGGCGTGCCCGTTGTTCCAGCCGGCGGAACTCGCGGGGGTTGCAACCCCCGCCGCCTGGCGCGCACAACTCGAGGCCGACCCTCCCGATGTCCTTCTTTCCCTCACAGCGAGACTGCCATCGGGAACGTGCGCCGGCTTGGCACGGCGCGCGGTGTGGTCTTTGCTTCTAGGAGATCCGCAGCAGGGTTACTCCGCCGTTCCCTACTTCCGGGAGACCGCCGGCCTCGCCACCACCCTGCCGGTTTCGCTCGTCGAGCACTCTACGCGCTGGGATCGTGGCCGCATCCTGCACCTCCTCCAATGCGGAAATTATCAGAGCCTGTACTACCTGCGGGCAGCCGAGGAAGCTCTTCAGAATGTCGGCTCGGTGGTGGCGCGCCGGCTTCACGACCTCCTGCTTTACGGCGATACCGCAAAATGTGCAACGCCGGAGGAAATCGATCTCGTGCCTCGCCAGCCTCCGCCATCGACGTTGGAACTGGCGCGCTACGTCGCTGGCCGCGTCCGTCACAGCCTCCTGACTAGCACGGTCAGACGGAATCGTAAGAAACAATGGTTCATCGCCTGGCGAGACCAGCCCGCAGTCTTCACGGCGAACCGGGATTCGTTCACCGCGGAAGGATTTCACGATTTCTCCGGCAGGCCGGGCCTGGGTTATGCCGATCCTTTTCCCTTCGAGTGGCAGGGCCGGCAATTGTTGTTCATCGAGGAGATCCTGCCGGACGAGCGGGGCCGACTGGTCGTTACAGAAATTGCCGGTGGACGCGAGTCCGACTCTCCGCCGGCGATTATTCTCGACAAGCCCTACCATCTCTCCTACCCTTTCGTTTTCGAGCATGAGGGGGAGCATTACCTGATTCCCGAGACCGGACAAAACCGCACCGTGGAGTTGTATCGTGCCGTTCGCTTCCCAGAGCAATGGGCGCTGCACAAAGTGCTGGTCAAAGGGCTGCGTTTGGCCGACACCACGCCCTTCTTCCACGAGGGAACGTGGTATTTCTTCGTCACCATGCAGGAGCGCCGTCTGGTCGCTCCCGAATCGTACTTGTTCTATTCGGACCGCCTGGATGGCGAATGGGTATCCCATCCCTCGAATCCGATTTCCTCCGACGCCCGTCGTTTACGCTCCGCCGGCAGGCTGTTCTATCGCCACGGCCGCCTGCTGCGCCCCGTCCAGGACTGCTCTCTCGACTACGGCTTAGCTGTGCGCCTCATGCAGGTGGAAAAGCTCAGTCGCGATGAGTACGAAGAATCCGAGGTCGAACTTATCGACACACGCTGGCATCCGCAGGCGATTCGCACCCACACCCTCAACGCATCGATCGGCCTGGAGGCCATCGACGGCAGCCGCTGGGCGCCCGCCGGGTGAGCGCCCTCAGATCCACCCCCGCAGCCAGTACAACACCAGTCCGCCGCTCTCATGCAGCGTCAATTCGTTTTCATCAATGGCCTTCCAACCGGGAAGGAAGTATCCCAGCCGCAGGTACAATCGGCGAAAATTGCAGGGCGCCGGGATCACTTCGATCCCCTGTTTGCGAAAACACCGTTCCGCCCGCAGCATGTGGTACGCCTCGGTCACCAGCACTACTTTCCGGATTCCCCGGCGCTGGAGAATTTCCGCCCCATAGACTGCATTCTCATGCGTGGACCGCGACTTCTCCTCGGTCCAGATCATCGGTCCCGGAACACCCTCGCCCTCCAGAAGCCGTCGCATGGCCGCCGAATATGCCTCTCCGCCATAGGGCCCAACGCCGCCGCAAGCCAGCAGCGGCAGCCCGCGCCAGTGCTTGTGGAGCCAGGCGGCGTATTGGCAGCGTTCGTAGGTAGCATTATCCGGCAAAGGAATCGGCCGCTCCGGCAACGGCGGCCGTACGTCGGCGGAGAGCACCACGATCGCTTGTGCGTCGCCCACGGGAAAAGCCTCGCGCGCATACCAGCACTCCAACGGACGCGATGCCAGCCACGCCGCCGGCCGCCAGGAAAGAAAAAACAATCCCAGAATCCCCACCGCGAGAAGACGCGATCGCTTTCCGGTCTTCGCGCTCCGCCACGCGCCGAACACCAGCACGAACAGCACAACCGATAACAGCGGCTGAAGGTAGGACACGAATTCCATTATGGCGGCAAGCGCGTCACCGCACACGTCAGCGCGCGTTACGCCAGCGATTGCAGGTGGCCCAGCATCCGGTTCACCGATCCGAAGTTGTCGGTGGTGATCTCGTCCATCTCGATCGTCACCTGAAACTCCCGCTCGCACCAGACGATGAGGCCCAGAATGGCGGCCGAATCGAGCACGCCGGAGGCCGGAATGAGGTCGTCGTCGCCCAGGCCGCGCGCATCGCGCCCCAGCTCACGCGCCAGCGCCTGGATCTTTGCGCGGACCTTGCTTCTCGCTTGCTCGGTTTCGAAGGCCATAATTGTCGTCAGATCTCGCTTTCGGCAAGAGGTGTGATCAGTTGCCGCAGCACTGCCACCGCATCGCCTCCGGTCAGCAGGCGATGGTCGTAGGTCGCACCCAGCAGCGCATTGCCCCGGCCATCGGACGTGTGCGCCACCATCAGCGACACATGTGGCGGCAGGATGGGCATGTGCCGTGAGACCTGCCAGCGCTCCATGCTCGTGAAGCCCACCGTAGCTCCCTCCAGTTCCTGCGCCGCCAGCCTGTGGCCCATCGCTTTACGCTGCAGCTCCGTAAGTGCGCGAACGAAATCCAGCCGGGATGTCTCACCCGCTTGCTGCACCACAACCAGGTAGAGCGTCTCATCGGCCTGTACCGTGAAACCCAGATTCACGTGATCGTACCTGCGCCGCCGCTCTCCCACGATGACGCTGTTGATCTTGGGTTCTCGCGCGGCGAGGCGTGCCAGCTGGTGGGCCATCAGGGCCAGCAAAGGACTGAGCATCAGCTTGTGCTGCTGGGCGAAACTCTCGGCGAACCGCTTCCACGGCTCCGCGTCGTAAGGCAATTCCAGATACGCGGGGACAGCCTCATCGCGATGCCAGAGCACGCTGCGCAGCATGCCGCGCTCCTCAGGCCCCAGCGGCTCGTCTGTCCCTGGCGCCTTCGGGCGCAAAGTCTCCGCCGCTGGCGGTGCGACTCTCTCACGCGCCGGCTCGCTCGCGTGCTCCCGGACATAGCGCTCCACATCCTCGGCTGTCAACCGGTTACCCTGCGCCGGAATCACCACCCCTTCGAGCGCGTACTGCTCAATCAGCGCCCGTGCCTTCGCCGTGGGCTCGGCCATCTTCGCGGGAACCTCGGCCTTCAATTCCGGCCCGCCTTCCGGCACCTGGTCGTCCGCGTTCGTCCCCATCCAGATCAGTACGGAGCCAACGTCGATCATTTCCCCGATTGGAGCCGGGACGGAAATGACGTAGCCTTCTTGCTCGGCATCCACTTGAAAGACGGCTTTCTCGGTTTCCACCTCGGCCAAAGCGTCGCCTGGGCGCACGGCGCGGCCTGGCTCAGCCAGCAGCCGGATCAAGCGGACCTGATCGTCATTATTGTTCACTCGCGGAGTGTGGACGGCAAAGACCATAGTTTTTGGGAATTCAGAATAGAGAGAGAGCGCCCCTGACGATCTCTGCGGCACCCGGAATCACTTGCATCTCCAGGCTGCGCGCCGCGGGAATCGGAACGGGCGGAGTCCCCACGCGCAGCAGCCGGCCGTGAAAGCCCGCTTCCGCGAGCGCCGCCGCGAACTCGGCCCCCACACCAAAATCGGAATGGCTTTCCTCCGCAATTACGATTCTCGAGCGCCCAGCAAGCAGCCGCGCCAGCGTGGCCTTCGGCACGGGAGACAGCAGCGCGGGAACCACAATCTCACAGCATAGTTCTTCCTCTTCTTCCAGGACGCAGACCGCCTCCTCCACCACCGGCAGCATGCCGCCGTAAGTCAGGATGCTGAGATCGGATTTCGCGCGCGCTCGGACCATTGTAGGGAAAAGCGCAGCGCCCCGGTCGGCTGGATCGGCGGCCACGGCTTCGTACCCCTGGTCCTGCTGGAGAACTCCGTACAGCAGTTTGTGCTCAAAAAACACGGTGGGGTAGGGCCAGCGGTCAACCACGGTTTCCAGGAGCTGGCCACAGTCGTGACGATGGCTGGGGAACAGGACCGTGAGCCCCGGGACAGACGTGGCGATGTTCTCCGGGCTCTGGCTGTGCGTCGGTCCATAGCCGCGGCGCCCGCCGCTCGGCGTGCGTACCACCAGCGGCACCTGCGAATGATGGCTCAGCGCCGGGAACTTCACCGCGTGGTTGTAAAGCTGGTCGAGCCCCAGCGTCAGAAAGTCGGCGAACATCACCTCCGCAATCGGGCGGTAGCCTTCGAGGGCCAGGCCGATCGCCGAGCCGATCACGCCGGCTTCGCTGATGGGCATCGCCCGCACACGCTCGGGAAATTCGGTCGAAAGGCCCGCCGTCACCTTGAAGGCCCCGCCGTAGGGATCGAAAAGGTCTTCGCCGAGCAGGATTACGTCCGGGCGGCGGCTGAGCAGTGAGCGTAGTGCGGCATTCAGCGAACTCCGGACCGTAATCGCCGCAGCCGGTGGATTTTCCCGCATCGCGCCCTCGGCCGGCGGAGCCTGCGCGTCGCACGGCCAAAGGTCGAAAAGGCTGCGGGGCGGACGGTCGAAATGAGCTTCCGGCGAGCGTTTGGCATCGTCCAGGATCTCCGCCAAGTACTCCTCGTTGCGGCGCTCGATCGCCGCGCGTTCCTGTTCCGGAAGTTTAGCTCCCAGCCGCACGAGGGGGTCGCGCTGACGGATCATCTCCATCTCCTCGCTGGTCCGCAGGTCGTCTCCCTTGCTGTGCGGCCCGAGGCGCCGTGTGTCAATGACCAGAAACCCTGGCGCGTGCGCCGCCCGCACCTCCGCCACCACCTCTTCGGCCCGCTCGAAGAAATCCGGCTGGCTGTCGTCCAACGTCCAGGTATGCAGCCCAAAAGCCGCGCCGCGCGCCGCAATGGAACCGCCCGTGGTCCAGGCGGTCGGCGTGGTCTGCGCGATGCGGTTGTTCTCCACCACGAAAAGAACCGGAACATCCCAAACGGATGTAAGGTTCAGCGACTCATACAACAACCCCTGGCCCAGTGTACCGTCGCCTACCATCACGGCCACCACGCCTTCGCCGCCCCGGAGCTTGATACCCAAACCGTGGCCTGCCGCGATAGCCGTCATGCCGCCCTGCACGCCGTTGCTGTGAAAGCGGCCTGAGGCAATGTGCTGGCTCCCTCCCCGCCCGCCGCACACTCCGGCCTCGCGCCCCATGATTTCGCTGATCAGGCCCGGAAAATCCCCCGAATAAGTCAGGAAATGCCCGTGATTTCGGTGATTCGAAACCACCGCATCCTCGGGATTTTGCAGCGCACGCACCACTCCCATCTGGCAAAGCTCCTGCCCCACGGCCGTGTGCACCGTACCGGAGAGCAAACCTTGGCTGAATAGTTTGAGTAGCAGTGATTCTTCGATCCGGATCAGGTGGCCGAACTGATAGAGGGCATCACACCGGATCGGCAACACGGGCCTGCCGGTGGCCTCTCGTTCGAACGGTGGATGTGGAACAGTCACCAGCGGAGCGCGAGCTCGAAGTATTTCTGTCTCCGGTAGTATAACATGCGTTTTCATCGCGCTTTCACCAAGTTACACGGTCCCCCGCCTCGTAGCTAAGTCAGATATTGCCGGCCGTCCGCGTGCAGGTAACAGGCGTCATCGGCGATCAGTGGCATCTCGATAGGATTTGCTGGAACTGTCGTTCCGCTCCAGGCCATCAGATCGGTTCGCTGGAGGAGCCGGAATCCGCTGTGCACCGCGGCTTCGCGCAGCATCGGCGTCGAAACCCGAAGGACAGCCTCGGCTGCGTCCGGCGTTTCGAGTGCCGTCTCCTGAGCCGCTGCCAACGCCCCTGTGAGTGCGTTCACCGATGCTTTGGCTAGCCAGATGTCCGCAATGCGCGCCTGTCCAGGCGGAAAAGCCAGGCACAGGCACCCGCGAGGAGTCTCTGCCTCCAGCAGCATGTAGAAGCGGAAGGCCGGACGTGATGAACGGATGAAATACTCGTAGGTGGAGGCGTGGCGAACCCTTGTCGTGGCGCCATCCGGGCCCGCGTTCCACAAGGCCGCCGGAACCTCCTTCGGCTGCACCTCGACCGCGCGCCACTCGCCGGGGTTGCGCGCGGGCAGTGCGGCATAAATCAGGTTCCTGCCGAGCCGCAGCGGAAGTTTCCAGTTCCGGTACTGGTGCGTGCGCATTTGCAGCCAGGGGCGCAGAGGCCGGGCATAGAGTTCCGTCGCTTGCTCGGCCCGGAAGCCCAGCATCGGCAGGGCCCGGCGGTTGTCCGGCGAGCCGCCAATGCAGAACGTCACGTCGAACTGACGCATAACTTTTCGTAGCAGCGAACTGCCCGCTATGAAGCTGCCCGGCGCGGCCGCCCAATCGATGAAATGCATCGCGCTTGCCGTGCCGGTACCCGTTCGCAGGCAGCCAGGCATCACGGCCACATGCGCCACAATCCGGCCGCCGTCCTCCAGCACGAAGCTGCGCGATCCTTCCCAATCCGCTCTGGGCTCATAGTACTTCCAGGCCATGTGCGCGGTCTGAACCGTCGGGTGATCGGTCTCGGGGTGTAAGACCGAGCGCAGAAAAGCGGCGACGGTGTTTAGTTCGCTGCGGTCCGTTGCCCGGAAATGGAAAGGCATAGAGCTTGCAGTCCGCAATCTAGCACAACACATGGGGCTACAAAATGAAGAGTGGACTCGTGGGAATTACCGGCTCCCACTTCCCGTCAGGACAATGCGGATAGTTCGCAGGATGATGGCGAAGTCGAAAAGCACAGACATGTTTTTTAGATAGAACAGGTCGTACTCGAGTTTTCGAAACGCCGCTTCTACGCTTGCGCCATACCCGAATTGCACTTGCGCCCAACCCGTGATCCCGGGACGCACGGAGTGGCGTTCGTCATAGTAGGAAATCTCCTGACGCAGTTGATCGACGAAAACAGGCCGTTCCGGCCGGGGACCCACAAAGCTCATCTGTCCCCGAATTACGTTGATGAACTGAGGCAACTCATCCAGCCGGAACTTTCGGATGAAGCGGCCCACGCGCGTAATGCGGGGATCATCTTTCCGCGCCCACTCCGCCCCGTTTTCCTGTTCCGCGTCCACGTACATGGAACGAAATTTGAGCACCTCAAAACACACGCCTCGATAACCAACGCGCTTTTGCCGGAATATCACGGGACCTTTGGAATCCAGCCGAATGGCTATCGCCACCAACACCATCACCGGCAACGAGAGCACCAAGCCCGTCAAGCCGAACGACAAGTCCAGAAGGCGCTTCAGCACCAGCGTAGTTCTAGAGCGATGAAAGCCGTCGGAAAAAACGAACCAGCTCGGCTGAACCGTGTTGAGCCACACCCGGCCGCTCAGCGAGGAAATCGTCGAATGCGCATCTTCGACGCGGACACCCTGCACTCGCAACTTCACCAGGTCGCGCGTCGGCATCTTGAGGCGCCGGTCCTCCAACGCCACGACGATGCGCGCCACGCGATACTCGGTAGCAATGGCTTCCAAGTTGTCCGCGCTGCCCACGATGGGGTGCCCAAATAACTCCTGCTGGTTGCCAGGCGTACCCGCTGTCTGCACGAACCCGGCCAGTTGCAAATTCAGATCGCCGCGCCGCGTGAGTTCGCGCGCCACTGTGACCGCCAGTTCTTGCGTCCCTAGAATAAGAACGTTCTGCTTCGGGGCGGCAAATTGCCAGGCCCGATCCAGAGCTACCCGGCTCACCATGACGAATGTGGCCGCCAAAGCCGTGCTGATGAAAAATATACCGCGCCCGATCAACAGACTGGGAAAAATGTAGTAGACAATTCCCAGCACCAGGCAACCCGCGCCCAGTGATTGCCCCAGCCGGAGCAGTTGTTCGTACCGCGTTCGCATCGTGTGAAAGTTGTACAGATCGCTGTAATAAAAACAAATTTGGAAAATGATGACGAAAATCACCACTTGTACACCGAAATCGGGGAGCTGAACGAAGGTATCAAACTCCAACGGATTGTTCCAGAATCGCAGGAAGACTCCGCAGACGAGCGCCAGGCTGATGAGAAGACTCTCAATGGCCATCAGCATCAAGCTCTTGGGTGATACGTATTGGCTAAATATGCGAATCATGAGTGATCAAGCGGTCAAACAGATAAGCCATGTTCTGGTCGGCAAGCGTTCGCGGACCTCTCGCAGCCGCGGACCATTGAGTTTTGCAATCGCGTCGCCAAATTGTGCCGGCTGGCGCACACCGTGCGGTCCCGTAAGCTATTGAAAATTCAGACACAAAAAGGCGTGTTCCGAATTCACCTCCCAGCCACTCATCCCTGGAGTCGATTCCGCCAATCCGGCCTGACAAAAGTTTCGGACTTCTTGCCAAAAATTCGCCTGCCCGGCGGCCCGGCAAGCCCTCCGGCCCGGACGGTTATTTACCCCCTGTTGCCGCTCATTCTCCGAACGTGGGAAATGGCCGCGCGAATGTTGGCCCAGGAAGCGTCATCGGGTTTGGTAATTTCCTTCACATTTTGATTGATGACTCGAATTTCTGATTTTGCGGGGTAAAATTCGGCACTTCGCACAATATCTCGCACGGAACGGCTGACCACATCTTTCTTACTGGTGGGCAACCTCATGATCGACTCGCTGCGTGCAAACATTCACAACGCGCGGCATTCCGGCATCCTCTGCCTGTGCATCCCCGCACCCGAACGCGCATGGAGGAACAGCGGATCGCGCTCCACCCCACCGTACACTTGATCGGTCTGCTCGGCTACCTCGATTTCTTCTGGCTGATGTCCAACAGCTTCGTGGTCCTCACCGATTCCGGCGGCACTCAGGAGGAAACCACCGCCCTCGGCGTTCCCTGCCTTACACTGCGCGACAACACCGAGCACCCCGCCGCCATTGACGAACGCACCAATATTCTCGCCGGAACACGGAAGAGCACGTTCCTAGATGCGTGGAATCAAATGAAGCGCAGTCACAAGACGGGCCGCATTCCTAAGTATTGGGATGGAAGCGCGGCCTCGCGCTGTGTAGAAGTGCTGCGCGCCTACTTCTCAGCGACACACTCACCACTCTAATTTGCTGAAAACGACTTCTCGCCACGATCTGCACCACCGGACGGCACGAGCAATCGCCAGCCCTGTGGTAGACCCGGCCTCACGGCAGGCGCCCGAAAAGTCGGCTCGCGAGTGCTTGAACGCGCTTTGCCGCCCTACAGTCGTTTCTTCGATCGGTCTTTTCCCGGTTTCAACCGGCATCCAGACTAGTGACACGTTGGCGCTCACTTCTAGACTGGCAATTCTGACTCCAAATTATATTACTCTTTGTTATCCATCGGTTAGCTAACCACTCGCGTTACCGAAAATCCCACTTAATCTGAACACGGGAAAGTGTTTTTGGTGTCGGCGGCGCTCAATCGGGGATTCACCCGATCTGATTCACAACCGTCGAAGAATTTAAAGAACCGTAGAATCAATCGATTCCTTCGATCGCCCCAAAACTGACATGGTACTGTGTGGTTGCTCGGCGGGATCTCTTCAGATGGCTCCCTAGTGCAAAGCGGCCTGCCACCTTCCACTTCAACAAGACTATACGATGCGCTCACCGTTCTATTTTCTGGTTCCACTGGCATGCGCGCCAGCGATTGCGATGCCGGCGATGGCAGCCGATAGCCTCACGATTTATGAAGAATACGGAAATACGACAACCAACTATCCAGTTCAAATCGGACGTTTCTTCGCCAAGGGCGAACTCGCAAGTTATCCCCAAGTACTCATCAACGGCACGCCAGTCATCACGCAAGCCGACCTGAAGGATCGCTGGTCGGACGGCAGTGTGCGGTACAGCTTGCTCTCGTTCTACATCCCGACGCTCAGCGCCAACAGCAGCGTGACCATCACCTTCCAGAATCAGACAACCTGCAACTGCGCGCTCGACGGATCTGGCTCGGGCCTCACAGCCAGCCAGATGCAAGCCTCAGGCTACAACTTCGACGCGCAGGTCCAACTCACTCAGCCCTTCTGCACCGGCACGTGCAACACGAAGACCGCCAGCGCGCGGCAAATGCTCACGGACGGCAACTTCACATACTGGGCAGCCGGTCCCAACGCTACCACTGTCATATTAGCGAGTGACGGGCCGTGCGGTACCGCGGGTAAGTGCGCATATGACATGGGCTGGGAGCGTGACGCGAACTCTGGCAATGACTACACCTTTCTGACTGCCTCCATCACCTCCAGCCAGACAACGATGCACGTAAATGATGCCACCGGCTGGACAACGCCACTCGACTGCACGGTCCTCCAAACCAATGGAAGCTTTAATCCATTCCCGCAAGGCGCCAACCCTGAACACATGACGGTTACTGGAATATCCTACGACTCCGGCGATGCAGGGCCGGCCACTTTGACAGTAACGCGTCACAGTAATGTTCCTCAAGGAGGACATGCCTATACGGTAGCCAGTGGAACATCGGCAGTAGCAGTGTATCCGAATCGATGGAAGGAGCCGACAAGTACCTTCTGCGGCTCGGGCGATCCGAACTGTATGAACGTGTTCCGGCCCCGGGTAATAGCGACATTCTTCCCCACCACAAATCAAGTTAAGATCCGCTTCGTCGGCGAGATCTCCGACACGCAACGCTTCGGCGATCTGACCTACTCCCTCCTGCTAACCATTGGCAACACGAACCCAGTGACCGTGTGGCAGCAGTCTAACATCTACCATATCGCGGGAACCCGCTGGACCAAGACCACCTATGACTGGTGCGAAGCGGAGAACAACTGCGGCTCTGGAAACACCAGCACGACCATCACACCGAACCCTAACCACATCTGGACTGTCAGCCCGAGTGGTATTATTCGCCCGATCGGTTACCCGAGGGAACTGTGGCTAGGCGGAAACCCAACGCCAGTCGCCATCGATCACAATGCAGCTTATCTCTCGTCATCCAAGGCAACTTATGAGTATGCCTATTCAAACAGCACAATAACGGAGGCAATTTTAGATCAAAGCTTCTCTGATACCGGGGGGACCGGGAGCGGGTGGAACAATCATCTCTCAACGGGCAATTATGGCGCTAACCCGAATGCAGGCTGGACCGACGCGAATATCCAGGGGGTGACCTCAACTGCATTTCGGACTATAAATGCATTAGCACCCGGCGCGCAGATGGGCGACATCTCTATCAATATGGGCGGGGGCGGCGGAAGTTCTGAGGACTGCAACGGCCCACAACCGCTTTGGGTTGTCCAGTATCTATACTCCATGAGCCAGGGAGTAGACCACGGACTTCGGATGTTCCTAAAAATGCAGGGCAACGCCGATTTGTCCACCGGATTCCCGTTCCATTGGCGCGAGGGCAAGGCTGGCTCGGTCATGGACTACAACGATACCGCAGGCAGCGGGACAGGGGTGGGACATCCGATTAGTATCTACAACCGACCGACAAGTTCTTACTCTATCATGTCATTGGGAGTAGCGAGTGCAGACCGCATCACTCCGGTGAGCGTGACCGAGGCGCAATATGTGGCGTACACCACGACGGACGTGGCTAATGGTTGGTGGCCTGGACCAAACCACATGCCACATTATTACCCGTTACTCTACGCTGTCACCGGCGACTACTTCTACTTGGAGCAAATGGAATTCTGGAGTTCTTTCTTCATTCTTTACGTTCCACCGGTAACTTCCGGTAATAACGCTTATGCCGGGCGAGGCCCCACAGGCGCCGAGGCATTGATCGCGCAAACCATCAACGGCGACCCCGGCGAATATGGCTCCGCAGTCCGCAGTGAGGCAGGAGAGTTTACCTTACGTTCAGAACACGCAGGATTTGAGGTCGGGTGCGCAACGCTGTCGAGCGGAAATTGCGTACCATCTACACCGGCTAAGTACTACAGGAACGCGGAGGCAAACGCTCTTTGTGGAATGGAAGGAGCTAAGAACTACACAGCGGGATGTAAGGCTACTGGAACCACACTACAAGTAAACTCCTGGAACTGGGCGAACACAAGCCAGTGGCTGTCAGATGAGTTAGGCCAGAGTTCCGGCTCCAGCCTTGGCCTCCCGCTGAACCTTTGGCAGGACATGGACGGCCCACCGGCGAATCCGGACTGCGGGTATGGAGTCAACGTCGGCGGCGGGCGCGCATTTTGTCCGGATCATGCCGTGAGTAGTGTGGCCGGTGCTCACTCGAGCGGAGCGGGGATTAAAATAGTCACCAATATACTGACAGGGGCCCTGCGCTCTACAGTCGGATTTACCACGCAGGCAATTTCCGGAAACGTAACCATCTCGACCTGCACGGCCACTACGCCGATAACCTGCACTTTTGCGAGTATGCCAAGCTGGTGGGCAAATGGTACGAGCATCTACGTCGCCCAGATTGAAAGCTCCGGATTCGTTCCCGGGAAGAACTATGGAATGCTGGGCATCTGGACGCTCGCAAGCGTAAACTCCAGCGCTGGTACCGCGGTCTTGACCGGGAGCGCTCCCTGGCCTGCGGGAGCGTCCTCCTTCGCGGCTGGCCCTTATGCGATTGACCGCCAATTTACTGTGGATTCCGCTTCTGCTACGGCGATCAACGCCGCCGTTAATGACTCCGGAGGCGTAGGACCGCCTGGCGTGCGCATTCTGATCGACTCCGAGTATATGTACGTCTGCTCGGTCGTCAGCCAAGTTGTTACCCTGTGTCCCCTAGACAACACCCACGGAATGCGAAACACGTTGTTACACTTCGGCGATCATTACATGATGCATGCGCTTGAAAGAGCAGGAGACTTCGAGTTTTCGGCATCTTGGCTCGGGCAATACTTCGGGGGATTTTGGGTAAACGGTCTTACCGACGGCACTCACACCCCCCGGCTTGACTTCAATCCATATTTGTTTTCGTTGGGCAGGTGGCCCACTGTGGAACCCGATGGGCACACGCTCATCACAACGTGGGCGGAAGCGAATGCTGGATTCGATTATGAGGCGCAGGCGTTGGCTGTTTGGATGGCACCAAACTTAAATTGCGGCGGTTGGGAAGGTTACTGTTATGCCTATGAGCTGCTGGGTGCAGTGTCATGGGCCTCTGATTTCAACACCGCAAATGCCACGCTGGCTTGGAATTGGTTGGCTAGTCCCACCGGAGGTAACTTACTCCCACAAATGTCAGTGAACGACCCGTTCGAGGCGAAGTGGCTCTTTGCCCCACGCAATGTGAACGGGAGCTGCTCCATCACCACCACGACGCTACCGAATGGCAATGTGGGCGCCGCTTATAGCCAGACGATCGCAACGAACGGTTGCACCAGTCCGACGTTCTCCGTCAGCTCCGGTGCACTGCCGGGGAATCTGTCTATTTCCTCAGCGACTGGGTCGATCAGCGGTGTTCCCACCAGCTCCGGGACATCGAATTTTACCGTAGCGGTATCGGATGCTAACGGCAATCCGACCGGGACGTTCTCCATCACGATCAACCGGATAACGGTGAGCGGCTCGGTCAAATTGACGGGGAATAGCACGATACACTAGCAATCCCACGGTTTTAGTACGATGGTCACTGAACCCGTGGTGACCCAGAAACAGATCCCGCTTCTCGATCTCCAAACCCAGCACAGCCAGATTCGCGAGGAGGTTCTCGCGGCCGTTACCCGCGTCATCGATTCTCAGAAATTCATTCTGGGAGCCGAGGTAGAGGCGTTCGAACGCGCGATTGCGGACTACTGCGAGACCGCGTTCTCGGTGGGATGCGCGTCCGGAACCGACGCCTTGATCCTGGCGCTGATGGCTGCGGGCGTGGTGCCCGGCGACCAGGTCGTCACGACGCCATACTCCTTCTTCGCCACTGCCGGCGCGATCGCGCACCTGGGAGCCATCCCCGTTTTCGCCGATGTCGACCCTGCTACGTTCAACATCGATCCAGAGCTTGCCGCTAAGGCCGTCGCGCGATCGCCGCGGGCACGCGCCATCATCGCCGTGCACTTGTTCGGCGGCTGCGCCGACATGGAACCGCTCGGCGTCATCGCCAGAGAACGCGGGCTGGTGTTGATTGAGGACGCGGCACAGGCGATCGGCGCCGAGTACCGTGGCCGGCGCGCCGGCGGGATCGGTCAGATCGGGTGCTTCAGTTTTTATCCCAGCAAGAACCTGAGTGCGTTCGGAGAGGGAGGGCTGCTCACCACGCAGGACGTGCAAATTGCAGCGAGGCTTCGCGCACTGCGCGTGCATGGCAGCACGGAAAAGTACGTCCATCAGTGGGTAGGCATCAATTCGCGCCTGGACGCGCTGCAAGCCGCCGTGCTGCGAGTGAAGTTGCGGCACCTGGACGCCTGGACGGAGCGCAGGCAGAGCAATGCCCGCCTCTATCAGGATTTGCTGGCTAACGCACCCGTGGACCTTCCCCGCCCCGCGCCCTACCAGACGCGTCACGTCTTCAATCAATTCGTGATCCGCACCCGTGAGCGCGACGCAGTGCGCCATCACCTGGCCGCGCATGGCGTGGGTACAGAGGTCTACTATCCCATGCCCCTGCACTTGCAGCCGTGTTTTTCAAGCCTCGGATACAACAGCGGCGATTTTCCTGTCAGCGAAGCGCTGGCGCGGGAAACCTTGGCGCTGCCGATTTATCCGGAGCTTTCCGAAGACGACATCGCGTACGTGTCCAGTCTGCTGACCGAGCGCCGCGCCTAGGAGTTTGAGCGCGTCCTGAAGCCGGCAGCGGCACGCTGAAGCGTGCGCCACGACCTAACCGTAATGCGGTGATCGCCGGGCGGGTTGTCGTTTTATAATTGGAGGATGTTAACCCCTACCGAGAAGATTTGGCATAATGGGCGGTTTATCGCCTGGGATGATGCGCGCATTCATGTGCTTTCGCATGTTGTGAGCTACGGCAGCTCGGTATTTGAGGGCGTCCGGTGCTACGACACGGCGTCGGGGCCGGCGATTTTCCGGTTGCGCGAGCACGTCCGGCGCATGCTCGACTCGGCGAAGATTTACCGCATGGAGAACGTGGGGTTCTCCGCGGCGGCGCTCGAAGAAGCCATGATCGAGCTGGTGCGCGTGAATCGCATGCGTTCCTGCTACATCCGGCCGATCGTGCTGCGGGCGTACGGCGAGATGGGGGTCAACCCGCTCAAGAATCCGCTGGACGTCTATATTGCGTGCTGGGAGTGGGGTAAGTATTTGGGCGAGGAGGCGATGGCGGAAGGCGTGGACGTGTGCGTTTCGAGCTGGAACCGGATGGCGCCCAATACCCTGCCCGCGCTAGCCAAGGCCGGCGCCAACTACATGAACTCGCAGTTGATCAAGATGGAGGCGCTGAGCAACGGGTACGCGGAAGGCATTGCGCTCGACGCGTCGGGCTACGTGAGCGAGGGGTCGGGCGAGAATATTTTTCTGGTGCGTGATGGCAGGCTGGTGACGCCGCCGCTCGGAGCCTCGGTGTTGCCCGGGATTACGCGCGACTCGGTGCTGCGGCTGGCGCACGATCTGGATATTCCGGTGACGGAGACGATCGTGCCGCGCGAGATGCTGTATATCGCTGACGAAGTATTCTTCTCGGGAACAGCGGCGGAGATTACGCCGATCCGCTCGGTCGACCGGATTCAAATCGGCAAGGGGCGCCGGGGGCCGGTGGCGGAGCGGTTGCAGAAGGAGTTTTTCGCGATCATAAATGGAACCAAGCCGGACCGGCATGGGTGGCTATCGCCAGTGGGACAGCCGGAGCTGGCTGGTAAGAAATAAAAAACAGCGCAACCCGAGCCGGCCACCTCCCCCGAGATTTACCGCCCGGATTGCGCTGTCGAGGAACTCATCCTTTGTAACGTGGGCTGAAGGCTGAATCCAGAAGAATTTCCGACATTGCCGCGCTTTTCAACAGATTTATTGGTTAAAGGGATGTTATGTTTGCCGCATTCTAAGTGTGGCAAACCTGTGAATAAAGCAAACACATGATGAATTGTTCGGGCATTGATGCGTCTTCGGGCGCGGGAATCGAGATTAGCTGGGATGGAGAGGCAATTGCGGCGGTGCGGCCGGTTTCTCAGCGGCCGTCGGGATGGATCGCGCCCGGATGGGTGGACATCCAGGTAAACGGCTTCGCGGGCGTGGACTACAATGCGCCGGCGACGCCGCACGAGGAGATTGCGCGCTCGATCCAAGTGCTGTATTCGGCGGGAGTGACGCGCTTTTATCCGACGGTGATCACGGGAGCACCAGACGATATGTTGGGGGCACTACGAAACCTGACGCGGGCGAAAGAAAGCCTTCCCGAGGGCGTGGCGATGGATGGATTTCACGTGGAGGGCCCGCATATTTCGCCGGATGATGGGCCGCGGGGCGCGCACCCGAAACGCTGGGTGCGGCCGCCGGACATCGACGAGTTTTCCCGATGGCAGGACGCGACCGGGGGCCGCGTGCGGCTGGTGACGTTGGCGCCGGAGTGGCCGGGAGCGCCGCAATACATCGAGGCGGTGACGGCGCGGAACGTGGTGGTCAGCATCGGGCACACCAGTGCGGAAGCCCGGCATATCGCGGATGCGGTGAGCGCGGGAGCCACGATGTCGACGCACCTGGGCAACGGAGCGCACGGGGTGATGCGGCGGCATCCGAACTACATTTGGGAGCAACTGGCGGAAGACAGGCTGCGGGCGAGCTTCATTGTGGATGGCATTCACCTGCCGGTATCGTTTCTGAAGGTGGCGCTGCGGGCCAAGGGTGTGGAGCGGGCGGTGCTGGTGACGGACGCGAGTTCGCCGGCGGGAAGCAAGCCGGGCCGGTATCGATTGGGCGAGCAGGATGTGGAGCTGACGCCGGACAACCGCGTGGTGCTGGCTGGACAAGACCGGCTGGCGGGCTCGGCGCTACGCATGGACCGTGGGGTCGAGAATCTGATGCGGTTGGGCGAATTGCGCCTGGCGGACGCGGTGCGCCTGGCGACGGTGAACGCCGCGCGCGCGGGGCGAGTGCCGGGACGCGAACAGGGCCTTGTGGCGGGCGAACGCGCGGATTTCGTGCTGTTCGACTTCGATGAGCAAAACAAAGCGATCCAGGTGAAGGCGACTTACGTGGGCGGCAGCAAGGTGTGGAGCGTATAATAACTTGATCCCATGGACGGAACTGAGCACACGCCGGCGGAATTGAATGCGGAGTCCGCGGTGCCGGTGGAAGAACCGATGCTCTACTGCCCGGTTTGCTCGACGCGGTTGACGGGGCGGAAGTGCAAGCTGATTTGTGAGAAATGCGGGTATTACATGAGCTGCGCGGATTATTACTGATGAGCACTCTGGCGGAAACATTGGAGCGATTCCGGCGCGGCCCGGAGCTGCTGGCGGTAGCGCTGACGGGCGTGCATAGCGAGGAGATCGACTTCACCACGGCTCCGGAAAAGTGGAGTATTCGGCAGCTCACGGCGCACCTGGCGGATACGGAGCTGGTGGCGGCGCATCGGATGCGGCAGGTGATTGCGGAAGACCAGCCGAAATTGATGGCGTTCGATCAAGAAGCCTGGGCGCGCAACTTGGATTATGCACGCCGGCTGCCGAAGCAATCGCTCGAGACATTCCGGCGGCTGCGGGCGGAGAATTACGAACTGCTGAAAGCGCTGCCGGAGGCTGCGTTCGAGCGCACGGGCATGCACTCGGAGCGCGGCGCGGTGTCGCTCGGGCAGATGTTGAGCACGTTTGCCGACCATGTGGAAAGCCACGCGCGGCAGATGCAGACCATTCGCGACGAATACAAAAAGGTCAAAGCAAGAAAATGAAAGCGCTGCGTGGGTTGGCTGCGGTTTCGCTCGCGCTGGTGGTGTGCGCAGGCCAGTCGCCGACGGATGGCAAGCGGTGGTGGTCGTACGTTGCCTACTTGGCCGATGACAAGCTGGAAGGCCGCAACACGGGCAGCGAAGGCTACCGCAAAGCCGCGACGTACGTGGCGGGCGAGTTCGAGCGTGCGGGTTTGCAGCCGGCCGGAACTTCGGGTTACTTTCAGCCGGTGAAGTTTCAATCACGCGCGATCGTCGAAAAAGATTCCAGCCTGACGCTGGTGCGCGAGGGCAAAGAAGAGAAGTTGACGCTGGGTGAAGACGGATACATCGGGATGCGGGTGGACCCGGCGGCTGCGATGGAAGCGCCGGCGGTGTTCGCTGGTTACGGGCTGACGGTGCCGGAATTGCAGTATGACGACTTAGCAGGCCTCGATCTGCGGGGGAAGATCGCGGTGTATGTGAGCGGAGGGCCGGCGTCGATTCCGGGCGCACTGAGCTCGCATTACCAATCGGCGGCGGAGCGCGGGAAATTTCTCGAGCGCGCAGGCGTGGTGGGAGTCGCCACGGTGATCAATCCGATCGCGATGGATGTGCCGTGGCCGCGGGTGGCGCTGTCGCGGTTCCAGGCGGCGATGTCGCTTGATGATCCGGATCTGAGTGAATCGTTCGGCCTGAAGCTGACCGCGGCGATCAATCCAGTGCATTTGGACAAGTGGCTGGCGGGGTCGGGGCATTCGGCGGAAGAGATTCTGGCGTTGGCCAAGGAGCGCAAGCCCCTGCCGCATTTTCCGCTGGCGGTTTCCTTGAAGGCGAAAGTGCAGGCGAAGCGGACGAAAGTGGAATCGCCCAATGTGGTGGCGGTGCTGCTGGGGTCTGATCCCAAGCTGAAGGATGAGTACGTGGTGCTCTCGGCGCACCTAGATCACTTGGGCATCGGAGAACCGATCAACGGGGACCGCATTTACAACGGGGCGATGGATGATGCTTCGGGTGTGGCGACGCTGCTCGACATCGCCGCGCAACTGCACGAGAGCAAAGCGAAACTGCGGCGTTCCCTGCTCTTCGTAGTTGTGGCCGGCGAGGAAAAAGGACTGCTGGGATCGAAGTATTTCGCGGCGCATCCCACGGTAAAGCCGGAGCAGATGGTCGCGGACTTGAACACAGATATGTTCCTGCCGCTATTTCGGCTGCGCATCGTGACGGTCTACGGACTGGACGAATCGGATTTGGGTAAGCAGGTGCGCGCGGTGGCGGAGCCGATGGGCATCCGTGTGCAGGCGGACCAGGAACCGCAGCGGAACATTTTCATTCGCAGCGACCAATACAACTTCATCCGGGACGGCGTGCCTTCGCTGATGCTCGCGGTGGGTTACGAGAAGGACTCCCCGGAAGCGGCGATCGCGAAGAAGTGGCTGACGGAGCGGTACCATGCGCCATCGGACGATATTTATCAACCGGTGGATTTGAAAGCCGCGGCGGATTTCAATCGGGTGGTGCTGACGTTGGCCGAAGCTGTGGCGAATCAAAGCGAACGGCCGCAGTGGAACAAAGATAGCTTTTTCCGGCGATTTGCGACGCACACGAAGTGACACAGGGCACTTCGAACTAAAGTCCCCGCTGCGCGATGAGTCGCGCGCCACAAACACTAGCGCAGTTCCTGTTTGACGATGCGCTCGGCGCCAACATATGGGCGCAACACTTCTGGGACGAGGACGCTGCCGTCTTTCTGCTGGTAGTTTTCGACGATCGCGACCCAGGTGCGGCCGACGGCGAGGCCGCTGCCGTTGAGGGTGTGTGCGAATTCGGACTTCCCTTTCGCGTTCTTGAAACGGATGCCGGCGCGGCGCGCCTGGAACGCTTCGAAATTGGAACAGGAAGAAATCTCTTTGTAACCGTTTTGGCCGGGCAGCCAGACCTCGATGTCGTAGGTTTTGGCGGAGGCGAAACCCATATCGCCAGTGGAGAGCACGACGGTGCGAAACGGGAGGCCGAGGCGGCGCAGGATGTCTTCGGCGTCAGCAGTCAGTTTTTCCAGGTGATCGTAGCTTTCTTCCGGGCGAGTGAACTTGACGAGCTCGACCTTTTGAAACTGATGCTGGCGGATGATGCCGCGGACATCGCGGCCGTAGGAGCCGGCTTCGCTGCGGAAGCACGGGGTATAAGCGCACAGGCTGATGGGAAGGCGATCGGGGTCGAGCACCTCGTCGCGAAACAGATTCGTCACAGGGACTTCGGCGGTGGGGATGAGCCAAAAGTCCTGTTTCTCACACTTGAACAGGTCCTCTGCAAACTTGGGTAGCTGGCCGGTGCCGAACAGGCTGGCCGAGTTCACGAGGAAGGGCGGGAGAACTTCGGTGTAGCCGTGCTCGCGCGTGTGAACGTCGAGCATGAAATTGATGAGGGCGCGCTCGAGGCGGGCACCGATGCCCCAGTAGACGGCGAACCGGGCGCCGGTGATTTTGGCGGCGCGCTCGAGATCGAGAATGCCGAGCTCGGGACCGAGATCCCAGTGGGCCTTGGGTGCGAAATCGAAGTGGCGGGGTTCGCCCGAGCGGCGCACTTCGACGTTGTCATCGGCGCTGCGGCCGACGGGCACGGATTCATGAGGCAGGTTGGGAATCCCGGCGAGGAGCTCGCGAAACTGTTCGTCGAGGACCTTGATCTGGTCGTCGAGGGCGGTGATGCGGGTGCCTAACTCGCGCATCTGCGCTTGGCGCTCGGCGGTGTCGGCACCGGCCTTCCTCAGTTTCTGAATTTCGGCACTCTCGGCGTTGCGGCGCGCCTTGAGCTCTTCGGCTTCGGTGATGGCGGCACGGCGGCGCTGGTCGAGATCGCGAAACTGTTCGAGACCTGCAATCGGACCGCGGGTCGAGAGACGCTCCGCGACCTTTTCCAGGTTCGCCCGGAAAAATCCCAAATCATGCATGAAGCTACTATGCTAGCGCATGGAGACACTGCGAAAGCGACAACTGGCGGGCCGGGTGAAACCGCGAGGCCAGTTACTCTTCGTCGTCTTTGTCAACGGTTACGGGTTCGAGATCCTCGGCTTCAAAGACCTGGCGGCAATCCAGACATTCGAGATAATCCACGCCGTCACGTCTCGCGATGATCACGGTGCGGGTGTGCTCACAGGGCTGCATAAGACCGATATGGGGTTTATTTTAACGATGGCGCTGCTCTTGTCAAGGGGGAAGTTGGTTTAGGTAGCCCTTGGTTAATCGCCTTACCTTAGCATTGGATAGTTGCCGGACGGGTTAAAATGCTGAGGAATGCCCTTCCCCATCCACCGCATGCGCCGGTTGCGCAGGACCGAGGCGATGCGCCGCCTGGTGCGCGAAACGCGGCTGAATCCGGCGCAGTTCGTCCTTCCACTGTTCGTCTGCCCGGGCGAAGGAGTGCGTCGGGAAATCGGCGCGATGCCGGGGAACTATCAGATGTCAGTGGACGAAATCGTACATGAATGCGAGGAAGTGAAGTCGCTTGGCATCGGTGGCGTGATTCTCTTCGGGCTTCCGGAGACCAAGGACGAATTTGCCTCGGGGGCGTACGCCGAGGACGGAATCGTACAACGCGCGCTGCGGGCCATCAAACGCGCCACGCCGGACTTGCTGGCGATGACGGACGTCTGCAACTGCGAGTACACGAGCCACGGGCATTGCGGCAAGATTGTCGATGGCGACGTAGACAATGACGAAACGCTGAAGTGGCTGGCGGCGGCCGCGGTATCCCACGCGCGGGCAGGAGCCGACATTGTAGCGCCCTCCGACATGATGGACGGCCGCGTGGGTGCGATACGCCAGGCGCTAGATGCCGCTGGATTTTCAAGCACACCGATTCTTTCCTACGCGGCGAAATTTGCCTCGGTGTTCTACGGGCCGTTTCGCGAAGCGGCGGAATCGACGCCGCAATTCGGCGACCGGCGCAGCTATCAGATGGATCCGGCCAACGGGCGGGAGGCTATGCGCGAGATCGAGCTCGACCTGGAGGAAGGCGCCGATATGATTATGGTGAAACCTGCCATGCCGTATTTGGATCTAATCTGGCAAGCGCGCGAGCGATTTGATGTGCCGTTGGGGGCGTATCAGGTGAGCGGCGAGTATTCGATGATTATGGCGGCCGGGCGCAACGGGTGGATCGATTGCGAGCGCGCGATGATGGAGAGCCTGACATCGATCCGCCGCGCGGGTGCGGACTTCGTGCTGACTTATTTCGCCAAGCCGGCGGCGCGCCTGTTGGCATGAAATCCATCGTGTTAGATTGAAGAATTCTCCATGCAACCTAAGAAGACTTTGCCAGAGATGCAGGCGACCGCGAAGAAGATGCGGCGGGAGATCGTCGAAATGATAGGCGCGGCGGGATCCGGACATCCGGGCGGTTCGCTCTCGGCGGTGGAAATCCTCGTAACGCTCTACTTTGACGTGATGCGCCACGATCCCGCCAATCCGAAATGGGCGGATCGCGACCGCTTCATCCTTTCCAAGGGCCATGCGGCGCCAGTGCTCTACTGCGCGATGGCCGAAGCGGGCTACTCGCCCGCGGATCAACTAAACACGCTGCGCAAGATGGGATCGATTTACCAGGGGCACCCGGATGTGCGATTCATACCCTCGCTGGAAGCTTCGACGGGTTCGTTGGGCGAAGGCGTTTCGCTCGCGCTCGGAATGGGGTTCGCGGCGCGGCTGAACGGCAGCCCATCGCGCACCTATGTGCTATTGGGCGACGGCGAAATCCAGGAAGGGCAAGTCTGGGAAGGCGCCATGTTCGGCAGTTTCCACAAGGCCGACAACGTGGTGGCCATCGTGGATTACAACCACATTCAGCTCGACGGCTTCGTGAAGGACATCATGGAGGTTGCGCCGCTGGCGGACAAATGGCGGGCGTTCGGCTGGCACACGCTTGAAGTGGATGGCCACAATATTCCGGCGCTTCAGGCGGCGTTTCAGGAGGCCGCGGCGACCAAGGGTAAGCCGACGGCAATCGTGGCTCACACGGTGAAGGGCAAAGGCGTGTCCTTCATGGAGAACAATCCGAAATTCCACGGCACGGCGCCGACGCCGGACGAAGTGAAGCTGGCGCTACAGGAGCTGCAATGACCCCCACAAAATCCAAATTCGACTTGAAGCTCGGCATGGCCACGCGCGAGGCCTTCGGCAGGGCGCTGGTGACGGCCGGACGGCAAAACAAAGACGTGATGGTGCTCGATGCCGACCTGTCGAAATCCACGTATACTTCGCTGTTCCACAACGAATTCCCGGAGCGATTCGTTTCCTGCGGCATCGCGGAAGCGAACATGGTGGCGATTGCGGGCGGTCTGGCGTATGCGGGAAAGATTCCAGTGGCGTCGAGCTTCTCGTGCTTCCTGATAAACAAGGGGTTCGAACAATTACGGGTGGCCGTGGCGTATCCCAAGTTGAACGCGAAGTTCGTGGGCACGCACAGCGGGATTTCGATTGGCGAGGATGGGCCGTCACAAATGAGCGTGGAGGAAACGGCTCTCGCCTGTTCCCTGCCCGGCTTCGTGGTGATTTCGCCGGCCGATGAAGTGGCGACCACAGCGCTGGTACTCGCTAGCATCGCACACGTCGGACCGGTTTTCATTCGCACCGGCCGCATGAAAGCTCCGGTCATCTATGCCGCAGACCAGAAGTTTGAAATCGGCAAGGCGATCGAGGTGATTGACGGCTCGGACGTGACGGTGATCGCGACGGGCCTGCTGGTGGCGGAAGCGATTCGGGCGCAAGAAACGCTGGAGGCGGAAGGCATCTCGGTACGGGTGGTGGACATTCACACGATCAAGCCGATTGACCGCGAAACGATCCGGCGCGCCGCCGTGGAAACAGGGGCCATCGTGGTGGCGGAAGAGCACCTGGTGGATGGCGGCCTGGGCGTGCGTGTGGCGCAAGTGGTGGCGGAAACGCAGCCGTGCCCCATGGAGTTCGTCGGCATTCAGGACACCTACGCCGAGTCCGCGACGCCCGCGCAACTGCTCGACAAGTACGGCCTGGTGGCGCGCGACGTAGTGGCCGCGGTTCGGCGGGTGCTGGCCCGCAAAAAGAGATAATCGCGCCCTCCGCGGCTCTGTACAATATCCGGCATGAGCTTAATGCAGGAAATCCGCGCGTTCGCGGTTCCCAAGAAATCCGTTGCGCTCTGGTGGTTGGGCCAAACCGGCTACATTTTCAAGACGCCGGAAGGCACGCTGCTGACGACGGACATGTATCTGACGAATAGCTGCGCCGCCGCGTATGCGGATCTCGGCGTGGACCTGAGCCGGCGCGTTCCGGTTTTGATTCCGCCCGAAGAACTCAACGTAGATATCTACACGTGCACGCACAACCACCGGGACCACACCGATCCTGACACGATTCGCGGATTGCGCCACAAGGACACGACGCACTTCGTCGGCCCGCACCCGACGTGCGATGTGTACCGCGCGGAGAACATCGAGGGCGGCCGCATCGTGCCCGCCTGGCCGTCGTGCGAACTCGAATTGCGCGACATTCACATCCGGGGCGCGTTTGCGCTTCCCACCGATGACACCGACTTGAACCACATGGGCTACATCTTCACGTTCGCGGGTGGCCCAAAGGTGTATGTGACCGGCGATACCGATTTCAGCGACCTGCTGTTTTCGACGGCCAAGTTTTCGCCGGACCTCGTGATCACCTGCATCAACGGGGGCTTCAACAACCTCTCGCATTTTGAAGCCGCGCAGGTGGTGGCGAAGATCAAACCGAAAGCCGCGATTCCGTGCCACTACGACATGTTCCCTGACAACGCCGTCGATCCGCGCCAGTTTAAAGCATCGCTAAGGCTGTTTGCTCCGGATACGGCGTACCAGGAACTGAAACACGGGGCACCGTTCGTGTTTTCGCTGTGACGCCGAGCGTTCGCGACCGCAGGCGGCCGCTGATCGCAGCGGTTCTGGCTATTGGGCTAGCGTTTGGGTGGCAGTTTCTGTTGGTTCACTGCAACTATGGAAGCAATTGGACCAGTTTGTTTTGCACGGGCGCGAATCTCACACAGCCGCCGGAGCTTGCCGGGGAGAACATTTACCGCTTCGCGAACAGCAACGGATACGACGGCCAGTTTTACCATTACGTGGCGCACGACCCGCTGTTTCGCCGAGGGTTTCGGCGGTACATCGACGGACCGGCGTTGCGATACCGGCGCATTCTGGTGCCGGGGCTGGCATACCTCATAGCAGCAGGTCGCGAGCGCGCCATCGACCCGGCGTTCGTCGCGGTAAATCTGCTCTTTCTGTTCGCGGGTGTTTACTGGTCGTGCCGATACGTGACACACTTTGCGCACCATCCGATGTGGGGACTTTTGTTCTTACTCGTGCCTGCGGTCCTCATCTCCATCGACCGGATCACGGTGGACATAGCCCTCACCGCACTCTGTGTGGGCTTCGCGCTGTACCTCAGGGAAGAAAAGCCGGGGCACCTTTACGTTGTGCTGCTGCTCGCCCCGCTGGTCCGGGAGACTGGATGGCTGTTGACTGCCGCGTATTGCGTTAGCCTGCTGCTGGAGCGCCGGGTCGTCCGCGCGGCCCTATTTGCGAGTTGCGCGGCTCCGGCCGCTGCCTGGTATGTGTTTGTGCACAGCCATACAAGCCGTTCCGGCGTGGAGGGGTGGTTTGCGCCCGTTCCGCTGGCTGGCCTCCTCGATCGTGTGATCCACCCGGTGACGTACCCTTTTCTGCCCGCGGTGCGATGGGCTGCTGTGGTGCTGGACGAATGTGCGCTCGCAGCGGTAATGCTAGCCTTCGCTGTGTCCTTTTGGCCTCCGAAAGGAAAGTTCCCGGTACCTATCCGGATCGCAGCCATACTCATGACTGTGATGGGAATCTGCCTCGGCAGTGCGGCCGTATGGTCGGACGCGTTTGCATTCGGACGGATATTCTCGCCCTTGATGGCACTGATCGCACTGGAAGGTTGCTGGACTGGGCGGTGGTGGAGCCTGTTACCGGTCGCACTCCTCGACCCGCGCATCGGCTTGCAGCTTGCGTATCAACTCCTCAAAGTGGCGCATGCGATGTTCGGCTGACCATGCATCCCGGAATCCCGTAACATAGTAGATTGTCCCGCTCAATTGATTCCCTCAAAACACCAGGTTTTCATTGGTGGCTGGTCTATCTTTGCGTGGCCCTCACGACGCTCGCCACGCTGCTGCTCGAGTTGTCGCTGACGCGGATTTTTTCCGTGGTCTTCTATTACCATTTCGTGTTTCTTGCCATCTCGATTGCCCTGTTCGGGCTGGGCGCAGGCGGTGTCTTTTCCTACGTGGTGGCGGGCTGGAAGGGGAGTCTTTTCCAAAAACTCGGCCGGCTGAGCGCGGTGAACGGCTTGCTGGTGATCCTGGCGGTTCTCGTCGTGCTCGCGCAGGGAGAGCACCCCACGCCGGGGTATTTGACCCTAACCTATTTCGCCGCGGCGCTGCCCTTCTTCGTTGCGGGCGCGATTGTGTCGCTGGTGGTTTCGGAAACTATCGAGCGCGTGAACCGCATTTACTTTTTCGATCTCGCCGGGGCCGCGGGTGGCTGCCTGTTACTGGTGTTTCTGCTGGAAGCCTTCGGCGGGCCTGCTACCACGATCGTTGCAGCGGTGCTGTTCGCAGCCGCGGCCGCCGTGTGGCACGGCATGGGTGGCGCAGTGAGGGAGCGCGCCGCCAGCGTGGCGTTAGCGCTGGCCCTCTTCGGCCTGCTGGTGTTCAACGGCCAGTTCAAACTGATCGACGTAACTTACGCCAAAGGCCAGAAGCTGGAGCACGAGTCGTACGTAAAGTGGAACAGCTTCTCGCGCATCGCCCTCGCTCCCGAGAAGGGCTCCGGGATGCCCAGCATCTTCATCGACGCGGACGCTTCCACCGGCATTGCGAACTTTGACTTCGCGCACCTCTCCGAACACGAACTGCACGACCTGCTTTACCAGGGCCCTGGCCTGCCGTACGCGATTCGCCCGGGGGCGAAGACGCTGATCATCGGGCCGGGCGGCGGGTGGGATGTGGCACGGGCGCTCGCTTCCGGCAGCCACGATATCACCGGCGTCGAGATCAATCCCATCATCGCCACTACGATCATGCGGGAGAAGTTTCCTGAGCTCAGCCGCAATCTCTACCTGCGGCCGGACGTTCACATCCATGTGGAAGACGGCCGCGCGTTCGTGCGCCGCAGCACGGAGAAATATCAGGTGCTTCAGGCAACTCTCGTGGACACTTGGGCCTCGACGGCTGCCGGTGCTTTCGCGTTTTCGGAGAACAATCTCTACACGACCGAAGCTTTCGGCGACTATCTCACTCACCTCACCGATGACGGAATCCTGGCGTTCACCCGCTGGGGATTCGACCCGCCGCGCGAATCGCTGCGCCTGATCTCGCTCGCCATGGTGGCGCTGCGCGACCTGGGTGAGGATAACCCGGCACAGCACATCCTGGTTGGCCGGGAGTTTTCTTCCGCCCTGGCCGGCTGGGGCGCGAAAGATACCGTGCTGATTTCTCGGCGTCCCTTTCAGCCAGAAGATCTTGCCCGGGCGCGGCATGCGTTGGCCGAAGCGCAGATGACGGCGGTCTATCTGCCGGATGAAAGGATACCGAACCAGTTCACAGAACTCCTTCAAAGTTCTGATCCGGCGGAGTATCAACGCCGCTATCCATTCGACATCTCCGCGGTCACCGATAACCGTCCATTCTTTTTTTACACCGTCCAGCCGAGCGATCTGTGGAACTTCATCGCGCATGCCTCGGAGCAGAGCGAAGATTACAAAATCAACAGCGCCGTGCCGCTGCTATTCGAGTTACTGGCGATCAGCGTGCTGGCCACCGTCATCGTGCTCGCGCTTCCGCCGCTCGTTCTGCGCACGCGTCTGCCGCGGCAGAAGCCGGTGCTGGCGTTCTTGCTTTATTTCCTGGCGATCGGTGCGGGCTACATCCTGGTGGAGGTCGCGCTCATTCAGAAATTCGTCTTGTTCCTGGGACATCCGACCTACGCGTTGACGGTAGTGATCTTTTCGCTCTTGGTATCGAGCGGACTGGGGAGCTATGCGAGCCGGCGGGTGATCCAGTCTTCCGCGCGGCGGTGGCGGGTCGCGCTGGTCTGCGTGGCGCTCCTGATCGCGCTGCTGGCGGTGGATGTCTCGGTGCTGTTGCCGAAGGCGATTACGCTGCCGCTTGCCTGGAAAATCATGATGAGCGTGGTGCTCATTCTGCCCGCCGGCTTTGTGATGGGCATGCCCTTTCCGGTTGGCCTGGCGCGTCTGGAACAATGGGAAAGCTCATCGGTGCGCTGGGCGTGGTCGCTCAATGCCGCCGCGAGTGTACTCGGCTCAGTGGCGTCGCTGGTGCTGGCGATCTATCTGGGGCTGGTGCAAACGCTGCTCATCGGTGGCGTTCTATATCTGGCAGCACTAGCCACGATTGCCCGCGATCCGGCACGCACCGCGAAAGTTCTTTAAACTTGGATTGAGGGCTATCGCATGGCGACCACGCCCGCCAGGACGGAACGCCACAAGGCGGCGCGCTATGAGGGGCTGGATGCGGACACGCTGATCCGCGCTTTCCGCACCATGCACACCGCGCGCCGTCTCGACGACCGTGAGATCGCGCTGAAGCGGCAGAACCGCATTTTTTTCCAGATCAGCGGCGCCGGGCACGAGGCGGTGGAAACGGCGGCCGGCCTGATACTGCGGCCCGGGGCCGACTGGGTCTACCCCTACTATCGCGACCGCGCGCTCTGCCTGACGCTGGGCGTCACACCCTATGAGATGCTCTTGCAGGCTGTGGGCGCGGCCGATGATCCTGCGTCGGGCGGCCGCCAAATGCCCTCGCACTGGGGTTCACCCAAGCTCAACATTGTGACTTCGTCTTCGCCCACCGGTACGCAGTTCGTGCAGGCCGTCGGCTGCGCCGAGGCGGGCCGTTTTCGCAATGCGGCGCCGGATGAGATCACGTTAGTTGCCGGTGGGGACGGCGCAACCAGCGAAGGCGAATTCTGGGAAGCCCTGAACGCGGCCTGCCTGAAACGATTGCCGGTGCTTTTTCTGATCGAAGACAACGGATATGCCATTTCCGTGCCGCTCGAAGCACAGACCGCCGGCGGCAATATCAGCACGCTCGTCGCCGGTTTTCCCCACCTCCTCAGCCAGGAAGTGGACGGCACAGATTTTCTCGCCTCCTATCGCGTTTTGCGGCAAGCTGAAGCGCATTGCCGTTCCGGACAAGGGCCGGCGCTTGTGCACGCCCACGTAGTGCGCCTCTATTCTCACTCGCTTTCCGACGACGAACGCATGTACAAGACCGCGGCCGAGCGGCACGCCGAATCGGAGCGCGATCCCTTCCTCACTTTTCCGAAGTTCCTGGTGGATGAGGGCATTCTCGATCGCCAAGCCCTGCAACTCATCGTGCACGATCTCGACGAAGAGGTGCACGACGCCGCGCAGCAGGCGCTGCGGCAGGATCCACCGGTGCAGGAATCGGCCATGGTTCATCTCTACTCGGACCGCGTGGATCCAACTTCGCAAACGTTTGCCGCGACGCCGCACTCGACCGGCGAGCCGAAGACCATGGTCGATCTGCTCAACGCCACGCTCCGCGAAGAGATGCGCCGGAACCCGGAAATCGTCGTGTTCGGCGAGGACGTGGCCGATTGCAGCCGCGAGGAAAATCTCGCCGAGGTCAAAGGCAAGGGCGGCGTATTCAAGGTGACGGCTGGACTGCAAGCTGAATTTGGGTCGCAGCGCGTGTTCAACACGCCGTTGGCCGAAGCTGCGATTGTCGGGCGCGCCATCGGCATGGCGACGCGCGGCATGAAGCCGGTGGCGGAGGTACAATTTTTCGACTACATCTGGCCGGCGATGATGCAAATTCGCGACGAACTGGCCACCATTCGCTGGCGTTCGAACGGCGGCTTCTCCTGCCCGGTAGTGCTGCGCGTTCCCATCGGTGGTTATCTCAACGGGGGTGCTGTGTATCACAGCCAGTGCGGCGAGGTCGCATTCACACACATTCCCGGGCTTCGCGTGGTGATGCCCTCGAATGCGCTGGATGCCTGCGGCCTGCTGCGCACGGCCATCCGCTCGGACGATCCCGTTTTGTTTCTCGAACACAAGCGGCTCTATCGCGAGCCCTACAACCGGTCGGCCCACCCCGGGCCCGACTTCACCATTCCCTTCGGCCGCGCCAAGATCGTCAAAACCGGCCACAATCTGACTATCGTGACGTACGGCGCGGTGGTGCAGAAAGCCCTGCAAGCCGCCATGCAGGTGGAGCGCGCGAACCACGAGGCCAGCATTGAGGTCATCGACCTTCGCAGCCTGGCGCCGTACGATTGGGACTCGGTCCGCGCATCGGTCGAGAAGACCAATCGCGTCATAGTGGCTCATGAAGACTCGGTCTCGTGGGGTTACGGCGCCGAAGTCGCCGCGCGTATTGCCGACGAGCTTTTCGATGAGCTCGACGCGCCCGTCCGCCGCGTCGGTGCCCTCGACACCTGGGTGGGATACCATCCCCAGCTGGAGCATGCCATCCTGCCGCAGGTGGACGATCTGGCGCGCGAAGCCGAGCGTTTGCTGGCATACTGATACTCCATGAACCGTAGAGATCTGCTGCGGGGGAGTCTGCTCGGAAGCAGCTTCGCGTTAGTGCCCTCATTGGCCGCCCCGCAAACGTCATTCGATCTGGAAGAAGCAACGGTCGCGGGTCTCCAAGCGAAAATCAAGTCCGGCGAGTACACGGCGCGGTCGCTGGTGCAAACATACCTCGCGCGGATCGGCGCGATCGATAAGCGCGGCCCGAACCTGAATGCAGTGATCGAGCTGAATCCCGAGGCTCTGGCCATCGCCGAAGATTTGGACAAAGAGTGGCGGGATAAAGGCGCGCGGGGCCCGCTGCATGGAATTCCCATTCTCATCAAGGACAACATCGATACCGCGGACCGCATGATGACTACTGCCGGGTCGCTTGCGCTCAACGGCTCTATCGCGCTGCGCGATGCCTTCGTCGTCGAGCGGCTGCGCAAGGCGGGTACTGTCATTCTGGGTAAAACCAACCTGAGCGAGTGGGCAAACTTCCGATCGAGCCATTCATCGAGCGGCTGGAGCGGGCGCGGCGGCCAGACGCGCAATCCGTACGCACTCGACCGCAATCCGTGCGGCTCCAGTTCCGGCTCCGGGGCGGCAGCCGCGGCGAATCTGTGTGCACTGGCGGTGGGCACGGAAACCGATGGCTCCGTCACTTGTCCCTCCTCCATGAACGGGCTGGTTGGTATCAAACCGACGCTGGGTCTGGTCAGCCGCACGGGCATCATTCCCATCGCGCAGAGCCAGGATACGGCTGGCCCCATGGCGCGCACCGTTACCGACGCCGCCATCCTGCTGAGCGCAATGGCCGGCATCGACGCCAACGACGCCGTAACCAAGGAAAGCGTGGGCAAAGCGCAACCCGACTACACCAGGTTTCTCGACCCGAACGGCCTGCGTGGCGCCCGCATCGGCGTCGCACGCAAGTTTTTCGCCTTCAATGAGAAGGTGGACGCGCTGATGGCCCAGGCGCTCGACACCATGAAACACCTGGTCGCCGAAATTATCGATCCGGCCGACATCCCCACAACAGGCAGATTCAGCGAGCCGGAAACCGAGGTGATGCTCTACGAGTTCAAAGCCGGCCTCAATGCCTACCTCGCGCGCCTCGGCCCGAAAGCCCCGGTTCACTCGCTCCGGGAAATCATCGACTTCAACGAACGGAACGCGGATCGCGAGATGCCCTACTTCGGCCAGGATCTCATGATCAAGGCGCAGGACAAAGGCCCGCTCACGAGCCCCGCTTACCTGAAAGCTCTGAAGTTGTGCCGCGAGCTTTCGCGAAAACAAGGCATTGACGCCATCATGGCGCAGCACAAACTCGATGCCCTTGTCGCTCCGACGGCCGGTCCCGCGTGGCCCATCGACCTGCCGAACGGCGATCACTCCGGCGGCGGCGACTTCACCGGCCCCGCTGCCGTTGCCGGATACCCGCACATCACCGTTCCCGGCGGGTACGTGTTTGGTCTTCCGGTTGGCCTATCCTTCGCAGGCCTTGCTTACAGCGAACCCGTTCTGATCCGCCTCGCCTTTGCGTTCGAACAGGCAACCAGATTCCGCCAGCCGCCAAAGTTCCTGCCCACCGCCGACCTATCCATCTGACGGTTGCGCGTATAATCGCAACATGCCAACAGATATCAGAAGGCGCGACTTGCTGCGTGGCGCAAGCGCGCTCACGGCGCTTTCCTACTCCCGGGTCCTCGGGGCCAATGACAAGATCCAGCTCGGTGTCGTCGGCTGCGGCGACCGCGGGCGCGAGGACATGTCGAACTTTCTCAAGAACCCGGCGGTCGATGTGACCGCGGTGTGCGACATTTACGGCGAGCACATCGACCAAGCCCGCCAGCAGGCGACGCACGCGCGCAACTTCACTGATCACCGCAAGCTGCTCGATATGAAAGAGGTCGACGCCGTACTAATCGCGACGCCCGACCACTGGCACGCCGCGATCGCGATCGACGCCCTCAACTCCGGCCGCGACGTCTACGTGGAAAAGCCGCTGACGCGCACAATCGCAGAAGGTCCCCTCATCGTCAAGGCGGCCCGCATCAACGAGCGCATCTGCCAGGTCGGCATGCAGCAACGTTCCGGTATCCACTACCTGCGCGCCAAGCGCGAATACTTCGATACCGGCCGGCTAGGCAAGATTACACTGGCCCGCACCTGGTGGCACGGCAACAGCTATCATTTGCGCCGCGCTCCGGCATCGCTCCAGCAGAAGCCGTCCAACCTCGATTGGGCACGCTACCTCGGCCCGCTCAAATGGCGCGATTACGATCCGCAACAGTACTGGAATTTCCGCGCGTATCTCGATTTCGGAGGCGGCCAGGTCACCGATCTGTTCACGCACTGGATCGATGTGGTCCACATGTTCATGGGGCAGGAAATTCCGAAATCGGCTGTCGCCGCCGGTGGCGTCTACAACTACAAAGACGGCCGCACCGCGCCCGATACCATCAACGTGCTGCTGGAATACCCCACCGAGTTCACCGCCACCTTCGAAGCCACGCTTGCGCCCGGCATCACCGGTGAAGCGGTCGAGATGTGCGGCACCGAAGGCCGCCTCTACATCGATCGCCAACACTACGAGTTTCATCCCGTAGGCCGGAACGCGCCACCGGTCATCGTGCAAGCCGAGCCGCATGACCTGACGGTCGACCACGTCAACAACTTTATCGATTGCGTCCGCTCGCGCAAGCTGCCCAACGCCGACGTGCTCATCGGACACCGCTCGGCCCAGGCTTCGCACCTCGGCAACATCGCTTACGTCGAGAAGCGCCGCATCGATTTCGACCCGCTGCGCGAAGAGATTCTGCCGTTTTAGTGAACGGATCGCAACTCGCGCGACGAGGTGAGTTGTACCGGCCCGAACAACAACGTGTTTAGATCGCCCCGCGCTTTACTTTATGTAAAAATGTAAAGGAGGCGGGAATATGGCCGAGGCAAGACTTTCCAGCAAGAATCAGATCGTAATTCCACTGGAGGCGCGCAAGGCGCTCGGGCTCAAACCGGGGGATACAATCCTCATCGTCCCACGCGGTAACACCTTGACGCTGATGCGCAAGCCGAAGGATTACGCAAAGGCAATTCTTGGGATAGCGAAGGGTATGTATCCGCCCGACTACCTGGAACGCGAACGGGAAAGCTGGAGGTGAACGCGGCCAGGGTCGATGCTTTCCTGGAGAATCATAGAAACATCGGTTTGGACACCTGCGTTGTCATTTACGCGGTTGAATCCCATCCTAAGTACCTCCCGTTGGTGAAGCAGATTCTTCGCTGGACGCGCGGGCCGAACGGCCATGCCATCACCTCCACCATCACAATGACGGAGGCGCTCGTACGACCGTACCGGCTGACTGACTTGGCTCTCGTCCAGGAATTCCATGCGCTGTTGGCTACCTACCCACACCTCGACTGGATCCCTCCCACCCTGCAAATAGCCGACCTCGCGGCGCAAATTCGCGCCGACCACAGTCTCCGGACTCCCGATGCGATCCAGGCCGCTACCACTATCGTGGCCGGCGTTACAGGCTTCGTTACCAACGATCGTATCTTCCGCCGCATCCCGTCTCTCGAAGTTCTGATTCTCGACGAACTGCTATCATGAAATGGAATCCATCCGAGGTATGTTCCATTGTCATTAGTTGAAGGTTGCAGGCATTCGCTCGAAATCTCGATCCCGGTGGACACCGTGGAGAGCGAGACCGAGCGCGTCGTCGGCTCGTTCCAGCAGCGCGCCAAACTCCCCGGCTTCCGCCCCGGTAAAGCACCGGCAGGCCTGGTTCGCAAGCAGTTTGAAGGCGATATCCGCCAGCAGGTGCTCGAGCATCTGGTCCCTAAGTTTCTGGAGCAGGAGCTGGAAAAGCAGGAATTGCACATCGTGGGCCAGCCCGACATTTCCGACGTCCACTTCCACCGCGGCGAACCGCTCCGTTTCAAAGCCGAATTCGAGGTTTTCCCGCAAATCGAGCTGAACGAAGATTACCGGACCCTCTCCGTCCCCTACAAAGATCCGCAAATCACCGACGAAGACGTGGCCAAGCGCGTCGAAGAGATCCGCGACCAGAAAGCGGATTACACCAACGTCGACCCCCGGCCCATTCAGGACGGCGATCATGCCGTAATTTCGATCGAAAGCCTTTCCGGAATCGAAGGCCCGCCCGTCAAGCAGGACGAAATGATGCTGCACATAGGCGCCGAGGACACGCTCCCGGCCTTCACCGAGAACCTTCGCGGCATGTCTCCCAGAGAAGAAAAGGATTTCGACGTCACGTATCCGGAGAATTACGCGCAATCGAAGCTCGCCGGTAAAACCGTCCGCTTTCACGTGGCCGTGAAAGGTATTCGCAAGAAGGAACTGCCCGAGGTGAACGACGAATTCGCCCAAGACCTCGGCGACTTCCGCACCGTCGACGAGCTGCGGGAGGCATTGCGCAAGAACCTGTTTGCGCAGCGGCAGCAGGAGGCCCAGCAGGAGGCCAAGAACAAGCTCGTGGAAAAGCTCGTGGCCGCGCACGAATTCCCGGTTCCGGAGGCTTTCATCGACCGCCAGATACGCAACCGGGTGGAGCAGACCCTGCATTCTCTAGCCGCGGAAGGCGTCGACGCCAGCAAGATTCAGCTCGATTGGCATAAGGTCAAATCCTCCCAGCGGGATAAGGCCCTCGGTGAGGTAAAAGCCTCGTTGTTGCTCTCCCGGATCGCCGAACGCGAGGCCATCGGCGCCACACACGATGAGGTGGATAAAGAGGTCGAACGCATCGCCAAACAGCAACGCGAGCCCTTCGCCGCCGTCCGCCTGCGTTTCGAGAAAGACGGCACGCTCGGCCGCATTGCTTCCCATATCCAGACCGAGAAGACGCTCAACTTCCTGTTCGAGCATGCCGAGAAGACTGCGGAAGAGTGAATCACCACGGTGCAGGAATCGCTGTAACCCAAGGTAAGCCAAGGGGCTATTGCTATCCAATGTTTAATTGCTTCCCGCCCGCGTTCAGGCGATAATGGGACTGGTATACCGGAAAGTTAACGTGCGCCCGCCACACCACTTCCCCCCTGGCGCACCACAGGCGGTAGAGGAGATTGATGCGTGAAGCGTCCCGGAACGGATGAAGCTTTGCGGTGCTCGTTCTGTCATAAAAGTCAGGATGTAGTCGGCAAACTGATCTCTTCGCCCAGCGACTACCCGCGCGCCTACATTTGCGACGAGTGCATCGCCGTCTGTAACTCGATTCTCGAAGACGATAAGAGCGAGCAGCCGACTACCAGCCCCAACAAGCTGCCCAAGCCGCTTGAAGTCAAGGAATTCCTGGACTCCTACGTTATCGGGCAGGAGCCCACGAAGAAGAAACTCGCGGTCGCGGTGTACAACCACTGCAAGCGCATTCACATGAACCGGATGCGCAACACCGAAGTGGAGCTTTCGAAATCCAATATTCTTCTGATCGGCCCCACCGGCACCGGCAAGACGCTCATGGCGCAGACGCTCGCGCGCATTCTTGACGTGCCCTTCGCCATTGTCGATGCCACCACGTTGACCGAAGCCGGCTACGTTGGTGAGGACGTCGAGAACATCATCCTCAAGCTCCTCCAGGCTGCCGATGGCGATGTGGCCAAGTGCCAGCAAGGCATTATCTACATCGACGAAATCGACAAGATCTGCCGCAAGGACGAGAACCCGTCGATCACTCGCGACGTCTCCGGGGAAGGCGTGCAGCAGGCGCTGCTCAAGATTCTCGAAGGCACCGTCGCCAATGTGCCGCCGCAAGGCGGGCGCAAGCACCCGCACCAGGAGTTTACTCCCGTCGATACCACCAACATTCTGTTCATCTGCGGTGGCGCGTTTGTCGGACTGGAAAAAGTCATTGGCAAGCGCGTTGGCAAGAAGTCTATGGGCTTCCTTGCCGAGCAGGAAAAGACCCACGTGAAGCCCCTGACCGTGGGCGGCCAGCGCGATATCGATCTGCTCGAGCAGGCCCAGCCCACCGACCTCATCAAGTTCGGCTTCATCCCCGAATTCATCGGCCGGCTGCCCGTGGTCGCTGTACTCCAGGATCTCGATAAGCACGCCCTCATTCAGATTCTTACCAAACCGAAGAACGCCATTATCCGGCAGTACCAGAAGTTGTTCGAGTTCGAAAACGTGCGCTTGAAGTTTAGTGACGATGCGCTCGATGCCATCGCGGCCCTCGCCATGGAGCGCAAGGTCGGGGCGCGCGGTCTGCGAATGATCCTGGAAGACCTGATGCTGGACCTCATGTACTATCTTCCGTCCTACAAAAAGGTCCGCGAATTTCAGGTGACCAAAGAAATGGTGCTTTCGCAGAAGATCAGTCTTACACTATTAGAAAAGGCTGGATAAGCTAAACCAGGTCAAGCTGCCTGTCGTATTCTCCCGCCTTCCTTAGGTGTTCATGCTCACTTCGAAAGAGAAATCCGAAACGAAACGTTTGCCGATGATGCCCATACGGGACGTCGTGATCTTCCCGTATATGATGACGCCGTTCGTCGTGGGGCGTGAATCGAGCGTCCGGGCCCTGGAAGAAGCCATGGCCGGCGACAAGAAGATTTTCCTGGCCACGCAGCACGATGCTTCCATCGATGAACCGAAGCCCAACGAAATTTTCAGCGTCGGCACCATCGTCAACATCGTGCAAAGCCTCAAGCTGCCCGATGGCAACATCAAGGTCCTGGTCGAAGGCGTGGAACGCGCAAAGGTGGTTTCGGTCACGGATGACGAAGGCTTCTTCCGAGCGGTGGTGCGAACCGTCGGCTACCGTGTCGAAGCGGGCCCGCAGCTCGAATCTCTCGTCACGCGTGTCACGGGTCTTTTCGAGCAGTACGTCAAGCTGAGCCAAAATCTCAACTACGAGACCATGATCGCCGCCGTCCGGGTAGATGACCCGGGCAAGCTGGCCGATACCGTGGGCGCCAATCTCCAGCTCACCATCGAAGAGAAGCAGGACCTGCTCGAGATCTTCGATCCCATCGACCGCCTCACGCGCGTTGCCGAAATGCTCGACATCGAGATCGAAAAGCTCAATGTCGATCGCACCATTCAAGGCCGCGTCAAGCGCCAGATGGAGAAGGCGCAAAAAGAGTATTACCTCAACGAAAAGATCAAGGCCATCCAGAAGGAACTGGGCCGCGGCGAAAAAAGCGAGATCGATGAGCTGAAGAAGCGCATTGAGACCGCCGGCATGACCAAGGACGCGCTCGACAAGGCCATGGCCGAGCTCAAGCGCCTCGAGAACATGCCGCCCATGTCGGCCGAGTCCACCGTGTCGCGCAACTACCTCGACTGGCTGCTCGCTGTGCCGTGGAAAAAGAAGTCCAAGGAAATTCGCGAGCTCAAGTTCGCCGAGCAGGTTCTCGAATCGGATCACTACGGCCTGGAAAAGATCAAGGAGCGCATCCTGGAATTCCTCGCGGTGCGCCGCCTGGTCAAGAATCCCAAAGGTTCCATCCTGTGCTTCGTCGGACCTCCGGGCGTGGGCAAGACCTCGCTCGGCATGTCCATCGCCAAGGCCACCGGCCGCAAGTTCGTGCGCCTGTCGCTCGGCGGTGTGCGCGATGAAGCCGAAGTCCGCGGCCACCGCCGCACTTACATCGGCGCCCTGCCCGGCCAGATCATCCAGATGATGAAGAAGGCCGGCACGCGCAACCCTGTTTTCATGCTGGATGAAGTCGACAAGATGTCGACCGATTTCCGCGGCGACCCGTCCTCCGCTTTACTGGAAGTCCTCGATCCCGAACAGAACTTCATGTTCATGGATCACTATCTCGACGTCGAATACGACCTCAGCCAGGTCTTTTTCATCGCCACCGCCAACGTCCTGCACACCATTCCGCCCGCTTTGCAGGATCGCATGGAAGTGATTCGCCTCTCGGGCTACACTGAGTACGAAAAACTCGAGATTGCCAAGCGCTTTCTGGTGCGCAAGCAGATGGAGCAGACCGGACTCTCGGGCAAGCGGATCGAGTTTACCGACCCGGGCTTGACCGGCCTCATCCAGTTCTACACGCGGGAAGCCGGCGTGCGAAACCTCGAGCGCGAAATTGGCAACATCTGCCGCAAGACCGCCCGCAAAGTTGTGAATCACGAAAGTGCGCAAGCCAAGAATAAATCCGACTTGCCGCTGGAAACCGTCACGCCGGAAAAGCTGTCTGACCTGCTGGGTCCGGCCAAGTTCCGCGATCTCACGACCGACAAGAAGAGTGAAGTGGGCGCCGCGACCGGCCTAGCATGGACCGAAGTGGGCGGCCAGATTCTGACCACCGAAGCCACGCTGATGGAAGGCAAAGGCAAACTCATGGTCACCGGCAAGCTGGGCGACGTCATGCAGGAATCCGCGCAGGCAGCCATGAGTTACATCCGCTCGCGCGCGCACCAGTTTGGCCTGCCCCGGGATTTCTACCGTAATCTCGACGTGCACCTTCACATTCCGGAGGGAGCCATCCCCAAGGACGGCCCTTCGGCAGGCATCACGATCGCCACCACAATTTGCAGCGCGCTCACCAAGGTTCCCGTCCGTGGCGATATCGCCATGACCGGCGAAATCACGCTGCGTGGCAAAGTCCTGCCCATCGGCGGCCTCAAAGAGAAACTGATGGCCGCGCACCGACACGGTATCTTCGAAGCCATCATGCCGGCGGACAATCAGAAGGATCTCCCGGATATCCCGGAGAATATCCGTAACGTGATGAAGCTTCATTTCGTCGAGAACATGGACGACGTGCTGAGAATCGCCCTGGATGGCGAGATCACCGCGTTACCCATGCCAGCAGGCGTGGAAGTACCCACGCAGCCGGTTGAGGAAAGCCGGGCGCACTAGCGGACGCCGGGTAAGCCCGGTCCGGTTCGCACGGGGGGTTTGCCCTCGGCTTCGCTTTTTGGTAGCTTGATAGCAGAATTCATAGTTAGTGCGGCTTCGCCGGTCCAGTTCCCCTCTGACGGCTTGGCCGAGATCGCATTCTTAGGGAGAAGCAACGCCGGGAAATCCAGCTTGATCAATGCCCTGATCGGCTGCAAGGGATTGGCTCACACCAGTAACACGCCGGGTCGAACACAAACGATCAACTTTTATCGCGTCACGAGTGGAGCCTTATCCGGTGTGGGCAGTTGTTATTTCGTCGATCTGCCGGGCTATGGTTACAGCAAGGTGTCCCGGCAACAGGCAGCCGCCTGGATGGAGCTTCTGGAAGCCTATTTGTTAAATCGAGCGGCGCTCCGGCTTTCGCTCGTCATTCTGGATGCCCGCCGGGGCTGGATGCCCCAGGATCTGGAATGGAAATACTGGCTGGAGGCGCATCACCGCCCGTATCTGGTGATCGCCACGAAGATGGACAAACTCAACCAATCGGACGCACAGCGCAATCTCAACGCCATCCGCAAGGAGAACGCGGAGCCGCTGGCGTGCTCGGCCTCAACGGGCCGGGGAGTGAGGGAACTTTGGCAAGCGATAGCGAAAACACACCACAGCAGTCGGTAACTCCGACCCCACCGCAAGAGAAAACAGAAAAGGCAGCTACCCGGGAATTGCCCGGGAACGAGAAGCCCGCTGAAAAGACAACCGCCGCCGCGCCTCCGGCGGCCGAAGATGGAGACCACGCGGCCGAGCAGACCGAGCAGCGCGCCGAGCGCCCTGCCCAACACCGGGACGGCCGCCCGCAGGAGAACCGCGGAGACCGGCCCGACCAGGGCGGCCAGCGCCGCAAGCATGGCGGCCAGGCCCAGGCGAAAAACGGCTCTCCTACACTCGACCTCGTCGAGCTGAAGGACATGAGCATCCAAAAGCTCAACCAGGTCGCGAAAGATCTGGCCGTTGCCGGCGCCGCCGGTCTGCGCAAGCAGGAGCTGATCTTCAAAATCCTCCAGACGCAGGCCGAAAAGAGCGGCCTCATCTTCTCCGAAGGCGTCCTCGAGTGCCTTCCCGATGGCTTCGGCTTCCTGCGCGCGCCCGAGTACAACTACCTGCCCGGACCTGACGACGTCTACGTTTCGCCTTCGCAGATCCGCCGCTTCGATCTGCGCACCGGCGACACCATCTCCGGCCAGATCCGTCCGCCCAAGGAAGGCGAGCGCTACTTTGCGCTCATCAAGGTCGACGCCATCAACTTCGAGCCGCCCGAGGAAGCCCGCAACAAAATCTTCTTCGACAACCTCACGCCGCTCTATCCCAACGAGCGCATGAAGCTCGAAACCATCAAAGAAAACTTCTCCGGCCGCGTGATGGACCTGCTCACGCCCATCGGCAAAGGCCAGCGCGGACTCATCGTTTCCCCACCCCGCACCGGCAAAACGATGCTGTTGCAGTCCATCGCCAACTCCATCACCACCAACCACCCGGAGATCTCGCTCATCGTGCTGCTGATCGACGAGCGCCCCGAGGAAGTCACCGACATGCAGCGCTCCGTGCGCGGCGAGGTGATCAGTTCCACCTTCGATGAGCCCGCCACCCGCCACGTGCAGGTCGCCGAAATGGTCATCGAAAAAGCCAAGCGCCTGGTCGAGCATAAGAAGGATGTCGTGATCCTGCTCGATTCCATCACGCGCCTGGCCCGCGCTTACAACACCATCGTGCCGCCATCAGGCAAAGTGCTCTCGGGCGGTGTTGATTCCAACGCCCTCCAGCGCCCCAAGCGCTTCTTCGGCGCGGCGCGCAATATCGAAGAGGGCGGTTCGCTCACCATCATCGCGACATCCCTCATCGACACCGGCAGCCGCATGGACGACGTTATCTTCGAGGAGTTCAAAGGCACCGGCAACATGGAAATTCACCTCGACCGCAAACTGGTCGATAAGCGCGTCTTCCCCGCCATCGATATCAACAAGAGCGGCACCCGCAAAGAAGAGCTGCTCCTACCCAAGGAAGAACTCAACCGCGTGTGGATTTTGCGCAAGGTGCTGAATCCGCTCTCCCCCGTCGAGACCATGGAACTGCTGCTCGACAAGCTCGGCAAGACCCAAACCAACGCCCAGTTTCTGGGCTCCATGAGCGGCTAAAGCCAGGGTGGTCTCAACGAATTGCCAGTTTCACCGCGTTCGTCAATGACGGCGGCGGTGGTAACTCCGGTGGCGTCGCGCTGCCTAAAGAGCAAGAGATGGAAGTGTTTCCGGTGCCTGCGAGGCTCTGTGGCAGTAGTACCGTGATTTCATCCAGTCCAGCCAGTTGCACTTGCGGACCCGCGTAGGCAACGGGAAGCGTCTGTCCGGCGATCGAACAGGTTGAGAGGGATGTGGCAGCCATCGCAAAACCTGTTCCGTAAAGACTCAGGTTCACCGGTCCCCCTGATAGATCGATGGGAACTGAGTCGCAGATCCCTTCCACACAGACGGAGACGAGAACCGGAATCTCAGTCTCGCCCGAGAAGCGCACAGCGCTCGCCGCAGCCAAACCGTCACCGACCGTGAACAAACCGGCCGCGAGCGTGCTGATCGGCACTGACACCCCTTGCGCAATCCACGGCGAACCCACGCGTTCAATACTGATCCACGCAAATGGATCGCTCGACGGCATTACGTAATTGATTTGCGTTGGCGAGACGTAGAGCAAAGGGGCCAGCATATCGCTGGTATGGGTTCGGTCCTGTATGTGAAGCCGGATGCCGCCCAACGTTGTCGGCCACGGGTAGGATGTCGCAGTCACAGTCGCAGGCGCGAGACCGAACCCGAAAGCCGAGACAAGCGAACCTGGTCCCACAGGCCAAGTGTAGGTTGCGGACGATACTCCCGTTGCCGTGAAGCCATTTCCAGGGCTGTCATTGAGCATCACTGAAATCGACGCCTGAGCAGCATTCGAATATCCGACGATGGTGTATCCGGAAGCCAGATCCGGTAACCCGTCCCCGTTGAAGTCGGCCACCGCCGTTGACTCGTGATTGTAGGTACACAGTAGGCCGCCTTCCGTCTCCGCCAAAGGGTTGCAGGCCTCGGTGGCAATCCCGGCAAAAACAGGAAACCGGAACGTGCCATCGCCATTGCCGGCAAGCAACGCGTCTCCGGCCACCAGATCCAGTTTCCCATCGTGATTGAAGTCAGCTACTGCCGTGAGGGGGCCAGGCACGCCGACCGTAAAGATCGGCGCTCCGAAGGTTCCGTCGCCGTGCCCGGGCAGCACCACGATTTCGGTTCCGTCCGCCGATGCACCCGCGATATCCAGGTGCCCATCACCATTGAAGTCGCCCGTCTGAATGGTCTGCGGATTCAACAGGCTGGTGACAGGCGTGGCGGGGCCGAACGTGCCGTCGCCGCGGCCGAGCGCGAGCATCAGTTGGCCGGATACGCTGACCACCAGGACGTCAGGGTTGCCATCGTCATTGAAATCGGCCACCCGCACCGCCGTACCGTTGAACACGTGCTGTGCGGGCCCAAACGTGCCATCGCCCTTCCCCAGCATGACGGAAGTGCCGCAGATCAGATCGGGTTTGCCGTCGCGATTCACATCGGCGATAGCAACCAGATAGTTACAACTGCCAGGGTCAATAAAGTTCCCCGGCTCAATAAACGTGCCATCCCCCTGGCCTAGGTAGATTTGGGTGCCAATCGGCCCTCCCAGCGCAACATCCATCTTACCGTCGCCGTTGAAGTCGGCGGTGAAGATGGAGGCCACAGCCCCCGGACCCGACGGCAGATTGTTGGCATTGAACTCAAAGCCGGCCCGAAAAGTCCCGTCGCCGTTGCCAAGTAACACACCAGCAAAGGGCAAAAACTCAGTCCCGGAGTACAGAATGTCAATCTTTCCGTCGCCATTGAAATCTGCAGTTGCCAGGCACAGATTACACATATCGGTCGGCCGGGAAGATCCGGATTCAAAGGCGTTAACCGGTGGCAGGAAAGAGATCGTCTGCGCATACAGGCCTGCACCGTAGACGACCAGAATCGGTGCTAAGGCCTTCGAAACTCGCATACAGCGCGTACCATGTCACCTGCATGCGCAGGGCCGTTTCATTCTGACCCCGCTCCCCCGCCCTCCACTTCCCGCGTTATACTTACCTGCGAATGCTACCGGACTATATCGCCAAAGCGTCTCCTAACTCTCCACAGAATCGCGCACCGTGGTACGCCAATACCGCGCCCAGCTACGCCGGCGTCTTTCTTTGGATCGCTTTCTACATTTCGCTCGCCCAGAACACCATCAGCCATGCGTCGCTCGGCCTCTGCATTCTCGCGCTCGCGGTCGCCGGCCTGCTCAGCTACGCCCTGTTCTACTACGCACCCGCCATGCTCGGGATGAAGACCGGCTTCCCGCTCTACGTCGTCGGTAGTTCCACCTTCGGCACGACCGGCGGTTACATCATGCCCGGCCTGCTCATGGGCCTGTTGCAAATCGGCTGGTTCGCCGTTGGCACCTTCTTCGCCACGAAATTCATCCTGAGCGGCATCCATTCTGACGCCCAACCCGGCAGCCCATTATTCATCGCCATCGGCATCGTCTGGGGCTACGCCATGGCCTACGTCGGCGTGAAGGGCATTCAGTACGTGGCCAAGCTCTCGCTGCTGCTGAATTCCATTCCCTTGCTCATGATCTTGCTGGTATTCTTCAAAACCGCCCCAGGCATCTCAAGCTACGTCCCCGCCGACCCCAATCCCTTCCTCGCCTTTACCCTGCTCGTGCAAATCGTCATCGGTTTCTTCGCAACCGCAGGTGCAGCCGGCGCCGATTTCGGCATGAACAACCGCAACGCAACCGACGTCCGCTGGGGCGGCCTGGTCGGCATTACCCTCGCGATCCTATACGCCGGTGGCCTTCCCATCCTCTCCGTTGCCGGCGCGCGCGTCCTCAATCCCGCCATCCAGAGCTACAGCTACGATGCCGTCATCTCCTCCCTCGGCGGCGTGCTCGCCACAGCGATGTTTTTCCTGTTTGCGATCGCCTCCATCGGCCCTGCCTGCTTCTGCGCTTTCATCGCCGGCAACAGTTTTTCCACCATGATCCCCGGCGTGAAACGCATGTCCTCCACGATGGCCGGCGTGACTGTCGCCATCGTTCTCGCCGTCACCGGCGTCGCCGCGGATCTGATCGGTTTCTTCACCATCGTTGGCGCCTCGTTCGGCCCCATCTGTGGCGCCATGGCCGCCGATTACCTGCTCTCCGGCCGCCAATGGAAAGGTCCTCGCGAGGGCATCAACTGGGCTGGATACGGCGCCTGGGCGGTCGGCTTCGCCATCGGCATTCTCCCCAGCCTGCCCGTCTCCGCCGAGCTCAAAACCTACGCGCAGCCCGCCGTCGTCTATAGCTTCATCGCCGGATTCCTGGTCTATACGCTCCTCGCCAAAGTTGGACTTGAGCCCCGCACCGTCCCGCTAGAAGCAGCCGGCGTCCGCGCCCCGCTCGGCAGCAGCGGTCACACAAAAGAGGGCCGCGCGACCGCGTGACGCAACTATGAAGAGAGCGGCCGCCGTTCCGAAAGACATCGACGAATACCTCGCGGGCGTCCCGGAACCTGCCCGCACCACCCTGAGCGAGGTTCGCGCGGCCATCCGGTCCGCCGTGCCGCCCGAAGCCACCGAGGCCATCGGCTACCGCATGCCGATGTTCCGCTACAAAGGAGGGCGAGGCCTCGTCGCCTTCGCCGCATTTTCGCAACATTGCAGCTTCTTTCCGATGAGCCTGGCTGTCATGCGTTCGCTGAGAAGCGAACTCAAGAACTTCGATGTGTCGAAAGGCACCATCCGCTTCCCGCTGGACAAGCCCCTGCCCTCCGCTCTGGTAAAGAAAATGGTGAAGGCACGGATTGCGGAAAAGGAACGAAAGAAGCCGCGCTGATCGGGCCGCGTCGGCGTGAATGCCATCATGTGGTATGTAAGTGCTATCATGATGGGGTATGGTGCGGACCCAGGTCCAACTGTCTGACGAACAACTACAGGCACTGCGTAAGCTGTCAGCCGCGACCGGACGATCCATCGCGGGCCTGATTCGCGAAGGTGTCGACCATTACCTGAATTCGCAGAAAGGTGTCAGCCGTCAGCATCAGATCGAACGCGCCCTGCGCGCAGCCGGCAAGTTCTCGTCCGGTTCCGCCGACGGCAGCTCACAGCACGACCGCCACTTGGCCGAAGCCTTCCGGCGATGATCGTCTTCGCGGATACATCGGCGCTCTACGCTGTGCTGGACCATGACGACACGAATCATCGATCGGCCACCAAGGTCTGGGAGCGATTGCTGAGTGACTCCACTATTCTGTTGACTAGCAACTACGTCCTCTTGGAAACCAGTGCACTTGTCCAGCATCGCCTCGGCATAGCAGCACTCCGCGCCCTTCATGAGGACGTATCGCCGGTCCTCACCATCGAGTGGGTTACTGAGGCCGTACACAAAGCCGCCGTTGAAGCCACCCTGACCGCGTCTCGCAAAAAGCTAAGCCTGGTCGACTGTGTAAGCTTCCACCTGATGCGTGCCGCCAGTGTCCGCGTAGCCTTCTGCTTCGATCGCCATTTCAGCGAGCAGGGTTTCGAAGCCCTTCCCTGATCACTTCTTCTTCGTCTTCGACTTCACCTTCACAACCACCGGCGTCCCCTTGAATCCGAACTTCCGCCGAAGCTGGTTCACCAGGTGCCGCTCGTGCGAAAAGTGCAGCCCGCCGCCTTTGTCCGTGAACAGCACAAACGTTGGCGGATATATCGACGCCTGCGTCAAATAGTAAATCTTTCGCTCCTCGAACCGCAGCGACTCCACAAACCGGTTCAGCTCGCCCGTCCCGATCCGCTTTCCCGCCGAGTCGTGCACCTCGCGAATCAGCTTGTACAGTTGATCGACGCCCGTCCCATCCTTCGCCGACATAAAAATCACTGGCGCATAATCCAGAAACTTCAACTCGTCCCGCACTTTCTGCTCGAACCCGCGCTTCTTCGCCCGATCCAGCGTGTCCCACTTGTTCACGCAGAGGATTACCGCGCGCCCGCCTTCGTGCGCGAATCCCGCAATCGTCGCGTCCAACGCGACCACTCCCTCCGACGCGTCCATCACCACCAGCACCACCTGCGCCATCCGGATGTGCCGCCGCGCCATCACGACGCTCAATTTCTCGGCCATCTCCTTGGTCTTGCCCTTGCGCCGGATGCCCGCCGTATCCACGAAAACGTAATCCGTCTCCCCGTGCCGCACCTGCGCGTCCACTGCATCGCGCGTCGTCCCCGCAATCGGCGAAACAATCGCGCGCTCCTCGCCCGTCAGCGCATTCAGCAGCGTCGACTTCCCCACGTTCGGCCGCCCGATAATCGCCACCTTGATCGCCTGTGCCGATTCTTCTTCTGGCTCCTGCCCAAACCCCGCCGTCACGTGCTCCAGCAGTTCCGACACGCCCGTGCCATGCTCCGCCGACACCGGAAACACATCGCGAATCCCCAGCCCGTAGAAATCGTGCGCCAGATCCTCGCGCGCCACCGTGTCCGCTTTATTCACCGCCAGCGTCACCGGCTTGCCCAGCCGCGCCAGCATCTGCGCCAGGTCGCGGTCCGCACCCGTAATCTCCGCGCGCCCGTCAACGAGAAATATGATGTGCGCCGCCGTCTCGAGCGCCACCTGCGCCTGCTTCAAAATCTGGCTGGGAATGTACTCCTCATCGTGAATCACGATGCCGCCCGTGTCGATGACCTCGAACTGCCGCCCGTCATACCGCGCCCGCCCGTGCATGCGGTCCCGCGTAATCCCCGGCTCATCGCCGACAATGGCGCGCCGCTCCCCCGTAATCCGGTTGAACAGCGTCGATTTTCCAACATTGGGACGACCCACGATCACGACCGTGGGAATAACCTGCGGCATAGTTGTACCGTAGCATTGTCTGCGGCAGTTGCGCCTGTACCGGCGTCACAGCAGCCGCAAATCCTATCGGCTTGCGCGCCCCATGATGCGGAGCGGTAATGCGGTAAGATCGACGACAGTGCTAACTAGCCTGCGAGTCAATAACTTCAAACGCCTCGAGGACGTCGAGATCGAACTTGGCAAAACCGTGGTCTTCGTCGGACCCAATAACTCGGGCAAAACGACTGCGTTGCAGGCCCTCGCGCTCTGGGAAATCGGTCTCCGGAAGTGGGTCGAGAAGCGCACTTCCAAAAGCACCCCCGAGAAGCGCCCGGGCGTAACGATCAATCGGCGAGATTTGATTGCCGTACCCGTGCCGGATGCCAATCTCTTGTGGAGAGATTTGCACGTGCGCGCCATCAAACGTGAGAACGGCAAGCAAGACACCAGAAATATTCGGATCGACATCGTGGTTTCGGGTGTGACAGACGGTCAGACGTGGGAGTGCGGTTTCGAGTTTGATTACGCCAACCAGGAATCCTTCTATTGCCGCCCCTTGCGGATGAATGAAGATGCTCAACCAGACCGAATGCGGGTGCCTCAAGCGTTGGCGGCGACTCCTATCAGCGTCGCCTTTCTGCCGCCGATGTCGGGCATGGCAGCAACGGAGGACCGGCTTCAGGAGGGTGCTGTAAATGTTCGAATCGGCGAAGGCCGCACGGCTGAGGTTCTCCGAAACCTGTGTTTTCAGATACAATCCGCTGACGATCAGGCTAGTTGGAAAGCACTGGTCTCCCAAATTAGGAACCTATTCGGAGTGACCCTGAACCCGCCGGAGTTCATCAAGGAAAGAGGTCAGATCACAATGACGTATCAAGAGGCCGGCATCGAGCTGGACTTGGTGTCTTCGGGTCGAGGCCTGCAACAGACGCTGCTGCTCCTCGCCCACCTTTATACTCACCCTCGGACTGTCTTGTTGCTCGACGAACCAGACGCTCACCTTGAGATCTTGCGGCAGCGGCAGATTTATCAGATTTTGACTCAGACGGCGGAGGTGCAGGGTTGTCAGGTAATCGCCGCGAGTCATTCCGAAGTGCTTCTCAACGAAGCTGCTGATCGCGATATCGTAGTGGCATTTGTCGGGAAGCCACATCGTATTGACGATCGCCGCAGTCAGGTGCTCAAGTCGCTACGGGCGATTGGATTTGACCAGTATTATCAGGCGGAGCAGACGGGTTGGGTCCTCTATCTGGAGGGCTCTACTGACCTAGCAGTTCTTCAGGCCTTCGCAAGGTTGCTTGAGCATCCGGCCAAAGAGGTTCTGGAACAACCGTTCGTCCATTACGTCGCCAATCTGCCCGCTAAGGCCAAGGACCACTTTTTTGGGTTAAGGGAAGCCAAGCCGGACTTGGTTGGTATAGCCGTGTTCGATTCGATTCCACAAGAACTGGATGACAACGGACCGCTTTGCGAGTTGAAATGGCGGCAGAGGGAGATTGAAAACTACCTGTGTTACCCGGAAACTCTGCTCGCCTATGCGGAACAGGTTGACGGTAAGCCTGGACCGTTGTTCGAGGACGACCTACGAAATCGCCAGAAGCGCGCAATGCAAGAAGCCATGGACGATGTGATCGCGGCGTTAAAGACGTTAGGCCGACCAGACCCATTCGGTCCGGACGTGAAAGCCAGCGACGATTTCCTTGGCCCGGTCTTTCAAAAGTATTTCGAAAAACTCGGAACCCGGAACCTCATGCTTAAAACCGACTATCACACCCTTGCGCATCTAGTTCCAAGAGAGCGGATCGATCCCGAAATCGCGGAGAAACTCGACCGCATCGTCGATGTCGCCAACCGGGCAAAACCGGTGACGTAAATCCGTCCCGAATCATTCCTGTGTGCGCTGCTCCAGTTCTGCGTCATCCACTGAGCTATAGAAAAACGCCTTCGCCTCGTTTTTTCGGCGCGATGTCACGCTCCGCGCGAATCCGCTGCAACACCCGATCCGTCGCGGCCGCCGTCAGTCGGCGGCCCACCCGGTAGACCCAAACGCCCCGCTCTTTTCGCAGTGTGCCATGTGATTTATCCGAACCGCGCTTGGCCGCCATAGATGCATCTTCTCACAGGTTACCGCCGGGCCCGTCAGATGCCCAGCCCTCCTCGGCGTCTCCGCGTCTCGGCGTTGAAGGCTTTTGTCCGGCGACCCCTAATAGCTACCACACACTCCTGTTGTAGTGCTTCCGGATATCGCCGTCTGATGTGACGAGCGGAGCGTACCCATTCGACTTGGCCTGAGCCACGATCAAACGGTCAAAAGGGTCCCGAGTCCAGGTCTCGAAAAGGGCAGCCTGAATCACGGACGGAAACGGATGCTCGCACAGCCGTAATCCGATCTGGCTCTCGAGTTGGTTCAAAAGCGTCTGCGGTGGTTGAATGATTCTCTTGATCTCGTACAGGTACTCCAATTCCAGCAGCACAATCGGCGATATCAGGACATCCGACTCTTCAATGGCCGTCCTCGCGTGGGCTGTCAAGCGGTCCAGTTGCCTTTGGCAGAGCCAAACCATGACCTGCGTATCCAGGTAATGGATCACAGCTCCGACCAGTCCTTTTCCCAGCCGGCCTTCATCTCCTTGAACAGTTCCCTGCCTGCCTGCTTCAGATTCGCCTTCGGCGCCACCACTTTTTGCGCCGTCAGCCGCGCCAACTTCGACTGCTTGACTTCCGGCGTAATCTGAAACACCACCCCCTTGTGCACAAACTCGACCGTTTTCCCCTCCAAGGCCTCATCCGCCAGGTGGAACAGCTCCTGCCGCAGCTTCGTAATAGTGACCCGCATACACGCAACTTACCAGATTACGTACATAACGTCAATATTATGTATGTACATTACGATCACATCCGGTCCGCGCATTGACATCAAGACATCAACTTATTTATGCTCTGATGTATGCGCACTACGCTGACGATCGAGGACGACGTCGCGGCGATCATTCAGCGCCTCCGCGAGCGCCGGAAAGCCAGTCTGAAAACTGTCGTCAATGAGGCGCTCCGGCAAGGCCTGAAGCAGCTCCAGACGCCATCCCGGCCGCAACGCCGGCGCCGGACAACGGTCGTCTCCCTCGGTTCCTGCCTGCCCGGAAACCTCGATGACGTCGCCGAAGCTCTGGCCATCGCGGAAGGTGAAAATTTCCGGTGATCCTCGTCGACGCTAACCTGCTGGTCTACGCCCACGTCTCCGTTTTTCCGCAGCACAAAGCCGCGCATGCATGGCTCGATGATCGGCTCAATAGCTCGTCTTCGGTGGGCTTGCCCTGGCCCAGTCTTCTGGCTTTTGTCCGTCTGGTTTCCAACCCACGCATCTTCACGCGCCCCGAAAGCATCGCCAAGGCTTGGCGCCAGGTGGAAGAGTGGCTGGATTGCCCGCCAGTCTGGATTCCCCAGCCAACAGAACGCCACCGTGAGGTGCTCGGGGCAATCTTGGAGACGCAAGCCAACAAGGCCAACCTGGTCCCCGACTCTCATCTGGCCGCACTCGCCATCGAGCACGGCCTTACTCTCTGCTCCCTCGACGGCGACTTCGCCCGGTTTCCCGGCTTGCACTGGCAGAACCCGCTCTCTTAGCAGCCGCCACTTCCCAGATGTGCGATTTTAGGTAAGGATGTCCACGCCCACCAAAGCGTCCTCCGTGCGCCAGTTCTTCTCCCGCCACGGCGCGCTTTCCCAGTGGCATCCCAATTATGAGTACCGCCCCGGCCAGCTCGAAATGGCCGAGGCCGTCGAGTCCGCCCTCGCCGACGGCAAACACCTCATCGTCGAAGCCGGCACCGGCACCGGCAAAACCCTCGCCTACCTCGTCCCCGCGATCCTTTCCGGCAAGCGCATCGTCGTCTCCACAGGCACCAAGAACCTCCAGGAGCAGCTCTTCTTCAAGGACATCCCGTTCCTGCAAAAACATTTCCCCCGCCCGCTCGAAGTCTGCTACATGAAGGGCCGCAACAACTACGCCTGCCGCCAGAAAATCTACGACGCAGATAAAGAAGCCATCCTCACCGGCCTCGAAGAGGTTGCCGACTTCCAGATCATCCAGGAGTGGGAAAAAACCACCGAATTCGGCGACCGCGCCGAAATCAAGACCCTCCCCGAATCGAGCGGCGCATGGACTAAAATCGACGCCCGCCGCGACCTCTGCTCCGGCCAGAAGTGCCCGCAATTCGAGCGCTGCTTCATCACCCTCATGCACCAGCGCGCCGCCCAAAGCGACATCATCATCGTCAACCATCACCTGTTTTTTGCCGACCTGGCGATCAAAGACGACGATGTCCCCGGCATCCTGCCCGACTATCACGCCGTGGTGTTCGATGAAGCGCACGAAATCGAAGACGTCGCCGGCCAGTACTTCGGCGTCCAGATCAGCAACTATCGCTTTCAGGAGCTCCGCCGCGACGTCGCCCGCATCTCGCGCCAGAAGCAATTCGGATCGCCGGAACTCGACCGCACCCTCGATCGCCTCGAACAACTATCGGAACAGTTCTTCTCGCTATTCGGTCTGATCGATGGCCGCGCCGGTTTCGAAGGCCGCTCTGCCTTTATTGAAGTAAATCAAGATGCGTACTCAGATCTATTGATAAATCTGGAGCTTACGCAGTCTCATCTAAAGCTGTTAAAGAGCCAGCCCGAGGATGTCGGCCCGCTCATCCGCCGCGCCGAAGAGCTCACGTTGAGCTTGAGATTTATCTTGGAGTCCGATGACGCCGATTACGTCTACTGGGTCGAGCGCCGCGGCCGTGGCTGCTTCCTCCAAGCCACGCCCGTTGACGTTTCCACGATTTTGGCCGAACGACTCTTCGATAAACTCGACACCACGGTTCTGACCTCGGCCACGCTCGCCGTCTCCGGAACGTTCGAATTCGCGAAACAGCGCTTCGGCCTTCCCTACGCCCGCACGCTCGTTGTTCCAGGTCATTTTGACTACGAGAAACAAGCGCTCCTCTATGTCCCCCAACATCTGCCGGACCCCCGCGACGCCGGCTTTACCAAGATGGCTGCCGACGAGATCATCCAACTGCTCGAACACAGCCATGGACGCGCTTTCGTGCTCTTCACCAGCTACCAGCAGATGCGCCTGATCTACGATCGCGTCTCGTTCGCCATCGAATTTCCCACCCTCATGCAGGGCACCGCCCCGCGCACCGCATTGCTTGAAGAGTTCCGCGACACGCCCCATAGCGTGCTCTTCGCCACGGCATCGTTCTGGCAGGGCGTGGATGTGCCGGGCGACCAGTTGAGCTGCGTTATCATTGATAGGTTGCCGTTCGCCGTTCCCAGTGATCCAGTCGTGGAGGCGCGGCTGCGCAAGATTCGCGAAACTGGCGGAAATCCGTTCTACGATTACCAAATTCCGCAGGCGGCCATCGCACTAAAGCAGGGGTTTGGTAGGTTGATTCGCAGCCGGTCGGACCGCGGCGTTTTGGTCCTGCTGGATAACCGCATTACCAAGCAGCGTTACGGCCAGGTGTTTTTTGACAGCCTGCCCGACTACAAGTTCACAACCAGCATCAGCGACGTGGAGAAGTTTTTTGATGTTTGAAGTTTCGGTGGAAGAGACATTCGCGGCGGGACACTCGCTCCGGAATTACAAGGGCAAGTGCGAAAACGTGCACGGCCACAATTACCGCGTGCAGGTGACGGTCGAAGGCGAGGAATTGAACTCGATCGGCTTACTGGTGGATTTCGGCGACGTCAAACGCGCGATCCGCGCGATCGTCGCCCGCCTGGACCACCAATTCATGAACGATGTCCCCCCGTTCGACACCGTCAACCCGTCGGCCGAAAATCTGGCCCGCTACTTTTACGAAGAAATATCGAGCGGCCTGCCCCCGGGGCCGCAAATCCGCGAAGTGAAAATCTGGGAAACCGACATCACGTCGGCCACCTACCGTCCTATTCCGTCCAGTAAGTGACAAGCAGACCCTCGCCGGCCACGTCCATGTCGATGTAGTACTCGGCGAGGTTCAGCACGTCGGAGTCGTCCTGTGACTCAAGAAAGAACGAGTCGGAAAAGCCGCCGGCCGAGTTCGGCCAAAGCACGCGAATCACGTTGGCCAGTGTGGCGCGGACCAAGCCGTTTTTCCCGATATAGCCCTTGCCGGTCAGGCCGGGAATCACCTGGAAGTAAATCTTGGAAGCGCGCAGCGAAGTGTTGGTAGTGAGCGGAACGAGGGTACCGGGTGTAGCGACGTTGACTCTTCCCAGGGGATTTGCGGTCATGCGGACTCCTCACCCGCATGTTAGCCAGAACAATTGACCCGCCAGGGGCAACGGTATGGCTAAGTGACTGTATTCCGGAAGGAAAAATTGATCCGAAGCCCGTGACCGGAAGTTTACTTGCCGTAGTAGGCAGCATTCTTCGGCGTGAAGCTCTGCCATTTTTCCGGCAGGTCATCCAGCGCGAAGATGGCAGAGACCGGGCACACCGGGACGCAGGCCCCGCAGTCGATGCACTCGACCGGGTCGATGTACAACATCTCCGACTCGGCGAAATTGGGCTCATCCTTCTTGGGGTGGATGCAGTCGACCGGGCAGGCGTCCACGCAGGCTGTATCTTTGGTTCCGATGCAAGGTTCCGCTATCACGTATGCCATGTATAGTTTCCTGTGAAGCCTATAAATATCACAAGGGCGGGGCAAAACACAAACCGCGCCTTGCGCCGCCCTAAGGGGTAGCCGCACACTGTAAGGGATGGCCGCTAAAGTCCGCAAAGCCGTGTTCCCCGCCGCGGGCCTGGGAACCCGATTTCTACCAGCCACCAAGGCCCAGCCGAAGGAAATGCTGCCGCTGGTAGACAAGCCCATTATTCAGTACGGGGTCGAAGAGGCGCTGCACTCGGGAATCCAGAACATCATTATCGTGACCGGGCGTGGCAAGTCGGCGATTGAAGATCATTTCGACGTGAGTTTCGAGCTGGAATATCAGCTCGAGAGCCGCAACAAAAAGGAGTTGCTGGCCACGGTACGCGCGGTTTCGGACATGATCAACGTCGCCTACATTCGGCAGAAGGAGGCGCTGGGCCTGGGACACGCGGTGCTGCGGGCCAGGGAGCTGGTGGGCCCGGAGCCGTTCGCCGTTGTGCTGGCGGACGATGTGATCGACGCCGAAACGCCGTGCCTGCGGCAGTTGCTGGATATTCACGATTTCTTCGCCGCGCCGGTACTGGCGGTGATGGAAGTGCCGCAGGAGAACATTTCGGCCTACGGCGTGGTGGATGCCGAAGCGATTTCACACAACGGCAGCAAGGACCGGGTGTACCGGATTCGGGACTTGGTGGAGAAGCCGAAGGCCTCGGAAGCACCGTCGAATCTCGCGATCATCGGACGTTACGTGCTGACACCGGAGATTTTCGATTCGATCCAAGAAATTGAACCCGGTTCGGGATCGGAGATACAGCTCACCGATGCGCTCAAGCACATGCTGCATTCACGGCCGATCTACGCGTATCGTTTCGAGGGCACGCGCTACGACGCCGGCGACAAGCTGGGCTTTCTGCAAGCCACGGTGGAGTTCGCCCTGCGCCGCCACGACCTCGGCGCGGCGTTCCGCGAATACCTGAAAGGCTTGCAGTTGTAGAGGCCCGGCCTCATCCGACATACCATGGAGTCCTCTGTCCCGGCGCCAACGGCAGCACCAACCAAGCGTCTATTGACGCTGTGGGACTTGATTTTTTTCGGGATCGTTCTCATCCAGCCGATTGCTCCCGTGCCCCTCTATGGCGTGGCCCAACAACTTTCCGATGGCCACTTTGCCACCATCATCCTGATCGCCATGTTCGCGATGATGATCACCGCCGTGAGTTACGGCCGTATGGCGGCGCTGTTTCCATCGGCGGGATCTGCCTATACCTACGTCGGCAAGGGTCTCAATCCGCACTTGGGATTCCTCGCCGGATGGGCCATGTTCCTCGACTACCTGCTCCAGCCTCTTATCAGTACGGTGTGGATTGCCACGGCGATGCACAATGTGTACACGCCGAATGTTCCCTTCGCGGTTTGGGCGGCGATCATAGCGGCAATCATCACGGTGCTGAATCTGCGCGGTGTGCGTTCCTCGGCCCGCGCCAATAAAGTTCTGCTGTTTTTGATGTTTATCGTCATCGGGTTCTTCATCGTGCTGTCGGTGCGTTTCCTTTTCGGACTGCAAGGATGGCACGGCCTCTTTTCCATTCAGCCGTTCTACGATCCCGCCACATTCAATGCGCATCGCATTTTGACGGCAACTTCGTTCGCGGCCCTTACCTATATCGGCTTTGACGGCGTCACCACGCTCACCGAGGATGTAGTAAATCCCAAGCGCAACGTCCTGCTGGCGACGGTTCTGGTTTGCGTGTTTACCGGATTGTTCGGCGGGCTGGAGGTCTACCTGGCGCAGCGGGTTTGGCCGAACTGGCACACGTTCACATCGCTTGAGACAGCGTTCATGGATGTCTGCGGGCGCGTGGGCGGCCCGGCACTGTTCAACGCCGTGGGCATTCTGGTGATTGTGGCCACATTCGGTAGTGGCCTTGCGGGGGGCTTGGGTGCCTCCAAATTGCTTTTCGGCATGGGGCGCGACAACGTGTTGCCACGTAAATTCTTTGGACACGTTTCGCCGGGCTCCAGCACGCCGACGTACAACATCATTCTCATCGGGCTGCTGAGTTTTGGCGGCGCGGAAGTACTGAACCAGATTGGCAGTGCGTTCCAGCACGCGGGCGAGCTTCTCAATTTCGGCGCATTCCTCGCCTTCATGGGTGTGAACCTCGCGACGTTCTGGCAGTTTGGTGTGGTATCGAAGCCGGGCTATAAGCGCCGCATTCTCGTGGACATTGTTCTTCCCCTGGCCGGCTTTGCTTTTTGCGCGCTCATCTGGGGGAATCTGAATCCACTGGCGAAGACAGCGGGCGGGATTTGGTTTGCCATTGGCTTAGTGTATGTGGGAGTGAAGACACGAGGCTTCCGCGCGGCTCCCGTGATGATCGATTTTACCGAGTCTTAAGTTACCGCGAAAACAAGGAGACGTTGATGGGCGCGGTGTTGCGCCAACGCGTGAAAAGTTTGTAATCATAGATGCTTGCCTACCACTACTAGTAGTGCCTTATCCGCGCTTTTGCGCGACACCATTTCGAATCAGCCTCTGAACGATGCCTTGCGTGCGCGACTCGCCGAGCGTGCCGCCGGTCTTGAACTGGGCGGCGTCCGGTTGCGGATCGCGTCCCTGGAGCGTGACCCCACGGACTCAGCGAGTTTCTACATTGCGGCGGACGACCCGGCGCCGAGGCTATTGCACGTGACGCCGGCGGGCGTGGAGTCGCGGCCGTTTGCGTCCACGGATCGGGAGGCGGTCCGCTGGTTTGCCGAGAACGTAAACCGCGTGTTCCTTCCCCGCCCGCAGGGCCCGCTGCCCGCGGTGGCGGTGGGCAATCGGCATCCTGAGGTCAGCCTGCCGGCGGCGTTTGAAGCGTTTCGCCAGATCCTTGAGAAGACCGGCGTCAATATGGCATCGACGGTGCAGCTTTCGGCGACGCGCGAGATGACCACCGACGATGTGATTGCGGCGCGCGACGGCGAGAATCCTGTGGCGGCGGGACACACGCGCGTTTCCATCCGGCACCTGTATCACGCGGGCCTGTGGGCGGCGATTCGCGAGGGCTGGCGCGAGGGGTACAACGCCGAGGCGGATCATTTCATCGTCACGGGGGCGAACGCGGCGGAGATTGCGCGGTCAGTGGAGGGGGCAAAGGAAGCCATCCGGCACGCCGCAGGGTATACCAAGTTCACGACGGATTCCTCACGGCTGTTCATTCTGGAAGCCGATACGCGGCATCCGGCCGCATGGAGCGACAGCCAGGTAGCGGAAAAATTCGACGCGATCTTCTCCGCCGAAGAGAGGGCTTGGATTCTGGGCGAGTTCGTGAAGAGGGTTGTGATTGAGAACACAGCCTACGATTTCACTCGCGGCGCCGTGCTGCGCCTAGCGGTGAAGTTCGGCGAGAGTCTCAAGCTGAACGAGGAGCTGTTCGATTTCATCCGGCGTGAAAAATCCGGCGCGGCATTCGATTTCGAGCCGTCGATCGATGAAGCCGATACGCTGACGACGCCCGAGGAATTGTTCTTCTACATGCATTGGCTGAAGCTGCGTGGGCGGCCGGCGCAGTTGGTGCCGCCAAACCTGGGTTTCAAGAAGCGGCAGGCGTATCCGTCGGCAATGGAGACCTCGCCGGCAACGGGCGTGGGCCTCACCGATTATGTGCATCACAAGATGTGGCCGGAACTGGCCCCGCGCGTGGAGCAGAAGTTCGCGGGCAAGCCGATTGAGGAGCTGGCGCATCGTGTGCGCGAATTGGCGGCGGTGGCGCGGCACTTCGATGGCACGCTGAGCATTCACTCGGGCAGCGGGAAACAGGCCGAGGTTTTGGAATCGATTGGGCGCTCGACCGCGGGGCGCGTGAATTACAAAATTTCGGGCGAGCTGCAACTGCAATTGTTCGATGTGCTGCTGGAACAGCCCGCCGGTTCCGCGTGGAAAGCGCTTTACGAGCGCATGGTGGAGCGGTGCGAGGAATTCGCCGCGCGAGGCGTGTTCGGCGCGGAGAGCGAACTGGCGGCAAAGTATCGCGAGATGGGGCGGGGGTCGTATCTTGGCGATGCGGACCGCGGCCGCGTGGATGGCAACCTGTTCCTGGTGTTCTGGCTGGGCAACCTGGTGGGTAGCCGCGACGTGAAGGCTCCTGATGGTGACAAGCGGTTCTTCAAAGAGAAGCTGGACGAACTGCCGGAAAGCCTACTGCACGAAGTGCGGCGGCGGAACACACGGTACATTGTCTGGCTGGCGGGGCGGCTGCTTTCGGGCCGCGAATAAACGCGAATTCACGCGAATTTAATGCAGCTTGAAGGAAAGGTCGCGATCGTTACTGGCGGGAGCCGGGGGATTGGCAAAGCTATCGCCGCGACGTTTGCGCGCGAGGGGGCGACGGCGGTCATCTGCGGGCGAAAGCTGGAGTCGCTGGAGGCGGCGGCGCGAGAGATTGGGCCGCGAGCGGTTCCGATGGCTTGTCATGTGGGCAAGCTCGAAGAACTGACGAACCTCGTCGAGCAAATCACGCGTTACCACGGGCGAATCGACATCCTGGTGAACAACGCGGCGACCAACGTGGCGCAGGGCGGCTGTCTCGGGATCGACGATGCGCAGTTCGACAAGATGATCGAAGTCAATCTCAAGAGTGCGTTCCGGCTGACGCGGCTGGTGGCGCCGGGGATGTGCCAGCGGGCGTCGGGCTCGATCATCAATATCTCGTCGATTTCGGGTTTGCGGCCGCAATTTGAAGGACTGATGTACAGCACGACGAAAGCGGCGCTGATTATGATGACCAAGTGCTACGCGCTGGAGCTGGGACCGATGGGCGTGCGCGTGAACGCGATTGCGCCGGGGCTGATACAGACGGTGCTAAGCGAGTACTACTGGAAAGACGGGGCGCGGCTTGCGGAACGCCTGAAGAAGCAGCCGATCAAACACCTCGGCCAGCCTGAGGAGATCGCGGAAGTCGCGCTGATGCTGGCGGGCGATAAGGCGTCCTATTTGACGGGGCAAGTGATCACGGTGGATGGCGGCGCGATGGTGGGGTGAGGGGGGAGGCTAACTTATGGAATCACGCGAAACTTTCTTCCGCGCGCTAGACGAAGCACGCCAAAGTCGCGACGATCGAGAGTGAAGATGGTGTCGATTCCTTCGCGGTTTGCCAGGTGCACCAGAGACGCATCGGCAAGCTGTATCCGCAGGTTTTCATATTTGGCCAGAATGGTGGCGATTCCGGGGAGATCCGCCTCGTCCAATGAAGCCAGCTTAAAAGGCTGACCACCAAAGGAAGATAGCAGGGTTCCGACTGCATGCGGGTGCGCCCGCAAAAGCCATGCCACCTCCGTAAGCACGGGCCAACAGGTGAGCATCGGACCCGTGATCTTCCGAAGCTGATCCGTACACAGTTCATGGTATTGGTCGGCAGCGGACAGGATGGCTACTATCGGGCCGGTGTCCACCAATACCTGGCCGCTCAAGAGCCACCAAAACCATTCAAGTGTTTTGGATTGCTGCTGAGGTCCCGGGGGGCCTCGCGCACGGCGCCGATCAGCCCAGCCTTTTTCGCGTGGTCGTATGCGGTGACTTCCGCGTCCTCGGCCGCGAACTGCCGCTCGACGGCTCCTCGAACGATATCGGACTCGCCTTTGCCACTTCGGCGAGCTGCATGCTTCAGCCTCTGGCGCAACTCAACGGGGAGCCTAACGGTAATTCGGCGGTCTTTCATGGCTGTCTGACATTATATCAAAACTGTCGGACAGGGCGGCGTGAGCTGGGACTATTTCTTGCGCTTTGGCTTCTTGCCCTTCGTAGGAGCTTGCGCGGCGGCGGGTGGCGTCGCCCCGGCGGGAACGAGTTTGCCGGTTTTCAAATTGACGGTGACGGAGTCGCGCGACTGCGTGCCGGCGGCGCTGACGGTCAGGTACGTCACGGTGATCGTTTTGGCGTCGGTGGTCACGGTGAGATAGCCGAAATCGAGAATGGGATCGACTTCCAAGGTGTGATCGCCGACGGTCACGGGCGCGGGGGGCACGCTCTGCTGCGGCTTGGTCACCGCGAAGCCGCCGCAGCCCGCGACGATGTAAGGAGTCTGCTGGCCACTCGGCACGTTACGGGTGAATCTCTGGTAGAGGTGCGCGTGGCCGGAGAGCACAATGTCGGGGTACAGGCCGGCGGCCTTGCACGCCTTATCGATATCCTTCTGCATGCCGACGGAGCCACCGTGCGTGGCGTCGGCCGATAGCGGCGGATGATGGACGGCCAGCACCACGGCTAGTTTTCCCTTGGTGCGATCGGGCTTCAGGCGTGTCAGCTCGCTGGTCAGGAAATCGATCTGGTCGTTGACGAGCGGAAAATGGCCGCCCTGGGAGGAGATCACGCCCGGGCCGTCGAGCACGTTGCTATAGAGCCCGATGATGGAGACGAACGGCGCGTCGAGCGTGAAATAGACGCCGGGCTGGGTCATCACAGTGCGCACCAAGCCGCCGGAATCGGGAGACGGGCCGACCGCCGCGGCGCAGAAGTTGGTCAGGAAGGCGTCGAGAGTTGGGATTTGCGGAGCGCTGGAGCCCTGGCCGAACACCATGCCGTCGTGGTTCCCGGGGATGGCGAAAATGGGCCGGTCGTAGGCGCGATAAGGCTCGTAGAACTGGTCGTAATAATACTGGGCCTCGCCGAAGTTGTAGATGACATCTCCCAAGTGAAAGAAGAACGCGGGGCCGTTGGGGCCGCCGTCTTCGACATCGGCCGCCATGTGGTCGGCGACGAAGGCCTCGTGCTGGATCGCCGTCTTGGCGGTCTGCGACCGGCTCACCTTGGCGGCACCGGTGTCGCCCACCGCGTGAAAGGCGATCCTGCCGGCCGACTGGATGGCGGCACTCACTGTGGCCGGGATGAAATCGGCGAGACTGATATTCTGCGGCTTGCGGGGCTGGGGGATGGGCTGCACCTGGTTCTTGTGGGCCAGAAAGTAAGGCGAATTGTAATAGGCCGAGCTGGTGTTGTTGACCTGGAACGTGGTCTCGTCAGCGCCGGGAGTGGGGTCGGCGAACAATCGCCCGTTGGCGGGCGGGAGAGTCTTGTAGGTCGGCATATACGCTCCATTGTGGCGCAATATAACCGGAATTATTGGAAAAATCCGGAGATTTACGCGTGTTAATCGACGTCAACTAGGAGACGCGCTTGACGGTGTATTCGACGGTCTGGCCGGCGTCAGGGATCTCGACGGTGAGTTTGATTTCGCCGCCCGCCACCTTGCCCTTGTAATTGGCTTTCAGCTCGGTGCCTTGATAGTTGAAGGTAATGGTAAACGAGAGATCGTCGCCGTCGATCTTGCCGTCAGTGAGGGTGGACTTGCCGAAAATGTTGCTGGTCGTCTCGCCGGTCAGCTTGTTGCCATCCACTTTGAAGACAAAGGTTCTCTCGGTTTTCCCTATGCTTGTCTCCGCGGTGCCTTTCCAGGTGCCGCTAATATCCGCTGCCGAGGCGGTCAGCGCAAACGCAGCCGTCAAAATCAGTAGCCATTTCATCACTTCGTGTCCTCCTGAATAATCCGTCGCGGGTTTCACCACTGTGCGCCATTCGCGAATGGACGTCAAGGGGGATGCTTTCGCCTGGCATTGGTAATCTAAAAGTGAATGCGCTCATTGAGTGTTTTGCTTCTGTTCGGACTTTTCCGATCGGCCGCGGCCGGCCAGGTGATCGGAGTTGTGCGCGAAGCCGTTGACAATCGCGATTTTGCGCGTGGCGAGCGTTATATCGATGCGTATCGGGGGCGACAAGGGGTGACGCCGGAACTGCTGGAGGCCCTTTCGTGGATGGCACGCGGGGAACTGGAGGCGCAGCAGTACAGCGAGGCGGATCGGTACGCGGAGGAAACGCGGAAGCTGGCTGTCGAGACGCTGGCAAAGCGCAAAATGGACGATGAGCGCCATCTGCCGATCGCTTTGGGAGCTGCGATCGAAGTGCATGCCGAGGTGCTGGCGGCACAGGGCGAGCGCGCAGAGGCACTGGCGTTTCTGCGGCGGGAACTGGCGGCGTACCGCGCGAGCTCGATTGTGGCACGCATCCAGAAGAACATTAATCTGCTGACGCTTGAGGGAAAGCCAGCGCCGCCGCTTGAAGAAGCGCAGTGGCTGGGGCCTAAGCCGGCATTGCTGACGGAGTTGAAAGGGCGGCCGGTGCTGCTGTTCTTCTGGGCGCACTGGTGCGGAGACTGCAAAGCCGAGGCGCCGGAACTGGCGAGGCTGCTGGCCGACTATCGGTCGACGGGGCTAGTGGTGATCGGGCCGAGCCAGCATTATGGCTACGTGGCCGGCGGCGCGGATGCGCCTCGCGAGATGGAAACGCAGTACATTGACCAGGTGCGCAGGCAGTATTATGCACCGCTCGCGGGCATGAGTGTGCCTTTGAGCGAGCAGAATTTCGTCCGCTACGGAGTGAGCACCACGCCTACGCTGGTGCTTCTAGACCGCCAAGGCATAGTGCGTCTGTACCATCCTGGCGCGATGCCCTATTCGCAACTTGCGGCGAAGCTGGCGCAGATCGCGCGCAACTAAGACTCCGTAAAGCTATTAAGCGGTCTTGCGTTTGGATGACACCAAGCGCGGATAGAACTGCCTGTAGATCTCTAAAGCGCCAATCAGCGCTTCCACGGCGGCAAGCTGAGCGTAAAGGTGCTCCAGTTCCTTTGCGCGGGCGTGGGTCGAACCAGGGGGAGGCTGTAACTTCTTCGACATACTCTACAGACTGCCCGAAAAGTCCCTAGTCGGCAAATCCCATGTGTGGGCGAGCACGCTAAGAAACGAGGGGGTAGTGTCTAACCTACGAAATGGGGTGAGGAATAGGAAAATGCCGAGTCCCGGAGCCGGGACATCATCCGAGCAAAGCCGTGATCTTCTGCACGTCGTTCGGCACGACCACCGGCTGGTTGCCGAACGTGGGTTGGATCCGCTTACCGTCTGGCGCGTCCAGTTGCCCGGTGTGGTAGCGATAGATGTAGTCGGGATCTTTGAGTACGTTGCCGGTGAGGACAGCAACCACATCGGCATCGCGGGGAATGGTGCCGGCTGCCGTGAGCTTTCGGATTCCTGCCAGCGTGGCGGCGGACGCGGGTTCGCAGCCGATGCCGCAACGGCCGATGATCGCTTTGGCGTCAGCGATTTCCTGCTCGGTGACCTTCTCCACGGCGCCGTCGGATTCGGTCACTTCTTTGAGCGCTTTGGGCCAGGAGACGGGATCGCCAATCTTGATGGCGGTGGCCAGCGTTTCGGGATGCCCAACGGGATTGAGCGGACCCGCTGTGTGCGCGCGGAACAATTCGTAGAATGGCGCGGCGCCCTCGGCCTGAATGACGGCGAGGCGGGGTATGGTGTCGATAAAGTGCAACTGCTTCAGCTCGCGCAACGCTTTTCCGAAAGCGGAGATGTTGCCGAGGTTGCCGCCGGGCAACACGATCCAATCGGGTGCTATCCAATCACGCTGATCGAGCATCTCGACGATGATGGTCTTTTGCCCTTCGATGCGGAACGGGTTGATGGAGTTTAGCAGGTAGATACCCAAGCGCTCGGCGAGCCCGCGGACCAGCGCGAGGATCTGATCGAAATTGGCTTCCACCTGAAACGTGCGCGCGCCATACTCGAGCGCCTGCGCCAGCTTGCCGTACGAGATGTTGCCGTGCGGGATGAAGATGAGCGGCTCGAGACCGGCCGCACTGGCGTAAGCCGCCATGGAGGCCGACGTATTGCCCGTGGACACGCACGCCACGCGCGACATGCCGAGCCGCCGCGCCTGCGCCACGCCGCACGTCATCCCGTTGTCTTTGAACGATCCGGTGGGGTTGAATCCCTGATGCTTGAAAACCAGCCGATCGAGCCCGCCGTATCCGGCCGCCTTGGGCGCGGGAAGCAGCGGCGTGTTCCCTTCCCGCAGCGTGACCACGGAGTGAAGATTGGGGAGAAATGGAATGATTTCGCGATGGCGCCAGACGCCGCTTTGATCGAGCGGCAGATTGGAGATGCGGCGCGATCGCCACAGTGCCTTCATCTGGCCGGCGTCGAGGTCCCAATCTGAATACTCGGCCTCCAGCAGGCCGCCGCATGCGGGGCAGTTGTAAACGAGTTCAGTAACGGGATAGCGCTTGCGACAGCGCGGATCGAAACAGACGATTTCAGCAAGCATGGAATCTACATTGTAGCGGGCGGGGCGGGACCGGGACGTCACTAGCAGGGTCAGGCGGAGAACCAGCCCTGAATCATGCCGACAAAATGACGAAAACTTTCGCTTCCTCGCCAGAGCTGCAGCCTGGCGCACTTGGCAATGCGCGTAAAGTCGCTCGGCAGTGGTTTCCGCCTTTGCGCCCTGAGCAGCACGAATTCGAACAGCTCCTTAGGCTTCTCGGCTTTCAACTCTTCCGTCGTTCGACCTTCTCGATCCGCATATGTTGTAACCAATTGAGCGGACTCGGGAGGCGTGAGACGCAGGCATTGGCAGACTGCGTCGGGGTCGTACCAGATCCATTCTTCGAGTTCTGGCACGAGGACCACGGTACCGGAGTGGCCTTGCCAAGTGACGCCGTCCAAACGAGCTTGTATTTGAGTCCGCGATTCATCAGGAGTGCGTTTAGCTTCCCACCCACTACCGTGGTTGTCCCAAATCAATAGAACCTTCCCAAATTCCGCCTTGCTGGCCTTCATGCGAACAAGCTCGGGGCCTTCGCGGACCATTCCCGAATCTCTCCCGACATTGCGGTCAACGTGAAACTCGATCGGGCGAATTCCCAGCTCCGCCGGGCGATTCAGAATTGCGTTTAGCACCGCCATCGCATCGGTATCAGCAGCAAGGACGTACAGGTCCTTCATCCTAAGACCCTGGATGCGAAGATCGAACTCAGCTCGGGGGTGCCCTTCCACTCCTTCAGGGCCGGATGGTTTTTGCCCGAAATAATATGAACCCCACCCTCGTCCCGAGCAAAGCAGAGAAGAGGATCAATACCCTCCTCTTGAACCACTAGCGGGGAGTGCGTGGCAATAAACGTCTGTGCGCCGGGTATCGCAGCTAGCGCTCGGAGGATCACCTCTAATGCTCTCGGATGAACTCCATTTTCTGGCTCTTCCACCATATAGATGCTCGGCGTAGAGGGCAAAAAAGCCGGAAGAGTGAGCGCCAGCATCCGAAGTGTTCCGTCGCTGACGAGCCAACTTGGGCACTCCAATCCGTTCTTGTAGCGCAATACGATGAATTCGGCGTTATCGGCTTGACGTGTCGACCAGCTGATCTCCTGGAGATCTTCGAGCGCGTATTGCAGATGTTCTGTCCAGCGGCGAAGCCGGTTAGAAGGCGAGTCATCAGAGTCCGTTGTCGACGAATCGCCATTTCCAGTTCTCCTCAATCGTCCCACCACTCTAGCCAGATTCGTTCCGTCCAATTCGAGCTCCGTCGGCCTCGTGGCGGGGCAAGGTTCTCGCATAGCCCGACTATTCAGCTGCAAGTATCGGATTCCCTGCATTAAGAAACGCTTTACTGCGTTCGCTGTCGGATATCGGTTTTCATCAGGCGGCGTGAAAGAGAGTGTGAGCTTGTCAGGGCCAAATGCAAAAGAGTCCATGTACTTCCCGTTTTCACGCTGGTAAAAATCCGAACCTGTGGATGTCTTACCCAGAAGTCTTCGGGGCTTATATCTTGCCGTATTGTGGGAGAGGACCTGTCTGTCTGTTTCCTCCAGCGTCTCCTCCTCAACGCCAACTCCAAGGAGATCATCTTCACGAATCACGAAGTGATAGTGCAGGACAGATTTCCAAACAGGACTCTGATTCAGGTCCAGGTAAAATCCAATCTTGATAGGGCCGCCTCCCCTCATGAATGTCAGGTCACGATAGTCCGGGACGCGCTCTTCTACTGCTTTAGCAGGACCATGCTGCAAGCAGGACCGCACAAAGTCAATGGCGTCTAAGAAAGTACTCTTCCCGCTCCCGTTTGGGCCGACGAGCACGTGAAAAGAATTCAAGCTCAGCCGGTCAACTTTGCGAATCGCCTTGAAATTTTCGACGCTCAGACCAACGATCATTGATGACCTCGTGGTTCAATTGCCCTCAGCTTCGACGCTAGCGGTGTCCGGCACTTCCGATCGAGACCGCCCAGTTTACCAAGCATGGAATCTACATTGTAGCGGGCGGGTCGCTTATACTGGACCTCGATGCTAGCGGTGCACCTGGAAAACCGGCGCGTGGAAGTGCGGCGCATGCCGCGGCCGCGCGCGCCTGAGGGCTTTGCGCTCCTGCGCCTGTTGTGCGGCGGCATCTGCAATACCGATCTGGAACTGCAGCGCGGCTACTACGGGTTCGCGGGCATTCCGGGCCATGAGTTTGTGGCTGAAGTGGTCGAAGCGAGCCGGCGCGAGTTGATTGGCCGGCGCGTGGTGGGCGAAATCAATCTCGATTGTGGCTGCTGCGGCTGGTGCCGCAAGGGCCTCGGCCGGCACTGCCCCAAACGCCGGGTGCTGGGCATCGTGAAGCACCCGGGCGCGTTTCGCGAGTTTTTCACGCTGCCCGAGCGCAATCTGCACGTCGTACCCGATTCCATTCCCACCGAACAGGCTGTGTTCGTCGAGCCACTGGCGGCGGCCGCGGAGATTCTGGATCAGGTCCGGATTCCGTGCAGCTCGCCCGTCGCGGTGCTGGGGGATGGAAAACTAGGGTTGCTGGCGGCGCAAGTTCTCCACGCCAATGGGTATCGCGTCCACCAGTTCGGTCGCCACAAAGAGAAGCTGCGCATCGCCGTACGCGCAGGCGTCGCAACGGAAGTGGTGAAGGAACGTATGCCGGTGGCGGAATACGATTGGGTGGTGGAAGCCACGGGCTCGCCTAAGGGTCTCGCAGAGGCGGTTTCGATGACGCGCCCTCGCGGCACCATCATCATGAAGTCCACGGTGCACGGCCTGGCGGGGTTCGACACCGCGCCGGTGATCGTCAATGAGATCACGCTCGTCGGTTCACGATGCGGCCGCTTCGAGCCGGCAATAGAGATGCTCAAGAACGGAGTCGTCAACGTAGCGGATATGATCTCGGAGCGCATGCCGCTTGATCGCGCGCCGCAGGCTTTTCGCACGGCGGCGAAAAAGGGAGTGCTAAAGGTGCTATTGACATGAAACGCTGGCTGGTTGCTTTCGCGGTGACTCTGCTCGCCCATGCGCAGGAGCGTCCTCGCATCCTGGGAATTGGGCACGTCGCTCTGCACGTGAGCGATATCGAAAAATCCCGCGCATTTTATAAAGACTTCCTCGGCTTCGCGGAGCCTTTCCAGCTCACGAATCCCGATGGGTCGCTTTCAATGACTTTTATCAAGATCAATGACCGGCAATATGTCGAACTGTTTCCGGGCCTCGAACCAGGAGCCGACCGGCTGCACCACATTGCGCTCGAAACCGACAACGCCGAGCGCATGCGCGTGTACCTGGCTTCGCGCGGCATCAAGGTTCCGGACCGCGTGCCCAAGGGCCGCATCGGGAACTTGAATTTCAACATCACGGACCCCGACGGCCACACGGTCGAGATCGTCGAATACGCGCCCGATGGCTGGAGCGTGCGCGAGAAGGGCAAGTTCCTGCCGGAGACTCGCATCTCAGATCACATGCTGCATACGGGCATTCTGGTGGGCAATCTGGACACGTCCATGCATTTTTACGGCGAGATCCTGGGGTTCCGCGAGATCTGGCGCGGATCGAGCAACGGCAAGACGCTCTCCTGGGTCAACCTGAAAGTGCCCGATGGCGGCGACTACATCGAGTTCATGCTTTACCACGACATTCCTGCGCCCGACCGGCGCGGCAGCGAGCACCACATCTGCCTCCAGACTCCGGACATCGCGGCGGCTCAGTCCAAGCTCGAGGCCCGGCCGTATCGTGCGGGTTACTCGCGTGCGCTTGAAGTCCACACGGGAATCAACCGCCGCCGCCAGCTCAATCTGTTCGATCCCGACGGCACGCGCACGGAGCTGATGGAGCCGGTCACCGTGGACGGCAAGCCGCCAGCGCCCTCGAGCGCGCCACCGCCACGATGAGCGTGGCCGCTTCCGGAAGATAACGTTAATTATCCTGTTGTAAGAAATCGGACATCAGGCGTTCGCCTGACTGCGACATTTCCTGCACGTTGGCTATAATTACATCAGTTTCACTTCGCAAACTTGTCGCATGGCAGCCTTTGAGGAATCCGCGGCGACGCCCTCCACAGCAGCACCGGAGTTTTACACCTGGACCTTTCCCGGCGCACCGGTTCGCATCCATCTTCAGCTCAACGTAGTGGAAAGTTTGAGCCGAGAAGTCCGCCGCGCGTTCGAGTCGGTTCCCTCGCATAGCGTGGAAATCGGCGGGATTCTGTACGGCACGGCGGATTTTGCCGCGAGCCCCATCATCGAGATCAAGGATTTCGAACCGTTCCTCAGTGAATATCGCCCCGACCATCGGTTTATTCTGTCCGATGCCGACCGGCGCAAGCTCGATAAGGTGCTGGGTGCGCGGCGGTCGGACGGCGACGGCGCGTTGTCTGTGGTCGGCTACTATCGCAGCCATATCGGCGAAGGTCTCAGCCTACGCGAGGAAGACGTGGCGATCGCACATTCGAGTTTCTACGATCCAGCCAACGTTTTTCTCCTCGTGAAGCCGGCCTCCGACGGTTCGGCCAGCGCAGGATTTTTCTTTTGGGATAAGGGCCGCCTCGATGCGGACTTCACCTATCTGGAGTTCCCGTTCGAAGCCCGGCAATTGACCGGCGTGCGCGTCAAACCCACGCCGCAGTGGAACCCGGAGCTGCTGCCCGAACCGGAAGTGCCGGCCCAAGCCGCGGCGTTTGATCTCCCGGCGTCCATTCCCGCCACGTTCGAAGCGCCGCCTGTCCCTCGCGAGCGCCGCCCGAGTGCATTACGCCGCTTCGTGTTTGTAGTGTTGATGATCGCGTTGGGAGCTCTAGGCTATCAGGCTTACCTGACTTGGGGGCCTGAGCGATCGGACGCGACTGCGCCCATCGCGTCGGATGCGCCCGCGCTGGCATTGCAAGTGGAACGCCGCGGGGCGGATTTGCGCGTGAGCTGGAACCGGAGTTCGCGGACCGTGACTCACGCTACCGGCGCGGTGCTTTCCATCCGTGACGGCGAAACGCAACAACAAGAATTGCACCTGGATCTGGAGCAATTGCGCAATGGCAGCGTGCTGTATACACCCGCCAACAGCAACGTGCGATTCCGGCTCGAGGTCACCACTCCCAGCGATGGGAAAACCAGTGAAACTGTTCTCGCTCTTACGGCCGCCAGGCCCGAGACGCAGGCTGCTTTACAAGAAGCGAAGCCTCCTGCCTCCGGACCGTCACCCCAACAGGATGCGGCGGCCGCCAATTCCCCAGCCAATGGCGCGGCCCGTGACTTCGGCGAACCGGTGCATGTAGTGATGGTGGATGCGCCGGCGAAATCGCCGGGCACCGGGGCCGTGCCAGAGATTCCGCAACCCAAGATGGGACCGGCGGATAATCCCGGCGCCGCGCCGCTCTATCTGGCCGCAAAGCCCATGCGCGAAGCGCAGCCGGTGCTCCCCGCCGCGGTGCGAAGCCTGATCGCCGCGCCAGTAGAAGTAAATGTAAAGGTGACGATCAGCGCAGCCGGCCGCGTTACAGGGGCCGAAGCGTTGCCGAACCCAGAACCGGTGAGCAGTACCCTGGTCGCCGCCGCCCGCAGCGCCGCTTTGCGCTGGCGCTTTGCACCCGCCATCCGCGGTGCCCAGGCCGTTCCTAGTGAGCTGATTCTAAAATTCCAGTTCCGGCCCGAGCGCTGAGCGGGGACTTCACCGCCTCAAATCTTCGTGAGCCCGCTTTCAACCGCAGCCACAATCGTGTCGGCCTCGGCACGCGTCAAGATCAGCGGCGGCGAGAGCAGCACGACATTGTAGTATCCAGGCACGGAGTCGTTGTTGCGGGCCACCAGCACCCCGGCCTCGCGAATATCGCGCAACAACTTGACCATGCGGGCTTCGGCGAGCGGCGTCTTTTCGGCGTCGGTGACGATCTCCAGGCCGATCAGCAAGCCACGCCCGCGAATATCGCCGATCCATGGCGACCGGATCTCGCGCAGCTTTCCAATAAGGTACGCGCCGACCTCGGCGGAGTTCTCCCACAACCGTTCGCGCGTCAGGATCTCCAGATTTGCCAGGCCCGCGGCGCATGAACTGGGATGCCCGCCGAACGTGCTCACCTGCGTGAACTTCGCATCGCTGTCGGGATCGCCATGGAACGTTTCGAAAATGCGCTCGGAAGCCACAGTTGCGGCGAGCGGCAGGTACGCCGAGGTCAGCCCTTTCGCGAAGGTCAGAATGTCGGGCTGGATCGACGAATGCTCAAAGCCGAATAGCTTGCCCGTGCGGCCGAAGCCCGTAATCACCTCATCCAAGATCAACAGCACGCCGTAGCGATCGCATGTGGCGCGCAACTTTTCCAGATAACCATCCGGCGCAGGAAAGATACCGCCGCCTCCAATGACCGGCTCCGCAATCACCGCCGCCACCGTGTCCGGTCCTTCCATGCGAATCACGCGTTCGAATTCATCGGCGCAGTGGAGCGTGCAGGCGGGTTGCGTAGAACAGAACGAGCAACGGTAGTGATCGGGCGGCGGCACGTGCAGAAAGCCGGGCACCAGCGGTTCGAACGCCGTCTTCCGCGGGCTTTGCCCGGTCGCCGAAAGCGCGCCCATGGTGAGGCCGTGGTACCCGCGGTGGCGCGCAATGACCTTGTACCGGTTTTGTCCGGGATGCATGCGCCGCGCACACTGCCGCGCCATCTTGAGCGCGGTCTCAACCGCCTCGGAGCCGCTATTGGAAAAGAACACGCGCTCGAGACCCTTCGGCAGCAGGCCGGCCAGACGAGCGGCGAGCTGCGCCGCCGGGCCGTGCGATTGCGTCAGCGGATAGTAGGCAAGCTGCTTCATTTGCGCCGTCACTGCATCCACAATTTCGCGCCGTCCGTAGCCGGCGTTCACGCAGAACAGACCGGCCATCCCATCCAGGTACCGCCGGCCATCGGCATCGAATACGTAGCAGCCATCGGCGCTGGCCACTTCGAGCGGTGGCCGTGCTGCCAGGTCTCGATGCTGCATGTTGCCGTGCCAGAGATGTTTCAAATCCATTTCGCGGTTGGTGGAAGTCAGGGTTGAGGGCATCGGACCGATTCTATCTCAGCTATATGACGACTACATGAAACGCTTCCGCGGCCCGCTGCACTATGGCTCCAGGAGGCGAAATTGGGCACATGCATGGCTGCCGCGGTCGCGAAACCTCGTAGTATGGGCGGCGCACTCACTCTGGAACAGTATTTGGAGCTGCTGTTGGGACCGCGCGGGAACTCTGCTTTCGATTCCAACGCGGCGCGGCGCAGTGCCTGGCACGAGCATCGAGCGGAATTGCTGCCGATGGTCGACCCCGGATCGCGCCCATGGGGCTGGTGGCAGTATGAAGCTCCCGTACCTGTGCGGCCGCGGGAATCCGAATTCGCCTACCTCGAACGCTGCGGCCAGCTCACTGAGCCGGAGCGCATCCGCCTTCAATGCGCGGGCAGCTACGCGGTATCGCAGGCCACGCGAAACCCGTAGTCCGCGTATTGAAACTGTGGCGGAATACTCGAGCGGGTCGCACAGCGGCTCACTTTAATGTGATGCCGCCACGACCCTCCCCGCGACGCCCGTCTCTCGCCGGTGACGGGCCCGCGGGGGTTTTTTCCCGGCGAAATCGCGTAGTAGTCTTTTTGAAACCAGTCGGCGCACCACTCGTGCACGTTTTCTCCCAGCTCGTAAAATCCCCATGCGTTCGGCGCGCCTTCGCCCACAGGCCGCGTAGCCGTCACTTCCCCGCCCCAGCGCCTCGCGTATTCGGCGTGCGCATTCGGCGGCTCATCGCCCCACGTATAGAGCGCGCCTTCCCTGTCCGCCCGCGCGGCACGTTCCCATTCCGCTTCGGTAGGCAGCCGGTAGGTCTTCCCCGTTACGCTGCTGAGCCAATCGCAGTACTTCACCGCCTCAAACCAGCTCACCGCGGCTACAGGTTGGTCAGGATGGCTGAAATTCGGATCGCTCCACACGGGCGGCGGCGGATGGCCTGTCGCTTCGAGGAAAGCCCGATAGTCGCGATTGCGCACCGGGAAAACGCCCAGCCGGAAATCGTCCACCCAGACGCGATGCACCGGCCGCTCCTCGTCTCGACCCGCATCGCAGCCCATGAGGAAGGAGCCGCCGGGCACGGCGATCAGTTCGAACGATGGGATAGCGGCCGGAGACATCCAGCCCCAATGTTATCGCGGCCGCGTCCCTTGCGGCGGCCACTAACTGCCGTGTGATCCACACCTTGAGCGCCTTCGGAGGCCCGCTTGACCTTAAATCACTGTCTCTGAGAGCATATGTAATACGGCCGGGGGAAGAGACTCCAAGTGATTTTCACTCTGCGGGAGCGAGGTCACAAGGCTGTTCCTTCGAGCAGGGCGCCGCTAAGAGGCAACCATGGAATCGAATGTCAATCAGGAACGCCTGCAGGCCCACGCCTTGCTGGATATGCTGCCGGCCGAGAAGCTGAATGCCGTGCGGAGTCTGCTCGAAGTGATGGTGGAACCGCTGGCGCGCTCGCTGGCACTGGCGCCAGTCGAAGAGGAAGAGGTTACGCCTCAAGCAGCTGCGGAGCTGGACCGCGCCCGCGTTTCGCTCGCCCGTGGTGAAGGCATCCCGCACGAAGAGATCCTGCGCGAGTTCGGACTCACGAAGTGAGCGAGGACCCTGCGGCCGAGCGGATCGCGGTCGTCTGGTCACCGGAAGCCCGCGCCGATTTGCGGGCCATCGCCCGCGAGATGGCGGTACAAATTCTCCACTGCGTAGACCGCTATCTGGCCAGCCGCTCCGGCGACGTAAAAAAGCTCAAGCCGCCGTTGATCGGCTTCCGTCTCCGTTGCGGTGACCACCGAGTGTTCTTTGATCACAAGGACGAGAACATTATCGAGATCACCGGTGTCAAAAACCGCCGCGACGCTTACAAGTGAGCGATTTTCTTGGGGCCAAGGAAACACGCGGTCCCTGAGCTTCAGAAATCGTCCACCCAGACGCGATGCACCGGCCGCTCCTCGTCTCGACCCGCATCGCAGCCCATGAGGAAGGAGCCGCCGGGCACGGCGATCAGTTCGAACGATGGGATAGCGGCCGGAGACATCCAGCCCCAATTCTATCGTTAGCGCCGTGGCCCGTTGCGGCACTGTCTGGCAGCTAAGCGTGATCGGGCCGCCTGTCACCTGCTTCGTCACCCAGGGGCTTGCATTCGGCCCTCCTCCGCCGTAAGCTTCTACCAATTTTAGGGAGGGTCTCATGATCACATTAGTCGACGATATTCGGCTTGGGGCACGGGCTCTCGCCAAGAGCCCCGGCTTCACGCTAGTAGTAGTGGCCACACTCGCCTTCGGCATAGGCCTGACCACGGCCCTCTCTAGCCTTGTCGAGCAGCTTTTGCTGTGGTCCATTCCGGCACGCGAGGTGAATCGCCTGGTGAAGATCGAAGGTACCTACAGCCGCACATATCCCTTTTTCTGTGCCTATCGCGACCTCAGCCAGGTTTTCGACGGAGTCCTCGCCAGCAGCAACAATCTTGATGCCAGCCTTCGGCCCGCCGGGTCGGGGGCCGTGGAAATCGGCCACGCGGAATACGTCAGCGGCGGCTACTTCCAAATCCTCGGGATTGGAGCCGCTGCCGGACGAGTTATCACACCGTCTGACGATACGGCTGGCCGGCCACGGGTTGTTGTCCTTTCCCATCGCTATTGGCAGCGGCGGTTTGCAGGGGACCTGCGGGTCATCGGCCAGAAGTTCTCGGTGAACACCTATCCGCTCGTTATCGTCGGCGTGGCGGAAAAGGGGTTCGGCGGCTTGTTCAACGGCGACGAACCCGACGTCTTCATGGCCTTGGCAATGTACCCGGTGACGAACCCCGGCGCGGCACAGGAATGGAACACGACGCGCAGTCTCTGGCTCACCTCCGTGGCGCGATTGAAGCCGGGAGTTTCATTTCAGCAAGCTCAAGCCTCCATGCCGGTTCTGTGGGTGCAGGCAGTGGAAAAGGTGAATGACAGAGCCGTCGAAGCTGTCACCAAGGCTCATTTGCTTGAGAAGAATGAATGCCGGCTCGCGCCTGCGGCCCGTGACCCCTTCTTTATCCGCAACCAGAATTCTCTAAATCCGCTGAAAGCCCTGGCGGCCGCAACAGTTCTGGTGCTGCTGCTTACCTGCGCGAACGTGGCGAATCTGCTGCTGGTGCGCGCCTCGCAACGCTGGAAGCAGACGGCCGTGCGTCTGTCGCTGGGCGCTACGCGCGGGCGCTTGATTCGCCAGTTTCTCACGGAAAGCCTCCTGCTGGCCGCGGCGGGGAGCGCAATGGGGCTTGGAGTTGCCTATTTCGGCGTGCGCGCTCTTGCCCAACTCAATGTTCTGGACCCCGATTTTCGTTTCCATCTCAGCCTCTTCGTTCTCGCATCGTGTGCCGGCCTTACGCTGCTCACCACCATCCTATTCGGCCTGATTCCCGCGCTACGGGCCACGCGGATGAAACTTGCGGAGAGCATGAAGGAGCACGGAATGGCCACCGAGACGCTCTCCCGGTCACTTTTTTCCAAATTCCTGATCGCTGACCAAATCGCCTTGTCCCTGGTGTTGCTTGTCGCCGCCAGCTTGTTTGGCCGCACGCTAAGAAATCTTCAGAATGTAGACCTCGGGTTTCAGCGCGAGAGTATCGCGATTTTCGAGATCGCCCCCACGAGCGTAGGATATAGCGGGCAGAGCTTGCGTACCTTCTACGATCAGTTCCTCGAGCGCACGCGGACCCTTTCCGGCGTGCGCACGGCCGCCTTGGCGGGCCTGACGCCGATTAGCAACCGCTTGCGCGGGACCTTTTTCACTACAAAGGAGGATTTGCAGAAAACTTTTGTGATCATTTCCAATCCCGTCAGCTCCGGCTACTTCGCCACGTTGGGCATTCCCCTCCTGGCGGGCCGTGACTTTCGGCGCGAGGATGAGCCTGTCGTTACACCCCGCGGCGGGGGGAAGGTGGGCTTGCCCCGGGTTTGCATCATGGACCAATCACTGGCGCGCCAGCAGTTCGGGACGGTAAATGCCGTGGGACGCCGCTTCTGCTTTCCCGGCGACGATTGTTCCGGCGACAAAGGCAGTGAGGTTATTGGCGTGGTGAAGGATATGCACTATGGTGAAATCACCCGACCCGACCCATACGGGACTCTCTACGAGCCCAGTTGGTCAAACGGTGCCGACGCGCGCTGGCTGGCGGTGCGGTTTGCTGGGAGCGCCGCCCCGGTGATCGCGGGAATTCGCCGTGCGCTCCAGGACCAGGACCCCAACGTTCCTCTACTGCACGTCCGCTTGATGGAAGAGTACATCAACAGCCGCTTGGCGCACGAGCGCCTGATAGCGTACCTCTCAAGTTTCTTCGGAATCCTGGCGCTCGGCCTCGCCTCGCTGGGCCTTTCCGGCGTGCTGGCTTACGTGGTGACGCAACGGACGCGGGAAATCGGCATCCGCATGGCGCTCGGAGCACGGCGCGGAGACGTGGTCAGGATGATTTTGCGCGTCTCCCTCGTGCCGGTGGTGGCCGGACTGGCGATAGGGGTCGTGGTGGCATTTTTCTGGGGTCTCTTCCTTGGCAGCCTGATCTACGGCATTGACACTTTCGATCTTGTGTCGGTGTCGCAATCCGTCGCCGTCTTGCTGGCCGCTGCGCTGCTCGCCGCCGCCGTGCCCGCGCGCCGGGCAACCAAAGTCGACCCCATGGTGGCGCTGAGGTACGAATGAGCTCATCCCGAGTCTAAGGGGGGAAACTCGGGGACGGGGGAAAACTCGGGGACAGTGTCACCGGGTTTTGGTTCCTTAGCGAACAGCGCATGTCTGCCGGGTGCGAGGGTTTTTACCTGGGCGGGCTTCCGGGCGCGAAACGATAATCGCCCGTTCGCGTCCGGTCGACAAAGCTGACGTACAGGTTATCGCCGATGCCCTCCACGTGCCTGTATCCCCAATCTTCGAACGGATACGGCCTCTGCTCTCCTCCGCTGGGGTGACTGTCAATCTCATCCGGTGGGCCGTAGACAACGTATATGTAACCGCGATCGGTCTGCCACCCCAGCCTGCCGGATGCCGTCCGATAGTGCTTGTTGGCGAACGCGATTCGACGGTAATGTTCCTTCTTGAACTCGTTTTCTACGATGCCTGGCGTCGTGCCCGCCGCTGGATCGCGCCGCTGCCAGAACTGTTCGATGAAATGGTCCCGTTCTTCATCGGTCGTCAGTTTCAGGAACGCGGCGCGCTCTACGTCGGCGATGATGTAGACCACCTCCTGATTCAGCCATTTGTCATAACGAGAGGTCTCGGCACGGTCTGACTGCGCGGCGGCGGAACTTGCCTGAGCCGGTCTCGCCGGCCACGCGGTCAGCGCTATTGCGGCTGTTGCCATGAGGATTACAGCGGCGAACAATGGCGTCCAAGCGCCGTTCGGCCCTTGCGGATACAGCAGGCGACGGATACGTTTCACGAGACTCCCTCCTGTAGCGGCCACGGCCAGTTCGCGGCCCGACCAACGTTTTTGTTCCAGTGCGGCCAATGCCACGGCGTACTCGTGCGCATCGCCGCTCAGTGCGACAGCCACATCGTCACAGCAGTTTTCCCGCTCGGCGCGGATCACTCGGGAGATCCACCAGACCGCCGGGTGATAAAACAGCAGGCCCTCCGCCGATCGCTGCAACACGTTCACCAGGTAGTCGTAGCGGCGGATGTGCGCCAGTTCATGCAGCAGGATGGCTTCGACTTGTCCCACCGGCAGCCCGGCAAGTAGCCCGATCGGCATCAGAATCACCGGACGGAAATGGCCAAGCACCATGGGCGCATCCACTAGGCAGGATTCGAGCAGCCGGACCGGCCGCGTCAGACGCAACCGCGCACTCAAGCGAGCGATCTGGTCCTCCCATTCGCCCGGCGCACCACACACGCCTCGCCGGCGCAGCCGGCATACCGAGATCCAGCCGGCTACATGCCTCAGGTAGAAAATCCACACGCCCGCGAGCCAGAACGGCGTCAGCCAGGGTGCGACTTCGGCCAGGTCCAGTTTCGAAGGCTCAGTGGCATCCGCACCACTACCGCTATTCCACGTGGGAAAGGCGGGCGGCCTCGCGCTTCGCTCACCCTGCGCACTTTCCGGCATCACGCGAACCAAAGTGACGCCAAAGCCGCCGAGCATCATGAGCATCGCCAGACAGGCCGCGGCATAGCGGGTGCGCGGCGATCGTATCACTAGCAGCGCCGCCGCAAGGGCAGCCGAGAGGATCGCTCCCTCCCACAGGGAATGCAGCAGTGTCCAACCGAACGCCGCGGCCAATGGAGTGCCCACCCAGGTTTCGAGAACGCTCATTTTTCCCCCTTCGGGTACTCATCCAGCAGCTTGCGCATTTCAGCAAGGTCCTCTTTCGTCGCCTTCCGCGCCGAAAGCGCGCCAACTAAAAGCGCCTTGGCCGACCCTGCGAACGCGCGTTCCAGCAGGTCTCCGGCGAGTTGCCGCTGGGTCCACTCGCGTGGCCGTGCCACTGCGTAAACATGTGCGCGCTCTTTCTCATCGCGGCGCACCAGTCCCTTCTCAGCCATAATCTGCATGAATTTCAGTACGGTGCTATATTGCGCGGGACGCCGCCGGCTGATCACGTTGTGGACCTCGCGAACGGTGGCGGGTCCAAGGCTCCATAGCACAGTCAGGATTTCAAGTTCGGCGTCAGTGGGCCTGGGGGTCTCGGCTGCCATATACGAAGACTTTACTAGTAAGTCTTTCGTATGTCAACAGGGTTTTTTGGTCTGGTGTGTCAGGGCCGTGCGGTGTTTGGTCCCGCTCTAATTCTCGATCGACAGCTTCTTCATTTTGTACAGAAGCGCTTTGTAATCGATGTTGAGGATCTGGGCGGCCTGCTTGCGGTTCCAGCGCGTGGAGTGGAGCGCCGCCACAATGGCTTCGGTCTCGGCCTGCTCTTTGGCCTTGTTGACCTGCTTCAAAATGGGAGTGGAGGGAGGTTCGTCGAACGGCTCACCCATGCCCGCGCCGGCCGCCATGGCTTTGGCCTGCGGAGGCGCCAAGGCGGGCGCCCTGCGCTGCGCCCGGGCGCGCAAATCTTCGATGATGATCTCGGCGTCGCGCACCACCAGGTACTTCCGCATCACGTTCTCCAGCTCACGGATGTTTCCCGGCCATTGGTGCGCCACCAGCACCTGATGCAAGGCAGGAGTGATCGCGAGCGGCGCTACACCTGGGCGCGCATGCTTCTTCACGAGAAATTCGGCCAGCGGCATGATCTCATCGGTGCGCTCGCGCAGCGGTGGCACCCGGATAGTCACCACATTGAGCCGGTAGTAAAGGTCTTCCCGGAAGCGTCCTTCGCTGATCGCCGTTTCCAGGTCGCAGTGGGTTGCCGCAATCACGCGGACGTCGACGCGAATCGTCTCCTTGCCGCCCAGTCTCTGAAACTCCTGGTCTTGCAGAACCTGTAGCAGCTTCGCCTGTAGCTTGAAATCCATGTCGCCGATCTCATCCAGCAGGATCGTGCCGCCATCCGCCATTTCGAACATGCCGGGCTTCTTCTGAAAGGCCCCGGTGAAGGCGCCGCGCTCGTAGCCGAACAGCTCGCTCTCCACCAGCTCCGACGGCAGCGCCGCGCAATTCAGCTTCAGGAAGACCTTGTTGGCCCGCGGCGACTGTGCACACAACTGCCGGGCGATCACTTCCTTGCCTACACCGGTTTCTCCCTGAATGAGCACCGGCACCTCGGAAGATCCCACCTGCTTCAGCAGAGGGTCGATCGACTTCACCCGCACCGCCCCCGTCAGGGGTTCCGGCTTCAACGACGGCTGGTCACTGATGACACGGGCCGCGTGGTCATCGAGCGAACCTTGGCCTAGCGCCTTTTCGATGGCGCTGCACAAATCTTCGTGGCTGACCGGCTTGGGAATGAAATCGGTGGCGCCGCCTTTCATGGCCTCCACCACCCGCAGCGGTGACGAAGCTCCCGAGAGCATGATGATGGGCAAATCCCGGTCCGTGCGGCGAATGTCGCGCAGCGTTTCCAGACCGTCTTTGCGCGGCATCATGATGTCCAGCAGCACGAGCGAAATCCGCTCGCGGTCTCGTTGCAGGCAGCTCAGCACTTCCTCGCCATCCTGCGCCGACTCGATGGAGTATCCATGGCACTTGAGCGCCATCTCGAGATAGCTCCGCACTTCCAGTTCGTCTTCGCCCAAGAGAATAGTTCTGCCATTATTCACGGTTTGTATCGTTCCTCGGTTCCGAATCATGCGCCAGCCTGCATTGTCTGGTGGGGTGGTTCGGTCATTAGGGTCAGTTGAGCATCGTGTTGGACGAAAGGAAGAACAAACGAGAAAGTCGATCCCCGCTCGCCCGTTTCGGCCCAAACTTGCCCTTCATGTGAATTGAGGATGAACTTACAAATCGCCAGGCCCAGGCCCCCTCCAGACCGGTCCTGGCCGCCGGAATATGAGGTGTACTCCTCAAAGATCTTTTCCAGGTTTTCGAGCGGCACGCCCGGACCGGAGTCGCAGATATCAACCCGGTACGCGTTGGGCGCCTGCACCCTGGAGGTCCGCCGTTCGCCATTTGTAATCGCTGTTTTTAATTTGGCGCGCCGTTCCCAGAAGTAAGGGTAACCTCGGACTTCTATAGAGCCGTACTTTGGAGTGAACTTGCAGGCATTGTCGAGTAGGTTGATCAGCACCTGCTCAATCTGCTCGCGATCGAAATATAACGCCTGCGGCGGAGACATCACCTCCAGACCCAGGCGTAGCCGCTTGGCTTCGCCGAAAGGCGCCATCTCGTGCATGGCTTGGTCGATGCAGGCTTCGATGTCACCCTTCTGTAAATTCGGCCGCTTCTCCACTTGCCGGCCCACGCTCAATTGGAACATGGCGGTCGCCATGCGCGAGAGGCGTTTAATGGAGTGCTGCATCCGCTCCAGAACTTCCTGCTGCTCTTCGGTGATAGGACCTAATTGCTGGCCGAGGACCAGGCCGCAATACCCATCGATGGCCGTTAGCGGCGCCCGAAAATCGTGCACGGCGCGGGCAAGAAAATTCGTGCGGTCCTGGTCGTATTCCTGCAACTTGAGATTGGCATGCAATAGGCATTGCAGAATTTCGTCCCGGTCAGCGCGCAGCGAGTCCACGTCGGTCGCGCGGTTCTTTTCGTGCCGCGCCACCGCGTGCTCGAGAAACGCCCGCAGAGTCGCCTTTTGAACCGGCTTCAGTAGAATCGCCACGGCCGCCATCGGCAACCGTTCTAGCAGCACCGCCATTTTCTTGCGAGATACCAGGAACAGGTTGTTGCGCTCCTGTTCGAAGTCCAACTGCCGCGGAAGTGGCACATCGGAATCGCAATCCCAAATCACCAGATCGGGCGCACCCTCGCCGCCGGGAGCCGCGCCGACATTCAGGGTCCAGTCATTCCCCCGAAATCCGGTCAACGTCTCTCGGCAGATCGTGTATAGCGACTTGTCTGTGGATACTAACTGAATGTGCATGGAGTGGATCTATCTACCGGCCAAGTCCACCAAAGACATCGAGCAGAATATCGCAATCCTGATTTTTGTCAAGATTTCCACTGAGCACTCCAAATTTTTTCCCTCATTGCTAACTATAGCTATAAACAGGATTCGGATGAACTACAAGTCCGGTAAATCCCTTAGACAAGTGAGGGTTTTTCCTAAAATTTGGCAACTCATTCCCGCAAACTGAGACAGGTCTTTCAGTTGCAAGGAAATCAGCCTGGGAGCTTCCTGATGTGAGAGACACCGCGTTTCTGGGATCGTGGAGCCAACCCGTTGAAAAAGCTGTGGAAAACCAACTGGCGGCAAAAATGCTAACCAGTCCGCCAAGTCCCGGAACCCAATCGCGAGCGAAGGCAATGCATCGCGGACGGAGGTGTGGGCTTCGACAACTGTGAACTGCCCGGGATCGGGCATCCACCTCCCGCATTCGGCAACGCGGCACGTAGCCTCGGTTACGCGCAAACTTTCGGAGAGGAGTTTGGTAGTGAAACTGTAGGTGAGCGAAGATTCGAGGATTTATCGGCCATGGTTGCACTCGAAGAACGGCGCAAGCGTAAACGCATCGCCCTGCATTGGCCGGTACGTCTATTCCGGGATTCGGCCGCTCCCTCGGTCGAGAGCACTACGGAAAACCTAACCAGTAATGGGTTCTACTGTATCTCGAAGGAACCATTCGAGTTAGGCGAGCAGTTGGAGTGCATCATTGCCATTCCCGCTGGCAGCTTTGGTTACAATGAATCGCCCATTCGCCTGCAATGCCGCGTGCGTGTGGCGCGCGTCGAGGGTCAGCAGGACGGTTTCGGGCTAGGCTGCTATATCGAAGATTACGATCTACTTACAAATTCCAGGGCGCCTCGGCACAACCTGGAATCCTTCGAGCCGTTGGCCTGAATTTTCGGGTTTACTCCCCTAAAATAGGGCTGGAATCACATCCCCATTTCGCGGTTACCAATCTGCGGATCTTAGAGACTTTTTGACATTCTTTTGCATAACCTGTGGCATGATTGAGCCGATACTCCGCACCAGCCTTCGACGTTTGTAGGTCTTAGGGGGCAAAAGGTACGCGGGCCGCTGAGTGGCAGAAAAGGTGCATTAGAGTGCCCGACAGAAGCCTAATAGATGCAATGGATTAAAGAAAGCGCGTGGGTCGGCTTGGCCGCGATGGCGGTCTCGCTTTGTGCCGCAGCTAACAACCAGCTCTCCCCTTCCGCCTACCGTGTGCTCGGACAGACGAATTTGCAGCAGAACGGCGTCAACATGGTCGAGGCCAGCGCGCTGAATTCGCCCGAGGGCATTGCCGTGGATGGTAGCGGTCACTTATATGTGGTTGATACGGCAAATCATCGCGTGCTGGGGTGGGAGAGCGCCACTAATTTCCAGAACGGAGCACCCGCTTCGATCGCTCTGGGACAACCCAACTTACAGCAGTCCATCCCCGACGGGATTGGCGCGAAGGGCCTCGTTTATCCGTCGAGCGTCGCAATCAACCCGCTCACGGGAGATTTGTTTGTGGCGGACACCGGGAACAATCGCGTGGTCCGGTTCGCGTCGCCGTTTGCCAATCTCTCGAATGTCACGCCGGACGCCTTCTACGGTCAGCCGAACTCCACTTCCCGGGTAGTGAATGCAGGCGGACTTAGCGGCCAGAGCATGTCCACCCCGACCGGCGTGGCTTGCGACAGCCAAGGGAATCTATGGGTTGCGGACACGGGTAACAACCGGGTTCTGCGGTTCCCGGCCTCCGTCCTCAACACCACGAATCCGGCCGCCGACATTGTGCTGGGTCAGGCCAACGCCACCACCGGAACTGCGAATCGGGGCAGTACCACCATTTCCGCCTCCGGATTCAGCTCACCCCACGGATTGGTCTTCGATGCCAAGAACAACCTCTACGTCGCCGATTACCTGAATACCAGAGTCCTCGTGTTCCCGGCACCCGTGACGGCAGCTTCCACCGCCAGCGTGGTTTACGGACAATCGCTATTCACCACACGGGGAGTGCCGAAAACGCCGACCGCCTCGTCCTTGGCGGGACCGGTGGGTCTTGCGCTGAGTGCCGCAGGAGCGCTGTACGTGGCGGTTCCCGCCGATAGCCGTGTGCTGATGTTCCCAGCGGGCGCGGCCTCCGGGGCGGCAGCCACCGGGGTGATTGGCCAGCCGAACCTCACGAGCAACACGCCCGATGCGGGCGCCTTTCCAGAGGCTTCGGCGACGTCGCTTGCCGGAGTGGTGGGTGTAGCGGTGGATTCCAAGGGCGACGTACTGGCCGCCGATACGGCGAATAACCGAGTGCTGTTTTTCCCCGCAAATGCCAGCGCGGCAACCGCCGTACTGGGACAAACCAACTTTGCCGGGAACGGCCCGAACCAGATCAAGCCGGGCAGCATCAATGCACCATACAAGATTGCCATTGACTACTCCCACTCCCCGTTTGCGCTTTACGTGTCGGACACCAATAACAACCGCGTGCTGATCTGGACCGATTCCGCTCACTTTCACAGCGGAGACCCGGCCAACCTTGTGATTGGCCAGCCAAACCTGACATCCGCTGTTGCCAATGTAGATAGCGGCGGCACAGCGACGCCCTCCGCCACGGGCCTGTATTCGCCGCGCGGCATTGCGGTAGGAACGGGCGGGGACTTATATGTGGCCGACGCTGGCAACAACCGGGTCCTGCACTACCCGCGGCCCGTAGCTCAATCGGGCCGGATCACGCCGGACGTGGTGCTTGGCCAATCCGACTTCACAACTGGCGCTCTCGCCGAGGTGAGCGCGAGTTCGCTGAATACGCCAGGAGGCTTGGCTCTCGGACCGAATGGCGATCTATTTATCGCCGACAGTGGAAACAATCGCGTGCTGGAATTCGCGAGCGGCCCAAAGACCGGAGCCACAGCCCTGCGCGTCTATGGCCAGTCCAGTTTCACTACGTCAACCGCGCCGAGCACCGCATCGGCCGAGACCCTGACAGCGCCCGAGGGATTGACGTTGGATGCGACCTATAACCTTTACGTCGCGGACACCGCCGCAAACCGCGTGGTGATTTATCCGAGCACCAACACCGCACCGGCTACCGGGTTGGCTGCGTCGGTGGTGCTGGGGCAAAGCGGCTTCACGAGCACAACCGCCGGCAGGGGCGCGACCGGGCTGCATTTTCCATTCGACGTGGGCCTAGACAGTGGCGGCGACATTTTCGTTTCAGACGAAGCTAACAACCGCGTCGTCGAGTATCCATCGCTGGTGAATTTGCTGCTCAGCGTGACCACTCCCTATAGCGCCTACGAAGCCGTGGGGCAGCAAAATACCACTACAGTGTCGGCCAACTGGGGCACAACCAACGGCTCCGCGACGCCGGAAGGCCTGGCGGCGCCCGCGGGAATTTTTGTGGACCGCCGGGACACGCTGTATGTGGGTGACGCGGGCAACAATCGCGTCGTGCAGTTCCTCAAGGCCGTAAGCGTCGAGAATGCGGCGACTTTGCAGGCGGGTGCACCGGTGGCGCAGGGCTCCTCGTGTACGCTCCTTGGCGCGGGCCTCTCAACGTCCACACAACAGGTGAAGAGCGGAGTGCAACCGACATCCCTGGCCGACCGCCAACTCGTGGTGAATGGTCAAATCCTGGCGCCTGTCAGCTACGTCTCGCCCCAGCAGATCAATTTCGTCTTACCTTGGGAAACCCCATTGGGCGCACAGTCCATTGCCGCGCGGTTAGCGGATACCGGGGAGCCGCTGGCCGGTGGCACGGTGAACGTTGCGGCGTATGCACCGGGACTTTTCACGAGTGACGGAAAGGGCATGGCGGGCAGTGGGCAAGCGAAGGCATTCAATCAAGACAACACCGTCAACGGCCCAAGCAACCCCGCGGCACTTGGCAGCGTGGTCCACGTGCTTGGAACCGGCCAAGGGCCGGTAGTGACGCCGGTGGCGGACGGGCAGCCCGCTCCAGCATCGCAAGATAAAACCGTGGCTACACCCACATCCGATGGTGTGACCTGCCTGAGCAGCCAGTCTCACGTTTGCGTGGCGTTGGGGGGATCGGGCGGCGGCGCGGTCTTCGCCAATATTCAGTATTCGGGCTTGGCGCCGGGAATGGTCGGCGTCTGGCAATTGAGTTTCACGATCCCATCCACCGGCCTGCTAGGAAACTCGCTAGTTGTGCGCGCGGCAATCGGCGGAGCGAATATCAGCAACCCCGTGACGGTGTACGTGAAGTAGCAAGGGCCCAAGCGGTCACAGGGCAACCGCTTTCTCCGGGCGCGGCTCGGTAGCGCGTTGCGCACGCGTCAGCAAACGGCCAACAGCGGTTACAGATTCTCTGGCGCTTCGCCGAGCTTCACGTTGATCTTTTGCGTTTTGCCGCCGCGGTTCACCGTCAGCTCCAAATTGTCACCGGCGTGTTTGCGGTTCATGGCGCGCTGCAAATCGTCGTCGCGGGTGACGGACTTGCCGTCGATCGCGACAATCAGGTCACCGCCGATGCCCAATTCCATATTGCCCACGATGACCACGCGTTTTGGCCCGCGCACGCCTGCTTCTTCCGCGGCTGAATTGCTCTCGACCTGCTGGACTAACAGCCCGCCTTCGGCTGGCAGATCGAGTGCTTGCGCCAAGTCATCTTGCACCAGCACAGTCTTGACCCCGAGGAACGGCCGCGCGACATGGCCGCGCGTTTCCTCGAGCATGGCCTTGGCGCGGTTGATGGGCATGGCGAAGCCGATCCCGATATTGCCCTGCGGGCCGTAAATCGCCGTGTTGATACCGATGACATTGCCGTGCGAATCGAGCAGCGGGCCGCCGCTATTACCAGGGTTGATGGCGGCGTCGGTCTGGATCATGTGCTCGAGCGCGCGACCGTTTTCATCGGAGATCGACCGGTCGAGCGAGCTGACCACGCCGGTGGTGAGCGTGCCTTCGAGTCCGAAGGGGTTGCCGATGGCGAGAACCTTCTGTCCGACTTGCAGAGGATCGGAATCGCCCAGCCGCAAAACCGGCAGACTCTCGCGCGGCTCAATCTTGACCAGCGCGAGATCGTTGGTGCGGTCGGTGAACATGACGCGAGCCTTGTATTGTTTCTTGTTGGCCAGCGTCACAGTGAGCTGATGCCCGCCCGAAACAACGTGGAAGTTCGTCAGAATGCGGCCATCGGAGTTAATGATGAAGCCGGAGCCGGTGTCCTTGCCCGGGTACACCTGGAAGAACCAGCCCTCGCGATACACGATGCTGGTGATGTTTACCGTGGCCAGGTGCGCGGACTTGTAGATATCGATATTGTTGACTTCATCGGTGGAATACCCGGCAGTATTGGCGGCGGCAGGGGTGTACCAACTGCCGGTGGTGCGGCGTACGAACTGGCCCACATTCCAGTGCGCCATGGATGTGACGTAATAGAAACCGCCGACCAGGATCAAGGCCCACAGCAGCGATCGTAGTTTCATACTTCTATTCTCCGTAAAGCGTCGTACACTTCGCGAACACGGCGCAAGGTGTCTTCCTTGCTGCCGGAGGTGTCGATCAAGTAGTGTGCAAACTTCCGTTTTTCGGCCAAAGGCATCTGGCGGCGCAGACGGGCCAGCACCTCGGCGCGATCGGTGTGATCGCGCTTGAGAGAGCGTTCCACCTGCTGTTGTTCCTCACACTCCACCAGGATGATACGGTCGTAATTCTTATAGGCGCCGGTTTCGATCATGATGGCCGCCTCAACGATGGCGATGCCGTGCGGGTCGGATTGGGCGAACTGGGCGATAAACTCCCGCTCGCGGCGGAACACGTGCGGATGCACCAGGCGATTGAGCGCTGCCAGGCGCTCGGGCTTGCCGAATACTTCCGCCCCGAGGCGCTTCCGATCGACGGTTCCATCTTCATTCAGAATACCGGGACCGAACTCGTGAACGACATCCGCGTAGGCTTCGCCCGATGGGAGGAGAACCTGATGGCCCAGCTCATCGGCCTGAATCAGGTGACAACCTAGTTCCACCAATGCCTGGCCGACAAAAGTCTTGCCACAGGCGAGGCCTCCGGTGAGACCAACTTTTAACATACGACGATTCGCCGCTCGGCGGAATCGATAGTGTTGACCATCAGCATCGCGATCGTGAGCGGGCCGACACCACCCGGAACGGGAGTGTAGGCCGCGGCCTTCTCGGCGACGTCGAGCGGATGCACGTCACCCACGAGCAGCGTGCCCTTACGTGCGAAGGAGTCGAGTTTTTCGGCTGCGCCGGGGCGGCCCGCGGGAAAGAGGCGCTCGACATCGGCACGCTTGTCGAGCCGGTTCATGCCGACATCGATCACGGTGGCGCCGGGGCGGATGTAATCGGCGGTGATCATGGCGGCACGGCCGATGGCGGCGATAAGAATTTCGGCCTCGCGGCATACGCGCGGCAGGTCGTGCGTTTTCGAATGGCAGATCGTGACGGTGGCGTTCTCGTGCAGCAGCATGAGGGCCATGGGCTTGCCAACCATATCGCTGCGCCCCACTACGACGGCACGTTTGCCGGCGATGGGAATCCGGTAGCGCTTCAGCAGTTCGATGATACCGGCGGGCGTGCAGGAGCGTGGGCCGGGACGCCCTGTGGCAAGGTTACCGATATTGCACGGATGCAAACCGTCGACATCTTTCTCGGGGGAAATGGTAAGCAGGACGCGCTTGGCATCGACGTGAGGCGGCAAGGGCATCTGCACCAGGATGCCGTCGATCTCGGGGCGGTGGTTGAGCTCCTCGACGATGGCGAGCAGTTCCTCGGTTGTGATGCCCGCGGGCGGCGTGAGCGTTTCGCTATAAATGCCGAGCTCGTGCGACGTTTTCACTTTGTTGCGGACGTAGATCTCCGAGGCGGGATCGTGGCCCACGAGCACGACGGCGAGGCCGGGCGGACGCTTGCGGGCTGTGAGCCGATCGACGCGTGGGCGGCACTCGTTCTTGATTTCGTCGCGGATGCGATTCCCGTCCAGGATCTGGGGCATGTGATTCTAATGTAGCGGAAATGACGGGGCGGGCCAGGGGCGGCAAGGCGTGCGCCACAGGGTATCAGTGGTTCCGGTGCAAGGGGTGGGCAGCGTCACCTGAAGCCGTTGCGGCATAGCGGCGATAGAGGCTTTGGAATTGGCGCTGGTGAAAGCCACGGCGGTGCATGACGTACTTGCCCAGCAGCCACAAGATGCGGCAGCCGTAGACGGTGCTCTGCGCGAAGGAGGCGGACGAAGCCTCTTTCATATACCGCGTGGGGACCGGCACTTCCGCAATGCGCCCACCCAGTTCGACGACTTGCGCGATGATCTCCTGGTCGAAAATAAAGCCGTCGGAGTTCATCTGCAAGTTCACGGCTTCCAGCACGTCGCGGCGAAACGCGCGGTATCCGGTGTGGTATTCAGCCAGGCGCATCCGGAAAACTGCATTTTCGGCGCCGGTGAGAAAGCGGTTCGCGATGTACTTCCACCAGGGCATCCCCTGCTCGACGACGCTGCCGCGGAGCAGGCGCGATCCGAGAACGACGTCCGCGCTCCCCTGTTCGATGGGAGCGATGATTTCGGGCAGCAGAGTGGGATCGTACTGATAATCCGGGTGGACCATCACGACAATGTCCGCGCCGGCGTTCAGCGCCTCGCGGTAACAGGTCTTCTGATTCGCTCCGTAGCCGTAGTTGCGGTTATGGACAAACAGCTCAAGGCCGAGCTCGCGCGCGATCTCGCGGGTCTGGTCGGTGCTGCCGTCGTCGACTACGATCACGGAATCGACCAGATTGTGTGGAAGCGCGGCGTACGTCATGCGCAGCGTGCGCGCCGCGTTATAGGCGGGCATTACAACAATTACTTTTTCCTTGACGCTCATTTGGCCTTATCCTCCGCGATCACAATGAACTGATAAGCAAACAACTTGCTCCATGCGCGGGCGGCAATAGCGTAAATCGACTCTAATACGGCCATCGATCGCGGCAGCCGCGGCCAGGAGAGGCTAAAGGGGATCACCGTTGTCCGAATGGTAGTGATGCGGAATCCGTTGCGGCGCAGAAGATCGCGCCAACCATCCCAAGTGTAGAAATGGAGGTGGGTGCGGTCAAACAACCCGGAGTCATGCTCGGGAAAGCGCCCGAACAGAACGCTAAGACGGAAATAAATGTTGCCGCTGTTGGGCAAAGAAGCGATCAAAATTCCGCCCCTGGCGATTCGGGACCGCACTTGCCGAAGAAGCGAATCCGGATCGCGCAGATGTTCCAGGACATCCGCACAAACCACGAAATCGAAATCTGTGCCGGTGGGTGGAAGGCCGAGATCCAAGTCCGCTTCGAGATATCGGATGCCATCGGGCATCACTCGACGTGGCCCGGGCACGTCAATCGCCGTGACGGAGAAACCGCGGTCGGCAAACCGCCGGCTGAGGTAGCCCTCAGCACATCCGACGTCCAGCAGGCGGCGTCCGTGTCCGTTTTCGGGGAGCAATTGCAGGATAATGCTGTGGCTGCTGTGCGCCTGGGGCTTCAGAACATATGGCGAATTGTTCTCGAAAACGCCGCAGGCAGAGCTAGCCATAAGAGGCAATTATGGCAGAATGGCGATCTACACGACAGGGAAACTGCCGGCTGAAGCCGGCAGCGGCACGCCGAAGGCGTGCACCACGGTCAGCGGGCCAAACTCGAAATCGGAGAGCAAACGCTCAAGTTTACGTGGCATGGAGCGTAGACCGCCGTAGGTGCGGAGGCGCGACAACCAGCCGCGCGCCAGGCGTGGATGCGAGGCATCCAACTCCCACGGGTGTAAATACATGCAGGCTGGTTGTTGATCTGATGCATTGATTCGGCGGATGCCGGCGGCGGTGTAGCGATAGGGCAGCAACCGCATATATGCGCCGCCGCCAACCGGAGTGACCTGACGATCGGAAAGCGCCACGGTTGCGATGGGAACCTCGAAGATGGGACCCGAGGGAGTGGCGAGCGAGCGTGCGTGGCGGTCGAAGCCAGGGATCCCGTAACGATCGTGTTCGATGGGATAAATGCTCGAATCGTGGGTGAAACCCAGTTCCACGAGCACCTCAAGTGCCCAGAGCGAACGCTGCGTGATCGAGTAGCTGGGGGCGCGGTAGGCGCGGGGCGTGATGCCGCAAGCTTGCTGGATGGCCTCGACGGCGCGCCGGGTGTCGTCACGAAATTCCGCGGGAGTCAGATCGTAAACCAGACGGTGCGAGAAACTGTGGCAGGCGATTTCATGGCCACGGGAGGCGATTTCGCGAATCAGGCCCGGGTTGCGCTGGGCTACCCAGCCGAGCACGAAGAAAGTTCCTGTCACATGATGACGGTCAAAAATGTCGAGAATGCGGCGGGTCTCGGGTTCGACCAGCGAGGGCAGCGTAGCCCAGTCATCCGGGCGGACGCACTTGGCGAGCTCGGTGGGGTGAAAGTACTCCTCGACGTCGACGCTGATGATGTTGCGGATCATTCAGGCACGCTTGATGCGCCGGAGGACAGTCACGGCGATTCCGAAAAAGAACGCCACGGTGCCAAGCACCATCCGGTCGACGATCTTCTGGATCATTATCCCTCAGATTATCAACAAACTACCGCAGCAGGATAACTGTTGCATATCCGACAGTTCCGGTCGGAATTTAAGTAGTTGACCGGAATGGAGATCTGCTACTATACTCATATCAGACCCAAACAGTCGTATATCGTATGTTGAAGCTGACCAAGAAAGCGGATTACGGCCTCATCGCGGTGAAGCACCTGGCGATGGCGGGCCGCGCTGGAGCGGCGAGTGCGAAGGAAATCGCGGACGCCTACGGCATGCCGCTGCCTTTGCTGGCCAAGATCTTACAGAAATTGACTAAGACCGGCATCTTGGTTTCGGTGCCGGGCTCGAGCGGCGGGTACAAACTGGCGAAGCGGCCGGAGAAGGTCAGTGCGCTCGAAGTGATTCACGCCATCGAGGGACCAATTATTCTGACGACGTGCGTGACCGCGCAGGGCCGGTGTGGCCAATCGGACCGGTGCACGGTGCGGGAACCGTTGCGCAAGGTGCACGAAGCCATTCTTGACCTGCTGGGGAAGATCACGATTTCTGAAATGGCGGGCGACGGGTGCGAGCCCGGTGGCGGAGCGCCGCCAATCGCGGCCGAAACGCTCGAGCAGTTACATATTTTATGAGGAACATCCATGAAGACGCCTATATATTTTGATAATCACGCGACGACGCCCACGGACCCGCGGGTGGTGGACGCCATGCTGCCCTACTTCACGACGAAATTCGGGAATGCCGCGAGCCGCAACCACAGCTTTGGCTGGGAGGCGGAGAAGGCGGTGGACGATGCGCGCAAGAAGATCGCGGACCTGATCGGAGCGACCTCCAAGGAGATCGTTTTCACCAGTGGCGCAACGGAATCCGACAACCTGGCGATCAAAGGTGTGGCGGAGATGTATGCCGAAAAAGGCAACCACATCATCACGGCGGCGACCGAGCATAAAGCGATACTCGATACCTGCAAGAAACTTGAGAAGCACGGATATCGGGTGACGTACCTGCCCCTGAAGGCAGATGGGCTGGTGGATCTCGATATGCTGCGCGAGTCGATCACCGACAAGACCATCCTGATTACGATCATGTACGCCAATAACGAGATTGGCGTGATCCAGCCGATTGCGGAGATCGGCAAGCTGGCGCACGAGCGCGGCGTGCTGTTCCATACCGATGGCGTGCAGGCAGTAGGCAAAGTGCCGGTGAATGTGATCAAGGACAACATCGACCTGATGTCGATCAGCGCGCACAAGATCTACGGCCCGAAGGGCGTGGGCGCGCTGTATGTGCGGCGCAGGAACCCACGGGTGCAGATCACGGCGCAAATGGATGGCGGCGGCCACGAACGCGGTATGCGCAGTGGAACGCTAAATGTGCCGGGCATCGTGGGGCTGGGCGAGGCGTGCGCGATTTGCCATCGCGAGATGGCCGAGGAAGCCAAGCGCCTGGGTTATTTGCGCGACAAGCTGAAGAACAAGCTGGAGACCGAGCTCGATGAAGTATTCATCAACGGCACGATGGAGCACCGGCTGCCGAACAACCTGAACATCAGCTTTGCGTACGTGGAAGGCGAATCGCTGCTGATGGGCATTAACGATATCGCGGTTTCGAGCGGCTCGGCCTGCACTTCGGCGACGCTCGAACCGAGCTACGTGCTGAAGGCGCTGGGGGTGGGCGATGATCTGGCGCATACGTCGATCCGGTTTGGTCTGGGCCGCTTCAACACGGAAGAAGAAGTGGATTACGTGGCGGCGCGCGTGATCGAAGTGGTGCGCAAGCTGCGTGAGCTTTCCCCGCTCTACGAGATGGCGAAGGAAGGCGTGGATTTGAGTCAAGTTCATTGGGCGGCGGAGTAATTTCGCGCCGGCGATAAAATTAAAGAGGAGAAGCAATGGCTTATTCTGACAAGGTTCTGGATCATTACAATCACCCGCGCAACGTGGGTTCGCTCGATAAGAACGATCCCAACGTGGGCACGGGCATGGTGGGCGCGCCGGAGTGCGGGGACGTCATGAAGCTGCAGGTGAAGGTGGACGAGAGCACAGGCGTCATCGCTGAAGCCAAGTTCAAGACGTTCGGATGCGGCAGCGCAATTGCGAGCTCGTCGCTGGCCACCGAGTGGCTCAAGGGCAAGACGGTCGACGAAGCGCTGGCCATTAAGAACACGGACATCGTGAACGAGCTGAGCCTGCCGCCGGTGAAGATTCACTGCTCGGTGCTGGCGGAAGACGCGATCAAAGCGGCGATCACCGATTACAAGAAGAAGCAGGACCAGCGAAGGCCGGTGGAAGCGCGGGCGTGATGACCGAAGTCGAACAACTCGTGCCCTTGGCGCCGCCTGTAAAGACGGAGCTGGTGGTGCATGCGACTCCGAAGGCGATCGAAAAGGTCCGGCAGGCGTTCGCCAAGCAAGGGGTGGAGGGGGTGCTGCGCCTGGGTGTGCTGGGCGGCGGCTGCTCGGGCTTGAGCTACCAGTTCAAGTTCGATACGAAGCCGCGCCCAACCGACAAGATCTTCGAATTTGACGGCGTGAGAATCGTCGTTGATCCCAAGAGCCTGCTCTATCTGCATGGTATGACGCTCGATTACAAAGAATCGCTGATGCAATCGGGCTTCGTGTTCGAGAATCCGAACGCGCAAAAGAGCTGCGGCTGCGGCACTTCGTTCTCGGCGTAGCGGCGATTCAACGCCGAGACGCGGAGACGCCGAGAAAACAAGCTCCAATGAACCCGCTTCCGTCAAACTATTACGATTTCTTTGGGCTGGAGCACCGGCTGGATCTGGATCTGAAAGATCTGGAGAAGCGCTTCTATGCCCTGAGCCGGCAGTATCATCCGGACCGCTTCACGCTCAAGAGCCGCGAGGAGCAGCAGTATGCGCTGGATGCGACGTCGATCTTGAATGACGCCTATCGCACGCTGCGCGATCCGCTAGCGCGCGCGGAATATCTACTCAAGGAAAATGGATTCAACATTGGCGAACAGGGCACGAAGAACGTTCCGCCGGAGTTGCTGGAGGAAGTGTTCGAGCTGAACATGGCGCTCGAAGAACTGCGCGGCGGGGACGAATCCGCGCGACTGGCGCTCGAAGAAGCGCGGGACAAGTTTATCGCGATGCGAGAAGAGATTGACCGGGAGTTGGCGGCGAAGTTTCTGGAATATGATGGTTCGCGCGACCGCGGCGCGTTGGCGGAGATCCGCGGGATACTCAACCGGCGGCGGTATGTGCGTAATCTGGTGAACGAAGTGGAAAAAGAGCTGGCAGGCGCCGCAGTATGACGCCGCTTGAAATTGATTTCGGCAAGCATGAGCGCGTGGTCGGAATTGACCTGGGCACGACTAACAGCCTGGTTGCGTACATGGATCTCACGCAGCCGCGTGTGATTCCGGGCGAGGACGGCGACAAGCTGGTGCCGAGCGTGACGACGCTGAACCGCAAGGGCGATATCGTTGTCGGGAACAAGGCGCGCGCGGCGCTGATTGATGCGCCGGACCGCACCGTTTACTCCATCAAGCGGCTGATGGGGCGCGGCGTGGCGGATGTGCAGGAAGAGCTGAAACTGTTTCCATTCCGGATCGCGGAGGGAAGCGAATCAGTGATTCGCGTGCAGCTCGGTGACCGCACGTTCACGCCGCCCGAAATCTCCGCGTTCATCCTGCGGCAGTTGAAGAAGAACGCCGAGGCGTTTTTGGGCGAGACGATCGCGAAGGCGGTGGTCACGGTTCCCGCGTATTTCAACGACGCGCAGCGGCAGGCGACGAAGGACGCCGGGCGCATTGCGGGACTCGAAGTACTGCGCCTGGTGAACGAGCCGACAGCAGCCGCGCTGGCCTATGGCCTCGACAAGCGGCGCGAGGGTATCGTCGCGGTTTACGACCTTGGCGGCGGCACGTTCGACATCTCGATTCTCAAACTGCATGACGGCATATTCGAAGTACTGGCGACAAACGGTGACACGCACCTAGGCGGCGACGACATCGACAACCGGCTGATCCACATCGCGCTCGAAGATATTCACAGTGAGTGGGGCAAGGACATCTCGCACTATGGCGATGCGGTGCAAACTCTGCGCCGCGCGGTGATCGAAGCCAAGGAACGATTGTCGTTCGTGCCCGCAACGAATATCGAGCTGGATTACAAAGGCAAGCATTACGAGCGAGAGATCACTCGCGAACTGTTCGAGAAGCTGATTACCGATATTGTCGATCGTACGCTCGGGCCGTGCCGGGCTTGCATCAAAGATGCGGGCGTGACGGTAGAGCAGATCGACGAGGTTGTGCTGGTGGGCGGGTCGACGCGGATTCCGATGGTGCGTAGCGCGGTCGAGACGCTGTTTCGCGCCACGCCGCACACGGACCTCAACCCGGACGAAGTGGTGGCGCTGGGTGCGGCGGTGCAGGCGGGGATTCTATCGGGTACGGTCGAGAACCAGCTATTGCTGGACGTGACGCCGCTCTCGCTCGGGATAGAGACGATGGGTGGCGTGGTATCGAAGCTGATCCATCGCAATTCGACGATTCCAGCGAGTGCCACGGAAACCTTCACCACCGCGGTGGACGGGCAGCGCAACGTATTGATCCACGTGCTGCAAGGCGAGCGCGAACTGGCGAAAGACAACCGCAGCTTGGCACGATTCGATTTGAAAGACATCGATCCGTTGCCGGCGGGGATGGCGCGCATCGAAGTGCGGTTCCTGATCGACGCCAACGGCATTTTGAGCGTCACTGCGAAAGACGCGCGGACGGGCAAAGAGCAATCGGTCGAGATCAAGCCGAGCTATGGGTTGACGGATGAGCAAGTCGAGGCAATGATTTCGGAATCGATCGACCGCGCCGAGGAAGATTTCAGGGCGCGGCAGGTGGCCGAAGCGCGCGTGGAGGCGGACCGTATTCTGGCGGCCGTGGACAAGGCCAAGCAGAACGACGCCTACCTCGAACTAACCGACGACGAACGCCGCGACATTGCACGGGCGCTGAACGAATTGCTGGTGGTCTACCACGGCGACGACCATCTGCTGATCCGCGCGAAGATTGACCAGTTGAACAACGCAACAACGAAGCTGGCCGAGAACATGATCAATACGGCAGTGTCGAGCGCGCTCAAGGGAACGAAAATATGAAAGAGAAGGCAAAAGACAAAAGGCAAAGGGCAAAAGGCAAAATTAGACGAGCGGCAGTGCAGCCCTTTTGCCTTTTGCCTTAACCGCTATGCCTGGACTTACTTGGGACCACACGGAAAATATCGCACTGGCGCTCTATGAAGCGCATCCAGACGTTGATCCGCTGAAGGTGCGGTTTACGGACCTGCACCAGTGGATCACGGAGCTGGATGATTTCGGGGACGACCCGAAAAAGTCGAGTGAAGGCAAGCTGGAGGCGATTCAGATGGCGTGGTACGAAGAGTGGAAAGAGGCGCAGGAGTAGCGAGATGTCCAATGAAGATCGCGGGCGAGTGGTCGGGGTCGGCGGTGTTTTTCTAAAGTCTCCCGACGATAAGAAGCTGCAGTCGTGGTATCACGACAAACTTGGTGTCCCGCAGGGCCCCAACGGGTCGATGTTCCACTGGCGCGCGCATGACCAGCCGGAGGTGGAGCATCTCACGGTATGGAGCGTCTTCCCGGCGGACACGAATTACTTCGACCCGAGCGCCGCCCCGTTCATGGTCAACTACATCGTGGACGATCTCGACGCGCTGCTGGCTAAGCTGAGCGCGAGTGGCGTGCGGATTGATCCCAAGCGGGAAGATTGCGATTACGGCCGCTTTGCTTGGGTGTTCGATCCTGATGGAAATAAGATCGAGCTGTGGGAACCGCCGAACCAGCGCCGTGAGCCGCACTAGCGCTATACGCGAGCGAGCTACACTGCTTGCTGAGCGTGCGTGGTTATGAACCGAACAGCTCGCGGTTTGACGACAGTGGGTCGTGTTATAATGCTAGTTTCTGTCGTTCCCCCGGGAATCGTACTTATGCCGAAATTAAAGACCCATACAGGTGCGTCCAAGCGCTTCAAGAAGACGGGCACGGGCAAAGTGGTCCGCAGCCACGCCTTTGCGCGGCACATCTTGACGTCGAAACGCCGCAAGCGGAAGAAGAAGCTGCATGAGCAGGTGGTGGCCGATAAGACCAACCAGCCGTCTCTGAAGCGGATGATCCCTTACTAGGATCCGAGCGTGCGGACGGAGCGCGTGGCACGTGCCCGAGCCGCCGCAACTAAATCAACCAGGAGTGAAACGTGCCCAGAGTCAAACGAGGAACCAAACGCAGAGCCTCCCGCGCGAAAACGCTCGAGCGGGCTTCCGGCTATTTTCTCACTAAAAGCAAACTGCATCGCGCGGCGCAGGAGGCCGTGGAGCGCGGGCTGAAGTTCGCCTACGTCGGCCGCCGGCAGAAGAAGCGGGACTTCCGCTCCCTGTGGATTGTGCGCATCGGCGCGGGATGCAAGGCCGCGGGAATTTCGTACAGCAGGTTCATCAATGGCCTGAAGAAAGCCGGCATTACGCTGGATCGCAAGGTGCTGGCGGAAGTGGCCGCGAACGACGAGGCCGGTTTCCGGCAACTGGTCGCCAAGGCGCAGGCCGCGCTCGGGATCGCAGGCTGATGTCCGCGCCGCACCAGGAATCCGACGCCCTTTCGGCGCTCGAAGAGCGCATTCGCAAAGCCGTCGAACTGGTGTCGCAACTGCGTGCGGAAAACGCCACGCTCCGCGAGGAGGCCGAGAATCTCCGCGGAGAAAACAAGGCCCTGCACACCTCCAACGACGCCGCTCTCCAGGAGGCGGCTGAAGCGCGTACAAGCACCGGGCAACTCGTGGCAGAAATCGAAGCGCTTCGCGGGGAGCGGAAGCAGGTGCGGACACGCATCGAAAAGCTGCTGGGCAATATCGACCAGTTACACACTGGCTGATCGCCGATCCATGGAAGAAAAACGGCCCGTTAAGGTCACCATTCTGAACCAGCAGTACACGCTGGTGGCGGGGGATGCTCACGAAGTAGAGTCGCTGGCGCAGGATGTGGACGACCTCTTGCACTCCATCGCCGCAAAGGCTCCCAGCGCCGACTCTACCCGCGTCGCCGTGCTGGCTTGCCTGCATCTGGCCGATCGCCTGTCCGCGCTGGAGCGTGACCTCAGTACCCTCAAAGAACGCGTGGGCCGCAAAACCGAAGAATTCGCGGGTCTGCTGGAGCGCGCACTCGAAGGCTAACGCGCCGTGACCGACGCCGAATTCACCGGGCAGCACTATAGCCATTCGGCTTTTGATTTCGAAACCACACGCCTCTCCGAGCTTTGCCCGGTGGAGTTTGCCATCACCAAACGTCTGCTTGACCGTTGGATTCCGAAAGGCGCAACGGTCGCCGAGATCGGGGTAGGCGTGGGGCACTATTCCGAACACCTGGCGGCGCGTGGTTGCCGCATCCACCTGGCCGACGTGAGCAAGCGGCTGCTCGATGCGGCGCTAGCGAGATTGCAAAGCACGGGACTCGCAGCGCAGGTGGCCGGTGCCAGCCTGCTTTCCGCGACGGATCTCAGCACGCTTGCCAGCAGCTCCTGTGATGCGCTGCTATTGCTCGGGCCGTTGTACCATTTGCGCGAACTGGCGGACCGGCGGCGGGCCGTGGAAGAGGCGGTCCGTGTGCTGAAGCACGGCGGGCTGCTCTACGCCGCGGGCATCAATCGTCTGCCCTACTTTCGCGACCTGTTTCGCGAATCGCCGCGCCAGGCAGCGGCACGCCGCGAGTTTCACAAGCAGTTCCTTCGGGATGGCAACGTCAACCCGGAACACGCTCCACCGCTTAGGTTCGGGCATCTCAGCACGGTTGCCGAGTATCGTGAGCTGTTTGCGGAGCTGCTGGAGCCGGTCGTCCTAATCGGCGTCGAGTCATTCACCGCAGCCTGGCAAACCCAGCTGAACGCGCTGCCGCCGGATGAGATCGAAGCCTGGCTGGATTTGGTCGAGCAGACCGGAGTCACACCCGAAGGGCTCGGCGCATCAGACCATTTTCTGTACGTGGGACGAAAGTCGGGCTAGCCGAACCAGGACCGCAGTACGATCCAGCACTTTTCGGCGGCGGAGAGCGATACGCGCAGCGTGTACACGTCGAAATGCCGCTCCTCAATGCGCGTGAGCAGGCGCGAATAGATGCCAATCAGCGCGCGCAGCGCCGGCCGGCCGCGCGGATCTACCATGCCCACGAGCGGCTGCGAATCCCGGTAATAACTCCGCGCGCGGGCGGCCTCGAACTCCATGAGCCGCGTGAATGCGCCGTCGGGCGGCCGGCCGCCAAGGTCGTTAGAATTCACACCGAACCGTTGCAGATCCTCAGCAGGCAAATACACGCGCCCGCGCCCCGCGTCTTCCCGGATGTCGCGCAGGATATTCGTCAACTGAAACGCGACGCCGCACTTCTCCGCTAACGCCGGCGCTTCCGGCGATGAGAAGCCCAGGATGTGAATGGTGCACAGGCCCACGACCGACGCCACCTGGTAGCAGTAACGGTACAGCTCGTCGAAGGTCTGAAGGGCGCGCGGCTCGAGGTCCGACGTCACACCCTCGATCATCTGAAACAAATACTCGTGCGGGATGTGATAGCGCTCGACGGTATCATAAAGCGCCGGCCACGCAGCGTAGTTGTCGAACCTGCCCGCGAGCGCATCCACCAGCGCGCGGCGCCAGCGCTCCATGGCATCGCGAGAGGCTCCAGGCTCGTCGCTCAAGTCATCGCAGTAACGCATGAAGGCATAGAGCGCACACATGGCGTCGCGCTGCTCGCGAGGCAGCAGAACGAACGAGTAGTAAAAGTTCTTCGCGCGCTGGCGGGCCACCCTCCGGCAGAAGGCGTACGATTCGTCGAGCGCCGGCATTACGCCGCCCGTGCCAACGCCGCGCGCGCAAGAGTGCCGAGCAGTATCCAAACGCGCTCCGTCTTGGAAACGGAGGGCCGCCGCGCCAGCACGTCATATCCCTGCGCCGCGATCTTATCAAGGACGCGCATGCCGCCGCGGCTGAACAGCTCGATATCCACGGCCAGGCGGCGGTCCACCATGCCGGCCAGCGGCAGTCCTTCGAGGAATAGCTCCCGCGCGCGGTCCACAATTTCGCGCATGGCCGCGAGAAAGCCCGGCGTGGCGCGCCGCGCAGCAATCTCCTCCGCCGACGAGCCGTGCCGCTCCAGCACATCGAGCGGAATGTAGACGCGGTCCTTCTCCCAATCCACCGTCACGTCCTGCCAGAAATTCGCAAGCTGTAACGCCGTGCAGGTGGCGTCCGACAAGCGCTGGCGCTCGGCATCCGAGTAACCGCACAAATACAGAACCAGGCGCCCTACCGGGTTCGCCGAACACCGGCAGTAGCCGAAAAGATCGTCCCAATCGCGGTATCGTGTGACCGTCTGGTCCTGCACAAACGCGCGGATTAAGTCATCAAATGGCTGTTGTGGGATGGAGTAGCGTGCGACAGTGCCGCGCAATGCCACGAATACCGGATGCGTCGCCTCGCCCCCGTACATGGCCTGTAGGCCCGCGCGCCACCACGCCAGCAGGCGCAAGCTTTCGGCGCGATCCCCTATCTCGTCGCCCAAATCGTCGGCCCAACGGCAATACGCGTAGACGTTGTAGAAATCCTGATGCAGCCGCTTGGGCAGCAGCCAACTCACGACGTGGAAATTCTCGTAGTGGTGCGTGGCCAGCCAGCGCGTGTACTCCTCCGCCTGCGGCACCGTACAGACAGCCGCCAGCGCCGCCGGATCGCGGACGAAGTCTTTGGGTGCGAGAAACACCGCGGAGATTTACGGGAAGATGGCCGTCTTCAAGTGGCCGTTATGGCTCATGAGATGGCGCATCACTTCCAGAAGATTGGTGAGAGGTTCTTCGCGATTCACGAAGTCGCGCGAGCGGATGCCGCCGCCACAGATGATGTCCAGCGCTTTGCGGATGTGTGACGGTGTGTGATGGAAGCTCGCCTTGCACGTGATTTCAGAGTAGTGCAGCAGCGACGTATCCAGCGCGACTTTGCTCTCATTGGGACAGCCGCCGAAAAAGTTCACCGTACCGCCGCGCCGGATCATATTCACTGCCCAGTGCCAGGTCTCCGGATTGCCCACAGCCTCCACGGCCACATCGGCGCCGCGCCCGACCGTCAAGCTGCGCACTGTGTCCGGCGGGTAAGAGATCTGCTCCGTCGAAATCAACTCGTCGGCTCCTGCCGCGGCCGCGCGATCGAGCTGTGTCTTGCGTCTTCCGATTGCGATCACGCGCGCCCCGTACAGCTTCGCCAGGCGCACGAACATCAGTCCGATCGGTCCGAGTCCGATAATAGCGAGTGTGTCGCCGGCGCGAATGCCAGTCTCCTCCAGGCCCCGCAGCACGCAGGCCAGCGGCTCTACCAAGGCGGCATCCTGATAAGAAACGCCTGCCGGAATTTCATACGTGTTTCGCGCCACAATGCGCGCGGGAATGCGGATGTATTCGGCGTAGGCGCCGTTGTTGAACAGCAGGTCTTCGCAGAGATTCTCCAGGCCCCGGCGGCAAAAATAGCAGGTGTCGCAGGGCGCCGAGTTCGCCGCCACCACGCGCTGGCCCACGGAGAATTTTGTGACACCATCCCCCATCGCCACCACATCACCGGCCAGTTCGTGTCCGAAAACTGCCGGCGGGACAATCATGCGCGCATGATATCCGCGCCGGAACACCTTCACATCGGTGCCGCAGGTGAGGGCGACACGCACGCGTACGAGAACGTCGCCTTTCCCAATAGTGGGTACGGCTATGGGCTCTACTTGCAGGTGCTCCTTGCCGTAGAGCACGGCCGCCATCATTTGATTATTCACTCAGTCCAACCTCTGTGGCTCTAGAATTATTTTTAACGATTCCGCGTTGGGATGCAACGCAAGGTCGAAGGCTGAACACGCGTCAGCCAACGGCAGTCGGTGCGAAACCAACAGATCCACCGGCAATTCCCCGGAGAAAACCAGCCTCGCGGACTCCTTCTGCAAATCCACCGAAGCGCTATAACAGCCGAAAATCTTGCGCTCGCCCACGCAAATCGACGCGCCCGAAAGTTCGATGCGCTCCTTCTCGGAAGTCTGCGCAAATAGCAAAATGCGCGCGCCGGGCCGTGACCAACGCACCGCCTGCTCCACCAGGCCTGGCGCCGAAGTGGCCACGATCACCAGATCCGCACCGCGGCCCTCGGTGAGCGAACTCATCAGCTCGGCTACGTCCGCAGTCCGCGGATCGATCGCCTGCTCCGCGCCGCAGCGCAACGATAGTTCCCGGCGGCTGGGAATGGTCTCCGTGGCCACCACGTGGGCTCCCGTGCGCCTCACCAGCATCGTGAACAGTAACCCGATCGGCCCCTGCCCTAACACCAGCGCCACTTCACCCGCTGCCGGCGCGCACTGCACCACCGCCTTCAGGCACGTGTTCACAGGCTCAACAAACGAAGCGCGCTCGTACGAAACACCGTCGGGAATCTTCTCCACGCCGCGCTCCGCAATCCAGTCCATGACGCGCACGAATTGTGAAAACCCGCCGCCCGCCGGTTCGAAACCAGCCGTCACGCCGACCCTCTTATATGCCGGGCATTGCGCGTAAAGTTTCTGGCGGCAGTAAAAACAATTCGAGCAAGGAATGTGGTGGAACACCACCACCCGCTCTCCTGGCGCAAAATTCCGAACGCCGCGGCCCACGCGCGCGACCACGCCTGCCGTCTCATGCCCGTAAATACGCGGCGGCGCCAGCAGATTGTATTCGATTTTCTTCAGATCGGTATTGCAGATGCCGCACGCTTCCACCCGCACCAGCATTTCGCCGGGGCCGATGTCCGGTGTGGGCACGTGTTCCACGGCAACCACGCTGTCGCCCTTGTACACAGCCGCCCGCATCGTCGCGGGTATCCCGACTTCAAAATCGGCAATCGCCAATGAATTCTCCCAGCGTCCGGGATGCCATGCGGCTACGCACCCCAAGACGCAATAATTCAGGTAACAAACTCAGGGGCCGGCGGCAGGAATCCGCAATTAGTCGCATTGTATCGAATCTGCCATCTGGCTGGAGCGCCCCATTGAGATCCAAATGAAAACTTTCTTCCGCAAGATCCGTCACTGACTTTATACAGCAAAGCGGCACCTGCAATTCCGCGGCCCTCGCCGCGACACCACCGGCCTCCATTTCCACGGCCATCGCGCCCCGGGCGCGAAGCTCCCTCTTTTCCTCAGCAGTCTGCGCCACGCGGCTCACCGACGCGAGTACGCCTACGTGGTGCTCACGCGGGCACTCCGGCTGCACCGCCGCGTATTGCCCGTCTTCCGTCTCGACGCGCTCGGCGACAAATATCGCGCCCACTTTCATTCCAACTTCCAATGCGCCGCAATATCCCATGCTGCAAATCAAACCTAACGCGCCAAACCCGCCCGCCACATCCACTGCCCGCGCCGCCCGGCCCCAACCCGCGCCGTTCGCCACCAGGAGCGTTTCCCTCCCGTTCAGTTCCGCCGACCGCGCCCAGTAAACCGGCCACTCCAGGCGCTTCACTTTCCGGCAGAACCTCACGACGCCCGCAAACTCACGCGGCTCCGCGGCGATCAGCAGTAGCCGTTCGCCCGAAACCATTCCACCGCGCGCCCGAGCGCCCCATCCACCGGCCCCGGCGAGAAGCCCAGTTCCCGCACCGCCTTGGCATGCGAAACGAACATCTTCTTCTTCGCCATACGCACCGCATCCAAAGGCGCAATGGGCGTTCGCCCGGTCACGCGCGCCCAGCCCGTGGTCACCACTCCCGCCGCGTACGCCACCGCGTAGGGCAGCTTGATGCGCGGCGCGGCGATTCCCGTCAGCCGGGCCAGCTTCTCCAGAATCTCCGCCAGCGTGAGATTCTCCGCGCCCACGATGTACCGCTCACCGGGCCTTCCCCGCTCCGCGGCGAGCACATGCGCCACCGCCGTATCCCGCGCATCCACCAGATTCAAGCCCGTATCGATATATGCCGGCATCGCGCCTTTCAAAAAATCCAGCACGATCTTTCCCGTGGGCGTCGGCTTCACGTCATGATCTCCGATGGGCGCCGTCGGATTCACCACCACCACCGGAAACCCCACGGCCGCAAACTCGAGCGCCACCCTCTCGGCCAGAAACTTCGAGCGCTTGTATGCGCCCGTCATTTCTTCGAGCGTCACCGGAACCGTCTCATCCCCCAAGCCGTCCTTGGGTATCCCGATGCAACCCACCGTACTGGTGTAAACCACCCGATCCACGCCGGCCCGCTGCGCCGCTGCCAGTAAACTGCGCGTGCCCTCTACATTTGACCGGTACAGCTCTTCCGGATCACGCGCCCACAGCCTGTAATCCGCGGCCACATGAAAAACCAGGCCGCATCCTGCCACCGCGCGATCTAGCGAGCTCGGGTCGCGCAGATCGCCCGTTACCGGCTCAACTTCCAACTCCCGCAGCTTGCTCGACGGACGTACCAGCGCCCGGACTTTGTGACCACATTCTCCGAGCACCCGCGCCACGTGCCAACCGAGAAATCCCGAAGCACCTGTAACGAGCGTGGGTTTCACGTCTTAAGGCTGCGGAGGTCCAATTCCTACCGCAACGCCCAACTCAGCATTTTGAAACTATCCGCCAGCTTGGCGTTGATGCCCAGTGCCGCCGAGGGTTCGAACCCGCAGTGCACCATGCAATGCTCGCAACGCGGATCGTTGCCGTGCCCGTAGCTCTCCCACGGCGTCTCGGTCATCAACGACTCGAACGTCTTGTAATGCCCATCGGTGATCAGGTAACAGGGGCCCTTCCATCCTTTGATGTTGTAAGTCGGATTGCCCCATGCCGTGCAAGGCAGATCGCGATCGCCCTTCAGAAACTCCAGGTACATGGGCGTCTGGTTGAGCCGGAATCGCTTGAACATCCGGTCCACGTCTTTGAATTTTTCGTGGATGTCGTCGCGCGTCATGAAAATCTCGCGATCATTCACCGCCGAATAGCCGTAGGCCGGCGAAAGCTGGTGGCCGTCCACGTTAAATTGCTCGAGGTACTCGTACAGCGCCTCGATCTCCTTCATGTCGGTTTCTTTGTAGACCGTGGTATTGGTGCACACCATGAAGCCGGCCTTCTTGGCTGCCTTGATACCCTCGATGGCCTCGCGAAACACGCCTTCTTTTTCGACGCAGAGATCGTGCGTCTTCTCCAGGCCATCCAGATGCACGTTAAAGAAGAAGCGCCGGTCGGGAGTAAATTCATGCAGGCGCTTCACAATGAACATTCCGTTCGTGCAAAGGTAAATGTGCTTATTGCGCTCCAGAATCCCCGCCACCAACTGTCCGATTTGTGGATACATCATCGGCTCGCCGCCGCAGATCGAAACCATGGGCGCGCCGCACTCATCTACCGCCGCCAGGCACTCTTCAAGCGGAATTCGTTCCGTGATCGTGGATTCGTACTCGCGAATCCGCCCGCAGCCGGTGCAGGTTAAATTGCAGGCGTGCAGCGGCTCGAGCATCAGCACGATCGGGAAGCGTTTATTGATCATGGGATGCGGCTCGCGCGCCTCACCCGCCACCACGCCGGCCGGCAGGATGCGGAATGGATTCGCGGCATCCGGCGCCGACGCCATAGTCTTCTGCCATTCCGGCCGTGGCCGCCGCTTGTTCTTGAAAATGTACCGGGCCATGCCGGCCGTCATGGAAATTGGGAATCGCATTATTGCTCCGTCGTGCGTGATTCGTTCAGCTTCGCAAATTCGGCTAGAGCTAGTAACGGAAAGTAGAGCCTGTACAAGTGATACGTCAGATAAAAAACTTTCGGAAAACCCGTGCCCGTGGCGAGCGCCTCGTTCCAGCCGCCGTCGGGCCGCTGCGTTTCGAGCAGGTACTCGATGCCCTGATGCAGACTCAAGCTATTGGTGTCGCCGCCCGCCATCAAGCCGAGTACAGCCCATGCCGTCTGCGACGGCGTGCTCTTGACCGGCGTGAACGCGCCATTGTCATAGCTGGCGCAGCTTTCGCCCCAGCCACCGTCCGCATTCTGGATGGCGCGCAGCCATTCGCCCGCGCGTAGCACGTGGACTTCCCGGTCATTCTCTCCGGCCGCGCGCAAACCGCGCAACGCGAAACACGTGCCGTAAATGTAGGCTACGCCCCAGCGGCCGTACCAGCTCCCGTCGGCCTGCTGCGTGCGCACCAGGTAATCCACGCCGCGCCGCACCTGCGGATGGCTCCGGTCCAGCCCAAATGCGCCCAGCGATTCGAGAACCCTGCCGGTGATATCGGCGCAGGTTGGGTCGAGCATGGCGTTGTGGTCCGCGAACGGAACATTGCTCAGAAACTCCCAGTTATTGTCCTTGTCGAACGCCGCCCAGCCGCCGTCGGATGACTGCATGTCCAGAATCCATTGCAGCGCGCGCCGTTCGGTGGCTCGCTGCGCCGGTGCATCGGACGCCTGGGCCCGGCTCAGGCCCAGCAGTACCATCGCCGTGTCGTCAATATCGGGATAATGCGCGTTGGTGAACTCAAACGCCCAGCCCGAAGGCTCGGTCTTGGGAAGCTTCACCGACCAATCGCCCTTCTGCCGGATCTCTCTTTCCAGCAGCCAGTTCGCCGCTCGCGATACCGCCTGGGGCGCCGCTCCGCTTTCCCCCAGCGCGAACATGCCGATCGAAGTATCCCAGACCGGCGAAAAGCACGGCTGGAAGAACAACGGCCGCCGCCCATCGTCCACCATCAGGCGGTCGAACTGCCTCACCGCTTCCTGGCGCGCCGAATGATCTTCCGCATACCCCAGGACATCGAGCGCCATGATGGTGTACATCATGGGCGGATAGATGGCGCCCAAGCCATCCGCGTCCTGGCAGTGCTCGATCATCCAGCGTTCGGCCGCGCGCAGCGCTCTCTGGCGGATACTCCGCGGGCCGTTTCGTTCCCAAAATTTCAGGAACCGGTCAATGCGCAGAAATACGTTCCGCCAGGTAAACCACTCGGCATCGCGTCCGAACGCCGGACTAACGCCGGGCAGAAACAATTCTTCGAGCGAGAAACCCTCAGGCACCGGGCGCCGTGGATTGTGCGAGTGTACGATCGATAGCGAAACGGCAATCGCCCGCGTCCATGATGACACCTGGTAGATCATCTGGCCGAGCAGCATCATCTCCGGCGGAATCGTTGGGACGTGCTCGCGCGGGTACAGATCGAACAGGCTGAGATTGATCTTGACGTAGCTGTTGGCAGCCTGGATCCCGCCGCGAGCCAGAATGCATTCGCGCGCCCGCGCCAGGCGCGGATCGTCCACTCCGAGGCCCGCGAGCCGCAACGCGGTGTAAGCCTTGACCGTTGCGCTGATCTCCGTCGGCCCCTGCTGATAGATATTGAAGCCGCCGTCGGGAAGCTGTCGCGCCAGAATCGATTGCGCCGCCTTTTTCACTAATGCCACGGTGGGCGGATTCCAAACGCCGTTCACCGGGGGATGCATCCAGAGTTGCAACAGAATGTAATCGGACTCGAGCGTCGTGTCGGCGGTCAGCTCCGCGCACCAGCATCCTTGCGCGTCCTGCTGCGCCTCCAGATTTGCCGCCGCACGCTTGACGGCCGTCGCGATTGCCCGAACCAAGCTGCCTTGCCGTTCTATCGTTGGACTCATCGGGTGGATATTGTGGTCAAAGCGGAAGCCGCGTGCGCCAGCTCACCGGGCAGCGAAAACCGCACATCTTCCTCCACTAACTCTACTTCCTCCAACTGGTGAAAGCCGTGGTCTCTCAGGGACGCAATCAACTGATCCACCAGGTGCTCGGGCGCCGACGCTCCCGCCGTCACCGCCACGTTTTTCACACCGGAGAGCCATTCGTTGTCCACGTCGCCCCAGTCGTTCACCAGGTACGAACGGACACCGGAATTCTCGCCAACCTCAACCAATCGTTTCGAATTCGAACTGTTCTGCGATCCCACGACCAGCAGCAGGTCGCAAACCGACGCCACCGCCTTCACCGCCATCTGCCGGTTCTCGGTCGCATAACAAATATCCTGCGCCGGCGGACCTTGAATCTGCGGAAACCGCTCCTTGAGCCGGATCACGATATCGCGCGTCTCGTCCAGACTCAGCGTGGTCTGCGTCAGATAGCACACGCGCGCCGCATCCGGAACGCGCAATGCATCCACGTCTGCCACCGACGACACCAGAAATGTCTGGCCCGGCGCCTCTCCCAGCGTGCCGGTCACCTCGTCATGATCTTTGTGGCCAATCAGTACGATCGTGTGGCCCTCTTTGGCGAACTTTACTGCCTCGAGGTGCACTTTTGTTACCAAAGGACAGGTGGCATCGATCACCTGCAACTGCCGCACTTTTGCCTCACGGCGCACTTCCGGGGAAACGCCATGGGCGCTGAAGATGGCCCGCGCACCCATCGGCACTTCCGCCAGCTCCTCGACGAAGATGGCCCCCGCCTCCCGAAGTTCGTCCACAACGTGCTTGTTGTGCACAATTTCCTTCCGGACATACACCGGAGGGCCGTACAAATCGAGGGCGATTTTAACCACGTCAATCGCGCGCACAACACCCGCGCAGAATCCGCGGGGCCGTAGCAAGTAGATCCTTTTTTCCACGCTGTGATTCGCAGCGATCGGCTTCAAGGGCATATCGAATGTCGGGGCTAAAACCCTAAATTATAACAGCTTGTGCCGATCTGATACAGGGCAGCCGGCTACAAAACTGGATTAAAAAAGCACAATCTGCAAGACTTAACTCATGTACGAATGGAGTGACTTGGAGGTTCGCGCGGGATTCTCCATCTCTATTGAAACCGGCCCGGCTGGAGTGCGGCGTGTCGAATTTGGGTCGCACGGTGTCGAAAGTCACTCATCCCGTCTGATGCGCGAAGCTTTGCGACAGTTTCGGTTTTATTTCGCCGGTGATCTGCGGGCATTCGACTTGCCACTCGAAATGGTAGGCACCGAGTTTCAGAAGCGCGTGTGGAATGAGCTGCGCAACATCCCCTACGGCGAAACGCGCAGCTACCGCCAGCTCGCGGAACGGATCGGCGCGCCGCGTGCAGTGCGGGCTGTGGGAGCGGCGAACGGCCGCAACCCGATTCCCATCATTGTGCCGTGCCACCGCGTGATTGGCTCCTCCGGGAAGCTGGTCGGGTTTGGGGGCGGGCTGGAATGGAAGCGGATGCTGCTCGATTTGGAAGCGGCAGGTCTGACGAGTCACACCTGTGCCATAGAGTGACACCCCTACAATGAATTTATTTGGGGTGTTTTCAACCGAAACAGGCTCGTGTACGACGGTGAGCGGATGTGCCGGGCGTAGAGTCTAGGGCAAAGAGGGATTTCGGTCCCCCGCAGCTTCTTCCCATTTTGCCTCTGATGCCCTACCGAAAAATCCTTCCCGCTCCCGTTGGGGAGCGTTCCGCCGATTCGCCGGACTCCCTCTCTTTTAATACATCGCGATACACATCCATCAACTTGCGGATGTCCCCAAGATCCTGCGGCCGGCAGTTAGCGAGCGGCGGCCGCACAGGACCAGCGGGCATTCCCAGAATCTCCATCGCGGCTTTCATGACGGCCACTTCATAGCCGCGCTGCCGGTCCCGGATCGCGTAGAGCGGATGGACGTAGCGGCGCATCAAGCCGGCGAGCCGCACGAAATCCCCCTTCAAACCGGCGTCAGCCAACTGCAAGGACAGCTTCGGCGCGATATTCGAGATGCTCGATGTGTACGCTTGCACACCGATGGCGAAGTAGGCTGGGACGCAATCGTCACCGATGCCGCCGAGCCAGGCAAGACGATCACCGACGTAGCTCATGATGCGCTGATAATTGCGGACGTCACCCTGACCGTCCTTCCAGGCAGCAAGGGAGGGCAGCCGTTCAGCCAGGCGGGCAACCTGCTCCGGAGAGAAGACAGCCCAATCGCGGCTGTAGATCATGAGCGGCAGGCCGGTGGCGCGGGCGGTGGCTTGGTAGTAATCGAACAGGCCCTGTTCGGGCGGATTGGAGTAGTAGGGCGGCAGCACCAGCAGACATTCGGCACCCGCCTTCTCGACGCCGCGGGCGATCTCGGCACCCGTCGCCACATTGAAGCCCACGCCAGCAACGACGGGCATGCGGCCTGCGGCCGCTTCCACGGTGACGCGCACGATCTCTATGATTTCCGCGACAGTGAGCGAGTATAGTTCGCCGGTCCCACCGGCAGCGACCAGGGCGCAGAATGGGTGGCGCGACATGTGGTCAACGTTGCGCGCCAAGCCATCCAGATCGAGTGAGAGATCCTGACGGAACGGGGTGATAGGGAATCCGAAAACGCCGCGAAACCGAGTGCGCACGTCGTTGGGGGTCATGGGATCAATTTAGCAAGGGCAGGAAGGGTGCGGATACCTTCTCGGTGCTGATGGGGACAGCCTTCTGTTCGACCACAAAAGTACGAGCACGCTACGTGGGTTAGGGCGAGCCAGTAAGTGGCTCATTGTCAGGAAAGTTGGCTAACCACTCCATGCAGGTAACGCAGGCTCGCGGCCATACTTTCGGCCGGAGGGACAGTTGTGGCGCCGAACTTGACGTCTTGTTCGACGACCAGCCAGCCTGAGTACGCGTTCTTCAGGAGGGTTCGAAAGAAGGCGGGAAAATCGATGCAGCCGTCACCGATTTGTGAAAACACACCAGCTCCGACCGCGTCATCGAAGTTGAGTTCTCTCCGGTTCGACTCAACAAGAACGCTTTGATTGATGTCCTTGATGTGGACGTAACGCAGCAGGTGTTTGTATTTCCCGGCTTCTAGAACAGGATCTCCCCCTCCGTAGAAGCAGTGCCCTGTATCCAAGCAAAGGCCCATTTTGGTGGCGGATACAGCATCAAACAGCTCCTCGGTTTCACGAGGAGTTTCCACATAAGTGGCTACGTGCGGATGAAATACGAGATCGAGGCCGAAATCGGCGGCGACCCGCTCCGCCTCTGTAACTACTCGAGCGACTTCGCGCCATTGAGTCGGAGTAAGTGACTGACTGCCATCCGGTGGCACGCGTCCGGCAATCTTCCGGCGCTCGGGAGACTGCGCGTCCGCAAGTACGATGTACGGTGCCTGGAGTGCGGCTAGCAGCGTGCCAACCTTGCGAATCTGATCGATCGCCGAACTCGCGCGCGATGGGCCGGCTAGGGGCACGGGCACAAAGGAGGAGAGCATGGTCAGATTTTTCTTCTGGAGAACCGGCCGGAGGACATCGGGATCTTTCGGCAGATAGCCGTAGGGTCCGAGTTCCGTGCCGGTGTAGCCGCCGGCGACCATTTCATCCAAGATGGTCTGGTAAGGTTGCCCCCACGCTGGACCATAGTCATCCTGAACACCCCAACTGACAGGCGCGGATGCAAATTGGAAACGGGAACGGAGGTCAGTCATGCAGATATTATGATTCATCGCAGGGAAAAGGCGACTTACTCCCGCATGAACTTGACCGTCCACTGAACCGGCTTTTCGACACCCGTGAAGGTGAGCGTCAGTAGATCGCCTTCACGCTGCTGCTGCACGGCTACGCTGTTACCCGCTTCCGTGGATCCAGCAACCGAGGTCGAGCGGAAAGCACGTGGTACATGGACCCATACGCTGTAAGGGTCGCCAGGCACCGATTGAGAGGTGCCGGCGAGCGATGCCGTTGCTTCGTCCCACAATACCTTACTAAGCGAATAAGCACCCGTGATGTGCCGCGACGTTCCCAGGACCTGCGGGCGCTGCAGATCGCGATGTAAAAGGATGACTCTCGTGTCATGTGAGTCCACATCAAGCGGGAGCCGATCCTGGAACGTGCCGAGCAGTTTTCGATTCCAAAAATCGAAAGCAATGTAAGTGGCAGCGGTCGGCAATCCGAGCGAATCGGAAAAGACAAGCTCGTTCCTTGCCGTCCCGCTACGCCAATTAGTCAGGCCTACCACGTCATAGGCGCCCAATGTGTTATTGACTTTCAGATCGAGGAGTTCAGGGTAGTTATGAATGTAGTAGTCGGCCGAGGTGTGCTGGAAGGTATCCCACTCGATATCATTGCCGCGACTAAACAAGTCCATCGGCAGGATGGGAAGCGTCGGCATGGTCACCTTCAAAAGCTCTACGCGCGCTGGCGGCAGTTCGGGCATCACACTGGCAAGTGGGTAAGCGACACCGGTAAGGGCGATGATGCTCACCAACGTTCTTGCCTCAGGCAGAGTCGTGCCGAAGCCTGTCATTGGCCGTTCGCGGGTGCGTGCGGTTTCAACGACCACGGGAGGCCGGCTCTTCGAAGCCTGCTCCACGGTCATTGGCTCGCCAAGCTCCAGCCCTTCTCCCGGCATGACGTAGGCGACAACATGATTTAAGAAGCCGTTGGCGCTGATGGAGCTGAACAGCGGGTGCATACCCTGCCAGTTGTTGTATAGATCGTGCCCATTGAAATAAGAGTTGAAGTAGCCAATGCCGTTCAATGGGGTCCCCGCCGGACAGCCCTCAATAAACCGGTTCGGACCCAGGGTCTCCCGAATGAGCTTCAGGCGTTTGCGATAATTATCGAGGAGATCCGCGGACGGCTGGTGCAACCGTGAGCGGTCAACGCTCGGGACATATTTCGCGATGGCATGCTCGCCGTCGAACTTGTAATAGTCAAAGCCCCAATCGTCCAGCGTCTTAAAAAGGTGCGTCAGGAATTCCAGAACTTCAGGATTGGTAGAGTCGAGGGCGGGGGTTAAATAGTCAGGAATTGTTTTACCGTTCTTGTCGCGAAGGTACCAGTCCGGATGCGTCTTCAACGCTCCGGCATAGGCATTAGGCACCAGCCAGAGTCCAGCGTGTAAACCCCGTTCCCTGATATAAGCAGTGAGCCATTGTGGACCATGAGGGAACTTCTTCTTATCCCACGGACCAATCCATGTATGTGGCTCAATTGCCGACCGGTCATATCCATCGTCTAATTGCACATACTGAAATCCGTACGGTTTTAAGTTAGCTGCCAACCAATCCGCATTTTTGATGACGTCGCCTTCCGTAACCACCTCATAATAGCTAGTCCAGCTTGACCAAACCATGGGAGCGCTCTTGAAATAGCTGTCATCGAAAGGGACGTAATACGGCACACCGAGCCGCTTCGTGTAATAATCCGGTACGACTCTCACCACTGTGTTGCCTGGAACCGGGAGAGTCACCCGGAGCAGAGTGGTATTGTGCGGGTCGCGTTCCAATAACGTTCCGGCTTCGAAATCAATGGCAGTGTCTGTTGGACGATCGAAGAGGCTATGGAACTGCCCGCCCGAGACCTCGCCCAATCCGAAATACATGGCGTTCGCATTTTTGCGCGGCAGATACGACCGGTTGCTGGTCATTCCGGCGCCGTAGCTGCTTTTCACTTCGTTTGTCCCTTGCCACACGAGCGGGACACCCGCGATATCCAGTGTGCGAGCGGGAATTCGTGTAATCGGGGCTGGCGCTTCGGCCGTTACCACTGCTGCGTAGGAAGTACAGGAAATGGTGAGGATGTTATCGCCGATCTCGATCTCCCAACCTGTCCTTGGGCTGCCGGTTCGGATCGTGAGCCGATTTTCGGCGGATTTGACGACGTCCCACTGCCGGAAGGATTGCAGGGCCTCATGGTTCTTCAGGCCGAACCGCACATCTTGCAGCAGCGTGCCGAGGGCGTGTTGACGAATCAGTACCGTCCCCCGGTTACCGTCCGCTTCGATGTTCCAACCCCCAGCATTCAGGGAAGCGAGACGCTCCGCCCTTCCTGTGGACGCAAATGAAGTCAGAATCAGGGCTAGAAAGAGGAGATTATTCCTGGTCATAATTCAAACATCGAAGGTAGTCAGCGCTTGCTTCAGGCTCGCAATGGGATCCCGCCCTTGTGCCGGCCCGTATTCGTGGGCCACATACCCTTTGTATCCCAGATCCGCGATCGCCTGTGCAATGAAATGGTAGTTTAACTCCTGCGTTTCGTCGATTTCATGCCGGCCGGGATTTCCGCCCGTATGGAAATGCCCAATCCATTGGAAGTTGTCGCGGATGTTGCGCACGATATCGCCGTCCATGATTTGCGCGTGATAAATGTCGAAAAGAATCTTCACTCGCGGTGAATTGACTCGCTTCATCACGTCCACGCCCCACGTAATGTGGTCGAACATGTAGTCCTTGTGATTCACCTTGCTGTTGAGATATTCAATACAGATGTTCACGCCCTTATCTTCGGCATGCGCCTTGATACGGTTGAACCACGCTACACAGTTGTCAGCGCCCTCAGCATCCGGCATCCCTTTCCGGGTACCTGATAACGTGATGATGCTCGGCACCCCGTTGGCCGCCGCTTCATCGATGGCGGCGTGCATGGCTTTCTCCAACCTATCGTGATCTTCCTTCCGATTGATCCCATCGGCAATCGTTCCACCCGGTCCCGGCGGGTACATTGTGGGAATCAGACCGTACTTCTTGAGAATGGGCCACTCCGCGGGGCCGATCAGATCATATCCTTTGCATCCCATCTCCGCCGCAACACGGCAGGTGTCCTCGAAGCTCATGCTCCGCCCAAACACTCCGCGCGTGACGCACTGCTTCAGCCGCCCCTTGCGCTCCGCGACTGTCTGCGCTACCGCAGCGGACGTGGCCAGCGCGGGCAAAAAGTCTCTCCGGCGCATTTCTGATCTCCTTGTCTGAAGAGCATATCTCAGATGAGGCGCTCGCGGGCTTTGGTGAGGCCGACTGCCGGCACCGGTGCGGGCGCGCCACATGCGCGCGGAGGGAATAGACTGTACGTGTATCCCGGCGAGTAGGCATCGCATCGGGCCTAAGGCTTAAGGAGACAACTCATGCAAGAGGAAAACCGCAGGTCGTTTGTGAAACAGATAGGGACGGCTTCAGCGTTGGCAGGGTTCATCAACTGGAATCCGCGCGCGCAAGGCGCCAATGAGCGGGTTGTGCTGGGGCTGATCGGAGGCCGCAACCAGGGCCGCGGGGATGCTTTGCGGGCAATACGGGAAGGGGCTGAGATCAAGACGTTCTGCGACCTCGATCAGGCCATCCTCGACAAAGTCAGCCCCGACTTCGAGAAAGCTCAGAACAAAGCTCCAGGAACCACCAAGGAATTTCGAAGGCTGCTGGACGACAAGGATATTGACGGCGTCATCATCGCCACGCCGGACCACTGGCACACGAATATCGCTCTGCTTGCGTGCCAGGCCGGGAAAGATGTTTATGTCGAAAAGCCACTCTCGCAAACGATCCAAGAAGGGCACCTCATTCGCGAAGCGGCGCGCAAATACAACCGGGTTGTCCAGGTAGGCACTCAAAACCGAAGCGCCCCAAATTTTCAAAGCGCCATTGAATTTGTGAAATCCGGAAAACTGGGCAAGATCTGCGAAGTTACGGCCTGGGAATGCCAGGTGCGCGAAAGTATCGGAAGACCGCCGGATAGCGATCCGCCGTCGACGGTGGACTACGACCAGTGGCTGGGCCCAGCGCCCAAGCGCCCCTTCAACATCAACCGGTTCCATTACACGTGGCGGTTCTTTTGGGATTACGGAAATAGCGAGCTGGGAAATCAGGGTGTGCACATGCTGGATGTCGCGCTCTGGGGCATTCAGGCGTTGCGCGGCGTGGAAAACTGTCTTCCTACGCGCGTGTCGGGCAATGCCGGGATTTACTGGCTCGATGATGCGAAGGAGGTTCCTGATACCCAAATCGTCACATACGGTTATGGCGACTTGGTGCTCGTATGGGAATTGCGCAGCTTTGCCAAGCACCATCCGATCGATGGAAGCGAGGAGGGTATCGGTTTCCACGGCAGCGAGGGAAGCCTGATGATCCACGGGGAAGGCCACGAAGGCAGTTGGAAGGTTTACTACAAGGACGGGAGTACCGGGCCCTCTTCAGAGGGATCGGAGTCACCGAGGGGCTTGCACGAGAGAAATTTTATCGAGTGTATCAAGAGTCGCCAGCGGCCCAATGCGGATGTCGAGATCGGCCGGCTGGCCACAACGATCTGCCACCTGGGCAACATCGCTTCCCGCCTGGGCCGGGAGATCGTCTTCGACCCCAAGACAGAAACTTTTGGGAATGACAAAGCAGCGAATGCATATCTCAGTAAGGAGTATCGGCAACCTTACACACTGCCGAGGGTCTGAAGCAGTGTCTACGCAATCGGTAGGTGGATGGGCTTCATCATGAACACTGGATTCGTTGTCCTCTCTTTGCTGGCGCCGGTGCTGCTCCCGGCACAGGAGCCACCGGCTATGCCGATCAAGGCGCGCTACGAAGATGGCGCGGCTTTTCGCTGGCAGAACAAGAAAGTGCTCGACTCGCGCATGCTGGACGACATGGAAGATCTCTCCACCTGGAGGTTCCGCGGCGAGGGCGATATGGCGCTCACCACGGAGCGCGTCCGGCATGGGGGGCATGCGCTGCGCCTGCGCGCTATTCCACCTTCCGGTACACAAGGACCGACGGGTCCGGCCGGCAGCTACGGTTCCAAGCCCTATTGGGGCCAGGTCGAGGCCACGCGCCCTGTGCCGGACGAAGATTGGACGCGCTTCAATCGCATTTCGGTATGGATCTACGCGGAGATCGACGGTATAGACGCCATCTCTTTCGTCCTGACGCTGCATAGCGGCGGATCGGAGAAACTCCCGGATATGTCTCGCCGCGAGGGCTATCACTTCGTTATCTTGCAGAACCGCGCCTGGAACCACATTGTCTGGGAGATCGGCCCGCTGGCGCGCGACAAAGTCACCGCAGTTGATTTTGGTTACGCGGTGCCCAAGGCCAATGCGGAACCAGGCGACCATGTGGTGTTCGACCTCGATCAACTGGAACTGGAGCGTGTGGACGCCGATCATTACGAAGGCTGGAACGTCGCGCCGGGGCGGATTGCGTTCAGCCACAGCGGCTATCCGGCGGGGGCGGCTAAGACGGCCGTGGCGAGCGACCTGGACGCGAGCGAGTTCCAGTTGATCCGCATGGAGACCGGGGCGGCGGTGGTGCTGCGCAAGCCGGTGAGCCGCGTCAGCACGCGTCTGGGTCAATACCAGGTTCTGGATTTTTCGGAAGTGCGCGAACCCGGCACGTATGCGATTCAGGCGGGCGGACGCGCCACGCGCTCCTTTGCGATCGGCGACGGCTCCTGGCGCGACAGCATCTGGAAGGCCCTCAACTTTCTGTACGTCGAACGCTGCGGCTTCGAGATCCCCGGCATCCACGGCGTCTGCCACCGTGACGCGCTGCTCACTCACAACGGCAAGCAGATCGTAATGAATGGCGGGTGGCACGACGCGGGCGACCTTTCACAAGGGCCGGTGAACACTTCGGACGCCGTGTACGGCCTGCTGGCGCTGGCCGAGCGGATGCAGGCGCGGGGCGAAGATCCGGTGTTGTGCCGCCGGGTGATCGAGGAAGCCAAGTGGGGCCTGGACTGGGTGCTCAAGACACGTTTCGGCGACGGCTACCGCGCGGACTTCATTGCCATCGATTCCTACACGAATGGCATTCTGGGTGACTCCGACGATCGCCAGACCGCGGCTCAAAACAACCCGAGCGTCAATTACCTTTCGGCCGCAGTGGAGGCGCGCGCCTGGCGCGTTCTGAAAGAAAGCGACCCCGAAAAGGCACAGCGCAGCCTACGCACGGCGCAGGAGGACTGGGAGTTTGCCGTCAAGGGACGCGAGCATCACCGGCCCCTGGCGGCCGGCGCTTATGCGGGGCCAGACCTCGAGCTGGCGGCCATCGGCATCATAGCCTCCACCGATCTCTACCAGGATACGGGCGAGAAGCGATACGCGGACAAGGCGTTCGAATTAGCCGAGGTGGTGATCGGCTCGCAACACCAGAAGCTTCCGGACTGGAAGACGCCGCTCGCCGGCTTCTTCTACACCAACCCGCGGCAGGAGGATTTGTATCACGCATCCCACGTGGGCAACGAGCAGGCGCCGGTGGTGGCGATGGCGCGGCTGTGCGAAGTATTTCCCGATCATCCCGATTGGATGCGCTGGTACGCCGTTGCGGCGCTGCACTCCGAATATTACTTGAAGGCCGCGGCACGGTTCACCGAGCCGTATGGCGTGCTGCCAGCCTCGGTTTACCGGGAAAGCGAGGCCCTGAAGATACCCGAAACCAGCGCCTCCGATCCCCTGACGCGCAACATCTTCCGAGACCAGCTTCATCACGGCGTGCCGCTCGGCGGCGATTACTTCCTGCGCATGTTTCCCATCTGGATGGAGCGCCGGGGCCATTTCGGTGTGCTGCTTTCCCAGGCCAAGGCGCTGGCTGCGGCTGCGCATTTGCGCGGCGACCCCGACGCCGCCGATCTAGCCGGGAAACAGGTGGAGTGGGTACTGGGCCGCAATCCCTTCAGCGAGAGCGCCATGTACGGTGAAGGCTACGACTTCCCGCCACAGTATTCGGAGCGCTCGGGCGATATCGTGGGATCGCTGCCGGTGGGCATCGAAACGCGGGCGAACAACGATGAGCCGTATTGGCCGGTGCAGAACTGTTTCAACTATAAAGAGGTCTGGGTGCACCCGGTGGGGCGCTGGTTCTGGCTGATGCAGGATGTGGCGGGCCCGGCATTGGTGGATGGTATCTCGCCGCCGGCTACGCGCGAGCCGGTGGAGTTCCGGCCGGCGTCCGGGTCAGGAAACACCGTCGTGATGCCGGATTTCACCACCGGACGGTTCCGCACGTGGCTTCCGCAGGGCCGCTACACCGTGTCACAGGCCGGTGTACACATGGCTGTTTCGTTGTTACCCGGCGGCACTCACCACGTGGATCTGCGGCCGGCGCAAGCGGTCGATTTCCGCATTTCCTCCGAGGCGGGCGCTGGCGGGGCGATGACCGTGCGCCTTTCCGCCAATGGCACCGGACGCCACGCGTTCACCTTGCGGGCCTTCAACCTCGACGTGGGTCAGTCTGAAAGGACACTTGTGCTTGAGTCAGGCAAGACCACCACGGTTGAGTGGCAGGCGACTCTGAAATCGGCGGATGTGCCTTGGGTGGTCGTGGCGTTCCCGGATGGCGACCTGAGCCAACGCCAGGAAGCTACCGGGGCGCCGCACCGTTGAAGAATGGAGACGGCAGTCGCCCGCTAGCTACTGAAGCCAGCGAGCGACCTGCCGTTCTTGAGGAAGCTAGTTCATCTAGCGACCGGTTTGGGTACTTGGATACCGTGGAGCTTGCCGATCCAAACAACAGGAACGGGGGTTAGTACCAAGTTGACAGCTCTCTTTTCCGCCGAGCTCAGGCGAGGTCGTAGCGATCAAGGTTCATCACCTTGTTCCAGGCAGCCACGAAGTCCTTCACGAACGCCTCTTTCGAGTCGTTGCATGCATAGACTTCCGCTACTGCCCGGAGCTGGGAGTTCGAACCGAAGATAAGGTCGACACGCGTGCCGGTCCACTTGAGTTCGCCCGTCGCGCGATCGCGCCCCTCATACACGCCTTCGGATGTAGAGGAGGCCTGCCACTTGGTGTTCATGTCGAGGAGGTTGACGAAGAAATCATTCGTCAGCGTCTCGGGCCGGTTGGTGAAGACACCGTGTTTGGATTGCCCGAAGTTGGCATTCAGAGCGCGCATGCCGCCGATGAGAGCCGTCATCTCGGGGGCAGTCAGGGTCAGCAACTGCGCCCGATCCACCAACAGCTCCTCCGCCGGTATTTGTTGTCCCTTCCGGACGTAGTTGCGGAACCCGTCTGCGGCCGGCTCCAGTACGGCGAAGGATTGGACGTCGGTCTGCTCCTGTGAAGCATCCGTGCGCCCGGGCGAGAAGGGAACCTTCACGCCGTGCCCTGCCCTTTTCGCAGCTTCCTCGACGGCTGCGCAGCCGCCCAGAACGATCACGTCAGCCAGCGAGACTTTCTTACCGTTGGATTGCGCTTTGTTGAAATCCTTCTGGATCGACTCCAGCGTCTGGAGGGTCTTCGCCAGTACTGCCGGCTGATTCACTTCCCAGTCCTTTTGGGGAGCGAGGTGAACGCGCGCGCCGTTGGCTCCACCGCGCTTGTCGGAGCCGCGGAACGTCGCTGCCGACGCCCACGCGGTCGTGACCAGTTGGGAGATCGACAGTCCGGATTTTAGGATCTTGGCCTTCAGAGCAGCAACGTCCTGATCCCCGATTAATGCATGATCCACTGCGGGGACAGGGTCTTGCCAAAGCTGGGGCTCCTTGGGAACGAGCGGGCCAAGGTACCGCGAAACAGGCCCCATGTCGCGGTGCGTGAGCTTAAACCACGCCTTGGCGAAGGCGTCGGCGAACTCCTTGGGATTCTCGAGGAAGTGCCTGGCGATGGGCTCGTAGATCGGGTCCATCCGCAGTGCGAGGTCCGTGGTTAGCATTCCCGGCGCCCGCCGCTTCGACGGATCGTGGGCCTCGGGAACAGTGCCCGCTCCAGCGCCATTCTTCGGAGTCCACTGGTTCGCTCCGGCCGGGCTCTTCGTGAGTTCCCATTCATACTCGAACAGGTTTTCAAGGAAGTTGTTGCTCCACTTTACCGGGGTGGTGGTCCATGTGACCTCTATTCCGCTGGTGATCGTCTGGGCGCCGTTGCCGTTGCCAAAGGTGTTTTTCCAGCCCAGGCCCTGCTCCTCGATGGGGGCGCCTTCAGGCTCTGGGCCGACATACTTACTCGGATCGGCAGCACCGTGGGTTTTGCCGAACGTGTGCCCGCCTGCAATGAGCGCAACGGTCTCATAGTCATTCATCGCCATGCGGGCGAAGGTCTCTCGGATATCGCGTGCCGCAGCGACCGGATCCGGCTTTCCATTGGGTCCTTCCGGATTCACGTAAATCAGGCCCATCTGAACGGCGGCGAGAGGGTTGTCGAGCTGACGATCGCCGGTGTAGCGCTCGTCCCCGAGCCACTTGCCCTCAGCCCCCCAAAAGATGTCCTCGCCGGGCTCCCAGACGTCGACGCGCCCGCCTCCGAAACCGAAGGTCTTGAACCCCATCGACTCCAGAGCGACGTTCCCGGCAAGAACCATGAGATCGGCCCACGAGAGTTTGCGGCCATACTTCTGCTTGATCGGCCAGAGCAATCGGCGAGCCTTATCGAGACTCGCATTGTCCGGCCAGCTATTGAGGGGCGCAAAACGTTGTTCGCCGGAGCCTGCCCCGCCGCGGCCGTCACCGATGCGGTACGTACCTGCGCTGTGCCACGCCATACGAATGAAAAGCGGCCCATAGTGGCCATAATCGGCCGGCCACCAGGGCTGCGACGTCGTCATCAAGGCATGGAGGTCCTTGACCACGGCGTTCAGGTCGAGGGTTTTGAATTCTTTGGCATAATTGAATCCCTTGTCCATAGGATTGGATAGCGGGGAGTGCTGATGCAGGATCTTCAGGTTGAGCTGATTCGGCCACCAGTCCGCATTTGTCGGGGCCGCAGCCGTCGTGTGTCTGTGAGCGCCGCCCGTTACCGGGCACTTGTTTTCGGTTGACGAGTGTTGCTGTGGATTGCCGGGGACAACTGCCCCGTCTGCTGCAGTGAGCGTTTTATCCATATGTTTGCCTTCCTTTGAATTAGTCAAAAAGACTGTGACGAACTACGAACCCATCCTGGCGCTTGCCATTCGCGCAAACGCCCGCGGCCACGCTCGCTGACGCGCCCCATTCATCCGCCTACGACCCTTAACGGGAAGCGCGCCGCGGAGCGCACTTCGTGCAGAGCCCCCGGAAAATGAGCTCGCATTCGCGAAGAACCCGCTTACCGAGGGAGCCCGAGGCGGGCCTGGGCACGTCGTACCACTCAATGTCCTCAACATTGCCGCAGCGGTCGCAGATGAAGTGGTGATGCCGCATGCCTCTCGCATCGAATCGCGCGGCGCGGCCCTCGACGGCCACTTCACGCACCAAACCCGCCTGCACCAAGTCCCGCAGATTATTATAAGTCGTGGCCCTTGAAGAGCGTGGATCCAGGCGATTCACGGCTTCGAAGATTTCCACAGCCGTGGGATGCCTGTTGTGTTCCATTAAGAACGCCATCACGGCGTAGCGCTGCGCAGTGCACCGCAACCCGCTGCCTTCCAAGGACCGTTTAATCGCCTCGGCGTCCATGAAAGGTTTAGACTATATCTAATGTGATATTTTGTCAAGACTCATGCTTTTTGCTTGCTGGGACCGCGCGACTGACAGAGCCCATAGACCACGATCAGCGGTTGCGTCAGATCAAAGCCGCCCGGGACCTGCCGGGACAGCGTTGGAAATCCACAAAATCGCCCTCGATGTCCTCGACAGACTTGCAGCGGGTGCAGACGAGCTGGTGATGCGGGCCGAGATTTCCGTCCACTCGCAACACGGCGCATGAGGACTGACCTCGCGCAGCAAACCGTGCTCGACGAAGAGACGGATATTTCTAAACCGTGGCGAAAGAAATGGATGGAACGCGGCGCCAGACATCGGCATAGATCTTCCTCAGGCGAATAGTGTCCGGGAGCAGCCGCGACGGCATCGTAGATGAGCTGCCGCTGGTGCGTGGCAGCCAACCCAAACTTCCAGGCGAGGTCGCGGAACTGCGTATGGGTCAGCTTCCCTGCACGAAAATCGACGTCCGCGCCACGCAAGCCGCTGCCAACGTATTCTTCATCACTTCCTCGCCGGTTACGCCACCGCAGGCGCCGGAGCGTAATTTTTCGGCCCGCCTCGCGAAACAGCCACCGTCTTCGCTCTCAGAAGGCCGATATCAGGGTTGACACGGAACACGCCATCGCTCCTCATTTGGCAGAGGTGTTCCCAATTGTTCAGCACCGCCGCGACGTCAATTATCTAAAGTAAACAGCCCTTTGTTAGTAAGTGATGCTTCACCAGTTAGAGTATTAACTTACGAATCATCGGTCCGTATAATAGCGACGTGGCCGAGAAGTACCATAACTCTTCTGCTACCCCGCACCACCAAGACCGGGCCAGTGCACGCTTGCATCGCGCACAATGGAACCTGCTTCCGCTGATGATTGCCGTTTGCGGATGGTGCGTAACCTTATTACTGTGCCGCGTGATGATATCGCGCGAAACCGTGCAGGTGGCGCAGACCGCGGCTCTCGTTACACGCAATATCCAGAGCAAGATCACCTCCGGTATCAGTTTTCAGGTAGCACCTCTCGAGGCGCTGGTGACGCGCTGGGGGGCGGACGCCGATCCATGGCAACTCGAGTGGCAATCCGAGGCACGGGAGCTACACGAGAGATACTCGGAGCTGGAGTCCATCAACCTCGTGGATGCGTCAGCGACGGTCCGCTGGAGTGTTCCGTCAACGCCATTGCAACCAGAAATCATAAGGCCTGCCGTTGCCGCGGCACGCGACGCCCGCCAAACCACGATCTTCCCGGCATCGAACAACGCCAAAACACTTCTGGTGTTGATTCCGATGTTCCGGCACGGCAAGTTTGATGGATGTGTGGTAGCGCCATTGCGCACGGATCACTGGCTGAATTCCATCATTAACTCAGAAATTCCCAGAGGTTATGCAGCCTCGATTTCGCATCGTGACGAGCGCCTCTATGCCCGTGCCCTGGCAAACAGCCCGCAAGCAACGCCTTATCTCTCTGAAGCCGGCGTGAGTTTCTACGGGATGCCCTGGGTGGTGCGGGTGTGGCCCACGCCCGATACCTGGACCCAATCCCGCCAGATTCTATTCGCCCTGAGTCTCCTGATCGGCCTGCTCATGTATACCAGTGGAGCACTCGCCGTTGTGGCACGGCGCAAGGCGAGGGCCGTGGAGCGCGCGAAAATCCAGATGGCTGCGCAACAAGAGAATTTGCGCCAAGCCAACGAACGCCAGCAAGCCGTGATTCAGTCTTCCCCACTCGCCATCATTGCCTTGGATAATGCTGGCAAGGTGACTAGCTGGAACCCGGCGGCGGAGCGTCTGTTCGGATGGACTGCTGACGAGGCCGTGGACCAAACTCCGCCATTCGTCGACAACCAGCACATCGCGGAATTCCGGGATAAGTTGGAGCGAGCCGAACGGGGCGAGCTCATCAGCGGGCTGGAGCGCCAACGCCGGCGTAAAGACGGCAGATTGATCGACGTCGCCGTCTGGACAGCGCCGCTGCGCGATGCCGGAGGATTCGTGTCCGCCATCATCATGGCGATCGCCGACATCAGCGAGCGAAAAAAGCTCGAAGAGCAGCTTCGCCATTCGCAGAAGATGGAGGCTGTCGGCCGCTTAGCGGGCGGAGTCGCGCACGATTTCAACAACCTGCTCACCGTCATCAACGGTTACGGCCATATGATGCTCGACTCGCTGCGGCCGGGCAACCGCCTGCACACGCACGCCGAGCAGATTGTGAAAGCCGGCAACCAGGCCGCCGCACTCACCACGCAGTTGCTGGCGTTCAGCCGCCGCCAAATGATTCAGCCCAAGCGAGTGGACTTGAACTGCCTCATTACCAACCTGGAAAAAATGCTCCGCCGGGTGATCGGGGAAGATGTCGCGCTCTATACTCTGCTTAGTCCCGATCTGGCCTCCATCAACGCCGATGCCAACCAAATGGAACAGGTGCTGATCAATCTGGTCGCCAATGCGCGCGACGCCATGCCGCGCGGGGGAGCCCTGACCATTGCGACGAAGAACATCACGCTGGACGAAGGCTTGCACTGCGAGGGGAGCGAGATACTGGCGGGTTCTTACGTCGAACTAGCCGTCTCCGACACCGGAGAGGGCATGGACGCAGAAACCAAGAGCCATTTATTCGAGCCATTCTTCACTACTAAGGAGCGCGGTAAGGGCACGGGGCTAGGTCTTTCGAGTGTCTACGGCAGCGTGCGGCAGAACGGAGGCGGTATCGTAGTGTGGAGCGAGCGCGGCAGCGGCGCTACGTTCCGCATCTACCTGCCGCAACTCCGTGAGCCCACGACTGACGACAAACCGGAGCCCCAGCTCAACGCCATCACTTGCGGTACCGAAACCATCCTTTTGGTGGAGGACGAAGTTCCGCTCCGCCGCATGCTCCAGGAAACACTTTCCGGCGCCGGCTATCGCGTGCTCGAAGCCAACGACGGCACAGACGCGATCCGCAGGTGGGAAAAGCAAGCAGAGTCCATCGATCTTCTGCTCACCGATGTCGTCATGCCACTGGTGAACGGCCGGCAACTGGCCAGGCGTCTGACTTCCGTAGCGCCCCGGATGCGGGTTGTATATATGTCGGGGTATGCGGATGACGTGATCGCATACCACGGGATTCTCGACGAAGCGACTACGTTAGTCCAGAAGCCGTTCTCGCCCAGCGCCCTGCTGCAGAAATTGCGCGAGGTGCTGGACGCCGGCAAATCGCAGCCACCTGTTCAAAAGACCATGTACCATGGCGCGGGGACGTAGCCTTTCGACTCGATGAGCTGATCGCGATAGCTAGCGACCTTTTTCCTGCATCCTCGCCGCAAAACGCTCCACGTGCACGATGAACCGCTGGTGAGTGCCCTCGGCGATCTTTTCCCTCTCATCAAAGGCTTCCACTTTGAAATTTACCCGGCGGTCTTCCACCGACACCACTTCGCTGCGAAAGGTGACCGTCATGCCGATCGGCGTCGCCGCCAGATGAGATACGTTCACATGCGTGCCGACCGTGTCGTAGCCTGGATCAACCAGAGGCAGCACCAGATTGCGCGACGTGCGCTCGAGTCCCAAAATCATGTTGGGCGTGGACAGCACCCGCGTGCCTGCCACACCCATGAAATCGATGGCCACATTCTCGGTGACCACGAGCTTTTCTTCTCTCTTCGTACCGACGGGAATGTTCGCCACCACTATCCTCGCAGCCCCGCCAGCGCGCCGCGCATATAGGCAAACGAAGCTTTCATCCCGGTGAACGGGCTTTCTTCTTCGATCTCGTACTCCAGCGAAACCGTGCCCGCGTAATTCATTTTCTTCAGCTCTTGGAAGATGCCCACGATCGGGAGCATACCCTCGCCCACCGGGCAGTCCGTGCCCTTGCCGGTGGAGTGCAGATCCTTAATATGCATGTCGAAAAGCCGTGGCCCAGCCTGGCGAATGGATTCCACCACGTCGGCGCCGGCCCGTGCCGTATGGCCAGCGTCGATGCAGATGCCGCACCGGGCATCCAGGTCCTGCACCACGCGCAACGCGCTTTGGGGCGTCGGAAAGTTCTTATCCTCCGGGCCGTGATTGTGGATGGCGACCTTGATGTTGTACTCCTTCACGAACCGTTCAATCCGCGGCATGGTCTGGGCCGTCGGCATGATAGTCATCATCGGCATGCCGCACGCCTTGGCGTATTCGAAGTAATACCGGATGTCCGCGTCTTCGTCCTTCATCAGGTAGACCACTCCGCCGGAGGCGATTTCGATGCCGGCTTCCGCGAATTTCTTGCGGCCCGCGGCAAGCTGCTCCGGCGTATCGTGGTACGGCAGGTGGTATTCCTTGACGCCCGCGTAGTGAACGTTGAGATTCTTGATGATCTTGATCGCCAAATCGCGCTGGAACCCGCGCAACGAATAGGTCGCCACGGCCAGGCGGATGTCGTCCGCGCCCGTGTCCGTCGCGGCGGCACCGAGCGGAGCCAGGCCCAGTGCGCCGGCACCGAGCAAGAATCCCCTCCGGCTGCCGTCGAATGCCATTCCCCGCACCTCCCCCGTGAAGCTCAATTCTACACTGGAAGTGCGCCGCGGCGGGCTCTCTACAGCGTATTCAAATAGGCCACTAGGTCCGACATCTCCTCACTCGAAAACCGTGGCCATTCGAGTTTCTTTTGCTCGATGCGCTCCAACATGCGCGGCCCGTGTTTCCACAGCGCCGCTACCATCGTCACCGGCGAGTACGCGTCTTTGCCATGCGCCAGCGAGGGAGCTCCTGAGGAGGGGTCGTTATGGCAGACCGCGCAGTTTTTCTGCGCAAACAGCCGTTTGCCGTGGCCCGCGTCGCCCTGGCCGGCGAAGAACTGCGTGGCCCAAACGTAGCTCACGATGCTGCGCATCTCGTTCTCGTTTAGCGCCGGCGGCGTCTGCAACATCTGGGGCGCGTGATTCCACATCGCGGCCGCCACGCTGGTCAGCGTGCTGCGCGCGAGGCGGCCTTCCAGGGCCAGCTTCCCGTTGTGGCAGTCAATGCATCCCTTGGACGCGAACAAGGACTTGCCCGCGCCGGGCGCCTCGAGTGAGAACTGCACCGCTACATGCTGCGCCTGCGGGAGATTCTGCAAGTACACCAACAGGTCCGTCATCTCCTGCCCGGTCAGATTCGGCCACGCGATCTTCTTCTCGGCGAATGCCGTCCGCATCTGCGCCGTGTGGTTCCAGATGCGCGTCAGCAACATGATCGGGTCGCTCAGCGACTCCCACGTGTTCGCCGGCTTGCCTGGCCCGCCGGCCGATACGCCATGACACTCCTCGCAGTGCTTGGCATGGAACAGCCGTTTGCCGCGCGCCGCGTCGCCGGGTTTTTCGAAGTAGCGCACGGAGTAGAAATACGCGAACAGATCCGCCGCCTGCGCGTCGCTCAACGGTGGCAGCTGGAGCATGCCCGCGCCCGCCGCCTTCCACATCGCCGGCGCATGGTTCCACATCAGGCTCGCCAGCAGCGCCGGGGTGTTGTCGCGATCGGTGCGCCGCCCCAGATCCGGCCCAACGTGCCCTCCCTGCCCGTTGATACTGTGGCAGCGCAAGCACATCTCGCTGCCGAACAACTCCGCCCCTCGCCGCGCGTCAGCCTCAAACACCAATGCCGCCGATGCCTGCGCCAGCACAACTGTCGCGATCCCCACAAGCCGAAACGTACGCATAAATTTGGCCTATTGTACAGCAAACGGTCCCAAAGCGCCTCCGTCCCAGGCCAAGTACCTTTTTCAGTTGGAGGGATGGCCCGCATTAGGCGATAAGTCGCGAACCGCCGCCGCATTCGCTACCATCATTTGGAAGGCTCAATACCTCGCAGGAGAACGGGAAGCATCCCCCTCGTCTGGGGATGGAAATAAACATTGCTGCCATCTCAGAACATCTCTCGAACCACGAAAGTGGTCGTTGCATCGACCGTCATGCTCTCCTTCATTACTTATTGGAGAGCCGCGGCGATCGTCCTCTGTGATCTGGCGTCGTCGGCCTTTTACGCCGGCGGCATCGCCGAAGGCTTCGTGGGCAAGTCGGCGCCGTGGTTCATCCTGGCGATCATGCTTTCCTCTTACGCGGTGCGCGCCCTCTATATCGAGAGTTGCAGCATGTTCGTGCGCGGCGGTGTCTACCGCGTGGTCCACGAGGCGTTGGGCGGGTTGCTCGCGAAGTTCTCGGTGTCCGCCCTGATGTTCGACTACGTGCTCACCGGGCCCATTAGCGGCGCCGCCGCCGGCCTGTACCTCGCCGGCTTGATCAATGACACAGCCAAACTCGCTGGCTATCCGCGCCTGCAAGTCCAGCCGCAGTCCTTCTCTGCTGTCTTCGCCATCATCGTCACCATCTACTTCTGGCGAAAAAACGTGATCGGCATGCATGAATCCAGCCAGAAGGCCTTGCGCATCATGCAGCTCACCACCGTCATGGTCGTGCTGCTCATCGGCTGGTGTGTAGTGACCATCGTGCTACGTGGCTGGTCGCCAGTCCCGCTGCCCACGCTCGCCAATATCCATTTCGGCTCGGGCGACAGCGACGCGCTCGGCTGGCTTCGGGGCACGTTCTGGTCCACCATTCCGGCGGTGGCGATACTTATCGGCCTGGGCCACTCCCTGCTCGCTATGAGCGGTGAAGAGAGCCTGGCGCAGGTCAATCGCGAGATCGCCTCACCGAAACTCAAGAATCTGGAAAAGGCCGGCTTCGTGATCTTCATCTACAGCATGCTGTTCACGTCGCTGGTTTCGTTCTTCGCGGTGATGATCATCCCCGATCACGAACGCGTCAACAACTATCTCGGCAACCTCATCAGTGGTCTGGCCATGAACATGGTCGGACCCGTGACGGTACGGTTGCTCTTTCAGGGTTTCGTGGTTTTAGTTGGCACCGTGATCCTTGCGGGCGCCGTGAATACCGCGATCGTCGGCTCGAACGGCGTCCTGAATCGTGTAGCCGAAGACGGCGTGCTGCCCGACTGGTTTCGCCAGCCCCACCGTAAGTTCGGCACCACGTCACGCCTCATCAGCCTCATCGCCGGTTTACAGATCGCCTGCCTCATCCTGACCCGCGGCAACCTCCAATTGCTGGGCGACGCCTACGCGTTCGGCGTGGTGTGGAGCTTCGCCATGAAGGCGCTGGCCGTAATCGTCCTGCGCTACCGCCAACCCGGACCGCGCGGCTTCCGCGTGCCGCTCAACTTCCATCTATTCGGCGTTGAGATCCCACTCGGTCTGGGCCTGATCACGGTCTTCTTGTTCGTGATCGCGATCATCAACCTGTTCACGAAAGAAACCGCCACCAAGTGGGGCTTGGGCTTCAGCCTGGTGATATTCACCGTTTTCGAGCTCTCCGAGAAGTACAACCACAGGAAAGCCCGGAAAATCTCTCCGGAGCTCGAAAAGTTTCGCCTCGACACGCCTCCGGAAGTTTCGACGGCCACGGTTAACGCGCGCCCCGGCAACGTGCTCGTCACCGTGCGCAATCCCAACCAGCTCGATCACGTCAGGCAAACGCTCGATAAGACTAATACGAATAAAATCGACATCGTCGTACTCACCGTGAAGACGCTAACCGAAGCCGGTTCCGGCGAGCACGAGCTGAGCGCCGATCAGGTGTTCACCGACGACATCGCCAAGCTGTTCAGCAATGTCGTGTCACTCGCGGAGAAGTCCGGAAAGCATGTGGAATTAATGGTGGCTCCCGGTGTCGACCCTGCCTGGGCCATCATGGAAACCGCGCAACGCCTGCAATCCTCGCTCATCGTCATGGGTCTCTCGGCGAAGATGACCATGGACGAGCAGGCCAAATTGTACGGCAATGCGTGGGAGCGCCTGCCGGAACCGCGCCCGCAGCTCTCACTGTTGATTATTGATCCCGATGGCGGAGCACAGCGGTTCTTCAACCTCGGCCCGCACCCGCCGCGCCTGTGGCCCGAAGACGTGGAGCTGCTGCACCGACTCTGGCTCGAGCTAAGCGAGCGCGGCCCTGGCCATAAGCTCCATCACCGCGACGTGGTCCGCGTCGCCCTCCAGCGGCTCAACACACAACTCCACTCTCCGGAGTCCGACGACGTGATCCGTGATGTTGTTTCTGAAAGCGGCGAGAACCCCGGCCGCATCGGCGGCGTGCCACCCGACGGACCGGTGAGCTAAGCGACGGCCGCTACCATCGCGCGGCGCGCGCCATGAGACATGAGGAACTCCGTCACCGCGTTCTGAAATTCCGCAGGGCGCTCAAGGAACGACCAATGTCCCGCCTCCGTCATAGAGATGAGCTGCGCACTCGTCAGTTCCGCCCACCGCTGGCCGGAACGGTGGTCAATCGCGTCGCGCTCGCCCAGCAGAACCAGCGTAGGCGTAACGATCTGCCTCGCCACGGGCGCAAGGTCGTAGCCTTCGCCGGTCGCGTCCGGGCACGTGGCGTCCAAATCCTCCCAGAGCAGCGCCGCCACGTCCGCATCGTGTTCCTCCGCCCACTGCTCATCGCCGCCGCACGGCGCATCGTCGCCGGGATCGCAAAAGTCAGTCGAAATCTCAAGAGGATGTGCAAGCACCAGTCCCCGCACGCGCTCGGGACACGCCGTTGCGTAAAGGCTGGCCAACGCCGCGCCCCAGCTGTGACCCAGCACGAACCAGCGCTCTTCGCCCAGACCGTCGCGCACCGCGTCGATTTGTTCCAGGACATCTCGGACACTCCAGCCCGTGTGCTCAAATCGGATCACGCGGAAGTTGTCCTGCAATAGATCCGCAACCGGCGCCACGCTGCGGCTGGTCAACCCCGGCCCACCCTGCAGCACGACGAGCGCAGGCCCTGATCCTTCTACGTGTACCCTCACAGCCAAAGATTATACGCAGCCGGCCACCACAATGCTATCGGGAGTTAACATATTAAAGTTATCTAACGAATCTATCGATTTAAATAATGGCCGCTTATAATTGATAGATAAGGTTTTGTTCGATGGATGCTCAGACTTGGGATCAGTTGTCAACAACTTATTTCGACCAGATCAGCAGCCCGTTCGAGCACGAAGTCGTTAATCCGCTGCTGAGTTTTCTGGACGGCCTTCCGGACCGCGAGAACCTCACGGTAGCGGACCTGGGCTGTGGAATCGGCAACCTGCTGCCGTTTCTCTCGGAGCGCTTCCGCAAAGTCGTGGCGGTGGATTTCTCGAACGGGATGCTGAAGCAGGCGCGCGTCCGGTGCCCGCGGGAGAATGTCGCGTTCTACCGCCGGAGCCTCGCGAACCTGGAGCATTTTCATGGGCAGCTCGATGTCGCGGTGGCCGTCAATTCCGTCCTCTCTCCGAAGCTCAGCGAAGTCGACCAGATCCTGGCCGAGATCGCCGCAACGCTCAAACCGGGCGGCACGTTCGCGGGCATTTTCCCGTCCATGGAGTCTGTGCTCTACGAAGGTGTGCTGATCCTCGAAAAGGAGCGGGAGCAGCCGGGTACCGAGGAAGAAGCGCGAAAACGCGTCAGCAAGCTGATCGGCCCGCGCCACTACGATTTCATCTCCGGCCTTTACACCGAGGGCGACGACCAGCAGAAGTTCTACTACTCCTTCGAGCTGCGCAAGCGCCTGCAATCGGCGGGCTTCAAGAACATCCAGTTCGGAAAAGTACTCTACCCCTGGGGTGACAACCACTCCTGGTTCGATTTCTCCGGCCAACCGCGCATGTGGGACTGGTTTGTACGCGCCTCTCTGGGCCGCGGCAAACCTGACTAGCCGCGACAATCCCCTGACTTACGTCTATACTTGCAATAGGGGGAGCCGTCGCTACTTGCGTAGCCTGACACAACCTTCGTTTCCGCATCCCAACCTGAGCGATCGGGTCAATCACAACATCATTCAATCTGAGATCGAAGGCGGCGTCTATCTCTGCGACCTGCCGCACCAGAGCACGCTCGAAGTGGAAACTCAGAACCGTTCCTACACACTGGTGCTGTGTGGGCCGGGCGAAGTGCTGATTTCCGGGCACCCCCGGTACTGCCCCACGCCAGTGCTGGTGAAAATTGAGGGTTCCAACTGGGGCGGTTCGATCCTGAAACCATCCTTCGTTGGCCGCGGCATGCACCTCGAGTTCCGTCATCCGGAATACGAGCAGCCTATCATCACTTCACGGATTCTGGAGATCCGGCAGCGGCGCGCGGATTGATAATCTTCCCGAACGCCTCCGTCTTGATCACACCAACCCCTTCTTTGATGACGATCAGGTGATCGGCCGGAACTTTCGAAACCGTTTCCTTGTTCCCATTCGGCCAGCGGATGTCGAGATCGGCGGTGGTCACCGGGCCCAAACCGAAGTGCAGGCGCAGATCGTTGGCCGAGTAGAAGCTGGCCTGGCTCAACACCTCCTGTGCCTGGATCTTGCCCCCATAATGCGCCGTGACGCGCGCCCCGATGGCGCTCCGGTTGGACTTGACGCCGACCAGCTTCACCTTCAGCCAGTGGTTGTTGCCGGTCATGTCGTTTCGTAGCAGAGACGGCGGCTCGTTCATGTTCACGATCAGCATGTCGATATCGCCGTCATTGTCGAAATCGCCGAACGCGCAGCCACGGCTGGGATGCGGAGCAGCGACTCCCGGACCAGCCTGATCGATCAGTTCCTCGAACTTCCCGCCCGGCAGCGCGCGAAATACGATGCGCGGCGTGCGGTAGGGGTAGCTCGGTAACTTCACCTCGACTTCGGGGTAAACGCTGCCCGTAACGACGAACAAGTCGGGCAAACCGTCGTTGTCCAGATCGAAGATACCGGCGCCCCAGGAGATGTAGCGCGTCTCCACGCCCAGGCCGGCACGAATGGTGACGTCTTCAAAATTTCCCTTACCATCGTTGCGATACAAGATCTCGGTGTCGTCGGCGAAGTGCGTCTTGAAAATGTCGAGATTACCGTCGAGATTGAAGTCGCCGACGCCGACACCCATGCCGGCCTGCTCCATGCCATCCTCATTGACCGCCACGCCGGTTTCCAGGCCGATGTCGGTGAATGTGCCGTCGTGGTTGTTGCGAAACAGGAAGCTGGGCGTGGAATCGCACGCGACGTAGATGTCGGGCCAGCCGTCGTTGTCGAAATCGGCGGCCACAGCCGTCATGCCGTAGCTGCCCTTGGCTTTCGTCATGCCCGATTTTTCGCTCACGTCGGTGAAGGTGCCGTCACCGTTGTTGTGGTAGAGCGAGGGGAGGCCGGGTGGAAGGCCGCGAGGACCGCAGTTGACAGGTACGCCCTTCCAGTTGCAGTTGCTGTTTTCGCCGGGCTTGGGCGTGGTTTTCATGTCGAAGTCGAGATAATTCGATACGAACAGATCCAGCTTTCCGTCACGGTCATAATCGATGAAGGTGCAGCCCGAGCCCCAGCGCGTTCCCTTATGCAGTAGCCCCGACTTCTCGGTGACGTCGGTGAAGGTGCCGTTGCCGTTGTTGTGATACAGCACGTTCTGCCCCCAGTAAGTGACGAACAGATCGTCGAAACCATCGTTATCGTAATCTCCCACGCACACGGCCGAAACCCAACCGGTACGCCGCAGGCCCGCCTGTTCGGTAACGTCGGTGAACGTGCCGTCGCGGTTGTTCTTGTACAACCGGTTTGTCGAGCCTTCCGGAGCGCCCTCCAGACGCGTGCCGCAGAGCAGGAAAACATCCAGCCAGCCGTCGTTATCGTAATCGATAAAGGCGGCGCCGCACCCCACAGTTTCCACGATGTACTGTTTGGTCTCCACGCCGCCGTAGATGACGGGATCACGGAGGCCGGCCTGCTCGGCGACATCCACAAAGCGCGCGTTAAATGGCAGGCCCGATGGCTTGCCGCGCGGCATGGCTTTCACACCCCGGGAGGCAATCCCCTGCCCGCGCAGGCGCACGGCCGAAGCCGCCAAAAGAGCCAGATAATCACGGCGCGTCATTCGTAATCAGTATAACGGCAGACGTGGGAAGGCTCAGATGGGCAGTCGTGGAGTTAAAAAATGGCCCGGTTGCGTGTCGCCGGGCCGAGAAAACAGTGGCAGATGCAAGGAAGATAACAGTTCGTGCGACCGAGGAAAATCGGGTGAAGTCCCGACCACACACGTTATGAGCGAACCAGGGACTGCGGTTTGCGATTGCAAACCGGGCGGTACTGCGCGACCAATTCCTTCTGCCGGGCCTGGCGAGCCTGGTAAGGCAACAGCTCAAAGGTGAACAGACGCGGCTGCCATTGCAGAACGTAGGGCTTCTGGCCGCTCAAATAGTCCAACAGAGCTCTGCGGATGTTAAAACTGTGGCCGATATACACCCATTTGTCCGGAAGCGCCAGGCCGTAGACGCCCGACTCCTCCGGCGCATTTTGAATCACGCTAGTCCTGGTAAGACTGAATCGATGTAAGTCGTCCCATTCCACGGGAACACCTTGTTACCCGCAGTGTAATCCGCGGGTAGTACTCATCAGAATCGGGAAAACACCCGAACGCCTGTGATAAACTCGCATCGCAATGAAGTTATCGGTCGCGGATAGTTCTCTACGCAAACACTTGGTTTATCTGTTGCAAGGCGGCGGAGCGCACCTCAGTTTCGACGCCGCGGTGGCGCGGTTTCCGGCTGCCCTGCGCGGCACGAAACCCGCCGGTGTTGAGCACAGCGCATGGCAACTCGTCGAACACATGCGCATTGCCCAGTGGGACATCCTGGAATTCAGCCGGAATCCCGCGCACGTCTCGCCCGAATTTCCCGCCGGGTACTGGCCGGGCACGGAAGTGCCGCCTACGGCGCGCGCATGGAACCAGAGCTTGCGCGCCTTCCGGGTGGACTTGCAAGCGATGATCGCGCTGGTCACGAAGCCATCGACCGATCTTTTCGCCCGCATTCCGCACGGCGACGGGCAAACGATTCTGCGCGAGGCTCTCCTGGTTGCGGATCACAACGCGTATCACTTGGGGGAGTTAATTCTTCTGCGGCGGTTGCTGGGAGCCTGGCTTCGCTGAGCGCCGCTGACCTATCCTGTAACCTGGCCGCCGATGTAGGTAGCGTGTATATGAACCTGATCGTCGAGGATGATCAGGTCGGCCAATTTGCCTGGAGCGATGCTGCCGATGTCTGCGGCGCGATGAATGATCTCGGCCGGGGTAAGCGACGCCATACGCACGGCCTGCCACAGGGGGCAGCCAACCAGATCATGAAACACGCGGACCATTTCGTTCATAGGAAACACGGATGAAGCGAGCGCGGTGCCGTCGGGCACGCGAGCTTCGCCATTTTTCACCACCGCCACCATGCCGTGACGCGGACCGAACGTATATTCCCCATCAGGCATGCCGGCGCCACGCATTGCGTCGGTGACGATAGCCAGTTTCTCGTAGCCCTTGTTGCGAAATGCAAGGTGCAGCATCTCGCGCGACAGATGCCTGCCGTCGGTGATGAGTTCCGAAGAGAGCCGGTCGTCAAGATAGACAGCCTCGACGATGCCACCGCTCCGGGGATTGGCCGTGCCGCGCCAGCGATTGTTCATGGCGTCGGTCATGGCGCAGTAGAGATGGGTAACGTGGCGGACGCCCCAATCCGCAGCTTCCTCCACCTCCTGATAAAGTGCCTCGCTGTGGCCGGCGTTGGCGTTGGCGCCGCGGCGGTGCAGCTCTTCCACCAACATTCGCGCGCCCGGCAGCTCGGGCGCCAGTGTCATTGAAGCGATGGGGCCACGCTCCAAAATCTGCTTCCACTCCTGCTCTTCCGGATGGCGGACGAATTGGGGCAGGTGGCAGCCGCGCTTGGTCATGGCCAGGTAGGGGCCTTCGATGTGAGCGCCGAGGGCCCGGCCGAACCGCTGTGGGCCGCTGCGATAGCGTTCGAGGCCTTCGAGTGCGCGCAGAATTTCCAGAAGCGGAGCGGTCGCAGTGGTGGGACAAAGGCTCGTGGTCCCGTGCGCGGCGTGATAGCGGAAGACACTCTCGATGTCGGCATCGGTAGCGTCCATGAAATCGCTCCCCGCTCCGCCGTGAATGTGAATGTCCACGAATCCGGGTGCGAGAAACAGTCCGCCGGCGTCGACGATCTCCGCACCGGCGGGAACTTCGCGCCGCGGACCAGCATAGTCGATGCGATCGCCCCGCACCAGGACCATGCCGTCGCCGATCACGCCGCTATCGGTAATGACGCTAGCGTTGAGGAAAGCTTTAAGCGACGGCCCTGCGTTTAGGTTTCCCATATGATGTCCCTTGGCGTGAACTCGCGCCAATCCACTGAGGCGGGCCGGGTCCACGAGGGATCACCGCCCTGCTTGCGCATATAAAACTCGGCGCTGGTGAGAGCTTTCTGCTTGGCGGCATCGAGATCGAATTCGCTGGGCGGCATGATGACTCTAGCGCACGCGCGGCTGTCGAATAGATACATGGTCCACAGGCCGTCGGCACTGCGCTGGATCTCGATAATTAGCGGTGCGATCTCGGCAAGACAGCTGTATCCGCGCGCCTGGCTCATTCGACGGCAATGCCGCCCAGATCATACCAGCCGTCCTCCTGGCGGCCTTCGATGGCGAGCCGGATGGCTGGGGTTAAGGTGCGCGGGTCAAGAATCGCCACGCGGAGGCGGTAATCGCCCGGCGGCAGGCTGTCGGGCACGTAGATTGTGTTTTCGAAAACGGCGTCACCGGGCATCCACTGGCGAATGTCGGCCGTGGTACGGATGATTCCGGTTCGCGTGGCAGAGTGGAGTTCCAACGCCAGGATGTAATCGCGATATGCGGGTGCGGCGCCCGCGTTCAGCCACCACATGCGGAACATCGCCATTCGGCCTGCGCGCACGGTTCGCGGATATTCCAAACGGCGCAGGACGAATCGATATCCGATCTTCTTCTGAAACTCGTCGAACTGAGCTTTCCACTCGGGGGGAATCGCGGTCGACTTGATGTTGATGGACGTGGCGTGCCAGCGCAGCGCCTGGTCGAAGATATAGGGCAGCGTGTAGCCCAAATCCTTCCACGAGAGCGGCGTGCCGCAGGTCTCAAGCGACACCGGGCTGTGCTTCCAAACGTCCTCGGCGTGCGCCTTCACCACCTGCTGCGGATAGAGATCGAGCATGTGCGCAAAGTTCTCATGGCCGGGACGGCCCATATCGCCCCAACAATCGAGACGCCAGCCCGCGCCGTGGTGCACGGCGTAGTCGAGCGCGGCGAGCTCATCGAAGTTCATCAGCAGCGCCGTGCGCGGGAAAGCGTCGAAGTATTGGTCGATGAGCTCTTTCTGCACGGGCCACTCCGGCGGATAGGGGCCCCAGCCCTCGCCCCAGTAGCCGAAGGTCGAGACATCCACTGAATCGAGATAGGGATAGCCGTCGTAACGATGGCCGGCGCCGGCGACAATTTCACCCCAAGTCTTGATGTAGAACGGGTCGCTAGAATCGGGCGACCAAATGGCCCCGTCCTTGTCATCGGGCTTGTTAATGCGGCGCGCACCCGAAGTTTGGTACCAGGCCGGGAGCGGGTCCTTTTGGTCGTAGGGCATGATACGAATGGCCAGGGTCTGATGGTGGCGGCGCGCTTCGTCGAGCGCGAGGTCGATAATGTCCCAACGGTACTTGCCGCGCTCAGGCTCGATTTGCGACCAGAACCAGCGAACGTACGCGATCGAGGTATCGGGAAAATCAGGACGCGATCCGGCCTCGGACAGCTTGGCCGCTGGTCCTTCTTCCGACCACTTGCGCCCGGGGTTGATGGCATCGCCATTGAAGCGCTGGAACGTGGTGATGCCCATTCCGGGATTCACCAGCAATTCTTCGATCTCCCGCGGCCGCACAACCACGGTATCCGGTTGCGCCCATATGGGGAGCGCATACGCAGATAAACAAAGAAAAATAAGAGTACGCATTCGATTGCACCATACCACAACTGGCGCGGGTCCGGCCTTGAAAATCCGGGCTACCGCTGCTACCATCAAATTCCCCAGAGAGCATCAATGTCGAATTTGGCGGTCCAAGTGAATTCGCGAATACCGGTGCCTCAGGGTGCGGCAGAAGCACCATGAGCAAGCAGGCGCATCCCGATCGCGAGCCCGCCGATTTCCCGCCTGCCGGAAGCAACGCCCACGTTCTGCAATTCATTCTCGACAACATGCGTGATGGTGTCACGGTCCTCGATCAGGAGGGCGATTTCGTGATGCGCAACTCCGCCGCCGAGCACATCGCAGGTATCACGGCAAAGCATCGATCGCCTGAGCAGTGGGCGCACGCCCTCGGAGTTTGCCTTCCCGACGGCCTGACTCCGTTTCCCCCGGATCAGTTACCTACATTGCGCGCGCTCCACGCGGAATCGGTAGATGGTGCGGAACTGTTTGTCCGCCATGCGCACGCTCCGCAGGGAAAATGGGTGAGCGTTACGGCCCGTCCATTTACCGATGAGCAAGGCAACGCCATAGGGGCCATCGCTATTTACCGCGATGTCACCCACCGCAAGCATGCCGAGCAGGCACTGCGCGCATCTGAAAGACGTTACCGACTGCTGTTCGAGAAGAATCTGGCCGGCATTCTGAAAACCACGCTCGACGGTCAGGTCATCGAGTGTAATGAGGCTTTTGCCAGGATGTTAGGCTACAGCTCGTGCGAAGAGTTGGCCGCGATCGACGCGCAGGCGTTCTATCAGAAGCCCTCGGATCGCTCAGATCTGCTTCTTCGCCTGCAAGAGCACAAATCCATCACTCAGCAGGAAGTCTGTTTCCGGAGGAAGGACGGTGGACCGGTCTGGATTCTGACCAACATGAACCTGGTGGAATCTGACGACGAGCCCGGCGCTTTCACCATTGTAGGGACGACCTTCGACATTACCGACCGCAAACGATCGCGCGAGGAGCTGCGGGAAAGCCAGCAGCGGTTCGCGGCCTTCATGCGCCACCTTCCCGGCGTAGCGTTCATGAAGAACCTCCTGGGACAGTATGTTTTCTACAACGAAGCGGCCCAAGGACTGTTTCATCTCAACCCGAGCGACTTCCTGGGAAAAACCGATCATGACGTGTGGCCCTCGGAATATGCAGACCGCTTCGTCTCCAACGACGCCGAGGTCTGCCGAACCAAGAAGCCCGTGGAAGCGGTGGAGGCCGTGCCGCACCAGCAAGCGGTGCATTATTGGTTGATCTATAAGTTCCCGATCCTCGACGACAACGACGCAGTCCAGTTCATCGGCGGAGTGGGTATCGATATCACCGAGCGGCGGCAGCTGGAAGACCAGCTGCGCCAGTCGCAGAAAATGGAAGCGGTCGGGCGGCTGGCCGGCGGGGTTGCCCACGATTTCAATAATTTGCTCACCGTTATTTCGGGATACGGTGACATGATCATGCGCGGCCTGCCACCCAATGACCCGCTGCACAGTTGCATAGAAGAGGTTCTGAAAGCCGCCAGCCGCGCCACCAGCCTCACCAATCAACTGCTGGCGTTCAGCCGCCGCCAGGTAATCCAACCCAAGGTTCTGGATGTCAACAGACTCGTGGCCAATATGGATCGCATGCTGCGGCGCGTGATAGGGGAGCACATCGAACTGGAGACCGTACTGACTCCGGGCCTGGGCACCGTGAAAGCCGATGCCGGTCAGCTCGAGCAGGTGATCATGAACCTGGCGGTGAACGCCCGCGACGCCATGCCCGAGGGCGGCAAGCTTCATATTCGGACGGGCAACGTGGATGTGCCTCGCTCCTCGCGCCTGCACGCCGATGTGCGGCCGGGATCTTACGTGCGGCTCACCGTAGCGGACACCGGCAAGGGGATGGATGCGGAAATCATGATCCACTTGTTCGAGCCTTTTTATACGTCGAAGGCGACAGGAAAAGGCACGGGGTTGGGGCTTTCCACGGTGTATGGCATTGTGAAACAGAGCGGCGGTGAAATCGTGGTGGAAAGTGAACCCGGTAGCGGCGCGACTTTTCACATATACCTGCCACGCTTCAGCAGCGCGACCGACACCGCGCATCCTCCAAAGCCCGAACCGGCCGTTCGCTCCGGCACCGAAACGATCCTGTTGGTCGAGGATGAGCCCGGTGTGCGCCAACTGGTGCGTGAGATGCTGCACCAATTGGGATATACCATCCTGGAAGCAGGAAGCGGCGCCGAAGCCTTGATCACTTTCGCGCAGCACCAGGGCGCGATCGATCTGCTGCTGACTGACGTGATCATGCCGCACATGAGCGGCCGGGACCTGGCTGAGCGGCTGCGGACACTGCGGCCGGCTCTTAAGGTTCTCTACATCTCCGGCTACACCGACGATATGCTGGCGCACCACGGCGTGCTCGAACCCAACGTATTCCTGCTGCCCAAGCCTTTCGCTCCCGACGAATTGGCCAAGAAGCTGCGTGAGGTGCTGGACACGAAGGCAATCAAGGGCGCCGACGTGTGACACGGCAGTCCTAGCTCACCTCGCCGGGTACGGCGCTGCGTAGCCCTTGGCATCCCACCACAAGATGCGATTCAGCACGTCGGAGCGGACATCGTCTGGATGGGACCAATTCATAGCGAGTGACTGCCGGGCCGCCCAAAGGCGTTTGCCATTCAGCGAGGCCAGCGGTGGGTTCATCTCGTCGAGTGCGATCCGCGCGGGCAGGCACTGGTACGGCGTGGTATCGGCATCCGGCGTAAAGATGCTGGTCATGGCGCGAGCGGCTGAAGCGAACCGCGTGCGCGGAGGAATTTCAAAAATGTCCTGCATCGTCCGGACCATGCCGGTGTGCGTGTAGAAATTGGAATCGACCGCTCCACGCCGGATGTGGGGCCCGATTGCCAGCGCGACCGTGCGGTAACCATCCACGTGATCGAAACCGTCCTGCGCGTCATCTTCCACCACAAGGATGAGGCTCTCGGGCCAGAACCGGCTCTTCGAAATCGCCTCCACAATGCGCCCCAATGCCAGATCGTTGTCGGCCACCATGGCGCGCGGCGTGGGCGAGCCCGGGCGCGTACCGTTCGTGTGATCCTCGTTCAGCGTGAGCACCGAGAGGTTCGGCAGAACACCGCTTTTTTCGCGCTCGGCGAATTCGCGGAGGAACTCATCGGCGCGAATTTGATCGGGAATGCTCGTTGAGTTGAAGGGGTAGCGCGAACTCAGAATCTTCGCCAGCGCCGGCACGCCGCTCCGCTCGCCCACCGCGCTCTGCCACTTCCCTTCCTTATACAGCTTCCAGTAGTCGCTCCAGCTCATCAGGTCGCGCTCATTCATATCAACCGTGCTTTGCGTCGCCGGATCCCAGTGTGCCGGCAGGCTGAATTCGCCGTAGACGCGAACGTCGAGCGGCCGCTTGGAGGACTGCCAAAAGAAGCCCGCGGGCGAAACCGTAAGCGCATCACTCATGTTCCAGGCGTAACCGCGCGGCGAGGAGGCGAACGCGCGCTCCACGTAGTCGCTCACAAAAGCCTGCATCAGCCACTGGTGGCCGTCGAAGCTGATGGCGCCGCCGGTGTGGAAATTGTCCAGCAGGACGTAGCGCTCGGCGAGCGCGTGGTGATTCGGCGTGACGTCGCGCCCGTAGACGCAGAGCCGTGAGTCGCTATTGCCCTTGCCGATGTCGCCCAGCACCTGATCGTACGTGCGGTTTTCCTTTACGATGAAAAAGACATGGCGGATGCCGAGCGAGGAGAGATTGGCTACCCCGCCCGCCGGCTCGAACCGTGGGCTGTTCGCGGCGCGCACTTCTCGCAGGCCGGCCGCCAATTGCGCATCCGCCGGCGCGGGAATCCTTACGAGCGACCCCTCGTATTGCCGTGAATTGAAGGTGCCGTCGCCCACCGACGTGTTGGCGACACCTTTGATCGTGATGACTCGCAGTGCGCCGCCATCGTCCACGGCGATTCCAGAGGGGAACCACGCCGTGGGCACCGCGCCCACTACGCTCCATTGCTCACGAGTCTTGCGGACGACGGCAATGGCGTTGTTTCCGCCGCAGGCAACGTAAATCGTTTTTCCATCCGGCGCGAACGCTGTGGCGATTGGCTGGCTGCCCAGCGTTCCTTCGGGCCATGTGCCGATCTTCACTTCGCTCGTGCGCAGCGAATCAGTTTCGACAGCCGAAACCGAATCCGAATGCCCGTTCGCAATCGCCAGCAGCTTGCCATCCGGACTCAGCGCAACGCCGGACGGCGCCAAGCCTACCGGGATCTCGCGCGTCGAGTAATCACTAGCGTCAATCACTGTCACGGTGCCGGAAACCGATGACCCCGTGACCGAATCAGTCGCCACCATCGAGCCGCTGCTCGGCGCGGCTGTATCGGAACTTGCGGGCCGCCGCCCGCCCCGGTTGGTGACGAAGACACGTCCCCCGGTTACGGCCACTCCAAATGGAGCAATCCCCACCGGAACTTCTCGCCGCACCTCTCGCGATGCCGTGTCCACCACGGCCAGCGTGTTGTTGCGGCTCAACGCTACGTATGCGGTTTTGCCGTCCGCCGAAAACGCGATCCCCGCCGGCACGGGATGTCCAGACATCGACAACCTCTCGGTGTCGGTCACCGCACCCAATTCAGACAAGTGCGCAATCAACAGACTGTCGGGCCCGTTGCGCGTGGTCTCGCTCGCCCAGAGTTCGCGATCTCCGGGGCGGAATGCGATGCCCGCGTACGATGTGGCACGGCACCGGACTTCCGCCAATGGTGCGCCGCTCACGCCGTCTCGCAATAGCACGCTGCGCCAGTTGAGCACGGCTAGCACGCGCTTGTGTGAATCGAATGCCAGATCCACGGGCCGGCCCTTGATCGCGGCCTGTTCGCCCCATGGCCGCAGCAGTTGATTCGTAGGAAGGAGGTAAAATCCCTCGCCTTGCAACCCGATGCCGGCGTTGCTGCGGAGAATAACAAACACCCCACTCTCCTGTCCGATGAGCGCCGCCGCCGCGGCCAAGCCGAGAATAACGAGGAGCTTTCGCATGGGAGTATTGCCAGCCTAGCAGTTTCGATGTTACGGATACGTGAAGGAACCCCAGGCGACAAGCCGCTACGGCGCAGAGCCTTCGTCGAGCTGCAGCCGGGCAAGCGTGCCGCTCATACTTAACTGGCGCGACCCGTTCGAGACCTGAATGAGCAGCCGTCCGCCATCCTGCATCGCGCCGCGCCCCAGATAGAGCTCGTCACCGGCCGCCATTCGTAAATCCGTGAAGCGCAGGCGCGGGGCAGGCTTGGCCCATTGGAACGCGTAACATCCGGAGACGGAATCGAACTGGTTGAGTGGCGCTCCCTCGAATGACTGCCCGGTGAACGATCCGTCTGAGCGCAGATTCGTGAGAAGCGCCATTCCCGTCCCGCTCGTATCCAGCGCGGCATCCGCGTCAAATGTCCCGCCATTCCATTCGGCCGCCTTGATCTGCCCAGCCAGGCGGTATACCGGATCGTTGCCGCGCAGATCGATCGTGAGCCGTCCGCTGATCGTCCCGTTCTGGAGTCCACCCGTGATATCCGCCAGCACGACACTGGTTCCGTTCCAAATTAACCGTCCACGGACTTTCTGTACCTCCAGGCCGGCTAGCTGCAGCGTATCCACCGCCACGGAGCCATCCACGCGCTGGTCGTGCAGCCACTCCGGAACTGGTACGCGCCCCAGCCCCAGTGCTCGCGCGATGATCCCACGGTTGCGTTGCAAGGTAGGTAACAGCAGAGTTTCCAGCTCCGCCGCATCCAGATTCGCGGCCGAAATGCGAACACGATGAGGTCGCACAGCTCCTGGTTCGTAGTGGTAGTCCACGAGCGCCTTGAGGTTGCCCGCACTGATACGAGCCTTATCCATACTGACGCGCACGCCCTCCAGCCGGGCATGTGCCGAGTGCACCAGCATCGGCTCTGCCAGGCCGGGCAGCGGGAGCGCGGCGTTCTCCAGTTGGAACATGCCCGACCATTCCCCCGGGGCGCCTGCCGCCCGCTCGTATTGCAGCGCGCCCTTCCAAATTCCCGACTGTAGCTGATCGAGGACCGGGACCGCCGCGAGTGACGCCTGCGATTGCAGCCCCTCCACTTTCATCGAGTTCGTCGCGATGTTCAGCTTGAACTCGCCCGTCGCCAGCGCGTAGGCAGCCTCAATCCGCGCCAGATCATCGCCGCTCGTGCGTGCCACCGCCGGCGGAAGACGAACATTGCCGCCACCGAACAGCAGCGCGGCCTCTTCGAAGCGAACTGGCGGCGAGTTGGGAATGGTCACCGCTGCGTCTCGAAACGCGAGCTGGCCTTGCCAGCTTCCCTGCTCCGTGTATCCGATGGCGCCATCCAGCGTGCCTGCCATCCTGAGACCGTCCGGTAGCTGTGCCCCCAGGTGCCGCGCCAGTTGAAGCAGAGGCTCGATTTGAAAACGGTTCCAGTTGAAACCCAGGCCCCAGTGCGGATGCGAAAGGTAATCCGCCACGCGGAAGTGCACGGCGAGGGGTGGCGCTTCTTTCACCGCGGAGTGCGAATCGATCTCCAACTGTTCGTCCGGAAGATTCAGCCGCCCTTCAAACTCAAACGGCCATCCGGTTCCGTGCTGTGGCAGCAGATCCCAGCGGTGGACGTCTTCGATGTTCATCGCGCCGTTGATGTGTAAGTTGGTGAGCCGCCCCGCCAGATGCGCCCGCGCGGTCACCACGCCATGCACGCCGATATCGCGGCCGTAAATCAGGCTGATCATCTCGCTGATCGCGCTGCGCTCGAGTTGCACGTTTAGATCAAGCTTTGCGCCAGGCCGCCACAGTCCGCTCGCCGTTAAGCTGCCGAACCCCCGCGCCGGCCGGTCGGTCCGCGCGGGCTCGCCCGAAAACTCCACCTGCCAGCCCCCCGACGCGCTCGCCGGGGGTGAGATGTCCAGATCGGCATTCATCACATAGAACACCGACTTGGTATCGCCGAACTTGAAGTTGATCCGCCCTGTGCGTACGTGCACGGCCGGCAGCGCGTCGAATTTCGTGCGATGCAGCAGCTCGGTAAAGCTCCACGCGGCCGCGGGCCCGGTGTCTACGCGGGTGAGATTCACGCTCGTATCCTCGAGGCGCAGCGAAGCGAACTCCAGCCGTCCCAGAATCAGCGGCCACAAGCGCGGCCGCGCCTCCAGAGACGCGACGTAGGCGAACGGTTCCCGTCCAAACGCGGGATCTTCGCCCACCACAACGTTGCTAACAGTGAAACCCGGCCCCCTGAACAGATTGAAGTGGACATCTCCGAACTCCACGCGCCGTCCCAGCGCCGCTTCGAGGCCCGACCGAATCTGTTCCGCGTAACGATTCGCCCCAAGGAAGGGCGCGGCCACGCCCGCTACTAGCACGAGTGCGCACCCGATCCCTAGCCATTTCAGCGCGCGATGGGTCCAGACTTTCATGCGGACTCGAGCAGCCGGCGGTACGCTTCCGGATCGTCGATATCGTCCAGAATTCCTGCGTCTGGAACATCGATGTACCGGATCTCCTTCGCATGCCGATGCAAAACAGTGCGCGCCTGCTCCTCCGGCGGCAGCACCAGAAACTCCGCGAAAAGTGCACGCGTGAAAAGGACTGGATGCCCGTGCCGTCCCAGGTATTGCGGGATGGCGATCGGTGCGGCGGACTCAATCAGCCGCGCGACAGTGTCGGCTTCGATATTGGGATGATCGACTGGCGTGAGGACCACGCCTTCGGCGTCCGGCGATACCGCGCGCAGCCCGCATTGCAGCGAGCTGAACTGCCCGAGCTGATAATGCGGATTCAACACGAACTCCGCCTTCCCCGGAGCACGCACGCCCGCGCGGATGACTTCCGGAGTGTGGCCCAGCACCACAATCACCGGGGAGCAGTGCGCGTCAAAACAGCGAATCAGCCGGTCAAGAAACGTTTCGCCGCGAAATTCCAGCAGCGCCTTGGGAGAACCCATCCGGCTCGATTCTCCGGCCGCCAGAATGATACCCGCATAGCTCACTGCACCAGTTTCCGCGCTTCGCCCGCGAACAGAGATTTCGAAAGCGCGCGCCAGTCGGACCCCGCATTGCGCCGAACCGCAATCATCTCCGCCGCCACTGAAACCGCAATTTCCTCCGGCGAAACGGCGCCAATTTCCAGGCCCATGGGTGCGTGAATCCGGTGCAGACGCTCGCGCGCAATCCCCTGCTCTTCAAGCTCCTTGACTACGCCGATCACTTTGCGCTTGCTGCCGATCATGGCGATGTAACGCGCCTCTGTGCCTACCGCCAGCCGCAGCACGCGCATATCGTCGCGGTGCCCGCGCGTCACGATGATGATGTAGCTCGTTTCGTTGATGGGCAGCTTGGGAAAAACGTCTTCGTAGTCCCCCGCGAAAACCTCGTCCGCCTCGGGAAACCGCTCGCGGTTGGCGAACGTGTCACGGTCGTCGATAATCGTCGTCGCGAAACCCGCCAGTGCCGCTACGTTCGATAGGCTTTTCGAAATGTGCCCCGCACCAAAGATGAACGCGTGCGGCGGTGGAATCACCGGCTCCACAAAGATGTCCAACTGCCCTCCGCAAATCAATCCATTGTCGTACGCCGCATCCTGGTTTAGATTGAAACTCAAGTGCCGCGGCTTCTCGGTCTCGATTACCTCGCGCGCCGCGGTCCAGACTTCGGCCTCCACGCAGCCGCCGCCAATCGTGCCGATCATCGACCCATCCTCGCGCACCAGCAGCTTGGCGCTCTCGTAGCTCGGAATCGACCCCCGCACCTGCACGATGGTGGCGATGGCGGCCTTCTGCCCGAGCCGCCGCAACCGCACGATCTCGTCGTAAATGTCCATCCGTCTGGATTATAGCGAAAACAGCCTGTGGCGATTGCT
>CAVWAJ010000007.1:0-573178 GCA_963752965.1 Terriglobia bacterium | reverse complement strand
CGAAATCACCGCACGGTCGAGGCTTGTGATGGTGCCGAGGGTTTGGAGCGCGCGCAGGCGGATCGGCCCGATCTGATCATCACCGATATCCTCATGCCGACCATGGACGGCTACGAGTTTACGCGGCGCTTGCGCTCCGATCCTGCTTTTGCCTCGACCCCCGTCATTTTCTATTCCGCCCATTATCTAATGCAGGAGGCGCACCAGCTCGCCGCCAAGTGTGGCGTGGAGTACGTGGTGGCGAAGCCCGCCGAGCCGGAGAACTGCTGCGCACGGTAGACGCCGCGCTTGGCCTGGCGCCCGCGGCCACGCCCGCAACGCCCGTTGAGGAATTCGACCGGGAGCACATCCGCGTGCTCACCGACAAGCTTTCGCAACAGGCCGGCGCAGTTGGGGACCTGAGCGCGCGCCTGGAGGCGCTGATCGACATTGGGCACGAGCTGAATGTGGCCCAGGACCCCTCCGTTCTGCTCGAGCGGTATTGCAAAGCGGCTCGTGAAGTCATGGGAGCAGCCTGCTCGGCCGCATGCATTACGGACGACCAAGGGAATGCGGCGAAGCGTTACTGCTCGGCACAAGTTGAGCCCGAAGATCCCAATTCTCCATGTCCCACGTGCGGCCTGGGCGGTGCGGTAGGCGAGGTATTGGGGGACAAGCGAGGCCGTCGAGGTCGGAATTGGCCCGACGATGCAGGGATGCCGGGATGCTTGCCGAGATCGGTCCTTTGGCGGTATACCTCGTGGTTCCAATCCTAACGCGCAGTCGGGTTTATGGGTGGCTGGGGCTGGGGAACAAGGCCGGTGCTTCCGAATTCAGCGCCGATGACGAACGCCTGCTCACGACGATGGCAGCACAACTGGCCGTGGGTTATGAAAACTCGCGGCTCTTTAAGGAACTGAAGCAGCGCGCCGGAGACCTGGAGCACGAGGTGATGGAACGCCGCCAGGCCGCGGAGAAGTATCGCATGGTGGTGGAGCAGGCGTCCGACGGCATCGCCATCGCCGACAGTCGGGGGGACTGCGTGGAAGCCAATCCCAAGCTGCTGGAAATGCTGGGATACCACCGCGAAGGGCTCTTGGGGCGGAACATGCAAGACCTGATTCCCAAGGAAGACCGGATCAGCGTTCCCTGGACTATCGACAAGCTTCGGGGGCAGATATTCCTCAAAGAAATCCGCTTCTTACGCCACGACGGCAGCTTCCTGGAAGTGGAAGTCAGCATGAGCGGTCTGGAGGACGGGCGGATACAGGCCATCGTGCGCGACGTGGCCGAGCGGCAGCGTCTGGAGGCGCAGCTCCGGCAGGCGCAGAAGCTCGAAGCCGTGGGCCGGCTGGCTGGCGGCGTGGCGCATGACTTCAACAACCTGCTGACCGTGATTCTCGGCCACAGTGATCTGGTGCTTTCCGCCATGGATCCGCATGACCGGCGGCGGCACGACATCGAAGACATCCGCGACGCCGGCGCGCGCGCGGCCGTGCTGACCAACCAGTTGCTGGCGTTCAGCCGCAAGCAGGTGCTACAGCCGAAGGTGATCAGCGTCAACAGCGCCGTGGCTAATCTCACGAAGATGTTGGGACGCCTGATCAACTCCAACATCGAGTTGGTGACGCGCTGCGAGGAAGAGCCTTGGCATACGAAGGTCGACCCCGGGCAGCTCGACCAGGTGATTCTCAACCTGGCGCTGAACGCGCGAGACGCCATGCCGCTCGGCGGCAGACTAGTGGTGGAAACGGCGAAACACACGATCGAAGGCGAGCAGCTCGCGGAACACCCGGAAGTGCCACCTGGAGATTATGTGATGCTGGCGGTGAGCGATACCGGTTCGGGGATGGATGCCGAGACTCGCTCCCACCTGTTCGAGCCCTTCTTTACCACCAAAGCGCTGGGCAAGGGGACAGGTCTCGGACTTTCCACGGTATATGGCATTGTGCGGCAGAGCGGCGGCTTCATCTGGGTATACAGCGAACCGAATCGCGGCACAGTCGTCAAGGTGTACCTGCCGCGCACCGTGGAGGCAAGCGAAACGAAAAAGTCTCGCAATGAATACCAGCCATTGCCTCTAGGCAACGAGACTGTACTGCTCGCGGAAGATGACGAGCGGGTTCGCCGGCTGACAACCAGTGTACTCGGCCAGCTTGGCTACACAGTGCTTGAGTCTGCCGATGGGGAGGACGCGTTGGAGGTGGCCCGGCGGCATCAGGGCGAGATTCATCTCCTCTTTACCGACATCGTGATGCCAAGAAAGTGCGGCAACGAGATCGCCGACGATATCCGGCGTGACCGCCCTGGCATCAAAGTGCTGTTCTCGTCCGGGTATACCGGCGATGTGGTCGCACAGCAGGGGCCGCTCGATTCCTCCATTCCCTTTCTGCAAAAGCCGTTTACGCCGCGCACCCTGGCTGTCAAGGTTCGGGAAGCGCTGGATGGCCGCGTAGAGGCCGCCTGGGGGGAGGGGATGGGTCCTCAGCCGGAGGGGTCTCGGAGAGATGATCCAGGAGTCGGCCGCTCCGCGTAAATCGCCGCGTCTTCCCGCTCTGAGACACGCTTATGGTTGAGTTCTTCCAGAAGCTCTTGGATAGCGACTTCCTTCCGCACGGCACCTGCTATCTCTGGAACCCCGGTGTCCTGTGGTTGAACGTCATTTCCGATCTGGTGATCGCGCTGGCATACTACGCGATTCCCGTGCTGCTTTTTTGGTTTGTACGGAAGCGGCGGGACTTCGGTTTTAATTGGATTCTGGTGGCTTTCGCCGTGTTCATTCTGGCCTGTGGCACCACTCATTTGCTAGGCGCGTGGACTGTGTGGCACGCTACCTACCGGCTGGATGGAGTGATCAAGGCGGTTACTGCCCTGGCTTCCGTTGTGACGGCGTTGCTACTGGCGCCGCTGCTGCCAGGCCTAGTCGAAATGCCCAACCCCGCGAACGTAGCCGGCATGTACCACAAACTCGCCCAGGAAACCGCGGAACTGGCGCGAGTGGCGGAGTCGTTGCGCCGTCAGGCGGAACTACTGGACCTGGCGCACGACGCCATTTTCGTTCGCGAATTGGATGGCACCCTTCGCTTATGGAATCGGGGCGCGGAGGCCCTTTACGGCTGGCCGCGGGAACAGGCGTTGGGGCAGAGGAGTCATGAGCTGCTGCAGACGCAGTTCCCAGTGAGTCTTGATGGGATACTGGCGGCAATACAGCAGTCGGGCTATTGGGAAGGAGAACTGGTGCAAACGCGTCGCGACGGTTCAACCGTCACGGTGCTCAGCCGGTGGGCCTCGCGGCGTACCCAAGGCGGGGTACTGGAGATCCTGGAAATCACTCACGACATCTCGGCGCGGAAGTCCGCCGAGCGCGCTAATGCAAAGTTCCGGCAACTGCTGGAATCCGCGCCGGACGGCATCGTCGTGGTGAACCGGGAGGGCAAGCTGGTGCAGGCCAATTCACAAACGGAGCGGCTATTCGGTTATTCGCGGGAAGAGCTTTCCGGCCAGTCCATTGAGACCTTGCTTCCTGAAAAATTCCGCCACACTCATGTTGCGCATCGCAGCGAATATTTCCATCAACCGCAGTTTCGGCCCATGGGCGCCGGCCTGGAGTTGAGGGGCAGGCGCAAGGATGGCAGCGAGTTCCCGGTCGAGATCAGTCTGAGCCCCATCGAAACCGAGGAGGGTCTGCAAGTGATCGGCTCGATCCGGGACGTTAGCGAGCGCAAGCAGTTCGAGCGCACATTGCAGGACAAGAACGTGGAACTCGAAAAAGCACTCGCCACGAAAGATCTGTTCCTGGCGAACATGAGCCACGAGTTGCGGACGCCGCTCAACGCCGTCCTGGGCTTTGCGGGCACTCTGCTGATGCGCCTGCCCGGCCCGCTCACGGACGATCAGGAGCGGCAGATCCAGAGGATTCAGGCGGCCGGCAAGCATCTACTGACCCTGATTAACGACGTACTCGACTTGGCGAAGGTGGAGTCCGGCCCGGTAGAAATCGAACACACGGAAACTTCCTGCCGGGAAGTGCTGAAAGAAGTGGAGGCAATTGTAGGACCGATCGCGGAGGCAAAGTCCGTTAGGTTGGAGGTCGATCTGCCGGATCCGTCGGTCATGATTCGGACACATCAAAGGGCATTCACCCAGATTCTGGTGACGCTAGCGAGGCAGGCGGTGAGATACAGCGACGGAGGCTCATTGCGCATTGGGACATGCGAGGCCTCACGCGACAGTCAGGACTTGATGGCCGTGTACGTGAAGCCGACCGCGCGCCTCAAGCCAAAAGACCAGGAGTGGATCCGGCAGGTGTTCGAGCGCGTGCGGCGAGGTAATCCTCCGGAGGGTTCAGAACTCGGCCTTTACCTGTGTGGCAAGCTGGCTGATCTGATTGGTGGCTCGGTGGAAGTGGAAAGCGAAGCTGACGAAGGCAGCCGGTTTACACTGCTGATTCCCAAGGCTTGAGGCGCCGATGGCAATTGAGCAAAGACTCCGGACCGTGTTTGGGGCGCTGGCTTTATTGCTGTTAGCCATATCGGTGCTCCAGGGCCTGAACCGGCAGGCCCAGCTCGAGAGCCGGTGGTGGGTGCAGCACACGCGCGAGGTGATAGCAGAGCTGGCTTGGCTGCGCGCCAGGGTGATCGACACGGAGGCGGCGGTGCGCGGATACCTGTTGAGCGGGGATAAGAAGTACGCCGCACTCAGGGAGGAAGTACTCTCCGGCGTGGACCGGCATCTGGACATGCTAGGGCGGCTGATAGCCGACAACCCCAGCCAGGTCCGAAGTCTTAAACGGCTCCGCGATTCACTACGCGAACAGCGCGAAGCAAGCGAGACGCTGATGCAACTCCGTGACACCAGAGGGCCGGCTGCTGCCGCAGAAGCATTCACAGCGGGCCACGCGCGGCGAAAGGCTGATGCATTGCGGGCCCTGCTGGTCGAGATGGATCAGGAGGAGCAAAGACTGCTGGAGCAGCGTGAGCAGCAGTTCCGCGGCAGCGACCGGATGTGGATCACTTCCGTAGCGTTGGTGATGGTGGTCTTCGGTCTGCTGATTACCGGCTACGTGCTATTCCGCCGGGACGGCAGTCATCGTGAAGAGCTGGAACGGAATCTCAGGGAAACGAACGAGCGATTGCAGGACGCCAGCCGGCTGAAGAGCGAGTTTCTGGGCCACATGAGCCACGAACTGCGCACCCCGCTCAACGCCATTATTGGGTACACGGGAACGATGCTGATGAGGCTGCCGGGGCCTTTGACCGCCGACCAGGAAAAGCAGCTCAAGACCATCCAAAACAGCGGGCGCCACCTGCTGTCGCTGATCAACGAACTACTCGATCTGACAAAGATCGAGTCCGGCAAGACAGAGGTGCATCTGGAAGCGCTGGCATGCCACGAGATCGTCGAACAGGTGGTTTCCACCTTGCGGCCTCTGTCGCAAGCCAAGAGTCTGGAACTGGAGGCGAAGTTCCCCGATCAACCCGTGCATGCCACCACGGACCGGCGGGCGCTCCACCAGATTCTGATCAACCTCACCAACAACGCCATCAAATTCACGGAGCAAGGGTGGGTGAGGCTGGAACTGAGCGAGCGGGACGGCTTGGCGGCGGTCGACGTCATCGACACGGGGATCGGTGTGCGGCCGGAGGATCAGCCAAAATTGTTTCGCGCCTTCGAGCAATTGCGCCCAGGGATGGTGCTGCAAGAGGGCACTGGACTGGGGCTGTACGTAAGCGGCAGGCTGGCGGCGCTGATCGGGGGCCGCATCGAGTTTGAAAGCGAGTACGGAAAGGGCAGCCGTTTCACGGTGCTGGTTCCCAAGGCCTGATTTATGCCAATTCTCATCATCGAAGACCACGTCGACAACCTGGAATTGATGAGTTATCTGCTGAGGGCCTTCGGCTACGAAACGGCCGTGGCCACGGACGGAATGACCGGCCTGGATATGGCGCGGATGGAAAACCTGGATCTGATCCTCTGTGACATTCAGCTTCCCGGGATCGACGGTCTGGAAGTGGCCCGGCGGCTGAAGCAGGATGCGCGTCTCCGGCCGATTCCGTTGGTGGCGATCACGGCTCTGGCGATGGTGGGAGACCGCGAACGCGTGCTGGCCGCGGGATTCGACGGCTACATTCCCAAGCCCATCAACCCGGAGATGTTCGTGAGCAGCGTCGAGGCTTTCCTGAGGCCCGGTGACCGGCGGCAACCGGACGGGCACCCGGCCACGGCCAGTGAACCGGAACCCGAGAGAACGAGGACGATACCGGCGGGCAGCCGCGGCAGCATTCTCGTGGTGGACAACGTCCCCGCTAATCTGGAGCTAGCGCAATCGATCTTCGAGCCGTCCGGGTTCCGGGTCATGCTGGCCGGGAACTTGAGCGCCGCGATGGCCATAGCCAAGCAGACGACACCGGACGTGGTGCTGTCCGATGTGAACATGCCAGAGGGCACCGGCTTTGAGCTGGCCCGGAGGATCAAGTCCGATCCCCAACTGCAAGCCGTTCCAGTAGTCCTGATTTCAGCCACGCTGCCGCGCGACGTCACCGCGGAGGCGGCGCTGGCGGTGGGGGCCAGTAAGTTTATTCGCCGGCCGATCGATCCTGGCGCGCTGCTGGAAGAGATCGAGGATTGTCTGGAAGCCGCACGGCGGGCTGCCTGCTGAGGCTATTCGACGATTGCGGCGGGGTTGGACAGCTCGCCGATTTCGGGAACGCGGATCGACACCGTGTCGCCTGGCGCGAGCGCGGCTTCCTCTGTGACGATGATTCCAGTGCCGGTAAGCAGCACCGAGGCCGCGGGCACGGCGTTGGCGCGCAACAAATAATCCACCAAGGTTTCGAGTTTGCGATGCAGGCGGGCTGTGGAGACTTCCCCCTTGAATATGAGTGCGCGGCCACGCATGATGGTGCAGGTCATTTCGAGCTTGTACGGGTCAGCCAACTCATCCGCCGTGGCGATCACCGGCCCCAGCGCGCAACAGCCGGAGTAAACCTTTGACTGCGGCAAATAAAGCGCATTCTCGCGCTCGATATCCCACGCCGAAACGTCGTTGGCCAATGTGAATCCGAGGAGTGCGCCGCGGCTGCCAAGGATCAAGGCCAGTTCCGGCTCGGGCGCAGTGAATTTCGAATCGGCGCGCAAGCCGATGGCTTCGCCCGGCCCCGCGCACACACGCGCGGTTCCCTTAAAGAAAATCTCCGGCCGCGCGTTCCGATAAACGTGAGCGTACATCCCCTCGCGCGTTCCGTGCTCGGCGTCGCGAAAAGTGGCGCTGGTTTCGTAAGTGCAACCACATGCCCAGACTTCGACCGGATGGATGGGAATCAGCGGCGCGGCCGGCAATGCGTGGTGGCTTGCCAACTTCGCGGCAAGGGCGGGCAGCGCCGCTGCTTCCGTTTCCGCGCGATGGATCAGCTCGGCGGTGGTGTAGCCGGGGATGGGCCGGGCTTGGCCGGCTTCAAAAATAGCGGCCACCGTGTGGCCTTCGAAATGGATTTGACCGAGTTTCATGAGCAGGTGCTAGGTTCTAGGTGCTAGGTGTTAGTTTGAACCTGGGCTGCTAACACCTGGCACCTAACACCTAGAACCTGAATTCAGTATTTCAAGTACACCGTTTTGTAATCGCTGTAAAATTCTATCGCAGCAGGGCCTTGTTCCTTGGGGCCGAAACTGGAATCCTTCGTACCACCGAATGGCAACTGGTATTCGACGCCCGCGCTTGGCAGGTTCACCGTCAGCAGACCGGCTTCGGCGCGATGCACAAACTCGAACACCCGTGAGAGGTTAGTCGTCTGAATAGACGAGGAAAGGCCGAACGGAATGTTGTTCGCGATGCGCATGGCGTCGTCGAAATTCTTGGCGCGCATCACCGCTAACACAGGGCCGAAAATCTCCTCTTGAGCAATCGTCATGCGCTCTTCCACATCGGCAAAGATCGTCGGCTCGACGAAGTAGCCCTTCTCGAGTCCGCCGCCGGTCAGACGATTCCCGCCAACTCTGGGCGCGCCGGCTTCCTTCTTGCCGATTTCGATGTACTTCAGCACCGTATCTAGCTGCGCTTGGTCGACGACCGGACCGATCTCGACGCCCGGCTGCATGCCGTCGCCGACCTTCAGCTTCTTGGTACGCTCGACGAGCGCTGCGACAAACTTGTCGTAAATTGTATCTTCGACAATGGCCCGGCTGGTCGCCGTGCACTTCTGTCCGGTGGAGAAGAAAGCGGCGTTCGCGACATTCTCGACCGCAGTGTTGAAATCGGCGTCGGCGAGGACGATCGTTGGGTTCTTGCCGCCCATCTCGAGCTGGATGCGCAGCCGGCGCTTGGATGCCTCACCGTGCAGCCAGTGGCCGATTTCGCACGAACCGGTGAACGAGACACCCTTCAACGGCTTGGCGGCGACGAGCGCCTTGCCCAGCTCGCTGCCCGATCCCGCGACGAAGTTGACCACACCACGCGGAATTCCGGCTTCGTGCAACGCTTCCACAATGCGCCAGGCGCTGAGCGGCGCCGCCGATGCGGGCTTCAGCACGACGGTGTTGCCGCAGACTAGAGCCGGAGCGAGCTTCCACGCGGGAATGGCGCTGGGAAAATTCCAGGGCGTGACGAGGCCCACAACGCCAATCGGTTTGCGGACGGCGAACATGTGGACGCGGTCGCGCTCGGAGGGCACAATGGCGCCGGGCATGCGCGAGCCCTCGCCGGCGAAATAGCGGAATATGTTGATGGAGCGGCGGACCTCGCCCTTGGCCTCGGGCAGCGTCTTGCCTTCCTCGCGCGTCATTTCGGCGGCGATGGAATCAAAGCGGCGGTCGAGCAGGTCAGCGGCTTTGAACAGAATACTGCCGCGTGCGGGACCAGCCATGGCGGACCATGCGGGTAGCGCGGTAGCCGCTGCATCCGCCGCGCTGGCAACGTCCTGCGCCGCGCCTTTTGAAAATAGAGCGACGAGATCGCTGGTATTGGCCGGGTTGCGGTTCTCAAAGGTCTGGCTGCTCTCGAGCCATTCTCCGTTGATGTAGTTCGCGAATGTGGGGGTGCTCATAGAAGGTCCGGAATAGAAGGCGAAATGTTATGGTACATGGAATTGATTGACGGCGTAAGGGTGCATGCTACAGCAGAGCCACGAAGTCTTTGATTGAAAGATTCGCGTCACAGGTTTCAGGTGGCAGGTTTCAGGTGTCCGCTTCTGCCAACTAACACCTAGCACCTAGAACCTGACACCTAGCACGCTAGAATGCCACCTTCGGCGCCGTGCGCGCGCCCGGCTCGGTCTTGAAGTAGGCGTCCTCGCGTTGGAAGCCGGACATCGACGCCACGATGTTGTTGGGGAACAGTTGAATCTGCGTGTTGTAGCTTTGGACCGTCTCGTTATATTTGCGGCGCTCGACTGCGATGCGGTTCTCGGTTCCGGCGAGCTCATCCTGCAAGCGCAGGAAATTTTCGTTGGCTTTGAGATTGGGATAATTCTCGACGACCACGAGCAACCGGCCGAGGGCGCCATCCAACTGCGAATTAGCAGCGATCCGCTCCGACGGCGACTTGGCACCGATCAACGCCGCGCGGGCGCTGGCCACATCGCCAATAGCTTTTTCTTCGTGCTTGGCGAAACCTTTCACGGTCTCGACCAGGTTCGGGATCAGGTCGGCGCGGCGCTGCAGCGCCACATCCACCTGCGACCACGCAGCGGTAACGGCCTCTTTCCGGGTCACCAGATCGTTACGGACGCTGACATATTTTCCTCCCACTGCCAGCAGCGCGACCACCAGCACTAGCACAACAATCAACGCAGTTCTCATGAGTTCGTCTGCTCCTCTTATTTCTCAAGCCGGTCCACGGCGTCGATGACAATGTTGATCTGTTTGAGATACGACTCCAGCAGGCCCACGGGTTCCAATTCGCGCGGCTTAATGCGCTCTTCGCGCAGATCAAGGAGCTGCGTAAACGGCACAGGATCGATGCCAAACGTCTGCCGCGCTTGCTCGATGACCTCCTGCTTCTTGCTGTTGGCAGCGGCCCCGTGGAGGAGCAGCGCGTGGCGGAACAGCACGCAGAATGTCGAAACCGAATCGGCCAGCAAATGCCGGAGCGTGTCTTTGTCGCCCAGCGCGCCCGCCGCCTTCTGCCGCAGCCGCAGCAACTTGGCGCGCAGATCGTGCTCCACCTGGGCGCGGTAGAACACATCCTCCACTACCAAGCCGGAGACGACGTCCTTGCCCTGAAGAATGCGGTGATGGACCTTGATGTCGTAAAACTCGATGGCAAAGCAGTCAGTAGATGTCTGGAGTTCGTGTTCGGTCAGCAAAAGCGGCGAAGGATTCTTCTTTTCCCGCCACCATCGAACCACCGGCTCGGACAGCTCCAACTCGCGGACCGTTATCTGCTGCAGTACGCACAGCACGTTTAAGTCAGAAAAGCCGGCATGATGGTTGCCCGCAGCGGCCGAGCCGTAAAGCACAACGGATACGATGCGATCGCCCAGCGCTTTGTTCAGCCTTTCCAAAAGCTGGTTCAGGAGATTTTCCATGCAGCCTCGATCATCTTACTACCAGTCACTCGATGCACCTCCGCCGCCCGAATCGCCACCGCCAAATCCGCCGAATCCGCCGCCGGAGCTGCCGCCATCAAAGCCACCGAACCCTCCGCCGCCTCCGCCAAATCCGCGCCCGCCCATCAGGTTGCCGAGGATCATGCCAGTCAGAAACCCGCCACCACCTCCACGTCCCCCGGCGCGCAGCAGCCAGAACACAAAGAATATGCCGAGCAGCAGCAATGGCCATGGAATCGAATGGCCGGATGGGCGCCGCATGCGCCGCGGTAACTGCGCGTCGAGCGAGACATTTTTCGCGCGGGCGATCGTCGAACCGATGGTCTCCGCGGCAGCCATCATAGCCTCGCCGTACTGGCCCTGCCGCAGCGGAGGCCGCATTTCGCGGAGAATGCTTCCATCCAAGCCATCCGGCAGAATCGGTTCCAGGCCGTAGCCGACTTCGAGACGGCTGCGCCGGTCGCCCACTACCAGCAGTAGCAGGATGCCTTCGTTCTTGCCCTTCTGCCCCACGCCCCACGCGCGAAAAATTGTGTTCGCGACGTCGTCAATTGGTTCGCCTTCGAGCGTGCGCAGCGTGACCATGGCCATCTGCGCGCCCGTGGCTTGTTCGACACGTGCGCAGTATTGCTCAAGAGCTGCTTTGCTTTGCGGATCGATCACGCGCGCGAAGTCAGAAACGTAACCTTCCGGCTTGAGCGCCTTCCAGTCAACCGCGTACGTGAATGTGGAGAAGGCAATGAGGGCGGCGCAGACCCGCAGGAGCTTGTGCGTTTTCGGCGTAGTTCCAGTTTAGCGAAAGCCCGCGCCCGGTGTTGTAACGGTTCGTCAATTCGCGTTAGCGCCAATGCCCGCGGCGATAGTGATAGCGGCCGTGCTCGTAGAACGCCCGGCCCGGCACCCAAACCGCGCGTGGATGCGGCGGCCGTCCCCAATAGCCAGGCACCCAGACGTAATGTCCGCGCCAATCCCAGAAGCCGTCGATCCACACATAACCCGGCCCCGGCGCATAGCCGACCACCCCAACCACTGGCGCCGGCGGCGGTGCCACATAATATCCAGCCTGCGCGGCGCAGCCAAGTAACGAAACCATCGCCAACGCGGGTACCAACCAAATCGTTCGTTTCATAGCGCCCTCCTGCGATTACAAACGCGAGGCGCCTTACCGGAGTTGCTGGCTTCATCTGCCGTTAATGAGAAGAATTCTTCATCTGGCCGTGTTTGAGGCAGAATGGAAGTTCCATGCGACGCAGCGCTATCGTGTTTGCCGTCACTCTCTGTTTCTCGCTGCGGCTCCATGGAGCGGAACCCATGAAAGAAGCCCGACTGATTGTCCTTGACCCCGGCCATTTTCACGCCGCACTGGTCCAGAAAGAAATGTACCCATGGCTCGCCAAGCAGGTGACGGTTTACGCGCCGCTCGGCCCGGACGTGCTCGACTACATGCAGCGCATTGCCCTGTTCAACACGCGGCGGGAGAGCCCGGCCTCGTGGGAAATCGAACTGCACACCGGTCCCGATTTCTTCGAGCGCATGCTGCGTGAGCGGCCGGGCAACGTCGTCATCCTGACCGGCCACAACCGGCCTAAGATCGACCGCATCCTGGCGTCGGTCGAAGCAGGGCTGAACGTTTTGGCCGACAAGCCCTGGATCATCACATCCGCCGAGATGCCAAAACTCGAGCGCGCGCTCGATGAAGCGGAGGCAAGAGGGCTGGTCGCGTACGACATCATGACCGAGCGCTACGAGATCACATCAATTCTCCAGCGCGAGCTGGTCAACGACGAAGCCGTGTTCGGCGCGCTCATCGCAGGCAACGATGCGGAGCCGGGCATTTCCGCAAAGAGTGTCCACCATTTGATGAAAGTGGTGGCCGGTGTGCCGCTGCGCCGTCCCGCATGGTTCTTCGACATTGCGGAGGTTGGTGAAGGTCTGGCCGATGTCGGGACGCACGTTGTCGACATGGTGCAGTGGATCGGGTTTCCGGACGAGAAGATGGACTACAAGAAGGATGTCCGTATTCTCGGCGGGCGGCGCTGGCCCACTGTCATTCCGCGCGCGGATTTCCAGCGTGTCACCGGCGAGCCGGAGTTCCCGCAGTACCTCGCCGGAAGCGTGAAGGATGGCAAGCTCGATTATTTCTGTAACAACTCAGTCCACTACACCGTGCGCGGCATTCACATCAAGACGGACATCCTGTGGAACTGGGAAGCCCCGTCTGGAACCGGCGATACCTACGACGCTATGTTTCGTGGCACGCGGGCGCGCGTGGAAATCCGGCAGGGCAAAGCGGAGCGCTACGTACCGGAGCTATTCGTAGTGCCGCAGTCCGCTGACGTATTGGGCGCGGTTCGGAAAAAAGTGGAAGCGCTCCAGACGCGGTACCCGGGCCTCGCAATCGAGGAGTCAGCGGGCGTTGCGCACATCGTGATCCCCGAACGTTTTCGCGTCGGCCACGAAGCGCACTTCGCGCAGGTCACCAACAAATTCGCGGAATACTTCCGCGCGCCGCACTCCTTGCCGGAGTGGGAGAAGACAAACATGCTGGTGAAGTACTATGTGACGACGAAGGGCGTGGAGGCGGGGCGGTAACTCGCGTTACGGCCCCGTTCGCTTTATTGCTAACGCCAACGGCCATCTCCGTCGCGGTAATGCTCGTAATGATAGTGGCCCCGCATCCAATACCTGTCATGGTCTGAATAATACCCCGCGCGGACGGCGCAACCAGTCAGCGAGAAGGCCAGCAGCAGGAACCCGAGTGCTCGTTTCATATCAACCTTCCTGCTACTAGAAACGTATGGTATCTGGAAGCAGTTGCCGTCTTCATGTGTGGTTAATGAAAAGAGGTGTAAAGGCTACGTACTGAGCGACACGCTCGGCAGGCAAGTGGAAGAGCTCAGGGAGCCCGCTTACTATCGGCTTTTCATGAACGCATCAATATTCGCAATATTCTTCCGCGCGAGATCCGCTTCCGCCAAATCCGAGTTGAGCGCCAGCATCGTTGCGAAGTGCTGGCGGGCGGCAGGGAGCATTTCGACGATGCCGTTCTGCTGCCCCTTCATGGCCAGCGCCAGGCCCAGGGCGAAGTGGGCGTACGGATCGTCGGACGTGTAATTGAGCGACTTCTCGCAATAACTGATTGCCTGATCGAAATGCGATTGCTTGCGTTCGCAGTCGCATAGGCCGAAGTAAGTCAGGCTACGGAGATCTTTCCAGATATCCTGCTGCGCGGCCCGCTTTCTCTTCCCCATGCCCATCAGGGAACCGAGTACATAGTAATTCAACTGCCCGCCCAGCTTACTGTCAAAATCGCTGAGTTTCAGGTACTGGAGATATTCCTTCTCCGCCTGGTCATACTGGCTGCTCATGCGCAGACCTTCGGCCAGCCAAAAATGAGCCTCGGCCTTGTTGGGGATTAGTTGGATGGCTTTGCGCGCCGCTTCGATCGATTGCGGATAGGCCTCCTTCATCCGGTATGCTTCCGCCAGCAGATACCAGGACATCGCGTAGCTCGGATCGCGTCCTATGGCGACATTGAGTTGCCGAATAGCTTCATCGTACGTACCCGTATCGAGCAACATACCCGCGAAGCTGGCGTGTGCCTCAACGTAATCAGGGTCAATCTCAATGGCCTTGCGATAATACTCGTTTGCCTTGTCTTCTTCGAAAAGGGCGTTGTAAGTACGCGCCAGATAGAGCGCGGCCTGGCTGTAAGTGGGGTCACTTCCCAGCGCTTTCTCGAAGTAAGTGGCGGCTTTGCGATAGTTATCGGCAAATCCTTTTCCGTAATACTTCAGGCCTTCGTCAACGGCGTCGAGCGCAGCTTTGGTATGCCGCCTTGCGATCAGGATCTTGATGCTGACCGTGGTCTCCTGGCCGGGATAGACCGTTTCCTCACGGGGGCCGTCCGGCTCGTAACCCATCTTGACGCCCTTGATCGTATGGACGCCCGGAGCGAGACCGGGCAGCGTCAGCGGTGTACCCTTGGCAAGCACGCCCACCGACTTGCCATCCACGAACACCTCCACGTCGCTCATGTTGGCTTCGAGGATCAGCGTGCCGAACTTCGCCGGCGGCGGGGCGCCCGGTTTGACATTCGATGGCACGTAGGAGAGCAGCATGTTGCTATCAAAGCTGCCGCGATCGGAGGTGGGGTTCTGCTGCCCCTTAGTCGCCTCACGCACGTTGGAGTGTACGTATTCGGCTAATTCGTCGGCGGTGACGATGCCATCGCCCGATTCGTCCGCTGCACCTTCCAGGCCCTTGACCACATAGTAAGTAAAGATCCCGTGCCCGCCACCCCAGTCCTTACTTTCGAACGATCGTTCGCGGTCGCGGCTTGCCGTTAGTGAGAACAGCGACTTATTCAGGTTTCCCAGCGTGCCGTTAATCAACTGCACGTCGGCGTCTGGATTGATAGCTCCGGAATGGCACGAGTCCGTCAGAAGCACCTTCCACTTCCCTTTGATCTTGACACCCATGTCGCGGCCCAGTGTGTCCATGGGATAGCCGGTCGCGGCGATGTTCTTTAAGTCGATATCGTAGGGTGCGAGATACGCTTTGCCGCCGTAGACGAAGCCATGGCCGGCGAAGTAAATGAGGACGCGGTCGTCGTCTTTGGTAACCGAAGGCAGCCATTCTTCGAGTTCATGGCGCAACCCCGCCAGCGTCGCTTTGGCGCCGACCAGCTTATGGACGTTCTCGGCGCGGAAATTGCCGCCTTCGGTACTGATGAGGATCGAGTAAATGGACTCGGCATCGCGTTCGGGAAATTGTAGTTGCTGTGCCGCAGTCAGGTTCCGGTAGTTTGCGATACCGACAACTAGCGCGTAACTGCGCGGGATGCGGACGGTTTGTGGCTGACCGGGAATCGACACCGGGCCCGCGTCTTTCTCGACGCGCAAGTCACGCTGTTGCGTGTTCGCAGGTTGCTGCGCGAGCGCCGGCAACGCCAGCAAGAGGAGGCCGGCAAACCGCCTGCCCGACTTATTTATGAGCCAGGTGGAATTCATAAATCACGGGACCTTTCAAAGGAACCGGCGAAGAGACGACCGCGGTATTCTGCTTGCGCAGAAACATGAGCTCACTTGAACTGCCGGAAGGGACCTGAGCCAGGTTGTCCGGGAGTAGTTCGCGGCTATTTACGCCCTTCGGTCCGGCGGAGGTGTCAATGCAATCTCCGCGGGCGCGGAACAATGCGTCGTCGCAGCGCGGAGTCATGTTGGCGGGCGTCTGTTTTTCTTGCGGCGGTGGAGGAGGCGGCAGCGGGACGTACTTAGGTTCCTCCGGCTGGAGTTCAGCCGGCGTCACCATCCAGTAGACGATCTCGTGCCCCGCGGGCCCGGCGATGCGAAACAGCGTCTGTGTTGCGGGTACCAGATAGTCCTTGCCGGCGGTGATGCGGTTCTCCCGCCCCGTGTCTTCACCCGGAAACAGCATGGCGTATGTGCCGGAGGTGCTCTGATTCATTACGTAGAGATAGCCGGCGAAATTGGTGTGAAAGCGGAAACGCACGCGGTCGTTTTGCTCGAGCACCAGGCCCGGATCGACGGCATGCCACGCACCCGCTTCGCGGCGCTCGAGCACGATCTCCATGCGGTAAGGGCCCTGCTGCGGGCTGGATTGGGCGAGCAGGGGCAAAGGTGTGCCGGCAACCATCAACGCACCGAGCCAAGCTTGCCGGTTCCACATCATGGCTACTGGTGTTTCAAGGTGACGTCGGCCACCACGCGTGAATCCGTGCTGCCGGAAGGATTGACGGCATAGACGGCCGTCTCCTTTTTCGGCCCCGCCTGCTCGTCATCCACCTTTTCCACGATCAGGTCGCGGGCGTACGCATTGCGCAGTTTATCGACGATGTCATTGCCGAATGCCGCACTCGCCAGCAGCATCTTCGGCTTCTGCGCCTCCGCGGGCGCGGTGCTTTTTTGGCCCAGCGAGTAGATCAGGCCCTCCAGATCGGGTTCCGGCTGGCGGGAAAGCACGACGAACAGTTTCTCCTCTCCCGGCTGCTCATCGAACGTGAACGTGTAACCCGACGGGATTTCGTACCGCACGCGGTGCTGAATGCGGTTGTCACCGTCCTTGATCTCCGCCGAGGGGAATAGTACTTTCCAAGTACCGCTCGAGCCTCGGTTAACGACATACAGGTAGCCGTCATCGTTGGTCTCGACTCCCAGGCGGATGCGGTCGCCAGCATGGAATACAGTGTCGGCAGCGACCTCCGCTTGTCCGTCGCTGGTTCGTTTGAGGATCGCGTAACGGAGTCCGAGAGCTGGATGCGGCCCCTGGGGCTTGTATGCCACTGCGATCACGGGCACGGAGTGGCCGGTCGGGGTCGGGGCCGGTTTGGGCTTAGCCGCAGCCTGCGTAGTCTTGTGGGCGGCGGGAGGGGCAGGAGAATCGACAGCAGCGTAGAAGAGTTCACGCGCCGTCAGCTTCTGAGTATCTTGCTGAGCGACTAGGAAAGCTCCGATACCACACAGCACCAACAAGGAAAACCCGATCGGTTTCATCACGAAGCCTCCCCGTGCGTGGCGGCAGCCCCAACGGTTGCAATACCGCCTGTTCTTCTATAAGATAGCAGCCGGGCCGGTCAGAGGAAAGGGAGGCAGGCGGTGTATGCGCATACTGGCAACCGGTTTGTCGTATCTGCTTATTTTACAGACGTTACCCGTGCGGATTGCGGCGCAGGAAGCCCCAACCGGTCAGCTTAATCTGGTTATAGTAGAAGGCGACGGAGCAATCAACAACATTCGCCAACGGACGGCCCGCGAACCCATCGTTCAAGTGGAGGATGAAAACCACAAGCCAGTGGCAGGCGCAGCGGTGGTTTTTCTGCTCCCTGACCAAGGTGCCAGTGGCACTTTTGCGAACGGGTCACACACGTTGACGGTCACGACGGACGCGCAAGGGCGGGCGGTGGCGCATGGTTTCCACCCGAATGCAGTGCAAGGGAAGCTCGAAATGCGCGTATCTGCTTCATTCCAGGGTAAGACTGCTAATGCCACCATTTCTCAAACCAATGCCGCCGGCGCAGCGGCAGGAGCGGCAGCAGGGGCCGGGATTTCGGCGAAGTTGCTTATAATCATCGCGATTGCAGGGGCTGCGGCTGCTGCCGGTGCGATCGCGGCTACGCGCGGCGGAGGGAGCAGTCCGCAGTCGGTCGCGCAGTCTACTACCATTACTCCCGGTACCGGTACCGTGGGAGCGCCCCACTAGGAGGAAAAGATGAACGCTCGAAAGCGCTGGGTTGCTGTCGCGATGCTACTGGCCCCAGCTCTGGTCATGGCGGCCATGATTCAGGGGCCGCAGCTTGGATTCGTGTTTGACGCCGCGCACAAAGAAGTTCTGCCAATCCTGGGGATTCCGGGTGCGGCGGTGCTGGGCGCGCCTTTGGAGCTGGGAGCCGAATTGCGGAGTGTGGTGATTTCCCCGCTGCAAAACTACGTAATGGCGGTGGAGGGTGAGCACAATCAGGTGGTCGTGTTCGCGGTAGGGCATAGTCCTGTGACTTCGGTTGCGGTGCATGGCGCCGACCTCAGTCCGGACCAAATGGTTTTGAGCCCGAGCGGGACAGCCGTTGCTCTTTATTACAAAGACAGGGATCGTATCGAGGTTATTGGCGCTCTGCCAGCGGCTCCGAAGGTGGCGAGCGAGCTTTACTTGTCGGCAGGACAGTCTCCCTCGGCGATTGCGGTGAGCGATGACGGGCACACGGTACTGGCAGCGGTGGGCGGAACTGTGTTCCATCTCACAGGGGGCAGCGAAGTGCCGGTGTTGACTGAACTGGGCAGCGTCTCAGCGATGACGATTCCCGCTACTGGCACGGCGTTGGTGGCAGATAGTGGACGGAACCAGATTTACCGCATTCGTGGAATCGGCGGCACTGTGGAGACGGACATCATTGCCGGGCCACACGACGGGATTAACGGCCCGGTGGCGGTCGCGGTTTCGCGAGACAACAGTAGAGCTTTCGTAGCCAATGGTAAGGGTAAGACGCTCGCTACGATCCAATTGACCGCCCAGCCAACCGTCTCGCACGTTGCTTGTGGCTTCACGCCCACGGGCTTGGCGCGACTTGCCGGCGACGAGGTGTTTCGTCTTACGGAAATAGCGAAGGTCCCTCTGTGGGTGATGGCGGCTGGTGGACAGGAACCGCGGTTCTTGTTCGTGCCGGCTGAATTGGCGAGGAGCGGCGAAAAATGACGCGCGGGCGGGCATACCTGCGCTCGCTCGGGCCGGCGGTTGCGCTGCTGGCGCTTGCGTCTCCGGTGTACTGCCAATTCACGATTTCACCCCCTTCGGGTCCATTGCTCGACGGGGTGGTGAATCAATCCTACTCTGTTCAGCTTTCCATCAATGACAATGGCCTGCCTACTGTCTGGAGTAAGGCGAGTGGACAGCTGCCGCCACCGCTGAATCTGAGCTTGGCAGGGAATATTACGGGAACACCGACGACCGTTGGAACCTACAATTTCACGGTGCAAGCGGCGGTTAGCGTGCCGGGACTGGGGCAAGTGAATTTCCTTCAGGCGTATAGCATTCGGATCAGCGGCCTTCTGCAGATTACGACGACGAGCCTGCCGCAAGGAACGGTGGGAGTCCCTTACTCGGCAGGGTTTTCAGCAACGGGCGGCGTGCCACCGTACAACTGGTTCCCGTGCTCGGGAATCTCTACCTTTTCTATGGGCCTTGGCTCGCACGTACAGGCCCGACGCGCTGGAGTTGGGCCAGGGAGAGTGCGGCCGGCGGCGACCGGCATCGGTAGTCTGCCTCCGGGCGTGAGTCTGTCCTGTTCCGGGCAACTTTCCGGCACTCCCTCGGTGGCGGGCACTTACAGTTTCGTAGAGAGTGTGAGCGACAGTTCATCCACGGATCCGCAGTCCGCCGGCCCCCAAACATTCACCATTCTGGTAAACCCGGCAGTCCCCCTGGCGATTACGAATACGTCGCCATTGCCAGGCGGCATGGTGGGAACGAGATACTCGCTTTCCTTGCTGGCGCACGGGGGGAACCCGCCGTATCAATGGGCAGTAACGGACGGCAACCTGCCGCCGGGGATCACACTCGCCAGTAATGGATCAATGACTGGCGCACCGACACAAGGGGGAACGTACAAATTCACGGTGACGGTGACCGACGAAAGCGGAAACACCGCAACGGGAACTTTCGCGCTGGTGGTTGGCACCGGCTTCTCGATTACGACGCCATCGCCGTTGACACCCGGAGCGGTTGGAGTGGCGTACTCTGCGCAGATCAACGTGACGCCGACAACGCCGCCATACAGTTTCAGCATCACATCAGGATCACTGCCACCGGGGCTGTCGCTCAGTACGTCGGGCGCTCTGAGCGGGACACCGGCGACGGCGGGCACTTACACGTTCACGATTACGGCGACCGACGGCGCGGGCAATACGGCCGGCCAGAGCTATACGCTCGTGGTTGGAGCGCCGCCGATCACGATTTCGCCAGCGTCTCTTCCAGCCGGGATGGTGGGGACAGCATATTCCCAGCAGCTCACGGCCACGGGTGGCGCGGTTGGGTACACGTTTGCGCTTGGTACGGGGGCATTGCCGGGCGGGCTCACGCTCAGCTCTGCAGGGCTACTGAGCGGAACGCCGACGGCGGCAGGCACGTTCAGTTTTGAGGTGAGCGTTACCGACTCCAAACAAGTGACGGTGACTCAGCCGTACCAATTGACCATCAACACGCCACCCCTACCCACGCCGAGCGTAACTGGTGTGGGCAGCACCGCGCCGCCGGACGAGCAGCCGGTGATTGGGGTGGAACTCGCGCAGACGTATCCGACAGACCTGACCGGTACGATCACTCTGACGTTTGCTCCCGCGGCGGGCGGGGTGGACGATCCGGCGATTCAGTTTTCGACGGGCGGACGCACGGTTAACTTCACGATTCCGAAAGGCCAGACGACAGCCGTGTTTCCGACGGCGACGATCTCACTCGGGACGGGGACCGTGGCCGGGACCATCACTCTCACGCTTGACTTCAAAGCCGGTACGCAAGACGTGACGCCGCAACCGGCGCCCACGCAGGTGATCACGATCGCGCCGCAGGCGCCGGTAATCACGAGTGTCACGGCGAGCACGACTTCGGGTGGGATCGAAGTGGACGTGACGGGATTCTCGAACACGCGGGACATGACCAGCGCTGCGTTTACCTTCCAGGCCGCATCAGGGTTCTTCACGACTCCAACGATAACCATCACGGCGAGCCAGCTCTTTTCGACCTGGTACAGCAACACGGTTTCGGCGCAGTACGGCAGCCAGTTCACATTCGCGCAGCAATTCAACGTCACGGGCAGTCCCAGCGGGATCACGAGTGTGAGCGTGACACTGACCAACAGCGTAGGAACGTCGACAGCGATGAGTGCGAGCGTACCGTAGGGATCAGCAGCAAACGGCACGAATATCAACGCCGAGAAGCAGAGACGCCGAGAAGTCCGCGATCCGCCAGAACACGACGATGTGCGGAGCTAGAGGCTTCTGGAAGTCCCGCGGATTTTCGACAGCCACCATCGCAGGCCGACGAAGAGAAAACGGTAGTCGTTGAAGAACTCGGGGCGCTTGCCTTCGAAGGCGTGGCCGACGAACTGCAATGCCCAGCCGGCTCCGAAGAGTGTAACGGAAACGGGCCACCAATCGGGCTTGATCAGGAGGACGGGTGTGAGCAGGATGGAAAGCGCGATCACAGGAGTCCCGACGGTGTGGCAGAGGCGATTCAGCGGGTGCTGATGGCTCGATTCGTATTGCGCAATCCACTCGTTCCAGGTGCGGGTGCCGAGCATGTCTGCCTCCTTGTCCCGCGATTCTAGCGCAGTTGGACGGTGGCATCGTGGACAGGCACGGATGCCTGTCCTACAGTTAGAGTGTGGGAAATTTTTACAGCCGCGAGGAACTGGTGCGCACGCGGGCGGAGTGGAAGGCGGCGGGAAAGACGGTGGTGTTCACGAACGGGTGCTATGACCTGCTGCATCCGGGCCACATCCGGCTGCTGGAGAAGGCGCGTTCGCTCGGCGACATTTTGATTCTGGCGCTCAACTCAGATGAGAGTGTGCGCCGGCTGAAGGGTCCGTCGCGGCCGTTGATTCCGGAGCGGGAGCGGGCGGAAGTGGCGCTGGGTCTGGAGGCTGTGGATGCGGTCACACTGTTCGAGGAGGACACGCCGCGCGAGCTGATCGCCGCCGTCCTGCCGGACCTTCTGGTGAAGGGCGCGGACTGGGCGCATTGGATAGCGGGCCGCGAGGAAGTGGAAGCGGCGGGCGGCAAAGTGATGGCGCTCAGCCTGGAACCGGGCTACTCGACCACCGGCATCGTCGAAACGATTCTGGCGCGTTAATCCCTTGATTCATCCTGCGATTCGTGACCTGTTTTCTGGACTTGCCCGCCACCCGGCGTTCCAGGAATTGCTGCAAAGCCTGGCGCTCAAGCCGCAGCCGGTGGCACTTTCGGGCCTGACGACCACGGCGAAGGCGCTCTACTCCGTGCTGCTGTGGCAGTTGACGGAGCGCCCGCTGCTGGTGATCGCGGCGGGAAACAAGCAAGCAGAAACGCTGTGCGAGGCCATGCAGACGTTTTTCCGGCTGCTGGTTTCGGGGCGCGACCGGCACGAGCCGCAACTGCTGCCGGCGCTCGATTTGGTGCCCGCACAGGGCATGTCCCCGCATGCGGAAATCCTGGAACAGCGCGCGGTGGGGCTGTGGCGGCTGGCCACGGGTGCAGCACCCATTAGCGTTGTGCCGGTGGGCGCGGCGTTGCAGCGCATCGAACCGCAGGATTTTTACCGCCAACTCGCGCTCACGCTGCACACCAATGACGAAATTCCCCTTGAGGACTTGATCGCGCATCTGGAAAGCATCGGCTACGAGAAACGCGACCCGGTGGAAATGGTGGGCGAGTACTCGGTGCGCGGCGGGATTATCGATGTGTACTCGCCGGAATCGCCGAAGCCGGTGCGCATCGAGATGTTCGGCGATCAGATCGATTCCATTCGGCGGTTTGAGGTGGAGTCGCAGCGCTCCGTGCTGAAGATTCCCGAATGCACGCTGCTGCCGCTCACGGAATTTCAGAAATCGCGCGGGTTGTTGAGTGAGCTGACCGAGAAGTTGCACGAGGGTGGAGTGCTGGCGCGCGATCTGCCTCTGCCGGGCGAGACGTTTCCGGGGTGGGAATTGCTGGCGCCACTGGTGCGGCCGCGGAATGCATCGCTGTTCGACTTGCTCGAAAAACCGCTGGTCATTCTGGATGAGCCGGAGCAGATCCTGGCCGCATCGGAGCGTTTCTGGAAGCGGCTGGAAGATCCCGAGCGGACGTCGCTCTGCCCGCCTGAGAAGGTGTTTTACCGATGGGAGGAGATTACTGAGGCGCGGGCCGGCACCGCGCAGATTGAGCTGCGGGAACTGGAGCTGGGTGAAGCGGGGCTGCACATTCCCACGCGACCATCGATGTCGTTTCACGGCAACATGCAGGTGGCGATTGCGGAGGCGCGCAGCCTGGTGGAGTCGGGATCGCGCGTGGCGTTCTTCGCGGCTTCGGCGGGCGAGATTGAACGCCTGGCCGATATCTTCAACGAATACGCGATTGCGTACCAGCTCGGCACGGATCAATCTGACGGCACGCCGCAGTACCTGGCGGAGCGGGCGTATCTGGCGGGGTCGGTAGCGAGTATTTATCTGATACGCGGGGGCATTGAGCGCGGCACGATCTTTCCCGATGCGCAGCTGGCGGTGTTCGGATCGGAAGATCTGTTTGAGACGCCGGAGCTGGTGGCGCGCGGCGGGAAATCGCACCTGGCGACGTTCTCAGCGGAGACGTTTGATCTTAAACCGGGCGACTATGTGGTGCACGCGGAACACGGCGTGGGGCGCTTCGTTGGGCTGCGGTCGATTGAGCAAGGCGAGGCCAAGGGCGACTACATGCTGCTGGAATACGCCGGCGACAGCAAGCTGTACGTACCGCTCACGCACATGGACCTGGTGCAGCGCTTCCGGGGGGCGGGGGAGGCGGCGCCGACGCTGGACCGTATGGGTGGCGCGACGTGGACGCGCACCAAGACACGCGTCAAAGCCAAGATGCGCGACATGGCGGAGGAGCTGCTGAAGCTTTACGCCTCGCGCAAAATGGCCAAGGGTTTCGCGTTCTCCGCCGATAGCAACTGGCAGCGCGAATTCGAAGATGCGTTCGAATTTACGGAGACGCGCGATCAACGATCGGCCATTGCAGACATCAAGCGCGATATGGAAAACGCCGAGCCCATGGATAGGCTGCTGTGCGGCGATGTGGGCTTCGGCAAGACGGAAGTGGTGATGCGGGCGGCGTTCAAGGCGCTGGGCGACGGCAAACAGGTGGTGGTGCTCGCGCCGACGACGGTGCTTACGTTTCAGCACTATGAGACGTTCAAGCGCAGGTTCCAACCGTTTCCGGTGCGCGTGGAAATGGCGAGCCGTTTTGTCCCGCCGAAGCAACTCAAGCAGGTGGTAGCGGATGTTGCCGAGGGCAAGGTCGATATCATCATCGGCACGCATCGGCTGCTCTCGAAGGATGTGGAGTTCAAGGACCTCGGGCTAGTCATTGTCGATGAGGAACAGCGTTTCGGCGTGAAGCACAAGGAGCGGCTCAAACAGCTCAAGAAGACGGTTGACGTGGTCAGCATGAGCGCCACGCCGATTCCGCGAACGCTGCACATGTCGCTACTGGGACTGCGGGACATGTCGGTGATCGAGACGCCGCCCAAGGACAGGCTGGCCATTCAGACCGTAGTTGCGCCGCTTCAGCCGGAGCTGATCCGGTCGGCGCTCGAGTTGGAGCTGAACCGCGGCGGCCAGGTTTATTTTGTGCACAACCGCATCGATTCGATATGGGCGCGCGCGGCCATGATTCAGGAGCTGGTGCCACAAGCGCGCATCGGTGTGGGACACGGACAGATGGGCGAGGCGGAGCTGGAGCAGGCGATGCTGAAGTTCGTGCGCCACGAGCACGACATTCTGGTGTGCACCACGATTGTCGAAAACGGACTCGACATTCCGCTCGCGAATACGATGATTATCGAGAATGCGGACCGTTACGGGCTATCCGAGCTGTATCAGCTTCGCGGGCGAGTGGGACGGTCGAATCGGCGTGCGTACGCGTATCTGCTGGTGCAACCGGATACGGAGCTGACGGAAGTTGCGCGCAAACGGCTGGCGGCGCTCAAGGAATTCAGCGACCTCGGCGCAGGGTTCAAGATCGCGGCGCTCGACCTGGAGTTGCGCGGAGGGGGCAATCTACTGGGTGGGGAGCAGCACGGCCACATCAATGCCGTGGGCTTCGACATGTACGTGCGGATGCTGGAAGAGACGGTTCGCGAGCTGAAGGGCGAAGAAGTGCCGGTGGAGATACACGCCGTCCTGAACCTGGCGCTCGATATTCGCATTCCTCCCGAGTACATCGCGGACGAGAATCAAAGGCTGCGCGCGTACCGCCGGGTAGCTGCCACGCGCGATGCCGAAGAACGCGAGCGGATCGCCAAGGAACTGGAGGACCGCTATGGCCCAGTGCCCGAGGCCGTTCAGAACCTGCTGGAGTACGCGGCCCTGAAATCCACCGCCGAAGAGCTGGGAGTGGAGCGGATCGACCGCCGTCACGGCGCGCTGCAAATGAAGTTTCACGAGCAGACGCGCATCGATCCGGCAAAGTTGATGAACCTGGTTAGCCGCACGCGCGGGGCGCAATTCACGCCGGCGGGTGTGCTGCAAGTGCCGCTGGATGGTCTATCCGCACCCGGAGCGGTGCTGCTGTTCGTTCGGGAACGGCTGGCCGAGCTGCGGGCGTGAAGGCAGGCTAGGGCTGCGGATCACGCCTGTAAACCTGGAACGACTCGTCGGCGTACGCCATTTTCCAACCGGAGGGCACGAGACGAGAGTACGCAACCGGCAACATCAGAAAGCGATAGTCGCGGTGAGTTAGAGCAGCCATTGCCTTATCTGGGGCGGAATTGGAAGGCCAAGCGCAATGAAACGTGCTGGGGTTTGGCGCATAGGCCAGCACGCAGCTACTCAGGCTGAAGACTTCGTCGCCCGGCTGTACAACGCCTCTCAAGAACTCGACTGCCCGGTACGGCACCATCGCCTGGCGGAGGTAGCCGGGTTTATCGATACGTCCGGCGAAGTAACGGAGCTGAGGCGCATTGATTTCGATGATGGCCGCGCCGAGCAGACCAAACAGCAGCGCGTAGGCGGAAGCGGCGTAGAGGGAGAACCTGATGGCCGGCCGCATTCGCGAGCAAAAATGGATGAGCTGGCCCGCTGTGAGGACATTGAGAATCAGGATCGGCGCGATTGCAAACCGCGGCACGCCGTGCACCACCGCCCAGTAGACCAGGTACAGCCCACAGAAGAACAGGCAGACGGCTTCGGCACGATTCACTCGCTGGCGCGCCAGCGCCCAGAGCGGCACGAACAGCACGAGCACGATGCCCATGGGGTGATCGAGCGGTGATTCGAAATAGGCGCGGCCATGGAAATGAATGTCCCAGGGAAGACGGAGGCAGCGGATGACGGTGCTCCACGCGCTATGGGTTTTCCCGGCCGCCGAAACGGCTGCCTCGGCCGAGAACGGGTACAAAGGGTTGCCCGCCAGCAACCAGGTTCGCGCGTGCCAAAAGGTACCGAACACGATAAAGATGATGGCCAACTTAGCGATTGCCGGTACAGGTGACGGCTGCTTCGTCGCGGCGTGCACATAGAACAGAGCCAACGGCGGGACTGCGTACAGCACACTGTGTTTGACTCCCGCCCCCATGGCCAGGAAAAATGCACCGGCTAGGATGCAACGAAAATCGCCGGACTCGCGCCAGCGAAGATACCCATGGAGCGCGGCCAACATGAAAAATGCGACCGCGAGGTCGTTCTTGCCGACACTGCCGGTCCAGTGGAGAAGCGGGGTGGCAACCGCGAACAGCGTGCCCACGATTGCTGCGAAAAGGCGAAGACCGCACATCCGCCCGATGCGAAGGGAGATCAACAGCGCCAGAGCGAAATACACCGTTGGAAGCATTTGTGCCGCGGCGTCTCCGGCCAACACGTAACCAAAGGTCATGAGCGTCTCGACGCCCTGCGGGAGATAGCCGTAGTCAAGATAGGAAGGCGTTCGCAATGCGTGTTGGGAAGTGTAGTAGTGGACGAGCGGCAAATGCACCCGAACCATGTCGAATGCCAAACTTGGCGCGAGCATCACCATCACGCTGCAAATGCCGAATGCGACGGCGAACACCGTGATGAGGGCGCCGGCCCATCCCCGCAATTCCACGCTGGCTCTCCAAGCTTGTTGGAGGCGCACAAGCGCCTTCCAAAGCGTGGGTAAATCACGCCAGCCAATCAACAGGCAAAGAAGTATCCAGCCGAGAAACACGGAGGTTGTGTACCAACCAGCCATACCGAAGACGAAAAGTGCGCAGTGTAAAGCACCCAGGCCGAGGCCGGTCGAGACGGCGATGTCTTCGACGGCCCCAGAGGCAGGAATTGAAAACAACCGGCGCAACCTCCGTCCCAGCGCGTAGCTCGCGAGAATCACTGCGAGGGTCACAGCGGCTGCTCTCGGCTCAAAGAAGAACAACGCCGCTAATGGGGTGGCGGCGATGAGGGCGAGCTCCCATTGCCAGAGGCGCCCGCGGCGCAAACGCTGGTACGCCCACAGTGCGAGCGGAGAAACGGCCAGAACCACGAGCAGAAGGCGAAAGAACTGCGGCCCGGGACTGCGAAAATACGAGATCTGCGCGGCGAATCCTGGCCCGGTGAGCCAGACGGTTGCCGCCAGCCATGCCAGCCAGGCGAGCGCACCCAGGTTCAAGATGTCCGTCCAAAGGGTGGGGTCTGATTGCGTTGCACCTGGTTATCTTACTGCTTGTCGAATTCCATCCGGGCTCCAAGCAGCAAACCGCTTGTGCCGAAACGGAGACACTGGAGCGTCCGGCACACACCTGACAGCCGGATCTTGTTGCGGGATAATGATTAAATGCGTTTCAGGTTGTGCGCAGGGATATTTGTGTTTGTAAGCAGCGGCTTGGCCGCCGATGTCCACGTGGTTGAGGAGATCGTGGCCAAGGTCAACGGCGAGATCATCACCCGCGGCGATCTGGATGCTGCCCGGCGCGACAGTGCCGCCGCACTCAAGACGCAGGGTTTAACCGGCGCGGCACTCGACAAGGCGCTGAAAGAGCAGGAAAAGGACACGCTGCGCGATGAGGTCGATCGGCTGCTGCTAGTGCAGCATGGCAAGGAGATCAACATTAACGTCGACTCGGACGTGACCAAGCGAATCGCCGCGATCCAGACGCAGAGCGGTATCGCCGACCCGGACAAGTTCCACGACTGGATTCGCGAACAGTCGGGAACACCCTTTGAGGAGTTCAAGTCAAAGATCCATGACCAGATCCTCACGCAGCGGGTGATTGGCTCTGAGGTGATGTCGCGCATCAACCCCCCGCACGCCGAGGTCGAGAAATACTACGAGGAGCACAAGGCGGAATTCGTCCGCAAGGAGCAGGTGTTCTTGCGCGAGATCCTAATCTCGACCGAAGGTAAGACGCCCGAGCAAGCCGCGCAGGCGGAGAAGCGTGCCAAGGATTTGGTGGCGCGTGCGCGCAAAGGCGAGAAGTTCGCCGAGCTGGCCAAGCAATACTCAGATTCCGACAGTAAAGAGAATTTCGGCGAGCTTCCGCCTTACAACAAAGGCCAACTAAAGAAGGAACTGGAGGACATCGTCTTCAAGGAAAAGAAGGGATACGTCACGGATCCCATCAAGCAATCCAACGGTTTCCTGATCCTGAAGATCGAGGAGCGTTACGAGGCGGGGCAAGCACCGCTTGACGCCGTGGAAAACGAGATCATGGAGAGGCTTTCCATGCCGCAAATGCAGGCCAAGGTGCGGGAGCTGCTCACTAAGCTGCGCATGGACGCGTTTTTGGAGATTCGTGCCGGTTATGTGGACTCGGGAGCTGCGCCGGGCAAGAATACCGCGTGGGTTGACCCAGCCCAACTGCGGCCGGAAACCACGACGAAAGAGGAGGTCGCTTCGCGCAAGCATATGAAACGGCTGTTGTGGATCCTTCCAGTTCCGGGCACCAACCGAAACGCGAATAATCCGGAAGCGCAGACCGGAGGCAACTCGACAGGGGCTGTAGTGGCCGCTCCGACCGCGAGTGCCAGCCGGCCAGCCAGCGATTCGGCCCCGAGAGCCACTAGCCCAGCTGTCAAGCAATGAAATCACCTTACATTAAGGAAGCAGAGGCCAACCGCAACTTCACCACGTCTTTGCTGGTCCGTTCCAAAGAGATTCGGGAGAAGAAGACGGGGGAGCCTTATCTCTCGCTTTCGCTTTGCGACCGCACCGGCGAGATCGAAGCCAAAATGTGGGATAACGTGGCCGAGGTGATGGACACGTTCGAGCGGGACGATTTTGTGAAAGTCAAAGGGTTCATTCAAGTCTATCATAACCGTCCGCAGCTGACGATCCACAAGATGCGCCGCCTGGAAGACAGCGAAGTCGATTTCGCTGACTATTTTCCCGCCTCGACCCGCGATCCCGAGGAAATGTGGGGTGAACTAATCGGGTACACATCGGCGATGAGCGATGTTCATCTGCGGGCGCTGGTGAAGGCGGTGCTGGATGATCCGGAAATCGCCCAGCGCTACCGCAAAGCCCCGGCCGCCAAGCAGATTCATCACGCCTGGCTGGGTGGTTTGCTGGAGCATGTACTGTCACTGTGCCAGTTGTGCCGCTACGCAGCGCAGCACTACGGCGTAGATCTCGATTTGCTGCTGACTGGCGCTGTTTTGCATGACGTCGGCAAACTCTATGAGCTGAGCTACGACCGGAGTTTCGGATACACCGCTGAAGGCCAGTTGTTGGGCCACATGGTGATTGGGCTGCGCATTGTGAGCGACAAGTTGCGGGATCTTCCGGATTTTCCGCCCCGGTTGCGAACGCTAGTTGAGCACATGATCGTCAGCCACCATGGCAAATACGAGTTCGGGTCTCCCAAGCTGCCGCAATTTGCGGAAGCGCTCTTATTCCACTATCTCGATGACATGGATTCCAAGATGGAGTGCATGCGTGCGCTGGTGGATCAGGATCGACAGGTGGAGGGCTATTTCACGGGTTTCAGTCCGCCGCTTGAACGCATGGTGCTGAAGAAGGCGAAGTACTTGTCAACGGCGGAAAGCAATGGGCACGCCGCCGCTCCGGCGCCCGCCAAGGTACCACAGAAGGCAGTGGATTCTCCAGCCGGCCCCAAACCTGTTCCGAAGGAAGCTTCGCATCCTCTGTTTGCGGCGCCGCCAGCTGAGGACGTGTAGATGGCCCACGCCGGCCCGATGGCGTTTTCCAAGATTCTCATCCGCGCCACGAACTGGGTAGGAGATGCCGTGATGTCGCTGCCCGCGATCCGCGCGCTGCACGCCCGCTTTCCCGATGCTGAGATCGTGGTGCTGGCGCGGCCCTGGGTAGCAGATCTCTATGCGCGGGAAACAGCGGTCCATCGTGTGATCCCTTACGATGCCAAACCCGGCTTCCGTGGTTTGGGGCGGAAACTTCGGGCTGCCAGCGCGCTACGCCCGGAGAAGTTCGAATGCGCCGTCCTGTTGCAGAATGCATTCGAGGCCGCGGCGATTGTATGGCTTGCCGGTATTCCACGGCGCATTGGATACAATCGCGACGGGCGTGGCGCGCTGCTCACCGATGCCATTCCAGTTCCGCAGCCGGGTGAGATTCCCCGTCACGAACGCTTTTACTATCTCGAAATGCTGCGGCGCGCCGGCTTGATCGCGGAAGCGGTGGAATCGAGCGAAGTCCGGCTGGAAGGAGCGGAAGCCGCGGCGAGTAATGGCGCGCGTGGATTTGCGCAACGGGCCATCGCACCGCCCGTGATCGGTCTCAGTCCGGGTGCGGCTTACGGCACGGCCAAACAATGGCTGCCGGAGCGCTTCGCCGAGGCGGCACTTGAGGTTGCCAGGTCACAACGCGGCTCCGTCGTCCTGTTCGGCTCGGCTAACGAGCGGGAGTTATGTGAGACGGTCGCACAAGGCATCCGGGCTGGCGGTGTGCCCGCCTGCAACCTGGCGGGGAAGACCGCGCTTAGCGAATTTATCGAGCTGGCGGCCGCGTGCTGCGTATTTCTCACGAACGATTCCGGCGCCATGCACATTGCCTCGGCCCTGGGCGTGCCCACGGTCGCGGTTTTCGGCGCAACGGATGACTCGACCACGGGGCCTACCGGCCGGTTGGCCCGCGTGGTCCGCGAGCCAGTGGAATGCAGCCCGTGCCTGTTGCGCGAATGCCCCATCGATCACCGATGCATGACGCGTGTCGCCGCTGGCCGCGTAGCGGACGTGGCGCTCGACCTTCTCCGTTGAAGCTTCATGGATACCCGAACGAAAATCATCGAACCAAAACACGCGGCCACGCGACTACAGGAGTTGCGCGACCAGGGACGCACGGTGAAGGTGGTGACGGGTTACTTCGACGTGCTTGTGGCCGAGCATGTGGCGCGCTTGCGCGAGGTTGGCCGCACTCCGGGCACGCTGTTCGTCATCGTTCTCGATCCGCCCGCACCCCTGCTGGGGGCACGGGCCCGCGCCGAGTTGGTGGCAGCGCTGGCCATGGTAGACTACGTGGTGCCGGCCGCAGAGGAAGCAGGCGCAGAGCTACTCAGCCGTTTCGCCGCTAGTGAAATCTTACGGGAGGAATCGGCCGACCTTCTTCGCGCCGAACGTCTGAGCCAACATGTCCAGCGCCGCCACCAGCAGTAACTCCGGTCCGCGCATCCTGGTGGTGCGGCTGGGCGCGATGGGGGATGTGATCCATACGCTGCCCGCCGTAGCTACGCTCAAACATAGCTTTCCAGGTTCTCATCTGACCTGGCTGATCGAAGCGCAGTGGGCGCCGTTGCTCGAGCAGAACCCGTACGTCGACGGTGTGGCCATCTTCGAGCGTGGCACCCCGGGGGCGTGGATGCGGAACTGGCGGAATCTCCGCGCCGGGCGCTTCGATTTTGCCGTGGATTTTCAAGGACTGATAAAGTCAGCGGTGGCAGCTTCGATGGCCCGGCCTGACCGTATTTTCGGATTCCATCAATCGCAACTGCGTGAGCGGCCGGCGGCGCTGTTTTACTCCAGCCGTATCCAGACGCAAGCAGTGCATAAGGTGGACAGCAACATCGAGCTGGCCGCGGCGGCCGGCGCTGCCAATATTTTGCGCACTTTTCCGCTGCCAGAGGGTGCGCCTCAGGGCGAGCTACCCGCTTCCGGGTTCGTACTGGCCTGCCCGCTGGCCGGCTGGCGCTCGAAGCAGTGGCCGCTGGCATTCTATTCGCGGCTGGCTTCCCGCCTCGAGCGGGAACTGGAACTCCCTTTGGTGCTGAACGGTCCGCCGGGCGTCCGGTTCGCCAATGCGACGGGGATTGTCCTGCATCATTCGTCACTGGCCGGACTGGTCCACGCCACGCGACGTGCCACTGCCGTTGTTGGCGTGGATAGCGGACCCTTGCACTTGGCCGCGGCTCTTGGGAAGCCGGGGGTGGCCATCTTCGGCCCCACCGATCCGGTGCGCAACGGTCCGTACGGTGAGAGCATTTGCGTGCTGCGTAGCACTACCGCGATCACGACTTACAAGCGTGTCTCCACTATCGATCCGGCCATGCGCGATATCGATCCCGACCGCGTGTTCGAGGCGCTGAAAGTTCAGCTCAGCCGCCACGCCGCGCCATGTACAGCGCCGTGAGCTCCGGCTACCCTTTCCCCAAACCCTACGCCGATTTCGTTGCCCGCCTGCGCGTGCCAATGGGATTTGTGCTGCTGGTGGCGTTTGGCTGGTTCGCTCACCCTACCGCCCGAGCGCTCGCCTGCGGCATCCCCATTTCCTTTGCGGGCCTTACCTTGCGCGCTTGGGCTGCTGGCCACCTCGCGAAGAACCAACAGCTCGCCACCGGGGGACCGTACGCTTACATTCGCAACCCGCTGTACGCCGGCACGCTGCTGGTGGCATTAGGCCTGGCGATCGCCGCGTGCAGCGCCTGGCTTGCGGTGTTGTTTGCGGTTGTTTTTCTGCTCGTGTACCTGCCTGCCGTGATGTTGGAGGAGCAGCATCTCACCAAACTGTTCCCAGAATACGCGAGCTACGCCGCCGCAGTGCCGAGCCTGATTCCCCGGGGCAAGCACAATCCGGGCCGGAGCCGCTTCCGATGGAGCCTCTACAGGAAGAACCGCGAGTATCAGGCGTTGCTGGGATTTGCCGCCGGACTCGCCTGGCTGATATTTCGGGCCATTAGATTCGTGCATTAGCGGTACCCATGCCGACGATGCCAGTAACTCACGTTGCGCTGCTTCGAGGAATCAACGTCGGCGGTAAGAACAAGCTTCCGATGAAGGATCTAGTTGAAATGTTTGCCGGGGCGGGCTGCGGCGACGCGCACAGCTATGTCCAGACCGGCAACGTTATTTTCAGTGCGTCTCCGGCTCTCTCAGCCCGGCTTCCGCGCCTGATCAGCGCGCAAATCGCCAAGCGTTTCGGATACAAGATCCCGGTCGTGTTGCGGACCTCCGAGCAACTCGGCAAGGTCATACGCAACAATCCATTTCTCAAAGATGCCGTAGCGGAGGAAGAGCTGCACGTCCTCTTCCTCGCAGATGTGCCGGCTTCGCGCAATGTCGCAGATCTTGACCCAGACCGGTCGCCATCTGACGCGTTCCAAGTACGCGGTCAAGAGGTGTATCTGTGGCTCCCTAATGGCGTGGCACGTACCAAACTTACTAATCAGTACTTCGACTCAAAGCTTGCGACCACCAGCACAGGGAGAAACTGGCGAACGGTGACCAAGCTCTTCGAGTTAATGAACGCTTAGCTGGGTTAATGCGGCAGAGTTCCCGTGACCCGCTTGAGAAACCCGTGTGCGCGGTGGACAAAACCTGTTTCGGGGAAGAACATATAGGGGCACTCCCCAGGAACCACATGAATGTCCCTCGTTTTGCAGAACTCGATCGCGCTCTGGCTCACTGCTCCCGCGCCGGCTGCCCTGTACATCCACACGCGGTGGATGCCTGCCTCGGCGCAATCGCGCACGACCTGTTCGGTGACGGCCGGCGACGTCATCAACAGAACGCCTTCCACGGGTGGCACGACGTCCTGCACGCGGTGGTAGCAGGTTCGGCCTTCTACTTCACTCAGGTCGGGATTCACAGGCACTACGTCATAACCACGCTGGCAGAACTCGCGGAACAGACCGCGAGAAAAATCCTTGGGCTCCCGCGAGACGCCCACGACTGCCAGGCGCTTCTGGCTCAGAAAATCCTCAATTCGTTCACGCACCGTCATGGCTGCCCTCCATTTGGGATTGTCGTGTCCTGAATAGAGCATATCATTCGAGGTGTTCGAAGTACTATCGCTGTGCGGAATTCCGGGTTAGCCACGCGATCACCTCTTCCGCGTGCTTATCCGGGGGGAAGACGGGGTAGAAGACCTTCTCGATTTTGCCGCCAGAGAGTACCAGTGTCAGGCGCTTGAGCAAGCGCACACCCTCGAACTCGAAGGTCGGCAGACGCAAGGCATTGGTTACGGCGAAATCGGCATCGCTCAGGATCTCGAAAGGCAAATGCAGACGTTCGACTGTTTCCCGCTGATACTCGGTGGTCTGCGTGCTCAGGCCGCAGACGCGCACGTGCAGCGCTTCGAGCGCGTGGTAGTGATCGCGGAAGCCGCAGCTCTCCGGAGTGCAGCCGCGTGCGCCCGGAATGTCGTCCCACCCTTTGGGCACGGGCTGGCCGGGCGCGCCGGTGCGAGGGTAGCAGTAGATGACCGTACGCTCGCGCGCGAGGTCCGCGAGGTTGACGCGACGATTGGCGGTCGAGACGAGTGTGATTGCTGGTACCTGCATGCCGGGCAAGTGCCGGGCGGCGCCGTCGTCTTTCGGGACGGGCAGGTTGGGAGGCAGGTTGTAGAATGCATCGTTTTGCACGGGCTGATCCTTCTGCGCAAACGCAGCGGTTGCGGCGAGACCGAGTAATGAACGGCGGGTCATGAGAGCGAGAACCTCAATTTCTGGTTCGCCCCGAGCTTCACGGGGGAACCGAATCGCACGATAGCTTCTCCGCCGGCGACTTCCACGTTAGCGGGAGCACTCGTCGTCACTCTAGCGCGCGCCCCGGAGAACGGAACACGCACAATCGCAAGTTCCAGCAGGCCACCTTCGACGGATATCTCGGCGTCCACCTTGTCCTTCGCTGCCTGTTGCGCGTAGCTGCCCCACGCCGTTCCCGCGGAATAGAGACAGCGGAACTGCGCTTCCAAAACGCGCGGGCGGAAACGGATCTCCCTCCGCGGCGCCGAGTATGCGAAACCGGAGATGGCTGTAAGCAAGCTCCAGCTCGACATAGCGCGCGCGTAATGGTGGCCGCACTCAATCTCGTTCCAGGGATTGCGCCGCCGGCCGTCGTAGCGCGCCCGCGTTGCTTCGACGATGGCTAGCCCCTCCTTGACCATGCCTTCGTAGATGAGGTGAGCGGCCACCTGGTATTCGATGCCGGTCCAGACCTCGTCGGAATAAACGAATGGAAGCGCGGGCCGCTTGCCTTTTGGCCAACTGCACAGCAGCAGACCCTTCTCGTCGGCAAGGGCGTAGATGCGCTGGGCATTGGCGAACCCGGAAAAATCGGCGTTGAAGTTGTGGTGAAAGATGGCTGCTAGAGTGCTACGGAGGTGATCGTGCGGCAGCAGTTTGCCGAGATCGACCACTTCGGCGAACCACTGGCCGAGCAACTGATCGGAGAGGCAGCCTTCACCATATTGGTAGCGCGCGGCTTTGGACTGCGATTCATCCACGCGCTGGACGTAATACTCGCCGTTCCACAGCTCTTTATCAAGGCGCGTTCGGCCGTGCTCATAGAGCTTGTTATACGTTGCGGCCGCAGCGGTGTCGCCGAGATATTCCGCCATGCGTGCGCCAGCCACCAGCGCCCCGAGATAGAGCGTGCCCATCATGCTGTTCGGGCCGTAGAACTCAATGTCGTAGGTGTTGTGCTGTTCGCCTTCCATGACACCATCACGGTCGGCATCCCAATTCACCCAGGCGTATTCGATGGCGCGCTTGACGTTGGGCCAGAGCTTGCGAAGCCAGTCATCGTCCGCGCCGCGCAGCCACTCGCGGTAAACCTTCATGACGCAGCCCATCTGGCCGTCGGCCGCGGGCATCAAGGGGCCGCTCGTTTGGGAGTGCAGCGGCACAGGGGTGCGGAAACTCATGCTGCCATCGGGCCGCAAGTTGACCAGGAAATCCGTTTCGCGCATGCTGCGCTCGAGCTCGGGGTAGAGGTGCGCAAGCGCCTGCTCGTAGTTGTAGACGTGCGTGCAGTTCATGGGGCAGCAGCCGGTATGATCGTCGCAGCCCTCGAACGCGAGCGTTAGCTTCTTCTCCATCACCATGACGCTGTTAGTACGCAAGATGGAAGCCTGGCTGGAAATGGCGTCAATAACCGGCGCGGGCAGGGTCGAGGCATAGAGCGTGTCGCGATACTTCATTGAGCGCTCGCGCAGGGAATGGAGTTCGCGCAGAGCGTGTACCGCCGGCTCCCAGGCTGAAGGCCATCGCGTGCCATAGTCATTCCGCAGTGGCGCAGGCTGATTCGACTCGCGGCCCTCACCAAAGTCTTCGCCTTCGCTTCGCCAATAAATCTCCGTATTGGGGAAATGCCAAGCGAGAACAAACGTGATGTGCCTGGTTTCCCCCGGCTTCAGAGCGAGGTGCGAGGCCAGCGACGCATAGTCTGTGGTTTTGTCGTCTGATGGCGTCGCGGCGTTGTTCGGGAACCGGCCGCGTGCGAGGAATTCGTCCCACCATTTTTGAAACTCGTCGAACCACTCCCCGTGCTCCCACGCGAGCCGATAGGAGTTATCGCCCGATTCGGTGACGACGGCCATCGAGCCGTAGTGCGGCGAACCGGCGGGATATTTAGCGGAAGAAAGAAACAAGCCGGCCGCATTGCCGTCGGTGCGGAACTCATTCCGGTTTGCGCCGAAGAATGGAGCGTTGCGATCCCCGAGTTGCGCCACTCCGTCGTAGCCTACCGGGTTGAGGATCGAGAAGGCGAGCGCGGCATTCACGGGCGCCGTCGCGCGGTTCGTTACACGGTAGGTCAGGATCGCGACGGGGAGGCTTGAATCCGCGGTTTCGAGCGGAATCATCGGGTTGAACGCTTCGAGCGAGACCTCTACGGGCAACTTGGCATCGATGAATTCGACGTCGGCGAAGGGATAGGATCCGGTGAATACGGCTTCGCGGAAGCGCGGCAGGCCGAGGCCGGTCTCGCGGGGCACGCCGCTCGAACCCGTGTAGGGCGGATGCGGCACGCGCTCGACCACGCGGATGAGGGGCTTCGAGAGGCCGCCGCCGGTTAAATGCAGGGCCACGAACGTGAAGGGCAGGATGCCGCCCTTATTCGGCCGGTTGAAGATTTCCCAATCGCGAAAGTTGCCGCAGCCGCCGAGTGACACTGTTCCGGTGCCAATCCCGCCTAGCGGAAACGCAATTTCGCGCAGCGAGTCCTTGGTAAAGCGGCGTCCAGGCGCGGGGCGTGCTAATGGCGGACGCTGTGCCGTTTGACCGCGTGAGAGGCCCGCGGCGGCGGTGCCTGCGAGCAGATTTCGTCGGGTGATTTTCATACGACTTCCTGAAAGCGGTGTTCGGGAACGGGTGGCGAGGGACGAAAGGCTTCAGCGTGGGTGATCTGGAATCGCCCAGGCAAGTCATGTGCCGCCCGATCGACGATGGCGCGCAGAGCATCCGGACCGCCGGCGGCGCGTAGATTGATAGTCAGCGTGTAACGCGTGGCGGGCGGCGCATCCAGTGCGCCAGCGACGGCGGGACGGTCGCCATTGCGGCAGACGCTTGCCTTCAAGTGACCGTTCGCGGAGCGCGCGAATAGTTTCAGGTGCGCAATCGGGATTCCGGCTTCAGTCAAAAGGCGATCGAGTGCGGCGACCAGGGGCCCGATGAAAGCCGCGGGCGTGAGCGCCCGGTCGAGGCGGCACTCGCCACACCAGTTCAGCCAGCCCAGCGACGCCTCGGCCTCGGCATATTTGCCGTAGTCGATTTCGAGCAGCCGGGAGCCCGGCGCGCCGTTCCATGAGAGTACTTCGTCGAGCCACTCGGTAACACCCACGCCGGTCTCCGCGCTCAGCGGCCGCGCATCCGCGCCCGGTAGTTGCGGCAGACTTTGGTGCAGATCCGCCTTACTGAAGCGCACCAGGTCAGCCTCCGCGATTTGCTTGCGGAATAGATACGAAGTCAACGGATCGGCATCCGGATGCAACAGTTCTCCGGCGCGAGCAGGGTCCACCAGGACTGTCAGCGGCGCAAGCCGGTACCGGTCGCCGTAATAGCGCTTGATGGGCTGCAAAATCGTAGCCGAAAGATCCGTGCAGCTCCCCACCGGCTCGGCCAGGATGAACTCCGGCGCGCCGTTGAGCGCGAAGCTATCAGCCACCGTCATGAATTCGGAGAAGCGGCAACAGAAGCAGCCGCCGATGACCTCTTGCGAGATGAGTCCAGCGGCTTCGGCCAGTCGTGTGTCTACCAACTCTCCACCCTGATCGTTGAGAATAATGCCTACGCGCTTGCCCGCGGCGCGCAGACGCGCTCCCGCCGCCAGCAGCAGCGTGGTTTTGCCAGCACCGAGAAATCCGCCGACCAGGATGAGGTGAGAGGACAAGATCAGTGAAAAGGATACACCACGGTGTCACCCGATGGGCAGCCAGCTACCCGCTTTTCAAGAGTAGTGAATCTCGAAGCGTTTGTTGGTGATGAACAGAACCGTGACATCGGCTTCCGCGCTGGCCCCGTGCTCCATGACAAGCCCTTCGGGGAACCACACGAAGTGGCCCGGGCCGTAACGGCCGTCGTGCGTCACCAGAGTGCCTTCGAGGACGTACATACCGTGGGCACATGGGTGGGTGTGACTCGGGTTGACGATACCGGCGGGATAGCGCACCAGCCGAATCTCCATTCCCGTCTCAGGGTCTTCGATCAAGTTCTTCCTGTAGAGCGATTTTCCGATCTTCTCATTGAATCGCTGTTCCCAGGGGAGAGCGAGCGCGTTTACAGCCGTTATTTTGGGTGACATCTTCCAATTATCCACGAACAACCCGATCCCCCACGGAGGGAATTATCTGCGCTAACTTCGGTTAACAGTCTGTGATATCAGGCCCTAAACGGCAGTATGATGGATGTAAACTCGGCACGCATGGCAGCTCGTAAGAAAATCAAGGAACGATACGAGATCATTGACGTCCTGGGCAAGGGCGGCATGGGGCTCGTGTACAAAGCGTACGACACCGTCGTGCAGCGGGAAATCGCGCTGAAGACGCTTCGTGATAGCCCGAGCAAACTGGCCCTCGATCTGTTCCGCAAGGAATGTGGTGTCCTTGCTTCGATGAGCCATCCCAATATCGTCGAGATTTTCGATATCGGCGAATTCAACGAGGATGGGGCCATCAAGCCTTACTTCGTCATGCCTCTGTTGCCGGGCGTGACGCTTGATCACCTGATCAAGACCTCCAGCCAGCGGCTCACCGTGGAGCGTTCCGTCGAGATCATTGTTCAGACCTGCCGCGGGTTGCACGCCGCGCATGAACGGGGCCTGGTGCATCGCGACCTGAAGCCCAGCAACATTTTCGTCATGCCGGATGACACGGTGAAGATCATCGACTTCGGTGTGGCGCATATGGCTGACACGACGGCGACGATGACGGTTGCGGGTGGCACGCTGCCATACATGGCGCCCGAGCAGCTCGAGATGAAGCCGGCGTCGCCGCTCTCGGACATTTTTTCGTTGGGCGTGGTGTTCTATGAAACGCTCACACGACGGCGCCCTTTCGATTTCCCGACCGAGCAGGAAACTGCCCAGGCCATCATGCACCACGTCCCGCCGGCGGCTTCCGAGCTGAATCCGGCGGTGAGCCAGGTGGTGAGCCGCGTCATCCACAAGGCCATGGCCAAACAGCCGTGGAACCGTTTCGCCACCGCCAAGGAGTTCGCCGAGACGCTGCTCAAAGCGCACCGCAACGAGCCCATCGAGATCTTCGACGCCACGCGCCTCCAACCCCGGATTCAGAAGGCCAACAAGGCATACGAGCAAGGCAACCTTCAGTTTGCCGCGGAAATTCTGAATGAGCTCGAAGCCGAAGGTCACGTCGAGACAACGATGACGCTGCTGCGCCGCCAACTCGACCAGGCCGTGCGCCAGAAGAGCATCGCGCATTTGCTGGAGAGCGCGCGAACGTGCATGCAGGAGGAGGAATACCTGCTGGCGCTGCAGAAAATTCAGGAGATCCTACAGCTTGACCCGACGAACGCAGCGGCGGTCACGCTGCGGGCTACCATCGAGACCCGCCGCAGCGAGGCCAAAGTGGAGGAGTGGACCAAGCTGGCGCGGCAACACCTGGAGAACAACCGGTTCAGCCACGCTCGCGACGCGCTCAAGAACCTGCTGCAATTACGGCCCAAGGACACTGCGGCGCTCCAGTTGCTCACCGAGGTGGACCGCCGTGAAGAGCAGTACGTGAAGGTGCGGAAGGAGAAGGAAGAGCTGTACAAGCAGGCGATGGAAGCCTGGCAGAACGGCGAGATGAGTTCCGCGCTGACCAGGCTCGACCGGCTCGTTGACCTGGATCGCCGCGTGCCCGATACTTCGACGCCGGAGCGCGGTATTTCCTATCAGAATTTCTACAACCAGGTCCGCTCCGAACATGATGTCCTAAAGAATTCTTATCAGGAAGCGCGCAAGCACCTAGTCGACGGAAATCTTCCGGCAGCGCTTGCCATCTGCCAACTGTATCTGACCAAGTATCCGGGCCACGCGCTGTTTCAGGCGCTGAAGTTCGATGTGGAAGAGCGGCAGCGGCAGGACCTTTCTTCGCGTGTCGCTGAAATAGACCGACGCGTGGAAGAAGAGCCGGATCTGGAGCGGCGCGCTAACATCCTCAAGGAAGCCCTCGAAACCTATCCTGGCGAGCCGCACTTCGAGCGCGCTCTGCGCCTGGCGCGCGACAAGCGCGACCTGGTCAACTCGATCGTCAACAAAGCGCGGTCCTACGAAGAGCGCAGCCAGTTCAATGAAGCGCTGGGCCAGTGGGAAACGCTGCAAACGATCCACATGCAGTATCCGGGCCTGGAATTCGAGATCGAGCGGGTGATCAAGCGCCGCGAGCAGCAGTCTCGCGCAGAGGCCAAGTCACGCTGGGTGGAGCAGATTGACCGCCAGATTGAAGCGGCGGCCTTTGACCGCGCTCTGGAGCTATTGCGGAACGCTGCCGCCGAGTTTCCAGACGACGACGAATTGACCGCGCTGGGTGAAGTGGCCAAGCAGCGTCAGGCGCACACTGCCGAAGCACAGCAGATCTTCCAGCAAGGCCAAGACCTGTGCGCGCAGCGCCGGTTCGCCGAAGCCATCGAAGTGTTGCGTAAAGCCTACGCGATGGACCAGAACAACCAGGTGATCCGGACGTTTCTGTTGGAGACCATGCTCGATCAGGCCCGAGCCGTCATCGACACCGACTGGCAGGCGGCGGAAGCGCTCAGCCAGCAAGCGCTTGACCTCGATCCAGGCCACGCTTTGGCCAAAGGCGTGCGTGGGATGGCGCTGGATCGCAAGCGCGAAGAAGAGGTCGGCCAATGCGTGGCAGAGGCGAGGCGCATGCAGGCGTCCGGAAACCTGCAAGAAGCGCTCGAACAGGTTGAACAGGCGCTCGGAACCTATCCGCGAGAGCCGCGTCTGGTGCAACTGCATGCCACGCTGAGTAAAGCGTTCCCCGATTATCAAAGCCGTGCTGAACTGTCGGCGAAGGCGGAAGGCGTAGCAGGTCAGTCAGAAACCGTGCTGCTCCCGCAGGCCGCACCGGAAGCCACTTCACCAGAAGGCTGGGAAGAATTCGAGCAGCGTCTGCGTGAGCAGACGCCCGCGGAGCCCGAAGAGCCAGCATCGCCGCCCCCGCTGCCGTCCGTTTCCAGCGCGCCGCCGGAAGAAATAACGCCTGCGCCACCGCCGATCGAGCCGCCAGTGCCCAGCGTTAGCCCGGCAGCTGGAACTGATTTTGGTGCAACCGTGATGCTTCACGCCGCGCCACCGGTTGGACCAGCGGTGCCGCCTTTCGAGCCGCCCGCTGAGGCACCGCCGCCCGCTGCATCAGAGAAGAAACAGCCTTCCGGGACGATTCCGCCGATTAACCGCACCCTGGTGTGGGCTGGCATCGCTGCCGTTGCTGTTCTGGCAATCGCCTGGTTCGTGGCCCGGTCACTTCGTCCGATTGCCATCGTGATTCGAACCAATCCGCCAGGCGCCACCGTTCGCATCGACAACGAAGTCAAGGGTCCGAGCGATCTCTTGGTGAAGTTGCGCACCGGCGTCCACCAGGTCACAGCCGAAAAGGAAGGCTACCAGCCGGCGAGTACTTCATTGGTGGTGAAGCGCGGGATGCCCACGGCCGTGGATTTGACACTGCAATCTGTGGCTCCGCCGGTGCCGGCGGCTCCCATGCCCCAGGTTCTGCATCTGGCGAGCGATCTGCAATCCGGCAAAGTCAAGCTTGACGAGGACGCCCCCGTCGAGTTACAGGACGGGCAATTCGTCAATGAAGCGCTTGGCCTCGGCAAGCACACGCTCGAGGTCACCTCCGGCGGCGTCAAAGCAATGATCGTATTCGAAGCGGCACAGGGGCACACTCCGGTTCTAACCGAAACACCCACGGCCAAAGAGGTCAAGGCCGTCGTGGTGACGAGTTTCCAAAATCAGGTCCACATCCAGGCCACCTACGCGCCGGTAAAGGTTGCGGTCGATGGTCAGGACTACGGAGACGTGGGCGCCAACGGTCTCGATATCCCGAATCTGCCGGTCGGCACGCATGAGGTTGTTCTGACCGACGGCAATACCCGGAACACCATGAACCTGACGAACAACGCCTCGCCCACCCTTCAGGTTCAACTGAATTCAGACCGAAACGTGGGCTCGCTGATTGTCCTGACTCCGGGTTTGGAAGACGTGCAGGTGGATGTCGATGGGAAACCGTACAAACAGAGAAAGAAGAGCAAGAACGGACAGATCCGCATTACCAATCTTGGCGTGAAGCAGCATACGGTCCGCGTCTACAAGGACGGATTCCAGGAAGCGCCGGTACAGTCCGTGGAGATCAAGAAGGGCGAAGAAGCCAAGCTGCAGTTTAGTTTGCGGCCCGTGCCGACGGTGGCGGTGCTCGTCATCCAGGGCGCGCCTGCTGGTGCGCAGATCAAACTGGACCAAAGGCCAAGCGGCACCGTAGGGTCCGACGGTAGTTTCACTTTGCCGAACATCGTTCCAGGTGCCCATACGATCGAGATTGCAGGATACAAGCCGTTCTCGAAAGCCTTCAAGGCTGGGGACACGGTGCAGATCGGGCAAGGCGACCTGGTGGCTCAGTTGGCCAGGGTGACCGTGAAGCTATCGGTGACGCCTCCGAATGCCACTGTTACTTACAAGAATGCTGACGGCAGGGTACACGAGGTGCGTGGTCCGGCAATCGAGTTGGAAGAAGGCCAGTACACGTTCACTGCCACGGCCGCTTCGCACACCACCGAAAGTCAGGTTGTAACAGTTGCGGCCGGTAAGTCGAACACCGTGACACTGAACCTACCGCCGGCAGGGGCCATCGGCGCCAAGACCGGTCCTCAGACCATGGAACAGTGGGCGGCGGCTACTGGCTGGAAGCTGGAGAATGGCTGGTACGTGCATCGCGGCGGCTCACTCGTCCTATATCCGCCGGTTCCCAGTTCCGGCACCTTCATTTTCAGCGCACGGCGCAGCGGTGGTGCGTTTGGCAGGAATCGGATTCAATGGGTAGCTGGCTGCTTTGAGGACAAGAGCGACTACGTTCTGTTCGGGATCGACAAGAAGAGCTTCCATCGCGCCTTGGTCTCGGCCGGCAAGAAGCAGAAGGAAGAATCCGAACCCCTCAAAGCCGCTACCAAGGAACTGGAGTACACGCTGAAAGTTGAGATCTCATCCGCTGGTATCACGACCTACATCCAGCAAGAAGGTGGCTGGGAAAAGGTTGACTCGTGGCCTGCTTCCGGGCTCAACCCCGCGAATGGCAAGTTCGGTTTTTATCTGCCGGGTACCGACGAACTCTACATTTCCAACTTCAGCTACACGCCGAAATAGTGTTCCTTCCTGTCGCCGGGTCAGTTACCGTAAGGCACACCAGCGCTGCAAAGACTCGGTGCTAACATCGTTAGCATGACCGCGGCGATGATCGCAGCAGAACTAGACGAGACGCTGGAGAATGCCCGCTCGCGTCTGCTGGCGATCAGCGAGGATGCTGCGGGAGCGCGACCTGCTCCGGACCAATGGTCGAAGAAAGAGGTTCTTGGTCATCTGATCGATTCAGCCGCCAATAATCATCAGCGCTTCGTGCGCTTGCAGAACGAGGATGTCATTGCACTACCCTCCTATCAGCAGAACGAATGGGTGCGCGCGCAGAACTACGGCGGACGCGGCTGGCAGGAACTGATCGAACTCTGGTTAGCATATAACCGGCACCTGGCGCACGTGATGCGGTATTCGGATGGAGCCGCGGCACGGCACGTCTGGAAGGCGCCTGGCGTTGACTATGAGCTTGAGTATCTTATGGAAGACTACCTGCGCCACCTGCGCCATCATCTCGCGCAGATTTTGGACGCGTCAGCGGTTGGCTGACCGCGATCGCTCGATGAGTACGTTTTGCGTGTTCACCATCAGGCCCCCACGGGCCGGGTGCTTTCGGACATAGGATCCGTCACTGCGCATCTCCCGCGCTTTGACGCTGTCTGCCAGATAAACGGCCAGAATCTGATCTTTCACGTACTGAATTAACGTCGGATCCTCCAGCGGAAACAGTACTTCGACTCTGCGATCAAGATTGCGCGGCATCATATCGGCGCTTCCGAGGTAGATTTCTTCATCACCGCCATTATGAAAGTAGTAAATGCGGCTATGCTCCAAGAACCTGCCCACGACACTCGTCACCTGGATCTTATCACTTATATTCGGAATTCCAGGCCGCAAGCAGCAGATACCGCGGACCAATAAGTCGATCTTCACACCGGCCTGCGAAGCCTGATATAGAAGCCGGATGATCTGATGGTCCACCAGCGCGTTCATCTTCAGAATCAAGTGCCCGCGTTGTCCTTGCAGCTGGTGGTTAATCTCACGCCGGATGAGTGACTCAAGCCGGTCTCTCAAGTTGACCGGAGATACAAGCAACTTACCGTAGCTTCGCTTGGCTGAGTAACCGGTCAGGTAATTGAATAAGTCTGTAACGTCCGCGCCTAACTCTTCATCAGAGGTGAGCATTCCGATATCGGTATAGAGGCGCGCGGTAACCGTGTTGTAATTGCCTGTAGCCAGGTGCAGATACCGCCGAATAGTGCCTTCTTCCCTCCGGACCACCATCGTGACCTTGCAGTGTGTCTTCAGGCCGACCAGTCCGTACACCACGTGCACGCCCTGTTTTTCCAAAGCCCGCGCCCATTCGATATTGCTTTCTTCGTCGAACCGGGCCTTTAGCTCTACCAAGACAGCCACCTGTTTGCCGTTCTCCAGCGCTTCCATCAGCGCTTCGAGGATCGGAGAATTCCTGCCAATTCTGTATAGCACCATCTTGATCGCAAGCACGTTCGGGTCTCGCGCCGCCTTGGAGATAAAATCCACTACCGGCTGAAAGGAATCGAACGGATGGTGGAGGAGAATATTCTGGCGCCGAATTAGCGCGAACAGGTCATCCTCGTCGGAGTGATCGGTGAGCGCTCGCGGCACGGCGGGCTGGAACGGAGTCTCTTTCAAATCGGGCCGCTCCAGCGAATACACTTGCATCAGACGGCTCAGGGATAGCGGGCCTTTCACACGGTAAACCTGGCTGGAGTCGATCTCGAGATTGCTCATCAGAATCTCGAGGATGTGAGCGGGCATGTCGTCACCCACCTCGATCCGGATCACCCTGCCAAACCGCCGCTGCCGGATACTCTCCTCGATGGTCTCGAGCAAGTCCTCGGCCTCCAGTTCCTGGATCTCGATGTCGGCGTCTCTGGTGACATGAAAGGCGTGCGCTTCGATGATCTCCATGCCGCGGAACAGCGCCGAGAGATTGCCCGCAATCACCTGCTCGATCCACACGAATTCTTCGTTTTCCTGCGGCCGGTGGCGCTTGAGGTTCTTCTTCTTGGCGCGGAGCGGAATGAACGGCGGCAGCGAGTCGGGAACCTTTACACGCGCGAAATGCTCCACGCCTTTGCTGTCGCGAATCAGCACCGCGAGATTGACACTCAAATTTGAGATGTGCGGAAACGGCCGCCCGGGGTCGAAGGCCAGCGGCGTAAGCACGGGGAAGATACTCTCAGTGAAATACGTATTTACCAGCGCCAGTTGTGTGGTAGTCAGCGCCGGATAATCCAGAATCTGCATGCCGGCTGTTTCGAGCGCCGGGAGCACACTGCCGGAAAGGCACTTGTGCGCGTCGGCGAGAAGCTTCTTCACCTCGCGCCGGATGGTGACCAGCTGGGCGGCGGGCCCCATGCCGTCGGCGCCAACTTCAAGGATGCCTGCATCCACCTGTTCCAGTAATCCCGACACACGGACCATGAAGAACTCGTCGATGTTCGAGCCAAGAATTGCCAGAAACTTGACGCGTTCCAGCAGGGGATTGCTTTCGTCCTCCGCCTCTTCGAGGACCCGGCGCTGAAACGCGAGCAGGCTGAGCTCGCGGTTCAGATACAACTCCTTGGCGCTGAGATCCGTGGTTGGGAGCGGGACGGTAGACGCTTCCGGATTCTCGGCCTTTTCGTTGGCTGAGGCGGCAGTATTCATGTCGCGGTCCCTCCTTGCACGGGCTCTCTTAGGCACGATGGTTTCTCAGCTTTGTAGCGTAGCATGTGGCTCGCAGTGAAATATGCCAAAGCGCCGGCCGCCACGCTGCGCGTACCCGGCGCCTTGCGGATCTTGTTGCTAGTGGCCGTGTTCCTGGGCGTGATGCTTGCTGGCCTCTTCTGCGTGATGGGCCGCGTGCAAGCTGTGGCCGTGGGCGACGTGGGCGTGATGGCCCGCCTTCTCGTGGTCACCGGCTTCATAATGCCGGGCCGCCTCGCGGTGGTGTTTCGCAGCCTCCTCGTGATGCGCTGCGGCTTCGTTGTGATGATCGGCGCCTTTGTGATTTTCGGACATCTCTGCTCCTCTCGTGGATGCATGAAACGGGCGTCCAGACAAGGGACGCCTCGACAGAGTGTAAATCGCTAGAATGACGGCCCGATTACGGCTGCGTTTAATATTGATCCCGCGTCAGAGAGAGGCCTTTTTCGCCGGGTCGCCTGAACCGGAACCGAAAGATGGCGCCTCACGGATCCGCACACCGACCTGCACTTTGTGCGGCAGTTTCAGCTCCAGAATGCCCCCGGGATCGGTTTTCCCCTCAGTCATTTCCTCGTCATCGACTTCAATTTGATATAGACGCCGCGGTTTCAGGCCGAGCACAAACACCTCCTCGTCTTCATTGAGGATGGTCTGAAACTTCTGTGCGTTCTTACCGAAGAAGATCACCGCCGTGTCCAATGACATCGGCTCGCTCGCCAGCACGGGATTCAGTATCGTCACGCTGCCGTTTTCGAAAAGCTGTACTTCTCCGTCGAAATATCCCAGCCAGCGCGCCGATTCGTCCCAACTCGATCGCACAAACAGGCGCCCGAACGTGTCGTCATGAAAAACCAGGGGTGCCAGATAGTAGGCCAGCCCCGGATGGTATGGATTGGCCCACAAGAATTCGTACGGAGCGCCCAGCGTGCTGCGCAGCAGGTAATTGTCGTGCATGAGCCAACCTTGTAGGAGCTGGATTTCAGGGGCATTGGTGTCATACGGGACCATGGCCAACTCGGCCGCTCGCGCCATGGCCGCACGCCGCACGTCTGGCTCTTCCGCACCCTTGGTGCATGGGATGCGGTATTCGCCCTCTGGCGCCGGGTACGACGCCGGGTAGTAACTCGCTAGATCGTAAAGGGGTAGCGCTTTGAAGAAGGCGACGGCGGACTCGCGCAGATCGATGTTGAGATTGTCGCGCACAGCATGCAGCATTTCAAAGAGTGGGTAAAATTCGTCGCGTCCCACCACGTTGCGTCCACCTTCGAGGGCGGGAGCGATTTCGCCCCTCCACCAACCGCGGATCACGCGGCCGAGTTCTCGTTCCGAGAGTTCCTGCTGATGGTCCGCCAGTGCTATGGCGGCGAATGCCCGTGCTCGCATGGCCGGGATCGAATGATCGTGCGCGAGTTGGTCAATGCCCTTGGCCAGCTTGGTAGCAACAGCTCGGGATTGCGCGGGCGAAAGCAGGTCCTGGCACCAGTCGAACACCAGGGCGAGTTGCCGTAGGTCGCTTCCGGGTCCCAGCGCCCAGTTCACGGCGGCCCGACCGCTCGCCTCGTTGCCGGCCACCCGGTAGTACAGGGCGCCCGCAAAGCCCGGTTCGGGCATCGGCGCGTGGCCGGCCATCAGCAACTCGAACTGCTGCCACCTTAGAGAACGGCGTTCCCGCTCCTTCCGCAGCAGTTGAAGGCGGTGCGTCCCCAACAGAAGCCGTGGATGCTCGTTGTAGACCCGCAGACTCTCCTCATCGGTTTGGCCGAAGGCGGGAGAGACCAGGAAAAGGAGGAAGAATGCCAGCGAACCCCGTCGAGACATAAACTCTCGATTGTGTCATAGCGCCACAGTCCCATACCACGCCGCCTCAGATTTCAGCTTCGGCTGACGCCTCCATCACGCGAAATCAATGCGTTACGGGGATTGACAGTTGGCCGCGGGGTTGCTATTCCTTTGATGAATTGGCGAAGTAACTTGTAAACCTGCCCTCTGCTGCAACAGGCAGGCGAGGCCAAAGCGGGCGAGAGAGAAACAACGTGCTTGCGGGAGCTCGATGTTTTTGCCGTGGTTAGACGCTTGCGATGAAATCGTTTGCTGGTTGCAACAGAGGGGTTTTTTTTAGCGCTATTTTAACTTCTCTCCCGGGATCTCGGTTGCGGTAGTCCTCTGGCGTTTCTGGTGTAGGAAGAGTCGGACGCGGACCTCGCCAGGAATCGTAGCGGAACAGCAGTGAATCCAGACGACCCGCCGCCGGATCCCAGCTCGACACGGGCGGACCGCATCGGAGTTCGGCTCCAGTACGTCTAGGGGCCTGCCCGATGCGGTTTTTCTTTTACCAAGCCAGCGTTCCGGTGCGCGGCTGCTCTTCCAGGCTAGGCAGGTATAGCGTCTTACAGTGTTCGCACCGGTAAATTTCCGCTTCCGGTCCGAACTTCCGTTTCACCTCGTCGCCAAAGAAATACCAGCGCTTCAGATGTCCGGCGCAGAGCTTCCCCTTGGCGTCCTTCTCGCTGCAAGCACGCATACGCGGGATGCGGCGCTTCACCTTGGTGCCGTCGCTCAATGTTTCAACGAGTTCCGAAACGGGGATGGGCTTGTCGGATACCTTATATTTCGGGTTCGCCATTCGACTGCAGTATACCGAAATATTCCCGGCTGGATCAGCCCACGCTAGAGTGATCTCCACCCGCCGCTGCATGGCGAGCGGACAGATACTCGAATGGCTCGTCGAGCACTTCGCGGACCTTGTACATCAGAGCGCCGGGAGAAAACGGCTTGGGCAGCACCTGTGCTCCTGTCGCCGCCACCTCGCGGACGGCATCCCCGTCGGCTTGTTCCGAAGTAAACAAGATCCGGGTGGTGGGGAACTGCTGGGCCAGGCACTGCGTCAGCGTCCTGCCGCTCACCGCGGGGATAGCCATGTCCGCCAGCAACAGATCGGCCGGACGGCCGCCCTCTTCCATTAATCGAACCGCTTCCGCACCGTCGGCCGCCTCCCACACGGTGTAGCCCGCGAGGCCAAGCATCTGGCTCATCAGACGCCGCATTCCGGGCTCATTCTCTACCACCAGAATCGTCTCTGTTCCCGTCGAAATGCCGAGCATCGCCTTGTTCTCCATTCCTGCCCGCCCCGCTCCTGTCGCGGGTGTTTGCCGACTTATGCAGATCCTCTCGCGCACTGAGACGAGCGGCGAGGCCCACATCTTTACAACGCCGCGATATTTCACTCCCTCGGCATTATCCATAACTTATTGCAACAGTAAGGGTTAACTGAAGGCAATATTGCTTTCCGGTGACCTTGACTCGAAGATCGAACTTGGGTGTCTCGGGATAACCAACCCGCGAAGTGTCAATGCCCTGCTCCTCTCAATCCGATGGAGCAGGAGATGTCGGCGCTTTACACGCTCCATGCAGCTGGGCTGCTGCGATACGCCCTTTCAATGGTTACGGACACGGGCGCTGCTCAGGATGCCTTGCAGGAGATCTTCCTGCGGTACTTCGTGGCACGCAGCGAGGGCCAGCAGTTCCTCGATCCGAAAGCATGGCTGTTCCGGGTTCTGCGCAATCACTTGCTCGATACCCTCAAGTCGTCAAGCGTGAAGAATGAGATCGCGATCGACAAGATTGACGAGCCGCACGACGGCCGGAACGACCCGGAGCGGCGCTACCATCGCGCCGAGATGGCCCGCGATCTCGCCCGGGCGCTGGCGCCGCGGGAGCTGGAGTGCGTGCGGCTGCGGGCCGAAGGTTTGAGTTACGACGAAATCGCGCAGGTCCTGGATCTGCGCCAGGGCACGATCGGGGCGACGCTCGCCCGTGCCCACAAAAAAGTGCGGCGCGCTCTCGGGTATTCCGGTGAGACGCGAGAACGCACAGCACCGGAGCCCGCGAGGGTTCCCAGAGAGGAGAACTCCTATTCATCCTGATATTGAAATGCTGGTGGCCTACCGGGACGGGGAACTTGCCCGTCGCCCGGCAGGAAAGATGGCGGCACACCTCGAATGCTGCGCCGAGTGCCGCCAGGAGCTGGAGCGCCTGGAGGCAGAGTTCGAGCAGCTGATTTCGATGGGGGCACGGATCCCGGTGGAAAAACCGCGGCTCGAGCAAGGTCTCGCCACCCTGCTCGAAGGATTGCGAGAGTGGCAACTGGCGCAGGGTGAGGCCGTGAAGCCGGAGGTTCGGGAGCGTGTCGCATCGCAATTGCAACTGTTCTTTGGCTCGCGAGCGGCCGAATCGGTTACCAAGGAGCTGGGCGCACAACAGAATCACCCTAACGTGCTTCCTATGTTTGCCGCATTTCTCGGGGAGAAAGCCGCCGCTGTGCTCGCCAGCCGTGCCATTGACGGAGTGGATTTCACAGGGGATCTCGCCGCAGGCCAACCATGAACGCACTCAGAAAACTCTGGACCCCGGCGCCACCGCTTCCGTGGCTGATCGGCGCGATTACGGTGGCTCACCTGGCCATCGCGATGGTCATCGCGGTGGTTGCCTCGCTGACGGGCAAGGCCACCCTGCTCGTGGACTTCCTGCGTTACCCAGGCGCCTTGTTTCTGGTGAGCGCGAGCGCCGCCGGGCTCTGGCTCAGTTGGCGGTGCTGGCGGCAATTCTCAAAGAGCGACCTGCTGCGGCAGGCATGGCTTCTCATCATGTGGGCCGCTGGCGCACAATGCCTGGGTAGCATCTGTACGCAAGTATTGGGCGCCTACACGCACTTGAATCCACTCATGTACACAAGCACCGGATGGCCTGCTCCGGCCATCCGCTTATTCGCACGCGTGGGACTGCTGATGAACGGCCCCTTCCAGATGACGCTTCTGGCGTGCGGCCTCTCCTTTGTGTTGCGGGCCTACCGCCGTTCCGGCCTGTTCCCCCATCTGGGGCGCTGGGCCGGGCTGCTGGCGGTCGCGCTCGTCATGTACACGGTGCACGAAGCCAAGCTCTTGCAGGCCCTGTTGCGGACCGGGAAAGCGAACAGCGGCTTTCAGATTCTCGGATGGCCCAACGACCCGCTCCTCATCGTGCTGCTGTTTGAGGCGTTCTGCATTCTGCGCCCGGTGTTCGGTACGGGATGGGGGCTGATCGCCAAATGCTGGGGCGCTTTCGCCGCGGGTATCGCTCTCCACGCGGCGGGCGACATCCTGCTCTGGCAAAACCATCTGCCGGAACAGGCACACGCTTTAGGCTGGTTTGCCTGGTTCCTGGCCGGCACCGCTTTTGCGCTCGGTCCCGCGTATCAACTGGAGGCGTTCCGGCGCGTGCTACAGGGTGGCCGGGACGCAAGCGCGCGCCGGGCCGCGTAGCTTTATCATGCCGCCATGCTGCGGAACACCCAAAACAGGAAGCCGGCCAGCAGAATCGACGCCGGCAGCGTGAGCACCCACGCCATCAGCAGATTTCGCACCGTTGCCCATTGCAGTCCGGAGTGATTCGCCGCCATCGTGCCGGCTATGCCCGATGAAAGAACGTGCGTGGTACTTACCGGCAAGCCGAAACCATCTGCCGCGCCGATCGTGGCCATCGCCGTAATCTCCGCCGCGGCTCCCTGCGCGTAGGTCAAGTGGTCCTTGCCGATCTTTTCTCCTACCGTGATCACGATGCGCTTCCAGCCCACCATCGTGCCCAAACCGAGCGCCAGTGCTACGGCAACCTTCACCCACGTGGGAATGAAACGCGTCGCGGTGTCGATGTGCTTTTTGTAGTTCTTCAGTACCTCCGCGTCGGCTGCCGTGAACTCCGGCTGGCCGGATTTCTGCATGAGGCGTAGCGCCTCGCTGACCAGGTACATGTCGTTGCGGAAGTTGCGGGTGCGTTCGACCGGCACATTCGCCAGCAGTTTGAAAATCGACATTTCATTGGCCATGTCGCCAATGAGCTCGCGCAGGGCCAGCGTTGTGCTCGGCTTGTACTCGCGCGTGCGAACGTACTCAGTCACGTCTTCGCGCGGGTCGGCCATCACGCTGGCCCCCTTCACGTAGTGGTTAAGCACATCGACTGCCTGGCGGGAGACGGCGATGTAGTCCTGCGACTGTTTGACCGTCACCGCGTGGTTGAGCGCATACGCCGTGGGCCACGTGCCTATCAGGATGAGCATGATGAGCCCCATGCCCTTCTGTCCGTCGTTGGAGCCGTGAAAGAAACTCACGCCGGTGCAGGTCAGCAGCAGTAACCCACGAATCCAGAACGGTGGCGGTGCATCGCCTTCGGGAGCTTGGTACAAGCGCTTGTCTGGGATCATCGCCTTGACCGCCAGAAGCAACAGCGCCGCGACCGCAAATCCCACCATCGGCGAGAGCAGGAGCGATTTCCCAATGTTGGCCGCCTGCCCCCAGTCCACGCCGCTCGTACCGGTCTTCACCGCCATCAATTGGTTCGCGATGCCGACGCCGATGACCGATCCGATGAGTGTGTGAGAGCTGGAGGCAGGTAGTCCCAAGGACCAGGTGCCGAGGTTCCAGATGATCGCCGCCACCAGCAGTGCGAACACCATGGCGAATCCGGCTGAGCTGCCCACTTGCAGGATCAACTCCACCGGCAACAACGAGATGATGCTAAACGCCACCGCGCCGCTCGACACCATCACGCCCAGGAAGTTCCACGCGCCCGACCACATCACAGCCACGTGTGGGTCGAGCGTGTGCGTATAGATGACGGTCGCCACGGCGTTTGCCGTATCGTGAAATCCATTCACGAATTCGAATCCGAGCGCCACCAGGAGCGCGAAGCCCAGGAGCAGATAGGGGAACATTGACGTCGACTTCACTTGGGCCAGATCGTTCACCAGACTCCACCCGGTGTAAAGCACTCCGATGAGCAGGACGACTCCAAAAATAAGCAACGGGGTTCGCCCATGGCCTTTGGATAGCTTCTTCTCCAGTAGAGAGGAAGGTTTAGCTGCTGGTGTTGGTACTGCCGCTGCGGAAGCCATAATTCTCCTTGGTTAACTCGACCAGCAGAGAATACCTAACAGATGTGAAATTCAATTTACAATCGCGTCACAATTCCGTTGCGGCGCCGGGTGTAAGTACCCCCCGTGATAAACTCGCACCGGGGAGTAACATGCTGCGAATGCGGTTGCTGCGCCTTCTCTTCCCGGCTTGCCTGGCAGTTACCGCCGGGTTTGGCCAGAATCAACTGGCGCCGGTTCCGAGCGACCCACTCGAGCTGGCCACCGGCCCGGTCCAAATCGCCGATACTCCGGACAAGCGGGCGACCATCCTGGCGTTGCTGGAGCGCGCCCGTCAGAACAATCATCTGCATGCGCCCGCGGGCGCTCCCTTCGATCTCAAGGTTTCCTTCGTTTCGAGCGGCCAGACTTCGTATACCGGGCCGGGTGAGATGGAGGAAGTCTGGATGACGCCGGGAACCTGGCGCTGGACGGCCCATCTCGGCGATTACTCGCAATCGCGAATCTACTATGACGGGGCTGCTTACGATACGAAAGCTCACGCCTATCTGCCGCTCCGCTTACAAATAGTCCGGAGTGCCATCTTTTGGCCGGTCTCCGGAAACTTCGCCGACGCGCTGATTCGCACCGCTGGCGCCACCTGGAAGGGCGCTCCGGTTACCTGCGCGCTGGTTTCCGGCACGCGATCCGAAGTCAAGGCGACGCCCGGCCGCCGGTGGCAGGAAGAGGAGTTCTGCGTCGATCCAAAATCGGGCCTATTGCAGACGTACTCGGTAGCGCCGGGTATCTACAATGTCTACGACTACTCAAGCGCTTTCGAATTCCACGGCAGCACGATTGCCAGTCAAATTTCGATCGTAGAGAACGGAAGTCCGGTGGTTCAGATGCAGATCGAAGGCCTGCAAGATGCTGGAGCAGTGGATTCCACTTCGTTCACTCCCACGGAAGAAATGCGAGGTCCGGGTGTCGTAATTCGCGGACCCGTGCGTTTTCCGCAAGTCCAGCCCAATGCTCAGATCGCGTCGGGAACCATTCAGCCGGTCATTGTGCACGCCGTCCTGGATGTTACTGGCAAGGTCCTGGAAGCGGAGTCGCTCGACGTCGCCAACGCCTCGCTCAGTGAAGCGGCGTTGCAACTGGTGCGCAGCAGCAACTACGGTCGTCCAGCCGGGCGCGGAATCGTGCCGGTCCAGCGCGAAGTGTTCATCAACGTGCAGTTTGTGCCCGCGCACTAAGGGCGCACATTCACAGCGCGGCTGCCGCTACTGCGACCGGCTCCATCGAAGAAGGTATCTCGGCCTGCTCCAGCGCCTGGCACTCTCGCTCCAGTTCATCCGCCACTTGGCGCGAATAGATCACAAAATGGTGCGCCGATAGCAGCACCATGAATCCGAGCCACATCTTCGCCGGTTGGCGCGCCCAGTTCCACGTCATCAGCCAGAGAAACTTCCAGTACGCCCGCCGGTAGCTCGAACGCACCCCCTGCCGCCACATGGAAGCGAACAGCACACGCAGATTGTAGGACCACGGCAGGCTCGGAGGCCGCTGCCCGCGCGGCTGCCACACTTCGAGTGAGCGGCACGCGCGCTTGAAGAACGGCTCCGCTTCGTACAACCCGCTCAGAAGACGGCTAAGCCCCCGCAGTAGCACCTCGGGCGGCAGTATCGTACGGAAATTCGGAACGCTGAAGTTGGATGTGGCTTGGCTGCCCTCTAACAGGCGGCCTTCGCGTTTCATCCGGTCGTACAGCGCCGTTGTAGGTGGTGCCATCAACACACCCGCCATGGCCCAGGCGATTGCCGTCCGGTCAATGAACTCCAGTTGCCGCTCGAAAATGCCCTCATCGTCGGAGTCAAAGCCCACAATAAATCCACCCAACACCCAGAGGCCGGCCTGCTGGATCACGCGAATCTGCTCGGCGTTATCGTGGCGCAGGTTTTGAAACTTCTTCGACTCCTTCAGAGCATCGCCAGACGGCGTCTCGATGCCGATAAACACGTACATGAAATTCGCATTCACCATGGTCGCCAATAGCTCGGGCCGGTCCGCCAAATCGATCGAAGCCTCGGTGTAGAACGAGAACGGCCGATTGTGCCGATCCTGCCACGCCGCCAGGTCGCGGGTTAGCAGCAGGGCCTGATTGTAATTTCCGATGAAGTTATCGTCCACAATGAATACTTCATTGCGCCACCCTAGCTCACGCAGTGTGTCGAGTTCCGCGATCACCTGCGCCGATGTCTTCATCCGCGGCCGCCGCCCGTAGATCGTGATGATGTCGCAGAATTCGCATTGAAAGGGGCACCCGCGCGAGTACTGCACCGGCATCGACGTGTACTTGTCCCTGCGCAGCAGGTCGTAGCGCGGCACCGGGCTGCGCGTCATGTCGGGCTTGTCGGAGATGCGGTACAAACGCCGCGCCGTGCCCTGTTCGAGCGCCGTTGCAATATCCGCAAACGCCTCCTCGGCCTCGCCCACCAGCACGTGGTCCGCTTCCAACAGCAACAGCTCCGGTTCGGTACTGGCCCACGGCCCACCGATGAAGGTTCGCCGCCCAAGCGCACGCGCGCGCGCCAGAATCGCCCGCGCATCCGTCCGTTGCGCGTGCATGGCGCTGACCATCACCAGGTCGGCCCACAGCATGTCTTCGTCGCGCACTTCTTCGAATGCATGATCCATCAGGCGGATATTCCACGTCGGCGGGCATAGTGCCGCCACAGTGATCAGGCCCAGAGGCGGCGTCATCGCCCGCTCCGGAATCATCTCCAGCACGCCCTCGAAGCCCCAGAAAGACGGCGGAAATTTCGGCCAGACCATGAGTACTTTCAGGTTCGCGCCCAGCGGCGGAAGACAGTCTGCGGGACCAGCGTCCGGCAGAACAAGGAAGGGTACAGCAGATTCGGTGTGAGGCGCGTGCATGGCCGAATGATGGTATGCCTTTTCGGAGCTGAGGTCAATCCCAGACTTTGCAGGGACTGGGCTGCCCTACGTCGAATTACGCTTCAACTGCCCGCAAGCCGCAAAAATGTCCCGCCCCCTAGGCTTGCGGATGAAGCACGGCATCGCGCGCCGCACCATCGCCTGAAACGAAAGCACGCGCTCGGTATCGGGCGTCTTATAGGGAATCCCCGGCCCCGGATTGAGCGCGATGAGGTTCACTTTGCAGTTCAGGTTGGCCAGTAGCTTCACCACGCGGCGCGCGTCGGCATCGGTGTCGTTGACGCCCTTGAGCAGCACGTACTCAAAGGTCAGCTTCTCCCACGGCCGTAGGGGGAATGTGCGGCAGGCGTCCAGCAGATCCTTGAGATGGTACTTGCGCGTGATGGGCATTAGTTCCTGCCGCATTTCTTCAGTTGAGGCGTTGAGCGAAACGGCGAGCTTCGGCCGCACCAGCTCCTCGCCGAGTTCGGCGATCTTCGGAACAATCCCCGCCGTCGAAAGCGTGATGCGTTTCTCCGATAAACCCACGCCGCGTGGGTCCGCCAAAATCCGCGTGGCTTTCACCACGTTAGGCAGGTTCAACAGCGGCTCGCCCATCCCCATCATGACGACGTTCAGCCGTGCGCCCTGGCCCAGCAGCCCGTTGTCGCGCGCCACGTAAAGCACTTGGCCCACGATCTCACCCGCCGTCAGGTTGCGCTCCAGGCCCATCAGCGCCGTCATGCAAAACTTGCAATCCACGGGGCAGCCCACCTGGCTCGAAATGCACAGCGTGTCGCGCGTCTCCTCCGGCATCCATACGGTCTCGACCGTCCGGCCGTCTTCCAAGCGCAACAGGTAGCGGCGCGTTCCGTCACTCGACTCAAATCGCTGGTCGACGGTCGGCTGGCCCACGGTGTGCTCGGTGGCCAGACGGTCGCGAAGAGCTCCTGGAAGGGTTGTAATATTAATTAAATCAGTAACTTGCGAGTGATACAGGGCTTCGTAGACCTGGCGGGCGCGAAACTCGGGTTGCTCCGGTCCCAGAGCCTCCCGTATTTCGCTAACTTCCATGCCTAGAAGGGCTTGCGGCATTTTCCTCCAGTCTAGCACGCCCCGCTCCGGTGGCGGCGAAAGGCCTAAAAATGGTAAAAAGGATGCAGGAATCCCGCCGGCTTTCTCATGGAAAATTCGCCAGCTTCAGTTCGAGAGATCGAAACTACTACGTTGCCGAACGGCGTCCGCGTCATCAGCGAAACCATGCCCCATGTGCGCTCGGTTTCAGTGGGCATCTGGATAGGGACCGGATCGCGTCGCGAAACGCCCGAGCAAAACGGGCTTTCCCACTTCATCGAGCACATGGTGTTCAAAGGAACGTCAAAGCGCTCAGCCGAAGATATCGCGCGGTCCGTCGATTCCATCGGCGGCAATCTCGACGCGTTCACCTCGAAGGAGATGGTCTGCTTCAACACCAAGGTGCTTGACCAGCACCTGCCGCTGTCCTTCGACGTACTCGGCGACCTGGTGCTCAATCCGCTCTTCCGCGAAGAGGACATGGACAAGGAAAAGGGCGTCATCCTCGAAGAGCTCAAGATGGACGAGGACAATCCCGACTACCTGGTTCACGAGATTTTCTCCTCGAATTTCTGGAAAGATCATCCGCTGGGAAAGCCGATCCTGGGCACGCGCGAGACCGTGAAGCGCTTCGACCGCCAGATGATGGAGAGTTACTACCATCACGCGTACTCGCCCATGAATCTGGTGATCACCGCGGCCGGAAATCTGACGCACAAGGTTCTGACGGACCTCGCCGGCGAACATTTCGCTTCGATGAAGCCCTACGACCTTCTGCCGGCCGAGCGTCCGCCCGTTACCCACGCGCGCATCGCGCTGCGGAACAAAAAGTCGCTCGAGCAAGTGCACCTTTGCATGGGCGTGCCGTCTTATCCGATTCCTCACGAGGATCGCTTCGGCTGCTATGTGCTCAACACGCTGCTGGGCGGCGGCATGAGCTCGCGTTTGTTCCAGAATATTCGCGAGCGCCAGGGTCTGGCCTATGCGGTGTTTTCGGAACTGAATCCTTACCGCGATACCGGCTGCCTCTCCATTTACGCGGGCACGTCGATCGAGAGCGTGGGGAAGGTGATCGAGTCGATCCTTAAAGAGTTCCAGCAGCTCAAGCAGGAGCGCATCACCGATGAGGAGCTGCGCCGCGCCAAGGATCATCTGAAGGGCTCGCTGATGCTGAGCCTGGAATCGACATCGAGCCGCATGTCTAACCTCGCGCGCCAGGAGATGTACTTCCAACGCTTCTTCACCTTGGACGAGCTGGCGGACTCCATCGAGCAGGTCACTGCCGACGACGTGCAGCGCATCGCCCAGACCTTCTTCGACCAGAAGCACATCGCGCTCACGGTGCTCGGTAACCTCAACGGATTCAAGATCGGAAGAGAAGATCTCAGGTGTTAGGTGCCAGGTGTTAGGTGCTAGCACCCCAACTCCCGAGCGCCCAACCTAGCACCGAACACCTAGCCCGTCTCGATAAATTAACCAAAACTTCATGAAACGCCCGTGAGATCGCGGCGGTCCGTTGCTGTATACTAACCAACACCAGAAAGACGAGAACCGAAGCATTGGTCTGCGGGTTTAACGACGGCACCTTGCGAATCGCTATCGAAGAAAAGGCCAAGGCCTTCGGCTGCGCGGACGCGATTTCGAATCTGGCGATCATAGACGCCGTTCGCTTCCTCCAACATAGGGAGCGATGTACGCCGTGTTTTGGCTGGGAGTCTCCGTTGATTCCGTTGCCAGAGAGTACAACAATCCCAGTAGGAATTGACCGGGAGAAGCTGTGCGGTGTATCGGACTGTTACTGGAAGTCGCCTTGCGACACCCATCGAATCATGCCCACCGCTTCTCTGGAGGAATGTATGGACGAAGAGTTGGTGCGCGATATGGAGGAAACCATTCGGGAGTCCGGTTCGGCTGCCGCCGCGGCCGTTGAGGCGTCGGCGCCGTTGCCGGACCCGGCGCGAAGGCAGGAAGCCATCGCCGCGGAGACGCGCAGTGGCGACGAACAGGCCGCCGCTCAGATCCTCAGGCGGATGGCGGAGAGCGCCAGTACTTTCTTGTCGGCGGTCCAGGAATTGGTGCAGCAAGGCTCCGGCTGGAGGAGCGCCGCGGGACAGCAACTGGACGGCCTCACCCGCCGCTTCGACCAGTTGGCGGAGGTGGTTTTCGGGCAACAGGTCGTCAATGGCGTGGTGCAGGAAAGATACGAGGAGCTTTGCGAAGCGGTCGCTACCACGCGGGAAGCGGATGCCCGCCACCAAGCCGACGTTCAGGCGCTTCGCGAGGGCACGCGAGAACGAATGGACTGGTTTGCCGCGCGATTGGATGAGATCTCATCGCAACAGGCCGTGCAGCGCGAAGAGTTGTCAGGATTGCAGGTCAAGGTCGGTAGCTTCACGCATCTGCAAGCGACGGTGGCAGAACTATCGTCTAAAGTGGATGGTTGGTGTGAGCGGCTCGACCGTCAAGGGGAAGTACTGCACACGCTGTGCGAGGCGCAGAACCACCGGGCGGCGGCCTTGGACCAGGTTGTGGAAGTTCTGCACCGTTTGAAGGTGGCGTCGGCGGCCCCGGCAGTCAAGATATAGCCATTCCCGTTACATCCCGAGCAAGTTCAATTGCAGCTTCGTGTACCCGTGCTGTTCCGCCCACAGACTGAGTGCGACCGTGGCAAGTTCCTCGACCACCGGCACCGCTAATCCATTTTTGGTAAGATCCACGGACTTAATGTAGGTATGGCAGGTGTCGCAGGCCTCGACGCGGACGTGCGGAAACTGTTCCGTCGTATAAACCGGCAATTGGCGCTCGGCTTCTTCGCCGCATTGCGGGCACAGCAGGCGGCGGAAGTCCCACTCGGTGGAACAGAGGGAACAGATTAGGGAGCGTTTGCCACCCTCGCCCTCGCCGCGAAGGACGGCGACCTGGGGCCGCTCGCCGCAAAACGGGCAGGCAGGTTGAACCGCGCCGGCGGCCGTGTCGCTCTGGCTAGCCCGATATTCGAAAAGAGGCTGTAACAGGGCGCGAGCGAAAAAGGCTTCCTCCTCACCGGCATCCTGATCCGCAAGAACGCCAGGCCATTTTGTTTGATCTTGCGCTAATTCGCTTGCGACGCGGGCGAGCGGTGCCGTGCCGGCACGTTTTGCTAGCGATAGCAGGGCAGGGAAGTGCGGCAGCAGAACCGAGGCATCAGGCCGTTGGACCCGCGCGAATGTGAGCTTCTCGTAGACAGCCTTCTGAAGCCGCATGACCTCGCCATAAAATCGCAGGATCTCAGCGGCGGGCGCATGTGACTTGGCCAAGTCCTCGGCTCGCTCGATGCGACTGTCCCACGGGGACGAGATCATCTCCTCGCTGCCGGCGCTCCGGTGACACGGTTGTACCAGAGACGGTGGTGCATTCTCGCCCAGGCTGGCGACACTTCGCCGCGAATGATCGAGGTGAATCCGCCGCGCACCATAGCCGTGCCCATATAAACGTGGATGATGAACGCGCCGATGCTCACGAGCGCGGCACTCACATGCAGCAATATCGCGGCGTAACGAAGGAATCGCAATCGCCAGGGGATCAATTCGGGAAACCATAGCGCCACGCCGGAAATCAGCATGATGATTCCGGCATAGAGCATGGCCCAGAAGAAATACTTCTGCCCGACGTTGAAGCGGTCAATGGGCGGCAGGTCTTCATCCTCGTTGCGGATGTAGTGCTGCATCGCCTTGGCCCATGCGCGATCCACGCCAGTGATGCGCATATCGGTGTGCCAGATCTTGAGCATCCGGAGTAGCACGCCCGTGAACAAGAGGCCGGCCCAGGGATGCCAGAACCGGACGGTGGGTGCGCCTCCCAGCAGAATTGCGATCCAGAACAGGTGCGGGGAATAGAATGCCAGGCCCGTGAGCAACTGGTAGACGTACGTTATGCCCGCCACCCAATGGATCACACGCTCGGCGAGCGTGTAGCGCAGAATACTGCCAGCCGAATGCGCTGCGCTCATGGCTTGCCCTCCGCCTGCTCTTCTTTCACTTGCTTCGGTCCGAAGCGGAGATAGTGCAGCGTGACGCCGATCAGGCCGCCGATCATGGCCACGTTGCCGAGCCACTTAAGCGGCCCCTTCCAGAGCTTAACGGTCCACGGCACGTGCGGATTGGCTGGCAGCCCGCCATAAGCTTCGGTGTCGTTGATGTCGTGCAGGACGTAGATGACGTGTGTGCCGCCGACGCCCGGAGGATCATACACGCCGGCATTGGTGTGCGAGGTGTGGTCGCGCAACTGCTGGGCGCGGCTCTCGGCAAGGTCTTTCATGTCATCTTTGCTGCCGAAGTGAAGGCAGCCGGTGGGGCAAGCTTTGATGCAGGCAGGTTCCAAGCCCACGCCCACGCGGTCCGAGCAGAGCGTACACTTGTGGACCTTCTTCGTTTCGGGGTTGAACTTGGGAATATTGAATGGGCAACCGGTGACGCAATACTGGCAGCCGATGCAATACTCCTGCTGGAAATCGACGATGCCATTGGAGTATTGCACGATAGCGCCGTCAGACGGGCAGGCGTGCAGGCAGCCAGGGTCGGCGCAATGCATGCACTGGTCTTTGCGCATGAGCCAGCTGAAAGTTCCGTCGCTGGCGGTGTGTTCGTTGAAGCGGATCAGGTTGTAATAATTCCATGCCAGGTCGGGCATGGTCTGGTACGTGTTATCGAAAACGGTCTGGCGAAACGGATAGCCGTTCCATTCGAGACACGCGACCTCGCAGGCCTTGCAGCCAATGCAGGTCGTAACGTCGACAACCTTGCACACATCGTAATCGCGCGACGCGTCACGGCCCGGGACCGGTCCGGCGTGACCGGAGATGGCTTTGATTTGCAGTGGCCCGTTGCTCATCATGCCCTCTCGATCTTCACCAGGAAGCCCTTGAACTCTGGCGTGTACGCGTTGGGATCCGTCACGGCCGCTGAGAGCTGGTTGGCCATGGTGAGACCGGTCCTCCCAGCGTCTTCAGCGATGCCGCGGTAACCCCAGTGAATGGGAATGCCAATCTGATAGGTTTTCTTGCCGTCCACCATCATCGGCTTGATGCGGCGCGTGACCATCGCCTTCGCGATGTGGTGCCCGCGCGCGCTGCTTACTTTTATTTTTTCGCCGCCGCGGAGTCCCAGATCGTTCGCGAGCTCGGCGGGAATCTCGACGAATGGTTCGGGCACCAACTGGACGTTCATCGGATTGTTCTTGGTCCAGTAATGATAATGTTCCGTCAGCCTGTACGTGGTGCAAATGATGTTGTACCCTTCAGCCGGTGTGCCGAACTTGTCGCGATCCGTGGTGAATCGCTTGGCCAGAGGATTGTGCGTTTGCTGCGGATGGAGCGGGTTCTCGATGAGGCTCTCGGTCGGCTCGTAATGCTCGGGAAATGGCCCGTCAGCCATGCCGGCCAGCGGCACGAAGAGGCGCCCAATACCTTCGGGGTTCATGATGAACGGGCCCATGTGGTCCTTGGGTGGCGAATCGGGCTTGAAATCGGGCACGTCGTTGCCCACCCATTTCTGTTGCGCTTCGTTCCACCAGACCTGCGCGCGATCCGGATCCCATGGCTTGCCGGAGGGATCGCACGACGCGCGATTGTACAGCACGCGGCGATTCGCAGGCCACGACCACGCCCAGTTCGGATAGATGCCCTGGCCGGACGGATCTTCGGTGCCGCGCCGCTGGATCTGCGCGCCGGCTTCGGTCCAGGAGCCGCTGAAGATCCAGTTCCCACAGGCGGTCGAGCCATCGTCGCGGAGCCACGCGAATCCCGGCAGTTGCTGTCCGGCTTTGATGGTTTGGTTCAGCTTGGGATCGGTGACGTCGGCCACAGCGCGGCCGTTGAGTTCTTTCGCTACCTCGGAAAGCGAAGGGTTATGCGGATCGGTGTAATTCCAGGTGGCGTGCAGAACGGGATCGGGGAACTTACCGCCTTCTTTTTGATACAGCTCGCGCACCTTCAGGAAAATGCGCGCCAGGATTTCCTGATCGAGCTTTGCTAACCCAGGCGGCGGCACGGCGGCGCTCTTCCATTGCAGCCAGCGCGCTGAGTTGACGAATGTCCCGTCCTTCTCCGCGAAGCCTGCGCCGGGCAAGCGGTAGACGGTCGTTTGGATCTGCTTCATTTCCTCCGCCGTAATGCCCGGAGATCTCCAGAATTCGCTGGTCTCATCAGGATAGATTTCGCAGACCACGAGCCATTCGGCTTTTTTCAGCGCGTCGATGTTCTTGGACGAGTTCGGCCCGATGGCCACGCCGTTCATGCCGAACGCCAGCAGTCCCTTGATATGGCCGCGATACATGTCGTCCCAGATTTCGGTCCAGGAATAGCGGCGGTCGATCTTGGGCAGGTAATGGAACGCCCAGTCATTTTCCTTCCTGGCGTGGTCGCCGTACATGGCCTTGAGGAACGAGACCGCGAACTTGGGTGTGTTCGACCAGTAGTTGAAAGAATCCCACGGTCCGGGTTTCGCCGATTTCGGCGTAATGCGCGCGACGTAAGCCTTGAGATCTACATCCGCTGGGTTAGGCACCTTGAGATAGCCAGGGAGCAGATCGAACACGCCGGCCATGTCCGTAGCGCCCTGAATATTGGAATGCCCGCGCAGCGCGTTCACTCCGCCGCCCGCTCGGCCAATATTGCCCAACAGCAGTTGCAGCATCGCTGCCGTGCGAATGGTCTGCGTGCCGGAACTGTGCTGCGTCCAGCCCACCGCGTAGATGACCGTGCCCGCCTTCTTCATGTCGCCGTCTTTGCGGATGGAAGTGAACAGTTCGGCGGCTTTCAGGAACTGGTCTCTGGGAACGCCCGTAATGCGCTCAACCATCTCGGGCGTGTAGCGCGAGAAGTGTTTCCGCATCAATTGAAACACGCAGCGCGGATGTTCGAGCGTCAGATCGTAAGCCACGTTCGCAGGTAGCGCCGGCGGATTTGCCGGTGCCCCGCCATCACCCGGCGTGTCAGCTTTGCCCTTCAAATCGCCGCCCTCTTCGTAGTTCCACGTGGCTTTGTCGTAGGTGTGCGCGGCCGCGTCGAAACCCGAGTACAGGCCATCCTCGGGAAGCTTGAATCCCTTCCTCACGATGAACGCGGCGTTCGTGTATTGGGTCAGATAGTCTTTGGCGATCCGGTTGTTTTCGATTGCGTAGTGAATGATGCCGCCGAGAAACGCGATGTCCGAACCCACGCGAATCTGCACGAACAGGTCCGACGTCGCCGCGGTGCGCGTATACCGCGGGTCGACGACAATCATCTTCGCGTTGCGATTGCGCTTGGCTTCGATGGCCCACTTGAAGCCGCAAGGGTGGTTCTCGGCCGGATTGCCACCCATGATCAACATCATGTCGGTGTTCTTGATGTCGACCCAGCCATTGGTCATCGCACCGCGTCCGAATGTGGGCCCCAAACTGGAGACCGTGGGGCCGTGTCAAACACGGGCCTGGTTTTCCAGGTAGCAGACCCCCAGGCTGCGCATGCTCTTCACGACGAGATAATTGAATTCGTTGGTGTCGGTGCAGCCGCCGTTCCAGGCAATGCCTTCGCACCGGTTGACGGTGCGTCCTTGCGCGTCCTTCTCAATGAACGTGTCGTCGCGCGTCTTCTTGATGCGCTGCGCGATCTCGTCGATCGCCTGGTCCCAGCCGATGTCTTCCCAATGATCGGACCCCGGACGCCGCACCTGCGGCTTGAGCAGCCGGCGCTCGTTCAGGATGTCCTGCATCAATGACGATCCCTTGGGACAGAGCGTGCCACGATTGATCGGATGGTCCGGGTCGCCCTCCACGTGTACCACCTGTGGCGTGACATTCTTCGCCTTGTCGCCGAGTGTGTGGATAATCACGCCGCAACTGACCGAGCAGTACGGGCACGTGGAGCGTGTCTCCGTTGTGCGGGCGATTTTCAACTCTCTCGACTGCGCATAGGCGGGCTTCAAGTCGAAACCCAGAATAGAGGCGACTGCGCCTCCAGCGCTAATCTTGAAGAAGGCTCTGCGAGTGGGCATCAAATGACGCTCCTTTTACCAGTTACAGCCTCGGGAGATGGTCTTATTTTTAGCGCCCGAGACCCACTCTGTCAATAGGGTCAGCCTGAGGTACGCCGGGAGTCAACGGTCGTCTGTCGCACCGAGCGACTTACTTGCCCCTTCCGGGTCTTCTACCGCCTGGAGTAGCGTTTTCAAGTCGACCTTGACTTGCACTACCGTTGCCTGGTTGTGCTCAAAGGCCGCGATCAGCATTTTGGCCGATTTTCCGCTTTCGTCCGCATAGATGTACGTCGCTTCCCCGTTTCGGCGCGAATGAACGCGCACCAGCGGATGGAGTCCCGACATCCCGGACATGACACGGTCTAGCTCGGCTGGATCTCCGGAGGCCCGGGAGGAGTCGAGATTCTCGAACACAGCCAGTTTGAATTCGCCCGCGCCTGCCGGCCGGCGCACCTTGAGGAAGAAGTCCGCCGCGCCCAGGAATGGAATGTGCGTCTGCTTGGTTCCATAGTGCGATTCAATGGCTTTCACGATGCGATCGAATTCCGCTTCCCCCGCTACGGCGGCGCTGCACGCGGCCAGAAACGCCACCACTAATCGGATTCTCATTTGGTCTCCTTCTGGCCCGCATTCACATCGAGTTCCGGAATGTGGAACTGCCCACCCAGTTGCGACAGTTGCGCCGGGTCGATCGTTCCCACGATGTTCACGATGGTCAGCTCCTTCGGTTCGGCGCTGATCACCACAATGCCGCCCAAGGACCCGTTTCCGGCGGTCTTGAAGTAGACGTCGACATCGTTATCGTGGCGTTTCGAGCGAACACCCACGATGCGCGACCACGCCGGCGGCTGGAACTGGGTGCGAACCGCATCCACATCCGCCTTGTTGTATTCCCCTTCTCCGGCGAACTGGTAACTCCGAACGTAGACACCTTCCAGCCCGGCAAGCAGCTTCTTCACCTTGTCATTCGTGTCTTCCTTACCGGCAAACTTCGCTGCCAGCCGCAACATGGAACCGTCCAACGTCACATCCACCGACTCCACGGCCTTTGCGGACAGCGCATCCAGGTTCGCCGGCAGCTTGACTTCCTGGGCACAGAGCGGAACCAACGCCGCCACCATCATCATTGCGATTTTCATGATTTCTCCTCTCACTCACAAGACAAATACGCACCACTGCCCGTCCGGGAGGCACTTTTTGAGATTACTTCCAGGCTATCTTCTTGAATATCGCTGGCAATGTGGAGAACTTTGCTTCATACTCATTTACCTTGAACTCTATGAGCGATCGGCCGCGGAGGTTATTGCTCCTGGCGCCGGCCATCTGGCTGGCTGCCGCGGTCGCAGCCGCGCAGCCATCGCCTACTCTGCGGCCCGTCCCGCGATTCCCGCTCGGTGCCGATCCACTCACCATCACACGGCCCGTGGAGGCGGGTAAGCCATTCACCATCGCCGGAGGACAAGGGGCCATCCTCGGCGAGCAGAGCGGGATTTTCGAAGCCTGGTTGTACCCGGTCAAGATTCTGAGTCAGTTTCGGATTACCGCGGAAATGGCGGATTTTCCCGTGCCAGTCGACGTGAACAAGCTGGCCTCCGTCATCGAAGTCTCGCCCGCAATGACGACGATCACTTATTCCGACGCCGCCTTCGCCTTGAAGCAGCGAATGTTCGCTACGCGCGGTGACAACGCGGGCATCATCGTGCTCTTTGAAATCGCGGCCGTCCGGCCCATGCGCCTGACGTTTCGTTTTAAGCCCGAAATGCTTCGCATGTGGCCCGCGCCCAACTTCGGTGTTCCGGGTGCCGACTGGGAGAATGGCGGATATTACACGCTGGGCACCGACAATCCGGATTTTTTCGCCGCCGTGGCTATGCCCGGAGCCAAGCCCGGCGTCTTGCCTCCTTACCAGGATCGCCCACAGGCGTATCTTCCAGAATGGAAGCTCTCCTTTGACCCGAAGACTGATTCGAACCTATTCTTTCCGTTGCTGATCGCGATGGGCGGCCGGAACGTCGATCCGGAGCGCCAACTCGCCGCCCTCAATGATCACATTCTCGAGCTTTATGGGAAGACCCGGGACTACTACGCGCATTTCTTTGACACGCGTCTGACTGCTGAAACGCCGGATGCGGACTTTGACCGGGCCCTGCGCTGGGCCGCCGTCGCGATCGATCAGGGGCGCGTCAAATTTCATGACGAAAACGGCCTGGTGGCGGGCTATTTTGGGTCCGGCGATTCCGCTCGGCCCGGATATGGTTGGTTCTTCGGCCGCGATTCCCTCTGGACCTCGTACGCCGTCAATAGCTACGGGGATTTCGCGCTCACCCGGCAAGTACTCGAGTTCCTGACTCGCCGGCAGCGCGCCGACGGCAAAATCATGCACGAGTTTTCCCAGGCGGCCGACCTGGTGGACTGGAAATCCATGCCCTATTGGTATGCCGCGGCTGACTCGACGCCGCTATTCGTGATGGCCATGGAGGATTACGTCAATGCCAGCGGCGACGTGGCATTCCTGCGGTCTCATTGGGATGCGGTCGAACGCGCGTATGCCTTTACAAGGGCTCACGACTCGGATGGCGACGGCATCTACGAAAATACCGAGGGAACCGGGTGGGTCGAATCCTGGCCACCAGGCATGCCGCACCAGGAGATGTACCTCGCTGCGCTCGATCAACAGTCTGCCGAGGCCATGTCGCGGCTTGCCGCGCTGATGAATGACAGCACCGCGTCTACACAGGCTCGCCGGAAAGCGGACGAGATCCGCGCCAAGCTCGACCCTGAATACTGCGATTCGTCCACTCAGTTTTACGCATTCAGCCGCAACCCGGACGGCAGCTTGGATCACACCGCAACCATTTATCCGGCGGTCGCATGGTGGACGGGGCGGCTTGCCCTCCCGCGGGCCGGCAATATGTTGAGCCGCTGGGCATCGCCCGAATTCTCCACCGATTGGGGTACGCGCGACATCAGCGATCGCACCCCGTTCTACGATCCGCTCAGTTATCACCAGGGCTCTGTCTGGCCGCTATTCACCGGTTGGGTCTCGCTTGCCGAGTATCGATCCGGCAGGCCGCTCTCCGGGTACGCGCACTTAATGCAGAATGCAGGGCTCACGTGGGCGCAGGATCTGGGCGCGGTCACGGAGTTGTTATCGGGTGAGTTCTTCCAGCCCTTGGGGCGCAGCAGCTCGCACCAGGTCTGGTCGTCGGCTATGGTATTGACGCCCGCGCTGCGCGGTCTGTTCGGCCTGGATTGGGACGCGCTCGATCGCACGTTGCGAATTGCGCCAAACCTTCCCGCGGTGTGGGACCATGCGCGCCTTCGTAATGTGCCGTTTGGTACATCTCGGCTCGATATCGAGTTTGCCCGCCAGGCGGACCACCTGATTATCCGCGCGCGTTCGGCAACGCCTGAGGTCGTATGCCTGGTCGGCCAGTCGGCCCCGCGCGACCAGCCGTGTCATGAGCCGGCTGCTCTCGTGCATGAACTCACGTTGCCGTTGCCCGGAGTGGAACTTGGCATCCCGGGCGAGCTGCCTCTGCCCGGTTCCCAGACCATGGGCTTGAAAGTTGTAGGCGAGCGCCGCGAGGCCAATCGTTTCGCCGTGGATTTCGAAGCGCCGGCTGGCTCCGAATATGATCTGTCGCTCCGGCTCAATGCCAAGAATGTGCGGGCAGCCGGAGCGGAGGTATCCGGCTCCAAGCTGCGGCTCCGGTTTCCAACCGGCACCGGCTACCAACGAGCAAAAGTAACCTTCACCTGGTAAGGAGGCAGAAATGACCCGATCGCGCACGATCACGATTTCGTGTCTGGCCACATTTGCCCTTGCGGCCCAGCAGACCCAGCAGGCACCCGAGCCAATTCTCTCTTACATCAAGCACACGTGGGCCGTGTTAACGCGCTCCAACCACACTCTCGCGTCAGCAGCCGTAGATCCAAAATTTCATGCCGAACCGGATGGCCGCTGGCCGGTCTATGTATCGCAAACCGCCAATCTCGCGGGCATCCAGCAACAACTGCGCCAGGACCTTTCGCCGGCCGATTTGCGGAAAATCGACCTCCGCCGTCTGCCTCCGGACTCTGCCGCGCTTCGCGAGCCTGGTCTACTGTACCTTCCGCGTCCCTATGTTGTACCCGGTGGACGCTTCAACGAAATGTACGGTTGGGACAGCTACTTCATCCAGGTCGGGTTGCTGCGCGATGGCGAGATAGATCTTGCCCGGGATATGGCGGACAATTTTCTGTACGAGATCCGCGAATACGGCAAGATACTCAACGCGAATCGCACCTACTACCTCACCCGGTCGCAGCCCCCGTTTCTTACTGAAATGCTGCTCGGCGTGTACCGCAAGGCGCCAGACCGCAAGTGGCTCGAGAGTTCCTTTCCTGCGATCGAAAGATATTACAGCTACTGGACCACGGAACCGCACCTGACGCCCGCCACTGGCTTGTCCCGCTACTACGATCTTGGAGAAGGCCCCGCTCCGGAGGTTCTCTCGGCGGAGAAAGACGCGCAGGGCAACACGCACTACGAATTGATCAAACAGTATTACCGCACCCACAAGGTCGCCGACTACGACGTAGGCGAGTACTTCGACCCGAAGCGCGACATCCTGACGACGCTCTTCTACAAGGGTGACCGCTCCATGCGGGAATCCGGATTCGATCCCTCCAACCGCTTCGGCCAGTTCAATGTCGACGTGATCCACTACGATCCGGTTTGTCTGAACTCGCTCCTTTATTTGATGGAATCGCAAACCGCGGAAATTCTTCGTATCCTCGATCGTCCGCCGGATGCGGCCATCTGGGAAAAGCGCGCGACGGATCGAGCGGACCGCATCAACAAGCTGATGTGGGACGGGCAGGCCGGGCTTTATTTCGACTACGAATTCGTCCACAGCCGCCGGCGCGTGTACCCGTTTCTCACCACGTTCTATCCCTTGTGGGCAGGCCTCGCCAGTAAAGAACAAGCCGCCGCGGTCGTGCGCAATCTTCCCATGTTTGAGCGCCCCGGTGGTCTCCAAACCAGCACCAATGAGAGCGGCAACCAGTGGGACGCCCCTTTTGCCTGGGCCCCTCTCGAGATGATTGCGGTCCAGGGGCTGCGCCGCTACGGCTATCGTACCGAAGCCGATCGTATTACTCGTGAATTCCTCTCCCTTGTACGCGAGCAGTACCGCGAGAGCGGAATTATCGTCGAGAAGTACGATGCCGTTCGTCGCACTTCTCGGGTCAGCGGAAATATTCACTTCGGCTACAGCTCAAATGAGGCGGGATTTGGCTGGACCAATGCCGCATTTACGGCGTTATTGGACGAACTGCCGCCGGAGCAACAAAAGGAGTTACTGGCCGAGTGAGCCGCGCAAGTGCAGTGCGACAACTTCCGTATCAACCGGCACCCCCTGCGTCACTTTCACCCGCACAACTGCTTCAAACGGTGCGGCTTTACGGGATTGTGAACCATCGATGCGCTTTAGCAGGTCCTCCACGGTGCCGGGGCGGCTGACGTACTCGACCGCCGCTTGCGTTCCGATGGTTGTGAGACCCGCCAGCAGCATGACGTGTCGCGCCGGATTCATGCCGGGCATAAGTCCAATCACTGCATAGTCTTCCATAATCGGCAGTTCCGCCGTGCTCAGATATGAAGTGGCTTCGCCGGGCCTTGGATGCACGTCACGGATGGATAGGTCACCCTTGCGTGGGCCGTGGTCCACCCGCTGGAAGACAAAGTCTTTAGTTGTGGGAATTTCCAATAGCGATAGGTTTTCGGAGGGCGATCCGACGAAGATCAAATCGTTGTTTTTCGCATCATCCAGCGAAAGCAGGCGCCCCCGCTTCACTCGCAACCCGTGGTGGAGAGAGGCGAATACCCGGTCAAGTTCATGAATACCAAGGACTTCACCGACACCCGTGTAGTGATCCAGGATCGGCTGCCTCCGATCCACCGCAGGGTTGAAGTAGTGCATGCCGGTCTCGGGCCGGCCGATGAATTCGGCGTTGCTGAATATCACCCAAGGCTCGTAGGGGGTATCGACGAAGTCGCTCCAAAAGAACGCCAAAGCTCCGGACGGCTTCGTTTGGGCGCGAACCCCGGGCCGATTCAGGGCCAACCAGAGTGCGGCAGTGCAGACAGCTAATGCGAAAGACAGCGCGATCGTGCTGAAAAACCAGGGCTTATAGTTGCGTTGTGGCGCAGGCGCTTGCGGTAACGAGTGCTCAACCCCCAGTGTTTGGGCTGCAGCTTCCTGGTGTAAGGTGCGTGGGAAGAACACCAGCGAATATGCGCCTTTAGGGATCTCGATGATCCAGTGATCCTCTGCGCCGGCGTGCGTGTAATATTCCGCCAGTTTTGAGCGTAACCGGCCTGTTTGCACGCGCACGGTGGAGTCCATGCGCGGATCGAAATCCGCCGGCCGCTTGAATAGCTCGGTCGCGATCTGATACTCTTTGACGCTTGCGCCGGGGTGCTCAATGCAATGTTCCGCCAAATAACGCAGCAATTTGCACAGCGACTCGGACCCGTGTAGTACGTCACTCCCAATAACCCGTTCAACTTGCCGAAATTTTTGTTCATATTCGGCAACCGTGACCCCAGTAACCGACATGACACGCAGAGTAACAAGGCCTGCAAAGTTTTGCAAGATCGAATTTTAGCGGTTGTAACAATCGAGGGCGTGTACTGTAGCAAGGCACCACATCTATAATGTCCCAAGTGCGGGTGCTTGCTTTACTCCTGTCAGTGTATGTAGTGTCGAGCGCCGCTGACTCTGTTCGGGATCTAGAGTCCCGCGGCGCGGCGTTGAAGTCTCGGGGTGATGCGGCGGGAGCCCTGGCTGCCTATGAGCAAGCGGCCGCGCTGGATCCCACTTCCGCGCGCCTGCAAGACGAAGCCGGCTTTCTGTTGGCTGTCCTGCATCGCCGCGAAGAAGCCGTTGAGAGATTCCAGCATGCCATCGATCTCGATCCGAAATTCGCGCCCGCACAATATCATTTGGGCGTGGCTTATTGGCTGGCGGAGGATCACGGCCGCAGCATTCCACATCTCGAAAGCGCCGTGGTACTCGATCCCGGCAACTTCGATTATCGTTACCGGCTCGGGGAAGCGCTCAAGTCGGACGGCCAGTTCGCGGAAGCCGTGCCGCATTTGCGGCAAGCGGTCGCGCTCGATCCAAAGCGCGCGGATGTGTGGAACTCGCTGGGCATGGCCTTGCAGCAGACCGGCGATCTGCCCGGAGCACTGGATGGGTACCGGCACGCGGTGGATCTCGACCCGGCCAATCTGGATGCCCGCAACAACCTGGGAACCACGCTGGTCAACACGCGCCAAGCCGACGAAGGAATTGCACAGTTTGCGCAGATCCTGGAGGCGGAACCGTCGCACATCATGGCGCGAGTCAATATGGGGTTCGCCTACATGCAAAAGGGCGATCTGGACAAGGCCGTGGAGCAGTTCCGGGAGGCACTCCGGCGCGATCCGAATCTGGCCGGTGCACATTATGATCTCGGCGTCGCCCTGAAGAACAAAGACCAGATCGAGGCCGCCGAGGCCGAGTTGCGGCGTGCTCTGGAACTGGATCCGGGCATGTTTGAAGCGCATTACACCTTGGGCATCGCGTACTGGCAGACGGGCGCCTTCGACGAGGCGGCCAAGGAGATGCGGGCGGCCATCGCGCTGCGCCCGGATTACGGCGAAGCTCACCTGATGCTGGGAACCGCACTGAAGCAAAAGGGAGACCTGGATGGCGCTGAGACCGCGCTGCGCACGGCGATTCGTTTGAGACCGGGCGACCCGGGTCCTTACAACACGCTCGGCCAACTGTTGCGTCAGAAAGGCGATGTGGAAGGGAGCAAGGCCGCTTTTGCCAAAGGGCAAGAAGTGAAGCGCGCCAAAGAGGCCGAGTTGGGCACGATGCTACAGAGGAACGATGCAATAAAATAGATGACGCGCGAGGCGGCAATGCGAGCCGCCCGCCTTCACCGCTCGGGTTCATTTTTCTCCCGATTCCTGGCGTAATTCCTCCCAGCGGCGCAGTAGTTTCTTACCTTCGTCGGCGCGTCCGGCCTGTATCAGGGTCCGGCCGAGTAAGTAGTGTGCCGATGCATTTCGCGGGTCCATTTGCAAGGCTCGACGCAGCATGTGCTCGGCATTGGATAAGTCCGATTTCTTGAAGTACGCCTTGCCCAACAGGATGTACGGCCCGCTATAGGTGGGGTTCAGCCAGATGGCCCGCTCAAGCGGCGGAACAGCGTGATCCCAATCCTCCTGGCGCGTGTAGGCATCGCCGAGCCGGTAGTAGGCCATGGCAAAATCCGGATTGAGTGCGATTTCCCGGCTCAGCTCGTCAACGGCGCGGCCTGTCTGGCCGCGATATATGGCGATTTCCCCGAGCATGTAATGTGCTCCGGGAAGTTTGGGCTCGCGCGCCATGGCCGCTTCCAGTTCGCGCTGCGCGTCGTCTTCGAACTCCAGGCGGACCAGCATCTGTGCCGTGAAAAGACGGGCGGCTCCCGAATCCGCCGGCACGCCGAACGTCCGGGCCAGCGCAGCCCTACCATTTTCGATTTGACGCGCTTGCAGGTAGCTGTTTCCGAGCATGTAGAACAGCTCGTTGCTATGGGAGCCGGATGCCTGAGCCTTCTCCAGCCAAGGAATGGCGGCGGCAATGTGCCCCGACAAATACTCGCTTTGTCCAATCATCTGAACAGTCTCCCGATACTTCGGGCTCGTCTCGGGTATGGCTGCCACGGCTTGCTCGAGAGCTCTCGCAGCCGAGACATAGTCATGCAGGCGATAGCTGATGAACCCGCGAAGGTAGGCCGCACCGGGCGATGAGGCGTCCGCCCCAGCCAACACCTCCCGGGCTTCTTTGAGCTTTCCAGCTTCCATCAGGGCGGTGGCGCGAGCGACGGGGTTTTCCGGCGTTTGCCAGAGCAGCAGACATATTAATAGGTGCCCAACCATTTACCGTGCCAGTTCCTTCTTGGCCTCTTCCGTTTTCCCGGCACGCATCAGTGTCTCTCCGAGCAGGTGATGGGCCGGCGCATTCCGCGGGTCCATCTGGAGCGCATGCCGCAGAGCGCCCTCCGCGTCATCCAGATCTCCGTGATTCAGGTACGCCTTGCCCAAGACTGTGTACGCGCCGCTATGATTCGGATTCAACCAAATGGAGCGTTCGAGCGCCGAGATCGCGTCCTCCCAGGCTGCGCGTCTGCTGTAGGCTTCGCCGAGCCGGTAGTATGCCATGGGGAAGTTGGGATTGATGGCGATTTCCCTCTGGAATTCAACAATGGCCTCTTCGGCGTCTCCCCGGGTGAGCGCTGTCTCACCCAGAATGAAGTGCGCCTGAGGGATATGCGAATCGATTTCGAGTGCGCGGCGGCCCTCGGAGTCCGCACCCTGTTCCAGTTGCCCCCGCAGCATCATTTCCGCCGTCAACAAGTGAGCGGCCGGGGAATCGGGGCTCACCTGAAAGAGAGTGGCGAAGGCAGTCAAGGCCTTCCTGTCCTGGTGCGCTTTTAGGCAGGCATTGCCTAACAGGAACTCGGCTACCAGCGTTTGCGAACCTCCCGCCGCAGCCTTCTCGAACCACGGGATGGCGTCTGCGAACTTCTTTTGGAAGTACAGGGTCTCGCCCAAAAAGAGGGCCGATTCCAGATACTCCTTACTTCTTGGAGCTTCCGTCTTTAGCGCCTCGCTCAAGTGTTGCTCGGCGTCGGCATAGCGATGCTCGTTATACGCCCGCACGCCCGCCTGGTGGGCGCTTGCCTGTAGGAGCAAGAAAAGGATCGGCCACATAGTTACCGTTTTCCTTCCGGCTGATCCATGCCCAGCCGCGCGCGAGCCGCCCGCAGGTTGTGTTGAGCCGCTTCTAAATGCGGGTCGAGGAGCAGCGCCCGTTCGAACTCCGGCACGGCTTCCCGGATTCGGCCGAGCCGTGCCAGCACAGTACCGAGGTCGCTATGTAACTCCGCATCGTCGTCGCGGAAGCTCAGGGATTCCCGCAACCTGAGGGCGGCCTCATCCAGGCTTCCCGCCGTGGCCAGCTTGTCGCCCCAGAGCCGAAGCACCTCTCCCAGATGCTGGCGGGCGCCCGCATCGTCCGGGCTCTCATCGAGCACTTTGCGGAACTGCGCCGCTGACTGTTCCCACTGCTGCTGCTCCGCGAGCGCGTTGGCCAAGTTGTAGCGCGCATTCGTATACTGGGGATTTGCGCGCAGCGCGCGTTCGAAAAGGCTAGCCGAATCGCTTGCATTCCCTGTAGAGAGCAGGGCGGCTCCCAGGGTGTTCAGCGTCACAGGCTGATCCGGCCGGGCCGCGACGGCGTCGCGCAAGTAGGGAATGGCATCCGCCTTGCCACCGCGCACAAGAAGGAGCGCGCCCAGGTTGAACTGCGCCGAAAAATCACCCGGATACTTATCGAGCCGATGGCGCATGATGGCTTCCTGCAATTCCGTGCGGCGATCATGGCCTTCGCGCGGCAAGACTTGCAACCACAGATGGCCCATTTCGTCGGTCGCCTGATTGCCACCTCGTACGCGCTTCGGCGGCTGGTTGGGATTGCGCGGGTTGCCAGCCGAGTTGTCGTAATGAAAGCGCATGGAGACCACGGTTCCTTTCGGGAGGAACACAGGCTGCTGGTAGCGGTATACGGCCTGCCAGTTCACATCCCAACTCGGAATCCGGATCAGCCACTTGCGCTCGCCGCCTGGGAGCGTGGCGTAGCCTTCGAGCAGTTGCCCCAAATAATGCGCGTGCGGGTAGACGGCGAGGACATCCATGTGCATCGGCACCACGAAATCATCGGTCACCAGAAAGTCCGCGTTGCCGGCGGGAATATCGAGCGCGCCATCGTGTTCGAGCTGCACCAGCATGGGAAACTTCGTTCCGGGGCGGTCCGTAAAATACAGTCCGATGGAAGGCTGCACGAGCTCGGTTTTTCCGGTGGGCTGCATGTGAACGTTCAGGACAAGATCGGTCGCGGAGTCAGCGCGCCAAGCCATGCCTTCAGGCTCGATCCACGGAGTGCCGCCGGGTTTCCAGAACAGGAAATGGCTGTCGGGATCGAAAGTGTCCGACTCGATATTCAGGTCCATGCCGGGAAAGCCTGCGCCCGGTGTTTTCTCCTGCATGCGCGCCGAGCGGCTGCGGTCAATGAGCACGTTGGCATGATGCACGGCGCGGGCGTTGCCGGGGCGGATCTCGATAGCCTTGATCCAACGGGCGCCATCCAGTTTGAGCGGCAGAACGAAATTCCAGTATTCGTCGGGCCCGCCGGCGCGCAAACGATACGGGGCGGATGCTTCGACGATCAGGTCCGGCGCGCCGAGCTGCCATCCGGGAGCGAACTTCGGTGGCGGCGGAGCGTCCGCCGCTGAGCCGGCTGGCGCGCCCTGGTCCACCCACTGCGCGATAGTCAGGATCTGTTCGCCGGTGAGACGCCGCTCATCTTGAAAATCGCCGTGGCCCGGTTCAGGCAGCCAGGGCGGCATGTAGCGTCGCCGGATGACCGTGACAATCTGCCGGCCGTGCTTACGCACGTCCTCATAAGTGAGCAGCGGGAAGGGACCCGGCTCACCAGGACGATGGCACGGTGCGCAGGAGGAGTAAACGATGGGCGCGATGTCCTTGTAGAAGGCGACGGGCTCGGCCCGTGCGGCGCATACTCCCAACGAAAGCACGGCAAACAGCCGCAGCATGGACACATTATCCCAAAATGAAAAAGACGGCAGAGGGTGTGAGTTGCCGGTAGTGATTGTGGATAAAATTGTGGCGTGCGGGCAAATACTGCACCAGCCGTGCGTCTGATCTACCTGCTGTTGATAGTCTCATCGCTCGCGAGCGCCGGCGAAAGCGGATATCTGGGGCGCGATGTGTGCGCCGGCTGCCACAAGGACATCGCCAAGTTGCAATCGGGCACAAACATGGCGCGGACCTGGCAGGACCCTCGTACCCAGCAGCGCCCGGTGAATTATTCCGAGACGCATGCGGAGGGACCGGCGCCTACGATCGCGTACGAGATCAAAGGAACTGGCCCGAGTCTGCAATTTCAAGTGCAAATGCCGGGGCAGGCGACGGTTGGTTTTCCGGTGGAAACGATGGTCGGCGGCTCGCGCCATGGAATCAGTTTCCTGCTCCGCGTTCCCGCTCTGCAAGGCTTGCCTCTGCCGGTCTCGCGTCTGCTCGAAGCTCGCTACTTCCACTATGCGCAGCAGAACAAACTCGCTTTCTCGCTCGGTTTTCCCGAAGAGAAGCCCACGACTTATGAAACGGCCTTGGGCCGGGTATTAACTCCGTACTTAGAGAGGAGATGCCTTAGCTGCCACGGCGCGCCACGAACGCACGGCACGAGCGTCGAGACGGGCGTGGCTTGCGAGAACTGCCACGGTCCCGGCCAACCGCATTTGGCCGCGCTCAGTACACATTCTCGGGACCTCGCCATGTGGAATCCGAACAAGCTGCCCATTGGCGAGCGGATGCGGCCATGCACGCAATGCCATGCGGGCTCCAGTATCGTCGAAGATCCGATGCCGGACGACGTGCTGATTTCGGATCAAGTGACGGCGTTGAAGAACAGCGAGTGCTGGCGTCAAAGCGGGGGTGAGATTACATGCATCAACTGTCACGACCCGCATCAGGATGCGCCCCGTCCTGTGCTGGAGGCCAGGGCCGAGAAGACGTGTTTGCGATGCCATAGCGCGACAGTAACGAAACATGCGGCGCTGTGCCCGGTGAATCGAACGACAGGCTGCGCCGGATGCCATATGTTGGACGAGACACGCGGCGCGTTTGTCATCGCGGAGCACTGGATTCGCGTCAATCCCGAGCAAAAGATCAAGGTTGCGGCGCATAACCCGGCATGGCGAACCACGGTTACTCCCAAGCATCTGTTTCTCCGCATGATTGTTTTGGATGACCGGGAAAAAGCGTCGGCAATCCGGCAGCAGCTTCTATCGGGAGGATCTTTCTTCGAATTTGCCCGGGCCAATTCGATCGACCATGTCACGGCAAGCAAAGGCGGCTATCTGGGGGATCTCGACGCCAGCCAACTCGACGCGGCGTGGGGCGCAGCAGCGCTGAAGCTCCAGCCCGGAGAGTTCTCCGATGTCGTCGAAGCAAGCGGAAAGTACGTCATGGTGCAGCGAATGCCTCGGAATTTCCGCGTGGATGCGGAAGCGGTATTCAACAAGGCGATGGAACTGCGGAAACAAGGCAAGCAGCAGGACGCCGTCAACGAATTGCTCGAAGCGTTGAAGATCTATCCGCACCTCCTGCGCGCGCTGACCTGGCTCGGCGCAATGCAAGGGCAAGCAGGCAACCCGAGCGTTAGTGCCAGCATACTTACTATTGCAACTCAGCTCTATCCCCAGGACGCCGGCGCCCACTTCAACCTCGCACTCGCCTATGGCGCGTTGGGCAACGGGGACGAGATTCCCGAATACAAGCGGACGCTAGAAATCGATCCCGACTATGTCTTGGCTTATCTAAACTGGGGCGCCGCGCTCTATGCGAAAGGCCAGTACGAAGACGCTATCAAGATCTATCGCGAAGGGATTGACGTAAACCCTCTATACGCTTCTCTTCACTACAGCCTAGGGCTGGCATTCGAACAGGAGAAGAATACAGCGGAAGCGGCGGCGGAGCTGGCGCTGGCGAAGAAGATCGATCCCAATGTGGGCAGCCGGTAGGCCGGGCATGCCCGGCCACTTCACAAATACGAAAGGCCGGCAGCGCGTTTTGCCCTGCCGGCCTTAATTCAATCGCGGCTCAACCGCTCTGCGTTAGAACCTGACGGTTCCGGAGAACTGCAGCGTCCTCATCCCCACGCCGTTGGCACCGCCGAAGGCAAGGCCGGTGATCTGGCCGGCATTCGTCGATGTGACGTCGTTATTCGGACTGCCGAGATTCGTATGGTTGAAGAAGTTCCTCGAATCCATGCGGAGGGCGAAGGAAATTTTCTCGGTGATGTTGAACTTCTTCATCGCCATGAAATCGAAGTTGATAAAATGCGGACCGATCAGCGTATCTATCGGGAAATTGCCGAAAGTGCCGGCCGCCGGGTATGCGTACGGGCCAGATGAACAATCCGGTGTACCGTTCACTGCAGGGCAACCCGACCACCACTGGTTGCGGGTCTGATTCGATGGATACAGGGACCCGCTTCCCACATCGGGGCGATTGTTGGGGCCTGCACTCGGTCTGAGCGCGCCCCCATAGTTGTCTATACTTGGACTGAACGGAAGACCGCTGTAGAAGGTCGTAGTCAAACTGAGGGTCCACCCGCCTAAAACTTCGTCCACCGGCTTGCTGACGCTCGAACCGAACTTCTGGCCATGCCCAAACGGGACGTCATAGACGTTTGCCAGCGAGATCTGATGGTGGGGTAGCAATTGGCTCTGGCCATAACCACCGGCTCCATTCTGTGGGCCATAGATGAAGTAGTAGTTGGAGTCCCACGCCGTATCCCAATCCGTCAGATGCTGGTAGGTGTAACTTCCCTGCAGCGTCCAACCGGCCATGTTCTTTACCGTGAACGTAGATTGCCAGGAGTTGTATTGTTGGTTTGAGCAGTTGCAGTAATAACCCAAGCTCTGCGTCCATCCGTACAACCCGAAGTACGGCTGTACTGACGTTCCTCCACCATTGCCATTCGGAATCCATTCCGCCTCATTCGGATTAATGGTGTTGCTGGTCCCGAGCCATCCGTGGCGCTGGGAATTGCCCACGTAGCCGCTGCTGATCGTGATTTTGTCTGTGAACTGCCGCTGAACGGTGAAGTTGTATTGATAGACCACCGGCATGGTGAACTCCGCGGGCCGGAAATGCGGCGAGATCCCGTTGGGGAGCGGGAAAGTCCCATTAGAACCCACAGTTATTGTTGGAGGAGAGGGCGGGCCCTGGGCAAGAGTGAACACGGAATCGAACGTCTGAGATGACTGAGTCTGGACCTGTTGATTGCTTAGAATAGGCGGATTCTGCGTCACGTTGTGCCCGAACGTCGAGCCGAATGTTCCCAGATTATATGACCAGCCGTACCCAGCACGGATGACGGTTTTCTTGTCAAGCTGATAGGCCAAGCCCACTCTGGGGGCAAATTCGTGCCAGTTCATGGTTTGAATACCGTGCGTGGATACGCCTCCCTCGCCAAACACGTACATCAAACCATTGGATAAATTCAGCGTGGAGCCATTTCCATTGGCATTCACGCTCTCCGGAAACACCATTTCCCAGCGCAGACCGATCGAAGCGGTTAATTTGTTCGTCACGCGCCACTGATCCTGCCCGTAAAAGAAGAAGCGTTTCTGGCGTTCCTCGGCGTCCGTACTGGAGCTGACATATCGCCCGAAGTTGTTCACATCTCCGAGCAGGAACGAGGCTAGCCCTAAACCGTCGATTGGGGACGAGTTAGGGGAGGAGACAAACCCGGTCTGGTTGCCCTTGAAGTACAACTCGCCGGCGCGGTGGGTGTCGCTCGGAACACGCAAATTCATGGCATAGCGCAGATCCGTTCCAAACTTGAAGCTGTGGTTGCCATGGATCTTGGTCACGTTATCGATGAACTGAATCTGCCGCTCGCTCTGGGTCAACGGGCAGTTGCATTGGTTGACGCCCAGACCATACCCCAGCTTGACGTCGCCGTAACCGGCATCCTGGATATCGAAATAGGGCATGCCGGAGGTGTAGGTTTTGTCTAGGTTCAAGCCCGGAATGCCTGCTTCGGTGGCGGGGTCCGTACCATAGCCGTTGGGCACGTCGAAAACGTGATACCGCATGTAGCCCAGCCGGAATTCGTTAATAACGGTCGGACTGAACGTATAGGTCCAACCTACGGCAAGGCTCTGGTTTAGTGCGTTGGAGTTGCCCGCGTAGTTGCCGACATTGGGACCGCCGGCCTCCAGGCCGAATGCGCCCGGGGCCTGCTCAGTATAGGCGCCGTAGCTGTAGCGGCCAAAAATTGTATTCTTCTGGTTCAGGTAGTAATCCCACCGGGTGTCCCATAGGTTGCCTGTAATCGCCACGGCACCGCTGGCGTCGTAGTTATTGCCCACTGTGCCGAGCGTGGTGCTGTTGGGCAGAGGCCAATAGGCCATGATCGCAAGCGCCTGTGGGCTCAAACGGCTCTGTGGAATAATGTTGCCGGCGAAGGGCTGGCGCCCCGTGCCGTCCGCATTCCCGGTGGCAGGATCGTAGATCTGGTAATTCCCACTAATGGCCAGCCAATCACTGAAATTCCCCGTACGGTTCAGGGCTGTCGGCACCGATGTGTTAACAGACCCGCCCTGCGCCTGGCGGTTCAATTGCGTGTCGGCGAAGAAGAACAACTTGTCTTTGATCACTCTGCCGCCAATCGATCCACCGAATTGGTTTTGCCGGTACACCGGGTTGGCATTCGTAAAGGGATTGCGGCCAAAGTCCTGGAACCCTGGAGTGTTCACCTGCAAATATTCGAAGGCGCTCCCGTGCAAGTCGTTCGTGCCCGATTTAGTGGAGTAGCTCGCAAGTCCACCGCCCGTGTACGAGAACTCGGCGTCGAAATCCTGGTTGGCTTGCTTCACTTCCTGAACGGACTCGAAGGTTGGATTAATAACAATGATTCCCAGGATCGGATCCTGATTGGTAGTCCCGTCTAACTCGTACCCCATGGCATCGAACGTTTGGCCATTGACGACCATCTGCACGCTGCCCTGCGGGTTCTCATCGGAGGCGTGGGCCCAGCCAAATGGCACCGATCCCGGCTGCAACAACTCCATGGCTTGCAGATTCCGGCCCACACTGGGCATTTCCTCAACCTGATGGAAATCGAAGGTCTGCTGTACGTCCGCGCGATCGGATTGCAGCAAGGGGGCGGTCGCCGTCACTTCCACTTCCTGCGTGACATTCCCGACTTGCAAGGCAACGTCGTAGCGGGCCACGGCATCGACCTGCACCGTGATCGGGTTGGACACGGTCTTCTGAAACCCGGACGCTTCAATACTCACCTGGTACTGGTCCGGAATGAGTTGGCCCTTGGTATAGTTGCCGGACTCATTGGTGGCCACCTCGAACTTGGTGCCCTTTTGGATGTCTGTAATGGTGATCTTGGCGTTGTTCACCGCCGCACCGGATGCGTCCGTGACGGTACCCACGATGCTACCGAACACCTGTTGTGCGCTGAGCGTCCCATTGAGGCACAAAAGCAGCGCGAAAGAAGCGGCGAACAGAGCCAACCTGCGCAAACTGAGCATATTCTCCTCACCCGTGCAAACGAGATAACAACGAGTTGAGGAATAATAGATCTATATTAGTGACGAGAACAAGGGGAAATCCGGTTTGTTACAGTTAAACCGAACAAGGCTCGTGTTTTCAGTATATTAGCCGGATTGTTACGCGCGCCGCACGTTTTGTTGCCGCAAGTTACAATGGCGTTTCGGCATGAGCCGACTTTCGGCCTTCACCATAAGTGTGACAAATAGCACAAAGGCGCCCCGACGACCTGCAGGCCGCCTATTTGGTTTACATTCGATTTCTTGCGAAATTCCAAGGGCTTGTGACGAGTGTCGGCTACAATCGTGGGAAGGTCCAAACACGCATCATGCGCCGTAGAGAGTTCATCCGGTCGCTTTGCGCCACCGTTCCGGTCTTCTCATTCGACCAGCTCGTGCTCGGGGTTCCTCTCGGGGTGCAGTTCTTAAATGTCGCGCGCGAAGCGGGCCTGCGTGCCAGGACCATCTTTGGCAACGAACACAGAAATAAATTCCTGATGGAAACGACCGGCTGCGGAGCTGCTTTTTTCGACTACGATAACGACGGCTGGCTGGACATATTCCTGGTGAACGGCACGCGCTTCGAGGCCAAATGGGGGCCGGACGAGGCTCCGGTCAGCCGTCTGTACAAGAACAACCGCGACGGGACGTTTACAGATGTGACCGCAAAGGCGGGGTTGCTGCGCACCGGATGGGGCCAGGGCGTGTGTGCGGGCGACTACGACAACGACGGCCACGAGGATTTGTTCGTGACGTACTGGGGTGATTGCTCCCTCTATCACAACAACGGTGACGGCACGTTCACGGACGTCGCCGCAAAATCAGGAGTCACCACGCGGACGACGACCGGCCTCGAACGCTGGAACACCGGCTGCGCGTTTGTTGACTACGACCGGGACGGGCATCTCGACCTGTTCGTCGCCAATTACATTGACTTCGATCCGAAGACAACGCCGCTGCCGGAATCCGGGCCGTGCCTTTATAAGGGCATTCTGGTGGCATGTGGTCCGCCGGGCCTAAAAGGCGGCAAGAATATTCTGTTTCGCAACAACGGCGACGGCACGTTTACGGATGTGAGCGAGAAAGCCGGCATTCTGAAGACGCCCGGAACGTACGGACTGGGCGTGCTCGTGTCCGATCTCGATAACGACGGATGGCCCGACATTTACGTCGCCAACGATTCGACCTCTTCGTGCCTTTACAAGAATAACCACGATGGCACGTTTACGGACATCGCGATTGAGGCGGGTGTGGCCTTCAGCCCCGACGGCAAACCGCAGGCGGGCATGGGTGTTTCCGCCGCCGATTACGATTGCGACGGATATCTGGACTTAGTCAAGACCAACTTCGCCGGCGATACCGCGAGTCTATACCGGAACTTAGGCAACATGGCTTTCGACGATCAGACGTTACAGGCCGGGCTTGGCCGCAACACCCGGTTCCTGAGCTGGGGCGTCGGCTTTCTCGACTTCGATAACGACGGCTGGCCGGATCTTTTCATTTGCAATGGCCACGTCTATCCCGAGGTCGGCGAGACGAGCCTTGAAGCCGGTTATCGTGAGCGCAAGGAACTGTATCGGAACCTGGGGAACGGCAGGTTCGCCGATGTGTCGATGGACGCCGGGCCGGGCATTCTCGAACAGGTTCCAGGCCGCGGCTGCGCCTTTGGCGATTTTGACAATGATGGCGACATCGACGTTGTGGTTAACTGCATGAACGACGTTCCGCAATTGCTGCGTTGCGATCAAGCGGCTAAGACGAACTGGCTGAAGGTCAAGACCGTGGGCGTAAAATCGAACCGCTCAGGCATCGGCGCTCGCATTTACTGCGTCACGGAGGGCGGCCACCGGCAGATGGACGAAGTCCGCAGCGGCGGCAGCTACATGTCCCAAAACGATCTGCGCGTGCATTTCGGGCTGGGAAAGGCGTTGAAGGCCGACCTGGAGATTCGATGGCCGAGTGGCGTCGTCGACAAGAGGGTTGCTGTTGCGGCGAATCAAGTCATCACGGTGATCGAAGGGAAACGCGATCGATCGTAACAGCGCCGCGACTGGTCTCAAGCCGCCAGGTCGGCGGCAGTAATTCTGCGGCCGGTCCGGTAGGCTTCGAGCGCCATCTGCACGGGGCGCGTCGCTGAAATACCAGCCTGTAAACCGGCATTCGGCTTGCTGCCGCCCGTGATGGCGTCGAGGAAGTTCCGCGTATGCGCGCGCTCCAGATTTTCCGTGGAGTTCACGATCTCGGGCGAGCCGCTGCGAGGCGTGAACGTGTATCCTTCGCGGGCAAGATCGAGCAGGCCTTCGGTTCCTTCGAACAGCACGCTGGGACGATCGTTGCGAATCGAGAGTACCGAGGATTCAAAGCTGAGGTTCCAGTCGCGATATTGAATCAGGGCGCTGGTGGTGTCTGGATTGCGGCGGCCGTCTTTGAGGACAAAGATTCCTCCACCGGCAACCGCGGACTGCGGCGCATCATCGTTGAGCATCCATTGCGCCACGTCGGCCCAATGCGTCAGAATGTCGGCCAGCAACCCGCCACCATACTCCGGAAAGTACCGCCAGGAATCATAGCGGACGGCTTCATACGGAACATGCGGCGCCGGTCCGAGAAACCGTTCCCAGTCCAGTCCCGCGGGCTTCGGTCCCGGCGGAATTTGGCGCCGCTGCCACGGGAAGTTGTGCCATACGCAGCGGGCGTAAACCACCTTACCGAGGCGTCCGGTTTCGAAGATTTCGTGCTTCGCCCGCCAGTAGTGCGCGCCGCTGCGCTGCTGGGTGCCGCATTGGAGAATCTTGCCCCTTCTTTCGAGCGCTTCGGCAAGCACGGTCCGTTCCTGCCATCGGTGAATGGTGGGCTTCTCCAAGTACACGTGCTTGCGGGCGGCGAGAGCCGCGGTCGCGAGTGTCGCGTGCAAGTGATCGGGCGCGGCGATGATTACCGCGTCGACGCCGGGCAGCGCTAAAGCCTCTTCATGTGCCACTAGTTGCTTGACGCCGTCGCCGGTCTTGAGCGCAGCCACGGCACGGTTCCGCTGAACATCATAGATGTCGCAGATCGCTATCAATTCGGCGCGACTGTCAGCGAGCAAACCGGCAGCAACTTCACGGCCACGCCGGCCAGAGCCGATCAGCGCAACGCCGATTCGCGAATTGGCTCCAGCCACGCGGCGGTAAGAAGCCGCCGTGGCCGTCGTGCCCATGACACCTTTCATCACGTCGCGTCTGGTAAGCGGGAAGGTCATAAGAACCTCAGATTGAAAAATCCTCGCCGTGCCACGCCCCTTCTTCATCCGGTATCGGAGTGTGCGGCGGCTCCCCATCCCCGGCAAACTTTTCCAGCCGATCCATACGCGCCATGAGAGTCGTGAGCGTGGCACCGATCGTATCTGGCAGCAACGTGTGCTGAAAGTCGGGGTCATCCCGGGGAGAGTGCGCCTTGGCGCGAATGATAGTGCGACCCGGAACACCGACGACCACCGAATTCGGGGGCACCGATTTGACCACGACGGAATTCGCTCCGATGCGGCAATCATCGCCGATTTCGATCGCTCCCAGGAGTTTGGCTCCGGCGCCGACGACAACGCGGTCCCCCAGCGTTGGGTGGCGTTTTTCGCGACTCAAGCTGGTTCCGCCTAGCGTGACTCCATGATAGATGGTCACGTCGGCGCCGATTTCCGCCGTCTCGCCGATCACCACTCCCATACCGTGGTCAATGAAAAAACCGGGGCCGATCTTCGCTCCCGGATGGATTTCAATTCCTGTCAGCATGCGGGTCGTCTGCGCCAGTACTCGCGCCACCAGACGGAGCTTGCGGCGCCACAGCCAGTGCGTGAGGCGGTAGGTCCAGATCGCGTGCAGGCCCGAGTAGCAGAGCAAGACCTCCAGCGCGTTTCGCGCGGCGGGGTCGCGTTTGAGGACAGATCGGACGTCGCGGACAATCGTTCGTGCGGGGTGCATATCCGCGCGATCCCGGCTAAACGGACAGGTCCGCGAAGAGCACCGTACTGAGGTAGCGCTCGCCGAACGACGGGATGATGGCAACAATCAGCTTGCCGGCATTCTCCGGCCGGCGCGCCACCTGCACGCCCGCCCAAAGCGCAGCGCCGGAGGAGATCCCAACCAACAGCCCTTCTTCGCGTGCTGCCCGCCTGGCGGTTTCGATGGCATCGTCATTCTTCGCGCGAATGACCTCATCGTAGATCTCGCGGTTGAGAACGTCCGGAATAAATCCCGCGCCGATTCCTTGGATCGGATGCGGGCCTTTCGCACCACCCGATAAAACTGGCGAGGCGTCCGGCTCGACCGCCACGCATCGGAAAGATGGCTTGCGCGCCTTGAGGACCTCGCCCACACCCGTGATGGTTCCTCCTGTACCGACACCCGAGACGAGGATGTCCGCCTGCCCATCGGTGTCGCGCCAAATCTCTTCGGCGGTCGTGCGGCGATGCACGGCTGGGTTCGCCGGGTTCTTGAACTGTTGGGGCATGAAGTAGCGGGGATCAGAGGCGGCCAACTCCTCCGCTCTTCGAATCGCTCCGGCCATACCTTCCGGACCGGGTGTGAGGATGAGATCGGCGCCATAGGCCCGCAGTAACTGGCGGCGTTCCTTGCTCATCGTCTCCGGCATGGTGAGGACGCACCGGTAGCCGCGAGCCGCGCAGACCATCGCCAGCGCAATCCCCGTATTGCCGCTGGTTGGCTCCACGATGATCGTGTCTTCATGGATGAGGCCGGCCTGCTCGGCGGCTTCGATCATGGAAACGCCGATGCGGTCCTTCACGCTGTGTGCCGGATTGTAGAATTCCAGCTTCGCAACCAGGTCGCCAGGCGCTCCGGCGGATAGCCGGCGGATACGGACCAGCGGTGTATTGCCGACTAGCTCAATCACATCTTTCGCGATTCTCAAGGTCTCTCCGTTCGTTTGCTCTCTTCTTTTATACCCCCAGGGAAGAGAGCGGTGGCGGCGCTACACGCCAAACACGCGCCGGATGTGTTCCCTGTCCGGACCCAACGCCGCCGTGTCGCCCGGAGTTGGCCCGCCGCCTTCTTCGTCGATCAGCCAACCGGCCCAACTGGTGTCCTTGATGGCCAGAGCCAGCCCCTGAAAGTCAAAATCGCCCTGGCCGAGAGGAACCTGCGTGGGCTCGCCTGTTCCGCGGCGGAACGTCTTGATATGACAGCCGAGAATGCGCTTGGAGTGCCGGCGCAGGAACTCGGCTGGATCACCGCCGCCCAGATAGCCGTGTCCCGCGTCCATCAAGAATTCCACTAGGTCTGGACTCGTGGCGTCCGCAAGCGCCTCTATCTCCGCATTGTGATTGGCGAACTCCGGGTTGTGATTGTGGTAAGAGAGTCGCAGGCCCTTCTCCCGGCACGTCTTCGCCAAAGCCTCCAGCTTGGCCGCCTTGGTTCGTAGCGCTTCCGGTTCGAATTTGCCGTCCGCCGAGAGGCCGGCGCCACTCATGACGATGCACTCAGCGCCCAGAGCTGCCACTCCTTCCAGCGTTTTGGAGTAGGTATCCGGCTGCGCCTCGGCCATCGACATGTGCGCACCGATGAAACGCACGCCGGTTTGCTCAATCTGGCGGCGTGCCTCTTGGCTGCGTTCGAACTGGCCGCGTACGAACCGGACGTTGGACTCGAAGCCGGTGTAGCCGAGTTCCTTCATTTTGCCGAGAGCGCCTAGCAGAGCGGGGAAGTCGCCCGGCTTCAGTACGAATCCGTTCGCCTGGCAGCCGACCTTCGGTGTCTCCTTGACGAGAGCTGGTAATGCCGTCTGAGCGGCCGCCACGAATAAGAAGTGTCGTCGAGAAATCATGCAAACTCTTTGCGCAACGCTGCCATGGCCGGCCCCACCGCACGCTCGCCCGGTTTTGATCCGTCCTCGCGCTCCTCTTCCGCCAGCACCCAGCCCTGCCAGTTGGCCTTCTTAAGCACCGCGGCTACCTGCGCCAAAGGAAAGTCGCCGGCGCCAAGCGGTACTTGCTTGCCATCGCGAAAATCACGGACGTGCAGACCGATGATGCGCTGATGGTTCTCTTCGAGGAACGCCGGCACATCAGCGCCGCCTTGGAAGGCGTGGCCTGCGTCGAGCAGGAAGCCGACTAGGTTCGGATCGGTGAAGCGCAGCAGCCGCTGGATCTCCCAGGCCCCATTCTTGAATTCCTTATCGTGATTATGGTACGCCAGCTTCAAACCAAGCCTCTTCGCCAAGATCCCCGCGTTGTGCAGGCCCTCCACTTTACGTGCCAATTCCTCATCAGTGGACGCCTGCGCCCCACTCAATATCAGACGTTGCGCCCCCAGTGCCGCGCCGGTTTTCGCGACGCTTTCAAACAACTCCGCGGGTGCGATATGCGTCCGCTCATCATACTGCAAAAGGAAAATGTGGACACCGAAGAATTGGAGGCCCGACGATTCGATCTTCCGGCGCGCGGATTCGAGATCTTCCGCTTGCGATTGCAGGTTGCGGAAACCGGTCTCGAAACCAGCGAAGCCGAACTCGCGAATTCTTCCCAGCACGGTGAGGAGCGAATCGAAGCGAGCCGGGTCGATGGGCCACGCATTCGTCTGGCAGCCGAGCGAGATTCGCGATGTTGAGCCCGCCATCAAATAGGATGAGCCCAACCCCATCAATAAAGTTCGCCGCGACGGCATCTCAATATTTTCCACGCTTTGGGTTGATCGAGTCCAAGCGTATCATCGAATATATTCAAATGGTTGCCTCCGGCTCGTCCCCAGCGGCTCCGCATGTTGCGGCGCCGAATCGCTTGCGGTGGACGATCCTCGCGCTGCTGTTCTCCATCACCGTCATCAATTTTATAGACCGGCAAACGCTTTCCATTCTGGCGCCGAAGCTGAAGGAGAGCTTTCACTTTAGCAGCACGGAATACGGCCGTATCGTGGCATGCTTCCAGTTCGGCATGATGATCGCGGAATTTCCGATGGGAATTCTGATGGACCGTCTGGGGGAACGTTTCGGCTTCTCGTTCGCCGTGTTGTGGTGGTCGATCGCCACGGGATTGCATGCTTTCGGCCGCTCCGTCTGGAGTTTCGGAATCCTGCGCTTCTGGATGGGCACGGGCGAGTGCGCCAATTTGTCCGGCGGGATGAAGGTGGTGACACGCTGGTTTCCGGAGAGCGAGAGAACCCTCGCAGTCGGCGTGTTCAACGGCGGCGCCATGATCGGGTCCATCCTCGCGCCGCCCGTGATTGTGGCCCTCAATCAGTGGTTCGGATGGCAGATGGCGTTTGTGGTGCCGTCCGTCTTTGGCGTGGTTTGGGTGATCTGCTGGCGCCGGATCTACCGCCTCCAAGTGAGCGAGGAACGCGCTGTACCAGGCAGTTCGGCGCCGGCCGTCGTGAGCAGCCTTGCCTTGCTGCGATACCGCCAGACCTGGGCACTGATGCTGTGCCGTTTCCTGGCGGGACCGGTGGTGCAATTCTACTGGTACTGGATGCCCGATTACCTCTACAACGTTCGCGGCATGAGCCTGGTGGCGATCGGCGCTTTCAGTTGGCTGCCGTATTTGCTGGGCGATGCCGGCAGTATCGGAGGCGGCTGGGTGGCGGGCGGGTTGCTTTCGAAGGGTTTCACGCCGAACAGCACACGGCAGATTACCATGTTCATCGGCGCGATTTTCTGCCTTGGCAGCCTGGCAGTCGTGGCGGCTTCGAACGCTGCCTGGGCCATCGCCATTATCGGCGTGGTGTTGTTTGGGCACACCTTTTATTCCGCCAACGTGTTTGCTTCGATCAGCGATATGTTTCCAGCCTCTGCTGTAGGGCGCGTCACCGGCCTCACGGGCGTAAGCGGCGGGTTGGGCGGCATCTTATTCCCACTGCTGACCGGCTATCTGGTGGATCATTATTCTTACGGACCCGCGTTCACCATCGCCGCGCTGCTGCCCTTGGCCGGAATGTGCGCTTTGTTCGCGCTCGCTCCCGGACTGACTCCTGTGCATGTGCCGTACAAGCATTCTGACCAGCCCACGCGGGCGTGACCTCATTCTGACAGATTCCAGTTGCCGATCAACTGCCGAGGTCACCAGGGTTTGGTTTCTACGCGGCACTCGCCAATCCACGGATTCCTGATCGTCGTAGTGCGGCTGAGAGCTTCAGTCGCGCCCGAAAAAGCCGTGACTTCACTATCGGAACGCTCGCTTGGAGGCACCGGGCTGTTTCTTGCTGACTGAGCTGCTCGATATCGCGAAGGATCAGGACACGGCCTGAAATGCCGGGCTCTCCCCGATCATGCTTCCCACGTTCTGATCGAAGCGGATCTCGTCTTCGAGGTACAGCTTTTCGATGGCCAGCTTGTCCTTGATCTGCGAAAGCTCGTGGTAGGCGAGCGCGTTTTCGGTAGCGATGGCAATCTGGTACGCTACCTGAACCAGCAAATCCACCTCATCGTTTGTGAACGGCTCGCCGCTCTTGCGCACCAAATCCAGCACTCCGAGGGCGCCATTTCTGCCCGAGAGCGGGAGCGGACAACTCGAACGAAAACCCAGATCGGCGTACTTGCGGTAGAGCGGAGACGGAAACCGTTCGAAGTCGAGTCCGGCAGAGACGACGGGCTTCCCTGTGGCCAACGCCTCGCCCGACGGGAGCCCTTCCGGCCGGCCCGAGGTCTCTTCGGGCTCGATTTCGAAATCGCTCGGGAATGCGCCCCTTCAAGTGAATTTCTCCCGTCGCTTTGTCCAGCAGTGTCAACACCGCGAAATCGTGCGCGACCACTCGGTTGAGCTGCTCCGCGATGGCTGAGAAAAGCTCATCCATCGGCAGCTTCGAAACCAGGGCGTTGGTGATCTCGAACAACACCCGCATCCGTCACGTTCCCGCACGAGTGCCTGCCTGGTGAGATATCCATCCACGGAGACTGCGACTTCCTAAGCGATGCGCTGTAGAAATCCCAGCGCTTCGCCGTCCGGTTGGAAAGGCGTGGTGAATTCGAACCTAAGTATCCCGAGCCGGTGATCGCCGTTCGAAAGAGGGAGGAGGGTCAAAGCCTGAATGCCCTCTTCCAGCGCTCCGTGGAGCGCGTCGCTGTCTCGAGCCTCGATTTCGAGCCGTGATAATACCGGTGGCTTTTGCTCGCGCCAGACCCACGCGCCGACATGTTCGCTGTCCGTAGGAACAACGAGTTCCTTTTCCTTGTACGGCCTGCTGGCGCTGACCGCATGCATACGAAGCTGATTGTGAATGGGATCGTGGAGAACCAGTCCCAGGAAGTCGCGCTGCCGCCGGAATCGGAGGGGTTCATTCGTTCCTTTGGCGTTCCGGTGGTAGCGCCAAGCGGCCAGGGCGGCCACAGTTGGGCGTTGCGATTCTTGCGGTTTGCCGGCCTGTGCCGGTGAGTGGCGAATATGTTGGCCGTTCGCTTCCTGGTCTGTGTTAAGGCGCGCGTAGCCCGTTTGACTCTTTCCGGGCAACCGTGTCGAGAACTTAGACGCGAGGGCACCCCGTGAACTGGGCCTGCTATCGCTGGTACTTCACCGCAACCCGCGGTTCCTAAGCTAAACGGTCCCGTACAAGAGCGTCATTTCACGCAGCCTCCAGCCACGTGCCCAAGGCCACGGCCTCCTTGGCGCGCCACTAAATGGCGGTATCTACAGCGCTTAGTCTATGGTGTTCAACTTGCTCGGCGACGGTAGCGCACGCAATCAGTCAATGGCACGCCACCGGCTGTTACTAGGTCTGCTGTCTTGTCTGGGGCCACCCTGTCATGCGAGACGATAAAAATAACCGCGCTGGAGTCGCCCGCCGCCGTTTTCTGCTGGGCATGAGTAGTGGAACGGTGGCCAGCATTGTCAGGGCCGGTCATCCCGGTGTTTTGCCTGCGGCGGCCGCTGCAAGCGAAGCACCTGCCAGAGCCGGAAAGAGGCGTTCGAGCGTTTGGCTCCATCCGTCGCGGTTGCCGATTCTGCACAAAGCGGACGTGATCATCATTGGAGGTTCGGTGGCAGGGGTCGCCGCTGCGCTGCAATTCGCCCAGGCCGGCCGCAGGGTAGTTGTGGCTGAACACCGAAACTACCTGGGGCGGGAAGTCTCGGCCACGCTTAAGCCCTGGGTGGACTTGGGCAGGCTCGCCGCGGGCGGGCAGGTGCCGGAGCCGATCGCCGCCTGCTTGAAGAGGATGGACGCCACTTCGGAGGCGGGCGAGCTGCCGCTGGGGATGGATGCCTTTAAGCTCTCCCTGGAGGACGTGCTGTTGGAGGTGGGGGTCGGATTGGTGTACGCCAGCCTTCCCACGGAAGCCATTGTGACGGGCGGTGCCATTCGCGGTGTCGTCATCGGTAATAAGTCCGGCCGTCAGGTCCTGCAAGGGCGGGTCGTGTTAGACGCGACGAGTACGGCCGTGGTAGCGCGGATCGCTGGTGCGGAGTTTGAACCGGAGATGGTCGAGGACTTCCATTTCGTGAGGATGATGGAAATGGAAGGAGTGGCTCCGCTCCAGCAGACAGCGCTGCCGGTACCTGGCGAGCTGGGCATAGCCGGCAACACCCTGACCCTGCATCGCGGGTATCAGTTTAAGGGTCACGTCTTGATCGAGTGCCCGATGGAACTCAGGCTAGGAAAGATGGACCTGGAAGGCATGATGCAGCGCGAAATCGAGGCGCGCCACCGCACCATGCGCTTGGCCGCGTACCTGATTCATAACGTCCCGGCGTTCAAGGAGGCCAAACTAGCCATATGCGCGTATGAATTGGACGGTCCGCAGACGACCCGGCTGATGGGTGCGCTCCCGAGCTGGGCGGCGGAATTCAAAAGTCTTGATTTGGTGTTTAGCGACAAGAATCAAGACAAGGTCCAGATGCCGCTGGCCAGCTTCGCAGGCCCAGTAAAGGGTTTGTGGTGTCTCGACGAGGCTGCCCGGCTTCAGGGGCGGCAGCGCGACATCCTACGTGATCCGGTCAACGCTGCCTTGACCGGGGCCGCCTTCGCACAGGCTTTGCTTCCCGGGCTTGGCGATGGCGAAATCCCCGCCCCCGCAACTGACTATTTGGTTCCCTACCACTTGCCGCATGACCTACAAATCAAGGTTCAGGACAGCCCTCAGCGCGGCCGCGTCTATGAGAGACTGACCGTGCCATCAGTGGAGGTGCCGGTTATCCGCCAGGCGGACGTTCTGGTGGCCGGCGGGGGAACTAGCGGGGCCACGTGCGCAAACTCCGCAAGCCGCGAGGGCGCAAAGACGGTCCTGCTGGAACTCAATTCCGGACTGGGTGGCACGGGAACCCTCGGCGGCGTGTGCGGATACTGGTATGGCCGTTATTGGGCTGGCTTCGCTATTCGCAACGCCACTTTGGTTGATGAGGTCCACAAGAGCATCAATTGGCCCACCTCAGCAAATAAGCTAAATGGAGAGTGGAACATCGAGGCAAGAATGTACGCTCTGCTCAAGGATTCCCAGAAATCCGGTGTGGAGGTCTTCTTCAACGCCACCGCCATGGCTGCCGTGCTCCAGGACAATCAGGTGCGCGGGGTCGTAGCGGCTACTCCTTATGGACCGGTAGCTGTGTTAGCCAAGGTCACCGCAGACACAACCGGCGACGGCGACGTGGCCGCTTTTGCGGGAGCGAGATTCACCTACGGCGCCGCTCGCGATCACTATCCCATGTGGTTCAACCTGGCACAGTATACGGAGCCGACCACAAGCAGGTGGCATTTCGGGCACACGGTGGATGTGACCAATATCGAAGATTACACCCGGGCGATCCTGGTGGGCCGGCGCTATGGTCCCAGGTGCTTTGATCATGGCAACTACATCGCCACCCGCGAATCACGCCACGTCATGGGCGATGTGGTCGTGACCTTGACCGATCTTTTGCGCCATCGCGCATTTCGCGATGTAGTTAATGTCGGCGCTGGTCAAATGGACTGCCATAGAAGAGTAGCCTCGGATTGGATTCGGATGGGACTCCTTGTGCCCATCCTGCCAACGGAAATGCCGTACGGGGCGCTGCTGCCGCAGGGGCTGGAGAACATCTTGGTGGCCGGAAAGGCCACTTCGCTGGCTCATGACGCCATGTACAACATGCGCAATCAGCCGGAGCTGGAGAACCTGGGCGGCGCTGTGGGTGTGGCCGCAGCCTATGCGGTCCGTAGCGGAGTCAGCCCGCGCAAGGTCGACCTACCCAAGGTGCAGAAAAGGTTGACTGAGGTCGGCACACTGCTGCCCGAGATGCTCGCGCGCAAGATCAAGGAAGAGTGCTACGCCGAAGATGCGATAAGAGCGTTGGCAAAGCAGTTGGATGGACGCCACTTTTCCAGCTGGGGGGATGTTCCCATGGCGAAGGAGGGCACCGAGCACTATCGGGAGAAGATCCCAATCGTAGAAATCTGCACGTCGGACCCGTCACTGGCTGTTCCGATTCTCGAGAAGGAACTGGCCGGGGCGGGTGGCGATCGCCAGTTACGACTGGCCCAGGCTCTGGCAATGTTCGGCTCGAAGGCCGGAGTGCCAGTGCTGATTGCGGCCATTGAGCGAGCCATCGCCAACGAAACCGTAAAGGCTGCGATGAGTAGTTCGCCCGACGAGGGTAGCCTGGAGGGACAAGGATGGGGAATACCCTTTCCCCCGGCCGAGCTGATTTACTCTCTGGGGATGACTCGCGACCCGCGTGCGCTCGCCGTTTGGGACAAGGTGGCGGATGTGGTGAAGGCCAAAGCGGAGGATTTTGCTGATGAGCTGCCTTGGCCGTTTCATTACGTGGACTCGATCTGTTATGGGGCGGAGTTGCTCGGCGACCCGGCGGCAGTTCCCATCCTGAAAAAGCTTCACAGCCGTCCGACGCTGCATAACCAGGCGACAAGAAAGGGATTCGTTTCTGACTTCGACCTCGAAAAGCGGGCGCTCACTGAGGTAACCATCGGCCGGGCGCTGGGCAGTCTGGGCGAGGCCGTGGGCTACGAAATTCTGATCGACTACTTGGACGACAATCGCGCGAATCTGGCTGAGTTCGCCCATATGACGCTGGAGCAACTGACGGGAGACGGCAACGGCGTCTCTCCCCAAGTCTGGCGGCAATGGCTGGCGGAGAATAGGGGCTCGCTCAAGCCTATTCCGCTCGTGGAAAGGGTGGACGGGTGAACAGCAGACAAACTGCTGGTTCGGCCGTTCCACCATGGCACGCTTAGGCTGCTACTCAACCCAGACAACCGCGCCTTTGTCGATGGGCGGCAATTTGCAGGTAAGCTTGCCGCCATTGTATGTTCCCTGCACCTTTTGCAGTTGGCCGAGGAAAGGCAGAAAGGCAATCGTGCGCGGCCCGCTGGTGGAAAAGGTAATGGTAACGTTCCCCTCTGGAGTCTGCTGAGCGATTTCCTTGGATTTCAGCCCCTTGAAGTTCGCCAGAAAAACCGATACCTTGCCGTCAACGTTGGCGATCTGAGTCGCGACAAATGGCGAGGCCTCGACTTCTAGGGCGGGCCTGAGCCCGGAGACCTTCACAATCTCATCCACGAAGGCTCTTCGCAGTTTGTTGAATTCGGTCTGCTCCCACACGCCTGCAACGGCTTGCTGGTTGAATTCCTTTTGCAGCTGCGCGTAATACGCTCTGCCGGGGCACTGCGGGTAGTAGATAGACTTCTTGCCGGTTTTCTTGACTGCCGGGTCTGCGATGCCCAGAAGCTGATGCACCGGGTTCGAGTCGCGGCTCGCTCCGGTTTCATCGTATTTTCCGGTCTCGCCAGTGATGATTAGAGTCTTCCCCGAGCCGGCGTAAGCGCGGAAATGATCCACTTCCTCCTTGCCGAGACATCGGGCGTCGGGAAGAATCAGCATCTCTCCGTGGAAATCGGCCAGAGTCCGCGGCGTCACAATCTGGAACTCCAGGTGAGACTGCAACAACAACATCATGATGCCCCGGTAGGAGTCAATAAACTCTTTGGCGAAGTAATTCCGGCTCTTTGGCGAGAAATAAACTCCGATGGGCCGAACCGGTTGCCTCGGCAGGAAGAAGGTCTTCTCGTGCTCCTTCATCCATCCGAACATGGCTGTGCGAGTCTGCATGTCATTCGAACCCGACATGCCGTGCCCCTTCGTGTCCCAGGTATTGGTCCCAGCCACAAGCTGCGCCATCGCCAGGTTCTTCATCGCCTCTCCGGGCAGGATCTGTTTCTCTTTCTCCCACGAGTAGCTCAGCATCCAGCTTGGCTTGCTGCCGGCAAAGGCGCGGAACGAGTACATGCCGACCATATCCTGGAACCAGGCCAGCGGCGTGCGGCCCGCCGAACGGCCGCCAGTGCTGTATTCATGGGTGATGGCGTCGACCACCGGGTACAGCTCGTACACATCACTGCCGACCCGGACGGCGGATTCCTCGATGCCCGGGTAGATTTCTGGAATGGTCTTACACTTGGGATTCACCGCTTTGACGTTGGCATTTATCTCGCGCACGAAATCGGTGAGAGCGTCGATGCGGAAATCGACCCACTTACGAAAGTTCGTGTCGCGGAAATCGCCCAGCTTGAGATCCGCCTTGGCGTTGAGACCGGTCTTAGCTTTGAAGGCGGCGACAGTGTAGTCATCGAAACTGGCCCAGGAGTCCTCCCAGTTATCGAAGTGCGTCATCCAGTAGGGAATGTCCACATACACGCCGTCAATGCCTGTGCCGGCAATCTGCCGCACTCGCTCCATGTAGATCTTGCGCCATTCTGTCGCGAGCGGTGTGATCCAAACATCTTCGTCACCTTCGCGAATCCAAAAGGCGCTGCCGCCACCGAACACTGCTGGCTCCCCGGTAATTTTTCGCTGCAGCCAGTCGGGGTGGTCTTTCACCATGCTGTGCGGGCTGGAAGCGGCATGGGCGGTGATGCATTCTGTGCCGGCGATGTATACGAAAGCGTAGTTGCCGGCCTCGTGAGCTTTCTGGGCGGCTTCGTGAATGGCTTTGAGTTTTTCAGTGGGATCGACAAAGCTCTCGTAACGGCCTGGAATGTCGTTATCTACCTCAATGCCGAACACATTCGAATCGGTGGCGCTGCGGACGATCTGGTCGACATTGTTGAGATTGAGACCGTGACCCGCGATGCGGACGTAGTGGCTCCAGTCCTGGCTGACTTGGCCGTAGGCCGCGCTTAATAGAAAAAGGAATGACGCGAAAAACCTATATGTAGTCATGGCAATACTCCGTGGTTTACAAAGGGGTTGGACGCACAGGAGGGGGCCGAGCACAACCGACAGCCGCACGTACACCCACGCAAGGCAAGCCGCCCTTTGGGGCACGGCCTGCCTCATCCGGACAACTGGTTGCTACTAGATTGTAGGGGTTGGTGCCCCAACCCCTTCACTTCGTGGTACCACAATGGCATTCGGTTTTCAAAACTCAAACCGTGCCACGATCTGCGCCTGACGAGCCTTAAAACCTGAAGAAAACAGCCTACTCACCTCACCGAAGCTGCCGGACTCGTACCGGAATCCCGCCCGGCTAAAGCGAGTAAGGTTGAAAGCATTGAAGGTTTCCATCCGAATTTGAAACTTCATATTCTCCCGAATGTGGAACTCCTTCCTCAGGGCGAGATCCACATCGTCGATTCCCGGCGAGTTCAAATTCGTAAAGTACCGGGGTGCGTTGCCGATCTGCTGGTCGCCGGGATCGGCGAAGCAGGCAGGGTTGAACATCTGGATACCGGTGGTGTCGCCGTTAAGCAAGTTGGCCGCGGCCTGGTGAAAGCTGATTCCCGTGCTTGGGTTCGAACAAGTAACATTGGGCCGTTGCACACCATTGGCAAGGCGACTGAGCGCCATCTGGATAGTGACTGGTTGCCCGCTTTGTAGTGTGATATTCGACGAAGCCGACCAGCCGCCGATCACCGCGTCCACGACCTTGTTCATATTGTTGCCCACGAGGAGGCCTCGGCCAATCGGTATGTTACCCAGGAGCGCCGCCGCCACGCGATGCGTAGCGTTATTGGCGCTGAGTCCGTACTCTCGAGACAGATTGTCCGGGTCTTGCACCCCGCTGCTGTTTAGCCACCCCACCCAGGAGTTCGCGCCCGCAGAACTGTCGTCGGTATTTCGGGAGAGCGTATAGCTGCCCTGGATGGTGAAATACTTGCCGCTTCGCTTCTCGAATCGAACCTGCATGGAATCGTAGCGGGACGTCGCCACCAGGATCGGCAAGCCTTGAAAACTGCCGTCATATTGCGGATAAGGGGTCAACAGGTTGCCGAGCGGAATCGTTGCGTTGTTGTACCGCGAAGTCGGTTCGTTGAAGATGGCATTCGGCCCGACAAACAGCGACTGGAACGGGTTCGCCACAGGCGCACCTAGCTGATCGCTGGTGTACTGCTGTTCCACGCTGGTGGGAATGAAGTTCCGATTTCTGAAACCACCCCATGGCAGGTGGGTGCTTCGGCTCGCCGAATAATCGACGCCTATCACGACATCGCTCGGCAGCAGCCGCTGGACGCCCATGCTCCACTGGTAGATATCCGCGTTCCTGTCCGTCTCATAATCGAGGTCGCTGCCGTTATCCAGTCCCCACATGGCCAGCTTCCCGTACTTGGTTCCCTGAGGAGGCGCTATTCCCAGGGGGAAGGGATTGTCCAGGGTCCCGAACTGGGTCTGGTAATTATCGTTCGTGTAGTGAACGCTGGGAGTTGATTGGAAGGCGGGGCCGGGGTATTGGAAGTTGGTGGCAATGTTTCCGCCGTAATAAATGCCGGCGCCGGCGCGGATCACGGTCTTCGAGTCCCAGCTATAGGCAAACCCCAGCCGAGGCGCAAAGTTGTTACGGTCCACCGGAATATTGCGACGCCCTGGGCCTGGAAATAGCGTGATGCCGTTCAAGGTGCCTAGGCCGGGAACCGTTATTCCGCTGCTTCCGGTGAAGTCCGAGAATGTCGAACGGTTGTAGCGCTCGCTGTAAGGCGTGCTCCATTCATACCGCAACCCGAGGTTCACGGTCAGCTTGGAGTTGACCTTCCAATCATCCTGAACATAGAAACCCGTTTCTTTAGATTTGTCAGCGACCGAAGGAATCTCCTGCAGAAAGCTTTGGCCATTGGCACTCCCCCACCCCAGCAGAAGACTGGCAAAACCATCCCCTTGCGTCGGGTCACCGTTATACGGCGTTTGATTGGTCGCATCCTGGTCGAAACTGAACAATCCCGTGGGATTCGATGGTTGCCAGAAATTATTGAAGAACTGACGCTGCTCGCCACCGAATTTGAAGGAGTGCTCACCCTTCACCCAGGAGACAGCCGACGAATAGGTGATCAAGTTATGTGTGAAGTTCGTATCGGTGCAGCACTGGTCGAAGATATTGTTGTAGGGCCCGTTGGCAAACTCAATGGAGGGCATTCGCGTCAAGCCGTTATTGATGAGGTAGCTGGGAAAACCAACCGACGTCAAATTCGGATACTGCGACTTGGACGGCGAATTGACAAAATCCACACCGATGCGGCCGGTATATAGAATCCTGGGACTGATCGTCCAGTTATAGTCGACCACCGCGTTGTCGGACTCCTGGAAGGCGGTGGCCGCATCGTCGACAAAGGTGGCCGGGGTATTGAAGGTACCGTGCAGCTTGCTGTACCGTGCACCCACACGGTTGTTGTCATTGATTTGATAGTCCACCCTGCCGTCGAGCTGATACTGTTCCACGGGGCTGGGGACGTTCCTGATGAAGTTGTTGTAATTCGTTCCCGCATCTCCGGTTGTGTTGGGTTCCGGGAAATATTGCAGCATATTCTTGGCGACCGGGTCGAGCATGTTCGCCGGAATGATGTTGTTGGGGAACGGCTGGCGAACCCCGTTTGCGTTGATCGAGAACGGGTTATAGATGACCACCGGCACCAGATTCCCGTTATTGTCGAAAGTCTTGGTTTGCGAGAAGTTTCCTTGCCGTTGTAGGTCGGTCGGGAAGGTGGCCACCGTTTGACCAGAGGTGATGTCTCGCAATTTTTCAAAATCAAACAAAAAGAACATCTTGTTCCGCTTGATGGGGCCGTTGATCATCCCGCCTTCCTGGTCGTGAGTGAGCGGCGGTTTGGATAGGCCGTTGGCGTTGCTGAAGAAATCGTTGGCGTCAAAAGCGTCACGCTGCGCGAAATACCAGCCGCTGCCGTGGAACTGGTTGCCGCCCTGCTTCATCGTCATGTTGATGACGGTACCGCCGTTGTTGCCGTACTCGGCGGAGAAGCTGTTGTTCTGGACTTTGAATTCCTGGATCACTTCCACCGAAGGCGTGTAATAGACGTTGGTATTACCACCTTCGCCCTGCTCCGGCGCGGAGAGAGGAGCACCGTCGAAGCGCACCTCAGCCGATGAGTTCCTCTGGCCGTTGGAAACGAAGTTGGTCCCGGAGGGGTAGTTGTCCCGGGTGCCGCCGCCGGCGCTTTCGGTGACACCGCCGGACAGGAACACCAGGCCGAAGTAGCTGCGGCCATAAAGTGGTATGTCCCGCGTATACTGGCCGCTAACGGTTGTGCCGATGGCCGCATCGCCCGTCTCCAGTGTAGGAGCCGTTTCCACAATGGTCACCGAGGTTTCCAACCCCGCCACTTGAAGGGCAAAATCCACACTCGTGTGCTGGCTGACGCCGAGCACGACGTTCTTGGCCTCTTCCGCCCGGAAGCCGGATGCTTCGGCCTTGATCATATAAGTCGCCGGATGCAATCCATTGAAGATGTAGAAACCGCGTTCATCCGTGGCGGTGGTGTTGGAGATGTTGGTGTCGACATCGGTGATAGTTACACGCGCGCCGACAATCACGCTGCCGCTGGAATCACGCACCGCACCGCGAACCTGAGCTTCAAAGCTAGCCTGCCCAAAAGCGAGCACCGGTGTAAGAGCCAATACCAAGGCGAACAAGGCCGCCAGCCTCTTTGTGGTATGCAACATGAAAGCCTCCTAGTAGCGTTGGCCGTTGTTGCGGGGATCCCTCGTGTTCGGACGCCTAAGAAGTTTCCCCTGTCAAATCGCTTGCCGGAATGGTATATGAGAGGGCGAGCAGTGTCAATGCTAAATCGGGGCATTCGGTTCACCCTCGACACACGGACGGAATGCGGACGGAATAATGGCGAACAACAACAGCGCAGCCAAACTGAAAGGGGTTTTGACACAGGGAGGGCAAAGGATAAGCGAAAGCGATGAGCAGGGGGTCGAATAACTCATTTGGAATCAATGAGAGGTTTGGTCGGGGCGGGGCGATTTGAACGCCCGACCCCCTGCGCCCAAGGCAGGTGCGCTACCAGGCTGCGCTACGCCCCGACATATGAAGCTTCTCTGATTCTAAAACACTTCTCGACTCGATGCACACCGCGACGAGGTACAAAACCGCCCCGATCGTGGCAAAACTGTGCCCCGCTCAGTTGGGCTGCTCCGTGTCAAAACTCCGGCTGGTCTCATTCGCCTGCCGGTTCAGCTTCTACAGCGCCTCCCGCTTCATCTGCGAGTACTTCTTGAACACCTTCGCATCGCCCTGCGCCGCGGCCGTGCCGCCATCGCTTCCAGGCGGATCAGAAGAGCGGTGCCGAGATATGATTTGGGTTCCTTCTGCGCGTAAACGTTGCCTCGGGCGCAGCCCGGGCAACGATCACCGTGCGCCAGCTTTGCATGCGTGACACGAATCTTATCCGCGCTGCGATAGGTATCGGCGCCGTTGCGCCCATGCCCTGCTACTGTCTGGTCTGCTTCCGGTGGCATGTCCTCCGGCGCGGGCTTCTTCGCATCGCCGAATATACCACTGGTCTTCTCCGTTTTCGGCTGTGGCAGGAGTTTCTCCGCCAACGCATGCAGGGCTGTTTTGAGCTTCTCACTGTCCGATTCACTCAGGGGAGTGCTCTTGGCGTCATTGATGATTCGGTCCAACTCCTCCACGTCACGTCTATCGGCCGTCGCGGTATCTTCGTTTTCATAACCCGCAGAGTAAAGTCGCGAAAGTCGGCATGCAGTGGATAACCGAGTACTTCTTTGATCGACCGGTTCAGTACATAGCCGTTGGATTGCTTCCCACGACCCGTCGTCTTGCCCAGCAACACCCAGTTGGCCGCGCGGTAGCAGGTCCCGCGGAATCGTTCCGAATCCACGAACGTCTCCAGGAAGTAAATCGGATGCCCGTGCATCTGCTGCCAATCATCGGAGATCCGCGCCACCATGCGGCCGAGAATATGGGATGCCAGGTGTTCTACTCGCACCCAAGGGAGGATCAGAAAGCGCGTGTTGAAAGCGAGGAAACGGAGGTTGCGGCGCCTCGCCTCCGCGCTCCAGCCGATGTAGCGGTCGCGGCTGCCCAAGCGACGAGGAGCCGAAGAGAATGCCAGACAAGCCACCAGCCGGCCCTGCGCCCACACCAGGTACTTCAGAAGTTCTCCCACCGGCTGTTCGCAGCCGAGATAATGATGTTCCTCCATCAAGCTGTTGAACAACGGCTCGTGCGCAGTGCGCCGCACCAGTTCCAACTGTAATGGCTGCAGGTGGCGTAATCGGGCTTCGATCGGTGTGGTGTCGATCCGAGCCATCTCCGGCCTCGTGGCCAGCGGATTATGCCGGACGTAACTCACAGGTGGCAAGGTGATGTGGCCAGCTCGCTCCAGCATCAGCGGCAGGCCGCGGCACACCATGTCGCGCAACACGCCATTGGTTTGGCGCCTCGCGGTGATCTGAATCATCCTTCGGCTTCCCGCCAGGCGCGCAGCAGGCTTGCCCAATCCGGCGGCGTGGCCGCCTTCCACTGGATATGCATCTTGCTGCCGCGAGCGGACTCGAAGTCGATGATGCACTCGGCCATCGCAGCCGAACGCGGTGTGATCAATTCCACGAGGACGACCTGGTAGGCTTTCGCCGGCGACTCGGAATGCCACCGAGACGTTTCTTCAGTTGCATGTAATCCAGCCGGAGTGGATGCGCCACGGGATAGATCCCATGCTGCCGGGCCAGTTCGACTGCAGCCTGCCACAACGGCTCCGGCAGTTTCGTCCGTCGCGGCTGGCTGCTGCGAAACTGCTCCAACTGCCGCTGTAACTGCACGATTGTCTCGGGAATGGGTGTGGTGCTTTTGTGATTCACCGACAGCCGCCTCTCGGCGACTGAATGAACTTAACAGGGCAGGCTAAGTGGCGTCACGCACGCTTGCCGAAAACTCACGATGTTCTTGGATCTGCCCGCCAAATCGATCCTGGGCCTCAAAACGCATGAAAACCGTATCAAAGCCCTGTTCATTGATTGATTCCGCAGGCGGCACCCGGCCTATGCTGGCGCCGAGCTGAAGTGCGAGAGGAGTTAGCTATCAGATCCTCACTGCGGCGCACCGGACGCGCGCTCACTATACGGCTGATCATCTCGATCGCCTTGGCCGCGGCGTGTTGTACAGTGGGCGTAAGTCCTTGCCCGATCTCGAGCGACTCAGGGCCGATACCAACTAGGACCGCTTCCGGTTCGGCTTGATACAACTCCTTCGCAAGCCGTAGCAACGGCCGCGGTGCGCAAAGGAAATGCAGGTTCGGTATTTCACACGTCGGGCTGCCGGCGTCCGCAATGGCGATCTCACCCGGGCCCAGGTCGGCACGGCAGTCTACGAATATCACGAGTGGAGCATTGGCCACGCGTTCAGCCATCTCCGGCAGCAACTGCGTCGCTTCTATGACGGTGTAGCCGCGCGACGCCAAAACGTGCGCCACATGTTGACCCACCCCGTCGTCGGTACGCAGCGTGTTGCCGTACCCTATGATCAACGCGCCCGTTCCCTCACTGGCTGTACAGTTCATCGAGAAGGCCGCCTCCCGGACCGATCAGCTGAACGTGCATCGCGATCTGGCCGGTGGCATGTGTCGAACAGCTCAGGCAGGGATCATAGGCGCGGACCACCGCTGATACGCGGTTCAGCATGCCCTCTTCGAGATGCGTGCCGTTGATGAAATGCTCACTCACCTGCTGTATGCTGCGGTTCATCGCCAGAAGGTTGTGCCCGGTCGCCACGATCAGGTTCGCCCACACGATCGCCCCATCCTCGTTGACCTTGTAGTGATGGATCAGCGTGCCGCGCGGCGCTTCGATTATTCCCACGCCCTCCAATGCGTTCACGCCGGCCTTCGCGCGCACGTGCTCGTCGAGGATGTGTGGGTCATTCAGGAGCATTTCCATACGCTCCAGGGCGTAGACGATCTCGATCAACCGCGCATAGTGATACAGGAAGGAGCTGTTTGCCACGCGGCCGAATCTTTGGCGAAATTCCTCGAGTTCGGCATCGGCCCGCGGCGTGCCGCACCGGTCGGCGACGTTCAAGCGTGCCAGAGGCCCCACCCGGTACACGCCGTCCGGATATCCCTCCGGTAAATAGTACGGCGCTTTCAGATAGGAATCACGCTGGGCGGCCTCGGCGATGGAATCGGCATAGTCCTCCGGGGCGATCTGATCTCGAACCAAAGCTCCATCCGCGGCGCGAAAACGGAGACGTCCGTCATACAGCCGCAGGTTCCCGCCCGCATCCACCAATCCGGCGTACATGGTTGGCGCAGAGCCGAAGTAGGCGATCTCCTCCGGAAAGCTCTCGAGTGCCGATTTGAAGAATGCAAGAGTCCGCCCAGTGATCGCGTTGGCCTGCGGCAATTCGCCCAGAATGCGGTCTCGCGTCCGGGCATCAAGCGGCGCATTGACGCCGCCCGGTGTAACCCACGAGGGATGAACCCGCTCCTTCGCCAGGCCTTCGATCACCTGTTGGCCGAATTTTCGCAGCGCGATACCGTCACGCGCCTGTTCGGGAAACTTCTCGACGACGCCCACGACATTCCGCTTGGCCGGGTCCGAATCCATGCCCAGCAGCAGGTCAGGAGCCGAAAGATAGAAAAAGCTGAGTGCATGCGATTGCACGATTTGTGCGCAATGCAGCAACTCGCGGAGCTTCTGGCCGGCTTTGGGAACTTGGACCGCCATGATGGCGTCGCACGCTTTGGACGAGGCGAGAAGGTGGCTCACGGGGCAAATGCCGCATATACGTGCGGTGATGCCGGGCATCTCGTAGAATGGCCGCCCTTGGGACAGTTTCTCGAATCCCCGTACCTGCGTGATGTGAAACTGGGTGCCGGCGACATTGCCGTTCTTATCGAGCTGGATCGTGATCTTCGCGTGCCCTTCGATGCGGGTCACGGGGTTGATCGTTATACGCTTCATCGCGAGCCCCTCATCCGAACTTGACCTTGGAAGTTAAATCGGGCTTGCGGCCTGCCAGGAGGTCGCTCACCACCCCGAAAATCGCTTGCGCGCTGGGCGGGCACCCCGGTACGTGCAGGTCCACCGTTACGAAATCATGCAAGGGGCGCGCTTGCTTCAACAGTTGCGGAACGCCGTCCACCGGAATACCTTTGTTCGCCCGTGCGCCCTCCACGTAGATATGCTGCAGGAGCTGGTTCACGGGAATCGAATTCCGCATGGCGGGAACATTCCCCGTGACGGCGCAGTCGCCCAGTGCAACCAGCACGCGCGTATGCTCGCGGATTTTCTGAATCTTACTCAAGTCATCCTGGCTGCTTACCGCTCCCTCGACCAGCGTGATCTCGACTTCTTCAGGGAACTCCTGCGCGTCTACCAGGGGGCCGTAAACAATGTTCACCCGTTCAGAGAGGGCGATAATCTTTTCGTCGATGTCCAGCAGCGACATGTGGCAGCCCGAGCAGCCGTCGAGCCATGCCGTAGCCAGCCTGACTTTGTTCATGTCCGCACCCCTCTGCGCGCCGCTAGCGCACTTATGTCGTCGTTCCGCTTCACCATCTCTTCCACCGCCCAGCCTTTTTCGGCGAGCGCGCCGGTGGGGCACGCCTGCACGCATTTGCCACAGTTGGTGCAGCTTCGTGCGTCGCCCCACGGCTGGTTCAGGTCGCTTACCAGGCGCGACTGAATGCCACGCGATGTGAATTCCCAGACATGCGCTCCCTCCACTTCGGCGCAGACCCTCACGCATCGCGTGCACAGGATGCAGCGGTTATGATCGAGCACGAAGCGCTGGTGCGACATATCGACGGGCAGCTTCGGGTAGTTGTATGGGTAGCGCACGTGCGTAACCCCGAGAGACTGCGCCATGGCCTGGAGTTCGCAGTGGCCATTCGAAACGCACACCGAGCAGACATGGTTGCGCTCCACCAGCAAGAGCTCCAGCGCGATCCGCCGGTATTCCGTCAGTTTGGGCGAGTTGGTTGTCACGGACATGCCGTCCTGAACCGGGGTGGTGCACGCGGGAAGGAGCCGGTCGATACCGGAGACCTGGACGATGCACAAGCGGCAAGCTCCCACCGCGCTCAGCCCTTCGAGATAGCACAGCGTGGGGATCTGCTTCCCGCTCGCCCGGGCGACTTGCAGGATCGTCTGTCCTTCCTTGGCGCTCACCAGCTCACCATCGATGCGAATGGAAAATTCTCTTGGTGGCACGCTCAGCTCCCCCCTTTACCTGGAACTCACGGACTTGATATCGCAACGCAGGCACCGGCACGATTCCTGGTGCGCCTCTTCCGCGGTCAAGCCCAGTACGACTTCGTCGAAGTCTCTGGGCCGCGCGCTGGCGGGTGCGTGATGGCCCGTGTGGCGGCGGCTTTCGCTAGGCTGTTCCGGAGGTGTCTGGTCGTAATCAAACTCCGGGAACAACTGTTTCCATCGGTGATCGCCCGTCAGCCGCTCGTCCATAAGGCGTGCGGCTTTCTTGCCCCAGCCCATGGCATTGGAGACATTCGAGGCTCCGGTGATCACATCGCCCCCGGCGTAAAATGTGGGCCGGCTGGTTTCGAGTGAGAAACGGTCTACTTCGATCAAGCCCGATTCCTTAATCTGCAGGCCGGAGGCGCGGGCGAAGTCCAGATCGAATGTCTCGCCGATGGCCAGAATTACGCTGTCGCACTCGAAGCGGCGAATTTCGTCGGTGGAAACCGGCTTACGGCGGCCCGAGGAATCGTATTCGCCCAGCCGGGTCGCAACCACCTCGATGGCTTTCACGTTGCCGTCTGCTCCTCCGATGACCCGGTGCGGGGCGACAAGAAACACGATGCGGGCGCCCTCCTGCTGGGCCGCCTCTGTTTCTTCTTCGATGGCCGGCATGTCTTCGCGCTCGCGGCGGTAGAGAATCGTCACTTCCGAACCCATGCGCAGCGCCGTCCTTGCCGAGTCGATGGCGGCATTTCCGCCGCCGATGATGGCGACTTTGCGCCCCAGTTGTACGGGCTCCTTTTTGGCGGTCGTTTCAAGGAAGTTTAGCGCCGTATACACGCCCTTCAACTCCGTTCCAGGGACATAAACCCACGAATCTTTCCAGGTGCCGATGGAAATGAATACTGCATCGAAGCGATCGTGAAGGTCGTTCAATGGCACGTCGAACCCGATGCGGGTGTTGAAGACAAACTTGACGCCCACATGCTCGATCAACTCGATCTCACGTTGCAGGATGGGCTTTGGCAGGCGGTAATCCGGCAGGACAAAACGCAGCATGCCGCCCGCTTCGGATTTTCCTTCGAAAATGGTCACGTCATGACCCAGTAGCGCCAGATAGAACGCCGCCGTCAGGCCCGTAGGACCTGCGCCGGCGATGGCGATCTTACGCCCCGTCGGCGCCAGCTTGCGTGACGTGACCCAGGCGACCATCTCCTGATACCGGTCGGATGAGAAAATCGAATCCGCGATGAACCGGTGCACCTCGCGCATGTTGACCGCGTCGTCCACGGTCTGGCGCCGGCAGCGATTGTCGCAAGGGTGCTGGCAGACGCGGCCGGTTGAGGATGGAAGTGGGTTGTCCATGATGACGGACTGGAATGCTTCCTCCAGGCGCCCCTCTTTGTAGAGCTGCAGGAAGCGCGGAATATTCATATGGAGCGGGCAACTGTTCTCGCACGGCGATAATGCCAACTCTTCGCAGACGCCGGCGCGGCAACGTCCGGCCACGATATGATCCTCGAACTCATGGCGGAAGTGGCGCATCGTCGTCAGGACGGGGTTGGGCGCCGTCTGGCCCAGGCCGCACAGCGAGGAGTCGCGAATCATGCGGCCCAGTTCGTCCAGGACATCGAGGTGATGCATCGTGCCCGCGCCTTCTGTAAATGCGTTGAGAATACGCAGCGCCTGGTTCAGGCCCACACGGCAGGGGATACACTTTCCGCAGGATTCGGAGTTCGTGAACTCCACGAAGTAGCGCGCCACATCTACCATGCAGTTGTCTTCGTCCATCACGACCATGCCGCCTGAGCCCATGATGGAACCGAGCCGCGCCAGGTTCTCGTAGTCCACTGGCGTGTCGAACATATCTTGCGGGATGCATCCGCCGGAGGGACCGCCGGTCTGCACCGCTTTGATGTTCCGGCCATTGACGCCGCCCTCGCCGATGTCATAGATGAATTTCTTGAGCGGCGTTCCGAGCGGCATCTCCACCAGGCCCGTGTTCAGCACTTTGCCCACCAGGGAGAACACCTTGGTGCCGGAGCTCTTGGGACTGCCGGTTTCCGTAAACCAGGCCGGGCCTTTGGTGATGATGGGTGCGATGTTGTACCAGGTCTCGACGTTGTTGATGTTGGTCGGCTTGCCCCAGAGCCCCTTCTGCGCCGGAAATGGCGGGCGCGGGCGTGGCCTCCCGGCTTGGCCTTCGAGCGAGGCGATCAGGGCCGTCTCTTCTCCACAAACGAATGCGCCGGCGCCCTCCACCAGCTCCACATTGAACTTGAAGCCGCGGCCCAGAATATTGTCGCCAAGCATTCCGTATTGCCGTGCCTGTTCGATGGCCCGTTTCAGGCGATGCACCGCCAAAGGGTATTCCGCGCGGACGTAAATAAGGCCCTCGGTGGCCTGCATGACATAACCACCGATGATCATGCCTTCCAGCAGCGCGTGCGGATCGCTTTCGATTTCATTGCGATTCATGTAGGCGCCGGGATCGCCCTCGTCCGCGTTGCAGATGATGTACTTCTGGTCCGACTTGGCTTTGGCCAGAAACTCCCACTTGTTGCCGGTCAGATAACCCGCGCCACCACGCCCACGAAGCTTCGACGCCTTGATCTGCTCAATGACATTCTCGGGCCGGCCGTCGATCAGGACCTTGTAGAGCGCTTCATAGCCCCCAACAGCTAGGTATTCCTCGATGTCATCGGGGTTAATGAAGCCGCAGTTCCGCAGCACGATCTTCTTCTGGCCTTTGAAAAACGGCACCTCGTTCCACAGCGGCAGCTCCGGGTACCTGGGCCCGTACTTCACGTGCGCGGTGATGTGGTCCCATTCCTCGACCTGAAAATAAATCAGATCAGGGCTGATGTTGCCCAACGAGAGGTCGTGCAGAATCCGCTCCGCGTCATTCGCCTGCACCAGCCGCAGAACGGTCAAGGCATGCCCCGGCCGGTGGATATTGACCAGCGGCTCTTGCGAGCAGGCGCCGAAACACCCGACACCCGTGAGTTGCACATCGGAGCCGGTGCGGTCGATGCCTTCCGCGAATGCGTGATACAAGCCTTCCGCTCCGTTGCCGCGGCCACAGGTACCCATCCCGATCGCGATGCGCGGAACAGATGGTGCCAGCTTGCGCAAGCCGGCCTCCCGGACCGCATTGAAGGCGCTGATGTCCTGAATGGCGGGCATCACCGGCTCCCCCGTTCGAGAGCCTTCACTTCGCGCTCCAGCGTACGCTCATTCACATGACCGCAGATGTGATGGTTGACTTCGGCCACCGGCGCCAGCGCGCACTGGCCAAAACAGGCCACCGTACGCACCGTAAATTTGCCGTCGCGCGTGGTGACCGAAAGCTTGTCAGCCTCGCTCATGCCTTCGGCGTTATCCAACCCCAGCACCAAGCGCATACCTTCCAGCAACCGGCGGGAGCCTCGCGTGTGGCACGCGGTTCCGCGACAGATGCAGATGGTGTTGTCGCCCTGGGGCTCGAGGTTGAACAAAGAGTAGAACGTAGCCACGCTGTAAACTTGCGACAACGGCACATTGGTCCTCTCTGCGATGTAGCGCAACGTCTCCATGGAAAGGTACTTGTGCCGAGCACGATCCTGAACTGCTTCCAGGATGCCGAGCAAAGCGCCAGGGCGGCCGCAGCGATTCGCGATGACTTGGTCTATAAAAATCCGTTCCGTGGCTTCGGGCTGGTCATGAGTGGCCGTGTTGGGCATATGAGTGCTCCTTTGCGAACGGTGTAGTGATTCTCTGCACTTCTGATTCCGTGAAAGCGAAGGACTTGCAAGTCAAAGCCCCCATTGGGTTGAACGTCGGAACTAGGCCTCGCCGTCTGGTACTTTTCGGCGTCAAATGCCACGATGGACCCACGAAATTGGGGTATTTCCCCCGTGCTCTCTTCGGCTAGCAACCGGGGTGGCCATGGCGCGGTGTCCCGTGGTACAAGGACGATAGGGTGCGAGGAACCGACCTGCTCCATCAACCGCCGGTCGTCGGATCAAAAGCCTCGCGCATGCATGTGGCTTTGGGCGGGGCCGTCCAGGGCGTCGGCTTCCGGCCCTTCGTTTACCGGTTGGCGGTGGAGATGGGGCTATCCGGCTGGGTGGGCAACTCGAGCGCCGGTGTGGTGTTGGAGGTCGAGGGCCCTGCCGAGCAAATGGATCCGTTTCTGGATCGCCTGGAAGCAGAGAAACCTCCCGCAGCGGTGGTACTGACTCGCGAGACCGCAATTCTGGCGCCGTCCGGTTCAGCCGGCTTTGAAATTCGCACTTCCGACCTGGGCGAAGGCAAGTCGGCCAGCGTGCTGCCGGATCTCGCTACCTGTCCGGCGTGTTTGAATGAGTTGCAGGATTCAACCAGCCGCCGCCACAACTACGCTTTCACCAACTGCACCTACTGCGGCCCGCGGTACACGATCATCGAGCAGATTCCCTACGACCGGTCGCGCACCACCATGCGTGCATTCGCGATGTGTCCGGAGTGCGAGCGCGAGTACAGGGATCCCGAGGATCGGCGCTTTCACGCCCAGCCGAATGCTTGCCCGCGATGCGGTCCCAAGCTTTGGGTGGAAGTACCAGGCTCGCTCGTTGACGATGCCGCGCTTCCCATCTCGCGCGCTGCTCAGACCATTCTGGCTGGCGGAATTGTGGCTCTCAAGGGGATTGGTGGATTTCAGTTGCTGGTGGATGCGCGCAACGCAGGCGCAGTGGCTCGCCTCCGCCGGCACAAGCGACGCGAGCAAAAACCATTTGCCCTGATGATGCCTTCGCTCCAAATGGTGCGCAGGTATTGCCATGTTTCAGCGGCGGAGGAGCGGCTGCTCATGTCGGCGGCGGCGCCCATAGTGCTGCTTCGGCCGAATGGCCAACCCGGCATTGCGCCCAACGTCCCGGATTCCTCTCCGTACCTTGGCGTGATGCTGCCGTATTCGCCGCTACATCACCTGCTGATGCGGGAATGCCCTTTCCCTGTGGTGGCGACGAGCGGCAATTTGAGTGACGAGCCGATCGCGATTGATAACGATGAGGCCCGCGCGCGGCTGGGCGAAATCGCGGATCTGTTTCTGGTCCACGACCGTCCCATTGCCCGGCCGTGCGACGATTCTGTAGCCCGCGTGGTGCGTGGCCGGCCGAGCGTGATGCGGCGCGCCAGAGGATATGCGCCGCTACCGATATTCGTGGAATCTGAACTGCCGCCGGTGCTTGCCGTGGGCGGGCATTTGAAGAACACTGTTGCCATAGCGTTCGGCCAGCAGGTTTTTTTGAGCCAGCATGTGGGAGACTTGGACACGCTGGAAGCACGAAATGCGTTCGAGCGCGCCATTCAGGACCTCTGCCGTCTCTATGAATTCGAGCCGAAGCTGGTCGCCTGCGATCTTCATCCGGACTACGCGTCGACCCGCTGGGCGCGGGCATCGGGGTTGCCTGTGATACAGATCCAACATCACCAGGCGCATGTGGCCGCTTGCGCCGCGGAAAACGGACTTCGCGGTCCGTACCTGGGGGTCTCGTGGGATGGCACAGGCTATGGGACGGATGGCGCGGTCTGGGGCGGGGAATTCTTCCTAGTGGATGGTGCGAGGTTCGAGCGCATTGCCCATCTGCGTCCGTTCCGGCTGCCGGGAGGCGAAGCGGCAGTGCGTGAGGGTTGGCGATCGGCCGCCAGCGTGCTCTCGGTTGCGCTCGGCCCGGAGGCAGTGCCGGACCGGCCACAACGATCCGTCGTTTTGCAGATGCTGTCGCGCGGTGTGAACGCGCCGTGGACCACCAGTGTTGGCAGGTTGTTCGACGCCGTCGCATCGATAGCCGGCGTCGCGGACGAAAGCCGCTTCGAGGGACAGGCGGCCATGCTGCTGGAACGGCAGATCGGCGGCGGTAATTTCGACGACGCGTATCCACTACCCCATGGCGATTGGGGGCCGATGATCGAAGCCGTGCGGCGGGATGTGGCCCATAGCGAAGGGGCACCGCGCATCGTGGCAAGGTTTCACAACGCTCTGGCGAACTGGATCCTGAGCGTGGCGCAGCAAACCGGCATACCACAGGTGGCTTTGAGCGGCGGCGTGTTTCAGAATGGATACTTGGTGGAGCGGACAGTGGCGTTGCTCGAAGCCCGCGGGTTCCGCGTACACACGCATCAGCGCGTTCCGCCCAACGACGGCGGCATCGCGCTGGGACAGGCTATCATCGCGGCGCTCGACGAGGGAGGCTGAGACATGTGTCTGGCGGTACCGGGCAAGGTGGTCAACATTATTGAAGAAGCGGGGCTCGGTTTGCGCCGCGGCAAGGTAGACTTTGGCGGCGTGCTGAAGGAGATCTGCCTGGCGTACACGCCAGAGGCGGCAGTTGGAGACTACGTGCTGGTTCACGTGGGTTTCTCGTTGAGTGTGGTGGACGAAGCCGAGGCGCAGAAGATTTTCGAGGCACTGCGCGAGATGCACCAACTGGACGAATTGGAAGCTCCGGGGAATGGTCCATGAAGTTTGTCGACGAGTATCGGGATGGCTCCGCGGCTTCGCAGCTTTCGCGCGCCATTCACCGGACGGCACGCCATCCGTGGACGCTGATGGAGGTCTGCGGCGGGCAGACGCACACCATCGTCAAGAGCGGCTTGATGGACCTGCTGCCTCCAGAAATCACGCTGGTGCATGGTCCGGGCTGCCCGGTCTGCGTAACGCCGGTTGAACTGATCGACAAAGCTCTCGCCATCGCCGCGCTGCCGGAGACGATCTTCTGTTCGTTCGGCGATATGCTGCGTGTGCCGGGATCGTCCAGGAGCTTGCTGGACGTCAAAGCGGCGGGCGGGGACGTACGGATTGTCTACTCACCGCTCGATGCCGTACGGCTGGCGCGGGCCAATCCTGGTCGCGAAGTCGTATTCTTCGCGGTCGGCTTCGAGACCACTGCTCCCGCCAACGCCATGGCCGTGTGGCAGGCCGAGCGCGAAGGCATCCAGAACTTTTCGATACTTGTGGCCCACGTGTTGGTGCCACCGGCGATGGAAGCCATCCTCAGTTCGCCTAACTGTCGCATTCACGGATTTCTCGCCGCCGGCCACGTGTGCACGGTGATGGGTTGGGAGGAATACGAGCCGATCAGCCGGCGCTGGCACGTGCCGATTGTTGTCACGGGTTTCGAGCCCCTCGATTTGCTGGAAGGCGTTCAAATGGCGGTGGCGCAACTGGAGAGCGGCCGCGCCGAAGTCGAGAATCAATACCGGCGCGCGGTGCGCAGGGAAGGGAACCGCCCGGCGCAGCAGCGGATTGCCGAGGTGTTCGAGATCGCTCCCAGGAAATGGCGGGGCATTGGTGAGATTCCGTTGAGCGGGCTGCGGTTGCGGGAGCGCTATCGCGGGTTCGATGCGGAAGACCGGTTCCAGGTGGGCGTCGGGCCGGTCGAGGAGCCGACCGAGTGCATCGCGGGTCTCGTGTTGCAGGGATTGAAAAAACCGTTCGAGTGTCCGGCATTCGGAACTCGATGTACTCCGGAAACGCCGCTCGGTGCGCCCATGGTATCGTCCGAAGGCGCGTGCGCGGCCTACTATCTCTACGGAAGGCGCAAACATGAACGAAGTGAATCTGAGTTGCCCCGTGCCGCGCCCGGCAGATGATTTCGTTCTGCTGGCGCACGGTGGCGGCGGCAAACTCACCAATCAGCTCATCGAACGAGTATTCCTTCCCGCCTTTGCGTGCGTGCCGCTCGACGCCCGCCACGATGGCGCCGTACTCAACCTGAATGGTCTCCGCCTTGCCTTTACCACGGATTCCTACGTCGTGCGGCCGCTAGTTTTTCCAGGCGGGACCATCGGTGATCTTGCAGTGAACGGCACGGTGAACGATCTGGCCATGTGCGGCGCGCGGCCCCTATACTTGAGCGCTGGCTTCATCCTGGAAGAAGGGCTCCCAATGGAGACGCTGCGCACGATTGTGGAGAGCATGCGCAAAGCAGCCGGCCGCGCGGGGGTACAACTCGTCACCGGCGATACCAAGGTCGTGGACAAGGGAAAAGGCGATGGCGTCTTCATAAACACCGCCGGCATAGGTGAGGTCGAGACGCCGGCGGCCATAGGCCCATCGGCGGTCCGCGCGGGGGACGCGATCATCGTGAGTGGCGAACTGGGCGCGCACGGAGTGGCGATTCTCTCTGTGCGGGAGGGCTTGGAATTTGAAGCCGCGATCGAGAGTGACACGGCGCCACTTTGGGAGCCGGTCGAGGCACTGCTTCAAGCGCGAACCACGGTGCATTGTCTGCGGGATCTGACGCGCGGCGGATTGGCGTCGGCAGTGAACGAAATCGCCACGGCGGCGCACGTTGGCATGCAGCTAGTGGAATCCGCCGTGCCGGTGTGCGAGACCGTGCGGGGCGCCTGTGAAATTCTCGGACTTGACCCTCTCTACGTGGCCAACGAAGGCCGTTTCGTGGCGTTTGTTCCAGAGGGGGAGGCTGACCATGCTGTCGGGCTCATGCGCGATTTTCCAATCTGCCGAGACGCCGCGCGCATCGGCCGTGTTGTCGAGTCGCACCCCGGCACGGTAACGCTCGAAAGCCGCATCGGCGGCCATCGAGTGCTTGACATGTTGAGTGGCGAGCAACTACCGCGTATCTGTTGAGAGGGGCACCAATCACTTGACCTTATGCGGTTCTGATGCCGCCAGAGGCTGGCGGGCGCGGAGCCCCTGCAGGAATTCCAGCCATTTATCTATTCCCGCCTCGGTCTTGGCGGAAACCTGCAGGACGCGCATTCCGGGGCGAACTCTTTGGATGTTGGTTTCGGCGGCCGGCCAGTCAAATTCGACGGCCCCCGCCAGATCGGTCTTGGTGACTACCGCAATATCGGCACTGTTGAAGATGGCCGGGTACTTAAGAGGCTTGTCTTCGCCTTCGGTCACGGACAGCAACACGACGCGAAGTTCCTCGCCCAGATCGTAGGACGCAGGGCAGACCAGGTTGCCGACATTCTCGATGAACAGGAAATCCAGCTCGCGCAAGCTCCAGCCCTCCAGGGCGGTGCGGACCATTTCGGCTTCCAAGTGGCAGACGGTGCCGGTCACAATCTGACTGACTCGTGCGTGGCTGCGCGCCAGACGCTGCGCATCGTTGTCGGTGGCCAGGTCTCCGACCAGCGCACCAACGCGGTAAAGCGGTTGCAGCCGTGTGAGAGTCTTTTCGAGGAAGGCGGTCTTGCCGGAGCCTGGGCTCGAGACTAGGCTGACCACAGTTACCCCCGCTTCCTGAAAGAGCAGACGCAGAGCGCCCGCCACAATATCATTGCGTTTCAGTACATTTCGCCGAAGTTCTACCAGACGCGGTTGGTTAGCCATCACTCTATCTCCAGGGCTACGATTTCCAGTTCCTTTCCCTGTATTAACTCCGAAGTTGGCGCACCGCACTTCGGACAGCAGAACCACTGTATTGAGGCGATCGTCTGCCGCTCTTGGCAAGCAGGACAATACACGACAATGGGGACCTCTTCGACGATCAGTTGAGCCCCCTCGATGCTGCTACCCGCACAAGCCAGCTCGAAGGCCGATAGGAGGGCGTCTTTGACTACTCCGGCCAACGGCCCCAACCGCAGATGGACTGCGCTGACATGCCCGTCATGGCGAGCCGACTCCTCCTCCGCACCTTCTACTATACTCATTGCCACCGAGAGTTCATGCATAACAGGATGCTCCGTTATTGAGAAGGGCGAGGTTGTGATTCCATCGTGATCCGGAAATGTGTTGCCGCGCGCACCAAGAAACAACTTTACAACGCAGGTTCGGGCTTGCAGCTGTTATTCATCCGGCCGGGCCGCCTTCCACCTGCAAACGGACTGCGATCGAGCCACACCGCAGATCGTCACGACGATGTAACGTTGGCCTGTTAGCATAAGAGGTCGTTGCTGCCTGCGCTATACGTTCTGATGTTCTCAATGATGCGAATCGGTCAACGACTCAGGTTCACCTCCACTACCTTTATGCGAAAGAACCATTGGTTTGCCGCTGCGATACTGCCGTTGTCCGTTCTCATTTTGTGTTCGGCCCTGCATGCCGCGGATGATGACGAGGCCCGGGCCTCGGTACTGCCGACGGGAAAGCGAATCACGCCCTCAGCTGCGCCGGGCGCGCGTTTTGAGACGCTGAATCCAGGCCTTCCGGACTTTCCCGGGTTTGTCGCTGGCCAGGCGATCAGCACAGCCGTAAGTCCGGATAACCACACGCTTCTCATTCTCACGAGTGGCTACAACCTGAATGAAGGCCCTGATGGCAACAACGTGCCGGAGGCCTCCCAGGAGTACGTCTTCGTTTACGACATCAGCGCAAGTGCGCCAAGGCAACGCCAGGTGTTGAAGGTTCGAAACACCTTCGCGGGGATCTGCTTCTCACCGGACGGCAGGGAGTTCTATGTCACGGGTGGCAAGGATGACAACGTGCACACCTTCTCACTCGCATCGAATGGCCAGTGGCAGGAGACGGGCGCGCCGATTCCGTTGGGCCACACTTCGGGTCTGGGCTTGAACACCGGCAAAGAGCCGCTCGTCACCGGGGGCATTGCGGTTACGGCGGATGGGCGCACCTTGGCGGTCGCCAATGTCTATAACGACTCCATCTCCCTGGTTGACTTGAACGCGCGGAAAGTCTCAAAGGAGTTGGACCTCCGGCCGGGCAAAATTCACCCGTCCCAAGTGGGTATTCCGGGCGGTGAATACCCATTTTGGGTCGCCGTGAAAGGAAACTCGACCGCTTATGTCTCCAGCCTCCGCGACCGCGAAATCGTCGTGGTCAGCCTCGGCCGCTCGCCGGCAATCCAGCATCGCATCAAGCTAGCGGGCACTCCGAACAAAATGATTTTGAACCGTGATCAGTCGCGTCTTTTCGTGATGGCCGACAACACGGATACAGTTACGATCATCGATACCAAGCGGGATCGAATCGCGGAAATTGTGTCTACCACTGCTCCTGCCGGGCTGCTCGAGAATCCAAAGGGCTATACGGGAAGCACGCCGAATAGCGCTGCCCTCTCGCCGGACGAGCGCACTTTGTACGTGACCAACGGCGGCACCAATTCATTGGCGGTGATTCGCCTCGGCGCTGCCGGAGCGCCTTCCACTGTGGCGGGACTGTTGCCGACAGGTTGGTACCCGAATGCGGTGAGTGTGAGCGGCGACGGACGCACGCTGTACGTGGTGAATGGCAAAAGCGTACCCGGTCCGAATCGCGATCTGCACGTGACTTTGAAGAATGACAAAGACCTAAAGCCCGGCCCCGCCGTGATTGTGAATTCCCGCAACCAGTACATCTTCCAACTGGAGAAGGCGGGCTTTCTCAGCATGCCGGTTCCTGACGATGCGGCGCTCGAGCGTTTGACGCGCCTGGTTGCCGCCAATAACCATTTCGATACCAAGCCTGATCCGCATGACGAAATGGTGATGGGTGAGCTCCGGAAGCGAATTCGCCACGTCATCTACATCATCAAAGAGAACCGCACCTATGACCAGGTACTCGGTGATCTCGACCGGGGAAACGGAGATCCTTCGCTTGCCGAATTCGGCGAGCGGCTGACGCCAAACTTCCACAAAATCGCCCGCCAGTTTGTGGATCTGGATAACTTCTATGACACTGGCGAAGTAAGTGGCGACGGCTGGCAATGGAGTACCTCGGGCCGGGAAACCGATTTCGCGGTAAAAGCCATCCCGCTCCAGTACGCGGACCGCGGGACAAGCTACGAGTACGAAGGAATAAACCGCAACATCAACGTAGGACTGCCGACCGTCGCCGAGCGTAAGCTCGCAAATCCGAAAACGCCCTCCGACCCTGACCTTCTCCCTGGCACCGCCAACGTCGCGGAACCCGATGGCCCCAAGGGTTCGCCGCAAGGCAAGGGATACATCTGGGACGCTGTACTGCGCGCTGGCCTCACATTCCGAGAATACGGTTGCATGAGCGACACCACCTTGGATGCTCCGCGCGAGCCGCATCCTTTTCAGGCAAACGTCGTGATGTCGCGTCCATCCAATCCTGAGTTGTACCAGTACGGCGACCCGTACTTCCGTGGTTTCGATCCAGGCTATCCCGATTTCTACCGCGAGGCCGAATGGGAGCGCGAGTTTGACGGCTATGTAGCCCACGGAGATCTGCCCGCGTTGGAGATCATGCAACTACCCGTGGATCACATGGGAGAATTCGAGGCTGCCATCGCCGGAGTCAATACGCCCGAGTTACAGCAAGCCGACAACGACTACGGAATGGCCCGGCTAGTTGATCGTGTGGCACACAGCCCGTACAAAGACAGCACGCTCATCTTCAGCATTGAGGATGACGCGCAGGATGGCCCGGATCACGTGGACGCTCACCGCACGACTGCTTACGTGATCGGCCCCTACGTCAAACATGGCGCCGTGGTCTCGGCGTATTACACGACGGTCAATATGGTTCGCACCATCGAGGACGTTCTCGGACTGGAACACCTGAACCTTAACACCGCAACGGAGCGGCCCATGGCGGACGTCTTCGATCTGAATCAAAAGGATTGGACCTTCAATGCGGCGCCATCAGCAGTCCTGGCAAACACTAAGCTTCCGATTCCGGTGTCGGCCTTTGCGCCGGCCGGAGCATCCACGAGCTGGAAGCCCTCACACGACGCCGCATATTGGGCCGAGAAGACAGCGGGCTTTGATTTTAGCGTTGAAGACCGCGTGGACGCCGAGAAATTCAACCGGATTGTCTGGGAAGGACTCATGGGGACGGCTTACCCAACGGAGCGCTCGCATGCCGACCTCCGCTCCGCCCGGGAGAAATTGACGGTGCTGCCAGCCGCGCATTGAACCCGCGCGCAATTTCTCACGCGTTAATCAGACTGCGAGAACAGTGACCAACGGCGCGGGGCGACTACTCGCTGGGCTTGCTTAAATCAAACTACCTCCGTCAAGCCACTTCCTCTTTGTCCGGGTCCCAGCGTAGCGTGCGGCCTTGCCGGTAGCTATCCACCGACATCCGCGTAGCAATCGCCACACGGCAACCTAGCTCGACCGGGCAATTGGGTTCCTTGCCTGACCGGATGCAGTCGAGGAAGTTCTGCATGTGCGCGGTCGCGGGGGTCCTCCGCTGGCCCACAACTTCGGCGCCGTCCGGCCGGTTCGCTTTTTCGGGGACGTAGCGAATGGCTTCATCCATCTCACTCCCGTTGATGATGGTGCCATCGGTGCCCAGGACATGTTCCGTGATACCCAACGAAGCGTTGCCGAAGCCGGAGTCCCAGGTGAACAGCAACTCTTCGGAGTGTTGCATGTTCACGCTCATGGTGTCCGGCACTTCGCGGCCATCTTTCCAGAGATAAATACCACCCACGGTAGTGACTGCCGCCGGAATCCGCAGGTTCAGCACTTTGTACCAGATGGCCAGTTGATGGCACATGTTCTCGTAGAAGTTGCCGCCGGAATAGTCCCAGAAAAACCTCCAGTTGATATACCGGTTGGCGTCGAAGTCGTGCGGCGCGGCCTCTCCTTCAAACGATTTCCAGAGGATATTCTCGGCGGTCATATCGGGGAGAATCTTGCGCGTCCACTGGGGCTTGTCGTGCGGCGTGTTGCGATACATGTGCGCATGAATCGACGTGATCTTGCCGATGTTGCCTGTGGCAATGAAATCGGCGCCATCCGCGGTCTGTCCCATCGAGCAGCCCTGATGCCCAATCTGCACGGTTCGTTTCCCCGCACGTTGGTAAGCGGCGCGCATGCGCTTGGCGTGGTCGACCGTGAACGCCATGGTCTTCTCCTGATACACATGCTTGCCGGCGTCTAGCGACGCTACGAAATGTTCGCAATGCAGGTGCTGCGGCGTGGCGATGAGTATCGCGTCTATGCTCTTGTCCTCCAGCATGAGGCGGTAGTCGAGATACGTCTTGGCATTCGGAGCCAGCTTCTTGGCTTCCTCAAGGCGCCTGGTGTAAACGTCACTGGCGCCCACGATCTCCGTATTGGGGCACGCTAGGGCCTGCTGCATGAGTTGCTTCCCTCTGGCGCCCGGTCCGATGATCCCAATGCGAATCCGCTCGTTGGCGCCAAGGGCACTGGATTGTGACAGAGCGGTTCCAGCGAGACCAGCCACTGCTTCGATAAACGTCCGGCGTGATTGCATACGGGGATTCCTCCAGGACCTTCTTTGTATCAAAAAATTGGCGTGCTTACTGAATTTCGTAGGCGCCGGCGTCAGGGGCCTTGCCCTTGAAATAACCGGGCTCGCAACCTGGCAGCGGCTTGCCGCGAAAATAAGTGGAGAGATCCAGGCCCACATCGATGGCGGGGCTGTCGGGTAACGGCTTCGGAGGGAAGCCGGGCGCCAGCTTGACGTCGGCGACATAGTGGGAATGGGCGTCTTTGGTGGGGTCACCAGGATAGGGACGTGCGTTGCCGAGCACCACGTTGTAATCGGCAGTGAAGTTGACCGGGATGCGCGGGTCGCGGCTTTCGAAAAACCCACCCGGGGTCGCGAAGAGGTTGTTTAGATAGTGCCAGTGCGGCGCACCGATATTGTGGTACTGCTCCCAACTGCTATATCGCAGGCCCGAAGTGCCGCCCCCGATTATGGTGTTGTGGTACACATAGCCTTCCGCTGGTGAATCGTCCATGCTGTACCAGATGTTGTTGGGCGCGCCATCGACCAGCACGTTGCGATAAATGAAGACAGGCCCGATGCGCGGCAGTTTGTACCGCAACCCACCATGGGTGCGGCGCAGGACGTTGTGGTGGATTCTTACGTCGACGGCCGGTCCGCCCACTTCCATCCCGGAATCGCCGGTGCGCTCGATCAGGTTGTCCCAGATCTCGGCGCCGCGGTCGTGCTCCGGGTCGGCCACAGGGGTGTCCAGGGATTCGATTTCCCCTTCGCCCAGGTCGATGCCATCGAATACGTCGTGAATGTGGTTCGCGTGGAGGCGGTTGGCGGAACCGCTGAGGGTAATCGAGATGCCTACGCGATCATAGAAACCGGCGAGCTTGTGAATCTGCCAGACCTCGTACCAGTCTCTGGATACACGGAGGCCCCGCCGGATGCCGGGACAGTCACGGGAGTCAAATCTTCGTACGAATCCCGGAATATGTCGTTCTCCTCAACGAGGCTTTCGCTGGCGCGGTTTCTCACCATCACTCCGTTCTTGTCCCACGGGCCGACTTTGCATTGGATGATGGAGCATCGCACGCAGCCCTCGGTGATCGCGGCTCCGTCATAACCGTGCGCCAGGGTCAAGCCGCGAATGGAAGCATCGTGGGTATTGCGGATTGAGATGACCGGCTCGCGGGTCCCGACCACTGTCCAGCGATGTTGGGACGGAGCGGCGTCGTTTTCCAGGTGGACGAAGATGGCCTTCTCATCGGAGCGGTAGAGCCAGAGTCCTCGAATGTAGCGGAACCCGGTCTTGGGAGCCCCGGCAGCGAGCAGGCCTTTCCAGTACCACGGCCCTTCCGCCATGGTCTCCTTGCGCTCGCTGTCCACTTGGGCGAGTATCTTCGCGTCGATAAACAGGGACGCAGGCGCGCGGCCGGCTGCGGCGCGATAGACGCCCTTGCCATACGATGGTGCCGGCTCCCAGTTCGAGCGGAAAGGCTCCGAGGGATCGATCACAGCTCCATCATCCGCGATCAGCGACAAGGGCTTCGAGATTGTGACGGTTTCCCGGTAGAGCCCCTTTCGCAGCCGGATGACGCTATCGGGAGCAGCCGAATTCACAGCGGGGCCGATCACCGGCTCGCCGGCGGCACTGGGGCTGAGAACGATTTCCGCCGCTGGCAGGCTGCCTGCCATCCCGGCCGCCGCTATGAGCAGCGCGATGTTTCCGTGAAGACATCGTCGGTGTGCCATGCTCTGTCTTGTCCGGCTCGAATTCTAGCATAAACAGGTCTGAATCAACGGCCGCCCCAACACATCCTGCGGTGGCAGCGTAAGATTGTATGCGGAGGTTTTTCCTTGGCATACGATTGCACCAGACGCCATTTCTTTTTCGGGCCGTTGCTGGCCGGCGCAATTCCGTTGGCGGGATTCGGGAGCGTTCCTTCGCTGCGAGCCCTGGGTTACAAATCACCCAATGAGAAGTTGAATGTCGCATCCATCGGCGCGGGGGGCGAGGCATCGAGCGATATCGATGGCTGCTCGAGCGAGAACATCGTGGCGCTTTGCGATGTGGATGAGGTGCAGGCCGCGGAAAAGTTCAAGGAGTACGCAAAAGTTCCGAAGTATAAAGATTTCCGCAGAATGCTCGACGAGCAGGCCAAAAATATAGATGCGGTCATCGTCACCATTCCGGATTTCATGCACGCCACCGCGGCCATGTGGTGCATGGAGCGTGGCAAGCATGTTTACGTGCAGAAACCGTTAACGCGCACGGTCTGGGAAGCCAGGCAGTTGCTGGAAGCGGCAAACAAGTACAAGGTCGCCACGCAGATGGGCAACCAGGGCTACTCCAACGAGGGAACGCGGCAGGCGGCCGAGATGATCTGGGCGGGAGAGATCGGCAACGTTACGGAAGTGCACGCCTGGACCGACCGTCCCATCTGGCCGCAAGGGCTAACTGAAATTCCACCCACGGAACCAGTTCCGGCAACGCTTGACTGGGACCTCTGGCTTGGCATCGCCGAAAAACGGCCGTACACCTCCGGCGGGCCAGATTACAAATCGCCGCTCGAAGGTCACTTCTATCAGCCGGCTAACTGGCGCGGCTTCTACGATTTCGGGTGCGGCGCGCTGGGCGACATGGCGTGCCACATTCTTGGTGCGCCGAACCTGGCGTTGCGCTTGGGTGCTCCGACGAGCGTGGAGTGCATTGTCAAGGAGGGTCCGAGCAGCTTCATGTTTCCAAAGAAGTCAGTCATCCGCTACGATTTTCCCGCCCGCGGCTCCATGCCGCCCGTGAAACTGTTCTGGTATGACGGGTTGAAGAAAACACCGAAGATCCCTGGCGTACCCGAGGGCGAGCTTCTGGGCGATCTTCCGGACCTACCCTCGCCCCGGCGCAGCGATTCCGGTCGGCCTTCGCCCTTTACCGGATTCATCGGCGACGTGTTTAACTTTGAAAAGTTTCAAGCCGTAAAGAACGCCCCGAATGCTGAGGTGCCCGATCCTGATGGCAGCCTCTTCATCGGCGACAAAGGGATGATCACGACAGGCACATACGGCGAACAGACGCGGCTGATTCCTGTGGAAAAGATGAGGGACTATCAGTTCCCGCAACCCACACTCACACGCTCCCCGGACCACTACCGCGATTGGATCCGCGCCTGCAAGGGAGGCGACCCGGCGTGTTCGAACTTCAATGTCGCCGTTCCCTTCGTGGAGTGGATGCTATTGGGCGTGATCGCGTTGCGTGTCGAGGGCAAGCTCGAATGGGACGCAGCCAAGGGACGGTTCGCCAACAACGACGAAGCGAACAAATATCTCAAACCGACGTTCCGCAAAGGCTGGTCGCTCACTTAGCGTTTCAACCGCTGAACAGGCGCCCGCACGGCGCCCAAACGCTCGTTCGCTTAAGCTGGGCCGCTCTCCCCAGTATGTTTCCGGCTTTCAATGGTACGAATGGCCAGCCACAGCCCTAGTATGGTGATCAGAATGGCCGTTAGCGAAACTCCCAGGCCGACCCTGCGGAATCTCCGTTCGTCCAGGGCGCTCACGCCGGCGTGGAACGTCTCGGCAGTGATTGCCAGGCCTTCCTGCACCGGCTTCTGCACGGCCGCCGGTTGAAATGCATGCACGGCGACGGCTGCCTTTACCAGAGCCTCCTTTGCCTCGCGCTGGCGCAGCACTGCTTCGGAAACCTCCATTCCCGACTGCTGTGCCATCGCCAAAATGCGGTCGGATTTCTCGATCGCGTTGTCGAGACTGCCGATCTGGCGGGCCATTTCAACCGCAGCCTTCCCGCCAGCCGAGTCGCTATCATGGCATTGGCTGCACACTGCATTCGGACCCGCCAGCATTCCGATTCCCGGCCGTTTGACTTCATGATTGCTATGGCACACAACGCATCCCGCCGCTCCCATGCTGGCGAACGCGGGTGCATGCGGGCTTCCCTTATATAGGTCTTCCATCATCACGTGGCATGTGCCGCAGACCGCCGCCACTGACGCTACGTCCGGCGGCTGCGCGCCATGGTTGCCGTGGCAGGATGCGCAACTCGGCGCCGAGAGGTCGCCTCGCTGGGCCAGCGCTTCCCAATGCACGCTCTTGCGATAGCCTGCAAATTGATCCGTCGGCAGCTTGTATTTGGCCATGTGGGCGGCATCGGCGTGGCAGCGCGCGCAAGTCTCCGGCAGCCGAAGGGGATGAACCGGCGAGAGCGGATCCCTGGTCTCGCGGATGTCGTGGACACTATGGCAGTCGATGCAGGTGGCCACCGCCGTGTCACCTGCCGCCAGGCGCTTGCCATGAACGCTGGTCCGGTACTGCGCCAGTTGGTCCACGCGCTGACGGGGCTTGGATTTCTGCATGAATGCCGCGTTGCTGTGGCAACCGCCGCACCTCTCGGGGATGGCTGTGCGCGGGATCTTACCCATGAAGCCGTGCGCCCGGCTCATGGCCTGTTCCGGGTCAGTGGCCGTCCTGTCTCCGCCGTGGCAATCCGCGCAACTGAGTCCGAAGCGCGAGTGGACGTCGTTCGAGAAAGCCTTAGCGGGCGCTTGCAGATTGCCATCGAGCACAGAGTGACATTCCACGCACGTGTCCGCGGCGGAGAGGGAGACCGCGAAGCACAGCACCGCCAGCGCGCGCCTCATCTCCAGTACCCCAATGCGGAAAAGGTAGTCAGATATGCCAGGAGTAACACACCCGCCCCTGTCACCCACCGTGTTCGCTCCACGCCCTTTCGATCCACGGCCCAGAAAGGAAGAGCAACCCACCAAACAGCCAGCAACCCGAAGCCGAACAGGCCCACCAATTCGCCTTCCAGCACCCACACGTGGCTGGGGATCAGCTTCAGCGTGTAAAACGGAGCAAGAAAATACCACTCCGGACGGATGCCTGCCGGCGCCGGCGAAAAGGGGTCGGCCTTGACACCCAATTCCCACGGAAACAGCGCCGCCAGAGAACCGAGCACGCCCAGCGCGGCATACCAGGCCATTACTTCCCGCAGAAAGAAATTCGGGAAGAACGCCATCTGCGGCAGGGGAATGCGTTTGCGCTCGTACTCTTCTTCCACCCACCTCGGCGAGCTCATGCCATGCTTTTGGACCAGTGCCAGATGGAAGAGCAGCAGCAGGGTTGTCAGGCCCGGCAAGACCGCGACATGAAAGCCGAAGAAGCGCGTCAGGGTCGCCCCGCCAACATCGTTGCCTCCCCGGAGGAACCGTGCGATGTAATGTCCCACCCCGGGCACCGCCGCCGCCATGTCGGTCCCTACCTTCGTGGCAAAGTAAGATACCGTGTTCCAAGGCAGCAGATAACCACTGAAACCGAAACCCAGCGCCAGCCCGAGAAGCGCGATCCCACTGAGCCAAGTCAACTCGCGCGGTCGGCGAAACGCGCGCAGGAACACCACGCTGAACATGTGGACGAATGCCGCAAGGATCATCAGGTTGGCCGACCAACTATGGATCGAACGTACCAGCCACCCGAACTGCACTCGCGTCATGATGAACTGCACACTCTCGTACGCCTCTCCCGCCGATGGCCGGTAGTACAGGAGTAGCAGTGTGCCAGTAAGCACCTGAATGACGAACAGAAAGAGAGTGATGCCGCCGAAGTAGTACCACATTGTTCCGGCATGCACCGGAACGGTCTTGTGCGCGAGAAACTTCCGCATCGAGGCGAGCCCCAGCCTCTCTTCAAACCAAGTCGAGGCCTTCGGTGTTTCCGTCACCCCTGCCATGTTGCACCCTTCAGGCTCTGCGAGACACTACTACCTCATCACCCCGGATATGTACCGAGTATTCATCCAGCGGGCGCGGCGGCGGTCCGGATACTACCTGCCCGTTAAGGTTATAAGTGCCGTTGTGACAGGCGCACCAAATCTGACTGCTGGATTCCCGATATTGTACGGTGCAATTCAAGTGTGTACAGACGGCTGAAAAGGCGCGCCATTCCCCCGCAGTCGTATGGATTAGAAGCACCGGAAGGCTACCGAACTTTACGATCTTGCCTTGATTCGGCCTGAGATCCTGGACCTTGCCTGCCGAAACCTCATTGACTGAGGCCTCGGGTACCTCCGGAGGAGACATGAATTTGAATGCCGGATAAAGAAAGGAAATGATGGATGCCGCGAACCCGCCGCCGAGTAACCAGCGCAAGAGGCTACGGCGGGGCTGTTCCATAGATCGATGGCTCGGAGCGGAGCAATGCTGGTTCCAAACACAAACAAGCGGTTGGCAGAACCGAAAACCGTTGAATTGCGTGTCGTCGCAGTGTGTTCGTGTATTCGCGCAGCACCTTGCGCTAAGTGCGAAGGAATAGGGGGACTAGTTGCCTGGCACCCAAGTAGCGTTGGATCGCGCAGCTTACTTGCGCAGATTCCCCCAGTTAGTTACAAGAGTTGTTCTTCCGATCGCCCGTTCTTACCCAGGCTAAGGGGTGGCTCAAAACGTGCTAAGCAATGGTCACCTTAACCGACTTTCAAGGCCGCTCAAGGAGGACGTCATGTCTGCCCGATCCCTTACGGCGAATCCCGAAACACCAAAGCAGGATATCAGCGATTTAACACGGCAGGTTCAGGATCTGCAACAACGGGTTCTGATCTTAGAACAGCGTCTCGGGGACGGCATAGTCCGTACCGCGACAGCTGAGGTTACGGGCCTGGCACCGGCTCCCGTTTCCGGAGAGGCCATTGGGCTGGGCTTATCAACGAACGCCTTGCCGGCGCTTGGTAGAGTGCTACTTGTCATGGCGGGTGCCTACGTTCTTCGGGCTCTCACCGAATTCGGGGTACTGCCCCCCGCTGTGGGCGTCGCGATCGGCCTCATATACGCGGCCGTGTGGCTCTTCGTCGCAGCGCGACTACCCGTCGAACAAGAATTCGCGACCGTCCTGACGTGCTGTACTTCGATGCTCATCATGGGTCCGCTGATCTGGGAAGCTTCAGAACGTCTCAAGGTCATGCCTCCCTGGGCCGGCGCAGCCGTACTCGTAGGCTTCGCCTGCATTGCACTGATCCTTTCCTGGCGGAAGCGGCAGATTGTCATTTCTGGCATCGTATGTGTGGCATCAACGGTAATTGCGGCAGCGCTTCTGCTCGCAACACGCGACCTCGTCCCGTTCACCCTGGCTTTGCTCGCCATTGCCGCGGCGGTGGAATTCGCGGCCTGCCGCGATCATCCGACCGGCTCGCGATGGCTCTCCGCAATTACCGCCGATGCTGCCGTTCTCGTGTTTTCCTGGCTTATGTCTCGCGAAAATGGCCTTCCCGACGGGTACGTTCCGGCATCCGCACGAGCCGTGTTTGCGGCGCAACTGCTAGTTATCCTGGTGTATATCGTGACGGCCATCACTCAGTCGGTAGTCAGACACCGGACGCTTAGTTTCTCTGAAATGGCGAAAACAGCATCTGCCCTTCTAGTCGGAATTGGAGGCGTCGTATGGGTATTCAGAAGCAACGACGCCGCCATGCTGGCATTGGGGATATCCGGCCTAATCGGCGGCCTCGCCTGTTACCTAATCGCATTCCTGCTTTTTGACCGGAGCGACAAGTGGAACTTCCGTGCCTGGGTGACTTTCGGACTGTCGCTCGTGCTGGCGGGCACCTTTTTGCCGTTTTCCGGACCAGGATTGTGGGCCCTGTGGTGCGGATGTGCCATCGTGTGCTGCTGGGTGGCGACGAGCGGCCGCCGGCCCACTCTCGGCCTGCATGGTGCCATCTATCTAACGCTCGGCACGGCGGTTTCGGGCGCCGCGGGTCAAGCGCTATCGACGTTGTTTGGCGGTGGCAGCGCTCCATTTCAATGGCTTGTGTGCGTTGGTGTACTAGCCGCGGCCATGCTAGCGTGGGTGGCGATCGCCCTGAGTTGGCCGGGCGAGGTTGCCCGCTGGCGCAAACAAGTGTCGTCGCTCGCGATCTCAGCGAATATCGCTTGGATTTTGGCAGGGATTGCCGGCCACACTCTGATCTTGGTCTGGCTGGCCGCGGGGGGAGAACGGGCCGGGCGCGTTCCTGCCGACACTCTCGGAACGGTTGTCCTCACGACCTTCTCCGTGGCGCTCGCCTGGGCCAGCACACATTGGCCAAAGCGGGAACTGGTGTGGCTGGTGTATGGATTCATGGGCCTTGGCGCCTGGAAGCTTGCGACGCGAGATTTCGTCAACGAGCGGAATCTCGCCTTGGTTATCTCGCTGCTCTTCTATGGGGGTGCACTAATACTCCTCCCACGAATGTTGCGTAGAGCAAGTCAACTCACGGCTCCTGACGCTTTGAGCATCCCGAGCGAGAGTTAGGATTCCGCTACGTGGTGCCGTAAGCTTTCGAAACCTTAGAACCTGCGGCGATGCTTAAGTCCGAGTCAGCGGTTGAGCAGGATTACTGACGGGCGAAGCTGCGGGTACATTCTTCGCTAACACGGCAATCAGATCTTCCAGCTTGACGGGCTTGGCGATGAAATCATCCATACCAGCCTCGACGCATGATGTACGGCAACGGGCGCTTACGTCTGCCGTCATGGCGACAATCGCGACGCCTCGCTCCGGCCCTTCCAGACGCCGGATCTCCGTGGCTGCTTCGAAACCATTCATTTCGGGCATCTGGCAGTCCATGAAAATCACGTCGTAGGAGAGCATCTTTACCATTTCCACTGTCTCACGGCCATTCCCCGCGACATCCGCGCGCACCCCGAGCCGTTCCAGCATCCGGACGGCGACCTTCTGATTGACTACATTATCTTCGGCAACCAGCACTCGGACGGAACAATCCGCGAACTTGCCGGCCACACTTGTCCGGAGCGCACCCAGAGAAGTCCGGAACTGCGCCTCGGGCTGCGGTACTGCGGCCGCCTGTAGTCTATGTGACCAAGCCGTCGCAACGGTATCGAGGAGTTGGGAGTGCCGGACCGGCTTGACCAGGCACGCATCGATGTTTGCGCCCTTCAGGCCCTTCAGGTCGCTCCGGTGGCCGACTGATGTGAGAATGATGACCACGGTGTCCCTGATCGTGGGGTTGGCCTTGATCATTGCGCAGAGGGTGGCGCCGTCGAGCTCCGGCATCTGGTAGTCTGCAATCACTATTTGGTAGGGATCTCCTTCCGCATGCGCGGCAAGAATAGCGTGCAAAGCTTCTCCGCCGGAAGCATAGCTACCGTTCCGCATCCCCCAACTGGAGATCTGCTCATGCACAACGCGGCGATTCACTTCGTTGTCGTCGACGATCAGGACCCGCAGGCCCGTCAGATCCACGATGGGCACAGGGGTGGAACAGGGCTGCGAGTCAACCGGCAAGGGTAATACAAACGAAAAAGTGGAGCCCTCGCGCAGGCGGCTCTCTGCGTGTATTGCTCCTCCCATAAGTTGGACGAGCTGCTTGGAAATCGCTAAGCCCAACCCCGTGCCGCCGTATTTTCTCGTGGTCGAGCTATCCACCTGCGTGAACTTCTCAAAAAGCGATCCTAGTTTCTCCTCAGGAATGCCAATGCCGGTGTCCTTCACCGAAATACGCATCCGAGCGCGTCCTTCTTCGTCGTTGCCCTGGAACTCGGCAGCAATGAGTACATGGCCGCTGGGAGTGAATTTCACGGCGTTCGCGGCGAGATTAGTTACGACCTGCCGGATTCGGCCGGCATCGCCGATAAAATGATGCGGTATGCCGGGCGGGTACTGGACGACTAAGTCAATTCCCTTTTCCTCCGCACGGGCAGCCAGCATCTCAGCTACTTCTTCGATCAATGGGCGAAGGTCAAATGCAAAGGACTCCACGGCCAGCTTGCCAGCTTCAATCTTGGAGAAATCCAGGATGTCACTGATCACGGTAAGGAGAGCATCACCAGACTGGCGCACCGTCTCCGCATATTCGCGTTGCTCCTCCGTCAAATCCGTATCCAGCAGCAAGCCCGTCATGCCGATAACGCCATTGAGCGGCGTTCGGATTTCATGACTCATGTTGGCCAGGAATTCGCTCTTGGCGCAGCTCGCCGCCTCGGCAGCTTGCTTGGCTTCCACCAACGCCGCCTGCGCCGCTCTCCGCTCTGAAATGTTGTGTCCGATGCCGACTAGCCCCACTACAGTGCCGGCGGCGTCCCGAAAGGGCACCTCACTCGTCAAGTGCCACACTGTCTGGCCGGCCGCGTCTAAAGTAGACTCCTCGCGATTGATTACCGCCTGGCCCGATCGCATGATTTCCTGCTCGTCTTTGGCATACTTCTCCGCGATCTCTCGTGGATAGAAATCAAAGTCCGTCTTGCCCAGGAGCTCGTCTCCGCTTGCCGCACCCATGCGATGTGCCAGCGCCGCACTCGCGGCAAGAAATTCGTGCCGTGTATTCTTCGCATAGATGTAATCGGGAATTGTCTCCATGATCGTCCGCAACAGGCTGCGCTCCCGTTCGAGGGACTCGGTCTGATGTTCGACGCGGCGCCTAAGCCATCCGACCCACAATGCCGCGGCGAGGATCAATGCGGCCATCAATCCAACGAGCACCAGCAGCCGGCTCAGAGTCCACCAGGACGGCTGCGACAAAATCAATATGTCCGCGGGTGACGAGAGCAAAATGCGAAAGGCGCGCGCCACATGTGTCTCATCTGCTTCGGTGACGCACACTCCCGCAAATTGCAGGTGGCTCCCTTCCCGGAGAAAGTCGAGCGCACCTTGGCCCGCTTCGAGGCTGGCCTCGAACGTAAGAGGCCCGGATTGCAGCGTAAGAACCTGTTCCCCCCGTTTGTGTGATCGTCCAAGAAGATAGCCATCGATCTTCACAAGGGCGGCGTGATAATCGCCAGACAGCGCCTGTTTGGGCGTAACGGCCAGGGTCACCGGTGGTGTACTGCCAGGCAGATTCTGGAAGATTCCATGATCCAGAATGTGGATGTACTCGCCTATAGCTGGGAACCCGACAGCGGTAACCTGCTGTCCTACGCGGACTCGTGTTGTTTGCCGGGTGAGAATCTCGATGTTACCTGTCGCATCCTGGACAAATAGTTCTTTGCCGGGTCGCTGTAACGTCACAACACCCTGAATCCGGACGCGATGGCCGGATGAACCCGTCGGGTTGAAGCGAAGCAGGCTGGAAATGGTCTTTGACGGAATGGCGAAAGTGTCGGCGGGAGGATGCTCCATGACTTCCAACTGGGCGGGTCCTGGAATATACAGCCGTGCCCCAACCCATTCGTTGCTCCCGTTGAAGATCGCACCGGCCACGCCACGCAGGCGGACTCTCGAATCCACAAGCCGGCCGGCCTCAGCCTCAGACATCCAGGGAACCCATGCCAGCAACTCACCGCCGCTGATCGCGACCTGTAGGGCCAGGCTGGCGTCTACCGCGGGCGGAACCGGAACTTCGTCGCGGACGACGGCATGTACGACACCTTCAACCTCGGCCCACTGGCTGTCTTCTTCGGTTGCGGCCAGCCTGTCGAAATCGAGACGCTTCGCTGGCGGCATTTGGGCCGTCCCCACAACGCGCACGCGCGCCTTGTTGATCTGAGGAGCAAAATCGGGGCACTCCGTAAGGCCCTCCAATTCGATCAATTCGCCCGCGCGCACTTGGTGCGCAAGTCCGGATGCAGTGACAAAGATGCCTGCACTCGAATCTTGAAGAAACAGCGAAAAATTGTCGACAAAAGTGACAACGCCCCGCAAGCGCACTGGATAACCGCGATTCGCTTGTTCCGCGGAAAGCTGTCTAACCTGTTCCGTTCGGTTCAGAATCGGAAGGGTCGCGCTGGCGGAACCGGCGTCGAATCCATGCAAGGCGGAGACGCTCGCGGCGAAGCAAAGAAGCCTCAGTATCCGGATCGGCGAACGGCGCGCGTCATGAGTGGTGAATACCTTTTTTGACTTGAGTAAGTTCGTTACTTCACCCGGCTTGGGTTGCAACGTTAGTGGCACCATATGGCAATGGTTGTTGGCTAGCGTTCCCTTTTAGGATCGGGAACTCTCCTTACAGACTAGTCTGGCCGGTAGCATATCTGTCCACAAGACTGTAGAGGTTAACCCGCCAAGGCTATCTAACGTTCACAAATCGATTTAAATGGCGTTCAGAACGGCCAAGACGGCGTGTGGAAGCCATCAGATAACCTGTCTCCCGATTAATGCAGGCTGGGCGCCGGCGCACCGGCAGGGAGCTTCCGATACTGTTCGGGGTTTATCCGTGCCTATCCTATAACGGCGTGATCGGACGCGTATCCGAACCGGTGAAAATCGTCGGTGTTACAAACTGATCGGAAGGCAGGTTGAGCAGTGTGGGTTTGATTACCAGCAGCACCTCAGTCGTTTGTAGTTCCTTGTCTGTCTGGCGAAAGAGCTCTCCGAGCACGGGTATAGTCGAGACGCCCGCGATGCCGCCGATGGTGCGGGCCTGGTTGGAAGTCAGCAGTCCCGCGACGACCGCGCTCTCACCCTCGTGCAGCCGAACTTTTGTGGTCAGCTTGCGATTCGAGATGATGGGGATGCCGTTGAGGCTCTGGCCAGTCACCACTTTGAACTCGGTGTCCAGATCAAGCGTCACTTCGTCCATGCCATGAATCCGCGGGGTAACTTTCATGGTCACTCCGAGGTCTTCAAAGGTAAACGACGGAGGGGGCGTGTAGACGGTGCCACCCTGCGAGAAACTCGCTGGCCCATAGTAGCCTGACGTGAGCACGGGCAGTCGGTTGCCCACGTGCACGGTGGCGGGCGTGTTGTCCACCGCGCGGACTTCGCTGTGCACCAGAGTGCGTGTGTTGGCCGTCGTCAGTTGCGCCATCGCGGTCGCGCTGGCGATGGCGATCCCGAACAATGATTGGCCGCCGCCGAACGTCAGCAGGCCGCTCACGGCGGATGGAATCGAGAGACTGCTGTGCCAGAATGTGCCGAGGTACGTTATTGGCAAGGTGGGAGACAGGTCTACGCCGTACATCAGCGAGGAGCTGAGGTCGACTTCCAGCAATTCCATCTGGATATCGACTTGCGGCCGGTGATGCAGCAACTCTTCGAAGACCGCCCGCGCCGGCTGGATCAAGGAGTTGCGGCCGCGCAGGACAACCATGTTCTGCTGCGCGTCAAAGGCCAAGTGTTCCAGCGTGAAAAGCTGCCGGACCGCCTGTGCGATTTCGGTGATCTCCTGGGTGGTTGTGGCTTGCGGAACGGGAACCACCACGACCTCCTCCGGCTCCACCGCGCGCCGCTTCGGCTCGGTGTCCTTCACCACCAGCATCAGCCGGGCCGAAATGGGAACGAGGAAGGAGCCGGTGGCGGCTTCGAGAGCATGCAGCGCGTCCCGATAATCCGCTGCGGTCAGGTGAAAATGGAGCGCTGGACCGGTCTGATAGTCGCCATCGAAGACGGTGTCGAGGGCATAGGCACGGGCCACTTGCTCCCATAGGGACTTTGCGTCGGCGCGCAGGTCGAAGTCCTTGTTTCCCGGCGTACCCCGAAGCTGGACCGGCGGCTGCGGCTGCCGCAGCGCAGCGCGGTCACTTGCATTCATGGTGTCGAAGGGAGAAGCGAGTGCACCGGTGCCGGTCGTTGAGACTGAATTCGGCGGCTTGGGCGGAGATTCCAAGGCGGCCCGCGCCTCAACGGCGACGCTCTTCATCCAATAAAACTGATTCCCAGGTTCGAGGGCAGCAGCCTGGGAATAAAGGAGATAGGCCTGCGTCATGTGACCGCCGCGCTCTTCCTTTTGGGCCTGTTCGAAGATTTTGGCGGGATTGTCGGCGGCGGCCAGGGGGCTGGCGAGCCAGAGGACGGCCGCAATTGACACGACGAGCGCAAGTTGCCGCACACAAGGATGACGGGGATGGGCCGGCGCGCGTGGATAAACTTTGCGGACCACTCCGCCGATAGATGCAGAAGGAGTTATGGCGCTACTAGGCGAAGAGCAGTGGCTATTCAGCCCCCCCGTTCCTACGGACATCGAGGGCCTTGGCATCTCGCTTGGTTTGGTGACCGACATCGTCCTGCGGCGCCTGTCCCTGGAGGGCACCAGCAACCTCCAAAGCCTCTGCAAAATACTAAAACTCCCGATGGCGGTGATCCATTCGGTATTCACCGGTTTGCGCCAACAGCAGCTCATCGAAGTCAAAGGAATGGCGGGTAACGATTATCGCATCTCTCTGTCAGGCAGTGGGCGCACTCTGGCTTCCGAGCGCTTTACGCTCAGCCGGTACTCCGGTCCGGCCCCGGTCTCTCTCAAAGCATACATCGAAGCCGTGAAGGTGCAAGCCACCGAAGTCGAAATCACGCGCGACGTGCTGCGCGCCGCATTCTCCGACATGGTCGTGCCGGACTCTCTACTGGATCAACTCGGCCCGGCATTAATCGAGCAGTCGTCCATCTTCCTGTACGGGCCGGCCGGAAACGGCAAGAGCAGCTTGGCCGAGCGCATGCTGCGCGTTTACGAAGATGCCGTCCTTGTCCCGTACGCGGTGGAGGTGGACGGCCAGATCATCTCCTTATACGACCCGGCCGTTCACCTGCGGGTGGGCGATGAAAGCGAGGATCGCGATCCTCGCTGGGTGGTGTGCCGGCGTCCGTGCATCATCGTGGGTGGAGAACTGACGTCCGCGCTGCTGGAATTGCGCTACGACGACTCCTCTGGCATATATTCCGCACCCCTACAAATGAAAGCCAACAATGGCATCTTCGTGATTGACGACTTCGGGCGCCAGGTCATGTCGCCACGCGATCTGCTGAACCGCTGGATCGTTCCTCTGGACCGCCGCATCGATTTCCTTTCGCTCCGTTACGGCCTCAAGTTCAACGTTCCCTTTCAGGTGCTCGTAGTCTTCGCCACCAATCTGAACCCTCACGAACTGGCCGATGAAGCGTTTCTACGCCGTATTCACAACAAAATTTTGGTCGATTCCATTTCGCCGGAAACCTTCGACGAGATCTTCCGGCGGGTGACGCGCGCCCGTAAAGTCGAGGCCGCTTCCGAAAGCTCGGCTACTTTCCGGGAGCTTTGCCTAGCTGACGGGCGCAACGAACTGCGCGCGTGTTATCCCAATGACATCTGCAATATTCTGAAGTCCATCGCGCGTTACGAGAACCGGGAGCCCGTGGCCACCGCGGATGACTTGAAACGGGCCGTGCAGTTGTACTTTGCCTCGGGATGAGGGGCCGCTTGGCTGCTATACTGCATAAGAATACGCATGGCGAACACGGAAAAGACCGAAGGCGCGAAGACCGCCGCAAAGAAACCGCTCAAGCAGAAGGAAAACCTCTATCAGGCTGAATACCTGGGCAGCGGGACGTTCAAGATTACCAAACCTAAACGCCGCAGCGCCAAACGACGCCAGTCGGCTCTCAAGAATCGCCGGCGCGGTTCGCGTAAGTAACGTAGGGCCTCACACTGCCGGGCGTGGTGTTCAGCCGCCGTCCTAGGCTGTTGCTATATTAGTAGATACATGCGAAGGACGCGTTGGCTGTTACTCTCGGCCATTTTGGCGATCCTTGGGGGAATCGGCGCTCTCTACCAGGCACAAAAACGGTCTCTCGAGACCCATGCACCGCCTAAACCCGCGGTCCTGCCAAGCCAGATTTCCGGTTTGCGTGACGACTTCCAATGGACTCGCTCCAACGCGGGCCAGGCCAAATCCGAGATCAGCGCGCACAAGGTCAGTCAGCAAAAAGACAGCAGCCAGGTTCACCTCGAACAAGTGGCGCTGAAGATCTACAACAAGACCGGCGATAAGTACGATCTGGTCAAGAGCGCGACTGCCGACTTCGATCAGAACGCATCCCGCATGTTTGCGGCGGGGGAAGTGGTCATCACCTTGTCGGTTCCTGTCGATGGCCAGCCCACGCGGCAACTAGTCCAGATCCAATCGTCGGGTGTGACCTTCGACGTCAAGACCGGCCAGGAATTCGTAACCACCGACCGGCCCACGCATTTCACGTTTGAGAATGGCACCGGTGAGTGCGTGGGCGCGTCTTATGATCCCACAAAGCGTGAGCTGACCCTGCGCCAGAACGGCGAGATCGATTGGAAGGCGCCGACTCCTCACGCCCCCCCTCTGAAGATTGAGGCTGGCGAAGTCGTTTACAAAGAGGCCGAAGGCACGATTTGGCTGAACGGCTGGGCGCGGCTAACCCGGCAGAATATGGTTGTCAACGCGGCGTCGAGCGTAGTACATCTCCAGGACAACGTTATCCGGCAGGTCGATGCGCTCAAGGCCCAAGGAACGGACTCGTATCCAAAGCGCAAGCTCGAATACGCCGCCGACGAACTGCACGTCACGTACAACGACCAGGGTGAGATTGAACATATTTCTGGCAAGAACAACGCGCGCCTGGTTTCCTCTTCCGCGGGTTCCGAAACCGCCATGACGAGTGACGTGGTGGACCTCGACATCGAAACCGTGAATGGCGAAAGCGTGCTGAAAAGGGCGTTGGGCAATGGGCACGCGATGATCGTCTCCAAGCCGGTCGCCACGCCGGATGGCAAGCCGCCCGAAACACACGTCGTGCACAGCGACGTGATTGAGGTCAAAATGCGCGCCGGCGGCCGTGAAGTGGAAACCGTCCAAACCCAGGCGCCCGGCCGGCTCGATTTCCTGCCCAACCAGCCCAGCCAGCATCCGCGCCGCCTGGATGCCGAGCGGATGACCATGATCTACGGTTCCTCGAACCAGCTCGAGTCCTTCCGCGGCGCCAATGTCCAGACCGAAACCGAGCCCAGCGCCGAAGAGCGCGCCAAGAAGAAGCAAGACGTCTCCAAAACCCGCAGCCGGAATCTCTCGGCGCAGTTCGATCCGAAAACCGGCCAGATGAAGCATATGGAGCAGTGGGACGATTTCTTGTATGAAGACGGCGATCGAAAAGCCACGGCCAACCGGGCCACGCTCGAACAGGACAGCAATCTGATGTCGCTCGAAACCGGCGCGCGGGTTTGGGACGCGACAGGCACCACCTCGGCCGACCGCATCCTCATCAACCAGAAAACCGGTGACTTCACGGCTGAAGGGCATGTCAGCTCCAGCCGTCTGCCAGACAAGAAGACGTCGCCATCCGGTATGCTGGCGGGCGATGAACCCGTGGAGGCCATGGCCGCGCGCATGACTTCCGCCAACCACAACCATCTTTTGCACTACGAAGGTCATGTGGTGATGTGGCAAGGCGCTGATCGCATCTCCGCCGATCGTACCGACGTTGATCGGGACAAGCGCATGGTCCGCGCCTCGGGCAATGTGATGACGCAGTTCCGCGAAAAGTCCAAGCAGGAGGGCGATGCGCAGACCGCCGAAACAACCACGGGACCGACCTTTGTCGTCGTGAAGGCGGCCGACCTGGCTTACACGGATCAGGATCGCCTCGCTCACTACGTCGGGGGAGTCGTGCTGACGCGGCCGCTGCTCGAGGTCGATGCGGATGACCTACGCGCGGTTTTGGCGCCGCAGAATAACGATAAAGCGGAAAAGAAGGATGACCAGAAAAAAGATGACGACGAGGAGCAATCCCGGCTGGAGAAGGCGTACGCCGATGGGCACGTGAAGATCGTGCAGGCCTCGACGGATCGCACACGCACCGGCACGAGCGACCACGCCGAGTACTTCACCGACAACGAGCGCATTGTGCTGACCGGCGGGCAACCCCAGATGCTCGATAGCAGGAAAGGGTTTATCCGTGGGGCTGAATTGACCTACTACGTCAACGATGATAGGCTGCTGGTGTCCGGCAGCCCGCAGCAACGCGCCACGGGCCGCTTGCGTCGTAAACAGTAAGCCCCCAAATGCGCAGACTCGAAACAAGCGAAATCTCAAAGTCGTACCGCGGCCGAAAAGTGGTCGACGATGTCACCCTGTCGGTTCACCAGGGTGAAGTGGTTGGTTTGCTGGGGCCGAATGGCGCGGGCAAAACCACGTCGTTTTACATCACAGTCGGGCTTATTAACCCCGATTCCGGCCGAGTCCTTCTCGACGATCAGGACATCACCGGGCTTCCTATGTTCCAGCGCGCACGCCAGGGCATTAGCTACCTGCCGCAGGAAGCTTCCGTTTTTCGCAAGCTGACGGTGGAGGCCAACTTGATGGCGATCCTCGAAACGCTTCCCATACGGCCGCGCGACCGCCGGGAGCGTATGGAGCGGCTGATCGACCAGCTCGGCCTAGAGAAAGTCCGCCGGAACAAGGGCTATGCACTGTCAGGCGGCGAGCGGCGGCGTGTCGAGATCGCCCGCTCGCTGGTCATCGAGCCCAGCTTCCTGCTTCTTGATGAGCCCTTCTCGGGTATCGATCCGATCCAGGTGCTCGAGCTCCAGCGCATCATATTTGACCTGAAACGGTCAGGCATCGGCATTTTGGTCACCGACCACAATGTGCGCGAAACCCTCATGGTGACGGATCGCGCCTACATCATCAACAACGGCCGCATCTTTCGCGCCGGCAGTCCCGAAGCGTTGGGGCGCGATCCTGAAGTGAAGCGTGTGTATCTTGGCGAGTCTTTCACGCTCGGCGAAAGCGGCGTGACGTTCCCCAACTAGAGCCGGCTGCCCTTCTACATGCGATAATCGCCCCGTGACGGGTGGATTTTCCCGGGGTTTGTTCGCCATGATGTGGATCAGTGTCCACCTGCTTGCCGCGCCGGAAGATCCTGCCGCGGCCAAGCAGCATGCCGATAAAGCAGCTGAGTACGTCCAGTCGGGCGACATCCCTCACGCCGAAACGGAATTGCAGGCAGCCATCCGTCTCGCGCCTGCCGACTCATCCTACCTGACCAGCCTTGGCGGCATTCTCGGTATGCAGGGAAAACTCCGGGAAGCCAACACGTACTTTGAGCGCGCCGTTAAGGCAAATCCTGCGGACGCGACCGCGCGCCGCAATCTGGCCGCCAATCAATGGCGGCTCGGTGAACTCAAACCAGCACAAGCCAACCTGGAACGTTTATTGCGTACGCAGCCGCAGGACAGTGCTTCTGTTCTTCTGCTTGGTATGGTGTCGGAGAATCTGCACGACTACGTGCGCGCCGCTAAGTTGCTGGGCTCGATTCCCGGCATTGTCTCCCAACGCCCGGAAACCGTGGCCGCACTCGCCAGCGCCTGCTATCACACGGGGCAGCGCGAGAAAGCGCACCAACTGCTCGAAGGCCTGCTCACGCGGACGGCTGAGCCCCAGGGCATCTTCGCCGCCGCGGGTGTTGCCGTGCAGTCAGACGACTACGGGATTGCGGAGAAACTGTTTGAATCGATCCGCGCGATTTATCCGGATCAAACCAAGTTGACGTACAACCTGGCGCTCATTCAATACCGCACGGGCCGCACGGCCGAAAGCCAGCAGGCGCTGGCTGCTTTGGTCAGCGCAGGCCGCGGAACCGGCGAGGTCTACGATCTGCTTGGCCGCTGTTACCAGGCGAATGGCAACACTTCAGAGGCCATACATACTCTCCAAACTGCGATCCACCAAGACCCTTTGCGGGAATCGAGTTATGCGACTCTCACCACGATCCTCATCGACGCCAATCGGTTGCCCGCCGCGCTTGCCGTCGCCACCCGGATGGCGGAAGCCTTCCCCAAGTCAGCCCTGGCATTTCTGACGGAAGCTCAGGTGCAGTTAAGAATGAACCAATACACTGACGCCGTCCAGGCCTACCGCCGTGCTATCGAGCTCGAACCGTCATCACTTGACGCACAGGCAGGCCTGGCGTCTGCACAGTGGGGCGCCGGTATGCGCACCGAGGCGCAGTCCAGTTTCGAGCTCCTGATCAAACAACATCCACGTGACGCAAACTTGCCTGAAACCTACGCCACCCTGCTGCTGGACAGCGCGCCGGATGATGCCGCTGAGACGCACGCAGCCGCGCTGCTCAAGACAGCGGTGGATCTCGATCCGGGCCGCGTCGAGTCACATTATCGTCTTGGAAATCTGGCGCTGAAGAACGGATCTACCGGCGATGCGCTTCAGCATCTGGAAACTGCCGCGCGCCTTGCGCCGGAAGAAAGCAGGGTCCAGTTTGCACTGGCGCGTCTGTACCGCCGCCTCGGCCGTGCTGATGATGCTGCGAGCGCGATGAGCCGGTACGAAAAGCTGAAGGCGGCGGGCAAGTGATGCGCTGGGTGGCAGCGGTACTCCTGGTCTTGTGTGTGTGCGCTGGGGCCGTCAAGTGGCCGGTTTCCGCCGCACCGGATATCTTCACGGATGTGACAGCTCAAGCCGGAATCCGCTGGCGGCATGTCAGCGGTGAAGAATCGAGCGAGAGGTATCTGGTCGAGACCATGGGTGGCGGTGTTGCGTTTATCGACTTCGATCACAGTGGGCTGCCCGGCCTGTTCTTCGTTACCGGTGGCGAGACACCCAAAAGTCCGCACAGCGCGCCGCCTAGCAACGGCCTCTATCGCAACTTGGGCAACGGCACCTTTGAGGACGTGACGGCCAAGGCAGGGATCGAACGGCTGCCATTCTACGGTATGGGTGTCGCCGCCGCCGACTTCGATAATGACGGCTATCCCGACCTGTTCGTAACCGGTTATCCGGCCTGCGCGCTGTTCCACAACAATCGCGACGGCACTTTCACCGACATCGCCGAAAAGGCCGGCGTCAAGAACTCCGGGAAGTGGGCGGCGGGCGCTGCGTGGATCGACTACGACCGCGACGGCCGGCTGGACTTGTTCGTTTGCAATTACGCCAAGTTTTCCTATAGCGACATCCACCGCTGCGAATTCAACGGCCTCCGCACATACTGCGCGCAAACTGCGTACGAGGGGGAGCCGCCTACGCTTTATCACAACAATGGCGATGGCACATTCACCGACGTCACGGCACAGGCCGGCCTGGCGAAACTAGTGGGGCGCGCCCTGGACCCGGTGAGCATCGACGTCGACGACGACGGCTGGCCCGACATTTTCGTAGCGCGTGACGCTTCGCCCAATCTGTTGCTCATCAATCAGCGCAATGGCACATTCATCGACGCCGCACTCGACGCCGAAGTAGCTTTGACTGCCGATGGCATGGCGCGCGCCGGCATGGGCGTGGACGCGGGCGACATCACCGGCGAGGGCCGCCCCGATTTCTTCGTGACCAATTTCAACGACGAGCAACACGCCCTGTTCTTGAACAAGGGCGCATTCCCGTTCCAGGAGTGGACACGCGAATCCGGCCTCGCTACACTGACTCGCTCTTTCGTTGGCTGGGGCGCGCATTTTCTGGACTTCGATAACGACGGTAGCCTGGACCTCGTATTTGTCAATGGCCATCTCAACCCGGTGATCGAGAAGACCCGCCTGGACGTCCGCTATGAGGAGCCGCCTATGTTGCTGGCCAATAATGGCAAGGGCGTGTTTTGTGACATGAAGGAGTCCGCGGGCCCGGTCTTCCGTTCGCGTTATCTCGGCCGGGGACTTGCGGTTGGAGACTACGACAACGATGGCGGCACGGACGTCGTCTTCACACGCCTGAACGACACGCCCATCCTGTTGCACAACAACGTCGGCCGCGAGAAGACCTGGGTCGGAATCGAGTTGCAAGGAACTAAGAGCAACCGGGATGCAATCGGCGCGAAGCTAACGCTCACGGCTGGTGGCCGCAAGCTCACGCGCTGGATCACCAGCGGAACGAGCTACATTTCCTCGCATGACCATCGCGTAATCTTCGGATTGGGAGATCCGCCTTCTGGCCCCGTGCGGCTCGACATCCGTTGGCCGAATGGAAACGAGCAGACGGTCACCGGTCTGAAGCTGAATCAGTACCAAAAGATCGTCGAGTAGGCCGGACATTCTGGAACTGGACCGGCAGGCGGCGCGTATTAGCTGTTAAAGGATTGCGCGGTATGTTACAGGACCTGACATTCGGACTCAAACTGCTGTGGAAGCAAAAGGCGTTCACGCTGGCTGCACTGCTGACACTCGCCCTCTGCATTGGGGCCAACACCGCGATTTTCACTGTTCTCGATGGTGTCTTGCTGCGAGGGTTGCCATTTCCGGAGTCGGACCGCCTAGTGGCGATGTACAATCTCTACCCTGGCGTTGGTGTCAGTGACCGGGGATCGAACGCCACCCCCGATTATCTGGACCGCCGAAAGCTGACCGACGTGTTCTCTGAAGTCGCTCTAATCGGCGACGACGGTTATGACGTGGGCTTGGCGAATACGCCGCAACGCATCCGTGGACAGTACGTCACGCCCTCCTATTTCCGGACTCTGGGTGTACAACCACTCCTGGGCAGGGTCTTCACCGAAGACGAGGCGGTGCTCGGCAAAGAACATGTCGCGATCTTGAGCGAGGGTCTTTGGAAAGACATGTTCGCCCACGGTGCTGTCCTCGGCCGGGACATTCGCTTGAGCGGCGTGCCGTACCGGATCGTTGGTGTATTGCCGGATCGATTTGGTTCGCTGGGCAGCGAACCGCCGCGCCTCTGGGTTCCTTTCGCGTTTACGCCGCAGCAAACCTCCGATGACGCGCGGCATAGCAACAGTTGGGGTATGATCGCGCGCCTGAAACCGGGTGTAAGTGTTGCTCTCGCGCAGCAGCGCATCGACGCGCTGAACAAACAGAACCTCGATCGGTTTCCGCAGTATCGCCAACTGCTCATCAACGCGCGCTTCCAGACAAAGGTCGTCGGGTTGCAGGACGAGCTAGTGCGCGACGTCCGCCCGATCCTGTACCTGTTGCAGGCAGCGGTTGGCTTTGTCCTCTTGATCGGCTGCGTCAATCTGGCGAACCTCATGCTGGTTCGCTCCAACGTGCGCATGAAGGAGCTGGCCATCCGTTTCAGCCTCGGTGCAGGCCGGTGGCGGATCACACGGCAACTTTTGACGGAAAGCGTCACGCTGGCGGTGCTCGGCGGCGCGCTGGGAGTCGCTTTCGGCTACGGTGGTGTGCGGCTGCTTTTGTCTCTGGCTGCGAAAGACCTGCCGCGCTCGGGCGAGATCCGGATCGATACCGGCGTTCTGGCGTTCACGGCTGGGATGGCTGTGCTCACCGGGCTGGTCTTCGGGAGTGTACCGCTCATTCACGTGCTGAGAAGCAACCTGAATGAGATTTTCCGCGGCAATGAGCGTGCGGGCACCATGGGCCGCCACGCGCTCTGGGTGCGCTCCGCGCTGGTGGTGTGCCAGGTCTCGCTCGCCTTCGTGCTGTTGATCGGCTCGGGTCTGTTGACGCTGAGCTTTGCGCGGCTCCTGACCGTGAATCCTGGCTTTCGTTCGGAAAACGTGATCACCGCTGAGTTCTCGCTGCCGGATGCGCGGTATAAAGAGGATGCGGCCGCTCGTAACTTCGTCTCTTCGCTGCTCGAGAAACTGCGCGCAACGCCGGGCGTGCGGCACGCCGGCGTGACCAGCTACCTGCCGTTCAGCAACAGCAACAATGCCAGCGTGATTCAAATCGACAGCCACCCGCTCGCGCCCGGCGAGAATCCGCCCGTGCCGGGATGGAACATCGTGGACCCCGGATATATGCCGGCCATGGGCATCCCGATTTTGGAGGGCCGCAACTTTAGCGAAAGCGACGGGCCCGATGCGCAAAAGGTGGTTCTCATCGATCAATTCCTGGCACGCAAGTACTGGCCCAACGGAGGAGCGATCGGTAATACGGTGCGCCGCGGCATCGATGACCAGAGCCCCGATAGCAAGAAGGAACCGCATTTCACAATCGTTGGCGTGGTGGGCAGTGTGAAGACCGGCAACCTGGCCGAGCAGAATCCAGTAGGGCAAGTCTACTTCCACTACAAGCAATGGGTGCAGCACGGCATGCACCTGGTCGTGAAAACCGAGCGGGACAACCCGCAGTTGATTAGCGCTATCCGCCGTGAAATCCTCCAGGCCGACCCAGAACTGCCGCTGTTCGACACCAAGACCATGCCGGAGCGGGTTTCCGCGTCCCTGGTGGACCGCCGGGCATCCATGGTCCTGTGCCTCATCTTCGGCGCACTCGCGGTGCTGTTGTCAGCCATCGGTGTGTACGGTGTGCTGGCTTACTCGGTAACGCAGCGCACTCGTGAATTTGGCATCCGCATGGCGCTGGGCGCCGAAGTACGCGATGTACTGGGCCTGGTCCTATGGCAAGGCCTGCGGCTGGCCGGTGTGGGTTTAGTGATTGGCGCAGCGGTGGCGTTCGTACTAACGCGCTTCCTCGCCACGCTGCTGTACGACGTCAAGCCCGCCGATCCCACGGTGTTCCTGTTGGGCGCGGCCGTGTTGGGTGTGGTTGCCGCCGCGGCATCGCTAGTGCCATCGGTGCGCGCGGGTTCGCATCCGGCCCTCGGTGGCGCTGCGCTGGGAGTAGTCTCAGTCGAAAACCACGGTCTTATTGCCGTAAAACAGAATGCGATGCTCCAGGTGCCAGCGCACGGCGCGGGCCAGCACTGCCTTTTCGAGATCACGGCCCTTGGCGATGAGGTGCTCCACCTGATCGCGGTGCGAAATCCGCGCGACATCCTGCTCGATGATGGGTCCGGCGTCTAGCTCGTCCGTGACGTAATGGCTGGTGGCGCCGATCAGCTTCACGCCGCGCTCGAACGCCGCGTGGTATGGGCGCGCTCCGCTGAACGCGGGAAGAAAAGAATGGTGGACGTTGATGATGCGGAGCGGGTAACGCGCGACGAATTCCGGTGAGAGAACCTGCATGTAGCGCGCGAGCACAATCAAATCCACCTGGTTGCGCTCGAGCAGCTCGATCTGCGTGGCTTCGGCTTCGGCCCTGCGTGCCGCTTCAACCGGCAAGTGATGAAACGGGACGTTATAAAACTGAGCCAGCGGTCTGGCATTGGCATGATTGCTAATGACCAGCGCGATCTCGCAGGGCAACTCACCCGTCTGGTGGCGGTGCAGCAGATCGACCAGGCAGTGTTGATAGCGCGAGACGAAAATCGCCACACGCGACAGACGGGCCGTATCTTCGATACGCCATTGCATTTGAAATCGGTCGGCGATGGGTTGAAATGCGCGCGCGAAATTTCCGAGCTCGATCGTGAATTCAGCGAGGTCGAACGCGACTCGCATGAAGAACAGGCCGGCTTGATTGTCCTGGTGCTGGTCCGAACTCAGGATGTTGGCGCCGTGGGAATAAAGAAAACTGGAAATGGACGCTACGATGCCTTTGGCATCAGGACAATCGACCAGCAGGACGGCGGTGCGGCTCATCTTGTCTATACCGGCTTCGTCATGTCTCTGTGGGTGACTTTGGCGCGGTAGCCGGCTTCCGCCAGGTTCTTGCGAATCTGGTCGGCCATCATGACCGAGCGGTGATGGCCTCCAGTGCAGCCGAAAGCAATAGTCAGGTAGCTTTTCCCTTCGCGAATATAGTGGGGGAGCAAATAGACCAGCAGCTCGGAGATGCGGTCGATGAACTCCACGGTCTGCGGAAATGAGCGGATGTACCGTGCCACACTCGGATGGCGGCCCGTGAGCTTTTTGAAGCGCGGGATGTAATTGGGGTTGGGCAGGAAGCGGACATCGAACACAAGGTCGCTGTCGGGAGGAACGCCGTGACGGTAGCCGAAGCTGGTGACATAGACCATGATCTTCTGCTCTTCGCGCTCGCCGACGAACTTCTCGCGGATGAAATCACGCAGCTCATGCACCGTGAACTTTGACGTGCTGATAGTGAGGTCCGCCAGCTTACGGATGGGCGCGAGCAGCCTCCGCTCCTGCCGGATGCTCTTGCTGATGGATTGGCCGGTGCCGAGCGGATGCGGGCGGCGGGTCTCGCTGAAACGGCGCACGATCGTGTCGTCATCGGCCTCCATGAAAATCAGGCGTGTGGGAATCTCGCGGCGGATACGGGCGTAGAGTTCCGGAAAACGCTTCAGGCCCTGGCCCTCGCGGATGTCGACGACCAGCGCGGCGAAGCGGATGGAAGCGGAATCGCGCGTCAGCTCGGCGAACTTGGGGATAAGGCCGATCGGCAGGTTATCCACCGAATAATAGCCAAGATCTTCGAAAACCTTGAGCACGGAACCTTTGCCCGAACCGCTGAGGCCGGTGATGATCACCAACTCAGCGCTGGGCGCGGCGGTCTTGTCGCCAACTCGTCGCCGCGGGTGGTCCAGGCTCTTACGGGCCATTCGGTGTCAGGCTTCCACCAAATCGAAGTTGCCGTCCCGGCGGCGCACGAGAACCGCCAGTCGGTCGGTCTCGGCATCGCGGTAGACAAGGTAGTCGCGGTCGCTCTCCATTTCGAGAAGCGCTTCATCCAGCGTCATGGGTTTGCGGCGCTGGTGATGATTGATACGGAAAATCTTCTTCTCTTCCCCTTCGCTCGAAGGTTCCGGAGCCGGAGCGGCGGTTGCGGGCTCGGCCGGCGTTGTTTTCGGCGCACGCTTGGTGTCACGCCACTTGGCGCGGACTTTGATGGCCTGTTTTTCCAGCTTCTCGATGGCAGAATGGATGGCCGTAAACAGGTCCGTGTTCTCGCCGAGGCACACGAGCGGATGGTTATGGTAGTTCACGCTGATTTCAGCGCGATGCAGATGCCGCTCGTGGGAGAGCACCACGTGCGCTTCTCGCTCGTGCTTGCGGTCGAGCAGCTTGCCGAGCTTGTCAAATTGAGCTTCGATCTTGCGAAGCTGGGCTGGAGCCAGTTCCACTTGTCTGCCGGTGTATGTAATTCGCATGTACAGACCTCCAGGTTCAGCCGGGACGACTAGTTCCGGATGCGTCGTTGATGCGTGGAGGGAATCTTCATGTCTTCGCGGTACTTCGCTACCGTTCGGCGCGTGACCTGAATGCCGGAAGCTTGCAGCATCGCGGTGATCTGCTCATCGGTCAGTGGGTGCGCGCTATCTTCCTCCTCGATCATTTTCTTGACGCGCCGCTTCAAGAGAAGCAGCGGCGTTCCGCTTCCCTGAGGCCCCTGGACCGCCTCGGAGAAGAAATAACGCAGCTCGAACACTCCCTGCGGCGTGTGCACATACTTGCTGGCAACGGCCCGGCTGACGGTGGAGGGATGTACGCCCACTTCCTCCGCCACCTCTTTGATCATCATCGGTTTGAGATAGTCGAGGCCCTGGGCCAAAAACTCGGTCTGGCGGCGCACGATGCTCTCGCAAACTTTGAGAATGGTCTGCTTCCGCTGCTCGATATTCTTCATCAACTGGATGGCTGAAGTGTAGCGCTCGCGCACGTAATCGCGCACGTCCTTGGCCGCGCCCTGGTCGCGGTCCAGCATCTTGCGGTACTGCGAATTCAGGCGGAGCTGCGGGATCTCCTCGTCGTTCATTTGGATGATCCAGTTGTCGCCATCCTTGGTAATGTAGACGTCGGGTTCGACCACGCGCGCGCCGGGTCCGGAATAACGCAGGCCGGGCCTCGGATTCAGCCGTTTGATCACGTGGACGGCGATCTCGATGTGCTCGGCTGGGCGGCCCAGCACTTTCGCCAGTTCCCGCAACTGCCGCGTTTCTACAAGGCGGAGGTGGTTGGCGACAATTTGCCACGCCACGCCGCCCTTGGCGTTGCGGCTGTCAAGCTGGAGCAGCAGGCACTCACGCAAGTCGCGCGCGCCCACACCCGCCGGATCCAGCGATTGCACGGCCTTCAGCGCGGCCTCAATCTGCTCCTGCGTATGGTCGCCCATGGCGGCGATTTCCTCGAGCGGCGCTGTCAGGTATCCGTCTTCATCCAGATTGCCGATGATGGTTTCGGCTGCATCCCGGATGTCGTCGGCAATCACGCTCACACTCAGTTGCGAGCGTAGGTGGTCGCCTAAAGTGAGCGGAGCGGAAAGGAAAGTTTCGAAGGATGGCTTTTCGACCGACTCGGCCGCCGGGCTCTTGTAACCCGGGTCCAGGTAATCGTCAAAGAAGGAGCCGAAATCGATCTCGTCAAAAGGATCCGCGGCTGTGGGGGTTTCCTCGGTGGCGGGCAGCGCGGCATCTAACGGCACCGCGCCTTCGGCCACGTCCGCGGCGGCTTCCTGAGGAAGGCTCGGCTCGAGTGTAATTTCACCGGCGGCCATTTCGGCCGCGCCGTCGCTCAAGCCGTTGGTACTTTCCAGAATTTGCTGATCGGCGGGCTCGATGCGCTCCGGAGCTTCCAGCAGCGGCTGCAACTCCTCCGGCGTGATCTCCTCCGCGCTATCTTCCGTTGCTTCTTCCAGGACGGGGTTGTTGACGATCTCCTGGTTGATCATCTCCTTCAGTTCCAGACGGTTCAACTGCAAGACCGTCACCATCTGGACGAGACCCGGGGTGAGAATCTGCTTCTGCGCGACCTTCAATTGCAGTCTGGGCGAAAGCAAGCTCATCCGACTCTTATGATAACAAAAGCATCCCCAAATACATTTGGCCCGACAGTTGCGAGGTGATATGGAAAAAGCGTCGTACCGCGTTAGCCGAGCAGATCGAGCGCGGCTTCCAGTTCGCTGCGCGTATGCTGGTCGCCGATCTCAGTGCTGGTCACGATGCCGCGGCGGTAGATGTCCCGGGCTTCGTCCGTCCGTCCAAGTTTTTCGAGAGCTTGGCCACCGTGATAGTAAGCGGCCACGTATTTGGGATTGAGGCCGATCAGCTTGCCGTATTCTTCCACGGCCTGCCCGTAGTCGCCGGTGCTCGCGTATGCCATCGCCAAACCGTAGCGCGCGAAGCTGTCGCTCGGATTTTGCGCCACCAGGTTCTTCAAAATGTCCAACCGATTTTCCGGCATCCCTGTGCTACTATACCTCGGTGGCGTGCCCATTTTTTGAGCCCCTTGAGCGATGGCGCGAAGCAACGACGCGCATGCCGCTGGGAGATGTCTGGCGAGGAGTTTGCCGGGCCGAGGCCGCGTCTTTTGTCCCGGATGATTCCACGCTGAACGAGTTCTGTAACATGGGCTATGCGCGGGGAAGGTGCGCGCGTTGCCAGGGAACGAACGCGGGCGACGCTGTGCGCTTCGTGATTGCGCAGGACCGGGGCGACTTGATCCGTGTCGAGTACGTTGTGGAGCGGGATCATCATCCGCATCGCCGTGGTGCATTCGAATATCAGAAGACGCGCGGTGCGTTGACGGCCCTGGCCGAAGATCCCGTGCTGGAGCGGCAGGTGCTGGCATACGTCGGAAGCTATCTGCGGCGCAGGCCAGCGGCGGCTTGACCGGTTCATCCTCTATGCAAGCGAAACCCGTCCGCGAATCGCAGTCGGAATATTCGGAGTTGGCCCTGCCGAACGATGCCAACGTTCTGGGCCACGTTCTGGGCGGCAAGGTCATGCACCTGGTGGACTTGGCCGGGGCGCTAGCGGCGTTGCGGCACGCGCGCTGCGCGGTAGTCACAGCTTCGGTGGACCACATGAATTTTCTGCACCCGGTGCAAATCGGGCAGCTCATTCTGTTGCGGTCGTCGGTAAACCGCGTTTTCCACACCTCAATGGAAGTGGGCGTGAAGGTTTGGGTGGAAGATTTGCGCACCGGTGACCGCCTCCACACGTCCTCGGCGTATCTGACGTTTGTGGCGCTCGACGCTGAGGGAAAACGCACGCCGATCTGTCCGGTAATTCCTGAGGGCCCGGAAGAGTGCCGGCGATATGACGAAGCGCTTCAAAGACGCGAGTATCGGTTGGAACTGCGCCGGCGGACGAAGGCGGCTCACATCGCTGTAAATGAAATCGCAACACTGCCACCTGAGAGGAAACCATGAGCAACGAAGCAAGTTCATTCATCAACGCCATTGACGCACAAGTGAATGCCCGGAGGATACTGTTGCATCCGTTCTATCAGCGCTGGACCCGCGGACAGTTGAGCCGCGAAGCGCTGGCCGACTACGCGAAGCAGTACTATCACCACGTGGCAGCGTTTCCGACATATTTGTCCGCCGTGCATGCGAATACCACCGACGGCGAGACGCGGCGCCACATTCTTGCCAACCTGGTGGATGAGGAAGCCGGGAACCCCAATCACCCGGAACTGTGGCTGCGCTTCGCGGAGGGCGTGGGCGTGAATCGCGAGGAAGTCCAACTCACCGAGTTGTGGCAGGAGACGACCGGCCTCATTCGGACCTTCCGCTCCATCTGCAAAGACGGAAGCACGGCTGAGGGCTTGGCGGCGCTGTATGCGTATGAGAGCCAGATTCCGGCGGTCGCGGAATCGAAGATAGAAGGGCTCAAAAAGCATCTCGATATCGACAGTCTGCGCACACTGGCTTACTTTGACGCGCATATCGAGGCGGACAAGGAACACTCACGCGTCGAGCGCGAGCTGCTGGAGCGTTACGTGGATGCGAGCAACGCGGCCGCAGTCAAAGAGTCGGCCGGCCGCGTGCTCGATGCGCTTTGGGAGATGCTGTCGGGCGTGGAGCGGAGACACCCGCTAGCGGCTTAGCGCGGCCCTGGGAGGACGCGCGGCGTCGGTGTCCAGCTGAAAACTCGCGGTGAAGTGAAACGTACTGCCTTTGCCGGGCTCGCTCTCCACCCAAATGTGCCCGCCCATCATCTTGACCAGCCGCGAACAGATGGTCAATCCCAAACCGGTTCCGCCATATGTTCGCGACGTGGAGGAATCGGCCTGGCGGAACGCTTCGAAGATCAGATCGAGCTTATCGGCGGGGATTCCGATACCCGTGTCGGCAACAGAGAAATGCAGCGTGACGTTGTCCGAGCGCTGATCGTCAAGCGTGGCCCGCAATGCAATGGATCCGGAGGTCGTAAACTTGATAGCGTTGTTCAGCAGATTCAGCATCACTTGGCGAAGCCGCAAGGGATCTCCCGTGATTTGATCGGGCGCCTCGTCCGCGACATCGGCGGAAAGCCGCAGGCCTTTTTGTTCCGCGTTGATCGTCAAGGTGGCGGCGGCCGCCTTGACGCACTCTCGCAGCGAGAAACTTGTGTGGCTCAGTTCCATCCGGCCCGCTTCGATCTTGGAGAGATCGAGAATGTCATTCAGCAGCGCCAGCAAAGACTCCGCCGATCGCCTGGCATCGAGCAAGTACTCGCGCTGTTCCTCAGTGAGCTCGGTGTCCAGGACCAGGTCGGTCATTCCCAGAACGCCATTCATCGGGGTGCGGAGCTCGTGGCTCATATTCGCGAGAAACTCGCTCTTGGTGCGGCTAGCGGCCTCCGCCGCCTCCTTCGAGTTTCTCAGCTGTTCTTCCAGGCGCTTGCGTTCGGTGATGTCCTGCGCCACCACAAGAGATACCTGCCGGCCATTTAGCTCAAGTGTGTGGGCGATAATCTCGACATCGATCAGCGTGCCATCCCTCAAGATGTGCCGCCACTGGCCGAGATGCTGTGGAGTCGAGCTCTGATTCTTGACGGATTCGGCCATGCGCTCAAGATCTTCGGGAGGCCGTATGTCCGCAAGGGTCATTCGGAGGAATTCTTCGCGCGTGTAGCCATAGTGGCGCACCGCGGCGTCATTCACTTCCAGATACTCCAACGTCTTCATGTCGTAGAGAAACATCGGCAGAGGGCTCGCCGCGAACAAGAGCGAGAATCGCTTTTCGCTCTGCTGGCGCAAGCTTTCGGCCCGATTTCGTTCCGCAATTTCCTGCCGCAGTTCTTTCGTGCGTTCGTCCACCAACGAGATGAGCTGTTCTTCGCGCTCCCTCAGCTGTCTCATCCTAAGGCGATAGGCGCCGATCCCTACGAGAGAGGTCATCAGAATGCAGATCGCGTAGAAGTAGTCCGTCTGGTAAAAATGCGGCTCCAGGGAAATCTTGATGGAAGCCCCGTTTTCATTCCAGACGCCGTCGTTATTGCGGGCCACTACTCGAAACGTGTAGCTCCCAGGGGCCATGTTCGTGTAGTAAGCCACCCGCCGATCGCCTGCTTCCACCCAGTCCGGGTCGAAACCTTCCAATTTGTACCGGAACCTCACTTTCTGAGGGGCTAGAAAACTGAGCCCGGAGTAGTGGAATTCAAATTGTCCCTGACCGGGCGGGAGGCTCACTTGCGCCTGCACCGGAACAGGTTTCTTATCGATCAGGGCGCTTTCGATGACCACTGGAGGCGGTGTCAAGTTCACCAAAAGGTGCTCGGGATCGACCACGGCCACCCCTTTCACGGTGGGGAACCATAGCCTGCCGTCCTTTGTTTTCCAGCCCGCCGGCTGGTTCGGTCCAGTACATTCTGGACTTTTCATCCCATCGGATTTGTCGTATGAGAAAGAAGTGACGGACTTGATCTTGCCGGCGGAAAGCGCGTTTAGTTGCTGCTTGGGAACGCGAAATACACCCTTGCTGGACGCCATCCACAGATTCCCCTGGCTGCCCTCGAGGACTTGGTAAATAACGTTGCTAAACAGCCCCTCTCGCGTGGTCAAAAGAGTGAACTTACCGCTTTCAAAACGGCACAATCCTCCGCCGTTGGTGCCGATCCACAGGATGCCTTCCTGGTCTTCGTAGATCGCGTCCACAAAATCCGGCGGCAGGCCGTCGTTGGAGGTGTACGTCGTGAACTTGCCGTCCTTCCGCCGGATCAGACCGCCATCGACAGTCCCGATCCACAGGCTACCGTCACGGCTCACAAAAAGGCTCATGACGACCCGGCCTGGAACGCCATCCTGCGCCGAATATGTTCGAAACTTACCATCGCGGTACTCCGCCAGCCCATTCGCGGTGCCGACCCATAGGCTTCCACCGCCGTCAACAGCCAGGGACAGAATGACGCCATTGGGGAGCCCGTCTTTTGCGCCGTAAGTCTGAAACTTGCCGTCGCTGAAGCGATTCAGCCCGCTGCCATCCGTACCTATCCAGAGATCACCGTTTAGGCCTTCCGTGATCGATCGGATCAAGTTACTGGAAAGCCCCTGCTTGGTCGAGTAGACCGTGAATTCTCCGCGCCGCAAGCGATTCAGACCTCCTCCTTCAGTGCCGATCCAGAGGCTTCTATCCCGGCTCTCGCGTATGGCCGTGACCAGGTTGTGCGATAGGCCCTCGTTGGCCGTGTAAGTGAGGAAGTTTCTAGGCTTCAGCCGGTCCAAACCCCCGCCATCGGTCCCGATCCACAGGCTTCCTTCCAGATCCCTGTAGAGGGCCTGAACCACATCGTTCGATAGTCCGTCGTCATTCTTGTATGCCGTGAATCGCCGGTTGTCCAACCGGCAGAGCCCACCTCCCTCTGTTCCGGCCCAAATAGCGTGGTCCGGCCCCTCGCCGATGGAGAGAATCGTCTGGTTCGAAAGTCCCTGGCGCGTTGTATAGGCGGACACCTGGCCTGCCCTAAGCCGGTTCAGGCCCTTATCGGTGCCGATCCACAGGCTTCCTTCGTGGTCTGAAAAAAGAGACAGGACTTTGTTGGTGAGCAAACCTCCCCGCGTCGTGAAGAGTGTGGACCTCCCATCCTTCAGGCGGTATACGCCTTGGTCTTCGGTACCTATCCAGAGGTATCCGTCGCGATCGTAGAGAAGGCAGCTGATCTTGGACGAATCCCAGCCGCCGCTATACCTGTGTAACTTCCCGCCTACGAACTGGTCCAGGCCGTTCTCAGTGGCGATCCACAGTAGGCCGTCGCGATCTTCCGCAAGCGATACCACGGCGTCCCCGGAAAGTCCTTCGCGCGTCGTGTACGTGGTGAACTTCCCATCCTTAAGCCGGGTCAGGCCCCTTCGTGTGCCGATCCAAAGGGACCCGTCGCGTCCGGGAAGAAGCGTCTTAATATAACCCGATAGGAGCTGCGCTGTGTTCTTGCTATCGAAAACGGTGAATTGGATGCCGTCAAAACGGGCTAGGCCAAGTTCTGTGCCTATCCAAAGATAACCGTCGCTGGTTTGAGTGATGGCCTGGATGGAGTTTTGCGGCAAGCCGTCTTCCACTTGCCATACCGAATGATTGTAGATCCGGAGAGCCTCTGTTGGGTCGAGCGCGACTCTGGGTCGTGCGTAACTAGCTGATCCCGAAAGAGCAAGCGCGATCAGGCAAACCGCCGGCTGTTTCATTGGCCGGGCCGTGAGGCGGCCCGTGCGGGAAGGCCGTGCATTTGCAACCGTTAACCCCCTTGCTTCGATCATAAGTCAGGTCAGCGGAGAATTCGATTACAAATGCATGACACCGCATCCGACCGCGACTTGCTTAAGCCGGGTGGCTGCCGGGCGGGATGCACAGCACATTGTCGATCAGGCGCGTCTTGCCGATCCAAATGGCCCCCGCAACGCGCACGGGACCCAGGATCGAGTCGACAGGCTGCATTTCCTCGGGATCGACGATCTCCAGGTACTCGACTCGGACCTCGGGATGCTCCGCGAAGCCACGTGAGGCTTCCCGCTTGATCTCGTCGGCGCGGGTACCGCCATCGGAGATGAGCCTCTGAGAGGATCGAAGCGCACGGATCAGCACCGGGGCAATCTGGCGCTCTCTTACGTTCAGATGCTGGTTTCGTGAACTCAACGCCAAGCCGTCGGCGTCTCGTACCGTCGGCACTTCGACGATCGTGACGGGTACATTCAGGTCGCGCACCATACGGCGGATGACCGCGAGCTGTTGAGCGTCTTTTTCGCCAAAGTAAGCACGGCTGGGCGCGACGATGTTGAGCAGCTTGAGCACAACCGTCGCCACTCCGCGAAAGTGGCCCGGCCGGAATTGGCCGCAGAGGTGATCCGTGACGCGCGTCACTTCGACGAATGCAAGTTGTGTGCGCGGGTACATTTCCGCGGCGGATGGTGCAAACACGATATCAACGCCGTGGGTGCCGCAAAACTCCGCGTCGGTGGCCAGACTGCGCGGATAACGATCGTAGTCGTCACCGCGGTCGAACTGAATCGGGTTGACGAAAACGCTCGTTACGACGCAGGCGCACTCCCGGCGGGCGGTATCGAGCAGCCACCCGTGCCCGGCATGAAGCGCTCCCATCGTAGGCACGAGGCCGACGGTATCGCCGGCACGGCGGATGGGATCGAGGATGCGCTGGAAGTCTGCAACGGAGTGAAGAAGCCGGACAGTCACTTGCCTGAGCCATTACCCACGGGGCGCACGGCGAGCCGCTCAAGCACGGGAAACTTTCCGCGCCGGACATCTTCGGCATACTCGCGGGCTGCTTCCACCATCTGCTCGCCCAAGTTTGCGTATTGTTTCACGAATGACGGCACCAATTCGTCATTCAGGCCGAAGGCATCGTAGCTAACGAGCACCTGGCCATCACAAAACGGACCCGCGCCAATGCCGATCGTGGGGATACGGAGTTCCTGGGTGACTGTTCGCGCGACCTCGGCGGGTATGGATTCCAACACCACCGAAAACGCCCCGGCATCCTCGATGGCCCGCGCATCTTCGATAAGTTGATCTGCGTCCTCTTGGCTCTTGGCTTGCATGCGATAGCCGCTCAACTGGTGGACGTGCTGCGGGAGCAGGCCCAGGTGGCCCATCACCGGAATGCCGGCTTCGGCAAGGCGCTTGACCACCTCCACGACCGCGCGGCCGCCCTCGAGCTTCACCGCGGCGGCCCCCCCCTGCTGGATGAGGGCTCCGGCATTGCGAACCGCGTCCGCCGGGCTGACCTGATAGGTGAGAAACGGCATGTCGGCAACCACCATCGCGCGCCGGGTGCCTCGCGCAACGGCCTGGGTGTGATGCCGCACGGCGTCCAAAGTTACCGGCAGCGTGGAGTCATGGCCTTCGATGACCATTCCGAGAGAGTCGCCCACCAAGAACACGTCGATGCCGGCACGATCGAGCAAGCGCGCCATCGTGGCATCGTATACGGTAAGCATGGCGATTTTTTCGCCGCGCTGCTTCTTCTCTTGAAGGTCACGGACACGAACGCGCTTAGCGGACTCGGCCATCTTTTTCTATGGTCGCACAGGAAAACCGGGGCTGGAACGAGGGAATGTGTTGCGATGGGCCGAGCTGGCTGCTATTCCTGCTCGTCCTTGTACATGTACTTGATATTTGGCTTATAAAGCAGGAGATTGGGTTCGCCGTCGCGGTTTACCTTCAAGCACGACTTGTCATACCACTCGATGACGCCGCGCAGTTTCTCGCCGTCGCGAAGCACGAAAACCATGGGGGTCTTGGCTTGCATTTGCTTGACGTAATAGAAATTCTCCGCGTTGGTCTGATCCGGAGGAACCGGCTTCTTCTGCTGCGCGCGCCGTGGAGGGGTGAGCTGCTCTTTGATCTCATTAAAAGATGGACGGATGAGTTTTCTATTAACGGACTCCACTGGGTGCCTTCCTTGATTCAGCGTAATCAGTGATCGTTGAGCTCAATCCGAGAGAAGCGCTTACGTGGATTGAGATGTACGACTTGAGACTATAAATATCACAACAGGGCGACCGCTGCAATGCTTGGGTCTGTGCTGAAAAAGACCGTTTTCGGTTACACTGGAGCGAAAGCCAGATTGGCCTAAACGAATCGCTTTAGCGGGCCAGAACCAAATGAACCAGGCGAGCCTGAGTGACAACGGGGATTCTCAGCCTCAGATAGACCTCGGCAAGCTGTCGGGGCTCAAATCGCTGCCAGCTTTCCCCGCGGTTGCCAGCAAGCTACTCGGCGTAATCACCGACGAAGACGCCGACTTTCGTGAGGTCTCTCGCTTGATCCTGACCGACACGGCTTTGTCGGGCCAGGTGCTCCGCCTTGCCAACTCTTCATTGTTTGGTTTCCGGCAGGAGGTGAGGAGCATTCTCCGGGCCATGTGTCTGATGGGCGCAAATCGCGTCCGTGATATGCTCATCACCGCGGCACTAAAAGATTACATGAGTGCCGACCACAAATCCCTTCTTCGCGATTGCTGGCGCCACAGCGTGGCCACGGCGCTTTGGGCTGAAACACTGGCTCAATGGTACCGATTGGATCGGCCGATTACTTACACGGCCGGCATCCTCCACGACCTCGGGCGGATTGCATTGTTCCGGCTGGCGCCGGATGCCTATGCGTTGTTTCTGAAGAGAACTTCGGACAGTGTCAGTGACGACTTTCGAGGTGTGGAACAAGAGATTTTTGGAGTCGATCACTGCGAGGCCGGCGGCCATCTCTCCCGGTTGTGGAAGTTTCAACCGGCCCTCAGTGACATCATTGGCCATCACCATGATCCCATTACTCGTGAGAGCCCGCACTTACGGGCGCTGGTGCAGGCAGCCTGCGCCGCGGCGCGCTGCAGCGGATTCTATGCGGCAGGCTCGGCACGGGAATGGGATCCCGAGTACATTGCCAGCCTGTTGCCGCCATCCAGGAGGGGCGCGCCACGATCGCTCGATGAGATGCGCCAACAAGTCGTCCACGAGCTCAATATGGTTGAGTGCAGCCTCTTATAGGACAGCGAGGATGGCCTCAGCCGGCCACCAATTCCGTTTGTAGCACCCGCCGGAGACGCACCGCAAAATGAAAGGTGCTGCCCACGTTCACCTGGCTTTCCACCCAGATCCGGCCCCCCATTGTCTTCACCAGCTCGGCTGAGGTTGTCAAACCGAGACCGATGCCCCCGTACTTCCTCGTTGTGGACATATCGGCTTGCGTAAAGCCTTCGAAGATCATCCCCAGTTTCTCGGGTGGAATTCCGATTCCGGTGTCAGACACGGCAAAGTGCAGACCAATCGTCTCATTCGTTGGTTCTTCCGCTTCCACGCGAACCGTGACTTTCCCGTGCTCCGTAAACTTGATGGCGTTGCCAACCAGATTCAACAGGATCTGCCCCAGCCGGACGGGGTCGCCGAACACGGATTCCGGCACACCTGGCCCGAAGTTCGGCACCATGTGCAGTCCTTTTTGGTCTGCCGCCCTTCCGAGAGTCTGCAATGCGGCGGTGACGCAGTCGGCCACGTTGAACTGGACGCACCGCAGATCGAGCCTTTCGGTTTCCATCTTCGAAAAATCGAGTATGTCTTTCAGGATGGTCATCAACGCGGCCGCCGACGCTCTCGCTGTTTCAAGATAGTCAGCCCGCTCGGCGCTCGAATCGGTGTCCATTGCCAGATCAATCATCCCCATGATGCCGTTCATGGGCGTGCGGAGTTCGTGGCTCATATTGGCCAGAAATTCGCTCTTGATGCGGTTGGCGGCCTCGGCCGCTTCCTTGCTCGCCGCTAGTTCGGCGGTCCGTTCCCGCACGCGGTCTTCCAGTTCCGCATGCGACTTGCGCAGCGATTCCTCAGCGTGCTCCAGGGCTTGGAGCGTCTGGTTGATGGTTCCCGCGAGCATCGTCAGTTCGTCATTCCCGCGCATGGGAACACGGTCTGAGACTCGTTGCCGTCTTCCGATCGCCTCCACTTCGCTGCTAAGCCGGGCTAGTGGTACAAGAACGGCCCTCCCCAACAGAAGGCGCGTGACACCGCCAAATACCATGGCCGCTCCGAATAGCCACAGCATCAGGTAGAGCAACGTCGCCTTGCCCTGAGCGTAGATCTCGCGTGGAATCTCGACTTTGAGGATCAACGCAGGGTTCGTGTGCAGATCCTTGATTTGGAGATATCCGGCAACCGTTTGTTCGTTCAGTGGCCGCACCCAGGTTGTCTGAGTGGAACGCGCCGCCCCCACATCAGCAGGAAATCCCCGGGCAGACAGCGGCTCGATAGAAAGCGACAAACGCGTCTTCTGTCCAAGGCGGCTCACTTCATCAGCATTTAACCAGCGTCCCATCGCCAGTGTTCCCCGCACCGGCCCTTTCCGTTCCCCCGTCAGAATCGGGGAGAGCGCCACCAGCATGGGCCCGCCCGGCAGCATCAGCACGCCCTCCAGCGGGCTCTCGACGCCCGGCCGGCGCAGTAGGTCGGACGCTGCCAAGTTCTCCGTCAGTCCCTGCGGGATTTCCGTGAGTTTGGAGCTCGGCAGTTCCACCGCTTTGCCGAAAATCATCTTGCCGTCAAGATCGAAGATGCCTACAAAGTTCGTGCGCAGCGTATCCAGATTGCCGAATTCCGCTTCCGGAACTTTCGGATCATGGCTGACCATGAAGGCGTACATGCGGTCATAGATCGAATAGTCCAGCACCGAGCGGCTGATTTCCGCCAGCTCAGCCGAAAGGGCTTTGTCGGCGCGCAGCAGGTTCAAACGCACTTCCCGCTCCTCGAGCTGGACAAAACTGTCGAGTAACAGGACCCGTGACGTAACGGACACGGCGCACAGCAGCCCGATCAAGGTGAATGCGAGGATGAGGGGGACTTTCCGTTGGATCGTCATATCTGCTTCCGGCGCATTCGGAAATGCCGTTCCGGACTTGAAGCAATGGCGCGCGCTCCCTGGCTAAGCCGGAAACTTACGTCAGCCTTCCCTCTAGGCATCAGTATACGCCCGGTACTGGGCCTGCCGTGGCTGGCTACTCCCCGGTCCCTAGAAGGCCACGGATCCCCGCGGCGCCGGGAGCCAATTCGCAGAATCGTCCATACCGGCCATAGAAAATTTCGATTGGACCGGCTCCCGCCCCGCACACTACGCTCAAAATTGGGAATGGCATCGCAACTCGATCTCCTGCACCAGATCAGCCGGATCGTCAGCTCCGGTGCCACGCTGGATGAGATGCTGTGCGAGTTGATCCGGTTGACCGTGCAGGTTACCGGTTGCGACGCTTGTCTCATTTATCTGGCGGAGCCCGGAGGCGACGAGGTGTTGCGCGCCTCCCAGCTTCCCCATGACGCCGAGATCGGCCACATCCGTATCAAAGCCGGAGAAGGCGTCACCGGATGGGTAGCGGAGCACAAATCCGTCGTGGCGCTGGACCAGAACGCCTCGGCGGACATGCGCTTTAAGAAGTTCGCCGGCCTGGTGGAAGACACTTATGAAGCATTTCTCTCCGTGCCTCTCGTCAGCCGCGGCGACGTCACCGGGGTGATCAACATTCATCACAAGCAACCGCGTGTCCACAGTGTGGAAGAAGTGTCCCTACTCACATTTATCGGCGAACAGATGGGCGGCGCGATCGCCAAAGCCCGCCTCCACGCCGAGAATGTGCGGCTCTACGAAGAGACGGAGGAGATGAAGCGCCAGCTCGAAACCCGTAAACTCGTGGAGCGGGCTAAAGGCATTCTTCAGTCCAAGCACAAGCTCACCGAAGAGGCGGCGTATTTGCGGCTGCGCAATGAAAGCCGCCGTATGCGGCGGCCGATGCGGGAACTGGCAGAGGCCATCATCCTGGCCGAGGATGTCGCCTCCGGTGACAGTAGCAAGAAGGGCGGGGGAGAACCGGCTTAGCGGTCGCTACCTCGGCCGCAGATGCTTGGTCGACAGCAGCGCGGATTCGACCAGCCACGAAACATGCTGGCGCTCGAAGGGAGCCGCGCAGTAGTCCGTGGCGCCCGCCTCCAGCGCATCCAGCCACTCTGAAGTTTCCGGAATTCGGCTGACCACCACGACAGGCAGGGGTAGGCCGCTCCGTTTCAACGCGGCTAGAAGACTCCGGTATTCCGCCGGATCCGCACTGCAAAACACCACATCTGCCTGCTCCCGCTCCGCAACGGAAATGCACTCCGACGTGGATGCGGTGGAATGGAATGCGCGCCCTGGGCGCGACACCGCGTTACACAACTGCTCGACCAGTGACGCGTCAAGTTCGTGGAAAATGAAATGAGCGCCTGGAATTTTATCTGTCAGCATATGCCTCTCTCGGTGGATCGAGCTTCTCGGCGGGGAGAATGAAGGGATCGGCGGGGAAACCGCTTCTCGTAATTGGGTAGTTAGCACCACCCTTAGTCACAATACTAAGTCGGGATCGGGCCCGTGTCCAATTCAAGTTCCTGATGACCGCGATAATCGGATCTGATATCCGATCTGGCTGGCCCGCTCATGGAACCCCTCGTGACGTGCCGCTCTCGCCTCCGGTTGCGTGACGATCCCAATTGGAGTATGCTTCATCCAACATCGCTTTTGTCACCAGCCGGTTCTAACGGTATTTACACCGCCGGCGGGGATGACATTGGGGCAACAAATAATCGCAGTCATCTTTGGTCGCAGAGGAGCCAATACAGCTATGTTCTGTTCGAAGATATTCGATCGTAAGAAAGTGCAGGTCCTGTTTGTCGTGGCGCTACTAGCGCTTTCCACCGCCACGAGCTTTGCGCAGATCGGCACGGCCACCGTCACCGGTGTCGTATTTGATGCAACCGGCGCTGTGGTCCCCGATGCGGAAGTGATTGTGACGAACGTCGATCGCAACACGCCGCACGCGACCCGTACCACCAGCACCGGCGACTATACCGTTAGCGCGCTCGAACCGGGCCGCTATTCCGTAACCGTGAAACACCCCAGTTTCAGCACCGCCAGTGTGCCGGCGTTCACTTTGGAAGTGGACCAGAAGGCGCGCGTGGACGTGACGCTCCAACTCGGCCAGGTATCCGAAACGATAACCGCCACCGCTGCCGCGCCACTGCTCGAGACCGAATCGAGTACCGTCGGCCAGGTCATCGATAACAAACGCGTGGTCGACCTGCCGTTGAACGGTCGCAGCTTTCTGGATCTGGCAACGCTTGGGCCAGGTGTGACGTACACCAAAGACGGCAGCACGGCCTTCCAGGATACCCGCAACATTGGCCGGCGCGACAGCGACCAGTACTCGCTGGGGGGCGCGCGGGCCCAGGACACCAACTATCTATTGGATGGCGCGGTCAATACCTCGCCGGACTCCAACACTATCGCCGCCATCCCGTCCATTGATGAAATCCAGGAATTCAAGGTACAGACTAACTCCTATACCGCTGAGTTCGGACGCGGTGCCGCGCAGATTAACGCCGTCACCAAGGGAGGCACCAATACGCTCCACGGCACGGCGTACGACTTCCTGCGCAACGATGCGCTGGACGCCAAGGATTACTTTAATGACATCAACGCCGGCGGGCCCGCTCCCAAACCTCCTTTCCGGCGCAACCAGTTCGGAGGTACGGCGGGTGGCAGAATCAAGAAAGACAAATTGTTTTTCTTTGGCACTTACGAAGGCCTGCGCGACCGTACGAATGGCACGTCGCTGGCTACCCTGCCCCTACCCGGTGTGAAGACCGGCGATTTCTCCGCGTATGACACTCCCATCTACATGCCGCACATTACTGATGCAAGCGGCAACTCGCTGTTCTTTCCCGGTAACACGCTCCCCGCGGGATGCTACAACTCGAATCCCAACACCGACGTCCCATGGCCCAATATGCAGATCCCACAGCAGTGTTGGAACAATGCTGCGGCCAAGTTCCTGCAATCGCAGTTCTCACCGGCGCCGAACATCCCCGGCCAATTGCGCGACAACTACACGGGAGTGGTGGCCAATCCCACGAACTGGGACCAGGCGGCAGGCCGCATCGACTATGTCATCAACCCCAACATGAATCTGTGGGGCCGATATTCCTGGGCGCGGGAGGATGCAGTCAACGGCTCGCTTTTGCCGGGGAACGGCACAACCGAGTCAGTCAAGACTCAGACGCTGACTCTGCACCATTCGTGGACGATCGGGGCGCAGATGGTGAACGAGCTGAAAGCGAATTACGTCCGGGCCAATGCCAGTGCCATTGGCCAACTGGCGAACACAACTAACATCGCCGGGAGTCAGTTTGGAATCCCGGGCGTTTCGGGTTACCCGCTCGATTACGGGACTCCCAGCATCAGTGGAGCAGGTGACAATTTTCTCGGCTTGGGCGAGAATGCCTTCGGCAACCCGCTGCAAAAAATCCAGAATGTATACGGATACGGCGATGACTGGTCATGGAATAAGGGGCGCCACACCATCAAGGCCGGCGTCGACTTCCGCCACGAGTATCTAAACCTCTTGAACCACAACTTGGCGCGCGGCACTTTCCAAATTCCTTCCGTGGCTACTGCGGCACTGGATGGAACGGGCGGCCTGACCGTGGCGTCCTTCCTGCTCGGTATCAGCAACGATTCGGAGGTGGCGACGGGAGATGCTCACGACCATTTGTTCCGCTGGACGCAGGCCTACTATATCCAGGATGATTTTAAGTTTTCGCGCAGTCTGACCATCAATCTTGGTTTGCGTTATGAGCTCTCGCCGTATTGGTATGACAACCGGAATCAGATTACGAACTTGGACATCATCAACGGCGTTCCCACGATCATCCGGCCAGGCACAGGCGATCCCTATCAAGGGATGCCGCCGACGCGCTTCATCTCCGACCCCAATTCGCCCGAGTATCTGCCTTTCATCCGGAGCAACATTCTGGGCCGTAGCCTGGTGTTCACCGACTTCAATAACTGGTCGCCGCGCCTCGGTTTCGCCTGGTCGCCCTCTTGGGGCCATAACAAGACGGTCTTCCGCGGCGGTGCGGGTATCTTTTATTCCCCGATGAACGCTGATCCCTGGTTCGATTTTGCGCGCAGCGCGCCCATTTCCGTCAAATACATCCGCAAGAGCACGTACTCGATCATGGACCAGATTTTCAATAATACGGCACAAACGATCAGTGCTCCATCGCAATTCACGATTGATCCTCACCTGAAGACCCCTCGCATCCAGCAGTGGAGTTTTGGCATCCAGCAGGAGCTTGCGCAGAATCTGGTGTTGGACGTCAGCTACGTGGGTTCGGCCTCGACTCACCTGCCGCACCTGACCGACCAAAACGATCCCCAGCCGGAGCAATCGAGCCCCGGCCAGTTGGTCGAACCCGTGGTTCTACTCGCTCCCAAGTATGCATCGCTTGCCTCGTACTACAACCAGATTCAGAGTGTAACCTCGGCCAACTATAATTCGTTTCAAACGAAGCTTGAGAAACGTTATTCCCAGGGAGTGACGTTCCTGAGCTCCTTCACCTGGAGTAGATCGATGGATTCCGCGTCCTCCACCCGTGACGGTGGGAATGGCCCATCTACCCCGCATCCGTGGAACTACCGCCTGGATTACGGCCCGTCCGCATTTGACGCGAAGCTGAACTGGGTGAACAGCGCCCTCTATGAGTTGCCGTTCGGTAAAGGCAAGGCGTGGGGAGCGAATTGGTCTGGTCCCGTAGACAAGCTTTTCGGTGGCTGGCAGATCGGCGGGATCGCTGTGGCTCGCACCGGTTTCGCGCAGTCCTGCGACAACGGGAGTGACGCGGCGGTCAACAATGCAAACTTCGAAGTGGACAACTGCGACATCATCGGCAATCCCAACAACGGTCCCAAAAACATTTTGGATTTTTGGAACCTGGGAGCCTTCGCTACCCCCAACTCCGCGGAAGTGTGGGGAAATGGAGGACGCGGCATTCTTCGTGGACCGGACTTCATCAGTTTCGATTTCACGGCCCAAAAGACCGCCGCGATTACAGAGCGTCTCAAGCTCCAGTTCCGCTTCGAAGCCTTCAACCTCTTGAATCACCCGATCTTCTCCATGCCGAACCCGTACGAGGATCAGTACGTGAATTACGACGCGACCGGCCATCCGACTGGCCCGGCTAGTATCAAGCAGATCGGTTCCTTTAACACCATCAGCGGCACGGCTGCCAATAATCGCCAGTTGCAATTCGCGATGAAGTTTATCTGGTAATGTTTTCAACGGAGGCCGCGCTATCTGGCGTGGCCTCCGGCTCCTTCCTGCTACTGGGCGGGCTATCATGTAACTGGGTCCGCTATGCCCACCTCGGAACTTCTGGCTCCCGCTGCAATTCGTGCTCCGCGCGGCTCTTCCCTTCGTTGCAAAGGCTGGAAACAGGAAGCCGCTCTGCGCATGCTCATGAACAATCTCGATCCCGATGTCGCCGAGCGTCCGCAGGATCTTGTCGTTTACGGCGGCTCCGGCAAGGCCGCGCGCGATTGGCCTTCATACCACGCCATCGTGCGTGAACTCGAAGCCTTAGGTAACGAAGAAACTCTGCTGGTGCAATCGGGGAAACCAGTGGGTGTGTTTCGCACTCACGACGAAGCCCCACGCGTCCTCATCGCCAACTCGAATTTGGTCGGCCAATGGTCCAATTGGGATGAGTTCCGCAAACTGGAACAACTCGGCCTCATCATGTACGGCCAGATGACGGCAGGAAGCTGGATATACATCGGCTCGCAGGGAATCTTGCAAGGCACGTACGAAACCTTCGCCTCGGCGGCGCGCAAACATTTTGGGGGATCGCTCGCCGGCAAGTTGGTAGTGACGGGCGGCATGGGGGGCATGGGTGGCGCTCAGCCGCTCGCGGCGACCATGAACGGCGCAGCAATTTTGTGTGTCGAAGTCGACGCCCAGCGGGTCGAACGCCGTATTCAAAGCGGTTATTGTGATCGCATGACTCGCGACTTGGATGAGGCTCTGCCGTTGCTGCGCGACGCGATGGCAGAGAAGCGAGCGCTGTCAGTTGGATTGGTGGGCAACTGCGCGGAAGTGCTTCCGGAACTTGCGCGCCGGGGCGTCATTCCTGACCTGCTGACTGACCAGACCAGCGCGCACGACCCGTTGAATGGCTACATTCCTGTAGGTTACTCGGTGGAAGAGGCTGCGAAGCTGCGGGCGGCCGACCCAAAACAATACGTCGATCGCGCACTCGATTCCATCGCCACACACGTCGGCGCCATGCTCGAACTGCAGCGCCAGGGCTCCGTCGCGTTCGATTACGGCAACAACATCAGGCGCATGGCCGCTGACCGTGGCGTGAGAGACGCGTTCAACATTCCCGGCTTCGTACCCGAGTATATTCGCCCGCTATTCGCCGAAGGCCGGGGGCCATTCCGATGGGTGGCGCTCTCCGGCGACCCCTCGGACATTGCCGCCACTGATGAGTTGGTTTGCCGATTATTCTCCGATAACCCGAGCTTGACGCGTTGGATTTCTCTGGCCCGTGAACGTGTACATTTCCAGGGATTGCCCGCGCGCATTTGCTGGTTGGGATACGGGGAGCGCGCGCGGTTTGCGCTCGAAATGAACCGCATGGTGGCCGACGGACGGTTGAGAGCGCCAATCGTGATTGGCCGCGACCATTTGGACTGCGGCTCGGTGGCTTCGCCCTATCGCGAAACCGAACGGATGCCCGATGGTAGCGATGCGATCGCTGACTGGCCGATTCTCAACGCGTTGCTAAACACCGCCGCTGGCGCGAGCTGGGTTTCGGTGCACAACGGAGGTGGCGTGGGCATCGGCTACTCGCTGCACGCCGGGCAAGTCACCGTGGCTGACGGAACGGCGAGCAGCGCGCGCTGTATCGAGCGCGTTCTTACCTGCGATCCCGGAATCGGCGTGTTACGCCATGTCGACGCCGGTTATGAGCCGGCTGTCCGGTTCGCCAAGAGCGCGGGGCTGCGCGCGCCTAGTCAAGACGCGCCTAACGCATGAGCGACGTTCTACTGATCCGGCGCGCCGGACAACTCTTGACCTTGCGCGGTCCGGAAGGTGACCGACGCGGTGATGCTCTGAGCGATCTAGGATTGATTCGCGAGGGGGCGCTACTGATTCGCGACGGCTTGATTGCCGCCGCCGGACCAGCGGGAGAAGTCGAGCGCCTAGCGGCCGGGGAGCGGGACGTCACGGAAATCGATGCCGCGGGTCGTGTGGTGATGCCGGGTTTTGTGGACAGCCACACGCACCTGGTGCACGGCCCTCCGAGGCTGCTGGATTACGAGATGCGGCTTCGCGGGGCGGACTACCACGAAATCTCGGAGGCTGGCGGCGGCATTCTTGCCAGTGTGAAAGCCGTGCGCGCTGCGGCGCCCCGCGACCTGGAAGCGGCCGCGCGCCGCGCCATGCGCGATTTTGCGAGGCAAGGAACCACCACCATCGAAGCAAAGTCCGGCTACGGTTTGGACGAGACAGCGGAAATGAAAACGCTGGTGGTTGTCGCCGCCATCGACGGCCAGCCACTCGATATCGTTCCGACCTACCTGGGCGCTCACATCGTTCCGCCCGAATACAAGGATCGTCCCGACGCTTATATTCAATGGGTGTGCGAAGAAATAATGCCGCGCATCCGGCGGCAGCGGCTGGCCACTTTCGCGGACGTCTATTGCGATCGCGGTGCGTTTACGGTGGACCAGGCACGGCGATATCTCGTTTGCGCGCGTGAGAACGGATTTGAACTGAAAATCCACGCGGAACAGTTCACACATACAGGCGCCGCACAGCTTGCCGCTGAACTTGGGGCCACCAGCGCGGATCATCTCGAGCAAGCGGACGCCGACGACGCGCGCGCGTTGGCCCGGTCGTCCACCATTGCGACGCTGCTGCCGGGCTCGGTCCATCATCTAGGGTTGGATCGGTACGCACCGGCCCGCTTGCTGATTGGGGGCGGCGCGGCTGTCGCACTCGCGACAGACTTCAATCCAGGCACCAGCCCGACGTGCAGCATGCCCTTGGTTCTATCGCTGGCCTGCACACACATGCGGATGTCGCCGGCGGAAGCCATTTCCGCAGCGACCATCAATGGCGCGCATGCGGTGGGCCGCGCGGAGAGCATCGGCTCGCTGGAACCGGGCAAGCTGGCGGACGTGACGATTGTGAACGCGAATGATTACCGCGAAATCCCTTATTACTTCGGCGTCAACCTCGTGGACCTGACCATCAAGCGCGGCGCGATCATTTACCGGCAAGGCAAGGTGGTTGACACGGGTGCCAAAGAGAAGGCCGCCGATGCCCGATGACGCAAACTGGCCGCGAGCGAGCACATGGCTGAGCGGCGCGCACGCGGCCGGCCCGGCCTGCCGTCTGGCTGTGCTGGGAGCACCGCTCCGGCTGGGGTCGATCACGCCGGGACGCACGGATCTGGCACCGGCCTCTATACGGTCCATCCTGGCGCGGTTCAGCACCTACGACCTTGAATTCAACCGTGACTTGGCGCGGGTTGCCGCTATCGATCGGGGCGACCTGCCGTTAGCGGATTCGACTCCGGCCGATGCACTGGGTCCCCTTGCCGCCGCGGTGCGGAGCGCGCTGGCGGAAGCCGAGGCGCTCGTACTTCTGGGTGGTGACAACAGCATCACCAGGCCCGGATGCCACGGCATGTGCGCCGAGCTTCCGCGCGCTGGATTGCTCACGTTGGATGCGCATCTCGACCTACGAGACCTGAATCCGGAACTGTCGAACGGAAACCCGGTGCGAGCTCTACTGGCCGACGGCTTGCCGGGAACGCAGATCGTGCAAATTGGCATTCAGCCATTCGCCAACTCACGCGCGTACTTCGACGTGGCGCGCGAGGCGGGTATTAAAGTCGTCTCGGCAGCAGAAGTGCGCGCTATGGGGATCGAGACGGCGATATCGGAAGCACTCGACCGCTTAGACCAAGAAGTCGAGGCCATCTACGTCGATCTGGATCTGGACGTTCTCGATCGGGCATTTGCGCCTGCGACGCCGGGATCGCGCCCGGGCGGGCTGACGCCCGCGGAACTGCGCACCGCCGCGCGTTTGTGCGGGGCGCACGCAAAGGTACGGATCCTGGACCTGGTGGAGATTGACCCGACGAAAGACGTGGCGGATGCCACCGTCATGGCTGCGGGCCTGGCTCTACTTTCATTCGCTTCCGGGCTGCTGGGCCGTTTTAGCCGCTAGGGCTTACTTCAAGTGCCCGTCAAACCAGGCAATGGCGCGGCGGGCGATGTCCCTGCGGTGATCGGGCCTGGCAATCCGGTGTCCCTCATTTGGATAAACCACAAATTGATTCTCCACGCCTAGCGTCTCTAACGCGTGCCAGTATTCGTAGGACTGCGGGAGTGGACACTCGCCGTCCCGTTCGCCAACCAGAATCAGGGTCGGGGTTTTCACGTTCTTGATGAAGGTGATGGGCGAACTGCGCGCGTACACGGCCGGATCATCGTAAACCGAAGCGCCGAAATACGGGATCATCCATTTGTCGATTGAGTTCTCGCCGTAGTAACTCTGCCAGTTCGCGAGACCAGCGCCGGCCACGGCCGCGCGGAAGCGGTCGGTTTGAGTGACGGCCCACATGGTCATGAACCCGCCATAACTCCAGCCGGTGATACCGATGCGATTGGGATCGACGGGCAATGTGCTCACGACCTGGTCCACACCCGCCAGAATGTCGTGCAGGTCGCCATAGCCGAAGTCCTTCACATTCGCGCGGGTGAATGCTTCTCCCTCGCCGTAGCTGCCGCGTGGATTGGGACACAGCACGAAGTAGTCGGCGGCGGCGAGCATAATGTCGTACTGAAAAGTGGATGGCCATCGTGAGGTCATCATACGGGCGGGGCCGCCGTGCACAGAAACTACGAGAGGGTACCGGCGGGAGGGATCGTAGTTCCGCGGGTACACCAGCCAGCCCTGAACGTTGAAACTTTCGCTCGTCCAGTGCAGGCTCTTCGCTTCACCCCAGAACGGATGTAGGTCGCCATTGATACGCGTGATCTGCTTCCACTCGCCGACGGGGCCGGCCCAGACTTCCGGCGGATTGCTGAACGAATCGCGGATGACCGCCGAGTTCTTGAGATCGGGTGTGACGGAAAGTTGCAGCGCGGAGCTCTCCGTCCAAAGTGATTTCACGTCCGGACCCGAAGTGTCCAGCAAACCGACAGCGACGGCGCCATCGGTGTTCTCCGTAAAAAGAATCTGTCCCGACGGAAGCCACCGAAGCCAATTGGGAGACGCTTTGCGATCCGGCGTGAGATCGCGCGGCTCACCGCCGGAGGCGGCAAGGGAGTAAATATCACCGCCGTTAAAGCCCTCATCGCTCATCAGGCCACCGATGAACGCGATGCTCATTCCGTCCGGAGACCAAACCGGGTTCGCGACCTGTAGCGGAGTCTTCAGAATCGAGGTGGCTGTGCCGCTGTCAATATTGATGGTGTAGAGCTGCGCGATCCACCAGTTGTCGTCGCCGGGTCCGGGCGAGCCAGTGGCGACAAAGCGCTGGTTGTCCGGCGACCAGCCGTATTCGTGGATGTAAAGATCCGGAGGCGACACCTGCCGCAGTTTGCCCGATGCAACATCGATGACGGCGAGCCGCTGGATGAAAATCTGCTGGCTGATTACGCCGGTCTCGGCCGGCACTGGCTCGAGAGGTCCGGGCGTGTGTGGCGCATTCTCTGTGAACAGGACGGCGAGCGACTTTCCATCCGGCGCCCACGAAGGACTGGTCATTGCGCCGGTGACGCTAGTGAGCTTGCGCAGTTTCCCTTTGTCGAGATCGGTGACGTAGAGCTGTGGCTGGCCAGCCTTCTCCGCGTCCGAGAAAAAGGCAAGGAATCTTCCATCCGGTGACCAGGCGACGGAGTTCTCGTAGTGCTCGGCTTTGTCTTTGTCGGCCGTAACGCGCCGGGGGGCGCTACCCGGCTTGTGGAGGTCTGAAGTGTAGACCGAAAGAGTCAGCGTGCCGGTTCCCGGATCTTCATGAGATTGCACCCACGCCACGTTCACACCATCGGGCGAGATTGCGACGTCACTCAACTGCCGCAAATGAAACAGGGAGTCAACGACATCGTCGATGGGGGAACGGGAACCGCCTTGCGCCAGCAAAGCACTGGAGCACAGGAGCACGCCAAGCGTACTAACGAACGTCAATCGCATCGTGAAAACGACTATAGCTCAGCGCACGATTGGCCGACAAACAGCATCCTAATGCTAACCATTGGGGCGGACCAGGGCGGTTTCTGGGGCGCTTGCTTAGCGGCAAGCGGCGCGTCAGGCAGCAAATGTGCGCTGTTAACCAAAAGCGATCTGGATTTTGCGGCGGGGCTGGGCAAAAATTGGGTTAGAGCAAACCCAGGCTGAGTAGCACAGCAACGAATCGCACACTGAGCGATACGCCGGCTGGGAGCCGCTCCAGCTTCCGGCCGGCGCTCCCGTTTCGTGTGCGCCGTGTCTCTGGGTGAATGAAAGCGGCCAGCCGCGCCGAACAGCCTTCGCTTGGAAGTGAACCACCGAGAGCCTGCAAGTTGCGGCCAGCCACATGTCAGATTATCACGAAACGGTTGGGAAACCGGGGGTTAGGGCCGTAGTCCAATCTCAACGCCGAGACGCCGAGGATGCTCGATGGCAGAGCCGGGCCCGGGGGGCCTGCGCGGACGAGGGCGGCCGCCCCACTACAGGGTGCGAACCAGTCGCCGTCTTTTAACCGCCAGCCTCGCGCACGTAGACGGTCCGTGTGGGATATGGCATCTCGACGTGCTCGGCGCGGAAGCGCTTCAGGATCCGCTTGCGCAGCTGGTGTTGCACGGGGAATTGGTCGGCAAACTCGGCCACGTAACAGTTGAGCGTGAAGTTCAAAGTGGAATCACCGAAGCCGGGGATCAATTGCACGCTCGGCGAGGGTTCGGCCAGCAGCCCGGGGATGGTGCCTACGCCGTTACTGACCTCTTCCAGCAGGACGCGCTCGACCTGCTCAGGGTCACTATCGTAGCTGACACTCACGGGGATGTTGAGCGAGACGTGACGATCAGGCAGATAGTAATTGGTGACGATGGCTTGCGCCAGCTTGGCATTGGGAATGATGATCACATTACTTCCGAGCGCGCGGATGGTGGTGCTGCGCCAGCTAATATCGGTGACGTAACCCGCTTCGCCAGAGCTGAGCTTGATGTAATCGCCCAGGCGCACCTGGCCAGCCACGCTGATGTAAAAGCCCGCGAACAAATTAGAAAGCGTGTCTTGCAGCGCCAGAGCGACAGCCAGGCCACCGACTCCGAGGGCTGTCAGGATGGGCGTGATGGAGATGCCCAGGTGGTTCAGCATGATCACGACGCCCACCATCACGATGAATAACTGCACGAGGTTTTGCGTAAGCGTGGTGGCGGGCATTGCGCCTGGCGTGCGGCTGCCGTAGAAACGGATCAGATGGCCGGCCAAGCCGGACACCATCAGCGTGAGCGAGAGAATCACCAGGATCAGCAACGTGCGCTCGACGTTCTGGCGGAATCGCTCGGGAAGGTCCAGGGATTCGGTCGCGAAATAGATGCCCAGGATCAGCGACCAGATCATGATGGGCGTGCCCAGCGACTTGGTGAAGACTTCGTCGAGCTGGCTGGAGGTTGTGGCGGCCCAGCGGCGCAGCGCACGGAAAAGCAGGCGTTTCACCAAATAGCCGACCGCCAGGGTCGCGAGCAGCAGGCAAGCGGGCACCACTAGCTCGAGCGGGTCGTGCAAGGCAATTTGCTGGAGCGGTTTCATCTTTCGCTATTGTCCAATGATTCGGCGCCGGGCGCAGAAGCAACATCGAACACCAAGCTCACCGCAGAGGCGCTGAGACGCAGAGAAAGCCCGAAATGCCGCGTCAGCGGATCTTGAGTGAGATGGCGTAGTCGCACGGCTTTTCGGCTGGCAGTTCGACGTGCAGACCATCTTTGCTGCGTTGCCACTTGAGCTGCGCCGGGGAGCCGACGAGTTCCACCGTTTTGATGTCCGCATTCGAGATGGAGGCGGCGGCGCCGAGCGATTTGATGGTCAGCTTGCGGTCCTGTGGCCATGCCAGGGCGATGGCGTAGAGCGTGTCTCCCTTGGTGGTGAATCGGATATCCTGCGCGGTGAACGAATGGCCGGCGGTATCCTTGAACGATCCGCCGACTACTTTCGTGGGGCCTTCTCCATACACTTTCCAGGGCCTTGTTCCGTAGATCGCCTCCGCGTTCACCGACAGCCATTGCCCGAGGTCGAGGAGAGTCTTCTCCACCGGTTCGGGAATTGTGCCATCCGGCCGCGGGCCGATGTTCAACAGCAGAGTGCCGTTCTTGCTGACGATATCGACGAGCTCGCTGATGAGGAAATCGGTGGTCCGGAACTTTTCGCCCTCGATGTATCCCCAGGACTTCTCGCCGATGGAGGTATCGGTCTGCCAGAAAATGGGGCGCAGCTTGTCGAGCTGACCACGCTCAATGTCGAGCACCGCTGCGCGCTCCGGAAAGGATTTGTGTTTGTAGTTGATCGCTACGCCGCGTTTCCACTCAGCGCCACGGTTGTAGTAGAAGGCCGCGAATTTCTGTAAGTAGGGCTGGAAGACCGGCTGCTCAATCCACCAATCGAACCAGATGAGCTCGGGCTGATACTTGTCCACGATCTCAGTGGTGCGCGCCAGCCAGTCGTTCAGATAGGCTTCGTCAGGCTGGGTTTTATCGGGTTTGGCGGGGCCGTAGAAGGCGGCGTAGCGCGGGTCTTTGACGTCAGAATTGAAACTCATGCCGCCGTTGTAGAACCACCAATGTTCGGCGCGGTGAGAGGACGCCCCGAGGTGCAGGCCCTCGGCGCGAACGGCCGCTGCCAGCTCGCCCACGATGTCGCGCTTGGGCCCCATTTTGGCGGCGCTCCATTCGGTGAAGCTGCAATCGTACATGGGAAAGCCGTCATGGTGCTCGGCCACGGGCACAACGTACTTCGCACCGGATTTTCGAAATACTTCAGCCCAGTGGCGGGCGTCGAAGTGCTCCGCGGTGAAGCGGGGGATGAAATCCTTGTAGCCGAACTTGGATTGCGGGCCGAAAGTCGCGATGTGATGTTTGAAGGCAGACTCTTTCGCGAGATACATGTTGCGGGGATACCACTCGCTATCGAACGCGGGGACAGAATAGACGCCCCAGTGGATGAAGATGCCGAACTTGGCGTCGCGGTACCAACCGGGCACCTGGTAGGCTTCGAGCGATTGCCAGTTGGCCTGGAAGGGGCCTTGCGCAACGGTTTGGTCGACACGGCGCAGAGAATCGGCGATGCGCTGGTCATAAGTCTGTGCGGCGGCCTGGGCGAGGGTCAATGCAAGGCCGCAGGCAAGCAAAGAAATTCGGCTGATGTTCATGGGCGGTAGCCAGTTTATCATCAGGCGTCGGCAGGTTCGTGGAACAACGCCGCGCGGTCAATCAGCAATCAGCAGATTTTCGGCGAACGGCCACTCATCATCGATCCACTGTGCTTCACAACGAAAACCGGCGCCTTGCGCCAATCCGGTGACCTCTTGCGCTGAGAACTTATGGCTGGTCTCGGTCCAAATGGTTTCATCCTCGAGAATCGGCACCGAGATGCCTGCGCCACGGATGGTGACCACCTGATCTCGCGAGGAGCGGAGGTGCATCTCGATGCTCCCGGTATCGAAATTGAACCGGGCCTCGTGCCTGAAATCCTGGACGACGAAATCGGCATCCAGTTCGCGATTGATGCGTGCCAGAAGATTGAGATTGAATGCCGCGGTGACGCCGAGGGGATCATCGTAAGCCTGGATCAACCGAGAGACCGGTTTTTCCAGATCGGTGCCCAGCAGCAAGGCGTCGCCGGGCTGCAAAATCAGGCGAACCTCGCGTAGGAAACGGACATCGGCTGGGCGGTCGAAGTTGCCAATGGTGCTGCCGAGAAAAAGGACGAGGATGCGATGGCCTCGCTGGCGGCGGGCGGCGACCTCAAGAAGACCGTCAAGGTATTCGCGCTCAAAGCCGACAATGCTGATGGCGTCCATATCTGAAAGTTCCCGGCGGCACATGGCGAGAGCGGCGGCTGAGATTTCAATCGGGTAATAGAACGTCTGGCGATGGCGCGACAGCGCTTCCAGAATCCAGCGGGTTTTCTTTCCACTGCCACTTCCCAGCTCGGCGACCGCCACGGGGCCCGGAACAAGTTCGACCATGTCGCGAGCGAAAGTTCGCAGAAGGCGTTCGTCGGCGCGGGTTAAACCGTACTCAGGAAGTTCGCAGATCGCTTCGAACAGCCGGGAGCCGACCGTGTCGTAGAAGTATTTCGAGGGCAGCTCTTTCTGTCCACGCTTGGTGAGCCCTTTGGATACATCGGCCGCGAACTCAACTGTCGGATCGGCGATGATGGGGTTCGTCAACATTCGGTGTCTCCTCGAAGGTCGTCATTGACTCACGCATCGAAATCCCGCATAGACGTACTGGTAATGCGGCTGAAACCAGTTACGGAACGAACGGCGCAACATGCTGGCGGCGGTTCGGGTTGAGCCGCCCTTGATCACATAATGCTTGCCGTCGAAAAAATTGGCGGAGTAACCTGGGTAAAATGGGAAAGCGTCGAATCCGTCGAAAGGCGCGAAAACACTGGACGTCCATTCCCAGCCGTTTCCCAACAAGCCCTCTACGCCAAATGCGCTGCGAGCTTGCGGGAAGGCGTTGACGGGCGCCGGATCCCATCTCCGGAAATCGAAATAACCGTGGCTCGAGGCGGGCGCTTCAGAGCCCCAGGGGTAAGGACGGTCGATTCCGTCCGGTGAACTGTAGGCCGCGCGGTGCCATTGAGGCTCAGTGGGCAACGCCTTATTGACCCATCGTGCATACGCGCTCGCTTCAGCATGGCTCACATACACGGGCGACTCTAGCGGCAATGGAATCTCATCGAACATCGTGCGGTAGTACCACTCGGCGTTGCGGCGCCGCCAGAAAACGGGTTGATTGATGTTGTGTTCCGCCTTCCACTGCCAATCGGCGGCTAGCCACAATGACTGGTTTTCGTATCCACCGGCGTTGATGAACTCCAGGTACTGGCAGTTGGTGACCTTGTATTGATCGATTTCAAACGCGGGAACACTCACACGGTGAGCGTCATACTCGTTGTCCCAGCCAAAAGCGGCCGTGTCGTCGCGGGGAAGTCCGAGGGTCGCGGCTCCGACGGGAATCCCGATCATTCGGGCTTCCACGGGTCCGGTGGTTGGCGCCAGCTCGCCCGGCTGCGGAGTTTTGTCTTCAAGCGGCATTTGGTGGAGCATGTACGCCAACGTTTCGGCGTGCATCAGACGATGCTCGATGGCCACATTGAGCAGGGTGGGCGCCTCGAACGGTTCCGAATCCCAGAACGCGTTGGTTACAAGTGCAACATCGAGAGCCTCTCGAATACGGCGGTTGTAGCCATGCACTTCTGTCAACGACGGCCAGTCGTCCGGCCGGTCGGACGGAAGGCCCCCATCAACGGGGTCAATGCCAAATGCGAAGAGCTGATCAAACTGCGGGTGGAAAGAGTGGAGGCCGGGAATGCGCGGCCGGAGGAGATTCCAATCAAATGCCTCCAGGTGACCGATGTAGAAGACAATCCGGTGCCTCTCCCGGATGGGGCGCTGATAAAGCGCGGCGGGCCTGATGATATCGAACAGCCGGTCTGTTTGGCTGCGAGCGTCCGCCAGGTGTGCTAAGAGACCGTGTTGAACTTCCATTTGAGTGTGCGCGGCGAGCATCTGTTTCTCCTGGAGTTCAGCCAGTATAGATGACTCTGGGTACCTTTCGGAGTCACAAAATGATCGCGGGTGGAGTGAAATCGTACTGTGGCGAAAAGTCTGGCCTTAGGTGGAACGCGATGCTGTGGCGCGCAGGATGCCATAAGCCGCCATGGAAGTGACCGAAGCAAGCGCACATACCGGCAGGTAGCCGCAGCTATCGATGATGGCCCCGAGCGCTGGAGAGGCCACCGCCTGCATGGCGCCGTACGCGGAAACCAGCAGCGAGACGGCAAACGCAGCCCGGGCGCCTTCGTACACGTCGAGCGGCATAGTGTAAAGATTCACGCTGAAGGCAGAGACCGCCAGAATGCTACAGGAGATCCCGGCCGCAGCCCATGCCGCGCTGGGAGCGAAGGGAACGGCGACCGCCACCAGACCTGCGACCGCACACCAAAAACACACACGCGCTCGCGCCGCTAGGGGATCGCGGTCCGCGCGAGCCCAACGAAAGGAGAGCCAGCCGCCCCCGAAGCCGCCCAGCATCGCAGCCAACGGCGGGAGCCAGGCGAAGTAAGCGGCTTCGACGAACGTCAGCTTGTTGACTTCCACCAGATAGAGGGTAGTCCAATTGCTCCAGAGCGAGTACGTCACCATGCTGAGCGCATTGGCCGCCATGAATCCCCAAATGCGAGGGTCGCGCAGAATCCCAAGGCTGTTGGATAGGGGTTCGACCTTGGACGGTTGCACGGGCGGAGTTGCGCGCGCGACGAAGTTCCAGATGGGAATCCACAGAAGCCCCGCGACGCCAGTCACCATAAATGCCGTGCGCCAGTGATACCGAACCGCCAGCCACGTTGCCACGGGCGGCGCTAAAATTGCGCCCAGAAAGACTGCTGCCTGGTTGAATCCGTTGCCCAGCGCTCGCTCGGCAGGCGCGAGGTATTCGTGCATGGCCTTGCCTGCCGCTGGAATTCCACCCGCTTCCGCAATCCCCAGCCAGGCGCGGCACGCGATCAGGCCCTGGATTCCCCGCGTGAATCCCGTTGCAATGCCGGCCAGCGACCACATTCCGATGGCGAGCGTGATACCACGGTTCAGGCCGATGCGGTCAATCAATAACCCGGCAACCGGCGCCGCCGCCGCGTAGGTTATGGAAAACGCGGCCAGGATCCAACCGTACTCGGTATTGTTCAAATGAAAATCCGCGCGTAACAGTGGCGCAAGCGTGGCGAGCGATTGCCGGTCCAGGTAATTGATGCTCGAGGAGAGAAAGAAGATGCCGATGACCAGCCAACGTTTGGATGGCGCGGCCGGCATTATTGGAACTGGAGCGTGGCCACTTCACCCACGGTAGCGAGTTTGGCGTCGCGTTTGGCGAAATATTCCACCACTACGGGCCGGGCCTTTTGCACGCCGCAGCCCAGTTTCTGTTCGCCACCGCCGAGAATGGCGAGATGGGAAGGATCGCGAATCAGCAGGCGCGTGAGTTTGTGATCACCGCCTTCAATGACCAAGCGTAGTTGCCGGCCGAGACAATCGACGCGCGTCAAGCTGCCGGTCGCACGGCCATCCGGTTTCGGACCGTCCCACCACTTCTCCACTTTTTCCGGAGCCGGGCCTTGCCCCGCATTCGCCTTGGCTTCGGTGGCGCGCAGATCTGCGATGGCCTGCTCTTTCAGTCTGCGGATCTCGCGCTCATGCTCGGCGGCCAGCCGTTTGCGCTCGGCATCTTGCCAGTCAAGACGCTGCTGATCAATCGCCACCCGCGCGGCGGAGTAACGCTCGCGTTCTTCCGCTGTAGTAGCGGCGTGCTCCGCGTTATGCCAGGCCTGCGCAGCTTTGTCGAAGACCTTTTCATCCAGACACGCCTTGGCCAGCTCTTCCCATCGGCCCGCTTCGCGAGGCGCGAGCTGCGCGGCTTTTTCGAGGTACTGGATGCGCTTGAGGCCATCAGTCTGGCGCCGTCCGATTAGGGTGTACGTTTCCGCGAGCTTGGGGTTCAGCTTGAGTGCCTTGTCCAGTGCAGCGAGCGCCTTGGCGTTATCGGGCTCCAGCCTGGCGTAGGCGATGTACGACAGTGCCGACGGCGTCCCCTCATTGATCGCCTCCGAAAAGCACCGGCGCGCTTCTTCCGGCTGGTTATCACGCAGCGCCATCTCTCCAAGGCCTTCGTACGACGCCGCGACGTATTCGTGCTCCTCGATCAGCGCCTGATATTCCGCGCGCGACGAGGCGCCAAGCAACAAGTCCGCCTGCGCCAGCCGCACTTCCTTCGACAGCAGCGGTTGCTCCTTGTAATCGCGTTCCACGCTCAGCGCTTTGCCGTCCACCGCGGCGGTTTGGTAGTTTGCGGCGGCCATGTGCTGGTCGACTTCCTTCTCCATCTCGGCGCGCGATTTGCCGAATGCGTTCAAATAGGCGGGATCTTCATCCGCGCCCTTTTGCAGGTTGTAAAGCAGGATGCGCAGCTTGGCGTAATAATCCGCATTCGTGGCAAAGAGCTGCATGCGAGCCCAATCGCGGTTGCGTTCGCCTGGCGGGAGTGGACTCCCGAGCGTTACGCGCGTGCCGTTTACCTGAATGGTAGAGAGGAGATCGGCGATGCCACGTTCGATCGCAGGCGGCATTCGGCCCGTGTTGTTCTCGAGAAATAGTCGTGTGCACTCACGAAGAACCTCGTGCGGGATGGGCGCCTCGGCCGTAAGGAGAATATCCCAGCGGTCGCGGCCGTCGATGACCGGTGCAGTGACTGGATATTCGGCGCGCTCTTTAGCATTCTTGAAAAGCAGAATGCGGACCGGCCGCGAAGTCTGCAGATCCTGGTTGCCAAGCATGTAGCCCAGCACGTACCGCGACTGGTCAAACCAACCCAGCGTTTGCCGCCCCGGCTTGTCGCCGGCATCGGTGTACAGTTCGAAAGGCCCCGTCCGGATTTGCACCCAATGGCCCTCGGCAAAGGCGAGCCACGGAACGAGACCGAGCAGAACAATCCGGCGCATCCGAGAGTATTATCGCGCAGGGGGCACCGTGGGTCTGAGGGGAAACGACCACCGGTGTAGTTTCGCCCGCTGACGCATCGTTGCTACAATGACTTCAGCCATCCGGCGCTATCGTCTAACGGTTAGGACGGAGCCCTCTCAAGGCTTAAATACGGGTTCGATTCCCGTTAGCGCTACCATGTTTTCATAGAGTTACGGGGAATGCGCTGGCACGCGCAACGCCCCGGCGAGATTCACTGAACACCCCAACTTGCTTGGCCGGTAAATTCTAGAGCGGGAACTCGTCCCACCGCTGCGGAGCCTCATCATCTTGGCCGTGGATCATGTGCGAGTAGATTTCCGCCGTCACGCGGACCGAAGAATGCCCTAGGCGGGCGCTGCGTCCGGAAGCTCCAGGCATGCCTAAACCTGTAGAATGTCACCTTCCTTCGCGACCATTTTGTAAAGAACCGGGCTGACAACCCGCCCCAGGAATAGCCGTGAAATGAGGCCGGCGACGATCACGATGGCAAAGGGCCGCTGCGTGTCTGAGCCGATGCCATGGGAAAGGGCGGCGGGCAGCAGTCCCAGACACGCCACAAGAGCAGTCATCATGATGGGGCGCAAGCGGACCACGGATGCCTCATACGTGGCAAGCCGGATATTGTGCCCTGCCAAGCGCAGCTTGTTGATGTAGGAGACGTCGATCACGGCCGTCTCCACCGACACGCCCATCAGAACGAGCAGGCCGAGGACGGAAGATACGCTGAACGCCGTACCAGTCAGCTTGAGGGCGATGAGCGCTCCCACAGGCTCTGTCAATACGACGCTCAGCAGGACGATGAGTGGAAACTTAAAGTTGCCGTAGAGCGCGAAGAGAATCAGAAGGATCAGCATGATCGTGACCGGCCCAATCACATTCATCTGACTCTCAGCGGCGAGGAACTCGCTATATTCGCCACCCCACTCCAGGCGATATCCTTGGGGCAGAATAAGAGCCTTGCGGACCGCCTTTTGACCATCCTCGACCGCGCGTGCCAGATCGCGCCCAACAATACTGTACTGAATGCCGATATAACGCGAGTTGTTCTCCCGATAGATGAACGAGGCGCCGGTACCCTGGCTGACGGTGGCAAGCTGGCTGAGTGGGATTTGTTGCCCGTTGGGAGTGCCGACCAGCAGATTGGAAATCTGTTCCCCACTTTCACGGAATTCCGGCTTCATGCGAACGACCAAGTCAAACAGCTTTTCACCCTGGATTACCTGCGTGGCTGCCTGGCCGCCAACGCCGGCCTGGACTACGGCCTCCACATCGGCTACGTTGATTCCGTAACGAGCAATCTTTTCGCGATCCACATCCACCAGGAGGCTGGGCTGACCCAATTCGCGGACGACCGTCAGCTCCGCAAACCCCGGGACGCGCTGCAACGCCTCCTTGATTTTGAGTGCGGCACCCTGAAGAACGTTCAGGTCGGGGCCATAGACCTTGACAGCCAGCGCACTCTTTAGTCCTGTCAGCGCCTCATCCACAGCGTCCTCAGCCGGCTGTGTGAAATTGAAGATGATGCCGGGATAAGCATCCAGCTTGTGGCGAATCGCATTGGTCAACTCTTCCTTGGTGTGAATCGCGCCGTTCCAGGTGGGGTCTTTGTAAGGCTTCAAGCCGACATAAAACTCGACATTAAAAAAGCCGGTGGGGTCGGTGCCGTCGTCGGGCCGTCCAAGCTCGGAACCCACCACCGTGACCTGCGGGTACGACATCAGGACTTGGCGAATCTGCGGACTGATGCTGCTGGCTTCCTCAAAAGAAATGGTGTAAGGCATGGTGGCGCGCACCCAAAGCGCGCCTTCGTCGAGATGCGGCATGAATTCGCCGCCGATGAACGGTACCAGCAGGAGCGTGGCGCCAAAAATTGCAGTTGCCACGACCATGGTTACCCAGGGATGGTTCAGGCACCAATCCAGTTCCGCACCGTACTCGCGCTTCACCCACTCGTAAACGCGGTTTCTCTTCTCGCGGACTCCCTTCTTGAAGGCGTAGGAAGCCAACACGGGGACCAGCGTCAAGGTGAGTATGAGCGCGCCAATCAAGGCGAAAGACATGGTATCGGCCATGGGATGGAAGAGCAGACCAGAGGGACCTTGCAGCACATAGATCGGCAGATAACCCGCAATGATGACGGCGACAGAATAGAAGATGGGCCGGTCCACGTCCTTGGCAGCGGCCACGATGACCTCAGCCAGGTTGTAGGCTTGCCCGCGCCGGGCGTCTAACTCGCGATAAATGTTTTCCACCATCACCACGGTGCCGTCAATGATGATGCCGAAGTCGATGGCGCCGATCGAGAGCAGGTTGGCGGGAATATTACGCGCATGCAGGATGATGAAAGCGAACAGCAAAGCCAGCGGAATGGTGAGCGCCGTGATGATGGCGGCGCGGGCGCTGGCCAGGAAGAAGATCAGTACGATCAGAACCAGAATCATCCCCCGGATCAGGTTGTCTTTTACCGTATCCACGGTCAGCTTCACCAGATCACTGCGATCATAGTAGGGACGAATCTGGACGTCGGGCGGCAACTGACGGTTCAGCTCCTCGGTTTTCGACTCGACACCTTTCAGGACGTTCTGTGTTTGCTCGCCGCGGCGCATCAGGATGACACCCTCGACGGCGTCGGGGTTGTCCCTCTTGCGGTCCTGGAAGCCGAACTGGCCCAGTCGCGGGGCGTGACCGATCACCACCTCGCCCACATCTTTCACACGCACCGGCGCGCCATTTTGGCTGGCCAATACGACGTGCTCGATGTCCTTGCGGTCGCGCAACAGACCGATCCCACGAACATAGTAAAACTGGCCACCTTTGGAGTAGAACCCGCCGCCCGCGTTGCCGTTGTTCTCCGAGAGCGATTGAATTACGTCCGGTACCGTGAGGTGAAACCCATACAGGCGCGCGGGATCGAGCAGTACTTGATATTGCATCACTGTGCCGCCAAAGCCAGAATCGTCCGCTACGCCGGGCACAGATTTGTACCCGCGTTCGAGCACCCAGTCTTCGATGGTCTTCAGGTCTTGCGGCGAGCGGTCGGGGCTTTCGATCACGTAGCGGTAGACAAGTCCGCTGGGACTGAAAAGAGGCGAGAGCGTGGGGGTGACGCCGGTGGGGACGGTGGCCTGGGACAGCCGCTCGAAAACAACTTGGCGGGCAAAATAGTTGTCCGTATCGTCTTGGAAGGTCAGGATGACGTCCGAGAGGCCGTAAAGGGAAATGGACCGCATGAAAGTCAGTTGCGGCACTCCGTTCATCTCCACTTCGATCGGCAGCGTGACTAAGCGTTCAATTTCCTCCGACGCGTGTCCGTCCCACTGGGTGATGACCTCCACCATCGGCGGCGAGAGGTCGGGGTAGGCGTCCACCGGCATGCGGCTGAGAGAAACCGCGCCGACCACGACAATCAGTGCGGTTAACATCAGCACGAGGAAGCGTTGGTTCAAAGCGAATTGAACGATGCGGTGGATCATGAGTAAATGGCCTTGACTGACAACTATTGCTGAAACGAATTCGCGAACTGCAAGAACAAACTGCCATCGGCTGCGACGTTTTCGCCTCGCTGAAGCCCGCTCAGGATGTGAGTCTTGCCGCCCAAGCTCTCACCCACGGAAACCAGCCGCTGGCCGAACTGATTAGGCTTGGCCGGCTGTTCGACAACGTAGACGAAGGGCTCATTTTCAGCAGTGCGCAGTACGGAAGCGTCCGGCACAGTCAGAGCGTCCTCGATTACGCCCGCCTCCACGATGGCCGTCACGTACATGTCCTTCTTCAGCTTTCCTCCCGGATTATCGGTTACGATGCGCACCTGCAGGGTGCGAGAGGTGGCGTCGAGCGCGGGGGAGACAAAGGAAATCTTTCCGTGAAACTTGGTCGCATAGGCGTCCGTTTGGATCTCCACGGCATCGCCCACACGCACAAACCCCAGGTCGTGCTCATAAACATTGGCAAGCACCCATACAGTGTTCATATTGGAAACAGTGAACACCTGCGTCGCGCCGGCCTGGAGCACCTGTCCGGGGGACGCGAGGCGCTCCACCACCACGCCGGCGATGGGCGCAAACACCGCGATCTCGGGCGAGACAGGATCCCTTAAGACTTTCTCAGGGTTCAATCCCAGCACCGTCAGCGCCTGCTCGGCGGCCTGCAAGTCGGCCTGCGCCTGATTGCGCGTGGATTCGGCCTGCTCCAGATCGGCCAACGCGCGCGCACCGTGCGCGTAGAGTTCGGCTGAACGTGAATACGTCTTCAGGGCCAACTGGTAAGCGTCGCGCGCCTTCACAAAATTAGTGCGCAGTTGGGCGTAATCCGGACTGCTGACATAGAGCATGGGCTGGCCCGCGCTGACCTCCTGCCCGGGAGAAACGAGAATTCGCGCCACAGGGCCGCCGATTTGGGTGATGACGGGCGTGGTCTCAAAACTGTTGTAAGCGACTGCTCCGGTCAGGCGCAGGACACGAGTCAGCTTGACGGCCTGAACTGGCATCACCTGCACGTGCGCCATCTGGTCCAGGGGCACGGTGAAGAGTCGCGCTTTGGACGCACTCGTCTCCGTCGTGCTGGAAGGCTCGGGAGATGCGGTGGCCTTCGCACTGGGACGGCTGCAGCTCGCGAGCACGAGCGAAAGCAGCGCGAGCCATGCATAGCCTCGGAAACACACATTTGATCGTTTCATACAAATTCCTTGTTCTTGCCCCCGCCTTCACCAGAGCGCCGGCATCGACGAAGTGAGCGTCACAACCGCGGCCAGAACGAGCGCGGCAGCTCTATTCATTGGATGACCTCGCGTCCCACGGCGAGATTCAATTGACTCGCCGCGGTCAGGTATGCACCAACCAGGTTCAAATAGTTCACTTGGATACTGCGGTAGTCGCTTTGCGCATTCAGAAAGTCCAGCAACGATGCGCCGCCCCGTTGGTAGGCGAACGCCACCGTATCGCGCACCTTCACCGCGCGTTGCAGGTAGTCGGCCTTGTACGGCCGCAGCAGGGTCAGATTGCTGTTCAGCATGGCATAGGCGGAGTCGATGTCGCTGAAGACCTGGGCCTCGGTGGCGTCACGCAGCCTTTCGTTGCGCGTAATGTCCAGTTGTGTACGCAGCTTTTCGCCCTGGTTCTTGTCGAACAGGCGCAGGGGAATCGTTATGCTGAAACCCACGTAGACCGGAATGGGCGGATTGCGGGCGAAGTCCATGCCGAAGGTCGGGTCCGTCGAGCCGTTGGCAACGGCCAAGGAGTGATCGGTTTTGGCTTTGTCTACCGATTGCATCGCGGCCTTAAGGTCTGGGCGGGTTTCCAGACCGATGCGGCGGAATTCGTCCAGGGGCTGGATCTGGCCCGTGAAGTCATAGGGTCCGGTGACGTCAAACTGTTCGATCGGAGTGCGGTCGTACAACAGCATCAGAAGCTGGATCTTGGCGGTGCGCAAATTCACTTCGGCGGTTTGCACGTCGGATTCGTATGTGACACGCTGCAGCTCCAGGCGATCGAGATCGATCTGCGCAATATCGCCGGCTTTGTAGCGGTCGCGGCTGACAGCCAGAACTTTGTCCCAGTACGCCAGGTTTTCGACGGCCAGCCGCAGCACCGCCTTGGCTTGCAAGGTCTGGACGAATGCGCCGCGCAAGCTGAATAGCAGTGTGCGCTCGAGATCGGCCTGGCTGGATTCGGCGATGGTGGTGGCTTTCTGCGCGCTCGCGAGGCGCAGCTCGCGCTTATGCTGGCGCTCATGGAGGTAGCTGATCGAACCGAAGGGAAACGCATAAGCGAAGGGACGGTAGCCGTTTCCCCCTGCACTGGGCGAGGACTGTGGGTAGAACGGGTTGATTTGATCGATGGTCCCTGTTACGTCAGGGTTGGGCCGAAGAAAGGCGGTGATCTCCTCGGCCTTCGACTCGTCAATGTTGAGCTGGCCGGCCTTCAGCGTCGGATTCGTGGCTTCGAACTTCTGGCGAATTTCCTGCCAGGTGAAAATGTTTTGCGCAAGCGCCGGCTGCGTCAGACAACCCGCAAACAGAAGCCCTGCGCCGAAATGCGGTACCAGGCGGTGCATTATCTCCTCCCCGCAGACTCTGTCCGTACGGGAGTCAAACTCATGCCTACGCAGCGCTGCACACGTTGCTGGCAGCGCCGCTACTTTACTTTTGTCGGTTCGATTTGTGAGGCGGCGCGCGTCCTAGCGTCGCCGTAAACTGCGGGTCGGGGTTGAAACGGTATTCTTCCGCCGAAGCCTGCCAGTCAGACACCACCGCTGGGCGGAGATCCGATAAGTGCGGGGATCGCAACGCAGGCAGGTGCCCGACGCAACAGAGGTTGCAGTCAGAACCGGGGGCCTCCGAATGATGATGTGCAGGCGAAGCCGCAGCGGTGCTGACTGTCAGCGTGGCACACATAGCCGCCAGCAACACGAGGGCCTTCCAGCGGCGCCTACAACACATCGCCAACATCATACCAGTCGCCAGGACGAAGTGTGGATCACTCCGGCGGCGCCGTGAATTATCCGGAGAGGGCATCAAAGCATCAGGCATGATCCTTTCGTTGAGTTTGCCGCTCCCTTGAAAAATCGGAACAGCGTATCCTAACCAGAGCGCTTCGGCTGGTAAAGACCACCAATTCGAGCCGGTAGGCCCGTCGCGGGTCAAGCTGAGCGCAAACGACGCCGTGGCTTCGGGAATCCCTAGCCACTCCCGGATCTTCTCGATCGCCTCCTTCTGCTCGAAAAGCCGCGGCGATCACGTGCTCGACCCGCCAGTCTCGCTGGCGGCGACGGCACACTCACGGACCGATCGGATACTCGGTCGGATATCCAAGGCGAAACCCCAGCGAAGATCGATCAATAATACTAGGTGATTTATAGCTGGCGGAGCTTTCGTAGTTTCAGAGTTAGTTCTACCACAAGCCCAAACAGGGGGGATAGAGATCCCCATTTTGGAATATATGGCGGCAAATTCGGGGGGATTGTCCACGGCGCAAACTTCGATGACAATACCTCGCGGTCTGTCTACACAATTCGGTGTCGACACACGTTCCTCATCGTAATCCTGTTCGTCTCGATAGGAAGAAACGAATAGGTTATGTGGGCGATTGGCAGGTTGCTCAATTCGCATGCGGTGGCTGTAACCCTGCGAGCCTGGAGTGGCTGGCAATCGCCAGCAAATCTTGATGTCAGCCATGGGTAACCGTTTCCCAGCCGGAACCTACTTGTGACCGCGAACGCCGGCTAAATCCTTTCAGCAATAAATTCCTAAAGTATTTCTTGTCCTTTTTTGAGTTTCCAATTACGCTAATTGACATATGCGGACAAGCGCCATGAATATATTGCCGCTATTAGCTGCTTTATGCGGATCTATAAGTGCGCAACAAGCAGACCAGAAACTCACTCCTATGCCGGGGCAAAGCCAAGCGGTCACGAAGAAACGAGCCGCTGCACCTAAGAACTTGTTGAAATAGCCCGTCCGCAGGCATTGCGACTCGAGTTTTCGCGCGGGTGGGACATTCTCGCGATGCTTGGGTGGCTCTCCAAGCCGCGCAGTCGGCACCGCCCGCCGCTCTGCACTACGCTCCCGCCGGCCTTAGTCGCGGGATGCGCCACAGATTGTATGCCGCTACCGCGTACTGGAATAACCAACTCACTTTTTCCAGTCCGCGGAGCTTGACCTTCCTCATCCCCGCCACTGTTTTCAGCCACCCAAATGCCCGCTCGATGATCGGACGCCGCGATTGGCTCATCGCGTAGCCGCCGTGCCGGGTCGTCCGTCCGTCGATGGCGCTGCGCCGATTCTTGTTGTTTTGCGCGACGTGCGGCGTGATGTGCATCGCCTGCAAGGTCGTGACTAAGTCCCGGCTGTCATACGCCTTGTCCGCTCCCAATGTGAAGCGCTGGCCGCGCCTTTTCTTCCGCATCGCATCCGCCATCAAGATCGCCGCGTCCGCCTCCGCTGTTCCGTCGGCCCGCGTCAGCATCGCCTCCACGATGAACCCGTGCCGGTTCTCGACCATCACGTGTCCCAGGTAGCTCAACCTGGCTTCGCTGCCGCGTGACTTCTTGTATAGCCGCGCATCGGGATCGGTCTTCGAGGCGTGCGTTGCATTGCTGCGCTTGTCCCCGTGGAAGCTCGCTTTACCTGGGCTGTCGCTGTCGCCACCGTCCTTGCGTTGGAAGCTCTTCTGACTGGCCCAGGCTTCGATCATCGTCCCGTCCACCGTGAAGTGCTCCTGCGACAGATGCGGTTTGGCTTGCTCGAGCACTTCGCTAAAGAACTCGCGGGCCACCGTCTCATTCAGCAGCCGCTCGCGATTCTTGCTGAACACCGCGTGATTCCATACCGGCTCGTCCATCTCCAGTCCCACAAACCATCGGAACAACAGGTTGTAATCGAGTTGCTCCATCAGCATCCGTTCGCTGCGGATCGAGTAGAACGTCGGCAAAAGCAGCGCTCGTAATAAACGTTCCGGCGGGATCGAAGGCCGGCCATTGTCGGCATACATTTTGTCGAACCGCTTCGACATCCTCGCCAGAATCTGATCCACCAACCGCCGGATCGCCCGCAGCGGGTGGTCTGGTGGTACCCGCTCCTCCAGCGACACGTAGCTGAACATCCCGCCTTGCTGTTTCTCGTCTCCGCGCATAGCAACTAGACGCTGCCAACACGTTCTTGGCTACACATCGACGGGCTTTTTCAACAAGTTCCTAAGCCGTTGCCCACGATATGGATCAACACGGCCACAACCGATGGTGTAGTAACAGGGCATACCACTGACCCAAACCACATGGTCAGAATCGCGGTCTCCAAAGAGGGTGGTGAGGTAAGAATGGAGCCGGTCTGGCCACTACCATCCGGCGACTTCACGATTCCTGTGCTCGTGCTGAAGCCAGGCTGGATCGTTCAGGCGTGGGTGGTCGATGGCAGTACGGACTTGGCCCATTCTCCGGCAAAGGCGGTAAGCGATTCCGCCAGCGGTGATGACGAGCAGCCGGCGGTCACCGCGGGCTCTCAGCCTTCCCAGCAGCAGTTCTCATCCTCAGGAACTGCTCCGGCAGCAACACCGGGCCGGACTGCGACGGTTTCCAGTACCACGATCAAAAAGCAGGCGACAAAGGCCGTTGCGTCTGTGTGTGATGACGGAAATCCGGACACGGACGCCAAACTGCCGCTCGCAGGCGGGGACTCAGAAATCCAGGGGCGCACGTACAAGTTCCTTTCGGCTTCCGGCACTGTTTCGGTGTGCGTCAATGGCCAACAACGGCAGATCCGGGATACCAAGGACGAGGCATCCGTAGCGGGTTCACTCAAGGATTCCAAGTTCGATGTAACGCTCTCCAACGGTCCTCCACTGGCGGAAGGCAATTTTGTTTTAGTGGCGTTGCAGGCGGCTCATGGGGAACGGACCACTATCCAAGCCGTGGTGGGACCGTCCAAGAAGATCACCGACAGTGTTTGTGACACCGCGGCCAAGAAAGATCAGCAGATCTATGCGGAGACGATACGCGCTGGCACTTCCGAGATCACGGCCATGGTGCCGGCGCCGACCGGCACGGTCACGGTCTGTGTTAACGACGCGCAGGCCGATATAGCGGCGGGTCCCGCACCGTCGAAGGGCTCTCCGACTTACGGAAGCAAGGTTGACATCACCAGCCCCAAGGTGGACTTGCTCCTTAAGAGTACGGTGTCGAAAGACCAATTGGTTCGGATTGCATGGCTGTCGAAAGACCAGACGCAACGTGTGACGAAGGATCTTACGGTGGAAGGCACGAAGTTCTCGCGCGTACTCCTGCGGGCGGTACCCAAGGAAGGCGATACCAAACTGTTGGTGGATACCGACCCGCCGCCGGCCAGCAGCGGGACTGATACGTCAAAGGCCGCGCCTTCGCTCAGCGTTTTTGTGAATGGGGATGGAGCGCCCTTGTTGAACACGAAGGGGAGCGAGATAGAGTCTCAGGCCGTGGATGCCTCCGGCGAAACTGGCTTGACGCTCAAGAACGCAGTGGAAGGAGGAGACTGCGTCGTGGTATTGGAGCACGCGGGACCGATATTGCCGAGCGACATCGATTTTAAGAAGTTGGTGTGCGATGCGCGCAACAAGCCCCCAAAAGTGATGGACGTGTCGCAAAATTACTCAGAGTCTTACCCCCTGACGGCCCATTCGATATTCGATTGGGGCCGCGTCCGGGGACAAATGGCGGCGGGCGGGCTGTTTTCGTTCGACAACAACAATTTCTCGTCAGAAAGCATCTTCCTAGCCTTGAATATGACGAAGAATTGGGTCTGGGGCGGGCCCTACTGGACGTATGACGAACACGGAACGCCCTTTCCGGGCTATAAGCATGTGATGTTCGAGACCTTCTTTGATGCCAGGCTTACCTCGCTTCCGGTAGCTGCGTGCACAGCTACGAGTTCTACCGCCACCACGAAGCCCTCGGGCGGAGGTTCGGGGAACTCTGGTGGCGGTTCAGGCTCGTCGGGTGCCGCTGCGACCGGTGGTTCCGGGAGCTCAGGCAACTCGGGGAGCTCAGCGAGTTCCTCCTCGTCTACGACGCCCAGCTGTCCAAACAGCCTCGATACCTTCGTTTCAACCCGGAAGTCGGCGGTTTTGAATGGCGGTGTGTCGATTCCGTTCCTGGTTTCCCGGTGGGAATATGCACACCGGCCCTACGCACTTTCCTTCGGTCCAGTCGCCAAGGTGGGATTCGACACACCGGTCAGCGACATCTCAACGGGCGCGGTATCGGCGAATGCGCACCAGTTTTATACCAACTTCGGCTTGGGAACCCGGCTCGGGTTGTACCGCATGAGTTACTCCACCGACGTATCGCCGGACCTCGAGTCTTACGTGGATATTGTTACGGGCAGGTACAGTAATTTCGATGTCAGCCCGACTGACGGCTCGCGTTTCTCGCGGCCCTGGCGCATCGGCCTTGAAGGGGTACTGAAGATCCCGACAACGCCCTTCATACTTGGGTTTGGCGCGAACATTCATCAGAACTTCGGGCTATTTAACTCCAAAACCGTCGACAATGCCAAGGATTCGCTGCAATTTCTGTTTGGCGCCAAGTTCGATGCCGGGAAGCTTTTTGCCAAGCTCGGAACGATTAAATAGGTTTTGAAGCGCCGGATGTGAGCGGCAGGCAAGGGAAGTCTTATGGAGCCAATACTGGAGCTCGCGACCGAGATCACGACGCAGCTCTGGTTATTACACGGCCTGAATCCAAAAGGAGTCACACTGGAAGCGGCCCTGAACAAATGCAACGACAAATTCGAGCTCGGGGCGGTTCGCGAGGAAGGCTGGCGCGCTCGGCTTATGAAGCAGGCGTTCGGCGACTATGCGCGCTTGCAGGCAATTGTCGATATCGCCGGACAGGAAAAGAATTGGGACCTCGAGGATCCGCTGAAGAAGCTCAGTTTCCATGATGAAGCGGAAATTACTTGGCGGCGTCCGATAGAGTCCTACCGCGTGGATCCTCCCCTGCGTTTTCTTGGGCGCATTTCTGGAACTAGCGGTTCTTTGGAGCTATAGCCGCGATCAAATTCAGCCATACCGCGCCGCCGTTGCGTTTCCTCTGATATTGGTGGGGGGAATCATAATTCTCGGGATTTACACGAGGTCTCCCGACAGACGGATGTCTCAGCAGCTCGCATTGATAAGAGACCAGACTGTGGGCAGTCCGCACTCGAGTCCTCCACCTTCCTCTTCAGAAAGAAAAAAACCTTCAGACGTCGCGCCGCCGAAGCCCTCAAAACCCAACGGCGAGACAGGGGCCGAGAGCGATACAAAGGCAAGCCTCCCGGATGGCTCAAAACCGGCCAGCACGGAACCCAACACCGCGCCTGACAAACAAACCGGGCCGTCTTTGACCGGTCGCGTTTGTGCGTGCGGTCGAAAACGAGAATGCGATCGGTCACACTGCATTGAGAGTGCGGCGCGCATAAATACTCGGCAGAAAGTCCCTTGAAGAGAGCTACCGCTATCGCCCGACGTGCACCCAGAGCCGCCCGACGGCGCTTTCACCGCGTCCGTTGGTACGGTTTGCGCGCACCAGGTAGTCCCCGGATTTGCCGAAAGCGTGCGTAACGGCGGCGTAGCCGTCTTTCGCCAGTTCGACGCTACCGTCCGATTTCGTCGTGGCGGCAGCGGTTCCGTCGCCAAAATCCCATGACTCCTGGCCATCCGTGGTCCCGAAGGTACGCACTTTGAAAGTGACCGCCTGCTCTGGACGGAGGTCCGTCGTCGGCCAGAACGCTACGTGGATGGTGGGTGGCCGCCGATCGCGGTGCGCCGGATCGAGCACATCGACGGTGGCGAAATCGTAGGCGATGCGGCCGTGGGAATCGGTGACTTTCAGAATCTCGCTGTAGGTGCCGGCCTTCGCGTAGACGTGCTCGACGCTCGCTCCCGAGGCCGTCCCGCCATCTGTGAAAGCCCATTCGTAGCGATCTATTTTGCCGCTGGCACTCCACGACCGCGAACCGTCGAGCACCACCTTCTCTCCCACCAGCGCCGCCTGATGCGGACGGGCCACAGCAATGACGTCCGGCCGGTACTCGCGGCCGTAGGCCTCCCACAGGAATGCGTAGCCTTCCACGTTGCCGGTCTGCCCCGATGGTTCGTTGCCGCGGATTTCGTAATGCAGATGGGACCAGCCGCCGCTGTCCCCTTCCTTACCCAGGAGGCCAATCGGCTGCCCCATTTTGACCCGCTCACCGGCCTTCAGCGCCGGATCTATGGAGTGGAGGTGCAGGTAGCAGTGATACCAGCCGCGGCCGTCGAGTACGTACACGGCATCGTACCGGGGCCCGAAGGTGGCCGCTCTGTACCTCTCGGGAAGGTCCGTGCCAACCCCTATCGCGATCCCGTCTGTGGCCGAGATCACCTCGGTCAGACCTTCGGCGCCTCCGATGTCGAGCCCCGAATGGTAGTAGATGGGCTGTGCGGAAAATCTCTCGTCGCCATCCACATAGGTAGGCTCGTTGGCCATCTGAGTTTGCGTTGCGAACCAACGCTGCCGGACCGGGTAGATCATCGACCCGGCTGCCACCAGAGGCGACGCTTCGGGCCACAGGCGCAAGCGCGCGTCTTTCACCAGCCGCCAGTAGTCCGCTTTGGAATTGCTGTAATAGGCCTTGGTGACGGCGCAATCGACACGCACACCGCCCACCACTACCGGCAGCCGGTAATTCCCGCACGTGAGCGCTGCGCGCGCTCCGTTGATCTCCACCTGCACCATGGCCGCGCGGACGGCACCGCGTACCTGGTCGCGGGTGTCGCTGGTAGAGAGCAGCCTTACGGTGGCCGTCTTCCCGTCCGCGAGCGCCACCTTCTCAATGGAGCCGGCATCGAGATCGACGACGTGCATCTGCGGCTGACCGGTAGCAGCAACACAGGCGACTAAGGAGAGCAGCATGATTCCGTTGGGTAAGACACTCTGATCCATGCTTTGATTCTAGTCGCAGGCCGCTCCAGGCTGTCGTTGACGGACACTCCCGGGTCGGCGGCCAACTTGTATGATGGGGCTGGTACTCCCGATGAAGATCCCGGACAAGAGGAGACTCGACATGAGACGTGGAACGGCGGCGCGCTGTGCATCGCGACTGGCGATGGCGGTGTGCGCCTGTGGACTAACGCTCGGCGCGCAGAACGCCGGGCAAACGACGGCGGCCACAACCGGCGTGGAAAAGAGCTTTTGGACGCTCGGCATCTATACCGGACCGTCGCCTTTTCAGCTTTCCCCGGCGGCGAATGTGAAGAACCCCGTGTTACAGGGGGCGGACGTCACGGACATGAATGTCGATACCCTCGCTCATCCATTCATGATCATCGCGGACTCCCGGTATTATGCGTTCTTCACGGCCAAAGACCTGGCATCCGACAAAGGAGGAATCGGACTGGCGGAAAGCAGGGACGGCCTGGAGTGGAAGTTCCGGCGGACGGTGATCCGCGAGCCCTTTGTCACGTCTCATCCGTATGTTTTCAAGTGGCAGAACGATTACTACATGATTCCGGAGGCACATACCGAAACATCCGTCCGGCTATACAAGGCCACCGCGTTTCCGGATGAGTGGAAATACCAAGGAGACCTGATCAAAGGGGATCATTTCATCAGCCCCACGCTGGTGCGGTACAAGGACATGTGGTGGATGTTTACGGTCAGTTCCGGAAACGAGACCTTGCGGCTGTTCTATGCGTCTGATTTCAAGGGGCCGTGGACTGAACATCCGCTCAGCCCGATCGTCAAGAAAGACCTGCGAACCGCCAGGCCGGGCGGCAGGCCGTTCATCATCGATGGGAAGCTGTACCGGCTTGGCCAGGACTGTTACCCGAGATACGGATACCAGGTGCGCGCTTTCCAGGTTACGGACATCAGTCCCACTACTTACTCGGAAAAGATGATCGAAACCCCGCTGGTGAAGGCTACGGCGAAGGGCTGGAACGCCGAAGCGATGCACCATGTGGACGCTCACCAGATCGGCCAGAACCAGTGGATAGCCATCGTGGACGCGCTGGGCAACAAGTGATCCGCGCAGTGAGCTGGATTCGGCTCAGACGGAGGTAGAATGAGAATCGTGTTCCGCAGAGCTCTAACACACGGGATCTCGGTGCTTTCGCTCTTCCTTCTTATGACGACTAGCTGGGATTGTCTGGCGCAGCCTTTAGCCTTGGGGCATGCCTCAAACTGCTGCAAACACGCGCCTTGCAAGAAGTCGCCAGGTCAGCCATCACATTCGTCGTGCCAGATTCAACCTGCCGGACCGGAAGCACTTACGCTGCCTCAATCGGTTGAGCGGTCGCCAGAGACCGTCCTGCCCGTGGCCCTTCAACGACTAGATCCGCCCAGACCTGACCGTGTCATCGCTAACTCGATGGCCGCAGACTTGCCGGCCGATTCGCCGCCGGACCTGTTTATCCACAACTCCTCTTTCCTGATCTAGTCCTTTCCCTTCAACGTTTTCCAAACAATTTTCACAATTTGGAGGGGAAGGTATGTCTGTTTATGCCGCCGGCGTGGCGGTTCTGATGTTGGCTGCTGCTATGGACCGGCAGGAGTTGAAGCTCGAAGGTCTCGTTTCGGAGGCCCTTGAACGGAATCCGGAGATTCTAGCGGCTCAGAAGAAGTATGAGGCGGCGCGGCAGCGCCCCTCGCAGGCGGGAAGTTTGCCCGATCCCACGTTCTCGCCGGGTTGGAACAGCAACGGCAACCCGTTGCCGGGGGCGGGTATCGGATCGAACCCGACGAGCAACATAGGGTTTTCGATTACGCAGGAGGTGCCCTATCTAGGTAAGCGGCGGCTCCGCAGCGATATAGCCAGGAAAGCGGCGGAAGTTGAGTTCGAAGATCTGCAACTCGTGCAACTTACGGTCATTTCCCGGGTAAAGCAGGCATTCTTCCGGCTGCAACACAGCTACGCCGCACGGGAGGTGCTGGAGAGAAATCGGCAATTGCTGAAGAATTTGTTGGCCGTCACGGAGGTCCGGTACTCCGCCGGAAAGGCCGCGCAGCAGGATGTGTTTAAGGCGCAGGTCCAGCTTTCGATGATCGAGGCCAAAATGCTGCAGCTCGATCGGGAGCGCCGGCTTCGCCAAGCGGAGATCAACAGCCTGTTGAACCAGTCTCCGGAAACTCCCCTGGGAACGCCGGGCGAGCCGCATGTCAAACCCATCACCAAAACCTTGACTGAACTTCAGGCCGCCGCTCAAGAAAATGCTCCCACGCGCTTGCGGGACCAGAAAATGACCGAGCGAGCCGAACTTGCCGTGAATCTCGCGCGCAAGGATTACTATCCCGACTATGCCGTGACCGCTGGTTATTTCAACCAGGCCGGCATGCCGGCGTTCTACATGTTTCGGGCGGATATCAAAATCCCCCTGTACTTCAAGACCAAACAACGCGCCGCGCTGACTGAACGGGCCGTCATGCTCTCGGAGGCGCGCCATAGGTATGACGCCACCGGACAGTCGCTGAACTTCCGTATTGCCGATGACTACTCTATGGCGGAGACATCGCTCGAACTCATGAACCTTTATCTACAGACGGTAAAGCCGCAAGCGCAGCTCACGGTGGATTCGTCGATCGCCTCTTACGAGACGGGCGTGGTCGATTTTCTATCCGTACTGAACAACTACACGGCGGCGCTCGAATACGAGATGGACTATCACGAGGAAATGCTGAACTACCACCTGGCGCTGAGCCGCCTTGAAGAGACAACGGGAGTCCGGTTGATCGAGGGAGGCCACGAATGAAACGCGGCAAAACAATTTTGACGGTTGCACTGATCGCCGCCGGGTTTGTGGGCGGATTCGGATATGGGCGCTGGTACGGGCCGCGCAACGGGGCAAAACCACAGAGTGAACGCAAGATTCTGTACTACGTTGATCCCATGCACCCGGGCTACAAGTCCGACAGGCCGGGCGTGGCGCCGGATTGCGGAATGAAACTGGTGCCGGTCTATGCGGATGGCGGCTCACCGGTGAGTGATCCGCGGCCGGAAGGCAACGCCGCGCTGCCCGTGGGAACGATCCAGATTGCGCCGGAGAAACAGCAGTTGATCGGCGTGCAGTTCGGGCAGGTGGAATACGCGAGTGCCGACGAAACTCTGCGCGCTGTTGGCAAAGTCGCGATGGATGAGACTCGCGTGGTGCGTGTGCACCCCAAAGTGGAAGGGTGGATCGAGCGCGTCCACGTGGATTTCACGGGCTCGCCGGTACGCAAAGGGGAGCCGCTGCTCACGCTGTACAGCCCCGAGATGCTGGCCACCGAGAAGGAATATCTGCTCTCGCTGAAGGCGCGCGAGATCATGCGGCGAGGCGCCATTCAGAGTGCAGTGGCGAACAGCGATTCGCTCGTTGAAGCGTCGCGGCGGCGCCTTGAACTCTGGGACTTGAGCAATCCGCAAATTGACGAGTTGGAGCGCACGGGACAGCCGATCCACTCGATCACCATCTACTCGCCCGCGACCGGCTTCGTCACATCACGCAATTCGTTCCCGAGCCAGCGCGTTACGCCCGAGACGGAACTGTACGCCATCGCCGATCTCAGCCGCGTTTGGATCATGGCCGACGTATTCGAGACCGACATCCCGAAGCTGCGCATCGGGCAGATGGCAACGGTTCGCATGCCGTACCAGTCAGACGGTGGATTCGCAGCGCGAGTGAACTATGTGCAGCCGGAGGTCGATCCGCAGACGCGAACCATCAAGCTGCGCCTGGAGGCGGCAAATCCCGCGATGGAGCTCAAGCCCGAGATGTTCGTAGACGTGGAGTTTCGACTGGCCTCCAACCGGCAACTCACGGTTCCCGTGGATGCGGTGCTGGACGCAGGCCAGCGGCAAACAGTGTTCGTCGACCGCGGCAGCGGTTACCTGGAACCGCGCCAGGTTCAAGTGGGCGACCGGCTAGGCGACCGGGTTGTGATTGTGGCGGGACTCGAAGCCGGTGAACGCATTGTGACTTCGGCTAACTTTCTGATCGATTCCGAGAGCCAATTGAAGGCGGCGATGGCCGGCATGGGCGGGCACCAGCACGGAGCATTACCAAAGGACGGCGGACAGCAGGCGCCCTCCCCGAGCGGAGGACACGTGCATGATTAACCGCGTTATCGAATTCAGTGGGCGCAACAAGTTCCTGGTGTTCCTATTGGCCGGGTTCGCGGTGGCGACGGGCATCTGGAGCATGCTGCATATGCCTCTCGACGCGATTCCGGATCTGAGCGACACGCAAGTCATCGTGTACTCACGCTGGGACCGCAGCCCGGACATCATGGAAGATCAGGTCACCTACCCGATCGTCACTTCGATGCTGGGCGCACCGAAGGTGAAGGCGGTGCGCGGATTTTCCGACTTCGGGTATTCGTTCGTCTACATCATCTTCGAAGAAGGAACCGATATCTATTGGGCGCGATCGCGGACGCTCGAATACCTCTCTTCGGTGCTGCCGCGGCTGCCGCAAGGAGTGAAGTCGGAGATTGGGCCCGATGCGACGGGAGTTGGCTGGGTTTTTCAATACGCGCTGGTGGATACGACGGGCAAGCATAGCCTGGCAGAACTTCGCAGCGTGCAGGATTGGTTTCTCCGCTACCAGCTGCGGGCCGTGCCAGGCGTGGCGGAAGTCGCGCCGCTCGGTGGTTTCGTGCGGCAGTACCAGGTCAACGTGGACCCAAACCGGTTGCAGGCGTACAACGTTCCCATCATGAAAGTGGTGGAGGCGGTGCGCACGGGGAACAACGACGTCGGCGGGCGGCTGGTCGAAATGTCGGGCGCTGAGTACATGGTGCGCGGGCGAGGCTACGCGAAGTCGACCGATGATATTGAGCGCATCGTACTGGCCGCAAGTCCCACGGGTGTGCCTATTCGCGTGAAGGATGTGGGGCGCGTGGTGCTGGGGCCGGATCTGCGGCGCGGGATCGCGGATTGGAACGGGAAAGGCGACACGGTGACGGGCATCATCGTCATCCGGCAAGGCGAAAACGCGTTGGATGTGATTGAGCGCGTCAAGGCCAAGCTGCATGAGCTCGAACCTGGACTGCCGGCGGGCGTCAAGATCGTCAGCGCCTACGACCGCTCGGACCTCATTCTGCGCTCGATCGACAATCTGAAGCACACGCTCACCGAAGAGATGATCATCGTTTCGATCGTCATCCTGATTTTTCTGTGGCACTTTCCGAGCGCGATGATTCCTGTGTTCACGATTCCCATCGCGATTGTGATTTCCTTCATTCCGATGCGCATGATGGGGCTCTCCTCCAACATCATGTCGCTCGGTGGGATCGCCATCGCGATCGGCGCCATGGTTGATGCCGCGATTGTGGTGGTGGAACAGACACACAAGAAGTTGGAAGAGTGGGAGCGGACAGGGCGCAAAGAAGATTACCACCGCGTGGTGATCGAGGCAGTGAAAGAGGTCGGCGGTCCCAGTTTCTTTGCCCTCCTGGTGATCGCGGTGTCGTTTCTGCCTGTGCTGACTCTGGAAGCGCAGGAAGGACGCCTGTTCAAGCCGCTGGCATATACGAAGAATCTATCCATGATCGTGGCGGCGGTGCTCGCCATCACACTCGATCCGGCGATGCGGCTGCTATTCACGCACATGCAGAACTTCGAATTCCGCCCGCGGTGGCTGGCGCGGGCCGTGAATGCTGTACTCGTCGGCAAGATTCACTCCGAAGAGAACCATCCGATCAGCCGGATTCTGATTCGTCTCTACGAACCAGTTTGCGCGTGGTCACTGCGTTGGAAGTGGATCGTGATCGTTGGAGGCGGAGTTCTGGTTTTTGCGACGACTCCGGTTTACTTGAAACTGGGCTCGGAGTTCATGCCGCCGCTTGACGAGGGCGCGCTGCTCTATATGCCGTCTACGTTACCGGGAATTTCCGTCGGGCAAGCCGAGAGTCTGTTGCAGGTTCAGGACCGCATTCTCATGCGCTTTCCCGAAGTGCAAAGCGTTCTAGGAAAGGCGGGACGCGCCGAAACGCCGACCGACCCGGCACCGCTTTCCATGATGGAGACCACGATCGTGCTCAAACCCGTGAGCGAGTGGCGGAAGCGCGAGACGTGGTGGACGGGTTGGGCACCCGATTGGACGCGGGAAATCTTCCGGCGATTCACGCCCGATCACATTTCGACGGAGGATCTCACCGAACAGATGAACGAGGCGCTGCGAATTCCGGGCACGTCGAACGCCTGGACCATGCCGATCAAGAACCGCATCGACATGCTGACTACGGGCGTTCGCACACCCGTTGGCATCAAGATCTACGGCGCCGATACCGCGGTGATCGAGCGGATCGGAACAGAACTCGAAAGTCTCTTGCCAAAAGTTCGCGGAACGCGCAACGTATTCGCGGAACGTACGGGTGGCGGCTACTTCCTCGATTTCGACTGGAACCGCGACGAGATAGCGCGCTACGGCCTTTCTATTGACGACGTGCAAGCAGTGGTGATGTCGGCGGTGGGCGGCGAAGCGGTCACAACGACGGTGGAGGGACGTGAGCGCTACACGGTGAATGTCCGGTACTTGCGGGATTATCGAAGCGACGTCAATCGCCTGAATCGCGTGCTCGTGCCGGTGATGGGCGGACAGACGCAGATTCCCGTGTCCCAACTCGCACAGGTGAAGGTGCGCTCGGGCCCGGCGATGCTGCGTGATGAGAACGGCCTGTTGAGCGGCTATGTGTATGTGGACGTGGCGGGCCGTGATGTCGGGACCTACGTGGCGGAAGCGAAGCAGCGGGTACTCAAAGGGATCCAGCTACCGCCGGGTTACTCGATCGCATGGAGCGGCCAATACGAAGCGATGGAGCGCGTGAAGCAGCGGCTCATTTTCATCCTGCCGCTCACGCTGTTCCTGATTGTGATACTGCTTTACTTGAATACGCGGTCCATCGCCAAGACGCTCATCATTCTGATGGCGGTACCGTTTTCCGCGATAGGCGCGATCTGGTTTCTGTATGCGTTGGGCTACAACGTCAGTATCGGCGTGTGGGTCGGGCTGATCGCGCTGATGGGCGTCGACGCGGAGACGGGCGTGTTTATGCTGTTGTATCTCGATCTTACCTACGACCAGGCAAAGCACGAAGGACGCCTGAGAAGCTTGCGTGACTTGCAGGCCGCAATCATGCATGGCGCGGTGAGGCGCATCCGGCCAAAGTTCATGACGGTGGCGTGCATGTTCATGGGCCTCGCGCCGATTATGTGGTCGGCCGGCGCGGGCGCGGATGTCATGAAACGCATTGCCGCGCCGATGATCGGTGGCATCGTGACTTCATTCATTTTGGAGCTGGTCGCGTATCCCGCGATCTACGAGGTGTGGAAATGGCATTTCGAATTGAAACGCGAATTGGTGTGATGCTGGTTGCAGCGGCTCTAGTGGCCAGCGCGCAGCGTGTTCCGGTGCGCCACAAGCACTGGCGCGGGGGCGGAGACGGCGAACTCCTTGTCAGCAGCGGCGGAATCTCGTTTGTCGAATCAGGCCAAGGTGAAAAGCACTCACGCACCTGGAAGTATGAGGAGATTCAGCAGCTCGAACTGAGTGCCGATACGATGCGCATTCTCACGTATGAAGACCAGAAGTGGAAATTCGGGCGTGATCGCGAGTATGTCTTCGATCAACTGCCCCAGGGTTTTGCGCAGACGGCCTATACGCAATGGCGCGACCGGCTGGATCAACGGTTCATCGCCGATCTGCCCGACAAGAATGTAACGCCACTCTGGGAAATTCCGGCAAAACTGCTGGGCGGGTTTCAAGGTTCAGAGGGCATGATCCGGGTTGGACGAGATCGGATCGTCTACCAGACCAAGCAACCGGAGGAATCCCGCACCTGGCGCTTCGCCGACATCGAGAACATTGCCAGCGCGGGGCCGTTCGATTTCAGCGTCGTTACCAGCGAACATCATGGAGCCTGGAACGCCGGCTGGCGTGAGTTTCGCTTTCAACTGAAAGGACCGCTGCCGGAAGAGCGTTACAACGAGCTGTGGCGACGGCTGAATGCTTCCAAGGAATTGGCATTCACTAAGTGATCTGAATCGGAACCGTTGCGAGGCGTCCGTGTGAGCGGAGGGCTTTGGCTGAGCTACTGAACTTTGGCGGCTAGTGGTGTGGCCAGCGTCAGCGGATCGGGCGCGGGAGCCGTTATGGCATAACCACCGATGTGACGGCCTTTGCGGAAAATGCACAGACGGCCCAGATATTTGTCTGTCGCTTCAAACGCCTCGTCGGCGACGGTGACCGCGGTGGTTTCACCGAAATGCGATCGCAACTTCTGCATGACGCCGGCTGCCGATTGAGGGGTGTCTTCGAAGGCCACAAAAGCCTTGCCGAAATCGTATTGGGCAACGTAGCCGCGCCGCAGGAGGCGCAGTCCCAGGACGCTTTCCGGGACCAGACGAAGCGACTGCTGGCCTCCGGTGGGGAACCATTGCAGGGCGGGCGGCGGAAGCGTGGTGCCCGGGATGGATTTGTCGAGCGCCTCGGCCCAGGACTTCAAGGCGGCGGTGTGGTCGCCTTCCGGATTGGCGGCGATTTCGATGTAGTATTTGTCCTTGGCGAAAATCAGGCGGCGCGGGACGATCTGGCCGCCCATCCCGACCGGATACGCCGGCTGGCGCAGATCGCGGGTAGAGGTGAACATGCCGAAGGAGAAATCGGGGTCGCCCATGTCGGAGACGTCAATGACAAAGGTCACCTCGCCCTGCTTGCAGGTGGCGCCATGCATTTCCTGGAAGTTGTAGAGGTTGTAGCCTTCCGCGTTGCCGTCCATGTACTCGAAGAGATTGTCGGCGGTGTAGAAGCGCGGTTGGCCATCCTGCGTCCAGCCGGGCACCAGGGTGCAAGTGGGGGCGGCCGCCGCGATACTCGCGAAAACAGCCAGAGCGCCAAGCGGCCTCAGCACGCGAAGAGTTCCTGTGCGCGGATCAGACGCTCTGGTACCCGGACGCCGTGCGGGCACTCGACCGTGCATCCGGGGCACACGGCGCAACGGATCGAGGTGTGTTTGGCGGACAACTCCAGGAAGCGCTCGCGGCCGAGGGCAAACTGGCCGTAGCCATCGGCGTACGTGCCAAAGCGGAGCACATCCTGGACGGGCAGGCCGTAGCGGCACTGGCCATCGCACTGGCCGCACATGTTGCAGTAGTAGGGGCGGAGGGTCTCGCGGCGCACCGCGAGCAGCCTGGCGTCGTCGAGGGAGAAGGGCTGGACGCCGGCTTTGATGTTCTCGTCCAACTGCTCCATGTCGGTCATGCTGGGGACGGTGGTGTGGACGTTTGGATTGTGGGTGACCCAGCGGAGTACGGCCGCCATGGCGCCGGGCCGTTTGAGCCTTTCGGCGTTGGGGTTGGGCTCGTTGCGTTCGCGGCTATGCCCGGTTCCGTTGCCACCGGCCATGATCTTCATGGCGACAATCCCTTTGCCGGCTTTGGCAGCCTCCTCGATGGCGGCCGTGATGGCTGGCTCCATCGTGAAATTGTAGGCGCTGAGGATGACGTCGATCTTTTCGTGCCGGGTGAGGAAGGGGATGAGGCTAGCTTGGCCGCTGTGGGTGCTGACACCGGTGAAACGGATCTTGCCCGCTTTCTTGGCGATCTGCTGAGCATCGATAAGATCGTCAGTGATTTCCTCGGGACGGCTTTTGCCATGGAGATACCAGATGTCGACGTGGTCGGTGCCCAGTTCTTTAAGGCTAGTATCGAGCTCGGCCAGGGCTTCGGCTTTGGTTTCCCCGTCCGTCTTGGTGGAGAGCGTGACGTTCTTGCGCCTGTTCTTCAGCGCTGCGCCGACCATGCGCTCATTGTTGCCATGCTGGTAGCCGCGAGCGGTATCGAAGTAGGTAATGCCGAGGTCGGCGGCGCGTTCGATCACACTGCCATCCGAGGTGATCATGCAGCCGAATCCGACAGTGGTGACTTTCAAACCGGTCTTGCCGAGGATGCGGTACTGGAAGGCCGGGCCGGAAGACGATCGGGCCTGCGGCTGGGGTTGCTGATGGGGGGAATCCGTAGAGCGGGATGCGGCGGCGACGGCGGGAAGGGCCAAGCCGGCCGTCAGAAAATTGCGACGCGACGCGGAGCGAGTCATCTGGAGTCTCCTATCAGAGTAGAGGATGATAATATCTAATCGTAATCCAGATAGGAAGCCGGGCAGGCAGGGGTCTGCTCGACGGGAGGTCATGATGGCAATGCAACGAAGGACGCTTTTTCAACTGGCTGGGGCGGCGGCGCTGTTGCGCAAGAGCGTGTCTGCGGAGCCTCCGCGGAGGTTGGGTCTTGGCGCAAATTCCGAAGAGTTTCCGGGCGTGGAGCGGCGGTCGACCGTGGCGATCCAGCAGGGCGGGGAACGGCGCAAGAACGTCTACCAGGCGCTGAAGGCCATCGACAAGGACCTGCAGGCGAAGATGAAGGCCAAGAAGTACGTCGTGATCAAGCCCAACTTCGTCAATACCGAAAACCAACTGGCGTCGAGCCATGTGGATGCAATGCGCGGGATCCTGGACTATCTGGCGGAGAGTTTCAAGGGGCCGGTGAAGATCGCGGAATCATCGGCGGGCGAGACCGAGCACGGGTACGATAACTTCAAGTACCGCGCGCTGACCTCGGAATACCGCAAGCAGCAGCTCGAACTGATTGACTTGAACAAAGAGGCCAGGTTCGAACGGATTGCGCTGCTAGACCCGGACCTGCACATCGTACCGTGCCGCATTGCGGCGCGGTTGGTGGATCCGGAGGCCTTTGTGATCTCGGCGGCGATGCTCAAGACGCACAACACGGTGATTGCGTCGCTGGGGATTAAGAACATGGTCCTGGGTGCGCCGCTGCACCAGGCGCCGGGCGAGACGCCGCATTGGAATGAGAAGCGGAAGTATCACGTGGGGCTGCGGCAGACCCACTACAACATGATGGTGACGGCCCAGCGGCTGAATTGGGGAGCATCGCTAGTCGACGGGTTCGAGGGCATGGAAGGGAACGGCCCGAATTCGGGGACGCCGGTGGCATCGCGGATGGCGCTGGCATCCACGGACTACGTGTCGGCGGATCGCGTCGCGGCGGAGACGATGGGGATCAACCCGGAGTGGATGGGCTACGTGAAGTACTGCGGACAGCTCGGGCTGGGGCAGTGGGATGCGGCGAAGATCGACGTAATCGGGGCCAAGGTCGCAGAAGTCAAGAAGCCGTACCGCATGCACCCTGATATCGAGCGCGAACTACAGTGGCAGGGGCCGATGACGGACCTGCCGTTCAATCTGGGGTGGACGCGAGCACTGGGAGCGGAGCGAGTAGGGTAGGCTGTTTAGGGAGGCTATTTTGAAGCTGTGCACAGTTTGTGCGTTATTCGTAGGCGCCATTTCGCTTGCGCCTGCCCAAGCACCACCAGCCAAGATCCAGGCGTTGATCATCACGGGCCAGAACGGACATGATTGGCGCGCGACCACGCCGGTGCTTCGCAAGCTACTTGAGGACACCGGGAGATTCGAGGTACGAGTCACTGAGGAGTTCCGCGGTGCCAGCCCGGAGACGCTCGCGCCTTACGACGTCGTCATACTGAATTATTACGAAAAGAAGCAGCCGGACCTCCGCTGGGGTGAACGTGCGGACACAGCATTGCTGAACTACGTGCGCAGCGGCAAGGGGCTGGTGGTTTATCACTTTGCGATGGCCGCTTTCGATGGGTGGGGCGAATATGAAAAGATGTGTGGGGCCAATTGGCGGCCGAACAACGGACATCATTCCGCGCGCCACGATTTCACGGTGGAAATCAAGGACAAGGAACACCCGGTCACACGGGGCATGAAGGCTTCTTTTGCACAGTCGAACGATGAGTTGTACGCCAATCTGAAGTGGCAGCCGGAAGGCTCCTACCATGTGCTGGCCACAGCCTGGGACGATCATTCGCGATACGAGCCCGGCCAAGAACAGCCGATTCCGGGACCCGGGCTGGCCCAACCGATGTTGTGGACCGTGAATTACGGCAAGGGGCGCGTATTCGTGACCGCAATGGGCCACGATCCGGATGCGATGAAGAGTGCGGGATTTGTGGCGACACTTACTCGCGGTACCGAATGGGCGGCTACAGGCGGCGTGTCGATTCCCCTGCCCTCCGAGTTGCAGTAGCTGCGTTGTCAGTTCATCCGGCGGCGAAGCGCGGGTTTTCAAACAAGCCGTTTCGGGGATGGATTAAGACTCAGGCGTGTTACCAGTCGCTGACGCTGGAGTTGTGAATGGTGACGCCCTGCATCGACAGCTCGTCCAGCAACTGCGTGACTGCAAGAGACGTTTCGCTGTCTCCCGGCACAACCACCGCCCATTCCAGACTCTCGCGGAACTCTTGTGTGCTGATGCGCCACGTCCTGAGAGAGTGCGGCGCTACACCTCCAATTTGAATGAGGGACCAATGTCGAACCAGCGCCAGGGCAGCAGCGCGGTCAGGCAATGGGCCCCGCACGATGAAGTGATTATCTCCGTGTACGAGAATGCCAACCATCACGCCTCAAGACGCGGATCGGGAACCGGATAGCCGATCGCGAAGTGGTACACCACCTGTTCGTGCTCGGCCGCCAGCTTGAGATAGCGGTGCACCTGATTATCGAAGAACGCGCCGACGCCTGTCGCGCGCAATCCGAGTGCTTCGGCGGCGAGATACAGGCGCTGTCCGATTGCCCCGGCTTCGAAGTGCACATAGCGGTAACCGCGTTCGCCATGGGCCCGAGCGGCGCGACCGATATCGGCGATCATCGAGAACGCCACACAGGCGTTACCAGCTAGATCCTGCCCCAGGCTCAGGCCTGCCGCCGCGACACGCTGGTCGCCAGACCGAATCATCTCGAGTTCTCCGCTCTCCATCCAGTGCCGATATACGCCGGGTTCCAGCCCATCGACGTGGTGGATGTATAGATAAAGTTGAATGAACCGTGTGCAGGCGAAGTCCGCAAAAAACGGCCGTGCGGCGGCATCGAGAATGGCGGAGAGGTGCGCGAGGGACATCGACTGAGTTCGGCCCTGGAAGTCGAGCGCCGACCGCCGTGTTCGAGCGACCTCGCCGAAAGGGCGAGTTGCGAAGGCGGGCAGGGGTAACTTAAACCCCCCGGAACCGGCGGGTGCTGGCGCAGCGTCGAGGATGCCGCTACCGCCCCTTCTGCCGAGCTTCGTGGTGGAATGAATGTCGTCAATCAGTGGGTAGGCCACATATTCGTTTGAGAGCCGGTTCGCGCGCCCTTCTAACCAAACGGTCTCATCCGTATGCGGCTTCCCCGCCGGAATGGACCGGCCGTGCAGCCCGACAATCAGCATCGGCCATTCATCTTCGTTCAGCCGGCAGCACTGCGCTACTTCGTCATCTGGGAAGTGACCGACCGCGAAGCTCTCGCATCCGATAGCTCGCGTGGCCAGTGCGACCGCTTCCCAGGCGTGCCCCATATCGTGCAGACAGTACCGATATGCGCGCTCGCCGTATTTCCAGGCCTCGCGCCACGCGATGCTGGCCAGCACAAACACGATTGGGGCGTCAATATCGGTGAGGCTCGTGACTAAATCGCCGCGCGCGCGCTGCTCGGCCATGTGTGAGGCCGCGCGGTAATGATACAGGCCATCCGGCCAGTCCTTCACACCGTGTGTGGCGAAGTGGAACTCCGTGGGGTGCAGATTGCCAGAGGACGGATTGACGCGCAGCGCGTACTTGTATCCGGTAGAGTGGACACGCTTGGCCGCGCTAATCGCGGCGGAATAGAACAATAGCTGCGAAAGATATGTGGGGCCGTCAGTTGCAGCAGTATCACCGAACCCACCCTGAAGCACATCGAGTGCCGGGATTTCTGGGGCAGGCGGATCGGCCGGCAGGTCGAGCACTGGCGCGCCCTCGTAATGGCGGAACGGATCGGGCATATTTGCCCAGTCGAGAACGTGCCGCGCTCGGCGCAGCGATTCGACACTGTGCTTAGTGGACTCATGATACTCGCGCCACGTCATTTGTCATTAGATGCCGTGATACTGAATACAGCGTACCTAGGGCTGACCGATCTTAACATCCGATGCGCCCGCTCTTGCAAGTATTTGATGTAAGTGGCGTGAAGCGCAAGAGCGCGCATAGTATGCTATGCTAACTACACGTTTGATCCCGCCGATTATCTAAGGCCGACTGGTTTAGCCTCCCTCGCTACATTCGTCCACCTTCCAAATTAGCCGCTGTTCAAACCAGTAAAGGAAACGAGACGAATGAAGAATATTTACTGTAGGTAACCTCAGCTTTGGGGCAACAGAAGATGTCGTGCGTTCGCTGTTTGAACCCCACGGAACCGTTGGACGAGTGAACATCTGCACGGATCGCGATTCAGGACAACCAAGAGGCTTTGGATTTGTCGAGATGGACAATGATGGCGAGGGGGAGAAAGCGATCGCTGCTTTGAACGGTACGACCGTCGACGGCAGAGCGCTGAACATCAATGAAGCCCGTCCAAAGACCGATCGCGGCGGTGCTGGTGGCGGCTTTAATCGCAAACGCTGGTAGGTTACTCCGCACCATCCGCTGAGGAAGGGGCGTCCGACTCAGCGGCCCCCCCGCGGCGAACTCGATCTGGCCGCGCGATGCTAAGGTCTCGCGCGATGTTTTTCGAACCAGTCCAGCACGTAAAGAGTTTTGGCGATTTGGTGGCTTGGGCGGCGCTGCACCCCGTGGGGCTCGGTGGGGACACGCACGAGCACACTTTCGACCTTCAACAGCTTCAGCGCTGAGTAATACTGTTCTGCCTCGGAGATCGGCGTGCGCCAGTCTTCTTCGCCTGTCATGAGCATGGTGGGTGTCCTGACTTTGTTCACATAGGAGATGACGGACCGCTTCATGTACTGTTCGACGTTGTCCCACGGCATACCTGGGAACCAGTAGAGCGTGGAGAAGGCGGGCAGGTCAGAGGTCAGCGTCCAGCTATACCAGTTGATCACCGGGTAGAGGCTGGCTGCGGCGCGGAAGCGCGTGGTGTGCTCGATGGCCCAGCAAGTCAACACCCCGCCGCCGGAGCCTCCAGTCACGAAGAGATTATTGGGATCAATGTAACCCTTCGCGATAACCGCATCCACACCGGAGTTCAGGTCGGCGAAATCGTCGCCGGGGTACGCGTGGTGGATAAGATTGGCGAACTGTTCGCCGTAGCTGGTACTGCCGCGCGGGTTGACATAGACGACTGCGTAGTCGCTTGCCGCCCAGATCTGCTTGATAGTATCGAAGCGATCGCCATAGTTGGAGAAGGGACCACCGTGGATTTCTAGAATCAGCGGGTACTTCTTGGAAGGATCGAAATCAGGCGGCTTGACGATCCAGCCTTGAATCTTACGCTGGTCGAACGACGAGTTAAACCAGAATTCTTCGACGTCGCCGAGCTTCTTTTGAGTGAAGAGTTCGCCATTGAGCGCAGTAACGACCCGCGGTGTCGAATCTGCGGGCGCGCCGGCGGCGATGTCGCCGGGATCTTTGGGAGTGTCGTACGACATGGCGAGGCTCCCGTTTTGCGCCTGTGAAAACGATGCGCCAACGCTGGAACTCGATCCGCCAGAACCAATGTGGCCGGTGATCTGCCTCACGCTGCCATCCAGGGTGGTGTAAGCGAGCTTCGTGTCGCCTTGTTCGTCGTAGAGGAAGTAGATCCCCTTGCCGTCCGGTGCCCAGCGCGGTTCCTGGACGTCGCGATCGAGCTGCGGTGTGAGCACGTGCGCGTGCCCTCCATCGCGGTCCATTAGGTAGAGGTGCGTTGTTTGATGGCCCTGATGCCGGTCGTCGAATCCGGTGTAGGCGATTTTTGTGCCATCGGGTGAGATTTCAGGGTCATTGTCGGGGCCTTGGCGATGTGTCAACGGTTGGACAGCGCCGTCGGAAACGGCGATTTCGTACACCTCGGTGTTGAGCGGGTCGTACTCGAAGTCAGGCCGAAAATTTCCGGAGATAAGTAGCGACTTTCCGTCAGGAGTCCAAACAGGAGTGGCAGTAGCGAAGACCGAGCCACTATGGGGAAAGTCTCCCGTTGTGAGTTGGCGCGGTGCGCCGCCATCGGCAGCGATGATAAAAAGCTGCGTGAATCCCGGCTTGAGATAGCCGCGTGCGTTGAACCGGTAAATGAGACGGTCGTAGATCTGGGGCGCTTCCGCCCACTTCGCTCCATCGGGGGCGGAAGGCATGCCGGCGACTTTCGGCTTGTCCGCGGCAACGAAGCTGACGAACGCGATCCGCTTGCCATCCGGGGACCACGAGATGTTCGTGGGACCGCTCTCCAGGCTGGTCAGCTTAGCCGTCTGTCCGCTGTCCATCCAGCGAACGTAGAGCTGGGGGGAACCATCACGATCGGAGACGAAAGCAACGCGCGTACCGTCGGGGGACCAGCGTGGCCACTCATCGCTGAAGTTGCCCGTGGTGAGAGCACGGTGATCGTCACCGTCAAAGCCAACCACCCACAGATTCGACAAGCGCTTGTCGGTCATGATGTCGGCGAAGGCCCGCACGTAGACGATGCGTTTTCCATCGGGAGAAATCTGCGGATCCGATGCGTACTGCAAATGGAAGATGTCCGAAGCGCCGAGGCGGCCGCTTTTGTTGTCCGCGAACACCGGTAGACATAGGGTGAGCGATAGAGTAATCGCAAATGCAAGTTGAATACGATTGAATGGACGCATGCCGCCTCCCAATGCAGAGTCTCGACCTAAAGTGGGAGTAGAACACGCGCGCTGGGGTGTTGACAAGTCCGGCCTGAACGGTCAACTTGAGGCTGCACACAGTTCGTGTAACAAACTTCGAGGCGCTCCCTGACGAGCCTATTCAGGTTGCGGTTTCATGGCCGAGTGCGGGATGAGCACGCTGAGCGGCGGGGGAATTCCCACGGTTCTGGCGAATCCTCGAAACTTTTCGATCATGGGGAGCGTCAGTTCCTCGCCCTTCGGCAGCAACAGCACTCCATTGTTTGCGCAGACATCCTGATTGACGATCATGGTGGTGGCGAGTTCACTCACGCGGAGCATCACTACTTTGCGTTCGGCTGCTGCGACTTGCGTGGTTTCCAGCGCCCCCAACAAACGTGCGTGGAACGAGCCGACCAGGCGCATGTGCGCGAGAGCATCCCGGCGTGATTTTCCGGCGCTGGCGAGACGGTCGAACTCCACGGCCGTCCTCAGGATCGACGTACCTAGAAGTACGACACTGGCATCCCCGAACACGGCATCCGTGCGCTCCTCGATCGTGGGTCGGCTGCTCAGGTTGCGAATGATTCGGGCGACGGACTCCAGCCGGGGAATGTTTTCCAGTAAACGTTCCGCCACAGCCGGATGAGCCGAGAACACCGCCTCCTCATCGGACGACAGCTTCTCGTGGGCGGCCACCTTGTCCAGCACTTGTTGTGGTACCGTAATGCAACCCAGTTGGCATAGCATAGCCGCCAGCTCGAATTCCCAAATATTGCGCAACTTCAGATGGGTAGCCATATGAATGACGTACCGGCGGATCAGGCATGCGCGGCTGAACGCGCTGGGGCTCACCAGGCTAAGCACTTCGGTCAGCACCTGAATGCTCCCGCGCAATGTCTTGGCCAACAGCTCACGTTCGGCAGTGATGAGCCGGTATTGTTCCACCGCGCCGCGCGGCCGGGTGATCGGCCGTACTCTCGATGACTGCGGCATCCAATGGAAACACCCGGACATTGGGGGCGAGATTGCGCATTGGTTGCGCACCGAAGGCGTCTATCGGTGTGATGAACTCCATCACGAAAGAGACGGGAGGGTGCGTTCGCTCGGCCTTACGGTGCGCCCCATCATCGCGCCCCAAAAGGGAGTCACCGGGTTCATCATTACCGGAGCAGACATCACCGAGCGCAACAACGCGGCCGCGGCTCTCACTCACCTGGCGGCCATTGTGGAAGCCACCGATTCGGCCATTATCGGGGCAGATCTGGAGGGTCGCATCCTCAACTGGAACGCTGCTGCTGAGCGAATCCACGGCTACTCTCTGGAGGAAATGAAGGGCCGGCCGGTGTCGGTATTGTGGCCTCCCGAGTGCGGTTCGGAATTCGCCGAAGTACTGCGCCGTCTCAACCTGGGGGAGAGCGTCGAGCATGTCGAGAGCGTACGCGTTAGGAAGAGCGGCGAGCGAATCCCCGTCTTGATCACTTACTCGCCCATTCGCGATGGCTCAGGCAAGGTAGTGGGCACCTGTTCGGTTGCGGTGGATATCACCGAGCGCAAGCTGTTGGAGCGGCAGTTAGCCCAGGCACAGAAGCTGGAATCCATCGGGCAACTGGCTGCTGGTATCGCTCACGAGATCAATACTCCGATCCAGTACGTCAGCGACAACACCAGGTTTCTTCGCGACGCATTCGCCCAGTTGGACCAATTGCTGCAGGGCTATGACCGGTTCCTCGCGGCAGCACCGCACGGAGCCCCATTGAATCACCTCGTCGCCGAAATACAGGCGCTCGCTGACGGAGCGCGATTGAGCTACCTGCGCGGAGATTCCCAAGTCCATTGAAGACTGTTTGGACGGAGTCGCCCGGGTTGCGCAAATCGTGCGCGCTATGCGGGAGTTCTCGCACCCCGGACCCTTGGAAAAAACCGCTCTCGACCTCAATCACGCTATCCAGAGCACCATCTTAGTGTCCCGAAATGAATGGAAATATGTTGCCGACTTGAAGGTCGATCTGGACCCTGACTTGCCTCCCGTCCAATGCGTGCCGGGCGAATTCAATCAGGTCATTTTGAACTTGATCGTAAACGCCGCTCATGCGATTGCCGACGTCGTCTCCGGTAAACCCGATGGCAAAGGAACGATCACGGTGAGCACGAGGCAGGACGGAGATTACGCCGAGATTCGGGTCAGCGACACAGGCACGGGAATTCCCGAAGCGGCGCGCCCCAGCATCTTCAACCTCTTCTTTACCACCAAGCCCGTGGGCAAGGGCACGGGCCAGGGGTTGTCTCTCGCGCACAATGTCGTAGTGCAAAAGCACGGTGGCACGATCACATTCGACACTGAGGTCGGCGTCGGCACGACTTTCAAAATCAGGTTGCCCATCGGTCGGGGGAGCGCTCCCGACTCGGCCCGAGATGAGCGTCGCCAGCCGCAGCCAGTCACGCTTAACAAATAGTAAGCGCTGCGATCAGGCGTCACAAGTTCCCTCCAATTCTTCGCTAAGTCTTTCCCTTACAACGCGAGTCGCTTCAGAATCGGCCTAACCGCCGGGTTTGGGCGTCGTCTAACAGGCGTTAGTTGTAACCTCGCCTCTCTGGATCGGTATTAATAACTATGACCATCGACAGCATCCGGCAAGACCTGCGCTACACATTCCGCGCCCTGGGACGTGATCGCGCGTTCACCACTTTTGCTGTTCTGATCGTCGGACTGGGCATCGGCGCCAGTTCCACCGTGTTCAGCATTGTAAACACCCTTCTCCTTCGTCCTCTTCCTTTCGGCGATTCCGGCCGGCTCGTGTGGATCGCCAACCACAATCTCACCGACGCCGATCTGTCGGGTGCTACGACCCAGGTGAGCCACTTCCTCGACTTTCGCGAGCAGAACCAATCGTTCTCCGACGTCGCGGCCTACTTTGCTTTCTACGGGGTTGGCGACAATAAACTCACTGGGGAAGGCGAACCTGAGCGCCTCAGCGGCGTGCCGGTGTCCCAGAACTTTTTCCAGTTATTGGGCGTCCAGCCGCAGTTGGGCCGGCTGTTCAACTCCGAAGAGTGCAAATGGAACGGACCCAAGGTAGTGCTGTTGGGCCACGGTCTGTGGGTGCGGCGCTTCGCTTCCGATCCCGGTATCGTCGGCCGCTCGTTGATCCTGAATAACGAGCCGGTCAAGGTGATCGGAGTCCTGCCAGCCTCTTTCGATTTCGCGTCCGTCTTCACTCCCGGCAGCCACATCGATCTGTACTCGCCATTCCCGATGAGCCCGGAAACGAACCGTTGGGGGAATACTCTGGCCATGATCGGCCACTTGAAACCCGGAGTGGCACTCTCCACCGCCCAGGCGGAAGCGACCATCCTTTCGAAACGGTTCACGGACGATCATCGCAAGGACCGCAACGACTTTGACGCACACCTCCGTTTCCTGGGAGACCGCGTGCGCGGCCATGTTCGTCCGGCCTTGATCGTACTTGCGTGCGCCGTTGGCGTCGTCATGCTGATTGTCTGCGCGAACCTCTCCAATCTGTTGCTGGCCCGCACCGCCACGCGTCAGAAGGAAATTGCCATCCGCACAGCGCTCGGCGCGCAACGTCTGCGCCTGATTCGCCAAATGCTCACCGAGAGCGTCGTCCTCTCTTGTTGCGGTGCCGTGCTCGGCCTCCTTGTTGCCGTCGCTGGCACACGGGCCATGGCTCACCTGGATGCCATCAGCATCCCGCTTCTCGAAAATGTCCGAGTGGACGCAACCGCCCTTGGCTTTACGCTTCTTGCGGCGGTGCTCACCGGCCTGATTATCGGTCTCGTGCCCGCGCTTCACATTCCCTCGAGCGGGCTTCACAACGCTCTGAAAGATACCAGCCGTGGCTCGACCGCCGCGAAAGGGCACGCGTGGATCCGCAGCATGTTGGTCGTGTCGGAGATCGCTTTTGCATGTATCCTGCTAGTCGGCGCGGGCCTTTTGATTCGTAGCTTCCTGCGAGTTCTGGATGTGAATCTCGGCTTCCAGCCCGAGAGGGCCATAGCAGTCCGTGTGGATCCGAGCCAGCAGTATACGAAACAGGAGCAGGTGAATGCTTACTTTGACGAAGTGCTGCGTCGCGCACGGGACATTCCCGGCGTCGCGGCGGCCGGTTTGACGGACGCGCTTCCTCTGGGCCGCAACCGCAGTTGGGGCGCACCCGCCAAGGGGCATACGTATAAGGACGGTGAGTTTCCGGACGCGTTTGTACGTGTTGTCAGCGACGGCTATGTGCGAGCCTTGGGAATTCCGCTGGTCGCGGGGCGCGATCTCACCGAGCGCGATACGCCGGCGACCGAGCAGGTCATCCTCATTAACCAGACCATGGCGCGCAAGCTCTTTCCCGGTGAGAACGCCCTCGGCCAGATCATCATTCCGGACAAGGAACGGCGAGTCGTCGGCATTGTCAGTGATGTGCGGCATCTGGCACTAGAGCAGGGCTCGGGATCGGAGATGTACATTCCCATTCGCCAGTCCCAGGACTACGCTTCCGTCGATCTGGTACTCCGCACCACAGTGCCGCCGGCGCGACTCGCCGCGGTAGTGCGCAACACTCTAAAACCGATCGCGCCGAACCTGCCGTCGAGCGATTTCCGAACCATCCAGCAACTCGTCGACAAGGCCGTCTCGCCGCGCCGCTTCATCGTGATGCTGCTCGGAGGTTTCGCGCTGTTCGCCTTGATTCTCGCCTCGCTCGGCATCTACGGCGTGATCTCGTATTCGGTCAACCAGCGCACGCAGGAGATCGGAATTCGCATGGCGCTCGGTGCATCCGCTGGCGACCTGCAATCGGGCATCATCCTCCAGACTCTCGGCCTGGCCGCGATCGGAATGCTGGTCGGCTCCGCCGCGTCGTGGGCACTCGCACGAGCACTCAGCGGACTCCTTTACGGCGTTACACCCGCCGACCCCGTGACATTCCTCGGAATGTTGATCGTCCTGACCGCCGTCGCAGCCTTGGCCGGCTATCTGCCCGCCCGCCGCGCGTCGCGCATTGATCCCATGGTGGCCCTTCGCGCTGACTAGGTCTGTGCATATAGTGGCAGAATGGCTGCTACTATATGCAAACGCTAGAAGGAACCACGGCGCTGATTACAGGCGGCTCGCGGGGCATCGGACGCGCAATCTGTCTGCGGCTCGCCTCCGAAGGCGCGGACATTGTCTTGCACTACCACCGCAACCGGGCTGCCGCCGAAGAGGTCGTGGCTTCCATCGGTCGTCAAGTGCGGTTGGTTCACGCGAACTTAGCCTCGCCGGAAGAAATCCAGTCGATGTTCCGCGAGTTGAGTGATCTTAGGCTCGACTTCCTAGTCAACAACGCCGGCATTTGGAAGGGTACGCCGATGGGATCGTCACCACTTGAACTCGTCGACGAAATTCTCAACACAAATCTCAAGGGTCCCTTCTGGGTCACTCAGTGTGCCTTGCCCCTGCTCAAGGACGGCGGCCGAATCATCAATATCTCTTCGGTAGCTGGCCGGATCGGTGTGGCAGGAGGCCGCAGTCTCTACGGAGCCACGAAGGCCGCCATCGATTCGCTAACGCGAAACTGGGCTTTGGAACTGGCGCCGCGAGGAATTCTGGTGAATGCGGTCGCGCCCGGCTATGTCACTACCGATATGACCGCCGCGCACATGTTCGACGCCGCAACGTTCGAGCGTGCTATCGGGCGCCACCCTCTGGGTAGGCTGGGCACACCCGAAGACGTTGCCGATGTCGTTGCCTTCCTATGCTCGGACGGTGCGAAATTCATCACCGGACAGAGTATCAATGCCAGCGGCGGCTTCGTAATCTGAGAGCACAGTTTGTGGCGCACGTTTCAACGTGCAGGGCCGAACTTCAGTTCGGCCGATTTCGAAATGACTGCGACATCCCGCCTAGTCGTTCCTGTCCGCACCCATCATCAGCGTGGTTTCCTGGTTCGACTCCATTTCACAGAGTGAGAACTGCGTGGTTTCGGTCGATCCCGCCAAAGCGGTTGTCGACGAGTGCCCGCCTGAAACGGCTTGCTGCACTGCGTCGAAGTACCCTGTGCCTACGAACCGTTGGTGCCGCACGGCTGCATAGCCGCTCTCCTGGGCGAGCGCGAATTCGTTCTCCTGCACTGCGGCATAAGCGCTCATGCCGCTCGCCGCGTAATCCCGCGCGAGCGTGAACATGCTCTGGTTGAGTACGTGAAAGCCTGCCAGGGTCACGAACTGGAACTTGTAACCCATGGCGCCTAGTTCCTTCTGAAACCTTTCGATCGATGCATCGTCAAGCTTCTGCTTCCAGTGGAACGAGGGCGAGCAGTTATACGCAAGCAGCTTGCCCGGATACCGCTCGTGGATCGCCTCGGCAAAACGCTTGGCTTCCCGCAGACTCGGCTCCGACGTCTCGCACCACAGTATGTCCGCGTAAGGCGCGTACGCCAGGCCGCGGGCGATGGCGCTCTCGATGCCGCCGCGAAAGTGAAAGAATCCCTCACTGGTCCGTCCGCCGGTCATGAAACCGTGGTCCGCTGGGTCGGCATCGCTCAGCAGCAGGTTAGCGCTGTTAGCGTCTGTCCGCGCAATCAGCAAGGTGGGAACGCCGAGGATGTCCGCCGCCAGCCGGGCCGCGACTAGCTTCTGCACAAACTCACACGTGGGCACCACCACTTTCCCGCCCATGTGCCCGCATTTCTTCGCCGACGAAAGCTGATCCTCGAAGTGCACCGCCGCCGCGCCCGCTTCAATCATTGCCTTCATCAGCTCGAACGCATTCAGCGATCCGCCGAAACCGGCCTCCGCGTCGGCGACGATGGGAGCGAACCAGTAGGTGTCGTGTTCGCCTTCAGCATGGTGAATTTGGTCGGCGCGCAGAAACGCATTGTTGATGGCCCGTACGAGCGAGGGAACGCTGTTAGCTGGGTACAGGCTCTGGTCGGGATACATTTGGCCCGCGAGATTGGCATCGCCCGCAACCTGCCAGCCGCTCACATAAATGGCCTTCAGGCCTGCCTGCACTTGTTGCACCGCCTGGTTCCCCGTGAGCGCGCCCAACGCCGGAACGTAGGGCTCCCTGTGGAGCAAGCGCCAGAACCTTTCGGCCCCCAGCCGGGCCAGCGTGTACTCAATTTGCAGGCTGCCCCGAAGCCGCATCACTTCCTCCGGGTTATACGGCCGGACGATACCCCGCCATCGCGCATCGCTACGCCAGGCTTGTGAAATTCCATCAGCGTGGTTGGACATGTTCTTCCTGTTCGTAAATTCGCGACGGCACAATGGCCGTCCGCGAGCCAATTACACCGCGGAGCGCTGCCCCGGCTCAATAGGAGTGGGCCAAGTTGGACCAGTCGTCCGGATTGGACCACTACTGGCCGGATTTGCACTACGCCGCGGTAGCATAGGCGCGAAGGAGAGGCCAGACCTCATGATTGCTCCACGACCGCAGCCGGCTCCGATGCCGCTGCTCCCGAGCCAGCCGCAGACCATTCTCACCGAAGGGGCTGTTGGTTTCGTAACCACGCTCGCCAACATTTTCGAGGGTCGCCGGCGAGATTTGCTGGAAGCACGCCGGCGGCGGCAGGGCGAAATCGATACGGGCCGTATGCCGGATTTTCTTCCGGAAACCGCGCACATCCGGGCCGCCGAGTGGAAGGTCGCGCCCCTTCCACCGGCTTTGCTCGACCGGCGCGTAGAGATCACTGGCCCGGCAGAACGCAAAATGATGATCAATGCCCTCAACTCCGGTGCCAATGTTTTCATGGCGGATCTTGAGGATTCCAATTCGCCCACCTGGCACAACGTGATCGAAGGCCAGGCCAATCTGCGCGATGCCGTCCGCGGAACCATCGCCTACACCAGCCCGGAAGGCAAGCGCTATCAGTTGGGCGAGCATCCCGCCGTCCTGATGGTGCGTCCGCGTGGATGGCACCTCGATGAAAAACACCTGCTGGTGAACGGGAAACCGGTCTCCGCTGCTCTTTGCGACTTTGGTCTCTTCTGGTACCACAACGCACGGACGCTTAAGGAGAACTGCTCCCGGCCCTATTTTTATCTGCCGAAGCTGGAAAGCCACCTCGAGGCACGCCTCTGGAACGATGTTTTTATCTACGCGCAGGAGGAACTCGGCATTCCCCGCGGGACCATCCGTGCCACGGTGCTGATCGAGACCATTCTCGCCGCTTTTGAAATGGACGAGATCCTGTGGGAGCTCCGCGAGCACGCCGCCGGCTTGAACTGCGGCCGGTGGGACTACATTTTCAGTTTCATCAAGAAATTCCGGGAACATCCCACTTTCGTGCTGCCGGACCGCTCCCAGGTCACCATGGACCAGCATTTCCTGCGGTCCTATGTCGAGCTGCTGATCCGCACCTGCCACCGCCGCGGCGCGCACGCCATGGGTGGGATGGCGGCCCAGATTCCCATCAAGAATGACCCGGCCGCCAACGAATCGGCTTTGAAGCGCGTGCGGCAGGACAAACTCCGCGAAGTTTGGGCGGGGCACGATGGCACCTGGGTAGCCCATCCGGCGCTGGTGCCTCTGGCCAAGGAAGTGTTCGATACTTACATGCCGTCGCCGAACCAGATTGCGAAACAGCCGGAAGCCCACGTAACCGCTGCCGACCTTCTCCGCGTGCCGCAAGGCGCGATCACCGAAGAAGGCCTGACGCGCAACGTAGACGTCGCATTGCGGTACCTGGCTGCCTGGTTACACGGCAACGGCTGCGTGCCGATCTACAACCTCATGGAGGACGCCGCCACCGCCGAGATCTGTCGCGCGCAGGTCTGGCAGTGGGTCAAGCACGGTGCGCGCCTCGAAGACGGGCGCGTCGTCACCGTCCCGCTGGTCCAGGAAATCATGCTCAGGCTCCGCAGATTATCGCCGGGCGCCGCGCCCGCGCTTGCCTGTAGGCTATTCGAGGAAATGATATCCAGCGCCGAGTTTCCCGAGTTCCTGACGCTCCGCGCCTACGAATTTCTTGATTGATTTACACTACGCCAAGAGGCTGGACAACGGCGCGCGACCGCCACATACTTCGGGTATGGATGCCGTTTGCGAGTTGACGGCGCTCATCACTCAGCTCCGGGAAGGCCTCGCTTTCCGGCGAATTGACAGCGGAATGCAGACGCTCGAAGAGAATCGGGCCCTGCTCGCCGCCCTGGATCCCACGCAAGAGAATGCCGCCGTCCTCGTGGGATTCGTTGCCCAATGGGTGGATATCGGGTTCGCCACCCCAGACTTAGTGCGCGATCTGCTCCGCCTGTTTCCCAAATCCTGCCGTGCGTGCCTGCCGCTACTCGATTATTTGCACCTGCGAATGGCCGAGGGCCTCGTCGCCATGTCCGAAGAGGAATTCGAACAAGCCGCCAGCCATCTCCAATTTGTGCAGTCCGTGGAAGAGATCCGCGATGCCGAGTTACCGGCCATCGCGAACTTCTGGATCGGTCGCTGCCTTCGCAAACAGGGCCGGTACGACGACGCGCTCACTTACACCATCAAAGGTAAGGCCCTCGCGCTCGAGCTCGGCTATACCAAGATGGCTGCGGTCATGCAAGTCCTGGAAAGCTGGCTGCTCTTTCAGAAAGGGAAGCTCAAGGAAGCGGCCGCCATCTTGCGGGAAGCGGAAGCCGGCCTCAGTGAAACCGATGACTTCATAGCCCGCGGCAACATCCACTCCGCGTATGGGCGGATCGCGCGGCGCCAAGGCCGCTATGACCGTGCACTCGAACATTTCGAACGCGCGATCGACGAGTACAAGCGGCGTGACCCGCAACACGCCAACCTGGCCCGCGTGCTGGTTAACACCGCGCTGGTTAAGCGTCTGAGCGCTCGTCAAATCGAGACCAGCATGGACGAAGACCTCGCCCGGCGCCGCTCGGGCGCTATGCCGGAAAAGGGCATTGAGCCCTCACGCGGCCGAAGATCGCAAATCCTGCGGCTGCGTGCCGAAGCATTGGCGCAACTCTCGGAAGCCTTGGGAATCTACGAGCGGCATCACAATCACCGGGGTATCGGCAGTGTTTACGTCAATCGCGGCCTGCTGCATGCCGACGAAGGCGAACTGGACGAGGCATCTGCCGAAGGCGCCACTGCCTTTCGGCACGGCGAGGAAAAACGCGATTTTATCCTCATGGCCCGTGCCCGAATGCTGCAATGCTCGGTGGAAAACGCCCGTCTCGAAGAGCAGATCGACGAAGACGCGGGCCGCCACTCCCAATTGGCGCACGATTTCGCGCGCGACGCCGTGGAGTATGCCCAGCAGACGCAAAACCGGCGCCTTTTGGCCCGGGCATTAGTCTGGCAAGGACTCACTTACTGCGCGGATAGCCCGCCGAACCGAGACGACGCGCGCCGTTGCTACGATGCAGTCACAGCCTTGCTTCGGCCGGCGGGACAGGAATACGACTGGGAGGACCTCGAGACGCTCAAAACAAAGGTGTTGCAAGCGGGACGGGTCGATGCTGCCTTGCAGGAGTGGTCCGAGGGGCAGACCGGTGATAAGACGTTCCAACAGATCACTGAGGAGTTTGCGGCGATCGTGATTCCGCGGGTTTGGGAGCGCGAAGGACGCAAGATCTCGCGCGTCGCCTCAAGCCTATGTATTTCGCCCAAGAAAGTGCGGCGCATCTTGCAGGCCGCCGGTTTGGTCGGCGCAGAACGCCCGAATGCAGCCCCACCTCGCTAGTTGGGCGAAATAACCCTAAGGTGCGTGGGGCAGCTTGCACAGATCTACATATAAAGCCCGCCGTTCACGTTGAGTTGTTGCCCGGTGATGTAATCTCCTTCAGCGGCCAAAAAGGCGGCAGCCTTGGCTACATCCTGCGGCTGCGCGAAGCGCTGGAGCGGGATTTTCACTCGAATCTGCTCAAGAATGTTCGCGGGAACCTTGGCCAGCATCTCGGTCTGTGTGAAACCGGGGGCTATCGCGTTGGCCGTGATGTTGTACTTGGCCATCTCCATGGCCAAAGACTTCGTGAACGCGACAATGCCGCCCTGGGTGGCTGCGTAATGAGCTCGTCCCAAGTTGCCTTCTTGCCCCACGTACGAGCTGATGTTGATGATACGTCCGAACCTTCGCTCCATCATCGAGGGCAGAGCGGCGCTGGTGCAGTAATAAGTTCCCTGTAGATTGACATTGATGACGTCTGCCCACTCGTCATCTGCCACCTTCCGTAGCGATTTGTCTCGCGTAACACCCGCGTTGTTCACCAATATGTCCAAGTGTTTCCAAACGTCCAGCACCGTCTGGACAATCCGGCGTGCATCCTCCTGCGAGGCCACATCGCCCTGAATGAGCATGCACGGCGCCCCGATCTTCTCTATTTGTTCGACCAGGCTCTCGGCGTGTTCTTTGCTAGACCGGTAGTTCACCGCGACTGCCGAGCCGCGGCTTGCGAGTTCCAGGGCGATGGCGCGCCCTATTCCGCGTGCTGCGCCAGTCACCAGGGCTACTTTTCCATCGAGGTGTACGTAGCCCACACCGTCGCCATGTCCGTTTTTCATGGCTGTCTCCCCCTTTCGGGGTCCGGGAAGCCGGCCCCCGGGACACTTACCAACCAGCTTTGTTATCGCTGTATTCAAATACGGCAGCAATTCCCTCGCCGCCACGTTAGAGGCGGGCAGAATCGCGGCTCAGCGTCTTTAGGCCCCCCGGTCCGCCCACCACCACTTGAGACGCCAGCCCGACAAACAGGCCGTGCTCCACTAACCCGACGACGCCGTCCAATTCCCTCTGCAACTCGGCAGGGGACGTAATCGGTCCAAACGCACAATCCAGAATGTAGTGGCCCCCATCGGTGGTGTAGGTTTGGCCGCCGGGCCGCAGCCGCAGGTTCGGATCGGCGCCTAACTTCCGCAGCCTCGCCGCCGTCGCCTGCCAACCGAAGGGGATCACCTCAGCGGGTACCGAGTCATGGGCGCCGAGCTGCCGGACCAGCTTGGTTTCATCGACGATGATGATGAATTGCGCGGTGGCGCTGGCTACGATCTTCTCGCGCAGTAGCGCTCCGCCGCGGCCCTTGATCAGATTCAGGGTGCCCAACTCCACTTCATCGGCGCCATCAATGGTCAAGTCGATTTCCGGGTGTTCTTCCAAATTGGAGAGTGGAATGCCCAACTGGCTCGCCTGATCGGCCGTTTGTTCCGACGTCGGAATCCCGATGATGCGCAGGCCGTTCCTTACCCGCTTTCCGATTGCGGCGACCGCCAGCGCCGCGGTGGACCCACTGCCGAGGCCGACAATCATTCCAGACTTCACCAGCCCGGCCGCGGATTCGGCGGCAGCTTCCTTGAATTGCCTCAAAGTGTCAGCGTTGTACATGCCAGGTCTTCGTCCATTGTGATACAGCGGCGGCGAACGCGGCACAGAGTATGGCCGCACGGGTAACAGAATCGTAACCGAGGGCACGGATCACAGGAATGATTCCGCGACCGTAAGCGAAACACACGCATCCATATAGTGATAGCGATACCCTAGGATCTGGCCCATAAAATTGACTGGAAGGACATAACGACCATGACCACGAACCCCGCGATTGCGGCGACGAACCCCGTTTTGCAGCTTCAGGATTACGGCCAGTCGGTTTGGCTGGACTACATTCGGCGCAGCTTGATCACCAGCGGGGAACTCAAACGGTTGATCGCCGAGGATGGACTGCGTGGCGTGACCTCGAATCCGTCGATCTTCGAAAAGGCCATAGTCGGCAGCACGGATTATCAAGACATCCTGGACGATCCCCAATCGCGCGGGCTTGATGCGAAAACACTCTACGAACGAATCGCCATCCGCGACATTCAGGATGCCGCCGATATTCTCCGTCCCGTATACGACGCAACCAAGCGTTCGGATGGGTATGTGAGCCTCGAAGTATCTCCTCTGCTGGCGCACGACACCGAGGGGACCTTAGAGGAGGCACGCCGCCTCTGGAAGACGGTGGCGCGGGAAAACCTGATGGTGAAGGTTCCGGCGACCGCGGAAGGCATTCCGGCCATCGCCCAGCTCATTAGCGATGGTGTCAACGTCAATGTTACGTTGCTTTTTTCCCAGCAGACGTACGAGCAGGTTGCCGAAGCCTATTTGGTGGGTTTGGAAGAGTGGGTAGGGCGCGGAGGAGATGCCGGCCGCATCGCCAGCGTCGCGAGCTTTTTTGTGAGCCGCATCGATACCGCCATCGATAATCTCGCTAGCGCAAGAATCAAAGCCTCGACGAGCGCCGGCGAACAGGCCATGCTCCATAGCCTGCTTGGCAAGGTGGCCATTGCGAATGCCAGGCTCACCTACCAGCGATACGGCGTGCTTTATTCCTGCGAGCGTTGGGAGAGGCTCGCCAGCAAGGGTGCGCGTCCGCAACGGCTGCTCTGGGCCAGCACAAGTACCAAGAATCCCACCTATCGCGATGTCGTCTACGTGGAGGAGCTCATCGGCAAGGACACGGTGAACACCATACCGCCCGCGACGTTCAATGCGTTCCGCGATCACGGCAAGCCGCGGGCCAGTCTGACCGAGAACGTCGAAGCCGCAGCCGGCACTATGAAGACGCTGGCCAATGCCGGTATCTCGATGAAGGAAGTGACAGACAAGCTGGTGGTTGAGGGCGTGCAGCAGTTCGCGGACGCCTTCGGCCTGCTGCTGAAGGCCACGGGCCAGCGATCCGGGAGCCGTGCCTCGGTGAAGATCGACCGGCAAACATGCCGGCTGCCGCAGGAGCTGGATTCGAAAGTGAAGGCGGCGCTGGAAGAATGGCAGAAGGCCGACAAAGTACGGCGCCTGTGGCGCCATGATGCTGCGTTGTGGACTGGCACGGACGAGGCGAACTGGCTCGGATGGCTCGACATTGTGGACGACCAGTTGTCGCACATCGAACATCTCAAGAACATCGCCCAGGAGGTAAAGTCGGCCGGTTTTCAACACGCGTTGCTGCTGGGCATGGGTGGATCGAGCCTGTGTCCCGAGGTGATGCGCATGACGTTCGGCAAGGTGGCGGGATATCCGGAGCTGCACGTTCTGGATTCGACCGATCCGGCGCAGATTCGGGCGATCGAAAAGAAAATTGATCTGGCCAAGACGATTTTCATCGTGTCCAGCAAATCGGGCAGCACGCTCGAACCGAATATCTACAAACAATATTTCTTCGACCGCGTGAAACAGATTGTGGGCGAGAAGCAGGCGGGCGCGCGCTTCATCGCGATTACGGATCCCGGATCGAAAATGCAGCAGGTGGCCGAGAGCGACCGGTTCCGCCACGTGTTTTTTGGCCTCGCCAGCATCGGTGGCCGCTACTCCGCGCTTTCAAACTTCGGCATGGTGCCCGCTGCCGCGATGGGCGTGGATGTGCCGAAATTCTTGAACGCGGCCCAGGAAATGGTGCACGCGTGCGGCCCGACGGTTCCTGCCGCTGACAATCCCGCCGTGGTGTTGGGCGTGATTCTGGGAGTACTGGGAAATCACGGGCGCGATAAGGTCACGATCATTACCTCGCCGGGCATCTTCGATCTTGGCGCGTGGCTGGAGCAGTTGATTGCGGAGTCGACCGGCAAGGTTGGCAAGGGTCTCATTCCGGTGGATCGCGAATCGATCGGGGCGCCGGAGGTGTATGGCGCCGATCGCATGTTTGTGTACCTGCGTCTCGAATCGGGTGTGGACGCCGCGCAGGACAAGGCGGTCGACACACTGGAGCGTGCGGGACAGCCGGTGGTGCGCATCGCCGTGGAACAGGCTTACAACCTCGGCGAGGAGTTTTTCCGTTGGGAAGTGGCCACCGCCGTCGCTGGCTCAATCCTCGGCATCAACGCATTCAACCAGCCGGACGTCGAGGCCAGCAAAGTGGCTACGCGCGCGCTGACTTCCGAGTACGAAAAGAGTGGCAAGTTACCAGGAGAGACGCCACTGTTTGAAGCAGCCGGGATCAAGCTATTCGCCGACGCGAAGAACACGGAAGCTCTGAACCAGGCCACGGCGGGAAACCGGACACTCACAAGCTACCTGAAAGCGCACTTGAACCGGCTTGGAGCAGGCGACTACTTCGGCGTGCTGGGATACATCGAGATGAACGAGACGCATGAGAAGCAGTTGCAGGTGCTTCGCCATGCGGTGCGGGATACAAAGCACGTGGCCACATGTCTGGGCTTCGGGCCGCGATTCTTACACTCGACCGGCCAGGCTTACAAGGGCGGGCCGAATAGCGGTGTGTTTCTTCAAATTACCTGCGATGAAGCGGCGGACCTGCCCGTTCCGGGCCAGAAATATACGTTCGGTATCGTGAAGGCGGCGCAGGCGCGCGGCGATTTTCAGGTGCTGGCGGACCGCGGAAGGCGGGCGCTTCGCGTGCACCTGGGCGCCGATGTCGATGCGGGATTAGAGCAGCTAACCGCCACCGTTCGGCAGGCACTCGGCTAGTTTACTTTTTCTCCTCGCCCGGCGCCGGCTTGGCGCGCTCGATCACGATCTTGAACTTCGCCGCCAGCGCGGAGATGGCGCCGACCGCGGCCAGGACGGGCGCGAATATTGCACCTACAGTGGCTACCGTCACCGGGATCTCGACGAAGGTGTTTCCTTTGTCATCTTTGATAATGATCCGGTTCACATTGCCTTCGTGAATCAGAGCTTTCACTTTCTCCACCAGGTCCCGGCCTAAGACCTGAATCTCCTCGACGAAGTGATCGATGCTCATGTGGCCTCCGGAGATATTATCTATCTTGGGAGACAGGCCTGAATCTTTAACACCGTACTTCAGCCGCCTGCTAACTTTCGATAATAGCGACTTACTCGTGTCAGACGTTTACAATAGAGCAAGCAACACGCGCTCTCCCGCATGCCCACTCAAGGCCAATTCATCGACTATTACGATCTGATGCAGGTCAGCCCGAAGGCTGAGCTGGAAACAATCAAGCGCGTGTACAAGATGCTGGTCGCGCGCCTGCACCCGGACAATCTGGAGACTGGGGATGCGGAGGCGTTCCTGCAACTCAGGCGCGGTTTCGAGGTTCTCTCGGATCCGGTGGCCAGAGAGGCTTATGATGCGGAATACATCGCACGGGTCAAGCAGCCTCTGCCGTCGGTCGAGCCGACGGAATTTGCGACGGGCGTGGATGCCGAGCTGAGCCGTCGCGTGGGCATTCTGTGCCTGCTCTATAAACAGCGGCAAACCAATGCGGCGAGATCGGGCTTGTCTCTGCTGGAGATCGAGCAAGCCACCAAATGTCCGCAGGAGTTCGTCTCGTTCACGTTGTGGTATTTGCAGAGCAAGAACTACTTGAGTTCCGCTGAGAACAGCGATTTTGTCATCACGCCCGCAGGCATTGACTATCTGGAAGCGAACCTACCCGAAAGCAGGGCGCAAGAAAGCGGATTGCTCAGCCGTTAGGCCACGGACGAGTAGTGTTCCGCGCCATCCACGTCGCGCAATACCGGGGGGATACCGGCAGCGGAACTGGCGATCACGTCCTCGGCAAGAATAATGGCTTCCGCGAGGTCACGCATGGGCCGGCGCAGCCGCCGGCTTTCGCCGCGCAACCGCAGATAGGCTTGTTCTTCGGTCAGACTGTACTTGGTTTGCAGGATGCCTTTGGCACGCTCTACCAGCTTGCGTGCCTCTAACTGGCGCCGGATCTCCAGAGCCTCTTCCTGTAGACGCGCGTTTTCGTCCATGACGCGTGAACGCGCGATGGCGCCACCCATCTGTTCGCCCATGAAAGATAGCAAGGCGATCTGTTCGGGGCTATGGGTGTGAGGCTGTTTGTGGTGGACGTTGATTACGCCGATCGTGTCTCCTCCGCTCACCAGCGGTACCGACAGGAACGCTTCGAAGGTGTCTTCCACTAATGTGGGGAAACTCTTGAACCGCTTGTCCGAAGCAGCCTTGTCCGAAAGCGCCGCCACCGATTTGTGGGCCGCCACCCAGCCGGTCACGCCTTCGCCCAATTTCAGCCGAATGCTCCCGATTTCGGCCGAGTGCGGCAGTTGAGACGCCCTCAGCACGATGTCACCGGTTGGCTCCACGAGGTAAACCAGGCACGCATCGCAGCCCGTTACCTCAGCCGCCATACAGATGAGTTCTCTCAGCATGTCATCCAGGGCTAGGCCGGAGCTGACGATACGGCTGGTCTGGTGCAGCAGGTCGACTTGCAGGTATTGGGGTCCCATTTGTTCAGAGTAGAGCGTTAAATTGGGGAACGTCCAATAGAAAGTTTCAATCGGCCCGATTCTTTCGCCCGCGAGGTCCACGCCACGGGCCGCCGCAGAAGGTTTTGCACGAGCCCTTTCTTTTTGCGATACTTGGCCGGAAATCCAGTTGCTTCGTAGGGAGAATCGCCATGGCAGAACCCGCCGTCGTTTATGACCATGAAGGGAATAAATCGCTCACTTTCAACGTCCCGCTGAAGGACATCCAAAAGCAGTTGCCGCTGCGCGTCTTGTCGCAGGAAGACTGGCGGCAGTGGACGACCTGGGGCCACGTGATCGTGCCCAATGCCGTTCCCGCGGAAAACATCGAGCGGCTGAAGGCGACGCTGTGGGAGTTCCAGGAAATGGACCCGGCAGATCCGGCGACATGGAACAAGGCGAAGCTCCGCGATCACCAGATGCCGGAGCTCAACAACAGCGGCATGGTGGAGATGTACAATCACCAGTGCCTCTGGGACAACCGCCAGCAGCTGCGCGTCTACAACGCCTTCGTGGACATCTGGGACCGCGAAGACCTCTGGGTCACCATCGACCGCGCCAATCTCAACACACCGAACCGTGGCGCACGGGCGTTTGGTGGGTTCATTCATTGGGATTGCGATACGAAGCTCCGTCCGCTGTCGGTTAACGTGCAGGGTGTTTTGTCGTTGGTGGATACCGATGAAGAGGTGGGCGGATTCCAATGTGTTCCTGAACTGTTCCGCACGCTCGAAGCTTGGATCTCGACACAACCACCGGACCGCCATCCGTTTTTCCCAGACACCTCGGGATTTGAAATCAAGTTCGTCCCTTTGCACGCGGGAGATCTTCTGATCTGGAACACGCTGCTGGCGCACGGGATCAAGCCGAATGTCACCAAGGATCGCGCCCGCATGGCGCAATACCTTTCGATGTACCCGGCGGATGAGAGCAACGCTAGTGTGCGGGAGACGAGAATTCGATCGTGGCGTGAGCGCGAGATCCCCGACGATCCTGCGTTTCCGGGCGATCCGCGCGGGTGGGAGAAGACGCGTTACAGACGGGCCGAGCTGACCGAACTTGGCGAACGAGTGCTCGGATTGAGATCCTGGAGATCCTAAGTCGCTAAGGCCAGACAGAAGGCAACGATCGTATTGCCGGTTTTGCCGTTCGTCTGTTCCAGTTCGTCAAGAAGCACCTTCTCGAGATCGCCGGGGTCGGGGTTGACTTCGCAGCTTTCGATTTCGGCTTCGCTCGCTCCCTCATAGCAAAGTTCGCAAACGACGAGACCGTCCTCGCCGCGCATCGGCGGGCCGAAGGTGCGGCAGGTCATGGGACGCGCGGTGTATAGATCGCAGCCGCCGGTCTCAGGATCTAGCGCGGGACACGGCTCGTCGTCAGCAAACGTTTCGAATCGCTTTTCTCCTTCGGCGCTACCATCCAGGACGCCTGTAGCTGGATCGCCGGGGAAATCGTGCGAGACGCGAGCCACGTACTCGCGGGCGCGCGAACGGATGCGGCCGGCGCGCTCCGGATCCCTCGTTTGCAGTTCAGCCATGCCTCGTCGCAGACGGCGAGCGTCGAGCGGCGAGATGGGAAACGGCCCGATGCAGCATTGGGAGCAACCGAGCTTGCAGACCAGCCATGGCCCGCTGCGGCGGGCGGCCTCCGCCATCGCGGCGTCGACAATCTGAATCAGGCCGGAATCGCGGGAGTCAATGTCGGCAGTCTGCATCCAAGATGCAGGATAACGCAGGTGCCCGCGCGGATGCCGTATCAGTGAGTGGGAACGATCCTCGATCCGCCGGGAAACACCAAGGGCCGGTATTGCCTAACCGCCTCCGGACTGATCTCCACACTCGCGCGCGCACTCACGAAGATTTCCGGATCAACCGTGGAGAAGAACTCGCGATGCAGGTTCTCGACCGATTTCCGCAGTTCGCCCTCCGGCACAACGAAGCACAGCATGAACAGCGAAGATCCTTGCGCATTCATGCGCACATCGACGCCCTGCAATGCAGAGAGCGCGCGAACCATCAGCGAAGGTGTGGACCCGACACCTTCGCCCACCAGGCCGATCACAGCTCTGTCTTCTTCCACGCGCACCTGCACAGACTGATCCACGTGGCGGAGCAATTCCGGCAACCGAGTGGAGTTCTCCACCGCGAACGATACGCCGGCCTGCCGTGCCTCGACGAGTTCCACCGCAATCTCGTTTCGCGCAAACAGGCTGCCCAGTCCTTCCGTGATGCTCGGCAATCCTCCCACATTACGCACGTCAAGGTGGACCACCGTCATTCCCGTTTTGCACGCGATTGACTTCACCGTGCCAGTCCCGTTTGACTTGGCGACGATTTGCGTGCCTTCTATCCCGGGACGGCGCGTATTGCGAATAGTGATGGGAATTCTCTGGCGCAGGGCCGGCGCCATAGTGGTGGGATGCAGCACTTTGGCTCCCAGCCGCGCCATCTCCTCGGCTTCCCGATAGGAAATCGAGCGCAGCCGGTGACCGCCGTCCAAAACCCGCGGGTCGCAGGTCAGCATTCCATCGACATCGGTCCAGATCTGAATCTCCTCCGCGCACAGTCCGGCGCCGACAATCGATGCGGTCAGGTCGGAGCCGCCGCGTCCGAGCGTGGTTGTCGTGCCGTCTTCTGTCGCGCCGATGAATCCACCCATAACGCCGACCGTGCCTTCTGCTAAGTACGGAATTGTGCGCCGCAGCTTGGCGTAGGTTTCCCAATACAATGGCGTGGCGTGCGTGAACTGGTTATCAGTCAGAATCAGCTTGCGCGCATCCAGATGAGCGGTCCTGATACCCAGGCGATGAAATGCCGCGGCCACGATTTCGCTCGAAATCCGTTCGCCATAGCTCAGGATCTCGTCTTTCACTGCGGGAGTGATCTCGCGGCCGCCCTCGCTCAGTTCGATCAGTAGCTGATTCAGCTCGCGGAATTTTGGCGCGAGGCTCTGATCGAGGAACAGCTGCGCTTGGCTGCGAAGAAGCCGCTTGGTTTCCTGAAAGTGAAAGTCGCGGAGCTCGCTCATCTGCCGCCAGGCGAGGTACGAGTTACCCCGCGCCGCGTGATCAGCGGCTTGCACAATGGCATCCGTGGTTTTCCCCATCGCGGAAACCACGACGGTGGGCCGTTGCGCCAGATGGGCCTTCACAATCAATGCGACTTGTTCGATAGCGCTGGCAGACTCCACCGAGGAGCCGCCGAACTTCATGACAATCATTTTGAGTATTCTCCTGGACTGGTCACAAAACGTGGACAACGAAGGGGAAGAGATGTGAGACGCAACCCGCGGAAGAGAACTTCCTCGAGCTGCTTGCGTTGGTATGGGGGGTTGCCCATTACGTAAGCGGCGCGCAACGCCACCGTGGAGGCGTCGTTGCGAGCACCTCAACCGTAACTTACCCGAGGGAGCATAAATAAGGCATTAGGGAGTTCTAAAGATTTTATAAACGAGTCAATCGCCTTGATAAATCGGGATTTGTGGTGCCCGCGGATTCCGCAGTAATCAAGGCTGCGCGCAACGGCTCGGCGCTACGTTGTACGCCGTGCCCGCCGCTACGGCCGTTTGCGCGTGCTTCACAGGGTCCACGAAAAGAATCTGCGACACCCACTCATGCACCTTGCTCATCGGCGCGAGATCGCGCGGCCTCACCAGCAGCACACCGCCGGGAACAAAGATCGCCGTCTGTCCAGGGCCCACAAACTCCCACTTGCCGCTCGCCAACTCCAGAATCCAGTAATCCGATTGCGGATTCGAGCTCGTGTGATTCGCGCCAATCGTTCCCACCAGCAGCCGCGCTCCGTCCGGTGAGAAATCGACGACAGAAGGCGGCGTCGGCCGCTGCATGAAATCCGCATGCGCCGTTTCGACTCCGGTCGTCAAGTCGAGTACCCGGATCCTCATGCCCGTAACACATGCCAGCTTTCGGGCATCCCGCGACCAGACCGGAGACGCGCAGCGGTCGAGCTTGCGTCCCTCGGCTCCGCCGGCATCCATCATCGTCACCGATTCCGCCTTCCCGGTTTGTACGGCTAGCGTGCGCGCGTCGGGCGAAAGTGCGGCCGCATCCGGCCAATTATTTATGGAGCTGACCTTCGCGAGCTTACCATCCCACCGATACAGCCCCGGCTTGTTGTCCTCATATGCGGTGAAAAAGGCGCGCGTCTCAGTGCCACCCAGCAAGCCGATGATGCTCCCCTTGAATTGCGTAGCCAGCGTCTCTGCGTGCGTCCGCCGGTCGAGCCACCACAGTTCTGTATCGTCCAAGTTGCCGAAGGCTCCAGAGAGAAACCAGATGCGTTTCCCGTCGGGCGAGCACACGGGCAGATTGTGCCGCCGCTCCGTCTTCGTGAGCTGCGCAATTTGTCTTGTGCGAGTGTCCAGCGTCCAGATTTCCTGATACGTGCGCCCCTGCGAAGCGTATACGCGCCGGCTGAAGATCACGTCAGCGCATTGGCCGGGCGACATGAGAAACATCGAAAGGAACAAGAGCGGCAGGATTTTGAACATGGTTAATCTCCATGATCCCACTCGAACCACAGCGTCTCAACGATACAATACGAGCGTGAATCGCCGGAGTTTTCTCACCCTAGCGGCCGCTGCCGCTGCGGAGGCCGCCGCGCAGCCCATGCCCATCATCGATACGCATATCCACCTGTTCGATCCCACGCGCCCGCAGGGCGTGCCGTGGCCGGAAAGAAACGATTCCGTCTTGTACCATCCGGCGCTGCCCGAGCGGTACCGCAAGATCGCCACGCCGTTCGGCGTCACCGGAGCGATCGAAGTGGAAGCGAGCCCGTGGCTCCAAGACAACCAGTGGGTGCTCGATCTCGCTGCCAAGGACACGATCATTGTGGGAACCGTCGGCAATCTCGAGCCCGGCAAGCCCGATTTCCGCAAGCATTTGGAACGGTTTCACCGCAACCCTCTGTTTCGCGGCATTCGTTATGGCAATCTCTGGGGAAGAAATCTCAGCGCGGAACTGTCCAGGCCGGAATTCATTTCCGATCTCAAGGCGTTGGCGGACGCGGGGTTGGTACTGGACACAGCGAATCAAGATCCTGCGCTGATCGCGGCCGCCGTGCGACTGACGGACCGGATTCCCAACCTTCGCGTTGTGATCGATCACCTGCCGCAGCTTGACCCGCCCACGGAACCAGCCGCTCATCGCGCCTACCAATCCGACCTCCAGGAGCTCGGCAAACGTCCGCAAGTGTACGTGAAGATCTCCGAGGTGCTTCGCCGCGTGGATGAACGCGTGCCAACGGATCTGAACTTCTACCGGCCAAGACTAGATGAACTCTGGCACATTTTCGGCGAAGACCGGCTGCTGTACGGCAGCGACTGGCCCAACAGCGACCAATGGGGCACCTATGCGCAGGTGCTGGCCGTGGTCCGCGAGTACGTCACGAGCAAGGGCAGGGTGGTAGCCGAAAAATACTTCTGGAGGAATTCGGTCGCCGCGTACCGCTGGGTCAAACGCGATTCGAGCCAGCCGTAGCGCAGCGTGATCAGTCTCCCGCCGCGGCCGCGGTCAAGGGTCTCTGCTCGGGTTCCGCCTCGCCCGCAATCGCGGGATACACGATACCCGCTATCGCCGCGCCAACAAGCGGAGCCACCCAGAATAGCCAGAGTTGTTGCAGCGCCCAATCTCCGACGAAGATCGCCGGTCCAGTGCTGCGCGCCGGATTCACTGAAGTATTCGTTACGGGAATTCCGATCAAGTGGATCAGCGTCAAGCCCAGTCCGATCGCGATCGGTGCGAATCCCGCCGGCGCCCGCTTGTCCGTCGCGCCCAGAATGATCATGAGGAACATGAACGTGAGCACGACTTCCGCCACCAGACACGCGATCATTGAGTAACCGCCCGGCGAGTGCGCGGCAAAGCCATTGGACGCGAAGCCGGCACTCAAGCTGAATCCCTCTCTGCCGCTCGCGATCACATAGAGTACGCCCGCGCCCACGATCCCACCCAGAAGCTGTGCGATCACGTAGGGCACGAGATCCGAGGCAGGGAATCTCTTGCCAACCACGAGTCCTACCGAAACCGCCGGATTCAGATGACAGCCGGAAATGTGGCCGATGGCAAACGCCATGGTCATAACCGTTAGCCCAAATGCGAAAGCAACGCCCAGGAATCCGATTCCCAGGCCGGGGAACGCAGCAGCCAAAACCGCGGCGCCACAGCCCCCGAATACGAGCCAGAAAGTCCCCACAAACTCCGCAATTGCACGTTTCGACACTGGTATAACGCAAAACCTCCTTGCCGATGGGAGGTGATTTTACAGGTTGCGGTTGCCGTTGTACAGGGGTGCTATTCCGGGTGTCGCAGCAAAGTGAGAATGTCCTATTTGGGCAAAGTAGAAATGTCCTATTGACTGGGTCCAGCCTGGGGCGTGGACGAAGGACAACTACTGATGAACCAAGCCGACCGAGACCGGCTGGATGCCCTGAAGAGGGCTAAGAAGAAACTGATTACTCAAAAGCAGGCCGCCGAGGAGATCGGCGTCACGGAGCGCCAGGTGCGGCGACTGCTGCGCAAGCTGCGGCGGAAAGGAGACCGGGCGGTAATCCATGAGCTGCGTGGGCGGGCGTCGAATCGGAAGCTGCCAGCAGAGATGGAACAGCGGGCGATCACCGTCCTTTCCGACCCGGTGTACCGGGGATTCGGGCCAACGTTGGCGGCAGAGTACCTGCACAAGCGGCACCAGATTACGGTGAGCAAAGAGACGCTGCGGCGATGGATGGGGAAGGCGAGATTGTGGAGAGCCAGTCAGCGCCGTGTGGTGGAGGTGCACCAATGGCGGCCGCGGAGGAGCCGCTGGGGTGAGTTGGTACAGTGGGACACCAGCGACCACGACTGGCTGGAGGGCCGTGGGGAGCAGATCTATCTGATTTCGATGATCGACGACGCCACCAGCCAGCTGTGGGCGCGATTCGTGCGGCACGACTCGAGCGAGGAGAACATGCGGCTGTTGTGGTCGTACCTGGAGCGGTTCGGCCGACCGCTAGCGTTTTACACGGATAAGGCCGGCATGTTTCAGGTGGCGGTCAAGACCAAACGGCAAGAGCAGCGCGAAGGCCGAGACCGGCCCCAGATGCCGCCGACGCAGATCGAGCGGGCTCTGCGCGAGTTGAATGTAGTTTGGATTCCCGCGCATTCGCCTCAGGCCAAGGGGCGTATCGAGCGCCAGTTTTTGACGGCGCAGGACCGCCTGGTGAAAGGGCTGCGTGTGGCCGGGGCGTGCACGATCGAGCAGGCCAATGCCTACCTGGAGAGAGAATATCTGCCCTGGTGGAACCAGACCTTGGTAGTGCAGGCGACCGACGCTGCAGACGCCCATCGGCCACTAGGTAAAGACCATGATCTGGCGGCAATCCTGAGCCACGTCGAACCGCGGCAAGTGACCAATGATTACACCGTACGGTACGACGGAAAGATCTATCAAATCGACCGCCGGGACATTCAGGTTGGAATGCGCAAAGCCTGGGTGCGCGTGGAGGAGCGATTGGACGGGATCATTGCTGTGCAGTTCCAAGGTCGCTATGTGCGCGCGCGCCGCTGCGCTCCGCCATTGCACGAGTTGCCGTCCCCCAAAACCAGAGAGGCCAAACCCCCGTGCCCAACCGGCAAGGCCAAACGTCCAAGCGATTGGATGAAGAATTTCTCTATTCGGTCTGGCCCCTCTCTGCGCCAGGCCGTCGAGGTGTCTAATGCTCGCAGTTGAGCGCCGGCGCCGTGGCCAAAGGCACATGGATCGCCGGGCAAAACCGGCCCGGCGATCTTCGCGCTTGATTTATCCGAAGACCGCTGCTCGGGGGCTTCACCAAAGCAGATCTGCCCACAAAAACCAAAACCCCCAGAACGGGCAACATAGGGCCCGGTTTGACTGGGGGCTTGGCGCCGTCTGCTTCGGAGCCAGCCCCGTCGCAGCGGTCTTCGGATCTGCCCCAGGGAGCGCGACTCCCCCAGAACATCGATGCCACTCTAATCCCAACCTCCCGGCTGCCCTCCTAAAACAGGACATTTCTACTTTGCTCGGAATAGGACATTTCTACTTTGCCTTGACAGGGGTGCTATTCCGGGTGTCGCAGCAAAGTGAGAATGTCCTATTTGGGCAAAGTAGAAATGTCCTATTGACTGGGTCCAGCCTGGGGCGTGGACGAAGGACAACTACTGATGAACCAAGCCGACCGAGACCGGCTGGATGCCCTGAAGAGGGCTAAGAAGAAACTGATTACTCAAAAGCAGGCCGCCGAGGAGATCGGCGTCACGGAGCGCCAGGTGCGGCGACTGCTGCGCAAGCTGCGGCGGAAAGGAGACCGGGCGGTAATCCATGAGCTGCGTGGGCGGGCGTCGAATCGGAAGCTGCCAGCAGAGATGGAACAGCGGGCGATCACCGTCCTTTCCGACCCGGTGTACCGGGGATTCGGGCCAACGTTGGCGGCAGAGTACCTGCACAAGCGGCACCAGATTACGGTGAGCAAAGAGACGCTGCGGCGATGGATGGGGAAGGCGAGATTGTGGAGAGCCAGTCAGCGCCGTGTGGTGGAGGTGCACCAATGGCGGCCGCGGAGGAGCCGCTGGGGTGAGTTGGTACAGTGGGACACCAGCGACCACGACTGGCTGGAGGGCCGTGGGGAGCAGATCTATCTGATTTCGATGATCGACGACGCCACCAGCCAGCTGTGGGCGCGATTCGTGCGGCACGACTCGAGCGAGGAGAACATGCGGCTGTTGTGGTCGTACCTGGAGCGGTTCGGCCGACCGCTAGCGTTTTACACGGATAAGGCCGGCATGTTTCAGGTGGCGGTCAAGACCAAACGGCAAGAGCAGCGCGAAGGCCGAGACCGGCCCCAGATGCCGCCGACGCAGATCGAGCGGGCTCTGCGCGAGTTGAATGTAGTTTGGATTCCCGCGCATTCGCCTCAGGCCAAGGGGCGTATCGAGCGCCAGTTTTTGACGGCGCAGGACCGCCTGGTGAAAGGGCTGCGTGTGGCCGGGGCGTGCACGATCGAGCAGGCCAATGCCTACCTGGAGAGAGAATATCTGCCCTGGTGGAACCAGACCTTGGTAGTGCAGGCGACCGACGCTGCAGACGCCCATCGGCCACTAGGTAAAGACCATGATCTGGCGGCAATCCTGAGCCACGTCGAACCGCGGCAAGTGACCAATGATTACACCGTACGGTACGACGGAAAGATCTATCAAATCGACCGCCGGGACATTCAGGTTGGAATGCGCAAAGCCTGGGTGCGCGTGGAGGAGCGATTGGACGGGATCATTGCTGTGCAGTTCCAAGGTCGCTATGTGCGCGCGCGCCGCTGCGCTCCGCCATTGCACGAGTTGCCGTCCCCCAAAACCAGAGAGGCCAAACCCCCGTGCCCAACCGGCAAGGCCAAACGTCCAAGCGATTGGATGAAGAATTTCTCTATTCGGTCTGGCCCCTCTCTGCGCCAGGCCGTCGAGGTGTCTAATGCTCGCAGTTGAGCGCCGGCGCCGTGGCCAAAGGCACATGGATCGCCGGGCAAAACCGGCCCGGCGATCTTCGCGCTTGATTTATCCGAAGACCGCTGCTCGGGGGCTTCACCAAAGCAGATCTGCCCACAAAAACCAAAACCCCCAGAACGGGCAACATAGGGCCCGGTTTGACTGGGGGCTTGGCGCCGTCTGCTTCGGAGCCAGCCCCGTCGCAGCGGTCTTCGGATCTGCCCCAGGGAGCGCGACTCCCCCAGAACATCGATGCCACTCTAATCCCAACCTCCCGGCTGCCCTCCTAAAACAGGACATTTCTACTTTGCTCGGAATAGGACATTTCTACTTTGCCTTGACAGGGGTGCTATTCCGGGGTGCTATTCCGGCTCGTACAAGCAGAACGGGTCCTCCGCCAGCGGATTCCCCGTAGCTCCATAGGCCCGTGCGCGTGATCCGCCGCAGAGCGCGCGATACTCGCAAACTCCGCAACGTCCTTCGAACTGCGTGGGATCGTGCAGCGACTGGAACACCGGCGCGTTGCGATAGATATCGGCTACGCGGTCTTTGCGCACATTGCCCACCGTGAGCGGCAGGAAGCCCGCTGGACAAATGTCGCCGGTATTCGAAACGAACATGATGCCGTGCCCGTCACGGATACCAAAGCTGCGATACGCGGGGCTGCGCTTGATTTGCTCGCCCGTCATGCCCTCCGCGCGCATCCGCTCGAGCGCTACGCGCCGGTAGGATGGCGCTTCGGTGGTGGCCACGGTGAAAGGCGCCGAGCGTGACGTATCGAAGATCCACGCCATGAGCTTCTCGCCCTGCTCTGGCGTGAGCGGCTGGAGCACCTTCCCGCGCCCCACCGAGATCAGAAAGAACAGACTCCACCGCGTCACGCCCAACGGTTTCAGCAGCTCATAAATCGCGGGTGCATCGTCAGCCGTTTCCGCCGCTACCAGCGTGTTTACTTGCAGCGCCATCTGGAGTTCCTGCGCCCATCGCATGGCCTGCACGGTGCGATCGAAAGTGCCGGGCACGCCTCGGATCGAATCGTGGCGTTCGGCGGTCGAGCCGTCCAGGCTGAGACCCAGTCCTTCCACTCCGTGCTGTTGAAGCCGCACCAGCACTTCCCGCGTGAACGCCGAAGTGGCCGCCGGCGTGATGGAAACGCCGATCCCCAGCCTCCGCGCCTCGTCGATCAGCTCGAAAAGATCGGCGCGCGCCAGCGGATCGCCTCCCGTCAGAATCAGTTGCGGCAGAGGATCGCCGAACTCCTGAATCTGGCGCAGAAAGGCAACGCCCTCCTCGAACTTGAGCTCCATGGGATGCGGCGCCGGAACCGCTTCCGCACGGCAATGCCGGCACGCGAGCGCGCACGCCTGCGTGATTTCCCAATAAATGTTGAGTGGCGTCCGGGTATAATCGCGCGGCGCGTGGTGCGACGGGCCGCCATGAGGGGAACCTGCCATCCTTCCAGGGTACACCGGGTTTAGCCCAAGCGCGCCCAGCGGCCTCCCGCTTGACAATACTCCATTTGTCGATATAGTTAAGGTAGATTAAATTCCCGCAGGAGATTTGCTATGGCTAACTACGCTCATCCGGAGACTCTTGTTTCCACCGATTGGGTCGCGCAACATGCGTCGGACCCCGACGTCCGGGTTGTCGAAGTCGATGTGGACACTAAGGCTTACGACGAAGGCCACGTACCCGGCGCCATCGGTTGGGCCTGGAATTCGCAGCTCTGCGACACCGTGCGGCGCGACATTCTTTCCAAGGGGCAGTTGGAACAGTTGTTGGGATCGTCGGGCATTTCGAATGACACCACGGTGGTGATTTACGGCGACAACAACAACTGGTTCGCGGCCTGGGCGCTGTGGCAGCTCAAGATCTACGGGCACAAGGATGTCCGCTTGATGAACGGCGGCCGCAAGAAGTGGCTGGCCGAAGGGCGCGAGCTGACGCTCGAACCGCCCAAGGTGTCGGTCGCCACCTACCGGGCAACTGGGCCGGACAACTCGCTACGCGCCTTTCTGCCGCAGGTGGAGGCGGCGCTCGAGGGCGGTACTCATGCTTTGGTGGACGTGCGCAGCCCACAGGAGTTCACTGGAGAGATTTTGGCGCCTCCTGGATTGCCCGAAACTTGCCAGCGCGGCGGACACATTCCCACCGCGCGCAGCATCCCGTGGGGCAGGGCCTGTAACGATGACGGCACGTTCAAATCCGCGGATGAGTTGCAGGCGTTGTACGGCGCCGAGGGCGTGGACGGTTCGAAGCCGGTGATCGCGTACTGCCGCATCGGCGAGCGGTCGAGCCACACCTGGTACGTGCTGAAGTACCTGCTTGGATTTGACAAAGTCATCAACTACGATGGTTCCTGGACCGAGTGGGGCAACCTGGTGGGTGCGCCAGTCGAAAAGGGAGCGGTGGCCAAGGCGAACGCCTAAGCGTATGAAAGTCGAAGAATATCAGGAGCGCAAGACCGAAGTCGCGGGATGGCCAGTAAACCTCGCCAGCTATCGCTTGGGAGACGTTTTTCACTGCAAAGCGGACAACGTATCGCCCGGCGCAGCGCTGGCGCGCACCACTGGCTCCACGCGTGAAGAGGCGGAGAAGAAGGCGCTCGACCGCGCCGGACAATTGCTCGCGCGCACGCAGGTGCGTGCGGTCTGATCTAGCCGCCCGGCGAATCCTGCTCGCCGGTTCCCGCCATTTCCTCCACCTTCGAGCCGTGACGGTCAATGCGCTGCGGCACGGTGCCGCGCATGTTCATCTGGTCCTCGGTAGCACCCAGCGCCGACTCGGCGTGTCCGCCTGGTTTTGCGGCCATCGCGATCGCCCGCGTGGTCTCATCGAGAAACTCATTCACCAGGTTTTCCAGGTTGGCGGCCAGAGAGGCCACTTCCGGGTGATCCAACTCCTGAGCGAATTCGACCGGTGATACGGCCAACAACGTGACCGCGCCCGCCTGTTGATACGCGGCGATACGGAGCGGCAGGAACGCGGAAAAACGTACGTCCGCCGCGAGCAGCTCTGTATATAAGTCCGGCTGCCAAAGAGTGAAGACAAGGGCCGCGCCCAGCGGCTCGACGGCGGATACATTCGCTCTCCGCCGGCGCGCGGCACGCCGCAAAACTGTTTCGATTTCGCTCAGCCGCAGGGAAGAAACGCGCTCGAGGATCATCGGAGCCTCCGAGCGGATCATATCAGAAGCCCGCGCGTTCGGGAAGGCCCCCCGGGGGATGCGGCCGCCGGCCGTGCTAGTACCCACGGCCGGCGGGGCCGCCTTGCGTCAAAACATGAACCGCAGGCCGAACTGAATCTGCCGCTCAGCCGTTGCCGTACCGGTTGAAATACCAAAATTTGGATTTCCGATCGAAGCACCAGGGGTCCCAAAAGTCGCTTCGTTAAGAACGTTGAAGAATTCCGCGCGGAACTGTAGCTGCTTCGTTTCTGTGATTTTGGTGGACTTGACCAGGGAAAAGTCGAGATTCGACCAACCCGGGCCTGTGAATGTATTGCGCCCTAAATCTCCTGGGCTGGGCAGCACCGCACTCTTGGTCACGGGGCTGGTGACGGTAGGTACACTGAAGAATCCGTCATTCATCCCATAATTCGTGCCATTGATCACGGCATTGGAGAAAAATTGTGGGCTGCTGCCAGCGCCGGGAGCAAGCGTTGCCTTCTGTATCGCGAATGGCCTCGCGCCAAAGCCGTCAAAGCTGTCATATCCATACTGCAAGCTGCCGTAGGGGCTGACAACAGTAAATGGAAGACCTGACTGGGCGCTAAAGATCCCGAGCACCATCCAGCCTTGGGTAAGGCGCTTCGGGAGATTTGCGAGTGCTGACCAACTGGCGAACGGGACATCGTATTCGAAGTTGGCGACAAACCGTTGGGCAACACTGTAGCTTGCGGGCGCGCGTTCGCACCTCACACACTGGGGGTTGTTCTGGCTGATCCCACCGCTCTGGCCTCCCGAACTCCATACGGCGTCAGCATCGGTCATGTCCTTAGCCCAGGTGTAATTAGCCTGGAACTGCAAGCCATGCGAGGCTGAATTCTTGCGCGCCTGCAACTGCAGCCCGTTGTATGTGGAATGTGCACCGTTGTAGAACACCTGGAGTTCCCCAAGGCCCGGCGTGATATTGGAATACGGCGTGTACTGCGATTCAGCACCGTTGAACGCATTGGGATAGGTCTGGTTGTACAGGGCTACGCCGTTATTCGCAATGTAGGAAGCCTGGCCGGCAATGCCGCCGGCAAACTCGTGTTCCAGTGTCACGTTGCCGCTAATGGTATACCCGTTTCGCAGCCCGTCAGAGGGAAAGTCCCCGCCTAGCACGCCAAGGATCTTCGCGTACGGCGCAAGATTTATCGGGGTATTGGGCGGCACTGATTTCGAGTCTCCATTGGCTGCGATCGGCTGCCCCGTAGTGCTGGTCAACACGGGGAGGGAAACGGCCTGCGGAGTAAGAGAATACGGCGCATTGGCCAAATAGTTGAGCGAGGCAATCGGGAAATTCACCAAAGCCTGATCCGGGTAAACGGTGGGGATCATATTCGTGAATAGCGCCATCCCACCTCTCAATACCGTGCCCTTCCCCAGGTTAAGCGCCATTCCAAATCGGGGGTCGAAATCCCCGGCAACGTAGTCCGGCTTCCACAAAGGCTGCGGGTTTACGACAAAATGGCCGTAAAGACTGCCGTAGTCGGCAGGGCCGGCAAAACGATCGCCGACTTCCGTGGGAACCGACGCGTACTCATAGCGCAGACCTAAGTTTAGCGTAAGTCTTCGACTGACCTTAAAGTCGTCCTGCACATAGCCCGCGAGTGTCCAACGGCGCAGGCCCCACCAAACGCCGCCGCCTCCGGGAGGGCCATAGCCGGGCACCGTCGTCGCACGGCCAAAATTTACGTCATCACCTTCCATCATGCTGACCAGACCGCTCGGGCTGGCCGCCCCCACCGGTAAAGTGGGGCCTCCATTCGTTGAGGTGATCGCCTCGAGGAGGGGCGTGCCGGCGTTGAAGTTATAGGCGCCGCTGGGCCCGGTGCTAGTCACGCCCGTGCCATTATCCCACTCCCGGCGAAACTGCCCGCCCATCTTGAATGAATGGCGACCCTTGGTCCAGGTGACGTCGTCTTTGTAATCGAACACGGTGGTCACATACTTAGTCTCAAACGTGTCCGGTCCCCAGCCTTGGAGGCTGCCATCCTGGAAGTTAGTTGCGGTGGTGTCTTGCTCCGCGGGAGCCTCCGGCACACCCTCGATGCCTCGATTCACCGTGATCGTGAACACATTGAGCAACGTCGGGGAGAAAAGGTGCGTGTCGCTGATCGCGTAATTGCGCGCATTACCGACATTGGCCGTGGAGAAGTTTGTACCGCCCAGCTCGGCAGCCCAGGGATCCGTTTCCAAGGCGCTGTGGTTTGTGAACGAGCCGCGAACGAACAAAGTGTCGTTGGCGAAATGGTGGTCCACCCGCGCTGAAAACTGGTTGTCATTGGTCGGCTGCGAGAACATGAAGTTGTACGTATTATCCCCATAAATTCCGCCCGGCTGATTCGGCATCGGATACTTACCCAGGATCTCTTGGGCGACCGGGTTCAAGGGTACCTGGTAAGTGTAACCGTTCACCGTAACGACACCCTGTCTCTCCGCCGCCGTAGGGACGGACACGATGTCTGGCTCGCCGAGCCGCTGCCGCAGGCCGGCATACTGGACAAAGAAGAATGTCTTGTCCTTCTTGATGGGGCCCCCAAACGTCGCGCCGAATTCATTTCTCTTGAATGGCGGCACGCTCGTAGCGAAGAAATTGCGCGCGTCGAAATCATTGTTGCGCAAGAACTCAAACGCGCTGCCGTGCCACTCGTTAGTGCCGGTTTTGCTCACCATTTGGGTGATAGTGCCTCCGCCCTGCCCGTATTCGGCGGAGTAGTTGTTCTGCAGGATCTTAAATTCGGCAATCGCGTCCAAGTTGAAGTTCGTAAACTGCAACGTACCCATCTCCGCATCGCTGATGTCCGCGTTATCCAAAGTGCCGATCGCGGTTTCGCCGCGATTGCCATTGGCGATCCACTGCCCGGCCGGAGCCATCCACCCCATGGAGCCAGTGTTCGCAGCCATGCCTGGCTGCATCATGACAAGGTTGGTTATGTTTCTACCGTTGAGCGGCAGCGTCTGGACCTGCTCTTCCGACACCAGGCCGCCGATCGTTGCATCCGTCGTGTTCAGCAGGGGCGGCGTAGCATCCACTTCCACGGTGGATGCCACACCCACAAGTGTCAGCTTGAAATCCACCTGGCGCGTCTGGCTCACATCCAGCGTAATCCCGGTGGCGCTTGCGCTCTTGAATCCCTGGCCTTCCGCAGCGACGGTGTAGGTGCCCACCACCAGATTCGGAATCGTATACGTCCCGGCGCCGCTCGTTACGCTGGATTGCGAGACCCCGGTGTCGGTGCGCGTCGCAGTGACCTTCGCATTGGGAATCACAGCTCCGCTGGGATCTGTCACCGTTCCCACAATCGCGCCCGTCGCCTGCGCCCAAATCGTCGTGGGGAGAAGGAGAACCAATGCCAGTAGACACCAACTGGCAGTGCTGAATTGTTTGGATGATGACCGCGTCGGCTCGATCGCCTGCGGACACCTAGCCCGCTCGTTATTCATATACATACGCTCGCGCTCCTCTATGGGCAGCCCTGTCGCACACGGAAACCTGAGCTTACGTCGCCCTGAAATTGAAAATCTTGGGGCCGATGGTACCAGAAGAGGAAAGTCAGTGTCAATAGGGGGTTGCCTCTCGCGCGGGCAGAAAACTCGCCCGCAACCCACTGAGTCGAAACGATGACGTCGTTTTGTGCTTGCCACGCCATGAAGCACAGGCTGATGATTATGGTGATCCGTTCGGGGCGAGCGTTGCGCTGACCCCGGCCGGGAAGGATGGGAGCCCAAATGGAAAGACTCACAACAAGACGTAATCTGCTGCGCACTGCTGCGGGCGGTTCCGCGCTTCTGCTGGCTCGAAACGCTACCAGCCGGCCGCGAGGAGCGAACGACAGAATTAATGCCGGCGTTGTCGGCCTTGGTGGACGCGGCACTTACTTGCTCAAATTAGCCCTTCACCGGGCCGACGAGCGAAGTGACGTGCAAATTGTGGCGCTGTGCGACGTGTACCAGAAGCGCCTGAATGCGGCCAGGGAACTGGCGCACGCGCGCGGCCACGAACCGAAGCTATACACATTGCACCAGGAACTGCTCGCGCACAAGGATTTGGACGCCGTCATCATCGCGACTCCCGACCATTGGCACGCTCCGGTCACTTTGATGGCCATGGAGCACGGGTTGGACGTCTACTGCGAAAAGCCCATGACACATACCGTCGAGGAGGCGAAAGAAGTCGCGCGCAAAACTCGGGAGCTGAATCGTGTCGTGCAAATCGGGGTACAGGGAACCTCGTGGACGCGCTGGCATAAGGTGCGGGAGATCGTGCAGTCCGGCTTGCTCGGTAAAGTAGTCGCCGCCCAGGGCACTTATAGCCGCAACGATCCGCGCGGTGACTGGAATTGGCCCATCGAGCCGGCCGCGGGACCGGATGCCAAAGGCGACCTTCACATCGATTGGAAGCAGTGGCTCGGGTCCGCTCCCGAACGTCCGTTCGATGCAGACCGCTTCTTCCGCTTTCGAAAATACTGGGACTACTCCGGCGGCATTGCCACCGATCTTCATTACCACATCGTCGCGCCCTTCCACGTTGCGCTGGAGAATGAACACCCGCTTCGTATCTCAGGCATGGGCGGACTCTACGTCTACAATGACGGCCGCGAAGTTCCCGACACGTTTCTTAACTCGGCTGACTATCCCGGTAAGTACAACATTACCGTCGTATCGTCCCAGGTCAACGAGATCGGTCCGCCATTGGTCTTAAGAGGTACCGAAGCTACCTTACACTTAGGCGATGAGTGGGAAGGCCCGCAGGGTCGCGACATCGATTACGCCCGCATCGTGCCGGACACTCCGTTCAAGAAGGACTTCATGAAGAAAACTGGAAAGGACGAAATTATCGTGACCGGCGTAGGAAACGAGGGCGACCAAAAGCACATGGATAACTTCATGGACTGTATCCGTTCACGCCAGCAGCCCAACTGCCACGCCGACCTGGGTTATAAGGTCATGACGCACATCGATCTGGCAGTTAGATCCTATCGCGAAGGCAAAATGTATCATTTTGACCCCAAAGAAGAGCGCGTATTCGCCGGATAAGTTGTAGGTTGGCGCGTGATAATTGAAACTGGCGAGCGCGTCTTGTCCGTCTCCGCAAGTTTCCTAGACTAAGATGGGGCTTTGGCGCCTTGTTTTTGCAGTTCGGCTTCAGCCCGGAGCCAGTCCTCCTCCGGTGAGCCATAGAGGCACTGTCGCTCTTGCCAATAAGAGTAGGCGAGCCGGGCAACCTGTTCGTGCCTTGGAGCAGATGCCGTCGATTCCGGGAGAGGGCTGATTGCCCTCGCGGCCTTCGTCCTTAATGGGACTGCTGTATGGTGCTGCTTTGCCATGTAAGTCTCTTTCTGTAATTTTCCCTGCATTCACGGCCGGGCTCCCGGCCAAGAGCAGTGCGCACGTTGATTCCGGGTACGGTACCACGTTATGCAGACGCGGCTGTCTTCCGCAGCCCTACCATCTCGTGTTCGTTCTCGTTGCGGCGGCAGGCCGTGCTCACCGCGTAAAGGACTTCTTTCGCATTGAAGGGCGTCGTCAAGAGATCATAAGCGCCGAGGTTCAGTACCTCTGCCCAGAGTTGTTCGTCGGCAAGGCGGTCGCTCACGATCAGCGGCGGCGGACATTCCATCTTCTGTATTTCGTGGAGAAGTTCACTCCAGGTGTGGCCGTCCCTCGATCGGACCTCGCTGATGACCACTCCGGGGGATAAGCTCAAAGCGGTCTGTGTCTCCAGAAGAGTGCACGTGAACTGCAACTTCCACTTCGAGCGGCTGAATATGTCGATGAGCGAAGTCCGGTTTTCCCCGGCTGGAAGAACCGCCACGATAGTCTGGTTTGCGATCGGCTTCTCTGCCACGGTCCCTCCTATTGGAACCAGGAAGCCCCGAGTAGACGGGGGCGACATGAAACAGGGCGGCCATCAGAGTTGCCCATCCCCGGCCGTGTTACATCTGGCCAGCCTCGTGCCGCGTGCGTCTTGTGCGGTTTCTACGCACACGTCCACACCGTCAGTTTGGCTAAGGAGAGGCGTCGAAGAAGCCTGACTTAGTCAGGCAACCAGAAGAGGGAGTAAAATGCTCGGCTCACCTTACGGTACCTCAGACCCGGTGAAATAGCAATGTATATTCGGACCGGCCGTCTGAAGGCGAGCCAGTAGTTATGAACTTCGCGTAACAGAACTTACACGCCCGATCTGCCCCGGCACAAGGCGTAAGAGGCCTGGTTACCTAACGCTGGCGTTGGTTACACCCGCCCCCACTACGTCAAATCGAACTTCGCCTGGTGCATCAACTGGTAGCTCTTCACCAGGACCGTGAGGAACGGCTGTAGAAGAAATGGTCCGTTAATGCGGCTGAGGTATCGAAGCTGACGAAGCAGTTTCCTGCTGCATCGTTGGCGGCCGCTCGTTGGCCAACTCGCACATCACCCAGGTGGCTGCCATTTCATCTTTCGTAGGCTCTCCCCAGCGAATTGCCCGGCTTGGATCGGGATTGTATGGATTGTTCGCCGAGTTATCGAAGTGTACGGTAATCACCAGTCTGCTACCTTTCGGGGCCGGCACCGGGTTCTTCAGCGCATACTCCATTTGCCAGTGGAAGTCGTAATGCGGAATAAACATCAGCGTATGTTTCACCGCGTCCGGTCCCACCAGGTCCCAGCGCATATCCTTGCCTCGAAGGTGCATGTGAGGAGTAAACGAAAGCAGGTTCACATCCTCCTTGAAGTCGTGACAGAACGTGACTTCATGATTCGGAGCGCCGGCCGGAATCCGAAACAGGTACGCGTCCATGTCCAGACGGCGAAGTACCTTTCGCGGCGGGTGCTTCGCGAAGACGAACCCGACGCTCGAGCGGTCCTTTTCTTCCTTGCCCGTGATCTTCGCGTAATGAATTTCGAAAGTGATTGTCGAGCCGGCGGGAATCAACCGCGCGTAACCCTCCGGATAGATTTCGGGCGCCCTGCCTGGCACATAGGTGGCTAGCTCCTCTGCCTCTTCGTGGAACTTTTGATCGGGCAGCCCTCCTTCGCCGATGTCGCGGCACGCATCATCCACCACCGGGGCATCTGGCCGCATGTGCAGCACGGTAGCTTCCTTGTAAGTGTATTTTTCAAATAGCGAGGGCCGCTGCTCTCTATCCGGGGATGCCTTTGGCGGAGAGACGTAGATGTGGGCGTGGTGGACGGCTTTCCGGTTCCCGGGACGCAGTTCTATAGCGGTGATCCACACGTCCTCTTTGAAATTTGTCGGTATATCGCCGAATCTTTCGTAATCGTCTGGTCCACCCGCGGAAATATTGTACTCTTTGGGCATTGAGATCACCACGTCCGGCTTGCCGATTCTCCACCCATCCGTCATGGAAGGAACCGGCGGCAAATCCTTCGAATTGCCTTCCTTCGCCCCCTGGTCTACCCAGGCTCGTACTGTCTCGATCTGTTCAGCAGTGAGGCGGGCGTCGTGCTTGAACTCGCCATAGGCCGGATCCGCGTGCCATGGCGGCATTTTCTTACTCAGCACTGCCTCGCGAATCGCCTTCGCCCAGGGTCGCGCCGACTGGTAAGAAAGGAGCGACATGGGAGCGATATCGTTTGGCCGGTGACAGGTCGCGCACTTTTCAAAAAAGATGGGTGCGACGTCCTTGGAGTAGGTCACCTCCGGTCGGCCGAACGCCTGCGCAGCCGTCAGTGCGGCGCAGAGGCAAAGACTCCCGCACACAATAACACTGCCAGCCCGTATTCTGACGCGCTGGTTGAGAATCCTGGACATCATTATTGTGTGCCCTCCCGCGATGAGCCGCGTCAAGTCAAATCGAACTTCGCCTGGTGCATCAACTGGTCGCTCTTCACCAGTACCGTGCGCCCCAGCACCTGCTCGATCTCTTGCAGGTAATCGTTCTTGTTCGACTTCAGCACCTTCGCCACTTCGGGATTCACGCGCAGCGTGACTTCGCCTTCGAGTACGCCCGCCACCTTGTGCGCCTCTTGCAGGATCTCGCCCACCACCGTCGAAGCGCTCTTCACGTAGCCGGCGCCCTCGCAATACGGGCACGGCGTGCAAAGCGTGCGCTCCAGGCTTTGCTTCACACGCTTCCGCGTGATCGCCACCAATCCAAAATCATTGAACTGGAGAATTTTGTACGGGGCCCGGTCGGCACGCATGGCGTCCTCGAGCGCCTGCATCACTTTTTGCCGGTTCTTGCGCTCGTCCATGTCGATGAAGTCGACTACGATAATGCCGCCCAGATCGCGCAGCCGGATCTGCCGCACAATCTCTTTCACTGCGTCGGTGTTCGTCTTGACGATCGTGTCCTCCAGACGATTCGATTTGCCCACATACTTGCCCGTGTTGATGTCGATCGCTACCAACGCCTCGGTTTGGTTGATGACGATGTGTCCGCCGGACTTCAGCCATACCTTCGGCCGTAGCGCCTTCTCCAGTTCCGACGTGATATTGAACTCGTCGAAAATCGGCGTCTTCCGCGTGTAGAGCTTGATGCGGGTCACCAGTGCCGGCTGGAATCGTTGCACGAATCCCAGCACGTTCTCGTAAACCTCTTCGTTGTCCACCCAGACGGTTTTGAACGAGGAGGTGAGCTGGTCGCGCAGAATACGCTCCACTACGTCCAGGTCGTGATGAATCAGCAAGGGGGCGGATCTCTTCTCCGCCTTCTGCCGGATGTCCAGCCACATGTTGTACAGGAACAGCATGTCCGCGCGCAGTTCGTCTTCGCTCCGGCCGTCGCCCGCGGTGCGCACGATGAATCCGCCTGGCATGCCCGTCCGATTTGCCTGGATGATACGTTTGAGCCGCAAGCGCTCCTCTTCGCTTGGAATCTTGCGCGAGATGCCAACATGGTCGACGGTCGGCATATAAACCAGAAACCGTCCCGGCAGCGCGATATGCGAAGTAATGCGCGCGCCTTTCTGGCCCAGCGGCTCTTTGGCGATCTGTACGATAATCTCCTGCCCCTCGCGCAGCAGATCGCTGATCGATGGCGGCACGGATTTGTCCGCTCGCGACGCTGCACGCCCACCCTCGGGTCGCGGTTCGCTGCGAACCTCCGGCGCACGGATTTCGCGAGGCGCGGGAGTGGGTGCTTGCCCCTCCGCGGGGGCAGGTCCTCCCGTCCGCATCTTGCGGCGCATCCGGCGCGACATGCGGTGCAAATAACGCGGGCCCTGCTCGCGCAGCGTGGCGGTCAAACTGGTCGGAATGCGGGCCGGCTCTACACCCTCTTCGAGCGGCGGCTGCGCTTCCGATGGTTCTGACTCCGCGCCGTTCTCTGCGCCGTTTTCTTCTCCCGCGGCCGCTTCGACGTCCGTAGTCTCCTCAATCACTTCTTCGCTCGCAATCGCAACTACGGGCGCTTCCTCGGCGGAAGGGGCCTCTACCGCAGCCTCGGGTTCGCACGGCTCCAGTGCTTCGGCGACCACTGCGATTGGCTCCGGTGTCTCGTCGGCTTCCTGCGCTGTGGCCTCGGCCAATTCCACGACCGGCTCCGCTGCTTCCACCGGCTGGGCTTCGGGTTCTTCGTCCGGCTCTGCTGGAACGGATTCCACCGCGCCTTCATTTGGGCCGTACTTGGCCAGCGACTCTCCAGGCAAAACCGGGAACTCTTCTTCGCTGCTCTCACTCGCGTCAGCCACCTCGGCCGGCGGACCTTCCGGTCGCGTACGCGGAGAAAAATACTTCGATTCGGGAAGGCCGCCACGCCCTCCCCGGTTCCGGCGCCTGCGCGACCGATGGCCGCGGCGGTCTCCCCGGTTGTCGTTCCGTGGATCGCGCGGGTCGCGCTCCCCGGTGCGGACCTCAGGTGTCGAAACGGCTGCCGGGCCACTTACAACCGGTGGCGCAGTCTCCGCCGAAGCGGTAGCTTCCGCCACAGGCTCGCTCGTGGCCGGACCAGACTCAAACGCCGGTGCGGACACGGGCGCTGGCGCACCGTCTCCCTTCTCCAGCTTGAGCACCTTGTCCTCTACGCTGGAGACGACCTTGTCGTACTCGTCGTTGTCTTCGAAAAAGTCGGAAACGTACAGGAAGGCGTCGCGATCGAGACCGATGTCTACGAACGCCGATTGCATACCCGGCAGGACGCGCGTCACTCGCCCTTTATGAATACTGCCGGCTAGCGAGTATTCCTTCTCGCGCTGATAATAAATCTCGACAACCTGATCGTCTTCGATGAGAGCCACGCGTGTTTCGTGGCGCGTCGAAGATACCACTAACTCTTTGGACATTACATTCCTCCGTTGGGTCCAGAGGATCTGAACCGGGAGGAACGTGGCCACCCCGCGTGTGTTCCGCCATGCGCCGGCGGGAAACTGCCACGCCGGCCGCCTACGATAAACAGAAGCTCACGCTTGCCGGGCCGGTGGAGAAACTGCTCTCTACACCCGCCGCCGGCCGGGGAACCCGCTCCTCATTCGGAACCGCGCTCCCCCATGGGGCGCCAACCGGTCCGAGAGTCCTTGTTAGGTCCCCAACAAAACTTTCTAGGCGGCCCCAGCCGCCAGGTTTCTTCCCCTCAACAAAACTTCAATTCACAAAACGCCGTACTCGAACGTTGTTCACCAGCCCCAGCATGAGGAAAATCGACAGCATGCTGGAGCCGCCCGCGCTCATCAGCGGCAGCGGGATCCCGGTGACGGGCATGCGGCCCACCACCATCCCTACGTTGACCAGGACATGGAACAGCACTAGCGCTGCCACACCCATGCAGATATACATTCCAGCCCTGTCCGGCGCCGTTTGCGCGTTCTTCACAATCTGCATCAGCAGCATGAAGTACAAGGCCAGTACTACCACAACCCCCACAAACCCATGCTCCTCGGCGAAAGCGGCAAAGATGAAATCCGTATGGGGCACCGGCAGGAACCGCAATTGTGTCTGCGTTCCGTGGGCCACCCCTTTTCCCCACATTCCCCCCGCGCCGACCGCGATCTTCGACTCGATCACCTGATACCCGGTTCCCCGAGGGTCGCCCTCAGGGTTCAGAAAACTTACTAAGCGCGCCTTCTGATACGGCTGCAGAAAATGGACGCCGACCGGCAACACCAGAACTACGATGACGCCCGCCACTACCACATACCGCCAGTTGAGGCCCGCCAGAACCGCTCCGACCGCAAGAATCGGGAGATAGGTCAGTGCCGTTCCGAGATCGGGCTCCTTAATGACCAGCAGCATCGGCGCCACAATTAAAGCCATTATTTTCAACAAATCCCGGGTTTCCAGGTTGTCGCCGCGCAGCTCGGTCATGAAACGAGCTACCAACAATATTATCACCAGCTTGACGAATTCCGACACTTGAAGATGAAACCCAGGCGCCAGTGGAATCCAGCGTGTGGAACCGAACGCTTGCTTGCCGGCGACAAGTACTGCGAGCAACAGGACTAGAGAAAGCCCGTATAACGCCCAGACTCGGGTCATTAGGGCGTGGTAGTCGATGGCAGTGCAAATCCACATGAGCACCAGGCCAACCACTACCCAGACAATCTGCTTCCACCAGGCGTCCTGCCACTGGGTGCCGATCGCCGCGCTGAAAATCTGGACCACCCCTAAAGCACAGATAATCAGCACGATGACCAGCATGCCCCAGTCGATATCGCGAAGATCGAGATAGCCGCTCATTCGCGCTCCGTTGGCGCTGTTTCCTCGGGCTGCGAAGCGGCTGGTTCAGGTGGTTTCGCAGCCACCAGGCTCTGTCCCAACCGTATCTTCTTGTCAGACCAAGCTTTAAGCACTTCACGCACCAGGGCCGCGGTGTAGGCGCTCTTCTCGCCGCCCTCCCAGAGTCCAGCAACCACGATTTCCGGATGCTCGGGCGGTGTGAAACCCACAAACCAGGCGTTGTCCTTCGGAGCCTTGCCGCCCCTCTTAAGAAATGCATTCGAGGCGAGTTGCGCCGTGCCGGTTTTGCCGCAAACTTCGATGCCCGGGATCCTCGCGCGAACTCCCGTTCCGCCCTCGTTAACCACGCCGCACATGCCGGAAACGACTTTGGCGACGTTTTCCGGATTAAAAGGATATTGGTGCGGCGGCTCCGGCTTGGCGGACTTAAGTAGGTGTGGCTTGTACCAGATGCCGCCCATCGCGATGCCGCCGATGGCCCGCGCCAGTTGGATCGGCGTCACCGTGGTGGCACCCTGGCCGATGGACACGGAAATGGTTTCCCCCGCATACCATTTCTGACGGAAGTTACGTATTTTCCACTCCGACGAAGGGACTACACCGGCGGCTTCGCCCGGCAAATCTATCCCGCTGGGGTGGCCGTACCCGGCCTGAGTGGCGAACGCGGCAATCTGGTCAATGCCGAGTTTGTTGCCAACATTATAGAAATACACGTCACAGGACTTCACGATGCCTTTGTGTAGAGACACCGTGCCGTCCACTTCGTGGCACTTATAGAAATGACCGTAAAACGAGGCCCCGCCGGCGCAATGTATCGTGTACTGATCGTCGATGGTGCCAGTTTCCAGGCCCGCGATGGCAATCAGCGGTTTGAACGTCGATCCGGGCGCGAACTGGGCTTGAATGGCGCGATTCAGCAGGGGATGGTCGGGATTATCCAGCAACTCCTTCCAATCAGAGGACTTAATGCGCACCGAGAACTTGTTGGGATCGAAAGTGGGCCGGTTGGCCATGGCCAGCACTTCGCCGTTACGGGGGTCGAGCGCGACGATGGCGCCTTTGCGGCCGTCTAAAGACAACTCTGCTGCCGTCTGAAGGTCCAGGTCCAGGGTTGTCTGGAGGTTTCTTCCGGGAATAGCCTCTTTAGTTCCAAGCACTTGCCGTTCACGGCCGCGGTTATCGACAACGACTTCCCGCTGCCCGTCGACGCCCATTAGGCTGTCGTTGTATTGTTTCTCCAGGCCGAACTTGCCGATCACAGAGCCGGTATCGTACTTGGCAAATTCGGGCTCATCCAGTTCCGATTCACTGATTTCACCCGTATAACCGATCACATGTGCCGCGAAGCCGTTTTGCGGGTACATGCGGCGCTGGGCGTGGATCAGCTCCAGTTCGGGGAAGAAATCCACGTCTTTGTGAGATTCGACGAAAGCGATATCGGCGGGTGTCAGCTCCTGTTTGATGATGATGGGCTCATACTTGGGCCGGGACTGGAAGCGTTTGAGCTGGAGCCGCAGATCGTCATAGTCGAGGTGCAGGCCGTCGGCGATGGGCTGCAAGTGCTCGGGTTTCAAGGTCTCGCGGGAGAGGATGACGCTCCAGGACAGATGATTGTCGACAATGACCCGGCCATCGCGATCGAGGATTTTGCCGCGCGGCGCGATAATGGGCAGGGATTTGATGCGGTTGCGCTCGGCGAGTTCGTTGTAAAGCTCGGGATTGCGTACCTGGAGGTCCCAGAAGCCGGAGATGAGGAACAGGAAGATGGCGACCGTGACGTATTGAAAAACGGCAATGCGTGCAGCGGCAAACTTGGGATCATCCCGCAGTACTGGTTTCGACGAAGCCTCGTGCTGCGTCTCCGGCTCGATCGGAATGAGCTTCACGGCAGGTTTTGGAACTCGACGTTCTACTTACAGTCTAGCTGAAAAACGGAACGTCGAGACAGCTTCCTTTTGCAAACAAATTCCCGAGAATATTTACGTTGATGAGGCTACCTTACTTACGCCGTGCGAAACATGATCGGTATCGGGTTGGCGCTCCTTGTGGGTGTGCACTCTGCCTTCGGATGGGGAGCGGAAGGACATCGGGTGATCGCGCTCATTGCGGCCAAGCATCTATCGTCCGCAGCGCAGGCGCGCATCCAGGCATTGCTGGGGAACGGCTCCGACGTGGGGACGGCCATGGCAGCGGTCGCGACCTGGGCTGATGAGATCAAGGGCGAGGCGTTGGGAGCGGGCACCGACAACTGGCATTTTCTGGACCTCGCGGCGACCGACGGAGCGGCGCAGTTGAGCCAGCGATGTCCGAACAATGATTGCGTTACGGCGCAACTGCGGATCATGACGGCCAATCTGCAAGTGGGCAAAAGCTTGCCGCATGGCTCGCATACTTATACACCGAGCCAGCAACTCAACTTCGTGATCCACTTCATGGGCGATCTGCACCAGCCGTTGCATTGTGCCACCAACGCGGATGCGGGTGGAAATTGCCTCAGGACGCGGGGGTTCGATGAGGTTGAGCTTCACGCGACGTGGGACACGGGGCTGGTCACGCAATTGTTCAAGGATGCGCAAGGCCACAAGATGAGCGAGCAAGACCTGGCGACCGCCCTGGATACGGAGTTCGCGAGCCAATTTACGGGCACGGCGAGCCTCACCGATTTCGATCAAATAGCGCTGGAATCGCGCGACACGGCGTTTCAGGCGGCGTATGGTCCGATGCTGCAACGCGACGCTCTGCCGGGCGTCGAGCCAAGACCGTATCTCAACGTCAGCGTCAGCCGGTGCTCCACCGAGGCGCCGGACTTTTATAACATCAAGCCTCCGGTGGGCCTGACAACGTTTTACAACGACGTCACTTTAGACGCGGTCCGCCTGCAACTGGCGAAGGCGGGGTACCGGCTGGCGGCGGTGTTGAACAACACGCTGCGGTGAAAGAAGCTTCGACCGCTGGGACTGCCTGGGGCGCGTACACGTTGCGATCAGCGAGAGGCCGCGAAGAGCTGGCGTCCCATTTTCGGACATCTCAATCCGAAAAGCGATAACTGGTTAGCGTCGCCATTGAATAGAATCAAGCATTTAAAATCGGAAGCCAAACTGCATTCAAAGGCAGGAATCACATGCGAGGCATCCTTGAAGACCTCCAGTACGCGGCGCGTGTTCTCCGCCGGACCCCGACCTTGACAGCGGTCGCAGTGCTTACTTTGGCGCTCGGTATTGCCGCCACCACTACCGTCTTTGGCTGGATCGACGGGATGGTCTTGCACCCGTTCCGCGGCGCCAAAGACGACGGGCAACTCGCCGTCCTCGAATCCGTCCGTGCCAGCGGCATCGAGGATCCTAACGTTTCATATGCCGACTCCCGGGACTTCCAGGACAGCCTCCGAAGCATCTCCGGATTGGTGCTGAACCAACCGGGTCCAGCCTCCATCGGCGACGGAGAGAATGCCTATTCCGCGTGGTTCGAACTGGTCTCCGGAAACTACTTCGACGTCCTAGGCGTAAAGCCAGTCCTGGGCCGCACGTTCGCTCGCGACGAATACGGCGACAGGGCCAAAGCGTTCACGGCGGTCATCAGCTACCGGCTGTGGCAGAACTATTTCCAGGGCGACCCCTTCATTCTGGGACGCACCGTACACATTAACCGGCAGCGGGTCACCATCGTCGGTGTGGCGCGTCCCGAATTTCGCGGCGATATGCCGGGTATCGCGATGGATGGCTGGATTCCGGCACCGCTGGCCGGGGAACGTGAGCGCGATGCACGGGACTTCCACGCCCTCGTCAGGCTCAAAGCCGGAGTCAGCGTCGCAGAGGCAAATGCCGAAGCGGCGACGGCTGCCGCGCGCCTTGCCCGCGCCTTTCCGAAGACCAACGAGGGGATCGGCGCCCGAATTGTACCGATCTGGAAGGCACAGTCGGGGGCGTCGGGTCTGTTGGCATCGCCGCTGGCCATCCTCGGTGCGGCGTGCGGACTCGTGCTGCTGATTGCGTGCGCGAATGTGGCCAATCTTCTACTGGCTCGTTCCGCAGCCCGGCAGAAGGAGTTCGGCATCCGCGCCGCCCTGGGCGCGAGTCCGGGCCGCTTGAGCCGCCAGTTGGTTTCCGAAAGCCTGCTTCTGGCGGCTCTGGCGACGCTTGCGGGGCTGCCTCTCGCTCTGTGGTCTCAGAACGTCCTCGTGTATTTCGTGCCGCCTACAGGATTGCCGATCTACTTCGACGCCCACCCGAGCGCCCGGGTGTTCCTTTTTGCCGCCCTGGTCTGCCTGGCTTCCGCTCTGATTTCCGGTCTTCCGCCCGCGTTTCAGTCGGTGCGGCGCAGCCTAGTGGATGCACTGAAGCAAGGAGGAAGAGGCGATACACAGAGCGGGCACTCGCGGCGTATGTCAGGGCTACTGGTGGTAGCGGAAGTGGGCCTAGCACTCGCGGCTCTCGTGACACTCGGACTGTTTCTCCGGAGCCTTTACGGATTGCAGAACACTCCGGCCGGTTTCGATCACCGCAACGTGACGGTGTGCCGTCTTTTTCTGGTGACGAACAACTACACTGCCAGCGAGGAGCAGCAGTTCTCGCGGCGACTCCGCGAGCGACTGCTCGACGCGCCAGGGGTAACAGGCGCCGCTTATTCCGACTCGATTCCGCTCGGCTTCGGGCTGGGGAAATGGACCGAGGTTATGGTGGAAGGGTATGCGGCGAGGCCCGGCGAGAACCTGGATGTGCATCACGCCTCGGTGTCGCCCGGCTACTTCGACCTGCTGAGGATGCCGCTTCTCGCCGGACGCGATTTCAGGCCTCAGGACAACGAAGACGCGCCAAGCGTCATGATCGTCAACGAATCCTTCGCGCGGCGCTTTTTCGACGGACGTTACCCGGTGGGGCGCCGGGTGCGGATTGATGGAAAACCGTTCACGATCGTGGGACTAGTGAAGGACAGCAAGTACCTGAGCCTGTCTGAAGCGCCGCAACCATACTTCTATATGTCCTTCGACCAGGTACACGACGGCAGTGGCGAAGGCGGCGTGGCCCTCTATGCCCGGACCAACGGCGATGCGCGCGGTTTCGTCCCCATACTCCGCCGCGAGATGTCGGCCATCGATCCGAACTCGGCCGGCCTGACGGCCATGCCCCTGTCGGATTACATCTCAGCTGCCTGGTTCGGGCAGCGGCTCGCCTCGTTGTTCCTCGGAGTACTCGGCGTCATTTCCATGCTGCTCGCCGGTGTAGGTCTTTACGGAGTTATGGCTTACTCGGTGCGCCAAGGGACCAGGGAAATCGGTATCCGCATCGCGCTGGGGGCCGACCGTGAAGGCGTGCTTTGGATGGTCCTGAGACGAGGCTTGTTGCTGGCTTTATCGGGGATCGCCGCCGGGCTCGCCATCGTCCTGGCAGCAACCCCGCAGATCGGGCCTCTGCTGTACCGTGTCAGCCCGGCGGACCCTGTCAGCATAGCGGGAGCAGCGCTGTTCCTGATGGTGGTTGCCGTACTCGCAAGCCTGATTCCAGCGCTACGAGCCACCAGGGTTGACCCGATGGTCGCGCTCCGCCAGGAGTGACTGGCCGAGCGGTTGTGGCAGCGTCAGGCGGCGTTGGCGGCTCGGTGAGACGGAGCGCTTGGTATGTACCGGGTCGTATAACGCCAGACGCGTAGAAATAGAGTCAAAGGAACGCGAATTCGCGATCTGCTTTGGTTCTGAAGAACGGCTCCCCGAGGGCGTTATCGTCTCAGCGTTGTGGCCAAATAGCCGACGATGACTTCCACCTCGGCGTCCGAGGCTTGCGCTCCGCGCGCGACCATTCCCTGCACTACCGAATTCCATTCGGCGGCATTCATTCGCTGACTTGTGACTACCTCAACGGAATGACAGCCTGTTCCGCAGGTTTTTTCGACTAGCGCTTTCGCGCCACCGGCGGGCAGCACCAGGGGCGCAAACGCTCCGACTTTGGGTACTCCGCGCGTTGCCACGGCGTTTGCGGCTACTGCTTTCGCAACCGAAGCGGGCAGGGGCTTCCGGCTGACATCGGGCAGCGCAAGCGCAACCAGGCTATTGCTCAGCCCGCCGCCCAGATAGCCACCGCCGCCCGCGGCCATCAGAGCAACGTATTGCCGTCCGTCGCGGCCCATGTAGGTGATCGGGCTCGAGTGGCCGCTCGCTTCCAGCTTGGTTTCCCAAAGCAGCTTCCCGGTTTGCGAATCGAATGCGCGGAAGCGGGAATCATTCGTCGCACCGATGAAGACGATGCCGCCCGCGGTCGCTATGCTCCCGCCCATGTTCAGCGACCCGGTATCGCGCACGCCGATGGCTTCCAGCGCTTCGATTCTTCCCAGCACGGATCGCCACGCGATGTCGCCCGAAGCCAAATCGATCGCGATCAGCTCACCGAATGGCGGATTCTGGCAAGGTATGCGTGTCTCCCGATTCCAGAACCGCGCATAGGTCCCATAGGCAGACGTCCGCACATACTCCGCGCCGCGCTTCTCCATGTGACCCCACTGCCCGATGTGCATCACGTTTACGAACAGCAAGCCCCGCGAAGGATCCACAGACACGCCGCCCCAATTCCCTCCGCCGAGCGTGCTCGGAAAAAACAGCGCGTTCCCTTCGAGCGGCAGGGGCGTGTAGGGCGGACCGATCTGCATGTGATTTGTTTCAAACAATTCCTTGCAGAAGCGTGCGTGATCGGGCGAGCGGTCATACATCTCTTCCGGCCCAAAAGTGTTCTTCCCCAACGGCGGAGGCTTCACGGGAAACGGCTGCGTCTTTGACGTGACTTCCCCAGGCACCGTCGTTTGGGGCACGGGCCGTTCTTCTATTCCGTAGACCGGCTCTCCGGTCACACGGTTAAACACGAACAGCAGGCCCATCTTGGTGATCTGCGCGACGGCCGGAATGACGCGCCCGCCTCGGTGAATCTCGAACAGGGCCGGGGGCGCGGCGAGGTCATAGTCCCAAAGGTCGTGATGCACGAGTTGCTGGTGCCATTTCTTTGCGCCGGTGCGCGCATCGAGCGCGACCAGCGAGTTTCCATACAGGCCGGCGCCGATGCGATCCGCGCCGTAGAAGTCGGAGGTCGGGGCACCGAGCGGCGCATAGACAATGCCGCGCTGCATATCAATGGTGAAGAATCCCCACACGTTGGTGCCCGATCGATTCTTCCAAGCATCGGAAGGCCATGTCTCCGATCCGGCCTCTCCGGGCCGCGGTACCGTGTGAAAAGTCCAAAGCAGCTTACCGGTCTTCGCATCCCAGCCGCGAATGTCGCCGTAGGCACCGGCGCTGGGCGAACCCTCGCCGTTGCTGCAACCGGTAATTACAACGTCGCCAAACACGGCCGGCGGCGAATCCAAGGCGTAGCGCCCGTCCTTCAGATCACCCAGCACGCCCTTCTTGAGGTCCACACGCCCTTCATTGCCGAATCCAGGCGCGGGCTTTCCGTTCGTCACGTCCAGCGCCAACAGGAATGGTCCATTGCCGGTGAACACGCGCGAATGCACGCTGCCCGTTCCCTTCCAATACGCCAGCCCGCGCAGAGCGACCGGCGACGCGTCGTGTTTCCAGAGCAACTCGCCGGTCTCCGGTACCAGCGCATAGACGCCATCGGGAGCCGTCACGTACATGACGCCGTCCTCAACAATGGGTATGGCTTCCGATCCAGGCTTTCCGGTACGAAACGTCCAGGCGGGCTGCAAACGTTCGACGTTGCCCGCATGGATCTGGCGCAAGGTGGAATATCGCATCGCGCCGGGGTCATTTCCGTACGTAGGCCAACCCGTCTGGGCAAAGCCGCAGGGGGCGAGCAACAGCAGGGGGGCGAATCGAGTCACCTCACTACTCTAGCGAATTCCGGTTTTCCGGCAGGACGAGCTAGGCACGGTCTTTCAGTTTGTCGAGAAAATGAAACAGTGAGACGGCGACAATGGCGTTCAGCAGCCCGAGCACGAGGGTGCGCTGGGTTTCGAAGGCTACCTGCTGGCCGAGCAGGCCGCGGGAGAGTGCCCAGAAGATGAACTGATGGAAGACGAAGAAGAAGAAGCCGAGGATCAGGCGGATGAGGGGATGGTCGACGTCGAGGCGCAAACCGACCGAGGCGGCGACATAGCCGATGATGGTCTTGGTGATGCCGAACATGCCCAGAGGGTTCTTGGATAGGGAGTCCTGGGCCAAGCCGACGAGCGCACCCACGAACAGGCCGCCGATGGGACTGCGGCGCATGAGCGCGAAATATACGGTGACGATGAGGGGAAGTTCGAGATACGCGAGGAACTGGAAGAACAGCGGAACATAAACCTGAAACAGGATGGCGGCGAGCGGCACGAGCAACAGCACCCAGGCCTTGAAACGAGAAATCTGGGTTTCGCGCTGGCCGTAAAGCAGCGAATGCTCGTCGGAGTATCTCATTGGTTGTCTGGCTTGGCGGCGGGAGCGGCGGGCGGCTTAGCTGACGGAACCGGTTTCGCGGCGGGGGGCTTGTCGCCCGGCTTGATCTGAAAATTGAAATCGACCGGCTTGGAGCCTGGTGGATTTTCGCCAAACTTGTGGCCCTGGGCGTCGGCTACGTCTTTGTAATGTTCGCGGATCTTGTCGGCGTCGGTGGGAAGGACGGGCGCGCCGTTCGCGCCGGGGCTGGAAGCGTCCTGGGCTGATGCGGGCTGGGCGTCATTCGGGCCGGCGGGTGGCGGCGGACCGACGTAGACAGCCTGAGAAGCGGTTTTCAGGTCGGGAATTTCCTGGTGCACACCTTGCATGACAATCAGGACTTCTTCGACACCGCCCGCCAGGCCGGTGGGATCCAGGCTAATCTCCTGAAAAGGGTTGCCCGGGCGCGCCGCGGTCACCTGGCCGACTGCCATTCCTTTCGGGAAGATACGATCGTCGCCGGAGGTGTAGAACCACTCGCCGGTCTCGACCTTCTCTTCGTTCTGCACGTAGTCCACGCGGCAATTGCCGTGGCCCATGCCTTTCAAGATGCCGCGCACATGGTTCTTCTGCGAAACCACGCCGGCGGCGAAACTGGGATCAGTGGCGAGCAGAACCAGTGAAGCGGTGGGATAGGCGGCGAGCACTTTCCCGACAATGCCATCGGGTGTCACTACGCCCATGCCCTTCTCCACGCCCGAGGTGGAGCCGCGATCCACAAAGACGGCGCTGGCGGACGCGCCGGCGGCGGTAGCGGTTACGCGGGCGGCGATCATCTTCGAAAGAGAGCGCTGTTCGAACGCCTGGAGAGCTTTGGCACGGTCCGCGGTGGCGAGTTCCGTTTTCAGGAACTGATTTTCGAGCTTCAAGTGGCCCAACTCGGTGCGCATGCGCTCATTCTCGGAGTGGGTGTCGCGCAGGAACACGTAATTCTGCAAGAAGCCTTCAGTGCCGCCGCGAGCGCCTTCGATGGTACGTGCCAGAGGGGTGACGGCGGTGACGGCCCAGACGCGGATGAGGCGGACGTCGCTATCGTTCTTGACCTGGTAAGCCAGCAGGATGAGCTGTGCGAAGATCACCAGCAGCAGAACCGTGATGTTGCGGTAGCGGTTGAGCAGGGTCTCCATGGCGGTGAAGCGGGCGGCGCCCGCGGAAGGTCGTCAGTGCGTTCAGTCGATCGAGATCTTGCGCAGAAGCCTAAAGTCGCTCAGCATCCGGCCCGTTCCCAGAACCACCGAAGCCAGAGGGTCGTCGGCGATGGACACCGGCAACCCGGTCTCTTCGCGAATCCTCTTATCCAAATTCTTAAGCAAGGCGCCGCCCCCCGTCAATACGATGCCGCGGTCGCTGATATCGGCCGAAAGTTCGGGAGGAGTCCGTTCCAGGGCGACGCGCACGGCATTCAAGATGGTGGCGACACACTCGGAAAGCGCTTCCCGGATTTCGCTGTCATCGATAGTGATGGTTTTGGGGACACCTTCGATCAAATTGCGTCCCTTAATCTCCATGGTGAGGGGCTTATCGAGCGGATAGGCGGAGCCGATTTCGATCTTGATGGCCTCGGCAGTACGCTCGCCGATCAGGAGGTTGTACTTGCGTTTGAGGTACTGCATGATGGCGTCATCCATCTCATTGCCGGCGACGCGCACGGAGCGGGAGTAGACGATGCCGGAGAGCGAGATGACGGCGACGTCGGTGGTGCCGCCGCCGATATCGACAACCATGTTGCCGGAAGGCTCGGTGATGGGAAGTCCGGCGCCGATAGCGGCAACCATCGCCTGTTCGACCAGGTGTACCTCGCTGGCTTTGGCGCGATAGGCCGAGTCCATGACGGCGCGCTTTTCCACCTGCGTGATTTCCGAGGGCACACCGATGACGATGCGCGGGTGCACCAGCATTTTGCGGTTGTGCGCCTTCTGAATGAAGTAATTCAGCATGCGCTCGGTGACCTTGAAGTCCGCGATGACACCGTCCTTCATGGGCTTGATGGCGACGATGTTGCCGGGGGTGCGGCCCAGCATCTCTTTGGCTTCTTTGCCTACCGCTTCCACTTCGCCGGTATTCTTGTTGAGTGCGACGATGGAGGGTTCATTGACGACGATGCCTTTGCCCTTCGCGAATACGAGCGTATTGGCGGTGCCCAGATCAATGGCGAGATCCGACGAGAACAGGCTAAACAGAGAGCGAAGATTCATGGACGAGGTTCACCGCGAAAGACCGGATCAGAGCAACTCTAAAGGGAATGTTAGCATAATTCTGGAAAGGCGCCTCTTATATTTGGCGCGCGTTAACCAATGCGAGCAATGCGGAAATGCAGTAGCAAATGGATGAAAACTCGATAACACGGGGCTACGATTTTCCGGGAATGCGGAGCAGCCGCCGCGCGTTCGTGCTTGGTGCGGTTGCAGCGCTCGCCTGCGGACGGCGGCGCGCCACGGGATTTCCCGGCTACGCATTCGTGGCGAACGCGGGCGAGCAGTCGGTGGCGGCGGTAGACCTGACCACCTTCACGGTAGTGCGGCAGATCCGGCTCGACTCGGCGCCGTGGGCCGTGGTGGCACATCCCGAGAGTGGATCGGCCTATGTGCTGACTCCGCAAACCGGCACGATCTTCGAGATCGATGCCGTCGACCTGCGGGTGAAACGCAAATTATGGCTGAAGGCTTCGGCGGTGGCCATGCGGATGGCGCCTGGCGGGGCGTTCTTGTGGGTGCTTTGCCGATCGCCGCACACGCTGGTTAAGGTCGCGTTAGACAAATTCGAGGTGGGCGCGCGGCTGAGGCTACCCAGCGATCCGGTGGACTTCGATCTGAGCACCGACGGTTCGGCGGCAGCCGTCGTGTTTCCGGAGATGGGCGCGGTGGGTCTTTTGGAACTGGGAAAGCCGGCTGTGGCACGGGTAGTGCACGCCGGCGACGATCCGCGCGCTGTGCGTTTCCGGCTGGACGGGCGGCAGGCGCTGGTTGCCAACCGGAGCACGCGCACGCTGACGGTTTTGGATTGTAAGAGCGGCGGCGCACTGGTCCGCCTGCCGCTACCGGTGGAACCGGAGAATTTCTGTGTGAAGGCCGATGGTGGCGAGGTTTTCGTTACGGGGAAGGGAATGGACGCGGTGGTGGTAGTGGACGCGTATCACTCACAAGTTACCGAGACCCTTCTAGCCGGCAGATCCCCGGGGGCGCTGGCGATCTCGGCGTCGCCGGAGTATCTGTTTGCCGCCAACCCCGAATCGGGCGATGTCACCGTGCTCGAAGTGGAAACGAGAAGTCTTGTGGCTGTGGTTATGGTCGGTCAAGAGCCGTGCTGCATCACGTTCACGCCGGACAACCAGTTCGCGCTGGTGGTGAATCACCGTTCAGGCGACCTCGCGGTGATTCGCGTGGCGGCCATCAAGCCGGGGCGCAACAAGACGGCTCCGTTATTCACCATGATTCCAGTGGGCACGGAGCCGGTTAGCGCAGCGGTGGTTTAAGGGCAGGTGCTAGGTGTTAGGTTTTGGGTGTTAGTGCCGGTAGTGGCCGCGCATGGCGCGGTGGATGCGCTTGATGCGGCGCTTTTCTTCCTGGGCGGCGCGTTGATCGAGTTTGCGGTCGAGGTGGGCTAGTTCGCGCTGCATCTTGGTGTAATTGGCAAGGCGGGCCTGGTCAATGCCGGAGGCGGCTACGGCACAGCCCGGTTCGCCTTGATGGCGGCAGTCGCGGAAGCGGCAGTTCGCGGCGAGGGTGGCGATATCGTGAAACGCGGCGTCGAGACTGTCGGTGCCGGCCCACAATTGCAACTCGCGTAGCCCGGGGGTGTCGATGAGCAGCCAGCCGCCGGGCGCGAGAAACAACTCCCGGCGGACGGTGGTGTGGCGGCCACGGCTGTCATCAGCGCGGACTTCCTGCACGCGCTGCTGTTCACAGCCCAGCAGACGGTTTACGAGCGTCGATTTGCCAGCGCCCGAGGAGCCGGCGAGCGCGGTGGTGAGGCCGGGTTGGAGATGGGCTTCGAGAGCGGCCATGCCCCAGCCTGTAAGGGCGCTGATCAAGACAACGGGCGCGCCGGAAGCCAGTGCTGACACACTCCAGGCGGCTTCAGCGACGTCGATGCAAACATCCGCCTTGTTCAGAACGATGACAGGTTTGGCGCCGCTCTCCCAAGCCAGCAGCAGGTAGCGTTCGAGGCGGCGGGAGCTGAAGTCGCCATCCAAGCCGCTGACGACGAACAGGACGTCGACATTAGCCGCGATCACTTGCTCGCTGGTTGCGGAACCGGGTTGCTTGCGGGAGAACGCGGTCCGGCGCGGCAAGACTCCTGCAATGCGACAGCCGCTTTCGAGCGCTACCCAATCGCCGACCACCGGCCAGTCTTCGGAGAGGTGGCGAAGGCGCCCGCCGGCGGCAGCTTCGCATTCGCCGGACTCGGTCCAGACGGCGAATCGATCGCGGTCCACGGCAGCAACGCGCGCGGGTTCGGCAGGTGGCCCAGACAGGCGCGAAAATTCACTACTGAAATACGAATTCCATCCCAGTTTTTCGAGGGACATTTCCTAATCCTCTTTTTTGACACTTAGACTTGTGACATCGGCCGTGGGGTGCGGCCGGACGCGTCAATCAGGATTAGGCAAGGACCGTCAGTGGCGCTCTCAGGGAGATTCTACCGGAGGCTTGGCGTGGCTTGCAATGCCGGCCGCCGGCTCGTAGCCGGGACAGACGAGGACGGGGAGCGCAGGATACTTGCGAAAGCGCGGGTCATGGACCGACCGTTTGCAGAAATAAAAGATCGAGCCCCGATCGGAGCGGTTGAGCTGCACATGCCGGCATGCGGCGCAGAGGCCCACGGAAGAGTCGTGACGCGAATCCGGCGGAGTCACTTCGGTGGTGGAACGACGTGATCCACGTCGCGGACTCCGTAGGCCGGGCCGAGCGTGCGGTAGTCGACTCCGGTGCGACCGTTGCGGTCCCAGGAGACCTTTCCGTCGCGCAGGGTCAGTTCGCACTCGATGCGCTGTTTGCCGGAGAGCCTGGCGCCGGCTGCGTCGAGGAAGCCGAAGTCGCCGGAGCGCAGGTCCCAGACCGCGACATCGGCGGGCGCTCCCGGCGTCAAGTGGCCCAGTTCGGGATGCTGAATCTCGTTCGCGGGATTGACGGTCGATTCGCGAATTACTTCCACGAGCGGCTCACCCATGGCGAGAAATTTCGACATCGTCGTGGGCATGTCCATCATGCCGGCATTCATGCTGCCGCCGTGCAGATCGGTGGAGATGGAATCGGGATAGAAGCCCTGCTGCACGGCCGCCTGTGCGTTGCGGAAAACGAAGCTGCCGCCGCCGTGGCCCACGTCGAAGATCACGCCTCTAGCGCGCGCCCGCCGGAGGTAATCGTAAAGCTTGCCGTGCTCATCTACCCAGGGAACTGGCGCACGGAAGCAATGCGTCGTGATATCGCCCGGGCGGAGATGTTCGGTAACGAGCTGCCAGTAGGGGCGCTCGGGAAGGAACCGGCCGAAATCGACCATCACCGGAATGCCCGCCAGCTTGCCGGCTTCCACGGCGCGATCGACAGAAGTCCAATCGGGCTTTTGATAGTGTGCCGTCTTCACGCCGACCACCACATCGCGATGTTTCTTCGCAAGCCGGGCCACTTGTTCCGGCTGAAATTCGCTAGGCTCCTGCTCGGCGGCATCGGCCAGCATGCCAAGGCCGGAGATGTTGATGAACGCAAACACGCGGGTTTTGGCGCGATCGATCACGAAATGCCGAAAGGTCTCGAAGCCTCGCCAACCGGCGCTGCCGGCGTCGGCCATGGTCGTGACGCCGGTGCGGAAGCTGAAGGCATCCGGCTGGACGGCCTCGTCGCCCGCCCAGGCGCCTGCCGCGCCGGTGATGAAGAACAGGTGCGTGTGGATGTCAACCAGTCCCGGTGTGACGTAGAGGCCGTGCACATCGATCACTTTCTTTGCTTGCGATGCGCTGATGTCTGGCGCCACGGCGGCGATCTTGTCGCCGGCGATCGCAACGTCCATGGGGCGGTCGGTGCCGTTTTTCGGGTCAATCACGTGGCCGCCTTTGAGTACAAGATCGTACTGGGCTTGGGCGCCGAGGGCAATCAAAAGGAGAATCGTAAGCCGGGCTGTCATGAGTCACTCATTTCTTTAAGTTGCTAAAGACACCGCGCAGGAATTGCGGGTCCCGCCAGTCCCACGCGTGTTGGATCATGTCTGGTTGAGATGCGTTCCATTCGTACGGTGCCCAATACGCAGCGCCCCGATAGTGAATGAGGACGCTGATTAGAACACACAGATAGAAAGCGGCACTGAGGAGGCGGCGCGGCTCGTCGAGCCGGAGCCACAGGAACGCAGGGATCAGAAAGAACAGAAACAGGGGCAGAACATCGGCGAACAAGCGTGGACCGTAACAATAGCCCGCGGTCCAATACAAGAAGTCCGAGATGATGATCCAGTGCAGTGCGAGTGCGGCCGCCAGATAGTAAACAAGCGGCGTCATCCAGTGCCGGCGAAAACTGAGCCAGATGCCGGCGAGGGAGAAAAGCAAGAACGGAGAAAAGATCAACAAGCCTCGCGAAGGGCTCAAGATATGGCCGGCGAAGGCGGTAAGAATATGTCCCATGTTTCCGGCCGTGGGGGCGAGGAATAACCCAAGAGTAAAGTACGATTGCAAAGGCCGGTGATAGACATAGAGGTTATACGCCAGGAATGGCGCCGCTGTGACCACAGCCAGCAGCAGCCACTTCCAGAACCGATCCCGGTGGTGAATGAACATGTAAGCGCCCACCAGAGCCAGCACAAGGCTGGACGTCGGCCGGATGAAATACGCCAGCATTAACGGAGCGGCTGTCCAAGGCAGAAGCGCCGGCCTACTGGCCGCGAGCGAAAGCAAATAGAGAGCGAGCGCCAACATGAGCATGGCGGGCCCGTGCTGCCATAGCGCGCGGCTGGCTGTGGACCAGGCCGAAGTCCCGAAGGCAAATACGAGCGCGAGCACTATAGCGCCACCGACGCCAAGATAAAGCCGCGCTGTCAGGAACAACAGCACAGTCGTGAGCGCCGTGATGATCGAACTGAGCAGGACCTCGACCAGCAGGTGAGAGGCGAGATAGTCGCGTTGCAGAAAAGCTCGCGCTACGGGGCCGATATGAGCACCGGCGAGGTGAAGAGCGGCCGGACCCACGATGCGCACCGCGGTGTCGGCGGCGGCCATCAGGGGAAGGGCAAGGAGGGGAGTGGCGATCGGATACCAGTAATAATAGTGGCTTCCTGCGGGGCAGCCATGCGTTCCGGACGTCGGGATCACGTGGTAGTCAGCGGTGACGCATTCGACGCCGTGATAGTTCTTTTCACGCAGCAACTGCGGGTACTCATCCAGGGCTGTGTGACCCGTAGACAGCACGCTCAGCATAACGGGCACGGTCCAAAAGGAGTCCGCCGACTGCGCGACAGGACAGAGGACGTAGCTGACGAAGACAACGCCGAAAAGTAGAGCAGCACTGGTTGCGGTCGCGCGGGTGGGCATTAGCGCTCGAACATACACAGGCTACGCACGGACGATGCGCTCCTTTGCTTTATCCCACGCCATGTATTTTCGCTTGCGATACGATTGCACGCCCATCTCGCACGCCACCACGCCATAGTAGCCCAGCATGCAGTCGCACTTGAGCGGCTCATTGGTGCGGATGGCGGCTTGCAGGTTGCGGTGGTGCAGGGTGAGGCTTTCCGAGCCGGTCTTCTGGTGCGTGATAGGCTGCATGTCTTTCGCGAACGCCTTTTGCGGCGTGATGGTGAAACCGGTCTTAGTGAATTCGAGCGTGGCTTTGTGGCCGCGGATCACGTGCCCGACGGGCGTATCGTTAGCCATCGACGAGATCAGGATGACCGAGGGCCCGCCGGGATAGTCGAGTGTGATGTTGAACGTATCGGGAATCTCGGCCGCGCTCGCACGGAACTCGTACTTGCCGCCGGTGGCCGCGGCGCGCTCGGGAAACGTCAGGCCCAGCGCCTTGATGAGGCGCGTCACGCGGTGGATGAAGAGATCGGTCGCGATGCCGCCCGAGTAGTCCCAGTAGCGGCGCCAGCTCAAGAAACGATCGGCGTCGTAGGGGCGCCTGGGAGCGGGACCGAGGAAAGCATTCCAATCGAGATTCTCGCCGGGCCGCACGTCGGGATCGGGCGGATTGCTCCAGAAATCGCCCATGTAGTTGCGCGAGTAGTCGATCTGGGCGATGACGACGTTGCCTAGAACGCCCTGCTGAATATACTCGTGAGCTTTCTCGTAGGAGTCGTCGGACATGCCCTGCACGCCGACCTGCATCTTGACGCCCGCCTGCTTGACGCGCGCGATCACTTTCTTGGACTGCTCTACCGTCTTGGTCATGGGCTTCTCGCAGTAGACGTGCTTGTGACGAGCGAGAGCGTCCATCGTCATCTGAAAATGCCAATGCTCGGGCACGGCGATGAGGGCGTAGTCGACATCTTTGCTATCGAGCAGCGCACGGTAGTCTTTGTACGGTTTACCGCTGGTGAGTTTCGCGGCGTCGTCGCGGCGCTTGTCGTAGACGTCACAGACCGCGATGATCTCGACGTTATCGGAATCCTTCATTTCAAGGAGAGCCTTCATGTGCGCAGTGGCCATGCCGCCCGCGCCGATCACACCGATGTGAAGACGCTCGTTGGCGCCCAGAATGCGTGAATAAGCGCCGGCGGTCAGGAATGCCGCGGCGCCGGCGAACTGCCGCCGGGAAATGGAAGTGTGCATCTTGGGAATTGTGCCACAGCCGGAGGAGCCGCGACGGACCAAGTAGCCGCCCTACTCCTCGGGCAGCGGTTGGCCGGCGGTCTCGGGCGCGAACAGCATGGTGACGAGGCCCAGCAGGTAAACGCTGGACAAAGAGATGGCGGCGGCGCGGAAAGGCGAGGTGAAACCGCTATCGCGGAAAAGGACGGTCAGCCCGCCGAGAGTGAACGGTCCGAGCGCGGCGATGATGCGCCCGACGTTGTAGCAGAAACCAACGCCGGAGCTGCGCAGGCGCGTCGGATACAGCTCGGGGAAATAGATGGAATAGCCACCGAATACCAGCAGTGTGCAGAAGCCCATCATGGGGACCATCCAAAGCACGTCGGAAGGTTTGTGAAGCAGGCCGAACGTCATGACAACGGCGGCCAGGCCGAGCAGAAAAGAAATCACGAACGCCGGGCGGCGGCCGACCTTGGCGGTGACAACGGTGAATGCCCAGATACCCAGAAACGAGCCCACGTCCTGGAGCATGGTGCCCATGCTGACGTACCAATTGCGCTGGCTCATGGGAAGGTCTTTGAGAGCTTCGCGGATCAGTTCCGGCGACCAGAAGCCGATGCCCCACAAACCAACCACGCCGGAAATCGACAACAAGAGTCCGATGATGGTGTTCTTACGCCAGCGCGGGCTGGTCCACAAATCGCGGATGGAGCCGAGCTGTTTCTTGTCGCCGCCGGCGGAGACCGAGTCGCGGATCTTTTGCCATCCCTCGGGCTCTTTCATTTTGCGGAAGATCAAGATGACCGGTATCGCAGGAACGACACCGACCAGGAACATCCATCGCCAGCCAAGCGGCAACACAACGAAACTGATGGCCGATGCGATGACATTGCCGATCGCGGAAAATGCCTGCAAACTGCCCAGCGCGTGCGGGCGCGCGATTTCCGGCATCACTTCCGCCACCAGCGTGACGCCGGCCGCAAACTCGCCGCCCACGCCCAGTCCGGTGAGGAAACGGTAGGTCATGAAATCCCACTGGTTCCGTGAGAGCGCCGAAAGGCCGGTAAAAATGGAATAGACCATGATTGTCAGCATCATGGTCTTGGCGCGGCCCCAGCGGTCGCCCATAATGCCGAAGAAAAGCCCGCCTACCGCCCAGCCCAGCATGAAGATCGCGGTAGCCAGGCCGCTGTACCAGGTGACGTCCGCGACCGACATTCCGGCTGGTAACAGATCTTTCATCGCCGGCCCGCGAGCCAGCACGAAGATCCGCTGATTCATGGTGTCAAACATCCAACCAAAGGTTGCGACAATCAACACCCACCAGTGATAGCCGTTGAGCGCCTTATACCAAGGCCCGGTTGCGTTCGCCGTCCCAGCGGACGGAATCGTTGACATAGTTTCTCAGTGTTCCACAGTTTGGGCGCGCTGTGGGCGGTTATGGCTCCTGCGGCGAGAAGGGATAAAGCGATCGCACAGCGAGGATTCGCGCTTTCGGCGTGGCGTCTTTCGACGCATAGAAGCCTACGGTGCAGTTGAGACGGAAGAAGTACGCATCTCCGGCACGGGCGGGATGGCGGCCCTCGATACCGTCCGTGCCGCCACCGGCTACCATGTCACCTGAACCGTCGAGCACCAGGTAGATCTCTTCTGCGTTTTCGTGGTGATGCGGAAAATTCGTTCCGCCCGGTTCAAATTCCATGATGAACAGGCTAATGAGCACATTGCCCGCGGCGATTTTGTCGCGCTTGCTTTTGGTGTCGCCCATGAGGAGTTGATAGAGCACCGAATCTGGATGGCCGGAGACTGGCTGCCATTTGACGTCATCGAAATTGGCGATGAGCGGTTTGGCAGGAGGCGTCACGGGAGTGCCGGCAGGGATCTTGAAACCCATCACGATGATTCGCGCGCCGGGTGTGCTGGAGGTGGCATGGCGCACGTTCGGCGGCAAATAGAGGAAGTCATGCTTGTGCAAGGTAATCTTCTCGCCGGCGTAATCAAGGCTTCCAACTCCGTCCAGCACTACGTAAACCTGTTCTTCACCCGGATACGCCACCGGTGCGCAGTTGCCGCCGGCGTCGATGTCGATTTCGCCGAACCTCGCCACTCCGCGCGCCACGCGAGGCTGGGTATCGCCAGCGCCAAAGGCAGGCTTGTAGTGGCACGTGGCGGTCGAGACGTCGGACTTCCCGTCGCGCACATCCGGCAGGTAGCGATGTAGAAATGTCGGGTCGACGGTGCGTTCAGCCGCGACGAGTGGCAGGACGAATAGTATTAGGAGCGTTCTCATTTTCCAATCACCTCGCGCATCACGCGCAGCGTATTCTCGCCCATGATCTTCTTGATGTCCGCTTCAGTGTAGCCGTTCTTCAGCAATGCGGCGGTCAGTGCGGGCATTTTGGATTCGTCTTCGAGACCGTGCGGGACCTCGGCGATGCCATCGAAATCAGTGCCGATGCCGACGTGATCGATGCCTGCGATCTTCACCGCATGATCGATCTGGGCCACGGCATCTTCGAGCGCGGCGGTGGTGGGTTTAGGATGCGCCCAGTCATCGTGAATGTGCATCTTCGTCGTGTAGTCATCCAGTTCCTTACCGGTGAGATTCGGCTCGGACCCGCCGATGCGGTTAATGTTCTGCATCGTTTTATCCGCTTCGTTCTGGCTGAGGAAGCCGCTGCCGAAATTGATGCCAACCACGCCGCCGTTCTTTGCAAGCGCGCGCAGCATGTCATCGGTCATGTTGCGCGGAAGAGTCGAGAGAGCCCGGCAGGAGGAATGCGACGCAATCACGGGCTTTGTGGTGACGGCGAGGGCATCGTAAAAGGTTTTGTCCGAAACGTGCGAGATATCCACGATCATGCCGATGCGGTTCATTTCGCGGACAACCTGTTTGCCGAATTCGGTCAGGCCGTTGTGTTGCGGTTTGTCTGTCGAGGAGTCGGCCCAGTCGTTATTGCGGAAATGCGTCAACGTCATGGAACGGATGCCGATCCGCTGGTACATGCGCAGCACCGCAAGGTCATCGGCGATCTGGTGGCCACCTTCAATGGTCAAGATGGCTGCGATCTTGTGGGCGTGGACGATGCGCTCCACATCGGCCGCGGTGAGGGCCAGTTCGACCTGGTCCGGGTAACGATCGAGCACGCTTTGCATGGCGTCGCGCAGGTCGAGGGTGCGGCGCACGGCTTCCGATCCTTTATAAAAGGTGGGCACCCAGAGCGCAAAGAAGGGCGCGTGCATGCCGCCTTCGCGTAACCGGGGAAGGTCGACTTCGCCATCGGGCAGCCGGCGGCCTAGATCGACATGCTCCATCAGGACGCGCTGCATGGTATCGATGTGGCTGTCGATGCCGATGACCTCGGCCTGGATGCGGCGGGCGTGCTCCATGGTGTCGTCAGCACCGAATGCCAGGGACGCAAAGATCAACGTATAAAGGGTTCGCTTCAGCACGATGCCCCCTATGATAAAACGGTGGCGGCCTCCGTACACGGCCGATCCGTTGCCAGGCTGCTATTGATCCGGCCTAGAGAAGAATAAAATGTTACCTTACCGGGGGATTGCTGCATCTAACCCAATAGGACTGAAGGGCCTGCCTGCATGCGTTTGCTGAAATTTTCGCCGGTTGTTCTCCTGTTCTTCGCCTGTCTCACACCTGCTCAGGAGACGGGGAAGGCTGCGGAAAACAAGCCTCCTGACGCTCTGCACGAGTTGAGCACGGCGCTGGAGTCGCTTTCCCAGCGCACCGGCCGGGCCGTCGTACAGGTGTTTTCCACTGGCTTTGCTCTCAATGAAGAAGACGACTCGGGCGACGCGGCCCTGCTCACCAAGCAAAAAAGCACCGGCTCGGGCGTGATCCTAAGCGCGGACGGCTACATCGTCACCAACGCCCATGTGGTAAAAGGCGGGCGCCAGATTCAGGTTCAACTCGCGGGTTCGCAGGAACGCTTGCCGGGCCACTCGGTGATTCGTCCGATGGGAGCCAAGCTGGATGCCAAAGTCGTCGGCATCGATCGTGACAGCGATCTCGCTGTTCTCAAGATCGATCGCACGGGCTTGCCGTTTCTGGCACTTGGTGATTCTGGAGAACTGCACCAGGGTCAATTGGTGCTGGCGTTTGGCAACCCTTTAGGTCTTGCGAATTCGGTAACCATGGGTGTGGTGAGCTCTGTGGCGCGGCAGATCAAACCCGACGATCCCATGATCTACATCCAGACGGACGCGCCCATCAACCCCGGCAACAGCGGTGGCCCGTTGTTGGACGCCGACGGCCGCGTGGTGGGCATAAACACGTTTATCCTTACCCAGTCGGGAGGCAGCGAAGGGATTGGGTTCGCCATTCCCAGCAATACCGTGCGTAGTGTCGTGCGGCAGCTGCGCGAGGACGGCCATGTGCATCGCGGACAGATCGGTGTTCACGCCCAGACCATCACGCCTACTCTCGCGGCCGGTCTGGATTTGCCTCGCGATTGGGGTGTGGTGCTGGGCGACGTGGAACCGGATTCACCGGCGGACCAGGCTGGTTTGAAAGTCGGCGACATCGTGCTGGCTCTGAACGGCAGAGTCATGGAAAATGCCCGCGACCTCGAGGTGAATCTGTACCGCAGGCCGTTGGGTGAGAAGGTCGGTATCGAGGTTCTACGAGGGTCCGAAAAGCTCAGCTTCCATGTCGAAGTAATCGAGCGCGACGACGATCCGATGCGGTTCGCCGACATGGTGAATCCGGAGAAAAACATCGTCGCCAGGCTGGGAATCCTGGGGATTGATGTGGACAAGAAGATTGTGCAGATGCTGCCCGACTTGCGGAAACCATATGGCGTGGTGGTGGCGGCGCGCGCCGCCGGCAGTCCGTATTCCACCCAACTCGATCCCGGCGACGTGATCCACGACGTCAACAACGAGCCGGTCACGTCGATCGCGGCACTCAGGCAGGCGCTCGACAAGCGAAAAACCACCGATCCGACAGTGCTGCAAATCGAGCGCGATGGCCGGTTGATGTATCTCGATCTGGAACCGGAGTGACCGATTCTGCTATAGTAATTTCTTTATGAGTCCTGCTTTCGTCGCCCGGGGTCATCATCACCATCATCGGAATTCCCACATGCGACGGGCGCGCTCTTAAATTTTCCCAAGCGAATCGGAAAGGACGCCCGCTGCGGTTCTGGCGGGCTTTTTTATTGGCCGAAGAGTATGGATCTGGATTTTCAAAAATCAGACGGGCTGGTGACGGCGGTGATTCAGGATCACGCCACCGGCCGTGTGCTGATGGTGGGTTTCATGAACGAAGAGGCTTTCCGCAAAACCGTTGAGTCGGGGTTCGCGACTTTCTACAGCCGGTCGCGGCACAAGTTGTGGCTGAAAGGCGAGACCTCCGGGCACCGGCTGGTGGTGAAAGAGATTGCCACCGACTGCGACCAGGACGCCGTGCTGGTGCGAGTGGAAGCGCTGGGGCCGGGCGTCTGCCACAACGGTTACGAGAGCTGTTTCTACCGGAAGCTGGAGGACGGGCGCTGGGTGGAATCGGAGGCACGTACCTACGATCCGAACGCCGTCTACGGGGGCAAGAAGTGAAACTGAAACTTGGTCTCCCCAAGGGCAGCCTGGAAACCGCCACCATCGATCTATTTCGCCGCGCCGGCTACAACATAACCACCAGCACGCGCTCCTATTTTCCAGCCATCGACGATCCTGAAATCGAATGCATGCTGATCCGCGCGCAGGAGATGGCGCGCTACGTCGAGGATGGCATTCTGGACGCCGGCTTGACCGGCCGCGACTGGGTGGAAGAGGGCGAGGCGAAAGTGGAAGCCATTGCCGACCTCGTTTACGCCAAGCAGAGTTTCGGAAAGGTGCGCTGGGTGCTGGCGGTGCCGGAAGCGTCGCCATTTCAAACGGTGAAGGACTTGCAGGGCAAGATCATCGCAACCGAGCTCGTCGCCACGACGAAACGATACCTTGCCGCCAACGGTGTGAGCGCCAAGGTCGAATTCAGTTGGGGCGCGACCGAGGTAAAGCCGCCCGTGCTGGCGGATGCCATCGTGGAGGTAACCGAAACCGGCTCCTCGCTGCGCGCCAACAAACTCAAGATCATCGATACCGTGATGGAGTCGAACACTCAGCTCATCGTCAATGTGGAGTCGTGGCAGCAGCACTGGAAGCGGCGCAAGCTGGAGGATATGCGCCTGCTGCTCGAAGGCGCTATCAATGCGCTGGGCAAGGTCGGCCTAATGCTCAACGTTCACAAACAGTGTCTGGAGACCGTGCTACAAGTACTGCCGGCGCTGAAACGGCCCACGATTTCGCACCTCAGCGATGAAGACTGGCTCGCCGTGAATACAATCCTAGATGAATCCACCGTGCGCGACATCATCCCGCGATTGAAACAGGCGGGCGCGCAGGGAATTGTCGAATATCCGCTGAACAAGATTGTGATGTGACGCAAGTATGATCCGCATCCTGGCCTCCAAACAGATCAGCCACTTGCTCACGCGCCGCCGCGCGCGTTTGAACCAGGCTGAGGCTGTGGTGCGTCCGATCCTGGAAGCGGTGCGCAAGCAGGGTGACAAGGCTCTGGTGAAGTACGCTCGCCAGTTCGACGGGTTCGATCGCAAGAGCGTGCGTGTTCCCGCGCGCGACTTGGCGTCCGCTTGTGGAAAGCTGGCGCCAGCATTCCGTGACGCCGTGGAAACGGCTTCGAGCAACATTCGGACGTTTGCCGAAATGCAGATGCCCGTCGAGCAATCGAGTGAGTTTGCTCCCGGCCGTTGGTTGGGCCAAATCCTGCGTCCGCTCGAAACCGTCGCCGCGTACATTCCTGCCGGCCGTTATCCGTTACCTTCCACGCTCATGATGACCGTAATTCCAGCGCAGGTGGCAGGCGTGCCCCACGTTTGCGTGGCGTGTCCGAAGCGCGTTCCGGAGATTCTCGGCACGGCACGGTTGCTCGGAGTTGGCGACGTGTTTCAGATGGGCGGCGCGCAGGCCATCGCCGCGTTCGCGTTCGGCACGCGTACCGTTCCCAAGGCGGACCGCATCGTCGGCCCCGGCAATATCTATGTCGCCGCGGCGAAGAAGCTGCTAGCCGGCGAGGTGGGCATTGACTTCATTGCCGGGCCCACGGAGATCCTCATTATCTCCGTGGAAGGCAATCCAGAGTTCCTTGCGGCCGACATGCTCGCTCAAGCCGAACACGATGCGGACGCTGCGGCAATCTTGCTGACGACGTCGAAGACCCTGGCGCTGGCTGTTGCCCAGGAGATCGAACGGCAGTTGAAAACACTTCCGACGGCCGTGGTAGCGCGGCAAGCCCTCCGCCGCAACAGCGCCATCGTGATTTGCCGCTCTGTCGGCGAAGCTATGGAAATCGCCAACCGGTTCGCGCCCGAACATCTGAGCATTCCGGAAGCCGCGCTGCTGGAAAAAGTCACCAACGCCGGGAGCGTCTTCGTCGGACCGTTCAGTCCCGAAGCCGCGGGCGACTACGCATCCGGACCAAACCACGTTCTTCCAACCAGCGGCGCTGCCAGGCTCCGCGGTGGACTTTCTGTCATGGATTACTTGAAAGTGATTTCCGTTCAGCATTTAACCAACGATGGGCTAACCCAACTTGCGCCCGCTATCACGACTCTGGCCCGTGCCGAAGGCCTGGAGGCGCACGCCCGCTCGGTAGAGGTGCGGACGCGTGGCTAGTCCGAAACGCGCCAGGATTCCGAAAGGCATCGTGCGTCCGCGCGAAGCGGTTCTGAAGATGGCGCCCTATTCGCCGCCCACCGCGGGCCGGGAAGGGAAGCTGCGTCTGGATTTCAACGAGAATACTGTCGGCTGTTCGCCGCGCGTCATCGAGTTTCTACGCGAGCGCCTGAGTGCCGGTGGTCTCGCTGTCTATCCGGAATACGGCGAAGCGAAACAGGCTCTGGCCGATTTCTTTCACATGCCCGCGGAGCAGTTGCTGTTGACCAACGGCACCGACGAAGCCATACAGGTTTTTGTCAACACATACGTGAATGCCGGCGATGAGGTGCTCCTACTGCGTCCCGCGTACGCCATGTACCGTTTCTACTCGGAAGTGGCGGGAGCGGTGATCCGTGAAGTAGAGTACCAGCCGCCGCACATGGAATTTCCGCTCGATGAGCTGCTGCGCGCCATCACACCGGCGACGCGCGCGGTGATCCTCGCCAATCCCAACAACCCGACGGGAACCGGCGTGCACCTTCAGGGCATCGAGCGCATTCTCAAACGCGCCCGCAAGGCCGCCGTGCTGATTGACGAAGCCTACTACGAGTTCAGCGGCGTCACGGCCATGCCTTTGGTTGAGCGCTCGCCGAACTTATTTGTGAGCCGGACATTTTCGAAAGTGTATGGCATGGCGGCCATGCGACTCGGCTGCATATTTTCCGATGCCGCCAATATTGCGTTCCTGCACAAAGCGCAATCGCCGTATAGCGTGAATGCGCTGGCCGCGCTCGCCGTACAGCAAGCGGTGCGCGATCGGCGTTACATCGAAAACTACGTCGCCGAAGTGCTTGCCGCTCGCGAGCTGTTATGCGTCGGGCTTGAGAAGCTCGGCATCGCTTACGTACCGAGCTCGGCGAATTTTGTCCTGGCAAACCTCGGCCGGCGTGCCATCGCCGTGCGCGACGCTCTACGCTCCCGGGGGATTCTGGTGCGCGATCGCAGCTACGAAATCCCCGGTCACGTTCGCATGACCGTGGGCACGCGCGAGCAGACGCGGCGTTTACTGGCCGCAATCGGGGAGATCTGGTGAGCGATCAACTATTGGTATTCGACATGGACGGTGTGCTGGTGGACGTTACCGAGTCCTACCGCGAGACTATCCAACGCACCGTCGAGCACTTTTCAGGACGCCGTATCAGCCGTCCGGAGATACAGGACTGGAAGAATCGCGGTGGCTGGAATGACGACTGGGCCCTTTCCCATGCCCTCATTCGCGAAGCCGGAGTGGGCGTGGAGTATCAATCCGTGGTCGACTATTTCAATTCGATTTTTCACGGCAACGGGTCGGACGGCTTGATTCTGCGGGAACGCTGGATCGCGACCGATGGCCTGTTCGAACGGCTCTCAGAGCGTTTTCAACTCGCGGTATTTACGGGCCGGCTTCGCTGGGAGGCGGAGCTCACGCTGCAGCGCTGCGCGCCGCATCTGCGTTTCGCGCCCATCATCGGCACCGACGATGTGGCCCGCCCCAAGCCCGCGCCCGAAGGACTCATAAGAATCTGTCAGCAGTCGAGCGCAAAGCAACGCTGGTACATCGGCGATACGGTGGATGATGCGCGATGCGCCCGCGCAGCGGAGGTGCCTTTCATCGGCATCGCGGCTCCGGCCAGCCCCCGTCACGATGAACTTGTGAAACTTCTCAAAGCCGAAAACGCCGTTGCCGTGCTGGACGATATCAATCAGCTCGAGACGGTGGTGAACGCATGAGATCGGCGTCCATCGAGCGCGACACGAAGGAGACGCAAATCCGCGGAAAGCTGTCTATCGAAGGCCGCGGCCGCTACGAAATCTCGACCGGCGTCCGCTTCTTCGACCACATGCTCGAGCTATTCACCAAGCACGGCGGTTTCGATCTCACGCTCGAGGCAAAGGGCGACCTTGACGTTGACCAGCACCACACCGTCGAAGACGTGGGCATCGTGCTGGGCCAGTTGTTCTCGAAAGCGCTCGGCGATCGCCGCGGCATCAATCGCGCCGGTTACTTCGTGCTGCCGATGGATGAGACGCTCGCCGTCGTGGCGCTCGATCTCGGCGGCCGTCCCGCGCTTGTGTACAAGGACCTGGTGCGCGTGCGCCTGGTCGGCGATTTGCAAAGCGAACTGGTGGAAGACTTCTTCGGCGGTTTCGTCAATCACGCCGGCGCCAACCTGCACGCCAAGGTTTTGTACGGGCGCTCGAACCATCACAAAATCGAAGCCATTTTCAAGTGTTTCGCGCGTGCGATGAAGTACGCATGCTCCACCGACAAGCGCCTCCGCGACCAGTTGCCCTCGACGAAAGGCCTGCTATGATCGCTATCTTCGATTACGGCGCTGGCAATCTGCGGTCCGTGCAGAACACGTTGGACGAAATCGGCACGCAGTACACACTCGTGCGCGACGCCGCTGGCCTGCGCCAGGCCGCCAAGATCATCCTCCCCGGAGTTGGCCATTTCGGCCAGATGATGCGCGCCCTCGATGCGCTCGAAGTGCGCGCGGCGTTCACCGAAAGCGTTCGCGCAGGTGTTCCATTTCTCGGAATCTGTCTCGGCTTGCAAGCGTTGTTCACATCGAGCGACGAAGCGCCCGAGGTGCAAGGTCTCGGCATTTTCGAGGGCCAGGTGCGCCGCTTCCCGCATACCGCACGCGTGCCTCACATGGGTTGGAACGAGCTCGAGTCGCGTTCCCCGTCACGCCTGCTCGCCCGGCTCGATGCCCGGCCGTACGTCTATTTTGCCCACAGCTACTATGTGCCGGAGACTGCTGCCACGGCCGCCGTCTGTAATTACTGCGTGCCCTATGCCGCCCTGCTCGATTTCGGCAACATTTTCGGCGTGCAGTTTCACCCCGAGAAATCCGGCCCCGTGGGATTGCAAATCGTGAAGAATTTCGTGGACCTGTAACCAGTGCTCGCCAAACGCATCATCCCGTGTCTCGACGTCACTGGCGGCCGCGTGGTCAAGGGCGTCAACTTCGTCAACCTGCGCGATGCCGGCGACCCCGTCGAGCTCGCCGATCGCTACAACCGCGAGGGCGCCGACGAGCTTGTGTTTCTCGATATCACGGCGTCCAGCGATGCCCGCGACATCATGGTCGATGTTGTGGCCCGCACCGCGCGAAAAGTTTTCATTCCGCTCGCGGTGGGCGGCGGCATTCGCTCCGTGGCCGATGCGCGCCGCATCCTGCTCTCGGGCGCGGACAAGGTCTCGGTGAACACTGCGGCCGTGCGCCGGCCCGAGTTAATTACTGAACTGAGCCATGAGTTTGGCGCGCAGGCAGTCGTGCTCGCGATCGACGCCCGCCGGCACGCTCCCGGCGCTTGGCACGTCTACACGCGTGGTGGCCGCGATGATGAAGGGATCGATGCCGTCGAGTGGGCCGCACGCGGGGAATCGCTCGGTGCGGGCGAAATTCTGCTCACCTCCATGGATACTGACGGTGTGCAGCAGGGCTTCGACTGCGCTCTCACCCGTGCCGTTTCCCGCGCCACCCACATTCCCGTCATCGCCTCCGGCGGCGCCGGGCAGCCTGACGATTTCGTCCACGTGCTCACCGAAGGTGAGGCCGACGCCGCCCTGGCCGCGTCCATTTTTCACTACGGAACCCATACCATCAGCGGCTTGAAAGAGTATCTCGACCGCCACGGCATTCCTGTCCGCAAATGATAATCCCCTGCATCGATCTGATGGACGGCAAGGTCGTCCAGCTTGTACAAGGCCGCGAGAAGGCTCTCGAAGCCGACGGCCCGCTGGTGATGCTGGAAAAATTCAAAGCCTTCCCTGAAATTCAGGTGATCGACCTCGATGCCGCCATGGGCCGCGGTTCGAACGATGACCTGGTACATCTGGTGGCGTCGCATGCCACGTCGCGCGTGGGTGGTGGCGTGCGCTCGGTGGATCGGGCCAAAGCCCTTATCGAGCAGGGCGCCCGTAAAGTGATCGTCGGCACGGCCGCGTTTCAGAAAAACGGAGTCAACGAAGCTTTTCTGCGCGACTTGGTCGATGTTATTGGCCGCGACCGGCTGATCGTCGCGCTCGATTCCAAGGCCGGCCGAATCGTCATCAAAGGCTGGCGCGAATCGATCGATCTCCAAGCCGAGCAGGTGATCGAAAAGCTCGAACCCTACTGTTCCGGCGTTTTGTGCACTTACGTCGACAAAGAAGGCATGATGCAGGGTACCGACCTCGACTGGTTCCGCCGCCTGCGTGCCGCCACGAGCCTCGAGATCACCGCTGCCGGCGGCATCACGACCCTCGATGAAGTTCGCGCTCTGCTCGCCATGAACGTGCACGCCGCCCTCGGCATGGCGGTTTATACCGGGCGTCTCGATCTCGCCGAGCTCGCTCGCTTGTAGAGCACGCCATCGTCAGGGGATAATCGCCTCTGAAAGGAATCCTAATGAATCGTCGACAATTCCTCTTTACCTCGGCAGCCGCTGGCGCCACGCTGATGAAAGGCGCAACACCCGCCGACGCCCGCATCGGTATCTCCACCTGGAGCTTTCATAATTTCTTCACCACCACGCGCGACGATAACGCGCCGCCACTCACGGGGAAACCGTGGGACCTCCTCGACTACCCCGAAATGATCGCCGATCACTATCACATCCATGAAATGGAGATGGTTGCGCCGCACTTCGCCTCGACCGAGCCTTCCTATATTAAGGAAGTGAAAACCCGCCTCGAAGGTGCGCACTCGCACCTCGTCAACATTCCGGTCGACATCCAGGAACTCGATATGGGCGCCGGCCTCTCCGATCCGGACACCAAGCTCACGGGGAAAATGATTGCCGCCTGCAAGAAATGGATCGACGTAGCCCACGACCTCGGCGCCAAGTCCGTGCGCTGCGATCCCGGCAAAATGAACACCGCTGATCTCAAACCCACCATCGCTTCCTACAAAGCACTCGCCGCCTATGGCGCAACAAGAGGCATCTTCGTCATCATTGAGAACCATGGCGGTGTCGGATCCGAGCATCCCGAGGAACTGGTCGAGCTCTTCAAAGCTGTAGGGAAAAACTGCGGCGCACTTCCCGACTTCGGAAACTTCCCGGACGAGGCCACGCGACAGAAGGGTCTCAAGCTGCTGTTCCCCTTCGCTCACGCCGTCTGCCACGCCAAAGGTCTGAAATTTGACGACAAGGGCAACGAGACAGTGTTCGACTTCCCGCAGTGCGTCAAGACATCGAAGAGCGCCGGATTCAAAGGTATCTACTCGATCGAATTTGAAGGCGAGGGAGATCCCCACACGGGCGTGCAGCACGTCATCGACGAGTTGCGGCGAACCTTATAGCTAGAAACTCGTAATCTTCACGCGTGCGACGGCCTCGCCGAAACCCGCGAGTTTCGGGATAGCAGCAACAGCACCCCTGCGGCCACTGGCGGTATTGGCATGCTTGCAAACAGGGAGATGATCTCCCACGCCGGGAATCGGCGCATCCACATCGGCGCCCAGATCGCGATCGAGGCCAGACCCTCCACGATGAGTAATACCCCCCCGATCGCTGGCCACTTCCAGGCAATGGCTACTGCACCGATCATCACACTGATCATCACAACTGCGAAAACGATTGCTGGCCCGAACCGATGCGAGACGATTGCGTCGGCCGATGCGAAGAACACCCACCAGCCGGCCCAGAGGATCGCTAGCACCAGCCCGGCATACCGCATCCATAGGTGCACCATCGTCGCAACTCCTCTTTGCTGCTCATAGTATGGGATCTGAGGATCACCCCAGTAAATAATAGGTTTCCATCAGCGGGCAAACGTGCGGATCGGCCTGCAGATTTTTCGATGTTTGAATGGGGATCGCTACGGAGAGTACACGAACAGCTTGATTGCCGGGGCCGGCATGCTCGCGCGCACGCCCGCCCCGGCAATCAGTCGCTGAGTCCTACGGGAAGATACCGCGTTGGCTACCGTTTCACCCGGTATCGGCTCGTGCAAGTCTGTTTATTTTCAACGCGACCTCTCAAGCTTGTCGCATACCGTTTCATTCTGTGCTGGCATTCTGTGACATCGGCGTGACATCGGGGAATATTCAGACGTCTTCCTGTGGTGGTTGCACGATGGTTGCACGGGCAGCGCAAAAGGCTCCCAAATTCATGCGTTTCTGCTCGTGAGGCTTGAGCCAGGTATTGTGCTTCGAATTCGACTCGCGAGTTGAGTGCGCAGATCGATAGGGTTCTCCCACTTTATGTGGTTATATTGCCTAGTGTCGAAATGAAGCCGGTGGAAGTGGCACGCTCGGCAGGTCCAGATGACTGGACGACCCAGCGCACTGGCAAAACCAGCCTCGAAATAGACGCCGGCCCGCTGAAAAGTGAAGTCCGCGACCACGAACTGCGCACGCCGGATCTCTACGATTATGCGGTCGCAAATCTTGTCATTGTGTTCCAAATCAAGCATTCTGACAGCCTCAAAGCCGCAGTCGTCTTCGACCGCTCTTTTGATGCCATCAGTGAATGCTGATTCCAGCTAAGAACGGAAGGCCATGGCGACGAAGCAGCGGCCCGGTATGCCACTCCCCTCGCCCGTCGAATTTACCTTCACCCAACCAGCAACAGTGAGGCGCGGGAATTTCGGTTGCATGTGAGGCGGAAGATCAGATCTCGTCTTGGAAGCCAATCCTTGTTCCACATACTTTTCTGCTTCGAGGCTATCGATTAGGAAGCCCAGTTCATTGGAGTCGGCCGCATCGACGAGCAAGTAATCGTACTGCCCCATCTCCTCCCAATACTTTCCTTGTTTGGTTTTGCGCGCCAACACCTGAAGCAATGCTTCGATCTTTCGTGAAACGGCGACATCTGCGTGCTGGTCAGCGAAAGCCTCCCAGTTCGCATGCGTCAGTGTGAGGGGACGGCCAACGTCAGACGCTTGCTTGGTAGCGGCGGAAAGGTAAGCATTTTTGCCTTTAAGCAGCGCGGGCGTCGTCGCCCACCCCGCGGAAAAAGTGTATTTCCCGCAGCAATTACATTCACAAGTGAAGCTACCATCTGGGTTCCTGGATGGTTCCTTCAACTCCAACAAATCGCAAATCGCACAAAGCGACATTGAGTTCCCCCCGTCTCAGTTCACCGTTTCTTTCGGCGTCCCCGCGAGCAGCGCTTCCGCCCGTGCCAGCCAATCGTCTGCTTTGAAGTGCTCCTCCAACTCGTCCCGTTTGATGATCTCTTGAGCTTCCCGCAACAAGTTGCATAGACGCAGCGTCTTCCGCGCGTTCTCGGGGTCGCAGCCAATCAGCAGTTCGCGGAGTTTTCCAGGCTTTGCGTCGCCGGACATTTCACTCCCCTTTTGCCGCCAGTTTTCGCCGAAGTTCTTGAAGGTAGCAGCGCCATTCAGTTTCCATGTCGGCAAGAGTACCTGAGACAACTTCGGCTGTGATCGTTTTTCGGCCTAAAATCCGCGCGGCTTCATAGCGATGGAAACCGTCCTTCAGCCAGAAGTTTGCGCCATCGGAGCAAACGGTCACGGGCTCGATGTGCTCGCGACGCCTCATGCGGCGGATGTAATCCCCTATCGTCTCTGAGATCAAATTCTCATGCGGTTGAAAGTCCAAACGGATCACTTCCAGGCGCAACCGAGTCGCGACCATCTCACTCCTGTTTCTTCGCCGGCTTCTTCCCCCAGCGCGCGGCCGCGGCCTTGCGGGCGACTTCAGAGCGCTCCTCCGGTGTGAGCTTCTCCAGGCGCGCCTTCGCGCTGAGCTTCCCGCCCTTCTTGCCCTGCTTCCTGAAGAACTCCTTGGCTTCAGCGTTGAGTTTACCTCGCGTCATTTACTGAAGCTTAACCCCCTTAGCAGAAATTTGCAAGCCGGTCTTGACAGTTGAAGGGGGTTCAGCATAATATGCTGAAGGGTATTCGCACACAGCATTAATTGACAAGGCAATGGCAATGAATGACGTTCGCAAGCGGTTTGAACTCCTCGCGGGTATCATGCGCAGATTGCATGTTGAAGCTTTGACGCCAGCAGCGCGGCGAGAACTCGAGGTGCAGCGCGTAGTGGAACTCGACTGGCTGCTTCAGGCCATCACCCGCGAGGTCTTGCACGGCACGTTGACCCTCGACGAAGTGAAGGCCATGGCCACGGAAGCGGGCTTGGACCTAGGAGGACGGCGAAAATGAGCCCGACTAACGCACTCACACCACGGGAGATTGAAGTCTTAGCCCTACTGGCCGAGGGTCACAGCAACAAACAGGTGGCATGGCTTCTCGGGGTCTCGCCCAAGACCAGCGATACTATCCGCACTCGGGCCTACGCGAAACTCGGCCTGCACTGCATCGCTGATGCGGTCCGCTTTGCCGTGTACACCGGCCTAGTCGATTGCCGCCCGCCCGGTGACCGGCTATGCTCCTAAACTTTCTCCTCGACCTGCTAGCGCGCTCGCTGGCGTGGTTCCTGTGCCTGTGGGGATGCTGGCACCTTGCGCACGCTTTCAGGAGTCGGAAATGACGGGCGGGTTCTTTGTGGCGCTCTCGGCTCTAGCGATGCTGTGGACTGCGGTTTTTCTGTTTCGCTGGGTCAGACTCGAACGCTACCGGCACGCCATGAAGAAGCGTGACCTAGCAATTTTACAGGCGCAGTTTAGGACGTGGGCCGCAGCCACGCCTAAAATCGTTCGCGTTGCAGCACCACCCAGACCGTCTCATGAGGCGCTCATCAACGAGTTGCTGATCCCAGTTCTGCTCGGGCTTACGCTTGGCTTTGTGGTAATGGCTGCCTTACTTGCCGTGCTGGCAGGGCGCTCGGTTAGGCGTCGAAGGAATCGAAAGAAGGAACTCGAGCACCAGCGGGAACCGGCGCGCGCTTAAGCGGCGAAAGCGGGTGGGGCCGTCGGAAGACCCAGCCCGCCTCCGCCTTCCCACTACACTGTTTTCATTTTACCCTCGGCGGAGAATATTTTCCAGAGGTTTGTTTCAGCCCGCGATGTAGCGCGGCAGGTCATGCGCGCGAAGTCTGGCGGGCGCATCTCGCAAAACCGGCGAGCTCGGTGCAGATTTCATTATAACCCGCTCGCTAGACTCACTTGCTTGCGCAGCGCGGCGCTCGTCTAGCCGTTGGCTCCACTCAAGCTCCGCCACTTTTTCCCGCAAGGCTGAGATGCATAACTCCCAATTTCGGTGAGCTCCCGCCACGCCACAACCGCATCTTGGGCAGAGCCGTGCGGCGTCTAACTCGTCGATTGAGACGGGCATTCGGCCACATTATAGCAAAGTACTTTGCGGTTCAGCGCTCTTTGGCTCGTTCCGCCAGCAACGTGCAATCGCCAATCACCGCACCGTTCAGCGCGCTGACAATCGGCTCGATGTCTTTTTCATCCCACACCCGCACGAATGCGACACCACGGCTTTGGCCCAGCAGGTCGCGAAGGATGTGGACCGACGTATAGGACAAGCCCCACTCGGTCAACCACCCACAGATTTCGGCAGATGTCACCGTTAAGGGCAGGTGCCTGACGAACACACTACGCTGTTTATACTCTTGGCTCAAGGGGTCAGTTCCAGGAGTGCGGCGTCGTCGGTCGCGGTACCGGGCCCGCGGGCGGGTCTGGCGTACCGGGCCGTGGTCGCGGTTGCCCGCCGTTCTCGGCAACGTTGCGCAGTTGCTGAAACCGCGCGAACGCATCCATGCGGATCTTCTCCATCTCATCGAGCGAGCGCGTGACAACGTGTTCCCACACGTCTCTTGGTAGCGCACACACGCAGATAAGATCATGCGCGTCCTGCTCGGGCAGGCTTGCCAGAACTGATTCGGCGTACGCCTTGTCAATCTCAGCGTAATGCGGAGCTTTGCCAACTGCCACGTCGACCAATCGCAGGCCGAAAATCTTGATGATGCCTTCGGCGCGAAGATCTGCGAAATGTTGTTCGAGTAACTCAGTCTCTTCGTTCATGTGATTCCTCTCTTTCAAAGTGACAAATAAAAAGCCGGGCGCGCCACATCGCCGGTTGATATAATGAAATCCGCACCGAGCTCGCCGGTTTTTTGCGAGAGTGTGCGCTCCCCACTTATAAGAGCAGGGAGCGCGTCATTGGTCAACTTACTGGCGAGTTACTAAGTGGCGGACTGCTGCAGCGCCATGATCGATGGCTGACCGGCGTACACATACTGACTGTCAAACCGAAGCCAGGCCAGGTACCCCGCTTGCAGATAATCCATATACCGCTCGCGAAGGGTCACCACCGAAACCCCGTCCGCCACTTTGCGAAGTTTGAAAGTGGCCATGTCGCCGAACAGGACTGTATACTGGCTCGCCGCCGGCGCACTCATGTCATTGTTAATAATGTACTTGTGATCAAGAATAGTTGGCCGTGTATCGATCAAATCTTGAATACCGGCGCCTTCGCGGAACGAACTGCTGATCGATGGTTGCCAAAGAGGTCTTTGGTTTCCATCAGTGAGCTTCTTAAGAGTGGAAAGCATCTTGTCGTTGAACATCCAGTAGGTGGAAGGATTGTACCTATAGGCAGGATCCACTGAAGCCTCAAGGTCAACAAGATTGCTGTAAGCGATGCTGGCAGTGTTGCCAGCGGTCAATTGCATGACATTGCCAACGGCCACCACACCGTTCACGATCCCCATTGGTTCAGTAACTCCGGTGCCGACCGTGCACTTCCAGTTCAACAAACGGCCGAGACGTGTGCCCAGCGCGGTGGCGACCAGCTTCTCAATGTCAAAGAAGCTGTCTTCAACAAGTGCCAACGGCACCAAAACCAGATCTGAACATCCGATGTATGCGTTAAAGGTCACCTGGTTGAAGGTCAAATCGGTTTCCGAGACCTGTACCGATTGACCCATGATCCTGCCCTTGTTCATCGTGTCGTTCATCGTGGGCCATGGGAGCGGCTGACCCGTGCTGGTCGAGAACACATCAACGCTGTCTTCGATGCCACCGAACCACTTTAAAGCTTCCATTAACTGATTCGAAAATCCAGTTGGAACCAGGTACCCTCCAGCAGATCCTGGCGACGTTGATTGTGCGTTTTGCACGCTCATAATTCCAGCGTTATTAGGCGCATACTTTCTTGTCATGACCGTGCGTTGATCATCGTTCAAGCGGTCGATGCCGTAGCGCAGGTAGTTACGAAATGCGCTGGCATGCTCGCTGTCTTGAGGATCATCGTCCGGCCGGCGGACCCAGTTACCGAGCGGGTTGCGGTTCGCGCTGTTATATACTCCGACACCGCTCATGATGCGTTGCCTAACTTGTTCGGCGGAGTTGCCGAGGTAGCTGAGGTTGGCTCCACTGCGCATTGTTTCCGCCATATCGCCGCCCCAGTGACCGTTACCAATTTCGGGCGCGCCCGGAAACTCGTCGAGACTCGGCCCGGCTTCGAGCTTGTTGATTTTTGCGTCGAGTCGGTCGAACTCGACAATCATTGCGTCGTACTTCTCGCGTTCCGCGCTCGTGAAGTCGCGGTTCTTCTTTTTCGACGTCTCAATCATCTGCTTCATGTCAGCAGTCAACTGAGCGCGCGCAATGCGTTCTGCTTTGGCTTTCATATGAAAGCTCCTTTGTTTTCAGATTTTTGTGTTGTGCCTGACCCGCCACGTACGAGTGACGCTGGCGTTCATGGCCCGCGATGAGGCCCGCGCTAGCCTGTGCCGCTTACCCTGTGGGTCGCGACGCTCGCGTTACCGTCCGTCTCCGCCCGTCAGCGAATTCAGACTCGCTTTTCTCAGCGCCCGGCGGCATCTCTACCGCTCATAACTGCGCGACACCTTGCCGCGCTGCGCTGCTTGCCTCGCGTGCCACTGGCTTTCGCCGGTTTGGATGGCGCTCGGCTACCGCTCATCGGAATCGCTGGAAACAGGGGGCTGTCAACTGTGTTGACCCAGCCGTCTAGCTCCTTGACTTCCTCGACGGTCACCAGCAATTACCATCCGCGCGGGGAAACGCCGACGGAATCCTCTAGCCAGTGGCCGTTTCTCAAACGGTTCAGTTTCATAATACTCTCCACAAAAAACATTTGCCAGTGGAATTGTTTTCCGCCTTTCCGGGCGCCAGACCATCACCAGGTGCCCGAAAACGCAGCCAGCAGGCTCTAATGCGCGGCATTGTGGCAAATTTTGGGGCTGTAGACCCCTATCGCACCCCATCGTCATCTGCCTCGCATTGTCGCCGGACCACCTCTGCACGTGTCTTGTATCTGCCCGCCAACGCCTCGCGACCTCGCCAGCGATGCCAACGCTCAGCGAATTCGAACAGGTCGGCGTGGCTCAAGATGGTAATTGGCGGCCCCGCGGTCATGAGGCGCCGCACACACTGCTCATTCTCGAAACTGGCGTAATACCGGCACTGCGGGTCATCTGCGAGCATTCCATGCGCTCGCTCGATGTCCGCAGCTTCTTGCGCGTCGATGAGACCGTGCTCGAGCAACAGGCGGATTTCATCCCACCATCGTCGCGGCTCTTCGTGTAGTTCCCATTTGAAGTAGGCGTGTGGCCTTTTACCTGCCCCGAGCGGTTCTTTCAGTAGCTCCGCGCGATTCATGGCCCACGCTGCGCGCTCTTCGTCTTCGTTGCGGAAATCGGTGCCATCGCCCGGTAGCGCCTCGGCAACATCGCCATAGACTAGTAACTCGGCTTGACGATCACTCAGTCCATGGGTATAAAGTCTTCGAAAACCGCGACGTCGGACTTTTGGCACTTGCCTCTCCTTACCGCTTGCCTTTTTCGATGCTAGTGACAGCGGCCTGACGCGCCGCTACTCTGCCAGGATCCATGCTGTGGTCGACCAAATAGTCCCCCACTCTCCACCGCCACACCCCGGCTTCTTCGGCTGTCAGTGGGCCGCCGGTTTTCAGTCGAGCTTCGAAGCGACGCCTAAGCTCTTCTATAACTTCGTCGATGCGCTTCTCAAACCGTGTCCACGGATCGGGGCCATGCGCGAGCCGCTCGTATTCGTCCGTCAACTCCGCGTCGCTCATCTCCGAAAGCGGTGGTGGAGCATCTTGGTCGAGACGTCGGAATCCTCGCCTCTTTATTTTTGCCATGCGATCACAAACTCCCTGAGCAACTTCTCCTCTTTTGCCGTCAGCTTATGCTTCAGAACCAGCTCGAAGAAATTGCAAGCGATGTCAACGGTGGTGGCCAGTTTCTTATACTCGCTCGCCAGCGCTGCTGGGGTAACTCTACGTTTAATTACTCTGCGTGTGATCATATGTGTGTCCTCAGGTTAATGGTGGTCGTCCAATTCGATGGGATGGCATTTCAATGTCAAGCCCAAGTTCTTTGAATGCTTTCAACGCTATGACTTTTAGATTTCTGGATATCGCGACAGAAGGATGAGGTCTTTTGAACCCAAACCTGTCTGTTTGAACGGAGCCCTCAATCTCAAGAATTTTGTCGTGTTTACGAGACTCGCCGTAAGCGCCCAAACCTAGTTCAAGACGCAATCGTGCATCCGGGTCAGAGAAGTCGTATGTCTCGGTAAATTCTTTCCACCTCGCCCGCACCACCTCATCGGTCAAGTGTGCCGGGCAACGCGGCCCTCGGTCACTTTTTTTTTGTTTCATCGTGTTACTCCAAAAAATTGAATTCGATTTGGTCGACTTTTATGAACGTTGAGGCACCGGGCGGTCTCCGGCTAAGTCATTGAAAAATATGGCTTTAGCCCCCTGGGTCCTTGTTCGCCCCATTCGGACTCTTGCGCGCGTTTTGCTCTATGCTATTCATTCCAATACAGTTATGCATGTTCGACCGGCCCGGCTGGCGTGCGCGGGGAAAGGAAGCCCGCGGGGAGCCAGCCTCCCGTGCGACCAACCGCACGGCCCCATCAATTGCTCGCTTATCCAGGGCGAGCAAGCTCATGCGACCCGCTCCTGACGCTGCGGCCGCTCCTGGCCCGCAACCGCAACAAGCGTGCGGTCGCCCAACTTCGCGCCATCGATTCGCCTGGCGCATCGCTCGGCGTATTGCCAATCGGACACCACGAGGAAGGCGTAGCCTTTGGCGCCGCCGTCCACACCCTGAGCGATGTAAGACTGTAAGAACTCAATCTGCATACTGGCAAGGAAGCGCTGAAAGGTCCCATCGCTCAGACGGGATGGCAAGTTTTCGATGCATACCGTCGGACTGCGCAAATCCTTTTTCTCGGTCATCTTCGACTCCTTTCACGGCGCTGTTGTTGCGTGGGATTCGGGTGAGCGATGCTGGCGCGCAGAAGCGTGCCGGCGAATGGTGCGCCATCAAAGCGCGCGATGATGCGTTCCTGGTCCTCGCGCGTCGCAACTCGGATGATGGCGCAATTTTTTGAACCTCCAGCGCGGTCCGTCATGAGCCGCACAAAGTCGAAACTAAAGCCTTCGGCTTGAAGCCACTCTTCGATATCTTCGCGGCCAACTTCATCGGGCAGGCTGCCTAAGAAAACTCCACGGCTCATCTCGGTTTCTCCTCGGTGCTGCGCACATCAGGCCAGCACGGGCCATAGCGCAACCACAGCAACGCGCTTCGCCTGCGGGCCTTGGCTGCCCGCATCGCCTGCTTCTCACGCTTCCACGTGAGCCAGGAGCGCAAGCAGACCGCACACACTGATTCACCCTCGAGTGCTGGCCTGACCTGGCACATCCTGCACACTACTGGGCTCGTTTCCATGTTCTTGTCCTCCTCCGTGCTCCGCCAGAAACGCTCTTGCCCACACGCATGCCAAGCAGCCGCACTTGCCGTGACCGTGGCTCAATACCAACTCCGCGGCCTTACGGTTCTGGTCTGCAAAGTTATCGGCCACGCCACCGAATCGCGCGCGAAATCGTTTGGCTTTTGCGCTCATGATTGTTTCTTCACGCTGGCGAGACGGTCTCGGTATGCCTTAGCCTCGCGCATGTCGCGTGCCTCCTGGTCCCAGCGGTTCGCATAGCCGTTGATTCGAGCGTCTGCGTCGTCCCGCTCCTCTTTGTAGAGATCCACCAATTGGCACAGCGCATGCGCGTTTACGACGGCGGCCTGCTCCCGCAGGAACGCTAACGCGATGCCCTGATGAGCGGCCCAGAGATGAGCAGAACCATTCCAGTGGCTGAGCACCACCAGCCATTTGCCGCCCGTCTTGTTGTTCTTGTCTGGATCTGGACCGTAGGTGATAACGGAGTAGTCCAGAGATTCAGCGGTGAGACTGAACGACTGGTACAGACCCAGCCCGGTCCCGTAATACTTGTCATCCCAGCCGGTTCCTGGCCACTCCACCACGTCTGGAACTTCGCGGATGGTCGTCGCTCCACTGGGGGTCAATTCGATTTCAAGCTGCATTGGATTTCCTCTTTCTCCGGACAAGGCTGCGGACAGTGCCCCCTCTAAAGAGGGGGGCAACTGTGTCCGCTTTTGCCCGGAACGGACAGAGTGTCCGTTTTTTGCGGACACAGTGTCCGGACCACAAGTTACTGGAATAGTTAGGCTTACATGTAACTCGAAAATTACAGCGGACACTTTCCGGACACTTTAGGTGTCCGCGGACACTTCCGGACAGTGCCTTGTAAGTTATTGAAAGCATTGGCGGACACTCCATCGCGATTCCGGACACTTTATCGTCTGTAAGTTGTTGAAAACAAGCATTGTCTGTAAGTTGTTGTCCGCACGTGTAAGTTGTTGAAAATACAGAGGCGTATATTTTCATGCTAAGAGGGACCTTTGAGCCACTCCGAACTTGCCGTCCGGGCGGATGATGAACAGTTTTTGGTAACGCCGTTGAATGCGTTCGATGGAGTCGACTTTAGCTTCCAACTCTTCAGCAATCTCGGCCGGCGTCATGGTTCGGCGGACGAGCAGGTGGTACATCCGCTCCTTGAGGGTTAGTTTGATGGCGAGGTCGGCATTGTCCGCGACATTGTTCCTGGTGAAGGTGGTGCGTTTTTCGTCGAAGGTGATTCGGAAGCCGAGGGCTGAATGCAGTGCGCCTTCGTTCACTTTTCTGTTGTGGAGTGCGACGTCCAGGATAGCCTCGGAGTTCTGCTGTGATTTTTCGACGAACCATGTTGACCTAGCGCTGTTGTGCCAGAAGATCGAACCGAATGGTTTCTGATCGCCCATCTCAGCCCGGATGTGGGCTACATGGTGCGATCCGCAGCCAATCTGACGCACGCAGCGGAAATAGCGCATCGCCACTTCGGCAGCTTCTGGTGGTCCATCGCAGGCATAGGCTACGGAATCGAAAAACGAATACTCGATGCCATGCTCACGAACGATCCGACGGAGCCGGTCGACTTCGGAAACAAGCGGCCGGTCGCAGCGGGCGTAGATGACGAGCGGCATATCGTTGCCGAATAATTTCCGCAGTCGGCCTTTCTGTTTCTCCTGCGTCCATTCCCAATCGAAGTAAGCGACCTTGAGGCCCTGTTGCGCCATCAAACCGGCTTGGTAGAGCGCGAGGTAGGACTTCGCCGTGCCGCCATCACCGAACAGGATTGTCGGGTCCAAGCGTGGTACTGGAAGCCCGATAACGTCGATGTCATCGTCGGATTCAGCATCCGCCACGGTTCTCAGATCCACACCCGGCTTACCTTCGCGCTCAGCCTGAAGAACTCTCTGGCAGAACTCCTCAAGCATTTGGAGCCAGTCCAACTCACTGGTCTTGCTGCGGTCTGTGAGGAGCTTGGCTCGCTCGGTCCTTGCTCTAGCCGATGACAAGTTGAAATCGGCAATGCTGAGGTTTCCATCGTAGGAACGGGCGCCGGGTAGGTCGCAGCGCACGCACAACTCGCCGATGAGTTCCTGATGCTCGCGTCGCAGCCGGTCAATCTCAAACGTGATACCAAGGTCCGGAATGTCGAGTCGATAGAGGTCCTCGCGCAATGCGGTGAACTGCCTGACTGCTTTAGCCTGGTGCTCAGCCGTCGGCTTTTCCGCTCGCGCACTACGGATGAGATCGAGTGCAGCTTCCGGACCCTCCGCTGCCAAAAAATCGTCGATGCCCTTTACTCCGGCCGGAAGAACCTTCGGCCAGAATACCCATCGAACATTGGCACCCCGTTTCTTCAGTTCAGCCGTGAGAGCTGCCCGGGCCCGCTGTACTTGATCGTTACTGGCGACATCAGCATCGAACAGGATCACCACAAGTCGCGATTTCCATGTGATGAGTCCCAGGTCCGGTATAGGTCCCTTTTGGGTAACACGCGTGCCGGTCGAGTCTTCAGTTATTCCGGTTTTGCCCGTCCAATTCCAGGTGCCGGACAAGCCGACCGACAAGAAGCGCGGACGCTCCGCAGCGTCGCTGAGACCATGACGGCCGAGCCGCGAGAGACTCAAGGTCTTAAACTCGCCCTCCACAATCACTATTGGCAGGGACGCGTCATCGAGCCAGGCGGGATCCGTTCCGGGCGCAAAGTAAAGCTTGTTGCCGGCCGCTGGCTCCGCCATGTACTTCTCTCGCGCCTTGCCGGCCTGGTCGACTTCCGGATGATCGCGCCGAAGGCGATAGCTGCGGACAAGAAACGGGCCCGGTAACGAGTACGGAATGATCACGCCCGCGTAGTTGCCAGATCCGTTCTTACCTACGATAGTCGCGCCCTCGGCATCGTCGACGCGTCGGAGCATAGCTTGTTCGGCTAGTTCCCTTGGTATCCATCGCGCAGCCAGCGCCGCGTAGTCGCGTGGTTCAAGCGGCATCCCGCGGTCCAGAGTCATCGGCGCACCTCAATCAGCACTCTGGCGGTCAGTGTGCGCAAGTCAGGGACAGGTAGGCCGGCATCGCGCAACTGTCTTGCCCAGCAAATCGCTACTAAGCGCGCAGTGGCTTGCAATGCGGCGATGTTTGGCGGTAATCTGTGCATGAAGACTCCTTGAAATGAATTCGGCCGCTCGGGTGCCATCCCGGCGGCCTTCTTTTTTGTCTCGAACTGTGAATTTGATGCTGGTTAGGTTGCTCGCTTCGCAACCAGTCGTCCTCTTTGCGCCATCATCACCGTGTCACGCCCACTTCTTGAAATGCCCCACTGCCAGCCGTTCTCTAGCGTCACGCCCGCTGGCAACTGAAGATACTCGTGCGAGGAGCCACGACGTCGGAGCTTACCCTCGCCGCTCCGATCCAGCCTTTCAGCTTGGGCCGTGGCGATGCGGCCTTGAGCAGTGCCATCGAACAGACGCACTATCACTGTCTCGTCTTGCTGGGCTCGCTTGACCGGCGGCAACGGTGGGGAGTTCGGGCGCGTGCCCGGTGGGCCCGGGCTCACGCCAGCGCCTTACGCGTGCCGCCGCATGTGTCCAAGTACTGCAAAAACGTTTTTTTCGGGATGACGATGTTCCTGCCGAACCGGAGATGAGGGATGACGCCGGCCGCAATACCTTTTCTGATTGCCATGCCCCCGCAGCCCGCTATCCGAGCCGCTTCCTCTACCTTCAGAGTGGCCCGCACCGTATCGTCTTTTATATGCTTCCCCAAAATCTTCGCCTCCTGTCATAAAAAAGCGTATCATTTCATGAGTACCTCTTGCAAGCACTTTCTTTCCGTGATACGCTTTTGGATATGGAAAAGCACCAAATAAAACAGAATGCTGCGAGCGCGGCGGTTGTCGCACTGCGTAAGCGAATGGGGAAGAGTCAGCAGGCCTTCGCGAGCGAGGTCCTGAAGATGGCGATATCAACCGTCGGGCGCTATGAAAACAGCCTGCCGCCGTCCGGAGAGATGCTTCTGCGACTCGCCACGATAGCCAACTCTGCGGGGTTCAGTGATCTCGCACAGGAATTTCGATTCCTATATGCCAGAGAAGCGAAAGAGCTTCTCCACTGTGACATGATGCTTCGTCCGCCCACTGAAACGCAGCCAGTGCGCGGTTTTGTGGTCATGGAATTCGAGGGACAGGATGAATACGAAGCTACAACAGACTATCTGAAGCGTCTCGCAGAGGGAAGGAAAGAACGGAAGGACCATGAAAAATAGGGCGGGCTCCGTTTCCAAGTACACGACGAAACCCGGCGCGCGACTATGGCGCTACCGCTTCGATGGTGACCCAGTGGACGGTAAACGACAGGTCATCGGCAAAGCCGGATTCCCCACACGCGGCGCCGCAATGGATGCCCTCAATGCTGCCGTCAGAGACTACCAGCAGAGCAGGGCGTTGCCGATCCCTTTGCCGCCCGCAAAGGAAACTGTTGCCGATTGGGTGCGCGCATGGCTGCGAGACTATGCTCCGCACCAGTGTCAGCCGAAAACACTCGAGAGGTATCACCAGCTCGCCGCCTATGTCCTCGATGCCGTGGACGGTGCCCGCGCCACACTCGCCGCAACTCCGTTGGCGGAAGTGGCGCACGCCCATGCCTGCGTGGAAGCGGCGATTTACGAACTGCTGCGTATGCCAGCGAAACGCAGGGCGCACCTGTCCACAAAAAGCGTTCGCGAGGTTGCTAGCGTTCTCAGTGTCGCATTGAATGAAGCCTTCAGGCTCGACAAGATTCTCGTTAATCCGTTCCTGAAGGTTCGGCTTCCTAAAGTGGAACGCGTAGAAGTAAAAGCACTCACACCGGAACAGATACAACGCCTGTACGATGCCTGCCGCGGGGATTGGACGTTTGCATTTATCGAGACCGCGCTGGCGACTGGCTGCCGCCGTGGTGAATTGCTGGCGCTCGAATGGCCGGATATCGACTGGTTGACGTTCACCTTGATGGTCAGTAAGTCGATAGAGCAGACTGCGGCCGGGCTCCGTGTCAAACGGACAAAGAATGGGAAGGTCCGAAAATTCCGCATCGGGCCCAGGACGATAGCGGCATTGCGATTCCGTCAGGAACAACAGGCGGAACCGCGAAGACTGCTCGGGCCGGACTACAAGGGCGATCTGGTATTTTGCGAACCCGATGGCTCGATGCTATGGCCGGATTCGGTTACAAAGACTATCGTGCGCCGCTTGCGCAAAGCTGGCATCAAAGACGCTTCGCTCCACACCTTACGCCACACCCTCGCGAGTCATCTGCTTTCGAACCATGTGCCACTGACGGCGGTCAGCGCCCGCTTGGGCCACGCAAACGTCAATATCACAGCCCGGATCTACAGCCACATGCTACCGGACGATGACACGCGCGCCGCCGATGCGTGGGAGACGGTAATCAAACCGATCCAATGAGTGGGAAAACTTCTGTGACATTCGGTGACATTCGGGCAGGACTGATAATGTCAATCCTGCCCCTAAGTCATTGCAAGGAAATGGAAAAGCTCGCTGAGTCCTACGGGAAGATACCCCGTACCCTCGTCGCCTCAGCGACTCGCGCAACAGCCGTGATGTATGCGCCCGTCCGCATGTCCACCCGGTATTTGTCCGCCGCCGCATGTACCTCTTTGAAAGCCGAGGTCATGGTGCGCTCGAGGTATTTGTTCACTTCCTGCTCGGGCCAGAAGAAGCTATACAGGTCCTGCACCCACTCAAAGTAGGAAACCGTCACTCCGCCCGCGTTGCACAGAATATCGGGAATGACGAAGATTCCCCGTTCATGCAGGATACGGTCTGCGCCCGGCGTAGTCGGCCCATTCGCCGCCTCCGCCACAATCTTGGCTCGGATGTGCTCGGCATTCTCCAGCGTGATGGTGTTCTCCAAAGCCGCTGGCACCAGCACGTCGCAGCGGAGTTCCAACAGCTCCTGGTTCGTGATGCGATCGCAACCCGGGAATCCCACCACACTGCCGTTCTCTTCTTTGAACTTGAGAGCCGCCGCGGGATCGATGCCTCGTTCGTTGTAAATGCCGCCTTTGGAATCGCTGACGGCAATGATGATGGCGCCGTCCTCATGGAACAGGCGCGCGGCGATGTTTCCCGCGTTCCCATATCCCTGCACCACTACCTTGGCGCCTTTGAGCGACATGCCCTTCACTTCGCAGGCCGCTCGCGTAGTGTACTGGCAGCCGCGCGCTGTGGCTTCGTTGCGTCCCTTCGAGCCCCCCAGGCTCAGCGGCTTGCCCGTTACCACACCGAGTTCCGTGTGCCCATGGAACATGCTGATCGTGTCCATGATCCACGCCATCGTTTGAGAGTTGGTGTAGACGTCCGGCGCTGGTATGTCACGGTCGGCTCCGATGATCGGGGAAATCTCGGTGGCATACCGTCGCGTCAGCCGTTCCAGTTCGCCCAGCGAGAGCTGCTTCGGATCCACTCGCACGCCACCCTTGCCTCCGCCGTACGGGATATTCACCGTCGCACACTTCCAGGTCATCCACGATGCCAGTGCCTTCACCTCGTCCAGCGTCACATCCGGGTGATAACGGATGCCGCCCTTCGCCGGTCCGCGCGCTAGACTGTGTTGCACGCGATACCCCTCAAATACCTTGATATGTCCGTCGTCCATCCGCACCGGGATGGAGACAATCAGCTGGCGCTTTGGGGTTTTGAGAATCGACCGCAACCCCTCATCCAGCTTCAGGTGATCCGCGGCGATATCAAACTGAGCCTGCGCGATCTCAAACGGATTCAGTGTTTCCTTCGTTAGAATTGCTGTACTCACGTATCCTCCTTCTTAAACGCCCGCAAAAAGAAACGCTTCGCGGGCTTCTTCTGTCTTCTCGTCCGCTTCGATGTTCTGAAGCGGGATACCGCGCTTACACAACTCGCAGACGGCGGCCTCCGCGTAGTAGCCGGCCTCCAACCTGGCGAGGTAAAAAATCGGCAGTGTTCCGAAATCCAGCGTCCGCGGCGTGGGCTGATGGAACAGCACCGCCACACCCACCACCCGGCAGCCCTTCGATTCTATGAGTGTCTGGGCTTCCCGGAGCAGCTTGCCCGACCGCAGAATGTCGTCCACCAGCAGGACCCGTTCGCCCGGCGCGTACTCCAGATACTGCGGCAACCGCATTCCCGCGCTACGGCTGTCCTTCTCCACCCAATAGACCTGGTGCGCATGCAACGCTTCACACAAGCCGTACGCCACCGGCAACCCAGCCACGGTCGCCGCAACCACCGAAAGTTGTGGAATCATCTGCCGCACATCCGGGTTGGCGCGCAGCAGCCGGCTCAGGCCAACGGTCAGCGTCTTAGCTAACCTGTGATACCGCAGGGCGAGCGGCGCTTCTAAGTGCTGGTCCGAGTGCAGCCCTCCCCGGTACGCAAAATGGCCGGTGCGCAGCGCCCCTGCTTCTCGCACTAGCGACAAAGTCTCTTCCGGCGTGGGAATTAACTGCATTCCGTCGCCTCCCTTCCCAGCGGCCTAAGTGGAGTTGTCCGGCCTTCACGCAGGCCGCACCTTTTCTGGTTGGGCAGAAAACCCAGTCAGGCCAGGACTCGACTTTCCCACCCAGCCCTGCAATCCCTCGACCGAATTAACTTCAGAAACGCCGCGATTGATTCAAATAGCTGAATTGCCTACGCTTAACCACATTATCGGGTGGCACTGAGTCGTAACCCACAAGTTGGTGGGGCTAAATGCGCACTGGGTCCAAACTCTCACCAAAGGGGCGAATCCCGATATACTCACGTGTGGACTTTCACGACATGAACCGCCGTCAGTTCCTCACCACCGCCGCTGCCACCGGTCTGGCACTCTCGCGTCGCCGAGCCTACGCCGCCCCTTTCGCCGGCCAGAAACCCCGACGCGTCGGCCTCATCGGTACCGGTTGGTACGGCAAGAGCGATCTCCTGCGCCTTATTCAGGTTGCACCCGTCGAGGTCGTCTCGCTCTGCGATGTCGATAAGCAAATGCTCGCCGAAGCCGCGGAAATCGTCGCCTCCCGCCAGGCTTCAAGGAAAAAGCCGCGTCTCTACCACGACTACCGCGACATGCTCAAGGAAAAGGACCTCGATATCGTCGAAGTCGCCACGCCCGACCACTGGCACGCCCTGCCCATGATCGCCGCCATCCAGGCTGGCGCCGACGTCTACGTGCAGAAACCCATCAGCCTCGACGTCATCGAAGGCCAAGCCATGGTTGCCGCCGCGCGCAAGCACGGCCGCGTAGTGCAGGTGGGCACGCAGCGCCGCAGCACCCCGCACCTGGTCGAGGCCATGAACGAATTCATCCGCCCCGGCAAGCTGGGCAAAATCGCCATGGTGGAGATCTGCTGCTACTGGCACATGCGCGCCACCGAGAATCCGCCCGACACCGCTCCGCCGCCCAACCTCGATTGGGAAATGTGGACCGGCCCCGCGCCCATGCTCCCCTACAACGCGCTCGACCACCCGCGCGGCTGGCGTGCCTTCATGGAATACGGCAACGGCATCATCGGCGACATGTGCATCCACATGTTCGATATGACCCGCTGGATGCTCGACCTCGGCTGGCCCACGCGCATCTCCTCCACCGGGGGCATCTTCGAAGACAAAAAGAGCAAGGCGAACATCACCGACACGCAGACCGCGACATTCGAATATCCCGACCTGCGCATCGTCTGGCAGCACCGCACCTGGGGCACCGCGCCTGACCCCGACTATCCCTGGGCCGCCACCTTCTACGGCGACAAAGGCACGCTCAAAGCCAGCGTCTACAGCTACGACTTCATCCCCGAGGACGGCGGCAAGCGCATCCACCGCGACGTGACCTATGAGTTAGAGCAATACCCCGAAGACAAAACCGAGAAGGAACTCGAAAAGCACTGCGCCCCCGCCATCCGCCATCACATGATCGATTTCCTCACCGCCATCGACGCGCGTACCAAACCCGTCGCCGACATCGAGCAAGGCGATATCTCGACCGCGAGCTGCATCATGGCGAATCTCTCGATGCAACTCGGCCGCACCCTCACCTGGGACGCCGCGCAACAGCGCTTAGCCGGCGACGAAGAAGCCAACCGCCTATTGCGTCGTCCCTACCGTTCACCGTGGGTGCATCCGGAAGTGGAGAGCGTCTAGCTTAAGATATAACTATGAAGCTTCTCGTTACCTTGGAGCCGGACGAGACCGGCGTGATCGTCGCCGAGTGCCCGGCAATCCCCGGATGCATATCGCAGGGACGAACGGAAGCCGAGGCTCTGGAGAACATTCGAGAAGCGATCGCAGGCTGCCTCGAAGCGCGGTCGGCGAACGGCATGCCTCTCACCATCGCGGTCCGCGAGGTCGAGGTTCTTGTTTGATACCTGGCCTGCCCTCTGTTTCCGGGGAGCGGGCGGTTCGAATCTTCGAGAAGGCAGGATGGGTTATAGACCGGCAACGCGGCAGCCACGTCATCCTGATCAAGCCCGGAAATCCAGCTAGCCTGTCCGTACCTCAGCACCGTGAATTGGCTCCGGGTACTCTGCGTTCTTTGATCCGGGCATCAGGGATGACGGTGACGCAATTCGCAAATCTGCTCTGAGCGCGCTGTAGGTGCATCAGGGAGCGATCCGTCGCCCACCAGCCAGCTCACGTGGTTGAATTGATTCCGCGCGGAACTCCGCCTGGGACCAGCTCAGTACACCCTCGCCCCGCAACGACCGGCTATTGCTTCACCGCAATCGCCGAAATTTCGATCTTCGCTCCGCCGATCAAGCCCGCAACTTGCACGGTGGCTCGCGCTGGTTTCGGGTCTGGCATGAGCTTCTTATAGGCATCGTTCATCTTCGGGACATCGTTCAAGTCCGTGATATAAACGATCACGGACACTATGTCCGTCATCTGAAAGCCCGCCTTCTTCACCACTTTTTCAATTGCCGCAATTGCATTTGTGGTCTGTAGAGTGATATCGGTTCCCGTGACTTTGCCTTGCGAGTCGGGCCCTTGCTGGCCTGCAACGTAGAGGGTATTGCCCGCCACATACCCCTCGCTAAAGGGCATTCCCTTTTGGAATCCGATGGCTTTGTTTTGAGCAAAAGCGCTAGATATAGTGCAAAACGCCAGCATGCCCACCAACCAGAGACGCCGCTGGATTGTCTGCGAGTGCATATTTGATCTCATGTTGTTGAAGGATTCTCCAAATGATGTAATGCCAACCGGCATTCTGAACGATTACACCACACTCCGGGCGCGTAGGTGCCTCTTGCCCGCCTGGCCGCTCAGAACAACAGCCGCAGCGAGAACTGAAACGTCCGCGGCAAGTTCCACTGCGAAACGTTGTTATTGAACACCGCACCCTGGCCATTGTTCCCCAAGTACGCCTGATCTCCCACCAGCCAATTCACATTGTTCAACAGATTGATTGACTCCGCCCGAAACTCCGCTTGACTCCGCTCAGTCAACGAAATCGTCTTCCGCACGCCGAGGTTCAGATTGAACGCTCCAGGCCCGCTGAACAGCCGCTTCTGCAAGTTTCCGATCGTGCCCGGTGCAGGTTCCTGGAAAGCCTCGGCAGGCGCGGTCACATAAGACACCGACCCGTTCGGATTCTCACGGATTCCAAAAAACTGTCGGATTTGGCTGCCGGTCAACGACGTGTACACGCTGTTCTGTCCTGAGTCAGCGATCGATGTGAACGTGCCCAGGCCCGAAACTTCGCTCACAGTTCCGTTAGGTTCCGTTACGTAGCCGCCCGACACGAGCGAGAACGGCGCTCCAGATTGCGCCATCAGGATGCCACTCACGCTCCAGTGACTCAACACTCGCTTCACCATGCCCGTCCCGCCCGAGAACGGAATATCCCAGACGGCGGTGGCTTTGAATGAGTTAGTCAAATTGAACGGCGCCGGCGCCCACTCAAGCGTTGAGTTGTGCACATCGAGATAAGGATCAATCGCACCCGGCTGGTAATCGTCGAGTGAGCTCATCACCTTCGACAAAACATAGCTGGCCGTCAGCCCAAGGCTACGCGAGAGACGCCGCGACACGGTCAGTTGCAGTGCGTCGTACCGTGAATGCCCCAGTTTCGACAACAAATCGATCCCCTGCGGCGCCAGCGGATTTCCCAGAACGTAATAAGTGGTGCCGTTGAGATATCCCTGTCCCTGGTACCAGCGCGCGAGCTCCCCCACTTGCCCCGTTCTGATCAGAGAGATCGCATATTGATCCGGCTGGCAGTTTTGCAGGCTGAAGTTGGCGCAGATCCCGCCTCCTGGCAGCAGAGCAAACCCGTTGGTGGGCTGGCCGCTCAGCATCGCGGATCGCACCTGCTGGAACGCCAAAAAAAAAGCCGGAGGCAACATCACCTGGTTGCGGTCCACCGAGCGCGGGGCTTCGTCCAAACGGTTCCCCAGGTAACGCACGCCAAACTGGTACCCCTTCGCTTGCGTTTCGATTCCCAGGCTCCAAAAGTGTATGTTCGGCGTGCGCAATTCCGGATCGACCGCATACACGGTGCCTGGCTCCTGATGGTAGCTGTTCGCAAACGAGAGCAGCGATTGGAGCGTCAGCGTGGAAGGTAGCACCGGCGTCGCCGGCACCGGTGCGCCCGCCAAACTTCCCCTCTCAGCCAGATCCTCTGACACGTTGAAGCTTTGAAACGGATTCCGCAGCGCGTAGACACTCAGGTCCGGCAGCAGTTCATCGGGAATATAACTGACACCAGTACTTCCTCGAACCACCAGCGGAAACTTTTCCATCGGCTTCCAGGCGAGGCCAACATACGGGCTGTAATGATCGAAAGCGCTGACATTAAGCGGTTGCTGCTCGAAAGCATGCGCGAAACTCAGATTCTGGAAATAGACAGAATCGGAGACGCTACCCGTCAAAGCGGGAACAATCGCGGTGCCCGTACGCTCCACCACCGGGGAAAGGTAGTCGTATCGCAGACCCACCGTGATCATCAGAGAACGAAAAAGCTTCCAGTTGTCGTGGAAGTAACCCGACAGCATGTGGGCGGAAAGCCGGCTGCGGGCCGTCGATCCTCTGGAGTATCCGGACGTGGGCGAAGTAATGTTGAAGCGCTGATCCACTTCCGAGATCGTCCCCTGCGCGATGTTATCGACGATATATCGCGGCACCGTCAGCGAGTCCAGCAGACCGTCGTTGTTGCCATATGTGTTCAACCGGTACTGCTGAAACCAGACACCGGCCTGCACGGTGTGTTTACCCAACACCGCGGTCAAGTTGTCCTGGTAACTACGCACGTAATCCTCGCGCCCCTCGGGGTCCATGCCCATCATCGGTTGACTTACCGAAACATCCGGGTCGTCGAGGGTCGCAATAAAATCAAATTTGGAGCGGAGCGAGTTCGCGTAGTCAATGCTGGGTAAGCTCGCACCCACGCGCAGTTCGTTGGTCAATCGCGCGGTAGCAGACCAGCGCCAGAACGCCGAGTAAAAAGGCGCCGAAACATGGATCGTCGTTGTTGGTTTCGATCCAAACACGGAAGAATCAGCCAGATCGTCCTGGTTGCTCTTCGCGTAAGCGAACGTCGCCCCGAACGTGCTCCGTGCCGATGCCAGGTAGTCGACCCGCGCCATTCCCAGGTTGCTCGTGTATCCATCGCTTTGCTTCCCGATGTACGTTCCCGAAGGATCTGAGGGAATGAGCGCAAGCACGCGTTGCACTTGCGGGTCCTGGCTCGTCAGCGGCTCAGTCGGTACACTGCCCGTCCGGGTCACCTTCGATCCATTGAGGTCGGCTTCATAGTTCAGAAAGAAAAACAATCGATTTTTCTTCAACGCGCCGCCCACCGTTGCACCCAGTTGATTCAGATTCGTGCTGACGGGTGTGTTCTGGCTGTTGTCCGCCCAATTTTGCGCCGCGACCCCCTTGGGCACCGTCAGCCAGTATGCCGACCCGTGCAGCGCACTCGTCCCGCTCGGCGATGTGAATGCCACCTGCACGCAGCCGCAGCCATAGATCGCCCCCGTCACGAGCGTCGCGTCCTCAATCTGATCCGTATGTAGAGGAATAGATAACGGCCCCAGACCATTCACGCGAATCACGCTCTCCGCGATATTCACTCCGTCGTAGTCGATGTTTGCTGTCGCCGCCGATTGCCCGTCAATCGCCGCCGCGCGGCCGTTGTCTTGTACTCCCGGCAGCGTGCTCACCAGAAATAGCGGATTCCTTCCCGCGACCGGCAGCCGGCTTGCTTGCTCCTGGCTTATCGGAAACGCCATGTCCACACTGGCCGTTTGCAACGCGGATTCGGGAGCCTTCACTTCCCCCGTAAGCTGATTCGCAAGCTGGATCGGCGGCAGCGAAGTCTCGACCGCCGGATCGATCTTGACGCCCTTCAGCGTATGCCCGCTGAAACTCGCAGCCTCCACGGCCAGGTCGTAAGATGCCGCCCCAAGCAACCCGAAAAAGAACCCGCCCGCACGATTGGTGATTGTGGATGAGTAAGCGACCGGTGATTCCGCCAGATGCAGCGTAACCCGAGCGCCCGCGAGAGCCTTGCCTCCAGCGTCTTGCACCGTTCCCGAAAGTCTCCCCGTCGCCTGACCATGAGCAAGCTGCGTGAGCAGCGCGAAAAAGCAGGGAAGAATCCAGTGTCGCGAGCAGGGTAAGAGAGGCATGGAGTAACCTCCCATATTAACTGCCCGCTCTTAGCGGCCACCATTGTCGACTATCATGTACTCGATGTCGGCGCTCCAGGGCATTCTGCATCACGTCTGTCCGCGATGCCGCCAGGGCCCCATCTTCCGCGGCTGGCTCGCCATGCACGACGTTTGCCCTGTCTGCGACCTGCAATTCAACCGCGAGCAGGGCTATTACATCGGCGCTATGTACGTCAGCTACGCGCTCTCCATCCCGCCCGTCCTCGCACTGCTGCTGATCTTTTGGCGCCTCGCCGGCTGGTCCTTCACCGCTGCCGTGATCGGAGCGTTCGTGGCATATCTGCCGTTTGTGCCGTTCGTCGTGAGGCTGTCGAGAGTGATCTGGATTTACATCGACCGCGCGATCGACCCGAGCTGAGCTCAGGCGGACAGGATCTCAAGGCTGCCTTCAGCGTCCGCGAGTTCTTTCAGTTTGGCATCAAATGTCAGGAACGCGGCCTTGTGCTGCTTAGCTATCCGGAGCAGGTACACGTCCATCACCTGCTTGCTCCCCAGTATTCTTTCGAAAGCGGCGCGCATATCCTTACCGGCCGGCGAGGGCAGAGTTTCGAGATACACGTGGGCCGGATCGCTAACCATGGCCGCCAGCAACGCGGCCGCCTCAGCGGGCGTCTTTTCCACTTGCACCGCGATGGGATTGGATGACAGCCGGATGAATCCCAATTGTGTCAGAGCGCAAGTGGCCCAACGCTCTCCTCCTTTTTCCAGCCGCTTCGTTGCCGCGGCGTGAAACTGGTGGTTGGGCCACGCCAGCGCGAGCAACACGTTCAGGTCCAGCAACAGAAGGTTAGATGATGCCTTCTTCATCAATCACCCGCTGAATGCGGGATGCCGGAATGATTCGTGCGCTTGGCGGCACGTCGAAGGTGGGAAAGCGGCGGGATTTACTTCTTGAGGGTGGCTTGGGCGGTTTCAGCCCGCGGCGCGCCAGCGTGGAAAGGGTCCTTCCCAAACCTTCTCCGGACACGCGGGACAAATGGAGCGCCGCTTCGTAAACGTCATCATCCAGCGTGACGGTCGTTCGCATAAATTGAGTCTGATACGCTGATACGCTGATGTCAAGATGTCGAGACTTCTAGGATCGCTAGGGCTCACACCTAGGAGCAGCGATTCCGACTCTTCTCTTGGAGCGGGCACCTCAATAGGGGATTCACTTCAACGAACGTCTGTCACCTTCCCGTCATGGAACTCCACAGTCATGTCCCTGTACTTGTAAAGCACCTTATCACCCAGGTCCACGCGTGTTTGCGGCACTCCCAGGGCCTTCTCGACTTCTGCAAACGACATGCCTACCTTGATTTGGTTGACGAATACGCCAGACGCCAGCGGCATGGGACGAGGTAGAACGCAGCGATCGGCGAACGTCACGTGCTCGCTGGGTCCCACCCCAGCCGGTTCGTCGCGCTTACCTTTTGAAGAGAGTGAGAAATGAAAACCCGGCGAGTTTGGACCTCGCCGGGTTGAGAAGGAACTGCAGGCAGAAACTTCGTTATTCCGAAGGCGCGACAAAGCTGGCCACGAAAGCACTGCGCTTGTCGGGGCTGCTCCATTGCTCGTCTAAGCCCTGCCCCTTGAATGTGTTAGCAATCGCAAATGCGGGCATCGCGTGCTCCACTTTCGTCAGGGGCCGGTACCAAACTTCTTCGTTACGGCAGATATGATCGCCCTCGTTCAGCGCGCGGGTCTCGATCTTCGCCAGATTCCCGGCGGTCAGAGTCGCCTTCATGCTGTGAAGATCGCCATTCGCGAAACTCATGTCGATCGGCTGATAATCCACACGAACCACATCTTGCAGCAAATCGCCACCCATGTGCTTCGCAAAGCTTTGCAGGGCAAGACGTTGCTCGGCGTTGGCGCGCTCATCCACGATCAGCACTGCTTTCACCGGGTACGCGGTGTGGTAAACATCGCCAAGAGTCGAAGAGGCGCGAATTACGCCCACAACACCTAAGTCGTTCAGGCTCACTCCATTCCACGAACCCCGAGTCACTTTCCAGCCGAAAACGGCAAGTTGGCCCGTCAACCCGACTTCTGAATTCGCAAAGCAAGGACCGGTATAGACGTCCGCTGTCCGGGCCTCTACGTAATTGCCGTAGATGCTATTGGATGGAACTCCACCCGCGAAAGCCAAACAGGCCGACAGGGAAAACGCCAACAAAGCCCACACCACTCGTTTCATCCCCAACGCCTCCTAGAAAAGGATTATACACTCCTCTAGACGCATCTAGACGTTAATTAGTCGCAACAAATCTCGAATTTACAGGGCTTCGTAGCACTTGCGGGCGGGATGGCACTCGTAATCGTCCGCAAGCTTGCTATCTGGCCCCAAGCAGTTGTATGTGTGTTGACACCAGAAGGCCCGGTCATTGCTGCGCGGGACCGTGGGATCCCACGCCGCTTCGATGAAAAGGCCCTTCCAGCGCAAGTTCTTGCAACGGTCCTCGCCGATATTGGTCAGGCCGGCGCGTTCGCCGGAGGTTTGCGGAGTCATGCTCGCACCGCCTGGAGCAGCGCACGCTTCACCGCGACTCGCGCCAGTTGCACCTTGTAGCCGTTTTGACTCAACGGTTTAGCATCAGCCAAGGCGGTCTTGGCCGCCTCCTCGGCACTCTCGGTGGTAATCGCTTTACCCGTAAGTGCTTGCTCTGCTTGGGTTGCGGCCCAAGGTGTCGGGGCCACGTGGCCTAAAACGATGCGCGCCGAAGCTACCGTGCTCCCCTTCATCTTCAGCGCGACCGACGCCGCAGCGAGAGGCCAATCGAGCGCCTCCTTTTGGCGGATTTCGTAGGTTGCGTTCTTGGTTCCCTCGTGCGGCACGAGGATTTCGGTCAGGATTTCGTTCGGCAGCAAGGCGATTTCGCGAGCGTTCTCGTTCTGCGGAGTCACAAAGAACTTCGCCGCCGCCACTTCGCGATGGCCAGAGGCGGATGCCAGCCGGACTTTCGCACCGAGCGCTACCAGCGCCGGTCCGAGGCTCGACGCACTGACGAAATATGCCGGTCCGGAATTGCCGAGAATCGCGTGGTAACGGTTTTCGCCATTTGGCACGAGAGCCTGCCCGTCTTTTGTGGCGAGCAGACCGAAGCCCTGGCGGTAATACCAGCAGCGTGGCCGCTGGCAGAGATCGCCACCCACCGTTCCCATGTTGCGGATCTGCGGGCTCGATACCCCGCGTGCTGCTTCCGCGAGCGCCGGAAAGAGCTTTCGCACCTCGGCGCTGTCGGCGAGTTCTTCGAAAGTCACGGTCGCGCCGATGCGCAGACCGGCTTTGGAGTTCTGAATGCCGCCAAGCTCTTTGATGTTCTTGACGTTCACCAGGCGCTTGGGCGTAGCTAAATAGTCCTTCATGAGGCTCAGCAGGTCGGTGCCGCCAGCCAGCACGTCGGCTTCGCCCCATTGGCTGCCCAGCAGACCCATAGCTTCCTGCAAGGTCGTCGGATTCGCGTATTCGAAGGCTTGCATTTACGCATTCCTCCTTTCGAGAGCCGCCAGCACCCGGTTGGGCGTCAGCGGGATTTCGGGGACTCGCACGCCAATGGCGTTGGCGGTGGCATTGGCAATCGCAGTAATGAGAGCGATTGCAGCCGGTTCGCCCAGACCGACTGGACCACGCTTATCGTGTTCCGGCGTGATGTCGAGATGAACCACGATCTCGCCGATGTCGCCGATTCCAGCCAACTTATTGAACTCCATATCGGGATTCAGCATGCGTCCGGTTTGCTGATCCATGATCCGCTCCTCGAACAGAGCGGCACAGATACCCATGATGCAGCCGCCGTGAATCTGGCTCTGGGCCGTGGTCGGGTTGATCACCAGGCCGATATCCTGCACCGCTACGGCTTTGTTGATCTTCACGATGCCGGTCTCGGTATCCACGGAAACGTCGGCCATCTGCACGCCGCCCACACCACTCGAGTTCAACCCGCCGGGGTTGCGCTGGTTGTTCTCTCCCATTTCGGAGATCTTGCTGACGCCCAGCTTCTGGCAAGCTGCCTTCCAGGTGAGGCTCTTCGAAGAATCGCCCTTCACCTGAATGCGCCCGTCGACAGCTTCAAGCTGATCGGCCGACGTGCTGAGCGCGGGCGCCACCTTGTCGAACAATTTGGCGAGTGCGTTCACCGCCGCTTTGCGAGTCGACGAAGAAACGCCGCCAACCGTGGTTGAACCGCCTGATGCGCCCGATGGCGGCAGAGAACTGTCGCCGATCCTCAGAGTTATCGCACCGAGCGGCAGCCCGAGCGTTTCGGCTGCGACCATGGTGATGATGGTACGCGTCCCCGTGCCTAGGTCCTGGCTGCACAATTCGACTTCCACCGTGCCGTCGGGATTGATGTTGGTGCGGCACTGGCTGTTGTGCCCGCCACCGCCCCAGGTACTGATGGCCAGACCCAGACCACGCTTCACGGTGCCGGAGCCGGATTGGCCGCGCGGATGCCATAGCTTCTGCCAGTCGATCAGCTCCGCACCCTTCTTGAGCTGCGCACGGTAGACGTCGGCGCGCGCTGTCACGCCAAGGTTCTTTTCGAATACCTCGAGCGGGTCCATGTTGATTTTGGCCGCGAAGTCCTCAATCGCCGTGTCGGTGAGATAGCACGCCTGCTGATGGTTGGGCGCGCGCCACGCGCGCACGGGGCCGCAGTTGGTCGAAACCGCGGTGTGGTTCTTGCGCTGGTTGGGGAATTCGAACACGTAGGGAATGGGCGGACTGCCTCCGCCACCGATGCCGCCGGTCGACCAGGACTCCGATTGCCACGCGGTGATGGTGCCGTCCTTCTTGCCCGCGATTTTGACCTTGGCGAAACCGGACGGACGGTTGCCCGCCATTTGCAATTCTGTGGCACGGTCGAGGAACAGCTTCACCGGCCGGCCGCCGCTGGCCTTCGAGAGGCGCGCGGCCTCGATGCCCCAGAGGTCGCTGGTAAACTTGCTGCCGAATCCGCCGCCGATGTACTGCTGGTTGACCTTGATGTTGGCCGGCGGAACTTTGACGGCGTTGGCTAGATCGCCGCCAATGCCGGAGACATTCTGGGTGGAGGGATATAAGTTGATCCTGTCTCCCTTCCACTCCATGACATTGCCGTGCGACTCGAGGCAACAGTGCGTGATGACGGGGATGCCGTAGTGACCTTCGACGACCGCGTCCGCTTCCTGAAACGCTTTGTCCGGATCACCCTTGACCTGTTCGCCCGCGGGCTTGGCGCGCGCGCCGGCTTTGGCGAGATCGTCCTCGCGAACCATGTGCGGCAAAACTTCGTATTGCACTTTGATCTTGCGGGTGGCATCCTTGGCGATCTCTTCGGTCTCAGCCGCAACGGAGGCCACTTCCTGCCCCGCCCATTGCAACTCGCTTCCGGCAGAGGCGATGGTCCGTACCGCCGTGACGCCCGGCAGTTTTTCGGCTTCGCTCGTGTCGATGCTGGTCACACGGGCATGCGCATAAGGAGAAGTGAGCAGCGCGCCGAACAGCAGATCCTTCTGGTTCATGTCGGACGAATATTTGGCGCGGCCGCTGGCCTTGTTGGGCCCATCTACGCGCTTTGTGGGTTTGCCCATCACGCGCCGCTTGTCCATCTCCGGCCAGTTATAGTTTGGGGTATCAGGCATTGCGTCCTCCCTTCATTTCCTTGGCGGCTTCGAGCACGGCCGGGCGAATACCCATGTAAGTTCCGCAGCGGCACAGATTGCCACCGAGGCCTTTCTCCACGTCCTCAACGGTGGGATTCGGGTGCTTGTCGAGGAATCCCTTCGCCGCCATCACGAATCCAGGTGTGCAGTATCCGCATTGCTGCGCGTCGTGATTGACGAAGGCGGCTGAGACCGGGTGCAGTTTGCCGTTTTGCGAGATTCCTTCGATGGTCTGGATGTCCTTGCCCTGGGCCTCGATGGCCAGGATGGTGCAACTGTAGACCACCTTGCCGTCCATGATGACGGTGCAGGCGCCGCAGGTGGCGCGATCGCAGACTTTCTTGGCCCCCGTAAAGTCGAGATAATTTCGCAACGCATCGATGAGGGTGACGCGCGGCTCGATATTCAAGTTGTAAGGCTTGCCGTTGATTTTGAGCGTGACCGGTACTGCTCCGGGACCGGCAACCGCGCCGGAGGGCGCCGCTTCCGCGGCGGTCTCCACCAGGAGCCCGCTGCCCAGGGCGCCGGTCCCGATGCCGACGCCACGAATAAAGCCACGGCGGGAGAAGCCGCTCGTGGGCTTCTGGGGAGCGTCAGGATCTTTCTTGGAACTCACTCGACACCTTCCTTTCGGTTTTTCGAGGTTCGATACTGATGCAAGAATTTTGGATTGTGAAACGAGTCAACTATATCAAAAACGAAAGCTGGCGGACAATGTGGAGCAGAACTTGTGTGTAAGCGCACAAAGAATCTCCGTAGAGGGTTCAGACGGGCGATGGCGAGAGAAGTGACGGCGGCGGCGCACTTTTTTTCACCAGGCCGGCACTGCTCAGAATGCGGCAAATCGATTTCCATACGGGCGGCGCGCGGCTGGGGAAGGGGCTGACGGGGGCCGTTATCGCGAAGCAAAAGGCTTAGAAATGTTCTCGTTAGTTGGCAGCCTATCGACAGAATGCCGGCCTTCTGTTATGATGTGTAGTGACAAGTTGTGCTAACTCCCTCTTACTTCGGTGGTTGGTCTGAAATCTCTCCCACCTTCAACGCAAACTAAAAGGAGCAGAACGTAGCCATATGGCTGCTAATCCGTATAACCAAGGTGCCCAGGTGGAGCATACGACTTTTGGCCTCGGCACCGTGCTGTCCATCAATGAGGAACGCATCGTGATCAAGTTTGACGATCACGGTGAGAAGAAATTTGTAACCCCCATGGTTGTTGGTTCGCTGAAGAAGAGCGACCGGCAGCCGCCTGCCGAAAAACGCGCTTCGCGGCGCAAGAAAGCGGCCACACCAGCCGTTGCAACGCATTAGCGATCCAGGAACAATCAACCTTGAACGCAAGACAAAAACGTCTCTTTGAAGACGCCCGCAAGAAAAACCCTAACCTGAAGATGCCCGAGTCGAAACCGGTCTCGAATTGGACCGAAGACGATCTCGCGCTCGTCAAGCAGGGCGTAGGGGATAAATCCGGCCGGCCAGCGTCGGCCGGCGGCAGTGTGCCTAGCGCGGGCGGTGAATCCGACGTGCCAGCGGTTGAAACCGGGTCCGTCGTGACCTATTTCGAGGAAAAGGGCTTTGGTTTTCTTCGCCCGGACGGCGGCGGCCGCGATATTTTCTTCCACATATCACGGCTGAACGAAGGGCAGGCGAGCGACCTGGTGCCGGGTGCAAAGGTCATCTACGAATTGGGGATGGACCGCACCGGCAAGATGGCCGCGAGCAGCGTCCGCGTCGTTCCACCACAAGCGTAAACTTAACTCGCTCGAATCCCGCGCCGGCGTACAATGGAATGCCCAGGAGGTGTCCATGAAGCCAGTCGTTCTGCTAACCCTTATTTCGCTCAGTGGCGCTCTGTTGCACGCGCAGGCCGTGACCGATCCGCTCAGCGGAGGAATCAAAGGAATTTACAACATTAGCCGGAGTAACGTAGTGCGGGCTGCGGAAAAGATGCCGGAAGAGAACTATTCGTTCAAGCCGACTCCGGAGGTTCGCAGTTTCGGCCAGATCCTCGGGCATGTGGCGGACGCTCAATATTTATTTTGCTCGGCGGCTTTCGGGGAGACCAATCCGGCGCCGGGAATCGAGAAGAGCAAGACGTCGAAGGCCGATCTGGTGAAGGCGCTCAACGACGCATTTGCCTATTGCGATAAGGCGTACAGCGCGATGACGGACGCGCACGCCGCGGATATGGTGAAGTTCTTCGGCAGGGACCAGGCCAAACTGACGGTTCTAGCCTTCAATAGCGCGCACAACATGGAGCACTACGGCAACCTCGTGACGTATATGCGGATCAAGGGCCTGGTGCCGCCAACGAGCGAGCCGCGGAAGTAACGGACAATCATTCGGCTTCCGAAGACTCATCGAGTCGGTCGACGCTTCGTCGTCAGCGAGCACTGAACCCCAGATGTCAGCAACGGGCGTTATGCGTCAGGGCGCGATAGCTTCCGTATGGCGCGTGAGATTGGCATAGGGGCGGCGGTCACCCGCCGACCCCTGCCACACCACCGTGCGTACGGGTCCGTACACGGCGGTTCGAGATGGTTACGCCGGCACTTCCTCGAACAATGATGGAAGCCCAAGCGATTTGAAGTACGCATTCGAAAGCCCTACAGAAAGAGCTTTGGCCCGTGCGAGGTACCAAGGGCCGAGCCCACTGCCCGCCGTATTATTGGCCAGCCGCGGGAGAACCCCAAGTTCCAAAAGAGCCGCCCGGCGACGACGTTGTGTTTTCCACTGCCGCCACAGAGCTGCCCTGAGTCGTAACCGGACCCAGCGGGTCAAGCCGATCAACACCTCGGGCGTTTCGCAGAAGCCGAAATAGCTGCGCCAGCCCCGCATATACGGTGCCAGTTCCTCCATCGTCGTCTCCATGCTGACGCCTTTTGCCCGTCGCGTGATCTCCCGGACTCGCCGCTTAAACCGATCCAGAGCCTTCGGCGCAATAACGCGCTTGACCTCCGGACCAGCCGTGAAGCTGAACCCAAGAAACTTTCGCTCCTGCGGTCGCGCCACCGCACTCTTCGCCTCGTTCACCTTGAGTTTGAGCTTTTGCGTAATGAATCGCGTAATGCTCTCCATCACCCGTTGCCCCGCCCACTCGCTGCGAACGTAGATATTACAGTCGTCCGCGTATCGAACGAAGCGATGGCCCCGGCGCTCCAACTCTCGGTCGAGTTCGTCGAGCACGAGGTTACTCAGCAGTGGCGAAAGTGGACCACCTTGTGGAGTCCCTTCCACGCTAGGGCTGACCAACCCGTCCTCCATCACCCCAGCATTCAAGAATGCCCGGATGAGCTTCAGCAGCCGCTTGTCCTCGACCCGTTTGGCGATTTGACCCATCAGTTTGTCGTGATTGACTCGATCGAAAAATTTCTCCAGATCAAGATCCACGCACCAGCTGTGACCTTCGGCGATATACTGCTGCGCCTGGGCCACCGCTTGATGAGCCGACCGCCCCGGCCGGAACCCATAGCTGTGATCGGAAAACGTCCGGTCCCACTGCCTCTGCAGAACCTGCATCACCGCCTGCTGGATAAATCGATCCAGCACCGAAGGAATGCCTAATTTTCTGACACCTCCTCCGTCCGGCTTCGGGATTTCCGCCCGTCTCACCGGCTGCGGTTCGTAAGTCCCACTCAACAGTTGTTCCCGGATGGCTGGCCAGTGCTGTTTCAAGTAGTCGGTGATTCCGCCGACGGTCATCCCATCGACGCCCGCACTACCTTTATTCGCCTTCACCCGCCGCAATGCTTCCTTCAGGTTTTCTCGCTCACATACTTCCTCCATCAATCGATTCGTGCTGGCTGGGCTTTCGGATCCATTCGTCGCCCCGAACGACTCGGTCCCTTCCCTTCCGGCCTCTCGGGCTTCACCCGTCAGCACGGTAGAGAAGTCCAGTTCGATCTGGATATTCTGCTGTTCGTCGTCCTTGAGATTCATGGCCTACTGGCCGCTCCTTCTCGTTTGGGCCTTCGGTCGTCGTTCCCGGCTTGGCCTATCCATTTCTCCGCCTTTCGGCATTCGGAGTGCCTCACTAGTCTTGCCGACAGTCACGACCTAATATGCCCTCTGCTGACTTCTGCTCCGCGGTCAGGCCATCTTTCGACAGTCTCAGTCGCCGAAGCGACGCGGAACAGATCTCCTGGGGTAAGCTCAGCCGCCTTCTGTGCACAGTCGCCGGATCTACGCTTCGCACCCTTGATGGATATGGACTTCGCGATAAGTTGCCCGCTCGTCCGATGCTGGCGCCTTGTATCCGGTTCTTGTCCATCGACTCGCACATTTGATCCATGCTTCTTTCGGACCCCGCCTCACGGCGATAGCCCTTGCATCATCACTAGCCCTTCACCTCCATCAGGTTGGGCAGAGGACTTTCATCTCCAAGCTGCTGGGCATGCCCAGCACACAACGAAGCCGCTGGCGCGGCGGACGCAGGAGCGTGCGTGTTTGCGGGCATAAACAGCGGTAGCGTCGAGGTCACAGAAAGGAGCTTCTGTGACCCCACTTCGTCAACGGATGCTGGAGGAACTCCGGCGCCGTAACTACAGCACCGATACCATTCGCGGCTACGTGCATGCTGTCGAGCAGTTCGCCGCGTACTTCAACAAGTCGCCCGAGTTGTTGGGCCTCGAGGAGGTCGGCCGCTTTCAGCTGCATCTACTCGAAGAAAAGCACCTGGCGCTCGGGACTATCGCCCTGCGCATGGGCGCCTTGCGCTTTCTGTACAAGAGGGTTTTGAAGCGGCGTGATCTGGATTTTGAGAATCTGCCACTGCTCAGGACGCCGAAGAAACTGCCGGTCGTGCTGAGTCCCGAAGAAGTGACCCGCCTGATTGAAGCCGCACCGAACTTGCTGTATCGGACTCTGTTGATGCTGCTATATGCCACTGGCTTACGGCGCACAGAAGCGGCAAATCTGAAGGTGAGCGACGTCGACAGTTCCCTCATGTTGATCCATGTTCATCAAGGCAAGGGCTCACGGGACCGGGAACTGCCACTGACCCAGAAACTGCTCGACGCGCTACGCCAGTACTGGCGCGCATGCAAGATCAAGCCCCGGATGTACCTGTTCCCCAGCCACTGGGAAGAGACAGCGGAAGAGAAGCCAATCTCCGACAAAACCGTGTGGAATGCGTGTCACGAAGCAGCACTTCGTGCCGGCATCACCAAACGCATGGGCCCGCACACGCTTCGACACTGCTTCGCGACGCACATGCTAGAAGCCGGCACCGACCTGCGCACGATCCAACTACTCCTCGGGCATCGGCGCCTAAAGGACACGGCCATCTATCTGCACTTGTCGCGCCGGCATCTGCACGCCGCGATCAATCCTCTCGACCAGCTCTCATTGTGTGACTTTTCCAGACAGGCTCGGCCGCCGGAGAATGCTCATCCGTGAATCGGCCACCCTGGGAGGTGGCTGATCTCATCCGCAAGTCTGGCCGGCGATTCATGGACCGCTTTGAGAAATACCTCTCCTGGCCGCAGGTGAAGGTACTCAACGCGATCGAACGCTGCCGGACGGCCGCGCTGGGTGGACACCGCGACCAGTGCGATCGCTGCGGCCATCAGGCCATCTCTTACAATTCCTGCCGAAACCGCCATTGCCCGAAGTGCCAGACTAACGCCCGTGATCGGTGGTTGGCCGCTCGCCAGCAAGAGTTGCTGCCTGTGGATTACTACCACCTGGTGTTCAGCGTACCGCATTCGCTGGTTCCCCTCGTTTGGCAGAACAAGAAAGTGCTGTTCAAGCTGCTATTCGAGGCCAGTGCCGAGGCGCTCCTGGAGGTAGCTGCCGATCCGAAGCACATCGGCGCCGAGATCGGTTTCCTGAGCGTGCTGCATACCTGGGGCCAGACTCTGCAGCCGCATCCCCACATTCACTGCGTGGTTCCCGGCGGCGGGTTGTCACCGGATCACCAACATTGGATCAGCGCGCCGAATCATTTCTTCCTGCCGGTGCGAGTGCTGAGCCGGGTCTTTCGCGGCAAGTTCGTAGCGGGACTCCGGCGCGCCTTTCGCCAGGACAAGCTCGTCTTCTTCGGAACCTGCGGATCACTGGCTCAGCAGAAGGCGTTTTCTGCTTTCCTGCGAACGCTATTCCGCGACGACTGGGTCGTGTACACCAAGAAACCCTTCGGCGGTCCGGAATATGTGCTTCATTATCTGGCACGCTACACACATCGCGTCGCGATCTCAAACCATCGCATTGTCGACATGACCGATGCTCAGGTGACATTCCGTTGGAAAGACTATGCCCACCACAGCAAGCGCCGCACGACGACGCTGACACATGAGGAGTTCTTGCGGCGTTTCCTCCTACACATCTTGCCCCGCGCGTTTCCCCGCATCCGCCACTTCGGGTTGTTTGCCAACCGGCGGCGCGGAGCACTACTTCCACTCTGCCGTACGCTGCTGGCCCTCCAACCGCCGCCAGTTCTGACAACGTCAGCCGTTAAACCGATCCTCTGGCGCTGTCCTTGCTGTCAGGGCCCCATGCGGGTTGTCGAACGGCTGACTGCCAATGAGCTGCTCCGGGAGGAAAGCCGCTCGCCCCAACACCTTGACAGCTCTTAACGCCCAACCACTTTTGCTCACCGGGTGTGGCTTCGGCGACGCCTTCCTCCACGTGTGCCTGCTCCCTGTAACGACTCACCTGTTCTGGCACAAATCGCTCGCCGCCTTGGTCCTCGCGGCCTCTTCCACCGGGATCTCACCGTGCCCCAGCCCGGCAAGTCATCTGTCTCCCGCAGCTGCACTCGAAGGATCACCATTCAAACCCCATAGCTAGCAGCCTCCAGCGCGCCACGCCAGCCGCTTCCTTCTTACGACTCGATCCGAAACGGCCCGGCCTCAGCCTTGTCCCGTTTCCTCGAAACTGTTCAGCCGGGCCGCTTCCGATAGAGATCTACCGTAAAGCGCCCCGTGGCTGCGTCGTGGGGCCGGATCAACGAGGCTGTGAGCCAATGTCCAGTGCACCACAACACACTTACGATCGAAAGATGCTCTTTGGCTCTCCCGAATTTCGCAATTGGAATCCAAGCTGAAACTGTAACTCGTCGAGTTCATCTGGCTCGAGCTGGCCCGGGAATTCGTACCCCAGCAGCACACTTGCCGCCTTCGAGACCCTTGCTCTCCGAAGGGCCGGTAATCTCCTTGGACTAGCGAAACAGCCTACAGCGGTCAGGAGCCCCGGAGCGTTGAGGGCAGTCGCGATCCGCATTGGGGTAGCGACAGCTGATACTCCGCGGCTTCTTGGTTCACCTTCAACGGTTAACAGGGCATCGCTGAATACCGTGCCATACGCCATTTCGAATCCGTAGTACGTCAGCCCTCCGCCACCGCGCCTGCCGCTCAGCCAAGATGTGATTAGCATTTGCGTAACCCTCATGAGGTTTGCACACGCGGCCCTGACAGCTCTACGGTCTACAATCGAATGGGGCAGTATGACAGATGACCCAGATTTTGCGTGAAACAAACGACATCGGACGTCGGTATACACGTCCTGAATGAAGTCTGCGACACAGTCACCTGTCCTGGACACATAAGCCTGATTGAGCGGATTGGAACTGTCTACCGCTCGAAGGGCCCGCCCCAGCCACACGCCTTCAGATTCGGGTCGTGGAGATGTAAGGCGTGGGTATCGGAGGGATAAGATGCTCTCAAAAGCCAGGTAGGCGTTCCGGAATGCTTCAGTGAGATCGTCTGTGAGCTGCGATAGCCGGAAATAGCGAAGGCTCGCGTGCCAAGTTGGCTGTGGCTGAGGAGCGGGCGGTACGGTTTTGCCGTCAGCGCCCACTACTGTTACGGACGCCGAGATCTCGATTCCGGTGGGCATGACCGAAATGACCCTAAGAATCTGACGAGAGCCTTCACGCCACCAGAGCAATACCTCTGTGTGGGCGTCGACAATTTGCATCGGCCGTTGGCCCGCTGCAGAAATAATATCCAGCGCTCTCTGTCCAGTCTCGTGCGCGTTGTCGAAAGCTTGCTCAGTCGAAGCGCTGTCGCCACACCGGGCAACGAGGAAAGAACTGCCTGATCGTAATTCCACCTCAGTCCCCGTATCCGGCTGGATGACGATTGACGCTTTCGCTGGCTGCGTGAGGAGAAACAGAGCACCTGACGGATGCGTCGATCGTCGGTCCGCGATCGGAACTCCATTTACCCGTGCCATCAGAGCTCAATGTAGCAAGATTGAACTGGTGCAACCGAAGCCGCCGCCCGACAGTTAGCGGTGGCCGGGGTCTCCCGTCATGGCGAGCACGAGTTTGGTGCAAAACCCCTTATCCATGGACATGCCCCCGCGTGGTATCGAGTGTATTGTCGGCCATCCGGAAGCGATCCACTTGACGCTTCGTTGGCATATCGGGCTTTGGGCGGCACCCGCTCCGAACAGATGCCCCGCGGATGATCCTCGCTAGTCGCGATGGGTTTACCGAAGCTCTCGGACTGGTTGGTGAAGAGCTGCTTGCCCAGGTTTCGACAGCGGAAATTCGCTATACTAAACAAATCACGTCTGGCCACCAGTTTGCCTCCGTGTGTCCGGTTGTAACCCCGTAAGCGATCATGTTTGACAACTTATCGGAAAAGCTGCAGCGGGTATTCAAGAATCTCCGCGGCGAAGGCCGGCTGACGGCGGAAAACATGGAGAGCGCTCTGCGCGAAATCCGTGTGGCTCTGCTCGAGGCCGATGTCAATTTCCGGGTGGTCAAGCAACTGATCGAGGCCATCAAAGTGAAAGCGATGGGCGAGGAAGTGCTGACGGCGCTTTCGCCCTCGCAGCAGGTCATCGCCATTGTGCGCGATGAGCTGATCAAGATCCTGGGCAGCCACGAATCCAAGCTACGGTTCGCCAACGAGCCGCCAAGTGTGATGCTGGTGGTAGGGCTGCAAGGTTCGGGCAAGACCACAACCACGGGCAAGATAGCGCGCTGGCTGTCGAAGAACGGGCATCGGCCCATGATGGTGTCGGTGGACGTCTACCGGCCTGCGGCGCGCGAGCAATTGCGCATCGTGGCGCGGGACGTCAATCTGCCAATTTACGCGGGTACCCCGGAAGAGACGGCGCCGGCTGATCTGGCCCGGTCGGCACGCAAAGAAGCCGCCAACACTGGACGCGACGTGCTGCTAGTGGATACCGCCGGGCGGCTGCACATTGACGACCAGCTCATGACCGAGCTGCAGCAGCTTCGCGAGATGCTCACGCCGGTAGAGATCTTGTTCGTTGCCGATGCGATGACCGGCCAGGACGCCATCAAGAGCGCGGACGAGTTTCACAAGCGGCTGGGGATCACGGGCATCGTACTGACCAAGATGGATGGCGACGCGCGCGGCGGCGCGGCGCTCTCGATCCGGCAGGTGACCGGGCAGCCGCTGAAGTTCGTGGGTGTGGGCGAGAAGTCCGATGCGCTCGAAGTGTTCCATCCGGACCGCGTTGCGTCGCGGATTCTCGGGATGGGTGACGTTCTTTCCTTCATCGAAAAAGCGGAAGAGGCTATCGATAAGAAGCAAGCCGTCGAGATGCAGCGCAAGCTCATCGAAAACGATTTCACGCTGGAGGATTTTCGCGATCAGCTCCGGCAGATCCGTAAGCTGGGGCCGCTCGAATCGATCCTGGGTATGATGCCGAATATGGGGATCATGAAGGATCTCAAGAACGCCAAGATTGACGAAAAAGAGGTCACGCACGTGGTGGCGATTATCGATTCGATGACGCCCCGCGAGCGCGCCAATCACATGATTATCAACGGCAGCCGGCGGCGGCGCATCGCCAAAGGCAGCGGCACCAGTGTGCAGGAAGTCAACCAGTTGCTGAAGCAGTATTCGCAAGCACGTAAAATGATGAAGAGTCTCTCCGGCGGATTTCTGGGTAAGAAGCTGGGGAAGATGAAGTTACCGGTATTCTAGAAGAGGAGTAGGAAGTCAGCATGCTAATGATTCGATTGGCGCGGTTCGGCGCCAAAAAGAAGCCGTTCTACCGGGTGGTGGTGATCGAGAAAGAGAAAGCGCGGGATGGCCGCAACATCGAAGTGGTGGGCCACTATAATCCGCGTTCCACTCCGGCATCGGTCGAATTGAAACACGACAGGATTGAGCACTGGGTGAAAACAGGCGCCCAGATGTCGGATACGGTGGAGCGGCTGGTGAAGAACCATCCGGCGCCGGCCGCCTTGCCGGTTGCTTGAACCGCGGGAAATTGTACGATTCGTAACCGTGTGGCCGCGAGTGTAGCAACCCCTTTTGCCACTGCGTTTTGCGGCGTCGTTTAGAATGGGCTTAGGAGGCGGCGGGATGAAACAGCTGATTGAAGACATTGCGAAAGCTCTCGTGGACATCCCGGAAGAGGTCAGCGTGCACGTGGTGGAAGGGGAACAGGTGACCGTGCTGGAGCTGCGTGTGGCCCCAAGCGACCTGGGCAAAGTGATCGGCAAGCAGGGGCGAACGGCGCGGTCGATCCGTACCATCCTCGGCGCCGCCGGCATGAAGCTGAACCGGCGGTTCACGCTCGAAATCCTGGAGTGAGTCTTCCGGAAGAAACCCAGTGGGTGGCCGTCGCCCGGCTGGGACGGGCCTGGGGCATTCGCGGGCAGTTGGCCGCGGTATCGTTGACCAGCAGACCGGAGCGATTTCAGAAATTACGCGAGGTTTTCCTGTTTCGTGACGGACAGGCTCTGGAGCCGGTCCGATTCCAAGTGGAGTCGGTGCGGGAACACTTACGCGGGTGGCTTTTCAAGTTTCGCGGCGTGGATACGATTTCGCAGGCGGAGCTGTTGGAGCGGTCGGAGGTTCGGATTCCGCTGGAAGAGCGGCTGGTGCTCGAACAGAGTGAGCACTATCTGTCGGACCTGATGGGATGTGAAGTGCGGGATGGCGCGACGGGGGACCTGGTGGGTGTTGTGACGGGTTGGGAGGACGCAGGAGGCGCAGGGTTGCTGGAAGTAGGCGGGAACCTGCTGATCCCGTTCGCCCGCTCGATTTGTGTGGAGATCGACACTCGCGCAAAGCGGATTTTGGTGAACTTGCCGGAAGGCTTGAAGGATTTGAACCGGCCGTGAGGTTTCATGTAGTCACCATCTTTCCCGAGTTTTTCCGGGGGCCGTTCGAGCACGGAGTGGTGGCGCGGGCGAGGGAAGAGGGGAAGCTGGAGATCCGGATTCACAATCTGCGGGATTGGACCGGGGACCGGCACAAGACCGTGGATGACCGGCCGTTTGGCGGGGGCGAAGGCATGCTGCTGAAGCCGGAGCCGCTGTTCGCGGCGGTGGAGACGATTTTTCCGGAGCGCGCGCGAGGCGAGCAGGAAGCAGGGCGCCGCGTGGTGCTGCTTTCGGCGCAGGGTAGGAAGTTTGACCAGGCGGCGGCCCGGCGGTTGAGCGCAGCGGAAGAGCTGCTGCTGATCTGTGGGCGCTATGAAGGAGTGGATGAGCGGGTGGCCGAGCACCTGGCGGATGAGGAGCTGGCCATCGGCGACTACGTGCTGAGCGGGGGTGAACTGGCGGCGGCGGTGGTGATCGACACGATCGCGCGGCTGATTCCCGGAGTGCTGGGGAACGCGGATTCGGCGGTGTTCGAATCGTTCAGCGGTGAAGCGGGCGTGTTGGATTGCCCGCAGTACACGAGGCCGGCGGAGTTTCGGGGCTGGCGCGTGCCGGAAGTTTTGTTGGGCGGGAATCACGAGCAGATCCGCCGCTGGCGACAGCAGGCGGCGATCGAGAAGACCGCGCGCTTGCGGCCTGACCTGAAAGAGGCGGCGCAGGCGGATTTCAAGTACGATAGAAAAAATTGAAGGGATTACGACCATGAATCACCCGTTGTTAACTAAGTTCTTACAAAAAAATAAGCGGGCTGAAATCCCGGAGTTTCGTCCGGGAGACACTATTCGCGTTCACGTCAAGATCAAGGAAGGCGACAAGGAACGGCTACAGGCGTTCGAGGGCACGGTGATTGCCCGCAAGAATACGGGGATGGGGGAGAGCATCACGGTCCGGAAGGTGAGCTTCGGACAGGGTGTGGAGCGCATTTTCCCGCTGCACGCGCGGGTGATCGATCACATCGACGTGGTACGCACGGGCCGGGTGCGGCGCGCGAAGCTTTACTATCTCCGCAATCTCAAGGGCAAGGCGGCACGGCTCCGCGAACGCGAGTAGATTCTGAGTGGCGGGGCATGTGGCATCCGCGAACGCAGGCGCCAAACTTCGGTGCGAGGGAACGCTGGAGCGTGAGCTGCGGGCGCGCGGATTCGCGGCGGTCGCGGGCGTGGATGAGGTGGGCCGGGGCTCGCTGTTTGGCGCGGTGTTCGCGGGCGCTGTCATTCTAACTCCTGAACGGCCCATTCGCGGTCTTAACGACAGCAAACAGCTGGAGGCAGAGCGCCGCGAGGTTCTGGCGGAGCGCATTCGCGAGCGTGCGGTGGCGTGGGCGGTGGCGGCCGTAGACGCAGCCATGATCGACCGGATCAATATCTACCAGGCGTCGCGGCTGGCCATGAAGATGGCGGTGGAGCGGCTGTCGCCGGCCGCGGACTTTCTGCTCGTCGATGCCGTGCCCCTCGACCTGGCGACTCCCCAGCAACCGCTGATCCACGGTGATGCGCGCTGCCAGGCGATTGCGGCCGCATCGATCATCGCCAAGGTGGCGCGGGACGCCTGCATGCGTGTTTGGGATGAGGTCTATCCGCAGTACGGCTTGGCGAACCACAAGGGCTATAACACGCCGGAGCATCTGCGGGCGCTCGAAGAGCACGGGCCAACGCCGCTGCATCGTGTGAGCTTCGAGCCGGTGCGCGCGCGGTCGCTATTTCCGGTGGATGATGGAGGGCAGCTCGAACTGTTCGCCATGGAAGCGAGCGCATGCCGATAGAACCGGAGACGCCCGCCGCGACCGATCCCGCGCCTTCCGAGACCCGCGTTAGCTACCACTGGTACCAGAAGCTCTCCTCGATCCTGCTGATCATCTTCTGCCTGGAACTGGGCTGTTTTCTAATCCTTTTTCCCTGGATGGGCGAGGTGTGGGAGAACAACTTCTTCTCCTCTCTGCTGCACCGGGGCTACTGGGACAACGGCTACTTTCGTGGCGCGGTGAGCGGCGTGGGAGTGGTCAATCTTTACGTCGCGTTCGCGGAGATGGCCCGGCTGCGAAAATTCTGGTAAATGGACATCGAAACGCTGCGGCGTTACTGCCTATCGATGCCGCGTGCCACCGAGGATATTCAGTGGGGAAATAATCTGCTGTTCCGCATCGGCGGGAAGATGTTCGCGATTGCGGCGCTTGATCAGACGCCAGTCTGCATCTCCTTCAAATGCGCGCCGGAGGAGTTCATGGAGCTGATTGAGCGTGAAAGCATCGTTCCGGCACCGCGTACCTGGCGCGGAACAAATGGGTGCTGCTGGAGAGCCTGGATGCGCTCCCGCGTGCGGAACTGAAGCGGCTGATCAAGGATTCGTACGCGATGGTGGCGGCGAAGCTGCCGAAGAAGGTGAGGGGGGAGCTGGGGTTGGGGTGATCAGCGCTGGGGCCGCGAATCAACGCGAGCTTCGTTCGCGCGTGAGTGCCAGAATACGCTTTCGTTTCGCTTCGGGAAATCGCTCGATCGCGTAGCGCAGCGTCGTACGTGGAATGGCGGGGCCGTTCTTCAGCAGATACTGTTCCAGACGCCCGGCGCCGGTTTTGCCGCATTCACGCAGGAGCCAGCCGCAGGCCTTGTGAATGAGGTCGTGCGAGCCGGGCTGGAGTGCGGTTGCGATGCGATAGGCGCGATCCAGATGGCGGCCTTTGCCGGCGGGCTTTACGAAAGACACGGCGCTGGCGCGCCGCACCCAGAGGTTCGGAGACCGGTTCCAGGATTCGATGGTCGTGGCGAGCTGGTCGAATTTGTCGATCAGGCTGCTCAGTATCTGCGTTGAAAGGTGATCGGTGACGGCCCAGTTATCGCACAGACCGCGCTCCAGCCAGATCTTCGCGCGGCGCAGCAAGTCTTCCTCGAAGTCGCGGCGATAGCGCGCCAGCAGCGTCAAGGCGAGCCCTTTCGATTCCAAGTAGCGGTCCGGCATGAGCTGCTCGCATAGCTCGACCGCGTCGGCATAAGCCCACTCCTTGCGGACGGACTGGTGCAGTTCGCGCTCGATGCGCCGCAGCTCGGGTGTCTTCAGGCCGTGGAAGTGCACCTTCTCCCACTTCTTGAAATACCCGCGCTGCCCGGCGGCGATTCGTGGATCGGCGGCTTTCCGGAATTCTTCGCGAGCGCGTTGTGCGAGTTGGCGGGGAGTCATCGTCTTCGCACTCTATACTAATGGCAGAACCGGTGGAAAATCTTCTGGAGCGCATAAGAGAACCGAAGAGGCGGACACGATCCGCGGATGATTGCCTCGTGAGCCGTAAACGCGCTATGTTCGGGCGGGGATGCCCTCGGTAAATATCGTTGGTGGAGGACTGGCGGGACTTGCAGCGGCGGCGGCGCTCGGGGCGGCGGGCTTCACGGTTGACCTTTTCGAATCGCGGGCATTCTTGGGAGGCCGTGCCACGTCGTTTCCGGTCACGCCCGGCGACGACGATGCCGAGCTGATCGACAATTGCCAGCACGTGCTGTTGCGCTGCTGCGTCAACCTTCTCGACTTTTACGCCCGCCTGGGTGTGGCGGACCGGATTCGTTTCTACCCGGAGTTCTACTTTCTCGAGCCAGGGGGGCGGCGATCGAAACTCGCACGAGGCATGCTGCCCGCGCCGCTGCACTTGACGGGATCGTTTCTGCGGATGCCGTGCCTCGGCGTCATGGATAAGGTGGCCATCGGGCGAGCCCTGCTGGCCCTGATGCGGGAACGCAGATGGCGCAGCGACCTGGAACAGATCACGATGCTCGATTGGCTGCGGGAAAAGAAACAAACCGAGCGCGCCATTGAGCGTTTCTGGCGCCAGGTACTGGTGAGCGCCGTGAACGAAGAACTGGACCGCATGGCCGCCCGGCACGGCTTTCAAGTTTTTTGGCTCGGGATGCTGGCGCGCTCCGATTCCTATGAGATGGGAGTTCCGGATGTTCCACTGCGCGATTTATATAGCGCGGAAGTTTGGAACAAGATTGGGCATGTGAGGATTCACACGCGTGCGCCGGTCGAACGCCTGGTGTTTGACGATGGCGCGGCTAGCGGAATTCAGGTGGGTGGAGTCGTGCGCGCGGCCGATTATCAGATTTGCGCGGTGCCGTTCGAGCGGTTGAATGCGCTGGCGCCGGAGCTCGGGACTGACACGGCCGGGTTCGAACATTCGCCTATCACCGGCATTCACATTTGGTTCGACCGGCCGGTGACGGATCTGCCGCACGCCGCGCTCGTCGATCGCACTATCCAATGGATGTTCAATAAGAGCGAAGGCCGCTACCTGCAATTTGTGGTGAGCGCATCGCGCAGCCTGGTGGATATGGGGCGGGCCGATGTGATTCAGTTGGTGCTCGCCGAGGCGGCCGAGTTTTTTCCAAAAGTGCGGGAAGCCAAGGTCGAGCGGGCGCAGGTCATCAAAGAGGTGCGCGCTACGTTCTCGGCGAGTCCGGGGATGGAAGCCCTGCGGCCGGATGCCGGAACGCGCGTCCCCAACGTTTTTCTAGCAGGGGATTGGACACGCTCGGGGTGGCCGGCCACCATGGAAGGGGCCGTGCGCAGCGGGTATCGCGCCGCGGAAGCGGTGGCGGTTGCGAGCGGCCGGACGGAACGGTTCCTGTTGCCGGACATCGCCTAGCAATGCGCGGACAGAAATCCTTCGCCGGCTCGGCGAACTCTCACGCCACGGAGGCGTGCGCCGTCTTGACGTTCTGCGCCTCTTCCTCCTTCACCGTCTCGACCTTCTTAATGGGTGGGGACTTGACGATATCAATGCTCCCCTTGAAATAGGCCCCATCTTCAATGATGATTCCCGCTGTTTTGATGTCGCCGATGAGGCTCCCGTTCCTCTGAATGGTTATTTTGTCGGAAACGTCAACGTTGCCACGAAGGTCACCGAGGACGATCACTTCGCGCGCCTTAACGTTGGCCCGGACCTTTCCGCGCGGCCCGATCGTCAGCCGATGTTGCAATTCGAGTTTGCCTTCGACTTCTCCGTCCACGTACAACTCCTCGCGGCTTACGATATCGCCTTTGATGATCATGGATGTTCCAATCGCTGCCACGGAACGCGGTGTTTGCTCTTTGGGGATCTCGCGCGGGGCGGGCATCGGGGGCGGTGTGACGTTCTGCAGAGGCGGCTCGGCCTGCATAGACCGGCTGCCTGGCATAGCGGGGGGCACTTCTTCGCGTCGATTAAACATGGCATCTCCGAACGTGTGTTTCTGTGTGGAGTGCATAACTGGCACTTTTGATGCCATTAGAGGCGGCGTTTGGCTCTGCGCCAGTTCCGCAATCTCCCAGCCCGCCTTTCTGTAAGATCTACCACGTCTGAACGTAAGATTTGCGCACAGAATTCCTAGGCGGCGACCAAGAATTCAGCGGCTGGAGCAACCGGTTTAGGGTCAGGCTGCTTCTTGCGTGACTCCTGCCCAGGCTGCCGTCCGGCGTCGGATTTAGTTTGTGATAATCGAAGCATGCGGAATCGCTGTTGGCTTCTCACAGTTCTGATCGTCCTGACCGCGGGTTCGGCGTCGGCCGTGGACTTGACGACGGTGACCGTCGCGGTAAAGACCCCGTTGGATAACCCCGTGGACAACGCTAGTGTGATCGTCAAGTTCGTGAAGGGCCGCTCGAAGGCGAAACTCGGGACAAAGATCCGGACGGAATGGGAAACACGGACCAACCAGCAAGGGCTCGCGAAAATCCCTCCCATTCCGCAGGGATCGATTCTGGTGCAGGTGATCGCCAAGGGGTACCAGACTTTTGGCCAGACCTTCGATATCAACGAAGAAAAAAAGACCATCGAAGTAAAGCTGAACCCGCCCCAGGCGCAGTACTCGTCGCATGAATAGCTATAGCTAAGGAGTTGGTCATGGCCTACTCGGTGCTTCTTGTCGAGGATCATAAAATCATGCGGGATGGGATCCGTGCCTTGCTGGATCGCAGCGGCGAGTTCACTGTTGTCGGCGACGCGGGAAGCGGTCCCGAAGCGGTGCAACTTTGCAGGGAGACGCGGCCGGACCTCGTGTTAATGGACCTCGGGCTGCCCGGCTTGAACGGCGTGGATACCACCATTGAACTGCTGCGTCACAGCCCGAGCCTGAAGATCGTCATCCTGTCCATGTACGACGATGAGGATTCCGTGGTCAGTTCCATCCGGGCTGGGGCGCGCGGGTATGTCGTCAAGCGGGCTTCGGCAGGGGATTTGCTGGATGCCCTGCGCGTGGTGGTGCGAGGGGGATCGTATCTGAGCCCGCACGTATCGGAACAACTGCTGGCCCGGATCCGGCGCGGCGACGCCGATACGGCTTCCCGGCACCCTCTGCTCTCCCAGCTCACGCCGCGCGAATTTCAGGTGCTCGGCTTGATTGTGGAAGGCAAAGCCAGCAAGGAAATCGCCGTGATGCTCGATCTCGGCGTGGAAACCGTGCGCAGTTACCGCAAGACCATGATGAAGAAGCTAAACGTGAACAACGTCGCAGGTCTCATCCGGGTGGCGCTGGCCGCCGGGTTTGCCGACAAGATCCATCAGGCCACGCCCGGATCGTAGACCGTCCGTTACCCGCCACCCAGGGATTGCGATACTATGCAGGGATATGAATCGTCGGCATTTTCTAATGAGCTCTGTCGCGGCCGGGACAGCCGCCCTCCGATCGAGCAGTCTCGCTAGTCCGAACGACACCGTGCGCGTGGCTTGCGTGGGCGTGCGCGGCCAGGGCCGAGCGCACATCGCGCACTACAGTAAGATGGCGAACGTTGAGATCGCCGCCATCTGCGATATCGATGAATCAATCTTAAATGCCCGCTTGAGCGATGTGGAGAAGATGGGCAAGAAGCGGCCGGCGGCTTACACGGACTTGCGCAAACTGCTGGAAGACAAATCCATCGACGCAATTTCGATCGCCACGCCGAATCACAATCACACGTTGCAGGTGGTGTGGGCGTGCCAGGCGGGCAAGGATGTTTACGTCGAGAAGCCGTGTTCGCACGACATGTTTGAGGCGCAGCAGATTGTGGCGGCGGCGCAAAAGTACAACCGGCTGGTGCAGCACGGCACCAATTGCCGGTCCGGGATCGCCCGCGAGGCCGTACAGAAACTGAGCGAGGGCGTGATCGGCGACGTGTACATGTCGCGCGGGCTCTGCTTCAAGTGGCGTGACACCATTGGCCGCAAGCCGGTCGAGCCGGTGCCTGCAGGCGTGCACTACGATCTGTGGCTTGGTCCCGCTCCCCTGCACGAATTCACGCGCAACCGCTTCCATTACAATTGGCACTGGTTCTGGGAATACGGCAACGGAGATCTGGGCAACCAGGGTATCCACCAGGTGGATGTGGCGCGCTGGGGCCTGGGCGTGAAATATCCCACCAAGGTCAGCGCCATGGGCGGGCACTTCATGTTCGATGACGACCAGGAGACGCCCAACACCATCGTTGCCACCTACGAATTTGATGTCGCCGGCAAGAAGAAGTTCATGGAGTTCGAGGTGCGCCACTGGATGACCAATCACGAAGCGGGCATCAACGAAACCGGCGCGGGCAAAGAGGTGAATACGGTTGGCGCGATCTTCTACGGGTCGAAGGGCTACATGGCCGTCACCGACGAAGATCACGCGACCTACTACACGTTCCTGGGCCGTGAGCAGCAACCGGGACCGTCCGGCCACGATCAAGGCAACAACTGGGCCAACTTCATTGACGCGCTGCGCACTCGCAAGCACTCAGACTTGAACGCGCCGATTGAAGAAGGCGCAATCTCCACCACGCTGGTGCACCTGGCGAACATTTCGTATCGCCTGGGCCGCACTCTGAACTTCGACGCGGATTCTTATTCCTGCGTGGGCGACGCGGAAGCCAACGCCATGTTCCGGCGGAAATACTGCGAGCCGTTCGTAGTGCCGGAAAAGGTCTAGCTCACTCGTTGGCTTCAGACCCGGAAATAGTCCGGACGCCAGGTGCCAATCGCCTGCTTGATGTCGCGCGGGAGCATGGTTCCGGCGAGCACCTTCTCGACCAGCGCTGGAACTTCCGCATCGGAAGCGAACCGGATTGCGATCAATTGCGGTTCAGTCAGATCCCCGATCCTGCCGCGCAGCGGTTCGGTGAGCAATTGCGACAGCCGTAGGCGCTCCTCCAGACGGATCACGCGGTCCTGCACCTTGAGGGCGTACGTCCGGATCATGACGATGGCTGCTGCTCCCGCCACGGCCAGGATCAGGAACCACGCCGGCCACAGGCCGGGGTGCCGGAACAGGTGCCAGCCTGCCGCCAGAATATTGAGGCTTGCCACCGGCAGCAGGAACATGTGAAACAGAGGGTCAAGACGGGTGTGGTTCGCGTAGTTTTGCGCCGTTTGTGCCATGAAAGTCTCCTCTTCCGAATGCGCACTTATTTTACGACGGTTGGCGGAGGAGAGGGCGTAAACTCAGAAACGCGCGGCAAAAGGACGGCTGAACTCGATCCCGATCCGGTAGAACAGCCCGCGGCGACGGCAATGCCGCACGTGGGCGCTGCCAGCCAGTATGTTGATGCGGGAGCGGACCTGCACGTTGGAACCTACCGCGACCGGAAACAAGGACGAGACCGTGGCGCCCGAACCGCTCAAATCGATGGCTCGGGCCGGAATCTTGCGATGGTTTACACAGAGAGTTAACCAACAGCGGACCCGGTATCGTTCGGCGGATCTCGGGGTGAGGGGCAGGGGCATTTTTAACAAAGCAAGCTTCAGTTTATGGATTCCGCGTCTCAACCGACAATCGAGCAAAATCCCTAAGCCCTACGCCGAAGGAAGTCAGCGCGATCCCCGGGCGCTGAGCATGTTGGCGAAGATGCGGTATGCGCCCGGGACGGCGGCGGGCAACTCCCGGAACCAGGAGTAGGCGCTGAAGATGTAGACGCCTTTGCCGTAACGCGCATAGAGCATGCCGCCCTCCAGCGGCTTCTCGCCGGGATCGTGGGTTTCCAGCACGGCGCGGTAGCGCGAATCCCATTCCGAGGCGAAGTAGAGGCCGCGCTCCTGAATCCAGCCGTCGAAATCGCGCTCCGAGATGTGATTGGGCGCCATGAGCAGCGGATTGTCGGAATCGAGGAAGCGCACCGGCGATTCCTCCACGCTCACGCGTCCGCGGCCAACGGTAAGGGGGTAAGGGCCGAGATGGTCCAGCTCGCCCGTGTGGCGTCCCCCGAACGGTCCGCCCTCGGCCACGTTGTATTGCACGATCATGGTGCCGCCGTTGTTCACGTAATCGAGCAGCCGCTGCTGGTTCGCGCGCAGATCCGGCCGCACGTTGTACGCCCGCACGCCGGTCACGATGGCGTCGAAGGCGGATAGATCGGATTCGGCGAGATCACGCCCCGTGAGCACGGTTACGTCGCAACCGAGCTGTCCGAGCGCTTCGAGTACCTGGTCGCCCGCTCCCATCACGTAACCGATCTTGTGCGCCGTGAGCTTGATCTCCACGCGCTCGAGCTTGGCCGCCGCGTCCGGAAACAGCGTCTGCGGCGGAATGTGCGGGAAGGCGATCACGGTCTCGCCCGAAGAGATCTCTCTGCCATCCACCTTCGCCACGGCGCGGAGCCGGCCCTGCGCATCTTCGCGTGGCGGCGTGACAGCGAACGTCAATGTCTGCTCGTCCCCCGTTTGGGCCAGCCGGAAACCTTGCGACGCCGTTGCGGTCTTCCATCCTGCGGGGAGATCCAAGCGCAGATCCCCCGCCATATCCCCTGTATTGGCCTTCACGTGCACCTCGATTTTCTTCGGTGCCTCGCTGGGAAATAGCGCGACCGTTTCCGGCAGGTCCACAGCTACTGCCGGCACGATGGCCACGGCACGCGTCAACTCACCTTCGGTGGGATCGACATAGCGATAGCGAACCGGCCGCGTCAGTGTCACGCTCGTGCCGCTGAAATCGAGCGTAAAGCGGGCCACGAATTCCGGCGGTGAATCGGCGAGTCCGATCAATTCCTGGTCGGCAATGTCGTAGGTGTTGCCCACGGGAGGCCTGCGAAGCCAGAAAGGCTGCGAGTATGGTGTGCCGGAGGGAATTGTCCACGTCATCTCCTGGCGAACCGGCTCGTTGTGCGCTAACGGGCGCACATCGGACAGCCCTGCGCCCTGTCCGCTGCCCGGCCCCGACAACGCCAAACCCGTTCGTGTGACCGTGTAGCGCGACCGGTTGATCGTTTCTAACTCAATCTTCAACGTCGAACCGGGCACCGCCGCGTAGCGTTCGGCGGTCGCGTCGAGCCAAAGCCCGCTGCAAAGCGCCAGTGTTTCGTCCAGTTCCTCCAACTTCCGCTTGGCCCATGGATCATCGATGGCCGCAATCAGCGGCCGCGCTTTCAGCAGCAGCGGAATAGTCTTCTCCGGCTGTTCCGGAATGAACAATCGCTCGGCCTCGGCCAGAATGCGTCCGATCGGCTCACCGCCCGGTACGCGGCTCCATGTGGTGTCGACATCATCGAACGCATCTTTGTCCGCGGGCGCTCCGGCGATGGTAGCCAGGAAGTTCTTGGACGGGCCGCGCCGCTCCGCCGCCCCAAACCCTTGGCTGCGATGCTGGCTGCGGCTGATACCGGCGATCTCGGCATACGACTTCCCGAGCACCGGGCTAAACTCGCCCGTATCCACCTCCACCTTGTGCGGCAGCGCCTGCGCTTCCTTCTCCTGCTCGGGAGTGAAACTGAACACGTTCCAAAAGAGCCGCTTGGCTTGCCACGGCTGGACGTAACGCAATTGCTCCGGGAAGCGGTTCTTGTCCGCCGCCGCGGAGAAGGCCTCCTTGCCGAGAATCGCCGACGCCTGGTGGTGCCCATGCCCATCTCGCGACGTACCAGAGAATCTCAAAACGATGATATCCGGCCGAAATTTTCGAATGACCCAGACGATATCGGAGAGCACTTTGTCCCGGCCCCACTTGGCCAGAGCTTCGTCGGCTGTCTTTGAATAACCAAAGTCGATGGCGCGCGTGAAGAACTGTTCGGCGCCGTCGATGCGACGGGCAGCCAGCAGTTCCTGTGTCCGAATGACACCGAGCAGGTCGCCTTGCTGTGGCCCGATGAGGTTTTGCCCGCCTTCGCCGCGCGTTAACGAAAGATAGCCTGTTCGCAGCGACCGGCCCCGTGCACAATAAGCCAGTAGGGCGGTGTTTTCGTCGTCCGGGTGGGCGGCGATCATCAAAACGCTGCCTAGAACGTTCAGCTTATGGAGGGCTAGTTCGATCTCAGGTGTACCGGAAAGGTTACGCTGCGCGCGCAATGGGACGATAAGACGGTCGTGGCCCGCAAGCGAAATTAACAGAAGGGCATAACGGCGGAGAAACCTGGCCTGAAAAATGCTCATCGAAATTAATGGTAGACCATTCAGGGCGGGGTACCGGAGGAGGGGACGCCCATGAGTTCTCGACTAGCGCTGTCGCTCCGCGCCTTCTGGCGCCGATGGGCAACTTCTAATCGGCCGGCTTCTCTTGCGGCTGAGCCGTTCGCACCACCAAAGATCGGCTTGGCACTGGGAGGTGGATTCGCCCGCGGCGTGGCCCACGTCGGCATCCTCAAAGTATTCGAACGGGAGCACGTTCCCATTCACTGCATTACCGGCGTCAGCGCTGGCTCTATTGTGGCCGCGGCCTACGCCAGTGGGACCGAGGTGGAAGAAATCGCCAAGATCGGCTGTGGCATGCGATTCAACGACGTTGCACGCTGGACGCTCTGCCGTCTGGGCCTGGTGGGTAGCGAGCGCATGGCCGCGTTCCTTAAGCGTCTGCTCAAAAAGTTCAGCTTCGAGGAAATGAAGATTCCGCTCGGCATTCTGGCTACCGACCTGGGAACCGGAGAGCCGGTGTCATTCTTCGACACCGGCGACGTAATCTTGCCGATCCGCGCCAGTTGTTCCTATCCTGGTTTATTTCAACCAATCCGGCACAATGGCCGACTGCTGGTGGACGGCGCGATGTGTATGGAAGTGCCCGCTCAGCTCGCCCGGAAAATGGGTGCGACGCACGTGATTTCAGCCTGCCTGCCCATGCATGGTCCGGCCGTTGTGCCCAGCAACATGCTGCAAGTCGTGAACCGTTGTTTTCAGATCCTGCAAAGCCGGACGGAGGAGAGCTGGCGCCGCCATTCCGATGTGATCATTTCCCCCGATGTGACGAGCGTCGCCTGGGACGGCTTTAAGGGCGGGGCAGAGATGATTGAAGCGGGCGAGCGCGCTGCCGAAGCCATTCTTCCACAAGTCAGAAGATGGCTGAAACCGGTTTATGTCGAGTCTGCCACCAACCCGCTACCGGCAGAAGTAACCACCTAAGCTTCAGGCCAGATTCAAAACCTGCATCAAGGTCCCACTTTGCCCTTGAATCTTTTCTTGCAACAGCATCAGCGCGTGAATGAGCTGTTCCGGACGTGGCGGGCAGCCGGGAACGTACACATCAACCGGAATCACCTGGTTCACCGGAACGAGCGCGTAGTTGTTAAAAACGCCTGTTGAGGTGGCGCACGCGCCCATTGAGATCACCCATTTCGGTTCGGGCATCTGCTGGTACAGGTGGCGGATCACCGGCGCCATTTTGTTCGAAACCCGGCCGGCGATAATCATCAGGTCGGATTGCCGCGGCGAGCCGCGAAACACCTCTGCTCCGAAGCGTGCAATATCGAAGCGGGACGCACTCATCGACATCATTTCGATGGCGCAGCAGGCCAGCCCGAATGACATGGGCCAGATCGAGTTCTTGCGTGCCCAGTTGATGGCGTTGTCGAGCGTGGTGAGAATTACGCCTTCCGACGCCGCCGACCGCTCCATGAATTCGTTGTCGATGCGCGCGAATAGCTCCACCGGACCGCTGGCTAATGGACTAGCTGGCATGATTTTTATTTTCGCACGGCGCGAGAGCGGTTTCGCGGCGCACCACTGCTAGAATCGAAATAGCCGCGTGCCGATGCCCTCCCCCACATACAACGAAGCTCTCAATAAAGCCGCCGAAACCTGGGGAATCCAACCGGATTACTGGGATATTTGGGGAAAGCACCACGTCACGCCGCCGGAAACCAAGCGGGCCATCCTCCAGTCGCTAAGCATTCCGGCTGGTTCCATCGAAGAGCTCGACGGCGCCGTTGAAGAGCATTCGCGCCGGCAGTGGTCGCGCCTGCTCCCGCCCAGCCTGGTGATCAGCGAGAGCCAGCGCCCAAGGGTGTTCGCCGCCAATCTGCCCGCGGAGTTCGCCGCGCTCGAAGCCCGTGTGACTCTGAACGTGGAGAGTGGCGCGACGGAGATCCATCAGGTAGCCCTTGGCGAGATTCCGGTAGCCGGCACCGCGGCATTCAACGGCACGCAGTACGTGCGCAAGCGGATTCCTCTGCCGGACTATCTCCCGCTGGGATATCACGACGTCGAAATCCTCGTGGGTGGCGCCTGCGCCTCGATGCGCCTCATCATCGCCCCCGATCGTGCCTACCTGCCCGAAGGACTGCGGTCCGCCGGCATTGCCATCGCGCTCTACGGGGTCCGCTCCGATCGCAACTGGGGCTGCGGCGATTTTCGCGATCTCCAGGGCGTGCTCGATTGGGTGGCGGACGAAGTGGGCGCAAGCTTCGTGGCCCTGAATCCGCTGCACGCCATCCACAATCGGCGTCCGTATAACACCAGCCCGTATCTGCCCAACTCGATTTTTTATCAGAACTGGCTTTACCTTGATGTGGAAAGCATTCCGGAATTTGCCGCCTGCGCGCACGCGCAGCGTCTTTGGGCGCAGCCGGAAATCCAGCAGGAAATCGCAGCGCTGCGTGCCTCGGACTTTGTGGAGTACGAACGCGTCCACGCGCTCAAAATGCGGTTCTTGAAGCCGCTGTTCGCCACGTTCCTTAGGGAATACCGCTCCGGGTCGGCGCGGGCGAAGCAATTCCAGGAGTACATCGAGCGCGAAGGAGATCTGCTACGGCGTTTTGCCACCTACTGCGCGCTCGACCAGTGGATACATCGCCGCCATCCCGAGATCTGGCTGTGGACCGACTGGCCGGAGCCCTTTCGCAGCCCGGATTCACCCGAAACCGAAGCGTTTGCAAAAAAACACTGGCGATTAGTCCTGTTCTACCAATACCTGGAGTGGCAGATCGATCAGCAACTCGAGGCCGCCCAGCAGCATGCTCGCGACAAGGGCCTCTCCATCGGTCTCTATCATGATCTCGCCTTGGCCACCGACCGCTTCGGGTCGGACCTGTGGGGGCACCGGTCCTTCTTTGCCGCAGGATGCCGCGTCGGCTCGCCGCCGGACGATTTCTCTCCGCAGGGCCAGGACTGGGCCTTTCCTCCGCCTAATGCCGTACAGCACCGCGAGTCCGGCTACCGCCTCTTCATCGAATCGATTCGCAAGAACTGCCGCCACGGTGGAGCGCTCCGCATCGATCACGTGATGCGGTTTTTTCGCCTGTACTGGATTCCCGACGGTGTGGACGCCGCCCACGGCGCCTATGTCCGCGACCATTGGGACGACCTCATTCGCATCGTCGCCCTCGAGAGCGTGCGCCATCGCGTCGTCGTGATCGGCGAAGATTTGGGTACCGTCCAGCCCGAGGTTCGCGAGACGCTGGCCAGATTTGGCATCCTGGGTTACCGGCTTCTGTATTTTGAAAAGGATGGGAAGGGCGCATTTCGCAAAAGTGCGGATTACCCGCAGCAGACGCTCGTATCCTCAACCACACACGATTTGCCCACGCTAGCCGGATTCTGGGCGCGTGAGGATATCGAGCAGCGCCGCCGCGCCGGTGTCCTGGCCGATGAGGCAGGCTATCGCGCGCAGTTGGCCGCGCGCGCGGCCGAGAAGCAGAAAATGCTGGATGCGCTGCTCGCTGAAGGGCTTCTGCCGCCCGGGTTTCCGCGGTCCGCCAGCGACGTCCCGGAGCTTACCGGAGAATTGCATAACGCGGTTATCGGTTTTCTTGCTTCCACGCCCGCCATGCTGCTTCTGGTCAACCAGGAAGACCTGACCAAAGAGATCGCCCAGCAGAATCTTCCTGGCACCACGTGGCAGTATCCCAACTGGAGCCGTAAGATGCATTTCCGCATCGACGAACTATACTCCGCCGGCCAGGCTACCGACTTCGTCCGGATGTTTCGCCACTGGATCGAGCACACTGGGCGCGCTAACAAGTAACCGCCGCTACTTTTGCAACTCTTTGATAACCTCGGGATCGTCCATGCGCGGCGAGGGCTGGGGATCGAGCGGCTCCCTCGCGCTGGCCGGATCGAATACCCGCTTATCCACCGGCAGCGCGTGGTACGAAGTGAAATCCGGCGAACTGGTATAGCAGTCAGCCAGGTCCGACGCGGTGGCATCGTAGAGATTCAACGGTGGAATTCCTAAGGTGCGGAAAATGGTCTTCAGCAGCCCGGGAAAGCTGGAGTGCACATGGGAAACGTAATTTCGCTTAACGTGCGGTCCCGCGGCAATCAATACCGTGCGGTGCGAGTCGACATGATCCCGGCCACCCTGCGCGTCATCCTCGGTGATGAAGACCACCATTTCCTTCCACCACGGCGAGTTCGATAAGAACTCGATGATCCTTCCCAGCGCATAATCGTTGTCCACCACGTAAGAAGCCTGGTAGGGGTAGCCGTCCTGGGGCCGAGGCTTGGCCATGTGGTCGTTCGGCAGATGCATGTAGAGGAAGCGGGGGAACGGCTCGCCTCCGTCAATATACTTCTCCTGAATTTCGTGAATAAACTGATCGGCGCGAAACTGGTCCGGAATGTTCGTGTTGAAGCCCGGATACTCGCGCGACGTGTTTCGGTAGAGCGGCTCGGGCATCGGCACGTTGGTCAGGAAGCGTGCGCCGGTCGGTTTCTCACCCGGTTCTTCCTCATTGCCGGCGAGTTCAAATCCTTCGCCAAAGTTGCGAAACGTAACGCCGTTCCGCTCCAGGTGGTGCCAGAGCGTTCCGCCCTCCGGCTGCTCTTCCGGATGGACCGAGGAATTGCTCTCCGCGAACAACAATCGCCCCGGCGCGGTGGTCGGGAACCGGTAGTCCTTCCCGCCCGTGTAAGCTGCCATGAGCGAGCTTTCCGTCCAGATGTCCGGATACGCATCGACCAGCCAGTGATGCCCATCGACGCTCACCTCCGAGTCGGCGTAGAAGTTGTCGCTGAATGCCCATCGCTTGGCGATTTCGTGATGATTGGGCGTCACGGCAACGTCCTTCACGCTGAAGCGTTCCTTCCCTCCATAGGCGAAACCGTGCATCCCAAACCGCGCCATCGCTGGAACACCGGCCACCGGACCTTCACCCGCGAGCGCCATGTCACCGAATACTTCATCGAACGTGCGGTTCTCTTTGACGATCAGCACCACGTGGCGGATTTCCGGCGGCACCGGGACAGCGGTCTTGATCCGCGGCCGAAAACCATTCGCGTCCATCACGAGGGCCGTGCTCTTGGCCAGCTCAGTCGCATCGGGCAGGGGAAAAACCGAGATCGAACCGCGGCGCATCACGTTGGCGAAGCTATCCGCCACATCCAGGTTGAGGTAAACATCGGGCCCCGTGCCGTGTCCCTTGGCGTTCGTCACGTAGACGGTATCCTCATCGAGTACCACCCGTGTCGGGAACCAGCCCACCGGAATGTGGCCCAAGACGCGCAAGTCATGCGTATCAATGACCCCCACGGCGTTGATGCCCGCCTCCGCCACCAACAGCCATCCATGCTCGGCGTCCAACGCCATCCCAACCGGCATCACTCCCCGAAGAGTCTCCAGGCTGGGAATTCGAATGGCCACCTCACCCACGATGCTCTGCGTCTTCGGATCGACAACTGTCACCGTGTCGTCATGTGCGTTGGACACAAACACCCGGTCGCTGGTGGCAAGCACGGAGCATGGGCTGCTGCCGCCCTCTACCCCCTCGCCAAACGGTTTTCCCATGCGGATGATATTCTCCACGCGCGGAGCGTTGGGATATTTCAAATTCACGATGTAAAGCGAGTTCGATTCTCGTGCGTTCGGATCGCCCAGCCCCGGCACATCCACCGGACCCTTTGCCGTGTCACGTCGCGCGCCGTTCACCGATTCCGGAGACGGAAACGCGAAGGCAGGAAATGGAAGTCCCGTTCCCTGTGGGTTTTTCCGATCCACGCCGGGAATTGGACTGTATTGAAACATACCAACATTGGTGATGTACGCCGTTCGCTTGTCTGGCGCGAGAGCGATCGCGAACGGCAAACGGCCTACTGGCAGGGATGCCACAATCTGTCCCTTCCGTGTCTCGATGGTCACCAGCCGAAAATTCGCCTGATCAAGCACATACAGCAATCCCCGGTCCGCGTCGAACGCCAGATCACCGGTGTAGCTGTCGGAGAATCCCTTCTGGTTTAGATCGTAGAGCTTACGGCGGTTGCCAGATGCGAGATCGATCAGCCGCACGCGCCCCGAATTTCCTTCCGAAACATAGGCCGCGTGATTCCCCGAAAAAGCGGCTCCCATGAACACGCTCCGCCATTGCTCTTCGTCTTCCTGCCGTTCCTTCCCTTTGCCGTGCTGCGTAACGGCCACGAAGTGCTCAGTGGTCGCGACCCCTTTCGGATCGTGCTCGATGACCGTGATGGAAAAGCGCTCCGGGCCGCTGTTCACCGAAACCAGAGTCTTGTGATCCGGGCTGATCGCCAGCCCGAACGGCCCGGGTCCCGTGACAAATTGTTTGCCGGCCGGTGCGATGATGCGGCCACCGGGCAGAATGCTCGGCAATCCGCGCCGGGAGATTACCGGTCTCGTTCCCGCGGGCGCGCTATATTCGGCCGCCGTTGCGTAAAAGGCATAAGCAATGAGGAGCCAACCAAGAGTTATCCACTTCATTTCGGATCTTAGTCAGCTTACAGCACATGTCGAATGGTCGTCCTCGCTATGTAAAAACGGACAGGCTTAGACGCACTCCGTCATCGCGTGAACACAATTCGCTGCGCAGGCCGATGTGTCGCCTAACTCGCTAATTCGCCCCGTATGTTGCACTTACTCTGCATTCACAACAGCGATTGCATTTCAATGAGAGAAAGGGTAACATTTGGCACAATACATGCAATCGGGTAGAAGGATGCTTGCCCGGTTAGGTCCACGCTTCCATTTCGGCTGCGTCTAACATAATTGGGCACACAGCCAGAGGCCGTCCACTTTGACGGCGGCGCTAGAATGGAGAGAGCTATGGTAACCAGCCCTACCACATTAGCTGTACCGCAAAAGCCCTTGGAAGATCCACTGGCGCACCTCCCTTGCTCTAGTATCTTGGAGTACCGGAAAGGCCAGGTCATCTATAACCAGGATCAACCGTCCAGCAATCTCTATCTCGTTATCGACGGCAAAGTCAAGGTCTGTCGCATGGCGGACGACGGCCGCCAGGTCGTCGTGGATATCTACCAGACGGACGAGTTCTTCGGGGAAGCGGCGTTCTTGAGCTCGGCCGCGCGCGAGGAACAGGCCATCGCGTTGGACAACACCAAAGCCATGACCTGGAGCACTGCCGAAATTGAAGATCTCGTTACGCGCCGCCCGCGCCTGGCAATAGCCCTGCTACAAATTCTGGTCCAGCGTTCGGTGGACTTCGGGCATCGCATCGAGAGCTTCTCGGTGGATAATATCGCCCGACGTTTGGCCCGCACCTTGATCCGGTTCTCGCAGCGGCTCGGCCAGAACGCCGAGGATGGGTCAGTGGAGATGATGCCGTTCACCCACGAACTGCTATCGCAGTACGTGGGCACCTCGCGCGAGATCGTCACGCATTACATGAACCAGTTCCGGCGCCAGGGTTATCTGCGTTATTCGCGGAAGGGCATTTTGCTCTATCGCGATGCGCTGAAGGAATGGCTCCGGCAGCCAAGCGCCTGACACAGCGCGACGCGCGTTCCAATCCATTTATACTCGAAAGCGTGGATCAACAACTCACTGGGAAAACTGCGCTCGTCACGGGCGCTTCACGCGGTATCGGCGCCGCGACTGCGATCGCTTTTGCCAACCAAGGCGCCAGGCGATTGATTCTGCACTACAACTCTTACAAACCAGGCATCGATGCCGTCGTCGCTTCCGTCAAAAGTGCGGGAGCGGAAGCTGCCGCCATCCAGGCCGATCTGGGAACCAACTCGGGCATCGAGTCTTTTCTTCATAGCTTGCAATCTGCCGGTGCCGGAATCGACATCCTTGTCAACAATGCGGGGTCACTCGTCAAGCGCGCCAAGCTAGCCGAATTCACTCCCGAACTGTTCGACCGTGTCATGACGCTCAATGTAAAAAGCGCCTGGTTCATCGCCCAGGCCGTCGCTCCGCACATGATTGCGCAGAAGAGCGGCTTCATCGTGAACCTCAGCTCCATCTCGGCGCGCAACGGCGGTGGCATCGGCGCCACGGTCTACGCCTCGGCCAAAGCAGCAGTTTCCGCCATGACCAAGGGCATGATGAAGGAACTGGCTCCGCACGGAATTCGCGTTAACGCGGTTTCGCCGGGGACCGTGGACAACCATTTCCACACCCAGTTCTCCACGCGTCAAATTCTGGACTCTGTCCTCGCGGCAACGCCCGCCGGAACCCTGGGCACGAACGAAGAAATTGCCGACACCATTGTCTTCCTCTGCTCGCCCGCCGCGCGCTATATCCACGGCCAGACCATCGAGATCAACGGCGGAGTGTTTACGGTGTAGTGAAGTACAGCCTGGTAGCCGGTGTGGTTCCCGCGGAATTCGTCATCTGGATCTCGACCGAATCCACCTGTGAGGGCATGCCCGCCGTCACCGGAAAGAATGCTTCCAGAGCGAACACACCGCCCTCATCGGAAGAAGCGAAAAACTGCTGGAAGTCCGCCGCCGTGTTCACCGCGATGGCGCCTCCGCTCAGGGTTGCACCGTTCACGTCCAGGAACGTGAAGGTCACCGTTGCCGCCGACTGCGTGTTGTCGAATCCCTGGAATTGCACGTCAAGTCCGCCGGAGGTTCGCTGCGCCTGGCCCGACGCGATACCGGCGACTTCTGGTGCGATGGTCAGCGTCTGAGTCGCCGTGACAGCGCCGAGGGTCAGAGTGAACGTGATAGTCCCCGCCGTCGTTCCGGTCTGAAACGCAATGCTGTTCGCGGTTCCGAAGTAGCCCGTTGGGTCACCCTGATTCACGCTGAACGTTGCGGTCTGGCTGCCGGTGGGAATAAACAGGATGGCATTGTCCTGGTTTGTGCTCGGCGAACTCGGTTGAAACGTCATCTGAATCTGGCCGGTTCCGTTCGATGGCGAAGGTGCCTCCAGCGTGACCGTTAACAAGCCCTGTTGCGAGCTCGCCGCGTTCGTGATGCTGATCGCCATCGCCGCCTGCGGAAAAGGCGGATCGAGGCCCACGCCGGCGAGCGGAATGCTGGTCTGGTCGATGTCTAGCTCCGCCAGTTGCGGCCCATCGCTCGTGGGAGTGAAATCGACGGCCAGAGTCGCCGACTGGCCGGAGGCCAGTGTAATCGGCAACGCGACCGTCTCCAGTTGGAACGACGCCCCCTGCAAGTTCATCACCGCCACATTCTGAATCGTGATTGCGTTCTGCAACGGGTTCGACATCACCACTTGCTCAGTCACCGTGGAACCTTGCGCCACACTCCCGAAATCGATGCCCGCGCCAGCCTGTAGTTGTGCCGGCGCGCTGCCTCCGCTGATGACTGAAATCGCAACACCCGTGAGCGCCGTCCCAGTCAGCATTACCGACACGCCATCCGCCGCCAGCGTCGTACTAAACTGTCCCGGCCCGATTGGCGCGAAGCTGACGGTAAAGCTCACCGAAGCGCCCGCCGCCACGGTCAACGGAAGCGTCGTCGAATCGAATCCCAGAATGGCGAACGGCGCGCTCACCGAGAGCGTCGTCAACGGAGTGGACGTTGTGCCGGTATTTATCAGAGCGAACTGCACATCGCGGGATTGGAAGATCGGAACCGTTCCAAAGCTGTAGTTTTGGGACACCGGAGCTTCCGGACTGGCCTGGCCGGGCTGCATGATAAACAGTTGCAGTTGCGCCGGCAGGCAACCCGCGCCGAGGCACCCGAGTAGCAGAAGCCGCCGGATCATTTGCCCTCCTTCGCCGCCGGCAATTGATACAACGTTTCGCCTTCCGCGGTGGCGCGCAGCATGAGCGCGGGTGCGCCCACGCCCTCTACCTGCACCCATTGCTCTCCCACCTGGTGCAGCTCCGGCGTCGCGTTATGGCTCGCGGAAATCGGAATGCGACGCTCCACGCCGGTTGAAGTCTGGACCACCAACTCCTGCGAAGTTGCCAGCAGCAATCGATCGCTCAGCACCACGAGCGCTCCAACTCGCACCGAAAGACACCCTTGTTCGCCGATCGTTCCCCCCACAGGCGCCTCCTGTGTAATGGCGCCGCTCGTTTCGTCGACGGAAACCAGCCAGAGCTGCTTCGCCCGGCAAACCGCCAGTTCGGCCGCGTAGGCTCTGCCCGGCCCCAGCGCAATTACGTTCCCCGCAATCGCCGCCGCGTCGATAGGCGCCTGGTGATTGCTCTGTGCGCCGACGGCCAACAATTCGCTCGTCGCCGGGAAAAATGCGTTCGCCGTGCCCAGCACCACACTGCCTTCGGGCGCCGCGCTAGTTCGCACCACCGCGCCGTGCGCACCCAGCACCACCAACTCGGCATCGGTCTGCACGACTCCGCCACGAGCGCCGAAGGCCCAATTGACTGCGCCACTGCCGATCGCGTCGCGCAGCACAAAGCTTCCCGCCACGCCATCAACCAGGCGCAAATTCTGCTTCGTGTCGCGGGCCACGCCGATGAGCGGCGCGCTGAATTTCGGCTGCGCGAAGGCTGCCGCCTCGCACAGCAACATGACGAGAATGGTTCGATTCATTGCGGCTTTCCGATCGTGATGGTGGGTGAGCCGATGGTGACCGCGGACGATAACCCCGCCGCCACTCCCGCTGCACTGTTCGCGCCGTTGTTGTGTGCGGTGGCCAGGCTCGACGTTGCGAATGCAGCGCCCGCGCCTCCCGCGATGGCAAGTCCGATCCAGATCCACTTCTTGTGCGACCTGCCCCCGCCGCCGATTTCCGTGACCGAATTCGAACTCCTCTGCGTCACGATGATCGTCGGCACGGTTCCAGGCAGCGTTGCAGGCGCTTTGACGTCGCTCGCCGCTGGCTGCGGTTGGACCGCTGCCGCGATAGGCGCTTTGCTCGTTGTTCCAGGCATGATGACCGTGGGCGGTGCAGGCGTGCTCTGCTTAGTTTCCGCTGTGGGCTTGGGTGCCGCTGCCGGTGCCGGTGCAGTTTCCGTCTTCACGGCCGCAGGTGGCGACGCCTTACGATCTGCGCTCTCCACCTGTTCGCCCCCGCCGCCGATCGACAATCTTGCGATCGTCCCCGCGCGCGCCTGCTCCTTGGCGGCCGTGATGCGTACGTTGAACGATCCCGCCACGCGATTGAGTTGCAAACCATGCGCCGTGGCGCGTCCGTTGGTATCCGTCGTCGCGAGGTCGGTCCGCAATCCATTGCTGAACAGGCCGCTCGGGCCCTCCTCGGGTACCTGGAAGCTCACCTTCGCTCCGCTAGCCGGCTTGCCGGTCGCGTCCGTCACTTCCACGGTCAACGGTTTCCCCACGTGCGATCCCGGCGCGTGCGCCCCGCCGTCTACGGCCACAATTTGGATGTGCAGCACCGCATCCTGCGCCACCGCGAAACACGCGAGCTGCAACACCGTCCACACACACGTCCAGCGAATTGCTTTGAAAGGTTTGGTCACCTGCTATTCCTGTCTTTAAAGACACAGTGAACCGGCGCCGGAAAATTTCTCCGCCGATTGTCTTACTTGCGTGCATTCGCGTGGATTCGCGGCCATCATGTTTCAGCCCCGAATGAACGCGAATCAACGTGAACTGTTCCCGTGCCTACGATGGCGTTACCCGGTGGGCTTTCTTCTCGCGCACGGCCGTGACGTAGCGGCGAGCTATTCAAGCTGTTCGGCGGACGCATCGAAGGCCGAAACGTGGAGCTGGTGCCGAATCAACGCAGCGTCGAGGCGTGGCGCCCCGCTTTCTGGCCTGCGGGCGTATATTCGATCGTGAGGTTTGAGCTGGTTGCACGCGGCTCTGGAACCCGAGTCGTTCTCGACCACGCGGGGTTCACCGAGAACAAATGGGAGGGCCTGAACGAAGGCTGGCAGAGCAATTATTGGGACCCGCTCGCAAGTACCTGAACGCCTGAATCAAACCGATCTGCCCGACGCCCGGTCCGTTCACCGCGGCGCAACGAGTTGACCTTGCCTGATCCGAGGAGAAGGCACGGAGAAGCACCTGGAAGTTAACCTTTCCTCCGAGGGCCAAGCGCCAGCCCATAGCTTTCGGATGCGCCTTTATTCGTCCAGAGCCGTTTGGGTAACTTCCCGGAACCGGACATATAGGGCGCTGTGGCTGGTGCGGCTATTCGAAGGTCTGAACCGGTCAGAGCCGAACTGGGCTCGCAGGCGTCGCCAGAGTTCACTCACAGCGCAGGGCCTCCGTGGGATCGATTTTTGTGGCGCGCCGTGCCGGCACAAAGCCAGCCAAAACTCCAGCGGCAATCAGGGTGGCAGTTGCGCACGCTACGGTCAGCGGATCTTGCGGCTGGAGACCGAATAACAAGCTCTTGACGAGTTGAGTGACCGCGACCGCGACGGGAGCTCCGATGAGGATGCCGCACAGCAGTAGCACTACTGTCTCCCGCATGATCAGCCGCAGCACGTCCGCACGCTGCGCCCCCAGTGCCATGCGGATACCGATTTCGGCGGTGCGATGCGCCACCCGGTATGCCACCACGCCATAAATGCCAATGCAACCTAACGCCAACGCCAGAAGCGCGAAGAACCCGGCCAGGGTGGCGAACATACGGTCCTGGCGAAGTTGGCCTCGAATCACTTCTGGAAGGGTTCTGACGTCCGTGATCAGGGCATCTCCATCGACCCCGTGAATTTGGCGGACGATCGACGGCGCGAGTGCAGCTGGCTGCGCCGCGGTGCGCACGTGCAGCACATAGGAATCGCTTGCGGGCTCCTGCAAAATCGGCAGAAAAATCATTGACCGGTTTGACTCGCGCACGGTCCCGTACTTGGCATCGCCAACCAGGCCGACGATCTCATAGCGGCTGACGGAGCTTGGGCCATCGTCACCGACACGTTTGCCGATAGGGCTTTCATTGCCGAAAAACCGGCCCGCGAACGATTGGTTGACCACGGCGACCTTCGGGCTGGTTTCGCGATCCTGCTCTCCGAACTCGCGGCCCAGCAGGACCGGAATGCCAACGGTGGCGAAGAAGCCCGGACCAACAGGATTATCGGCGATTTGCGCATACTCGGCGGGCCGGCCGGGACGCGGAATCCAGACTGTCATGTTCCATCCCCCGTTGCCGAAAACGGCGTCCCCCACCAGTGCGACGCCTCGCACTCCTGGCAGGGCCGACATCTTCTCGGTAAGCCGCGTCCAGAATTCCTGCCGCTTTTGAAGGCTTCCACCAGAAGCATGAACATTTATCAGAAGCAGGCTCTCGCGCGCGAGGCCCAGGTCAGCGGTGCCGAGGTTCCTCAAACTGCGCGCGAACAATCCGGCGCCCACTAACAGCACGAGCGAGAGCGCCACTTGGACCACCAGCAGCACCCTCGCAAGTGGGATGTTCGAAGCGCCTCGCTGCGGGCGTTCGGCGTGGATGGCGGCAACAGGGTCGGCGCGAGTGGCACGGATCGCGGGGATCAGGCCGAACAGCAGCGCGGTCACGATCGACAGGGTCAAGCTGACGCCCAATACGCGGTAATCGAGCTGGAAGTCGAGCGCGGTGGTGTGTACCAGGAAACCGAGCATTAAACGATGCCCCCAACCTGCGACCAACAAGCCCACTGCCCCACCGGCGAGCGACAGGAGAAGACTTTCCGTCAGCAGTTGACGAACCAGGCGCCAACGCCCAGCGCCAATGGCGAGGCGAATGCCGATCTCCCGTGACCGCGCGATAGCGCGAGCCATCACCAGATTGGCAAGGTTCACGCAGGCGATGAGCAGAACAAGACCCGTGAGGCCGATCAGGATCTTCAGGGTATTCGAGTCTTCCCAATAGGTCCAACGCAGCGCTGCGGTTCCGTTGGCAGCGCGGTTAATCAGAAGCTTCTGTGCCAGGAATGCATTGCGATCGCGCTCGGGCCACTTCTGCAATTCGCCGCTGAGAGAATCCAGCGCCTGACGGAATAGCGGATCGAGCGCCGTGCGCGCCTGGGGAACCGAGACACCCGCTTTGAGGTGACCGAGTACCCAGGCCTCTTCGCGCGGTTCGGTATTCACCCCAAAAGGCACCCACAAATCGGGAATCTCGGAGCGATCGACGCCTACAAACTCCCGCGGCATCACACCGACGACAGTAAACAACTCGTCATCCACCCGCGCTGTCGCTCCGATCACCGACGGATCTTGTCCGAAGCGGCGGGCCCAGAATCCATAGCTCAGGACTGCCGCGCGGTTGCCAGTGCCGGGGCGCTCGTCATCTGGAGCGACCGCGCGCCCGATTAGCGCGCTAATCCCAAGAGCCGGAAAGAATGAACCGGACACAAATTGGCAATTCACCTTCTCTGGTGCCGCCGGGCCCATGCGGAAAACGACGTATGACCCGTAGACCGCGAAGACATCCTCGAGGACAGCCTGGTCATGCCGGAAATAAGTGAACACCGCGTAGGGCAGGTTGGTCATCATGCTGGGTCCATCGACCCTGACGAACTCAACGAGCTGCTGCGCATTCTTCACCGGCAACGCGCGCAACAGCATGATGTTCATGAGGCTGAAAAGAGCGGTATTGGCGCCAATACCAAGCGCTAGCGATACAACCGCAATGGTGCTAAACACTCGTGCCTTTGCGAGTGTGCGCACGCCATAGCGGAGATCCTGCCACAAAGCTTCGAGGATGCGGTAGCTCCAAGTATCCTGGCAGGCTTCGCGGAGGGCCCTCGCATTCCCGAACTGCCGCCGCGCCGCATAGCGCGCCTCTTCGGCCGGCATCCCCCGCTCCTGGTTCTCCTCGGCCTGCATTTCGATGTGAAATTGCATTTCCTCTTCGAGGTCACGATCGAAGCGGTCGCGGCGGAATAGGACCGGGAGTCTTCGACGTAACTCGTCGAGCCACTCCATAGGGCAGCTCCTTTCAGGCAGGCTGGATAATGCGGAGGGTGGCGTCCATCACGCGAGTGAACGCGGAAACATCGTCCGCCAGTTGCTTCCTGCCTGCCGGTGTTAGGCGGTAAACCCGCGCCCGCCGCTTCGGACCGGCTTGCACCCACTCAGCCGTCACCCAACCCTTCAGCAGCATGCGCTGGAGCGCTGGATAAAGGGAACCTTCTTCGACCTGCAATACATCGTCGGATGTCAGCTTGATCTGCTGCGCTATCGCGTAACCGTGCAATGGCCCCCGCGTAAGCGTCTTGAGGATGAGCATCTGCAAGGTGCCGGGCAATACGTCGGCGCGCAAGTGCTGGTCATCGCTGTGCATAGAAAAACTATGCATCGAGGCGATAAAAAGGTCAATAGAGTCTTTTTACTATTATTCGTGACGTTCGAAGCGACCTTTCACGAATTGTTTGGGATCTTCAGTTCGACGCATGCGGCATGTCACGGGGCACATCCCAATTCAAATCCCGAGGTACGGCGATCTGGGAAGCGTGGAACGTGGCTCTGGCGGGGTGGTCGGTTATCCGGAAAGTTCGGAACCTGCCCGCGCCTAGTCTGCCGTGCCCCTCAGTATTGGTGATCCGAAGGCGAGGGCCACGTCGGCGCGCCGCGCAGCAGAACGCAGGTCACGTTGTCCGGCCCACCCGCGTCCTTGGCGGCTTCGATCAGCGACCGGCACTTGTATTCGAGCCCGCCGTGGCTATCCGAATCGTCGCGCAGGATATTTTCGATCACCGGCGGCTCAACCACCCCGTGCAGCCCGTCGCTGCACATTAGCAGTAGCGCCGAGGGATTCAGCCGGACCACGTAATAGTGGATCGAAAGCGCGCCGCCCACTCCGATCGCCATGGTCAGCACGTGACGCATGGGATGGTTGCGCAGGCTCTGTTCGTCCAGGCCCAGCGGCCGCCCCACCTCATGCACCCATGTCTGATCTTCCGTGATTGCCCGAAAGCCTGCCTCGTCCAGCAGGTACGCACGGCTGTCGCCCACGCTCGCGATCGCCAGTTCGTCTCCCGACTCGAGCACCGCCACCAGCGTCGTGCCCATGCCCTCCAGTTGCGGATCGCTGCTCGATGCTTCGAGCACGCGGCGATTGGCTTCCTCCACCGCGCTCAGCAGCACTTGCGGGTCGCGCTGCCAGGCTTGCCGCACTACCTCCGCCACCGTATCCACGGCCAGACGCGAAGCCATTTCGCCCGCGCGCGCTCCTCCCATGCCGTCCGCCAGAAGGTACAGGCCGATCTCTGGGAGGATGAGGGCGCAATCTTCATTGTTGGTTCGGACTCGTCCGACATCGGATAGCGCGTAAGCTTCGAGCATAGTCATACGGCGCGGTAATCCGTCTGCAGGATCCGCCCACCGTGAAATGTTCTAGTCATTTTACCGGCGTTTCTCGCAGGAAAGGGAAACTGCTCCTTCATGGGGGTTATGTCGGTAAGGCCTGCGCCGGGGGCCTGAAGGGACATCAAACGTCGAATTGTAACATGCGGTGGCCCCAAACAATCAGGACAGTTTCTCCGCCCGTTACTTGGGTGGCTGCTTCGGCTGCGCCGGCTGTTCCTTGGTCTGGTCATCCGGCAGCGCATCGGGAGTCACCGTATCGAATACGATTACGGCATCGGCCGAGTACTTCTGATAGAGACGAAACTCGATGTCGTTCCTGTCGCGCTCCCGGTTATGCCGCATATTCACACGCGCCTTGAGCGGCAGCAGGAACTGTTGACCGCTCAAGGTCTGGTAACCGTAATCCAGGATTTCGCCTGCCTCCTGCACCGGAAAACTCGCCGGAATATCGGTGGCTTCGAGCGAGAGCCGCAGGATCAAGTGGGTTTTCCGGTCCACGTAGATCAGGCCTTTGTATCCCACCACAATCCGATCCGAAGGCCCAAACTGAATGCTGTAATCCGAATTGCCGCTCGTAATGCGGTAAGAGAAGACATAACACAGATTCCCTCGCAACGTGCCCCAGTGGTCGAACTCGATCAGCGCATCGGCTTTCGGCCACAGCGTCACCTTCATCATGCTGCCGAAGTCTCCCGCCGAACTCGCTCCGCCCACCGCCTCGTGCGACAGATCGACCACGTGATCGTTCACCATGGTCACCTTGTAATGCTCTTGCTGGTCGAAATACGTCAGATGTTCCAGTACCGTCTCGTGGGGATGAAAATCATCCTGACCGGTTTGCGCCATGTACTTTCGCGTCACTTGCGTGCAAATGAAATCGGGCAGCGACTTCGAGTAGTTCATGGCGTACTCGCGGATTTCGCTGATGATGGCCTGCTGTTCCTCGGATGAAGGCGGGGGCTCGGTCGGCGGCGGGGGTGCGGCTACCTTCGGTTGGGGCTTGGCTAGCGATGCCGATGCGTTGGCGAGCGCGTCCAGAGCGGCGACCGTTTTGGGGCCGGCGCCCTCGCCTTGCAGATCCTCGACCGTCCGCTCATCTAAGCGCTCGGAAAGCTTCACCTTGGCCAGGTAGTTGGCGATTTCCTTATCCGGCATCTTCATCTTGACCGAAGACCGGACGAAGGAAAGCAACTGCTCAAGGGTCAGGGTTTGCTGCGCCAAGGCACATGCGCACACCAACAGCGCAGCCAAAGCCAGACGTACTCGCATATTTCCATTTTCTCACCTACCGGTCACCCGCGGCATCATCCGCATCCGGCTTCCAGTCGCGGAATCGCTGGCGCAACTTGCGGCGATAATTCTCCAAGGTGGTCCCGTGGCCTGCGGCATCCTGCACCAATTGCTGCTCCGCCACCACCAGCCCCGGCCAAACCTTGCCGTCGTTGGCCTGTAGAAACGCGGAATCATAATCGAAGCCGAACATTGTCAGCGCGGCGACCGGCATGTCGTAGCCATTCCCCAACCCAACTTCCCGGAAAGGGAAATTCGCCGCCCAATCCGTGTGGTAACCCAAGCGCATACTTTGCAGATTCACCGAAACCTGCGCGTGCGTAACGCAATCGGCCACCGGGATACGGTAACGGGAGCGCAGCATCTCCGTAAGTACCCGCGCTGCATCGATTTGCGCCTGTGTCGCTATATCGCGGGCGGTTTCAGTCTGTGCCTCAAAAGCCACACCCAGAAAGCTCTGGTTCAGGCTCCAGTAAACGCGCTGGTCGTCCGCCCACAGAGAGCGCCCGGCGTGATTGGCATAATCGGTTTCCGCCACCACGCGAAAAACCCGGCCGAAACGGTCTATCACGAAGTGATATAAGCGCTTATGGGCAATATAGGCCAGCAGATTACGCCCGTTGTACTGCAGGCGGGCATTTTGGCTAGGCTCGAAGGGGGCCATGCGGCTCTCGGTGGTGTGAAAAACAATGCCCGCTGGCCGGGCTTCCGGGTTGGATACTCGCAAAGATCGCCGGTCAAACGCCCGGTAAGCCCTTGGGTGAGTGGCAGTTAGGAATTCATCGTCTATCCGCAGGCCGTTGCTGTAAATTTCCAGCCCCGCTTTCCGTTCCACCAGCCAGACCTTTGGGGCTGCAATCTCGACCGTCTGAGTACGGATGGGGATCGGCCGCTGGGGGACTGATCGGACATCGGGGGTTGATGTAACGACGAAGAGTAATGCTGTCAATGGGATACCGAACGCCAGGCGCACTCGCAGCCGGCCCCGTTCCATCGACCGTCGAAGAAACCGTGCCCGCCGGCGGAGTGCGGCTTCGTGCTTGGCGATCGAGTCGCGCACAAACCGCAAGCGGTCAACGTCGTTGGCAATGTCGGCTGACCGCCGTTCGACCTTCCGAATCAGTTCTTCACTTACTACTGGCTCAGTTTGCGGGGATACCGGCAGGTCCGTTGGGCGCGGCACGTTTTAGGAGTGCTGGCGGAGGGAAATAGTCTCAATATAGGCAGTCGGGCCGGCCAGTAGACGGCGTGCAACTGCTTGCGGGTGTTCAGTTTCCAGGCGGCATCGCTGGTTCCCAGAGCGTCCTTCCACGGTAACGTGGCCGCTTGCCTGGCTAACCCGGTAGGCCGTTCGGGCACCGTGGTGAGCCTCCAGGGAGGCAAGTGGCCAGTCGGAATCGGACACCATGTGGATGCCGCCTTGCTGGCTGATCAGGATGGTGACATTTGCCGGATTCGAGGCGGATTCGGCAGCCGCTTCGGCGGCTTGCAGAATTGCTTCGGCATCATCGAGAAAAGCTCCCACAGTGAACTTATCGGAATGGGAGGGATGATTTTCAGAATAATTACGGCAGGACCCGGACCTGAATTGACGATGGCGCGGTACGGGACCGGTAGACACGCTCGGTGGCCTTTTGGAAGTCCGCCGCTCTGGCGTTGTAGATATCGACGAACTTCTGGGGATTGCGGTCGGCAAGCGGGAACCAACTGCTTTGCACCTGGACCATGATGCGGTGGCCGCGGCGAAAGGTGTGGTTGACGTCGGGCATGGTGTAGTCGACCTGGTCGACTTTGCCTGGGGTGAAGGTTTCCGGTTTCTCGTAGCTGTGGCGATAGCGGCCGCGCATCAGTTCGCCACGAACCAATTGCTGGTAGCCGCCCATTTTGACGCCGGTGGGGTTGGGATCGGGATTGGGGAAGGTGTCGGGGTAGACGTCGATCAGCTTGACGACCCAATCGGAATCAGTGCCGGTGGTGGAAACGAACAGGCGAGGATCGACCGGTCCGGCGAGCGTGACGTCAGCGGTGAGCGGTTCGGTCTCGTAGACCAAGACGTCGGGGCGCGTGGAGGCGAAGCGTTGATCTTCGACCATGTGTTCGCGGGTCATGGTCGGGGAGGTTTCGCTGATATAGGGGACTGGCTTTGCGGGGTCGCTGATGTATTCGTCGAACGCGGCGTCTTCGGAAGGAGGCGTGAAGGACAGTTTTCCGCCGGGGTGGAAGTAAATCGACTTCACCTGGGCATTCTTTGGCGGCCATGCATCGTATTTGCGCCACTGATTCGATCCGGTTTCGAACACGTAAGCTTTGGGAAGATCGAAATCATCCTGCTTCTTGAGATAGTACCGGAAGAACGGGAACTCGATGTGTTCGCGGAAGAACTCGCCGGTTTTGGAGCCGAATGGAACGGCGCCGAGGTGATCTCCATCACCGCCCCATCCGCCGTGGTACCAGGGGCCCATGACGAGCCGGTTATGGGCGGCGGGGCCTTGCTGCTCCACCGATTTGTATGTGTTCAGGGCGCCGAACAGATCTTCGGCATCGAACCAGCCACCGACGGTCAGCACGGCAGGCTTGATGTTCTTCAGATGCGGGCGCAGGTTGCGAGCCTGCCAGAATTCATCGTAGTTGGGGTGCTTGACCATTTCGCGCCAGAAGGCGACATCGCCTTTGAAGACCTTTTCGTCAATATTGGAAAGCGGGCCGAGGCGGAGGAAGTAATCGTAGCCATCGGGACTGTGGGTGGCGTCGGGCAAGGGCGGCTCCTGGGTGATGGGTTCGGGACGGGGCCTGCCAAATCCGTAGAAGAAGCGGAACATGTGTGGGAGGTAAAGGGCGCCGTTGTGATGAAAATCGTCGCCGATGAACCAGTCGGTGATGGGCGCCTGGGGCGAAACGGCTTTGAGCGCGGGATGCGCGTCGATCATGCCGGCGGCGGTATAGAAGCCCGGATACGAGACACCCCACAAGCCGGCGCGGCCGTTGTTGTTGGGAACATGCTTGATGAGCCAATCGATGGTGTCCCAGGTATCGGTGCTTTCATCGGTGTCGGCGGGGCCGGTTTTCCTGTCTTTGATCGGCCGCATGTCGGCGAAGTCGCCTTCCGACATCCACCGGCCGCGCACATCCTGGTAGACGAAGATAAATCCGTCCTTGGCGAACATTTCGTCCGGGCCGAGACTAGTGCGATAGTTATCCTCGCCATACGGTGAGACGCTGTACGGCGTGCGCGAGAGCAGGATGGGGTAGGGTTGCGAAGTGTCCTTGGGAGCGTAGACGGATGTGAAGAGCTTCTTACCGTCGCGCATGGGGATCTCATATTCGTACTTCGTATAGTGAGCCTTTACGTATTCGAGTCCCTGGGGCCAAAGAGCCGGTGCGGCGAGGTTACAGGAAAGCAGAAATATCGCGCGTCTCATGGAAGCTAAACATGATACAGCAAGCGGAACTGGACTGCGCCGTCGGTAGCGCTTAGGCGGTGTCTACGACGAGCAAGAGTGTGCGGAGGTGGGCGCTCATGTTGTCGAGAGAGCGAACGAGGCTTCGCCCATCGGGAGTTCCCCAGCCGAAGTTATACAGAACGAGCCGGATTTCGATGGACAGTACCGTGAGACTAAAGATGAAATGCTGCTTCATCAGTAAGCCCGCAAGATCGGGGCGGTCCACCTGGGAATCCACCATGATCTTCTTGATGGCGTTGCAGATGCGCGTGAAGTCCTGCGACAGGCAGTTCAAGTAAGAGCTGAAAATACGGACGCGGCGATCGCGCAACCGCTTTTGGAGCTTATTATTATCGCCCGACTTAGCTGCTAAGTATTGGTAGTCTGTTTGCTCGAGCAGACGCTCCATGGCCTTGTACCGGCCGGGTGAACAAACGTCCTCCCAATCCTCGGAAGCGGGCAGCGTGGTCCGGTGCGCCAGCAGTTTTGCGAAGAGCATGCCGAACCCGATGCCCATCAGTACCAGGAATAGAGCCGTGGCCAATAGTACAATACTCATGGCAGACTAACTCACCGAAAACAGAATAACTGAGTGACGTATCCGACGCAATGCTTAAATTAAGTGTACGCCACTGTAAGCCGTACGTTGTCTGTCTAGATGGTTTGATAACTTAGGTTATAACTATTTTGCTATCCATCGGGCTACTATACTGCTGTAGGCGAATGCTGTTAAGGCGAAGGTTACAGACGTTTAAGGTCCAGTAGTTATGAAGTTACTATCGACATCAAGCCACTATCCTGGCATAATTTGTTTGAGATGAAGCCGACCGCTTCCATTGCGGCGCCCGTGGCCGCTGAGTGCGCACAGCAGCGCGGTGAGCTGCGGCAAGCAGGCGAAGGAGCCATCTCGCTTCTGCTTGGCGACATAGGAACGAAGGCCGGTCCTAGCGAAGTGCGCGGCCGGCTGGTCGACCAAAGCGCGAATGGTTTCCGAGTGGAACACACCTTTGCCGGATTGAGTTGCGGCCAAATGGTGCGGTGCCGCTTCGATGACTCATCACCCAGGACAGCCCGCGTAGTGTGGACGCGCGTTCATGGCGAACGGGTGGAATCGGGCTTCTTTGTGCTGCCGTAGGCCGGAACACGCAGGTTCCGTTCCCTTTCATCGCGGCTCGGTTAGCGATTGCGAACGCGGTTTCCAACCCTTTTCAGTATTTTCCTAATTCCTTCAATTGCTCGCGGGCTTGAGCGGCTTGCGGAGAATCGGGATGGCGCTCGAGGAAGTCGCGGAGCTCTTCAGCGGCCATGGCGCGCTCATTGCGCTCGAGATGGATGCGGGCGAGTGTAAGTTGCGGATAGGAGAAGTGCCCGGGATCGATGCGCTTGGCGATTTCGAGATACTGCTGGCCGAGATCCAGATTCCCGAGCATCGCGTAGTTCATGCCTAGCTGCGCATTCGACAGCGCGTCGTTGGGGCGGCTGCGGACGGCGTCCCGGTTGTACGGCAATGCCTCGCCGGCTTTGCGCTCGGAGAGCAGGGTACCGCCCAGGTTGACCAAGGGTTCGTAAGAGGCGGGGTTCTGCTCGAGCGCTTTGTGAAAGTGCGCCTCCGCCTGCGCATACTGTCGCGTCTGGTGGGCAATGGTACCCAACGTATTCCATGCGGCGGTGAACTGGGGGGCGATGCGCACGGCGTTCTCCAGGTGGGCGCAGGCGGCGGCGACGTCGCGATGGGCAAGCTTTCTTTCAGCTTCCTCGTACTCGTGGCGCGCGCTTTCTGGAATAGATAGTTCGCGCGTAGAAACCTTGCTGAAATCTTCGAGGACTTCTCCAGACACCACATGAGAATCCTCGGCGTGAATGGTTACGGAGAGCCGGCCCTTCGAATCGGCGGTTCCGGGGCCGATCTCGACGGTTTGCCGGACCTCGCCGCGGCCTGGCAGGGAGACAGCGACGGTGTACTGGCCGGGGAGCAATGCCCGGAAGCGGAAACTCCCGCCCTCATCGGCGACGGTTTCAGTGTGAAAGGGCGTGGTGGCGCCGAACAGCGAAACGTGAGCCGGCGACTTGGGCAGGATGCTTCCGCGAAGCTCGTAGGCGTTCCGGGCCGCGCAGAGACTGCCAGCGACGGCGAGGAACAGCATTAGGCGCTGCAAATTCGGCCTCCCCAGTTACGCGTGCGGCACCGCCGATAACGGCTGATTCTACAGGTGGCCGGCAGCCGCGGCCACCATCGTCTCGGCAGGTGCTTTGAGGCGGGTCAGCACGCCAAGAAGTTCGTCGAGTGCCGCGCTGCGCCGTGCCTGGGTTTCGTTCAAAGCCCGGATGACCTCCGCCTGGGAGTCGAGGCGCTCGATGATACCATTCACTTTGCGGGAGATCTCCGACACGTTGGACTTCAATCCGGTCAGCTCCTCCTGATGCAAACCAAGCCGGGCGGTAACGCCGTCGATCTGCTGCGCGGTCACCGTGGAAAAATCCTTGGCCTCGGTGCGCAACAAGCCGGCTTCGGTGCGGAGCGAGGCGGCCTCGGCCCGCAGGGTTGTGGTCTCGCCGCGGAGCGCGCCCAGTTCCGTTTCATGGCGGGCCACGGATTCTTCGATCGCGGTGACCTTGCCCGACGCCTGGTCTTGTTTCTGGACCAGGGCCGCATTGGCCAGCTTCTGCTCAGAGACGGCTGCGGCCAACTGCTCAAAGTTGACCTTGAGCTGCACCAGGCTGTCTGTAGTGGTCTGAAGCCGGTTGAGCTGTTGCTCGAGAGAAGTGCTGATTTTGTGGCTTTCGCCGATGATGTGGCGCTCCAATTCCTGAAAAGCGCCGGTTAGGATTTTGGACAGGCCATCCGCCAGCGTGCCTGCCATGTTGGCCATCGCCTGCTCATCAACCCTGGGCCGCTCTTCCACTTTTCCGCGTTCCTCCACTTTGATCTGTTCCGAATGGCCGGCCGGCGTTGAAGGATGGCGGTTGCCCGCGGGCGGCGCACCGGACGTGGCTATGATGGCCTCGGCTTTCTCAAGCAAGGCGCCGGCTTCCATGTGGCGTCCTCTGGAGAATAACTGCGCAGCTTCTTCCACCAGTTGCTTGACGCCGTTTTCGGTGTTGAGCCTCTGCAACTGGAAGATGGCTTCCTCTAGATTCCGGTCTGGCATTTTCTGTAGTGTATACCTTAGTTAACACGAAGAGAAGGTGCAAGCGGCAAAGGGGCGGGGAAGTCAGGGTTGAGGCACCTGCTGGTAGAGGCGCAGCGCGGCCGCAACGCCACGCGCGATGTCTCGTTGTACGGCCGGCACGTCTTGGATCGCGAGATCATAAGTGTGGGCCCACAGCAGGTTGCGGCCGGTGGCTCGAACCAGACGGACTGCGACGCGCACGCGGTCTCCAGACTGTTGCACGCTTCCTTCGATCAAGGCACCGGCGCCTGGCGCGTTGACGACGCGGAGGCCTGGATCTCTTGCCAGAGCATCCGTGAGCCCAGTGGTGAAATCAGCGCCGGGGGTTTGGCCGGCGAACGGAACGACGGTGACGGCGGAAAGGTCAGGAGCGGGGGTCCGCTTGACGAGACGGGCGGCGATGAGAAACATCCCCACGGGCGCGAGGACAAATGCCGCGATGAGCGCGATGGCTATCCAACCGGGCCTTTCCGGTGTCTGGAGGCGCGGCGCGGGTTCCATGGTGATCTTGGAGGATTGTACCGTTTCCGGTGTGATGGTGGATTTCCGCCGGTTGTTACAATAAATCAAAATGATCCAAACTCTATTCGGCTCGGTGGAACAAGAGCCATCCCTGCTGGAGCGGCTGAAGAGCGGGGTGGAGAAGACGCGGGCGGGTCTGGTTTCGCGCCTGGAAGACGTGCTGGCGGGCAAGAAGGAAATCGACGCGGATCTGCTGGATGAGCTGGAGTACACGCTGATCAGCGCGGACATCGGGGTGAGTACCACGAACGAAATCCTGGAGCGGATCCGGCAACAGGTGGACCGCAGGCTGGTGGGGGATGCGGCCGAGTTGCGCGGATTGATTCGCCAGCATCTGCTAGAGATTCTGCAAGCGACGGAGCGGCCGCTGGCGCACGTGGATGCGCCGCCCGCGGTCGTGATGGTGGTGGGTGTCAACGGCGCGGGAAAGACTACCAGCATTGGAAAGCTGGCGCAGCAGTACCGGGCGGAAGGGCGAAGCGTGCTGCTGTGCGCGGCGGATACGTTTCGCGCGGCGGCGGTGGAGCAGCTACAGATCTGGGGGGAACGCACGGGCATGGAGGTGATCCGGCAGAAGCCAGGCGCCGATCCCAGCGCGGTGCTATTCGACGCGTTGCAAGCGGCGCGCGCGCGCAAGACAGATTACGTGATCGTGGACACGGCGGGGCGTTTGCAGAACAAGGCCAACCTGATGGCCGAATTGGAAAAGATGCAGCGGACGGCGGCGCGCGTCATTCCGGGAGCGCCGCATGAGGTGCTGCTGGTGCTCGACGCGACGACTGGGCAGAACGGGCTGGAGCAGGCGCGGAAATTCACGGAAAGTTCCGGCGTGACGGGGATCGTATTGGCCAAGCTGGATGGCACAGCCAAGGGCGGAGTGGTGATTGCCATTGCGCATGAATTGAACCTGCCCATCCGCTACGTGGGGATTGGCGAGAAGGCCGATGACCTGCTGCCATTCGATCCGGAAAAATTCATCGAATCGCTGTTCGAAAAATGAATCCTACGTTTTTGCGCGAGGCGTTTGAACTGGCACGCCGCGGGAAGGGGCAGACCAGCCCGAATCCCATGGTGGGCGCGGTGCTCGTGCAAGAAGGCGAAGTGGTGGGCCGTGGGTTTCACACGTACGCCGGCAGAAAGCACGCCGAAATTCACGCGATCGAAGAGGCGGCAGGGCGGGCGCGCGGGGCGACGTTGTATATCAACTTGGAGCCCTGCTCGCACCAGGGCCGTACGGGGCCGTGCGCGGAAGCGCTGATTGCCGCGGGCGTGAGCCGGGTGGTGAGCGCGATGCAGGATCCGAATCCGCAGGTTGCCGGCGAGGGATTTCGCAAACTACGCGCGTCTGGTGTGGAAGTGGAACTGGCGAGCGAGTTCACGGCCGAGGCGGAGAAGCTGAACGAAGATTTCGTGCATTTCATGCGAACCGGCTGCCCGTTAGTGACTCTCAAGACGGCATTGACGCTGGACGGCAAGATCGCGGCGCCCGATGATAACCGCGGCTGGATCACGAGCGACCTGGCGCGGGCGGATGTGCAACTGCTGCGGCACAACTCAGACGCGATCCTGACTGGTGTGGGGACGGTGCTGGCGGACGATTGCATGCTGACCGACCGGACGGGACTGCCGCGCAGCCGGCCGTTGTTGCGGGTGGTGGCCGATTCCCAACTTCGCATACCGTTGGACTCGAAGATGGTCACGGGCGCGAAGGAAGATCTGGCGGTGGTCGCGACTTCGGCGGCGTCGAGCGAGCGGCGGAAGGCGCTGGAGAGCCGGGGCGTGCGGGTGCTCATTTTTGACGGGCGCGCAGGACGAACCGATCTGCGGCGGCTAGTGGAGTGGCTGGGCGAGGAGAAGCGATTGTCGCTCGTGATTGAGGCTGGGAGTATGCTGAACTGGGCGGCGCTGGATAGCGGCATCGTAGATAAAGTTTTGTTCTACTACGCTCCGAAGATTCTGGGTGGCACCGAGTCTCTGCCCATGGCCGGTGGCACGGGCCGGCGCCGGCGGATGGATGCGATCCGGCTGCACGGCATTCAAGTACATAGCGTGGCCGAGGACGAGTTCGCCGTAGAAGGCTACGTCCGGAAGGAGTTTTGAAGTGTTCACGGGGATCATTGAGGAACTGGGCGCGGTAGAAGAACTAGCGAAACAGACGGCGGGCGCGCGGCTGCGGGTGCGATGCGCGCGCGTGATGGAGGATCTCAAAGAAGGCTCGAGTATCGCCGTAAACGGTGTGTGTCTGACGGCCGTCGCGCTGGACGGGAAGTCTTTCGCGGCGGATCTGGCGCCGGAGACGTTGCGCCGCAGTAACCTGGGCGACCTGGCGGCGGGATCGCGCGTGAATCTGGAGCGGCCGCTCTTGCCAACCGATCGCCTTAGTGGGCACATCGTGCAAGGGCACGTGGACGGGACGGGCGAATTTCTGTCGCTCGACTCAATCGGCGACGAAAACTGGTGGCTCAAGATCCGGGTACCGGCGGAACTGGACCGGTACTTAGTGTTCAAGGGGTCGATCGCCATTGACGGCATTAGTCTGACGATTGCCTCGCTCGATCGGGACGTGTTGAGCGTAACGATTATTCCGCACACTTATGAGGTCACGACGCTAGGCACTTACAAGCCCGGCGGCCGTGTAAATCTGGAGTGCGACGTGCTGGCCAAGCACGTGGAGAAGTTACTCGAGAGCGTGGAATATTTCGGGAAGCGGTAACTCAAGCGACGGGTCTTCGGTGGTGTTTATTCTAGCTCTTCAACTCTTGCGTAATTTCCGCAGCGACGGTGCGGGCTTTTTCTAGAGCGCCAGGTTCGAAGCTGATGGCGCCGACGCGCGGATGTCCGCCGCCACCGTAACGCTCGCAGATGGAGGCGAGATTGTGCTTGGGTTCGTGGACAGCCCAGGGATTGGACCCCACCGACACCTTAGTCCGAAAGCTGGATGGACTTACTGAAACCGTGTAAGTGGAGTCGGGAAACAGGTAGTATGGAATAAATTTGTTATAACCTTCCAGGTCGTAACCTGTCAGATCGAAGTAGATGACACCGTCCTCGTTGCGCGCCCGGTTGCGAATCATCTCCACGGAGTCGACATGCCTCTTGTACAGAACCTGGAATAACTGCTGCACTTCCGGCTCGGCCAGAATCTCCTCGAGAGTGCGGTGACGCATCCAGCGAATGATGTTCTGGACCATTCCCGAACCTTTGGATCCTTCGATAACCAGCGTCAGCTTCATGGCCGGCGCGCCCAATTCCACCGCGGTCTTGGCATCGGGATACTGCGCGCCGTCGATGATATTTGCCCAGTAGACCAACTGGTCGAGATCCGGCGCCGCGAAACCCCACTTCTCCTGAGCGACGGTACGAATGAAACCAGTGCAGGATTTAAAGGACGGGTCGTACATTTTCTTGCCGCTACGATCCTGCCGGAAATGCTCGGCATCCTCGGGAGTCAGAAAGGCGCTTTGGTGATGATCAAACCACCAGGTGAGATGGGGATCGTTCGAGTACTTGAAATCGACAATCGCGTTCTCGTCGCCATCGAAAAGCTCAGGTTCGAAAAGCTGCGAGGCTTTGTGCGCCATCCCGGTGAAGGCGAACTCAGCGCCGGGGTGAAATGCGCCTTCCATGAAACGGCTGAAAAACGCTGCGGAGGCTGCGCCGTCGAAGCAGTGGTCGTGATAAAGAATCCTGATGCGCATGCTGTCGTGAAGAATGAAAACCTATTAGAATGCACGATCCGCGCACAGAATGCAACTCAGCGTTTTGGACAGTCAACCTTGGGGAGCGCCTGCAAACTCACCGAGGCGAAACAGACGGTCGAAATTCCGGGTGGTCGCGCGGGCGATGTCCGCGGGGGCTGCGCCGCGCAGTTCGGCGAGACGCAAGGCCGTTTCGGCAAGAAAAGCGGGCTCGTTGCGTTTGCCGCGGTGTGGGACGGGAGCGAGATACGGCGAATCGGTTTCGATCAGCAGGCGATCCTCGGGCGTGCGTGCGGCGGCCTGCCGAACATCGTCCGCTTTCGGGAATGTCAGGATTCCACCGAAGCTGAGGTGAAAGCCCAATTCCAGGGCCTGATCGGCTTCTGCCGTTCCGCCCGTGAAGCAATGCATGATGCCACCGAAGGGCAAGCCATGTTCACGGATGAGTGCTAGCGTATCGTCCCATGCTTCGCGCGTGTGGATCACGATGGGCTTACGAGTATGTGCGGCGAGTTCCAGTTGCTGCCTGAAGACACGGCGCTGCACGTCGCGCGGGGAGAAGTCGTAGTGGTAATCGAGACCGATCTCACCGATAGCCAGGACCTTGGGTTCGCGCACCAGCTCCGCTAGGCGGCCGAATGTTTCGGGCGTGGCCTTGGCGGCATCGTGCGGATGTACGCCGATGGTGGCGTAGATGAATTCGTGCTCGCGTGCGAGGCGGAGACCGGCTTCGAGATCGGGCGGGCCATTGCCCGTGCCGATCGCCATCATGCGCTCAACGCCGGCTTCGCGAGCGCGGGCGACCGTGGCCTCGCGGTCAGCGGCGAACTTCTCGTCATCGAGATGGCAGTGGGAATCGACCAGCTTCACTTCAGCCGCGCACCCACGGGGATCTCTTCGAGAAAGCTGGCCAGCACGGGTTTGCCGCCTTCGAGCGACGCGGCGACGATCATTCCGTTCGAAGTCAGCCCGCGCAGTTTTCGTGGCGCCAAGTTGGCTACGATGACGACTTTGCGGCCAACCAGCGCTTCCGGCGTGTAAGCTTCCGCGATGCCGGCAACGATGGAGCGCGGCTCGGCTTCGGCGAGATCGACCTTCAAGTGCAGCAGTTTGTCCGCGCCCTTGACGCGCTCGGCGGAGAGCACCTGGCCGACGCGGAGGTCGACTTTCGAGAAATCATCGATGGTGATTTGCGGGCCGGTGGTTGTGGGCTGAGGGCTAGGAACCGGTGCCTTGCCCATCAGGACCGCCTGCTCGGCCGAGACCTGCGCTTCCAGTTCGCGCATTTTTTCGATGGCCGGTTTGGCGTCGATGCGGGGGAAGACGGCGGCGATGTGGCCGATCTTCTGACCTGCGCGCAGTTGCCCCCAGGCAAGAGAGTCGAGACGTATGGAGTCGAGCGGCTCGGTCATGCCGAGCTGCTCCCAGATCTTGGCGCAGGACTCGGGCAGAACTGGCGATAGCAGAGCGGTGGCGATGCGCAGGGCTTCGGCGGAGGCATAAAGCGCCGCATCCAGCTTTACTTGTTTCTCGGCCTCCTGGCTTTTCGCCAAATTCCAAGGCGCCTGCTCCACGATGAACTTATCCACCGCCGATAACAGCCACCAAATCGATTCGAGCCCCTTAGAGAATTCGAACTTATAGAAGGCGTCAGCGGTTGCGCGGATCGTTTCGCATGCGACTTTTTGTATCTGTTCCGCGTTGCCAGCGGGAACCACTCCGGCACGATACTGCTGAATCATCGTCAGCGTGCGGCTCGCTAGATTACCCAAACCGTTGGCAAGCTCGGAGTTGTAACGGCCAATGAGGGCATCGTAGCTGAAGCTCCCATCCTGCCCGAATACGATTTCGCGGAGAAGAAAATAGCGCAGCGCGTCGGCGCCCATCACTTTCCGGATCGGCTCGGCACGCACGATGTTGCCGCGCGATTTGCTCATCTTGTCCTGCTCGAACAGCAGCCAGCCGTGCGCAAAGATGTGCTTGGGAAGCGGCAATTCGGCGGCCATCAGGAACGCCGGCCAGTAAATGGCGTGGAAGCGGACGATCTCCTTGCCGATGAGGTGCAGGTCGGCGGGCCAGAGGCCCGTGTCTCTCACCGCGGACAGATAAGTGGTGAGAGCGTCGAACCACACGTAGAACACGTGCTTGCCCTCGACCGGCACCGGGATGCCCCATTTGATCGAGGTCCGGCTGATGGAAAGGTCGTTCAGGCCCTGCTTCACGAAGGAGATGACTTCGTTGCGCTTGGCCTCGGGCTGGATGAAGTCGGGCTGCTTTTCGTAGAGTTCGAGCAGGCGATCCGCGAAGGCTGAGAGTTTGAAAAAGTAGTTCTCTTCGGTGACCGTCTCCGTGGGCCGGCCGCAATCCGGGCAGGGGTCACCGGGTTTGGCTTCGTTTACGTACAATTCGTCGAAGACGCAATATTGGCCGGTATAGCTGCCCTTGTAAACAGCGCCGTTCTTCAGGCAGCGCTCGAAGAGCCATTGCACGGTTTCGCGATGCTTCGGGTCATCGGAGGTGCGGACGAAGTGGTCGATGCCCAGACCGAAGTCGCTCCACTGGCGCTTGAACTCCTCGGCGATGGCCTTGGTGAACTCCTGCGGCGTTTTTCCCGCTGCCTGCGCGGAGCGTTCCACCTTTTGGCCGTGTTCGTCGGTGCCGGTTGTCAGCACCACCGGGTCAAACCCCTGCATGCGCTTAAAGCGCTTGATCACGTCGGCGGCAATGGTGGTGTAAGTGTGGCCGATGTGCGGGGCCGCGTTGACGTAGTAAATCGGTGTTGTCAGGTAATATTTCATCGATGGTTTTTCAAATATGCAAAATTCGCTTCGGCGATGATGTCTTTGAGGGCCACGCCGGTGGCGCGTGCGAGGGCGCGGCAGTCTTCGTACTCGGGAGCGAACGAGCGCTCTGAGACTTTCATTCGCACTTTGCCGTGCGGCGTCTCGACTTCCACCCAGCGGCGCGCCTGCACCAGCCGCTCGGCGGTGTAAGTGCGCACGCCCAGCGTCGTGGTTTCGTGGAAAATAATCTCGGCGAGGGCCGCGCGTTGCTCCGGCGTTGCGATGACGCGCAACAGCGTGCCGGGCCGTCCCTTCTTCATTTCGAGAGGCTCGAGCGTGGCGTCCAGCGCGCCGGCATCGAGCAACCGCTCCACGGCATAACCCAGCACCTGCGGGCTCGAATCGTCGATGTTCGCTTCAATCACCGAAACCGTGGTGGCTTCCACTGCGCCAGATGCCTGGCCTACGAAAATGCGCAGCACGTTGGCCTGCTCGGCAAAATCATGACCGCCGGCGCCATACCCGATGGCCGCGATCTTCATCGGCGGCATCACGCCGAAATCCCGCGCCAGTGTGACTGCGACCGCCGCACCAGTTGGTGTCGTCAGTTCAACGGCGGGACCGCGGGAATAGACCGGCTTGCCGGCAACGAGCGCTGCTGTGGCGGGAGCAGGCACGGGCATCACGCCGTGTTCCGCTTTCACCGTTCCGCTGCCAAGATTGAGCGGCGAACTATAAATGGCCTCAGCGCCGACGAGTTCGAAACCCAGGCACGCGCCGACGATATCGGCGATTGAATCAACCGCACCGACTTCGTGAAAATGGATTTTCTCGATGGGAACCTGGTGCACGGCGGCTTCCGCCTCGCCAAGCCGCTGAAACACAGCCGACGCGTTCTGTTTCACCCGGTCCGGCAGGGACGCCGCTTCGATCATCTTCAGAATTCCCGAAAGATGCCGGTGTTTCTGCGGCTCATCCACGTGCACGTGGAATTTGCTGGCCGCAATGCCGCAGCGCTTCACTTTTTCAAAGGTCACGGACGCGCCGCTGTGCAACGAGCGCAAGCCGTCCGCGATGACAGACGAGTCCGCTCCTGCATCGGCCAGCGCGCCGACCAGCATGTCCCCACTGATGCCCGAAAAGGCGTCCAAATAACATATCCGCATGGTGTGACCGGGAATCTTCATTATGCTATACACGGTTGCGCGCGCTCCAATTATTCCTTATCTTGGGTAGTCCACCCTTATGGCATCCAAAGTTCCCATAACCGTCGCGCATGGCGACGGGATCGGTCCCGAAATCATGAACGCCACGCTCCGCATTCTGGAGGCGGCGGGGGCTCCGATCGACATCGAGACGATTGAAATCGGAGAAAAGGTCTATCTGCGGGGCAATACCGCGGGGATCGAGCCCAGCTCGTGGGAGTCGCTGCGGCGCACGAAAGTGTTCCTGAAGGCGCCCATCACGACACCGCAGGGCGGAGGGTTCAAGAGCCTCAACGTGACCACGCGCAAGACGCTCGGTCTCTACGCCAACGTGCGGCCTTGCGTCTCCTATCATCCGTTCGTCGAGACCAAGCACCACAAGATGAACGTCGTGATCGTTCGCGAGAATGAGGAAGATCTGTATGCGGGCGTCGAGTATCGCCTGACCACGAACGAAATCGAGTGTTTGAAGCTGATTTCGCGGCCGGGTTGCGAAAAGATCGTGCGCTACGCCTTCGAGTACGCGCGGCAGCACAAGCGCCAGAAGGTCACCTGCTTCACCAAAGACAACATCATGAAGATGACTGACGGTCTCTTCCACAAAGTCTTTGATGAAATCGCGGCGGAGTATTCCGACATTCCGAACGAGCACTGGATCGTCGACATTGGCGCCGCCAAGCTGGCCGACACGCCTGAAGCCTTTGACGTGATCGTGATGCCGAATCTCTACGGCGACATTCTCTCGGACGTGGCTGCACAGATTGCGGGTTCGGTGGGCCTAGCGGGATCGGCGAACATTGGCGATCATTGCGCAATGTTTGAAGCGATTCACGGCTCGGCGCCGCGTCGGGCGGGGCAAAACCTGGCAAATCCTTCGGGCCTGCTGCTGGGCGCGGTGCTGATGCTGGTCCATATCGATCAGCCGGAAGCCGCCGAACGCGTGCATAACGGCTGGCTGCGCACGCTCGAAGAGGGCGTCCACACCTACGATATCTTCACCGAAGGAATTAGTAAGCAGAAGGTCGGGACGAAGGAATTTGCCGACGCCGTAATCGCGCGGCTGGGCAAGAAGCCGGAGACGTTGAAGGCCGTGAGTTATGCCCATCGAAGCCCGCACGCGGCCGGGGCAGGGAAGGCCGCGCTACCGGCTCCGAAGACGGAGTTGGTCGGCATCGACATCTATCTGGAGTGGCCCAGCCGCAACCCCAACCAATTGGCGGAGGCAATGCAGCGCATCGATCTCGACGGCCTCAAGCTTTCCACCATCGCCAACCGTGGACTGAAAGTCTGGCCCGATGGCGTTCCGGAAACGTTCTGTACCGATAGTTTCCGCTGCCGCTACTTTGCCAAGCAGCCAGGCGCAGCCGTGACCTCCCGACATATTCTGTCGCTACTGGAGCGCGTTGCGGCGGCGGGGCTGGACGTGGTCAAAACCGAGAGCCTCCGCAATTTTGACGGTAAGGCCGGCTACACACTCTCCCAAGGAGAATAGTTTCCGCAGATGTCTGAGAATTCGAAACCCCTGGTCGCCGTGATCATGGGCAGCAAGTCCGACTGGGAAGTCATGCGCGCCGCCAGCGAGACCTTCACGGAGTTCGGCGTTTCCCACGAAAACCGTGTACTTTCCGCGCATCGAACGCCGGAACTCGCCTCTGAGTTTGCGTCAAGTGCGGAGTCGCGAGGTCTCGAAGTGATCATCGCCGGGGCCGGCGGCGCGGCACACCTGGCAGGCGTCACCGCCGCTTATACGACGCTGCCCGTGCTGGGCGTCCCGATGGAGAGCGCGTCTCTCAAGGGCATGGATTCGCTGCTGTCTACGGTCCAGATGCCCGCCGGTGTGCCGGTCGGAACGCTTGCCATTGGCAAACCGGGAGCCAAGAATGCCGCGCTGTTGGCCATCGCGATCCTGGCCAACAGCCGTCCCGAGCTTCGTGCGAAACTGCATCGCTTTCGTGATGAGCAGAAGCAAAAGATCGCCAAAGAGACCCTTCCGTAAAGGCTCGGTGGTGCGATTCAGTGGGTTGAGGCGCTCGCTCTTCGTTGATCGATCAGCAGCCGTAGTTGTTGGGCGGAGATTCGTACCGCGCCCGCCAGTTCGAGAGATAAATGACCATCGCTGCCAGTGAACTGGGCGCTACGAATGGCGGTGACCGGCTGAAGTTCGGCGGGGATGGTGGCTTGCAGGTTGGCTTTGTCCAGGGCGGAGGCCAGCGTAGTGCGGATTTTGTCTCGCAACGTCGGGCCCAGCGAGCCCGAACGGAGCGCCTCGCCCAATGAGCCGTCCGCCTGGATCGATGCGACTTCCGATTGCAGCTTTACCGTTCGATTCTCCTCCACGGCCGGCGTGAGCCGCACCGTGACGGTCCCGTTTCCGCCGACGAGCCGCTTCACGACCTTCTTGCCGAACACCTTGGCGCACGCCCACTTCTCGTAGTGCAGATCAGCAGTTAAGAGGCCGGCTGGGCTGTCCGGTGCCAATGTGGCGCGAGTAATGGTGAGCCGCTCGCCGCACGTCTCCGGCCGGTTCAACTGTGAGCTGAGCAGCGCCGTCATGTTCTGTTGCAAGTCGCTGAGATCGGCCTTGAGGCGCAATTGAAATGCGGCCGAATCACGAGCCGCCGCGACACCAGATACAAATCCGGAGACGGTAACGCCAATCGGCTGATTCTGGATGTTCAGCGACGTCCTGACGGGCGGGATCGTCAGCATGAGGTCCGCCGCCGGCAACAGTGCAGCAAGGAACACCAAAGCTAACGAGCGAACGCGCCCCATGAACTTATGATGCGCGTCGCCGGGGTGAAGGTTTCGTGTTGTTTTATTGAGACTGGGTCAGCGGGTTGGGGAAGTGCAAGCCAATCCGGAACCGGCCGCTCTTGATCGTGCAGTGGCGCACTGAGGCGCTGCCCATCAGGCCGAGCTTGTTGATCTTCACCGCAACGATGCTGCCGATGCTCACCGGCTCCTCCGCTTCCACCAGGGCGCCCGAGCGGCTCATGTTGACACCGCGCGCGGGAATGTAACGCTGCCCCGCCGGATCGTTCGAATAAATCGAGAATCGGTAGTCGACCGGCAGCCGCTTAGCACTGCGGTGTTCCGATCGCGACTCAGCGGCCGCGGCGGCAACCACCTGAGGGGGACTTAGGGGGTTCAGTTGAAGCACCAGTCTAACTCTCATGGTCGCCTTTAGTTACATTTTGAGTACCATCCGCGTGGCAAGGCCAGTGCGTTATTTCTCAACGAGATGCGTGCGGCCAGCGGTTGCGGAGTTAACCAAAGTTATTGTGACAACCTTGGACAACTTGTCACATGGCACTAGAAAGGCGGTCGCGCCGGCTTACTGAGCTTTCAGCAGCTCCGCCTGCAACCGCCGGAACCCCGCCACGTCGCGGATGTAGTCGGTCAGTCCAGGGATCGCCTTCGCCGCGAGCTGCCGGGCTTTCTCCGGATCGGTCGCCGCTAGCGCGTGCAGCAGCTCATAATCCTCGATTCCCTCGCGCTCGGCTTCGAAGCGGATTGAGCTATGGATGCTGTTCTTCTCGCGCCAGGGATACGTGATGAAGGCGTCACCGGCCGGCAGAACCTCCTTGCCGTCCTCGATGGCTGGTTCCACGTTTCCATACGGATCTTGGAACCAGTAATTCCCACCCCAGTGCAGGAAGCCTGTGAAGTCGTAGCGATAATTGAACCAATGCAGAAGCCGCGTCTTGAGCAGCGGGTAATCGATGAAGCGATTCAGGTAGCGTTTCTGGGGATAGAGGCATGTGTAGTACCAGGCCTGTCCGCCTTTCCTGACGTGCTCGCGAATGGCGTCAAGATTGTCGTCGAATTTGCCAAGCTGCGGCACCCAGATGTCGCAAGCGTCGCCGAGCAGGCCGGCGGTCTGATCGATGGCATCGATCGTCGGCACTCCAGGCAGGTGTTTGCGAATGATGCCGACATATCGCAGATAGACCGGCGGCTCGGTGCCGTGGGCTTCGTCTAGCACGTGCTGCACATACCGGTTTAGCCAACCCTTTTCTTTCAAGTGTGCATAGAGTGCCGGCAAGAAGGAGTTGAAATGCGCCTCGGCACGCGGGTCGTCCGCACCAACGGTCTGCCTGCGGACCTCGCCATTCTCAACCACGAAAGCAGGGATCGCCAGGGGCGAATCGTACCCGGAAGCGCGGTCCATCAGATGGCTGCCCTCGATGACTTCCAGTACACCCAGGCGGGTGAACGTTTCGACCCAGCGATCGAGCCGCGTGAAGTCGTACGACAACCCTCCGCCGCTCACATGCGCGTCGGTCAGCGACAGAACCGGTGTGATGAGCACGTTCTGCTTGTGATCGCCGAGCACTCGCCCGATGTTGGAGAGCACCTCCCAGTACCGGTCCGAGCTGCCGCCGATGTCGTAATATTTTCCGAGCGAGTCCTGGTCCAGGTTGAACCAGGTCGTGACCTTGAGCGTCTGCTTGGCGGGGACGGTGGCGCGGGTGACTTCCACGCGGAAGGGCAGGCTGGCCACGCGCTTCTTGCCGTCGCGGAATGTAGCTTCGCCCTTGTATACGCCGGGCTTTGTTCCCGTGGGCGCATAAACTGTGATCCAGATCGGTGTCGTCTGGTCTGCGTCCAGCCGGAACGGAAAATCCTCAAACAGGGGATCGGGGAATCTCGCCGGCGCGGAACGCGCTACCTCATCGGCTGGCGTATCCGGCGGGTTCGCGCGCACCGGAACGTAACCAACGCGCCGTACCTGTGTCTGGAGGCCGCCGCCCAGTTTGACGGTGGCTGCGAGGGCCGCAAGTGGTGTGTTCGAACGAATCGCGAATTGCAAGCTTGTGTGGCCGTTGCGTGCGAGAAGCCACGCCTGGTCAGAGGCGCCATTCTTTCCGGAAGGATCGTCAGGAAAGACTTTCGTAAGCGAGTCGACGGGCCATACCGACACCGGCGTCGCGCAGAATGCGGTTGATGCTATCAGGAGTGCGGGAATAGAAAATAGGAAGACTCTCATCGGCCTCGATTATAGGATATGCGTGTCCCGGAATGTCGAGTGATACCCTCGAATTGTGTTCCACCGTGTGATCTGGATCGTGCTGGACAGTGTGGGGATCGGGGCCATGCCAGATGCCGCCGATTACGGCGACGTGGGCAGTGACACGCTCGGCAACATCGCGCGCCTGCGCCGCCTGCGCCTGCCGAATCTGTGCCGTCTCGGTCTGGCCAACATCAAGCCCCTCGCCAATCTCGATCCCGTAGCTTCCCCCGCCGGCGCCTACGGCCGATGTGCGCTGGCCTCGCCCGGGAAGGATACGACAACCGGCCATTGGGAGATGGCTGGGATCCATCTGGAAAAGCCGCTGCCCCTTTATCCGCACGGCTTCCCGCGCGAGATTATGGATGAGTTCGAGCGGCGCATCGGCCGGAGCACGCTAGGCAACAAGGCGGCATCCGGCACGGAAATCATTAAAGAACTTGGCGACGAGCACATGCGCACTGGCTCGCCCATCGTTTACACCTCCGCTGACAGCGTTTTCCAGATCGCCGCGCATGAAGAAGTCATCCCGCTGTGGGAGCTGTACAAGATGTGCGAAACGGCGCGGGAAATCTTGCACGGCCCGCACGAGGTGGGCCGCGTGATCGCACGGCCGTTCATTGGCTCGCCCGGCGCATTCACGCGCACCCCCAACCGCCACGATTACGCCGTACCACCCCCTAAAGGTATGCTGCTCGACCGTCTCGACGAGCGAGGTGTCGAGGTCTACAGCGTGGGGAAAATCTTCGATGTGTTCCTCGGCCGCGGCATTCGCGATCACGTTAAAACCAAGAACAACGACGACGGCATGGCCAAAACGCTCGAAGCCATGGACGCGGCCGCCCAAGGTTTGATCTTCGTCAATCTGGTGGACTTCGACCAGCAGTACGGCCACCGCAATGACGTAGAAGGCTACGCCCGCGCGCTCGAGCAGTTCGATGCGTGGCTGCCGGCGTTCTCCGCTAAGCTGGCCGAAGGTGACCTGGCGATCTTCACAGCGGACCACGGATGCGATCCCACCACACCCTCCACCGACCACAGCCGCGAGTACGTGCCATTACTCGTCCATGGGCCCAAGGCGCGCGCCGGCGTGAATCTGGGCCTGCGTCGAACCCTCTCCGACATCGGGCAAACCGTGGCGGAGAATTTCGGAACGGCCATCAACCGCGGTGTGAGTTTCCTGTCTTCGGTCTCGTAGGCCCAAGAATAAATTGACTTTAAGGGCGGATTGTTCGACCATGGTAACTGAGCTGGGCATTCTCGCTCCCCTCATCGGGTAGTCTGAACTAAGTCAGACGGCCTGAATTCTTCAGCCTTAGCCAGCCAACGGCCCGGCTTGGCACTTCTCTTGCTGGCGGGTCAGATCAGACACCCGAAAAAACGCAATGATTGGAAGAATCAAGAACCTGAGTGCCACCAACCGCTCTGGCTTTATCCAGGCGGAGAACGGCCAGACGGTTTATTTTGCGGGGTCTGCGGTGTGGGAGCACGACTTCCCTCTGTTGACCGTGGGTCAGGCCGTGAGCTTCGAACTGCAAAGCGGCCATTGGCCGAAGGCTGCGAATGTCCATCTGTTCGAAGACCGCCACCACACTTCGCGCGCTCAGGAAAAGGCGCCAGAATCCATGCAGCTACGGTATGTCGGCTTCGATCAGGCTGGTTTCGTCCGCACCTTTCGTTTTCACGGCATTGTTTCTGGCGAACAGACACGCGACTTCATCGTGACCGGGGATGTGCGGCTGTTTCAGAAGTACCACGTGGGAATTCAGGAAGGTCCGGCGTTGTGCGTGCAGGTGCTATTGGCGCAATTGGAACTTTCGCACGAACTGAAACCGCAGGCCGCGAACGCCGTGCTCAGCGAGAAAGACTTTGCTACGCTCGTGGCTTCCCGCGCGGTTGCTCCGCGCAAGCCCTTTCGGCGGCGCCCCCGCCCAGTGCGCCCGCAGGTCCACGGGGCTAACAACCCGGCCTAGCCCCTCAGACTCGGCCTGCATCTGCTACCCTCGAAATTGTGGCTGCCGCGCCACTCGCGGCAACGCATCACACACAGCTTATGAATAAACCTGTAATGGCGGGCAACTGGAAGATGTACAAAACGCCCGCGGAGACCCGTGCCTTTTTTGAGGCGTTTCGGCCCCTCGTCGCGGGGGCCAAGCATTGTGAAATCGTGATTTGTCCGCCGTTTCCTGATCTTGCGGCGGCCGTCGAGGGGGCCAGTGGCGCCAATATTCAGGTCGGCGCGCAAAATCTTTACTGGGCCAAGGAGGGCGCATTCACCGGCGAAGTTTCCGGGCCGATGATCCGCGCCGCCGGAGCTACCCACGTGATTATCGGGCACAGTGAGCGCCGCCAGTTCTTCGGCGAAACCGATGAAACCGTGCTGAAAAAAACCGTAGCGGCGCTTGAAGCTGGCCTTTCGCCGATCGTTTGCGTGGGCGAGCTACTGGAGCATCGCGAAGGCGGGAAAACGGAAGCCGTGCTCTGCGGCCAGTGTGGCAAAGGCATCACCGGACTCGATCCGCAGCAGTTTGCGAAGATCGTGATCGCCTACGAGCCCGTCTGGGCCATCGGCACCGGCAAAACCGCTACGCCTGAAATCGCCGCCGATGCGCACCGCATCATCCGTCGCGAGATGCGCGCGCGCTATGGCAACGAAGCGGCCCAGAATCTCCGCATTCTCTACGGCGGCAGTGTGAAGCCCGATAACGCCAAGACCCTGATGGCGCAAGAAGAGATCAACGGCGTGCTGGTAGGCGGTGCAAGCCTTGACGCCGCTTCTTTCGCGAAAATCGTGAATTACCCATCGTGAGCGCGGTGAACGCAGCGGATGTCGCCTCGCGGCAACGTTCGCCGCTACTGCCGATCTTCTTGATCGTCATGGTCGACGTTCTGGGCCTGACGATCATTCTGCCTCTGCTGCCGTTCTATGCCGAGCGATTGGGCGCAAGTCCCACCGTGGTCGGACTGCTGGTCTCGACTTACGCGGCCTGCCAGCTTGTGGCGGGCCCGCTGCTGGGCCAGATGTCCGACCGCGTAGGCCGTCGGCCCCTGCTGCTGGTCAGCCAGATGGGTACGTTCATCGGGTTTCTGATCCTCGCGTGGGCCGGCTTCGCCGGGCTTCTCTGGATGGTCTTCCTTTCGCGCGTCATCGACGGTCTCACCGCCGGCAACTTATCGCTCGCGCAAGCTTACATCTCCGATGTCACACGGCCGGAGGAACGCGCCAAATCGTTCGGCGTGATCGGTGTGGCTTTCGGCGTCGGGTTTCTCATCGGCCCGGCCATCTCGGGTTTCCTTTCCACCTTTGGTTATCAATACCCCGTCTTCGCCGCGGCCGCGCTATCCGCCACGAGCATCCTCGCGACCTACTTCCTGTTGCCTTCCGCGCCGGTCGTCCCCGATGCCGACAAGCGTGGTGGTCCGCCGCTCCCCGCCGGACGCCGTCTGCGCGTGCTCGACTGGGGTAACTATGCCACCTATTTCAAGCGTCCCGTGCTCGCCGAATTGCTCTGGCAGTTTTTCGCCTTCACGTTCACATTCGCCATTTTCATGTCCGGCTTCGCACTATTCGCCGAGCGCCGCTACACCTGGAACGGCCACCCCTTCGGCCCGAAAGAGGTTGGTTACGTCTTCGCCTACGTCGGCTTCCTCGGGATCATTTTGCAGGGCGGTCTGATCGGGCGTCTGGTGAAGAGGTTTGGCGAGGAGAAGCTAGTTGCGGCCGGCTTCATGACTGCCACGGTGGGCTTCGCGATGATCGGATTCACTTACCACCTGACGGGCCTGCTCGTGGCCAGCAGCATTTCGTCGTTCGGCACCGGCGTCCTGCGGCCCGCGCTCACCAGCATGATCACGCAACGCGCCGGCCGGGAGGAACAGGGCGTTGTGCTGGGGTTGACGCAATCCCTCATGTCGATCTCGCAGATTGTAGCCCCGGTCATCGCCGGGTTTCTGATCGCTCACGCCATGCTGACGCCGTGGGCCATCGTCGGTGCAGCCGTCAGCGCCGCAGGTATCGTAATCGGAGTGTTGAAGCCGCGTGTTCAGGTAGTGGAGAGCTGAGCCGTTGCCACTCGAGTGTGATCCTACTCAATCGGTGTCTGCTTCAGCCAACGTTCGAAGAAAGCGCGCCAAGCCGGATCGATTTCCGGGCCGTTAGGCTTGTGCCCGTTATTGGTGGATGCGTACTGAATGCGCTCCGGCACACCGAGCAGTTGATACACCTCCCGTGCACGGTTCACGTAACCCCAGCTCTCCAGATCGTCTGAGTCCCCGCCACTGTCTTCCGACTGGCTGCCGCCGATCAGCAGGAATGCTCTCGGCGCCGTGAGCGCCATCAATTCGTGATGGTCGTGCTCGAATCCGGGACGCGCCGGATCGGGATTCAACAGGCTCAAAACGGTGTGTTGTGGCGTCGGGATGTCGGGAAACGGCCGCAGCCAATCCAGGTACCACCGGTCGTACCAGTTTGTGCTGCCGTTGATTGCAATGTGCGGATCGAGCGCGACCGTCGCTTTAAATTCGGGCGCAAGCGCGGCCACGTATACCGCGGCCTTTGCTCCTAGCGAAAAGCCCATGAACCCCAGGCGCTGGTGGTCCACTTGTTCGAGCGAGCGCAGGTATTCGGCTTCGCGCCGCGCATCGTAGACCATCTTGCCCAGCCCGCTCCAGTGCCCAAACCGCTCGTACAACTTGTCGATTGCTCCTGTGGAATATGTCGTGCCGTCCCGGTAGTGGCGAATGAACGACCAACTGGTCAGCACCACATAACCATGCTCGGCCAGCCACTGGCCCCACCATTGTTCCGGCACCGTGTAGTCGGGTGTGGTGGAGGTCCAGCAGATGACGGCTGGAAACGGTCCTCGGCCCTGATTCTTCGGGAGCAGTAGGAGGTGATGCTGATAGAAGTCCTTCTCCATCGGCAGGTCGACTTCGATGCGCGTGTAGTTTTCCAGTTCGCGCCGCTCGCCAATCACCGCCTTGCGAATGTCACCGAACCACTGCTTGTCGCGAGCGTCCGGCTCGATCTTGCCAACGATTTGGGTCCAGAGTTTTACCAGCTCGGGCCGCTTCTTGCGAGACCAATCTTGCGGGGAATGCAGGCTCTCGACCAGCGACGGGATCAGTTCGTTCTCCGCTCCCGGCTCCGGCGCGGGACTGCCTTTCGCGGTGACCTTGTGCTGGTGTAGGCGGCTGAGGTTGTCCTGGCCGAAGGCAGACAACGCCAGCAAAAGCAAAATCCGGTGCTTCTTCAAAGCTGCTCCCATTGTTCGCGCTTGATGCCGGCTTGGCGCAATATACGCACGAGTAAGCCTGTGCTGATATCGCCTTCATGGGGGCTGGGCAGAATCAGCGGTGGGCCATCCCTCCGCATGAACTCAGTTTGCCACCGCTGAACGGGCCATCGAAACCCAGACGCTTTAGGTAATGAATCAGTTCCCTACGCTTGATGGGGCCAAGGCGCGGCATCAGGCTGGTTGCTTGATTATCAGATCGATTCCATCAACTACCGGGGTCGGCACGTGACTGGACACGCAGACCAGAATCCAGTCCTCTAAAGCGGATTCCAGTTCTTCGCGGCACCCCTCAAGCGTGGGCGCATTCGCGTACACGCCTTCAAAGCCTGGGATCTCTCCATAGAACCTCCCATCGCCGTCTAGGATTTCGTATTTCGCCTGGCGCATCGCGGCGCGAATATAATCCGTAAGCAATCCACGCACCCCAGTTGCATTATAGCGGCTACATCCCCAACCTTGTCCGCGCATAATACAAACACTGCTTCACGTTTTCTTCTTCCAGTTGCAGCAGCCCTGCGCGGCTCTCGCCATCGACGTGCGGCAAATGTTGCAGCCGGCCCGTGGCACCCCGAACCATCCGCAGCGTGTCCGCCAGGTACCTGCCGTTCCGGTCCGGAAATGTCGCCCAGTACTTGTCGGTGAGGCACGGAACCTGCAACGGATTGCGCGTGATCATTTCGAGCGTGAAGCGCGTCTTCGGCTGTGCGCGCCGCACCGTGGCCACCGCTCGTTCGAGATCGATGATGCCCTCGCCCAATGGCACTTCCGCGAGCAGGAACCCATTCGGGTCAGGTTCCACCGCCATATCTTTGAAGTGCGTCGAGACCGCATAGGGCGCCAGCGTTTCGATCGCATCCATCGGATTGTCCAGCAGCGCGATGTTGTTCCCTGTATCCAGGCACACTCCCAGATATTCGCTCGAGCGATCTTTCACCAGCGACGCCAGTTCCTGGGCGGTCCAATCTTTGTGATTCTCAATCGCGAGCGGCACCTGCTGATTGGTTACGACCGGCAGCGCGCGACCGATCGCTGCCAGGCTCCGCGCGACGAATCCATGCCATTCGCTCAGTTCCGAGTAGGATTCGTAGCGCCGACCGCCCGGCGGAACGGTACGGATGCACAGCGCACCCGCCGCTTTCGCCGCCGCTACGGTCCGCTCAAACGTCTCAGCATCGTTTTCCTTCGGCAGCTCCGCCATCACTTCGAGGTACATGCCCAACTCCTCGGCACGAGCCCGCACCTTCTTCAAATAGGCGGGTTCCAGAGAAGACAGAGATGCCTGTATCCCGCCCGCGCCCAGCGCATGGCAGTATTCGAGAAACTCGTACGTGTCGTGCTCGCGCACCGACATGAACGACGTCGTCGCAATTCCCATCGTCGTGCGTGGAACGCCAAATGCTGGCGTGGCTGCGGCGGCGGCGCCCAGCAACCATTGTCTTCGCGTCATAGATGAAAACTCCGCAGAATGTCATCCCAAGGCTTGCGATACGGCCGCTCCAGCCACTTCGACGCCTCGGCATCTCCCACGATCTCTTCCGTCTCCGGGTTCCATCGAATCTTGCGGCCTGTGCGCAAAGAGATATTCGCCAGGTGGCAAGCCGTCGTCACCTGGTTCCCCTGTTCTATGTCCGCAATCGGCCGCTCGCGCGACTTCACGCAATCCAGAAAATTGCGAACGTGCAGGTTGAGCTGCTCCTCAGACGAGCCCGCCATTTTATACGGCTGAATCCAAGGCTCAGCCTTCGTACCGGAGCGCTTTGGCCCGCCTGCCGGTTGTCCCGCAAACACAGGAATCGCGTTGAACGGATCAATCTTCATATCGGGATAAACGGCAAAGCCGGCGCGGTCGATGTCCAGCATGCCCTTGGTTCCGAAAAACTCCAGCTTGCCTTCGCCACGGTGCCCAGCGCTTGCCTCGCGCAGCGACAACACCGCCGTGAAACCCGGATACTCGAACAGCGCGTCTTGCGTGTCGGGCGTCTCGCCGTCGTCTTCCAACGCAAAGCGGCCTCCGCTCGACGTGACCGCCGCCGGTCCCTTCACCTGCATGGCCCATTGCACAATGTCGATTTCGTGCGCACCCAGATTCGTCATCTGGCCACCGGAGTAATCCCAAAACCACCGGAAATGATAAAGCGATCGATGCGGGTTATACGGCCGCTTCGGTGCTGGCCCGAGCCACATCTCATAATCCAGATCCATCGGCGGCGAGCCGTCCGCCGGTTCACCGAAACCTGGCATGACGTTGCGGTACGCCCCCATACGCGCGCTCATCACCTTGCCGGTGTATCCCGCGCGCAGCATCTCCACGGCCTTCTGGTAGTGCTTCCCCGACCGTTGCTGTGTTCCCACCTGCACCACGCGCTGGTATCGCCGCGCTGCTTCCACCATCCATCTGCCTTCGCGAATGAAAAGCGTGAGCGGCTTTTCGACGTACACATCCTTGCCGGCGGCACAGGCCATGATAGTCATCAGCGCGTGCCAGTGATCGGGCGTCGAAATAACAACCGCGTGAATGCCTTTATCGTCGAGCAGCCTACGAAAGTCGCTGTAGCTTTTCGTATGTCCGCCGCACGCTGCTACACCCTGTTCCAGGCGCGGCTGGTAGACGTCGCACATCGCCACCAGGTCGGCGTCCGTCTGGTTCTTGAAATCGTGAACGTGCTGGCTGCCGATCAGCCCGTAGCCAATGAAGCCTACCTGGACGCGGTCATTCGCGCCCAGGATGCGCGTGTAGGAAGCGGCGCTAAGCGCCGTCAGAAAGGTCCTGCGGGTGGTAGGATCAGGATTCCCCATGGTCCTAGCATTCGAGAATATCATCGATTCCGGCGACCCCTCGATTTACGATGTCCGTTCCAAAGCGCCCGGGCCGCAAGGATCGCTTCCCTTGACGCCCGAGATGCTGCGCTCGCTACCCTCGGGCGATCTGTTCGGATGGGCCCAGGATGCCGGCATGGGCTGGGACCCGCGAGCCCTCGGCGGCAAGGAAATCTTGCTACTCAGCACGCATGGCGGCATTCGCAACCCCGACGGCACTCCGGTCGCGCTCGGCTATCACACGGGCCACTGGGAAGTCGGTTTGCTGATGCAGGCCGCGGCCGAGGAATTGAAAGCGCTAGGCGCGGTACCTTTCGCCGGCGCGTGCACCGATCCCTGCGACGGCCGGACGCAGGGTACCACCGGCATGTTCGACAGCCTGCCGTATCGCAACGACGCCGCCAGCGTGTTCCGCCGCTTGATCCGTTCACTTCCCACGCGCCGTGGTGTGATCGGCGTTGCCACGTGCGACAAAGGCCTGCCCGCCATGATGATGGCGCTTGCCGCCATGCACGATCTTCCTTGTGTACTGGTCCCCGGCGGCGTCACGCTGTTGGCCGAAGAAGGCGAAGACGCAGGACGCGTGCAGTCCGCCGGCGCGCGGTTCGCGCACGGCCAGATGACGCTCGAAGCCGCTGCGGAAAATCTCTGCCGCGCTTGCGCCACTCCCGGCGGTGGATGTCAGTTTCTCGGAACCGCCGCCACCTCGCAGGTAATCGGAGAAGCACTCGGCATGGCGCTCACTCACTCGGCGCTCTCGCCCTCCGGGCAGGCCATCTGGCTCGATCTCGCCCGAAGGTCCGCACGCGCCGCCCTTGTTCTCGAGTCGCGCGGAATCACCATGAAGCACATCCTCACGGATGCTTCCCTGCGCAACGCCATGACCGTTCACGCGGCCTTCGGTGGCTCGACCAATCTGATCCTGCACCTGCCCGCCATCGCCCATGCCGCTGGCCTCGAACGCCCCACTGTCGATGACTGGATCGCTGTCAATCGCAAAATCCCACGCCTGGTCGACGTCCTGCCCAACGGCCCGCGCTCCTATCCGACGGTGCAGGTGTTTCTCGCCGGCGGTGTGCCGGAAGTGATGCTGCATCTTCGCCGTGCCGGCTTGCTCGAACTCGATGTCCTCACCGTCAGCGGCGAAACGCTCGGCCGCATGCTCGATTGGTGGGAGAATTCCGAGCGTCGCGCCCGTCTTCGCCAGGTCCTGCGCCAACGCGACGGCGTCGACCCCGATGACGTCATCATGGACCCCGCGGGCGCGACGAAGCGCGGCTTGACGCCCACAACCACATTCCCGCGCGGCAACCTCGTCCCAGGCGGCTCCGTGATCAAGAGCACTTCCATCGATCCCAGCGTCGTCGATATCGATGGCGTCTATCGCAAACTCGGCCCGGCGCGCGTTTTCCTCACCGAAGCCGCCGCCATTGCCGCCATCAAAAGCCAGGGTCCCGATCGCATCCAGCCCGGCGACATCATCGTGCTAATCTGCCGTGGGCCGCTCGGTTCGGGCATGGAGGAGATCTTCCAGATCACCTCCGCGCTTCGCTATCTGGATTTCGGCAAGCACATCGCCGTCCTCACCGACGCCCGATTTAGCGGTGTCTCCACGGGCGCGTGCATCGGCCATGTGACCCCCGAAGCGCTCGCGGGCGGTCCGATCGGCAAAGTGCTCGACGGCGACATGATCAAAATCGCCATTGATCGCGTGAATCTGAAAGGCTCGGTAGATCTAGTCGGCGCTGATGGCCACATCTTCGGGGAAGAAGAAGGTGCGCGCGTCCTCGCCTCTCGCCCGCCGCGTCCCGACCTCGCACCCGATCCGCAACTGCCCGCCGACTCCCGCCTCTGGGCCGCCCTGCAAAACGCCAGCGGCGGTACTTGGGGAGGTTGCGTCTTCGACGTCGATGCGATCATCCGCTCGCTAGAAGCAGGGCGAAACTCACAATAGCCGCAGCAGTTCTTCGATACTGAGTCCTGCTTCGATGAGGATGTGACGAAGCGTCCCCGGCCGAAGACTCTTGTGATTGGGAACCACGACTCTTGTCCGAGGTAACTCTCGCCTCAGGATCATGTGGCTGCCGCGCTGTCGAGCGAAGACAAAACCAACTCTTTCGAGCGCCTTCCGAAGATCCCGACCCGAAAGATCGGCCGGTAGTTTTGGCATCAGGTTGCGATTTCGACTTCAACGTACTCCCTGCCGCTTTCGTGCGGGACCGGATCCCCCGCGTCCAGGCAGTCCTCGATGTAAAGTTCAATCGCCTCGCGAACGTTGGACAGCACTTCTTCGCGCGAGTCGCCCTGTGTCACGCAGCCGGGAAGAGCCGGGACGCTGGCAACAAAGCCGCCGTCTGCTTCTTGCTCCAGGATCACGGTATAACTCACTTCTGTTCCTCACTCTAAGTGTACGATGCCAGCGGTGGACAGTTTCCATTCTCCCGTCCTACCCTTAAATCGTGGGCCGCACCCTCATCTCGCTCGGCATCCTGCTCGTCGTCATCGGCCTGGTGATCGAGTACTCCTCGCGCCTCCCGTTCCGCATCGGCCGTCTGCCCGGCGACATCTACATCCACAGGAACAACACGACCTTCTACTTTCCCGTCGTCACCTGTATCCTGGTGAGCGGCGTGTTAACGCTGTTGATGTGGCTGTTCAACCGGAAGTGACTACTTCAGGCGGCCCATTTTGTCGAGCGGCCAGTAAACGAAAACGGCTTTCCCGTAGATGTCTCTCCGGTCAACGGTACCCCACGCGCGGCTGTCATTCGATGACGTCCGATGGTCGCCCAGCACGAAGTAATGGTCGGCGGGCACGGTCGCGGCGGGCAAAGACTGGCGGTCCCGATATTCGTCGGGGATATAAGGCTCATTCAATGGTTGGCCATTCACGTAAACCGTTCCGCTGTCGATCTGCACCGTATCGCCCGGAATACCGATCACGCGCTTGATGTAGGACTTGCTGCGGTCGAGCGGAAAGAAAAAAACCACCAGGTCGCCGCGATCGATATTCCCCGCGCCGAACCGGTACGTGAACTTATTGATGAAGATCCGTTCCTGGTCGGTCAGCACCGGCATCATGCTCGTGCCTTCCACTTTTACCGGCTGGTAAATGAAGACGATCAGAATGACCGCCAGCAGCACGGAAAAGGCCAGATCGCGCACCCACGCAAGCGTCGTGAACAGCCCGGAGCGGGTTGGCTGGGTCTGCGTTTCGCCTTCCATGGTTACTTTTGGCTTTGCTACCGCCCCCAGCTACGCATTATAAAGCAACGCCACTCAACCCAATGACGGTCTCGCCGGTCGTGACCGCTCCACTGGAGCCGCCGCCGGTACGATGTGCTTCTTGAGCTGTAGCGCCCTGATCTCGCTGAGCGCGCGATCCGCGTCCGCCCGGGCGTGCGCGACGGTTCGCCTTTCGACCACGATGCAGCCCCACAAAACTCCCGTCAGCAGCGCAATCGAGCACAACCCATGACTGGTGATCCGCATAGCCCTATTTGTGCAGCAATCCGTGTTCCGAAGTTGATCTTCTTTATAATCAGACGTGCGAGAACGCAAAACGTGTGTCCTGTTTTTCACACTCGCGCATATCTTGCACTAAATGCAGTCCCTTCTATGCGCTGGCGTGCGAGGGTTGTGTCGCGATGCCGGAATGCTCCAGCGCCTGGGCCAGGTCGCCGATAATGTCCTCCACTGCCTCAATGCCCACCGACAGCCGCACCAGGCTGTCGCGAATTCCCATACGCTCACGGTGTATCGGCGAAAGTTCGCGATGCGAGCTCATCGCCGGATAGAGCATCATGCTGTGGACGTCCCCCAGCGATGTTGCCGGCACCACCAGCCGCAGCGCGTTCATGAACCGGAACACTTCCTCTTTTCCGGCCTCATTTAATTCGAAGCTGACAATGCCGCCAAAAAGCCCGTCCGGCAGCAGGCGCCGGATCGCTGCGGCGTCCGGATGCGCTGCGTCTCCCGGAAAGTACACACGCGCTACCTCCGGCTGATCCTTGAGCCACGATGCCACCCGGCAGGCGTTCGCGCACTGCCGCTCCATGCGCACGGCGAACGTTTTGATACCGCGCATCGCCAGATAGCTTTCGAACGGCCCCAGCACCGGCCCGAACGTGCGCGAAAGCGTGCGCAGCGTTTCGTAGTGTGCCGCATCGGAAATCACCACGCCGCCCAGCACGTCGCCGTGGCCGGCCAGAAACTTCGTCAGGCTGTGCACCACCAGATTCGCCCCCAGCTCTATCGGCCGCACTAGCAGCGGCGTGGCAAATGTGTTGTCCACCACGAGCGCCGCGCCTGCCGCCTTCGCCAGGCTGGCCACGCGATCCATTTCGCCCACGCGTAGCAGCGGGTTGGATGCCGTCTCCATCAGCACGCACCCTGGCTTGGCGGCGCCAATCGCCTCTTCCACCGCCGCCAGATCGCAAATATCCACGAACCGCACTTCCACGCCCAGAGGCTCGAACACTTTCATCAGCAGATTGATCGTCGCGCCGTACAAGGCGTTGGCCGCCACCACCGATTTCCGGCGGTCGGTTAGCGCGGTCAGCAGCGCCACATGAATCGCTGCCATCCCTGAGCTGCATGCTAGTGCTCCGTGCCCGTTTTCGAGCGAAGCGCAAAGCTCTTCGAGCGCCGCGTTGGTCGGGTTGTCGTAGCGCGCATAGCTGAACCCGGCTTCCTCGCGTCCGAACACGCTGTCCAGCTTTTCCATGCTCTCGTAGAAGAAGCTCGCGGCCGTGTGGATCGGCGTGGCAACCGGAACGTAGCGCCCCTCCCGCTTGCGGTCTCCGGCATGCACTGCCTTGGTGTGCAGCTTCACTTTCTTTTCCATCGAACTCCGTCCTTCGTGTCTTCCAATATGATTCCCTGCGCCAGCAGTTCGTCGCGCAGCCGGTCCGATTCCGCGAAATTACGCGCCTTCTTGGCCTGCGTGCGCGCCGCGATTTTGGCCTCCACCTCCGCATCGGAAAGCGAGCCTTCCTGCGTGCTCGCCTGCAATACGTCGAAAATCGAATCGAACCGGTCCAGAAATTCTCTCGCCGCCACCGTGTTCTCCGCGCCGAACTCCCCCGCGTCCATGGCTACGTTGGCGTCGCGGATGTATTCGAACATCGCCCCGAGCGCTTCCGCTGTGTTGAGGTCGTCATCCAGGCTCGCGCAGAACTGCTTTTCCGCCTGGGCCGTCCGCAGCGCCAGCTTCTCATTGCGCCCGTCGCGAAATCGCTCTTTGTCCAGCCGCAGTTGAAAATTGCGCAGACGGTCCACCGCCGTCGCCGCTGACTTCAACCCCTCGAAAGTGAAATTCAACTGCTTGCGATACGGTACCGACGCCAGCAAATACCGCACCGTCTCCGGCGGATAGCCCCGCGCCAGCACCTCGCGCAGCGTGTAGTAGTTCCCCAGCGACTTCGACATCTTCTGCCCGTCCACCAGCAGAAATTCCGAGTGCAGCCAGTACCGCGCAAATGGTTTTCCCGTCAGCGAAACCGATTGCGCGATCTCATTTTCATGGTGCGGAAAAATCAAATCCACCCCCCCCGCGTGGATATCCAGTGTTTCTCCCAGATACCGGATCGCCATCACGGAGCATTCGATGTGCCAGCCCGGCCGCCCCGGTCCGATCGGCGTTTCCCAGAAAGGCTCTCCGTCCTTCGGCGCTTTCCACAACACAAAGTCGCGCGCATCGGCCTTTTCGTAGGTATCCACGTCCACCCGCGCACCCGCCCGGATGCCGCTGAAATCGTTGTGCGAGAGCTTCCCGTACTCCGGAAACTTCGCGATCCGGAAATACACCGAGCCTTCGCTCGTGTACGTGTAGTCTTTCCGTTCCAGCTCCCCGATCGCTTCTGCCATCTCGTTGATGTGCTCGGTGGCGCGCGCCCATCGTTCCGGAGGTTGCAACCGCAGCACGGCGCAGTCGTCCAGAAACGCCTTTTCGTATGTGGCCGTGTAGTCCTTGAGCGCCTTCTCCTGCGCCAGCGCATTGCGGATGATCTTGTCCTCCACGTCGGTGATGTTCATGACGTGGTCGAGCCGGTACCCCCGCGTACTGAGCCATCGCCTCAGAAGATCGTAGAACGTGAACGTCCGAAAGTTGCCGATGTGTGCATAATCGTACACTGTCGGGCCGCACGTGTACATGCGGACCAAGTTGTCTTCCAGCGGCTGGAACTCTTCGACCTGCTGCGAGAGTGTGTTATAGAAGCGCAACGCCATAAGGGGATTTATTCATCGTAACATCCGCCAAATGGCCGATCGGCATTAGGGAGCGTCTCTGCCCCCAGTTAACCGTTACGCGCTCAGGTACTTGATGCTCGCATCGAGCATTTGCTGCGTGCCTTCATACGGCCCGGCTTGGCCTTCCCACTCCATCGAGTAGAAGCCCTTGTAGCCGGCCGCTTTGGCAATCGCAAATGTCTTGCCCACATCCACGCGATACACCTTCCCGTTATCGACTTCGGAATCCTTCACGTGCGCGATGTTGTACGCGTGCTTGAACATAGCCGTGACGGCCGCGTAATTGAACTTCTCGTCGCCCTTCATCATGGAATTGCAGAAGTCCGGAAGCCCGTGCAGATAAGGGTGGTGCGCCGCCTCGATCACCTTCACCAGGTAGAAAGCGTCCTCGGTCTCGAGATCGTCGTTTTCCAGATTGATTTGAACGTTTTTCTCGGCTCCGTAATCCGCGACGATGCGCAGGCTCTCCGCCGCCCGCCCCACATCCGGCGTCACCCCGTGCGCTCCCTCCACATGCAGTCGTACGCTGGGTGATCCCACGGCCACCGCCGCGTCCACCCACTTCTTCGAGTTGGCGATAGCGATCTTGCGCTTGGCTTCGGCCGGATCGTAGAAACTTGCTCCGACCTCGGTCGGGATGTTGATCACGTGCATCCCCGCCTTCTCCACGGCTTCGCGGAGCTGGTGGAGGTACCTCGGCTCCAGCGACACGAAGTGTGAGTTCAGCGGCTCGATGTTGCGCACGTTGAATTTCTCACGCACCATCGCCGGAAATTGCAGCAGCGTCATGCCCGGCTTGGTCTTGTCGCGGTCCCGGTTGTTGGGAGCGTCAATGAACGGCCGGAACGGATAGGAAGCCACACCGAGGCGGGCACGAGGATCGGTGGGAAAGTTGATATGAGGCTCAGGAGCCGCAGACAGGGCGGCGGGACCAGCCGTGCCCGCTACCAGCGCGGTCCCAAGAAACTGGCGTCGATTCATGAGTGAATTGTACCGGTAAAGCGACCCGCCGTGGCGAACTTGAGTTCGCCGGGAACACACCCGCCGTAGTAGGGGCGGGCCATGGCCCAGAGCTGTCCAAATTAGCCGGAATGGGTCTCGATGGCCATTGGAAACAGGGCCGATGGGGGCCCTAATCAGCGCTTTGCGGAAGCTGGTTGCCGTGTTCCGATCGCTGGTTCTCATTTTTGCTGTCCTAATAGCGCCGCTCAGAACTCCAGCACAAGTTGCCCGTCGTGCACGCCTGCCAAGGCAGGCGGCGCCTGAAAAGGATGATCGAGCCAGCAGTACAAGTCGCGATAGACAAACAGCTGCTGGCGGAGCAATGCCGTGAGATTGGACAAGGACCATCCGAAACTCGACCGCAACTGCAGATACTTGAGCAGCAGCATGGCAATCAAGGCCGTCCAGATTTGAATATGCAAGGCATTGGCGCTGGTGCCGACAAAGGTCCGGATGCGCAGGTTCTGCTTCAGATACCGGAAAAACACCTCGATCTGCCAGCGCTCGTGGTAGATCTGGGCGATGGTGGTGGATCCGAAGCCCAGGTGGTTGGTCACCAGGACCATGGATTCCTGCCGCTCCTCCACCCACACTTCGATGCGCCGGTAGCGCGCCTTCTGCTTGTACCAATGGCTACCCAGTTCGATCACCTCATCTTTGAGAATATTCCGGTGGTTGGGGAGCCGCCGCGATTCGATCACTTGGTAATGCGCATCGTGGCGCAGGCGCGTGACGAAGAAGACGCCCCCATCGGTCAGTTGCTGATACCACCGGTAGTCTACATACCCACGGTCGAAAACCACAATCGTGCCCGGCTCGAAATGGAAGGCACGCGCCACCTTCACTTCCGAAGCCTTGCCTTCGGTGATCACGGCGAAGCGCGGCAGATATCCGTCATGATCTAGCACCAGATGCAGTTTGGCGGCGCCCTTGGCGCCTTGCCACTTGGCCCAGTCATACATGCTGGAGCACAATTCAATGAGCGTGCCGTCGATGGTCATCAGGGGATTGCGGAACCGGAAGCGCCGTTGCGGACCAGCCGCCTGCTGACAGCGGCTGAACAGTTTCTCGAACACCTTTTGGTACAACTGCCAGGGCCGGTGCGCGTTGGCATAGGCCAGCGTGGATTTGTTGGGAGCCTGGGAAACGCCCAGATGTTTCAATTTCCCTTCGCTGGCAGCCAAACCGCCACAGATTTCGCGCAACGTGCGCGCCTGCCCCATCTGGCAAAACAGCATGGCCACGAACTGCCCCCAGCAGGTGAAACCGCGCGCGTGCCGCTCGGCTTTGGTCTCCTGCACAGCACTCTCAAACTCCATCCGTGGGAACAACTGCAACAACTGCGAGAAAATGCTGCATACTCGAATCAAGGCGGAAGTCTCCGTTTCGTTGAGATTGGTTTCTGCCACGAACCCAACCTCAACTTACCAGAGCTTCCGCTGTCTTCTTTTGGAAAACCTAATTTGGACAAGCCTGGGCCATGGCCCGCCCTTTTAGTAGATCAGCTTCAGTGCAAACTGAATCTGCCGTGCCGGCTGGGCCGCCGTGTACGAGCCGGCGCCGGCCGCGTTGAACTGATTGATCAAGCTGTTGGCGCGGAAATTCGGATGATTCAGCATGTTGAACACCTCCGCGCGGAATTGCAGCTTCGCCCGCTCCCGAACCGAGAAGTCCTTGAACAGCGACGTATCCAAATCAACTTGCGGGGCAGTATAAATGATGTTGCGCCCTGCATTGCCATAGGTCCCAAAAGCCGTCAAAGAAAATGCCGCTGGGTTGAACGCGCTGCTCACCGCCGGACCCGATAGATAGAGGGGTACGCCCGCCACACGGTTGGGACGTTCTTCGGCGTCACCGTTGGTATTGGACTCGGAAACCCCCGATAGGATCGTATACGGCAAGCCGCTCGACGCCGACTGGATTCCCTGTAGTTCCCAGCCACCGATTAACAAGTTGGCCGGCGCACTCACGCCACCCAGGAAGCGCTTTCCCTTACCGAACGGCAGAGTGTAAGAGAAGCTGTTGACGAATCGGTACTTTTGATCGAAATCGGAGGCGCCTTTTTCCCACTCCGGATTGTTGTTGTCGCGAAAACCACCGCCGCTGTGGAAGCCCAGCGAAGCGTTCGACTGTTCGTCAATCGACCTTCCATAGGTGAACGCCGTGAGGAAACTCAGATCATTCGAGAAGCGCTTCTCCAGCTTGGTCTGTAGCGAGTGATACGTTGAGCTATTACACGCGCACCAATAGGACAGGTCGCCAATGTACGGCCGCGCGCGCAGGTCCTGGTAGTTCGCGTTGGGATTCGCAGTGGCTGCCACAGCGTTCGCATTGCGGAACTCATACAGATGCGTTCCCTTGGATCCTGCATAGGCGACTTCCAGAACCGTGTTCCACCCCAGTTCTTGCTGGATGCTGAATTGCCAGTGCTGCACGTTCGGGTTGGTGAAGTGAGGGTCAAGGGAAAACAAGGACGGTAGAGACGGGTTGGTCAGCGCGTTCAGCGGGAATCCCTGGGAGAGATTGCCCACTTGCGCATTCGGCTGGGTGAAACTCACTGCGTTATAGTTGGCCTGCTCAAAGAACGGCGGATTGTTTCCGGGGTTTGGAATACTCAATGGCCCGGCCTCGTAAGAGGAGTAGAACATTCCATAGCCACCCCTGATCACCGTATTCTCGAACAGGTTGTACGCAAAACCAATTCGCGGCGCGAAATCGTCCTTTTGATTCGGGACCAGGCTGCGCGGTGCGTGGCGGTTGACTGCGATTTGCGTGTAGAAGTTTGGCGGCAGTGAATCTTGCCGGCCGCCCGCGATGTCCAACGTGTTTGTGGCGATATTGAAATTCGCCTCCGCGTTGTACTTCTCCATCGGGTGCACCACGAACTCATAACGCAGCCCGATGTTCAGCGTCAGCTTCTTGTTTACCTTGATGTCGTCCTGGACATAGTAAAACTGTCCCGGCTGCTGAAACTCGTCGTTGATGAACGAGGAAATATATGCTTGTCCGACAGTTCCAAGCAGAAAATCGGCTTGGCCCAGCCCGGTGGTGCTGACGTCATTGGGGTTCCCGTCGGTGGTGAACTGGCCCGAGAAACTGAATGCGCCTTTAGGTACCGGAGGCTGCAAAATCGAGAAATTTACCCGCGGCTTGATCTCGGCACCGAACTTGATCGTGTGCCGGCCCCGGATTAACGTCAGGCTGTCGATGATCTGGTACACCTCCTGCGATTCCACCGTGGGCTGGTATTGTGCACTGCCAAAGCTGCTAAAACCACCGACGGAAAAAGAAGGCAAGCCGCCGTTGTTGGTGGCGAACGGAATGCCGGGAATACCCAACTGCGCCGACAGGTTCTCGTTGGCATCGAATTCCAGCCGCTCCGAGTGATTTCGCGAGTAGCCAAGACGCAATTCGTTGATCAGCCGCGGATTGAAGATGTGCGTCTCACTCAGCACGATGTTGCGTGGCTTATTGATGAAATTCCCCGAAGAAAACGAGGAGGCATCCAGGGGCGGAGGGATATTGCCCGGAGGGTTGTCGGTATTGTTGGAATAGCTGAAACGGCCGAAGATCGAGTCGGAATCGGAGATCCTGTGATCGATGCGCAAATCTAACTGGTTGGTATCGTTCGGTTCGACGGGATTGCTCAAGTAGTTGTTGGAGATGCCCAGGTTATTGGCGGACCCGGGGACGTTGGGTTCCGGGAACATGGCCATCAGCTTCCTCGCGATCGGATTCTGCTCCGACAGCGGAATCCGATTGTTGGCAAATGGCAGGCGCGTCACGTTACCGTTCTGGCCCGTAGTGGTCGTATTGGGATCGTAGATCGTGTTGAACCCGCTAAAGTCGCCTGCCCGCATGGCATCCGTGGGCACCGAAGCTAGATCCGTGTTGCCCGTGCGAATCCGCGTCCCTTGGTAGTCGAAGAAGAAGAATGTCTGGTTCTTGCCGTTGTAGACTTTCGGCAGCAGAATCGGCGCCCCTACGCTAAAACCAAACTGGTTCTGCTTGAACGGCGCGATCGGCGCGCCGTTCGCGTTGTTGAAGAAGTTGTTGGCATCCAGGTCGCTGTTGCGCAGAAACTCGTATACTGTTCCGTGCAAATCGTTGGTGCCGGATTTGATCGTCACGTTCAGCACCGCGCCGCCCGACCGCCCGAACTCCGCGCTCATGGAGTTGGTCTGCACCTTGAACTCCTGGATGGCATCCGGTGGCGGGCCAATCACGAAACTCTGCTGGCTCACCAAGTCCTCGGACAGGCTGTTGTTGTCCACGCCGTCCAGAATGAAGTTGTTCTGGTAAGGCCGCACACCGTTGGCGCTGAAACCGCCCGTGTTTTCATCACGCGCTCCCGCCGGCGTCGGCGCTGTTCCGGCCGTCAGCACCGCCAGCCGCGTAAAGAACCGCCCGTTCAACGGCAGGTCGACAATGCGCTGGGCCTCCACAACCTCGCCGAGGTAAGAAGTGTCGGTCTCCAGGATCGGTGCCGCTGCCTCCACCTGAACCGTGTCCGTAACCGCGCCGACCTCCAGCTTTACATCCACCCTCAGACGGTCTTGCACGTTCAATGTGATATCGTTTCGTATGGACCGCTTAAATCCTGTAGCTTCAACAGTTACCGAGTAATGCCCGACGGCCAGCGGCGTCACCACGTACTCTCCAGCCGTATCTGTGGTCGCCTTGACCGCAATATTGGTGTCCACATTCGTAATCGTGATATTTGCGCCCGCGATGACGGCGCCGCTGGGATCCGAAACCGTCCCAACTATTGCTCCTGCCGTAGTTTGCGCCCCAAGAGGCGCCAACGAAGCGATCAGACACATCACCAACCCTAAAACCAACAGCCTTTGCATGCATCTCCTCCAATTCGCACGATTGTACACGATCTCCCCCCATTCTGGTTAGAAAAAATACAATAAAAATACTAGATCGGGGCTATTGCTGTACCCTATATAGCGGTGTACATGCCGATGACTTGCTGCCGTTGGGTTTGTGCCATTTTCGTTACATTAGCATGTGGCATGTTGCTACACTCTGACCCGCCTCTTCCTGATCTCGCGCCTTCCGTTCGCTCTGTCTTCCCCCTCGGTGCCCGAGCCGGGGAGACCGTAGAAGCCGAGTTTCTGGGCCGCCATCTGAACGATGTCATCGAAATTCGGTTCGCCCGCAAAGATATCCAGGCGGAAGTGCTTTCCTCGGACTTTTACATTGTCAAGGCCAGAATTTCGGTCGGACCGAGTGTTCCCACTGGCCTACATGACTACCGAATCCGCACTAGCGCCGGGACTTACGTCGGAGTGTTCCACATCGGCTCAATGACCGGTCAGCGGGAGGTCGAACCCAATAACGACCTCGCGCACGCGCAGAAGATAGCGCTACCCACGATCGTGGATGGCGTGGTCGAGGAGGCCGATTATGATGTGTTCCGCTTCCACGCTGAAGCCGGCCAAGTCCTGATTTTCGACTTATTGGCGCGTCGCGCCGGTTCATGGCTCGACGCCACTCTCGGAGTCCTCGACGAGCGCGGCAACGAGCTTGATTTCAACGACGACTATTACATCCACAAAGACCCGCACCTGGAGTTTCGCGTTCCGAAGAGCGGCGATTACTTCGTTCGGGTCGCTGGCTCCGACGAAGAAGGTTCAAAATACAGCAGTTACCGCCTGATTGGCGGCGCGGTCCCATATGCCTGGCGGATGCTGCCGGCTGGCGCTAAGCGCGGCGTTACGAACGAGTTGCGCATCTCCGGCTTGAATCTGGAAAGAATCGACCGGCTGGTGCTGGGCGAATCGCTCGCGGAAGGCAAAGTGGTTTCCGCTCAACCGGGTGAGGTGACTTTCCGGATCACGGTACCGCCATCGGTCGCGGTGGGGCGTAACGAACTGCATGCCTTTGCCGGTGCCGAGGAAGCTCCACTGACGATTCCAATTTTGGTATCAGATCTGGACGAAAAACTTGCCGCGCCGGCACTAACTCGCGACCATCCGCAACCGGTCTCGCTCCCGGTGGCGGTGAACGGATCGATCGATCACAAGCGGGCGGAAAACTTTTTCAGCTTCGAGGTCGAGGCGGGAGAACGGCTTGCGTTCGATGTCGATTCCATGAAGCTCGGGTATCTCGACGATCCGGTGGTAGTCTTATACACCGCCGATGGCCAGTTCGTGGCCTCCGCCGACGACCGTTTACAACAGAATGGTTCCCAGCCACCGAATCTCGATTCCTATTTGATCTACAGATTTGAGAAGGCCGGCCGGTACGTGGTGATGATCCGCGACTCGGCGGAACGCGGCAGCCCCAACTACATCTATCACTTGGCAATCTACCCGATCGGGCCGGATTTCGACCTAAAAGGCCTTTCCCCGCAGATTACTCTCTACCGCGGCAAGACCGGAATGCTGCCGGTGCGTGTGCGGCGGCTCGGCGGATGGGACCAGCCGATTGAAGTTTGGGCTGAGGTCCTCGGTCCCGGTGTGACGGGCGAGCACAAAATCGCGGAGCCGAAAGACACTATCGTCAAGGACAATTGCGCGCTCGAGCGCAAACTCGATGGCACGGACGTTCTGCTGCCGTTGCATGCGACTGCCGATGCGCGGGCGGAAGGTCACGCTATCCGGCTACACGCCCGCGGAACGATGGACGGCAAGACGGTGGAACACACGGCCGAGGTCCTTTATTTGTGGGAGTCGGTGGGCAAAATTACCGGCCCGACGGAAGATCAGCAAGTTGTGTCGACCGTCACCACTCTGCCGGGGGTGGTGCTCGATCCACCGGAGAGCGTCGCGCTGAGCCCGGGGAAAGTGGCGCGCGTGAAAGTTCGTGTGCAGCGATTCGATGGCGGCAAGGAGGCTCTAAGAATTGAGCCAGATCCGCCTATACCCGGTGTACAATTTGACAACAACATCGTCGAATCCGGGTCGAGCCAAGTGGAGTTGCGCGTGAGCGTAGCCGGCCCGGTGACGGCGAAGTCATTCCGGCTGCGCGCGGGGGATGCGCTTTCGCCCGCGATCGAGTTGAAGATAGAAACCACCGTGGAGGGTTCCCGATGACGGGCCGCGTATCGGTTCTGGTGCTCTCGGCCGCACTGGCCGTTTCAGCAGGAGAGAAACCCAAGCTCAGCTTCGTGAAAGACATCGTTCCGATTTTCACCAAGTCGGGATGTGCGAATTCGAATTGCCACGGGTCGATCCGCGGCCAGGCGGGTTTCAAATTGTCGCTGTTCGGCTATGAGCCGGATCTCGACTACGACGCCATCGTGAAGGCGCAGGATGGGCGGCGCATCAACAAAGCCAATGCCGCCAAGAGTCTCATTCTGCTCAAGCCAACGTTCAGCATTCCCCATGGCGGCGGCGAGCGATTCAAGGTGGGGTCGCTCGAATACGAAGCGATTCTGGACTGGATTCGCGATGGCGCCACCTACGACAGCGCCGGATCGCCGCGCCTGAAAACGCTGCGCGTGACGCCGGAAGAGATCACTCTGATTGGCATCGGCACGAAGCACCAGTTAACGGCGATGGGAGCTTATACAGACGGGTCAACCGAAGACCTGACGCGCAAGGTGCAGTACACGGCCAACGATGAGTCCGTGGTGGAAGTCAGCTCATCGGGAGAAATCAAAACGCGGCGCGCCGGGGAAACGGCCATCATGGTGCGCACACTTGGAAAGGCCGTGGCGGCGCGGATTGCCGTGGTGGAGCAGCCACCGATGGTGAACTATCCCGATGTGCCGCGCAACAATTTCATCGACGCGCTGGTGTTCACCAAGCTGAAACGGCTGAACATTGTTCCTTCGGCGCTGTCTTCGGACCAGGAATTTCTGCGGCGCGTCTCGCTGGACACGACCGGCATGTTGCCGACGCTCGATGAGACGAAGGCGTTTCTGGAATCGAAGGATCCGGAGAAGCGCGCGAAGCTGATCGACCAGCTCATCGCACGGCCCGAATTTGCCGAAGTCTGGGCCACGCGTTTCGCCGACCTGTTTCGCACGGGGCTGCTCGACCAGGGGTACAAGGGCGGGCGGCTGATGTACAACTGGCTGCGCAAGGCGGTGATGGAAGACAAGCCGTACAACGAGTTCGCGACAGAGCTGTTGACGGCATCGGGCCAACTGAAGTTCAATCCGACGGCTAACTTTTATTACGTGACGGAATTCTCCGAGCCTGAAAATCTGGCCACCAATGTGAGCCAGGTGTTCCTGGGCGTGCGGCTGGAGTGCGCGCGCTGCCACAACCATCCGTGGGAGAAATGGACGCAGGACGATTTCTGGGGCTTCGCGGCGTTTTTCGGCCGGATGGGAATCAAGGACACGTACGAAAACGACGAGAGCCAGGTGCTGCTGAAGGTGAAGGGCGAGGTGATCCATCCGAAGACCAAGAAGCCGGTTTCGCCCAAGTATCTGGATGGGCCGAGCGAAGTGGAACAGCCGGACGAGGACATCCGGGAAAAGCTCGCAGCCTGGATCACGTCACCGAAGAATACGTGGTTCCCACGTGCCATCGTGAACCGGATGGTGAAGCATTACCTGGGCCGGGGTCTCGTGGAGCCGGTGGACGATTTCCGCGTGACGAATCCGCCAACGAACGAAGCGCTGCTGGATGCCTTGGCGAAAGACTTCGTCGAGAACGGTTACCACTTGAAGCACACCGCGCGGCTCATTCTGAACTCGCGCGTGTACCAGTTGGCGAGCGAGCCGAACGAAACCAATCGCGGCGACCAGATCAACTATTCGCGCTACTACGTGAAACGGCTGATGGCCGAGCAGCTCGCCGATTCGATCACCGAGGTAACGGGCGTGCCGGAAAAATATCCCGGCTACATGCTGGGCACGCGAGCGATGGCGATTCCGCAGGGGGCGCCATCCTATTTCCTGGCAACTTTCGGACGGATGAAAGCGCGGGAAGTGATTTGCGAGCGCGACTCGCAGCCGGACATGGCGCAGGCCATGCACCTAATCAGCGGGGAAACGCTGATGCGCCAGACGACAGCCAAGGGCGGTAACCTGGATACCTGGCTGGCGGACGCTTCATTGAGCAACGAGGACGTTCTGAAGCGGATCTTTCTAGCGTCGGTGGTGCGCGAGCCGGATCATCGCGAGATTGAAGTGGCGCTGTTACCATTGAAGGCGAGAGGCGACGCCGCGCGGCGCGAAGCCTTTGAGGACGTGCTGTGGACGATTTTCAACTCGAAAGAGTTCTTGTTCAACCATTGAGGCGCATGTGACGAACTTCGACCGGCGATCGTTTCTGAGAGTGGGCTCGCTCAGCGTTTTTGGGTACCTCGGTTGGGGCGATGCGCTGCGCTTGCGCGCGGAATCGCCGGCGCCGGCTTCGCGCGATATATCGATCATTCATCTTTGGCTCACGGGCGGCATGAGCCAGCTCGATACGTTCGACCCTAAGCCTGATGCCGACGATCGCTATCGCGGGCAGTTCAAGCCAATTGCAACGAAGGTGGCGGGAATTCGCGTGTCGGAGCACTTGCCGCGCACGGCACAGCTTGCCGACAAATTCGCGATCATCCGCTCCATGACGCACAAGCAGGCGGCGCACGAGGCGGCTTGCAACCTGATGCTGAGCGGACATGACCCGTTGCCGACGATTCAGCATCCGGCGGTGCAGACGGTGATTGCCAAGGAACTGGGGCCGCGCAACGAGCTGCCGGCGGTGATTTCGATTCCGGGCGCGACGGGCAGTTGGGGGAAGTCGGGATTTCTGGGGCCGCAATTCAATCCGTTCAACGCGGGCAATCCGAACTCGGACAAATTCAAAGTGCGCGACATGGACCTGCCGATGCGTGTGGATTGGGCGCGCATGGACCATCGGCGAACGCTGCTTTCCGTGGTGGATGAAGAATTCCGCAAGCTGGACACGACCGGAATCAGTGCCAGCATGGATGCGTACTATCAAACGGCTTTCGGGCTGATGCATTCGGCGAAAGCGAAGAAGGCGTTTGAGATTTCCGAGGAGCCGGACGCGCTGCGTGAGAAGTATGGGCGAACATCGCTGGGGCAAGGCGCGCTGCTGGCGCGCAGGCTGGTGGAAAACGGTGTGCGCTTCGTCACGGTGTCGCGCGGATTCAATACCTGGGACCATCACAAAGACATCTTCCCGGCGCTGGCGAACGATTTTCTGCCCGAACTTGATCGCGCATTTTCGTCATTGATCGAGGACCTGGATCAGCGGGGCATGCTCGCATCGACGCTGGTGATCGTCACCGGGGAATTCGGGCGCACGCCGGAGATCAACGCGATGGGTGGCCGCGACCATTGGCCGAATGCGTTCTCGTTGGCGCTTGCAGGGGCGGGCATCACAGGCGGCCGCGTGCTTGGCGAAACCGACGAGAAGGGCATGTTCGTGAAAGACCATCCGGTGGAAGTGCCGGATCTGGTGGCGACAATCTACAAGAAGCTGGGAATCGACTACAACAAAGAGTACGTGAGCAACATTGGCCGGCCGATCAAGTTATCGCAGGGGAAGCCGGTTGAGTTTTTGATGGCGTGAGCGGACCATCAAACCGGATAGTGCTCCACAATAACTTGGGGCACGCGCTTGTAATGAGCATCCGTCGTGAGAACCCGCAAGCCGTGCTGCATCGCGCCAGCGGCGATCCAAATATCATTGGTCGGTATCGGCGTTCCAGCCCGCTTTAAGAAGTTCACGATTTCTGCGTAGGCGAGCGCCGTTTCACCATCGATCGCTGCAATGCTGACGCGTGCTGAAGACAAAAAGCCGATCAGCCCGCGCTCGTTTTCACTGCGGTGAGTCCCTCGCTGAAATCCTGCGTGCAGTTCTCCGAGTACGATCGGACTGAGGTGGATTTGCGCTGCTTTGTTCAGTGCCGCTTTGATTTCCTGGTGCCCGCGCATAAAGACACAATACGCCGACGTGTCCAGCATCAACCGGCTCATTTCCACAACTCAGGATCGATTTTGCGCTGCGCAGCCAATTCCTTTTCGAACTCCGCTGCTTGGGCCTTTGTCCAGGAACCAGCCAGCGCGTCCAGATCGCGATAGCGAGCCCGTTGGCGCCCGCTCTTGGTTGCGGCGGGCCGATCCCGAAGCAAGTTAATGATGGTCCTATTCAGGCTCGTTCCGTCGGCCTTCGCCTTCTGCCGGATTGTGCGCGCCAGGTCTGGCGGCAGGTTGCGGATCGTGATTGCGTTCATGCTCGTTTCATTTTAGCAAGATGCATCAGAGTGATGCATCCCGATGCACCTACGGTTCTCCCAGTTCCCGCAGTGCTTTCAATGCCACGCTACTGTTCGGTTTCCGCGCGAGCCATTGCTGGATCACGTCGCGGGCGCGAGGACGGTCACCGGCGCGGGCGTAGACGCGCGCCAGGTTCATGTAGAGCATCTCCTCGTCCGGAGCAACTTCGATGCCGTAACGGAAGGCGGCAACGGCATCGTCCACCTTTTGCATTTGCATGTAGAGAACGCCCAGATTATTGATGGCCGAGGCGTGGTTGCGCTGGGCGGCGATCGCGAGTTGGAACGAGGCGCGGGCTTCATCGAGGTGGTTGTGGCGCACCTGAATCAGTCCGAGCTGGTTGGCGGCGTCGGCGTGCTTGGGGTCGCTGGCGAGTGCGCGGCGGAACAGAAGTTCGGCGGCGGTGTCGTCACCGAGTGCCGCGTGCGCTTGTCCTGCTCCAACCAAGGCGAACGCGCCTGCGGGATCGAGCGCCGTGGCTTTTTCGAAATCGGCGAGAGCGGCGCGATAATTTTTCGCCGCGAGTTCGAGGCTGCCAAGATTGTTCCAGGCATCCGGAGTTCCCGGCAACAACTGGACGGCGCGCTCCAGATGCTCACGCGCGGGAGCATCACGCCCGGCCTCCAGATGAATGTGACCGATGGCGAGATGAGTTCTGCCGTTATCGGGTTCCTCGCGGATCACCTCGTTCAGGTAGACCAACGCCTGGTCGGGATAGCCTGCCCAGAAGAAAGCCGCGCCCAAACGGTAATAACTGCGATGCGGCGCATTGTAGTATTGGCCGCGGAAGGGCAGCGCGAGGTGCTGGCGATCGCGGTCGCGCATCAGGCGCAGATCTTCGCGCAGGCGGCTTTCAGCGGGCACAGCGGGGTAGACTTTGTGCGCGAGGCCGCGCTCGTCGATGAGGATCAGCATGGGGACGAGAAGGCTCGTGCGGTAGTCGAACAGATAGCGGCGGAATAGCGCATAGCACGCGGCCAAGTCGGCCGATTCGCGAGTGAGATCTAGCACGTGACCATCGATGCCCGGCGGTAGAGCCGCATTTTGGCCAGTGGTGAGGAGCACGAAACCGGGGCCTTTGCGGTCGTCAGGAATGGGCACGGGTTGAAGCAGCCACGCTTCTTCAAAGGGCGGGCGATTGTCGGGCACGACGGGCGCAGCCGCCGGCAACGGTTTCCGCGCGGTGAACGGTTCGCGGCGGAGATCGCTCGATCCTTCGCTGACGAAATAGCGAAACCCGGAATCGAGCGCGGGAAACTCTTGTGTTGCGCCGGAAGGCCAGCGGATGAGGACTTTTTCAGCGCGTAGAGAATCACCGAGGCCGAAGTGCAACGCCTTCGTGTGTTGCGAAAGATAGCCGGAGCCGGCGTGCACAAAACGCACGGTGCGCCCGCCGGCATGCTGCACCTCGACGGAGGCGCCGATCGCGTCGCGATTCGATTTTGTGCCGGTTAAGTGGAGGGACAACGCATGGCGGCCGGTTCCCCAGTCGTTGCGCAGGGCACGGACTTGCGGGCCGAGCCGGCTCTTGAGAAAGAGGTCGAGGTTGCCATCGCCATCGAAATCGGTCACCGCGAAGGCGCGGCTGTCGCTGGCGAAGTCGATGCCAGACACTCCGGAGAAATCACGATAGCACCCGCCGTGCCGCGCGTAGAGCACGTTGGGCTCGCGCCCGTTCCAACTGTAGTCCTCGCGGATGAACTGGTTGATGGCATTCCAGCCACTTTCGTACGCGGGCGCCGCGGCTTCGGCCGGCGGCGAGTTGGCGACGAGCTGGCGCCAGAAGAAGCTCATGGTGTCCTTCTCGGACGTGTTGGTGAGCATGCCGCACGCAATGTAGATCTCGGGCGCGCCATCGTTATTGAAATCGAATCCATCGGCCGACCATGCCCAGCGGCCCATCTCGACATGTTCCTGCGCTCCTGCGTCTTCGAAGGTTCCATCGCCGCGATTGCGATAGAGCGAGTTGCCCTTGGTGTGGCGGCGATACGCTTCAGCAAGGCCGTTTTTCGCCACGGGCGCGAAGTGCGGATCGCCGACGAGCCGTTGGCCCGAGGCCGTCCACATGTTGCTCACGTAAAGGTCGGGCTTGGCGTCGCCATCGTAGTCGAACCAGGCGGCGCTCATGCCGGGGCCGATGTCCTCGACGCCAGCCTCCGCGGCAACGTCCCGGAAGCGGCCTTGATTGTTCTTGTACAGATTCTTCTTGCCGAAATCGTTGGCGACGTAGAGGTCAGGCCAGCCGTCGCCATTGTAGTCGCACCAGGCGGGCGCGAAGCTGTAGCGATGATTGTTCTCGTCGAGCCCCACGGCGGCGGTGACATCTTCGAAGTAGCCGCTGCCATCGGCGGTGAGCTGATTGCGGAACATGAAATTCGGCGGACCGTTGCGCGCGTCGTGGTACGGAACGGGGTAGCGGAACTGATCTTCGCTTTGGAAATAGACGTAGCAACAAAGGTAGAGGTCAACGCGGCCGTCACGATCGTAGTCGGCGGCGGCCATGCCGGTGAAGGTTCCTTGCGGAGAAGTCTGAAAGTGGAAAGCGTCGGGCTTGTAGCGCAAGGTGGTTCCGTCATTCAGGAACAAAAGTGGCCCGCCGGTGGTGAGCACGACTAGATCCTGGCGGCCGGAGTTGCGGAGGTCGAGAAAAAGCGCCGCCGTGGAATCATCGAGCACCGCGACGCCCCAGCGCTCGGTCACGTCCTGCATCATGCCGTCTTCGCCGAGTTTGTAAAGCCGATTCGGCAAACCAGCGGGCTGGCAGACGTAGACTTCGTCGCGGCCATCGCCATCCACGTCGCCCACGGCAATTCCGTTACTGCCGTAGACGTCGATACCGCACGCGGAGTCCAGACGCGCGCGCCAATACGGTGTTCCGTGTAGGAGCTGCTTTTGGAACGATTCGCTGTGGCCAAACAACTCTGGTGTCACGTCGCGGAACAATGGCGCCGGTGCAGTCACCAGCGTTTCTACGAGCGGCTCAAATTCGGAGAGTTTGCCGTCGCGCCAGGCCTGTCTCCAGAGGCCGACGCGATGGGTCAGCATGCCATCGGCGGTGCTCGCGATTTCATAACGGACACGGCCGCCAGCGAGTACGAAGAATCGAGCGCTGCGGATGCGGCCCAGTTTCGCGATCCAGTTTTTGAGACCTGCCTGGAAATCTTTTTGTGCACCGTCAAATTCGGCTTCGAAGACTCCGTCGGTGATTCTCTTGTAACGCGCCGGCAGGGGCGAGGCGCCGTGAAAATCGGCAGTGAACGGAACCGCGCGATCGTCGAACAGGCGGTTCCAGTGCGCTGTGATGTCGGCCGCCTCTTTCTCGACGATGAAGTCGTCGTGCCCTGGCTCGACCTGTGGCCGAAGCGCGTCCCACGGGCTGGCCTTGCGAAACTGGACGGGAAATGGCGCGGACGCGCGGCCTGGCTCCGCGGACCAAAACAGACCGGACGCGGCGGCTTGAAACAAACGGCGGCGCGTGAAGCGAGGCGTCACCTTCGGAGCATAGCATTGGCCCGGCAGCCGGATGCTATATGCGTTTCGCGGTGATCGAGCTACTCCACTCGCCGCCTTCGGTGGAGATTTCCAACTTCATTTCATCGCCGGCGACCGTTCCTTTGAGGAGCAGCTTCACCGGACTGCCCTGCCACTCGGAATCGACGGTGAACGAAATGTTCTCGCCCTTGATCGTGCCCTTGAGTGGAAAGTCCTTGCCTTCGGCGCCGGTCATGGTGCCCGTGACGTCCGATCCGTCGGCCTTCAGGGTAAAGACGGTTTCGCGTTCGGTGCCCTCGATTTGTCCCTTCCATTTGCCGGTGACACCGGCGGCGGCGAGGAACGCGGCGAGCAAGAGCAACAGCCCGGCGAGGACGATGGTGCGGTTTCTCTGCATAGGGCGAGTATACGCTCAAATTCGGTGGAACGCTCTTAGAATTTCCCGCATGGAATATTGCAGGGCAATGGGCCGGCCGTGCGGGCAGCTCATGGGGCAATCGGTGGCGGCGAGCGCGCGCAACAGCCATTCCATCTTGCTCTGATCGAGCCGCATGTTGATCTTGATGGCCGCGCGGCAGGCGATGGACGCGGCGATAGCGCGCCGCAAATCATCGAGCGAAACGCCGCGCAACTCGCTCTCGGCTGTTTCCAAAACCTCGAACAGCACCTTTTCGAGATCCGCGGGGCCGATGGCGGCGGGCGCGGCTTTCACCGCGATTGTACGATTGCCGAACGGTTCCGTCTCAAACCCCATCGACGCCAGTTCGTCGGCGATGCGCGCGTACTCGATCTGCTGTTGGGGCGTGAGCTGCAACACAAGCGGCATGAGCAGTCGCTGGACCTCTGCATTTCCGGCTGCGCGCTGGTTGAGCACTTTTTCGAACAGGATGCGCTCGTGGGCCACGTGCTGATCGATAATCCACAGCCCGTCGCGGCCCGCCGCGATGATGAAGCTCTCGTGAAGCTGGCCGAGCGGCCGTAGATCAGAGAGTGCGGAGAGCGACGAAGACGGCGGCTCGGCACCTTCCGGGAAACTCCCGTGCGTATCGGGAACGCGCAAGCGCACGCCTGAAGGCGCCGGTTGACTCGCTAAAGGAATCGAGCTACCGCCGAAATCGAATCGCGGTTCGGGTGAGCGGGCGGGGCGCAATTGAAACTCGGGCGCCGTTGGGTCGATTTCGCTCACATCTGCGGCATCGGCTGCGGGCTGCGTCTCCGCAAGCACCGGCTGCGAAGGTGCATCTGCCGCGGCATCGAGCGCCGCCTGGTTCTCCATCATCTGCGAGAACTCGGAGTACGGCATGCGCGCGGCCGGTTGCGGAGCGGGCGACGCGGAAAATGCGGGCGCCGGCCTCGATTCAATCAGCCTCCCGCGAATGGCGTCGCGCACGAAATCATGAACGAAGGATTGATGGCGGAACCGAACTTCGGTCTTCGATGGGTGCACATTGACGTCCACTTCTTCGTAGTCGCACTCCAGAAACAGCAGCGCGAAGGGAAACGAGGCGTGCGGAATGAGGTTGTGATACGCGGCTGAGAGCGCGTGCAAGAGGAGGCGGTCGCGGATCAGCCGGCCATTCACAAAAATGAAGATCGAGTTCCGGTTGCCCTTCTGTACCTGCGGCCGCGAAACGAAGCCGCTTAAACGGAAAAGGCGGGTGGAGGATTCCTCAGGCTCGCGCAGGAATTCCGCGATGGCTTCCGAAGGTGCGACCGCCGGCGGTGGCAAGAGAAGCCGCTTCTCGCACGAACCCAACTCGATCAGCTCATCGAGCGCGCCCGTGCCGAACACCTGAAACACGCGTTCGCGCAAGGTAGACACTGGCGTGACGTGCAACAGTTCGTTCGTTTCGCTCGCGAGGCGAAACGTCTTTTCCGGGTGGGCCAGGCTATAGTGCGTCACGAGCGACGCGATGTGCGCCAGTTCGGTCTGCTCCGAGCGCAGAAATTTCTTTCGCGCCGGCACGTTGAAGAAAAGGTCACGCACGGTAATCGTCGTGCCCGGCGCGAGTGCGGCTTCTTCCGAGCGCAGCATTTTGCCGCCCGCCACCTCGACTCGAGTGCCCGTGGTTTCTTCCGGAGCGCGCGTTTCCAGCAGCAGGCGCGATACCGAAGCGATCGACGGCAGTGCCTCGCCGCGAAAACCGAGCGTAGCGATCGATAGCAGGTCCTTCACGTCGCGCAGCTTGCTGGTCGCGTGCCGCTCGAAAGCCAGCATGGCATCGTCGCGCAGCATGCCGCAGCCATCGTCGGCAATGCGAATCAAGCGCCTGCCACCGCTCTCAATGTCAATGCGAAAAGATTCGCCGCCCGCATCGAGCGAATTCTCCAGAAGTTCCTTGACCACCGAAGCGGGACGCTCCACCACTTCACCCGCGGCAATTTTGTTCGCGACTTGATCCGGAAGAACGCGGATGCGGCCCATAAAGAAGGTGTTAGGTGCCAGGTGTCAGGTTCTAGCTAGCACCTAAAACCTAATACCTAGCACCTATTGTAGGCTGATGCCCCGCTCATCCAGCAGTTCGCCGGTGCGCCGCAGCAAGTTCAGTACGGAACGCTTGTACGCGATGGAATTCTGCACCAGCGCCGATTCGGCGTTCACCAGCGACTGTTGCGCCTGCAAGACGAAATAGATCTGGCTCGTTCCCAGCTCATATTTCTTCTGCTCGGCCGCCAAATACTTTTGCGCGAAATCGAGCGCCACGTGCGCCAGCTTCACGCTGTTCTTGCTCGATTCCACCTGGCTCGCCGCGGTCAGCACGTCCAGCCGCACCGTCTGTTCCACACCGCGCACAGTCAGCGAGTCGCGCTTTTTCAATACAGTGGCATCCGCCAGATCGGCTGCCGCGGCGCGGTTGCGAATCGGCAAGCGCAACTGCAAGCCGAATTCAATCACAGGAAAGCCGAATCCGAACATCTGGCTCATGGCGTCGCCCAGCCCGCCGGGCAACACACTGACCACCTGCGAGTTGCTACCGAAAACATTCTGGAGCTGATAGAAGTCTCCGCCCTGCCCTTGCGAGGTGTAGTAGCCAAGCAAAGAGAGGTCAGGCATGATGCTGTTCCTAGCGGTGCGAATTTGCAGATCATCCACGTCGAGTACTTGATTGGCCGCCTTCAGGTCAGGACGGTATTGCATGGCCCTCCGCACTTCCGTTTCGACATCCAATGGGCTCATGTCGGTCGGAACTTCGGTGCCTTCGGTCAGCACAATCGGGATATGGCGAAACGCCGGGTCCAGGTCGGCGCCCATCTGTTTGCGAAGCGCGTCCTCGGACTGTTCGAGCGCATAACGCGCCTGCGAGACCGAGATTTCCGCGGTGGCGCGGTTCTGCTCCGGTTGATAGATGTCGAGTGGAGACATCGCGCCTAGCTCCAGTTCCCGCTGCGAGCGTTTCAGCGCTTCATTGGCGAGTTCCAGCCCTTTCTCCTGCACCTTGAGGTTGTCGCGCGCCTGCACCAGGTCCCAGTACGCATTTTCCGCGTTCATGACGAGCTGCATCACGGAGTCTCGCAAGTTGTATTCGGTTACCCGCAGCCGGCTGCGCGCGATCATGATGGGCAGCCGGTTGACGCCAGTGCCGCGATTGCGAATAAGCGGTTGCGTAAAACTGAATTGCAGCGCCGATGCGATCGACGGGTTGTAATCCTGATAGCTGCTGTTGGTGGAAGTCTTGGTTCCGGAAAAAGAGACCGAGTAGCTGGTGCCGGTGGGCAGCAACTGGTTGTAAGAAAACGTGACCGGCTGCGTCAGTGTGTCCAGAGTGGCGGCGCCTTGCAATACCGTGCTGGAAGGTGTCTTGGAGCGCGTGCTGGTAAACAGGCCGCTTGCGAACGGATCGAACGCCGAAAAAGCGCGCGTGATGGCGTTCTGAGCCACTGACATCGTCAGTCGCGACACCGCGATATCGGTGTTGTTGGCCATGACCAGGTCGAGATACGACTTGAGAGACAGCTCCAGCTTCTTGCCCTCTTTGTCTTCCACCACGTAGTCCGGCAGGTGCGCCGGGGCCTGCAACTGCACCTGGGTTACGGGTCGCGCAAAGATCTCATGAAAATACGATGGCCTCGGGAAAGAAGAAATCTGGGCGCACAAGCTCGGCGCGCCGATCACCAGAAGAACGAGGAAACGGGATAGCATAGTCAGTTTTTTATTCGTACCGGATGGCTTCAATTGGATCCAACCGGGCGGCTTGCACAGCGGGATAGATCCCAAACAACAGCCCGATAAATACCGAGACGCCAAATGCGATGGCGATCGACGAGGTCGTGACGACCGTGGACCAGCCCGCCGCCGAGGCGATCAGCCGCGACAGCGTGAAACCGAAGCCAATCCCGATCAAGCCGCCCACGATCGAAATCATTACTGCTTCGGTCAGAAACTGGCGGACGATGTCGGCCTGCCGCGCGCCAATCGCTCGCCGGATGCCAATTTCACGCGTGCGCTCGAGCACCGTGGCCAGCATGATGTTCATGATGCCGATGCCGCCGACTAAGAGTGAAATTCCGGCGATGCAAATCATAACGACTTTGAAGATGAACTGCGTGCGGCGCCGCTCCTCCAGCAAACCCGCCGGCACGATGACTGTGAAATCACCCGCGTCTTTATGCGTCGCCGAAAGAATGGCGCGCACGACGTTCGAAGTTTCGACGGAATCGGTGCCGGACGTGACCTTCATATAGATGCCGTCAATCTCGTCCTTCAGCCAGCTCGTGTTGTCTTCGAACCGGCGCATCACCGTGTTGAGCGGCGCAATGACGAGGTTGTTGCGGTCGAGCGCCTGCACGCCCTCGACATCGGTATCCGAACTGGCCTGCGGCGCCAGCACGCCGATCACTTGCAGCCAGACATCGTTAATCTTGACGTATTTTCCGATGGCGTCGTCGTATCCCAGCAAATTCACCTTCGCCGCTTCACCCAACACGCACACCGGCTCGGAACGCAAGTTCTCATCGCCGCCGAAGAAACGGCCGGCCATCAGTTTCAGGCTGTTGATCTCTACGAAATTCGGCAGCACACCGATCAGCTGCGGCGGTTCCTGTGCGGTCTTCGGCAGCACATGCTGCGGCTTGAAACGCTTCCGCGGAGTGATGGCCTCTATGCCTTGCACGTTCTCTGAGATCGCGCGGAAGTCGCGAAAGGAGAGCCCGGGAGAGATCGCGCGCACTTGCTGCAATTCGTTCCGGTCGACGGCTTCGTGGGCTTCCACGATGATGTTGTTCACGCCGAGCTGGTCAATGAAGCTCATCATCTGCTTTTCCGCGCCGGCCGTGATGGAAAGCATGGCCACCACCGCGCCCACGCCGAAGATCATGCCGAGCATGGTGAGCAAGCTGCGCAGCTTGTGCGCCAGTAGGCTCGAAAGCCCCATCGTCAGTTCGGGAAGGTACCGCGAGATCGGATTCAATTACTTCCTCCACTCGCGCCACCGCCGGGAACACTCGGCGCCGCCGATTTGGCGCCCTTCTTGTCGCTCGGCTTGGCGGTGGGGTCTGAGAGCGCGATCACATCGCCCGCCTTAAGCCCTTCGGCAATCACCATGGTCGATTCACTGCGCCGCGCAAGCTTCACCACCCGTTGCTCGAAGCGCCGCCCGCTCTGCACCCACACCGCCGGTTGCCCGTCTTTTTCAAAAACTCCCTGCGCCGGAATGTGAATCGCGTTGGGAATTCTCTCGACGGTGATCTCGACGTCGGTCAGCAGGCCCGGCCGCAACAAGACCTGTAGCTGTGAGTCCTCTTCGGGCGGTGGTGGCAGTTTGGCGCGCTCGCGCTCCTCTTCCGTGCCGAATTCCGGCGGAAGCTCGGACGCCATCTTGGCCATATCCACGCTAGCGTTCGGCTCGGGCACAGCCGGGGGCGGTTTCTTGGCATTGTGCTCGGCCGTTTCCAGGATGCGCTTCACATCCGCCGGCTTGGCGCCCAGGGCCGTGAGCAGTTGCTGCATATCGATGGAAAACACCACGTCGAACTTCTTGCCCGGATCACCGGAGAAGACGTTGGCGCTTGCGGTCCCGCTCATCGTTTTGATTTTTCCGTGAAAGTGCTGGTCGGGCACCGCATCGAGCCGCATCGTCACATCTTGCCCTTCATGCAAGTTCGCCCGGTCCAGTTCGCCCACGCGCGCCAATACTTCAAACTCGGAAATGTCCAGCACGTCGGCCACGGGCATGCCTGGTTGCAGCGTGTCGCCTTCGCGAATGTCGGGAATCTGCATACCGGGGAAGAAGAAACCCTGCGCGCGGTTCTGGCGCACGGCCACCAGGCCGGTCATCGGTGATAGCAGCTTGGTCTGGGCGATGCGCATCTTCTCGCGCTCCACGTCGATCACGCTCTTGTTGCGTTGCTCGTGCAGCACCGCGATCTGCGCCACGGCCTGTTCGTGGCGCGACTTTACGTCGCTCTGCAATTGTTGCAGGCGGCGCTTGGCTTCTTCGAGGTTCAACAGGTTCTTCTTGGCGTCGATCTCCGCCAGCAGCTCATTGCGCTGAACCTCCAGCTCCGCCCGCCGCACGGCATACCGCGCCTTCAGCAAATCCACCTGATCCTGGTTATCGCTGATCGTGAGGTCGGCCTGTGCTTTCTTGATCTGCTCGTCGATCTGCTCTACTTCGAGCTGTGTCTCTTCAAGCGAGGCGCGCCGCTCGGAATCGTCGAACTCCACGAGCAGATCCTTCTCCCGCGCTAGCGCGCCCAGTGGCGCGATCTTGGTCACCTGCACGGTTCCGAACAGGTTCGGTGCGGTGAGCGTCACCGAACGCACCGCCCGCAGCTCTCCCCGCGTGTAGGCGCGAATCACCACATCGCCGCGCAGCACCTTCGCCGTGGGCACCTGCTGCTGCCGCTCCGGCAGTTGCTTCACCACCATGTACGCGCCCCAGGCCGCGCCCAGCACGAATAACAGAATGACCGAACGGAATAAAATGCGCTTCACAGTTTCTTTCTGGCGCGCTTGGCCGCGTCTTCCGGCTTTTCGAGCGTCACGAGCTCGCCCTCCTTGAGACCGCTCAGCACCACCAGGTCCTCATCGTTGCGTCGGCCTACTTCAATGGTCCGCGTCAGAAATTGTTGGCCCTTCTGGATGTAGACGGTCGGCTTGCCGTTCTTTTGGAAACTGGCTCGCACCGGGATGAGCAGCACGTTCGGCTCTTTGTCCACGATGATCTCCGCTGTCGCGCTCATGCCCGGCCGCAGCCGCGGGTCCAGTTTCTTCAGCGTCGCGCGTGCCGGGAACAACTTCTCCGGTGGCCATGTCCGGAACACAAGTTGCGCGATGGGGCTGATCCAGTCCAGGTCCGCATCGAATTCCTTTTCGGGAACCGCGTCGATACGCACGCGGATCGCTTGTCCCAGCTTCAGCTTGCCGCGCTCCACTTCCTCCAGCTTCAATTCCACGCGCATCTCCGAAAGGTCCGGAATCTCGGCGATGACGGCCCCGGTCCACACCCGGTCTCCCTCCTTGAACGGCGGCGGCGATTGGCCAAATGATCCGCCCGCGCGGAAATTCGGCAGGAGATTGACGATGCCATCGTTTGGCGCGCGGATCACCATCTTCGAGATATAGCGCTTGGCCAGTTGTGTATCGCGCACGGCCTTGTCCTTCCTCTGGTCCAGGCGTTCCATGTCCGCCGAGTGCGAAACCTTGCGCGACTCGACCTGCGTCTTCACCTGGCTGAGCGCGCCTTCCGACACGCCAACATCGATGCGGTCCTTCGCCCCCTCAATTTCCGACAGAATCTCGGCTTTGCCCGCCTCGAGTTTCGCGCGTTCCACGTTGTACTCGGACTGCATCAGGTTCATGCCGTCCATTTCGTCGTCCATCTTGTGCTGCGCCTTGGTCTGTACGATTTCGCTGTCGGTGGTCCGCACGTCGGTGCTTTTCTCGATGAGATTCTGCTCCTGTTGCACGCCGTCGAACGCCACCACCACTTCGCCCTTCTTGATCGGCCGGCCCGTTTCCGCCAGCTTCACGATGCGCGGATCAGGCACCTGCGGCGCCGTCAGCAGCACTGACCGTACGCTGCGAATCTCCCCGCGTGTCTTGACGCTCAATATGAAATCGGCGCGGCGCACCCGCGCCACCGCAACATCCACCTCCGTGGTTCCCGTGTAGTGCTCAACGGCATAACCGCCGCCCGCGCACACCGCCACCACCGCGCTCCACACAACCATCCGCTGCCGTGATGACAAGCGCGAGCGCCCCAGCTTCTGTTTCGGTTTCAGATCTTTGGACATGAACGAATCTCGCGTCTAGCCGTTGCTACGAGGGCGCCTTTCCGTTTGCCGGCCGCTCGGTCGCCACCACGTCTCCCGGCCGAACGCCGGAACGTACCGCAGCGGCCACGCGATTTCTCACCCCGACTTCAACCTCCCGGCGTTCCCAGTTTGCGCCCGTTCGCAGAAACACGAAGGGCTTGCCGTCGCCATCCTGAAAGATCGCGCTCAGGGGCACGATCGCCGCTTGCTTTTCCGCTGCCAGCAGAATGTCCGCGCTCGCCGAAAGGTCCGGAATCACGCGTGCATCTGCCTCTTCCAGTTTCAAACGCACCGGAATCTCGCGCCGGAAGTCCGGCCGCCAGAACGCCGGCTTGGTCATCGCGCCAATGCCGATCACCCGCGCCGGAAACTCCGACCCCGGGTACCCGTCCAAGCGTGCCTTCGCCTTTCGCCCAAGTTTCAACGACTCTGCGTCCACCTGATTGAGATTCGCCGCCAGCACCATCGAGCTCGGGTCCACGATCTGCATGAACGTCTGGCCCGGCCAGATCTGATCGCCGTTCTGCACTTGGCCGTACTCTCCGCCACGCCAGATGGATTGCATCACCGCGATGCCGTCCATGGGCGCGTGCACCACCATCCGGTCCAAATTCACCGTGGCACGGTCCAGTTCCAGCTTCGCCTGGTTGTGCTCGATCTCCGATGCCAGAATGTCCGCGCGCTGCGAAGCGTCCAGCAGCTTCGCCTCTTCCACCACTTGTTTGTAGCGCGCCTCGGTTTCCCGCACCGCCAGTTTCAGATCTTCCGCCTCAATCGCCGACCGCACCTCTGCCGTCTTCAGGTCTAGCAGCGCCTTGTCCCAATCCCCCTTGGCGCTCTCTACCAGTTGGTCATGCGCCTTCTTGGCCGTTGTCAGGTCGGCATGCATCTTCTTGATGTTCGCTTCCAGTTGCAGCACCGTCGCTTTGTAATCGTCCAGGCGATTTAACTGGTACTGCGGGTCAAACTCGGCAACCACCTCGCCTTTTCTTACGTGGCTCCCCGGCTCCGCGAGTTTCGTGAGCACCAGAGCAAAGTCCGATGCCCACGGCGTTCCAGCCGGCCCGCCTGTGCCGCCCGACCCAATCAGGCCGCTGCTCGTTGTCCCGAGTCCGTTCGACCCCAGCGCCGTGCTCGAAGCCGCGGTCGTGGTGGTGCCCGTTGCCGTTGTCTGGCTCGCGCTTGCCGTCGCAGCCTGCCGGTCGCCAAACCGGTTTTGCGTGCCACGAATCGCGCCCAGGCTGGATGTCGTTGTCGACGTGGTTGCCGTGCTATTGATAGCCGTATTTGTGCTGGTCGAGGCGGCCGCCGTGGCAGCCGATGTGGATGCGGTTGCGGAACTGCCGCTCGTGACCAGCGACTTCGTGCCGCCGCCACCAAACGATCCCGATGCCCCCCGGCTCCCGCGCAACCGTGGCGCCATCAGCGCCGCGAATCGCTCCGCCTGCACTACGCCGCTCACGCGGATAGTTCGTTCCAGGTCGCCTGTGGTGACGGTTGCCGTCCGCACCACCACCACGTTCTCCTGGGTGGCAGTCTTCGCGCCCGCCAATTCCCTCGCCACCCACGCCACCCCCGCTAGGCACACCACGCCCGCCAGGACCTTGCGCGTTCGACTCGGAACTAAGGCCTTACTTTTCTGAAGTGGCATTCACTGACGTGGCGCAGCTTTCCCCTTATATTAGACGCCGGCCAACCCGTTTACGCTGATCTACGTTGAAGACGGTGCGCGCCGAGGAACGTTAGCCGTTCCGCTGAAGAAAGCTCTCGGCGCAATCACACCGTTGAAACTAAACAGTTTGATGGGTTGGAGGGACGGTGTCAAGCGAGAGGGTAGTGCCTCAAATGTGCGTTGGCGAAAACGTCGTAGGAGCGCTTGAAAATACGGCCAAAGCGAACTGCTGGGTTTGGGGAGCGTTCTTTAGGACGAACGTGCAGCCCACGAATACTACATCTAGCAGCTCTGTCGGGCCACCATAATAGAAAACTTTGGTACCGCGAAGTACGACGTGCCTCATTCTCAGGTCGTCTAACTCTATTGTTCCACCCTCCGCCAAGGCTACCTGCTTACCGCGTCCAACGTCTGGCTTGCCAACGTTTGGGCGTGACGCTGACAATGGATAGATAATCGCGCCCTGATCAGCTGGTACGTCGCCACCGACGCTAAATTTTGGGCTTGCGTAGCCAAGAGGCGCATTAAATACAAAGATCGACTGAAGCCTAGGATTTTCTGGGGTCGTGGCAATTTCTTGAGCGTTTTGGACCGATCGCAAGTCGCGGTTTAGATCTGTTCGATAGTCAAGAACGGCCTGCGTTCCTTTCCATGCGAGTTCGACAGATGTGGGATCATCCTTGGAATCGGAAGTGAGCTGCACGAACGATTTTCCGGCGTCGCCAACAGTCACCGGATCTGGATGCAGAGATTGTGCGCGAGCACCCTCTATCAGCTTTTCCGCTACCGAAAGATTGAACTGCAACTCCGCTCCTTTGCCTGCAGCACGCTCCTTCAACAGTGGTCCGATTTGGTTCCTGGCATCCGGCTTAAGCAGGGCGACTGAGGCCACGAGCGAAACCATTTGCTTTTCGATCGCTTCCAATCGGTCGTCCGTGTGAGTGCGAAATTGCGTTTCTTCCCTCACATGCGCAAAAGACTGATAGAGTGTCGCGAGTGTGATACCGAGCAACGATACGATCACCGTTGCGGTAGTGCCCAGGACTCCCCATTCGCGCAGTAAATAGGCAGCCTTTTTCCATCCATGCGGTCTTATCGATTCAATAGCTTGGGCAACATGCGACGGTATGGCTTTGGTGATTCCGTTCCCTGAATCCTGGACGATGTTACGTATCCAGTTCTGGTCGTCGGCGTTAAGTTTGACAGCCACGTCTTCTTCGATTAGCCCCGTAAGCATCTCCCAACCCCCCTTGTGATCGCACCCCAAGTGGGCCGAGTGTGACCCGAAGTGCGTTCGCGACGCTTTCGGGAATACCACGGAACTTCAGAACAGGGTCAGAATGCGCTGGCCCCATCCTACGCCAAAAGCTCTTGGAGTGTCCAGGTGTGATCGGCGATGTCTGCCTGCATCGCAGGAGTCACGCGCAGCGCGCTGTGAATCCGGCAAAACTTATACCACGCGAAATGCAGGCAGATGGGAGCCCAGTGGTTCTCCCACTTCTCACTGAAGGCGCTTGTCAGCCGCGTAAGCCTACGGATTTGCATGCGCATCGTGAGATTCTGGCGTTCCACATGTGACGAGCAAATTTTCTTCTGATCATGGTCACCGAGGACCGGTTTTGGTTGCGCCTCCACAACCGCAGCCGGGGAATACCGGTGACGTTGAAACTAAACCATTTGATATGCCCGAGGCGCACTGTCAACCCACTTCCATCTCCCCATTCCACGCCCGTGCTATGTTAGTTCCGTAGTGTCATCGCCCCTCAGTTTTCATCTGCCGCAGTATGACGGCCCGCTCGACCTTTTGCTCGATCTTATTCGCGGCCAGAAGATCGACATTCGTGACATTCCCATCGCGAAAATCACCGCCCAGTACTTCGAGTACATGGAGCAGGCCCGCAAGATGGACATCGATCTCAGCGCCGAGTTCGTCTTCATGGCCGCCACGCTGATCTATATCAAGTCCAAGATGCTGCTGCCGCAGGACCCGGCGCTGGCTGCTGAAAACGGTGAAGATGACCCCCGCCAGGAACTGGTCGACCGGCTCATCGAGCACGAGCAGTTCAAGAACGCCGCCGAGATGCTCCAGCAAAAGCGGCTGATTGAGGACAACGTCTGGTCCAATCCGCAACTGAAGGCTTTCATTTCTGAGGACGAAGACCCCGGTATCACGGCCACGCTGTTCGATTTGGTGAAGGCCTTCGGCGAGGCTCTGGAGCGCGTCAAGACCCGCCCGGTCTACGAAGTGGTGGGCGAAGAGATCAGCGTGGGGGAGATGGTGCTGTATCTGAAATCCGTCTTCCAGGCCGCGCGGCCCGATGAGCCGGTGTTTATCATCCAGCTTTTCGAAAAGCAACGCAGCCGCCGCGCCATGATTGCGCTGTTTCTGGCGGTGCTCGAAATGATCAAGATGCAGGCCGTCGAAGTCGTACAGAAGGACCTGTTCGGAGAAATCGCGCTGCGGCGCCAGAAAGAGTTCGACGCGGTTTTCGCTTCCACGGAACCGGTGTCGGCGATCGAGAAAGACTACAAGTAATCGGGAATGCAAGAACCTACTCAGACTGAAACCCAGGAAACCGTTTCCGCCGATGAGTTGCTGGCCACGGACGCCGCGCCGGCTCCGGAGCTTTCGTCCGAAGATTCCATTCTTCGCGCGGTGCTCGAAGCCATCGTGTACGTAACCGAGGAGCCGCTTTCGGCTGTGCAGATCGCCGAAGCTTTGGGCGAACCGCGCGAGCGCGTGGAGAAGCTCCTGGAGGGCCTGGTCGCGGAATTCGATCGTCCGGAGCACGGAGTGACCATCCGCGAAGTCGCGGGCGGCTACAAGATGGGCACCAAGGCCGAGCACCACGAGCGCGTCCGGGCGTTTGTCAAGAGCTTGCGGCCGCCGCTCAAACTTTCGTTGCCGGCCCTCGAGACCCTCGCCGTCATCGCCTACAAACAGCCCGTCACCGCGCCCGAAATCCTGGAGATCCGTGGCGTGCAGGGCGCGGGCGTCCTGAAAACGCTGCTCGACCGGAAACTGATCGTCAACGCCGGCCGGAAAAACGTCATTGGGAAACCCATGCAGTACAAGACGACCAAAGAGTTTCTGGTGCAATTCGGATTGAAGGACCTGAGCGAGCTGCCCACGCTCAAGGAGTTCGACGAAATCCGCCGCTTGGCCGTCGCCGATGAGCCTGCCGAGACTATCGCGGCAGTGGCCGACGAGCCCGCCGAGACAACCGCGCCAGTGGCCGAAGAAGCGCCTGTCGAAAAAACATCGGCCGAAGAGGCCTGAGATGGCGGAGGAACGGCTCCAAAAAATCCTCTCCCGTGCTGGCACGGCTTCACGCCGTAGGGCCGAGCAGATGATTCTGGAAGGCCGCGTGGCCGTGAACGGTACTGTGGTTACGGAACTGGGCAGCAAGGCCGATCTCAGCCGCGATCACATCCGCGTCGATGGGAAGCTGCTGCAAAGTCCCAAGCGCGTTGTCTATATCGCACTGCACAAGCCCAATAACTGCGTGACCACGGTCACTGACCCGCAGGGCCGCGCCACCGTGATGGACCTGTTGCACGGCGTCAAGGATCGCGTTTATCCCGTCGGCCGCCTCGACTATCACAGCGAGGGTCTGCTGTTGCTTACCAATGACGGGACGCTGGCGAACGCTATTACCTCCGCCGCAAGCCATCTTCCGAAAACGTACTTGGTGAAGGTCAATGGCTCGCTTACGGCTGATCAGGAACAGGCGTTCCGCGACGGCATCCCCATCGAGGGAAAACGCACCGCGCCGGCCGGCTTGAGGCTCACGCACCGCGCCCAGAACCCCTGGTACGAAGTGCGTCTGTTCGAGGGCCGCAAGAATCAGATCCGCATGATGTTCAAACACTCCGGTCTTCTGGTGGAGAAGCTCAAGCGTATCAAGATCGGCCCGGTGAACTTGGGTCCGCTGAAACCGGGTGAGTTTCGCCATCTCTCCATCGCCGAGGTCGCGCAGCTCCAGAAAGCGGTTCAGCGGCGCGCTGCGGATACCCCGAAAAGTGCCAAGAAAGTAGTGCCGCCCAGCGCGGCGGCGCCCCGGCGTTGAAACCATGCCGAATATCGCGGAACTGCTTCGCACCTCTCGCACCATTGCCGTGGTAGGGCTTTCCAGCAAGCGCTATCGGCCTAGCTACGGTGTAGCGGAGTACATGAAAAGCGCCGGCTATCGCATCATCCCCGTCAATCCCTGCGAACAGGAAGTGCTGGGGGAGAAGGCCTGCGCCGAGCTGGCCAGTGTTCCCGAGCACATCGATATCGTCGACATCTTCCGCAAATCCGAATTTGTGCCCGAGATTGTGGAAACGGCGATCCGCATGGGCGCGCGCGCCATTTGGATGCAGGAGGGCGTCATCCATGAGGAAGCCGCCGCCAAGGCTCGCGCCGCTGGTCTCGAAGTGGTGATGGACCGTTGCATCCTCAAAGAGCACCGCCGGATGCTGGCTAAGGCAAATTCTTGATTTCGAGCTGATCGCCCTTCTGCGTTCCCGTGCGGACAATCGAACCTGCCGGTAGTTCCAGAACTGAGTGCGCCGTCAAGCACGCCGACGCTCGCCACGGAACCATCTCCGGCCGGATTTTTTTCACGCGGTGCTGGCGATCAAGATACAGCACGTCGATCGTAAACTTCATGAAGAAGCTGTGTACCGATTCGCAAGGGACAATCCATAACCCATCGCCCGGCGCGAGCCCCGTGTGCTTCAACAGCCCCGTACGCCGTTTCGCGCTGGTATCGGCCACCTCGGCCGCATCGGCCAAAACAACATCGCGCGTCAGATTGTGCACCTGAATCTTCAAACTTACTTCACCACCACTTTTTCTACGGCCTGGTTGTCAAACTCGTCTTGAACGCGTACCGCGATTGTGTGCTCTCCCGGCGTGACGTTGCTCAGTTCCAGATTGTAATCGAGCTCTTTGGAATCCGACAGCTTGGTCACCGGGTCCACTACCGTCCATTCGCCGCCATCCACCGAGTACTCGGCGTTGGTGAGAATGCTCAGCGCATCGGCCGCATGCCAGCGCGTTCGGATTTTGTTGCCGTTGCGCGTTCCCACCAGGTCCGTAATTCGCGGTGGGCTGTTATCGATAACGAAAACATCGCTTTCGAGTTGCCCGGTAAGCGCGTCTTCCTTGGTGTTGCTGGGCAAGTCGGACGCGGTCACCCGGACCTTGTATTCTCCATCGGGGAAGGCCGTCGAGTCCCAACCGAAGTATTTTTCTTTGAGCTTATCTTTCAATAGCTTCCATGTGTATTCGTGAACGCCGCGAATCTCGATGCTATAGATGAGAGTGTCACCGTTGTCATCCATAGCGGTCCAGCGGGCGCCAATCGCGCCCTTGGAATACGTCAGCGAAGGGGTGGAAGTGGATAGGTCGAGCGTGGGGGCGCTCGGCGCATGATTGTGTTTGCCGAGCGGCGGCAAGCTCAGAGTTGGCGGTATGCTGACCGAGACCGAAGGCGCCGGGAATTTGTAATTCGGGGGAGTGACTTCGATTTCGCCAATGCGCGGCGCCACGTTCCGGGGAAGATAGGCGACCTCGACGTCATCCAGTTGCGGCGCGCCGCCCGAAAGTGTGGCTTTCCATTGCACGAAACGCGCCGCCGGGGAAGTGATGCGCGCGCCATCTTCGGTAGTGATGGCCCCCGACCAGGCGCTCCAGTTGTTTTGTGGGCGGTCAAGATTTCCGCTGCGGGTTGCGATGGCGATGCGCCCGCCGTTCGCCGATCCCTTAAACGACAACCTGCCCCACTGCGAAAAAATCCCCGCATCGAACGTATCCGATTCGATAGACCCCTCATGCTCGAGCCCTGGCCCGAGTTCATAGACTTTTCCAACATTTCCAGTCGCCGCAAACAACTTTCCGTTAATTCCGGGCAGCAGAGCTGTTACCTGCGTCGGGGCGGCGTTTACCAGGACGGTGTAAAGCTCATCGGAGTCAATGCGGTAAACAGAGCCTTTGTTTCCCGTACCGACAAGCGGCCGGCCGGCGGCATCAAACGCGATGCTGTAGACGATATCGTGCGCGTGGCTCCAGATTTTTTCCGGGTAACCGTCGGGATGGATCTGGTAGAGGTCGGAACCGCCCGAAACCGCGGCGCCGCCTGATCCGAAAGATGGCGGCGGTTGCGCGGGTGTGTGTTGCGGGGTTGTAGCTCCAGTTGGCGCGACGGGAGCAACGGGCGGGGGAGTAGGCGGTGCGACGGGGGGCGGCGTGGCGGCCTGCTTGGCGCCCACGCTGGCGGCGTAAATTGATCCATCGGGCGCAACCGCCACGGCGGTGATCTCGCGCTTGGCTATCTCATCCAGCACGAAACCTTCCCCGGCCGGAGAAATCCGCATTACGAGTCCATCGGGCTCGGTCCCCACAATCAGATTGCCGCGATTGTCGATCACCATCGAGCGCACATGGGTTTCGTCGCACTTGAAAAAGACGGAGCCTTTGCCGTCGGGGGCGACGCGATGGATCTGGCCTTCATCGCCGGTGGCCACGAACAAGTCGCCCTTGCCATCAAACGCCAGGGCCCAGATGTACTTGGCTTTGGGGTCGTAAAAGACTTCCGATTTTCCGTCAGCTGAAACCTTAAGGATCTTGCCATCCGGAGCGGTTGCCACAAACACACGATCCTTGGCGTCGACGGCGATGGCGTGGATCTCGATGGCCTGGAATTCCGCCAGCGTTTTCTTTTCCCCGCTGGGTGAAATGCGGTAGAGCTTCGCGCCCGGACCACCGCCGGTGTAGAGATTTCCCTTGGAATCGCGCGCCAGCGCCCACAGGTACGCGGAGGAGGAATCGAACAACTCGGCGAACCGGGGGCCGAGTGTCAGGCGGCCATCGCTGCGCAGCGACAGATTCTTGATTACCCCCTTCTCGAAATCTGAATAATCGGTTTCGACCCAGGTGCGGGTCTGGCCGGCCCAAGCCGAGATGGCAAACGTGGCTAGAGAGGCCACACAAATAGCGACTTTTTTCATGATGGAATGGCGTGTTTCGTCAGACTACTTCACCGTGATCTTGAGCGAATAGCTGCCGCTGACGACGTAATCGAACGGTACTGAAGACTGCTCAAAGGCGCTCTCGGCCGAGGTAATGATCGGCCGGCTGGAGGCGCGGCCCGCTTGCATCACATTGAGCACCGAAGCCGGCAGGCTTGGCATGGTTTTATCGTCGTAGTACGCGGTGGGCGTGGCCTCGAGGAGCGAGATATACAGCTTGTTGTTGCTGCGCTCCTGATTGATGAGCGACACGGTTTCCGAGACGTCCATATAGCGATTCAGATAGCCCGCCATGCTCTGCATGTGGTTCAACGTATCGGCATCGCTCAGCAGGATACGGTGGTCGCCCTTGCTCAAACCCTCGCGCACATGCACCTGGAGATCACGCTCGATGCGCTCGCCGCGATAGGGACGCAGAAACACTTTGACGGGCACGTCATCGCCGGGGCGCACCTCGCTATTGGCGATCCACGCGTTTTCGATGGTGGCGACGCGGCGCTCGGGCAGCAGGTCGACCGTCACGTTGACGCGCTTCAAGCGCGGCGTGTTTACGGCATTGAGATAAAGCCGGTTGAACTTATCGCCCCACCAGCCGGCCAGCAGCATGGGCGCGGGCATGGGCATTTCGCCCGAAGCCTGCATGGTGTTGAGCGAGAGGCTGCCGCCGGAATCGAGGTCGACGGTTCCGCTGAGGCGGTAGGTGGCTTCGTCTCGAAACTCGTTCAGCCCGGAGACGGAATTGAAAAGCGTGAGCATCATCAGGTAGGGCGTCCACTTCTGCTGATCGAAGACGTTAAAGCGGAAATCCTTCTCGGTGCGCACGGCATTGTTCTCACCGAGCGAGCGCACGGCCACGGTGACAGGAATCATTTTGGCTTCGTCGCCGAGGACGCCCATGATGCCGCTGTGACGGTCCTGATGGAGGGCGCCGACGATTTCGGTGGCGTTGGCGAATTTGTTGGGCTGGAACGCGGAGGACAGCACCATGAGCACTTCGCCCTTGCTCATCGGCATATCCACGGGACCGAGATTGAAGAAGGGATGCCCGAACGCAAGCACGTGCTTGCCGTCGTTATAAGTGACGGTGCCAAGGCCCGTGACGCTCATGTCACCGGAGACGAGAACGCCGGCCACCGCTTCGCCGGGTTTGAGAGAGTCCTTCCAGCCGGGCGCTGGTTTCGCGGTGTAGGCGGCGCTACTGGCGCCACCCTGCACGGCGTGGATGCCTATGCGCTCGAACAGGGGCCCGAACTCTTCGAGGACGTTTTCGTGAAAGCCGGAAAAAACCAGCGGCGTATCGATGGGGGTCATCAGCGGCGCTTCACGGGGCAGATTCGGCGATGCCCCGGCGGCGACGGCCTGTGCAAGCAATTCGCTGGGGATGCTCACCTGCTCGCGCGTGGCGGCCTTATCGGGAGTGCGCGCTTCCATGGGACGGGACTGGTCGGCATCGTTGACTTCAAGCATCAGCTCGATCGGGGTGATGCCGCAGATGGCATCGGGAGAAAAGACGCTGAGGCGCAGGGCGATGGCGCCGGCCAACCTGCCATCGATATACACGGGGCTGCCGCTCATGCCACCGGCGACGTTAGTGCGCTGGGCTTTGCCGCCGAGTTTGGCGAGGATGATGTCCTGATTGGGGCCCCACTGATTCTTCCAGAGGCCGATAATCTCGACCGGGACGGGCTCGGGTTCGGTGCCCTGGAACACGGTCCAGGCGACACCCTTCATGCCGGGACGCAGCTCTGAGGACTTGATGATCTCGACCTTACCGGCTCGAGGGGGTTGTGGCGTTAATTCTCCACCAAAAGCAGGAAGCGAAGCTGCCGCGAGCATGACGACGGCCGCGGCGATGTGTTTATTCATTCGGGAACCGACTCCGATGGTATCTATTCTACTACTGTGGGGAGAAGGGGCTTGGAGTGGGCGTGGGGTAGCGTCCTAAAAGTGCGTTGCTGAGCTTTTTCAGAAGACGGGCTTAGGACTGCTTGGAAATTTGACACGTGGGTGTAGACTGAAGGCGAAAAGGGGAACCCTATCCTGCCAGGGCCGGGGCCCCCGCCTTGAAAATCCTGCCGATGCCGCTCGGCTATCGATTGGAGGATAGCCGATGGTGTCAATTTGTATCAATCCCATCGAATTAGATGAAGTAGTATACTCTTCAGCGTCAGATCCTTCCATGCCTGGGCTGAACGACACCGACCGCACTGAAATTCGAAACTTGATCGCGAACTTCAGACCTGGAGGGATACCGTTATGGATCAAGGAATCGCTAGCGCTCACAATCGTGATGGTCGGATCGGGATTCATCGTTACTCACTACATCCCAGCCCAAATCGGAAGCCAGACAGCGACGATGGCAGGCGACATCAGTGGCTTAAAGGAGTCCGTGGGCACTCTGAAAAATGATGTGGGGGACATCAAGAATGGACTGGTCCCCATTTTTGAGACAAACAGTTAAGACTCATTTTTCATTGAATGGAGAATTGAGTCATGGGATTGTCACGCAGGCAGTTCACGCAGGAGTTTAAGCTGGCCGCCGTCCGGCGGCTGGAACAAGGGGTATCAATTGCCGAGGTGGCGCGCGGGCTGGAAGTGAACCCGAACGTGCTGCACCGATGGCGCCGGGAGTTCCGCCAGGGTCCGGGCAACGCATTTCCAGGTAATGGAAAACAGCGCTGGTCCGAAGGCCGGGTGGCGGAACTGGAACGGAAGGTCGGCCAGCAGGCGCTGGAAATCGATTTTTTGAAGGGGTGCTTGCAGCACATCGAGGAACAGCGGATGTTGCAGGCACTGGCTGGGAATCCGCGGTCTTCCGGAAGGTCAAAGAAGAAGTGAGGGCCAGCGGCGGACTGACGATCAAGCGGATGGTGAAACTGGCCCGGGTGAGCCGGGCCAGCTACTATCGCTTCGACGAGAATGGGAAATCGGGCTCCGATTCCGATATGGATCTGCGCGACGCGATCCAGCGGGTGGCGCTGGAATGGCCCAGTTACGGACGTCGGCGCATCACCCGCGAGTTGCATCGGCGCGGGCGGGCGGTGAACTGGAAACGTGTGTACCGGCTGATGGGTGAGGACAATCTACTCTGTGTGCGGAAGCGGAGGTTCGTCGTGACGACCGATTCCAATCATGGGCGGAAGGTCTACCCGAACCTGGCGCGGCAGATGGTGCTGACCGATGTCGATCAGCTCTGGCGCGCCGATATCACCTACATCAGGCTTCGCGAAGAGTTCGTGTTTCTGGCTGTCGTTCTGGACGCTTACTCGCGCCGCGTGATCGGCTGGGCGCTGGACCGGACGCTCGAAGATGAACTGACGCTGAGCGCACTGCGCATGGCCTTGTCACGGCGGGTAGTCGAACCGGGTCTGGTGCATCATTCCGATCGCGGCTCGCAATACGCCAGCGGCGACTACACCGGACTTCTCAAAGAGAACGGTGTTCAGATCAGCATGTCGCGCAAGGGTAATCCGTGGGATAACGCGGCCTGCGAATCATTCATGAAAACCCTGAAATATGAGGAGGTTCACCGCAACGAATACCGGGATCTGACCGAAGCGCGGTGCGAAATCGGCACGTTTCTGGAGAAGGTCTACAACCAAAAGCGTTTTCACTCCGCTCTCGGTTACTTGCCGCCGGCGGAGTTCGAAGACAAGCTCCGAGCGGCTGCGGGAGCGCAGGCATGAAACTGACCGTGCGTTTTCTCAGGCATGGCGGAATCTGTCGGCCGATGTGTTCCTACTTCAAAAGCCTGGACCGAAGTACCGCTTTCCGGCCGGGGTCGGCCCAGACTGTTAAGGACGCACCGGAAGTTCTACGCCCTACTCATCGTCGCGACGAGTTCCGACCGGCTATTCCTCAGCGGGGTGCTCGCCAGCAGAGCCCGCCTCCGCTTCACCGGCACGCCCATCCTAAATCCGTTCCGGGATCGGCCACAATGAATTTACAGCGAACGGTCAACAGTGTCTTAACTGTTTGTCTCAGCCCAGGGGACCACCCCAGAAGGACATCAGGGATTCCCTGAATAAGGCTCTAGATCGTGCTTATCCGGCAGCGCCTACAACGCCAATCCAAATCTCTCCCACAGCAAAAGGAAATAACACTCGCGGCGCGATCGAATTCGGAAATTCGATCTTGAAATTGGCAAATGATCTAAGAATTCCCCTTAGCCCTGCTTCAAACCGCTTCGGTCTCAATGCCATTGGAGCATCTCGATATCCCGAGCTGCGAGGGATCGCTTGGGATGGCATTAGACTCGCGCTCAATCAGCGGACACTGCATGAAGATCTACAGTTATTCGTTTCCTCGAAAGTGTGGAGGCAGGTGGACGCGCTTCCCGAACTGGTTCCTGGGATAGTGGAGGCTTTTAGTGGCAGCAAACACTATATGACCGTCGAACAAGTACCCTTTGATCGTTGTTGGTTAAGTGTCTCCATAGGCACCGAAAGTCAGATACGATCGTATGTTGATCGACACTTGGGTGGAGTGTGCCGAGAATATTCTCGCTTTGTCGGGGGTAAAGTTCCACCATTGGACGGCAATCATTTCAAAAACATAATCTTTGGGAACACCCATATAACGTACGGGGGCGGTCCTCTCATTCTGGAGCACGTGGCTTTCGTGGATTGCTCTTTCGAGTTGAAACAGAATTCGGCTGTCGCGTTGTTTGCCGGCAATATATTGCAATCTAGAGAGGTGGGTTTCAGCTCAGGTCAGTAATGCGGCAGACATGATCCGCAATTCCCGTCTGCATCGCTGGCGTGATGCGCAAACTGCTGTGAACCCGGCAGAAATTGTGCCAAGCGAAATGTAGGCACGGCGCGGCCCAGTGTTCCCCCATTTTTTGCTGAGGGCGCCGTCAGCCGCGTAAGCCTACGGATTTGCGGGGGTTTCATGTCCCATGAACCGGTGATGACGGCCAGTGTTGCTCCGGCTGCTTCGGCCAGGCCGCGATTGGAGTTCATCGACAACCTGCGGTGGGTGATGATTCTGCTCGTCATCAGCATGCACGCGGCGGTCACGTACAGCCATCTTGGTAGTTGGTATTTCATGGAGGACCCGAGGCCGACGGAAGGCGTCCTGATCGGCTTCGCGACGTATCAGGTGTTCCTGCAGGCGTTCTTCATGGGCCTTCTGTTTCTGATTGCGGGCTACTTCGTGCCGGCGGCGTTTGACCGGAAAGGCTTCGGAAGATTCCTTCGGGAACGCGCGATCCGGCTAGGTATCCCGTCGCTGTTCTACATGCTCGTGATCCACCCGCTGGTGGTTTACTGGATGCTGAAGGACTACTACAAAATCAAGGCGCCGTTTCTCGTTTCTTACCAACGCTACATTACGAGTCTGCGCTTTGTGGGTAGTTCGGGGCCGATGTGGTTTACGGTGGCGCTGCTGGTTTTCTGCCTGGTCTATGGTCTGGTGCGCTTGCGCAGCGGGGTTCCACACAATGAATTCCAGGCGGCGTTGCCCACCCACTGGCAGGTTGTGGGCCTGGCTCTCGTAATGGGTCTTTGCACGTTTCTGGTGCGGACAGTGCAGCCGATGGGCACGAACATTCTCAACATGCAGCTCTGCTACTTCTCGCAGTACATTCTGCTCTTCGTTGTTGGCATTCTGGCGTGGCGAAGGGACTGGCTGCTGCGGATTCCGTATCGCTTTGGCATGAGCTGGTTGTTGGTGGCGCTGGTAGCGGGCGGGATTGTTTGGTTCGCGATCGGCTGGGCGATTACGGGCACGCACAGCGAGGCCAGGATCAACGGAGGGTTTACCTGGCAGAGCGCGGCCCTCTGTTTCTGGGAGCCATTCGTGTGCCTGGGCATTTGTTTGGGACTGACGGTTCTGTTTCGGGACCGGTTCAACCGGCAGGGTCGAGCCGCTAAGTGGATGAGCGACAACTGCTTCTCCGTGTATCTATTTCACACGCCGATTTTGATCGCGGTGACGCGGCTGATGCACGGGTATGCCGCGCCGAAGCCGGTGAAGTTCCTCTATGCGACTATTCTCGCCGCCGCCACGTGGTTTGCGAGCAGTTTGATCTTTCGCAGGATTCCGTTGTTGAAACGGGTGTTATAAGAGGCACTCCGCTTAACCGAATTGTGCCTTGACGGGCGGGACCGGGGCGGGTATAGTAAGTGAGCACTTACTTACGTACTCCGATGGCGCTTTCTCCCCAGGTTCCGGCCAGTTCTGAAGCGGCCCGTTCCTCGGGGAAGCGGATGTCGGCAGGGGACCGGCGGGCGCAGCTTCTCGAAGTCGCGATCGAGCTATTTTCCAAGAATGGTTTCGATGGCACCACCACGCGCGAGATCGCGGCGGCGGCGGGCGTCAGCGAGGCCATTATTTTCCGCCACTTTGCGAGCAAAGAGGAGTTGTACGCGGCGCTTCTCGATTACAAAAACCGCGAGGGCGGAACCGGAGAATGGATCGAAGAGCTGCGCGGGCACGCCGAACGGTGCGACGACAAGGCATTGTTCCGGAGCCTGATCCAGAAGATTCTGGAGTCATACCGCGACGACCCGAGCTTCCAGCGGCTTCTGATCTATTCCGCGCTGAACGACCACGAATTTTCGCAGATTCTGCACCGCAGCCTGGGCATTCCGCTGTACGGATTTCTGTACGATTACATTGCCCGTCGGAAGCGCCAGGGCGCGTTTGCGGGGCTTGATCCGGGAGCGGTGATCTTTGCGGTGGTGGGGATGCCGTCGTACTTCGGGATGGTGACCAAACTTTTCGGCGTGGGCGTGAAAACTGCTTCGGATGAAGTGACGGCGGAGAATTTCACGCGCGTGCTGTTTGAGGGACTGGGCGGCAAGCGCGCGACACGTGGGCGCAAAACGAAAAAGAGGGGGAAGGTTTAGGCGCGTGCGGGGATGGTCGGTTGTAGCGATGGTGCTGGCGGTGGTTTCGCTTTCCTGCGGGCGTTCGGGAGGCGGTGCGGCGAACGTACACGCGGCGGAGTTGAAGCCGCTGCGGGTCACGATGGGCGTGGCAGTAACTCGGGAGGTGGCGGTTGCGGTCCAGGCGAACGGCTCGTTTATGGCGGATGCGACTTCGGAAGTGGCGCCGCTGACTTCGGGGCGCGTGGTGGCCACGCCGGTGGACGTGGGCGCATGGGTGAGCGAGGGGGACGTGATTGCGCGGCTTGACGATCGGGACGCGCGACTGCGCCTGGAGCAGGCACAGGCCGTGCAACAGCAGACGGACGCGGCGTTGCGGCAGTCGCGAATGCGCATCGGGCTGGGGCCGAATGCGACGTTCGATGCGGCGGCGGTACCGGAAGTGCAGGCGGCGCGGGCGGCATACGAATCGGCTGAAGCACAAGCGAAACTCGCGGTGGCTGATGCGAAGCGCTATGCGAGCCTGGTGGCGACGGGCGACGTTTCCGCGAGCAATTACGAAAGAGCGCGCGCGCAGGCTGAGAGTGCCGAGTCGCAGGCCGAGTCGGCGCGGCGGCAGTACGACGCAGCGGTCAACGGGGCGCGGTTGAACCACCAGGGGATCGACGGCGCGGAGGCGGCGCTGGCGTCGGCACGGTCGCAGACGGCGATGGCGCAGAAGGCGCTGGATGACACGGTAGTGCGCGCGCCGCTCGCCGGGTATATCAGCGAACGGCACATGGCGATCGGCGAGCCGGTGAACCCGGCCTCGAAAATTGCGACGATCCTGCGCGCGAATCCCATCCGGCTGGATTTGCAGGTTTCGGAAATCGAAGCGTCGCGGATTCATCCGGGCATGACGGTTGTGGCGCGCGTGGCGGCGCAGGCTGGGCGGGAATTCGAAGGGAAGGTCAAGGTGCTGAGCCCGGCGGTTGATCCGGGGTCGCGCGCCATGACGATACGGGCAGAGTTCGCCAATCCGTCTCTTGCGTTGCGCCCGGGGATGTCCGCGACCGCGCGGGTGCTCTTGCCGCAGGGAGAGGAAGGCATCTTCGTTCCAACGGCCGCGGTGCTTACTGATTCGGGCGCGAACGCGTCGCGGGTTTTCGTGATTGAGAACGACCGCGCGCGGGTGCGGGTGGTGCAGGCGGGCAGCGCGGAGAATGGCACGACGCGGATCCTTTCGGGGGTGACGCGCGAAGCTGTGGTTGCGACCAGCAATCTGCCAGACCTTTACGATGGAGCGCTCGTCGAGCGGCGCAACTGATCCCATTCACTCATGCATAAACTTGCCGAGATCTGCGTCCGGAGACCCGTTTTCGCCACCATGCTGGTGCTGGCGCTGACGGTGGTGGGGGCGTTTTCGTTTTTCGGGCTCGGTGTGGACCTGCTGCCCAAGGTGGATTTGCCCATGGTGCAGGTGACCGTGGTGAATCCTGGAGCGGCTCCGGAGCAGGTGGAGACGGAGATCACGAAAAAGATCGAAGGGGCGGTAAACACCATCAGCGGCATCGAGGAAGTGCATTCGTCTTCGACCGAGGGGCTGGCGGCAGTGGCAGTCAGTTTTCAGTTGGACAAGAACGGCGATGTGGCGGCGCAGGAGGTACGCGACAAAGTTGCTCTGGTGACGGGCGATCTGCCGGAAACGGCGCGGCCGCCGGTGGTGGAGAAATTCGACACAGATGCGGCGCCGATTTTGCGCGTGGTGATTTCGGCGCCACGGCCGCTGCGCGAAGTAACGCACATTGCGGAGAAACAGATCAAGGAACAGATCGAAAACCTGAAGGGCGTGGGGCTGGTGCAGGTGCTGGGAGGCGCGCGGCGGGAGATTGACGTGGATGTGAACCCGGACCGCATGCGTGCTTACGGCTTGACGGTGGCCGACGTGGCAGGCGCACTGCGACAGCAAAACCTGGAGCTGCCGGGCGGGCGCGTGGACCAAGGCTCGCGCGAGCTGACGGTGCGCACGCTGGGCCGTATCGCGGATTCGAAGGATTTCAACGACGTTGTGGTGGCCAATCGCGGCACGTACGCGGTGCGGATCAGTGACATTGGACACGCGACCGACGGCGAGCAGGAAGTACGTAGCGCGTCGCTGTTGAATGGGCGGCCGGCGGTGGAGCTGGTGGTATCGAAGCAATCGGGCGAGAACGTGGTAGCGGTTGCGCGGGCGGTGCGCGAAAGGCTGGCCGAGATCGCACCTTCGCTGCCGAGGGATGTTCACGCCGAAGTGATTGCAGACGAATCGGCGTTCATTCAGGCAGCGGTGGAGTCGATCGAGACGCACCTGATCGAAGGCAGCCTGCTGGCGGCGGTGGTGATCTTTTTGTTCCTGGCTAGCTTACGGACGACGCTGATCGCGGCCATCGCGATTCCGACCTCGATCATCTCGACGTTCGGGCTGATGGCGGCGATGAACTACAGTCTGAACCAGATCACGATGCTGGCGCTGACACTGATGGTGGGGATCGTGATCGACGATGCCATCATCGTGCTCGAGAATATCTACCGGTTCATCGAGGAGAAGGGCCTGCCGCCGTTCCAGGCGGCAATTGAAGGCACGCGCGAGATTGGCCTCGCGGTGATGGCGACGACGCTGTCGTTACTCGCGGTGTTCGTGCCGGTGGGCTTCATGGGCGGCATTGTGGGACGGTTCATGTCTTCGTTCGGGCTGACGGCGTCGTTTGCCATCGCGGTGTCACTGCTGGTTTCGTTCACGCTCACGCCGATGCTGGGGGCGCGATGGCTGCGGCCACTGGCGGTTGCCAAGGGGCATAGCTCGAAAGATGCAGGCCTGTTCGCGCGGACGGACCGGCTGTATACGCGGATGCTGCACTGGTCGATGGCCCACCGGCGCGCGATGGTGGGGCTGAGCGTGCTGGTGGTGGTGAGCACTGTTCCGTTGTTTGCGCTGATCGGCAAGAACTTTGTTCCGGATGACGACCGCTCGGAGTTTGAGATCACGATGCGCGCGGGCGAAGAATCCAGTCTCGCGGCGACTGAGACTGTAGCGGAGCGTGTGGCGCGCGACGTGCGTCAGATTCCGGGAGTCACAGCGACACTGACCACGGTTGCCGGAGGCACACAGCGGGCGGTGAATGCGGCGTCAATTTACGTGAAGCTCGCGCCGATTGGGGATCGTGAGCTCAACCAGCAACAGATCATGGTGCGGGCCCGCGAAGTGCTGAAGACGTTTCCACCGGGGTTGCGAACGTCGGTGCAGCCGCCGGGCGGAGATCCGGACGGGCGCAACGCCGCCATTCAGTACACGCTGAGCGGACCGGACTTGGGAAAGCTCAACCAGTACGCGCAGGCGATGCTGGCGAGGATGAAGACGATTCCGGATGTGGTGGATGCGGATTCCTCGCTGGTGCTGGGGAAACCGGAGCTGCGCATTTCGATTGACCGGGAGCGCGCGGCGGATCTGGGCGTTCGCGTGAGCGACATCGCACAAGCTCTCAGCATCATGGTGGCGGGCCAGAACGTGTCGACTTTCGAGACAGGTGCGGATCAATACGACGTGCGATTGCGCGCCATGAGTGAATCGCGCGCAAGCGCCGAGACGCTGAAACGGCTGATAGTGGCATCGAGCAAGCGCGGATGGGTGAGCCTGGATGACGTGGTCGCGATCCGCGAAGGCGCGGGGCCGGCGGCGATTGACCGGCTGAATCGCCAGCGCGAAGTCACGCTGTTTAGCAACGTGCGGCCGGGCGGGTCCGAAGCGGCGGTCCTCAGCCGGCTGGATGATTTTGCGCGCGATCTCAATCTCGATCCTGGCTACAAGACTGAATTGGGAGGCACGTCGAAAGAACTGGGACGCACGGGCTACTACTTCATGTTGGCGATTTCGCTCTCGTTCATCTTCATGTACATGGTGCTGGCGGCGCAGTTCGAATCGTTTCTGCATCCGGTGACGATACTGCTGACGCTGCCCATGGCGGTTCCGTTTGGCATTGTGGCTCTGCTGGTGGCGCGGCAAACCATTAACGTGTTTTCCGGCCTGGGCTTGCTGCTGCTGTTCGGCATTGTGAAGAAGAACGCGATTTTGCAGATCGATCACACCAACGGGCTGCGCAAAGGCGGCATGGCACGGTTCGACGCGATCATTGAGGCCAATCGCGACCGGCTGCGGCCGATTCTAATGACGACGGCATCGCTCGTGGCGGGGATGATTCCGCTGGTTGTGGCGGGCGGGCCGGGCGCTGCGACCAACCGGTCGATCGGTGTGCTGGTAGCGGGCGGCCAAACGCTGTGCCTATTGCTGACGCTGCTGGCCGTGCCTGTTTTTTATTCGCTGTTCGAGGACTGGAGGGAGGCAACGGTGTGGAAGAAAGTGGCGGCCGTGGTGCAGGCGCAAACCGCGCGGATCAAGGTGGCGGCGAGGGCTCTGCGCACGCGCGGATCGCAATCCGAAGGAGCGTCGCGTTGACGCGAGCGGTCCTAGTGATGCTGAGCGTGGCCGGGCTGATGGTCGCGCAATCGGTGGAGCGCGTGTTCCTTCTGCCGGAGCGTCCGGGGATTGTGGGGAAGGTTTCGACCACGCTCGAAGAAGCGGTGGCCGATGTGCTGGCCAACAACCGGGACCTCGCGATTTCGCGCATCGACCGTGGCATCGCCGGACTGAACGTGACAGCCGCGAGAGGCGCATACGATCCGCGCATTGGGGCGGACAGCTATTGGGAAAGGACCGTGATACCGATCGGCTCGATCATCGGTGGCGGTCCGAACGGGGCGATTTCGCAGGCTACTGCTACAGCGGTGCCACAGCTCAGCGGCCTGCTGCCGTTCGGCGGGAATTATTCGATGAGTCTCGCTTCTACACGGGTGTCGAGCGACAACCAATTCAATACGCTGAACCCGCAATACCCCAGCGCCATGACGCTGACGTGGACGCAACCGCTATTCCGCAACCTGCTTTACGACGATGCGCGCCACCACATTGAAGTCGCCAAGAAAAACCAAGCGCTGAGCGACGCGCAGTTCCGGCAACGGGTGACGGAGGTTGTCACGCAAGCGGTGGATGCTTACTGGGACCTGGTGTTCGCCGCGCGCAATCTGGATGTACAGCTCGAAGCCGTGGACCTGGCTCGGCGGCAGGTGGAAAGCAACGAGCGCATGGTGAAGCAGGGCTTGCTGGCGCCGATCGACGTGACCGAAGCCGAGACGCAGTTGGACAATTTCGAGCAGAACGCCTACAGCGCGCAAGAGAATCTCACTCGCGCGGAGAATGGACTCAAGACGCTGATGCTCGGGGATCGGCTGGCGCCGATTTGGTCGCAGGCAATCGTGCCGGAGACGCCGCTGAACCTGACGGCGCCGAACGTCGAGGTTGCCGAGGCGGTGAGCGAAGCCGTCGCGCACAGGCCGGAGCTGGAGCAGATTAAAATTTCGCGCGCCATCAACGAGGCGGACGAGCGCTACTACCGCGAGCAGACCAAGCCGCAGGTGGACCTGATTGCGACTTACGTGGGCAATGGACTAGCGGGCCGCGTGCTACCGCCACAGCCGAATGCGCTGACCGCAGGCGAGGACGCGATCGTTGCACGTATCAATCAGCTTTCGCAGATCGATGGGCTGCCGTCAGTGCCGCCGATTTCGTTTGGGTCGGGCGCGGTACCGCCGCTGCTGGTGGGCAGTTACGGGCAATCGTTATCAAACATCGCGGGATGGGACTACCCGACGACCCACGCGGGCGTGCGAGTCTCCTTACCGCTGCGCAATCGCACGGCCGAGGCGAATCTGGGAGCGTCGGTGGCGCAAGGGCGTCGCATCGATAGCCAGCGAGCGCAGTTGGAACAGCTAATCGAGGCTGATGTACGCAATACCATCCAATCCATGGAGTCGGCGAAGGCGCGGCTGGGTGCCGCGAGCGCGTCCCGCCGGTCCGCCGAAGCACAGCACGAAAGCGAGTTGCGCAAGTTCCAGGCAGGAACGTCCACCGTGTTTCTGGTGTTGCAGCGGCAAACCGCAATGATCAATGCGCGTGACCTCGAAATCCGCGCGCAGGCCGATTTGAGCAAGGCCATTGCCGATTACGAACGCGCCACGGCCCGAACGCTTGAAAGCCACACCATCGATATCCAAGCGAAACCCGTTTCGAAGCCGTAGAGCGTCAACTGATCACAGCCAGGAGGTCTTTCGCTTCCACCTGCTGGCCGGCTTGCGCGTGGATCGCCGTTACCTTTCCAGCGACAGGCGCATAGACGGTGCTCTGCATTTTCATGGCTTCGATGACGAGCAAGCGATCGCCCTTTTGGACGGACTGATTCGGTTCGATGGCGACGCTGGTGACCATGCCGGGTAGAGGCGCGCCGACATGGCAGGGATTAGAGGGATCGGCTTTCAGCCGCTCGGCCACGTTGGCCTTCAATGAACGGTCGCGGACGGTGACCTCGCGGGGCTGGCCGTTCAGCTCGAAAAACACAGTGCGGCGCCCGTCGGGATGCGGCTCGCTAGTGGTCAGGAACTTGATGACCAGGCGTTTGCCGGGTTCGATATCGACTGTTATCTCTTCGCCCTTCTGCATACCGAAGAAGAACTGCGTCGAAGGGAGCACTTCGACATCACCCCATGTCTGCTGGGCGCGCGCGAATTTGAGGAAGACCTCGGGGTACATGAGGTAGCTGAGGATCTCGTCGTGCTGCGGCGGCCGGCCGATCTTCTTTTCGATCGCGCGCCCGGTCTCCTCGAAATCAACAGGGGCTAGCCTCGCGCCTGGACGGCCGCGCTCGGGTGATTGGCCCTGAAGAATCACGCGCTGCAATTTCTTGGGCCAGCCGCCATCAGGAGTGCCCAGCGCACCGGCGAACATCTCGACCACGGAATGGGGAAGCGAGAGATGATGATCGGGCCCGAGACGCTCGAATTGCTGAATGGTCATCCCATGGGTGACGAGAAAAATCGCCATGTCGCCCACGACCTTGCTCGAAGGCGTGACTTTTACGATGTCTCCAAAGGCGAGGTTCACTTCGGCATACGTGCGCGCGATTTCGTGCCAGCGCGCCCCCAGGCCCATGGCCTCGGCCTGCTCCTTCAAGTTTGTGTATTGGCCGCCAGGCATCTCGTGGATGTACACTTCGGCCGATCCGCTGCGCGGGCCGGTGTCGAAAGGCGCGTAACAGGCGCGCACGGCTTCCCAGTAGTCCTCGCAGACGTTCAGCGCGTCGAGAGCAATTTCCGGGTCGCGACGGGTGTGAGCGAGGGCGGCGACGATGGAATTGAGATTCGGCTGGCTGGTCTGGCCGCTCATGGAGGCGATAGCGCCGTCAGCCGCGTCCACGCCCGCGTCAGAGGCTTTCAGGACCGACGCCGCGTTGATGCCGCTGGTATCGTGCGTGTGAAAGTGAATCGGAATGCCGACTTCCTGGCGCAGCGCTTTCACCAGTTTCTCTGCCGCATAGGGTTTCGCGAGGCCGGCCATATCCTTGATGCCGAGCACGTGCGCACCCATCCGCTCCAGTTCCTTGGCCATGCGAATGTAGTAATCGAGCGAATACTTCTGCCGCTTGGGATCGAGAATGTCGCCGGTGTAGCAGATGGCCGCCTCGCAAACCTTTCCGGTGCGGCGCACGGCTTCCATCGCCACCTTCATGTTGGGCAGCCAGTTCAGCGAATCGAAAATGCGGAAGATGTCGATGCCTTCGTTCGCCGCTTCGGAGACGAATTCTCGCACCACGTTGTCGGGATACGCCGCATAGCCCACGGCGTTGGAGGCGCGGAGCAGCATTTGAAAGCAGATGTTGGGAATGGCTTCGCGCAATCGCCGCAGCCGCTGCCAGGGGTCCTCGTGCAGAAAGCGCATGGAGACATCGAATGTGGCGCCGCCCCACATTTCCAGGCTGTAAAGATTCGATAGCCGGTGCGACACGAAATTGGCAATGGACAGCATGTCGTGCGTGCGCACGCGCGTCGCGAGCAGCGATTGGTGGGCGTCGCGAAAGGTGGTGTCGGTGAGCAGCAGCCGTTTCTGGTCGCGCGTCCACTGGGCGAATTTCTCCGCGCCAAGCGTCTCGAGCAGTTGCCGCGTGCCGGGCGGCGGCTGTGAAGAGTTATGCTCGGGAACAACTGGAGTAGGGATGCGCTCCGGCCGAGGCTTGCCAGCGACCTCGGGATTGCCGTTGACGATGACCTCTCCCATGTACGTGAGCAGCTTGGTGGCGCGATCGCGCCGCGGTGTGAAGCGAAGCAGCTCGGGATTCTCTTCGAGAAAGGATGTTGTGACCTCGCCCGCCTGAAACTGCGGGTTGTTGACCACGTTTTCGAGGAACGGGATGTTCGTTTTGACGCCACGGACGCGAAACTCGCGTAGCGCGCGGTCCATGCGCTTGCAAGCTTGATCGAACTCGCGCCCCCAGGCGGTCACCTTCACCAGCAGTGAATCGTAGAACGGAGTAATGATGGCACCGCTGTACGCTGAGCCGCCGTCGAGCCGGATGCCGAAGCCCGCCGGCGACCGGTAGGTGTGCATTTTTCCGTAATCCGGCACGAAATGATTCGCGGGATCCTCGGTGGTGATGCGGCATTGCAGCGCGTGCCCGTACAACGGAATCTTGTCTTGCGGCGGAAGGCCGATCGCCGCGCCGTCCAGCGAGTGGCCCTGCGCCACCAGAATCTGGCAGCGCACCAGGTCCACGCCGGTCACCATCTCGGTGACCGTGTGCTCCACTTGAATACGCGGATTGACCTCGATGAAGTACCAGGCCCCGGTTTCGGCGTCCACCAGAAATTCGACCGTTCCGGCGTTGTAGTAGCCCGCTGCGCGCGCGAGGCGCACGGCGGCATCCGCCAGTGAGTGACGGATCTCATCGGCCAATCCCTGCGCCGGCGCCACCTCCACGACTTTCTGATGACGCCGTTGTACCGAGCAGTCGCGCTCGTAGAGGTGCACGATATTGCCGTGGCGGTCGCCCAGGATCTGCACCTCGACGTGGCGTGCGCGACGGACGTACCTTTCGAGAAACACAGCATCGTTGCCGAAAGCCGCGCCGGCTTCGCGACGAGCTTCTTCCAGGCGCTCGGCGAAATCGCCGGCTTTTTCGACGACGCGCATGCCGCGGCCACCGCCTCCGAAGGCCGCCTTGATGATGAGCGGGAAGCCGATCTCGGCCGCCATCTTGCGCGCGGATTCGCCATCGGTCACCGGATGTTCGGTGCCGGGCACCACAGGAACGCCTGCCTGCAGGGCCAGCTTTCGCGCGGCACGCTTGTCGCCGAGAAGCTCGAGCAACCGGGCATCCGGTCCGACAAACGTAATCCCGGCGCGCTCACAGGCTCGCGGCAACGCGGGGTTTTCCGAGAGGAAGCCGTAGCCGGGATGGATCAAGTCAATCGCCTTTTCCTTGGCGAGAGCGACGATGCCCTCGACGTCGAGATAGGCCTCCACCGGACCCTTGTTCTCGCCGATTTCGTACGCTTCATCCGCTTTGAAGCGGTGCAGGCTGAGCCGGTCTTCCTTGGAAAAGATGGCCACCGTGCGTAGGCCCAGTTCGGTGGCGGCGCGCATAATGCGGATGGCAATCTCGCTGCGGTTGAGGGCGAGGAGTTTCTTCATCGAGGCGGTTTCAGTCCTTCAGTGTTTGTTGAATGCGCTCCGTCAGCAGGTCAGCGAACCGGTCCGGGTTGAAGCCGTTCATACGGCTGGCAATCTCGCCGTGCCTGTCCACGATGATGGTCGTGGGAATCGAAGTGATTTGCAGCAGGCGCGAGAGGCCATCCTCGAAATAGACCGAACTGCTCCACTGATTGTCCTTCAGAAACGGCTCTACCAGTTCGCGGTCCTCATCGGCATTTACCGATACGAATGAAACGTTGGGGTTACTTTCGAAGCGGCGCTTGACCAGTTCCATCAGGGGATGCTGCGCGCGGCAGGGTCCGCACCAAGTGGCCCAGAAATCGAAGACGATGGCCTTGCCTTTCAGCGACGCGAGTTTCAGCGGACCGGTGTTCAGACCGGGCAGCGTGAACTCCATCAGGGACGTCGCCTGGCCATTGGGATCGCTCGCGCGGCTCTGCCACTTGCGCTCGGCAACGAGCGCCGCAGTGCGGTCGTACGATTCCAAAATCAAATCGCCGAGACCTTTCTCCGATCCGTTCAGCTTCTTATACAACTCGCCCATGCGGATGCGGTCTTGCGCGCGGATGGCCTCGGTGCTGTGGCTGTCGGAAATCGTGAATGCGTCGGCCAGGTGTGGCACCGCATCGGCTTCCCGTCCCAGCTTGACCAGCCATTTCGCGACCTCTCGCGCGCCCTCAGCCGTCGGAAACTCCGCGTAGCCTTTTTCAGACAACGCCAGGGCTTCCTCGAATTTGCCCAGATTGCCGGTGGCGCGTGCTTCGAGCGCCATGGCCCGCGCTATGCCGCGATCGATCTCCATTTTCCAGTCGGCGGCGCCGAGGTGTCCGGCCGGGGGCTCCTTGCCGAGGTCGGCCAACTGATCGACGTAGCGTTTGGCATATTGCAGCGCGCGCTCGGAGGTCTCCTTGGAGTCGCTGGAAAGCAGGGCGCGGGTTACTCGATCGAGGATCTGGGTATCACCGGCCTCATGATCCAGGACCCAGCCGCCATACAGAACGATGCGCCGATCGTCCTTCAATTCGATGGACGCTCTTGCCAGGGCGCGCTCGATCTCCGGCTTCTTGGACGAATCCGGATACTTGGCGAGATGATTCTCGAGCGCACGAACGAAGTCAATCTGGCTGTTGCCGGCTTCGGCGATAGCAGTGTTTAGTTCTTTCTCCTCGGCATTGGGATTGGTTTGCTGCCCAGCCGCCAGGGACACCAGAAAAATGAGAGGAAGCCAGAACTTCATTTAGATGCGCGGATCGCATCCGCAAGGCCGGCTGCGCGTTCACGGGCCATGTGCATGTAAGTATCGTTTTTTGCGACGCGATCTAGCATCGGCAGTAGCTGCTGTGCGGCCACCAGCCGTTTGTGCTCGAACGCAATCTGCACCAGAAGCACGGCTTGGTTCACGCCGAGCTTGTCGTACTTGGCGGCACGCTCCAGGTTGATCACGTGCTGTTCAGTTTCCGAGATGCGCTCGAACCAGTCCAGCAGCGCCTGCGCATCCACATCTTCCGAATAGTTGAATTTCACTTCACGCTTCTCGGCGCCGTTCTCGAAGCGAAAAGTTTTCATCCCCATGAACGCCACCTTAATCGGCGCTTCGAGCGGATGATTGAAGCGCCCCAGTTTGTCGGCGAGCGCGAACATTTCGCTCACGTCACTCTCTGCGAGTTGGAACTTCATGGGTTGATCGTCGTCCGCCGCCTCTTTGTACGTGGCGTTGCCGCCGCGGTCGACAGCAATCTCTGCGTACGCGGGCACGCTGCCAGGGAAGGATTTCGAAAAGACCAAACGCGGCGCGTTGGCGGCGAATAGCGGCAGCACCGCCAGGGCCAAGGCCCACCTCATGCAGGTGTTCCTTCCAGCTTCCGGCGCATCGCGTCATGCGTGGCGTGGCACACCGCTACAGCGAGCGCGTCGCACGCATCTTCCGATTCGATGGGTTCATCGAGGCGCAGCAGCGACTTCACCATCATTTGCACCTGGCGCTTTTCGGCGCGCCCGTAGCCCACCACGCTGATCTTGATTTCCAGCGGCGAGTATTCCCCAAATTCCAGGCCCGCTTCGGAAATCGCGAGCAGCGCGACGCCACGTACGTGCGCCAGTTTCAAAGCCGTCTTGACGTTGGTGGAATAAAAAACTTCTTCCACCGCCCCGGCCTTGGGGTCATCACGCACGATCACGTTGCGAAGCTCGCGGGAGATTTCTAGCAGACGGACTTCCAGCGGGGATTTGGTGTTGGTCCGAATCACGCCCGCCGAGACGAGACGATGGGTATGGCCATCGCTATCGATTACGCCGTAGCCGGTACGCTCGGTTCCGCAATCGACACCCAAAACGCGCATCTATCGAGCCAGGGCCTCGAGCTCTTTCTCGTCCACGTCGAAATTCGAAAAGACGTTCTGGACGTCGTCGTGCTCTTCCAGGGCCTCGCTCAGGCGCAGCATGGCGTCCGCGGTCTTGCCCTCCAGCTTGATCAGGTTCTTGGGAACCATGGCGACCTCGGCGGATTCGTGGCCAATGCCGGCCTTTTCGAGCGCCGCAAGAACGGCTTCGTGATTTTCCGGCGCGGAGAGGATTTCCCATTGGGTTCCTTCCGAGCGGAGGTCGTCGGCGCCCGCATCCAGCACGATGCCCATCAACTGGTCTTCGCCGGCTTTTTCCTGCGGAACCAGAATCTGGCTCTTGCGCTCGAACATCCACGACACGCTGCCCTGCTCGCCCAGGTTGCCGCCGTTCTTGGAAAACACATGGCGAATTTCGCTGACGGTGCGATTGCGGTTGTCGGTGGCCACATTCACAAGCACAGCCGCGCCCCCGGGGCCGTAGCCCTCGAACATCACTTCGTCGATTTGCCCGCCTTCCAGTTCGCCGGTGCCGCGCATGATGGCTTTCTTAATGTTGTCAGCGGGCATGCTGACAGCCTTGGCCGCGAGAATTGCAGTGCGCAGGCGTGGGTTCGCGTCCGGATCGCCGCCGTTGCGCGCGGCGATGGTAATTTCTTTGATAATGCGCGTGAAACTTTTTCCGCGCTTAGCGTCGAGAGCGGCCTTTTTGTGTTTGATGGTCGCCCATTTGGAATGACCTGACATATGGATACCTCAGGAAGGCCCGGCCTCACCGCCGGGGAACACAGTTTTCCTTTTTCAACTCTAGAGGATAGCAGATTGCGGTGAACAAGGCATTCGTGCCCGTGCGCCAATGCCTCACTCTCTCACTAAGGGTTACGGATGGCGATGCCCAGCTCCCGCAACTGCCGCTCAGGTACCTCGGCCGGGGCCTCACACATCAAGTCAGTGCCGCGAGCCGTCTTGGGGAACGGAATGACGTCGCGAATGGAGGTTTCGCCAGCCAGAATCATCACCAGCCGGTCGAGACCCAGGGCAATCCCCCCATGCGGAGGTGCACCGTACTCGAGCGCGTCCAGGAGAAACCCAAACCGCCGCCGGGCCTCTTCGTCGCTGAACCCCAGCGCGGCGAAAACTTTCGATTGCACATCGCGACGGTGAATACGAATCGAGCCCGAACCGAGCTCGACGCCATTCAGCACGATGTCATACGATTTCGCCCGGCAGCGCGCCGGGTCCGCCGTGAGCTTTTCCAGGTCGTCGTCATGCACCGACGTGAACGGATGGTGCGCGGCCACCCAGCGGTTCTCGTCCGGGTCCCACTCGAACATTGGAAAGTCCAGCACCCAGAGAAATTCGAATCGCTTCGGATCGAGCAGCTTGTGGCGATCGTTGTATTTCTGCGCCGCAAACAGGCGTAACTGCCCGCAAGCCTGATACACGGTTTCTTCGGGGCGATGACCCTTGGGCTCGCCGGCCCAGGACGCCAGGATGAGCAGGTCGTCTTCGGCAGCACCCGTGCGCTTGCGAACGCGGGCCATCGGCTCGGGAAAATCGCGATCCAGGCGCTTGGCGTCGTCAAACACGCGCAGCCCGCGCTCTGAGCCAAATGCTTTCAGCTCGTCGCGCTCCTTGCGGCTGAGCGCGCCCGTTTTGGGAATGTGAATCGCTGCCAGCGGCAGCCCGTGCCCGCTCAGCGCGTTCTCGGGGAACAAGTCTTCCACCGGATACATCGGCGGCACGCGCCGATCCGGCTTGTCGCTCCCATAACTCCGCATCGCCTCCGCGTACGTAAGCCGGGGGAAGGGAATGGACACCTGGTAACCGGCCACGGCGCAGATCTTCTGGACCAGCGGTTCGATCACCTCGAAAATCTGTTGCTCCTGCGGAAACGACATCTCCAGATCGATCTGGGTGAACTCGGGCTGCCGGTCGGCCCGCAGATCCTCATCGCGGAAACACCGCACGATCTGGAAATACTTTTCGAATCCGCTCACCATGAGGAGCTGTTTGAAAATTTGCGGGGATTGCGGCAGCGCGTAAAAGGTGCCAGGCTGCACGCGGCTGGGCACCAGATAATCGCGCGCGCCCTCGGGCGTGGAGCGCGTCATGAAGGGCGTCTCGATTTCCAGAAATCCCTGGGAAACCAGAAACTCTCGCACCGCGAATGAAATCTGCGAGCGCAGGATAATGTTTCGCTGCATGCGCGGTCGGCGCAGGTCCACGTAGCGGAACTTCAGGCGCGCGTCTTCGGAAACATCGACGTCGTCCTCCATGGGAAACGGCGGCGTGCGCGATTCGTTCAGTATCCAGATCTTCTCGGCCACCAATTCCACTTCTCCCGTGGCCAGATTCGGATTGATCGTATCGGCGGAGCGCTGCTTTACCTTGCCTTCCACCGCGATGACGTACTCTGAGCGGAGCAGTTCGGCCTTCGCGTGAATCTCCGCGTCGGCATCGGTATGGAAGACGATCTGCGTGACACCCTCGCGATCGCGGAGGTGGATGAAAATGACGCCGCCCAGATCGCGCCGGCGATGCACCCATCCCATCAGCAATGCGCGGCAACCCGCATCTTTGGCGCGTAGTTCGCCGCAAGTGTTGGTGCGGCGTAACTGGCCCAGAAAATCCAACGGTACAGTCTGCATATCAGTGAGTAATTTGGATCTGCCGCGTGATCTCTTCACGCGCGACTTCTATTTGTTCGCCGGACGCCATGTTCTTCAGAGCATAGCGGCCGGCGGCGATTTCGTTTTCTCCAACGATCAGCGTATAGCGCGCGCCCAATTTATTGGCCAGCTCCATGGCGCGTTTCAGCTTGCCATCCGCCGTTACCTCCACGGAGTACCCGGATTGCCGCGCGTCACGCGCAAGTTGGCCTGCCCGCTGAACGGCCCCATCGCCCAGAGCTGCGACGAACAAATCGAGTGGCTGCGCTTTCAGATTTTCTTCCACGGTCATCACCAGCCGGTCTTCGCCGATCGAAAAACCAATTCCCGGCGCCGCCACCTTGGAGCCGAGTGATTCCGCGAGCCCGTCATAGCGCCCGCCGCCGAGCACCGAATTCTGCGCACCCAGCGCCCCGTGCACTACTTCAAACGTTGTGCGCATATAGTAATCGAGACCGCGAACGAGCCGTGGGTCCACTTTGAACGGAATGTTACGGTCGGTGAGCAACTGGAGCACCGTCTCAAAATGCGGCTTGCATTCGCCGCACAGAAACTCCTGGATTGGGGGTAGCTGGCCGATCAGAGGCTGGTCTTCCGGCACCTTGCAATCGAGAACCCGAAGCGGGTTTGTTACGGCCCGCCTCTGGCAATCCTCGCAGAGGTTCGGCGCAATCTTCACAAGTTGCTCGCGCAGAGCAGCAATGTAAGCAGGCCGGCAGTTCGCGTCGCCCACCGAATTCACCAGCAGCGTGAAGCCATCCAGACCAACGCTTTTCAGTAGATCCACCACCATTTCGATTACTTCCGCATCCACCACCGCTGATTCCGACCCGATCGCTTCCGCGCCGATCTGGAAAAACTGCCGGTAGCGTCCCTTCTGCGGCCGTTCGCGCCGGAACATCGGACCCATGTAATACAGCTTCTGCACACCCGGCCGCTGGTCCAGCCGGTGCTCAATGTATGCCCGCATCACCGACGCCGTCGCTTCCGGACGCAGCGTCAGCGAGCTGCCATCGCGGTCCTCGAACGTGTACATCTCTTTGGTGACGATATCGGTTTCCGCGCCCACACCGCGCGCGAACAGTTGCGTCTCCTCCAGTACCGGCGTGCGAATTTCGTGGTAGTTGTACGCCCGAAACACCTCGCGCGCCCGCTCCTCCACGTGGTTCCAAACCGCCGTTGCTGGAGGCAATAAATCCCTGGTTCCTTTGACTGCGCGAATCAAGTTTCGTCCTTATTGTGCAACAGAGGGAATGCAAACCATGCTAACATGCCGCGCTACAATCGGGTTTATATGCACATCAAAGTGGCGCGGGCTCTTCTGCCTGTGCTTCTGGCTCCCGCGATCTTCGCGCAAAAGCAGCCGTTCGACGCCAATGCGCTCATGCAGCTTGTGCGCATCAGCGATCCGCAACTATCGCCCGACGGACGGTTGGTGGCGTTTTCCGCCCAGACCATTGATATCGAGAACAACAGCAAGCCGAAACAAATCTATATCGTTCCGCTCTCCGGTGGCGCGCCTCGCAAAATCGCCGATTCCGCCGAGCGCCCGCGATGGTCGCCGGATTCGAAACGAATCGCGTTTGTCTCCGATCGCAATGGCTCCGCCCAGATCTGGATCACGGACGCCGATGGCACCAATCCAAAGCAGATCACCAATCTCTCGACCGAAGCCGGCGGCGTGCTCTACTCGCACGATGGCAAGAACCTGGTGTTCACGAGCGATGTGTTTCCCGATTGCGGCGCCGATGACGCCTGCAACAAGCAGAAGCTCGATGCCGAAAAGAATAACAAGGTTAAGGCGCGCACGATCACCGGCCTCCTCTATCGTCACTGGACCACGTGGCAGACTGCCCGGCGCACGCATCTCCTGGTAGTTTCTGTCGAAGGCGGCGCGGCCAAGGATCTCACGCCCGGCAATCGTGACGTTCCTCCCTTCTCGCTCGGGGGACCCGACGATTACGCCATCTCGCCCGATGGCACGGAAGTCTGCTACGCGCTGATTTCCGATGATGTGCCCGCCACCAGTACCAATTCCGATCTGTACGCCGTTTCTATCGCCGGCGGCCAGGCGAAGAAGATCACGGTGAATCCCGCCGCGGACAACTCACCGCAGTACTCGCCCGACGGCAAGTACCTCGCGTATCGCGCACAGGTTCGCGCCGGCTATGAAAGCGACCGCTGGCGCCTGATGCTGCTCGAGCGTGCCACCGGCAAATCGACGAACCTCACCGAAACCATCGACCGCTGGGTGGGAAGCTTCGCCTGGGGGCCGGACTCTTCACGCCTCTTCTTCACCGTGCAGGACCGCGGCCGGCAGTATATCCAGTTCATTTCCGTAAATGGCGGTGCCGCACCCGTAGCTCTGAGTGGCGAGAGTTACCTCGACGACATGCAACTCACGCCCGACGGCAAAGCCATGGTCTACACGCGCCAGAGCGGATCGAGCCCCGTCGAAATCTTCCGCGCGGCTTCCGGCGGCGGTGCCGAAACGGCGCTCACGCATCTGAACGACGCCGTGCTCGGCGCGCACCAGCTCACGACGCTCGAAGAGCTCTGGGTGGACGGAGCCGAGAACGCTCGCGTTCAGATGTTCATCGTCAAGCCGCCCAATTTTGATTCGCAGAAGAAGTATCCCGCGCTCATGCTGATTCACGGCGGCCCGCAAGGCGCCTGGGGCCAGGACTGGACTTACCGCTGGAACGCGCAAGTGTTCGCCGCCGCCGGCTATGTCGTCGCCATGCCCAATCCGCGCGGTTCAACGGGCTACGGACAAAGATTTATCGACGAAATCAATGGCGATTGGGGCGGCCGCGCGTACGACGACATCATGGCCGCCACTGACTTCACCGCCAAGCTCCCCTACGTCGATGCCGACCGCGTGGCCGCGGCCGGTGGTTCGTACGGCGGCTACATGATCGATTGGATCCTCGGGCATACGCAGCGCTTCAAAGCACTCGTCTCGCACGCGGGCGTCTATGACCTGCGCAGCGAAGCCGCCGAAACCGAAGAGCTGTGGTTTCCTGCCTGGGAGTTTGCCGGCATGCCGTGGGAAAATCCGGAAATGTACGGACGCTGGTCTCCCAGCCTCTTCGTGAAAGAGTTCCATACCCCCACGCTCGTCTTCCACGGTGAACTGGATTTCCGCGTCCCTTACGGCCAGGGCCTGCAATTGTTCACCGCCTTGCAGTTGCAGAAGGTCCCTTCCAGACTCATCGTATTTCCGGATGAAGGCCACTGGGTGCTGAAACCGCAAAACGCCCTGTTTTGGTACAAGAACTTTATCGACTGGATCGATACCTGGACAAAAAAGTGAGATATCTCCTCATCATTATCGTTGTTGTGGTTCTTGCCGTGCCGCTGTCGCTGGTGTTGCTGTCGAATGGCACGACTTTGAAAATCGATCCGCCGGTGACCGCCATCGGAGGCGCGACACCCGTGCAGGTACGCATCGAAAACCCGCACGGCATCCGCCGCTTGACCGGCATCATCGAGCAGGATGGAACGCGTTACACCGTGGCCGACATCCACGAAGATCCCCATCGCGTGATGTTCTGGCGCAACCACTTTGGCCCGCAAATCCGCCATTTCCAAGCCGGCAAGCAGCAGGCGCCCTTGTTGCATGATGGCAAGGCCAAGCTCATTGTCGAAGTCCAGTCGAACGACTTTCGCGGAAGCATTGACTCGGCGGAGGCTGACGTTCAGATCGTCACCCAGCCGCCGCGCATCAGCACAGATGGCGCGCAGCATTACATCAACCAGGGCGGCTCGGAGCTGGTAGTGCTTTCGCCTTCGGGTTACGTCACCGATTCAGGCGTGCGCGTAGGCAAGTACGAGTTCCGCAGTTTTCCCCATCCTTCACAACAAGGACAGCGCTTCTCTCTATTCGCTTACCCCTGGGATCTGCCGGCAGACGTAGTGCCCGTGGCATTCGCGCGTAACCCTGCGGGCGCGGAGGCCACCGCGCGCTTCTGGTACAAGCTGTTCCCGAAGAAGTTCCGCGCGCGCGACTTGCCCATCGACGACACTTTTCTGGATAAAGTCGTGAACCAGATCGATCCCGGTGGCTCGGGTGACCTGCTCACACGTTTCCTCAAGATCAACGGAGAAACGCGCCGCCAGAACAACAAGACCATCGCCGATCTCCGCTTCAAGACGGCCGACCATTTCCTTTGGTCCGGTCCCTTTCTACCGCTGACCAACGCCGCCATCGAATCCAACTTTGCGGACAAACGCAGCTACATCTACAAAGGCAAGAAGGTCGACGAGCAGGTTCATCTCGGCTTCGATCTGGCCGTGACGCTGCACGTTTCCGTGCCGGCCGCGAACGACGGCCGTGTCGTCTGGGCTGACAATCTTGGCATCTACGGCAACTGCGTAGTGGTCGACCACGGCTACGGCCTGCAATCCATCTACGGCCATCTGAGCGAGTTTGCTGTGAAGGCTGGTGATGCGGTCAAGAAAGGCCAGTCGCTCGGCAAGAGCGGCTCCACCGGCCTCGCCGGCGGCGATCATCTGCACTTCAGCATGCAGGTGGATGGCGTACAAGTGAACCCCATTGAATGGTGGGATGAACACTGGATCAAAGATCGCATCCTGAGCAAAGTGAACGCCAAGTAGGCCGCAAACACGGCTGGATGAGCTTCGCGTGAGCAGGTTTCAAGAAAAGGTCAATTTCATCTGGAGCATCGCTGACCTGCTGCGCGGCGATTACAAGAAATCGGAATATGGCAAGGTCATCCTGCCGTTCACAGTTCTGCGCCGCTTCCGGGCCCTCCCCAACTCCCCGAGCGACCTGCGGGATCGCCTGAAGAGCCTGTCCCCGGCAGTCCGCGAAATCTTCGACTGCTTCCGTTTACGCGAAACCGTCGCACGTTTGCACAAAGCCGGCCTGCTTCCCCTCGTGCTGGAGCGCTTCAGCGAAATCGATCTGAACCCCGCCTCTGTCTCCAATCACGAAATGGGCTACATCTTCGAAGAGCTCATTCGCAAGTTCTCCGAGCAGTCGAACGAGACGGCCGGCGAGCACTTCACACCCCGCGAAGTCGTGCGGCTCATGGTCCAGCTCGTTCTACAAGAAGACTCCGGAGCGGGGAAGAGCCTCTACGATCCCGCCTGCGGCACCGGCGGCATGCTTGCGGTTGCGGAGGAGTTCGTCCGCGAGCGTTGTGACGGCGCGCGCCTGGCCATCGCCGGCCAGGAGCTGAATGCCGAATCCTACGCAATTGGCAAGGCCGACGTCCTCCTCCGCGGGCACGACGCCAATTGCATCGTTCTTGGCAACAGCTTCACCTACGATGGTTTCGCTGGCCGCACCTTCGACTACATGCTCAGCAACCCGCCGTTCGGTGTGGATTGGAAAAAGATCGAGAAGCAAGTACGCGCCGAGCACGAGCGGCTCGGCTCCAAAGGCCGCTTCGGCGCAGGTTTGCCGCGTGTCAGTGATGGCTCGCTCTTGTTTCTCCAGCACATGCTTTCGAAGGTGAAGCCGGAGGGCACGCGCATCGCGGTGGTTTTCAGCGGCTCACCCCTGTTTGCCGGTGACGCGGGTTCAGGGGAGAGCGAGATTCGCCAGTGGATCCTCGAAAACGACTGGCTCGAAGCCATCGTCGCACTGCCCGATCAGCTTTTTTACAATACCGGCCTTGCGGCTTATATCTGGCTGCTCACGAACCGCAAACCGCCCACGCGCCAAGGCAAAGTACAACTCATCAACGCTGCGGCCTTTGTTACGAAAATGGCCCGATCGCTCGGCGCAAAGCGTCACGAAATCCTGCCAGCGCAGATCGATCAGATCTGCGAAATCCATCGCGATTTTCGTGAGGGCCTGCACTCAAAGATCGTGCGCAATCACGAATTTGGCCACCGCCGGATTACGGTGGAGCGCCCGCTGCGGCTCCATTTCCAGGCGAAGCCGGAGCGCATCCTCGCCATGCAGGGCAAGTTCACACCGGCCGCGATCGACGCACTCACCCACCTCGATCCGCAGGTGGTTTATCAGGAGCAATCCGCTTTCGACGCAGCGCTCAAAAACGCCTTCGCCCGTACCGGAGTAAAATTCGGGCGCACCTTGGCGCGCCGTATTCGCGAGGCCCTCGGGGAACAGCATGATGCCGCTGCCATCTATCGCGACGCCAAGGGCCGCCCGCAGCCGGACCCTGATCTTCGGGATCATGAGGAGATTCCGCTGGATGAGGATGTGACTGCATGGTTCGCACGCGAGGTGCTTCCGCACGTGCCCGATGCCTGGATCGCCTCCGCTGAGCCGCGCATCGGCTACAGCATTCCGTTTTCGCGCTTCTTCTTTGAGCCGGAGCCCGTACGCCCGTTGGCCGAGATCGATCGCGAAATCCGCGAGCTCGAGCATCAGGCGCAGGCTCTACTTCAGCAACTTGGCGCCACATGAACGCCGTATTTCGCGATGCACCCGCCCACTGGCAGGCGGTACGCCTGAAGCAAACCACCACCGCGTGCACGACCGGTGTCTGGGGCGAGGAGGCGCGGGGCGGGGCCGAAGATCTGGTCTGCGTGCGCGTCGCTGACTTCGATCGGCTTGGCCTCCGCGCCGATCTCCGCGACCATACTCTACGCTTCATCCCGTCGGCGTATCGCCGCAGAAGGCTGCTCGTAGCGGGAGACCTGCTGCTCGAAAAATCTGGCGGCGGGGACGGACAGCCAGTGGGTGCAGTAGTGATGTACACGACCGATGCGCCGGCCGTTTGCTCCAACTTCATCGCGCGCATGCCCGTGGCGCCTGGTTTCGACGCCCGCTATCTCTGCTATCTGCATGCCGCGCTCTACCACCTTGGAGTGAATCGCCGATCCATCTCCCAGGCCACCGGGATTCAGAATCTGGACTGCAAATCCTACCTGGAGGAAGTCGTCCGCCTGCCGGAATGCGCGGAGCAGATCCAGATCGCGGCGTTGCTGGATCGTAAGACCGCGCTGCTCACCGGCCTGGTGCGCGTGAAGCAGCGCCTGCTCGAGGTGCTGCGTGAGAGGCGCGAAGCACTCATCACTCAAAACATCGGCGCGGACCGCTGGCAAACTACGAAGCTCAAGTTTGTCCGCTCCGGCGCTCTGCTCTACGGCGCCAATGAGCCCGCCACCAGCCGCGATCTCGACGGTCCACGGTACATCCGCATTACCGATCTCAACGAGGATGGCTCGTTGCGCGAGGGCACCTTCTACTCGCTGCCGGAACGTCTCGCCGCGCCGTACCTCCTCCAGGACGGCGATGTCCTTCTGGCGCGCAGTGGAGCCACCGTTGGCAAAGCGTTTCGTTATCGCAAGGAATGGGGCCGCGCCTGCTTCGCCGGTTATCTGGTGCGGCTGCGTGCCGATCGCCGCAAGATCCTGCCGGATTACCTTTGCTACTACACGCAGTCCCGCGCCTACCGGCGCGAGGTCCGGCTGAATACCGTTCAGTCGACGATCGCCAACGTGAGCGCGGAAAGATACGGGAATTTCGCGGTTCCCCTGCCGCCGCTCAACGAACAGCAGGGTATTGTGGAGCGTCTGGACCGCGTTACAGGCGAGGTTGACCGGCTGGTATCGGTCATCGAACAACAGCTCGCGCGCCTTCGCGAGTACCGCTCAGCTTTGATTGTGAGCACCATCACGCGCGGATGGTAGCTCAGCATGCAACGGCAGCCAGCGGTTGCGCGCCGACGAGCCGCGCCGCGGTATTGCCGCAATCGCAGCAATCGGAGTGTATCGAACCCGCGAGCCTTGTGCCCACGCGCAGCGTCGGAAAACGCAGATCGGTGAGGGAAGTCAGCAGCAGCTCCGACTGGGCGGTCTGCTCGAACGCGGCGCGCTCCGGCAGGATGTGCAGACCGTTGTGCGCCTCGCATTCGTAGGCGATCACCCGGCCATCGAATCCTAGCCGCTGCTCAAACACGGGCACTCGGAATACGCGCCAGAAGCGCTCGCGGTCATCCTCGGCCAGCTCGCCTTGCTCGCCGCCGGTGAAGGACACGACGAAATGCCGCAGCGGCGGCGCGTCCTGCCGCCCGGTCTCGATCGTGTCTGCTAACGATCGCAGTACGCTCACTGGCGCCGCCAGAGCGCTCGCGCCAAATTGTTTCAGGCCTCTCGTCCAGTTCTGCGCCATGACCTTGACGCCGGAACTCGGCTGGAACCCCGTCATGAGGATCGCCGTCTTGGGCGTGTGTTCCAGTGGGGATCGGAACGGCTGCGGCGAGGGCCGTGTGCTCCCTGGGCTCTCAAAAGTCGCCCTCGACTTGCAGAATTCGTCCAGATCAATGGCCGGAAGCCGTTCGAGCGTCCGTTCCACGGAGTCGATGGAGGCCAGCGCCTCGGGCGTCGCAAGCCCCGCGTTTTCTAAAAGAGGTTGATAACCGGCGGTCCGTTGCGCGGCGCGCAATACCCGTCTGAATCTCACCAGGCGCACGTCCACCCCGTGACCGCCCTGGGAGCAGGTCCATCTTAGAATGACTTTCATTTGAATGATTCGAAGATGGAGTGTACGTTTTATTACGAATCTCTCACCATGATTCGTTCCAGATTCCCTCCGAAGATGCGTTGGGCGTCCGCGCCGGAAATCCCGATGTGCTGTAAAGCTTGCACCTGAGCGTCGAAAATCGTTTTGTGCCAGCCGCGCGGAAAAAACGAGGAATCAGACCCAAACAGCAGCCTCTCCGCCCCTATCACGTCCAGCGCACGCCGGAAAACCTGTGGCAGGCCAAGGACTTCGGGTTGGTAGCGTATCCAACTGTTGCTGCTGGACGTATCCAGGTAGACGTTGGGGCAAAGGTCGCACAGCATCAGCGCCTCGCGGAAATAACCCGCGCCGAAATGCGGGACGATGAACCGCAATTTCGGAAATTCTAGCGCAACTGCATGCAAATCAATGGGATTGGAGAATCGCATGTCGAACGGCGAGGGCAGCCCCAGCTTTGCCCGCACCCCAACCGTGAGGACACCGCAGTGGACGAAAATGTTGATACCGGGATGCGCGGCCGCAGCCTCGAGCACCGGCCGGACGCGCTCGTCCTGAATGGAATAGCGGTGCATCGCCGGAAATAGGCAAATGCAATGGAGATAGCCGCCGGCGAGCGCGGAGCGAACCCGTTCACCGGCGCCTGGGGCGGTCGGGTCCACCATGAAATAGCCATAAAACCGATCGGGATGGGAGCGAACCGCCGCCGCGACGGAAGCTTCGTCGCCCGGAATGCTCGCAACCAGCGAGGCGCGGCGGACACTCCAGCGGTCCAATTCTTGCACCCACTTCAGTGCCAAGGCTTCGGGTTCCCGCGCCGGCACTTGCCAGCCGAGAGTTGCGCCGATGCTCTCGACATTTGCATGAGACGCCAGGGCGGCAAAGAAATTATGAGAAAAAAAGTGAACGTGAGCGTCGCTGACGCTGATTTCTCCCCAGGGGCTTTGCACGGTTTCAGTATAGATGTGGCCGTCCGAAACGGTCCAGTTGTCCAAGTTGACCCAGCCGGGCGGGAGAATTCCGCGATGTGCTTTAGGATGAAATCCGGCACCAACTATGACACTTCAATCCACGCAAAGACAATCGGAACGGCCAGACTGGTTTGATGAAACCCACGACTCCGTGCTCATCCTCGAAAGCCGCGAATACGAAGAGAACGAATCCTCCCCCTCTCCGGAAAGCCACTACGCGATCGCCTGATCAGGTAGATTAGAAGGAGACTGCCGTGTCCGCAGCCCAAGCGTTGGAGATCGTGTTCCAGACCACTACCTCACCTTTGTGTCGAAACGAGCACCTTATCCGGTGGGTCCAGAAGACCGCCCAGCTCACGAAGCCGGACTTTGTTTACTGGGTGGATGGCTCGCAAGCTGAATACGACCGCCTCTGCGAACAGATGGTTGCGGCCCGCACGCTCACCAGGCTAAACCAGGACCTGTGGCCGGGCTGCTATTACGCCCGTTCCGATTCGAGCGATGTGGCGCGGGTTGAGGATCGCACCTATATCTGCTCCCTTTCTAAGGACGACGCCGGGCCTACGAACAACTGGGAAGATCCGTTCCCGATGCGCCGGAAGCTGAAGGCGCTATTTTCCGGCTGCATGCGCGGGCGGACGATGTACGTGTTGCCTTTCAGCATGGGTCCGGTGGGATCGCCGATGTCGAAGATCGGCGTGCAACTTACCGATTCGCCCTACGTGGTGGCCAATATGCGCATCATGGCGCGGATCGGCCTTCCGGTATTCCAGGAGATCGACAAGGACCAGAAGCGCGTGGTGCCGTGCATCCACAGCGTCGGCAGGCCGCTAGAGGCCGGGGAGAAAGATGTTCCCTGGCCGTGCAACGACGAGAAGTATATCGTTCACTTCCCCGAGACGCGCGAGATCTGGTCGTATGGTTCTGGCTACGGTGGCAACGCGCTGCTGGGGAAGAAATGCTTCGCGCTACGGATTGCTTCGAATATCGCGCGGGACGAAGGCTGGATGGCGGAGCACATGCTGATCGTCGGGGCGGAGAGCCCGGACGGCGAGAAGACTTACGTCGCCGCGGCGTTCCCCAGCGCGTGCGGCAAGACGAACTTCGCCATGATGATTCCACCGGATGGCTTCGAAGGCTGGAAGGTCTGGACGGTGGGTGATGACATCGCGTGGATCCGGCCCGATCAGCAAGGCCACTTGCGTGCGATCAATCCGGAGGCGGGCTTCTTCGGTGTCGCTCCGGGAACATCGGCCAAGACCAACTCAAACGCTATGGCCACGCTGGCGACGAATACGATCTTCACCAACGTCGCGCTAACACCCGAGGGAGGCGTGTGGTGGGAGGGGATGACGGACGAGCCTCCGGCGGAGTGCGTGGACTGGCAAGGCAACGCGTGGACACCGGAGCTGGCAAAGCAGACCGGCGCGAAGGCGGCTCATCCGAATGCTCGTTTTACGGCGCCGGCATCCCAGTGTCCAACCATCGATCCTGCCTGGGAGCACCCCGACGGAGTGCCGATTAGCGCCATCATCTTCGGTGGGCGGAGAGCCAACACGATGCCGCTGGTCTACGAGGCGTTCAACTGGACGTGTGGCGTGTACGTCGGCGCGACGATGGGCTCGGAGATGACCGCGGCTGCGAATGGAAACGTAGGCAAGGTTCGCCGCGACCCTATGGCCATGCTGCCATTCTGCGGGTACCACATGGGCGATTATTTTCGCCACTGGCTGAGGATGCAGCGTTCCATCAATGAGACGCCGAGGATTTTTCACGTGAACTGGTTCCGCAAAGACGAGGACGGACAGTTCATGTGGCCGGGGTTCGGCGAAAACATGCGGGTGCTGAAGTGGATCGTCGACCGGGTCCACGGGCGGGCTCGCGCCAAGGAGACTCCCATCGGCTGGACGCCGCGTTACGAGCACATCCACTGGCAGGGCCTTGACTATTCCGAAGAGCAATTCGAGCGGTTACAGGCCATCGATCGCGCGGCCTGGCGCGACGAAGTGATCGGGCACGAGCAGCTCTTCATCGACTTGCATGACCATCTGCCGCCGGAGATGATCTATGAACGCGAGCTGCTGATCCGGAGGCTGTGAACATCAGCCCGCAGCACGGGCGATGGGCTTTGCGCGCACAACTGTTATGTTCGAGCCGAAGTGGCTGGCGGTAGTTACTGCGTGTAGCACCTCCCTAGTGTTGAATGGCTTCATCAAAAGATCATAGCCGCCGAGGTTCAGTACTTCTGCCCATAACCTGTCGTCGGCCAGACGGTCCGCAACAATGAGGGGACGTGGATTGGGCAGTTCCTGAAGCTCGCCCAGGAGATCCTTCCATGTGCGGCCATCGGGCAGGCGGCCCTCACTGATTACCACGCCGACCGGCGATGTGCGCAGCAGGGTTTGCGCCTCCTGAAAGGTTTCGGCGAACTGCAACTGCCAGTCTGACTGCCTAAGAATGATCTCAAGCGCCGAGCGGTCTTCGCCAACCGGGAAGACAGCCAAAATCGTTTGTTCCGCCATCCGATTCCGTGCCACGATCGTCACCTCCCGTAGGCCGCAAAAATCGACCGTCAAAGATACCTGGATCGGCGCCTGCCTGGCGGCGCTAGGAAGGTCCGGGGCTGCTTCGCTAAAGAAACGCGCAATCCTGGCTAGTGAGCTTCATTTGACTCGCTGATGGCGGGTACTATCCGCAACTGCCAGTGTTGCGTGACACTTCTCGGTGCCGAAGCTGTCCCATGGACATTCTAAGGCGAGCAGCCAAGAAAAAGTACTAGTAGTAGTCCGATCCGGGCGAGTAGGCCAAATTGACCCAGAGGGTGTTCCAAGAGGATGAGCCATTCGCGCACGGCCGCTCTGGTGATAGAGATAGAATTCAAGCATTGAAAGATCCGATTGGAGGCTTACATGGATAGTCCGGATTCCAATGTATTGAGACGGCGCTTCCTGCAAGGGACGGGAGCGTTTACGATCATGGCCCCACAACTGGTGCGAGGCACGGATGCGAACTCGAAGGTGTCGGTGGGTCTGATCGGCTGCGGCGGCCGCGGCTCCTACGACGCGGGCATCGTCCACAACGATCCGCGGGCGAGCATCACGGCGCTGTGCGACCTGTTTGAGGACCGCCGCGAAGGAACCAAGCGCGGGTTAAAGCTCGAACGGCCGGCCGAGTACGAAGACTTCGAGAAGCTGCTGGCATCACCCAGCATAGACGCGGTGATTATCGCCACGCCGCCATTCGAGCATCCGCGGATGCTGGCGGCGGCCGTTGAGGCGAGGAAGCACGTCTACTGCGAGAAGCCGATGGGCGTGGATGTCGAAGGGGCCAAGAAAGTGGTTGCGACCGGCAAGCGGTGCGATCCGAAGAAGAATATCTCGGTCGGCTTCCAGCAGCGCTACGGCCCGGTTTACCTGGACGCTTACAAGCGCGTGCAGGAAGGACACATCGGCGATCTCATCACCGCGCGCGCATATTGGATTGGCGGTGATCCGTTCACGCGCAAGCCGTATTCCGACCCGAAGATCGAGCACCTGCGCAATTGGTTCTGCTACAAGGACACGTCGGGCGACTTCATTTGCGAGCAGGATTGCCATAACTTCGATGTGTTGCACTGGTTTCTCGGGCTGCCCAGCCGCGCGGTGGGTTACGGCGGCACGAAGGTGCGGACCTCGATGGAGATACTGGATCACTTGAGTCTGGCATTCGAATTTCCGAACGGCATCCAGGTAAACTTCGAAGCGAACCAGATGTCGCCGCCGGGGATCGGAAAGGTGGGCGAGGAGTTCGTGGGACAGAAGGGTATGATCACCACGTCTCGCGCCAAGACGGTTTTCACGCCGGCGCACAACGGCGATGAACCCGAGACCAGCGTCACGCTCAACTCGCGCGGCGATATTACTTTGGATGCGTTCGAGGCGTTCATTGGCCGCGTGATCAGCGGGAACGTGGAGAACGTTGCGGAACGGTCGGCGCTGAGCACAATGATTGCGATCCTCGGCCGTACGGCCATTTATACTGGGAAAGAAGCGGTCTGGAAAGACGTCATCGGCGTGTAAGCTGAGTCCTCGCGGATCGATCACAGATTAATAAGGAGCATTCCTAATGGCGCCCGAAAAGGTGCAGCGGAAATACGACTGTCTTGGCAAGACGACACGACGTGGATTCCTGGCTGGCGCGGCGGCGTTTGGCGCGAGTCTGCCGGTGTTCGCTCAGCACGGTGTGCCGCACGTGGCGTACGTTGGCACATACAGTTCGCCACAAGGCGCGGAGGGAAGTGCGGGGCACGGAAACGGTATCTACCTTTTCGATGTGGATCGTTCCACGGGTGCTTTGTCGCAGCGCGAGGTGTTTGCGAGCAGGTCGAACCCGGCGTGGCTGGCGTTCGATTCTTCGCGGACGCATCTTTATTCCGCGAATGAAACGTCACCTCAGGGCGGCCCGTCGGGTTCGGTGAGTGCGTTCTCGATTGACCGGTCGAACGGGCATTTGACGTTGCTCAACACGGTGAGCTCGGAAGCCGCCGGGCCGGCTCACCTGAGCGTTCATCCCTCCGGCAAGTATGTTCTGGTGGCCAATTATGCCGGCGGTGCGGTCGCTGTGCTGCCCGTGCTGGCGAACGGCGGAGTTGGCGAGGCAGTCGACGTGAAGCGGGATAAGGGCACCGTGGGCCCTGTGCACGCGGCGAGCGCGCCTCCGGGGAGTTTCGCCATCAGCGGTCACGACGGGCCGCATGCCCACATGATTCAGGCCGACCCATCCGGGCGATTCGTTCTGCAAGCGGACCTCGGGCTGGACCAGATCCTGATCTGGAAGTTCGATATCGAAAAGGGCAAGCTGACGCCGAATGATCCGCCATTCGTGTCACTGCCGCCAGGCGACGGGCCGCGCCACTTTACGTTTCATCCGAATGGCCGATGGTTTTACGCGCTACAGGAAGAAAGCTCGACGCTGGTGTTGTTCGACTACGATGCGACGCTGGGAAGGCTGACCGCCAGACAAACCATTTCCAGTTTGCCGAAGGGTTTCGCCGGCACGAACTTCACTTCGGAGGTGATGATTTCGCCCGACGCGAGGTTCCTCTATGCGGCGGACCGGTTGCACGATACCATCGCGTGGTTTTCCATTGCCGAAAACGGCGCACTGACGTTCGCGGGAGAAGAGCAAACGCGAGGCGATTACCCGCGCAGCTTCAACATCGATCCCACGGGCAATTTTCTCTATTCGTGCAATCAGCGGAGCGACGCAATCACGACGTTCCGGATTAACCGGAAGACCGGGAGCCTTAGCTTCACCGGTCAATACACTCCGGTGGGCACGCCGGCGATTATCATTTTCCTGACGTAGACCAGCTCAGGACGCCGTTAGCGTTTGGGGGTCCCAGTTGCAGATGCGCTTTTCGTAATAGGAAACGTTGCTCAATAGCGCGGGACCGGCCGCGCGGAAACCGAAGACACCATCTTCGATGGAGGGTTTTCGCGTGCGCAGGGATTCGAGGTATGCGCCGTGATGTTCGCGATGCGCATCGTGATCTTCCGGCGGCACGTACTTGTCTTCCTTCTCCGGGCGCATGGCGTCGGCCGTTGCCTTCGTGTGCGGATACTTCTTGTTATATTCAGCCAGGAACCGTTCCTGCACCGCCTTCGGGAAGGTCTCGATGGTGTAGCCGGGCTCTGATTCGGGCGGCGTGGTACTGATGGTCACGCCGGCGGGGCTGGTATTCATGACGCCTTCACTTCCGACAAAGCGGAAACCGAAGCGCTCTTCGGGCACGCCGCTCTTGAAGTTGACGCGCAGGGCCAGGGTGAAGTCGGGGTGCATGTCCGTCTTGGGGTAGTCGAGCAAGGCCAGCATGACATCGGGCGCGTCGCGGCCATCCTTCCAGTAGCGCAGGCCACCGGTGGCCATGACGCGCGTGGGTCCGGTGGAACGCGTCGCATAATGCAGGCCGCTGAGCAGGTGCACGAATAAGTCGCCGGCGACGGCGGTGCCGTAGTCTTTGTAATTGCGCCAACGGAAAAGGCGTACGGGCTCAAAGGGGACCTTGGGTGCGTTGCCGAGGAAGCGGTCCCAGTCGATATTGGCGGGCGAAGCGTCGGGCGGAATCGAGTATTCCCAGGCGCCGATGGCGGTGTTGCGGTCGAGCCAGGCTTCCACCATATTGAGCTGGCCGATGGCGCCCGCCTGTAACAATTCCCGCGCCTTTTGATACACAAGCGAACTGACGTACTGGCTGCCGATCTGGAGAATCCGCCCGCTGCGCTGTTGGGCGGCGATCACGCCCTTGCCTTCGTCGACGAAGTGCACCATCGGTTTTTCGCAATAGACATCCTTGCCGGCGTCGAGCGCTTCGATGGTGATGCGCGAGTGCCAATGGTCGGGTGTGGCGATGATCACGGAGTCGACATCCTTGCGCGCCAGGATCTCGCGGTAGTCGCGAGTGGTGAACACATGATCGCCCCAGACCTCTTTGGCGCGCGTGAGGCGCCCGTCATAGATGTCGCAGACGGCCACCAGTTCGACGCCCGGGTAGGAAAGTTGATAGTGTGTGTCGCCGGAACCCATGCCGCCCGCGCCGATGAGCGCGATCCGAATGCGATCGTTGGCCGAGATCCTTTGTGCAGCCAACAAACCCGCGGTCGTAGATTGCAGAAAGTGACGCCTGCTTGTACTCATAGTTTGCCCTCGCACCTTATAATACGAAAACCGACTCGGTTGCAGGCGGGCAGGGGGCGAGGACGAAAGGCTTGACTCTAGCGCTCGCTCGGGAACAGAGCACCTTCCAGGTGCAGGCGGACTGCGCCGACGAAGACCGGTCCGCGATCGCGGTTGTAGCCGGGATTCCAGACGCGCTGCGCATCAAGCGATGCATAGACGCCGTGCCAAAGCTTGACGTTGTAGTAAGTCTCGATAATGTTTTCTCGGCCGTGGTTCAGGTTGCCGTCGCCCAACAGGAAGCCAATACCGCCTAGGCGCAGGTATTCCTGGTGATCGCGGGAGATGCCGTCGGACACAAACGCCGCGCCAAGCTTGTCATCCTGCCGATGCCACGCGTTGCCGCGCAGGTCAAGTCCCCCGGAAAGAGTCTGATCGACTTCGGTATAGGCGAACGATTCGGTACGGCCGTTGTTCCAGCCGAACCGGGCGAAACCGCGCAGAGTGCTGGTGAGCTCCTGTTCCACATTCAATCCGAAGCCGTATTTGATGCGGCCCTGCTCGCGAGTCGCAATGATGTTCGGAACGGAATCTTGGCCCGCCAGGTAGGCGTCGACTGCCTCGCGGTAGCTGCCCATGTTCGCGTGGTTTACAAAAGCCAATGGGCGCACGACGGTAAGCCGTTTGTGCAAGAGCGGCCGTCGAATTTCGAGCTCGTAGTTTTCGGCGCGAGCGCGGGCGATATCGGCATCCAGATGAATCCCGTTGGCAATCTTCGGCATGAGCATTTCACCGAACCGGAAAGCCCAATTGCGATCGTTGTATTCGAGAACCAGCCCGTAGGTGTACCCGCGAGTGTCCGCCGCGTAATCGTAGGCGCCACTATTGTCAATGGCCCAGTTCATGAACTGCAAGTGACTATCACTACCGACGGAGTTCACATCAAACCAGTCGACCGTGCTCATCTTTCCGAATCGGATGTCGATGCGACGCACCGGCACCACGCTCGCGAGTTGTAACGGCCCGCGTTCCGCCTCCATGATTTCGGTCGACAGAGGAATCATCTGGTGATAGAAGAGCCGGGCAAAGTATGGTGCGTGGGAGAGCGTTGGATTGCGCACGACGTCCAAATTCGGGAACCCCGCTATGCCGAGCGCCTGGCCAATGCCATTCCCGCCGGTTTCCTCGACGTCCAAGAAGAAGTCGGTCGTGTCTGTGAGGCGGATACCGGTGTAGAGCGTGAGAACCCGCGAGGTCACGATCTGTGCGTCCGGTGCGAGGCTGTTGGGACCGCTGTAGGGCGAGTCGAAAGTCGTATGTCCCTGGGTTATGAAGTTGGCTTGGCCCGAAAACCAGAAGCGGCCAGACACGTTCTCGACTGGCGCGTCTTGGCCACACACGGCGCAACTCAGGAGAGCGAGGAGGATGAGGACACGCATCAAGTTAGTGCAGCCTTCCAATGCTCTCGATGGCCTGTTGCGCCACGGCAGCGGGAAGAGCCGCATAACCGAGGCTGGCGCTCTGTTTTTGGCCCGAGGTTAGGGCCCAGCGTAAGAAGGCGATCATGTTCTTGGCTTTTGTGGCGTCACTGAACTCCTCGGGGACGACGAAATAGGTAAAGGCAGCGATGGGATACGCTTGTGCACCCGTCGCATTGGTGATCGATCCGCGGAGATCACCCGCACGTGACGGCTTGAAGGTGGCCGCGGCTGCCAGTAACGAAATCAGATCCGCTTGTACAAACCGGCCGGAAGCGTTGCGTACGGCGCCATAGCTCAAGTGCGATTGGAGAGCGTAAATGAACTCGACGTAGCCGATCGAGTCCGGCGTCTTGGCAACCGATTCGGCGACTCCCTCATTCCCGGTGGCGGCGACTCCCACCGGCCAGTGCACGTCGGCTGATGCTCCAATCGACGATTGCCATTCCGCACTGAGCTTCGACAGATAGTCGGTCCATACATACGTTGTCCCGCTGCCGTCCCCGCGATGGACGACGACAATATCGCGGGCCGGAAGCCCTGCACCCCGGTTGGCTGATTTCAGCAAAGGGTCATTCCAGCGCTTAATCTTGCCCAGGTAGATGCCCGCCAGAATCTCGGGAGTGAAGCGAAGATCGCGAACCGGGCCTTCCAGGTGATAGATGGGCACCACGCCGCCGACGACTGTGGGGATGTGCCGGACTCTCCACGGGAATGCGGCGAGCTGCTGGTCGGAAAGTGGTGCATCCGAGGCGGCAAAATCCACCTCTCCTTTGCGCAAGGCCTCGATCCCCGCGCCTGAGCCCAGGGGGTTGTAAGTGATCGCTGCGAAATGGAATCTCTCCGCGAAGGTGGCGATCCATTTCTGATACAGCGGATACGGAAACGTGGCGCCCGCTCCGGTAAGCGTGTCGGCCGCGCGCAACGGGAAGGCGGCAAGAAACAGGCAGATCCAAAATCGGGATTTCATGGCTTCGACGGCTTTCGCTGTGCTTCGATCGCTTCCATCAGCTTCCGGGCGATCTGACCAGCCAGGTTGCGGTTGATATCCTCGGAACCAAACCGGCGCGGTGTGACGAGATAAGACCAGATGGTGTCGTGCTCGCGGTTCTTGAGTTCCACGGAGAGGAATCCGCCGTACACGGGCCGGGCGTCGCTGTTGAGGTACCGCACGCGCGGATTGGTTCCGAGGTAGCCTTTGATGTACTTCTCGCCCGAACCCGCGAGGATAAGCTCCGCGGACGAAGCATCGTCTGTGACAGTCAGGCTGCGATTCTTCTGGAGCACGTTTATCAACGCGGCCCGCAGCTCGGAAGCGCCCGGCTTGCTGCCGAACGGCTCAACGAACAGACGGGCCGGTTCTCCGCCGGATAAAGCGTGGGCTGTTAGTAACGTAACTGTAACAATCCACTTAGGTAATCCTCGTCGCACCATCGGTCTGCTCATTGTACGCGAGAGCAACATACTCTCGGCGATACCCATCACCAAACCTGGCGCATAACGCGACCCGTGGTTGTCAGACGTGGTTAACCATACCTTTCTAACCTATGGAAGGCGTGCTCTCTCGCTGAAATTGAGGCACTCCTAGAGGAAGTGTCAAAACGGCTATTATGGTCACCAGCGCCACCAGACCCTGCGGAGGTGATTATGCGAGCGGACGTTCGAAAGCTATTGTGTCGGCGCTTTGTTAGAGCAGCTTGCTTGTTGGCTTGTTTGTACTTGGCAAGTGTCCGTATCGCCACGCCGCAAGACGTACTCACCTATCACAACGATATCGCGCGCACGGGCCAGAACTTGGCCGAGACCATACTCGCACCGAACAACGTGAACTCCACTTCGTTCGGCAAGCTCTTTACTCTCTCCGTAGACGGCAAGGTGGATGCGCAACCTTTGTACGCTTCGAACGTGGTGATTCCAGGACAGGGCACTCACAATCTCTTGATCATAGTTACGGAACACGATAGTGCGTATGGATTCGACGCGGATACCGGCTCGCAGATCTGGAAGGTTTCTCTGTTGCAGTCCGGCGAAACGACCTCCGACACGCGCTCTTGCAGTCAAGTGACGCCTGAGATCGGCATCACCGCAACACCGGTGATTGATCGCACGCGCGGTCCAAACGGCGCCATCTATGTGGTCGCGATGTCCAAAAACGGCGGAACCTACTTTCACCGCGTGCACGCGCTGGATTTGACGACTGGCGCGGAACTATTCGGAGGCCCCGTGAATGTGCAGGCAACCTATCCCGGGAATGGCGACAACAGTTCTGGTGGACTCGTGACGTTCGATCCCAAGCAGTATAAGGAGCGGCCGGGTTTGCTGCTGATGAATGGTATCGTCTACACCGCGTGGGGATCTCATTGCGACATTCAGCCCTATACAGGCTGGGTCATGGGCTATGACGCCGGTACCCTTGCGCAGTCGACCGTTCTTAATGTGGTTCCCAACGGTGGGGAAGGTGGAATCTGGATGGCCGGTGCTGGAATTGCAGCGGATAACTCCGGGAACATCTTTCTACTCGATGGCAATGGCGACTTCGACACCACGTTGAACAGTTCCGGTGCTCCGGCGAACGGCGACTACGGCAATGCATTTCTGAAGGTATCCACCGCAAACAGCCTCGCGGTTGCGGATTACTTCGAAATGGACAACGAGTCCGCGGAAAATGGAACGGACACGGATTTGGGCTCGGGCGGAGCATTGGTCTTGCCCGACCAAACCGATGGCTCTGGAACCGTTTGGCACCTGGCTGTCGGCGCGGGAAAAGATAGCAATCTCTACTTAGTAAACCGTGACTCCATGGGAAAGTTCAGTTCCAGTAACAATAGTATTTATCAAGAGCTTTCTGGGGCGCTACCGGGAGGCATCTGGTCCATGCCTGCGTATTTCAGCGGCACGATTTATTATGGGCCGGTTGGCAGTCCTCTCTATGCATTCCAATTCTCGAATGCCAAGTTATTGGCTTCGCCGGCAGCGCAGACGAGCAATAGCTTCGGTTACCCCGGCACGATACCCAGTGTCTCGGCCAATACCAGCAGCAATGGCATCGTGTGGGCAGCCGAGAATACCAGCCCCGCTGTCTTGCATGCGTACAACGCGGTGAGCTTGGCTGAACTGTATAGCAGCAACCAGGCGGCCAACAGTCGTGATCACTTTGGCGCAGGGAATAAGTTCATCACACCTACCATTGTGAACGGCAAAGTGTATGTGGGGACGACGAGCGGTGTGGGGGTGTTCGGCTTGTTGCATGCCGCACCATTGGCGCCGACCGCTTTGACCGCCGGCTCCATCGGGGGCGGTATGGCGCCTTGTGAGATCAATGGTGATGCGACCGTTAACATTCAAGACGTCCAGTTGGCGATCGATATGGCCCTCGGTTTGATAAGTTGCACCGCGAATGTCGATGGGAGTGGAATTTGTAATATCTTGGTGGTTCAAAGGGTCGTCAACGCGGTCCTGGGCGGACCGTGTGTAACTGGACCCGGTGTGACCTCCACTAGCGTAAGTTTGAACTGGACGGCCAGTACCTCAAGCACAACGGCCGGTTACAATGTCTACCGGGCAAGTGCGCAAGACGGACCGTTCACGAAGCTAAAGGCAACTCCGATCACGGGAACTACTTACACAGATAATACAGTCCAGTCCGGCAGTACTTATTACTATGTGGCCACGGCAGTGGACACAAGCAGCAATGAGAGTGCTTACTCGGCTGCCGCGCAGTCGGTTGTACCGTCATCATAGGTTCAACTGCCAGTCTCGGTGCGGCGAGGGAAAACTTGCGCTCCGACGCTTCGTGAAGTTCTTGCAGTAGAATGCAAGCATCCATGGCTAAGAATGAACCCTCCGACGTACTCCGTGTCAAACCCCACGCCAAAGTCCGTCTCCGCGATTGGGATACTGTCTGGGCCGGCACAAAAGAACTTCGCAATCTGAAGGGCGACAACCTCGAACAGGAAGCTCGAGACATCCTACAGTGCAATTTGCAGCGTCTCTCAGACGCCCAGGATCTCCTCTGGGCGTCCGACAAGTACGCCCTGCTGGTCGTTCTCCAGGGCATGGACGCTGCCGGCAAAGACGGCCTCATCAAGCACGTCATGAGCGGCGTCAATCCGCAGGGCTGCCAGGTCTTCAGTTTTAAGCGCCCCTCCGACGAAGAACTCCAGCACGACTTCCTGTGGCGGCATACGAAGTGTCTTCCGGCGCGCGGCCGCATCGGCATTTTCAACCGTTCGTACTATGAGGATGTTCTCGTGGTCCGTGTCCATCCCGAGTGGCTTGAAAAGCAGTATCTCGCGCCGGGCCGCTCGCTATGGCGCGAGCGTTTTGACGACATCAACTCCTTCGAGCGGCATCTGACTCGGAACCGCACGGTGATTCTCAAGTTCTTTCTTCACGTTTCCAAGAAGGAGCAAAAGCGCCGCCTGCTTGAACGTCTCGAAAACCGCGAGAAGCACTGGAAGTTTTCCGAATCGGATCTCGCCGAACGCGGCTACTGGGATGATTACGTGGAAGCCTACGAAGCCGCCCTGAGCGCCACCAGCACCAAGTACGCCCCTTGGTACATCATCCCCGCCGACCACAAGTGGATCGCTCGCGCGCTCGTTTCCGAAATCCTGACCGCCGGCATCCAGGATCTCCACCTCAAGTTCCCCCAGCCCACACCAGAGCAGCTAGCCGCCATCCGGAAGGCGAAGCGGTTGCTGGGATGACAGACGCGCCAAATCTGTCCGAATTCAGGACACAACCGTCCGGAAACGGACGCCGTACGGCCAGCTTGCCCCAGTGTTTCCATTAGCTGGGATGGAAGCAGAATTGCCTTACTCAAATGGCTATGGGTCTGCTCTCTGACGCCCGTTACGCGCTCCGCACTCTCCGCCGCAACCCGGGGTTCGTCGCCGCCGCAGTGCTGATTCTGGCGCTCGCCATCGGCGCGAACACCGCGATCTTCAGCGCGATGGACGCCCTGCTGCTCCATCCGTATCCGTTCCCCGAACCAAGCCGTATCGTTGTGCTCAGAGCCATTCATGGTCATGGCGACAGCAGCGGCGCCGGCTACCGCGACTTTCTCGACTGGCGCGAGCAAAACACCGTCTTCGATGAGGTGGCCATCCTCCCCTGGATCGGATCCTACACGCTCACAGGCCAAGGCGAGCCGCAGCGCATCAACGGTGGCCGGCCCACTGCGGGTTTCTTCCGCGTGCTTGGCATCCAGCCGGTTCTGGGCCGACTTTTCATCCCCGAAGAAGACAAACCGGGAGGACCGCGCGTCGCCGTGATCAGCTACCCGTCCTGGCAGCGCCGCTTCGGCGCACGCTCCGACATCCTCGGGCAGTTGATGATCCTCGATGGCGCGCCGTACACGATCCTCGGCGTCATGCCCAGGGGGTTCGCCTTTCCCGGCCTACAGACATGCGAGTTCTGGGCGCCGCTGCAGGAAGATCCTGGAAACGACCGGCTCCAGCATCAGTATTCGGTGATCGCGCGCCTCAAGCCCGGCATTTCGATCACCCGCGCGCAGGCGGACATGAGCGCCATCGCGCACCAGCTCGAGCAGCAGTATCCGGAGACAAACAAAGACTGGCACGTGGATGTCTCGCCGCTTGAGGGTTCCCTCGCGCATCAGATTAAGACTCCTGCGGCCATCCTGTTCTCTGCCGTGACGTTCGTTCTGCTGCTGGCCTGCGCCAACGTGGCGGGCCTCATGCTAGTGCGTGCTTCGGGAAGAGCGCGGGAAATCGCCATTCGTGTCTCGCTTGGCGCTAGCAAGGCCCGCGTCGCACGCCAGATGCTGACAGAGAGCGTTCTGCTCGCATTAGGTGCGGGCGCTCTCGGTCTGCTTTTCGCTGCCTGGCTGATGGACGCGTTTCGCACGGCCGCGCCCAAGGACTTCGCTCTCGACACCACCATGCGTCTGGACCTGACCGTGATCGCCTTCACGTTAGCCATTTCCATTCTGACGGGCGTCGCCTTCGGATTGGCTCCGGCTCTCTACGCGTCCAAAACCGATCTGAATGCTGCGCTCAAGAGCGGCGGCTCGGCAACCGGAACACGGTCATGCAACCGGTTTCTCTCGGGACTCGTTGCCGGCGAGATCGCGCTCTCTCTGGTCCTGCTCGTTGGCGCCGGTCTGCTGGTGAAGGATTTTCTCTTCGTCATGGAGATGAAAACCGGCATTCAAACCGAACACGTGCTCACGTTCGCGCTCGACCTGCCCTCGGCGAGGTACTCCTCCGACTCACGCATCACCGCGTTCTATCAGGAGTTGCTCACCAGGCTCCGTGCGGCGCCAGGCGTCGCTGCCGCGGGAGCAGTCGCCACCCTCCCAATGACCGGCGGATTCAGCGGCGGTCCGTTCGAAATTGAAGGCCGTCCCAAGTCCGCCGACTGGATGGCCGTGAGCGCCCAGTACAACTCCGCAACCCCAGACTACTTTCGCACGATGGGAATGCCTCTCTTGCGAGGCCGCGATTTCGACGAACGCGATACCGCGGCGTCACCCCTCGTGGTCATCATCGACCAGACGCTCGCCCGGCGATATTTCCCAAACGAGGATCCCATCGGCCGAAAGATCAAGCTTGCTGATAAGTGGCGAACGATCGCCGGCATCGTGGGTGCCGTGAATTCCCAGCAGCCTATGCATCCACCCGTGTCGCAGATCTATTTGCCCTATGCGCAGCCTTTCGGAGGTGTCGAGTGGGTCGCTGTGCGTACCGCCAGGGACCCGGCCAGGCTGGCGGCCGCCGCTGTTCACCTGGTCCATGCCGTGGATCGCGATGTGCCTGTGCTGCGTCTGCGCACGATGCGCCAGGTGGTTTCCGATTCCGTTTCCGAGCCTAGGTTGATGATGTCTCTCCTCTCCGGCTTCGCCGGGTTCGCACTGGTGCTCGCCGCCATCGGGATCTATGGCGTCATCGCGTATTCGGTGACGCAGCGGGTGCATGAAATGGGCATCCGCGTGGCGCTCGGTGCAACGCGCTTGGATCTGCTGCGGCTGGTAGTCGGTAAGGGCGCCTACCTGGCAGTAGCCGGTTTAGCCTTTGGCCTCCCCGCCGGCCTCGCGGCCGCGCGGCTGATCGGATCTTTGCTCTACGGTGTTACGTCCACCGATGTCACGGTCTTCATCGGTATTCCTGCCCTGCTGGTTGCTGTTGCGCTCGCCGCCAGCTTTCTCCCCGCCCGCCGCGCCGCCAGTATCGATCCCGCCACCGCGCTGCGGCACGAGTGAGCCACTGTCAACGCTGCGCCACTGTCGAGCATATAGTAAAAGTGATATCTGCTAGGCTCATCAGAAAGGTATCTACCATGAAACTAACTTTCGCTGTAGCCCTTGCCATCGCATCCTTAGTAGCCGGTCTCGTCCTCTATCCTGCCACGCATCTGCGCGCGCAGCCGGCATTTTTGTCCAGTTCGCAGTACGTCACTCTTGGAATGGTCGGCATGGTCGAGGGACAGTCGTCGCGCCTCAACGCTCTGCTCATTCCCACGGGTGGCCCGTTGGTGGCCGGAGGCTCCTGCCAGGTGACATTCACCTTCCTCAACGATCAGGGCGCCACATTGGCGACTACGACTCTGCCCGTCACCCAGGACCACGCGGTTCACTTCGACTATCCAGTGCCTCCGGGTGCGCCCGCACCCCTCGAAATTCACGGCACGGTGCAGGTGGCTTTCACCGTTACCCCAGGTTCCACCGCCGCTGGCTCGCCGTCCTGCTCCGTCGTTCCGACCATGGAGGTTTTCAATTCGGACAACGGCCAGACAGCGCTAGTTCTCGAGAACCCCCGCGCCTTGCCACAAGTCGTTCCGCTGCTGGTTACTCCCTAGTGGCGCACGCTTCAGCGTGCCGCGGCGAACTTGAGTTCGCCGTTGGCCGGCTCATGATTACTCGCATCGCAGCGCCACCATCGGGTCCACCCGCGTCGCCCGCCGTGCAGGCAGATAACTCGCCAGCAGCGCCACCAGCGCAAGAAACACCGCCACCGCGCCGAATGTCACCGGATCGGCTGCGTCCACATTCACCAGCATGCTCGAAACCAGGCGCGTCACTGCGAACGCGCCCGCCATTCCGGCCGCGAGTCCCGCGATAGTCAGCTTCATTCCTCTGCGCAGAACATCGCGCAGCACATCGCTCTGTTGCGCGCCCAGCGCCATGCGAACGCCGAACTCCTGCGTGCGCTGTGTCACCGCGTACGCCATCACGCTGTATAGCCCCACCGCCGCCAGCCCGAGCGAGATCAGGCCCATCGCGGCCAGCAGACTCGCCGCCACCTTCTGCGGCAGCATCGTCACCTCGGTCCATTCCGTCAGCGGCATGGGAAAAAATGCACCCGCGTTCGGGTCCAGGGCCGCCACCTCGCGCCGCAGTGTCGGAATGAACTCGCCCGGATCGCCAGCTACTCTCACAAACAAATGGACCCGCGTGTCGTTGCCGGAGATCTGACGGAACGGCGCGAAGAAAAACGGACGCGGCGCTTCCCCAACGTCGAAATACTTGCTGTCCTGGGCCAGTCCTACTACCGTAAACCATCTGTGTTCGACGCGCACCCTGCGGCCCAGCGCCTCGCCGCCATTAAAGTACCGCCGCGCGAACGTCTGGTTCACAATCATCACCAGTGGCGCAGACCGGTCGTCGGTATCCCGGAAGTCGCGCCCTTCCACCAGCGGATTCTTCAGCAGGTCGAAGTAATGCGGCGCCACCAGGAAGCGATTCACGTCCATCGATTCGCTCTCGCCGCGAACATATCCCTCGGGCTCCACTTCGGCGTACGGGCCCCCGGTGGTTCCCAGAGGTGCGTCGTCGGCGAAGCTCGCCTCCACCACTCCCGGGAGTGATCGCAGCTGCATCGCCAATCTCGCGAAGAAATCCTGCATGGCGCGCGTGTCGAATCCCGTGCCGCCCAGATAAAACTGCGCCAGCAGTACGTGGTTCTTGTCGAAACCCGGATAAATCGCCCGCGCATTGCGAAAACTCCTCAGGAACAGTCCCGCTCCTACCAGCGCCACTGTCGCCAGTGCAACCTCCGCCACCACCAACAGGTCGCGCATGCGGTGCGATTGCGCGCTCGGGCTTCCCGTCCGGCCGCCTTCCCGCAGCGTCTCGTTGACATCGGTGCGCAGCCACACCAGCGCCGGCGCTGCGCCCGAAAGCACCGTGGCCCCCGCGCAAATCAAAATGGTGAACGCCAGCACACGGAAATGCATGTGAGCCCCCCAGTTCACCGTGACACCGACTTTCGGAATCATCGCCGGCAGCATGCTGCCCATCCACTGCGCCAACCACAACCCCGCTATCGTTCCCGCGCCCGCCAGCAGAAACGTCTCGGTGAGCAGTTGCCGAAGCAACTGCCACCATCCTGCGCCCATCGCCATCCGGATGCTGATCTCCCGGCGCCGCCCGATCGAGCGCGCCAGCAGCAGGTTCGCCACATTCGCGCACACGATCAGCAGCACCAGAACCGAGAACGCCATCAGGATGCGTAACGGTCTGAGCAGCAGAACCGGCGCTGCGCTGTGAAATTCCCAAGCCGGCAGAATGGTGGCCGTGATGCCGCGATTTGTCTGCGGCGACATCCGTTCCAGATTGTGCGAAAACGCTGCCGCCTCCGCCCGCGCCTGCTCGATCGCCACACCGGCCTTGAGGCGCACCAGCCCATATAAGTCCCTGGCGTCGCGCGAGCGGAAACCCCCAGCGTCCAGGACTTCCAGTTCCGGCCCCATCGTCACCGGAATCCAGATTTCGAAAACCAGCCCCGGCATCGTCCCGCGAAACTCCTCGGGCGCCACCCCCACCACAGTCAGTTCGTGCCGGTTCACGCGAACACTCTTGCCGATGATTCCGCGATCGGCTTGAAAATAGTGGCGCCAAAGGCGGTAGCTGATCACCGCCACCGGGTAGGCGCCGAGCTTGTCCCCGTCTTCCTCCGGACCGAACACCCGCCCCAGCACCGGCTTAACGCCTAGCACCGCGAAATAGTTGCCCGAAACCAGCTCACCCCAAACCGCCTGCGCATGGATCGATTCCCCTAGGGCGAAAACATCCTCGCGATGCACTGCCATGCCCGAAATGGATTTCAAATGGGCGCGATAGTCCAGGTAATCCGGGTACGAGGTCTGGTTTGCGCCGCTCGGCGCCCCCGGTGTGTTCATTTCGAGCACCGCCAATTGCTGACTATCGCTCGATCCGGGGAAGGGCCGCAGCAGCAATTCGTCGATCCAACTGAATACCGTCGTGTTGGCCGCAATCCCCAGCGCCAGCGTGAGCACCGCCACCACTGCAAATCCCGGGTTCGTCTGCAACAGCCGGAGACCGAAGCTCAGGTCTTGCCAGATGCTCCGCATTGGGTGAATTTACGCTCCGCGCCAGTGAGATATCGCGCTCTGTCCGAGCATTCCGCTTGGTAATGCTCAGTTTGCACGCCGCGTGCCAATTGGTCATCTCGGTGCAGGCAAGCAGTTATTGAGGAGGTTCCCGCCATGTTGACGGCCTTCGATTCCCTATTTCGAAAGTATCTGACCACGCTGCTCGGTATCTACGTCTTGGTCGGCTTGGTTGTCCTCATCGCCTTGGCAATCGCCGTCGTCGCGCTTATCCAGGCTTACGCGAAGTATCGCGGGAAACGCGTGATCACCTGCCCGGAAACCCATCACCACGAGGCCGTGGAACTCGATGCCCCTCTGGCCGCGATGAGCGCCCTATTGAACGGTCCGAAGCTCCATCTGTCGAGCTGCACCCGCTGGCCCGAGCGTCAGGACTGCGCCCAGGACTGCATCCGCGAGATCGAACTTTCGCCGTTTGGCTGCCAGCTCCGCGCCGTGCTGGATGACTGGTACAAAGGCAAGGAGTGCGTTTACTGTCGGCGCCCCCTTGGCGAGATTCAATGGTTCGACCACAAACCCGCCCTCCAGAGCCCCGAAGGCGAAATCAAAGAATGGGAGACCTTTCGGCCCGAGGACATCCCCGATGCCCTGGCGACTCACCAGCCCGTTTGTTGGGATTGCAAGATAGTGGAGAAGTTCCGCGCCGAACACGCCGAGCTAGTAACCGACCGTCCCTGGCCGCACTCGTAAAAAACGGCCGCCAATAACACAACCGGGCCGGCTCCGTGGAGTTTGGAGCGGGCCCGGTTGCTTTGCTTCGGCTTCGTTGGTTTGCACTTTCCCTCGCAAGCAACCTGCCAAATTGCTACTTCAGAAAACAAATGACTTAGCAGCGTGCATTGCCTGGGGGTTGGGTGAAAAATCGCAGCACTCAGCGGCGCGTCACCATCTCCCGGCGTCGTTCGCGCGAAATCAGTTTTGCCACCTCGGTCAGTTCGTCGGCGAGCAATTGAACAATATCATCCGTAGAAACAATGCCGACCAGGGCACTTTCGCGAGTGATCACGGCAATGCGCCGCACTCCTGCGTCCCTCATCTGATGCAAGGTTTCGAAGATGCCCTCATCCTCATCCACCGTCTTCAGTTCGGGTCCCATGACGTCACCGACGGATAGGACAGCCGGATCCAGTCCCGGCGCTACGACGGCGACGGCAATGTCCCGGTCGGTCACGATTCCGACCGGTTTCCGCAGCCCGTTGATTTGCTCCACCACCAGCAGGTCGCCCACATGGTTTTCCCGCATGAGCTGGGCAGCCTGCTGGAGAGTCGTTTCCCGTGTTGCAGTTACCACTTCACGGACGCAAATGTCACCGATAGGCATACCGCAACTCCTTTCCAAGGGCCTTAATTTGGAAGCAATTCCGGTGCCGTTCACTGGTACACCTTTGCTAGGAGAATAATGCGTATCAACTACAGGATTTTACACAGCGAGCTGAGCGAAATCCCTCATAGGGTCCACTCACTCCATTGCCTAGACTGGTACGGCTGACGGTATGAGGGTTGCTAGGACACTGGAAAGCGAGGGAAGCGGAGTGTTACACGTCGTCCCGGGCGCGGAACCGGTCAAGAGAGCCCGCCGAGTCGAGCTTCTAACGATCAGCGGGTCCTCCAAAGACTGCTTGTCCCTTCGTTCCATTCTGGTTCACACGAACTGGCAGGTCCATTGGGTGGCAGATCGCTATGAGGCCCTGCTCCTCCTTCAGGAGCACGACGTACCGGTGATTGTGTGCCCAAAGGAGTTGCCCGACGCTACATGGAGCGAGTTGTTGGGCGCCGTGCGCCGGTTGCCGAATCCACCGAACGTTCTCGTCTATTCCGACCAAGCAAATGGGGACTTTGGGATTGCAGTACTAAGCGCGGGCGGCTACGATTTGCTGCCCACGCCGTTGCAGCAGGACGAGGTTCTGCGTGCGATCAGCGTGGCGTGCCGGGCGTGGCACGATGACGCGCGCCAAAGGCAGAACATCGGCGCCGCCGTGATGACCGCCTAAGGACTACGGAAAGCAACTTGCAGTTGAGCACAGGGAAAGGCGGGTCCCATGTTGAGAATACGCAAGATTCTCTTCCCTGTGGACTTTTCCGAACGCTGCAGTGCGGCGGCGCCACATGTAACCGCCATGGCGGCGCATTTTCAGGCCAAGCTTGTCATTCTGAACGTCCTGTATCTCCCTCCGGTCTTGTCCGGTGGTATTGTCACCCCAGAGTTTGAATCGCCGCTGGTAGATGCCAGGCAACTTCAGGTGAGCCGGCAGCGCGCGCTGGACAGTTATCTACAAGATCAATTGGAACCATTACGGGACGTGGAAAGAATCGTCCGGCAGGGAGAGCCGGGGTCGGTCATTGCCGAGTACGCCCGGAAGAACGGCGTGGACCTGATCATGATGCCGACCCACGGATATGGGCCCTTCCGGGGTCTTTTGCTGGGCTCCACCGCGGCCAAGGTGCTGCATGATGCCGAGTGTCCGGTCTGGGCCGACCGGCATGAAGCCACTACCTTCGCGCGATCGGACTGCCAGGAAGTTCTGTGCGCCGTCGATCTACGGGACGAGAGCGCGCCCGTGATCCAATGGGCCGGCCAATTGGCTGCGTCTTACTCGGCAAAACTGACCCTGTTGCACGTGATTCCGGCGCTCGCCGCGCATAGTCCGCTAGAGGTGGGTGGTTTCCCCCCCTATCTCGCCGAGCAGGCGCGCGAGTTCATCGATGAGCTACAGTGCAAAGCGGGCACTCAGGCGAGCGTGCTAATCGAAGGCGGCAAGATCGCCCACGCGGTCCGCGACACCGCGTCACAGACCCGCGCGGACATGGTGGTGATCGGCCAGGGTTGCTTGCACGAGGCAATGGGCCGTCTGCGGTCCAATGCCTACGCGATTATCCGCGAATCGCCCTGCCCGGTGGTTCGGGTCTGAATTCATCGACTATACTTAGTTGTTGAACGTTCGATTTTCGCGCAGAAGGCTCTTAGCAGCCGCCATATTAGGGGGAATCGGTCGCGCCGGCAAATTGCGCGCCGCGCGAGCGGGCGGCCCCATCTTCGAGGAAATACCGCCCGAGACCAGCGGCATCACGTGGGTTCACGAGAATGCCATGTCACCGGAGCGCAATTTGCCCGAAAGCATGGGCCCGGGTTGTGCTTTCTTCGACTACGACAACGACGGCTGGATGGACATCTACCTGGTAAACAGCGGTCCATCCGATTTCTACAAGCCGAAAAAACCCCTGCGCAATGCGCTGTACAAGAACAATCGCGACGGCACCTTTACCGATGTCACCGAAAAAGCCGGTGTAGCCGCAGGTACAAACTTCGGCATGGGAGTGGCGGCAGGCGACTACGACAATGACGGATACACGGATCTGTTCGTGACTGCGTACGGCCGCTGCATTTTGTATCACAACAACGGGAACGGAACTTTCACGGACGTCACGGACAAAGCAGGCTTGGCCGTGCCCGGCTGGACCACAAGTGCGGTTTGGTTTGATTACGACAATGACGGCCGCCTGGATCTTTTCGTGTGCAGCTTTGTGATCTTCGAAAGCAACATAGCGTGTGGCGTCAACAAGCTTGGCCAACGCTACTACTGCATCCCACGCCTCTACAAGCCCACGCACAGCTTCCTGTTTCACAACAACGGTGACGGCACCTTTACTGATGTCACGCGTGGCACAGCCATCGAGCGCGCTATGGGCAAAGGGCTGGGCGTAGTGGCTACGGACATCAACAACGACGGGCTGATGGACCTGTTCGTGTCCAACGACACCGTGCAGGATTTTCTATTTGCGAATCGCGGGAACAATAAATGGGAGGAGATTTCGCTTATGGCCGAAGTGGCCTACAGCGAAAGTGGAAGGGCGCGCTCCGGCATGGGTGTGGATGCGGCCGACGTTAATGGCGATGGCTGGGAGGACCTGTTTGTCGCCAATATAAACGACGAGATGTTTTCGCTCTACACCAACAACAAGGACGAAACCTTCTTCGATGCCGGGCACAAGCATGGGATTGCGGAGGATACGCGCCTGCTAAGTGGTTGGGGACTGAAGTTTTTCGATTTCGATAACGATGGCCTGGTGGATTTGATTTTGGGCAACGGCCATCCCGATGACATCGTCGAGTCATACACCGAGCGGGTGAAATGGAAGGAGCCTCTGCTTCTCTACCACCAGGAAGGCGGCCGGTTGCACAACATCAGCGCGGAGGGCGGGCCGGTTTTCACCAAACCGATGACCACGCGCGGACTGGCCGTAGGCGATTACGACAACGACGGTTTTATCGATGTACTGGTGGGCAACAACGGCGGTGCACCGGTGCTGCTGCACAACCGTTGCGCCGCCACCGGCAACCACTGGCTGGGCGTGAAGCTGGTGGGCGTAAACTGCAACCGTGACGCGATCGGCGCCTGGCTCACGTGGTCAGCCGGCGGGGTGAAACGAACCAGGCTCAAGAATAATGGCGGCAGCTATCTGTCGTCGCACGACCTGCGCGAAGTGATGGGACTGGGCACGGCTCAAAAAATCGATTGGCTGGAAATCAAGTGGCCACTGCCCAGCGGCAAAGTGCAGAGGTTTACAAGCCTGCCGGTGGACCGTTATGTGACCATCGTCGAGGGAAAATCACCGGAGTAGGACCGGCTTTCGAACCTACTCCAGTGACACCAGCGAATGAATGTATTTGACTTTAGCCAAATGCTCTGAGTGTTCCGACTCCGACAGGCAGATAACCTCGCTACTTATGTCAGCCTCGGAAATCCCAAACTGAATGGCACGCCCTACCAGTTGGCCCAGACGGCCGGCAACCTCATTGATCCGGTTGCACGAAGGATGATGAGCCTGTTCCCGATGCCGAATATCCCAGGTGGCAGCATTTACGACAACTGGATCACGTCGGGAGCGAGCGCCATCGTCAACAACCAGTTCGACATCAAGATCGACCACCGCTTCGGCGAAAAGAACCTGCTAAGCGCAAAGTACTCGCAGAACTGGAATAACTACTCTCCCTACAGGCCAGATGCCAGCCGCGTACAGCGTGGGCAATGCGGCGCGGGCTACGGTTCCCAGGGCTTCAACTTCGGCGTGATCAATTATACGGCCGTCTGGCCCAGGCAGTGTCAGTTAGCTTTGAAATTCAGCTTCTAGCCTATCGAACCGGGATCAGCGCTGCGGCTCCGCCGCCTGTTGCGGAGCCGCGACTCCGGTGTCAATCTCTTGCTTCATCAACCGGACCTTGTCGGAAGCCTGCGCGTGGAGAGTGAACTCCCGTTGCGCCTCTTCCTTGTGCCCCATGCGGCGGTAAGCCGTGCCTAAGTAGAAGTGGGCTGCCGGATTGTCAGGCCGGAGTTTGGCCGCCATTTGTAGCGGCGCGATGGCATCCGCGCTGTGGCCGCCCTCCAGCATCGACCGGCCTAGTCCGATGAATGCGTCGGCGAACTGGCCATCGAGCTTGGTGGCTCGTTCGAAATGCTCGATAGCCACCTGAAACTGCTCATTCTGCCGTGCCAGCTCCCCCAATATGTATTCGGCGCCGGCGTTAGATGGGTCCACTTTGATCTCTTCCTCAAACTCGCGACGCGCGGCTTCCTTGTTCGCATCCGTCTTGGGCCCCGCGAGCAACAACAGGCCCACGTGATAATGGATGCCTGGCAAGCTCGGGTTTCTCTTCAGAACCTCGCGGTACTCCGTGGCAGCATCGTCCCATTTGGTTTGCGCCTCAAGCGCTTCTGCGTTCAGCAGACGCACCTGGTAGGCCGTTGGCGCGGTAACCATGAGCTTTTGCGAGGCACGGATGGAAAGGTCGGAATAAACATGCACCGTCAGGTAGAGTACTTCGGGGTCGTTCGGAAACCCGCTGCTCAATCCGCGGAGGAAGCCCGCGGCGCTGTCCAGGTCGTGGAGCATCCTTCCGCAGTGAACGCCATCCAGACCCAAACGCTTCTTGGTTTCCGGGTCGGTCGCCCGCGCTACAGCCGTTTTCAGCAGCGGCAACGCTTCGCGGCAATGCCCTGACTCCGCAAGCTGCGCAGCGGAATCGACGGAAGGCGGGGCGGATTTGCGGGGCGGGGCTTGCGCGGCCGCAATCGCTGCGGCTAGCGCGCTGACGAGGATCAAACGTCTCACGAGTTTATTGTACGTCCCAAGGGAAGAACAGAGAACCATGAGAAGGAAGGATACGGGCAGGAAAAACCCTGGGGCGGGAATTGAGACCCGCCCCAGGGGAGTTTACTCAGAAGTGGTATTTCAAAGCGAATTGTACGTTGCGGGCGCCCTGCGAGCTGTTTAGCAGGCCGAGCGTGGGGCCGACAGCGGGGTTGGGAGCGTTCAAGATCGGAGTGTTAGTCAGGTTAATGAACTCGGCACGGAGATCGACGACGTGCCGCTCGGTGATCTTAAAGCTCTTCGACACATTGAAATCGAGCGTCGCGAGGCCCGGCCCACGCACCGTGCCGACGCCGCAGTTACCGAAGGTACCGTTGGCGGGTTGCGCAAAGGCGCCGGGGTTGAACCATTGATAACCATTCCCCACCGACGAGGCCTGTGTCCCCAATATATCGACGGGAGAGATGCAGTCCGCGCGAGAGCCGCGGGATCCAGTATTCGAAGCGTCGTTGGCCTGGATTGAGATCGGGAAGCCCGTATGGAGGGTTAGGATGCCGGCCACCTCCCAGCCACCCGCCACGGCGTCGAGGGCTTTGTTCATTCCATTGCCGAACGTGCGTCCACGGCCAAGCGGGATGTCGTAGACAGCGTTGGTGAAGAAATTATGCGCGGCGTCGTAGTCGCACGGTCCCCATTCCGCCGCCGCATCGTAGATGTTCTGGTAGTACCAGTTGACTTGGGAGGCTTGGCCGCCTTGGCCGTAGTAGCCCATGTTGTTTGTCATGCACTTGGAGTATGTGTAGCCCACCGTGTACTCCAGGCCGGAGCTCAAGCGCTTTCTCGCTTGCATCTGCAGCGCCTCGTAGTCCTGGTTACCTATCGAGGCTGTACCCGAGATCTGCCCGATCTCTCCCAGAAGAGTCGGATCTCCCGCCAGGTATCGAGTGGGAGAGACGGTGCCGTCCGGGTTTAGTACCTTCTGGAAGTAAGGCATGGGCACCATCAAGTGCGTGGCGCGCTGTCCCACGTAGCTAGCCTGGACCGTCGTGGTCGGGTCCAGTTGATATTGCAGAGTGAGGTTCCACTGATTGGACACCGCCGGACGGGTGTTTGGATCCCAAACGCGCAGCGTCGCGCCTACGAACTGGTTCCCCGCGTTGGTGGTGAAAGGCAGGAAGCCTTGATCGAGGGTGGAGCCGGGCGCCACGCCGTAAACGGCGGAACTCTGGTAATTGTCGTCATTCTCGTGCGCGAAGGGCGGGTTAATGGGCAGACGAAGGTTGGTGCCGGTTCCCTCGAGATAGTTGGAGAGAGTGTAGCCGGCGCGAACCACCAGCTTGCCGCCGCCGGGAGTCCAGGCAACGCCGAGACGCGGCTGGAAGTTGGTAATGCCGTTGTACTGGTTGTAGAGGGCATTACAGTTATTCCACGGGCAGCTTTGGCCGGAGATGTATTCCTGACCGGTCAAGAGATTGAAGTTCGCCTGGCGGTTCTTGACTTCGTCCCAGGGTGTATGCAACTCCCAGCGCAATCCCAGGTTCAGCGTCAGGTTGGGAGTCACGCGCCAGTCATCCTGGTAAAATGCAGCGAGGGAGTCCGCGCGCTGGCCCCAAGTCCCACCATTGACACCACCCTGAATTTCATCCGGAAGACCGAGTAGAAAGTCGGCTTCGGGGATTCCGCTGCCGCTGCCGGCCTTCAGAGTTGTTGACGCGGTCGTATATTGGCCGTTGAACAGGAAGGTCCCGGCTTCCCCGTTATTGCCCGAATAGAACGTGTCGACGCGATAGCGGTATGCCTGGAAGCCCATGTGCATCGTGTGCGTGCCCTTGGTGTAGATGAGTGTGTCTTCGTAATGGATCACGGTGTCGGAGAATAGTTCATGAATGTCGCTGTTGCCGAGGCTCCCGACGTTGCCACTACTGAAGCTCATGCTAGTGTAGTGCGGCATGCAGATTAACGATTATGCAGCGCGTGGCGGGCGCGCTTGACCTTTTCCAGAATATCGGACGCTTTGGCGGTCCAGACAAACGGTTTGGGATGGTCGTTGTGCTGGTCAATGTAGTCGCCAATGGCCATGATCAGTTCCTCGACGTCGCGGAAGATGCCTCGCCGCAGCCGATTCTGAGTGAGGTCACGGAAGAAACGCTCCACCATGTTCAGCCATGAACTGCTGGTGGGAGTGAAGTACACGTGGAAGCGCGGATGGCGGGCCAGCCACTTCTCAACCTTGGGATGTTTGTGCGTGGCATAGTTATCCGCGATCAGATGGATTTGCTTGCCTGCAGGGGTGACTTGGTCAATCACGCGCAGGAATTTCAGCCACTCCTGATGCCGGTGCCGGTCGTCGCACATGCTGATTACGGTGCCATCGAGCGTGCTCATGGCCGCAAACAGGGTTGCCGTTCCGTTGCGCTTGTAGTCGTGGGTCATCGTTCCGCAGCGTCCCTTCTTCAGCGGCAGGCCAGGTTGCGTGCGGTCCAGTGCTTGGATCTGGCTCTTCTCATCGGCGCAGAGGACGATGGCGTGTTCTGGCGGGTTGAGATAAAGCCCGATGATGGCGTCCAGTTTCTCGGCGAACTCGGGATCGTGGCTCACCTTGAAGGTCCGCGCCAAGTGCGGCTTCAGACCATGTTTCTGCCAGATCCGGCGCACGCTCTTTTCACTGACGCCTGCGGCCTCTGCCATGGTGCGCGTGCTCCAGTGGGTCGCGTTGTCGGGCTTCTCCTGCGTGGTTCTCCGGATCACCTCTTGCACCTGGGCCGGTGTGATGGTTGGTGTTCTTCCCGGGCGCGGCGCATCTTTGTCCAGCGCCGCAAAACCACCGTCCAGAAACCGATTCCGCCAGCGCGCGGCCTTCTCCGGTGTGATCTTCAACTCCGCCGCGATCTGCTGATCTTGCAGCCCCGCTCCGGCCAACAAAACGATCCGCGCTCGTTCCACGCTCCGTGCCGGCGCGCTGCGAGCTCGGGCCCGAGATTCCAGGATCTCTTGCTGGTCAGAACTCAGAACCACGGGTCGCGCCACACGCATCGTCTTCGGTCCTCCTATTGTAAAGACGACGCGTATTCTATAATCGTTACTATTTATGCCGCACTACACTAGGTAGAAAGGCCGATGGCACCCCGGGGATACCGACGGTCGCGGCAAAATTCGATGGCGAGTCGCTACCAATGGCGGCGCCATTGGAAAGGTAGACGTAATTCACGCCAAAGCGCGCCTCGTTGACGAGCGAAGGGCTAACCGTCCGCGTCCAGTCGATCACCCCAGTGTGTGTGGGGGAAGTATTGTAACTGTTGTAATACAGGGGCATGGCCTGAATCCCGGGGTTGTCGATCCGGCTCTCGGAAAAGCGTCCAAAGAAGCGATCCTTGTCGGAGATGTTGTAGTCGATTTTTACATCGCCTTGATCTCCGTTGATAAAGCTGTTGGTTCCGAATAGATAGTTGTTGATCAGGTTGCCGTTGGTCGGCTCCGGATAATACTGGGACGTCAGGATTTTTGACGCCGCCGGGCTGAACAGAGAGGCAGGAATGATGTTCCCCGCGAACGGCGTGCGAGCCCCCGCGGCACTTACCGAAAACGGATTGTAGAGCTGGATCGGCTTGGCCAAAGTCAGAAGCTGGGAAAAGTCGCCTTGCCGTTCCGCCGCGGTGTACACCGTAGTCGTTGCGACGCTGGTGGGCGTGTCATCGCGCTCCCCCTGATAGTCGATGAAGAAGAAAAGCTTGTCCTTGAAGATAGGACCACCCAGCGTTCCGCCGAAATTATTCCAGCGAATCGCCGAGCGCGGCGCGCCATTAAAGTTATTCGCCCAATCGTTGGCGTTCAACACATTGTTGCGAAAGAACTCAAAAGCGCTCCCGTGCAGTTGATTGGTGCCGGACTTGGTGGTGGTGCTGACGATGGCTCCCATGAAATTACCGAACTCGGCCGGCGCGTTGTTGGTGATCATGTTGAATTCCTGAATCGCGTCGACGCTGGGCGCATAACCGACGAGGTTATCGGAGACTTGGTTGTTGTCCAAGCCATCGAGCATGAAATTGTTGGCCTGTTCCCGATTGCCGTTCACGTTAGGGCGTCCGCTGTTTTCCGTGGTCATACCGCCCTTGAAAGACGACGGATCGGGATGGATACTCCCCGGGGCTAGCAAAGTCAACTGAACGTAATTTCGCGTCGCCAGCGGCAATTCCTCGTTGGTGCGCGCGTCGATATGCTGGCCGAGTGACGTATCCTGGGTTTGCAAAAGTTCCTCGGCGCTGGTGACCTCCACAGTTTGCGTGAGGCTGCCAACTTGCAGTTGGAAGTCCAACCGGGCCACTTGGTTCATTTCCAGCGCAATGTGCGATTGCGTGGCCGTCGTGAAACCCTGCTGTTCCACCTTTATGTTGTAGGTGCCAATGGGGACGCGGGGAATGTTGTACACGCCATCACCATTCGTAGTGGTTGTCCATGGCGTCCCGCGATCCGTGTCGGTGGCCGTAACCTTGGCTCCCACCACGGCGGCACCCGACGGGTCAGTAACCTTTCCAGTGATCGCCGCAGTTACCTGCTGGCTCCACGCGGAACCGGCAAGCCAGCCAGCCATTGCGACGAATAAAATCAGCGAAGTGACTCTTTTCACAAAACCTCCTGAGCAAATCGATCAAATACGATACAAATTTCGGGAAGCGATGGACGGCACATCCGTCATCGCGAACAAGTTCAAACTGGTTCCCAAAGCTTGAGTCGTAGACTTTTCCCTGAGCGGTAGTGTGTTCCGCCTAGTCGAGGGTAATGGCAACGTTAATCTTTGTCACGGTGCGAGTTAAGGGCCGTTTTACTTTAAATTGAGTCGTTTACTGTCGATTCGAATCGGATAAGCGGGAAGTGTTACGGGGCCGTTACGCTTGCAAGTGTCTGATGTAGATAGTGGCGCGTCCAACGCAGGTTGCCGTTGAATGGCGACGTTAAGGGCTTTGGCGTTCAGAATACTGAATTACGGAGACATCCCTGAAAATCGCGCCGGGAATCGGGATATCGACGGCCGCGGCAGTTGGGGGGCAATTCACGCAGATGAAAATGGAGGCCGGTCGAAAATTCTGTCACGCGGATGTTAAACAAGCACTCAGTTGGGAATTAAGCGATTTACGCCGGGATCACCCTGCATTAGAATAAGGTGTTACGAGTCTGTTAGCGTGGCAAATTAGCTGAAAGTGATACACCTTTGAGCGGATCCCAGACAGTTCAGTTGCGCATGCCGGAGGGGCCACCGGCATGGCGAGCGCCATTGCGAAAGGCGCTACTGCGGTGGAGTTCCCGTTATCGCGAACTCGAGCGCATCGTGGCGAGTGGAACGTTGTCACCCGCGCTGGTCAAGTTCCTTCAATTCATCGTTGTAGAGACCTTGGAAGGCCGCGGGGACCGGCTGACGGAGTCCTTCATTGCCGAGAAGGTTTTCAATCAGCGGGAATTCACTGCCAGTGAGAAGTCCGTGGTCCGTGTGGAAAAACGGCGGCTGCGGGAGCGATTGAAAGAGTACTACGAAGGTTCGGGCAAGGATGACACTGTGATCGTCAGCCTGGGATCGACCTTCGTGCCGATCTTCTCGGCGCGGGAGAATGGTGCTCCGCGTAGCGAACTTCGGAGGCTCCCGCGGCGGTGGGTGTATGCGGCAGGGGCGGTGATTCTGGCCGTTCTGGCGGCAACTACGAGCATCTGGTTGCGGCGGCCGTCGCCGGAGGATCTTGCGCTGACGCAATTGACGTATGACTCCGGTTACACCACCAACCCGGCAATATCGCCCGACGGGAAGCTGGTGGTTTACGCCTCAGACCGGAGCGGAGAAGGCAATCTCGACATCTGGGTGCAAAACATTGGCGCCGGCGACCGGGCGCGTCTGGCGCCGAACCCGGCGGACGACTCCGAGCCCTCGTTTTCGCCCGACGGATCGAAGGTTGTGTTCCATTCGGACCGGGATGGCGGTGGCATTTATACCGTGGCGGTGCTGGGTGGCGATTTGAAGCTAATTGCCACCAAAGGCCGGGGGCCGCGATTCTCTCCGGATGGCCAGAGGATCGTGTATTGGGTGGGGGAACCGTATTTTGTGCGGACCCAGGTTTACGTTGTGGCGGCGACGGGAGGAACGCCGCGGCAAGTGCAGCCGAAATTCTATGGCGCGCACGATGCGGTTTGGTCGTCGGACGGGAAGCACCTGCTGTTCTGGAGCCAGCGCGACGAATCCTCTGCGCCGGACTGGTGGGTTGCGCCGGTGGACGGAGGGGATCCGGTGCAGACGGGAGCTTTCGCGGCGTTTGCGCGGCAGAATCTCTCGGCGGGCGGGCCGGCGGCGTGGGTAGATGATCAAGTGTACTTTTCGGCCGAGCGCGACACAACCAATCTCTGGAAAGCGACCATCTCGCCACGGACCGGGAAGATCAGCGGCAATCCGCGGCGGCTGACGTTTGGAACGGATCAGGAAGGCGAGCCTTCGGTGGCGTCGAATGGCACTCTGGTTTTTTCCAGCGTGGCGGCGAGCACCAACGTGTGGCGGCTTCCGACCGACCTCAAGCAAGGCAAGGTAACGGGCAACCTGGTGCGAGTGACGCGCGACCTTTCCACCGAAGTGTTCCCGTCCATTTCGGTGAACCAGCGTTTGGCGTTCGCCGCAGACCGGTCGGGCAAGCGGGAAATCTGGGTCAAGGATCTGGCGGTGGGCAAAGACACAGTGTTGGCGGCCAGTCCGTCGGAGTTCGACTCACCAAAGATCACGCCGGACGGGTCCAAGGTGGCGTATGCGGTTGCGAGCCCGGATTGGGCCATCCACGTTGTCTCGTCCGCGGGGGCGGAGGACAAGGTGTACAAGAATGGCGGGCCGCCGCGCTGCTTTTCGGCGGACGGCTCGAAGCTGTTATTCGAAGCCAAGTCGTGCTCGCCGTATTGTGTGGGCCTGCTGGACTTGAGCACGGGAAAGACGCAGGAATTGATCCGGCATCCGAAACTCGCGCTCTATCCAGAGTCTTTTTCTCCCGATGGAGAGTGGGTAGCGTTTCAGGCGCGCCCGGTGGACAACGATTCGAGCAGAACCATCTACGTCACCGCATTCCACGACGGAAATGCAGGAGGGCCGGAGACGTGGATCCCGGTTACCGATGGCAATCACATGGACCGGGAAGTGAAGTGGTCCCCGGACGGAGGCGTGCTGTATTTCCTGTCGGAGCGGGACGGATTCCGTTGCATCTGGGCCGAACGGCTGGACCGCAAAACCAAGCATCCGGTGGGAGAGCCGTTCCCGGTTTACCATTTCCACCATTCGCAACAGTCGTTGACGAGCCTGGGCAGCCCGGGGAAAGTGGGATTGTCGGTGACGAGCGACGGTTTGTTGTTCAGCCTGGCGGAGACCACCGGGAATATCTGGATGGCGCGAGCGCGGAAGTGAGCGCGGGGCGCACTTGGCTGCTGGCTGAAGACCGGTAGCGGCACGCCGAGGCGTGCGCCACCACTTACTAATATCCCTTTTGCTTGTCGACGACGTTGACGAGGGGCTTGCCGGCAACGAAGCGGGCTAGGTTCTCCTTGGCGGTTCCCACCATGCGCGCGCTGTCCTGATCGGAGCGGCCGGCGATGTGCGGGGTAATGATCACGTTATCGAATTTCCAGAGAGGGTGGCCTTTGGGCAGGGGCTCGGGATCGGTGACGTCGACGCCGGCGCCTGCCAGTTTTCTGCTGTCGAGGCCCTTTACGAGGCCATTCATGTCATAAATGCCGCCGCGGCTTACGGCGATGAAGTACGAGTGCGGCTTCATGAGCTCGAATTCGTGCGCGCCCATTTCCTTGTGGCTTCGCTCGGTATGCGGCGCGGAGATGAACACGACATCGGCCCGCGGGACCACTTCGTCGATTTGATCGGGCTTTACGACGCGTGCGAGGAACGGCGAAAACGGCTTGTCTTCGGGGTCGACGCCGATGACGGTCATGCCGAAGGCCCAGGCACGCTGCGCGATCTGCATGCCGATGCCGCCCACGCCGATTACGACGGCCGTTTTTCCGCGCAATTCGATGCCGTCGAAGGCGTGCTGGTCGAACGTCTCGGTGCGCATTTCCGCGATGTACTTTGGCAAACGGCGGGTTAGAGCGAGCAACATGGCCATGGCGTGATCTGCGATTTCGGGGCCTTGCACGATTTTGTTGTTGGTGAGGACGATGTTGCTGTCGCGCAGATCATTGCCGCCGGACATGAACAGGACCCCTTCGACGCCGGCGCTCATTACCTGCACCCACTGGAGTTTCTTGGCAGCGCGCACTTCCTCGGGCCGGATGTCGCCGACAAAGCCGTCGGCATCGGCGATCTCTTTCATGACGTTGGCATGCGTGACGGGAACGATGCGCGCTTGCGGGGCGGCGCTTTGCAGCTCCTTCACCATGTCTTCCCCATCCATCACCACAATCTTTTTCGTTTGCGCAGAGGCGGAGAAAACGGAGACCGCCAGAAGAAGAACGAGACGACGCACGTAAACATCCTTGAGAATCGGCATATCGGCAGATTATAGCGCCAACGTACGGAGGGGCAGGTATACTGAACATCGGGTGAGCATGTGCGATTTCTAACGATTTGTGCGACGGCGTCTCTCGTTGTGAGCGCGGCGACGCTCCCGGTGGTGCCGGGGGATTCCGAGCGCGGGGAAAAACTGTTCGAGCGCGAGCGTTGCATTCAGTGCCACAGTGTCGACGGCAAGGGCGGGAAGATGGCGCCGGATCTGGGCAGGCAAATCGACCGGAGCTATACGCCCGCGCAACTGGCCAGCGCGATGTGGAACCACGCGCCGGTGATGTGGGCGGCCATCGAAGGCGCGAAGATTGAGAAGCCGAGCCTCAGCCCGGAGGGGGCGGCCGACCTGTTTGCGTTCTTTTATTCCTCGCGATTCTTCGATAAGCCTGGCGACGCGGGGCGCGGCAAAGAGTTATTCGCGGCGAAGCACTGCGGGGACTGCCACGGGATCACAGAATCGCGGGCGGAGGGCGCGCCGCCGGTGGTGAAGTGGGAATCGTTGGGACAGCCGATCATCCTGGTGCAGCAGATGTGGAATCACAGCGCCCGGATGCGCGACGCTTTTGCGCGGCGAAACATCGCGTGGCAGCAGTTTACGACGCAGGAGCTGAGCGACGTGCTGGTGTACCTGCGCACCGTGCCCGAAGCGCAGCATCTGGCTTCACGGTTCGCCTACACGTCAGGAAATGGCGGGGAGGCGCTGTTCCAATCGAAGGGCTGCATCAAATGCCACACGGGGAAGCTGGCGCTCGAAGACCGCCTGCACAACCTGACGCTGACCGATATCGCGGTGGACATGTGGAACCACGCGCCCAGAATGATTCAGCCGCCGCCCTCGCTGACCGAGGACGAAATGCGGCAGTTGCTGAGCTTTCTGTGGATGCGGCAATTTGTCTATCCGGCGGCCAACGAAGCGCGGGGCAAGCAGGTGTTCCTCGAGAAGCATTGCGCGGATTGCCACGCCAGCGGGCAGCATGGCGCACCGCCGCTGCCCGGGCAGGCCCGGAAATTCTCCGAGGTGACGATCATGTCGGCGCTATGGGGGCACGGGCCGCAGATGCTTTCGCGGATGCGTCAGGCGCACATCGGCTGGCCGCGGTTCAACAACCCGCAGCAGTTGGCGGATTTGATTGCGTATTTGAATTCGGTGCAATAGCGGGCTAGTCGACCTTGCCGTTGCCTTCGATGGTATTGTTCTCGAGGCGCACGGAGCCGGCTCCCTTGGCTTTGTACACAGCGTAGTGCTGCGTGGTTTTCGGGCCTCGCGTGTCGGAGATCTGGTTGCCGGCGATGACGGTGTCCGTCACGTGGGCGGCGATGTAGAATCCGTAACCGGCCTTGGCGCTGCCGTTGTCCAATACCTTGTTGTTGCGGAACGTATTGCGGTTACCGCTATTCAGCGGAGTCTCCTCGCGAAAATAAACACCCGTCACCCCGTTACGCGCGATGGTGTTGTTGGTGAATTCGTTGTCGGTGTCCTTGTGGCCGATGGAAATCCCGTAGTGGCCGTTGTCTTCGATGACGTTGTCATGAAACTGGCCGTGGCGCACGCGCCAACACAGGAAAATGCCGATATCGCCGTTGTTGTGCAGGTGGCAATGCTCGACCTCCGAATTCGCGCTGCCGGTGCCGGGATGGAGGCCGTAGCCCGTCTGCCCATAGGACTCGCTTTTGACGACGTGGACATGGTCCGAGATCTGAAAAGAAATGCCATCGCCATTGTAGTTGCGGGCGACGCAGTTCTTCACGGTAACGTTGCGCACGTTGTACATGTAGATGGCGCCGCCGCGGCAGCCATCGAGATACGCGTTCTCGGCCTTATTTCCATCTACCGTGATGTCTTCGAAAGTGACGTTCTCCGCGTTCATCGCGCACAGGATCGGGTACGTATTGCGAATGCGGGCGTGCTTTTGGTCGAGATCGTAATCGCGGACGGTGGGCGGATTGATTTGCAGCATGTGATCGTGAACGGCGACGACTTTCGAGATGGTGACGTCCCAGCCCTCCTTTAGCGTGTCGTCGAGGATCTCGACGCCCATGCCTGGATGGAACTTTTCGGGGTCGGCGACGGACAGATAGCTTTCGCCGAAGTCGCCGTCCTCGATCAGCTTGCTCTCGACGCCGCGGGTCTTCAGCAGGATCGTCTGGCCCGGAGTGCCGCGCACTGTGACGTTCGAGGGGATGAGCAGGCTGGCGTCCATCTGATAAGTACCGGGGCCGATGACGAGAGTGTCACCGGAGCGAAGCATATCCGCGGCCTTCTGGAGCGCTGTGCTATCGGTACCGATGACCTCGGCGTTGCCGGATTGGGCGACGGTGATGGTGCGGTTCGGGAGAGTGGAGCCCGCAATCGAACGCGAGGTGCAGGCGACGTTAGCGGTCAGGCATGCGGCCAGTGTGACGAGAGCTAAGAGAAAACGGCTATTCATGAGGATTCCTTTTGGAGACATTATCGCTGAAATAACTGGGCGTGGGTCGGGACGGTCTACGTATACTTATGCCGCTTCGCCGTCCACTTGGCTTCGCCGTATTCGCCCAGGCCCACTTTACCCTCGATGGTGTCGCCGTCGACTTTGCCGGTGAAGGCGTAGGAAAGTTGCGTACCTTCGTAGGGATGAACGGTGCGGAATTGCACTTCGTTGCCAGCTACGGTGCCGTGGAGGTCACCGGAGAGAATTTCGCCGTGATGGGTGCCGGCCAAGTTTGCGCCCTTCTGCTCCAGCACGAGCGTATGTTGGGCGGAACCGCGCAGGAACTCGACGTGCGCTTCCCATTGGCCGGTCACGTTGGCGGGTTCGCCCGACGGGGCAGCGGGCGTTTCGATCTTCGGCGGTTTCGATAATAAAGCGAGCAGCCGCTCGGCTACAACCTTCTCATCGCCGGGGGCCATCATGTAGGCAACGAGCGAAATCTGGCTGTCCATCCGCTGGGGCCGGGAGCCACGGGCGTCATCGACGATGACGCGCGGCTCGGTATCGAGCAGCACCTTGTGCAGTTCCTGGCCGGTGATTCCAACGCGCGCACCGTCCCAGCGGATCAAGAGGCTGGGCGAGCGATTCGATAAGCCCTCGTCGGGCTGCTTGATCTCGGCCGTTACGCCTTCGACTTGGGTCACGCGTTTTGAGATGTGGTCGAGCCAGGCGGTCCATTGGGCCCACTCGGCGTTGTGGTCGCGCCGGGTCCAGGCGTCGACCGCGGTCAGCATGCCCATGATTTCTTCTTTACCGACTTTGAGTGATCGCCCGAAGGCATGATGCGGGGCGCTATTGGCCCAGGCGGCTTGCAGCAGGTTCTTCTCGCCGAGCAAAAGTCCGGCGCACTGCGGCCCGCGCAGGCATTTTCCACCGCTATAGGCAACGACGGTTGCACCGCGCTGCAAGTGTACGTTGGGAATGGTCAGCACCTCGGCCGCTGCATCCACGAAGACGGGCACGCGTTTCTGGCGGGCAATCGCGGACAATACCTCAGTGCCCATCGGGCCGGTATCGCCGGGCCCGGCCAGAATGTACACCATGGCGGTGCGCTCATTGAACGCGGCCTCGAATTCCGTCTTGTCTTTCGCGGTGATGATCTTGACGCCGAGCATGCGCACGGCATGATCGTAGACGTTGCGCGAGTAATCCGGAATGATGACTTCACTCTTCAACCCGCGCAGATACGGAAGGCGCTGCATGCGCTCGGGATCGGCGCCCGCGATGCATGCGGCGGTGACGTGCGTGATCGCGGCGCAGCAACCCGCGGTGACGATGCCCCATTCCGCGCCGGTAAGCTCTGCCAGGCGTTTGCCCACTCCGTTCATCAGCTCGTCAACATGGACGTAGTGGCGCGAGGCTTCCTCCATGGCGCGTTTCACATCGGGTAGAGTTTGCGAGCCGCTGATGATGGTGTAGGTGCCCATGCAGTTGATGATGGGCCGGACGCCGATGGATTGATAGATGCTGGGGCCGAGATCGAGCGTCGCTGGAGCAGCCGGGGCAAGGCCGCGAGTTGCGCCGGCCCCTGCCGCCAGCGCTCCGCCGCGCAGAAAGAGCTCCCGCCGGTTGATGCCGCCGAGTTTTTCGAGCCATGAATGCCGCATAGATTCCTCTACGATGCCACAGAAAGGGCAACCAGTGCGGCGCGCCTCGACCAGAGGCGGCATGCACCTACGAGTGCCCGAGCACGGTGTGGGGCCGGTAAGGCTCAGCGAGCGCTTTCAGCTCCGTTTCATCCAGCTTGATACGCAGCGCCGCCACGGCGTCATCCAGGTGCTGCATTTTACTTGCCCCGACGATGGGCGCGGTAACGCCCGGCTGCGCAAGCACCCAGGCGAGGGCCACCTGCGCGTTCGGCACGCCACGCTTGCTGGCAATTTCACTCAGCCGCTCCACGACGGTGAAATCCGACGGCTGATAGTACATCTTCTGTGCGTAGTCGTCGGTTTTCGCCCGGATCGTCTCGCCAAAACCTTCCTGCTTCCGGTTGCCGGCCAGAAAACCGCGCGCCAGCGGACTCCACGGAATGATGCCCACACCCTCGGCGCGGCACAGCGGAATCATCTCGCGCTCTTCTTCGCGATAGATCAGGTTGTAGTGATTCTGCATGGTGACGAAACGCGAGAGGTGAAGTTCGTCTGATTTGTGGAGCATGTTTGCAAACTGCCAGGCAAACATGGACGATCCCCCGATGTACAGGGCTTTGCCGGTTTTCACTACGCTATCCAGCGCATCGAGTGTCTCTTCGATGGGCGTGGTGTAATCGAAGCGGTGGATCTGGTAGAGGTCCACGTAATCGGTTCCCAAGCGAGACAAGCTGTCATCGATCGCGTGCATAATGTGCTTGCGCGACAGGCCTCGCTGGTTCGGATCGTCGCCCATGGGGTTGAATACTTTGGTGGCGATCACCACACGATCGCGCGACAGCCCGGAATCTTTTAGTGCGCGCCCCAGGATCTCTTCACTCACGCCATCGGAATACACGTCGGCGGTATCGAAAAAGTTAATGCCCAGCTCGATGGCGCGCCGGAGGAACGGGCGGCTTTCTTCTTCCTCGAGCACCCATGGTCTCCAGCGCTTGGATCCGTAGGTCATGGTACCGAGGCAAATCCGCGAAACCTGCAAGCCGGCCGATCCGAGATTGACGTAGTCCATATCATTCATCGATACCACTCGGAGGAGCTCGTCCGCCACCGCGACGCATGAGATAAGATCTTCAGCCAGGAGTCCAGCCAACTATGAAAGGTACTTTGACGATTGCCGTGATGCTTGCCCTTTCGATTTTGTCTTGGGCCCAGCAGCCCGCGCCTGATCCTCTGCCAGGCGCGAAACTGAGCATCGGACAAATCAAAGAGCAGTTTTTGCGAGTGAGTGCGGGGAAGCGGCTGAAGCCCAAGTCCTGGCCGGACGGCGCACGGGTCGCGGTGGCGCTGAGCTTCGACGTCGACAACGCCACCCATGCGCTAGCGCGGGGACTCCTCGGCGCCAACGAGCTTTCAGTCGGCGAATACGGAGCTATCGATGGCCTGCCGCGCATTCTTCGCGTGCTGGACAAGTACCAGGTTCCCGCCTCGTTTTTCATTCCCGCCGTCAGCGACTTGCTGCATCCGCAGATGGTTCGCGACATCATGGCGAGCGGCCGGCATGAAATCGGCGTCCACGGGTGGATTCACGAGGATCTTCCAGCGCTGAACAACGAAACCGAAGAGCGGCGCTTGTTGCACGACGCTATCGAAAGCCTGACCAAGTCGATGGGGAAACGACCGGTCGGCTACAGGGCGCCGTCATGGGCCTTCAGTCAATACACCATGCAGCAAGTCAAGGAGTCGGGTTTTCTCTACGACAGCAGCTTGATGGCGAGCGACGATGCTTATGAGGTTCTGGTGGCGGGCCAACCGACCGGGGTGGTCGAGGTGCCTATCGGTTGGATCCTGGATGATTACGCGTATTTCGGCGGGACAGCCGGCACGCTACCATCGCCCGGCCTCGTGCTCCAGATCTACGAATCGGAGTTTGACGCCGCCTACGAGGAAGGCGGGCTGTTTGTGCTGACCATGCATCCACACATCACGGGGCACCGCTCACGCGCTGCCGCGCTGGAGCAGTTGATCGCCCACATGCGTTCGCGCCCGGATGTTTGGTTCGCGACGCACGAGCAGGTGGCGCGCTATGTGCGCAGCCAGGCTGGGCTTTAGCACGAGATCACCACGATACGTGTGGGAGCCGCGACTTTTTCCCAAGGCGATGCGTCGCGGTCGATATAAAATGGTGCGTGCTAAGGAAGACGATAAAACGCGAATATGAAGGAACGCATTTCTATGCCGAGTGAGGAAACGCGCACCACATCGAAGCGCGTTCTGTTCGTGCACGCCGACCAGAAGGTCCTTGACGGCCTGCGGCAAACGCTCGAAGGTATGCGCACGGAGTGGCAGATGGGCTTCAGCCGTACCGGGGAGGAAGCGCTCCAACAGCTTGCCGCCGGCCCCTTCGATGTCATCGTGACCGGCATGGATTTACCCGGCTCGGGCGGCGCCGGTTTGTTGACCGAAGTGATTCAGCGCTATCCGGATGTTGTGCGAATTGTGCTCTCCGACACCGTCGAGCAGGACGTGATTATTGGTTCGGCGGCCACCGCGCACCAGTATTTGCTGAAGTCCTGCAACTCCGCGGCACTCAAATCCACGCTGGACCGGGCGCTGAACATCCGGGAAATGCTGGCGCTTCCCGGCTTAAGGGAATTGATGTCGCGGATTGTATCTTTGCCCAGTTTGCCCGCGGTGCACACGCAGTTAATAGCGTCGCTGGATAATCCGGAAATGTCCAGCCGCGAACTGGGCGACATTATTGCGCAGGACGTGGCCATGTCGGCGAAGGTTCTGCAAATAGCCAACTCAGCGTTCTTTGGGTTATACCGCTACGTTGCCAGCCCGACCGAAGCCGCAGTCTACCTGGGTGTGGATACGCTCCGCGCGCTGACTCTTTCCACTGGTGTCTTTTCGGGGTTTCCGAGCCTGGGCGCGACGCAATCTCTGCTCGCTGCCTTGCACCGGCACAGCATGACGACGGGCCTGGTGGCCAGCGCCATTGCCAAGTCGGAGAACCTTCCCAAGAAGGTTTGCGACAGCAGTCTGGTGGGTGGTTTGTTGCACGATGTCGGCAAGCTGGTTCTGGCCGCGAACTGCCCCGAGGAGTATGAAGTCGTCCTGAATACGGTAAAGAAAGACGGCGCGCCCTGCTATGAAGTAGAGCGGCAAATGTTTGGCGCTAGCCATGCCGAGATTGGGGCTTATCTGCTGTACCTTTGGGCGCTGCCGGATCTGGTATGTAAAGCGGTGGCGTTTCACCACAATCCCGGAGACTACTCAGCGAACACGTTTACTGCGGCGGCGGCCATTCACGCGGCAGACGCCCTGGAACACGAGTTGACTGATTCGTGGGATTTCTCGGGACGGGCGCACCTGGACATGAACTACGTCACGATGCTGGGATTGACAGCTCGGGTTCCGGAATGGCGGCGCCTGTGCAAAAAGCAAATCGATAAAGAAGAAGAATCGTGAGTCAAGAGCGGGACTGATCCGTCCTCAGTTTTGGCCGCGCCGCCGTTGCGGAGTGATGACAGCAAGGTCGCGGACCCGTTCTTCCGAAACGGGGCCACGCATCTGCACGGATCCCCTGCTCATTAACCAAAGTTCCGGGATGATTTCGGCCACCATGGCGCCGTGACAAAATATCCGCACCACTGAACTCTCCGACACCACTACACCAACTGCTTTCGTGACCGCACTGATGCCGGCGGCGGCCAAATGACGGCTGCCGAGCCCCATTGGAAGCTCCAAGTCCGGAGCGGGCGAGCTGTTTAAATACCGGCAAGCCGCCACAAAAACGCCGCCGCTATTTACCACGAACGCCCCATCCAACTGCGCCAGTTCCTTGATGGTGCCGCGCAGGTTTGGGTCCGTCATCTGGCGGGCACCCTCGGGATGACCAGCGAGAGGGTCGAGAATCAGCGCGCGGGACCGGGCCAGCACGGCAGCGTCATCGCCGAATGTGAACAAAGTCCCGATCCGTCGGCCTTCGCGCCCTTCGCGCGCGATCTCGATGGCCAGCTCGATCAAGGGGAGCACGGCGTCCGGATCGTAGTCGGGTATCTGGCAAAGAATATTTTGGAACACGAATAGGAATATCCCACCCACTTAGATGCGCGGCACAGCCGTAAGGCTCCGAGGCCGGGGTGAAAATGTAAAGATTAGCCCCGGCCGGGAGCGTCTAACCCGCCGGCTGCGGCGTTACCGGGACGCCCTCGTTTCGCGAGCCGCCTCTCTGTGCCGTCAATGCGCGGGCGATGGCCGCATCCAGGTCCTGCGATCGAACCGGTTTCGCGAGATAGTCGTCAATGCCAGCCGTGAGAAAACGTTGTTCATGCTGTTCCAGGGCGTGAGAGGTCAACGCGACGATCGGGGTATGGCCACCGCGGCGCTGTTCGCGCAGGCGAATGGCCGTGGCGCATTCCAAGCCGTCCATGACCGGCATCTGGATGTCCATGAGGACGACGTCGAACTCGTTTTCTTCCCAGGACATCAGCGCTTTGCGTCCGTTGTCCGCGACGGTGACGGAATGTCCATGTTTACCCAACATCCGGGACGTGATGGTGCGATTGACGGCATTGTCCTCGGCGAGAAGAACGCGGAGCGGGCGGATCGGCAGCTTGCTCGAAGCGCTTTCGCGAATGCCGGGGAGCTCGGCCGTCTCTTGCACCACCGCCGTGAAATGAAAGATGCTGCCCATGCCCGGTTCGCTCTCCACCCACACGCGGCCGCCCATCAGATTGACGAGGCGCGAACAAATGGTCAATCCGAGTCCGGTTCCGCCGTAGTGGCGGGTAATCGAACCATCCGCCTGGCGGAAGGCTTCAAAGATGGCTTCAATCTTGTCCGGTGGGATTCCGACTCCGGTGTCGCTCACCGAGAGATGCAGCGTGAGGATTGCGTCACGGCGCTCGTAAAGGTCCGCACGCATCTCGACAGATCCGGTATGGGTGAATTTAACCGCGTTGTTGAGCAGGTTCAGCAGCACCTGGCGTAGCCGGAGGGGGTCGCCGATGAGAGCGTCCGGCACCTCAGGTGCCACGTCGACCATGAGTTTGAGGCCTTTCTGTTCGGCGCTGACACTGAGAGCGCTCGCGGCATTCTTGAGGCACTCCCGCAGAGAGAAGGGAATCGAGGCCATTTCCATGCGCCCCGCTTCGATCTTCGAGAAATCGAGGATGTCGTTCAGCAGTGCCAGAAGCGATTCCGCAGACTTCCATGCGTCATTGAGATATTCGCGCTGCTCATCCGAGAGTTCGGTATCGAGCACGAGGCCGGTCATCCCGAGAATGCCGTTCATGGGTGTGCGGATCTCGTGGCTCATGTTCGCGAGGAACTCGCTCTTGAGCTGATTGGCTTCCTGGGCCATTTTCCGGGCCCGCTCGGCCGACTCCAAGGCCGCCGACAGCTGGCGGTTGCCGCTGCGGAGTTCCGCGGTTTGCTCCTGTACGCGCCGCCGCAGCAGGATCACCCACGCCAGAGCTGCCACCACGCCAATACCGAGGAAACCTAGAATCCAGACGGCGCGGGACAGCGTCCACCAGCCGGGCCGATGCAACACGGCCACATCGGCTGGGGAACGGAGAAGAAGGTGGAACGATTGCGGCTGGTTGTCTTCGCCGCCGGCCTCGACCTGGCAGATGCCTGTCAGCCGGAGATCACTGCCCTCTTCGAGCGTACCCCCAGCCGGGAGACCGATCTGGTCGAAGCGCGCGTTGAAAATCCGATTCCCGGATTTCATGGCGAGCGATGCTCCATGCACATCCTCGGTGCGGCTGAGCAGACGGGCGTCGATTTCCACCAGACTAGCGTCGTAGTCGCCTTCCCGAAGGATGTCGTCGGCCGTCACGTGAATGGGCTTGGACAGGTGATCCTTCCCGATCTTCTGGAAAACCGCATCTTGCAGGACCGGCGCGAATTCACCCAGAGCGGGAAAGCCCAGGGCTTCCACACGATCTCCGGGCTCGACGCGGACCAACTGGTGCGTGAGCACCATCAAGCCCTGATCGTCGTCCTGAAGAAAGAGGGCGTGTCCCAACTGCTGGAGCGTAACTACGCCGCGCACCCGCACGCGAGTGCTTTCATTGCCAGCGGGTGAGAATTGCAAGAGCGTGTCCGGATGGCGCAGCGTGTATTGGGAAGGAATGTTGTGCGTGGGCTCATCCACGAGGGGCTCAACGGTTATGTCTTCGAGGCTCTGAATGAAGGCCAGGAGCCCGGTCAACTGCCTCTTATTGTTAAAGGTGACTCCAGCGGCGCCGCGAAACTGGATACGGGCCTCCACGAGCCGCTGGAGGCCGGCTTGCGGAAATTTCGGCACGATCAGTTTGATTTGGCCGCCGCCCGATGCCACGGTCAAATTGAGGTGCCGATTTGCAATGACGGCGGACTTCACGACGCCCTCACCGGCGATCCACTGCGAGTCCCCGCGGCCCGTTAATAGCTCTGCGACGGACAGGTAGACCGGCTTTGGCAGTTCGCCCGGGCCGAGGACGCGAAAATGCGGGTGGCGGACCACGGGCGCGAAGTCGCCCGGCCCGGTAATGCCGGTGAGTTCGACTTCCTGCCCGCGCTCGACGGGAACAGGCGAGTCGCAAGCGACATAGATGCCGGCGGTATCATCCTGAACGAAAAGGTCGGGCACTCCGGGGTCGTAATAGGTAACCACACCGCGTAAGTGGACCGGTAGCCCCTTCGCTGCTTCTGCTGCTGGAAGTTTCCTGACTTGGGCCGCGCCCTCCAACGGCTTCCCCTGGGCAACGGCAGAGGGGCACTCGATGGACATTACCAGTATGCTGGCGAGCAATCCGTAACTCGGCAGAGCTCTTTGCGGCTTCATTTTGTGCAATAGTCTCGTAAGCTCCTGCGAATTGAAGGAGGGTCCAGGGTTACATCACGTCAACGCTACACGGCAATGCCCCAATTCGGAGCATGCCATCGCTTTGACAGTTGCCGCAAGTTGACGGAAGTTAGCGCTCCGCAACTAAGTTAGCGCTCCGGCTTGTTGGAAATTCCAACAGTTACAACGACTGCTATTAATCAAAGTAAATTGCATTGAATTACTACGGGAAACATCAGTTTTTTACCGTTAGAAACAATCTATTTTTACTTGTTACCCGTCCCTTTATCTCTCTACACTGAAATGGCGCTAAGTGTGGAGCATCTGCGAATAGCGACGCGATTCAGCGGTTACCGAAACAGATTTCGTTTATCTCGCGTGGGATCGTTGCATGGTAACTGCGTCCCTCCACTGAGAAAGACGCCTGAGTAACTTAGTCTGCCGGAGTAACTCGAATGTCGAACGATTCCGTGCTTGTCGTGGAGGATACTCCCGTCAACCTCAAGGTAGTCAAGATCCTGTTGTCACGGCATGGATTTGATGTACGCACCGCCAGTACCGCGGAGGAAGCTCTGGAAGTACTTCAGCAGTTTCGGCCCGGGCTGATATTGACGGACGTTCAGCTGCCAGGCATGAGCGGCTTGGATTTGACGCGGCAGTTGAAGTCCGATCCGGCCACGCGCGAAATCATGGTGCTCGCCCTCACCGCCTTCGCGATGAGAGGGGATGAAAAGAAAGCATACGAGGCCGGTTGCGACGGCTATATCACAAAGCCAATCGATACCCGCACGTTTCCCGCGTTAATCCGGCAATACCTCGCGCATAGTCCGAAGACCGCCGACCTGGCGCTCCAAGGGGCCGCGGAACCGGAGGAGCTCGGTGTTTCCCTCCGCGAGATTCGGCGGGAGTTTGTCGCCGACGGCGTACAGCAGAGCGGCCGGCTGATGAGCCTACTCGGCGCAGGTCTTGACCCTGCCGAGGCGCTCGTGGCCGCGCATCGCTGGGCGGGCTCGGCGGGTTCGGTCGGATACCCCGAGATTACCGAAACAGCGCGCGAACTGGAAGCCGTGCTACAACAGAATGGCTCCGGCTCAGCGGAGCGTGCGCGGGAACTGCTCCGGCGACTGACGCAGATGTTCGCCGCGGCGCGGGAGTCGAGTGACCGGCCAGTTAGCGCATCGATCGAGTCAAAAACCGACCCGTGGGAAAACCTGCAACGGCGTGCCCATCCGTTGGCGGAACAATTGCCGGAAAGGGAATCGGCCGACGTCGCGCTCGGACTCTTGGCGGCGCGCCAGGAGACGGCGTCTCCAGCGGTGCTTTCCGCTCTCTCCGGGAAAAGGTTCGCGCTGGCGGGCTTCCAAGCGAAAGAGGCTGCCCGTCTGGCCAAAGCGTTGGATGACTGCCAGGCGTTTTCCCGGGACCTGGGTGCCGACGTGCTCCCGGATGCGGAAACGGTTCGACCCTTCGACGTCGTGGTGCTAAATGTTGCCTCTGAAGTGAGAAGCATCCCCTCGTGGAACAAACCGGTTTTAATCATTGGGCCGCGGGAAGTGCTGGTGGGTCTACAGCCGGTGCATAGCGGGGCGGAAGATTTTCTGTTCACGCCCTGGACTACCGAAGAAGTCATCCTGCGTTCTTACTTCGTGATTTCTCGCGCTGGTCACGGGCGCACACCGCAGGCCGCCCCAGCAGCAGGCGGAAAGCGGCGCGTGGTCGTGGCGGACGATGACTCGACGATTCGCGCGCTGGTGGAAGCAGCCGTGGGAAACGCGGGATTCGAGTGCCGCGTGGCCACCGACGGCAGCGCCGCACTAGAAACCATTCGCAGTTGGCAGCCGGACATGGCGGTTCTCGACGTCAATATGCCCAACCGGAGTGGCTTTGAGGTGCTCTCCGCATTGCGAAACGATCCGTTGACCCGTGAGATTCGCGTGATCCTGCTGACCGCGCGACAGCAGGAAACCGATGTCATCCGCGGATTTGGCCTGGGCGCTGACGATTACGTGATCAAGCCCTTCAGCCCCATGGAACTGGTTGCCCGGATGAAGAGGCTACTCGGGAAGAACGCATGATCCGGCGACTCGCATGGACGATCCTGGCCGCCGCACTCCTCTCGGCGCCGGTGCAGGCGCAGGACGAAGAGCAAGCCGCGCGCAAGCTGGTTACGGAACAGAAATTCGCCGAAGCGCGCGACTTGTATGAGCGGCTGCTAAAGCTCGACCCGGACAATCCGGATTATCAGAACCAGACCGGCAGGCTCTCCGCGTGGATGAAAGAGTACGCCACGGCCATTGAAATCTTTGACCGCGTCCTCAAGCGGGACCCGCGCAATGCCGAGGCGCTGGTGGGCAAGGCGTACGTGGAAATGTGGCAGCATCACTACCCGGCAGCCGAGGAACTTCTGGCGCACGCCAAGAAGCTCTCGCCCGAGGATGTCGACGTCGAGATGGCGCTGGCGCGGCTGTGCCACTACCAGAACCGGGAACGTGCTGCCAAGGATCACGTAGCGCGCGCGATCAAGCTCGATCCCAACAACTCCGAAGCGCACGACCTGAAAGGCGAGATTGATCCGCCGCGTCCGCTGGAAGTGAAAGTGGGTTTCAACCAGGACCGGTTCTCCTTCACCACTCCCGGCAATATGGGTTTCGTCAGCGCCGGCTATATCGGAGAGAGTAATCAGATCACGCTGCAATACGAAGAATGGAGCCTGTTCGGCGAGCGAACCCGGCGCGCGGGACTGAATTTCGAAAAGAAACTGGCGAAGGGATGGTGGCTGCGCGCGGGGACAATGAACGGGCCAGGCGCAGTGGTGGTGCCCCGCCAGGAGTACACCGCCGGTGTTTCCCATGCCCTGCCCAAGCGCTTCGCGCTCGATCTGGATTACCAGTTGATGCGCTTCCGCGCGGCGGACGTACACGTGGCAAGCCCGGTCCTGACGTACTATTTCGCGAAGCCGGTGTGGCTTTCGGTGACGTATGACAACGGCTGGACCGAATGGCGCTCTGGCGTAACGCCCGGGCAGATGACCCACTCCTGGCTCGGGCAATATTACCAGCAGGTGGCGAAGCCGCTCGTGCTGCACGTTGGATTTGCGAGGGGCAGCGAGGATTTCGAGACTCTCACTGTCGACCGCCTGGGAGTTTTTCTCGCCGATACTTATCTGGCGGGCGCCGAGATTCGCATCACGCATGGGTATTCCGCCGAGCTCTTCTGCTCGTATCAAACACGCTCCGATAACGAGCACCAGATCAGCTTCGGCGTTAACTTCACGGCAAAACAGTGACGCTCGAACGAAGCGGCCGCATCGCGGTGTTGTCCAAAACACTGGCCTTCGGAATGGCTTACCTGGTCGCCATCGTGTCGGTCAACCGGTTTTACCTCAACCCGCACATTGTGTCGCGCGAGCTATCCCTGGCGATGTCGATTGCCTTCGTCCAGTGCGCCACCATATTGGCTCTGCTGGCATTCTCGTTTTGCAAGAAGCTGGCGCGGCAAATCCGGGAATCCCGCGCGGCCCGCGTTTCACCGGCCATCCGCGAGTTCCTGGCGCTGCATGCCGCGGGAAATAGTCACCTCGAAGACATCCGGCAGATCCAGGTCGCGTATCCGCGCGAGGTGGAGCAATGCCTGGTGGAGTTTCTGCGGATGATTCGCGGCGGGGGCCGCGAGATACTGGCCCAACTGGCGTCTGACCTCCGGCTGGTCAAGCAATGGCAGCGCCAGTTCCGTTCCAGGAACCTGGCGAACCGCAAGAAGGCAGTCGCGCACCTCGCCTTGGTCCCGCGCAAATTCGCTGGCGACGTGCTGCAACAGGCCCTCTCGGACCGTGACGAATCCGTGCGGCTGCATACGGCCCGTCACATGGTGAGTAATCTTGAACCCGGCGAACTGCCGCAAGTGTTCGCGTTGGTCGTCAACGGCTCGCTTGTTGCTCGCATGGTTCTGGCCGAAGACTTGCGACCGTATGCGCTCGAACTGGCCAAAGAAGCGATTCCGGCGGTGCTCGCCGGCAGGGAACCGGCAGCGGCTCTGGCTGCACTCCAGGTGCTTCGCGCTTGGGGCAAGTTTCTCCCTCTGCCGCAGGTGTATCCGCTGCTGCGCCATGCCGACGGCGCGGTTCGTGTGGCGGCCCTGGACATCTTGCCACTGGTGCCCCGGCTACCGCGGTTGGAAGCCGAAATTCTGCATGCGCTCAACGACCCGGTGGAGCAGGTGCGGTCGGCGGCGGCTCGCACTGCGGCTACTCTCAACGTTTCCGGTGCCATGCCGCAACTCACGCGCTGCCTCCACGATCAAGACGCTCGCATGGCGGCGGCCGCAGCCTACGCCTTGGCCCAGTTAGGCGCGGATGGATGCCGCATCCTGGAACAGGAAATGCTTACGGGGTCCCTGCTGGCGGCTTCGGCTGCGCTGGAGGCGCTGCAAGTCGTCCAAACTGCTCCTGCCGAGACGGTGGCCGTGTGACGGCGTCCTTTGCACTCGCGCAGCCACTCTACAACGCCTTCGAGTGGTCCATGATTTTCTACATGAGCGCTAGCAATGCCGTCTACTTCTTTCTGATGGTGCTCGGATTTTTTGCTCTGCGCAGCCATCGTGCGCGGCAGAATCCGGAAGCCCGTGCGGTTCTGCTCAATTCTCCGTTACTCCCCGAGGTCAGCATCCTCGTCCCGGCTTACAACGAGGCACTCACCATCGCGCAGAGCGTCCGTTCGATGCTCGATCTCAACTATCCGCACTACGACGTCATCGTCATCAACGACGGCTCGAAAGACGAGACGATGCGTGTTCTGATCGATGAGTTTCACCTGTATAAGTCCACCTGCCGCTCAGGAAACGCCATCACTCAGCCCGTGCGCGCGGTCTACCGTTCCCGCGATCCCATCCGCCTGACCGTGGTGGACAAAGCAAACGGAGGCAAAGCCGATGCGCTGAACGCGGGGTTAAATATCGCCCGTTCGTCTCTGGTTGCGGCGGTAGATTCTGACTCCCTGCTCGAGGAGGACGCGCTGCTACATGTCATCGAGCCTTTCGTCGAGAACCCAGGCAAAGTGCTGGCCACCGGCGGTATCGTCCGCGTAGTGAACGGTTGCACGGTCGAGCGCGGCAAAGTCACACGCGTCGCCACCACCAGCCGCATCCTCCCGCTGTTTCAGACCATCGAATACCTGCGCGCGTTTCTCGGTGGCCGGGTGGCCTTTAGCTTTCTTAATTCGCTGTTGCTCATCTCCGGAGCTTTCGGAGTCTTCGACCGCGAGGCCATCCTCGAGGCGGGCGGATTTGCGACTTCGACGGTCGGTGAGGATATGGAGTTGGTCGTGCGCCTGCACCGCCGCTCCCGCGAGAAAAAGACGCCGTACCTCATCGTCTTTGTCCCCGAACCCGTTTGTTGGACCGAAGTCCCTGAAAGCTGGAAGGTTCTGCACAGGCAGCGGAATCGCTGGCAGCGGGGAACTGTCGAAAGCCTCATGGCGCACGAGAAGATGTTGTTCCATCCAAAGTTCGGCGGGCCCGGTTGGTTCTCTTTGCCGTATTTCGTCGTGTTCGAGATGCTGGGGCCGGCGGTCGAAATGGCAGGCTATGTATTCACCGTGGCCGGCATCTTTCTGGGCCTCGTTGCGGTGAAGATTGCCGTGCTGTTCTTCGTTGTTTCCGTGCTGTTCGGCGTTCTGTTGTCGATGAGCGCCGTGGTGCTCGAAGAGTTCACCATGCGGCGCTATCCCTCGGTGAAGGATCTTGCCCGGTTGCTCGCCGCCGCCGTGCTCGAAAACTTCGGCTATCGTCAGCTTCTGACGCTGTGGCGGCTCGAGGGCGTGTGGGACGGGCTCCGTGGCAAGCGCGGTTGGGGCGCGATGGAGCGCCGTGGCTTTGAACGGCATGTCGAGGCTGCGTAATCTCCGGCTGACGGCGCTGGCCGCCTGCGGCTTGACCGCATGCGCCGCACAATCGCTCGAAGACTGGGACATATCGAGCCAGCAATGGCTCGAAGCCCAGGTGACGCCCAACCGTGCCGTGCCCGCTCCGGATGCCACGCGTCGCCGGCTCCTCGTCAGCTACGGCAGCGGGTCCGATAAGCAGGATCAGGAATCCGACCATTCCTACACGTACGATGACGCGCTCGGCGCTATCAGTTTTGTCATCGCCGGCGAAACTGACGCCGCGTCCTACACGCTCGACGCACTCGCGCGGCTCATCCGCGCCGACGGCAGTCTCTGGTTCACTTACAGTACCAACGAAAGCTGGCCCAACGAGACCGATCACGATAGCGCCATGGTTCGCGCCGGCGCCGTCGGGTGGGTGGGGTACGCGTTTGCCTTTTACATGGCGCACACGCCGCCCTGTGCCGCGGATAATCCCGGCTGCGCACGCCAAAGAGCATCCCTCGAAACGGCCGCGGCGCGTCTGGCGACTTACCTGGTTTCACTCGAGGCCACCGAACCTGAGAATCCCGCTCACGGCCTGCTGCGTCAGGGTTACGGGAACATTCGTCTGGTCTACCACGCCGAGAAGAATGATGTCCTCGAAGACTATGAAGACGTGCCCGCACGTGGCTTCAGCACGGAAAACAACATCAGTTCCTGGTTCTTCCTGCATACCCTCGGTCAAGTGACGGGTGACGCGCGCTGGTCCCAAGCGGCGGACCGCATCCGCGCCGCCCTCCTCCGAGTCGCCTGGGACGAGAACCTCGGCCAGTTCGATCAAGGTTTCACGCCCGGCGGGCAGCGCGACTCCGTACGTGCGCTGGACTGCGCCTCCTGGGGCGCGCTCTTCTTAACCGCCATCGGCGAAAGCGGCAAAGCGCAGGAAGCCCTTCGCCACATCGACGAGTATTACGCTTCGCGCGATGGCGAGGCCGCAGGCTATCGCCCCTATTTCGATGACCACATCTTCCCAGGCTTCGAAGTCGGCAGATTCTATTTTCCCGAGAATCCCCGCAAACAGTGGCGCGAGCTGCCGCTGGTCTGGTCCGAAGGCTCCTTGGGCGTAGCGCTCGCTTACTTGCGCATGGGCCAGCCTGATCGCGCGCGCCAGATCATCGACGGCCTACGTGCTCTGCAAGTCGGATCAGGTGGGCTGCGCTATGCCTCGCGGCCGATACCTCACCAGATGACCGATGCCCCGAGCGTTGCCGGCGCCGCTTGGCTCGTCTTTCTGGCGGAGGCGCTGAAGAGCAATCCCATCGCGGAGCAGTTTTGGAAATGAAATCGAAGCTCGCCGCGTTCGCATTCTATCTGGCGTTTGCCCTCGGCTCCACGCCGCCGGTGAAGCTTCCCTCCACCGTCACCGTGCTCGCGGTTTCGGCAAAGGACGCCAGCGAGGTAACGGCAGTCGCAAGCGATCTCGAAATGTTGGGTGTACCGTTTGAGACCTCGCAGAGCCTTACCGAGGCCGTCCGCTCACCCATGATCATACTCGCCGGCACACTCACGAATGTCGCCTTGCCCCCGGCCGGCAGAGAACTCCTCTATAAATATGTTGAGTCGGGCGGCGTGCTGTTTGCCACGCACGTGCAAGGCGGCCAATACTTCCCCCTGTTCGGAATTTCGAGCTTTAACTTCAGCCAAGAAAATTCCAGTGTGCGCTTGGCCGAACCCTCTACCGATCCCGCTCTGCACTACATCAACCGGCCCGAAGAACACGACGTCTTACTAGGCGATCCCAAGCGTTACCAACAATTCAGCTGGACCACCGAATATGAGGTTGCCGGCGCCGCTACGCTGGGAAAATTCGCCAACGGGAAAGCCGCTTTTGTGCGCAACTACTACGGCCGCGGCATTGCTTACTCGCTCGGCCTGTCGTTCAGCGATTCCACGCTGCGCCTCGCCATCGGCCAGAGCTATGAAGCGGAGCCCGAATGGGCCAATGTTTTCGCGCCTTCCGGTGATGTCCTCCGCATGTTGCTGCGCGCCATCTACGAGACGAACGCGCATCCGTTCCTGCTGATCAACACTGTTCCCGATGGTCTCGACGGCGCTCTGCTCCTAAGCCACGATATTGATGCCCGCGAATCGTACCCCAACTCCGTAGTATTCGCGGCGCTCGAACAACGCTACGGCGCCACCAGCACCTTCTTCGCCACCACGAAATATTTCACCGACGAAACCGATATCGGCTATTACACTCCCGCCAACAGCGCGTACCTTCGCGAATTGCGGGCGCGCGGATTTGACGTCGGCTCTCATACCGTTTCGCATTTGAAAAACTTTGTGCGATTCCCGCTCGGCGATCCCGCAGTCAGTTTCGCGACCTACCGCCCGCTAGTCGCGCCCACTGTCTTTGGAGAGGTTCGCGTGAGCAAAGAACTGCTGGATCGCGATGTCCCCGGCCAGCACACGATCGCCTTTCGTGCCGGCGAACTCAGCCACCCCATGCAGCTCATCGAGACCCTCGAAGCCACGGGCTACCTGGTGGATTCCACACGCGCCGCCGGCAACACGCTCACGAACTCGGCCTACCGCCCCCTGCGCGAAGCCCACTTGGGCGCGCCCGTCAGCAGCATGATTGAGATCCCCGTCACCCTCGACGATTCCATGGGCTACCTGACGCCCGCCACCGTCGACAAAGCCGTGGCCCAATGGACGAACATCGTCGCCGCGAACGCCGAGAACAACAACATCACCTGCCTGCTGGTCCACCCGACCGATACCACGTATAAATTGACCGCCGAAGAGCGCCTGCTACAGGCTTACCGCCACAAGCCCATCTGGATCGGTAGCGTCACTCGCTTCGGACTGTGGGCACGCGCACGAGCTGCAGTCCGCGCCACGCCCTTCGTCTCCGACGACCACATCGAGATCCGCCTCAACCAGCCGCGCGCCAAGTTACCGCAAGGCCTGACGCTCGCGATCGACTCCAGCCCGCGATGGAACCAGCTTTCCGTGCGCGATAGCACCGGCGACGACGTCCCCTTCACCACGGCCTCTCACACCGATCGCAGACTGCTCGTCCTGAAGCCCTGAGCGCGAGTCACTTGCTGGAATGCTACAGGACCATCTGATTGAGGAGAGGAACAAAAACCCGACTTTCCGTACCTTGTCCGGGGTACTTCGTCCGCGAGATTGACTACCGGACCGGGTGCCGGTGCACTTCGAGAGGGTCAGTTCAACGCCGAGCGTCTGAGTGAACCGAGCGGGGAGCATGACTTAACTACATAACAGTCTCCTCGCGCGAACTCCGCAGCCGTGAGACGCTGCTTGTGGACTTCCAGCAACTGCTCGGCCTTTCTAGCCCCTACCACGGTATCGACGACTTTCGACGTGCTTCGCAGCAGGTTTACCCGGACGATCTCGTGCCGGGTTTCATCCCGGTGTGTGAGGGTCGTCTTCTTCATGCCTTCAGCATACCTCCGGTAGTGACCGCCCGCCAGCGTGCACTCAGCCCAGTTTGGTGATGCGCTGCTCAACGTCCGCGCGCAGTTGATCGATGAAGCCCACGACGTAGCCAGTAATCGGCAGCTTGGGGTCCTCAATCAGCGGCGTTAAGTCCATCGCATAGCTCAAGGCGGTCTCCGCGTCGGTGCCATGGGAGGCGAAGTACGTGGCATGCGCCAGGCGCCGCCCCTGAGTGGCGAGATCGTACCGCTTTCCGCCGCTCACCTGAGAATCGAAAAGCCCCACCAGCGCTGCCGCAATATTGGAACGTTCGGAGACCGGCAGAGCTTGCTTGTACTCGTCTGCCAGCCAGTCGAGATCACGCCAGACCTCGCAGCCGTACACCTTCTTGGGCCGAAACTCGCCGCGTAGCGCACGCATCACGTGGATCGCCCGCAAAGCTGTCCCGACGTGTGTATCGTGTTTATCGGCGAGGTTGTGCAGATAGACCACCTGCGGCTTGGCCGCGCGGAAAATAGCCGTGAGATCCTCGCATATACCGCCGTGGCTCGGATCTTTAACGGCGGAGCTGGAGTAGCCGAGCTGGATCTGGCACGCATATTCTCCGACGTAGGCAGCCTTGCGCTGTTCCTTCAACCGGACCTTCTGCATTTCCTCATCGCTGTACTGCTCGTAGATGCCAGCACGAGGACTACCGGCGCCGTTCGTCACTACGACACCGGTGAACCAACGGTCCGTGCGGCCGAAGCACTCGGCGATGCCGTGGTAAGCCATGATCTCAATGTCGTCCTGATGCGCCGTGATGCAAAGATGAGTCGTCCGTGCGAGAGCAGAGTCAGGGTCAACGTCATCGGGAACGAATACATCGGCATTCGGGTTGTGGAAGTTCATCGTTTCTCCATTATTGTTTGTTCGAGCTTGGCAGACTAGCTGCGGCGACGGCTTGGCCGTGCCGCTTCTCTGTTTCTCCCGGGATATGCACCCGGATCGACTTAGCTAGTGCGGGGAATTCTTCCTGCAGGACCTCGCCGGCTACTGACAGAATGAGGTCGCCGCCTTCCCCCGTTAGCACGCGGCCCAGCACGAGAAGGTAGCGGATCTCATAGAAATCCGCGAAGTGCGCGACCGCATAGCCGAGGTAAGTGCCGATCGTTTGATAGATCTTGCGCGCGCGATCATCTCCGGCCGCCATCAGTTTCTGAACTTCCACGAGCTTCGCGGCCAGCGGCATATCCTTCGGCAGCTCAATACCTGCCGCCGGAAGCAGCCGGCCGACCGCTTGCTGCGAAAAGTACTGGGCGCCGACACCTTCATCACCCGACCACTCGTCCACCGGCGCGTTCTCGCGGTAATCCACCGGAACAAAGGCCAGCTCATTCAGCCAACCGGTGATGTTGCCTTGCGGCGTCACATAGCCCGCTGCCAGGCTGCTGCCGAACGCAACGCCTAGAACCGCGTTATCGTTGAGCGCCATAGATCCCGCGAGCGCCGTGACCTCGCCGTCGTTGACGACTTCGAAGGGAATTCCGCCCCATGCCTCCTGCAATTCAAAGAACAGGCGGCGTACGCGGTGGTCGAACAGGTTCTGCGGGATTGCGCGGTACAGCGAACCAACGCGGACTTCATTGTTCACATAAACGCCGGCTGCACTGCCGCCGATCGCATCAACGCGTGGCAGCTTTGCCGCAGCGCGCTTCAGCGAGTCGTTAATGCCATCGAAATGGTACTGCGGATCGGCTTGGCGGCTCGGATCCCAAGGCACTTCTTCACTGAAGACCACTTCGCCGTCGATCACGGCTGCGCATTTCCGGTCGCTCGCGCCCAAATCGAAGCCGATGCGGCAACCTTCCAAATGGCGTCCGAGAGGTGCGACCGTCTCCCGCTCTCCTGGTATGCGATCGTACTCGGTCTGCTCGATGACCATGGGGTGGCCGTAAACACGCTCACCCATGAAGTGAAAATCGAACGCACGCCTGCCGTTCTGGGAGTACACACTTTGGAGGAATTGGGCAATCTGCGCGTGACCGCCGATCACCACTCTGTATCCACCCTTCTGCCATAGCAGAAACTTCAGCAAGCGCTCGACGTACCGCTCATTGGCCGCGATGTTGGGGCCCTCGTGCGGCAGGACGGCAGTTCGAAAAACGGATATGGATCCGTCTGCGCGTTCCAACCCGATCGCCAGCGGATCTGGCTTGCCGCATTCCTCGACCCTCGCACGGAAACATCGATTCCACAGCGACGCAGGCAGGAAATCCGGGTCCAACACCGGGCAGAACCTCGGGGATACGCGTATGAGAGCGGGCATTTTTCTCAAGTCTTGCATATCCCCCTTGGCTGTCGCCATAGTGGTCTGAGACTAGATACTCTCCGCGCGTTCTCTCGAGTTTCGTTGATTCTGTCGCTTGGCCACGTAGCCGCAAAACCGGAGACTGGCCTACCACCTCAGCTCTGACGGTTGAATTGCACGCAGGACCGGCCCATAATACGAGCAGAGAAAATCGCGAACACAACCTTCTTATAGGAGAAACCGGCCATGGTGGAAGTGAACAATGCGGCGGTCGCCTGGGACGCGGGCAAGAAACGCTGGGTCATTCGTCTCCAAGTCGGCGGCGAAGTGATCAAACGTCCTGGGCTCAAGAGTACTCGCGACACCGATGACGAAAGTCTCCGGTCGATGGCTGTCCAACTCGCCCAGGATGAGGGCTACCAGTTGAGCCCGGCGGTCATTACGGTTTCGCGATAAACCGCACAGACGCGGCTCCCTGCGGGACGGCGACGAGCAAAACCCTGCCGGCCTGTCGTGCTCCCGTTGCCGCTTTATCCTCTATGTAAGCCTGCGCCGAACTCCAGCCTTCCGGTAGTGTCCACTTGAGCGTCACCGGCAGATCGTAGGTCTTTGCATCCAACGGCCACGTCAAGTCAAACCGTGCCTCGCGGTCGCCGGACTTCGCCGCGCGGATGCTCAGCGCCTTGCTCTCCTGAATGTAGCGGACTCCATCGCCGAACGTCGTCGTCCAGATTTCCGGATGCCGCGCCAGGTAGCCGGCCATCTCGTCCAACGCATCCGTGCTGACGGATAGCCATTGCCCTCCCACGCCGTGAAAGGTGAAGATGCCCCAGCGGTGGTTGTGCAACGCCGGCTCTGCCATCTCGAGCAGCTCCCGGTAGTCACGGTCGGCCGTGAAACCCAGATCCGGCACACTGAGGATGCTCAACTCCTCCGGTGTTACCGTGCCAGCCCATCCATAGTTGCGCGCGGCGAAGTAATGCTCCGCGATGTATCGCTGATAGAGCGCCGCATTTCGCGTCTGCTCCGCCGGCTGGCCAAAACTCATATTGCCGCAAGGGTACGCAAAGGTCAGGCCGCGCCGGTCTCCGATTTCGGCCAGGATCGTCTGGGCGCTGTCGCGAATTTCCGCTTCCATCATCGACGGCGTATAGCTCTGCGCATGCGGCTCGATTTGCGGCAGCAGGCACGGATGGTTCACCGTATGGCCGGCAATCTCGTTTCCTTCGGAGGCCAATTGCTTCCACTCCGCGATGCGCTTCCGCCAGTCCTCGGAACCAGTGCTAACGAAAAACGTCCCGTGGATTCCGTGTTTTTTCAGGATAGGGCCGACGTTGTCGAGGTGCGTCGCCATCGCGTCGTCGAACGTCAGAGAGATTGCCGCTGTTCGATCGCCCGGCCACGTCGCCGCTACCGGCGGAGGCATTGTCTGCGCCACGCACAGCGCGCTGTAGAAGAACAGAAGAAATCGTGCCATCGCGAGCGATGGTACTCACTGCCGGGCGCCGCCGTCAAGCGAACTGCGTGATGCTCAAAACGTTGCCGTCCGGATCTTGGAACCACGCTACCCTCGCTCCCCCGGGCGCGGTCCAGATTCCCAGCTCATCTTGCTGCATGCCCGGATATCGCGCGAATTTCACTCCCGCGTCCGCGAGTTCCTTGGCAGTCGCCGCGATGTCCGCCACTTCCCAGCCGAGTACCGTGTAAAGCGCCACGTGATGCTCGCGCACGATCGTCACCCGCAGCATCGTCCCATGCGCGTCGAAGACCAATGCGAATGGAAGCTCCTCTTCCACGAGGCGCAGACCCAGCACGTCCCGGTAGAAAGCCTTGGCACGCTCCGGATCGCGTGTCGCCACAAACGCCATAATCTTGCTGGAACCAAGTACGGAATGCGAAGGCATACTAGAGTATCTCTCAAAACCTGGGTGAAATCCCCCATGCTAAGTACTGTCATTCGTGCAATTTGCCCCGACTTGCCCCGTTGCCAAGCCTCCCCCATCCGGCCTCCTGGCATGGAAGGCTTGTAGTTAAAGTCTGCTAGGGCACTTGGACTCCGAACTGCACACGGCAGGGCATCACCATGCCAAGAACCAAGGTAACTATCGATGGTAATGAAGCGGCGGCGTTTGTTGCCCACAAAATCAATGAAGTCATAGCGATATATCCGATTACTCCTTCGTCCCCGATGGGTGAGTGGTCCGATCAGTGGTCGAGCGAGGGACAACCGAACATCTGGGGCACCGTTCCGTCTGTCATGGAGATGCAGAGCGAGGCCGGGGCTGCCGGCGCGTTGCACGGAGCGCTGCAAGCCGGGTCGTTCGCCACCACGTTCACGTCGGCGCAGGGCCTGCTGCTGATGATCCCCAACATGTACAAGATTGCGGGCGAGTTGACGCCCACCGTGATCCACGTGGCGGCGCGTGCCATTGCGGCGCACGCGCTTTCGATCTTCGGCGATCACCAGGATGTGATGGCGGTCCGGCAGACGGGGTTCGGCCTGCTGGCATCGAATTCCGTGCAGGAAGTAATGGATTTCGCGTTGATCGCGCAGGCAGCGTCGATGGAATCGCGCGTTCCGTTTGTGCATTTTTTCGATGGCTTTCGCACTTCGCATGAAGTAGCCAAGGTGGAAGAGCTCGCCATCGAAGACCTGCGGGCGATGATTGACGACGACCTGGTTCGCGCGCACCGCCAGCGCGCCATGTCGCCGGACCGCCCGATTCTTCGCGGCACGGCGCAGAACCCGGACGTTTACTTCCAGGCGCGCGAGGCTGTCAATTCGTATTACCGCGCCTGCCCCACGATTGTGCAGAACGCGATGGACAAGTTCGCCAAGCTCACCGGGCGGCAGTATCACCTGTTCGATTATTACGGCGCGCCGGACGCAAAGCGCGTGGTGATCCTGATGGGATCGGGTGCGGATGCCGCCGAAGAGACGGTGGAGTATCTGAACGCACACGGCGAGAACATCGGCCTGTTGAAAGTCCATCTGTACCGGCCCTTCGCCGTCGAGCAGTTCGTGGAAGCACTGCCCAAGTCGGTCGAGCGGATCGCTGTTCTCGATCGCACCAAAGAGCCGGGCGCAATCGGCGAGCCGCTGTACCTGGATGTAGTCACGGCTCTCCGGGAATCCGGGCGGAATACTCCAGTCATTGGCGGGCGCTACGGGCTTTCTTCGAAGGAGTTCACACCCGCCATGGTGAAGGCAGTTTACGACGAGCTGAAGAAGGCGTCGCCGAAGAATCACTTCACCATCGGGATCAAGGACGACGTCACGCACACCAGCCTCGAGTTCGACGCCGAGTTTTCGACCGAGGATCCCAAGACGGTGCGAGCCATGTTCTACGGTCTCGGTGCCGACGGCACCGTGGGCGCGAATAAGAACTCGATCAAGATCATCGGCGAGGAGACGGAAAATTTCGCGCAAGGTTATTTCGTCTACGACTCGAAGAAATCCGGCTCGGTCACGGTCTCGCACCTGCGATTTGGCCCGCGGCCGATCCGCTCGAGCTACCTGATCTCTCGCGCGAACTTCATCGCCTGCCATCAATTTGTGTTTCTGGACCATTTCGATATGCTCGGGTCGGCCGAGGCTGGTGCAACCTTCCTGTTGAACAGCCCTTACGGTCCCGGCGACGTCTGGGAGCATCTGCCGCGCACCGTGCAGGAACAGATCATCCGGAAAAAGCTGAAGTTCTACGTCGTGGATGCGTATGAAGTGGCCAAGCAGACGGGCATGGGCTCGCGCATCAACACCATCATGCAGACCTGCTTCTTCGCCATCAGCGGCGTGCTGCCACGCGAGGAAGCCATCGCCCGGATCAAAGAAGCCATCAAGAAAACCTACGGTAAGCGCGGCGAGGCAGTTGTCAAGAAGAACTTCGCCGCGGTGGACACGACTCTGGCGCATCTGCATCCGGTGGAAGTCCCGGCTGCGGCAACCAGCACCTTCGACATGCGTCCTCCGGTTCCGAAGCAGGCCCCGGCGTTTGTGCAGAACGTGCTCGCTCCCATGATCAGTGGCAAGGGAGACCTGCTGCCGGTGAGCGCGATGCCCATCGATGGCACTTTCCCGACGGCCACGGCGCAGTGGGAGAAGCGCAACATCGCGCTCGAGATTCCGGTATGGGATGAGAAGATTTGCATCCAGTGCGGCAAGTGCGTGCTGGTGTGCCCGCATGCGGTGATCCGGGCGAAGATTTACGAATCCGACAAGCTGGCGGCGGCGCCCGAGACTTTCAAGACCGCGCCGGCGCGCTGGCGGGAATTCAAAGAACAGAAGTATACGCTGCAAGTGGCGCCCGAGGATTGCACCGGTTGCGGGTTGTGCGTTGAAGCATGTCCGGTGAAGGACAAGACCGAGGTCAAGCGGCGGGCGATCAACATGCACGACCAGCTCTCGCTGCGTGAGAGCGAAGCCAAGAACTGGGATTTCTTCCTGAATCTGCCGGAGCTCGACCGGACGCTGCTCAGTACCGGGCAGGTGAAGGATGTGCAGATACTCCGGCCGCTGTTCGAATTTTCGGGTGCTTGCACGGGTTGCGGCGAAACGCCCTACATCAAGCTCATGACGCAACTGTTCGGGGACCGTGCGGTGATTGCCAACGCCACGGGCTGCTCGTCCATCTATGGGGGCAATTTGCCGACAACTCCGTACGCGGTGAACGGCGAGGGGCGTGGGCCGACGTGGAATAACTCCCTGTTTGAAGACAACGCCGAGTTTGGCCTGGGACTCCGGCTCTCGATCGACAAACAAACTGAATACGCGCGCGAGCTCGTCCGGAAGCTGGCTCCGCAGATCGGCGACGACCTCGCCAGTGCGATTTTCAATGCGGACCAATCGAAGGAGAAGGGCATCATCGAGCAGCGTGAGCGGGTGGTCGCGTTGAAAAAGAAGCTGGAAACGATTTCATCGGCAGACGCGCAGGCACTCTTTGCCATTGCTGACACGCTGGTGAAGAAGAGCGTCTGGATTGTTGGCGGTGATGGCTGGGCGTACGACATCGGTTACGGCGGCCTGGACCACGTGCTGGCATCAGGACGCAACGTCAATATTCTGGTGCTCGACACGGAGGTGTACTCGAATACCGGCGGGCAGATGTCGAAAGCGACGCCGCGGGGCGCGGTGGCCAAGTTTGCCGCGGGCGGTAAGGCAACGGCGAAGAAGGATCTGGCGATGCTCGCAACCACCTACGGCAACGTGTATGTGGCGCGCGTGGCGATGGGCGCCAGTGACATGCATACGTTGAAATCCTTCCTCGAAGCAGAGGCCTATAACGGGCCGTCGATGATCATCGCGTACAGTCACTGCATCGCACACGGCTACGACATGGTGCACGGGCTGGAGCAACAGAAGAACGCGGTAAACTGCGGGCATTGGCCGCTGTTCCGCTATAACCCGGGGCTGGTCCAGCTGGGCAAGAATCCATTCGTGCTCGATTCGAAGGCGCCGACCTTGGCGCTGGACAAGTACATCTACAACGAAACCCGTTATTCCATGCTGAAGCATAGCAACCCCGAAGCCGCACAGAAGTTGTTGGAGGAAGCGCAAGAGGACGTCCGCTCGCGCTGGAAGTTGTATGAAGCGCGTGCCGCGCAGAATGGCGCGAGCGATCCGAAACCCGCGGCCGAAAACCAGCCCGTGAAGGAGACACCACATGCCTGATCTTTCGACTACCTATCTGGGACTGAAACTGAAGAGCCCGCTGGTGGCATCGTCCGGGCCGCTCTGCAAGGACATCAGTAAGATTCGCCGGCTGGAAGAGGCCGGCGCGAGCGCCGTCGTTCTGCATTCCTTGTTCGAAGAGCAGATCAATCTGGAGGCTTACGAACTGGACCGCTGGCTGTCGCCGAACGAGGGATTCGCGGAAGCGCAGACGTACCTGCCGGACCTGACGGCCTACAACATCGGGCCGGAGGGTTATGTCGAGCACATCGGCCGCGCCAAGCGAGCCGTGGGCATTCCGGTGATTGGCAGCCTGAATGGAGTATCAACAGGCGGGTGGATTCGCTACGCCAAGCTGATCGAGGAGGCGGGCGCGGATGCGCTCGAGCTGAACATTTACTATCTGCCGACCAATCCCGCAATGGACAGCTCGCAGGTAGAAATGATGCATACGGAGCTGGTGGCGGAAGTGAAGGAGAGCATCCACATTCCAGTTGCGGTGAAGCTGGGCCCTTATTTCAGCTCGACGCCGAACATGATGGCGAAACTGGATCGGGCGGGTGCGGACGGACTGGTGCTGTTCAACCGTTTCTACCAGCCGGATTTCGATCTCGAGAGTCTGGAGGTGGTCCCGAATCTAGCGCTCAGCGACTCTCGCGAGTTACTGATGCGGCTGCACTGGGTCGCGGTACTGTACGGCAGCGTGAAGGCGGACATGGCAATTAGCGGAGGGGTCCACACGGCGGAAGACGTCGTGAAGTCGATGATGGCGGGCGCTAACGTATCGATGATGACGTCGGCGCTGCTGCGGAACGGCATCGAATACCTGGAGGTCTTGCACACCAAACTCGTGGAATGGATGGAAGCACACGAGTACGCGTCCATCACCGAGATGCGGGGCAGCATGAGCCGGCGCGCGGTGGCCGATCCGGAAGCGTTCGAGCGCGCCAACTACATGCGCGTGCTGAGCAGCTACGTATAAATCCTCATCTTAGCGGCGCGTCGCCGCCGGCCTGCCAACTCTGAGCGCGCTGAAATCGCCAGGGTTCTCTCAGACGAGTGGGTGTAATGACTCAGCTTTACGAACTTTCCCACCCGAACCAGCCCGCTAAGTCTTAGAAAAAACACGGGCAGCCTAGCGGTGAGCCGCGTGCTGGAAGGCCGGTCAAATCTATCGGGGTAGTGCAGGTAAGGGAGGTTATCGTGAAGTCTAAGGTATTCTCACTTTCAGTACTGTTGATCACGCTTCTGTGCTGGGCTGCGCCCGCCTTCGCACAAGGCGCTCGCGGCAGCATCACAGGGCAAATCACAGACACCACCGGCGCTGTGATTCCCAATGTGGAAGTTACGGCCACGCAATTAACGACCAACACGGTTACCAGAGCCGTCACCAGCTCGACGGGCGTGTACCACATCGAGTACTTACAGCCCGGCACTTACAGGGTTTCGGCCGGCGTGCAGGGATTCAAGACCGCAGTGGTGGAGCCGGTGGTGGTCTCGGTTGCGTCGGTGGTGACGGCGGACTTGAAATTGGAATTGGGCGCCACCAACGAAAGCGTCACCGTAAGCGCTGAAGCCACCCGGTTGGAGTCGTCCAGCTCGGAACTCGGCTATAACGTCTCGGCCGACGATTACCACGACTGGGTAGTCGCAAGCAATGATGACGGCCAACGGCAAATCCAGAACTTCATCTTTACTGCCCTGCCTGGAACCACCGGTGATTCGTACATGGGCAGCATTAACGGCGCCCCCACGGCGTCGCACGAGATCTACATCGAGGGCATTTCGGTCGGGCGTGCCGACATCGCCGGCAGCACAGCCGAGTTCGAACCGAGCGTGGACGCTATCAGCGAATTCCGCCTCCAGACCGGCGGCCTGAATGCAGCATACGGCGGCGGCTTGACGGCGGTTGCGAACTTCAACGTCAAGTCCGGCGCCAATCAACTGCACGGCACCGCCTACGACTACTTCATGAACAACGATCTGAACGCCAATCAGTTCGAGAACAACGCCGACGGCTTAGGGCAGGCCCCCTTCAAGCAAAACAACTTCGGCACCGCCGTTGGCGGACCGCTTCTGATCCCGAAGATATATAACGGCAAGAACCGGAGCTTCTGGTTCTTCAGCTACGAAGGCACCCGGCTGCGCGAGGGTTTGATCAGCGGGTTTCGAACCATGCCCACCGCGGCGTTCAAGCAGGGCAACTTCTCAGCGCTGCCCCAGACGATCTTCGATCCCGCCAGCACGGTTCCACTGCCGGATGGCAGTTTTTCGCGCACTGCCTTTCCCGGGAACATCATTCCTCCAAGCGAGATCAGCACGGTCTCGGCGAATATTCTGAAGCTGGCGCCAACCCCGGACCCGACTCTGCCGGGCGATTGGCATAACCTGCTCGGAATCAACGGCCAACCGATATTCAACCTGAGTAGCTATACCGGCAAATTCGATCAGACCATTACGGACAAGCAGAAGCTGTCGTTCTATTGGAGTGACAACAGCCGGGTACGTTATAACGGCTCCCATGCGTATTTGCCAGTGCCCGGAACCGCCAGTTCAGTCTGGAACATCCAGGGCGTCTACGGCACGATGGTACGCTTCGGCTACGACTGGACGATCACTCCGAGCCTGCTCAACCACTTCGGTGCCGGCTACAACAACTTCGACAACGATCACTTCTCTCTCTCGACCGGCCAGAACTGGCCGAGCAAAATCGACCTGAACGGTGTCTCGGAGCAGACGTTCCCATATATCAGTTTTACGGGCACGACCGCGCAGGGTGGCGCCATTACCCCAATGGGGAACAACTCTACCGGCGACTCGCCGAACGGCAGCTACATCGTGACGAACGATACGACTTGGATCCACGGTGGCCACGCGGTGAAGTGGGGTGTCGAGGTTCGAAAATATTTCTACGTCGAGCCGCAAAACTGGGGCGCGTCGGGTAACTTCACGTTCGGACCCAACACCACTGCCGATCCGAACAATTTGGGTACCACCGGCTACTCCTACGCCAGTTTTCTGTTGGGGGCGGTAAATACTGCCAGTATGCCAGTGGCATTCATCAACACTACGAAAACGATCGTCTGGAACCCGGCTTTCTATCTGACCGACGATTGGAAGGTGACCCGGCGGCTCACCCTCAACCTCGGCCTGCGCTGGGACATCGCAGGCGCAGAATCTGAAATCCACGGTATCTCCTCAACCCTCGGGCCCACCACGCCCAACCCTGGCGCATCGGGCTACCCCGGGGCGTTGGTTTTCCTCAGCGACACGCACCGCGGCTCGTTCCAGAACACGTACTTCGGTGAGATCGGCCCGCGCGCCGGGTTCGCTTACCAGCTCAGCAAAAAGCTGGTATTGCGTGGCGGCTACGGTCTGATGTACACCCCGCCAATCTCCAATGCCTTCGGAATGGCCACTGTCGACGGCTACGTCGGTAACAACGCTTTCGCCCCTACCGTGATGAATGCGGTGTTCAACTGGGACAAGGGCGTTCCGGCCTATCCGTACCCGCTGCCGAACAAGAGTCCGGCGCAGGACAACGGAAATTCCATCTCCTATATCGCCCCGAACTCGACTCGCCAACCGTACGCGCAAAACTACACGTTCGGTATTCAGTACCTGCTCGGGGACAAGACGGTAATTCAGGGCAGCTACGTCGGCAACATCGGCGCCCGTTTGAACGCGGGTGGCTTCGCGAACATGAACCAGCTCAATCCCAAGTACCTATCCTTGGGCGACCAGCTGCTGAACAACTGCGGGACAACATCCTGCGCCCCAGGGATCCCGCTGCCGTATGCCGGCTTTACCGGCACTGTCGCACAAGCGCTGCTGCCCTATCCGCAATATGCCGGCGGCGGTACTCCGGGGATTCCCACGGGCACAGGCGTGTTTAACCACTTCCCGTATTTTGGGCACTCCAACTACAACGCGCTCCAGGTGGTGGCCACGCGCCGCCTTTCCAAAGGCCTCGGGTTCCTGGTCAGCTATGCCTTCCAGAAGACTCTCACGAACAGCGACAGCAACAGTCTTTACTACGGAGCACCCCAGGACGTCTATAACCGAAAACTGGAGAAATCGGTCGCCAGTTTCGACCATCCTCAACAATTGCGCCTGACCTGGATATACGAACTGCCGTTCGGCAAAGACCGAACGTTCCTGAACAGAGGCGGCATCCTGAACCAGGTCCTGGGAGGCTGGAGCGTCACGGCTAATCAGCAGTACCAGTCCGGCGACCCGCTTTCTGTTGGAACGAGCATCTATACCGGCGACTACCTTTACGACGGCGCCGTTCGCGCCAACTTTGTACCTGGCCAGCCCCTGATGTCCGCTCAGTCAGGCAGCCTGAATTTCGCGGCGGGTATCGGCAAACCGTACCTCAATCCAAACGCTTTCACGAATCCTCCGATAACGCCGAATGGCGTGATCTTGAGCCTGGGCAACACGCCGCGCAACTTCGGCAATCTGCGAGGGCCCTGGCAACCTTCGGAAAACACCGGCATCTTTAAACGGTTCCCCTTCCGGGAGGGCGCCTTCTTCGAGTTCCGTTGCGACATGCTGAACGTCTTCAACCGGGTGCAGCTCTCCGACCCGGACGCGACGGTCGGGGATCCGCAGTTTGGCCAGATTCTTGGTGTATCGAACACTGCGCGGCAGATTCAGTTGGCCGCGCGCATCACCTTCTAACCGCCTAACCGCGCATCTATGCGCTGAGCGGAACGGGTTCCCACACGGGGCCCGTTCCGCTTTTCTTTCTCTCGGACGCATCCGGAGTCATCGATGCTGCACGGTGTGTTTCCCCGAACCCCCTCTTATGCTGTTTGCGTCAGCGGCTGGCGGGATTTGGGCGGAACGCGATGGCCGAGGTTTCAACCGGAATGCCATCGCGCACGTTGAGCTGGATTAAGATCTCCCAATTGGAAGGGAAGGGCTTGCCGGGAGCGGCCGCGCGAATGCGGTTGTACATCACCCTCATCTTTTCGGGGCTGCCAAAGAACTCACCTACGCCAGCGGTTCCCGGGCTCGTGCCGCCGGCCAATAACAACATATTGAAACCGTAAGGCGACGTGACCATTTTGATCAAGCCGTAGTCGGTTGCGGCCGCGCTAGGCTTCGCGCCTTGGATCGAGTGGGGCACATACTGTTTTTGCTCATTGGGCAACGGGTTCACATTCTCAATGGCGCCGGAAGCGTCGAAGTTGAAATTGGACCTGGCGGCGTTCTGGTAGGTCCAGTCGTTGATCTGCGGTCCACCAAGGAGAATGAGGTCGCCTTTCTGCACGTGGTCCCAGCTAAGAAAGCGGCCTTGCGTGAGGCGGACCGGCCGTTGCAAGAACTGCATGAGCCGGCCCACGTGGAAGGCGCTGATGGCCTCTCCGATCCCGGTGTAATCTTCATCCGTCGAGTGCAGGAACTTGAACGGCAGATCCCGGTCTATGTTATTTAGTGCATCATCGAAGTTGCTTTTCAGTTCGTGGGGCGCCGGGATCGTGTGGCCGGGCAACGAAGAGATAGGCTGGTTGGACGCAGAGCCATAGTACAGGACTACCTTCGGATTACTTAGCACGAGCAGGGTTTCGCGGTTGGGAGTGGCGCCCAAGGTGCCAAGCAACTCGGCATAAAAGGAAAAATCCTCCGCGGAAAACGTCGAGCGCGTGCCCGTCGGATAATGCGGCCGCTGCCGGAGTTGCCAGTTTTCAGCGGCCAGCCAGATGACAGCGACGGTCAAGAGCGCCAGCATAGCTGCGAGGGTGAGGGCCCACCAACGAGTGGTGCGTCCCTTTGGTTCCGCCGATAGAACCGGCGCGAACGGCGTCTCAACCCTCACTTCAGCGCCTTCGGCAGGCGGTGGCGTGCGCAGCTTGAAAACTGGCACGTAGCCGCCCTTTGGGATCTCAATAGTGACGGGTTCGTTCTGGCCTTCTCCGGAAAAATAGCTCTCCAGCCGTTTTCGCAGCTCTCGAGCCTCCACGCGAACGATGTTGTCCTCGTTCAGGTTGTAGTCCGGAGCGCGGCCGAAGACCCTCGTGCCGATGAGTTGCTCACGCACGTTCTCCAAGCGTCCGAGCAAAGCGTTCTCGCAGACATAAAGGAAGAAGGCGCGGAGTTTTGGGCAATTGCGGAAATTAGTCCCGTCGGCCACCCTTTGCGCCAGTTCCCATCGCGGATCGGCGAGTGAGTTCGACGTAAGCGGAGGCGATGCTAATTCCTTCATATTAAGGACGGTGGCACGTAAGCTGACCGTAAGCTGCTTGTTGCTCGCGAGTATATCACGCCAAGCGATCAGTGAGCCTGTAGCCCCGGAGATGCTGCTGGTTCAGTACATTGCCGCTGTAACACTCCTCTGGAAGTGTGCCCCGCTCTGAGCTTACCGTGAATTCACCTTGCACTACTTGTGCGACGGGTTCAGGATCGGAAAAAGCTCAAGAGCCGGGGTTGTGTGCTGGCAAGGAGCCAGTCTCGCAATACGAAACTCCGCACGGCGGGTCAGCGACCGGGCTTCCGGCGCAGGTCGCTAAAAGCGAGGAAAGAAATGAGAATCTGTTTGAAAGCGGCAATGCTTGCGTTGACTACTCTGGCCGTCCTGTTCGCGCAAGGCGAGCGCGGCGCCATCACGGGGTTGATCACCGACCCAAGCGGTGCAGCCATTCCTAACGTTACGGTGGTGGCTAAAGATTTGACGACTAGTGTCGAAACCAAGGCCACAACCACGGCGACCGGTGTGTACCGTCTCTCTTATCTCCCGCCAGGAACATATCGAGTGACAGCGACATTGACAGGCTTCAAAACGGCCGTGCTGGAGCCCGTGGATGTCTCGGTGGCTTCTGTGGTAACAGCGAATCTCGCTATGCAAGTGGGCGATGTATCGCAGAGCCTGACAGTCAGCGCGGAGGCCACACACCTGGAAACGTCCAGCTCGCAGATTGGCTATGCGGTGTCCGATGCGGACTACCATGCATGGCCGATCGACAGCGATGACGACGGGCAACGCCAAATTCAGAGCTTTATCTTTAACAGCCTGCCGGGCACGGTCGGAGACTCGTTCCAGGGCACTATCAACGGCGGGGCGCAATTTTCTCACGAGGTGTACATCGAAGGAATGTCGCTCGGGCGCGCCGACTTGGCTGGCGACACGGCCGAGTATACGCCCAGCGTGGATGCGGTCGCCGAATTCACGCTCCAGACGGGGGCCCTCAGCGCCCAGTATGGCGGAGGTCTGACGGCGGTGGCGAACTTCAATATGAAATCCGGCACCAACCAGTTTCACGGCACGGCTTACGATTACGTGAAAAACAACGTGCTCAATGCCACCGGATTTGACAACAACGCGACCGACACGCCAAAATCCCCGTTCAAGGCGAACAGTTTCGGCGCCGATTTTGGTGGGCCGATTTTGTTTCCGAAGTTATACAACGGCAAGAATAAGACGTTCTTCTTCTTTAGTTATGAAGGAGACCGCAAGCGTGACGATGCCCTCGGTTCGCGAAGGACACTTCCCACGTCGGCTTTTCAGCAAGGCGATTTTTCCAGCCTGCTCAACCCGTCCTTCACCGGCTCGAGCAGCTCGGGAACCGTGATCGGCAACGATCCGAACGGCAACCCGATCGTTTATGGCGCTATTTACGATCCGCACAGCACGACGACGCTGGCGGATGGCAGTGTCGTGCGGACCCCGTTTCCGGGCAATATTATTCCGCAGTCGGACATCAGCGCGGTTTCGGCTAATATCCTCAAACTGGCGCCGATTCCTGCCGCGGTGTTCCCGAGCTTGTTGCGCAACTACCCCGGCATCGGCACCTGTTGCCCATGGTTTGACTTGAATACGTTTGGCGGCAAACTCGATCACGTGATCAACGACAAGCACCGGCTGGCACTGTTCATCAACTCGAATGTGCGCGACCGGTACAACGGCTCGAACCGTTCGTATTTGCCCGTCCCGGGCAGCGCCAGTTCGCCGTACGCCCATCAAATCATCCACGGAACACTGATTCGTCTAACGGAGGATTGGACCGTCGCCGCCCATTGGTTAAACCACATCGGCTTTGGCTACAACCGGCTGCTCAACAATAACAGCTCGTTTTCCCTGGACCAGAACTGGCCCAGCAAGCTGGGGCTCACAGGAGTCGCCGAGACTACGTTCCCGCAGGTCAGCTTCACGGGATCGAGCGTTTTGGGCGGCACAGAGAACAGATTGGGCCGCAACAACGTGGGCGTCGAACCGAACGGCAGCTACATCGTTCAGAACGACACCACTTGGATACACGGGAGCCACAACGTCCGATTCGGGGTCGAAGCCCGCAGGTACTACTACGATCAGGACTACCGGAGCGGGACGTCGGGTAACTTCACTTTCGCTAACTACCAGACAGCTGACCCTAATGCCCTGGGATCGACCGGATTTGCATTCGCAAGCTTCTTGCTAGGAGCCCCAGCCGCCACTTCTCTAAATATCACGCAAGTCAATCCAAAGTCGTTCATCTGGACCCCGGCATTCTACGTGACGGACGACTGGAAGGTGAACCGCCGGCTGACTCTAAACTTGGGTCTCCGTTGGGACATTGTCGGGGGACTGCATGAAGCGCAAAACCGCTCTTCGGCACTCGATCCGACGCTGCCCAATCCCGGCGCGGATGGCTACCCTGGCTCGCTGATCTTCTTGAGCCAACTGCACCGCAGCTCGTTTCAAAATACGAATTGGGCTGAATTCGGCCCGCGCGCGGGGTTTGCCTACCAGATCAACTCGCGGATGGTGCTACGGGGCGGTTACGGAATCATGTACTCACCGCCCATCGCGAACGCGTTCGGCTACGCAACCATCGACGGCTATGACGGCAGCCACAACTATGCCACAAGCAGGCTTAATCCGGTCTTCTACTGGGACAAGGGATATCCGCCTTATAGTTTCACGCTCCCGGACATAGATCCCACCCTGGACAATGGGCAGAACATCGCCTATATTCCCAGTAACTCGAACCGGCAGCCCTATTCCCAAAACTACACCTTGGGATTTCAGTTCCTTTTACCCAAAGACACGACGCTTCAGGCGTCGTACGTGGGAAACCTGGGGAGACGGCTGGGGGCATCGGGCTTGAACAACTTGAACCAGCTCAACCCAAAGTATCTGTCACTTGGAGATGCCCTTTCGGACGATATCAGCCAGCACCCCAATATCCCTCTGCCATATCCCAGCTTCAGCGGTACAGTGGCCCAGGCGCTACTTCCCTTCCCGCAGTACGCCCCCGGCGGCGTAGCATACCTATTTCCATACTTCGGCACGTCTCACTACGACGCCGCACAGGTTGTGGTGACGCACCGCTTCTCGAAGGGGCTCGGATTCCTGGTGAGCTATGCATTCCAGAAGACCCTGACCGACACGGACAGCCAACTGTATGGCTACACCAATGGCTCGCAGGACGTTTACAACCGGAAGCTGGAAAAGGCCGTAGCCAGCTTCGACCATCCCCAGCAGCTCAAGCTAACGTGGATTTACGAATTGCCGTTCGGAAAGGGCAGAATGATGCTGAACCGGGGCGGCGTGACGAACCAGGTGTTGGGTGGCTGGACGGTGACGGGCATCCAGAGCTATCAGTCCGGAGATGCGCTCTACATTGACTCGGGAATCGACGCGAGCGGCTATTTGTTTAACGGAGATGTCCGCGGCAACGTGATCTCGGGAGTGCCGCTCAAGGTTGCTTCCTCCGGACCGTTCGACTATGCCAACGGGAATGGGCAGGGATATCTGAATCCTGCCGCTTTCTCGCTACCGCCCATGACGGCGAATGGCACCGTCCTGGCGCTCGGCAACTCACCTCGTATGTTCGGCAACCTGCGCGGGCCGCGCAATCCATCGGAGAACTTCGGCATCTTCAAGAACTTCCCGTTCCGAGAGGGCACGTTCCTGCAGTTCCGCTGCGACATGCTCAATGCATTCAATCGCGCGGGGAGGGCCGATCCGGATACGAACCTGAGCGATCCGACTTTCGGCCGGATTCTAGACGTGGGAGAGGGCCCACGAAACATCCAGTTAGCGCTAAGATTGACGTTCTGAGCTTTGATCAAACCGGAATAGGCGTTCGAACCCGAAGTGAGTACAGGCAGGAGCGCCTATTCCACGGTCTTCTGTGTTGCGCTGGCCTCCTCGTCGCCGGTCTTGTTGTTTCTTGTCAACGGTCCGGCCCCAGCGCCGCAGCCGCACCCCATCTCCATCCTCTGAATCTGATCGTCGTGACGATCGACACGCTGCGCCCGGACCATCTGCATTGCTACGGCTACCAGAAGATTGAGACACCAAACATCGACGGCATCGCGCGGAGCGGGGTGTTATTTGAGAAGGCCGTTACGCAAACGCCGTTGACGCCGCCCTCGCACGCCAGCATTTTCACGGGTCTAAACCCGCCATCTCATCACGTGCGGAATACCGGCGGATTTATCCTGCCATCTTCAACCACTACACTCGCCACCATTTTGCAGCAGCAGGGGTGGGACACGGCTGCGTTCATCAGTTCCGCGGTCTTGAAGAAGTTCTTCGGATTTAACCAGGGATTCGCGGTCTACGACGATCAGATGCCCAAGCCCGGCAAGGGTCACGAATTCATCGAGGACGCGGAGCGGCGCGCGGGGGACACGGTGGACCATGCGCTCCGCTGGCTGGCCGCGCAGTCAGGCAAGCCGTTTTTCCTGTGGGTACACGTTTACGATCCGCACGCTCCGTACCAGCCACCCTCGCCGTACAAGGAGCAGTACAAAGACCGTCTCTATGACGGCGAGATCGCGTATGCCGATCATGAACTGGGCCGGCTGTTTGACGCGGTGCGCAAAAAGTCTCCGGATGATAAGACGTTGATCGCGATCCTATCGGACCACGGGGAAAGCCTGGGGGAGCACGGCGAGTATTCGCATGGCGTCTTTTTGTATGACTCGACGCTGCGGATCGCGTTCTTGCTCGCTGGCCCTGGGGTTCGAGCCGGCCTGCGCGTGAAGGAGCAGGCGCGGACGATCGATTTTCTGCCGACGATTTTGGACCTGATGGGAGGACGTGCACCGGCTTCCGCTCAAGGGGCAAACCTGACACCGTATTTTCAGGGCAAGGACGCTGGCACGGCGGTCTCGTACGCCGAAACGCTCTACCCAAAGATCAACATGGGTTGGGCGGAGTTGCGCGCGATTCGCACGAATCACTGGAAGTACATCCGCGCGCCGAAGCCGGAGCTGTACGATCTTTCGCAGGACGCGGGCGAGACGAGCAATGTGCTCCAAAGCCATGCCGCGGAGGTGCAAAGGTTCGAGGCGCAACTGCGCGCCATGATCGGGACCGGCGCGGAGAAGGTGGAGACCGCCACGGCGGATCAGCGAACGCTGGAGCAGCTGAAGTCGCTGGGCTACACTTCCGGGTTTACGGCGCGATCGTACGATTTGACGGGGCAGGGAGCCGATCCGAAAGATCGTGTGGGCATTCTAAAGCTGATGGACGCTGCTGCGGACCGCCCGGGAGTCCCTGTTGCGCTGCGCATCAGTCTGCTGCGCCAGGCGCTGAGCGAGGACGCAACCAATCCGATCCTCTACTACACGCTCGGCGGCAACTATGAAAAAGCAGGGCGCTTCGACGAAGCGATGAAGCTGTACGCGGCGGCGATGCGCAATGGCGTCGAGAGCGGGCGCCTGCACTCGCGGATCGCCGATCTCCTGGTGCGTGCCGGCAAGAAGGACGAAGCCATTCCCGAGTACGAGAAGGCCGCGCAGTTGAATCCGGCCGATGCGGAGAGCCAGGCGAACCTGGCGACGGCGTACTTGGAGAAAGGCCGCTTGGGGGACGCGGAGCGCCTCTACAAGTGGGTGCTCACGACGGACCCGGAGTATGCGGCGGCGTACAACGGGCTGGGTGTGATCGCCATTCAAAGGCAGGATGCCACGACCGCGCGGGGGTACTTCGAGAAAGCGGTGGCGCTCGATGCGGACCAGGTGGAGGCGCAGCTGAATCTGGGAATCATCTATAAGGATGCGGGCGATCGGGCCCGCGCGCGCGCATGCTTCCAGGCGTTTCTAGCCAAAGCATCGCCCGCGCAGTATAGCCAGGTGATTCCGAAGGTGCGCGAGGAGCTGGTGGAGCTGCAGTAGTACCCGCGCGTCTCTTAAGATGCCTTGGAACGCGCGGCCAGGGCTGGAGTCTGCTGTCCATCCAGACTGAAGAGCCGCGCGCACAGCATGCGCCCCGTGCGGATGTCGCCCGTGCGTAACGCTTTGTTCAAATCCGGGAACTCGTCGAGGCGGCGAACGATTCTGTCGCGGTCAACGAAAATCGCGTTCTCGACTCTGGGACCAACGTGTGTTGAAATCATCGTCATCTCCCTTGCTTGCCTAAGTATGCAAGCTGTCAGCCAATTGATAACGGGGCGGAAGCGGGCGTTATAACACTCATAGTTACAAGCATTTAGCGGGGGACTGAATTATTGGCAGGCAGCCGGCGGACAGGAACGCCTATCCGATCGGATAGAGCCAGTACAAAACGGATAGGGTGGTTAAAGATTGCGGATCATGCGATCCGGCATGTGCAGGCCGATTCTATACTTCATCCCTTTTGGCGTGCAGTGGCGGACACAAGCCCTGCCGAGCATCATCGAGTTCATCTGGACAGCAATGACCGTTCCTGGAGTAATGGCTCGTTCCGCTTCGACCAGCATGCCGAATCCACTGATGTCGAGAGCGCGCGCTTGGAGTACGTGGTTCCCCCAACAGAGATGAACCTGGCGCTGAACGGAGCGGCGCTCGTGCAGCCGCTTGCTGGCACCGTTCTCCTCAGTCGCGGAACCTGTTTGCTTTGGCGGTAAGCTCATGGCCAATTCCGGACAAGATGCACCATTACCATCGTGATGCCCGGGAGAGCAACACGCAATGTAGTCTTTGGATATGGGTGGCGAGGGCGCTTATTGCGGCACCTGCTCCAAGCAGTTGATTCTATTTGACTTTGCTAGTCCGCCAGTGTCCAATTTGTGATCGCCGCGACAGTGCCGTCGGAATAGGTAATGGTTCCCGAGCCCGACTGATCGAGCGCGCCAGTTGCCAGCGTAGCGCCCGTGCTCGTTTGTGTGATCGTCAGTGTCAGGTTACGGGTCGTATTGCTGACCACGGAGATCTGGAGTTGCTGATCGTGGGCAGAATCGGTGAGTGTCCACGAAGTCGGCGTCGGTGGAAACAGTGAGAACGCGGCGGCACTGCCGCTGGCCGTGGTAAAGGCATAGCGCGTGCCGCCGGTGAGGTTGAGCGCAGCCGGTTCCGGGTTGGTCAGCTTGAGCGAGCCGATAGGACCAGTGAAGGCAGTACCGCCGCCCGTGAAGGTCACACCACCGGTGGAAGCCGCTGCAACCTTGAGGAGCGGCGGTGGGGACGACAACGTAAGCGTCAGGGGAGTCACGGCGCCGATGGCCAGTCCCAGCTCCGGAAAATCCTGCGCTACGCCACCCGCGCACAGTGCTGTCGTGGCCGTGGTGGACGCGAACTCGCAATACAGCCCTAATTGTACGGGCGTTCGTGCGCCGCTTGCCGGCGTGAAGACGCCCACTCCATACACATCAATCGCGCCTCCGTGGTCCAGAGCCGTTTCATTGAGGCTTAGGGTTCCGATGTTCGTTCCGCTGAGACCGTAATACGTGGCGGTCTCTAAAATGTTGATCTGGGCGCCGCCGGACGTTCCAAGCGTCGCATTGGGACTGGCAACGAGATAAGGCTGTGTGCAGTCTGCCCCGTAATAGACTGTCACGGTGTCCTTGCCGGGAGACACCAGCACACTGCCGCCTCCGTTGAGCGCTACACAGGAAAGGTCGTCGGTAAGGATCGTATCAAGAATAGCGAGTTGACTTTGTAGCACGGTCGATGCCAGCCCAATCGCCAGTCCCGTCTGCGCCAGTTCCCGTTCCGCCACCACGTCGCCAGTTACCGCGGTAGTCATCACCGGGATCGTTGTGAAGGCGCCGCCGGTGGCTCGGATGCCGAGTGCGCCAATCTGCCCGCCCGCCGGTGTATCGAACTCGAGTGTTCCTCGAATGTTCTTGGCCTGCTGGAACAGATCAGTTAGGATCTGCGAACTGTGACCGCTGGGGGATAAGTTGACGGTTGTCGTGGCCAGCGTCGCTCCGGTCGAGTCGCGCAACGTCGCCGGTACAGCGGCGGCTTGGCCTGAACTGTTCGCTAGCGCGACGCCTGTAACAAGGCCGCCTGTATTGTCGAATGCCAGCGTGTAGGAGTTGGCGGTGCCCGCTTGGAGCGGCACCACGGCCTCTTGCCCGCCACTCTGGAAGATGGCAAAGCCGCTGACGTTGCCAGTGGTCGAAAGCTGTGCCGAGCCGGTCACCGCGCTGGCGGAGCTCAGCCCCTGTGTGACGATCAAGAGCGTCGCGCCGGCGGGAATCGCCTGGCTGACCGATGACTCTGTGGCCGTCTTCCCGGTCTGCGGGAAGCTAAGCGGCAGCGAGAGCGTGGTGCCGTCGTCGGCCGAGAAGCTCAGCGTCACGTTGGCCGAAGTGGCGCCGGTGTTAACAAGCGTAAAAAGGGTCTGCCAGCCACCACCAGAGGCCACGTGCGCCATCGTGCCGCCGGCTGTCCCAACGTTCGCCAGCACCGGAAGCGATGTCAGCGCATTCCCATTGGCACGCAATCCGAGTACGCTGATCTGGCCGCCCTGCGGCGTGTCGAACTCCACTGTGCCCCGCTTACCAGCCGTGATCGGGAAGCCCAAGGTCGAGTCGGTCAACAGAAAAGAATTGTGGCCCTGGGCCGCAAGGTTGATCGTGCGCGTGCCGATGTTCGCACCGGTGTCGTCGCGAATCACGACTCCGACACTCGCCGGACCGCTTGCGAGATTGGCGATGGCAAGGCCTGTTGCCAGGTGGTCGCCCGTGTTGTCGAATGCGAGCACGTACGAAAGGGCATTGCGCACTTCGAGCGGCACCACCGCAGCCTGCCCGCTTGGCGTGTACGTGAAAATCCCAAAACCGCCGATATTGCCACTTGTAAGGAGTTGCGACGAACCGGTTGCAAGCGCCTGGCTGATCGGGCCGGTTGTATCGACAACCAGCAGGGCATTGGCATTGATGGTCTCGTCGATGGTCGAGCCGATCGTAGTACCCACCGCGGGCTGCTGCGGGAAGCTGTACGGCAGCGACAATGCGCCCCCGTTGTTGGCGTAGAAATTCAAACGCGCTTCTCCCGTCGCCGTGCCGAGATTAACCAGTGTGAGCGAAGTATCCCAGCCATCGGCCGACGCGATCTGCGCCAATGAACCCGCCAAACTGAGGGTTGAGCTGTCGGCCGCAACACTGGCCGGCTGCGTTAGGCGCTCGGGCTTAGCGAGAGGATTATCGACGATTGTGTGGTCTTGCCCCAGCGCGGAAGCACACAGAAGCAGCATCAGGTACAACGGAGCCGGCATTGCCTGCGCCAACCGCCGCAAACCACGGAGCGCCACGGCAAATAAGTTGAGTGCTCGAACCACTTGCTCCTCCTTCTTCCCTTGCAAACTTCTGTCGCGAGTCAATCGAAGCCTGGTTGGCACGCCAGCAGAGATCCAGCTAAGACATTAGTTTATATGGCGTCCCCAGGGGGATTCGAACCCCCGTTACCGCCGTGAAAGGGCGATGTCCTAGGCCGGGCTAGACGATGGGGACCTCGGAGAACAACGGGAAGACATTTCTACTGTATCTTTTGGCGCGCTCTATCGTCAACTTGCGCAACCTCCTTGGGCGTCTCGCGAGGGCGGTGCTCCTGGCGGCGCTCGCGCTGGGTGGGTACTGGTCGGTACGCCTGGCGTGGGCCGATGCCTTGTTCCGCCGGGACACGGAAGCTTCCGTCCGGGAGGCGGCGCGCATTGTACCGTCCAATGCGGAATACCACGTCCGGCTGGCCGCGATCCTCGATGGCGGCGGGGACGCCGGGGCGGAGCAGGAACTGCGGAAGACGGTTGCGGCGAGTCCGTGCCTCTCGAGTGCGTGGATCGAGCTGGGCTTGCGCGCCGAAAACGCCGGCACCGTGGCGGAGGCGGAAAGCGATCTCGTCCGTGCAGCGCGGATGGACCGCAGATATTCGACTCTGTGGACGCTCGCGAACTTCTACTTCAGGCACAACCAGGGCGACAAATTCTGGCCGGTGGCGCGGCGGGCGCTGCGCGTGGGCGACGTGGTCGCATACGATCCGGCGCCGCTATTTGGACTCTGCTGGAAGCTGTCGCGCGATCCCGATACCATCCTGAACCGCGCCATCCCAGACGTGGGAGCTGTCCAGTCGCGATATCTGGAATTTCTTGTGCGCGAGAATCTTGCGCCGGCGGCCGAGGCTGTGACCGAGCGCGTGGTGGCGATGAGTGGGGAACGCGAGCTGAGCGCGGTGTACGAGTATTGCGACCGGCTCATCGCAGTGGGCGATGCCGAACGTGCCATTCACGCCTGGAACGCGCTGTGTTGGCGCACCCTGCGTGGTTACCGGCCGCTCGCGCCGGAGGCGGGGGTTTCGCTTACCAACGGCGATTTCTCCGCGGCCCCGGTCGAGCACGGCTTCGACTGGCGCTTGCCGGCGACCGAAGGCGTCACCGTGGAGCGCGCCGGATTGCCACCACGGTTGTGGATCACGCTCGATGGGCACGAGCCCGAAACTTGCGATCTGGCCGCGCAGGCGCTCGCGGTCGCGCCGGCGCGCAAGTACCGGCTGCGGTTTCGCTATCAGACCGATGGCCTCGCGGCGTCCTCGGGCGTGCGGTGGCGGCTGATGGAAGTCGCCGGCCGCACGGAGATCGATTCCGATGCCGTGGATTTGGCCAGTGAGCAGGATACGGCGGCTACGGTATCTCCTCATAACGACTCAGGGCGACGAGTACATAACCAAGCTGACCGATTCCGAACGTTCGCATTACATGGCCGGCCGGATCGTCGTGCGATACGGGCAAGCCGCGGGCACGAATCTGTGCAGCGTGTATCACCCGGAATCTTACGTGCACCGGAAATTGCGAGGAAATTTTTCGATGGTCCTCGCCAGGCCTCGTGCCGCAGCGGGCAACGGCAATCAGGACATCTATCTGCTGCGCAAACCCCAATGAAAATTCTGCAGTGCGTGGGCGACATTGACCCGGCCTTGGGCGGGAGCGTGGAAGCCGCACGGCAACTCTCGCATGCTCTCCACAGCCTGGGGCACAACGCCGAACTGCTCACAGCGCGGCGGCCGAAACCTGAATGGATCGCAGCGTGGAAGGGCGCGGTACACTGCGTCGGTCCGGCGGCAACGCGTTATCTCTACAGTCCACATCTGGCGGGCTGGATGGCGGGCCACGCCGGGCGATTCGATGCGATCATCATCCACGGCCTCTGGCGGTACACGAGCGTGGGTACCTGGCGTGCACTACGCCGGCGCGATATCCCGTATTTCGTTTTCGCGCACGGCATGCTCGATCCCTACTTTAAGAGCGCGTTCCGGTGGAAGCACGTCCAGAAAAAGCTCTGCTGGATGGCGGTGGAATCACGCGTGGTCCGCGATGCAACGGGCGTCCTGTTCACGTGCGAGGAAGAGCGTCTGCGGGCCAGGCAGACTTTTCGTCCTTACAAATGCCGGGAGCGCGTGGTAGGGCTGGGAATTGCGAATCCATCCGGTGAAGCCGAAGCGCAGAAGAAGGCTTTCCTCGATGCATACCCGCAGCTTGCCGGCAAGCGGATGATTCTGTTTCTGGGGCGCATCCATCCCAAGAAGGGTTGTGATCTGTTGATTGAAGCGTTCGCTCGCGTGGCCCATCGTGATCCATTGCTGCGACTGGTTATTGCCGGTCCGGATGAGTGCGGCTGGCGGGCCGAACTCGAGAAGTTGGCGACGACGGATCGGATCGTCTTCACGGGCCCGCTGTACGGCGATCTCAAGTGGGGCGCTCTGCGCAGCGCGGATGTGATGGCGCTTCCCTCGCACATCGAAAATTTCGGCATCACGGTGGCCGAGGCATTGGCGTGCGGGGTTCCGGTGCTGATTTCGAACGGCGTGAACATCTGGCGTGAGATCGAGGCCGACGGCGCGGGCCTGGTGGCGCGCGCGGATGTGGAAGGGGTGACGTCCCTGTTGGAACAATGGCTCGCGCTCCCGGAAACAGAACGTCAACAAATGGGCGAGCGTGCGTTTCGTTCGTTTACAGACCGCTTCGAACTGGAGCGCTTTGCCCGAGACTTTGTTGCATGCATGGAGGTGGAATAGCGGCGATGGATGTGTCGGTCATCATTGTCAATCACAACCACCGCCGGGTGATCGAGAAGTGCATTGAATCGCTTTACGCTCTGCTGGACCGGGCCGCTTTCGAGGCGGTGCTGATCGACAACACAGGCACTGACGGCACGGGGGAATGGGTGGCCGAGCACTACCCACAGGTGATGGTCCGGCGAAATGCGGTGCGCCGCGGTTTTGCGGCTAACGCTAACTCCGGGATCGCTGCGCTGAAACAGGGCCGCTACGTGCTGCTTCTAAACCCTGATGTAATCTGCCTGGCTGGTCTGCTGGACCGGCTGGTGGGATTCCTGGATGCACACCCGGGGGCCGCGATCGCCGCGCCGCAACTTTACTATCCCGATGGCACAATGCAGCCCAACGTGCGGCGATTTCCCAGGCCCACAACGCTTGCCTTGCGCGCTCTGCACGTAGACGCTGTGTGGAAGAGCCACGGCGTCCGGAGATACCTGATGCACGGGGAACCCGCAGTGTCCGAGGAAGTGGATTGGGTGACGGGCGCCGTGATGATGGTGCGGCGCGCGGCGATTGGAGCCGTGGGCCCACTGGACGAAAGCTACTTTCTGTATTGGGAAGACCTGGATTGGTGCTACCGCATGCGGCGCGCCGGATGGAGCGTGCATCGCGTGGCGGATGCCCGCGCCATTCACGCCATGGGGCGCGAGGGAGCGCACCGTCCGTTCAGCCGTGCGGGGCGTGAGCAGATAACCGGCGCGGTCCGATTCTTCCGCAAGTTTGGGTGGAACGCGGGCAGGGTGACATAGATGGGCGCGCAGATCGCATTCCCCGAGCGTTCCCTCCGCGCGGTCCCGATGGCGCGGCCGGTGCTTGGGCCGCATGCCAGGCGGTGGGCCACATCACTGGTTCTTGCTGAAGCGGACGTCCTCGCCATCTTTCTGGCGCGGGCCGTTGCCGTCGTACTGTGGAACTGGATTCACCCCGCGGTCGGACTGCCGAACTTCCTGGGCTACTGGCAGTCGCTCGGCCTGTTTGCGGTGACCTACGCGGCGCTCGGGCTTTACGCAGGCGGCGTGTTTGGCGCGGTGGAGGAACTGCGGCGCGTGGCGGCGGGAACTACGTTTGTGTGCCTGGTGCTCACGGCGTCGGTGTTCTTTTTGCAGCATACGGGACCGTACTCGCGGGGTCTAGTGATTCTTTCGGGATGCTTTACGGCGGGCGCGGTTCCACTTGTCCGAGCCCTGGCGCGACATTTGTTTGCCAGGCGCCAGTGGTGGGGCACTCCGGTTATCGTGCTGGGCGCGGCGGACACGGCGGAGGCGTTGATCGCACGGCTGCATCGCCATCCGGAGATGGGTCTGCGGCCGGTGGCCTGTCTGGATGATGGCGCAGAAACGAAGGGCGAATGCGCGGGAGTGCCGGTGGCCGGGCCGCTATCGATGGCGCCCATGCTCGCGAGGGCTCTCAAGATTCGGCATGCGCTGGTTGCCATGCCGGGGGTGGACCGCGAAAATCTGGTTTGGATGCTGGATGATTGGGGCACAGTATTCCGGCACGTGATCCTGATCCCAAATCTGTTCGGCATCGCGAGCCTGTGGGTTTCCGCGCGCGACCTGGGCGGTGTTCTGGGGCTCGAGCTGCGCCAGAACCTGCTAGTGCCTCTGAACCGATGGACGAAACGCGCTCTCGACATCACGGGCGCGTTGATACTCGGCATGCTCGCGCTGCCGGTATTGGCCGCCGCGGCTCTCTGGATCAAGCTGACCAGCCGGGGATCGCTGATTTACCGGCAGGAGCGCGAGGGCGAAGGCGGGCGTAGCCTCCAGGTTCTCAAGCTGCGCACGATGCACATGGACGCAGAAGCGCTGTTAATGCGGGTACTCTCCGGGTCGCCACAGGCGAGGGCCGAGTGGACCACCCGTTTCAAGCTGAAGAAAGATCCGCGTGTGCTGCCGGGTGTGGGGAACTTCCTGCGGAAAAGCAGCCTGGATGAGCTGCCGCAATTGTGGAGCGTTCTGAAAGGGGAGATGAGCCTGGTGGGACCACGCCCGTTCCCACGCTATCACCTGGAAGGGTTCGGACCGCGCTTCCGTGCGCTACGGCGCCGAGTGAAGCCGGGCTTGACCGGACTGTGGCAGGTTTCCGATCGTGCCGATGGCAACCTAGAAGTGCAAGAGGCGCTGGACACCTACTACATCCGCAACTGGTCGCTGTGGCTGGACCTGTACATCCTGGCGCGCACGGTTCGTGCGGTGCTGTTCCCGAAAGGCGCCTACTAACGAGAAAGCCCGCGGGCTCCGGCGAGACCACGCGGGCGTGAACGCCGCGTCCTCCGGACCACGGCGAACTTGGTGCGATGTCAGCGGATTAGTTTTTCGCGGCGTTATGTTTCTTGTTGTAGATCCGCGCGCTCTCGCGGTTCTGTTGCCGGTTGATCTTAGCCTTTTCCTTATTGGTCAGGTTGCCGCCGTTGGCTTTGCGGTCATTGCGCACTTCGCGATTGATCCGGGATTCCTGACGCTCGAGTGTCGCCGTTTCATGCGGGGTCAACTCACCGGATTTGATGCCCTGCGCAATGCGGTCCTGCTGATTCTCTTCGCGGTCCTTAATCTCCTGGGCGTAGACGCCACCTGCAAGGGCGATCGCCATCATCGTGGAAAGTACGAATTTCGACATTGTCTTTTCCTCCTGCCGTCTTTTCAAACCGTGGAAGCACTGCTTCCTGGAGAGTCAAAACCGGGTTGGGGGAGAGAGTTTCGGAGGAGGGGAGTTAAAATCTGTTAAGCGGGAGGGTTAGTAGGCTAGGGAACGTTAACTGAGTGGAGGTTTTAGTAGTAAGTTGGGGATGATGACGCTTAGAGATGCACTGAGTCAGGCCTGGCCTATGGGGATCGCAACATACCAGCTCCGCGGAATCGAAGACGCCATCAAGCTCGGCACCACTTGTCGCCAGTACTGGTTTCGCGGCCACTCGCGGATATTCGAGTCGCTCTTGCCGGCCGCATACCGTGAGCCGTTTCACTCCAGTCGCCCGAACATCGAATTCTGGGCAGGGCAGCGATTCCGCTTCCGCGCGCGCTCCTTCGCCGCCAGAGTACCTGAATGGGGGGACTATCTTTCGTGGCTGCTGATGATGCAGCATTATGGTGTACCAACCAGACTTCTAGATTGGACGGAAAGCGTACTGGTCGCGCTTTACTTCGCTGCTGGCGAGCCGAACAATCAACCCGGCGAGATTTGGTGCATGAATCCAGCCCGCTTGAATTCGTGCAGTCAATCCTATATTTGCATGCCGGACGATCCACGCGTTAGGTATCTCGCGGCCGAGGTCTTTCTGGAGCAGAAGCGGTTGCCGGGTCTGGCAGAGAGCATTGAACTAGAGGCGCCGCCAGCCAGGGCACTCGCGTTCATTCCACCATTTGAGTTCCCAAGAATGGCGGCGCAGATGAGTCGATTCACTATTCATCCGTCGCGTGATGGAACTGCCTTAATCGAATTCTTACTTCGAAACGAGAAGTGTCTTGTCCGCTACAACGTCTCAGCGGCCAATAAGGCAAGGTTGAGGAAAGATCTGGCCTCGCTCGGCGTCTCGCACGACACGCTCTTCCATAGCCTCGAATCGCTGGCGAAAACGATCAGGGAGGAGATCTGCGAAAAGGATTACATGTTGGAGAGCCCGCCACATTTCGAAGCCGAATCAGAGCGTTGCTAGGACAAAACGAGTACGCATCGGGACGGACCGCGCGGGATTTCCGATGGCACCCTCACGCCGCCGCTTTCGTCCCCACCATCAGCGCCAGTTCCCGCCACTTCCAGAGACAGTCGACATCTTCGAACCCGATCGAGCGCAGCCAGTTCAGTTGCGTCTCTAGATCCAGCAGTTTATTGGAAGGGTCTTCGTCTTCGGGACGGGTTGAGAGCGCGGCGAGGAACTGGCGGTGCAGGCGTTCCGTGGGTGACGCGACGTGTTCGAGATTACAGAAGACGCCTCCCGGAGTCAAAAGCGCGAAGATCTCGGCATACAGAGCGCGTTTCCGCTCGTGCGGGAGATGATGGATTGCGAAGCTGGAAACGATGGCATCGAAGGCGGCCAACGATGGGAGAGGCTGGGCCAGATCGTGGGCAATAACTTGGACTTTCGAATCGCCTGCGAAACGGTGACGCAGTTCGTCCAGCATCGTCGGAGAGAAATCGAGCGCAACGGCTTTCGCTTCGGGCCGTGCGAGCTTCACCAGCGCGAGAAGGCGGCCATTGCCGCTGCCGAGATCCAGGACGCGGCCGAGCGAGCGTGGCAACCAGCCGAGCAGCACTGCTTCTCCTTCGGTGCGATGCGGAATCTTGTCGGCGCGGCCCAGGTAATCGAGAGCGTGTTCGGGCGACGTCCAGAGGTTGACGTCCGGCGTGGCCATGCGGGCTACACGCCCCAGCAGTAATCTTCCACTGCGCGCTCGATCGAACCATCCTGCTCGGTGAGCCGCATCAGTTCGAGCCGGATGGCATCCACAAGCGCCGACCAGCTTGCCTCGATCACGTTGTCGGAAACGCCGACGGTCGACCAGCTCTTGCGATGGTCCGACCACTCGACCAGCACGCGCACGCGCGCCGCGGTTCCTTTTCGCGGTTCGAGCACGCGCACCTTGTAGTCGGTGAGACGAACGTCGGAAATGCGCGGATAGAGGGCCGCGAGGCACTTGCGCAGGCAGAGATCGAGAGCATGCACGGGCCCCTGGCTGCTGGCGGCGGTGGCGGAATGCACGCCGTCCTGCGCGCGCAGATTTACGGTCACGGTGGATCGGGAGCCCACGGCGCCGGTCGATTTCGTGGTGACCTCGTAGCCCTCGACGTCGAAGAAGTGCAGGCCGGGATGCAGCGCCTGGCGCACCAGCAACTCGAACGTGCCTTCGGCGGCTTCGAGCTCGTAGCCCAGGTACTCCATCTCCTTGATACGATCCAGCAGCTCGCGCCGCGCGTCTTCATTCAGGCGGTCGGCCAGACCGTGCTGCTTCAGCTTGTAAAGCACGTTGGCGCGGCCGGAAAGATCGCTCACCAGCACGCGTTGACGGTTGCCGACGGCTTCCGGTTGGATGTGCTCATAGGTGGCGGAGTCTTTGAGGACAGCGCTCACGTGCACGCCGCCCTTGTGCGCAAACGCGCTGTGGCCCACAAACGGCTGGTCGCCCCGCAGCGGCAGATTGGCCAGCTCGGCGATGAATCGCGCGACGGTCGCGAGACTGGCCAGCTTTTCCGGACCGATGGTCGTGTGGCCCAGCTTCAGTTCCAGGTTGGCGATGATGGAGCACAAATTCGCGTTGCCGCAGCGCTCCCCATATCCGTTCATGCAGCCCTGGACGTGCGTGCAGCCCTGGTCGACGGCAGCCAGAGCGTTGGCGACGGCGACATCGGAATCATTGTGCGTGTGGATGCCGATCACGCCATCGAAGCGCTTGCGGACATCGGCCACAATCTCGGCCAGACGGCCCGTGAGCGTGCCGCCGTTGGTGTCACAAAGCACCAGAGCATCGGCACCGGCTTTCTGCGCGGCTTCGAGCGTGCGCAACGCGAAGGCGGCGTCGGATTGATAGCCGTCGAAGAAATGCTCGGCGTCGTAGACGACCTCTTTGCCGTGCTCCTTAAGATAACGCACGGTGTCTGAGATCAGCTTGAGGTTTTCCTCCTCGGTGATGCCGAGCGCCCGCCGCGTATGCAGCTCCCAGCTCTTGCCGAAAATCGATACCACCGGCGTGCCCGCCGCCAGGAGCGCCGCGACATTGCGGTCCTCGGTGACCGGATTCTTCGCAAAACGCGTCGAGCCAAACGCCGAAATCTTGGCGTGGTGGAGCTTTAACTCTTTGGCGCGCTCGAAGAACTCCTTGTCCTTGGGATTGGAGCCCGGCCATCCGCCCTCGATATAGTCGATGCCTAACTCGTCGAGCTTTTGCGCGATAACCAGCTTGTCATCCACCGAGAACGAGACCGACTCGCCCTGCGTGCCATCGCGCAGCGTCGTGTCAAAGGTGAAGACCTTCATTTCTGCGCCGCAAGCGCCGGCTGCTCTTCCGGTACGCCCGTCTCCTTCTTCTTCTTGAGGAACGTCATCATCTCGCGCAGTTCTCGGCCCACCTGTTCGACCTTCTGATTCCGCGCCTGTTCGCGCATGGCGAGAAAATTCTTGCGTCCGGTCTTGTTTTCGTTAATCCACTGCCGCGCGAACTCGCCCGACTGCACTTCGCTCAGGATCTTGCGCATTTCGGCGCGCACGGCGTCGTTCACGACTCTCGGCCCGCGGGTGTAGTCGCCGTACTCGGCCGTATCCGAAACCGAATAGCGCATGTAGCTCAGGCCGCCCTCCTGAATGAGGTCGACGATGAGCTTCAGCTCGTGCAGACATTCGAAGTAAGCGATCTCGGGAGCGTAACCTGCTTCCACCAGAGTCTCGAATCCAGCTTTGATCAAGGCACTCGCGCCGCCGCACAATACCGCCTGCTCGCCGAACAGATCGCTCTCGGTCTCCTCGCGGAAAGTGGTCTCGATAACGCCGGCCTTCAGGCAGCCCAGCGCCAGCGCGTATGCCAGCGCGTTATCGAGAGCCTTTCCGGACGGATTCTGCGCGACCGCGACCAGCGCCGGAACGCCCACGCCTTCGGTGAACAACTCCCGCACGCGATGCCCGGGGGCCTTCGGCGCGATCATCGAAACGTCGACATCGGCCGGCGGAACGACCTGCTTGAAATGAATGCAGAATCCGTGGGCGAACATCAAGGTCTTACCCGCGGTCATGTGTGGTGCAATCTCGTTGGTGTAAAGGTCCGCCTGCAGGTGGTCCGAAACCAGGATCATCACCACGCTCGCGGCTTTCGCGGCATCGGCGACGGTCATCACCTTCAGGCCGGCGGCCTCGGCCTTGTTCCACGACTTGCTCCCGTGGTACAGGCCCACAACCACATCCACCCCGGAATCGCGCAGATTCAACGCGTGCGCGTGTCCCTGGCTGCCATAGCCAATGATGGCCACCGTCTTGCCCTTCAAATTCCCGAGATTTCCGTCTTTTTCGTAATAACGCTTCGCCATTCAGTTCTCCTCAATCACTTCCACAACCGTGTTTCCATCCTGCCGGGTGCGCGCCGCGGGCACCGGCGGCTGCAATCGCAGCTTTTTCGCATCGAGCGACATCGCGACGGCGCCCGAACGGATCACCTCGATCTCACCGTAGCTGCGCATCACTTGAATGAATTCGTCCATCTTTTCGGGGTCGTCCGTTGCTTCGAGGGCAAACCCTTCGGTGGACGAATCCACCACGCGCGCGCCAAAGATCTCGGCTTCCTTCAGAATCGCGGTGCGCTTTTCGAGCGTTGCCCGCACGCGAATCAGCACCAGGTCGCGCACTACCGCGTGCGAATCGGTAAGGTCTACCGCCTGCAGCACGTTCACCAGCTTGTTCATTTGCTTGATCACCTGCGCACGCAGCCCGGGATCAATGTCCACCACGATGCTCATGCGCGAAAGCTCGGGATCGAGCGTGCGCGCGACCGTCAGCGTTTCAATGTTGTAGCCGCGCGCCGTCAGTACGCCTGTCACCCGCATCAGAGCGCCCGGCTTGTTTTCGAGTAACAGTGAGATCACTTGCAGCATAAGTCATCCTTTACTGAGGAACAGCCACCGGCTCCGGCGGCCCCATCACCATTTCGTGCACCGCGGCACCGGCGGGAATCATGGGGTAGACATTTTCGCACGGCGAAACCCTCACGTTGAGCAGATACGGCCCCGGCTCTTCGACCGCGGCTTTGAGCGCGGAAGCCAATTCGTGCGGCTTCTCAACCGTGCGGCCCTTGAATCCATACGCGCCCGCGAGCTTCTCGGCGTCTGGGAATGTGTCCAGTTCCACCGCACTTAAGCGGTTGTTGTAGAACAGCTCCTGCCACTGCCGGACCATGCCCAGGTAGCCGTTATTCATAACTACGATCTTGATTGGCAACCCATGGCTCGCTATGGTGGAAAGTTCCGGAATGGACATCTGGAAGCCGCCATCGCCGACAATCGCGAACACCAGCTTGTCGGGCCGTGCGAACTGCGCTCCGATGGCTGAGGGCAGGCCGAACCCCATAGAGCCCAAGCCGCCCGAGTTGATCCATAGGCGCGGCTCGCTGAACCGGATCAGTTGAGCCGCCCACATCTGGTGCTGGCCCACATCGGAACAAACAATCGCCTGCCCGCCCGAAAGCCGGTCAATTTCCGCCATCAGGTGCTGCGGCTTGATTTCCGTGTCGGAGAAAACCGGCGCCAGCGGAAACTCCTGCTTCCACGCCCGCACCTGCGCCCACCAAGCCTGGCGCGCGGCGGCGTTTCTCGCTTTCCGTTCCGGCGTTGCCTCCGCCAGCATTTTGTTGAGCCGCTCGAGCACCCGCTTGACATCACCGACGATCGGCAGATCGGGTACACGGTTCTTGCCGATCTCCGCCGGGTCAATGTCCACGTGGATGACTTTGGCATGGGGCGCAAAAGCCGAGAGGCGCCCGGTCACGCGATCATCGAAGCGCACGCCCAGGGCGATCATGACGTCGCAATGCGACATGCCCATGTTGGCCGCGTAACTGCCGTGCATGCCCGGCATGCTCACAAAATTCGGATGCTCGGCCGGCATGCCTCCCAAACCCATGAGCGTGCAGACAACCGGCACGTCCGCAATCTCCGCCATTTCGCGCAGTTCGCTCGAAGCGCCCGCAGCGATGATGCCGCCGCCCGCGTACACCCACGGGCGCTCCGCATCCCAGATCATCTGCGCGGCGCGTTTGATCTGTCCAGTGTGGCCTTCGGTGAAGACCTTGTAGCCGGGAAGATGAATGCTGGTGACCGGCGTGTAATGTCCCTGGGCCTGAAATACATCTTTGGGCACGTCCACGAGCACCGGCCCGGGCCTCCCGCTGGAGGCAATGTAAAAAGCCTCATGGACGATCTGGGGAAGGTCTGCGAGGTCCTTCACCATGAAGTTGTGTTTGGTGCAGGAGCGCGTGATGCCGAACGTATCGGCTTCCTGAAAGGCGTCGCTGCCGATGAGCTTGCTGTGGACCTGGCCCGTGATGGCCACGACGGGAATGGAATCCATCAAGGCATTCACCAGGCCAGTGACCAGGTTGGTCGCGCCCGGCCCGGAAGTCGCGCAGCAGACGCCCACCTTTCCGGTCGCGCGCGCGTAGCCTTCGGCCGCGAAGCACGCGTTCTCTTCGTGACGCACCAGTACATGGCGGATGTGGTGGTCGTACAAGGCGTCGTAGAAGGGCAAGGTGACGCCTCCCGGATAACCGAAGAAGCAATCCACTCCCTCGCGCCCCAGACATTCCAGCAGCATTTCGGCGCCGCTCATCAAATTCGACATAATCGTCTTCGCCTCAAAAAAGTGTCCATACAACAAAAAAGGCCATCAGCCGGTTTCTTGCTCCCCGCTGATGGCCTCGGAATCTAACCGAGCGGCCTCAAGCGGGGCCGGATACGATGACCAGAATAATAATGCTGACGACGAGAGATTCGGGACTAACGAGTCGAGCTGTGGAACCTTCGAACATTACTGAGATCGAGTGTACCGTGGAGAGGATTGTAAATGCAAGAGGATGTTATTATAAAATATATTAATATAACGATTTAGATGCGGCCCGCTAATGCTTCCGGCGAGCCCACCAAACGCCGAAACAGAACCCGGCGAGCGCCGCGCCCGCGAGCCGGCGCTTATCGTGTAACGGAATGAAACGGGTATCCGTATCCGTCACTTCCACCACGCCGATTGGTACGGCGTACAACCCGCCTCCGCCGCCCTCGCCTTCCCTTGGGTTTCCTTCGCTCTGTTTTCTTCCTGCGCCCCCGCCGAAACCGTAGGCCACACGGGCTACAGGAATGATGGTCTTGCCATTGGCCGAGACCGGGTCACCGTAGACCGATTTCACACTGGCACTCTTGCCCAGCGACTCGAACGAGGATATGAAGTTTTCATCCATATGGATAGTATGCACCCGCGTGCCTGCCGGTTTCCCGCGCGCGAACGATTGAGCTACTCTCCATCCCGGTGCACCGTTGCCAGGGAAAAAGCGGGAAGACATACGGCGATGTACTCGGCACGGTGAACTCGTCAAACTCAGGTGTTTGCCCCGACTCCTGCCATCCGCCCGGGCTTTGCATATGAGCGATGCTTACGGCCTCATTTTTTGAATTGATACGGCCGATATATTCATCAATAAGCTTGGGCTTATTGCCGGACGCTTCGACGCGCGAAGGCCGGGGAATGTGGGTGGGCATGGGGGCTTCAGCGACCAATAATAGCAGCCTCGAAACTACTTGATCGTAGACGGTCCACACCGCTATACTGGCATTTTCGCTGAGACTGTTTATGACGGCGAGAGACGACTTCGATCCACTGGCACCGCAACGGGAAGCGGCGTTCTTCTACGGCCTTTTCCTGCGCGGCCACTCGGTGGAGACTCTACGGCAAGACATCGATGTCCCTCCGGCAATGCTGGATAAATGGCTGAAAGCAAGGGACTTTGAACAGTCGTTCCGCGAGTCTCTCCATCGCGTGTACGCTTACCGCAAGCAGGTTCTTGCTATCTTTGACGGTTTAGTCTGGAACGAACAGAAACGCCCCCGCCTACAGTAACTAAGTTCCCCAAAACGAAATAGAATTGAAATACTGTCTCTCGATGGACCGTCCGTCAGCCCCGCTTGTTCACCGCTTTCGCGAAGGCGCGAAACAGCTTGACTTGCGTTTCGTCGCCGGGCACCTGATCCTCGGGGTGCCACTGCACGGCGACCGCAAATTCCTTCTCCGGCAATTCGAGGCCTTCGATGATGCCGTCTTTCACGGATTTCGCCGAAACCAATAAGCCCGATCCCAGCTTATCGACCGCCTGATGATGCCGTGAATTCACCGCATGTTGTCCCGCGCCGAAAATCGCGGCTAGCTTCGTGTCCAGTTCGACGCTGATCTCATGCACCGGCTTCGCGGAATCCTTGGGCCTCGGCAAGGTGCGGTGCGGATCGCCCTTGAGATGCTGGATCAGCGTCCCGCCCATATGCACATTGAACAACTGCAAGCCGCGGCAGATGCCCAGCACTGGCAGATCGCGGTCGAGAGCCGCACCCAACAGGCCTCTCTCCATGCGGTCGCGCGCCGGGTTGGGCGCCTGCGTTTCGCGCACGGGTTCCAGGCCGTATTGCTTCGGGTCGATGTCCCGGCCGCCGGTCAGCAGCAAGCCATCCAGCCCGACGAGCGATCGTGCGTCTTCGGCTGACACCAGCACCGGTTCCAGACCCACCAGCCGCAGCGCCGCCGCGTACGGCTCCGCCTTTTTCAAGTCTTCATGCGTTACCGCGACCTTCTTGGGCACTTTTGCTATTCTGGGTGGACCGGGTGAAAATCGCAAGCGCGCTCCGCGTTCTGCTACGGTAAACGCAGGCGCCCTTGCCGATCTGCCAGCAATGAGAATCTCCAGCGTCCGTTCGTTCCTGCTCTCTTATCCCTTCAAAGAGCCATTGAAGCTTTCGTTCCACGGCGGCGAGCGTACTATTCTCAAGCGCGACGCCATGCTTATCCGCATCGACACCGATAACGGCCTCACCGGTTATGCACCGGGCCCGGGCAGCGAAAGGGCGCAGGCGACGATTCAATCCACCATCGGGCCGTTCCTGTTCGGCCGTACGCTGGCCGATCCCGACGCTTTGCGCGTGCAGTTCTTCGATGGTCCCGGCCAGAACCCGGACTTGGCGAAAGTGTATTGCGCGGTGGAGATCGCACTCTACGATCTGGTGGCGAAGTCTCTCGGCGTGCCGCTTTCGGAAACCATTGGCGGCCGGGTACGCGATCGCATTCGGCTCTACGGCAGCGCGGGCATGTACATGCCTCCCGAACGATACGCGGAGGAAGCCTGCGCCATTGCCGATCTCGGTTTCCGCGCCTACAAAATGCGGCCGGGGCGCGGACCCGACGAGGATCTGGAGACCGTCCGCCTGATGCGAAAAGCCGTCGGACCCGACTTCGATCTGATGGTGGACGCACACACGTGGTGGCGCATGGGCGATCGCAGCTACAGTTTCGCTACCGTCGAACAACTGGCCCGGGAGATGGCTTCACAGCGCGTGGCGTGGCTTGAGGAGCCGCTGCCGCCCGACGATCACGAATCCTATCGCCGCTTGAAACAAGAGGATCTTCTGCCTATCGCCAGCGGTGAGCACGAGCCCAACGAATTGCGCTATCTCGACATGGTGCTCACGCAATGCGTCGACTACGTGCAGATGGATGTGTGCTGCCAGGGCGGCTACGCCATGGCCCGCCGCCTGTTCAGCGAGATCGCGCACGAAGGTTTGAAGTTCGCTTTCCATAGCTGGGGCACCGCGCTCGAAGTGCTTGCCGCCGCGCACCTCGGCATCTGCTGGCCCGAGATGGTGGTCGAGTGGCTGGAATATCCCTGCTACTCGAGCGAAGTCCGCCAGGGCATGTACCCGTTCCCACTTGCCGAAGAGATTTTCACAGAGCCGCTCGAAATCGATCACGGCGATCTCATCGTGCCGCGCAAGCCGGGGCTCGGCGTTGAGGTCAACGAGTCCGTCATCGATCGTTATCCCTGGATCCCCGGCCCGTGGTCGTACTTCCGTATCGACTCGCCCCCGGAGACTTTGGCCGTCACTTCCGATCACAGCATCAAGTGGGAAGGTAAAGCCTCCGGATGAAGGCGCGGGAATTCCGCTACTACGATCTTCTGGTCCACATCTTCGTCGTTCTTCTCCTGATCTCGAATCTAGTCGGCCAGAAGATCACCGCCATCGGACCGGTCCGCGTGGGTGGAGCGCAGTTGCTGTTCCCTCTGACGTACATTTTTGGCGACGTCTTCACCGAGGTGTACGGCTACGGGGCCTCGCGCCGCGCCATCTGGATAGGGTTCTTCGCATCCGGTTTGCTTTCGGTGATGTGCGTTTTTATGGTCTGGCTGCCCCCGGCTCCCGGTTGGAACAATCAGGAAGCCTACCGGACGGTCTTCTATCAGGTACCGCGTATAGTTGCCGCCAGTCTCATTGCCTATTGGTGTGGGGAGTTTGCGAACTCGTTCGTCCTGGCGAAGATGAAACTGTGGACCGATGGAAAGCACCTGTGGACGCGCACCGTAGGCTCGACGGTCGTTGGACAGGCCGTGGACACGGTCGTGTTCATGACGTTAGCTTTCGGTGGATCACTGACGCCTTCCCTGATTGTGAGCCTGGTCGTGTGGGGATACCTCTTCAAGGTGGTCTACGAAGTTCTGGCCACGCCGCTGACGTATCAGATCGTCAATTTCCTCAAGCGGCAAGAAGGCGTCGACACGTTCGATCGCTCGACCAACTTCAATCCCTTCCGCCGCCCGCTTGAAGAGCCGGGCATAGAATAGAAGCATGTCAGACAACCTCATCATCGCCGGCCGTGAGTTTCACTCGCGCCTCATCGTAGGCACCGGCAAGTACCGCAGTTTTCCTGAAATGGCCCGTTGCCACGCAGCTTCCGGCGCCGAGATGGTCACGGTCGCCGTGCGCCGTGTCAATCTGACCGACAAGTCCAAGGAGTCGCTGCTCGATTACATCGATCGCTCGAAGTTCTTCATCCTGCCGAACACCGCAGCCTGCTACACGGCGGACGATGCCATTCGCACCGCCCAGCTTGCCCGCGAAGTCGGCCTTTCGAACTGGATCAAGCTCGAAGTGATCGGCGATCAGAAGACCCTTTTCCCCGACAACGAAGGCCTGCTTGAAGCCACGCGCACGCTGGTGAAGGACGGTTTCGTGGTGCTCCCGTACACAAATGATGACGTCGTCAACGCGCGCAAGCTTGTGGATGCAGGCGCCGCCGCGGTGATGCCGCTGGCCGCTCCCATCGGCTCCGGACTCGGCATACAGAACGTGACCAACCTCCGCATTTTGCGCGAAGTGATCACCGCCGTTCCGCTGATCGTGGATGCCGGTGTCGGTACCGCCTCTGACGCTGCGATCGCCATGGAACTCGGCGCCGATGGCGTGCTCATGAATACGGCCATCGCCGAAGCCGAAGACGCCGAAAAAATGGCGCGCGCGATGAATCTGGCAGTGGAAGCCGGCCGGTTAGCCTTTGAATCCGGCCGCATGGCGAGGCGCCTGTACGCCAGCGCGTCAAGTCCGCTGGCGGGTGTGGTGGGCAGATAGGCTTGTCAGGATTGGAAAGAGCGGACGCGCTAAACGATTTAGCACGTCCGCCTGGGTGACGGGATTCCTACGGGGAAGTTGGGGTAGGGTACTGGCAGGGTATTAGAATGGCTGCGAACCGCAATCCCCCCCATAACGTTACGGGAGGAGGCGCTGTACTGCAGGCAGCAACACACCAATCAGCGAGGCAATGGCGCCTGCGGCTACCAGTTCAATCAACGTGAATCCACGTTCCATTTTCTCTCCGAGCTTCATGACTTTCTCCTCGCGCACTCCTTATAAAGCAGTTCGTATGCCAATCATTAACGCGCGGACGGCGAGGCCTGCCGAACACCGGGAAAGCATTGTGCTGCACGGAGATCACGGATTAGCGCAAATCGCGGCGCAAACAGCCGGCGTTGCCCGCAGTCTATGAGACGCTATCCGAACAGATAGTTGCGTGGCACGAATGGATAGTGTTGGCGGGTGCGGGTCTTGCTCGCTCCACTATGATCAGCGCGCCGCACCGTTTGGAAGCATGATGCGTGACGGCTTCATGCGCACCGGCGTGTGGCCTTCGTAGACGATTACCCGCGTGGCCTCCAACTTACCGCTGGGGAGTTTCAGGCCGATAACGAAAACGTCGCGGCCAATTTTCAGATCCTCTGCTAGCAGCGCGTGGATAAAGTCACAAAACATCTTGAGTCGATTTTGTTGCAGCCGTAGACTGGATCATGGCGTTGGGGAAGAAGAAGGCAAAGCAGACTTCTATCTGGGTCGAGACGACTCAGTTGCGGGCGCACACCCAGCATCCCTTCTATAGCCGGGTAAACGAGATTTTGGAGAAGGCCAAGTTTGACCGCTACGCGGAGCGGATCTGCCGAAAATACTACGCCGAGCGGATGGGGCGGCCCTCGATCACACCGGGAACTTACTTTCGGTGCTTCTTCATCGGCTACTTCGAAGGGATCGATTCGGAGCGCGGGATCGCCTACCGGGTGTCGGATTCGTTGGGCTTGCGCGAATTTTTAGGACTGAGCCTGGAGGAGCGGACGCCGGATCATTCCACGTTGTCGAAGACGCGGCGGCTGATGAACCTGGGAACGCACAAAGCGGTGTTCCGGTGGGTGTTGAAACGGCTAGCGGAGGAAGGGCTGTTGAGTGGTAAGAACCTGGGAGTGGATGCGACCACGCTGGAAGCCAACGCCGCGTTGCGGAGCATCGTGCGACGCGACGACGGTCACAACTACGATGAACATGTGGCGCAGCTAATGAGGGCCGAAGGCGTGGAGGAGCCCACGCCGGAGCAGCGGCAGCGCTTTGACCGGAAGCGGAAGAAATCGTTGTCCAATCGGGACTGGGTGAACCCGCATGATCCGGAAGCACGGATCACGAAGATGAAGGATGGCCGGACGCATCTGGCATACAAAGCCGAGCAGGTGGTAGATCTGGACACCGGGGCGGTAGTCGCGCTGGGTATCCAGCCCGGAGACCAGGGCGACACCGATAGTATGCGGGAGACATTGAGCGAGGCCGGAAGAGAAATCACCACCATGGCGGGGACCGCGGCGGGGGAAAACGCTGTGGGGGCTTGCGCGGGCGTCTCGGAGATCGGCGTCGAGCGAGTGGTGGCGGATAAGGGTTACCACAGCCGGGACAGCGTGCGCGCGTTGGCCGAGGTGGGGGTGCAGACCATCGTCAGCGAGCCGGAGCGTGGGCGGCAGAACTGGCGCGGGCAAGCTGCGGAACGCCAGGCGGTGTACGCGAATCGGTGCCGGCTGCAAAGCCAAACCGGCAAGCAGTTGCTGCGGCGGCGGGGAGAGTATCTGGAACGGGCCGGGACACACTTATACGATAGGGGCGGCATGCGACGAGTGCATCTGCGGGGCAAGCAGAACATCGCCAAGCGGGCTCTGGTGCACGCAGCTGCGTTCAATCTGAGCTTGATCCTGCGCATCGTACTGGGTGCTGGTACTCCTCGGCGGGCTGCGGACCGGCTGGCCGATGTCTGTTTCTGGTTTCTATGGCTGGTTGAGGTTGAGCGACGCCACATCGGGACACAATCTGTCTGAACCGGTTGCCGACATCACTCCCGCCTTCTACTCTGACGTGCAGGCAGAATTTTGTTTTATCCACGCGCTGCTAGGCTGCTTTCCCACCGCGTACCGGAATCATAAATGATCTCGCGTAATCCGCGGCGGTAGCCTGAATCCGGGTCTGCGGAATAGTTCTCGTCGACCTGGAATCCGTCCCGGCCAATACGCGTGATGCGGCCTTCCACTTTGTCGATGTTAGCCCAAAGATTGATTACAACTGCGCGCGATTGGGTATCGTTCCGGTACCGAATATCGACTTCGTCGCCAAGATCGAGCACAGAGAGAGGATGCCCGATAGTTCGTAGAAAGTAGCGACTCTCAAACCCCCGGCCATAATGGGCCGAGGGTCGATTTTTCTGCCAAGAAAAAGGAGAGAGTCGCTATGAAGAGACGATACCAGATAGAACAACAACGGGCCGTGCAGCAGTTCCGCCGGATCGCCATCGAACAGAATCCCAACATCCAGATGATCCTTCCGCTGGCCGAGATCGTCGGCTTGTTACAGCAGGGCGTGGGCAACTTGCTGCGGCAGGCTGGTCTGGAACTGATGCACCTGGTGATGGACGAGGAAGTAAAGTCGCTGGCCGGTGAGCGCCACCAGCAACACGAAGGGCGCAGGGCACAGCGTTGGGGCAAGGAAGATGGTTATTGCGTGGTGGACGGCCAGAAGGTGCCGATCCGCAGAACGCGCCTACGCACGGCTGACAAACGGGAACAGCATTTAGGCAGCTACGAATTGTTTCAGCGTAGTGGGCCAATGCAAGCGAGCGTGTGGGACAAGATGATGCGCGGACTCTCGACGCGCAACTACGGAGCCGTGGTGAAGGATTTCCAGAATGCCTACGGAATCGAGAAGTCGGCGGTTAGTGAGAACTTCATCGAAGCCAGCCGGGAGAAGGTGAAACAGTTGATGGAGCGGCCGCTGGGCGAGTTGCGCTTATGCGCGGTGCTGATCGACGGGACTCCATTCAAAGACCGGCAGATGATCGTAGCCCTTGGCATTGGCTGCGATGGAACCAAGACCGTGCTGGGCATCCGCGAGGGGGCGACGGAGAACGCGACCGTGGTGAGCGCTCTGTTGGGCGAGTTGGTGGAGCGAGGGTTGGACTTTTCGACGCCGCGGCTTTACATTCTGGACGGTGGCAAAGCGCTGCACGCGGCGGTGCGCCGCCATGCCGGGGAAGCGGCTTTCATCCAACGTTGTCAGGTCCATAAGAAACGGAACGTCGTGGATCACTTGCCCGACGAACATAAAGGCGATATCAAAAAGAAACTCCAGAACGCCTACGCCATGTCGGAGTACTCCGACGCCAAACGCGCCTTGGAGAAATTGCACCGTGAACTGATGGATCTCAATCCGAGCGCGGCGCGCAGCCTGGAAGAGGGCATGGAGGAGACGCTCACAGTCCATCGGCTGCGGGTACCGGATCAACTCCGCCGGACACTGAGCTGCACCAACGTCATCGAATCTGCCTTCTCCATCGTCGAAACCGTCTGCCGGAACGTGAAACGCTGGCAGCCCGGCGATCAGATCGAGCGCTGGGTTGGATCTGGATTGCTGGTTGCCGAGCGGCAGTTCCGCAAAGTCATCGGCCATCGCCAGATTCCAGTGCTCCTGTCCGCCATGACCAATGCGGTTTCCCAGAAGCCGATTGCGAAGCGAACTGCCGTCGCGTAGCCTATGAGGGTCGAGGGTCGCTAACTTTCAACGGAGATCCGGGCATTCTCCACAGAGAAATCGTGATAATCCTTGCCGCGCCAAATGTCGCTGGCTACGTCAGAATAGAGAACATGAGTTCCGGTCGAATCCTGCACTTCAATCCTGTCACCCGATACCGCGGTTAATCGTCCCATGAGAACCTGAAACAGTGGCGCCGGGGGCTTTTGCGCTATCAAAAGACCGGCTGCAACCAACGCAAGAACCAGCGTCCGCATCTCACATCTCTATCACGAACATACACCTGCTGGCAGCGGGTCGATCCTCCCGCGTCAGTAAACCGTTTTTGGTTTCTGCTGCACCGCTGTGCGCCCCAGCGGCTCCAGGTATTGGCGCGCGCCTGCGGTCAGGAAGCCGATGTCGGTGGGAGCTTGAAACAGGCCGAAGCCCTGCGCCATGAATTTCTGCACCTGCTCGGGTGTCGCGGCCGGCCGCCCAACCACTTTGCCGTGCTTCTTGCCCGCCGCGATGACCTTCTCGATGGCCTCGTGCAATTGCGGGTGATCCTGGTTGCCCCGCAGTCCGAGTGAATACGAGAGGTCGCTCGTCCCGATGAACATCACGTCGATACCCGGCGTCGCGGCGATCGCTTCCACGTTTTCCACCGCGCGCGCCTCTTCGATGATCACGATCACCACTACGTTTTGATCGGCCGAATCCGGGTATCCTTCCGAGCCGCCCGGCCAAGTGGTTCGCGCCAGCACTGGGCCCGAGCCTCGCCGCCCCAACGGCGGATAGTGGCACGCCGCCGCGGCCTGCGCCGCCAGCTCCGGCGTGCTGGTAAACGGAAAGATTACTCCGGACACTCCCGCATCGAGCACGCGCTTCGCCGTCCAGAGTTCATTCACAGGCACGCGCGCGAACGGCAGCGCTTTTAAGCCGCGCGTCGCGAGCACGATCTGGCGCAGGGTCTCGAGCGTTACCGGCGAGTGCTCCATTTCGATCCACAGAAAATCGAAACCCAAACTCGCGGCCTGTGCCGCCACCTCTACGTTGGCCGAGGTGATGGTCACCGCAATAACCGGCTCGCCCTCGCGCAAGCGCTTCTTGACTGGACTTTCCCACACTGCGTCGCTCATTTTTTGATTAGCCACACCTCGGAAATTTGGCACCCGCGGCCGTTGCCACCCAATCCCGGCTCGCCGTACCAGGCAAGATCCAGTTCACCATGTTCGGTGGCCTCGTGGGGAATGTCGAACTCAAGGGGCTTTAGCGGAGCCGGTTTTTCGATCAGAGAATGCACTTCCCATTTTTCACCTGCCACCAGCCGCAACTTGCGGCGAGGATTTTCGCCCGCGTAAACAACACGAATTTTGTATCGCGCCGCCGGATCGAGACTCGCGTAGTGCATGCGCACGGGCGTGTCGTAGCGGGATTCGGCGTGGTCCCACCAGGAACGGCGCCGCGTGCCCGTGGGACCGAACCCGACCAGCGTGCTGTCGCTTGGCACAAGGTGCGGTTGCCGAGTGGTGTCGCCGAGGTCGTCGTAGAAACCGCCGGGGCCAGGGTCTGTCCAGTTCAGAATCTGGTCGATACTCGCCAGGCGATCGGACTCGCTCGAAGCTGCCCGCAGCTCGCGGAAGCGCTGTTCCAGCCACAGCCGGTTGTTCAGCGGAGCGTCAATCGTGTCAAGGGTCGCGCCGCGGTCAACGGCAATGGCTTTGTAGCGAGGCACGCTCAATTGCATGCGAATGCTCTGGAACAGCGCCTCGGCCAGCTCGAAGTCGCGAGCGCGAAGGTCGCCGGCCACGCGATCGGTCACGGCTTTGTGCAGGATGGCTTCTGCCTCGGCCATGGCACGCTCGCTGCCCGCCTGGCGCGCATTTCGCACGGTATCCATGGCTTGCTGTTCGAGTTGCGTCTCGTAGAACAGCCGCCGCTGCGTATAGGCATCGTAATAAGCGCGGTAGAGCGCCTGTTGAAACCGCCAGTTGGCAAGCATTTGCGGCGTGGCGGCGTGCTCCAGTTCCTCGAAATGCGCCAGCGTTCGCTCGACGCCCGCATTCGTGGCCAGTGGTCCCTTCCAGTCGCGCTCGAGCTCCATCAGGCCGTGCGCGAAACTCTCGCCATGGCGCTCGCCGATGAAGTAGCGCCCGTATTCGCGCAGAATATCCTCCACTTTCGCTTCCGGATTCCAGGCGAGCGCACTCCAAACGAACTTGTTCACGTCGTCATTGCAGCCCTCCGAATACGATATGAAGCCGATCGTGTAGGGCGCGGTACGGCGGAAGATTTCCGCTTCGTCCATGGGCCGCGGATTGATCACTTCGCGGCCCTCGGTGGCCGAGTAAGCAACATCCCAATCCGGCACCGGGTACTGGCACTGGCGGCTGTGCGTGATGTCGGGATAGTGGCGAATCGGATAGCGCTTCGGAACCGCCGCGCGAAGCTCCGCCAGGCTCACGCGGATTTGCGGGCCGTACACCACACCGCTCAACCAGGCCGGCTCACTCTGGAGGAGGGAGTAGAACTCGTCGAGCCATTGCTGGTTGAAGCTCTGTGGAGACATCCACATCTGCGCCTTGGGGTGATAGCGGTGGAGAACAGCCGTCTCCTTTTCGAGGAGCGCCATCAAGAACTTGGGCTCGGTGTGGCCGGGATCACCGCCCGGAACGAAAACTGCGTCGATTCGTGGCAGCTTGCGAAACACCTCGCCCCGTTCCTCCAGGGCCGCGGCAACGGTTTTCGGATCGGAGTAGGCGAGGTCCATCGCCGGGTACCAGATCCACACATCGAGCCCGTATTCATCTGCCAGGCGCGACATTTCGGTCATCATGCGCATCGGCGGCAACGGGAAATGCGGGCTGTCGGCGTCGTCATCCGAACGCGGCGGGATCAGCTCGATGGCGTTGGTACCGAACACCGCCAGATCGCGAATGTACTGCTCCCAGACCGGTACCGACCAGCCGTCATATGAGTTGGTCTTGGGCCGGTAGCCGAGCTGATGGCCGCGCAGCCTGTATTTTGGCGCGCTTGTCTCGCTCCAGCCATCCGCAATGCTGACCGCGCCGCGCTCCATGCGCATTTCCCGGAGCAGCCGGCCGACCCCAAACAACACCCCGCGAGCGTCGTTACCGGCCACGCGCACAGAGTTATTACGCACTTCGATGTGGTACCCCTCGACGGGTGCTGCGGGCTGTTCGATCACCTCGATGCGAGTGCCGGCCGCGGATTTCGCCACCGGCCAGAGAATGCCTGTGCGCTTCTCCACTTCTTCTGTTAGCATCGCGACGGCTTTGCGATTTGAGGTGGTTACGACGGTTGCGCCGCTCAGGTCGAGCGATCGTGCCGCAAATGGAAGCGCCGCTGACATGAGCAGTAGTGCAGCCGGTCTAAACATCTGCCGGATTCTATCACGACCCTTACGCTGGGGCGGTTGACGCAGCCAAAGATCGAGTGCGTCTTTTGACGCAGTCGGATCGCCTCGCAAGGTTCTTGTTATGTTATGGTTGCGCGTGGCAAACGGCGTGCGCCCCGACCTATGGAAGGAGAACGCGGTATGCGGCTCTTCAAAGTGGCAGCAGTAGCGGTTCTGTTTCTGAGCGGGGTGAAATTAGCCACCAGCGGCGATGTCAAGGAGTCTGAAACTTTGCCTACGCCGGTAATGCGAAGCGTGAGTCCGGAAGCGGTTAGTGCTGGCGAGACGGCAACGGTGACAGGCGAGCACTTGGACAAATCGCGCGTGGCCGATTTGTTTCTGACCACCGGCCAGACCGACATCAAGATGGTGATCCTGGAGCAATCCGCCACTGAAATCAAGTTCAAAGTGCCGGAAAAGGCTGCAGCGGGCCGCTACAGCCTGATGGTGATGTTGGTCAGCGCGCAGCCTAAACTGATCGAGGAACCAGTTCGGCTAACTGTGCAGTAACCTTACTCCTGGTTGAAGCCGGCGGCGTTGCGGAACGCCTCTACGTAGTGACCGTCCTTCTTGAGGATGTGGCTGCGTATTTCCGCTTTTGTCTTTTCCAGCTCCGCGGCGCCCCAATCCGGGCGGTAGTGGTGGATGGATGGTTCCCACTGGCTGACATGGGCCACCGCCGCATCGATTTTCTTCTCCACAACACTGTCAATGTTGACCCAGTAGTTCGCCTCCTTCTGCGTTACGTAGAAGTAGTACTCCTGGGGAACTTCCCACGGCTCGAGACCCTCGTGCAGCAACTGATTGGGGAAATACAGGTGCCACTCGGCGGCGCGAATGGCGTCCATGGTGTTATTGGCAGCCATGCGGTGGTCGGTCTTGTGCCAGCGGACGTACTCTGAGCCGGGATCGATGGAGAGGACCACTTCGGGCCGAACCTGCCGGATGATGCGGGTCACCTCCTCGACCAGATCGCGCGTGTTGGCATATTCCAGCATGCCATCGTGGTATTCCAGCCACTGGATGTTCTGCTTCGGAATGCCGATGATGCGGCAGGCCTCTTCTTCCTCGTGCATACGAATGCGGGCCAAGTGCTCGCTGGTCATCTCGGGATCGTAGGAGCCCTTATCGTCGTTGGTATAGATGACGATGCGGATGTTGTTGCCGTTTTTTGCCAGCAGCGCGAGTGTACCGGCGCAGCAGAAGGTGTCGTCGTCGGGGTGCGGCGTGAACAGCAGAATGGTCTTGCCGTGGACGTCTTCGAGGCGGGTTTGCGTCTGCGCCGCAAGGGGCGCGACCGCCAGGGCCGGGAGCAACGATGCCAACAGGAGGATGCGTTTCATCAGTGAGTGCCTTTCGTCGTGTTTTGGTCGTCTGTATAAAATACCGCATCACAAGCGTCCGGGGTAGGTACCCACCCGCTTGCAAATGGGGCTGGCCGGAAGTAAAGTTTCACAATATGGCATTCTGTGCAAGTTGCGGCAGTCAAGTGGATGGGCGTTTTTGCCCGAAGTGCGGAGCTGCCGTGAACGTAACGGGCAGTGGAGTAGGAAGCGCTGCGGCACCGGCCGCGGCGCCAACCAGCGCGGCACCGGCGGGTTTGGCCGATAACGCGGCCTGCGCTCTTTGTTATGCCTTGGGTCTGATCACCGGTATTCTGTTTCTGGTGCTCGCGCCCTACAACCAGAACCGTAATATTCGCTTTCACGCGTTTCAGTCGATCTTCTTCCACGTCGCCTCGATCGTGGTGTGGATCGGCATCATGGTCTTGTCGGCGATCACTCATGGACTGATGATCTTCGTGAGTCCGTTGATCTGGCTGGGATGCTTTGTTTTGTGGCTAGTGCTGCTTATCAAGGCCTATCAAGGCCAGAAGCTGGTGTTGCCCATCATTGGTCCTCTGGCCGAGCAACAGGCCGGAAACTAGGGGTGCATTAGCGGCCCGGGCACAGGCCCGGATTCTTATGGCGGTTTGTCCCAAGTGCGGCGCTATGCTGAACGGCGGGGAGTGCGGCCACTGCGCACCCCCTACGCCGGACCAGCCGCCGGGCCCGGTCATTGCGGACAACATCGCGAGCGCGCTGTGCTATCTCTTGCTGGGCGTGACAGGTGTGCTGCTGCTGTTCCTCGAGCCGTATCGGCACAACCGGCGAGTGCGCTTTCATGCCTTTCAGGCTATCTTCGTAAACCTGGCGATCATCGTCGTTTGGGTGGGTATCTCGTTGACTGGCAGGCATGTGGCTCTGCTGCTCAGTCCGCTGTTCATGCTGGCCTGTCTGGTTCTGTGGCTCGTGCTCATGTGGACGGCGTGGCAGAATGAGCGCCTAGTCTTGCCGGTGATCGGTCCGATGGCAGAGAAACAGGCGTAGACTTTGCCGGCTGGTATCCGCACCCGAGTTTCCCGCGTCAGAATACTGTGAAGGTTTATTTGTTTTTCCTGCTGCCCGCGGTGCTCGCGGGTGATCCGATGCCGCGCATCGGCTCCATCGACTACTACGGCCTGCGAAAAGTAGCTGAGAGCCGTGTTCAGAAGGTGCTGGGTGTGAAGACCGGCGATCCTCTGCCGCCGTCCAAAGGCGATCTGGAAGACAGTCTGGAGCAGATTCCGGGCGTGGTTCTGGCGCGAGTGGAAGCGGTGTGCTGCGACGGAGACCGAAGCATGTTGTTTGTGGGGATCGAGGAAAAGGGCGCGACGCACTTTGAGCTGCGAACGCCGCCGGAGGGTGACGCCACGCTGCCGCCCGAGCTTGTTGAACCGTACAACGAGTTGGTCCAGGCCATCGAGAGGGCGGCGAGCCGCGGCAGCACAGCGGAAGACCTGACCCATGGACACCCGCTCGCGGCCGATCCCGATGCGCGCGATCTACAACTTCGCTTCGTCGATCTGGTTCCGAAACAACTGGCGAAGATTCGCGAGGTTCTCCGGAACTCGGCGGACGCGGAACAGCGTGCCATGGCCGCGACCCTCATTGGTTATGCCCCCCTCAAGAGCGCCGTGGTGAACGATCTCGAATATGCCATGCAGGATCCCGAGGAAAGCGTGCGTGCGGGCGCCATGAGTGCGCTTTCCGCGATCGCCGTGCTGGCGGCTAAGAAGCCCGAGCTGGCGATCCACATCTCGCCCACCTGGTTTGTCGAGATGCTGAACTCCGTGGTTTTGAGCGATCGTATCAAGGCCGCCAAGGCGCTGGTAAATCTCACCGACGCGCGGCCGGCCGGCACGCTCGATCTGTTGCGGGAGCGGGCGCTCCCGGCGCTCGCCGAGATGGCGCAGTGGAACAGCCTGCCTTACGCGCTGCCGCCGTTCCTGCTGTTGGGGCGCGTTGGCGGACTCAGCGAAAAGCAGATCCAGCAGCGATGGACCACGGGCGACCGGGGCAAGATGGTGCTGGAAGTACTGGCGTCGGAGAAAAAGAAGCGCCGCTGAAATCCGGAATCACCGGCAGCCGCGCAAGCTGCGAGTGCAGAATGAGCTCTGCCGGCTGCGTGAGATCTTCTAGCTACCCTTCTTTTCCGGCAACGGCACAACCGTGACCTTATTCGCCTCGATGGTGATCTTCTGGCGGATATCGCCGAAAAGCGGAGACACGACGTGCAGATCGTAGGTGCCGGGGGGCAACAGGAGGCCGCCACCTATGTTGTTCAGCTCGTCGACATAGCCGTAGTATTTGTCGTTGATGTAGACCGCGCCTGTGTCACCCGACGCGATGGATATGAAAGACTCAGCCTCGCCGCCACCCAGACGGAAGCGGCCAAACGGGGGCTTGGGCACCTCGAGCTTCTTCATCGCGTACTTGATGTGGGTGGTCTTCTTCGCGCGGACCGTCACTTTCGCGGTGTAGTCTTCATACCGGGGGTCCTTGAAGGTAACTTCGACGTCTCCCGCGGGAGCCGCGTACTTCTCGGGAACCGTGAATCGCGAGGCCGGCCCGACGTATTGACCGTTGATAAAAACTCCGGCATCGCCTGGCTTACCGCGCGCTTTGACGTATCCGGTTTCCTCAGCGGTGGCGCAGGTTACGGCTAAGGCCCCGAGCGCCGCAGTGAGCAGGAAGCGCCGAATGAAACGACGCCGCGCTTGAATCGTCGTGTGTGTGTGCTGTGTTTCGGTGTGCATAATTTCGAAATCAACTCCTCAGTATCGTAGCGAAGCTTTGTCCGCGGACCGTTCCTCGCCTCTCTCTTCTTGAGCGGGGGATCTTTATTCAGGCCGCGAGGGTTACTCTCTACGATATCACCGACGGACGGATGGCGAAGCGGAGCCCTTATTTCACAGCAGAGGCGCCAGGACGCAGAGAACGCCCGAGATCAAGCCGGCTCATTCGCACGACGCTGGTCCCGAACCTTAAGCCAGCTTTGTGACTCGCGGTGGCGGCGCGCCTCACACGGGCCATGAGAGCGCAGACGCAGCAACCCAGTATCAGCGGCCCGGCGCAGTGCGCCGCTCGAAGCCGCGCGCTCGCTTGCAGTAAGATAGTTAATTCCGATGAAACTTAACAGCTACACGATCACGCAAGGCCGTGACCGGGCTCCGGCCCGTTCGTTCTTGAAGGCTATCGGGTTCACCGATGACGATCTGAAGAAGCCGATTATCGGGGTCGCCAACACGTGGACGGAAACGATGCCGTGCAACTACCACCTGCGCGCGCTGGCCGAAAAGGTCAAGGAAGGTGTCCGGAAGGCGGGTGGTACTCCGATGGAGTTCAACACCATTGCCATCAGCGACGGCATCACCATGGGCACCGAAGGCATGAAGGCGTCGCTAGTGAGCCGCGAGGTGATCGCGGACTCGATCGAACTGGTGGCGCGCGGCCATATGTTCGACGGCCTGGTAACGCTGGTGGCGTGCGACAAGACCATTCCCGGCGGAGCGCTGGCGCTGCTGCGGCTGAATATTCCGGGGATCGTGCTCTACGGCGGGTCGATCCTGCCCGGCCGGCACAAGGGGCACGACATTACGATCCAGGACGTATACGAGGCCGTGGGCGCCAATGCGGCGGGCCGCATGAGCGATCAAGAGCTGCTGGAAATCGAGAACGAGGCTTGTCCGGGCGCCGGCGCGTGCGGCGGCCAATTCACCGCCAACACGATGGCGACGGTGATGGAACTGATCGGGCTTTCACCCATGGGGACGGCGTCGGTTCCGCAGGTGGACTCTCGGAAAGACGATGTGTGCATCCGGTGTGGCGAAATTGTGATGGACGCCGTCAGGAACAACCGGCGGCCGCGCGACATCGTCACCCGGAAAGCACTGGAGAACGGGATTGCCAGTGTGGCGGCCACGGGCGGCTCGACCAACGCCGTCCTGCACCTGCTGGCCATCGCGCGCGAGGCGGGTGTCCCGCTGGTTATGGAGGATTTCGATCGCGTGAGCAGCCGCACGCCGATCCTGGTGGACTTGAAGCCGGGCGGGCGCTTTGTGGCGTTGGATGTGGACAAGGCAGGTGGTATTCCGGTGATCGCGCAGAGGCTCGTGAAGGGCGGATACGTGGACGGCACAGCCATCACCTGCACGGGACGCACAGTAGCGGAAGAGGCGGCCAAGGCGGTGGAAACGCCAGGGCAGGAAGTGATTCGTCCGCTGGACAAGCCGCTCAAGCCCACCGGAGGCCTCGCGATCCTGCGCGGATCACTCGCGCCGGATGGCTGCGTCATCAAACTCGCCGGGCATGACAAGAAGAAGCACCGCGGACCGGCGCGCGTGTTCGGCCGCGAGGAAGATGCAATGGCGGCGGTGACGCGCGGCGAGATCCGCCCCAACGACGTGGTGGTTATCCGGTACGAAGGGCCGCGGGGCGGGCCGGGGATGCGCGAGATGCTGGGAGTGACGGGAGCAATCGTCGGTGCGGGCTTGTCCGATTCCGTGGCTCTGGTAACCGACGGACGTTTCAGCGGAGCCACGCACGGCTTCATGGTGGCGCACATCGCTCCGGAGGCGGCCAACGGCGGGCCGATCGCGGCAGTCGAAGAGGGGGACACGATCTCCATCGACGTAGACGCGCGCGAGATCAACATCGAAATCGCGCCGGAAAAAATTGCCGAGAGGCTGAAGCGCTGGCAAGCGCCGGCTCCGCACTACACGACGGGCGTATTTGCGAAATACTGCGCGCTGGTGTCGTCCGCGTCGGAAGGCGCGGTGACCTCGAAGTTTTGAACGTCAAACGGAAGGCGGATCGAGTCATCTAAAACGGGGAGACTCACGGGGCCGCCGGCCGGTGCGCCGCCTATGAACATTCTTTTTATCGGGGACATTTTTTCGTCGGTCGGCCGGCACATCGTGGCCGATCATCTGGCGGATATCAAACAAACGCAACGCATCGACCTCGCCATCGCGAACGCGGAGAACTCCGCGGGGGGCTTCGGCGTCACGCCATCGATCGCCGAGGAACTGTTCGCCATGGGACTTGATGTGCTCACCAGCGGCAATCACATTTGGGACAAAAAGGAAATCTACGATTACCTGGGGCGCCATCCCGCGCTGCTGCGGCCGGCGAACTATTCGGCGGCGGCCCCGGGATCGGGCGTGATGGTGGCCAACGCGCGCAATGGCAACCAATGCGCTGTGATCAATCTGCAAGGCCGAACCTACATGCCCATGACGGAATGCCCATTCCGCAAGGCGGATGAGATCCTGAACTCGGTGGCCGGCACAAGAGTTCGCTTCGTGGATTTTCACGCGGAACTTACCAGCGAGAAGATGACCATGGGCTGGTATCTGGATGGCCGCGTATCCGCGGTCATCGGCACGCACACGCACATCCCGACTGCGGACACGCGGATTCTGCCCGGCGGCACGGCATATCAGACAGACGTGGGCATGACCGGCCCGTACGATTCGGTGATCGGCGTCCGCAAGGACGTGATCATTGAGCGCTTTCTAACTGGGATGCCGGTGCGCATGGAGCCTGCCAAGGGGTCGGTGGAGTTGCATTCGGTGATCGTTGAGGTGGAAGACGCGACCGGGCACGCGATCGCGATCCGCCGTCACACGCTGAAGGGCGATTGAATGAACCCGCCGGCGCTGGACGTGATTGCCCTGAATGTCCAGGTGCTAGGTACCTTTCTGTTCTGCCTAGTTTTTCTGTTTCTCTGGCGGCAATCGGGGATCGTTTATTTCGGCTACTGGAGCCTAGCTTGGGCGCTGCAAGTGGTGGCGCTGATTTGCCTGCGCGTGTTCTTCTTGAGCACGGTGGTGTTTTGGCTGGGGCCCTACGCACTTTTTGAATTCGCGTTCGCCCTGGCGCTGTTGGCGGCCGCGCGCGGGGGGCCGGCGCGGGCGGTGCAGAACTGGAAAGCAGCGGCGCGGGTGCTCCTGGGCTTTCCGCTATTCCTTGCCGTGGTCTATCTTCTGGGGCTAGAGAGCAGCTTCGAAGGTTTTCAGGCGGTGCACGGGCTCGTGCTGGGGAGCATCTACCTGTACAGCTTCTTCATGATCCGCAGCAGTGGGGGCGTTGGCGGCCGGCTGTTCCGTTTTTCGCTGCTCTGCTTTGCGGTTGCCTTCCTGCACAACGCGGCCGTGTTCTTCTATTTATATAACCGCGGCGGGCACCCGCAGTGGCCGCGCTATCTGCAGTACAACAGCTTTTATGATTTTGCGCTGCTGACGCTGCTGGCGTTCGCCGCCATGGCGATGTGGATCGAAAACCAGCGCGACCGCATCGACGCCATATCGAGCGAGATGGATGCCGTGAGGCGTGAAAGCCTGAAGAACCTCGACCTCGACGGGCTGACCGGCCTGCTCAATCAGGCCGCACTCGAGCGCCGCATGGAGGGCAGGGAATCGTTCTCCGGCGTCGTAGCGGTCTGCGACATGGATCATTTCAAGAGCATCAATGACCAATATGGGCACCTGGTAGGTGACGAGATCCTGCGCAATATCGGCCATCTCCTGCGCTCATCGATTCGGCAGGAAGACGAGGCGTTTCGCTGGGGCGGGGATGAGTTTGTCATTCTGTTCCGCAATCAGAATCTGGCGGTGGTGAAGGCTCGCATGCTGGAGGTGCGGCATCGGCTGAACAATTTCCGCGTCCGCGGTTACGGAGCTCTTCCCATTTCCTTCAGTTGGGGCGCCTCGGAGGCCACCGGAGGGCCTCTGCGGCAGGTGCTGGACACAGCGGATCGGGACATGTACTCGTACAAGAAGCGCCGCTCCGCCGTTCATCCGGAGTAGAGCGCACGGTTCGTGACTGCTGCTACACTGAAAATTGATTCCTTTCGATCCCCCTATTAAAGTTTGCGCCGTCAGTTATCTGAACACGTCGCCACTCGTGTGGGGCCTGTTGCACGGCGATCAGCGTGGCGCATTCGACCTGGAGTTTCGTATTCCGTCCGAGTGTGCTCAGGAAGTGGCGACGGGCGCAGCGGACATTGGCATCATTCCTTCGATTGAGCTGAACCGGCACGACTACGGCAGAGTGAGTGGCTTGGGGATCGCCTCGCGGGGGCCGGTGCGCAGTATTCTGCTGGTTTCCTCCAGGCCGTTTGGCGAGATTCGAACGTTAGCCGGTGACACCAGTTCCCGGACTTCAATCGCGCTAGCGCGCGTGATTCTGGAACGCCGATATGGCGCTTCACCGCGCATGCTTTCACATGAGCCCGATCTGGCGAGGATGCTGGAGGTTGCGGATGCAGCGTTAATCATCGGCGATCCGGCGCTGCATCTCGATCCAGACCGTTTGCCCTATCACGTGCTTGATTTGGGCTCTGCGTGGACCGAAATGACGGATCTCCCGATGGTCTTCGCAATCTGGGCGGGGCGCAGGCAAGCCATCACGCCGCAAGTGGAAGCAGTCTTCCACGCTTCTTACGAGTTTGGCCGCGCCCATCTGGACGACATCATCCGAGTGGAAACCGCGCCGCGACGGCTCCCCCCCGACTTGGCGCGAGAATACTTGACGAAGCACATCGTTTGTGAGCTCGGCGCGGCCGAGTATCGAGGCCTGGCATTGTTTTTGAATTACGCGCGAGCCACGCAGGAAGCGGCGCGGGTTTGACACGCCGCGGCGCGCTCTGATTATAATGAAAAAGCCTGCGTAGTGTTGCTCCTCAGTAGCTCAATGGTAGAGCATTCGGCTGTTAACCGAAGGGTTGTAGGTTCGAGTCCTACCTGAGGAGCCAATTCTTTTCAAAGACTTACGAGCTACTTTCCGACCCTTCCCACTACAAAAATTAGCCGACTGTAGGGACTTTTGTAGGGACCCCCCTTCAATCCGCTGCACATTCGTGCTCACTGGCGAGTTGTCCTGACCTTGAACTGGCGAATCGGACGGCTTCTCCAGGATCGATTCGAGGGCCACTCGTTTCGCCTTCATGCGGATGTGGCTATAGTGTTTGAGCATCTGCTTTGAGACGTGGCCGGCGATGTCCATAATCGTCTGGTCCCCGGCGCCCTTCTCCGCCAATTCGGTGATCAGCGTGTGTCGGTTGTCGTGCCAGCGTCCTTGGACTTTCGCTTTCAACCGCAGGTTTTTCCAGGCTGTCTTCAGCGTGGTAACAGGGCGAGTGGGGTCGTGCGGGCGCGGCGTACCGAACGGAAACACGTACCACTCGGGACGAATTTCCCCAAATCGCTCTCGGTACCACGCGCTGTAATCAACCAGAGCTTGGTACAGGGCCGAGTTCAGAGGAACCGTCCGGCCCTCAAGACTGAAGCCGGTTGCAGTGAAGGCAGGCCAAGGCAAGATTGTCGATGGTCGTGGCACCTCCATCCTGGCGCGCGATTATGTGGTCGACGTGAAACGGCAGGGGATAGACGGACGCCGGTAGGTGGCAGTATTCGCAACGGCTTTCGGCTCGCTGCCAGACTTGCCGGACCACGTCCAGTAAACTGGAGGTGGCTAAGACATGGGTTCGCACCTTTCCATCAAGCATTTGTCAAGCTTTTATCAAGTATTCATCAAGTGTACGTCAAGTGACTGTTCGTGGCTTTTGAGGTACAGTGAAGGCAGGCTTGCGCCCTGGCCATGGACACCAAATTCAAGGAAATCCTCGACGGCCTGCCCTCCAAACGACCGCGCTCGCGTCTGGAACCTTACCGCGAACTCATCCGTGAACTCCGGCGCCGCGGCCGGACCTACCGGGATATCGCACAGATACTTGGTGAGAAATGCCAGGTTCAAGTAACCGCGAGTGGCGTGCATGATTTCGTGCGAGCACGATCGCGGGCGAAGGGGAAGTCAACCAAGCGAGTTCCCACCGATACGATGAAAACGGCCACTGCGTTCGGCGCAGGCATCAGGAATTCCGCCCAAAAGCCTTCCGCTGACGACGAAGTCCAACGGCGAATAGTAGCCCTCAAGGCTCGGAAGCCCGTGACGAAGGCGGTACCAGACGCGTTTCAATTCGACCCAACACAACCGCTCCGACTAAAGAAGCCGGGAAAACTGGCACCGGATAAGTGAACCCCGAAAGCTTTGTCGGGCCGAGCGTTCTACTTTCGATCGGAAGATGCCGCTTAGCGGTTCTGAAACGGACGATCGAGGGGCACTGGTCGTGGTAGCGTGTCCTGTTACCTTTGGTGGTCTTGGGCTCAGCCTCGATCTATGAGCGCGAAACCTCGGTTCCGGGCAAGGTGTAAAGATCAGGAAGCAATATTACAATATTACAACGTCACAACATCGTCTCCCTTTCAGAACTGATAACGGACCACGACAGCCTCCCGCCTAAATTCCCTCGCTCTCGGCTTGCGCGCTATGGAGATTTGATTCACCAGATGCGCCGATGTAGTCGGACTTATCGCGAAATCGCGCGAGTCCTGGCGGACAAATGCGAGCTTCGCGTCGCAACGAGCACGCTGCACGATTTTGTGCGAGTTCACGCCGAAGCTGAGGGAAAAGCTCAGTCTAGTGGAGCCTTGGTGTTGTGTCGATCTCGACGATTGAGGTGGCAGTCGCCGTTTGTACCAGCCGTTGAAACTTCCGCGATGTGTCTGACGGCGTGATTGTCACCAGAATGTAATGTTCCCCGGCATTGATCTGTGAAATCGACGACGTCTTCTTCGTTCAGTTGTAGCCGTCTGGCCGTCTTGCGACTGCACAGAAGTATCCGCTAAGTCGACACTTAGTCGGGGCCATATTACTCACTCAAAAAAGTCGTTATAAATTCCTTGACAAAGAACAAGGTGATGATAATATCCGAAACATCATGTATTACGGTTGTACTCAAGGTGGTATAACCACAATCCATTAAAGAGTTCTTTCATACTCTGAGCAGACTGCGGATACGACGCATCAACGGAGTTGATGTTGCTACCTACCCCGCAAGTGTTGACTCGTTAACAGCACTTATAAATACAAACGGTCCGGCCTGTTGTTAAAGGCGCTTGGGCCGAAGTTGCCACACTATACATCCGCGCATAATTAACGGGACATCTGTGGCATACTGGGATCGGAGGGCCTATGGTGCCACGCTTGTTGCGGTTACATCCCAGCACTCATCAGCGATTGACCCGCTTGAGCAAGGAAGCGGAAAGAGATGGGGCCGACCGCGTGGCGAAGCGATTGCGCGCGGTGGTGATGAATTCGGAAGGGCATACCAGTGGCGAACTGGCGGAGATCCTGCAGGCGCCGCGATCCAAGGTGTCTGAGTGGCTCAAGCGTTATCAGACCGAGGGAATCGATGGTCTGCTGGAAGGGTATCGCTCCGGTCGGCCATCGGAGCTGACCGAGAAGCAACAGCAACAGTTAGGAGACATTCTCGACAGTGGTCCTGTAGCTTACGGTCTGGACAGCGGCATCTGGACGTCCCCCATGATTGCCTGGGTGATCGAGGAGGAGTTCCGGGTTCAGTATCATCCGGGCCATGTGCGCAAACTGCTGCACGGCTGGGGGTTTTCGGTGCAGCGACCCCGCCGCGTGCTGGCGCGCGCCGATGCCGCGGCGCAGGACCGATGGCACCGCCGTACCTATCCCGCCCTTAAAAAAAAGCCCAATCGCGACACTGGGCGCTGATCTTCACCGACGAAGCCAGCTTCCGGCAAGATTCGACACTCCACGCCACCTGGAGCCGCGTGGGTTGCCCACCGGAAGTTCCCGTGACGGGAGAACGCAAGAACGTGAAGATCCTCGGCGCCATCGAACTTTGGCGCACGCGGTTCGATTATCGCCAGGACACAGTCTTCAATGCCACCACGTACCTCGGCTTTCTCGAACAACTGGCTCGGCGATACCGCCGCCAGGGAGCGGTCCTGATTCAGGACAACGCCTCCTACCACAAGGACGTCGAGGTCTGGGCATGGTTCAAGTCCAACCGACATTGGCTGGAAGTGCATCAGTTGCCGCCCTATTCGCCGGAACTGAACCCTACCGAGCGCCTGTGGCAGCACACCCGGAGGACTGGGACGCACAACCGTTTCTTCGGCGGCCTGGACGCATTACTCGCTACGCTGACACGCGTCTTTGGGGAGATGCAGTCGCACCCCCAACTGATCCGATCTTATCTGACTTCTTTTTGTTGACCGTTATGTCCCTTTAATTATGCGCGGACATATAGAAGACTTCGGACTGGGGGAGACGTATGTTCGCTAAGGCGCCAGACGTCTCTCAATTGCGCAAATCTCCTGGATGTGAGTCGACGGGCGGTAGCTTACTCGAGTCTATGCGCTTTAATGCTTTGGCGCCTGCCTTCCGGTGAGTCGGATCCCCGCAATCGGGTGCTACCCTACCCGCATTTGTGGTAGCTAATTCCCGATTCGTACCACAGCCCGGAGTTCTTCGCAGTGTTCAAGTGCAAGACCAGAATGGTCACTTTCAGACTCTCGGAGGAAGAGTTTCAGAGCTTCAGAAACATGTGCATTTCCGAGGGCTTTGGTAGTTTGTCCGAGTTGATCCGCGCTGCAGTTCAAGAATTGATAGCCAACCGCCACGGGTGCAGTGCTGAGGCGCTGCGTGCCGCGATGGAAAGGCTCAATGCGCGCATGGAGGAAGTCGGCCATGATGTTAAACAGTTGAAGGCATCACCAGCGGAGACAATCCGATGACATCGCCCCAGTTAGCGCTCGATCCATGTTACAAGCAGTCGATCGTACCCGAAGCGGCTGCCGCACCAAGGCCCGACCCTTGGTTTGCCATTCGAGTGAAATCACAATACGAGAAGATCACCGCTGTTTCTTTGCACAACAAGGGTTACGAAGAGTTCGCCCCGATGTATCGCAGCCGGAGGCATTGGTCCGATCGAGTCAAGGAACTGGATCTTCCCCTCTTCCCTGGATACATCTTCTGCCGTTTTGACCCATTGCATCGGCTACCGGTCTTGACCTCACCCGGCATCGTGTCGATTGTAGGCCTGGGCAAGAGTCCCGAACCGGTTGATGACGGCGAGATCGCGCGCATTCAGGCGATCATCAGCTCGGGCGCGTTGACCTTTCCCTGGCCCTTTCTGCGCTCCGGCCAGAAAGTCTCCATCACGCGCGGCCCGCTCTGCGGTGTCGAAGGATTTCTGGTCAGCTTGAAAAATCAGTTCAGACTAGTCGTATCGATCACGCTTCTGCAGCGCTCGGTCGCCGCGGAGATCGATCGCGATTGGGTTCAACCCATTTCATAGAACCGTGAAAGCTTGGGAGTAACCATGAAGCTCTTGCTCTTCTTGGCCGCCGCTGCCGGCGCCTTGGCTCAAGCGCAAACTCCGCGCGTCTCGACGTCCGACGCCGGCGGGGCGAATCTCCCCGCCCAGAAAATTGGCCCCAACGATCTCATCGCCGTCTCCGTCTACGACGCACCCGAACTCACCCGCACAGTTCGGGTCGGCGCAGACGGCCTCATCCGCCTGCCCATGCTCCAGCGCCATATCAAAGCCGACGGCCTGATGCCCGGCGAGCTTGAATCCGCCATCGCCAATGCCCTTCGCGCCGAGCAGCTCATCATCGACCCCTTCGTAACTGTCACCGTCGCCGAGTACAATAGCCGCCCCATCAGCGTGGCCGGCGCCGTCAAACAGCCTCTCACCTTTCAAGCCAATGGCCCTGTCACTTTGCTGGAAGCGATCACCCGCGCCGGCGGCCTGAGTCCGGAAGCCGGTTCCGAAATCCTCGTCAGCCACCCGAAGATCGCATCGGATAGCGCTGGCTCCTCGCTCGTCCAGCGCATCCCCGTCAAGGGTTTCATCGATGCCGCCGATCCAGCGCTCAACATCCGCCTCACCGGCGGCGAAGAGATTCGCGTCCCCGAAGTCGGCAAGTTCTACGTGCTTGGCAATGTTCATAGGCCCGGTGTTTTCCCGATGCAGGCCAATACCGGGATCTCCGTCCTCAAAGCCCTGGCTTCCGCGGAAGGCCTGATGCCGCTCGCCAGCAAGGAAGCCTACATCTACCGCCGCGAAGGCGCCGGCGGATCGAAAAACGAAATTCCCGTTCCGCTGAAGAAAATCATGGAGCGCAAGGCGCCGGATGCGCCCCTCATGGCCGATGACATCCTGTACGTCCCCGACGCCACCGGCCGCCGCGCTACCCTGGCGACGCTGGAAAAGATCGTGCTGTTCGGGAGCGGTGCTGCGAGTGCCCTGATCTATACGAGCACTCTCCCCCGATGATTGACCTCGCTTAGTGTAAGCCAAAATGTTTGACAACAACCCTCCCAAGTACTTGCCCCCTCCCGGCGCAGAACTCCCCGTTCCCGCCGAAATGTTGCGCGCCCCCTGGTACGGTTACGAGACCGAGCCTGAAGAGCCCGGCGCCCGGCTCTCCAGCTATCTCTGGATTCTCCGCCGCCACCTCTGGAAGATCCTCTCTTTCGTCTTCGTCTCGGTGGCCGCAACCTTGATCGTCTCCAGCCGCCTCACCCCCATCTACGAATCCACCGCCACCGTGGACATCGACCGCCAGATGCCCACCGCCATCATCGGCCAGGAAGCCAACCAGACCGGGCTCAATGACGCCGACCAGTTCCTCGCCACTCAGGTCAAACTCATCCAGTCCGATTCCGTACTCCGCCCGGTGGCGGAAAAATATAACCTGCTCGCGCTCGAGACCGGCGACCCCAACGCCGGCCTTTCCGGGCCGGTAGTCCTGAAAAAGCTCAACGTCACGCGGGCGCCGAACACCTACCTTCTCCTTATCAACTACCGGTCGCCCAATCCGCGCCTGGCCGCCGACGTGGCCAATGGAATCGCGCACTCCTACCTGGAGCACACCTACAACATCCGCTTCCGCTCCTCCGCCTCGCTCTCCCAGTTCATGGAAAAGCAGATCGAGGAGCTGAAAGCCAAGATGGAGCGCTCCTCCGCTGCACTGGCCCAATTCGAGAAAGAGCTGAACGTCATCAACCCCGAGGAGAAGACCAGCATCCTCTCCGCCCGCCTGCTGCAATTGAACACCGAGTACACCACCGCCCAGACCGATCGCGTGCGCAAGGAGGCCACCGCAAACTCGGTTCGCGAAGGATCGCTCGAGGCCGCCCAAGCTTCGGCGCAGGGGGAAGCTCTCCACAAGCTCGCTGAGCGCCTGGATGAGGCCCGCCAGAGATTCGCCGAGGTCAAAACCCACTACGGGGCCAATCACCCGGAATACGGCAAGGCAGCCGCGCAGGTGAATGAGATCGAGCGCCAGTTGCGGCAGGGCCGCGAGAACGCCGCGCGGCGCGTCGAGGTGGAATACCGCGAAGCTCTGAACCGCGAGTCCATGCTGCAGAAGGCCGTCGCCGAAACCAAGTCCGAGTTCGACCGCCTCAACGCGCGTTCCTTCGAGTACCAGGCGCTCAAGCGCGAAGCCGAAGCCGACAAGAAGCTTTACGAAGAGCTGGTGCGCAAAATCAAGGAAGCCGAGATCAACTCGGGCTTCCAAAACAGCGCCATCCGCATTGCCGACGAAGCCCGCCCCGGCGTCAAGCCCGTCTTCCCCAAACTCACGCTCAACCTCGCGCTCGCGTTCCTGCTTTCGTCCCTGCTCGCCGTGGGTGTCGCTATCTTGAGTGACGCCTGGGATAACACCGTGCGCGATCCCGAGCAGGTGGCCGCTCAACTGAACACCGAGGTCATCGGCACCCTTCCGATGGTGAAGCGCTGGCGCCACAAGCTCGCCGCAGCCATCCCCGCCGAAACCGTCGACGCCGTGGCTGTCCGCGTCAAGGAACCGCCGCCCCAGCCAGTCCCCCAGCCCGCAATCACGATTCGCGTGCGCTGGGGCCGGTCGATTGGGCTCGCCTCGCACAACGGGCACTCGGGGGTACCGCGCTCGTCCAGCCAATCCTACGCTCGTTCGGTGGATGGTTTCGAGGAGGCCGTGCGCACGCTGCGCAACTCCATCCTGCTGCACAACAACAGCCGCCGCATCCACACCTTGATGGTCACCAGCGCCTCACCCTCGGAGGGGAAGACCACCACGGCCGTCCACCTGGCCCTGGCGCACGCCGAGCAGAACCACAGGACCCTGCTGATTGATGGCGACCTGCGCCACCCCGGCGTCCACGACAAATTACGTTTCAGCGCGGACGAGGGGCTGGCTACCGTGCTTGCGAACGGACTGCTGTGGAGGGAAAAGCTGGTGAAGATCGACTCCGCACCCGGCCTGGACGTGCTCCCCGCGGGCATCGCCGGACGCCGCTCCGCCGCCCTGATGGGAAGAGGCCTGCCCCAGATCCTGGAGCAAGCCGCAGGAGAGTACGACCTGATCATCATCGACGCGCCGCCCGCGCTCGGGTTCCCCGAGCCACTGCAAATGGCCGCGGCGGTGGATGGGGTGATCGTTGTGGCGCAGGCTGGCCAAACGAACCGCAAAGCCGTTGGCTCCGTGTTAAACACGTTGCGGCGGGTCCAGGCCAATGTAGTCGGTTTAGTCCTGAACGAGGTGACCAGCGACCTCAGCGACAGCTATAACTACTATGGCTATTCCGGAAAATATTGAAAAACGGGGACTGGCTTCGCCGTCCCAAGCCACCTGGCAGCGGAATCAACGTCATCCAGCCGCGTCGGCGCGTGGACGGTGCTGCCTGGAAGCTGTGAAAAAATCCTGAGTTGCGAAAGAACTTACTGAGCCGCGAGTATGAACGAGCGGTTGTACGACCGAATTTTTCACACCTTCCTGTCCCCGTTTTTCTCTACCAGGAGTTTGTTGAAGAATGGCGACTGGCTTCACCGTCCCAAGCCACCTGGCAGCAGATCAACGCGATCCAGTCGCGTCGGCGCGTGGACGGTGCTGCCTGTCGACGTCGTTCAACTTTGATCAGCTTGCGACCCACGACTGTTTCCGGGCCCCGACTGTTACCCTGCCCCGACTGTTACCGAGCCGCGATCACAGGGAGCGGTTACGCTCGCGTATCTTTGCGACGAGCTACTAGCAGCGGAGACCGGGTGCTGCTAAACAGTCGGATTTTGCGCCAGGGAGAACGAAAATGCGGATGAGAGACGTGATCATGCTCAGCCTCGGCTTCGTGTTCGGGATCATCACCGCTTTGTTTGTTGTAGCGTCACGCGTAGCCTAATCATGGGCCAGACCCGCGAATTGCTTTCAAGGTTCGTTCCGAAATCACAGTTCCAGAGGTCTGGCGCTATGCTTGCCGGCGGTGCCGTCTTAGCACAGGCGGTCATAGCACCGGTCCTCGGGCGGCTCTATCAGCCGCCCCGAAGCATGGGACGGGGTGCGGCGCGTATTCGGCGTATTATATGCCGCATTTCTACCGGCCGCTAGTAACGTAATCAATGAGTAACGTAATCAGTGAGCAGCCGGCACTCGGTGCCGCAATTCACCCGATCGAAGCCTTAGGGCATGACCAAGACCGAGGATTATTTTAGCGGAATTGCGCACTGGTTTGCGGTGGCCACTGACCGCACTATCCGGTCGGGTGGCTACGGCCGAGGGCGCCTCTTTGTCGCATCGATTTCCAAGTGGTTGCCTCCCGGCAGTCGCGTGTTGGACTACGGATGTGGCCCAGGACGAATATCCGTTATGGTTTCCCGCGCCGGCTATGCGGTTGACGGAGTAGATATTTCGCAAGCAATGATTGAAGAAGCTCGTGCATACGCGAAAAGGTGTGAAGTACACATTCCATTCTCTTGCATATCGGATATGAGCGGAGTCGTTGATGGTCAGCCATATGATGGCGTGATCTGCTCCAGTGTCATCGAATACGCGCCAGACGCGATGGCCTTGCTTCAACAGTTCCATCGTTTATTGCGACCAGACGGGATGCTCATTCTTAGCTATGCCAACCGAGCCAGCTTGTGGAGACGCTGTGTCGAAATACGTTTTGGGCGATCTAATCCTCTCTTCAAGTTTCAACATAACATTTGGAATTGGGCCACCTGCAAGCGTATGCTTTGTCAGTCGAACTTTCTGCCGGTTCAGCCACCGGCCTTTTTCGAATCGGGGCTAGATTCTATTCCAGGCCTAGGACCTCTCTCGCGTTGTGAGCTAATCGGCTCGCTGGGCCTGATTTCGGCTAAACGGAGATGATTGCAGAGTATCTTCCGATCAGACTGGCGAAGCACGCGGATCATATCGCCGATGAAGCCCGTGCCGTCAGGCCGCCCGCGCTCCCCACGTCCCTTCCCGCAAATATTGCCTGGAGCGTCACGGGGAATCTTGTTTACTCTGCTTGTCAATGGGGCATGTTAGTTGGCGTCGCTAAGATCGGCGACGTTACCACGGTGGGAGTGTTCGGCCTCGGTCTTGCAGTCACGGCGCCCATATTCCTTCTCACGGACCTCCAACTGCGGCCCGTTCTTGTCACCGATATCGCGGATGCGCACCCGTTCAGCCACTATTTCCTTTTTCGAGTTACAAGCTCGATTACCGCAGCTATCATCGCCACTATCGCTGGTGTTGTATTTACGGGTGACCCTCGAGCGAGACAGACAGTCGCTGCACTGGCGTTCGCGAAAGCGGTCGAATCCATTGATGATATTCTAGTTGGGGGTTTCGAAAAATACGAGCGATTCGATGTCACGGGAAAACTGCGCATCGTCAAGGGGATCGGCTCTCTTCCTGCGATCCTAGCCGTACTGTACTTCACGAACAATCTTGCGCTGGCCTGCCTAGCCATGGGGTCGATATGGGCGCTGGCAGCATCTGGTCTGACTCTCACATTCCTGAGGCGCCTACCCGCCCGGCTGGCCCTTCTGCGCCCCTCGCCAGATGTCACTTCGATCGCGCGCCTTTTCCGGTCCGCTGCGCCCCTGGGCCTAGCACTGGGCTTCATTTCGTTTCAAGCTAGCCTTCCCAGACTAGGAACTTGTTGAAAAAGCCCGTCGATGTGTAGCCAAGAACGTGTTGGCAGCGTCTAGTTGCTATGCGCGGAGACGAGAAACAGCAAGGCGGGATGTTCAGCTACGTGTCGCTGGAGGAGCGGGTACCACCAGACCACCCGCTGCGGGCGATCCGGCGGTTGGTGGATCAGATTCTGGCGAGGATGTCGAAGCGGTTCGACAAAATGTATGCCGACAATGGCCGGCCTTCGATCCCGCCGGAACGTTTATTACGAGCGCTGCTTTTGCCGACGTTCTACTCGATCCGCAGCGAACGGATGCTGATGGAGCAACTCGATTACAACCTGTTGTTCCGATGGTTTGTGGGACTGGAGATGGACGAGCCGGTATGGAATCACGCGGTGTTCAGCAAGAATCGCGAGCGGCTGCTGAATGAGACGGTGGCCCGCGAGTTCTTTAGCGAAGTGCTCGAGCAAGCCAAACCGCATCTGTCGCAGGAGCACTTCACGGTGGACGGGACGATGATCGAAGCCTGGGCCAGTCAGAAGAGCTTCCAACGCAAGGACGGTGGCGACAGCGACAGCCCAGGTAAAGCGAGCTTCCACGGGGACAAGCGCAGCAATGCAACGCACGCCTCGAAGACCGATCCCGATGCGCGGCTATACAAGAAGTCACGCGGCAGCGAAGCCAGGTTGAGCTACCTGGGACACGTGATGGTCGAGAACCGGCACGGGTTCATCGTGGAGGCGATGCTGACGCGGGCCGACGGAACAGCGGAGGCGGACGCGGCGATCTTGATGGCGGATGCGATGCGGAAGAAAAGGCGCGGCCAGCGCTTCACATTGGGAGCGGACAAGGCGTATGACAGCCGGGACTTAGTCACGACCTTGCAGGCGATGCACATCACGCCGCACGTCGCGCAAAACAACAAGAATCGGCGCAGCGCCATCGACGGACGGACGACCCGGCACGGCGGCTACGCGATGAGCCAATCGCGGCGTCCGATCATCGAGCGGGCATTTGGGTGGCTGAAAACAGTGGCGGGGATGAGGAAGGTCAAGCTCCGCGGACTGGAAAAAGTGAGTTGGTTATTCCAGTACGCGGTAGCGGCATACAATCTGTGGCGCATCCCGCGACTAAGGCCGGCGGGAGCGTAGTGCAGAGCGGCGGGCGGTGCCGACTGCGCGGCTTGGAGAGCCACCCAAGCATCGCGAGAATGTCCCACCCGCGCGAAAACTCGAGTCGCAATGCCTGCGGACGGGCTATTTCAACAAGTTCCTAGTGCTCCAACACTATTCCGGCTTCCGGGACGTTGGGATTTACACGGCCGCGTCCTCTCTGCTGATCGCAGGGAGCGCATTCTTAAGTGCGGTGGGGGTCGCGGTTACGCCTCGGCTCGCGAGGCTCTCGTCGCCTGGCCAATATAGCCAGTTCTGGTCACTAGTTCTGCGACTTCTACTTCTCGCGGGTGCGAGTGGAATAATTGCGGTCGCCGTCACGTCGGTGTTAGGCGAGCAGATCATGGCGACTCTGTTTGGTTCAGCATTCGCTGAGGGTGGCCGCTCCCTCTCCCTGCTGATGATCGGCATGACCTGCACGTTCTTGGCGTCTGTGTGCGACTTCTCACTCGTTGCCCGGAGACGTTTCCGATCACAACTCCAGATACACTCCGCCTCGACCATGGTTTGCTGTGTTGCGGCGTTTCTCCTCATTCCAGACAAAAAAGTAGTAGGTGCAGCATGGAGTCTAGTCTTCGCCGCGATCACCCGACTCATTATAAGCGCAACGATTCTAAACGCCGAGCGCATCAATTCTAGAATGGCCGCTCAGCAGGACACCGACACTGCCTAAATCTCGTCATAAACACTTGCAGAACGAGACCTAAGCGGAGAGGCAAACGGATTGTATCTGTCAAATTTTGGTCAACGTAGGCCGGTGGCCCTGCGGGCCAGCACTAGATCTCAGGTGTTCCCCCGTACTCAGGAATGGCTACTAGGCAGTGTGCCGCTGGTCGTCGGCTTGCTGGGATGGACGGTCGACTCCTACGCTGGCCTGACATCTCTGTTATTCGTCGACCTCGTGACAAATGTAACTCTGATCGCCACCGCACTTCGCCCCGCCCTTCGAAGGCACAGCGTAGGCATGATCACCGTGCTTGCAGCGTTCACGGTCATGTTTTTTCTTGAGGGAGTGTCGATGGGCATGGAAGACCCACCGTTCGCGATCTCGTCTATCGCACTCCTTAGTGGCGGCCAATTCAGCGAGACCGCAGTTCATCGGGCTCTTCTTTGCTTGGGTATCTTTCAGACTGCCTTCATCGCAGGCAGTGCGGCGCGAACACCCACATTCGCTAGACTCCGGAGAATTCCGCTTAGTGCACCGCGGGTGCTACTTTATCCGCTCAGCTTGTGCGGGTTCGCTCCGCTCGTCGCAGCCTACGGCCTAAATTTTCACGCGATCACGGAGGACATTCTTTCATCCCGGACGCACCACCTGAGCCTCGACTTCTCACAGGTCGGCTGGGCAGCCCACATGCCGTGTATTGCTCTGTTCCCCACGAGTTTCCTGCTGGTCCACGCATTTAGCGGAAAGGGATTCTGCAAATGGTGCGACTTAACGATGGGAATCCTCGCCTCGATTCCCTATTTAGCGAGCGGAAACCGACACCAACTCGTTTTTATAGCCATGCCCGTAGTACTCGTGTGGTTCTACCGAGATCCCAGATGGCTGAGCCCTCGCCGTCTTTGGGCTGCAGCAGGTGTTGGTTGTCTGCTGATTTCACTTTTCCAGGTGCAACTCGCTGTACGCTCCAGGGGGTGGGACTCGATCACCGAGATAAATCGGCGAGATATGGCCTGGACCCGTCCTTCGTCGATGTTTGAGTCGTTGGTCTTCACGACGTCACTGGTACCTGAAGTATACGGTTACTTCAAGGAGCCGATGACGCCGTTCTTCGTGACACACTTCGTACCAAGAACACTCTGGCCGAACAAGCCGAACCCAGTGTCATATCTTACGATCTCGCAAGCTTGGACCGGTACTGCTGAACTAAACGTTTCCAACGTGCCCGCATCGATAGTAGGTCAGTATTACAGCAACTGGTCCTACGCCGGGGTGTTGGGTATTGGACTATGGATGGGGATTCTCTGCAGGCTAGTAGATCGCCACTTCGAGCTGATAGACGCTGCCAAGAAGCGAACGGGGTTGAAGCTGCTGTGCGGAGCGGCTTATGCCTTGTTGATAAATTCGCTTCGGCTTTATCACCCCTTCTATTTCGCCTACTTCGTGTTCATTCTCGTGACCGCGGTCTGTATCTCAATCGGGGGCCAGGCGCTGCCCAGGGCCGTCTCGACGCGGATGAACTGCAGCTGAGACAGGCGGGTTCACAACTCGATCAGTATCGTGACGAGAGGCAACCATATGAACAGTGAAGAGTTGAAGGTACTTCATGTAATCGGCTCCATCAGCGCGGTGCGAGGCGGGCCAAGCCAAGTGATCCGTACTTTGACACGCGGACTCACGGCCAAGGGCGTTAAGGTCGACGTTGCCACAACCGACGACGATGGCCCCGGACGGGCGACCATGCCGATGGAACTCCCACTCCGTGATTCTGGTGCCAATTACTGGATTTTTCCGCGGCAGGCCAACCTATACACGTTCTCACATCCGCTTGCCCGGTGGTTGGCTGCGAACGCCTACCGGTATGACCTCGTACACACGCATGGGCTATTTACTCACGCAACGACTGCCGCTGCGTCGGCTGCCATTCGAGCCCGTGTGCCCTATATTGTCAGCCCTCTGGGAGTGCTCAATCGATGGGGCATGGAAAACCGGCGCCCGTTTCTCAAGCGCGTGTCATTACAGCTAATAGAACGCAGGGTGCTGTCTTGTGCTGCCGCCGTCCAGTACAAGAGTGAACAAGAACAATCCCAGGCGGCCATCCTCCGAATTCCTCACCGCTCCGTAGTCCTCCCGAACCCCGTAGGCGATTCCGGCACATTCCCCCCGGCGGCTGGTCACTTCCGCACGCTATTCCGTGAAATTGCTGACCGCAAGTTGATTCTCTATATGTCCAGGGTTCACCCCATCAAGGGTTTGGATCTGCTGATCGCAGCACTGCCCATCATCCTCACAAGGGAACCTAACACCGTTTTGGTCATCGCCGGGTCTGGAGATCCGGAATACACCTTCGAGTTGCGGCGGCGAGCAGCCTTGCTCGGCGTTGAAGACCATGTCTTCTGGGCTGGATTCCTGGAGGGCGAGCGAAAACGCGCCGCACTAGCTGACGCAGACATCTTTGTGTTGCCATCGTACTCAGAAAATTTTGGACTGGCGGTTGTGGAGGCGATGGCGGCCGGGCGACCTGTTGTTACGACTACCGGCGTGCCACTCCATACCGCGATTCAAGCGGAGCAGGCCGGCATCATCACGCGCCCGGACGTGGGCGAGCTGGCTGCGGGCATTCTTTCGCTCCTGGGAGACGACGGGCTTCGGCGCCGGCGCGGCAATAACGCCCAGCGCCTGGCTAGCTCGTTTGCAGTTGACAGTGTTGTCTCGCAACTGATCTCGCTATACACCGGCATCGTCGTTGCCCATCGGAACGCACGGCTGACGGTGGCTGCCGAGCGCCCGAAAGCCCCTCATACCGAAACGTTCAGGGCGACGAACCACCTTCGTCCCTGAGTCACCGACACACATGGAGCCAAGCTGCCTAGGTCTCGAAAACGCAATCCGCTAGATGTAAGGGAGCTAGCCAGCTCTCGATACCCCTCTCTGATTCCACTACCCTTGTGAACCCCCGTCCCAGCCCACACGGTTTCCCCAACCGCGCTCTTCGCGCCGTCTGGCAGTGTGTGTATCTGCTTCTCTTTAGGCCTACTCCGAAGGTGTTCTACGCCTGGAGGAGGACGCTGCTCCGCGTATTCGGCGCCCGGCTCGGGCACAGGTGCGTCGTGCACGCGTCGGCTAAGATCTGGGCGCCCTGGAATCTTATCATGGGTGACGACGCGTGCCTGGGTCCGTACGTCGATTGCTATAACGTGGAGCGCATTGAACTCGGAGAACACAGCACGGTATCCCAATACAGCTATCTTTGCGGTGCAACGCATGAATACAGGAAATTATCCATGCCGCTGGTGCCGAAGGTGATCCGTATTGGCGCCCGGGCATGGATCGCCGCTCGCGCGTTTGTAGGCCCCGGAGTCACGATTGGAGACGGTGCGGTAGTGGGCGCTTGCTCGTGTGTGGTCCGCGACGTGCTACCGTGGACGGTGGTCGCAGGCAACCCGGCGCGGCCCGTGAAGACTCGTGTGCTCGAACATGAGTCACCTTACCGCAGCCATGTTCAGGCCGTAGACCTATGACAAAACCAACCATTGCCGCAGTCGTCCTCACCAAGAACGAAGAACACGATTTACCCACCTGCTTGGAGAGCTTGCGCCATGTGGCTGCCGAGATATACGTGGTCGATTCGGGAAGCACGGACAAAACGATTCTA
>CAVWAJ010000006.1:0-140525 GCA_963752965.1 Terriglobia bacterium | reverse complement strand
GGTCCGCGTAACCACTGTGGAAGTGCCGACGATTGACGTGCGTGCCATGCGCAGACGCCTTGGATTGAGTCAAGCGGCATTCGCAACGAAGTTCGGGTTCCAGCCTGCGACCCTGGCGAACTGGAAACAGGGCCGGACACGTCCGGACGGACCCGCGCGCGTTCTACTCGCCGTGATCGCCCGATACCCGGACGCCGTTGAAGAAGCTCTGCGGAAGGCAAGCTGAAGCAGATTGTAAATGCCGAAGCCAACCAGCCAGGAGCGGCGTAAGCAACTCCTCAAGCAGCGCCAGGCTGAATTCCAACTCGAAGTGAGCTCACCTATCATGGCCCAGCCACTCGAAGCGACTTCCCCCCGTTTCCCGCTCAGCTCCGGCTGCTGACTGAGCTGGGAACCCTACCTTGTGAAGCCTAAAGAGCCGCTCAAAAAACTCGATTACGACTGCCTGCCCGGCATCGCCATTTAATTCCTCGGCGCCAAAACGGTATACATCATAGCCAGCGAGGCGTAGATCCCTATCTGCATTTAACATTGCCGCGTACAAGCCCGGATCGGCCAAGCCGCTTTTGTCCGCGTAGTGGTGTTTGCCGTCTACTTCGATAACAACGCGCACCCGATTAGGAAGAAGCATCAAGAAATCCATTCCAAAATCGAAGCAAAACTTCTTTTTAATCTCGCCCCTGAACAGTTTTTGGATCCCAGTGAAGCCACACCTCGGGGAGGAGGGCGGGAAGAAGAGGGGGATCGCTCGGCCAAATCTTTTGAAATACGTCCTGAACAACAGCCGCTGGGGGGAGAGCTCGATGGGAGGCAATCGATCAGTCTTTTGTAGAGAGCCTTCTTAGCCGCATCCTCGCCTAATTGTTCACGATCAGCCCACCAATCTTGAAGTTCCTTCCACCTGAGTCCTTCCGTTGAAATAGCCACGATTGACTTCTGGTTTTCCGCTGAGCGAGATGCGGCAGCGGCCAAGCACTTCTTCCAGAAAGCCTTGCAGGCTCCTGGTCATCCCCTGCCGCGGGTCATCACAGTAGATGGCAACCCGTCTTACCCGAAGGTGATCGCGGAGTTGAAGCAGGAGGGGAAACTGGGACGGCGATGCCGCTGTCGAACCTGCCCGTATTTAAACAATGTTGTGGAACAGGACCATCGAGCGATCAAACGGCGAGTGAATGCCAGCCAAGGTTTTCGATCGTTCGATGGAGCCTGGCGGACGATTCAAGGCTATGAGGTTCTGCACATGATCCGGAAAGGCCAAGTGAGGTGGTTGCCGAAAAAAGGGGACGTCGTTGGGCAGATTCAGTTTATCCGGGAAATCCTCGGATTGAAAGCTGATTAGTCGACCGACGAGCTTGGCGGTTGGCTCGGTCTCGCCGACAGAATTGTTTTTGCAACACGGCCCTTTTGGTTACGGACAACCTCGCCGGGTTCAGCGACGACGACCTGGCCGAGTTCGGGGCGTATCCGAAATATCCGGAGCAATGAGCCTAGCCGGTCAACCTCGTGCCTTCGAGCGGGCCTGCTTGAAAGCGTTCAAAGCCGTCTCGCGGTAGACCTTCTTTAGGATGTCGTCTGACAGGCCCATGCCGTACATCGGCCAGTGATAGTTGAAGTTGAAATAGAAATCCTGGTCGTAGAAATGTTCGTCGGTCGATTCCAGAATCCGGTAGGTAAGGCTGAACAGGTGCGGGCTGAACGGGATGTCGGTGCCGTACGTGACGCGATGCGCCCATTTTTGCAGGAACTGAGCAGTGAATCGCGGGATTGTGGCGGTCTCGTGAAAACGAGCGGAAAAATCGGTGTAGAAGTTCGGATTGCGCTCGAAAATGCCGCCGAGGCGGTCGAGGTCGTAATCGAGGTTGGCGAGGTGGCTGGAGATGAAAACCGTCCTGGGGTGCCGTTTCGCGGCGGCTTCGTAACTCAGGATCAGTTCGTTGTGCTGCATGATGCCGGGCTTGTTGTCCAGCCGCCAGCTAAATCCGTTCATGAGGCCGTCATTGAACCTGTTCTGGGGCAGGTAGGACCAGTACGGGTCGGAGACGTGCAGGTTGATCGGCATGCCGAGGTCGGCGCATTTTTCCCAGATCTCATCGAGCTGCGGCGAATCAGGGTGGCAGCCTTGAACGGGGTCGCGCTGCTGCGGTCCGGCGCCTCCGCCGCCGCGAGGCCGCGTGCCTTGCCAGTTGGGAGGGCCGCCCATCACGCCGCCGATGCCCATGCCCTTATCGTGAATTTCACCCACACCGACGGCGCCCATTTTGTGGCACCGCTCCAGCTCCGCAATGGCGGTCTTTTGCCATCCGGGCTGACCCATGCCCCGCATGTCGATCCCGCAATAGATGTAGAAGCGCTTCGGGTACCTGTAGTAGATCTTGCAGATGTTGTCGAATACTTCTGCGCGATACACCGGTCCCTGGCCGACGGCGGGGAACACCACGGAGGATTCGAGTCCGGCGGCGTCCATGATGCGGACTTCCGCGTCCACCTGTTCCGGGGTCTTGGATTGCGCGTGGTGATGGCAATCGATGGCCGGGTACTTAGCCTTCTTGATGTCCGAGACGGGGATCTTGTAGATGGATTTCGGCCGGTAGTCCTTGAGTAGCAATTGGTCGGGCAGCACCGAATCGAGCGCACTATCCGGGGCCGCACCCTGCGGCTGTGAGCCGCCCGGACGCACGGCCAGACCCGCGCCGGAAAGCATCATCCAATTTCTACGATTCATCCTGAGGCGACTCACGTTTTCGTTCTCCCGTAGGCCCGGCAGACACCGACAACTCGGCATCACCCTGGATCGGGTCCGACCGGTCCCGGACCCCAGGGCATCAGTTAGTATATCCCGCGAGGCCAGCTGAGCTGGTGGTAGCAGCAAGGCGAGCAGGAGGACCGCTAATACATTTCGTCCTGCACAAATCCTACGAGGGCCAGCTGTGGACTCAAGTCCTCCTGGTCGCCTGCTGCTACCACGAGGTCTGCCGGGGGGGCGATACGATAACCTCCCCCCCGACAACTTCATAGTACCTCCGGAATGGGTTCAGTGCTAACACCCAGACGGCCATCGAGGTCAAGCCTCGTGACCTAAACTCACGCACGAATCGGCGCACCAACAACGTTCCCAACCCTTGCCGTTGCGCGATCTGGAGTATATAAATCGCATAAAGTTCACCGTCGCATTTTAACTGACCCGTTCTCTCGGCCCCACCACAGATGAATCCCACGACTTGTCGACGGCGTCGCATCCCACAAGCGTTACCAGGCCCGGTTGCGCGAGTGCCTGCTTCCAGGAGCTTTCGCGGTTATCAATCGACAGGATTCGAGCAGGGTATCTGGAAAATCCCTCGTTCCCACCACGCCAGATAATCCTCGATCAGGTATTGGTTGGCTTGTGCGATCGTCTTCACCCCGGCCACGCGCATGCCTTTCACCAGTCGGTCCTGAGCCGTTCCGAAATTTCTCTCCACCCGCCCTTTAGCCTGCGGAGAATGCGCCGCAATCCAGGTGATCCCCAGTTCCCGTAACGCGCGGCCGATCTGTGTGGGTGGCATCTCCACCGGATCTTTGTCCACCCCTGGCTCGTCCCGACGCCGCTTCTCGTTGTTTCGGAACAAGCTCGCCTTGTCCGTGTAAAACGTCAGCGGTCGGCCGAACTTCTCCAGGTAGCTCCACAGCAGCTTCATGTTCTCTTCGGTCGAATCGTGCTGCACGAATCGTGCGAACAACCGGCTGGTCGCATCGTCGATCATGGCGATCAGGTACAGCTTCTCGCCGCGCCCTTCCAGCCAGTCGTGCTCGCTGGTGTCCCACTGCACCAACTCCCCAAACCGGCTTCGCCGCGGCCGCCAGATGTGAACCTGCTTGACCCTCTCTTTCTTCACCCGCCACAGCTTGGCCGCAATCATCCACTGGCGCACCGTTTCTTTGCTGGCCTCGATCCCATGTTTGTTCCTCAAATACTCCGCCGCCAATTTCGGCCCGAACCCCTTGTAGACCGGCGCCGACAAGATCTCCACCGCTGATTTCTCGACGCTCTTGGCGATCCGCCGGTTAGAGGGCTTATTGCGCAACCCATGAACTACGGCCTTATCGCCGTGCTTCTTCAAGCCATACAGCAGCCGCTTTACGTGTCGCACGCTGAGCCCCAGTTCCTCAGCCGCTTCGCGCTGCGTAATCAGTTTCTTTCTAGCTTTCTTGAGCGCTACTAGCCGGTCACGATCGGCTTGGGTCATTAGTAGTTGTCCTTCTTGCATCCCCCAAGCCTGGGGTTGTCAAGGGGACATTTCTACTTTGCCCAAAGGGGACATTATCATCTTGCTGCCACAGGACCTCAATATAGGGACTGGCGAAAAAATGAGCGAGGAGGTACACGAAAAATATGACCAAAACCGGGAATAGAACGTGCTTGCCCCGCCGGATGTCGGACTCCGTTCCGGACAACTCACGCCACTCACCTGCGGCGTCGACCCTCCGGCATTTGAATGTGCGGACGGAGATCAGGTGCAGTTCCTGCCCGTCGGGCGCGGCCCGGATCAACGTCAGGCTGAACACGACGCGGCAGATCGCGCACGTTTTGCAGATCAGCCTGTCGGAGCTGTTTCGCGGGCTGGGCTAAGGCCAGGCGCGCCCAGGGCCGAGCGGCGCGACCGCACAGGACCTACGGCGCGTTGGCGGTGGCGGTTGGGGAGCTTGTGCAACGAGTTGAGGCTGCGCTCGGGAGGGGCGAAGGACGCGGCGGTCCACCGCATGAAGGCTCGAACAGAGCTTGTGGGCGATTTCGAGGACATCCACAGGCTCACGGCAAATGTTGAAGGAGCTGGCTAGGTAATCTTCAGCGCATCGTCCGATTTTCCCATTCGTTTTGCGACAAGGCCAGTCACGACGCATCCGATAACAAAACCGATTCCCCCGGCGATAAACATCACGAGTTTGACAGTCCCTGCAGTATCGTCTGCCTCCTGTTTGACTTTTTGCAATGCTGCCCAAGTCGCCCTACTGTACACGTCAGTTCGGAGATTACTGATTTCCTTCTCGATTTTCTCTTGAACGTTTTCGTCTTTCTGCTGGCTTACCCTTTCCGTGTGTTCCTTTTTTGCGACGACATGCTTTTTCTTGGCGGCTTGTAGCGATGCATTCACCATGAGCAAGGCCAATATCCATACTGCACAGCTCAGGAGAAGTCTGCTTGATTTCATGGCTCAGTATCACACAAAACGCCCATGCTGGAAATTTCCGCACGGCTGCATAGCGAAATTCTGCCGCAACTACCTGCCGAAGGGCAGTGTTGCAAAAACTGAGTGAACCAGTCTGATAGACTGCAGTATATTCCATGATCAAACCGCGGCCAGCGCAGTTCAAGTGGCGGCACTTCGAACCCGAGATCATTGTTTGCGCGGTCCGTTGGTATCTGCGGTTCTCGCTTTCGTATCGGGACGTCGAGGAATTGCTCATCGAACGAGGTCTCCCTGCTGACCACAGCACCATTTGGCGCTGGGTGCAGCGCTACGCCCCCGAACTGAACAAGAGATGCCGGCGGGAATTGAAACCAACCAATGGCTCCTGGAGGGTCGACGAAACGTACATTTGCCAGGGTGGGAGCTGGCGGTACCTGTATCGTGCCGTCGATTCCACCGGCGCCACGATTGACTTCTGGTTTTCCGCTGAGCGAGACGCGGCAGCGGCCAAGCACTTCTTCCAGAAAGCCTTGCAGGCTTCTGGTCATCCCCGGCCGCGGGTCATTACAGTAGATGGCAACCCGTCTTATCCGAAGGTGATCGCGGAGTTGAAGCAGGAGGGGAAACTGGGACGGCGATGCCGCTGTCGAACCTGCCCGTATTTAAACACTGTTGTGGAACAGGACCATCGAGCGATCAAACGGCGAGTGAATGCCAGCCAAGGTTTTCGATCGTTCGATGGAGCCTGGCGGACGATTCAAGGCTATGAGGTTCTGCACATGATCCGGAAAGGCCAAGTGAGGTGGTTGCCGAAAGGGGACGTCGTTGGGCAGATTCAGTTTATCCGGGAAATCCTCGGATTGAAAGCTGATTAGTCGACCGACGAGCTTGGCGGTTGGCTCGGTCTCGCCGACAGAATTGTTTTTGCAACACAACCGGTTCTTGAGTATGTGAAAGCCTTAGCGTGGCCCGTCGCGGCTCTCGCGATCGCTCTCATTTTTCGGCGAGAGATAAGGGCTATTATGGCGAGGATTCGCAAGGCGGCGCTGCCCGGCGGCGTGTCGATAGATTTCGAGGAGCAGATTCTTGAGACCAAAGAACTAGCTACTCGCATTGAAGCTACGCCACCATCTCCAACTCGGCCACACACAGCAGTACTGCCGCTAACGGAGGCCAATTCTCGAATGATCTCGTTAGGCCTTAAGCCCACGCCCAGTGGCCTCGACTTGAGCTACTACAGATCGATTGCGGCCCAGGACGCGACGCTAGCGTTGGCCGGACTCAGAATCGAACTCGAAATACTCATCAGGAATCTTGCGAAGGGATTCAAGATTGATGTTCCCCATGAATCACCATCGAGGGTGTTGGAACGGCTACGCGATGCCTCGGCGGTTACTGAAGATCAATTCGCATTGGGGAAGCGAATCCTCTCGCTGGCGAATCAGGCAGTTCATGGTCGCACAGTATCCCGCCGGGAAGCAGAGGAAATCATAGAGGCGGCGCAGGTGCTCGTGGACGATTACCGAGCATGGCTGAGCTGGGGATTCGGCGACGGGTGGGAATCTAATAGTAAAGAAGTAGCCAACAGGCCCAGGATAGAACCCGCCTAACGCCGCACTGACTACTGGTCCGACCTCACTGGCCGCGAGGCCGCCCGGTCCAAATGCACGGCGCAGTTGACGACGCTGGCCACGGGTTGCTCCTGGATTACTAAAACTACAGCGTATCCGGAAGGTGTCGGAGGAGTCCGACCTCCGAAAAGCTGGCGCCTTAGCTGGTACACTCAGTCTGATCAATCCGCACGAAGCGCCGAATGACCACCCGCAATGACGATCGACGACGTGACCGCCCGTCGCGCTATTCCCGCGAGCAGCAACCCATTCAGCCACGCGTTACCGATCAGGAAATCCAGAAGTGGATCTCGCGCCAGCACGGCTTCGTGCCTGAGAGCGCGTGGCTTCTGCACTGCAAAGAGCAGTTCGGCCTGGTCACGCCGGGAACCGCGCCCAAAGAGAATCCGTGCCCGCCGGAGAAGGTCGCGGCGATTAAGCAAGCTTTCCGACGGTTCGGGCTGCTTTGAACGGCCGGGCTACAGACCTGCCGTTGCACGTCAATTGACGAGAACGACTTGGGGCACGAGTCCTATGCAGCGCTTCTGTGGTTTGAAGAGGAGCACGGGGCAGGCCGCCGGATTTATAGTTCGGGGTGTCACCTTTCCCTGGGTGCATCACGAGAGCGCGGAATTTGCTTTAGATTACGCCATCGCCTTTCTGGAGGCGAAGCTTAAGCCGGGGATAGGCCTGGAAGCGAAGACTGAATCATCCTGAAGGCCTCCCGAGCGGCTGCTCGCAGAATCGCTCAGCAGGTTACGTGCAGGATCGCGTTGGCTCCGTCCGGGTTCTCCTGCAGTACCTGGATTGCCTGAGCCGTCGGCAGCACGAGCAGTTGGATGTGGCGGCGCTTGGCTGCCTGTTTCACTTCTTCCATGACCGGCAGGGCGCCGGTTCCGGTGCCGATCACCAGCTTCCGGCATTTCCAGGGGATCTCTTCTTCGATCGAGAGCGGTGTGTGGCCGAAGGCGGCGCCAAACTTTTTGGATGCCTTCTTCTTGCGCTTGCGGACTTGGCCGCGGTCGATGAGCACGTCATGTTCGTAGGTGACGCCATCGATGCAGATCGAACCGAAGGAGAACGCCTCGAAGCGCATAGAATCCTCCGTGCGTATTATACCTTTCGCAAACGACGGAAAGCCTCGTGACGCTGGGGATGTATACTCGAATCACAAAGAAGGTTCCATCCCGTGCGTCAGGTGCGCCGATTCTCTCGCAAAGCGGTTACGGAGGTCATCCTCAATCCGGTCGTTTGTGGGGATCACGGCGACGACAAGGCACAAAGAGCATTTTCAGCCCATCGTCGCGGCTACAATCTCCTGGCCGGGCTCCAGCCGAAAACGCGGGGATGAGTAATGCGCCTGTATTTGATCAACCCCTCCAACCCGCTAGTCAGCATCGTCAGAGTCAAGGAGAACCGTTGGAACCGTTACCGCGTATGGAAACCGCTCAGTCTCATGGTTCTCGCGGGCCTGACCCCACCGGAGTGGGAAATCACAATCGTGGACGAGAATCTCGGCGTGCCTGACTATCCGGCCATGCCACGACCACACTTGGTGGGCATTACTGCTTTCACCTCGCAGGCGAACCGCGCCTATGAAGTGGCCGCTCACTTCCGACGCCTGGGCGTGCCTGTCGTCATGGGCGGCATTCATGCAACTATGCGCCTGGACGAGGCCAAGGAGCGTGTGGACTCGGTCGTCACGGGGGAAGCCGAGCGCGTCTGGGCGCAGGTTCTGGCGGATACCCGGCATGGCGGCCTGAAGGGCAGGTATGATGGCGGGTTCGCCGAGATAGACAAGGTACCGCCCGCCCGGCATGATTTACTGGCCGGAGGATATGCTTTCGGAGCGATTCAGACCACGCGTGGTTGTCCTATGAACTGCACTTTTTGCAGCGTGCCGGCGTTCAATGGGACCCACTACCGGCAGCGACCCATTCCGGATGTCGTGCGGGAATTCCAGTTGATCCGTGAGAAGCATGTTCTGGTGGTGGACGACAACCTCATAGGCACGCGCCCTGAACACATCGCCCGTGCTAAGGACCTGTTCCGAGCCATGGCACAGGCGAACCTGCGAAAGAAGTGGGTCGCCCAAGCCACCGTTAACTTCGGCGATGACGAAGAGCTCCTGGCGTTAGCCGCGAAGGCCGGCTGCGGAGGCGTCTTCATCGGCTTTGAGTCCCCCACGCGGGAAGGGCTTCTGGAACTCGGCAAGAAATTCAACCTTCTGAAGGGCCGTGACTTCCGCGCCTCCGTGCGGCGAATACAGCGGCACGACATCCTAGTTGTGGGTTCCTTTATCATTGGTTTGGACACCGACAAACCTGGCATCGGCAAACGTATAGCCGACGTGGCCAGTCAGTACGGCTTGGATAATCTCAACACGATGTTTCTGACGCCTTTGCCCGGCACGCGTCTGTGGGAGCAGATGAAATCGGAGGGCCGCATCGCCCTCGATACTTTTCCGGAGGACTGGAAATACTACACGCTGACCTTCCCCGTGGCTCGGTATAAGCACTTGTCTCTGGACGGTATTCTCGAAGAAATGCTCTCCTGCGACCGGGACTTCTATTCCATGCCGCGCATTCTGCGCAGGGTATGGGGCAACTTGTGGCGACAACGCGAGCCGCTGATCGCCTTGGTGGGCAATCTCTCCTACAGGAGGAATCTCCGGCTGAACTGTAGGGCATACGCGGACTTCAAGCGTCAACAAGGCACTATGGTGTAGCTGAAGTGCAGGCGCGGACAGGAGCGGTATTGACCGGGAATTCCCTTTTGGAATCCTGACCGTCAAAGCCCGAGATACGGGGTTCGAGTAGGTCATGCCTGCGGGATCAGGAGAACCGGCCGGACTATGCCGGACGATCAGACGAAAGCGGCAATCAGTGGCGCCGAAGTCTCAGGCGTTCACCTTTGACAATTTTGTTGAACGGTTCGTAGGTAACAAATGTTGTATAATCCGCCACGTCGTCTGCTGGGTTGGCACAGAGCCATCTGGCAATTGCAGCACAGCAGGTTGAGGCGGCATTGTGACCAAACGGGAATTCCTCACGAGCGGCATCGGCGCCGGCTTGGCCCTGACGAAAGGTACCGCTGCATTCTCGCAGCAATCGTCGGTCGCTACGCGAAGGGACGTCGGGCAATCGAAGCGGCCGGTTCCGTCCCGGATGGCGAAAACAACCAAGCTGTTCAAAAGTCCCCAAGGATTTCCCAACGCGATTGCCGTCACGCCGGAGGGGTTGTGGATTGGCGAGCAAAAATTGTCTGGGGCTGAAGCCGCATCGTATCACCTGCCCGAGCCGAAATCTCTTACTGAAGACGCCTGTCTTGTCGATTGGAATGGCAAACTGCTGAAGACGGTGACGACTCCTTCCAGAAACACCAGCGGGATGGCCGTGGGTGGTGGTTATATCTGGATGGTCGCGAACGCGCCTCCGGAAGGCGTTTTCCAGGTGGACATGAACTCGCAGCTTGTTAGCCACCGTCAGATTCCGCTCGGTCCGGCCAACGATGGCGGCGGTTGCCACGGCGCCCTCTGGCACGATGGCAAGCTGTGGATCGCGTCGTTGCGGCTTCGCGGCAATCTTCGCGTCGACCCCAAGACCTGGCAACCAGAGTTCCTGATCCCGTTCTACCAGGCTCCCGATAGGGTGCGTTATCACGGCATAGCATGGGACAACGAGACCATCTGGCAGGTCGTCGGCAACGACAGTAAGCGGTATAGTGAGTACCGGCCTGGTCTGGTGAGGTACGAAGCCGCGACCGGCAAGGTTCTCGAGACGGTGGACTTTGTTCCGAACTCCTGCGACCCGCACGGGCTTGCGATGCACGATGACAAGCTGATCGGTTGCGATGCCGGCATCCATCCGGGCTGGCCCAACAACGATAGTCCAACAGCAGGCTGGATCTTCCAAATCGACTTTATCTAATCTCTTCACCTCCAGACTGCGAGAAGGACCGGTGATCGATCCGACTTCGTGGCGGATGGCTAGTTGGCAACCTGGAAGTATTTCAGATGGCTGCGCCAATGCCATTGCCAACTTCCTCGGAACGGGATTCTCGCAAGTTGGAAGTGACGACTCGCACATGCCATTCATGGACTACATCGCGACTTGCGGGGAGTTTGGGTGTCCACTTCTACGGAACAGGCGTTTTACGGCCAAGTGCCACCGGAAATCGAGTGAATCCGGCAAGGGAACACATTCTCTGTAGACATGATCTTCCTCTGGAAAACATCGACCGTTTAGGTGTTCTTATCCGTTGATAATAGGTCAGAGGCTCCGGGGCGATTCTCCTGCTGTATACTAAACCGCACGTATGGCGCTTCCCGCCGGAAAGCTTCCGGTCGAGCTCCTTCGGAAATTGCTCACTGCCCTTTCACCGACTGATTCCTCGGTAATTGTCGGCCCGGGGGTGGGCGAAGATGCCGCAGTCCTCGACCTAGGCGGCCCCGAGCTTTTAGTGGCGAAAACGGATCCGATCACCTTTGCCAAACAACACCCCGGCCGATACCTCCTGGCAGTTAACAGTAACGACCTCGCCACAACGGGTGCCGAGCCGCGCTGGCTGCTCGGGCCACCGGCGTGGTGCACGCAATGCACGACCCAACGGAAGGTGGCCTGATCACCGCGCTGCATGAACTCGCGGACGCCGCCAGAGTCGGACTGCGGATAGACAGTACCGCGATTACGATTCTGCCAGCCTGCAGCGTGATCTGCGAAGTGCTCGAACTGGACCCGCTGGGTCTGCTCGCCTCGGGCGCGCTCGTGGCGGCGCTGGATCCGGTGGACCTTCCGGCTGCTATGGACCGGCTTTAAGGTTGCGGGATTTCCTCAGCTTGTATCGGTGAAATCGTGCCGGCTGCTCAGGGCCGAGTCTTGAGAGAGGACGACCGGATCAAGTCGCTGCCGACATTTGCTCGCGACGAGCTGGCGCGATACTTGGAACGTAGCAAAAAGACCATTAGTTAAAATACTGGCCTCCGGAGATCGGCATCCAGTATGTTTCAGCACTGGCTTTAGGTTGGCCGGTGAAACCTGACAAAGCCGAAGCGACCTACGAGCACGGCCTGCTCCGAATCGAGGTGCCCTTCAAAGATCCTGTGAAAGGTGCTGTGAAGATCGCCATCAAAGCAGGTGGCGCGGAAACGAAGATCAAAACAATCGAAGGTGCATGAACGTGAAGCAATTCACCTGTGAAGCATGGCATTTGCGTGAATCAGGTCGATGGAGAAGGTCCCTTGAAGACCGGCCCGGGGTAGGAAGCCCTCGTCAATTGTTCCGGCTCCGGACTTCCGCCACCCATGCGAACGAGCATGGGATGTTGGGCTCGGTTCATCAAAAATTTGTGAAAAATGCTAGAAAAACCTCTGGCTGGTTCGGTCCGGCCTGCAAGTGAGAGCGGTGGACAACACTTCTGGTGTGGGGCCCGCAACCAAGTGATGTGTGGCAGGTGCAGCGCGGCTATTCCCACTGTTCCAGAATCTCGATCTGCTTTCTGATAGACGCCACCCTTTGATCTATTAGCTCGGCGTCAGGTTCAAGATTTGGAGAGATTTTTCTCAGCCTTTGGGCCTGGTGTTCCAGTTGATCGGCATCTCGGCTGAGTGCTTCAATGACAGACTTCAACGCCACCTTCATAATCGCTTTACTCCTCAGGGAATGTTCGCTTCGCGGCGGTCACTGAACTGGAGCGGTACCCGCCAGCCATTCTGAGTTACCTCGCTAACCTCTGAAAACATTGCCTGCTGTTGCCTGATCCAGGGCTGATAGCAGGCAGTCGCCACGGGTAGTTCCAGGGCATCCTTCTCTGCGGAACTCCCCAAGAGCTGCCGTGTGACTGGCTCTGAACTTCAATTCGGTGCCGCAGCGGACAAAGCGGTGAACATTGGGTCGCGGCGGCACGCATACGCCCGGGTGAGGTAGCCCCAATGGCAACGACCCGAGCGCCGCTCGCCATCCTGAACCGCGTAGTGCACCTCAATCGGATGGCAGCAAACCTCGCAGTCCTCAACGAAGGTCTGGCCCCTCACTGGATATGTCCAACACCATCGAGATCTGTTCCCAGCAGTATGGGCACGAAAAGAAGCACTCCATCAGATACCTCGGCCCAACATCGATCAAAGCGTCGAACCGTCTTCCTGCACGTGTGCTGCTTGGTTCTGCTTCTCCTGGTCTTCCACGCAATATGGCGCCCATGGAATAGCTTCCAGGCGGGGGGCTTCAATCTGACGTCCACATGCAGTGCACTTGCCATAGGTGCCGTCTTCGATACGATGCAAGGCGTACTGCACTTGTACCAGCGTCTGCGACGCTAAGGTGTCTTCCTGAAGGGATTCAGATGTGCCCTGGGAGGAGGTGGCGTCATCAGTAGAATCTCTGACTTCAGCTTCACCTGAAACGCGCGCTTCGCCTTCGAGGCGTGCGATATCCGATCGAAGTTCGCGTTCTATGTCGAGCAGCCGCTGTTTGAAGCATTCGATATCCATGGCTTATTTGAGTATACGCTTGAGAATTACGATTACCCGGCGGAAGAGATTGCCATGGCGCTGGCGGGGCTGCCGGCGGTGGCGGTTTAAGTCCGCACATTCGGGAAGAGCGCGCAGAAACTGCTACGATTTTATGGACCGCATGGAAAAAACAAATCGTAACGGTGAATGCGACGAGATAGAACGGTTCGCGAGATCGTTAGGCAGGAATCCGCATTGCACCTACAATCTTGAAACGAAAAGCCACACGCTTGAACTCAGCGGACAGTCGATAGCGATAACCAGAGAAGATTTCGATGATCGGAAGTGGCAAAAGAAAATCCGCAATGCAATGCCGCGGCGCCCGCGCTTTTAGGGCCGTCCCGGATTGCTGATGGACGCGCGACGTGTACCTCTGCTACGGGAACTGCGGCAGATGGGGCATGGCTTCCGGTTTCGCCGTGACACGACCGCGATCTCGAAAATCACCATTCAGCATCGTTAAACACAAGGGCGCCTGATCAGGAAAGTTTAGCACTGCGGAAAGCGAACTCGCGTATTAGTGGCGGGTTTTGGTCGAAGTCGCTATAGCGGATCCACGTCGGCCGCACAACGAAGTAGACAATTCCCTGGCCAACTCATTCGCTGGCTACGCACGAAACTGCCATGCGAGCCTGCTTTGTCGAAGCTCTCTCCCCTTCTGGTCTCACTGGCTACGGAAGTAGTGCACTCTCTGCCTGCGTTGAAAAAGAAAACGACCGGCGGGCCTACGAACGACCCGCCGTTCGGCTTTGCGGCCAAGTCACCCGAAGCGCTGCAGCTGCTCAGGTGACGTTCACCTTAATCGCCCGGGGCTTGGCACGCTCCTGCTTAGGCAGAGTGACCGTCAGCACCCCCTGCGCGTAATCGGCGTGCACGGTTTCGGCATTGACGGTATCAGGCAATGTGAAAGAACGTGCGAAGGCACCATAGCTACGTTCAATGCGATGATAACCCTTCACCTTGTCGTCCTTCTCGAACTTCCGCTCCCCCTTGAGCGTTAGAGTTCCATTCTCGAGCTGGATATCGATGTCCTTCTGGTTGACTCCCGCCGCGTCGACCTTGAAAATGAGCTCGTTCTCGGTCTCTAGGATGTCCACGGCCGGACTCCAGGGACGGACCTGGTTCTCATCGCTGAGGATTCGGTTGATGGTGTCCTGGAAGATCTGCAATCCTGCAGGGAAATCACTGAAAGCATTCAATCTTTCTCTAGCAGCCGTGGTCGGTGAGGTGCTTCTCCACTTGGATGCGTGATCGTTCGCACCTGCGGTGAACCCGTCCGGTCTGGTCAAGGGCGCGGATGAATGCTTCGACTTCGTTGCTGCACTTTCGCAGTTGCTCAACGGCTTCGCAAAACTCGCGAGCTGTGGCTGCGTACTCCTCCAGCAACCGGTCCTTTTCGCCGCAGCGCATCCAGTGTCATAATCGTATCCTGCCAGCGAGGCCAAGTGTAATCAAAGCGAAAAGCCAACCAAAAAGGGCCGGGCCGCTGTCCTTGGTGTGACACCGGGGAAGACTTCTTACCGGTTTAGGCCTGTAACTGGCTCCTGTGCGATGGCTGATGCGGGTACCCAGTCACGCCGGGGGGAACACGGTCCCGGGGTAGGGAGGACGAGATGAAGTGGTCCTGGCGCATCGGTCGCCTTCTCGGGATCGATGTCTACATGCACGCCACCTTTTTGATTCTGCTGGTTTGGCTGGGAGTCAGCTACTACTTGCCGCGACAGCGCATGGAGGACGTGATCAATGGTTTAACGTTGATCGTTGCACTGTTTGGCATCGTAATCCTTCACGAGCTGGGACACGCGTTGACCGCTCGGCGCTTCGGAATTCGCACCCGCGATATTACACTGTTGCCAATCGGGGGCGTCGCACGCCTGGAACGGATGCCTGAGGATCCCAAGCAGGAGCTTCTGGTGGCCTTGGCGGGACCAGCGGTCAACGTCGTTTTGGCTGGACTTCTGCTGCTCGTAATCGTGCTGACAGCGGCAGTGCTGACGGTTCCCGATTTCCGCCTGGCGGGTGGAAACTTCCTGTCCAAGCTGATGTGGATTAACGTCGTCCTGGCAACGTTCAACATGGTCCCGGCTTTTCCGATGGACGGCGGTCGAGTCCTCCGCGCCCTGCTCGCCATGAGGATGGACTACGTTCACGCCACGCAAGTGGCTGCTAGTGTCGGCCAGTCGGTGGCGCTGGTGTTCGGGTTGGTCGGACTATTCTATAACCCGTTCTTGGTGTTCATCGCGTTGTTCGTCTGGATGGGAGCGGCAGCCGAATCCAGCACGGTGCAGATGAAATCCGCACTCGCCGGGATCCCTGTTCGTAAGGCAATGATTACGGACTTCCGCAGCCTAGCCCCAGGCAACTCACTGCAGGAAGCGATCGAACACGTTCTCGCCGGTTTTCAACACGACTTTCCGGTCCTGGAACAGGAGCGACTTGTGGGCGTGTTGACCAGAGAGGATCTCCTGAAGAGTCTCGCGCAAAAGGGTCCGGAGACCCGAGTTGCCGGAACGATGACGGAACGATTCGAAACCGCTGATCCCGCTGAGATGCTCGATCTCGCATTGGCTCGACTTCAGGGCTGCCGTTGTCGCACTTTGCCCGTACTCAAAGGTGGGGAACTGGTCGGTGTCTTGACGATGGACAACGTCGGCGAGTTCCTGATGTTTCAGTCTGCGCTGCGCGCTGATGCCCGGGCGGGACGAATCGGAATGGCCGTACGACCCGCGCAATAGCATAAGCTGCTAAACACTCGTTCTAGTCCGCAGGTGACTCTCCATCATATTGCGGAGCACAGAATCTCAATGCTGACTGTTCTCGCTCGTTGGAGGCGTCCGTCTAGCTGGCAGCCCAGGCGCCACCTTCACCTAGACTGTGCCGTCGTCAAGATTGAGCCGATATTCGCGATTTAACTACTGACCGTGAGACGGTTGTCGATTTTGGTGACGCCCGGGGCCGCCCAAGCTGCTTGTTCGGCTTCCTCCCGCTCCACCCAGGAACGGACGTTGCCACGAAGCGTCACCGTGCCATCAGACGTCTCGACCTTGATATGGCTGGCATCGATCTCCGCGTTACGCTTCAACGCTTCTTCGATCTTGATCTTGACTCCGCCGGCGCTAGCGCTAGGCTTCGGGCTGAGCGTGATCTTGTTCTGAATGCTTTTCACGCCGATTAACGGCAGGAGGCCGTTCTCGGCCGCTTTTTTCTGGTACTGCCAATCGACAGTGCCCTGAAGCGTGACCACGCCATCGGTCACCTGCACCTTTACGGTCTTAGGCACCAACGCGTTCCAATCTAGGTGGTTCGACGCCGCGTGCGCGATATCCTCATCCGTTCGGATTGCCGAAGAGGGCGGGTCGACTTTGATTTCGCTCGCGACCGCCTTGACTTTGGCGACGCGCATTGCGGCGCGCTCGGCAGCATATTTGTCCCAGACGAAGTCAACATGACCGTCGAGTTCGACAACGCCGTTCTTCACGGACACGCCGATCTGCTCGGCGGCGTGAATGCTGGGGTCCCAACGCAATTCCTCCTGAACATCATGCTGCAGATCTGCGTCGTTCTTCATAAGAAACCTCTGTCATCTAGGATCTGAAGCCTTGGGTAGCTGTAGGTGTCCACCCAGAGGATCAAGTTCAATATCTGACCTCAAGCAGCTCGTACCGGCTCTTGTACCCCACTGTCACCAGATAACGGGAGTCGTGTGGGCGGCATCGTTGAGACGGGATATCCGCAAGGGGATATTCCAGGATTCTCTGTTCCCTATCTAGGCAGTTGGGACAGACAACGTTCCGTTCCCGGAGCCAGTAAGCGCAGCCTTGTGGCCTGTGGACCGCAGCCATCGCCTGAGCCACCCGCGCTTCACTATTCATCCACCCGCTCAGTTCCTCAGTTCCGTCCTCGTGAACAATTTTGACCTGATAGTCATTACCGTGGTTGTGCGCCATGTGCTTCTCCCGAGCCACTTCCCGCCTGAAGCCGCAGACTGTGCAGTGCTTTATCGTTCGGTGATGAAACCGGGACCCTTAAAAGGAAGGAAAGAGGGTGAATTCCAACAAGATCATGCGCCCAAAACAAAACAAGATCAAGTACTCTTAACCTATTAGCTACCCAATTCTTGGTTCCCCGCCGCCTCCGACTTCCCACACTCGCGCCACGCACCGCAGCACCGGCGGCACGTAGACGCCCCTCGGGTGCCTTTGGCGCCTCCGGCACAGGCGGCATCAGTTCGGGCGCATACTTGTGTTGTGAGAGAGGCTGATTTTCGCGATGTGGAGGCCTTGTTGATTCGCCTGAGTCACCTGGCTAGGCCGAATCGGGAGGCAGCCCAGATCCTAGAGCGCGTGAAACTGTATCTCGCCAATCAGTTCGATCGTGGGGACCACCCGTACGTACTGCCCGCTGAATTCGCGGCCGCAGGGAAAACTACATGCCGGTTCTTTCCACGCGAAGGAGACACGCACCCCAAGTATCAGTAAATTGCGTGCGGAGAGCTGGCGGGCGGAAGGCGGTTTAAGATCGTGCAGAATTCGTGGCATGGGGTCGCCGGCCTCCTTGATTGAGATCGAGCCCCTGTGCGTAGCCAAAACCGCGTTTGATCCTGACGAACGTTGAGCAACACTGCACTGGTCCGGCACACGTTGCGCCGGCGCGTGTCATTTTGGGGGCCAAACGGCCGTAGATGGTGAAACAGCAGTATGGAAGAATCGGCTCTCCGCGACGAGAGCACCAGTGGGTCCCTTCTGGACCCTGAGATCCGCTGGTCGTTGAGCAGCGTCAGCAGCGCTGGACCGCAAAGAACAGCATCGAGTCGGCAGGTCCGAGATCGCTATGCAGCTTCGCGCCAGCTATATCGATGATGAAGGCCGCCCAGCCGGGCACTGGAGATCACCGTCGCGGCCGCCGAAGGCTTGCTGTCAACTTTTCGGCGACTCGGCGTATCCTTATCGAGGGAATCGTGGATCCGGTCGTCGTGATGGTAGTTCACGTAATCACGAATTACCCGCCGCAGATGTCGTTCGTTCAGCGCGATGACATGATCGAGAATCTCGCGGCGGCAGCTTCCGACCCAGCGTTCCGCAACCCCATCTTGCCAGGGTGCCTGCACACTCGTGCGCTTCGGCTCCAAGCCAGTAGCCTTCAGAAAGGCAATCACATCGGCATCGAATTTCGAGTCGTGGTCGAGGATGGCATAACGATACCGAACCGCGTCGGGAAATGCTTCACGCAACTGTTGCACGACCCAATCAGCGGTCGGATGGCGAGTGACGTTAAAATGCAGAACCCTGCGCCGGCCATGCTCTATGACGAAGAAACAATATAGGAGCTGGAATGTCAGGGTGGGCACTGTAAACAAGTCAAACGCAACGATCACCTCACGATGGTTAGCGAGGAAAGCGAGCCAGTGTTTGGCGGGATCGCCGCGGCGCCGCAAGCGTCGCAGATATCTGGCGACAGTACGCTCGGAGACCTCGAAGCCGACCTTCAGAAGTTCCCCGTGGATCCTCGGCGCTCCCCAACTCGAATTTTCGGCGGCCATGCGGCGAATGAGACTCCGAACCTCCTCGCTCAGCCTGGGTCGGCCGCCGCGTGACCGCGATCGCCAGCGCCAGTACAGGCGAAAGCCCGCCCGATGCCATCCGATCACCGTCTCCGGCTTCACGATGACCAGAACATCCGACCATCGCGGCCATATGTGCCGCAGCGCGGTCCAGAAGAAGCGGTCGAGGTGATTCAGTGACGGTCGCGACCGTTTTCGTTTGAGTACGGCGACCTGTTGCCGCAGAGCGAGGACTTCAAGCGAGGTATCCACGCGACTGCGGAAGAACACGCGGACGGCCGCCAGGAATGCGGGAATCAAGTGGAGCAATCAACCGTTGTAACATCCCATGACACATCCAAGGTACAACTGCGACCCCGGATCGCAAGCTACTGATTTGATACCCCCAGGAGCTTTTGGCTACAGCCAGGACGGCCTCCATCACGGAGAAAGTTGTGATTGACGATGATCCGGTGGTCCAGGTGAAAAATCCGGCGATTGACGCGGGCGTCCGCCTGCCGGGCTTTAATGACGATTATACTGGCGCGGCACCGGATATTGGGGCATTTGAGAGCGGGCGGCCGCCGCTCCGCTTCGGCCGGGAAATGGCGCCGGGTTTTGCGCGCGCGCCGTGGGAGCTGTATCCGTGACAACAGTCGCCTATTGGTCACCAATCATCCGGGAGGGCAAGGGGTCGGAGCGGAAATGTTATGCGATAATCTGCCCCATGAGAGCCACCGTCGCTTTTTGTCTTTTGTCTGCTCTTCCCCTCTGCGCACAGGCTCCACAGAGTGGCCGGGGCGGTTCGCCGCTTATCAATCAGGCCACCCAACTCGATCTCGACGGCAAAGGTCCGGAAGCACGGGAACTCCTCCAGAAAGCCATCGATACCGCGCCCAGCCCGGCGGCTAAGGCCAGTGCCGAGCGCAGCATGGCGATGTCGTGGGCTTTCGAGAGCAACTGCGCCAAGACTGTCGAGTACGAACAGAAAGTCATTGATTACTGGGTAACGCAGGAAGCCGCCGACCCCGGCAGAGCCTTCTACCAGGGGGGTGAAATGGCCGATGAGGCGGCCCGCGTCTGCATCGAAACCGGCGACCTGGATGCCGCCGGCGAATGGTACAAGAAGGGTCACGATCTGGGTCTGAAGGAGCCCAACATTGACGCCGACCGCAAAGCCCTCTGGGAATACCGCTATGAGCATGCTCTGGCGCGCATCGCCGCCCGCCGCGGCAATAAGGCCGAGGCTGAAAAGCACGTGGCGGCAGCCAAAACCGAGCTGGAGAAAATGAGCGGCTTGCGCGCGCAACAGGAGACGTTCTTGCCTTATCTAACCGGCTACGTGGCGTTTTACCTGGGCGACTACAAAACCGCGTTAGCCGATCTCGAGAAGGCCAATCCGAACGACGCTTTCATCCAGTGCCTGATCGGCGAGACCTACGAAAAACTCGGCGACAAAGGCAAAGCCATGGAATGCTACCGTAAAGCCTTCGCAGTGCGTGGACACAATCCTCCCGCCGCCTTTGCCAAGCCGTTCGCCAGAAAAAAGTTAGGATGAAGCGGGCAGTTTACAGAAATCCGTTTTCTAGTCTTCATTTGGGGAACCCGCGCATCACAGCGGGGGTGCACAGTCCGCCGTCAGGCTCTTCCTCCGGAAAGTTGCCGTGACTTTACTTGAAAATACACCCACAAGAAAACTATGAGAAGCACTCCCGAGAGCCAGATCACTCCCCCCAATGCGGGGGATACCAGCAGACTACCCCTGCCGGGGTTGAAATGGCTGTCCAAGAGGTAGAATGGCGAATTGATAGAATCACGAGGCGATTGGAGTCTGGTACAAGCCTCGACAGTGCCTCCGCCACTGGTACGAATCGAGACCTATTGGTGACATCGATCCGGTAACAGCCGGTTCTGGCAGGCGGCCTTCCAGCCCGGCATGCGTTCGATGGCCATTATAGTAATGCTGAAAATCGATCAGCTTCGTCTCCAGATCGGCCGTGGTCCAGAATAGGATCCGGTCGAGGTACTCGCGCCGAACTGTCCCGATCAGTCGCTCTACGAAGGGATGCGAAAGCGGCACGTAAGGAACAGTCTTGATTTCGGTGACCCCGAGTACCCGAAGATTGGCTTGCCATTGGTGGAATCGATACAGCGGATCATGATCCGAGCTGAGGTATTTTGGCAGACTGTGCCCGCGAATCGCTCGGCGCAACATCCGGCACAGCGCCACTCCATCCACGATGCCGCGGTGCACGCCAAACCCAATGACGCGACGCGTAAATTGGTCCATCACAACGAGGACCCAATGTGTTCTCAGGGTTGCCGATTCGCATCGGAATAAATCGCAGCTCCACAAACTGTCCTTCATATGGCCGAGAAACGTAAGCCAGGACCTCCTCCCGCATCCGCTTCCGGCCGGTAATGAACACTCAGGAGACGACGAACAACATCCTTGTCGATCTCGACGCCGAAGGCCAGCGCGATCTGCTGAGCGATGCGGGGACAGCCCCAGTTGGGATTACGCCGTTTCATGGCAACGACGGCGTCGATGAGGGCTTTGTTCGGTCCCTTCGGGCCGGGCCGCTGCCCGCTCACGGGCGAAAACAGCATGCGGTATTTTCGTTTCCTCAGCACACTGTGCAGATGCAACAGAGTGGAAGGCTTCAGCGCGATGGCGGAACGGAGGACGCGTGCCGGGCGCATGAAAAGGGTACACAAACCGGCGTTGAACCGATCCGCGGCGCGCAGGTTGGGTGCACGCTTACGTGCGCGATTGAGGACCCGTAGTTGATGCCGGACCAGCACGGATTCGGCAACAACGGAACGGAGTCCGCCCGGCTTTGCCAGTCGGGCCACGGTGACGACCAAATGAACGAACAGGATGAGGAAGTCGCGCATCCCGGCAATGGTATCAGCACCTCAAGAACTACCACATTCAGGCCAATTTGCTAATTCGCCATGGACAGGTCGTATCTGCCCGGGATACGTCGTTCCGCCTGTGTCATAGCCCTTTTCGCTCCATGCCTTGCTGGTGAGCATGCTGAGAAACTCACGCGCCCATGATCGGATGCAATCGACACCCCAGACACCCCCGAGCTTGCAGGCCTCCCGAACAAACACGGCATATATGCGCAGGATGTACTTTCTGACTTCTGCCGCCAGATCCTCTCCTGGTCCATACAGGGATCCAGGGACCTTTTGCCTGGCTCGTTCGAAATCCCGGCTCGCCCGTACCTCTTCGGCCTCGACAGCTGCGCGGGACTGTTGCGGAAAACCTGACGGGTATTCCATCGCGTAAGATTCGCTGAATTGTCAGTAGCCGCCGGGGAGCAGGGTATACGCTATCCCGAATTTCGGGCGAGCTGCTACAACCAGGATAGCCGAAATGTCCGAGAGCCCGAGAACTTTACCGCGCCCCGCAGGGCTTCATAAGGTGATGAATAGTTGGCGAAAGGGAATAGGAGGCGCATGGGCGGGCCGGCTTTAGTCCTCCGCTGCCTCTCCGCTGCACCACCGGGTCCGGTCGCCAGGGCTCCCCAGTCTGGCTTTTAGGCTCGCGTTGGGATTTCAATTTGCGTTGTATGACTTTTCGCATCTCGTTTCTTCCTTCGTGCATGATACGGGCATTCAACGGAGACGGCCTCCTGCACCAGGCAGCGCTTCTGCAGATAAATGCCGCACTGCAGGCAAATATCCTGCTGCGGGTTGGCGGAATGGGTCACGATCTCCTTCGTGAGGCGTTCGAGGAGCTCGGCTCCGCTGCGCAGTTCATCCTGGGCAAAGTTCCGGAAGACCTTGACAAGTTTCCGGTTCTTGGCGCCGTCGTAGCGATTCAGGAGCTTCTGACCGGCCGCGGTGAGCGATAGTTCGCTGCTGCGACGGTCTGATTGCCCGTCGGTGCGCCGCAGATACCTAGACCGTACCAGGCGGTCCACCGACTTACTCGCGGCGGCGTCGCTCACCCCAAGAAATGCTGCCACTTCGCCAACATTCCGCGAGTCGGAAAGGTTCAACAGCTTTAGAATCTTCAGTTGCGACGGAGTAACAGGCTGGTTCATAGCCTCGGAGAGTAGTTTCTCCTCCATGACGCCGCATGCAGCGGCGCAGAATACGTGTGCGATCCCGAGCAGCTCTTCAATCAACTGTTCCGTTTTGTGATTTCGCATACTCTTCTTCCCGCGATGGCGACGTTTGCGCTCACACTCGCGTTCACGCCACGTCGCAGACGTTCCGAACTCGACTCAACCCGAAGTCTAGCCCTGTTTCGAGTGCCGCGAGATTAAGCGGTTCTGTTCCGGGAGGGACCGAATCGCGGATGGCTTTTCGTGCAGCCTCTGGGCTGACAATGCCGGTCACGGCGATGGTGAACCCCACGATCACGACATTCAAAACCAGTTTGCGACCCAGTTCCTCAGCCAGTCGCGTAGCGGGAATGCTGAATGTTGTTGCGGTGTGCGCCTTGTGACCGGGCCTCACCAATTCTTCTTCGTAGATCAGCGTGCCATGGGGCTGGAGCCCCGAGGCAAAGCACCCATACGCCTCCTGCGACATCACCGCGAGGATGTCAGGGCTGGTGATGTAGGGGTAGAGGATGGGTTCAGGGGAAACGATCAACTGTACACTGCAAGCACTGCCGCGTGCCTCAGGGCCAAAGCTCTGTGTGAGCGTAACGTACTTGCCATCGTAGATAGACGCCGCCCTGCCGATAATCATCCCTGCCAAAATCACCCCTTGGCCTCCAAAGCCCGCAATGCGGATCTCGGTCGAGCCCATCACGGTCCTCCCACGCCCGAATAGCGGCTTCCCAGAGCCTGCTGTAGTTGCCGGTCGATCGTTTGTTTCAGTGCTGGCCTCTCGATATCGACAAACTTGCCAACGATTATCTGTCCCTGGAAGTCAAGCTCCACGTCTTTCGTGTTAGCACCATTCTTGATAACGCTCTTCTGCTTGTAGTACTTCATTGTATCTAGCCCGTCGCCCAGATGGTTCCGGCGTTGATAGAGAGTGGGGCACGGGGCAATGATCTCGATGAAGCAGAACCCTGTCTTGTTGAATGCCTCCATCATGGAATGCGCGATGAAGCGGACGTGATAAGCCGTCCAGCGGGCCACGTAAACGGCCCCCGAGGACTCCGCGAGGAAGGGCAGGTTGAAGGGACGCTCAAAGCAACCATACGGTGCAGTGGTGGCCAGTGCGCCAATCGGGGTCGTGGGCCCGACTTGGCCCCCGGTCATTCCATAGATGAAATTATTTACGCAGATGACCTTTATGTCGACGTTGCGACGCGCTGCGTGGATGAAATGGTTGCCGCCGATGGCAATCAGGTCCCCATCGCCGCTGTACACCACCACCGTCAGGCTCGGGTCAGCCAGCTTGAGGCCGGTGGCAAAGGGAATGGCGCGGCCGTGCGTGGTGTGAAAGGAATCCAGGTGCAGATACCCAGCCACGCGACCGGTGCAGCCAATGCCGGAGACGACCGCAACCTTGTCGGGTGAAATCTTCGACTCCACCAGGGCGCGTGCGAAGCAGTTAACGGTGGTGCCGATACCGCACCCAGGGCACCAGATGTGCGGCATCCGCTCGGTTCTGAGAAATGGCTCGACGGGGTTGATCGGCTGGCAAGGAGTGGTTGCTTCTCTCATCGAACTGCCTCCCGAATCGCTGCCAAGATTTCCTTCGGCTCGTGGACAGTTCCGCCACCATGAGGGACCAGCAGCGTGCGCGCTCCCGCCGCGCAGCGTTCGACCTCGTAAAACATCTGGCCGTAATTCATCTCGACCACAACAAAACCCTGCACCTTTCCGGCGAGCTTGCGGATGCGATCATCCGGGAACGGCCATACCACGATGGGGCGGTGCAGTCCCGCCCGGATTCCCTCCTCTCGAGCCATCGCTATCGCCCGCAAACCGATTCGCGATGTGATGCCATAAGCCACCACTATGACTTCGGCATCCTTGGTATGCCTTTCTTCATAGCGCACAATCTTGGACGCATTCCTGCGAATCTTCTCCACCAGCCGTCCTACCAGTTTCTGCTGCGTTTGCCAGTCCATCGCGGGGTAACCCTGCTCGTCGTGTGTCAGCCCTGTCACGTGGATGCGATAGCCCTCGCCGGCCTTCACCATTTCTGGAATGCCTTCAGAACAGGGCCGGAAAGGGCGATATTGCTCCGGGGGCAGCGCTGTGTAGCGCCGGGGCAGAATCTCGATTTCGCCCGCCGGAGGGATGATCACTTTTTCCGTCATGTGCCCGACGCACTCGTCCATCATGAACATAACCGGCGTGCGGTATTGCTCCGCCAGGTTGAACGCATCGATCATCAGGTCGAAGCACTCCTGCGGCGAGTTGGGACACAGGGCGATGATTTCATAATCCCCGTGCGAGCCCCAGCGGGCTTGCATCATGTCCCCTTGGCCAGGAAGTGTGGGCAGCCCCGTCGAGGGTCCGCCGCGTTGCACGTCCACAAATACGCACGGAGTCTCGGTCATGGCCGCGTAGCCGATGTGCTCCATCATCAGCGAGAATCCCGGGCCTGAGGTTACGGTGAAGGCCTTCGCACCCCCCCAAGTTGCTCCGAGGATGGCAATAGAGGACGCGAGTTCGTCTTCCATCTGAAGGAAGACGCCGCCGACGGTAGGAATTCGCGAAGCAAACCGTTCGACGATCTCCGTCGAAGGTGTGATGGGGTAACCCGCGGCGAAATCGGCTCCTGCAGCAAGCGCACCCTCACAGCAGGCCTGATCGCCGTCTATGAAGTGCGTGCCCGTGAGCACGGCCTTCGGGTTAGCTTTCACTGGCGCCTTCCTTTTCGGGCTGAGCCGCGATGGGCTCGCGAACTCCGAATATGGCGAAGTCAGGACAATAGAGACCGCAGAGGTCGCAGCCCGTGCAGCCGTCTTCCCGGATGAGTCGAGGGGGGTGATAGCCGTGGTCGTTGTACGATGCGGCGAAGGCCAGTACCTTAGGGGGACAGAACTCTATGCAGAACCCGCAACCCTTGCAGCGACTCCAGTCGATATAGATTCTTCCGCGGGGCTTGCGGCTCGAAGTCGGCATTGGAGGTGCGTCGGTCATGGCTTGCCCCTAGCGAGAGTCCACTACCTTTAGAACGGAAAGCATTCAATCGCGTCCCGCCCCTTTCACACTCTTAACTGCCTACCCGCGCCCACTTCGTGCCGCATTAAGTCCTGGAAGGGCTCCGAGAATGGGATTACTCAGCTAACGGCGGTGGCCGTCGCTAGACTCAGCTTGGGTGCCATCAAGTCAACTAACTCTTTGACGGAGGCAGCACTTTTGTGCAGAGCCGCGCTCTCCTCCTCACTTAGCCTGGCTTCAAAGATTTGTTCGATGCCTCGTGCTCCGAGCTTGACCGGCACACCGACAAAAAGGTTTTGGATCCCATACTCGCCTTCCAGGTACGCAGAGCAGGGCAGCACCCGCTTCCTGTCACCGAGAATCGAATCCACCATCTCGACTACGGCTGCCGACGGAGCATAGTAAGCACTGCCGGTCTTCAAATACTTAACGATCTCGGCCCCCGCGTCCCGGGTGCGCTTCACGATGCTCTGGATGATCTCGGCGGTCATCAAGTCGGTCAGAGGCATCCCTGCTACGCTCGTATACCGCACCAAGGGCACCATCGTGTCGCCGTGGCCGCCCAGGACTAAGGTCATGACGTCTTCCGTTGAAACACCCAATGCCTCGGCAATGAAAGTGCGGAAGCGAGCTGTGTCCAGAATGCCGGCCATTCCCATCACACGGTTCTTAGGAAAGCCGCTCACTTGGTGTGCCACGTGACACATGGCGTCGAGCGGGTTGGTCACTACGATAAGAATGGAATCCTGTGAATACATGATTGCCTGCCCCACCGTTCCTTTGACGACGTCGTAGTTCGCCCATAAGAGGTCGTCCCGGCTCATCCCAGGCTTACGAGCGAAACCGGCGGTCACCACTACAACGTCTGAGTCTGCAGTTGCCTCATAGTCGTTGCCGCCAGTGATTCTGACGTCAACTCCCGCGATGGGGCCAGCCTGGAGCATGTCCAAGGCCTTGCCTTGCGGAAGACCCTCCAGAACGTCCACGAGCACTACGTCGGCCAGCCCTCTACTGGCCAAACGGAGAGCACAGCTAGCGCCGACGTTTCCTGATCCGATAACCGTAACCTTTTTCCTCATTTGACCCTCCTTCATGCCGCCGCTGCCCGTGGCATATTGGCGACGATAGCGGCAGCAAACTCACTAGTTTTCAGCTTGACGGCGCCTTCCATGAGGCGATGCAAATCGTAGGTGACACGCTTCTGCCGTATGGTTTCGGCGATACCACCTTCGATGAGTTGCGAAACTCGTCCCCAACCTATGAAATGGAACATCATCGAGCCGCAGAGGATCAAGCTCGACGGGTTAACGGCGTCCTGGTCGGCATATTTCGGGGCTGTGCCGTGAGTGGCTTCGAATACGCCGTGCTCGTCGCCAATGTTGGCGCTCGGCGCCATCCCCAATCCGCCCACCTGGGCAGCGCAGGCATCGGACAGGTAATCGCCATTGAGATTCGGCGTGGCAATCACGTCGTATTCGTCGGGTCTTAGGAGCACCTGCTGGAACATGGAGTCGGCAATCCGGTCCTTGACCAGGATTTTGCCCGTCGGCGCCTCTGCGCCCACCTCCGCTTCCGTGACACAAACATCGCAGAACTCCTCCTTTACCAGCTCATATCCCCAATCGCGAAACGCGCCCTCGGTGAACTTCATGATGTTCCCTTTGTGGACGAGCGTCACGCTGCGCCGGCCGTTCTCGATGGCGTATTGAATGGCGCGCCGGATCAGGCGCTTAGAGCCGCGAACACTGATCGGTTTGATGCCGATACCGGAGTCGGGAGGAACATTCTTTCCCATTTCCTGATTCAGGAAATCGATTACCTTTTTCGCGTCGGGAGTCCCCTCTTGCCACTCGATGCCAGCATAAACGTCTTCGGTGTTTTCGCGGAAGATCACGACGTCTAATCGCTCCGGGTGTGTCATCGGTGAAGGAACACCGGGATAGTAGCGGACGGGACGCAGGCAAACGTAAAGGTTGAGGAGCTGCCGCAAGGCAACATTCAAGCTGCGAATTCCACCACCGACGGGTGTGGTCAGCGGTCCTTTGATCGCGACATGGAACTCGCGTATGGCGTCGAGAGTCCCCTGCGGCAGCCACTCGTTGAACCGGCCGTAGGCTTTCTCGCCCGCGAACACCTCGAACCAGGCTACGTGACGCCGCTTGCCGTAGGCTTGATTGACGGCCGCATCGAAGACCGTTTGTGCGGCTCTCCAGATATCGGGCCCGACACCGTCACCCTCAATGAATGGGATGATCGGGTTGTCGGGAACGCTAAGCGTGCCGCCTCGAACCTGGATGGCTTGTCCATCCACTGGAATAGGATTGTTATTGTAAGATTCCATGCTCACCTCGAAGCTGACCTGTGAGCCACCGACGGGAACGCAATACCCTCGATGGCTGGTAAACGGCCCCTCCGCGCACCGCGACGCGGAGGGGCTCGCCGCACTGGAAGGCCTGTGCACCCTAGCGGGTCAAAGGGGCTCCTTCAACGCTCCGCTTTTCTATCGGGACGAAATCCCGCGCGCCCTGGCCAGTGTAGATTTGTCGTGGACGCGCGATCTTCTGCTCCGGATCTTCCAGCAGCTCCTGCCATTGGGCCAGCCAGCCCACCGTTCGTGGAATGGCAAACAGCACCGTGAACATCTCGGGCTTGAAGCCCATGGCCTGGTAAATAATCCCAGAGTAGAAATCTACGTTGGGGTAGAGCTTCCGCTTGACGAAGTACTCATCCTCCGACGCGATCCGCTCAAGTTCCAGGGCAATATCGAGTTTCGGATTTCTGCCGGTGACCTCGAAGACCTTGTCCGCCGCCCATTTGATGATTCTGGCACGGGGATCGTAGTTCTTATAGATCCGGTGCCCGAATCCCATCAGTTTCCCGTGCCCCGCCTTGACGTGCTCAATGTAGGCCGGCACCCGATCTTTTGATCCGATCTCGTCCAGCATCTTCAGCACTTCTTCATTGGCGCCACCATGTAAGGGACCGGAGAGCGCCGCGGCGGCGGCGGCAGTGCAGGCAAATGGATCCGCCTGCGAGCTGCCCACGGCCCGCATGACGTTGGCGCTACAGTTTTGTTCGTGGTCGGCGTGCAGGATAAACAGGATATCCAGCGCCCGGGCCAGAACGGGATTCGCCTGGTACTTCGGCTCTACCATCTTCCACAGCATGTTCATGAAATTCTCGGTATAGCTGAGGTCGTTGTCCGGATAAACGTACGGGTAACCGAAGCTGTGGCGGTAACAGTACGCTGCGATTGTTGGGACTTTTCCGACCAGGCGATAGATTTGAAGCTTACGCACCTCCGGATCGAGCACGTTCCTGGCATCCGGGTAAACTGTGGAGAGCGCCGCCACAGTGCTGATGAACATTCCCATCGGATGAGCATCGTAACGGAAACCCTCCAGGAATTTCTTCGTCGTTTCATGGATCATGGTGTGATGGGTTATGTTGGCGACCCAGTCCTTCAATTCTGCCGGGGTCGGCAGCTCGCCGAAGAGGATCAAATAGGCGACTTCGAGAAACGTGCACTTCTCTGCCAACTGCTCGATGGGGTAGCCGCGATACCGCAGGATACCCTTATCGCCGTCAATAAACGTGATCGCGCTCTGGCATGACGCTGTGTTCAAGAACGCGGGATCGTAGCTCATGACCCCGAAGTCCTCGGGGCCTGTCTTGATTTGCCGGAAATCCATCGCTCGAACGGTTCCTTTGTAAAACCTGATGTCGTAAGCAGCGTTCGTGCGCTTGTCCACTATATTTAGGACTTCATTTGAGACTTCGTTTTCCACTGAGTTTTCCTCCTTTCATAAGGTCAGGCATCGCGCGGCAATCCCGCCCCGAACCGCAAAGGTTTCCGCCACAAACACGTGGCGGGTTGCCCAGGTGACGGTAGCACTGGCTCGTGCTCGCACATTCATTGCGGGTGCGCGCACAGCCCACGCAAAATGCTCCGAATCGGCCTGCCTACTGGGGGCGCCGCAAATCAATCAACCAGTAAGATTTTATCACCAATAACGCGTTAATTAAGTTAAATATTAATGTGATTGACTACATGATTAGCTGGCGTTACATTATACGGGGATGAAAGTGCGCGAGCCGAAGCTGCAGGCCGGCGGCTGCGGCACGAGGCTTTAGGTCCACGCTGCTGGAGGGGCGACCCTGGTTTGGGCCGGAGGGGCTATGGCCAGTCCGGTAATACGCCCGAACGAACCCACCTGCGAGGTGACTTTCGAGAATCTCCTTCAGTTTCCTGAAGGGGAAAAAGTACTGACGTGCATGCAGTGCGGAGTGTGCGGGGGCACTTGTCCTTACGGGGATGTAATGGATTACCCACCCCGGCGCGTCATTGGCATGCTGAGGGCGGGGCTGCTCGAGCGGGTATTCGCCAGCGATAGACACGGTCCAGACTGGCAGTGTAGCGCCCTGGGACCATCTATCAACTGCACGAAAATGATTTTGCGGGGACGCCCGGAGCTTCTCCTCATTCCATCGGGTTGTTCGAAACCCTTGCCGTGGCGAGAAAGCTGGGTCTTCCGGTTGCGCAGGAGGTGATGATCTTCGCGGTTGAAGCAGCCGACTGTCGCACGGTCGGTGGCGCTATGGACCCGGCTGGAGGGCGTCTGTGCCCGTGGTTGAGAAACTGATTCGTGAAACTATCCAGCGGTTGGCGGGATCCTAACCGCAAATTGAGGAATTGTTAGGTCCGGCATCGGTAATCCGTTGAAGGAGAAGTTATGGCCATTGGAACCATGGAAGAAGTGATAAGCACCCAGCCGTTTTTCACTGGTCTGGAGTCTAAACTCATTACGATATTGGTCTCGTGCGCTAGCAATCGAGTGTTTCACCCCGGTGAGTATCTCTGCCGTGAAGGCGAGCAGGCGGATTCCTTTTATCTCATCCGATCGGGGCAGGTGACGCTGGAAGTCTATGCCCCCCATCACGGCGGCTTGCGTATTGAGACGCTGCAAGAGGGCAATATCCTCGGCTGGTCGTGGGTGGTGCCACCGTATCGATGGCACTTCGATGCCAAGGCAATGGACGCCGTCCGCGCCGTGGCGTTGGACGCGCGATGCCTGCGCGAAAAATGCGAGCACGACCACGAACTGGGTTATCAGTTGCTCGCTCGCTTTAGCCGCCTCATTGACGAACGGCTGCAGACCACGCGCCGGCAATTGCTGGAGGTCTACGGACGCGAGGACTGTATCGTCGCTCCCGGGGCGCATTCGTAAGCTTTTGTAGAAAGGCAAATCGGGGATGGACTTTGTTGACTTATTGACACCCGTGTTGATGCCCATTGACTTGGTGTGGAAAAGAGTGCACACTGTGCCCGAAGATGGAATCCTGGCCAAGGCGAGCTCCTATCGAGCCCGCTTCAACAGTTTTAAGGACCTTATACTCTTTTTTTGTAAAAGAGGATTCCATGCAGCCGAAAACTTATCGGCGCTGAAGTGCCTCCCTGAATGGCGAGTGGGAACCTCAGCGGTTCCGCTCGAGACCGAGATTTGCCTGTCGATCGTCCGAAGGGGAGGCTCTAGATGTTGAGCATTCCCACAACATGCCCTTTTTGCGCTTGCGGCTGTGGAGTTTTCCTACTGGCGAGGGATGGCGGCCTGGTTGGCGTGGCACCGAGCCGGACTCATCCGGTTGCCGGGGGGAAGATCTGCTCCAGAGGGTGGAGCGCCCATGAAGCTGCCCTATGGGGCAACCGGGCGCTGCGGCCCATGGTCAGGCGGAATGGAAACCAGGAGGCGATTTCCTGGGGTGCGGCGCTAGATCATATCGCCGAGAGACTGCGGGAACTGATGGAGGCGGGCAGGCCGATTGGGGTGCTCGGCTCGCCGCGAGCTACCAACGAGGAGAACTACCTGGCCAGCCGACTGGCGAGGGCGGGTCTCGAAACCAATCACGTCGATTTCTGCTACCACTCACTGTGCCGGCCGCTGCTGGCCGGGGTGGGGGACGTCACCGGCGATTCCTCTCATTCCATCCACCTGGCGGACATCGAATCGGCCGACACGATCGTGCTGGTGGAAGGCAACTTGGCGAAAACCCATCCCCGCGCGGCGTCGTCGGCGATGAGAGCGATCGAGAGGGGCGCCAGGCTGATCGTCATCGGGTGCGCACGCACGCAGATGGGCCGGTTGGCATCGTGCTTTCTACAGGTCGCTCCCGGATGCGAAGGAGAGGCGCTTAACAATCTGCTGGCAGCGGCAGTTCGCGTAGGTCTGGTGGAACGCCGACAGGCAGCGGGTTCGTGTACAGGTTATGACTCCCTGCGGCGCGACTTGGCGGATGTGAACACGACTGATGAGATGCGCGCGGCGGCAGAGTGGATTGCCGCTGAGCGGGCAGTGTTCCTGATGGGGCCCACCGGCGGCCCCGCGGACCGGCTCCGAAGGAATGCCGCGGCATTGGCTTCGCTGGCCGCAATCACAGGACATTTGGGCAGGCCGGGCAGCGGATTGCTGCCGCTGTTGGCGCGGAGCAACGTACGCGGAGCGTGCGACATGGGAGTGGCTCCGGATCGGCTGCCTGGTTACGCGCGCATCGATGACCGCGAAGCTAGACAGCGCCTGCAGCGGGTGTGGAGAAAACCGGCGCCTCCGGGCCGCGGACTGGACGCGGCGAGGATGCTCGAATCCGTTAGTGGACTGATTGTACTGGCGGAGGATCCCGCAGCAGCGCTGCCGGCGGGACAGCAAGCTCGCGCGGCTATGGAGCGGCTGGAGTTCCTGGTGGTGTTGGACGCGTTTGTCACGCCGGCGATGAGAGCCGCACACGCCGCGCTACCGGTTGCCAGCTACGCGGAGACCGAAGGAACCCTCACGAATATGGAGGGCAGGGTCCAGACAGTGCGCGCAACGGCCGCTCCTCCAGGGGAGGCCCGGGACGGCTGGAAGGTGCTGGCCGAGCTTTGCGCCCGGTTCGAAGCAGGGGCCGCGTTGAGTTCCGTCGGCGAGGTTTTTCGCGAAATCGCGCAGGCGGTGCCGCGGTATGCAGCGTTGTCACCACGGATATTGGACGAGGGATGGAGTTCGTCTTTCGTAGAGGAGCCGGAGTGGGCCCCATTCGCGCTCCAAGCCGCCGGGACGCAAGAAGGGACGTCCGCGGAGCGCCGCTATGTGCTGGCGCAGGACGGCGCGTTTGACTGGGCCGACGACACGCTGGTTTCGTTTTCTCCAACCTTGAACCGCGACCATCAGTCAGCACGCAGGCTGTTTCCCGGCGGTTTCGTAGAAATGAACAGCGAGGATGCGGATGCGCTAGGCGTTCGCGCCGGGTGGCGTGTGAAACTGACTTCCGCCCATGGAGAAGCTACCGTTCCGATCCGACCGCGGACGGAGCTGCGGCGCGGGGCCCTACTGGCGCCCTACGGGTTCCGCGATTGCCTGTCGAACGTACTCGGTGAAGACGGAGTCACGGCAGTGAACGTTGAGCGAGCTTGAAATGGAGTCCCTGGTCCTTACCATTCGAAAGCACGACGTCGCCGGATGGCTGGCGAAGTTGTTAGAAGGGGCAGAGGTGATCGCTCCGGCCGCCGGGCCGTGCGGGGAGGTGGTCTTTTCGAGAATCGATTCCCCTGAGCAGGTGCTGTGGAGTTTCGAGAATCCTCTTTCACCGCCAAAGCAATTCGTGCTGCCGCAGACCGAGCCGATCGTCAAAATCCAGCTCACCCCGCAAGGAACAGAGGTTGCTCCGATCTACGACGACAAGCGGCGTGTCCTGTTCAACGTCCGTCCCTGCGATACCAAAGCAATCGCGTACTTGACGCAGATGTTCGAGATGGAGCCGTCCGACGCATCCTACCTGCGCCGCGCGGAAAACCTCACGGTGATCAGCCTCGGGTGCACCACACCCTGCACATTGGGCTTCTGCGTTTGCAGCGACTCGGGCCCGTTCCTGACGAGCGGCTATGACGTTCAGTTGACGGACTTGGGGGAGAAGTACCTGGCCGAGATCGGCAGCGAGAAAGGGCAAGCAGCGTTGTCGGATGCGATGGGCCTTTTCGGCCCGGCCACGGAGGATGAGATCCAGCAGCGAAAGACCCTGGAGACAGAAGCGAGGCGATGTCTTGGGGAGGAGACGTGCCACTTTGGGTCGGCCATGAGGCGTATCTCCACCAGGAGAGTGGACGACGCGTTATGGGACAAGATGGGCAACTGGTGCCTGGAGTGCGGCGGGTGCAGTTTTATCTGTCCCACCTGTTACTGCTTCAGCGTACGGGACCGGGACGGCGATGGGACATGGACGCGGTGCCGCACCTGGGACTCGTGTCAATACGCATCATTCACGATGGAGGCCTCGGGACACAATCCCCGCTCGCAACACGGGGAGAGGATGAAACGCCGCTTCTTTCACAAAGTGAGCGCTCAGTATTACTTGCGCGATGGCATGACAGGGTGCGTCGGCTGCGGGCGTTGCATCCAGGCATGTTTGGGCGCCACGAACATGCCCGCGGTCGTCGCCGCGATCCGGAAGAGGGCTTGGCATGAACTCTGACGTGTTCCTTCCACGTATCGCCCGAATAGACGCAGTGCGAGACGAGACGCCTGACACCAAGACGTTCGCGTTGCGTTTCCGCACGCCGGAAGATTCAGAGGCATTTCGTTTCCTTCCCGGACAGTTTGTGGAACTTTCGGTGTTCGGCTATGGCGAGGCTCCGTTTTGCATCGCATCGAGCCCGACGCGGCCGGGCGCATTTGAAACCACAATCCGGCGTGTGGGGACGCTGACATATGCATTGCACCAGCTCGGGCTGGGCGCAGAGGTGGGGATACGCGGCCCCTTCGGCAACGGTTTTGACGTGGGAGGCGCACGCGGAAAGAACTTACTGTTTGTGGCTGGCGGCATCGGACTGCCTCCACTCCGCAGTTTGATCCGCAACGTTATGGACGAACGAGACCAGTTCAGGAATGTGACCATTCTTTACGGCGCCCGGACGCCTGAGGATCTGGTCTACAAGGACGAGCTCAAGGAGTGGGAAACGACTGAGGGCGTCGAACTCCACGTGACGGTGGACGCCGCCCTGCCCGGCTGGACCGGCAATGTGGGGATAGTGCCCATTCTATTCGCGAAGACAACGCTGAGGCCGGAAAACACGATCGCTTACGTCTGCGGCCCGCCGATCATGATCAACTTCGTTGTCCAGGATCTGCTCTTGCGTGGATTCCAGGAGGAGTCCGTGATTTCGACGCTGGAACGAATGATGCAATGTGGGATCGGCAAGTGCAACCACTGCGCGATCGGCCATCGGTATGTGTGCCGGGACGGGCCGGTTTTCAATTTCAAGCAGATCCGGGAGATGGTCGAGTGAAAAACGACGGCGACATGAATCCGGATGAACAGCTTGCCGCCCGGATGCAAGGCGTCGTGGTGGTGATGGGCATTGGCAACCCATTGCGTGGCGACGACGCGGCTGGGAGCCTGGTCGCCAGACGGATCGTCGCGTCGCCCGGTGCGTGCGTGATCGACGCCCAGGATGTTCCAGAGAATTATCTGCCGCTAGTAGTGAATCAACTGCCCAATACAATCGTGCTGATCGATAGCGTGAATTTGGATTCTGCGCCCGGTTCCGTTGCGCTTCTGGATCGGGATCAAATCGCCGGATACTGCCCGAGCACGCACCGCGCGCCCCTTAGCCTCCTAATGGGCATTCTCGAGCATGAGACTCGGGCACGCGTGTTCGCGATTGGCATTCAGCCGGTTCATACGGAGTTTCTAAGACCCATGAGCGATGCTGTCGCAGCGGGCGTCGCCCACGTCGCTGGTATGTTGAACCGCGCTCTTGCGGCAAGCCGGGCGTCCAGACACGGCGTCGCCGCCGGTTCCTTGAGGGGAGAGGTGTCCGCATGATCCCCTCACTCGGCATTGTGATGATTGCGCTGCCCGCGGCGGGGTCGCTTCTGTGTGTGTTCCTGAAGGAGAGGACCCGAGCGGCTGCCCTGGTAATCGCCACTCTTGTTACAGCCGCGGCCGCGTGGGTGGCGATTTCCGGTTTCGGGACCTCTCACCGGACGGTTGTGGGCGACCTTCCGTGGCTGCACGGCATGGTTTCGGCGCCGGTGTTCGGCATAGTAATCGATCCGCTGGCCTTATTGATGTTGCTTGTGGTAGCGCCGATCGGGCTGCTGACGGTGCTTTATTCGACCTCCTATCTGACCGAAAGGAATCGAGAGCACCCGGTAGGGAGCCAGGAGTATGGCCGGTATTACTTCTGGCTCCTGTTGTTCATCAGCAGCATGGTGGGAGTGGTGCTCTCGCCTAATTTTCTGCAGCTCCTGGTTTTCTGGGAGCTGACGACCGTGTGTTCGTGGGCGCTGATCTCCTTTTACCAGGACGAACGAAGCCTCCGTGCCGGATTCAAGGCGATGCTGATGACGCAAGCGGGCGGGGCCTTTCTCGTTGTGGTCACGCTGATTCTCTTCGTGCGAACGGGCTCATTCGAGTTTTCCGCTCTCTCCGGACTGCCGGATGGCCTTCGGAATTGGGTTTTCGTTTTCATTCTGGTTGCGGCGTGGGCGAAGGCGGCCCAGGTTCCGTTGCACACGTGGCTGCCGGATGCGATGGAGGCCCCGACTCCCGTCAGCGCGTATCTGCACGCTGCGGCGATGGTCAACGCCGGCGTCTACCTGATGGCCAGGACGGTAAGCAGCGGATGGGCGATGTCGCCCGGGATTTCCGCGCTGATGGCGGGCATGGCGCTGCTCACGATTTTCGTCGCTCTCTCGTTCTACTTCGTTCAAGACGACCTGAAGCGGCTATTGGCCTACTCGACCATCGCCCACCTGGGTTACGTGCTGCTTGGCATCTCGATTGGAGCTTTGGGAGCGCCGCTGGGCTTTCGCGGAGGCGTCTTGCACATTCTCTGCCACGGGGTCGGCAAAGCCACTCTGTTCTTCTGCGTGGGCGGCATCGCGTATATGACCGGAACGCGCCGCATATCGGCGATCCGCGGGTTGGCCAAAAACATGCCGATCACAGCCACGGCGTTTTTCGTCGGGGTTCTGAGCGTCACCGGGGTGCCGCCGCTGGGTTGCTTCTGGAGCAAGTTCATGATCCTGGCGGGCGCTATGCGGTTGAAAGGACCTGTGGGGCCGGTCATCCTGACGCTGATTCTTTGCGAGACGCTGATTTCGTTCGGTTGGATGCTTTACGTTGCGCAGAAAGTATTCTTGGGAGCGGTGGTGGCGCCGGTTCCGGTCAAGAGCGATCCACCGTGGGCCTTCCGAGCCACGCTGATCGCTTTGATGATCGGCTGCCTGACAGCCCCGCTCGTCGGAATACCCTTGGTGCAATACATGGGGACGTAACATGCTCGATGCGGTTTACCTGGTAGAAGTCAGCATGCTGATCCTGATCGCCGGATCATTCGTGAGCCTGGCGTTTTCGGCGCGGCCGAGATTGTGCGGATGGCTGAGCTTTGCGTTCACCGCCGCGTCCACCGTTAGCACGTGGCTGGCGGTGGCCGGCGCGTTCACGGGAGGATCGCACGAACGCACTCTCGTTTCTCTGCCGCAACTGGGCGCAGGCCTCACGCTCCGCGTGGATCCTTTGAGCGCGATATTTCTGGCGATCGTGGCACTAGTGTCGCTGGCGAGCACGCTGTACTCGGTCCGGTACATGGAGCGCTACACCCGCGACAAGGTCGCAAAGTTCTATCCGGTGTTACTGTTGTGCATAGCCAGCATGACCGGGGTCTTGGCTTCGGCGGACTTGCTCTGTTTGCTCGTTTTCTGGGAGTCGATGACGCTGACGTCCTACTTCCTGGTGACCTATGAGCGAGAGAGCGCCGCAAGCCAGCGAGCGGGGCTGAAATACTTCATCATTACCCACGGCGCAACGCTGTGCATGGTTGCAGCCGCCCTGGTGCTTTGGCGAGACTCAGGCTCATTTCATTTCGATGCCGTCAGGCAGACTCTAAGCGGACTTCTGGCGGCGCAACCGTTCGAGGCGCACCTAGTTACGTTTCTTTTGTTCCTGGGATTCGCCACGAAGGCGGGGATCCTGCCCATGGGAGATTGGCTCCCTGATGCGCATCCGGTGGCGCCATCCGGCATGAGCGCCATGCTGTCCGGCGTGCTGGTGAAACTCGGAGTCTACGGACTGGTGCGCGTATTCTGTTCATTCCTGGCGCCTTCGCCATCGTTGCGGATTTGGGGGATCGTCGTCGCGCTGGCGGGCACGAGTTCGTTGTTCGCCGGGACCCTGACGGCCCTGCGGCAGACCGACATCAAACGGCTGATGGCCTTCCACACGATCGGCCAGATCGGCTACATGTGCCTGGGACTGGGCGCGGGCGCTTATTGTCTGGCCACGTCTCCGTTGTTAGCCTCGATCTGCCTGGCGGGCGCCATTCTCCACGCCGTGAACCATGCGTGCTTCAAGTCCTGCCTGTTCCTGGGAGCGGGGTCGGTGCTCTATCGAACGGGAACGCGCGATATGGACAAGCTGGGCGGGCTGGCCCGATTCATGCCCTATACGACGGGATCGACGGCGATCGCGTCATTGAGCATCGCGGGCGTGCCGCCCTTTAACGGGTTCACCAGCAAGTGGCTGATCGTTTCCGGATGTATACTAGCGGGACTGCGATTCCCGCTGTTTCTGGTGCTGGGCCTGGTCGCGCTGTTCATTTCAGTGGTGACGCTGGCGTCCTTCCTGAAGGTGCTCGGGGCCGTGTTCCTCGGCAAGGCGGATGAGAATCTGACCACGAAAGAGGCGCCGGCATCGATGATTGCGCCGCAGGCCGCGCTGGCCATTCTATGCGTCGCGCTCGGGATATTCCCACAACTGGCGCTGCGTTTCATCGGGCAGGCGGTAGAAGGTCTCAGTGGCATTCCCGCGTCGGCCGTGGCTGCCAGCTCGGTATGGGGCGGCATCTCGCTGATCGACGGGGCCGCGGTTGCGTTCTGGTGGCCCCTCGCGATCCTGGTGGCACTGGCGATCCTGGCGTCGCTCTGCTATGGCATCCAGCGGGCCCTGAGGGCCAAAGTGAGATCCGTACCCGTCTGGTACTGTGGAGAGGAGCACGCGCCGGCCCTGGTGCGCTATCCTGCCAGCAGTTTCTATCTGCCTTTCAAGCACGCGTTTCAAGGCGTTTATCCGCTTGGGAAGCTGCCCGCGCCGCGGATGCCGGCTTTCATCCGGCGGTTGCTCGACGTTGACAGATGGCTGTATACGCCCGCAGCTCATGCGTTCGAAAAAGCCGCTAACGAGGTAAGTAGAACGCACGTGGGAACGCCTCAGATCTATCTTCTTTGGATCGTAATTGGCGCCATCGTTGTGGTCGCCAGCACACTAGTGGCGACTTGGTGAGGGTATCGGGATGACTAAGGAATATGAGTGGACTTTGGCGGCGGTACACGAGCTGATAGCGGCGCGCAGCAATGGCTCTCAGATTTCAGTTACCCGCCCGAACCCCGATACGCTTCATTTCATCGTCGAGAGGAAGGCGATGCGAAGCGTAGCGGACGGGCTCTTCAACCAGTTGCACGCGCGCTTTCTGATTTCGGTGGGAACTGATAAAAGGCCTCTCAGCGGAACTTTCGGCATCTTACATGTTTTCTCTTTTGATCGGGCGCAGTTATACGTGCTGGTGGAATCGTCGATTCCGGAAGACGACCCGCGGATTGACTCGATCACTCCAGTGGTGCCGGGCGCGGACTGGGCGGAGCGCGAGTTCCAGGATGCCGTCGGCGTCCGTCCGGAAGGCCATCCCGATCCGCGCCGTTTGCTGCTGCCGGATGAGTGGCCCGAAGGCGTCTATCCGTTGCGAAGAGATTTCCCCTACAACTTCCATCCTCCCCAGGCCAAGAATCTCCGGCCGGTAATGCGCGAAGCTCCTGCCGGCGCCACCGTATTGCCGATGGGGCCTTTCTTCCCGGTTTTGGAAGAGCCTGCCTACTGGCGCCTGTTCGTTGAGGGCGAGACAATTGTCGGCTGCGATAACCGTCTCTTCTATAACCACCGCGGGATCGAAAAACTCGGCGACAGCGCTCTGACGTACGGCCAGATCCCTTTCCTGGCCGAGAGAATCTGCGGGATCTGCGGCTTCATCCATTCGACGTGCTATTGCCAGGCGGTGGAGAAGGCCGCTGGTATCGAGGCTCCGCGAAGGGCCAGGTATATCAGGACTATCATGCTGGAACTGGAGCGAATCCATTCGCACCTGCTCTGGCTGGGGATCGCCGGGCACATCATCGGCTTCGAGACAGTGTTGATGCAGACCTGGCGAATTCGCGAACCGGTGATGTGGCTTTGCGAAGCGATTTCCGGCAACCGCAAGGCCTACGGGATGAATACGGTGGGCGGCTTGAGACGCGACCTTCCAAACGACACGCACCCGCAGCTTCTGAAGACTCTCGCGGACGTGGAGAAGGAGGTAATCGCCGTTCGCGACGCGATTCTCGGGGACGGCGTGTTGCGCGCAAGAACCGAGACAGTTGGCGTGTTGACGAAGGAAAGCGCCAGGAGCGTGTGCGTTGTTGGCCCGCCGGCGAGGGCCTCGGGAGTAGCGATCGATGCAAGGATCGATCATCCGTACGCGGCGTACGACGAAGTTCGCCCCCGGATTGTCACTCAGGAGGCCGGCGATACGTGGGCCCGCGTCGTGGTCCGCGTGGGAGAGCTGGTCGAATCCATCCGGCTCGTGCGCGAGGCGTTATCTAAAATCCCCGAGGGCCCGATCTGCGCGGAGACCAAGGAGGAAATTCCGCCAGGCAAAGTGGGCGTTTCGGTGGTGGAGGCGCCGCGGGGCGAGGCTGTTCACTTCGTTATGACGGGCGGCGACAACCGCCCTTACCGATGGAGGGTACGGGCTCCAACCTATGCAAACCTGCAGGCTCTGCCGGCTGCGGTCATGCATGGAACAATCGCAGACGTGCCGATCACCCTGGGAAGTCTGGACCCGTGCTTTTCGTGCACCGAGCGCCTGGAGACGGTCGATCGGCGGACCAGGACGGTGCGGACGTACTCCAGCGCCGAGCTGCTTGAGATGTCCAGAGGCAAAGGTCCCCATGGAGGCGTCCGATGACGCATGGGTTGGCTAAAGCGCTGCTGCCGTGCCTGCTGAACGTGTCGATCGCTCTGCTCCTATCGCCGCTCTACGAGGGCATCCTGCGCAAGGTGCGGGCCGCGATCCACTCCCGGATCGGGCCTCCGATTACGCAGCCTTATTGGGATCTTCTGAAATTGCTAGGCAAGGAAGATCTGCGCAGCGCGGGCGGAGCGGCTTACGCCATCCTGCCGTCGTTGACGCTCGGATCGCTGCTGCTTCTCGCGACATTGACACCGATGGGAGCCGCCGCGCCGCTGTCCTTCGCCGGGGACATGATCGTGGTGCTCTACGTCGCGGCTATGAGCGCTGTTCTGATTATGTTGTGCGGGTTCGCCAGCGGCAGTCCATACGCGTACGTCGGCAGCTCACGCGAAATGATGATGGCACTGTCTGTCGAACCGATCCTGGCGATTGCGCTCACTGTGGGTGCGTTTAAGGCAAGGAGCCTGGCCTTGGGCAGCATGGCGGCTTTCCAGGCGCAGAACGGACCCAGCATCAGCATGGCGATCGCCGGTCTCACCTTCTTCCTCGCGCTGCAAGCGCAAGCCGGCAAGCTTCCGTTCGACATTGCAGAGGCCGATCAGGAAATCATGGGCGGTCCGCTGGTGGAGCAAAGCGGTCCGCGGCTCGCGTTTCTACGGTGGGCCATGTGGGCGAAGCAGCTTGTCCTTGCCTTTCTGCTGGTCGAAGTCTTCCTGCCGTGGCCGCGTTTCGGAGCACTACCGCTTGATCTGCTGATCAGCAGCATCAAGGCGCTCGTAGCACTTCTGCTCGTCGCGGTTATTGACGTCGTGAATCCAAGATTGCGCATTGATCAGGCCATGGGCTATTTCGTGCGCGTGGGGTTAGTGTCTTTGTCCGCATTGGCGTTTGCGGTGATTGGGAAATAGGAGGTTCCGGTGTTGTTGAGCAAGGTACGCGAGGCGCTGATCTGTTTGAAGGCGGGGCGCGTTACGCTCGAGTACCCACTAATCCCGATGGAGCCGAAGCCGGGCTTTCGCGGCAAGATCACGGTCGATCCGGATCTATGCTTCGGCTGCGGCGGCTGCGCGAATGTTTGCCCCGCCGGCGTGATCGTCATCTCGGACACGGAGCAGAATCAGCGCCTGATGGAGTTCTTCTGGTCCAGGTGCACGTATTGCGCCCGGTGCGAGGAAGTCTGCTCGGAGGGAGCGATTCGACTGACCCAGCAGTTCGAAACGTCCACGAACAATCCGAAGGACATGTACATCAGGCTGGAAGTTTTCATGGGGCCGTGCCAACGGTGCGGCCGGTGTTTTCACCCCCTCACGCCGCTGGACCGGATGATGAAGACAGGCTTTCGGAATGGCCTGGATGGGGGACGGGCATGAATCCATCCGTGGTTCACGCAAACTTGATCGAGACACTGAGCCTGACCATGGTGATCACCTCGGTGGCGGCGGTGGAGATGCGGCGTCTCAGGCTCTCAGCAGTCGCCTACCTATGCCAGGCGCTCCTGATGGTAAGTCTGCTCGTGGCATTTGGCGCGGCTAATCCGGCCCTGTACTGGTGGGCCGGCGTCGCGCTGGTCACCAAGGCCATTCTCACGCCCTGGTTCCTGTTCCGGTCCCTGCGCGGAATCGACGATCGGGAGTTGAAGCCTGTGATAGGGTTCGGCCCCTCGGTTATCGTCGCGTGCTCGCTCATGTGGGGGTTCTTCGAACTCACCCATGGGCAGATCACATTTCTAGCGCTGACCGGCATGGCGCAACTCGACGTGTACCGCACGAATCTGGCTGTGGCGTCCACGGTGTTTGCCCTTGGTCTGTACGCCGTGCTGACGCGGCGGGACGCGTTCAAGACCGTGATTGGGCTCTGCCTGCTCGAGAACGCCGTTCACCTGAGCTTGGTGAGCTTGGCTCCAGAATTGCCGGAAACCGCGTTGTTCGGCGTCGCCACCGAGGTCGTGGTGACAGTGTTTCTGCTCTTGTACGTGATCGGCGGGGTTCGACAGGAGTTCGGAACGACGGATACGTTCCGGTTGCGCGAACTGAGGCGGTAGCCCGGATCGGAGATTCTGTGCAGAGGAAGGATTAGGGAGGCGCGGATGGTGACAGAGACGTCGATGATGCCCGCCGTTACGTTTCTGCTGCCGCTAGCGGCCGGAGCGCCGGTGTTATTTTGGAAACGAATCGATCGCCGGGTTCAGCAAGGTCTGCCAATTCTGACTGCGGCCCTGGTCATGGCCATGGGCGCATGGATGGCCTACAAGGCGGTGGGCGGAGTGGTGTTGACGGCGTGGAGTAACGAGCTGCGAGTCGACGCTTTGAGTGCGCTGATGGTACTCGTGATTGGCGTTGTCGCGCTGCTGGCATCGGTGTACTCCTTACGGTACCTGCGCCTGGAGGGGCTTATTCAACGCGTTGGTCAAGACGCCGCGGCGCGTCGCATGCGCGTCTTTTATGGGCTATTGCTGTGGTTCTTCGGAACCATGCTGTGGGGCTGCGTTACGAATAACGTGGTGATGCTGTACGTCGCGATCGAAGCCACCACCCTCACCTCAGGTCTCCTCGTCGCCTTCTACTGGGACCGCCGTGCGTTGGAAGCAGGCTACAAGTACCTGATGCTGTTGACGATTGGGATCACCTTCGCTCTGTTCGGCTGCGTACTGGTCTACGCGGCCGCCGCTGCCACGAAACAACTCACCGGCGGCAACGCCTTGCTCATCAGCGAGGTGAGGACAGTGGTTCCGTTCATACCGGGCGGCACAGCGGCCCTGGCGATTGCGTTTCTGGTGATCGGTTTCGGAACGAAGGCCGGCATCGCGCCCTTTCATCCTTGGCTCCCGGACGCGCACGCCGAGGCTCCCACGCCGATCAGCGTGCTGCTGTCTGGCGTGATGATCAAGATGGCTCTTTACGCCATGGTGCGAACCGTGAGTATCTTCTACCCCTCCTGGCCCCAAGTGTGTACCTTCCTCGTGGCCCTGGGCGTTTTCACGATGGCGTTCGGAGTTTTGATGGCGTTGAGCCAGGATGACCTGAAGCGTCTGCTCGCTTACTCTTCCGTGAGCCAGATGGGGTACGTGCTAGCAGGAGTGGGACTGGGAACATATCTGGGATGCTATGGCGGTCTGTATCATCTCGTAAACCATGCACTGTTCAAATCTCTGCTGTTTCTGTGCGTGGGCGCTGTAATTCATGCCACGGGCGCAAGGAGAATTTCTGCGCTCGGCGGCCTCAGACATCGTATGCCCATCACGAGCGGCTGTTTCCTCCTGGGAGCGCTCGCCATCGCCGGCTTGCCGCCGCTCAACGGTTTTTGGAGCAAGCTGACGATCTACCTTGCTCTCGCGAAGGCCGGCTTGTGGTGGGCAGCTATCATAGCCGTCGCGACCAGTTTTCTAACGATGGCGGTTATGGTTCGAGCCGGATTCAGAGTGTTTTGGGGAGAGCCGCACCCGGAACTGGCGGTGAAAGAAGCGCCGGCCGTTATGTGGCTGCCAATGGCAACTCTTGGGGCGCTGTGCCTGTTGCTTGGCGTCTACCCTCAAGCCGCCTATCCCCTGTTGGATCGAGCCGCCTCGGTTCTGGCGACTCTGGGCGGGTGATTCTTCGGATCTGCATGGAGGTGTCACCGTGTTTGAAGCTCTCTGCAAAAAGGCCTTTGGCAAGGCGCTTTGGGTCTACCATGCCAATATTGGGGCATGTAACGGGTGCGACATCGAGGTCATTGACGTCCTCACGCCGTACTATGACGTCGAACGCTTCGGAATCAAGCTGGTGGGATCTCCCCGGCACGCCGACGTTCTATTAGTGTGCGGCCCGGTAACGCTTCAGGTCGCTCCGGCGCTAAAGAGGCTGGTGGATGCTGTACCGAATCCGAAACTCACCTTCGCGATCGGTTCCTGCGCCTGCGGCGGTGGCTGCTGGTTCGATACCTACAGTGTTCTGGGCGGTGTGGACAAAGTGATTCCAGTTGACTATTACATCCCCGGCTGCCCGCCGCGACCCGAGGCAATTATCTACGGAGTAGCCCTTGCGTTGGGCCTGGTGCCCAAGAAAGTCGGGGAGGAGAGGCTGGAGCAGGAAACGCTCGAGGATCTGGCTGAGGGAAGATCAGCCTTTGCAGGGAGGACTTGATGATGGATTGCGGGAACGCGCTGTTGCTTGAGCGAATCGATCGAGCGCTTCGGTTCAGAGCGCGCGCACCTACGCATGCGTTGCCGGGAAATATGTCATTGCTCATCCAAGCCCGCGATAGCCACGGCGGCATCGTATCCACCCTCCGTCGGGAGCAGGATGGGCGCATTGATCGAGGTCGAGAGGAGTACTGGACTGCTATTACATTTCGTCCTGCACAAATCCTCCTGGTCGCCTACTGCAACCAGGACGTGCCGCACCGGAACATTCCAGCTCAGCATGCTCCGTAAGGAACACGGCGCTGTTTTCGCTGCCTGTGGTTCGCCAATAATCAAACCGAATCGAAACTGTTCGTTTGCCAGCATATGCGCGGCTCTTTAATTGACGAGCACAGCCTTGATCAGATGAATCAGCCGCGTGTAACATTGTTAACACAGTATCCGCAAAATCCCGGGCCCGGGCCGGGTCTTCCCCATAACCTGCTGGCACGACAGGACCTTAGGTTCGGACACATTATTGGCGATGGACAGGGCACAGGTCCTCAGCGGCTGCGCGGATGCCGTGCTTTATATATTCGCGGCTTATCTGCAAGCTCGTACCGTTATCGCGAATTCCCCGCAGAGCGATATGAACGTGAGGGTGCTCCGTGTTGAAATGTGTCACGGCTGCCCACTCGAGCCGAGTGTGCAGATCCTTTTCCATGCGTCGCATGAGCTCATGGGTCAACTTCTGCAAATCCAGGCGATCTCCGAACTCCGGCGAAATGATGAGCTTGAACAGCCGCTCGTCGCCAGCCTTCTGCCAAGTGCCGAGCGTGACGGAAAGATCTGCAAGTTCCTTGTCACCCGTGAATGCCGTGGGGGTGCTGCTGCGGCCCCTCGCGCTTTCGCGCATGATGTACCGGCCGTGAGCGCGCCACTGACCCGCTGTCTTATTGCGCGAGTAGATTACGCGCACGGCACAACGCTGGTTGAACCGCTTTCGCGGTCTGGTGCTCCCGGATGCCCCACGACGTTTCTTCCGTGACATGCGGGCGTAGTGCATGACGCGCTTGAAAGCGATGGACCAGTTTGACTCATCCCTTATCCGCTGCCGCGGCTTCCTGGGATAAAGGCGGAATTCCTTGGGGTCGCGGGTCACTGAATGCGACCTGTCAGCTCATCGAGTGCTGCCTGGGTGTCTCCAGCTATTCCCAACCCGACGCTTTTGAGGAATCGTTCGTAGCGGGCCTTGGCACGGGCAACCGCCTGCGCGTGACCCTCTCCTGACGGTTCCGGGAGGCATGTCAGAACGGTCTTGGTGAGTGCGTCCAGAAACGCAAATAGCCCCTGTTGGCCCGTTCTTAACCGACGAAGTTCGCCCGCGAGACGGTCAACAGTGGCGGCGAGGCGCTCTTCTGTTCCATCACTGGTCGTCTCGGGACCTGCAAGTTCCCTTTCTATGGCCGCTCGCATGAATGCGCTCGCGGTCGTGAATCCCCGTTTCTTGCCTTGTTGCCGAATCTGCTCCACAAGTTCTTCAGGCAACCGGATGGTTCGTTTCCGCACGTCGCTCTCCTTGATATGAACCGAGGCCGTAATAGCCCACTCACTTATAAAGGGGGTGGGAGAGCCGCCTCGTGACAGGCTCTTTGAAAAAAAGTTGGATGTCGGACAGAGAGCATGACAGCGCACGGCATTGTCATGCCATGGAAGTCGAATGAAGCACGCGAGTAAGGTCAGAAGCCCAGCGAAAACGTCCGACGATCCTTTATGTTCCACTACCGGTTTTTAGGGGTCTTTTTTGTAGTCGTTGCTGAAACTCTTTGCAACTGTTTGAAACTTCCCGCAACTCGGCTTGTTTGGGCCTTCCGGAATTGAAATATCCCGAAACTCCGCGGGTAACTTCCGAAATCTGAATCTCAGTAGCCCTTCAGAGAATTTTTTTTACTCCGCTGTCACCGACAGGCTCTCCCACCCTGACCTGCCTCGATTTTCTCTACCAACCGTAACTGAGACGCTCGGTCTACTGTAACTCCTCTTTTCCCATCCCGTCGGAGCCGCCCGTCGCACCATCCTCCAATGCAGAACGGCACGCAGCGGTCAAGGGCGCGCCGGTTTTTGGCGTGGCGTTAGCGAACCCTTGACCGTGAGTACCGTTCTGCGACCGCTCACCTGCGACGGGCGGCTCTGGCGGGATGGGTGTTGTTAACCCCATCCTGTTGGTGGGCTCAGAGCAGGCTTTGGCGAATTCCTCTGGTGTTCGATACGCCAAGCTGCTGTGTGGCCGCTCCCCGTTGTATTCCATACGCCACCGTTCGATCTTTTCTTTTGCGTCCGTCAGCGTCGTGAACCAGTTGTGATTCAGACACTCATCACGGAATCGCCCGTTGAAGCTCTCGACATGACCGTTCTGCATGGGTCGGCCAGGTTGAATGTGCAGCAGCGTGATCTGCCTTTCCTCGCACCAAACGATAAAGTGTCGGCTCGTGAATTCCGGCCCGTTATCACACCGAATCACTTCCGGCTTCCCACGCTGGCTGATGATCCAGTCCAGCACGCGAGTCACTCGGCCACTCGACAAGCCTGTGTCGACCTCGACAGCTGGACACTCGCGCGTGAAACTGTCTACGACGGTCAGCATGCGCAGCCCTCGTCCGGTGGCCAAGCCATCGGACACGAAATCGATGGCCCATTCCTGGTTGGGCTTGTGCAACAACGTGCCTTCCGGCGCCGGTCTCACCAGCCGCTTCCGTTTCAGCCTTCGTACCGCCAGATGTTCTTCGCTGTATATGCGGTACACCCGTTGCGCGCTGGCTTGGCATCCGCTGCGCTCCAGCAGCGCGCACAGACGCCGGTAACCGTAGCGCGGTTTCTGCCGCGCCAGGGCGATCAATTTGCTGCGCAACTCGGCATTGTGGTCCGGCCGCGGCTGATATCGGTAGGTGGTCCGATCCATGGACATGAGCTTGCAGGCTTGGCGCTCCGAGTATTCATACTCGCTCATCACCAACGCCACATCCTGCCGCAGACCTACAAGCTCCAGCCGTTTTTTCGGATCACCGCCTTCAGTGCCTCTTTGTCGAGGCTGAGGTCTGCGACCATGTGCTTCAGCCGGCGGTTCTCATCTTCCAGTTCCTTTAGTCGCCGCGCTTCGCTGACTTCCATGCCACCGTACTTGCTCTTCCAGGTGTAGATCGTCGCCTCGCTGACGCCCAACTCCCGGGCGACCTCCTTCACCGTCCGGCCTGCCTCCACCTGCTTCAGCACGCCGATGATCTGTTCTTCTGGGTGCTTGCCCTTCTTCATCTCGAAGCTCCTTTCCTCGCTGGAGCTTCTCAATTATGACTGGCAGAGATTATCGAGGGCAGGTCAGATCTGGATTGCTGGTTGCCGAGCGGCAGTTCCGCAAAGTCATCGGCCATCGCCAGATTCCAGTGCTCCTGTCCGCCATGACCAATGCGGTTTCCCAGAAGCCGATTGCGAAGCGAACTGCCGTCGCGTAGCCTATGAGGGTCGAGGGTCGCTAACTTTCAACGGAGATCCGGGCATTCTCTCGGCAAACGTGGTGTAACTGTCACGGTAAAGTAGCTTGTGCCTCAGTACGAGCAGAGCCGCGCCCATGTCAAAGACGCTTGCTTGCCCTGCTCTGATCCTTGCCTCAGCTTGTTTCCGCTCCTGATGTTCCGCTTCACTTAGGTTGAAAGTCAGGTTGAGGCTTTTGCAGTCGTTTTCGGTCAACGGAGCATCTGATTCTAGCTCCGTTTTCTCATATTCGCTAAACTCTTTTTCGTCAATCATTTAAGTCTCCTATTGAGTAAAAGTGCCAAGTTGGCATTTTTTGTAAGTGCTGTGTTTTCAACATACTGGTACAATTCTACCATTATTTGTCCGTAAAGTATAGCAAACAAAAGCTTTAGCTGTTTTAGCATCCTTAAGATTCTTAACGCTGTGATCTTTGGAAGGCATTGACATAACGCGACTTACAGAGACATGCGGTGACACGCTAAAAACACTAAAAATCACAGACCCTCACGGAAGCCGCGCCAAATGGCCTCCAGAAAGATTTAATTGACGGGAAATGCCGCTCGGCTACGTATTGACATGCAAGCAGCACCGGCAAAAGGATGCGGAGGTCTGGGCATGGTTCCAGTCCAACCGGCATTGGCTGGAAGTGCATCAGTTGCCACCCTACTCACCGGAGTTGAACCCTACCGAGCGGCTGTGGCAGCACACCCGTAAGAACGGCACGCACAACCGTTTCTTCGGCGGACTGGACGCATTACCCGCTACGCTACCAGAAATTAAAAACACTTATGAGATGACGGTAAGTTAGTGAGAACAAAAGAAAGAAAGTCCTTGCCTGCCTAGCGGCTTTTACAACGACACGCATAAACCATAGCCGAGCAAGGGTTTAAATGCCCACATTCTCGGCATCAAGCGCAAGACCTACTTTGTTTGGCAAAGTGTGGGAATTTTAGCACTTTTAGCTAAGATCGCTAAAAACCATTCCGCAAGATCCGCGTGCTCAACGGCGTGCCCACTTTGCGCTTCAGAACCAAGATTCTTAGTGCTCTGCTCTAGTGTGCCGTCTTCAACCTGAGTGATAGAAAAGGCGTGATTTGCTCGAAGGCAATCCGCACCGCTAAGGATGCAATGAGCGCTAAGAATATGCTCGTAACCCGCTCATTCAAGAGGGGCGGAAATCCTCACCGCACCGTATTGATCCATCCACGAATGAACCGCAAGATTGATGCGGATGCAGTGGACGCGCGTCGAAATCGAAACAGGAAGGGTGGCAACGGTCGCAGAGCCGTTGCCCCTCTGCCCGCGCTGCGCCCGCGCCATCCAGCAGAAGCGCGGCCCCTGTGATATTCTTCGCACCGAGCCGCCCCAAGAGCCGTGGAGAGGTTTGAACATGGCTCGAAGAAGGGGAACACAGAAGGGATACATTCACAAGCAGGGAAAGATGTGGTACATCGCATACCGGGAAGACGCACTGGACGAAGACGGAAGAATAGTTCGGGTACGCCGGAATGCGCGGGTTTGCGAAACAAAGGGGGTGAGCAAAAGAGAAGCCGAAAGGTTAGCCAATGAGACTACTTTGAACGCGGTCAACGTCCAGTCGCAGCATCCTTCATCGCTTCTGACCATCAGGCAGTTCTACCAAGGCCGCTTCCTACCGGACGTGATCGAAAAAAAGAAATGGGCGGGCCAACGGCATTACGGGTACATTTTCGACAAGCATGTGCTTCCGGCACTTGGAGAGAAGCGACTGCGTGATCTCACGAGCGACGATGTGCAAGCGCTGGTGGATCTGAAATTGGCATCGGGCCTGTCCACGCAAACGGCTCTCCACATCAGGACCGCGATTAGCGTCTTCTTCAACCATGCAAAAAAGAAGAAGGCGTTCCACGGCGAGTTGCCCACTTTTGGCGTGGCGCTACCTGAGATGGAGAGAAAAGAGCGGCGTGCGTTGAGCTTTGAAATGGCGGGGTCGTTGATCGCGGCGCTCCCGTTCATGGTTCGGACGATTGTTTTGCTGTCGATCACCACGAGCATGAATATCGCTGAAATTTTCGGATTGCGATGGAAACGGGTGAATCTCACCGACAAGCCAACAACGGTCGATGGGATGAACCTGCCGCCGTACTGCCTCTTTATCACGGAGAATTATTACAAAGGCAGATTCGGGTCGGTGAAGAAACCGGCGCGGCGGCGCAAGCGGGAATTGAGCATGGCGGTTGTGGAAGCGCTCAAAAACATCCGGCAGAGATCCCGTTTTGTTGCGGATGATGATGTGGTGTTTTCCTCGGCAACGGGAACACCGCAAAACGAGAACAACCTGGCGCGGCGGGTTCTCAAACCCATAGCGAAACGCTTGGGGATTGGATGGGTTTCGTGGCACACATTTCGACACACACACGCAACCCTGTCCGATCAGTTGAACATCGCTTTCGTGGATCGCCAAGCGGCAATGGGCCATGACGATCTCAGGATGACGATTCACTACACGCAAGAGGCGATTGAGCGCCGGAGAGAAGGCGTTGAGCGCCTAACGGAAAGGATTTTGACACTAAATGACACTAACGTGAACGAAAGCGTGGCGTGCGGCGAATCCGGAAATTTTGTAGAATCAGGAGATTGCCTCAGACGGGCGCGTAGCTCAGTTGGTTAGAGCGCCTGCTTCACACGCAGGAGGTCACAGGTTCGAGTCCTGTCGCGCCCACCACTCATCAATCACTTACGCGCGACACAGCGGCGCGTAGTCTTTCAAAACCCCCTGAAAATTGTCCGGATTCGCGGAATTCTGGCGTGTACTTGGCGTGTAACTGCCGATATCGTCCACTGCTGCTCTTGATTTTGGTCTGGACGATGGCGCAACATGGAAACGCTCACGTTGCTTGTGCTTCCTTTCGGCCATTCGGCTCGAAAGGACTGAAGTACGTCGCCAAGCAGTGGCGGTTCTGGGGCAATGCGGCGCCCGAATGAAACAGTCTGACTATTCTGTTTCGTTGGGGCCGGAACAGGGGCGTTTCGGGCAATGTCTTTGATCGGCGGCATGTTTTTTGATCGGCGGCATGTTTCTGGTCTTCCATAATGTTTCGTTCGTGAGCTGCGGAGCCTGGCGGAAACCGCTCAACTCCGCGCCAAACCGGGGGTTCGGCGGCTGGCGGAAAATGGGGCCGTCGGCGAATTTCCCGGCAACAATTGTTCCCAATCTATATATCGGCAGCGCGAGAAATTTCTCCTTTATGTCCGTAAATGTCCGGGGTCTGAAAAGTTTTGGGGGGGAAGTATGGCAAAGCGTAAATACCACGGCACGGCAACTTCTTCGACGGCAAGGACGCCGCCGGCAAGCGAGAGATGCTTGTTTTTGGCGGCTGCCCAGGGTTGTTCAGACGCACGAGTATTGAACTCCCGGGTCCTCGGTCGCAGACTACAGGACACTTTGCCGCATTACGTTGGGGACATTTGCTGCGCATAGCGGGTAGGGCCAATCGGCAATGGGCGAAAAGTGCACTTTCCTTCCATCATCACTCGCTTTGCCCCACAGCCTGGATAAATTTGACATTGTGGATGGCCCACTGCGGCATGGTCGCGGGATCGGCGATAAATCGGTAAGCACAGATGCGTGCGACCATCAGATCTTCCCGTGCGACGTTTCCTCTCGATCGCGGGCCGTTTGACCGCCGGGCGAGCAGGGTTGCCGATTACCGTGGGAGGAAGACCTCTATCTGGTTAGCGAACGCTTCGGGGTCGATGGGTTTGGCCAGGTAGCCATCGAACCCGGACGCCAACACGTAGTCCCGTTGCACATTTTGAAACCAGCAGCTTTGCGAGGCCGTGTCGGCCTCGGTTCCGCGATTATGACATCCCGCCGCCTTGCGGGATGCCTCACGGACCGTGAGGGTGTACACTCGAATCGCAAGAACTAGGTGGTTGCCCATGCCCGGTGTCATTCAGCACCGAATGAGACAAAGAGAGCAGGTGACGCACGCGCCGCTGTATGGGGTCCTGCTCAGGAGGATGCCCGATAGTTCGTAGAAAGTAGCGACTCTCAAACCCCCGGCCATAATGGGCCGAGGGTCGATTTTTCTGCCAAGAAAAAGGAGAGAGTCGCTATGAAGAGACGATACCAGATAGAACAACAACGGGCCGTGCAGCAGTTCCGCCGGATCGCCATCGAACAGAATCCCAACATCCAGATGATCCTTCCGCTGGCCGAGATCGTCGGCTTGTTACAGCAGGGCGTGGGCAACTTGCTGCGGCAGGCTGGTCTGGAACTGATGCACCTGGTGATGGACGAGGAAGTAAAGTCGCTGGCCGGTGAGCGCCACCAGCAACACGAAGGGCGCAGGGCACAGCGTTGGGGCAAGGAAGATGGTTATTGCGTGGTGGACGGCCAGAAGGTGCCGATCCGCAGAACGCGCCTACGCACGGCTGACAAACGGGAACAGCATTTAGGCAGCTACGAATTGTTTCAGCGTAGTGGGCCAATGCAAGCGAGCGTGTGGGACAAGATGATGCGCGGACTCTCGACGCGCAACTACGGAGCCGTGGTGAAGGATTTCCAGAATGCCTACGGAATCGAGAAGTCGGCGGTTAGTGAGAACTTCATCGAAGCCAGCCGGGAGAAGGTGAAACAGTTGATGGAGCGGCCGCTGGGCGAGTTGCGCTTATGCGCGGTGCTGATCGACGGGACTCCATTCAAAGACCGGCAGATGATCGTAGCCCTTGGCATTGGCTGCGATGGAACCAAGACCGTGCTGGGCATCCGCGAGGGGGCGACGGAGAACGCGACCGTGGTGAGCGCTCTGTTGGGCGAGTTGGTGGAGCGAGGGTTGGACTTTTCGACGCCGCGGCTTTACATTCTGGACGGTGGCAAAGCGCTGCACGCGGCGGTGCGCCGCCATGCCGGGGAAGCGGCTTTCATCCAACGTTGTCAGGTCCATAAGAAACGGAACGTCGTGGATCACTTGCCCGACGAACATAAAGGCGATATCAAAAAGAAACTCCAGAACGCCTACGCCATGTCGGAGTACTCCGACGCCAAACGCGCCTTGGAGAAATTGCACCGTGAACTGATGGATCTCAATCCGAGCGCGGCGCGCAGCCTGGAAGAGGGCATGGAGGAGACGCTCACAGTCCATCGGCTGCGGGTACCGGATCAACTCCGCCGGACACTGAGCTGCACCAACGTCATCGAATCTGCCTTCTCCATCGTCGAAACCGTCTGCCGGAACGTGAAACGCTGGCAGCCCGGCGATCAGATCGAGCGCTGGGTTGGATCTGGATTGCTGGTTGCCGAGCGGCAGTTCCGCAAAGTCATCGGCCATCGCCAGATTCCAGTGCTCCTGTCCGCCATGACCAATGCGGTTTCCCAGAAGCCGATTGCGAAGCGAACTGCCGTCGCGTAGCCTATGAGGGTCGAGGGTCGCTAACTTTCAACGGAGATCCGGGCATTCTCCTGCTCAGCCCGGCAGTTCCGAGACTGCTGTTCGTGACGGGTCAGGCCGTTTGTCTGCTTTGCTTCTCCAAACAATGCTGAGCAGCGTGCTGCGGTGGGGGGCCATTGAAATGTCCGGCCCGCAGGTTGTTGCCATCGCGGATGATCTCACAGGCGCCCTGGAAGTCGGGGCTAAGTTCGCAGAGCATGGAATGACAGGGTGGGTCACAACCAACCTATGCCAACCCGAGTGGCAGTTTACCCGCCCTTCTCCCATCTCCCTGACCTTCGACACCGAGAGCCGGCATCTGTCCACCGGCGCAGCGGCCGAATGCGTTCGTAGGCTGGCGAGCCTTTGCCAGTCTCAAGGAGTGTCATTGATCTACAAGAAGACGGACTCGACCTTGAGGGGTAACATAGGCAGCGAATTGAATGCATTAGCCCAAGCGTATCCACAGTTACCGCTGTTCTATGTTCCGGCTTACCCGCGAATGGGACGTACCGTCCGGAATGGACATCTGTATGTGAATGGTATACCCGTAAACGAAACACCGTTTGCGGCAGATCCGCTCGATCCGGTACGCGAAGCGGACATCCAGCGGCTGATCTCTCCGGAATGTTCCGCACCTGTGATTTCAATCCGAGTGACCGATTTGCGAGCGGAGATGAAGCGTGCCATCTACATTTGCGATGGCGAGTGTGAGGATGAGATTTCAGAAGCGGCACGTTTCATAACAAGCCGGGCAGCGGGCCGGCTGGCCGCAGGGCCGGCATCCCTCGCACAGCACATCGCCGAACAAATTGCGCGACGCAAGGTACGGCCCTGTTATCCACAGATTCGCAGTTGCCTGGTCGTCAACGGCAGCCTGAATCCGGTTTCCCAAGCCCAGATCCGGCACGTGAGACGGAAGGGCTGGCGCACAGCGGACGATTCTGAAGCACCGCGCGCACTGTCGGAATCCGGTTGGGTTTTGCTCAAAACGGGCAACTGCGATGTGCGGCCGAGCGCGGCAATCACCCAAGAGCTAGGCGGTGCCGTCCGCCGGATTCTGTGCCAGTCAAAAGTGGACGCCTTGGTAGTCTTCGGCGGTGACACTGCTAGCGGTATACTTGGGGCCCTTGAGTGCTCAGATGTCGAGGCGATTTGCGAACTGGTCCCCGGCGTTCCGCTAAGCCGCGTCTCGCTAAGCGGACCGCCTGCCCCGGACTCCCATGCTTCGCGGAGTCTATACCTCATTACCAAGGCGGGAGGATTCGCCGAACCCGACGTCTTGTGCAGAATACGAAAGCTGTTGCCCGAACGGGTTGGGGAGTAGCCATGCTATACGGCATCACGACGGGAGATTCCAGCGGCGTTGGGCCGGAGATTCTTTTAAAAGCCTGTGCTAACAAGGAATTGAACCATCCTTTCCTTGCCTATGGTGACCTGGCAGTTCTCAAATACTACGATGAGCTACTCGGTTATCGCCTACGGCTGCGCCAATGCGGTGGTCCGCGAGACCATGATCCCGAGTGCCTAAACGTAATGGATCAGGGCATCATGCGGCGCGCGGATGTCACACCGGGAAAACTCAGCGCCAAGTCCGGCCAGGCAGGGCGCGAGTACGTCATCGCAGCGACGCGCGCGGCGCTCGCCGGAGACATCGCGGCGGTAGTCACGCTTCCGATGAACAAGGAGGCCACCCAGCTCACCGATGCGAGTTTCACGGGCCACACGGAATTGATCGGCAAAGAGTGCGGCGTGGAGGACGTGACCATCATGTTGGCCTCTGAGCAGTTGATCGTCACCCACGTCAGTACGCATGTTTCATTGGCTGGCGCCATCAAACTGGCTAAGAAAGAGCGCATCTGCATGATCATCCGCCTGACTGTCGAGGCTCTGAAACGACTGAAGGAGAATCCACGAATTGCGGTTGCTGGCCTCAATCCACACGCCGGTGAGAACGGTTTATTTGGAGACGAGGACATCACCGAAATCCGGCCCGCTGTTGAGTGGGCCAAAAGCCAAGGCATGCCGGTGGAAGGCCCCTTTCCGCCGGACACGCTTTTTTACCTGGCCGTAGAGAAGAAGAAGTTCGACGCCATCGTCTGTATGTACCATGACCAAGGCCACATACCGCTGAAACTGCTTGACTTCGAAGGGGGCGTCAACATCACGCTGGGCTTGCCCATCATTCGTACTTCGGTTGATCATGGCACGGCCTTCGACATAGCAGGTAAAGGAGTCGCGTCAACTACGAGCCTGGTTCGCGCTCTGGAATTCGCAGTCAGGCTTGCGACGAGGAAACGAGGTCCCTGCGCTCATTAGATTCAGCCTGTTCAACGCTTGACAGTAGGTGTGCTTTTTTCGCCGAGTGCCCACGCATTCGATCGCGCTACAGCAGCTTCGTAGCACCGGGCACGAACACCGGATAGAGCCCGTCGGGGCCCGGCTTGACCGGTGGCTCCATATCTAGGGTTACGTTCTCAGGCAGGGGCGGGTAGTAGAACTGCGATTTATCGAATTCCTCCCACGCGACCTGCCTGCCGGTGTAGCAGGAGAATTGGCCGATTAAACCGATTTGCGTGCTGCGGACCATGTAGTCACCGTTGTTGACCGGCCTGCCGGTGCGGATGCCGTTGAATAGCACGACATGCTCCAGGTCATAGGCGCTGTCCTTCGATTTCGCCGCCGGCGACTTCCAGTTGGTCTCGCCAGTGATGTGAAGCTGGAGCAGGTCGCAGCGCCCTTTCGTGCCCAGGATCAGACTGGAGTTCTCGTTGTAGCAGTTGTCGATGGTGCGGCACAGCGCGTAAACGCGAACGCCGTTCGGGAAATCGTAAACCACCGAGTGATGGTCGAATACATCGCCATAGATCTCGCCGTGAAGGGTCGAACGCCCACCCATGCCGTAGGAGCGGACCGGCGCCGCGTTGTGCAGCGCCCAACTCGAGCGGTCGAGATTGTGAATCAAGGTCTGGGGAACGTCGTCGCCAGAGAGCCAGTGGAAATGGTATTGGTTGCTGGCCTGGTATTCCACTTCCTTCATGCCCGGGCGTCGAGGGTACAGCACATAGGGTTCGCGCAGCCAGGTCTCCTGAATCGCGACGATGTCGCCGATGGCGCCGTCGTGGACGCGGTTCATCACATCGATGTAGCCGGGGTGATAGCGGCTCTGCAACCCCGAAACAATGGATAACCTTTTTGCTTTCGCCAGCTCGCAGGCGGCGCGAAGCGTTTTGATTCCGACCGGGTCAATGGCGTGCGGCTTTTCGACGAAGACGTGTTTTCCGGCCTCGATCGCTGTGCGCGCGTGCAGCGCGTGGAATTTCGCTGCGTTGGCAATGATGACCACATCGGATGCCTCGATCACGCGTTTGTAAGCGTCGAAGCCGGTGAAGCAATGGTCGTCAGGAACGGCCACCTGATCGGGATACTTCAGCTTCAGCGCGGTGCGCTTCTCCTGGATGCGATCGAGCAGGATGTCTCCCATGGCTGCGATGCGCACGTCCTTGCCGGCGTTCATGGCGTTCTGCGCGGCAGCTTCACCGCGGCCGCCGCAGCCGATCACACCGACGCGAATGACGTCGCTGCCGGCGGCGTGAACATTGGGAAGAGCCAGGCCGCCGAGCATCGCTGCCGGTGCAGCGGCCTTCAAAAAATCGCGGCGTGACGCCGCCTCATGACTCTGGTTCGGTTTCATAGCTTCTGTCGTCTCGTCATCGCTCGACATCAATTCAGCCGGCGTGCGCTCCATAGGATGGTGTTGCGCACGAGTTTCCGGTAGCCCGGATACCGCATCGTTGAATCGCTGTGGCCCAACTGGATGTAGACGACGCGGGCCTTTGGATGCGGGCCGATGTAAACCACCGGCCGGTCGTTCAACGGAAATGCCGTTTCCATGAGCACCTGGATTTGAGAAGAATGCCACATGCCCCGATAGGCTTCGTCGTCGACGACAAGAGGCGGAACGTCGCGCGTGACCGGGTGCGACGCACCCAGTTCGGTCCGCGTCACGGCCATCTCCACGTCCTCCTTATATGCGGAGGCCGGATGGCCGGGCTGTTCCTTAACGAAGAATTTTCCGCCAATCACTTCCTGCCACCACCAGGGCCAAGCCGTGTAGTCGACGATGGCGTGATGAATGGCAACGATGCCCTTGCCCGCCTCGACAAACGCGCGCAGTGAATCGCGTGCCGCGGGATCGAGGTCCTCCCACATGTCGTGCAGTACAATCACGTCGAAGCGGCTAATCAAGTCAGGCGTGAACGCCTCACGCGGCGAAGTGGCGTGCGACCAAACGACGTCCTCCTGTCCCTCGAACAGCGTGTAAAAAGAGACCGGGTACGAATGGCCGCCGGTAACAGCCATCACACGGACGGCACTTTCTTTCCTGGCGAACAGGGGAATGGACGCGGGTAAAGTCACCTGACCGGTCGTGGCCCACTCGGCCGCTCGCGCAAATGCCACGACAAAGCCGGGCTGCGACATCGCAGTAAGATCATGACCCAGTGTGATGTGGACCGAACGGCCTTTGCCGAACGCCGTCGTCCAGATGATCGGCTCATCGTTGCCCGTGCCGCCGGTCGCGGCATCGCTGAACGCCGTGGCCAGCACTTTGGTCTCGGGTAGCAAATCCAGCCGGTGGTAGAGTTCGTCGTTCGCCAGAAACTCCGGGGCGAGCCCCCGGCTGATTGGATGATCACGATTCGTCCACTTCACCACGAAAACGTGCCGCTTGCCATGCCCGATGTTCGACGGCTTCCAGCGCGCACCGATCAGAGAGGCATAAGCGGGCCAGCCGGCGTCAGGTCCGGGGTTCCAGCGCTGCGCCGCATCGTCGTACTTCATGCCGCACAGCGGTCCGTAGGTGACTCCGTGAAACGAAAGGAGCCCTTTGCCGCTGCGGACGAATTCCTCCACGGCCTGCTCGGTTTCCGCGCCCCAGCGTGTGCCCATGTAGTTAAGCACCAGCAGATCGAAGGGCCGCAGAGTGTTCGCGGTCACGCCGGACGGCTGCTCCTCGACCTTCACATCGAAGCGGCCCGTACGTTCCAGAAGACTTCGCAGAAATGGCGTAGACACCCGCCAGTCGTGGTACTGAGCGTCGCTTTCTCCGGTCAGGATCAGTGTCTTCACGCGAGCCACAGTTTGCTGGGCGTGGAGCACCGGGATCATCAGGACCGCGATTATCACCAGTCGCATGAACTTGCCTTTCGGTCTATGCCTCAGCAGCCTGCCGCATCGCCTGAGCGACGACGCCTCGCAGCCAGGAGAGGCTTTTTTCAATCATGGGCCCGCCTTGGCCTTCACACTCGATACTCAGCACGCCGTCGTAACCCGCGGCCGCCAGCATTTCGACCGCACGAACGATATTCTGGGAGTTGATGCCGTCGCCCAGCGCGCAGTGGCTTACGGCGATCCCGGTCAGGTCGCCGCGCACGGTAGCGGCCAGGCTCTCACTAACATCCTTGATATGGACGTGGCTCACCTTAGGAACGAACGAGCGCAGGAAAGCGACCGGGTCCTGTCCGGCGATGAAGGTGTTACCGGTATCCATGTTCATGCGCAGGTTGGGCGAGTCTACGAAGGCAAGCATCTCGGCCATGAACTCGGGCTTGGTGGTGAAATAGCCGTGCGGTTCGATATTGATCGTGATCTGGTAGTCCTCAGCAACGGGAACGATCCGGCGATAAATGGCGCGCATCATGTCGAGCGTCTCGCGTTCGGTCATTCCCTTGGGCGCATAACGATCATCGGTGGTATCCACGCGCGGGCAGCCGGCCAGTTTTGCCCAGCGAATCGTGTGGAGGATGTACTCGACCCCCAGCGTAGCGCCTTCGGGGATTGAGAGCGGGAATGCGGCATCGATTTGAGAGAAGGCGATCCCAAGACTATCCATTTTGCGGCGCAGTTGCAGCGGGTCCTGCCAGAGCGCTACGTGCGGCTGGTAGCCGAGCCCGTGAATCCAGCTCACGCCGTCAATGGCGCCGCACTCGATGTAATGCAAGCCCTGGCGCTGCGCCCAGGCCAGGCACTGATCGAAACTCCAATAGCTGGAGTTGAACGCATCCGTGTGAAATCCGATGGAGAGCATTGGGAATCGAGAACTGACATTACCAACTGCCGGCGGCGCGGCGAACCCATGGGGGCTGCGCCGCCGGATTTGATTTCGTTTCTCAGCCAACAGGAGTATACACCCGATCGGCTAACTCAAAACGGAAACATCTGCCGCAGCTCATCCTGCGACCGTTGGCGGCCGTACTCGCAGACCTCGAAAGCTTGCGCGTAGCGAACTTTCCGGCCGCGCTCGTCGCCGTAGAATTTGACCAGGGCGTCACGATACTTGTCCGCGTACCCGGCGTAACGTGCGGCGAGTTCGCGGCGAACTTGGGCGCGCCGGCGTTCCCGCCCGGCCTCGTCTTCCGGATAGAGTCCCGTTTCTCACCCTTGGGCTGCCCGGACCACGCACGAGTAGCTTGAATGCCCGATCAGGAGGCTGTATTCTTAAAGCCGCACTCGACTCGATCGGTGCCGGAGGCATGGGCATGGCTGGGCCTAGATGACGTCTGGCAGCATATGGAATGCGAGAGATGACGACTGTGGAACTGGATGCCAACGACCGAGAACTGATCGAAGCCGCTCAAGAAGCGAGGAAACGCCTGTACCTGGAGGGCCGCCATGAAGTCGCCGCAGCCCTGCGCACCGCGTCCGGCGAGGTCTTTGCAGGAATCCATATCGAAGCGGACGTAGGTTTTGCGGACGTCTGCGGGGAAGTGGCGGCGATATGTCATGCGGTGGCGCGTGGACACCGCGATATCGCGACCATCGTGGCTCTGGGCGGCGGCGGACCAAATGCGCCCGAAATTATGGCACCGTGCGGAAGGTGTCGCGAGGTCATCAGCGACTTCAATCGCGACACTTGGGTTATCGTCGGAACCCTCGCCCGCCCATACAAAGTTCGTGTGCTGGAATTGCTGCCGTTGAAGCCATAGCTTGGCGGGCTTGGTCTGCAATTGCCCCGCCTCGATACCTGCGGCGCATTCGTCGTCATGGTAATTCCGGCCAGCGCTGGCTGACCTTCCTCAAGAATCACCGCGAGGTGATCGTCGCCTTCGACTTCTTCACCGTGCCCACCTTGACATTCCAGCTCCAGTATTGCTCCTTCGTAATCGAGCATGGCCGACGCAGGATTCTGCATTTCAACGTTACTCGTCATCCAACCGCTGATTGGGTTGTGCAACAGCTGCGTGAAGCATTTCCCGACGCGGTTCGGTACCGTTATGCCATCTTCGACCACGACTCGAAATTCGATGCCGATGTGATTGCCTTCCTGAAGGCAACGGGTCTTAAGCCGAAACGCACGAGTGTGCAGGCACCCTGGCAAAATGGGGTTGCGGAACGCTGGGTCGGAAGCTGCCGCCGCGAGATTCTCGATCATGTCATCGCGCTGAACGAACAGCATCTCCGGCGGCTCGTTCGTGATTACGTCAACTACTATCACGACGACCGGATTCACGATTCCCTCGATAAAGACACGCCGATTCGACGTCCAGTGGAAAGCAAACCTTCTCCGTCTGCGACGGTGATCTCCACTTCCCGTCTCGGTGGCCTTCATCATCGATATAGCTGGCGCGAAGTTGCGTAAAGCTCGCTCGCCTCTGTCGACTCAATGCTGTTGTTTGCGGTCTGGCGCCGGAATGCCGTCGGCGACGCTTAACCGGCCCGCGCAGCCCATGGGCAAAAGCAGGCCGGTGGCGCTTTGGTCACCACAGCCCATTCTTGCCTACTGTTTTTTCACCATCTGGGGCGGTTTGGCCTGGGGAGCTACACGGTACCGGGCAACATAGGGAGCGCAGTGCGCCGTTGCTCAACCTTCATCAGGATCAAACGAGGTTTTGGCTACACACAGTGGCCATTCCTCGTTTGGACAGTGCCAGAGTTCTGAACGCGAAGTCTAAGGCTAGTGTAGTGCGGCATAAATAGTAACGATTATAGAATACGCGTCGTCTTTACAATAGGAGGACCGAAGACGATGCGTGTGGCGCGACCCGTGGTTCTGAGTTCTGACCAGCAAGAGATCCTGGAATCTCGGGCCCGAGCTCGCAGCGCGCCGGCACGGAGCGTGGAACGAGCGCGGATCGTTTTGTTGGCCGGAGCGGGGCTGCAAGATCAGCAGATCGCGGCGGAGTTGAAGATCACACCGGAGAAGGCCGCGCGCTGGCGGAATCGGTTTCTGGACGGTGGTTTTGCGGCGCTGGACAAAGATGCGCCGCGCCCGGGAAGAACACCAACCATCACACCGGCCCAGGTGCAAGAGGTGATCCGGAGAACCACGCAGGAGAAGCCCGACAACGCGACCCACTGGAGCACGCGCACCATGGCAGAGGCCGCAGGCGTCAGTGAAAAGAGCGTGCGCCGGATCTGGCAGAAACATGGTCTGAAGCCGCACTTGGCGCGGACCTTCAAGGTGAGCCACGATCCCGAGTTCGCCGAGAAACTGGACGCCATCATCGGGCTTTATCTCAACCCGCCAGAACACGCCATCGTCCTCTGCGCCGATGAGAAGAGCCAGATCCAAGCACTGGACCGCACGCAACCTGGCCTGCCGCTGAAGAAGGGACGCTGCGGAACGATGACCCACGACTACAAGCGCAACGGAACGGCAACCCTGTTTGCGGCCATGAGCACGCTCGATGGCACCGTAATCAGCATGTGCGACGACCGGCACCGGCATCAGGAGTGGCTGAAATTCCTGCGCGTGATTGACCAAGTCACCCCTGCAGGCAAGCAAATCCATCTGATCGCGGATAACTATGCCACGCACAAACATCCCAAGGTTGAGAAGTGGCTGGCCCGCCATCCGCGCTTCCACGTGTACTTCACTCCCACCAGCAGTTCATGGCTGAACATGGTGGAGCGTTTCTTCCGTGACCTCACTCAGAATCGGCTGCGGCGAGGCATCTTCCGCGACGTCGAGGAACTGATCATGGCCATTGGCGACTACATTGACCAGCACAACGACCATCCCAAACCGTTTGTCTGGACCGCCAAAGCGTCCGATATTCTGGAAAAGGTCAAGCGCGCCCGCCACGCGCTGCATAATCGTTAATCTGCATGCCGCACTACACTAGATCCTCAGAAAAATCTTCTTTCGATATAGCGCATAAAGCACGATCCAGACTAATGCGGCCGCGACCACACTGGTGAGTACTGGACCATAAGCACCCATGTACTTAGCCAAGCCACCTACCAGAACCGCTGCGGGGCGACCCACGTCGATGAATTGATACCCCATGTAAACCGTGATCGCGTTCATGCCGATGACCTTGAAGAAGAAACCCCATTTCTGGATCTTCCAAACATCGACTACCAGATAGAAAAGGGCCAACAAGATGAAGCAGAATCCACCGGCATACATATAAAAGGTATCGGTCTGGAGGAGCTTGATGATGGGATACCAGCGCTTCAGGATGAGCGCCGACAGGAGGCAGCCCAACCCGGTAACCAGAAAAATGCCCACCTTCCGGTGCTGAGAAAGCTTTTGATTCCTCAGAATGAGTCCCGCAATGACGCCCAGCAAAGCGATGATGTTGACGGAAAACATGTCCACGAATCCTTCCACACCATACATGGGAAAGGCATTGGGCGGCCTGATTTGACCGAGAGCATAGGGGGTGCCATCGGGCGTAATGTAATAGGGGAAGCCACCTGGCATGAACAATCGATCAACATAGTAGTTCACCGAACCCTGGGGCGTAAACACTCCGCGGCCAAATCCCGGAACCGGAACAAGAAACTGGATCATGGCATTTACAGCCAGAACTCCCGCGAGCCAAATAAGTATCGATCGGAGTTTCGGGCTATGAAGGGCAATCAGGGATCCGCAAAGATACCCAACGGCAATCACCCCGAGGACGCTTCCCATGTGGGGATACTTCCAATCGTTAATCCAGCCCTGGTTATAGATAAGTCCAAAGATGAGTAGGATGCCAAAGCGAGTGAATATCTTTTTGCGGAGTGCCGTTCGTGGCATGCCCTTCTCCATCTTCGAAATCAGGGCATAGGGTATGGACGCACCCATGATGAACACGAAGAGAGGAAAAATCAGATCGTAAAAGTGAAAACCTATCCAATGGGTGTGGGTTAATTGCGTACTGAGCATTCTGAAGAACTGCCAGCCTGTGGCCGCTGCCAGGGTGTGGATTATTACTGCACCTCCCGTGATCCAAAACATATCAAAACCACGAAGTACATCGAGGGAGACGATTCTTTCCGGCTTTTGGGTTACCGCAGGTTGAGGGGCGGGACTCGTTTCCGCACTTTTCTCGGCAACTTCCATGGCTATCCTCCTGAGAGTGATCGGGAATTTCTGCTTTCATTACAAACTACGGAACCAGACAGCCTCGCGCTAGACGCCTGTCGGAAACAGGCTTTCTGAATCACAATAAACGCCCGAGCGGATCATATCAGAAGCCCGCGAGTTCGGGAAGCCCCCCGCGGCCTGGAGCGGACTAGTGGCTTGTCGTCGGCCTCAGAACGTGAAGCGCATCCCCAATGTCCGGAAATGTCGCGGTGCCGAAAAGTTTTGAGGGGGGAAACGAGACGCGTGGTTTTTCAGGTGGAACCATTCAGTGTCGCTAACCCCCACGGTGGGGGCAAGCCTGAAGTCTGAACGCGCCGAACGATCCAGTTACCGCCCTACTGTTCGGTAACAGAATCCCAGAGCGTGTTTGGCCAGCAACTACCATTCGCCCGAACATGCCTCTGGCTGCCTGTTTTCCCACCTGCATCCGTTGGCCGGTTTTGAGGTGGGTCTTCCGCACTTTTGGTGGATCGCGACACCTCATTTCTGCATAAAACAGGTTTAAGCGAGAATGTTCTAAGCTCAAAGAGCAAATGGCTGCTTCCCCCAGCCCTTTGCTTGTATCGCTTCTTCCAGATCCATCATGCCTGACGCTGGATGAAATAGTTAAATCACGGCAGCGTCATGATGATGATCGTCTCGGCCACTGCAGGTGGTGCCGCTTGTCCCCGCTGTGGCATCCGCTCTTGTCACGTACACAGCCGATATTTCCGTACCTTGCGTGACCTCCCTTGTCACGGCACAGTGGTTCGGATCTGTCTGCGAACCCATCGTTTCTACTGTCGGGCCCGACATTGTCAGTGCCGGATCTTTACACAACGGCTGCCGATCGTGGCTTCGCCCTACAGTAGACAAACCTGTCGTCATCGTGACGCTTTGCTCGCGATCGGCTACGCCTTGGGTGGCGAAGCTGGCTGTCGTTTGGCAGCGCGGTTGGGTATTGAGTCCTGCGCCGACACGATCCTTCGAGTCATCAGCCAGACCGTCTCTACTGAATCGGCAGGTGATGTAAAGGTCCTCGGGGTAGACGATTGGGCGTGGCGGCGCGGCCATCGCTACGGGACAGTATTGGTGGATTTGGAGCGGCACCAGCCCATTGACCTTCTCCCGGATCGTGAGTCGGAGACGCTAGCCAAATGGCTGCAAGCTCACCCTACCGTGCGCGTCATCAGCCGTGATCGCGCAGGTGCTTATGCCGAGGGTGCCCGTAAGGGTGCGCCGGATGCCATCCAAGTCGCAGATCGATTTCACCTTTATTGCAACCTGACACAGGCGCTCCAACGGGTGCTGGAGCGATTGGCTAATGTATTACAACGGGTCCAGTTGGTGGAACCCGCAGCCTCGCATTCGGCACCGGGTGATGCTGTTGAGCCAAGCGGCCAAGGTATCTCACCGGTCAAAGAAAACACACCAGAAGTACCAATCCAACTCAACCGGCATGAGCAGCAGCGTCACCAGCGACGGGAGAAGCGAAAAGCACTATTTGAGGCAGTCAGGGCGGCCTACCAACGCGGACTCACCAAACGAGCGATCGCTCGCGAACTCGGCATTACCCGCACCACAATCCGACGGTTCCTTAAGGCAGGAGAGTTTCCGGAACGTGCACCACGGCGGCGGCGATCTGAGCTGGATTCCTTTCGTGAGTATTTGGAGAAGCGCTGGGCAGAGGGCTGCCACAATGCGTCCCAACTCTGCCGCGAGTTGCGTCAGCGCGGCTATGGCGGACAGCGAAGCCGGGTGAAGGAATACGTCCAGCCTTGGCGGGCGAAGTCATCGACGCCGATTTCGAAGCCGCGCCGAACCCTCCCCAACCTGCGACTGGTGGCGTTTTGGCTAACGAAACCGCCGATGCATCGCAGCCCTGACGAACAGCGCTGGGTGGAGGCAGTTACCGCCGGTCATGCTCAGCTCGCCACGGCCGAGCACCTAGCTCAACAATTCCGCACGGTTTTCAAGGAGCGGAATTCCGACGCACTGAAATCTTGGTTGACGAGAAGTCTGGCGTCGGAGATCCCCGAACTAAAGTGCTTCGTCACTGGAATCCAACGCGACTACGAGGCGGTGGCGGCCGCGGTCGAACAGCATTGGAGCAATGGACAAGTCGAAGGCCAAGTCCACCGCCTTAAGCTCTTAAAACGGCAGATGTATGGCCGCGGCGGATTTCTGCTTTTGCGCCGACGTGTACTACCCTTTCGACCCCAGCATTCGCAGCACTCTCCGTGAACCTCCACCAAAAGTGCGGAAGACCCTTTGAGGTGTCCCCCGAGGGTGCGTCACCTGGGCGCTCGCTATCGGCACCTGCGCCAGCGACTACCCTCGTATGCGGCGGCGATCAAAGCCATGGCCCGTTACCTAGCGGTGCTGGTCCACCGCGTGCTCACTCACGGCGAAGCATGGGTGGATCGCGGCGCCGCGAAATTCGAGCAAAGGCGCACCGAATCCAAGCTGAGGAGTCTCACCGCCAAAGCCCTGGCGAAAGGATTCCAGCTGGTTCCGATTACCGCAACCAGCTAAGTTCGCCGCCCTTTGATCGTCGCCACGGAAAACGCGTCTTAGACGCGCAAGGTTGTCGTGTATTCACCCGGAACCCCGATAGACATCTTTCACGCATTTCTACACCCTAGAATCGACAAAACAACACAAGACCGAGCGCTATTCCTACAGAAGCAAACGAGAGTTTGCACAGAGTATCTGGAGAGCCCTATCATCCACCAATCGGGATCGCTCCCGAGAAAACGGCGGTCACGGCAGAAACGGATAGTGGAAGGATACTGCGTCATCCAGGACCATGCTCGAGGATGCCCGATAGTTCGTAGAAAGTAGCGACTCTCAAACCCCCGGCCATAATGGGCCGAGGGTCGATTTTTCTGCCAAGAAAAAGGAGAGAGTCGCTATGAAGAGACGATACCAGATAGAACAACAACGGGCCGTGCAGCAGTTCCGCCGGATCGCCATCGAACAGAATCCCAACATCCAGATGATCCTTCCGCTGGCCGAGATCGTCGGCTTGTTACAGCAGGGCGTGGGCAACTTGCTGCGGCAGGCTGGTCTGGAACTGATGCACCTGGTGATGGACGAGGAAGTAAAGTCGCTGGCCGGTGAGCGCCACCAGCAACACGAAGGGCGCAGGGCACAGCGTTGGGGCAAGGAAGATGGTTATTGCGTGGTGGACGGCCAGAAGGTGCCGATCCGCAGAACGCGCCTACGCACGGCTGACAAACGGGAACAGCATTTAGGCAGCTACGAATTGTTTCAGCGTAGTGGGCCAATGCAAGCGAGCGTGTGGGACAAGATGATGCGCGGACTCTCGACGCGCAACTACGGAGCCGTGGTGAAGGATTTCCAGAATGCCTACGGAATCGAGAAGTCGGCGGTTAGTGAGAACTTCATCGAAGCCAGCCGGGAGAAGGTGAAACAGTTGATGGAGCGGCCGCTGGGCGAGTTGCGCTTATGCGCGGTGCTGATCGACGGGACTCCATTCAAAGACCGGCAGATGATCGTAGCCCTTGGCATTGGCTGCGATGGAACCAAGACCGTGCTGGGCATCCGCGAGGGGGCGACGGAGAACGCGACCGTGGTGAGCGCTCTGTTGGGCGAGTTGGTGGAGCGAGGGTTGGACTTTTCGACGCCGCGGCTTTACATTCTGGACGGTGGCAAAGCGCTGCACGCGGCGGTGCGCCGCCATGCCGGGGAAGCGGCTTTCATCCAACGTTGTCAGGTCCATAAGAAACGGAACGTCGTGGATCACTTGCCCGACGAACATAAAGGCGATATCAAAAAGAAACTCCAGAACGCCTACGCCATGTCGGAGTACTCCGACGCCAAACGCGCCTTGGAGAAATTGCACCGTGAACTGATGGATCTCAATCCGAGCGCGGCGCGCAGCCTGGAAGAGGGCATGGAGGAGACGCTCACAGTCCATCGGCTGCGGGTACCGGATCAACTCCGCCGGACACTGAGCTGCACCAACGTCATCGAATCTGCCTTCTCCATCGTCGAAACCGTCTGCCGGAACGTGAAACGCTGGCAGCCCGGCGATCAGATCGAGCGCTGGGTTGGATCTGGATTGCTGGTTGCCGAGCGGCAGTTCCGCAAAGTCATCGGCCATCGCCAGATTCCAGTGCTCCTGTCCGCCATGACCAATGCGGTTTCCCAGAAGCCGATTGCGAAGCGAACTGCCGTCGCGTAGCCTATGAGGGTCGAGGGTCGCTAACTTTCAACGGAGATCCGGGCATTCTCCCATGCTCCTCGTGATCGACTAAACTGAGTAGACTCACCTGCGCGTGACTGTGGAGTGAACCAAATGAATGTGGAGACCTGTGCCGGCGTGGCGCTTGCCGCTACTTCGTTTGCACTTGTGGTTCTGGCTCGAGTGCAGTTAGGCAAGTCGTTTTCTGTAACTCCAAAGGCAAATGATCTCGTAACGCACGGTTTGTACTCGCGCCTGCGACACCCCATGTACATGTTTGTCGATTTGACCGTTTGCGGGATTGCGCTTGCGGTTCACCGCTGGTATGTGTTGCTGCTTTTGGTCATCTTGTTGCCACTCCAGACGATGAATGCCCGGAGAGAGCGAAAGCTGCTCCAAGAGAAGTTTGGAGAGCGCTATGAGGAATATCGCAGTGGTACATGGTTTTGAGGCGACAACGCTTGTTTGGGGTTAGAGATCTGTGGGCGACCATCTCGGGCCTGGGAGAGGGTCGCCGCAGGCGGCTATGAAGTGATTGTGTCCGCTTGGTCGGAACCCGGAAGTTGAGATCCCCGCCGAATTAGGAACGGCAAGTCGTTAGCGCCCGGGAATCTCCATGGGTTTGCGCGCATCAGTCCCGAGAACGGCGGTCACGTCAGCAAAGGTTACCAACATCCGTGCCGCGTTCCTCATTACAAGGGGATTTCGCGCCATCTATTCCTTGCTGTGGGCCTTTGCAAACGTCGGCGCTTCTCTACTTCACGGGCCCCAAATAGCGGTCGAGCCACCATCGAGAACAGCACTTCGGTTCACTTGAAGCCGAGGTTCTTCAGCAAAGCCTGGCCGAGCACCTTTGCGTCGAGTGGGGGTAGGGGTGCGTCCAGTTCCTCCTGTTTCTTACGGCGTTCATCAGCTTTTTTCTTTGACTCCTCCCCGTCGGCAGCCATCCGATCCAAGCGTGCCTTGATAGCGGCGAATTCTTCCGCCTGCGTGAGCCGGACCTTTTCCTTACCGGCCTGGATAAAATCCAGTTGAGCCTTAAGACCGGCATGATCTGCCAGACCGGGGATACTGAGCACATGGCTGCAAAATCTATCCAGTTGGGCGAACGCCTTGTCGAGATCGGAAGGGGCCGGGAGGGGCGCTTTCTCATTTGAGGCATCCGCGGGGGCAGCTTGCGCAGCGGCCTTGCCGGTTTCGTTGAATAGGAAGTCGCAGGCGGGACAGGCGACGTAATTCCACATGCGGGCGATACAGCCGTCGCGAATACACCCGAGCAGGGGGGCCGGGCTCAGACCGACGGGCTTGCCGCACTTTGGACAATCCGTTGCCGGAGGAAACGCGGTGTGGCAAAACTTACACTCAGGGAGGGGAGCCGGGCCGGCGGCTATGCCGATCAAAACGTTGCCCACAATTTCCGAGTCGGCCGAGGAAGGCTGCCATAGCTCCATGAGTTCGGCGTGGGAGATGCGGCGAAGTGGACCCAAAGAGGGATCGTGAACCACGACCGTCTTGTCATCGATGTCGACGAGCACCGTGTAGTGACCGGTAGCGACATCCGGTCTGGGACGCTGGTTGACGATCGCGCGGATTCCCGTGTCGCGGCAGATGCGGAGAACATGCAGTGGGTACCGTGCTTGAATCGCCACGGCGCTGAATCCCTGGCTTAGCGCGTGAAGAGCCATTAAGTGCGTGGTAGATGAGACGCTGCCGAAGCGATTTTTCTTGGCAATCAGGGGCCATATCTCAGCTTGCGGGACTTCTTTACCCAAGGAGCGGTAAACCATGGCCAAGCACGCGGCACCGCATGCGCGATTGGTCTGCAGGTCAGTCTGTTTCTCGTAGGGGATGGAGATCGTCGGCGTATTCATGTTTCTATCCGCCGATAAAGACCGTAGGGCAACCGATCACGATGGTTCCCCCGTGGGCGGTCGGGTCGCCCATTCGCGCGGCCGGAAACTTTTCGATGTTTACCGTGGAAGATCCCTTGACGATCATGGCCGGCGGGCCAACACAAAACGCCATATCAACCTCTGCGCGTGCGGCGGGGAGTTTGCCGATAAACACCGTCAGCGCGCATGGTGGAAGAATCGGTCCGCCGACGTGCGGCACGAGGACGGTGACCGCGGGACAAACGTGTTGATCTAACAGGCGGGCGGCGGGCTGTCCCATATTCGTTGTTTATCCTTCTTCCGGTTTATCCTAGACGGCCTTCAGCGATTTGCATGGCGAGTTCCACGTAGCGTCGCTGCGTTTTGGCGAGGCTCGCCGGCTCCGTTTTTAGGGAAGCGAGTTTTACGGCCCTGGCGACGGCTTTCGCCGGGGCAAACGGCGGATGCGGTTTGAAAGGCAGATTGGGTGGAAAGATACTTCCTCCAGTCTGGTTCGCGGCCATCGCGAGGGGCCCTGCGGGAGACATCGGGTCCGCTGCTTCCGCCGGAGCTTTCGCCGCGGTACGATTTTCCTCGGTTGGCCGCATCACCCACTGGACGGCTGCTGTCGCAGCAGCCCGATCTAGGGGGGAGAGACCGTCTCCCAAGGCGTGCTGCATGCACAAGCAGCCCCACCAGATGCCTTCGCGCACGGGTAGGGCATGCGCCATGAAATCGATCGCGGTGACATTCCGCTTCTTCTCGATGAGGGCAGTTACAAATTCCTGCGGAGTCATTCCATTGCGGAGTAATTTCCTTCCCTCGCCATCTAAATCGAAGTTAGCGCAGACCTCGGCTGCGGTGGCTGCGCGGATCTTCGTAAGCGGCGCTTGATTCAAGGGTTACCCTCTCGCCTCAATTGATATTGACCAGCGGTCCCTGGATGGTAATGCCCTGGGCATCTAATCGGATGGAGCTCATTCCGCCCGCTGCTTCGATCGTAATGCTTTTCATACTCTTGATCGTTAGGTCGCCCAGGTTCGCGTCGATGATGAAGACATCCGGTTCGATCTGGATTCTTTGAATATTCGTGGCGCCGGGCCCAGCTCCACGCTCGATGAGGAACGTTTGGGCACCCTCCGTGATGATGTCCACCCCGTCCGTCTCCATTTGGTTCACCGGTATATCAATCCCCGTGGTGATGCGCACGCCCTTGTCTCCGTGCACATTCACGAACGCCTTGCTGTCGGCGCCGTAGTTTTGACCGACGGCTAAAATCTCAACCCTCGGATGACCTGCACAGGCCTCAACGGTGACCGTATAGGCCGCGATAGTGTAATCCCCATTGTTGTACCAAGCGTGATTTCCGCTACCGCCCCAGTCTTGAGAGGGATCTACACCTTGTCCTCCTGAGCCCGCCCCGGGAGGCCGCTCGCCCTGGGCGGCCGGTTCCTCGACTGTGGCACGCTCCCGGACAGGCCGACGTGTGCAGCGATACTTGAACCTTTCGTTCATAAATCCTCCTTTGACTAGGAAGCACTCTGCGTCTGGCTTTGCTGGCTCGCGAAGTGTCCTTCCTCCACAGCGACGGCCACGAAGGGCGTAACCACGGCTCCGAGCGCTCCTGTAACCGCCGCCGCGGTCAATATCCCCCCGTTTTCCCACGCCGTCGTATGGCTGGACGCACCCGCTCCGCGCAAACTGCGGACCATATCCGACAAACTCTGAGAGCCTGACTTCAGCGTCGCTTGGTACGCCATGAAAGCGCCCAGAAGGGCGTCGATCGTCACTTGGAAGATGATCAGGATCGTAGCTCTGCCGTCTTCGTCCGAGCAAGCGCCATAAGCAATCGAGTAGGCGATACAGGTCGCGCCAATGAGTGCGCACAGAGCTTTCGACGCGGCAGTCTGCTGGTTGGCTTCGTATGTGACGGTCTCGCCCCCCATATTGATCTGATACTGACGGCCCCAATTGATGGTTGTGTTCGTGCCGATGGTGAACTGCAGATTGCCGCCCAGTCCACCGGACCCGAAAAAATCGGCCAAGGACGAGCAGGGCGGGCCCCCCAGCATCGCGACTAAGGTTCCCGGGTTGATGCAAAGCTGCAGGTTGCTGCCCACTGTAATCTGGTGGTTGACGCCAGTGGCGAACTGGATGTTTTCCCCGTAAACCATCTGCGAGTTGAGCCCCGCCACGGACTGCGGATCAGGGTTTGCCCACGGTTGAAATTGCGCCATACTATGACCCTCCAGGTATGCGGCCCACGGTCAACAAAGACGCACCTGGGACGCGGTCTCCCCTGTGGCGGCCGACTTTCATTCTTGTGTCAAACTCAGCGTGCAAAGTCATGTGACGCTCCGAATGAATGGAGGTATGCTCATGACCTTTTTCATCGAAGAACACGATTCCATTGAAGTTTTCGCCTGACGTGCCGTTCACGCTCGCGGATTTGATGCCGCCAAGTTTTTTGCGCAAAGGCAGCGTGAACGGCGGCATGTTCTCGGCATTATATACGCTGCCGACGATGAGCGGCTGGTCTGGATCACCTTCCTCGAAAATCACTACTACTTCATGGCCGATCCGCGGCCAAAAGAATGCCCCCCACCCTTTTCCCGCCCACACCTGCGCCACGCGCAGCCAGCAGGAGCTATTGGCGTCTTTCTTCCCCTCGCGGTCCCAATGGAACTGGACCTTTACGCGGCCATACTTGTCGCAGAAGATCTCCTCGCCGTCGGGGCCCACTACGGTTGCTGTCTGCACGCCGGCGATCACCGGTTTGGCGGTCACCCGCTGTGGGCGATATCGCAGGGCGGCCGGAATACAGGCGAAGTGGTTTTCATAGTGAAACTCCGGCGCCTCGTTGCTGCGGTAGCCGGCTTGATGGGCATTGTGTACGACGTACGTCAAAAGGTACTGACTGTTGGCGTCGAAATGCCGCTCCAGCGTGAACTTGTATCCCGCAGCGAAGTTTCCACAGTAGCTTGCTCCCCGGATTTCCAGACAGGCTACGTCTTCCTGCTCCATGCGCACGCGCACGGTGCGGTCACGATCCTCGAAGATGAGCTTCAGATCCTTCGCCCGTGGGGCGCCGTTCGGGTCGATCCCATCGAACCGCTGCGCATACCCGCCGGGGTAATCGTAGATTTCCAATTTATCGTTGCCGCCGACGCTCAGCTTATGCGTTACCTTGCCTACACTCACTCTGTCCACGGTTTTGCGTTTGGTTTCCAGGTGGTTGCCCGGTAGCTCGAAGCAGTGGTCCCAAAGCGTGTACTCGCCCGAGCGCAGCTCCTGCATCTTCTCCCAGTCCGTGATCCGCATCTCGTCGCGTAGACCGCCGGACACCTCGTCGTAAATGACGCTGCTTTGTCCTTCGACGGTGGGATTCTTGATATCGGTCACTACCAGCTGGTGGCTGCCGTCGGCGTGCTTGAAGAAGTAGTAGATCCCTTCCTCCTCCATAAGCCGGCTGGCGAAATCGAAATCGGATTCGCGGTACTGCACGCAATAATCGCGCGGGTAGTAGGTCCCCGAGATTTGATAGCTGACGTCCAGGCCAGTGAACACTTGGCGCAGAATGTCGGGCACTGAGAGTTGCTGAAAAATGCGGCAGCAGACTTTTTTCGTCAGCAGCCAAAGCTTCGGAACCACTTCTGCACGGAACCTGATGAAGAATTCGTCGCGAACCCCCTGGCTGAACCGTTTGACTAGTCCATTAAAGTACCGCTTGTCTCCATTGACCAGCCCAAGCTCCACCGTGACGCTTTCGCCGAGGATCTTGTCAAAATGGACTTCGGTTCCCCGTTCGGCCAGCATTTCCAGTTGAAAACTGAACAGCTGCGAAATGCCTTCTTGACCCCGAAAGCCGGTGAGAAGCAGAACATCCTTGCCCAGGGGCGTCGTAATTGCGAGCGGCCTGTCGGCTTGTGTGTATGTCGGCATGCTGTCTACTCTCCCTCCAAAGTTGCTGGCTGGATGCCCCCATCCTCAAGAGCGGGAAAGGCGGTCGAAAACCGCTATCCACGCAGAGATTTTCCTTAACCACCGGGATTGCCGCTAGGACTGGGCAAGCACCTCACCAGCCGCTGGCCAGCCTCGGTAGGAATCCCGTCCCGCTCAGTCGATAACCGTAGGAAGAATATATCCAGGATTTCCATTTTGCCAGCCTGGCGAGCATCGATTGTATATTCAACCGACTCCGTTGGAACCTTTTTTTTCATCTTTTCCGTCCCGAGCGGCTCCAGCAGCCCGGGAAGGGGGTCAGCTCTGCCTCCTCCGGGCACGAAAAACCCAAACTGCCTCATTACAAGCGATTTCTCATACACCTCTCCGTCCCCCTCCTGCCTTCGACCCGTTTGTTTGCTCGCCGCCGCGCCCTATCCGGTCGGCGAGGGCAGCGCAGCGACCCGCCGTACTATGCCTTCAAATAGTCGTACCCCGCCAGCCGCGGGCCCCCGCTCGTATGGCCCAAGCCTGGTCGTCGGAGGGAGCGCATCGTAATCGCGTAGCCGCTTACGAATACAGCCTCCCGTGCGGGCATTCAACCTACCGGCTCAAGGGCCATCTCGCGATAGCTGTCGCCTACAGCGTTCCAACAATCTGTATCCGTCTGGGAGGCGCTAGCATCTTCTCGTGGTTGGCCCGGCACAAACGCGAGCGCCTCGCCGGAGTAGCACCGCTCCAGCGACCATGGAACCCAGTAGACTGAATACCGAGGGTATCTCAATGCCATGCAAAGCAACTATCCGGCAGGTCGGCGACGTGACGATCGTGGACATTAGCGGCCGCATCACGTTAGGTGATGGCTCTGGAGTAGTGCGCGAGACGGTGAAGGACATGCTCAAAGAGGGCCAGAAAAACCTCTTGCTGAATCTCGGCGATGTGAGCTACATCGACAGCTCCGGCCTGGGCGAGTTGGTCGGCGCTTACGCTACAGGTGCGAACCAAGGCGCTCAGATAAAGCTGCTCAACGTGCAGAAGAGGGTGCACGACCTCTTACAGGTGACGAAGCTCTACACGGTGTTCGAGTCGTTTACCAGCGAAACTGCTGCTTTGCGGAGCTTCGGGGCGAAGGCAGCGTCCGTCTAGCGCTTCTTACTCAATCTGGCCTGTTGCGAACGCACGTTTCGAAGCAGGGTTGCGGCTGTGTGCCGCGAGGCATGGTACACGCGTCATGCCATCACGCTGGCTTTGCCAGAACCCAGCAATAATAAAGTCGCTTCCGATCTGGGTACTTGGCGGGCCAGATCGCCGAAACGTTAATCCCCTATGACTGTTGCTAACAAGCCCTCGTAACCAGGAACGATCAGCAGTTTCAACTGCGGCTCTGGATCCCCAGACCAATGCGGTCGTTGACTGCCTCGCTCAGCCGCTGCTTACACCCCAGATAGCGCTCGGTCGTCTGGACTGAAGCGTGACCCAGTAGAAACTGGATCTGCTCCAATTCACCACCGGCCACGTGGCACATCCGCGCGCAGGTGCGGCGCAGGTCGTGGGGTGCGAGCCTGTCGATTCCCGCCCGCTTCGCACAGCCTTTCACCACGTACCAAACCACATTTTGTGTCACCCCGGAACCCCACAGCCTCCCATTCTTCCGAATCGATCTGAATAGTCTTCCTTCACCGATGCCGGCGGCTCTCACCCAACCATCGACGGCTCTCTTAACCCATTCCGGCACGGGGACGGTGCGAACGTGGCCGCCCTTTCCTACCAGATCGACAATCGCCCAATGCTCTTCCCGTTGACTGAAAGTAATTGATATCCAGCGCCACCAACTCAGACCGTCGGAGTCCGCATCCCAGTAGAAGGGCAAGCATGGCCGCGTCGCGACTGCCTCGCAGAGTACCCGGATCCGTTGCATTCAAGAGCAGTTGTCCCTGTTGCACGGACAGCCAGTTTCCTGTGCGGCGGCCCAGCCGCTTCAGTCCTTTCACACGCCGGATGCCCGCGACCAGGTCAGGGCTGAAAAGCCCACTATCAGCCGCCTCGTAGGCGAGCCTCCTTATGGCCGCCAGACGGACGTTGATCGTCGCGGGTGCCAATTGTGCGCCCTCCAGCTGCAGGCGATATCGAAGAACAACAGAACGATTCAGCGTCCGTCTCGGTTCTGAACAATACCATTGGATGAACTCCTCCATCGCGTACCGGTAGGAGCGGCGCGATTGCAGAGAACCGAGGCTGTTCAGGACGGCGGCCTTGGATTGATCCAGTTCGGGCAGGGTCAATGTCTGAACCCGACACCTTCTCCGGCGGCTTGTGCGCTTCGTCATGGGGATGGCCTCCTTTTGGCCAGCCTCCATTTCCGCTCAACTTGTGCCATGGGGATTTCGCGCCAGCTATGTTATCTGGTACTGCCTGGGGCGTGTACTTCAGGCTGATTCACGAGGTGAAAATGGAACCACACGACAAAGTGAACATCCGACCTCACCCGCTCCGGATTGTCCGCCGCTTGCCCTTCCCCAGGGTGACCAGGGCCGACGAGGTAACCCGTTGTTTGAGTGAGCCACACCGAGATCTCGATATATGGGGCGGTTTCCAGTCGAGGTATACGCGGCCGCAGGCCACCGTGCCACTCAGAAACCGTCGACCGCCCAGACATTGCTGTTGGTGACGGCGCCCTCGATGGCGAGGTAGCGGCCGTCCGGTGAAGGTATTGCCCAAGTTGCGCCCCCTGCCTTGTACTGCCATAGTACCCGCGAATTTCCCTTCAGATCGACGTAGAGAAGCGTGGCGACTCGTGACGAGGCAGAGCCGCAGTAGAGTCCCCTTCCGTCAGGCGACCAGTCAAGACCTGTAATGTTAGGCCAACCCTTAACCGCGATTTCGCGGTCAGAACCACCCGAGAGCGAAAGCAAGCGAATATGAATCTCCGGCTCGCTACCTCGCGAAACCGCCACCGTTGATCCATCCGGTGAGAGTCCCCACCCGACGTAGTCGGCATTCCTGACGGCCCGGAGCACCTTCCCTCTGCCCTTCAGAGGGTCGACTGCTGTGATCATGAGCTGTTTTCGATCCTGACTTTGCTCGACGATGACGCAGAGGTTCGCCGGGGGGCGAGCACAAAAGATGGAGGCCAAATCCCGCGTCTCCAGCACAAACTGGGGCACTCTACCGCTCACTCCACCGCTCGTGGAAATGCGCATCAGGCGAGTCGGAGGGGAGGGATTTGCCGGTGTTCTCGGACTCTCCTCGAAGAGTATCCAGGCATCATCGGAGCTTAGGCGAAAGTCGAAGACGTCTTGCGGGCCTGTGACCACAGGCTCAGCTGTCTCCTGGCTGATCCCTTGCTTGAAAATACCCAGTGTGCCGCTACGGTCTGATCGGAACAAAACAGCTTTGCTGTCCGGCGTCCATGCCAGCGGCTCGTCGCGGGCTTCGTCATTGGTCAGCCGCCGAGGGGCCTTCATGTGCGCCCCGCCTGCCGCGAGTTCGCCCAGGTAAACCTGCGTCTGATATGTCGTCTTGCGGAGCACCAGCCGCTTCCCATCCGCACTGGCGCTCAATCCCGCAAGTTGAGACCCATCCCATTGGGTAATGCGTTTTGGTTTGCCGGCGGGCGTGCCCGCATGGTTATCCATGCCGATTTGCCAGAGACTGCTGTGAGTTGAGTCACGCGATTCCCACTGCGCGTAGACCATCCGGCCATCCGGAAGCCAGCAAAAATCGTTCAGCGCAGACTCGCAAGTACAGCCAGCATCCACGAAGACAACCACCGTTCGGCGCGCCCCCTTCAGGTCACAGGTTTCGATCGAATACTGGTAGCTGACCCCACTGCGCTGGGTCTTAATGTAGGCCAAGCGCTGGCCATCCGGCGACCAGTGCACCCGGGCCAGCGACTCATCTTCTCCGACCGCGAGGACCTTTTGCGGGTCATCTCCCTGGCTGCCCATCACCCAGATCTCGCGAACGTAATCCGTGGATCCGCGTGGGCTGAAAGCGATGCGTACCCCGTCCGGCGAAACCTCAAAGCCGGAGGCACCTTCGCGAAGTTGTCGTGGAGATTGCCCCAGCACCGAGACCGTCCACATGCTCGCCTGGCTACCCAACTCGGATGCCTGGGCGAGCAATTGTGTGCTGTCGGCAAACCAGGAGTCGACATCCCAGAAGGCGCCGGCTGGAACTCCGGCCGGACGTGGGATGAGGCGCGCTTCCCCGGTCGAAAGCAGCTTGACGTGAATCCCGGCCGGGTCCGAGTAAGCAAGGTATTTGCCGTCGGGAGAAATGGCAGCGTTGCCGACAGGGTTCTCGCTGGAGTTGAAGGTCAGCCGTTTCTGCGTTAGCTCGGCTGACGGACTGGGAGGGCGATGCAGGAGAAACCACACCGGGCCGGCCAGCACACCCGCGGCAGCAGCCACAGCCACAATTCCCCACGTTCGCCAAACCCCATTCCTCCGCGCTGCAGCCCGCCCAAGCTCAGAGACGGAGACCGAGTTTACCGCGAAGCCGAGGTCCGCAGACGACTGAAACCTGCGGGCCGGCTCTTTCTCCAGGCAGCGGCGAACGATGCGTTCCAGGCTGGGCGGGACAGAAGGCGGCAGCTCCGGTGGATCGTCCTTCAGGATGGCATTCATCACCTCAATCGATGAACTGCCGCTGAAAGCCTGCTTGGCCGCCAACATTTCGTAAAGAATCAGGCCAAAACTGAAGATGTCCGAGCGATAGTCAACATCCTCTCCGCGGACCTGTTCGGGAGACATGTATCCGGCGGTCCCCAGAACCGTGCCCTTGTTTGTCAATTCCGGTGCGCTCGAATCCGTGGCCAAGCGCTGCTCCCGTTTCGCCAGGCCGAAGTCGAGGATCTTCGCGCGTCCGTCACGCGCGAGCATGATGTTCCCAGGCTTAAGGTCGCGGTGAACGATGCCGGCCGCGTGCGCCGCCGCCAGCCCCTCGGCTATCTGCACAGCGATCTCGATCACTTTGCGTACCGGCAACGGGCCGTGATCGATCGTGCGGCGCAGCGTCTCGCCATCGACCAACTCGGAGACAATCCAGTAGGTGCTAGTTTCCCGGCCGATGTCGTATACCGAAACGATGTTGGGATGGTTCAGCGCGCTCGCCGCGCGCGCCTCGCGTTCGAAACGTGCGATGCGGTCCGGGTCGCACGCGAAGCTCACCGGCAGCACCTTAATCGCAACCTCGCGTTTTAGGCGCGAGTCGCGGGCCCGATACACCTCGCCCATGCCCCCGGCCCCCAGCGACCCAAGAATCTCGAAATGTCCGAGCTTCGTGCCGGCACTGAGCGCAGATGAGAGTGGTGAGCTATCGAGAAACGATGCGGCGCCAGGCGCGGCGTCCAGCAGCGATTGCACCTCCGCGCGCACCTGCGGGTCGTCTGGACAGGCATTCTCTAGAAACTCCGCGCGCTTCCCCAGCGGCTGCGCCTGCACAGCCTGAAACAGCTCCTCGACTTTCTTCCAGACATCAGCCTGCATTCCGCGCCGCCTCGCGGCTGAGCTCGCGTTTGAGCCAGATCTTGGCCAGACTCCAGTCGTTGGTGACCGTGTTCGCGTGCACGCCGAGCACCTCCGCCGTCTCTTCCACGCTCATCCCGCCGAAGTACCGAAGTTCCACGACTTTCGCCTTGCGCGCATCGAATTTCGCGAGCTCGATGAGCGCATCGTCCAGCGCGACAAGCGCGGCCGATTTGCGCGGCGAAAAAACCAGGCCTTCATTGAGGGCAAGGTGTTGTGCGCCGCCTCCCCGTTTTTCCCGGCAGAGCCCGCGAGCATGATCGACCAGAATGTGCCGCATCAACTGTGCGGCGATGCCGAAAAAGTGGGCCCGGTTCTGCCACTCCGCCTGCGCGTGGTTCATCAGCTTCAGGTACGCCTCATTGACGAGGGCGGTGGTTTGCAGAGTATGGCCGGGCCGCTCCATCCGCATGTACCGGTGAGCAATCTGCCGGAGTTCGCTCTCGACCAACGGGATCAGCTGACTGAGACACTGCTCGTCTCCCCCTCTCCAACCGAGGAGAAGCTGCGTCACCGGTTCCGATTCCGCCTGCTCCATTGCTCTGGAGCCCCGCTGTTATCTGAGCAGAGTGTAGCGCTTTTGCGGGCGGAAGCAAATCAGCGGTGGATCAGGTTCGAGACGGGAATGGAGCAACACCCCAAGGCTCGCTGAATACGCCACGGATCGCTGCTCTTCGAATGCGATGATGTGGCTGGCAGCACCAGAGGAGTGCTGGCGAATCAGTTCAGTGCAATCCAGGCACTAATTGACCGGCCGTCCTACCAGAAGGGCTGATTCCCCTCTGCCGGTGTCGGCACAATGGCTTGCAATCTCGGGGCAGGGTGCCTTTGGAGCCTCCACAAGCAGCTCGTTTCTTAGGAAGTGGGCCTGCGGCGGCGTGAAGAACAGACTGCCTTGCCGGAGCAGGTCCCAGTCGTTTAAGCTCCATCGAGCTCGCATGATGCCGGACACGGTATGCCCGGTTCCCAACAAAACGTGGCCGATCTCGTGAGCCGCGATGTGCCCCAGAATTTCAGGCACGGCACCCATGTCTGAGCGTGCGAGGTCCTCAGCGTATTCGAGGGAAATCGTGGCGAGATACCCCGTCGAGAAGCCCATTGTGTCCCGGTGCACCGCGTCGGGCAAGAGTTGAAATCGCAATTGAATTCGCAAACCCGGACTCGCAGCACTCGGGCTCGGGCAAGGTACACGCTTTGGCACGAAGTCATCAGCCCGGCAGTCCCGCCACACAGTCTCGATGCCGGCGTGCCGGAAGACTCGCGCTGCTTCGTCTTCGGCTCGCACCAGAGTATCCACAGGTAACTGCGCATAGTTGTAGACGAGAATCGTGATTCTGCTGCCGTTTTGCGCGAAGGCCAGCCCGCCCCACACGAACCCAGCCACAAACAAGCTCGAACCTTTCATCGCTTCCTCCCCGGCGAAGGAGGGGGAGCTTCTTCGGCTCACTCCTGCGCCGGTCTGGAAGCGATAAATTCGGGCCGGAGACACAATCGGTGGAGCAAGTTCCATTGATGCGCCAAAAACGGTCAGGCAGCCGCTAACTGATTGAACCGAGAGGGGATATAGCAAAAGACAAGTGGGGGCCTCGATTGCTGTTGACAACAGCCCTTCCGTCCAACTAATCGCGGCGGGCCGCCCGTTGGCCGCTGCAAGCGAACAAGCAAAACGTTTTGAGCCACCACGCCCTTACGCCGCGGTCACAATGCGCTGTACCGTCATGGCTGAAACGCCCAGCTCATCCGCGATCTTGCGCACGCTCCAGCCCTCCTTACGCAGCCGGCGGGCCCTATCGCGGTCCACCACCAGACGCGGGCGCCCCAGGTGCTCTGTTCGCCCCTGGCGCCGTAGCCTGGCTATGGCCGCGGACGCACGCTCAGAACGTCTGACACGCTCTTGCTTCGCGATCACAGCCAGAATCGCGATCACGGCGTCCCTGAACAGGCCGGTTGAGTCCAGGTACTCTTCTGTGTAGGAGCGCCATTCGACGCCGGCCACCGTCAGTCGCTCCAGGTGCGAGAGCGTGGCCGAGACGTCTTCGCGGGAAAGACGGTCCAAGCTCCAGAACAGCACCAAGTCAAACTTCCTGACCCGCGCGTCCGTAAACATCCGCTGAAAGTGGGGTCGTTTGGACGTTCCGCCTGTTTCGTGGTCCACGTACTCGCCGGTAATCTCCCATCCCTGCTTCCGGCAGTACTCCCGGAGTGCAATCAACTGGTTTTCGGTGTCTTGGCGCCCATCCTTCGTCGAGACACGGGCGTACAGCGCTACTTTCTCAACCTTCACTTGGTGTTTCATAGCACTTACGAGTGTATCATAAAGTAATCTATTTGGTACAAGCTTTCGCAAAGAAAAACAGCTATGTTTTCAATCGCCGGCTTGCTCGTTTTCATAATGCTTTTTGGTACATCATCGGTCGCTCAGGACAACCCCCTGGGAACGAAGAGCCACCTATACGTTGCGTGACATGAAGGTCGGCGCTCGCGATAATGGAAATCCTGATTCAAGTATGAGTTGTGGATGATGTCGAGAGTCATCCACTGCAGGTTGTCTGGGAAACACCCCGGGTCGGTTCCGAATAACGCATCCGTTTCATCCACTTCGCGGCGCCGAGTACGGTGCCCTTTCGGCGGGACTGCTAAGTAGCAGCGTCTTGGGGAAGACTGCTGAACTAGCGGGCCGATGCCCGGATTATTGTGTCTTCATACGCCACCATTTGCCAAGATGAGCCTAGGCGCTGCAGGACGCGAAGGCCCATGCCCTGTATCTGCATGGCTGAGGTACCTGACGGTTCCAGCTTCCAGCGCAGTTGCGCAAATGCGATGTCCGGATGAAGTAACGTGAATCTTTCGATGCCCGATGTTAAAGCTGGGTTTTTCAGGCCGGGCACCTGAAGTTTTAGGATGTGGCTGGCGATTTCCCGGTTGCCCTGAACCCACCGCGCGCTCGTGTCAACAAGGTCTGACCTCGATGCGAAGAGCCTAGCGATGGTTGATGCATCACGGTGATTCCAGGCATTGTCGAATGCTGAGATGACCGCGCGTGCGCGTTCCTCCGTCGAGGGAGACGAACCCGGAGCCCCCGATGCAGGAATCGGAGCAACGTCACCGGGACGGAGGTTTGCGAAACCGAGCGTGGACCGGTCCTCTGTTGACCCGTTCTGGGCCGCAAGAATCCTCCACCGATCCTGCTGCTTCCGAAGGATTAGCGTCATCACATAATCGCGCGCTTCCGGATTTCGCGAATCGCCCGTGATCTGCCACCTCGCCTGCACGATTGCCACATCGGGTTTAGGAAAACGGATCTTGGCTGGCGTTATTTCGGCCCTGCTGTTCTTAAATATGCTCGAGTGCACGACCTTATGGCTCTCCTCGATCTCCGCGCGTGTTTTCAGCCATGAGCCGTTAACGTTGACGAAGCTGGCGTCCTCAGCAAACAGATCTGCGAACGCATGCATATCGTGTATATTCCACGACTTCATTAGACCTGCGATGACTTCGCGAACACCCTCCATATCCTGATTGGATGTGGCCTCCGCCATTGGACACCGGAGTATCCAAAGGAGAACCGCCAAACACACAGACGCACTTCTCATAGCCCGAAATCCTACCACGTTTGCGGACCCCTGCCTATTGACGTTCGCATAATATAGAGACGTTGGTGGGACGAGTCTCCGCGATCGACGAGTGGCCTGGGGCTCTGCTGCCGGGCTCCCCGCGTAGTATACTGGCCCCCTAATGGGAAAGCCGTTGTGACCCGGGCGTTGATCTACTCCTTCCTGGTTGCCGCTTGGGGGGCGTCGTTACTCTGGCCGCAGCCGCGTGCTGACACAGCCATACCCAAGACCTGGGACGAAACGGCGTTGGCGGACTGGGCCACGCCGCTGGCGGGATTGAACGTCAGGCCGGCGTTTATTTCCAGCGTACGAAGGAGGGTCGCCGGTGCTGGAGGAGATCGGCGATGTACACGCCGTCGAGCAGCTCTGCGGCGCCCTGAGAGATCCAGATCCGACAGTGCGCCATGCGGCTTCTAGGGCGCTGGGTAAGATCCGCGAGGCGCGTGCTATAGAACCGGTTCTCATCGCGCTCAAAGGCCCAGATCCGGCGATGCGTCATGCGGAACCCGGAAAATGCCAAAAAAGACGTTTACTGCCGATCTCCAGAAAGAGAACGCGCATCTCCGGCGGGCCGTTGCCGATTTGACAGTCGAGAGATCCTGAAAGATCTCAGAGCCGCACGGCATTGCGTGAGACGTAATCGTCCAGCGACTTGTCCGGCCCGATGTAATGAAACTCTTCGCCGTAATCTAGACCGTACTTCCCGCCAATCACGCGATCACGGTTTTCAACTGCCACTTTTGTGAATTCGTGGATCGCGGCGCTCTCATCGCCCGCAAGAGCGGGCAAACGGAGGTTGCGTTCCGCAACTGACGCATTGAGATCCTTGATCATGTGGGTCATCATAGTTCGGCACGATCGGAGGCAGGAAAGTTTCGTTTCCAGCGTGGGACCGATATCGACGACGCGATTCACGAGTTGCGGACCTCTGGCGAAATAGTATTTCTCCCTGACACTGTGCGGCTTCAAGCCTGCGGCGGAATGCTCCGGCATATCCAGGTGCCCGCCCGACATCCAGCACGCCGCTTCCACAGCCTGCGCAGTGACATAATGATCGGGGTTTTCTTCGTAGTGGCCCCAGGGATCGTAGCTGAAAATGGTGTCGACCTTGAGCAGCCGGAATAGAAAGATCAGACGGGCGCGTATTTCGGTGCGCGCCACGTCGTCCATGCGATGGTTTCGATAGCCGAGATCGAACGCCTGCTTCAACCCCGATGCTTTCAAAAACTCGCTTGTGTCACGCTCATTGGCCGCGACGGTTTCACCCAGAGTGAGATCATAGGAGTCCTTTTCGTCGTTGCTAGTCCGGATGAAATATCCGGCGTAACCCTCTTTGAGCAGTTTGGCCACCGTGCCGCATGCAAAGAACGGTCCGTCATCCAAGTGAGGCGTGATGAGCGCCAGCACCCTTCCCTTGCGCGGCTCTCCAGTTGCCGCCCGTTCGATGAAGACATCACCGGCGGATAACGGTGTTTGGGCAGACAGTTGCGACGCGCCGAAGAGACCGAGCGCACCGCCAAAGAAATCGCGTCGTTCCAATGAGAAATTCTCCTAAATTCAAGTCGCGTTCGTAAGGACTTCACGCAGTCGATGCACGCCGATCCTGTCTTCGCCCGGCTCGAGCATCCACACTCCCACTCCGATCAGGCGGCCGGTCCGGCCACCTTTGGATACCGAAAACTCCCTCGGGCCATGTTATCAGCTTCTTAGCGCACTGGAAGGTAACATCTGCGAAAAGGCTGGCTTTGGGCGATGCCCCACGCGCGTAACTGGGATCACATCAGGCGGCACGGTTGCTGATCGGCTCGGTGGTGCATCGCGCGCTACAGCCCATGCTTCTTGAGCATCGCCTGAATTCTGTGCTCGGCCGCCCGCTGTCCGGCGTCAACTATTCTTTTGGGTTGACGACAACTATTTCTCCCTATCAACGACAACTACTTTTTAGCTCTTAGGCGGGGCGCGGAGCGCCCGCCGCTGGGCGGAGGGCGAAGCCCGTTCCGCGGCCCGGTTTTTTTGTTTTTGGAGTACGAGGATCCGTGGCGGTGGGAACGTGAAAAACCTGCTTCTGGTTTTGCACGTTCCCATCCGCCGTCATCGCCGGAGCTGTGGAAATGTGGGAGGCTCGCTCGCTGTTGGCGAGATTTCCAAGGGGGCTCGTGGGAAGAGTGGGAAGCCTGCCTTTGGCTTTCCACTCTTTCCACAGACCCGGCATTTCCACAGCTCTTTTTCCTCCCGGCTTTTGGGTTTTGTGCGGACCTCCGCCTCATTCACTCTCGCCCTGGCTTTCCGCCTGTTGATTCTTCTTGGCGTGCTCCACCCGGTAACTCGGAATGTTCAGTTCGATGATCACGCTATGGTGCACCAGTCGGTCGATGGCTGCCGCCGTCATCATGGCGTCTTTGAAGATGGCTTCCCATTTGGAGAACGGCAGATTGCTGGTCATCAGTACGCTGCCGCGTTCGTAACGCTCGGCCAACAAGGTGAACACGACTTCCATGTCGTCCCGGCTCTGCTGCGAGTAGCCCAGATCGTCGATGATCAAGCCGTCATAGCGCCCCAGTCGTTTGATCTCCCGGCTCAACCGTAGGTCCCGCTTGGCGGCCAGTAAGTTCTGCATGAGCAAGGCGCACTTGGTGAAGTGCATCTTGCGCTCCCGCATCACCACCAGTTCCTGAGCCAGTGCCGTCAGAAGATGGCTCTTCCCCGATCCGGGATTCCCGAAAACCAAAACGTTCTCTTTCCGGTCCAGAAAGCTGCCGTCCAGCAGCGTTCGCAGCTGCCGTGTCGCTTTCCCCGGCAACCTCTTTAGATCGAAACTCTGCAGCGACTTCTCCAGCGGTAGCGCCGAGTCTTTCAGCAGCCGCTGCACCCTGGACTTCCGCCGCTGCTCGCATTCCCGCGAGATCACTTCCAGCAGATACTGCTCATAGCTCAGCGTCTCTCGTTCCGCCCGCCGCGCCGTGTCTTCGTAGCACTCCCGCACCGTCGGCAAGTGCAAATCCTTCAGATGCCCAATCAGCGCCGGGCGTACGTCAGCGACCGCGCTCATTGCCGCACCCCCATCTCCGTGCATAACTGGTCAAAGCTGGCCAGGTTCACCGGCGCCACTTCCACCATCGTCACCGCCGAAATGGTATCGAGTTTGGCCAGCGCTTCCTCGATCGACTCCACCGTAATCACTGTCTCCGCATTCCCCTCCAGGAGCTCACGCAAAGCCTCATCTACCTGGACCTCGCCGGCCACTGCCGCCAGTTTCAGAATCTTCAAGTACTCTTTGCTCGACCGGTTCGGCGTCGTGTCTTTCAGCGCATCGTAAGCCATACGAAACCGGCTGGTCGGAAACAGATCCTGTTGATACCGGTAGTTCTCAAAGGCCCCCGGCTTGCGGACCAGCCATTCGATGATGTGCCGGTAATCGATGCGATGCTTGCCCCGCCCGCGCAGCCGCGGCAGGTCTTCTACCTTCCTCTGCCCGTACCAAACCTCGACATGGTCCAGGTACGACCGCGCTTCCACCTGCGCCCCAATCAGACGGCTGTTCACCGAATACGCGTTCCGCTCTACGTGGATCAGACTGCCAGAGTCCACCTTCACCCGCTCCCGTTTGGCCGATTCCATCCGCCGCGCCGGTAACTCCCGCATCACCGCCATCTCTTCCGACAACCGGGCCCGCCGGCCCGCATTCCGCTGCGCAAACAGATCCTTGAGAAATTGCGCGTACTCGGCCAAGCTCCCAAAGTCACGGCTCCCTCGCAGCAGCAGCGCCTGCTCCACAGCTCGCTTGAACCGGTGGTGGCTCTGCTCGGCATCGCCATTCTCGTTCGGGCTGGCGGGATTGGTATGCTGCGGCTTCACCCCGTAATACCTCATCACCCCTTCATAGCGCCGGTTGAACTCCTCCAGATTGCTCATGTTGTTGACCGCGCTCGACAGGCTGTCGGTGCGGTGCTCGGCCGCTACTGCTCCCAACTCCCAGACCGCGTTCTGCCATCCTTCGCTGAGACTCTCCAGGCTCTCCGAATAGCAGATCGTGCCCGTCTCCCAGTTCGAATACGTCAGCACAAAGTGGTACACCAGGTGCTCGAACGTCTGCCCCGCCAGCGTGATCCCCAGCTCGGTCATGTGCGTGAAGTCCGACGCACACAGTCGCCCCGGTGCGTGTTTCTGGCTGAAGTACACTTCCTGCGCGGGTCCTTCCGTCACCCGCCATAGCTTGACCCGCCGTTGCAGTGTCCGGATCTGCCCGTCACTGAACCGCCCCGGGTATTCCCGCTGCAGCCACGCGAACACCGTCTTGGCTTCCAGTCCTGGACTCTCCTGAATCTGCCGCTGAACAACGTCCCACACCTCGCCAAACGGATCTTCGCGGGTCCGCCACTGGCGCTCCTTCTTCAGTTCGCTGGGCAATCTTTCCAGGCTCAGATACCGCCGCGCTGTTGTCGGGTCCATTCCCGCCTTCGACGCCGCAATCTCTTGATTCTTTTCTGTATTCGACAACTGTCTCAGCCTCCTCACCTGCTCGTCCGTGACCATCCCTTGGCGCTACTTGAGCGCGATTCTCGATGGTCACATTAGTTGTCGTCGAGCGGGAGTTTTAATTGTCGTCAGCCGGGAGTTCTAATTGTCGCCGAACAGCCCGCTGTAGCAACACGGCACGTGTCAGCCGTCCGTTCGCCGGAGTGCGTCCACATTTCGCGCATTGGTATTAGCGCGCGCAGTAGTTGCACGCCCGTCCGCTATGCCTGTTGAAGTGCCCGCAGTATGGGCCCCGCCAATCATTTGCGGGGTTTAGCTGTTTGGTGATCATTGTTAGATAACTGGTTCCTGTGGCGAACCATGATCTCATCATGCCTGGCCAAAGCCGTTGGCGTCCACTTTGGGCGCGGATATGCTCGTAATGGCTGAATCTGCGCGATTTCGGTTCACGAATCGGGAGCACGGCCTCGTTTTGAACTTCGCCTCGCCTCGTCGAAAATTTGTGACGTGGATTGTGACGTAACCCCTCGCGATTTTGACGGAATTGCCTCACTTAGCAGGCATGCGAACGATTGTGCAGGCAGAGGCTTGCTGGCAATCACGATCACTGAGGATCAATCATGCACCCATGGCGGTGATAATTCACACGCAGGAGGTCACAGGTTCGAGTCCTGTCGCGCCCACCACTTTGAAAACTGGCCCTATCCCTGGGTGAAGAGCACCGAATAACTTCCTTCATGCGCCTGCCGCGACGCTTCGACTTGGTAGCAAGGCGCGCAGGCATAAGCCGTCGCCGCGAAAAACCAAACGAACCATCCGATGGGCGAAAGCACGGCAGGAACCCAGCCATAGCTCTCCGCCCACAGCACGGCGTCGCCCGCTGAGGTGAACGCTACCCCCAGCGCCATCATGCCCCAGCAGCGCGACACCAATCCGTCTCCCAGGTGCAGCACCCACCTTCGAATGGATACGGCCTGGATCAACAGAAGAGCTAGCAAAGGATCGCTGAACCAGAGCAGAACCTGCGTTAGGTTGGCGGCCTTGCTGTTGTAACGCAGCATGACCCCCATTTCGAAAATCTGGTGCGCCGTGAAGACGACGACGGCTGCAATGAAAACGCGATCCCAACCGGTGAGACTGCTGGATATGCCCAGGCGCCGTTGCAGAACGATCACCCGTCTGAGCCCGAGCGCCAGGAAGGCCATCGCGGCGGGGCCGACGACCACGAGTCCGATGCCCCGCAAAACTCGGGACTGGTCCAAGTCAAAGCCTTTTAGCAGAACCAGCGGGTTCCACGCAATGTCCATACTGAGCACCTGCACGAGTGCCGCGCCGATCAACTGGCAAAAGGCGCCAAGCAACACCATGGTCCAGGTCGCGTGCATCGGCTCTGTGGCGGTGAACTGGCGGCGAGCCTGACCGGCGAAGAACGTTTCGGCAGTCGCCATCAGGACCAGAAAGGCGGCACCTACATGTCGGAAGAATGGGACCAGGAGATCGTAGCTGCCGGTCAGAATGAAGTGCCCGTACGCGGGCAGGCCCAAGGCGAGCAAACAACCCAACGCCCCCCACAGCCAGCGCACATTCCTGGGTGCCTTCATGTCAAACGTGAATAGAGTTTCCTGGTGACAGCCATGGCTGCCCTTCGGCCCAAGAACGCCACAAATAGGCGATCGGCAAACAAAATCCCCGTTCCGTTGACAGGCTCGCCAGCGCTTGGTTGGATACGCCGCAAAGCTTCGCGTCCGAAAAATCGCCGCACCTCGCCTTCAACACGCTGTCCGACGACCGCCAGTTCTTTGCTCGGCTCCCGGGTTTCCCGTTCCCTCGCCAGTACCGTCCACAAGTCCAGGCTCCGCTTGAGGTCCGCCAGAGCCGCTGAGGCGATGGGCGGCAGAGGCTCGCCAGACAAGGGCGGCTCCTCTTTGGCGGCCGAAGGGCGCCGAAGGAACGGCCAGAAATCTCGCAGCCCCTTCATGCCATTTTCTCCCGGTTCTGCATCGCGCGTCTCAGCTTCTGCAACGCCCTATTCAGCAACGCTCCTACCGTGCCGACGTCAATCCGCATGGCGCTGGCGATCTCGCTATATGCCAAACCCTGCGCACGGAGATTGACGCACTCCCTCTCTCGCGGGGCAAGAAAGTGAGCCGCCTTCACGAGGCTGGCGAGCCGCACCCCCGCCGCGCCGCGGGTATCGGCAGGTTCCGCCGGAGTGCTATCCGCATCGTCGAGCGTCACCTGGGCTTCTAACCTGGAGGACTTCTTCCAATCCAGAATCAGATCATGCATCACGGCTTCGAGCCAGCCACGCTCATCGGCAATCGATTCGCCGTGCATGAGGGTCAGGAAGTAACGGAGAAAGGTCTCTTGCAGGACCTCTTGGGCGAGCGCTCTATTTCGGGTGGCCGCGAGAGCAATTCTGGACAGTTCCGCCGCATGGCGTCCATAGGCTTCCACGACAAGGCGCCGAACTGCTTCGATTTCCTCGGGTTTCGGCCGGTCCGCTTCCCCCATTACCGTTCAGTGTGATACTAACAGCCTTGCGACTGCCAGTCCAGCGGTGTTTACACAGGTTCTGAACCTACCTAAGTTCTTGTAAACACGCCTGATAACAGCCCAGTGGAAACAGAACGAATTTCGATTACCAAAGAGAACTAGACTCCCCTCGGCGAGCTGCCCCACAATACGACGTGAGGGTCCAGGAAACCTTTGATAATACAAACAAAAATCTGTAAATACGCCGGCCGGCCTGAAGCATCAGCGCGGCGTCCCCGCCAACGTGGTTATGTGTTGATCGCGTTGTCGCTCGGGTTGGTATTCATACTCGGCATGGCGGGGCTGGCGGTGGACATCGGGCGGATGTATGTCACCAAAAGCGAGGCGCAGTCTTTCGTGGATTCCGCGGCGTTTTCCGCGGCGCTGCAATTGGACGGCACTGCTGCCGGAATTACCAGGGCTACGACAGCCGTCGCCAATAACCCCAAACAATGGCAGTTCCAGACCAGCGCGTTCAACAATGTGACGACGATGTTCGGCACCACCTCGACCGGTCCGTGGGTAGCCAATCCCAATCCGGCAACGAACTACTATTTCGCGCAGGTGCAGACGACCGTATCGCTTCCCATGTACTTGATCGGCGCGTTAGGCAGCTCGCATTCGACTATCGCTGCCGGCGCCGTAGCCGGCCGGGCCGGAACCACAAGCGTGCCGGGCGGAGAATTTCCGTTCTCGCCTTATACACGGTCTGCCTCGCCCGATGATGCATCGGATCCGTTCGGGTACCAGGTAGGGGACCAGTACACGTTGCGTTGGGGCGCGCCAGGGACCAGATCGAGCTGCGGGGACGAGCAAGCTAAACAGACCCTCGACCAGAACGGCAAGATCCGCGGCTATTGTTGCGTTGCAGAGAGTGCTGCAAACCTTCGGCAGGCGATCGTGGGTGGCAACACGGACCCGGAAACCGTCGGCAGCCCGATAAACATGGACAATGGCGCTAAAAACACGGAGATGTCCGCAATTGGAGAACGCGTTAACGAGGACACGGACACGACTTCTACCACTTATGCCCAGTATCTGGCGAACGGGACCGGTAACGGAGAGCGCGTGGTATACGTGGCGGTGAACGGTGGCCCGCCAAACTTCGTCAACGTGGGCTTCGCGGGATTTTTCTTGCTCAACGCCAGCTACTATAGCGGCCTGGGAGGCAATGATTCCGCGTGCGCGGAATACATAGGAACGTATGTGCAAGGCGCTGGCAACCTGCAGCCCGGCGGGTCGGGTGCTTACCACATCAAACTGTTCCAATGATGCTGCGATCTCCAATTCGCGCGGTTCGCAGGCTTCGTAAACGACAAGGCGGGAGCGTCATTGTCGAGTTGACGCTCAGCCTGACGTTCCTCTCGGCGCTTTTCCTGGGGACGTGGCAATACGGCTACACTTTCTACATCTATGCCGAACTGGAGCAAGCCGTGCGCGACGGAGCCCGGTACGCCAGTGAGCGCACGTATGACTCCGCTACCTCGACTCCCTCGGATGCGTTTCAGACAGCCGTCCAGAACGTAGTTGTCTATGGCGACCCGGCGCCGCCGAACGGCGCGACTCCGGTGGCGCCCGGGCTCACCACAAATGATGTTTCGGTGACAGTCACATGGGTCAACAGCGCCCCCACCGCGATGACCGTCTCCATCACGGGCTATCAGATACCCACGTACTTCGGAAACACGACACTAACCGGCAAGCCCACTACAACTTTTCCTTTCGTCGGCATTTTTGGCCCCCCATAGGTGATGATGATGGCAACTAGAACTCGCACGGGCCGCCGCGGCAGCGCCATGATTGAGGCTACCCTTACCCTCAGTCTGTTTCTGACCGTCCTGTTCTCGCTGTACGATTTCGGGTGGGTCCTGTTCTTTCATCAGACCCTGGTTCACCAGGCGCGAACGGCAGCGCGCTACGGAGCCGTAAATCCGGAAGACCTGACCGCCATCCAGAATATGGCAGTGTACAGTGCGACCACGGGGAGTGGAACCGGACTGTTCGGCCTGGAGACTTCGAATGTGGCGGTCACCCGGAGCGGCCAGGGCACCACTGCCGACCGCATCACCGTCACGATTTCCGGATACCAATACACGCTGATCACTTTGGGTTGGGCCGGTGCTTACAACGGCAAGGACATCACCGTCAGTATTCCAGTCGAAAACTGAAAAACACGGAGGACGTAACATGACGAGCTTACTTCACAGCTTCTTGCGGGATGAACAAGGCCAGGACTTGATCGAATACACGCTCCTTTTGGCCTTCGTATGTCTGGCATCGGCAGCGCTGTTTATTAGCGCGGGCGGCAGCGTGAGCGGCATCTGGACCAGCGCTAACAGCGATTTGGGCGCAGCCAACACATCGGCGAGTTAGCTCAGTTAAGTAGAGCACGGCGCCCCCCCTTCGGCTCACCGCTTAACCCAAACCAATCTGTTGCAGCAGTTGCTCGAAACGCGTGGCGTGGCGCAGTCGATCCAACCGGGGCTCGACTTTCAGCCAGACCAACCAAACGTCACGCTCCTGAAAAGCTCTTTCGAGCCATTCCATGGCCAGCTCTTCTTCGCCCAGCCCGCAATATAAGATACTGCGCCAATAGCCGGAAACATACCTCCGCTGCGATATCTGTTCGAGTTGGCGCAGCATTTCAATGGCTTCGTCTCTCCTCCCCGCCGACGCAAGCGCATGACCGAGAGCCGCCACCATGGCCGGGTGATCATCCGAACAGGAGCGGGCGTTTTCCAGTTCCACGAGCGCTTCCTCGTACATGCTCATCTGTTCGTATGCCAGGCCGAGCGTATGTTGCGCCGCGGCGAAGCGTGGCTCCATGGTCAGAGCCTTCCATGACTCTTCCTCGGCTCGCTTGAAATCTCGCGCCACGTAGCACGTCCACGCCATTTGCATGTCGAGGACAGGCGCAAGAGGTTCGAGCTGCTCCGCGAATCGCATTTGCTCCATCGCTTCTTCCGCTTTTCCCATTGCCGAGAGAAGATCGGCGTAGCGTTGATGGGCGGCAGCGTAGTGCGGGTTCAGCTCGAGCGCTTTCAAAAACTGCTTTTGGGTGCCGTCCCAATCCCAGTCGTACAGGAACTTAACGCCGGCAAGAGAAGCGTGCGCCTCCGCGAGCTCCGGATCGATGGCCAGGGCTTTCGCGGTGGACTCCATCGAGAAAGCGCGCGCTTCTTGCACCGGGACGGTGCCAAAAGACGCGAACAAGTGATAGGCGTCCGCCAGTCCCGCGTGGGCCAGCGCGTATTGCGGGGCCTGATGGAGCGCGGATTCGAAGTATGCGACGCTCTTCCGCACATCCTCTTCACTCATCTTGTTACAGAATGAGCGCCCCTTGAGATAGTCCTGGTACGCCGCAAAATTGGCGCGTTTCTTCGCGAGCTGGTTCTCCGGCCGCTCACTCTGCGGTTCCAGCTTCTCGGTGATTTCCTTTGCAATCTCCTTCGCAATCGTCACCGCATCGTCTGGGGCGCAGTTGTACTCGTTACCCCACAATCGATAACCCGAAGCAACATCCACCAGTTCAACGCCCGCGACTACCGTTGTGTCGCGGCGCACAATGCAGCCCGTGATCACGGCGTGCACGTTCAGAGACTGACCGGCGGCCCGAGGTTCTACGTCCTGGCCCTTGAAACGAGAGACCAGGCTGCGAGCGATCGTCCGCAGGTGCCCCAGCGCCGAAAGGTCCGCAATCAGGCTCGCGGCAATCCCTTCGCCGACATGCTCCAGTGCGGGGTCGCCAGCATTTTCAAAGGGCAATACGGCGATAGAATCGATGACGCTGCGTTCCGAGGGCGCACTCAGTGCCTCGTCCACCGTCGCAACAGGCGCGATAAAGCGATATCCCCGGCCGGGCCTCGTCTCGATAAAACGGGGATTCCGCGGTGAGTCTCCCAACGCCTGCCGCAAGGAATTCACCGCGGTATTCAAGCTCCCATCGAAACGCACGTGCAAGCCGGGCCACAAGTGCTGCGCCAGTTGCGTTCGCGTCACGAAAGCGCCCGGCGTTCGGAGCAGCATCCCCAGTATCTGAAGCGGCTTCTGCTGCACCTTGATTCTGATTCCGTGCTTGCGTAATTCACCTTCCTGCAAGTCGAGATCGAAAGCGCCGAAACGGAACCGCTGCGCCGCCCGGGCCAGAGAACTGGTTTGTGGTGCGTTCATAGCGTGATCAATAAAATAACGTTCTCAAACAACTTGTTTTGAATCTTCGTTGTGCGTCATGACCAAGAATTGATCTCCTGCTGACGGATCGAACTCCGGCGCACACCGTATATCTGGTAGGACGAATCAATCAGCGAAAGAGTTCATTCTGGAGCCAAGAAAAGGAGATTGACGATGAATTTTCAGTGGAATCGCGCATTTGGCCTTGTCCTGTTAGCCGGCACCCTCACTCTGGGAGCCTCGCAGATCAAAGCAGAGATGTATAAGGGTACCTTCAACCTGCCTGTCGAAGCGAATTGGGGCGGCGCCGTCTTGTCACCCGGCGAATACACCGTCGACATTGAGCGGGGAGCTGCCACCCCGATTGTGAATGTCCGTGACGGCAACCGGAAGATTGCTTCGATCTTCACCGGGCCGTACGTGGCCGAAGGGCAGTCTACGCGCGGCAAGCTTACGCTGGTGCAGATCAACGGCACCTATGTGGTAAAGACGTTCGACGCGGGATTGATCGGTAAAACTTTCATGTTCGCGACGCCGAAGGCGGTTAGCCATCGGCAGCTCGAATCGAAGGAAGCATCGCGGATCACCGTGGTTGCAGCGGCCACTCGCTAACCTTCCCGAATCAGACTACGATGTCTCTTCGATCCCTGTGGCCGGGTCGCGCGAAGTTGAGCTGCGACCTGGCCATTTGTTGTTCCTCCCCCAACACCGATTCGCATCCAGGCTCCAGGCATCCTCGCGCCTGTAATAAACTGCCAGTATGCGAAGATTTCCAGCCGGTCTAGTTGTTTTCTGCGCGCTCCTGATTCCAGCTTTTGCTCAGAATGAGGGCGCACCGTTCGTCGGACGATGGGACTTCAACATCACGACACCCGGAGGCGCCCGCGCCGTTTGGCTGGGCGTGCACGAGAAAGGCGGCAAGCTGGACGTGTGGTACCAGCCCACCGGCGGCAACGTCTACGAAGTGAAAACTTTTAAGGTGAATGGTTCGCATCTGACCATCATTCTTTCTCCGACGGTCTCTTGGGAACTCGATGCCAGCGGCGGCAAGCTCACCGGCGTGCAGAAACGCGGCAACAACACCATCGAACTGACAGGAGTCCGCTCGCCGGAGCTGAAGCACGACGCCCCCAAGGCATGGACCAAACCCGAGCCGCTGTTTAACGGCAAGAACCTCGACGGCTGGGAGCCCATAGGCAACACGGCCCACAGCCACTGGACCGTCGCGGACGGACTGCTGGTGAATCTGGATCACGGTGCGAACCTGAAATCAAAGCGTACGTTCGATGATTTCAAGGTGCATTACGAAGTGAACTGCCCCGAAAATGGCAACAGCGGCTTCTACCTGCGTGGCCGGTATGAAGTCCAGATCGAATACGAACCGCTGAGTGAGAATCCGCCGGAGCGCCGCATCGGATCGATCTACGGGCGCATCGCGCCTTCGCCTGCACTGCCGCGAACACCAGGCCAATGGGAGACGTTCGACGTCACGCTGGTGGGCCGCATCGTAACCGTGGTTCACAATGGAGTCACCAGTATTGACCACCAGGAAATCGAAGGCATCACCGGCGGTGCGCTGGATGCCAACGAAGGCGAGCCCGGCCCCTTCTACATTCAGGGCGACCACACCGGCGGCTTGAAATTTCGCAACATCACGGTTTCGGTCCCGCAGCGCTGAGCTTCCGCGAACCGGGATCAGGACAGATTCTTCAGATACTCGTAGCTGATGCGTGCGCTCTCGAACGGAGAGCCGTCGCAGAAATCCTGCTCCACAAAGATGCGCTTAACGCCTGCCGCCGGCGCCGCCGCGAAAATCGGCTTCCAATCGATCGTGCCGCGGCCCACTTCCGTGAAGGGGCCTGGCTTGTCGTCCACATCCGTCGAGAGACCGTAGCCCGGTTTCCGGTCCTTAATATGCAGCATCGGATAGCGGCCGGGATATTTCCTGAAATACTCGACGGGATCTTTCCCTGCGAACGTGATCCAGAAGCAGTCCAGCTCGATTTGTACCAGGTGCGGGTCGGTTCGGCGCAGCAGTTCGTCGAACGCCAGAACGCCGTTGTATGTCTTGAACTCAAAATTGTGATTGTGGTAGCCGAACTGGATGCCGGCCTTCTTGCATTGTTCGCCGGCATGATTGAAGAAATCCGCATGGTGCTTATAATCATCCAGCGAGCGCCGCTCCTCGGGCGTCAACCATGCCATTAGCATGTAACGGAGGCCAAGCTCCTTCGCGTAATCGATTTCCCGGGCCAAGCCATCCTTGAGCGTCATGTCGTAATGCGCGACCTCGCACACCAGCCCGTTGTCGGCGATCCCCCGGCGAATCTCTGACGCTCGCATGTTCAAGAAAGCGTAAAGCTCCACTTCCTTGTATCCGATCGCCGCTACTTTCCGAAGCGTGCCTGGAAAATCTTTCTCCAACTCCGTCCGCACGGTATAAAGCTGAAGCCCGATGGGCAGTCCCCGCGGGTTGGCATGCAATCCCCCGCCCGCAAGGGCAGCAACGCCGGCCAGCCTCGCCGTGGACTCTCTCAGGAATTGCCTTCGTGTTTCCGGATGCATTCGTCGCCACCTTTCCGCTGGACCATTCTGTTCATATCACATAGTGGCCCCGAAACGCTCCTGCGCCGGTCAAGCGGGTGTGGTTTTGATCCCTTCGCATTACGGCTGAGAATCCATTTCGATACCAGCACTATCTCAAAGAACGCCTTAGATGGACTGACATAACCCGGCCGCAGTGTGCCGACTTTGAGATGCACGAGTATCGAAAAGATTGCACCCTCCATCAACTCTTTGAACAGCAGGCAGCCAGGACGCCGCAGGCCATAGCGGTATCGTTTGGCTCGCAAGTCTTGACATACCTGCAACTGAACCGGCGCGCGAACCAGCTCGCGCATTATTTGCGGGCTCGGGGAGCCGAACGCGGCAGTCTTGTTGGCGTCAGCGTGGAACGTTCGCTGGAGATGGTAGTCGCGCTGCTCGGGGTACTGAAAGCAGCATGCGCCTACATCCCGCTCGACCCGGCATATCCGCGGGATCGCCTGGCCGGCATGATGGAGGACTCCGAAGCTACTTTCTTGTTGACTCAATCGCCGCTCATGAATCGGTTCGCCGGTTGTCGCGGCACCACGGTGTGCCTGGATCGCGATTGGCCGGTGATCGGCCGCGAGGAAGATACGGACTCACGCGAGGCCGCGAACGCCGGGCACCGGGCTTACGTCATGTACACCTCGGGATCGGCGGGCTGGCCCAAGGGGGTCGAAATCGCGCATCGCAGCGTCGTCAACGTTCTCGATTCGCTTCGCTCGAAGATCGGGATGACCCGGAACGACGTCCTGGTTTCCGTCAGCAGCATGTCATTCGATATCCACGTCCTGGATGTCTGGATGCCGCTCGCATGCGGCGCACGGGTTGTAGTGCCGGCCGCGAACTCATGCCGGGACGGGGCGGAGTTGGGAAACCAGATTCGAGCCTCCGGTGGAACAGTGATGCAAGCTACTCCGTCCACCTGGCAGCTTCTTCTCGATTCCGGATGGCAGGGCTCGCGCCATCTCACCGCCGTTTCCGGAGGTGAGGTCCTTTCGGGCGAACTGGCGCAGCGCCTCCGGGGCAAGACTAAGGCACTGTGGAACGCGTATGGGCCGACCGAAACCACCGTGTGGTCCTCCGCTCACCTCGTGGGTGCGGAAGACGACATTGTTCCGATTGGCCGCCCGCTGGCAAACACGCAATTCTATGTAATGGATGAGCAGCAGCGGCCGGTGCCGCCAGGCGTTCCCGGTGAACTTTACATCGGCGGCGAGGGCGTTGCGTTGGGCTACCTGAACCATCCGGAACTGACCGCGGAGGGGTTCCTGCCGAATCCATTCGGCCGTTCCGGCGGCTCGCGTCTTTTCCGCACTCGCGACCGCGTCCGCCAGCGGGCCGACGGGAACTTCGAGTTTCTGGGCCGCTTGGACCACCAGGTGAAACTCCGGGGACATCGCATCGAGTTGGGCGAAGTCAGCGCGGTGCTCGCCAGTCATCCCGAAGTGAGGGAACTCCTTCATGGCCTTCACAATGGTCGCCACGCGCTCCACGCCCTCCCCGGATTGCCGGATGGCCCGCGGGATCTCATCGTGCAGGTATTCCAAATCGGCCTCTTCAGCGGCTTCGTGCACCTGCTGGACTTCGTGGGACAACAGCCCTGCGCTCTCCACGGCGCGGGTCAGGCCGTCATAGCTCGCCAGAACTTTGTCCAGATAGCGGAACGATTCTTCCAGGAACCGGGTGTTGTCGCCCACATATTGGATGGGTGTGTTGATTTCATGGGCCACACCGGCGGCCAACTGGCCGATGGACTCGAGCTTTTGGGCCTGCGCCAGTTGCACCTCCAGTAGCTGCCGCTCGGTCGCATCCCGCATGAAAATGGTGTAGAAGGTGCCTTTATTCGAGCTCCACTGAGTGAAGGTCGCTCCCATGGGAAATTCCGCTCCGTCGCGCCGTAGCCCCGCCAGTTCCACCAGCTTTCCTTCGGAGCGCTCGCCGCTCGCAGCTCGCACGCGGTGGAGCTCGGTGGTATAGACATCCCGCGAAGCCTCCGCCAGAAAGTATCCGAATGGCTGGCCGGCGGCTGCCGGCTCGGGGAAGCCGAACATGTGCTCAGCGCCCCGGTTCCACGCCGTGATTGTTCCATCGGCCATCACCGTGACGATGGCGTGAAGCGCAGAATCGTAAAGAGCGTGCAACTCTGCGGCGTGTTCACCCAGTTGCGCGAGCATCTCGTTGAACGAGTCTACGAGGCGCCCCACTTCATCGTTGCCCGCCTTCTCTGCGCGCAGCGAGTAATTGCGCCCCACCGAGACTGCACGGGCCGTCTCAGCTAACCGCTGTACTGGACCCGAAATGGCAGCCTGCAACTTCGAGGACAGCAGCACCGCGATGATAAAGCAAACCGCCATCGCCAAGCTCACCATAGCGACATCGTGCCGCAGCGTCTCGAGCGATACCTGGCTGTCGAAGCGAATCCACATGGCGCCGAGCCGCTGCCCTTGTTCCACGATGGGCCGGGAAAGCAGCAGATCGCCGTTCCTTGCTTGAATCCCCACAATCCCCACAGTCTTCGGGAAAACCGCGGCAGCCCCTGGATCGCGTGCGTAGCAGGCAAGTACTCTGCCGTGTTCCGGATAGAGGCACGCCGCAAGAATGCGTGGTTCCGCCGCCAGGCCCCGGAGCACTTCCGCCCCGGCCACCCGGTCGCCGGCCGCTAGTGTAGTGCGGCATGCAGATTAACGATTATGCAGCGCGTGGCGGGCGCGCTTGACCTTTTCCAGAATATCGGACGCTTTGGCGGTCCAGACAAACGGTTTGGGATGGTCGTTGTGCTGGTCAATGTAGTCGCCAATGGCCATGATCAGTTCCTCGACGTCGCGGAAGATGCCTCGCCGCAGCCGATTCTGAGTGAGGTCACGGAAGAAACGCTCCACCATGTTCAGCCATGAACTGCTGGTGGGAGTGAAGTACACGTGGAAGCGCGGATGGCGGGCCAGCCACTTCTCAACCTTGGGATGTTTGTGCGTGGCATAGTTATCCGCGATCAGATGGATTTGCTTGCCTGCAGGGGTGACTTGGTCAATCACGCGCAGGAATTTCAGCCACTCCTGATGCCGGTGCCGGTCGTCGCACATGCTGATTACGGTGCCATCGAGCGTGCTCATGGCCGCAAACAGGGTTGCCGTTCCGTTGCGCTTGTAGTCGTGGGTCATCGTTCCGCAGCGCCCCTTCTTCAGCGGCAGGCCAGGTTGCGTGCGGTCCAGTGCTTGGATCTGGCTCTTCTCATCGGCGCAGAGGACGATGGCGTGTTCTGGCGGGTTGAGATAAAGCCCGATGATGGCGTCCAGTTTCTCGGCGAACTCGGGATCGTGGCTCACCTTGAAGGTCCGCGCCAAGTGCGGCTTCAGACCATGTTTCTGCCAGATCCGGCGCACGCTCTTTTCACTGACGCCTGCGGCCTCTGCCATGGTGCGCGTGCTCCAGTGGGTCGCGTTGTCGGGCTTCTCCTGCGTGGTTCTCCGGATCACCTCTTGCACCTGGGCCGGTGTGATGGTTGGTGTTCTTCCCGGGCGCGGCGCATCTTTGTCCAGCGCCGCAAAACCACCGTCCAGAAACCGATTCCGCCAGCGCGCGGCCTTCTCCGGTGTGATCTTCAACTCCGCCGCGATCTGCTGATCTTGCAGCCCCGCTCCGGCCAACAAAACGATCCGCGCTCGTTCCACGCTCCGTGCCGGCGCGCTGCGAGCTCGGGCCCGAGATTCCAGGATCTCTTGCTGGTCAGAACTCAGAACCACGGGTCGCGCCACGCGCATCGTCTTCGGTCCTCCTATTGTAAAGACGACGCGTATTCTATAATCGTTACTATTTATGCCGCACTACACTAGGGCTGGCCAGGCGTTCGCGGCGATGACACCCGCCACGGTGTTCAGCTGCCGACTTGTATCTTCTTGAAAACGCAGGCGCTCATACGTAATGAAGGCCGTGGAAGCCAGCAGCAGGGCAACGCTGGTTGTTAAGACATTTATAAACAATAGCTTGCGTCGAATGGAGAGATCGCGGAAACGAACCATGCTTCCTGTTTATCGTCAAAACGAGGTAGGTACTGCAGGGTCTTGACGCCTTCCCCTTTCTGGACTATATATAGTCTGGACAAGGGACATGCAACCAACGCCTGAACTTTTACCTGGAACACTCTATCTGTTGATTCTAAAAATCTTGGATCGAGGCCCACTGCACGGCTACGCCATCGCCCGCCGCATCAAGGATTCCTCCGAGGAGGCGCTGGAAATCGAGGAGGGCTCGCTCTATCCGGCGCTAAATCGAATGCTGGTAAAGGGTTGGCTCACGGCCGAGTGGGGCATCTCGGAGAACAACCGCAAAGCTCGTTTCTACACCTTGACCCCCGAGGGCCGGAAGCAGCTCGAGCACGAATCGCAGCAGTTCGACAAACTGATCGAGGCCATTCAGCTGGTGATGAGGACGGCATAGCGATGTCGCGAAAGCTGAGGTATCTGTTTCAAAGAAAAAGGTTTAACGCCGAGCTCGACGACGAGATCCGATTCCATCTGGAAATGGCGGCCGCCGAACGGGGCGAGGAGCAAGCGCGGCGGGAATTTGGGTCGACGGTGCGGATGCGGGAAGACACGCGATCGGCGTGGCAGATTCGGTGGCTGGAGGATCTGCTTTCCGATCTACGATATGCGACGCGGGCTTTGCGGCGAAGTCCGGGGTTTGCGGCGGCGGCGATCTTCTCGCTGGCGCTGGGGATCGGCGCGAATACAACGATTTTCAGCCTGACCATGGAGTTTCTGTTCAGCCAGCCGTCCTGCCGGGATGCGGAGCGGCTGGCGGAGATGCGGATCGGCGGCAACAGCCACGCGAACATGCCGCACTACCGCTTCTTGCGCGATGCGCACCTATTTGACGGCTTGGCTGGCAGCCGTGAAGAGGCCGAATCGAACTGGCGATTTGGCAACGACACGTACCGGCTGCAAGTGATGCGCGTGACCGACAATTTCTTCAATGTTGTCGGCGTACCGGTGGCGATGGGGCGGCCGATTGAGCCGGGTGACCGCGACGTCGTTGTGCTCAGCGACCGTTTCTGGAGGGTCCGACTGGCTGCTGATCCCAATGTGGTAGGAAAGGCGTTGATCATAGACGGGCGGCCCTTCACCGTCTCCGGAGTCCTGCCGCGTAATCACCGGACCGTGGTCGGATTCGGATTCGCGCCAGAGCTGTATTTGCCTGCATCGAAGGAGACCGACCAGGTAGCGTTGATCGCACGGCTGCCACGGGGTATGTCCGTCCAAGGCGCCTACACGCGGCTCATCTCCGCCTGTAAGCAGTTGGACAAACTCTACCCGCATGGTTGGAGTGGCAATTCCGAGTGGTCGATCAACGCGGACGTCACGCCGGTGGTCGGATGGGAACGGCTGAAATCGATGAACATCGCTTTTCTCGCGGCGTTTTTTGGCGTGTTGATGGTGGTAGTGGGGCTAGTGCTGCTGATCGCATGCGCTAACGTATCGAGTCTGTTGCTGGCACGTGCATCGGCCCGCCGACAGGAACTGGCGATTCGGCTGGCCATCGGCGCCGGACGCGGCCGCATCGTGCGCCAGTTGCTGGCGGAGAGTCTATTGCTGGCGCTACTGGGAACGTGCGCGGGACTGATTCTCAATCTCGGGCTCACGGGCTTTATGAACCGCGTGCAACTGCCGCTGCCTGTCCCCGTGCGGCTTCTGATCCAGCCAGACTGGCGTTTGCTGTTGTATGCGATCGCGGTTGCAACCGGGAGCGCGCTAGTGGCTGGGCTGATGCCCGCACTCAGGGCGACTCGCGACGGAGTGAGCACGGCTTTGAAACTCGGAGAACGGCAAGTAGGGGGACGGTGGACGCTGCGCAATGCGCTGGTTGTGGGCCAGCTTGCTGTGTCCGTGGTGCTGCTCGCGACGGGCTTGCTGTTTGTTCGCAACATGACCAAGTCGATGTCGATGAATCCAGGGTTTGATGCTGAACACGCGGTCTGGGCCCAAATGCGAGTAGTCCCGGAGAAGTATACGACCGTCGAGCAAACGCGGAGCCTGATCCGCACCGCACTCGGCGAACTCGATGCGCTTCCCGGTATCGAAGCAGCCAGTATTGCGCAGGTGATCCCCTTTAACGCGAATTCGGTTTGGGGCACCGAGATCCGCACGGACGTGAGCGACCAGCCGATTCCCGTACGGTTCCATCAGAACAGCGTCGGCCCGGACTATTTCAAAGCAATTGGGATTCCGATTGACGAAGGGCGGGAGTTTCTCGCATCCGACCGGAAGGGCGCGCCGGCGGTTGCGGTGCTTAACGAGAATCTGTCGCGCGTGCTATTCGGCGGCCGGAATCCGGTGGGGCACACGTTCCGTTATGGCGGCCCTACGCCGAGCGCTCCGGTAACGGTGGTTGGCGTGGCGAAGAACAGCAAGTACATGACGCTTGGCGAAGAGGATGCGCAGGCGCTGTATGCACCCTATTTCCAGGAAGAAGACGTCCTCACAAATCTGCAGTTTTTGATGCGGACGCGGCGGCCGCAGGATGTCGCCAAAGAGATTGCCCAAAGGCTGGGGCGGTTGGACTCGTCAGCGGCGGTCGAGGTGAAGCCGATGCGCGATGCCATGGGGTTTGCGTTTCTGCCGAGCCGCGTGGGTGCGGCGCTGCTCGGGAGCATGGGGCTGCTGGGCCTGGCGCTGGCGTCGATTGGGCTTTATGGGGTGATGTCGTATTCGGTGGCGCGGAGAACGCGAGAGATCGGGCTGCGAGTGGCGCTGGGAGCGGATCGAGGGGCGGTACTGCGCATGGTGGCGCGGGAGAGTTTCGCGCTGCTGGGGCTTGGGGTCTCGATCGGCTTGGGCATTGCGGTATTCGCCACCAGGCCACTGGCGATGTTTCTGGTGCCGGAGCTGAGTGCGAACGATCCGGCGACATTTCTAACGGTTGTAGCGGTGCTGGCAGCGGTGGCATGTGTGGCGACGCTGGGGCCGGCACTGCGGGCGTTGCGCGTCGATCCGATGGTGGCGCTGCGATACGAGTGAAAAAGGCAAAAGACAAAAGGCAAATTGCAAAAGGCAAAAGATGTGATGGAGTTTTTGCGGAAGGTCAGGTATTTTTTCTCGCGTCGGAAGTTTGAAAGCGAGCTGGAGCAGGAGCTGCGGTTTCACCTTGAGATGGCGGCGGAGGAGCAATCGGAGCCGGCGGCGCGGCGGGCGTTTGGGAACGTGCTGCGCATGAAGGAAGGGAGCAGGGAGATGTGGACGTTTCAGTGGCTGGAACATCTGGGGCGTGATTTGCGCTATGCGGGGCGGGTGCTGCGAAAGAGCCCGGGGTTCACGGCGATCGCGATTGCGACGCTGGCGCTGGGAATCGGGGCAAATACGGCGGTGTTCAGCGTGGTGGACGCGGTGCTGCTGCGGCCGCTGCCGTATCCGGAGCCGGAACGGCTGACGTCAGTGGTCACCTACTATAGCCAGGAAATGGACAACAGCCAGGACGGACGCACCTGGGAGTTGTTTCGGGATCAAGCCGCCTATCTCGACTGCGCGGTCTTCTCTGACATGCCCGCCGATGTCAATTTTGCGGCTCATGGGCTGGTGCGGTACATCCGTCAGCAGCGCGTCAGCTCAGGATTCTTCCGAGTGCTAGGCGTGAAGCCGCTCTACGGGCGCGAATTCACTAAGGCGGAGGACGGCGCGGGCGGGCCTGCTGTAGCCGTACTCAGCTACGGGGTATGGAAGAGCGTGCTCAATGGTGATGAGTCGGTAATCGACCACCAGGTGGTTTTGCGAGGGGAGCCGTACATCGTCGTGGGCGTCATGCCGGCGTCGTTTCGTTCCGTGGGACCGGCGGATGTGTGGACTCCGCTGCGGCCCTCGACGAGCGGCGAGGGCGAAGGCACGAACTACGGAATTGTCGCGCGGCTACGCCCAGGAGTTACTTGGACGCAGGCGGAGACGCAGGTGAAGTCGCTCGGCGAGATCCGCCGGCGAGAAATGAGTCCGCGCGGGGGCGATTTCCGGCTGGGCATCGTGTCCTTTCAGCGGGGCTTGAATGATGAGATTCATTTGCCATTGCTCATTCTCTGGATTGCCGTGGGAATGGTGCTGCTGATCGCGTGTGTGAATATTGCGAGCTTGTTGGTGGCGCGAGCCTCGGGGAGAAGCAGGGAGATCGCTACGCGCATGGCTCTGGGCGGCGGAAGGGCTGTAGTGTTCCGGCAACTGCTGACGGAGAGCCTGCTGCTGGCTATTTTGGGTGGTGCGGCAGGAATCGGTTTCGGATACCTCGGCTTGCGGGCTTTGCAAACCCTGGCGCACGGCACGTTGAGCTTGGGGCAGGACGTGCAACTGGACGGCCGTGTGCTTCTGATGACCAGTGCGATTGCCCTCGCATCGTGCTTGTTATTCGGGCTGTACCCGGCGTGGCAATCGACGCGAACCGATATTCGCACCGGCCTGGCGGAAGGCGGTAACCGCGCGGTGGCTGGCGGACGAAACCGCTGGGCGAGGCAGATTCTAGTGGTGGCTGAAGTGACGTTGTCAGTAACGCTGCTGATCGCCGCGAGTCTGCTGCTTCGTTCGTTTCTCTACATGCGTGATCTGCGGCCGGGCTTTGATGCGAACAGCGTGGTGACTGCGACGCTTTCGCTGCAAGACGCGCGTTACCAAACAAGCACACAAGTGAACCGGCTGTTCGACAAATCGCTTGAGCGTATCCACGAGTTGCCGGGTGTGGAAGCCGCGGCGGTGGCTCTGGCATTGCCTTATGAGCGTCCGTTGCAGAACGGATTCCGCTTGCCGGGATCGGAAGAGTTCCATGGAACATTCATGTCCTACGTGACGCCGGAATACTTCCGGGCGCTGCGGATTCCATTGCTCGCCGGGCGTGCGTTTACGCCGGCGGACGGGCCGCAGTCGGCAAAGGTGGCACTCGTGAACGAGGCGTTCGCGCTCAAATATCTTTCCCGGCCGCATCCAGTGGGCAGCCAGATCCTCGTAGGAAATGACGCGTGGGAAATTGTGGGCGTTGTGGGGAATGTGCCGGTAAAGGAGAGCTTCGGGACGTTCGGCCCGCTGAGCATACTGCCACAAGCGTTCGTTCCCGCGACGCAGATCTCCGATGGTTTCGTGCAGTTGGTACATGTCTGGTTCTCACCCAGTTGGATTGTGCGCACCTCGGCGCAGCCCCGAGTTCTAATGGCGGGTATGCAGGATGTCATGAAATCAGTCGAGCCGCTACTGCCGTTTTCCAGTTTCCGCGGCATTGCGGATCTGCAATCGAGCGCACTCGGCGGACAGCGCCTGGAGGCCTCACTGATGGGGGCGATGGCATTGCTCGCGTTGCTGCTGGCGGCGATCGGAATCTACGGCTTGATCGCGCATTCGGTGGCGGAGCGCACCAGGGAACTCGGCATTCGCATCGCGATGGGCGCGACTACAACCCAGGCGGTCTCGCTGGTTACGCTGCCGGGAGTGGTGCTGGCGGGGATAGGATGCGCGTTCGGATGTATGCTGGGCTGGGGGGTGGTGCGGCTCATGCGGCATCTGATTTGGGGCGTCAGCCCGACCGATGCGTGGACGTTCGTTGGAGTGCCGTGCCTGTTCCTGCTGGTGGCGGTGGCCGCGAGCATGCTGCCGGCGTGGCGCATCACGCGGCTGAATCCGGCGAGCACGCTGCGGAACGAATGATCGAAGACCTCGTCCAAATACGGATTCTTGGTGAGAAGAAGCGGCCGGAGAACGAGCGCTTCCGCCGGCACTTGAAAACGCACGATCATTCGGAGCGGCGGATGCGACGCATTGGGGAGGAAATCGAGGCCCAAATCGACTGCACGGTGTGCGCGAACTGTTGCCGCGTGGCGACCGTGAAGTTGAACGACCGCGATATCGAGCGGCTGGCCAAGCATTTCAGCATCTCACAGGCTCAATTTCTTGCGGAGTACACGACCGAGAGCGAGGAAGAGGGCCGCATCCTGCAACGGAGCGACGCCGAGGGCTGCGTATTCCTGGAAGGAACCGTGTGTAGCGTCTACGAGGCGCGGCCGGAGACGTGCTCGCGTTTTCCGCACCTGGTGCGGGGGAACGGGTCGATCGCGAGCCGCATGTGGCAGTTCATCGATCGCGCGTGCTATTGCCCGATCGTCTATAACGCGCTCGAAGCATTAAAAGACGAGACGGGGTTCAAGCGGTAGCGGCGGCGCCGTGCGCCTGAATTGCCCTTTGTTTTCCGCAAGCGACATCGGCGATAGGTGTCCTTTTGGCAGGGGCCTCATACGCACAGGTGCGGAATCCCTCTCTTTTAGCAACTCTCTGGTGGTTCTATGCTGGTATTCTCTAACCATCAAGACCTATTCATAGCTTCTCTTGACAGAGGTTCGGTCGTTCTGCGGGCGCTGTCCGGTCCAGAGAGTAACGGTTAAAGCGCGAAAATGAGTAGCTTCAAGGGCTAAAAGGGAACAGGAGTTGAGGGCAGAGGGAAAACATGACGAGCACAGAGAAAGTCATACAGAAGGCAGTCGAACTCATCGACGCTTCGCCGGCGGGGAAACGGTACTCTGACTTGGTCAGAGATATTTCTGCCGCCTTTCCCAATATCCCGGTGAACACAGTGCATGGCTCCCTCTATAAATTCCGGACCGAGTTGCCCACAACCGTGTATCAGCCAAGTCGCGGCATCTATCGGGCCGTGAAGTACCGGGAGGAGGGCGAGAAGCAAGAGGCAGCCGTCACCAAGCAACTCAAGAAGGAGAAGATACGAGAAGAGGATTTTTACGATGCCTTTGGCGAGTGGCTGATAAACGAACTTGAGGAATGCACCAGGAGCATCAGCATTGGGGGGAACCGGTTCAAGGACAAGTGGGGCACTCCAGACGTGGTCGGTGTGCGCGAAGCCAAGAGATCCGACATCATCAAACCCCCCACCGAGATCGTATCGGCAGAGATCAAGCTAGACCCAAGTAACCTGATCACCGCTTTCGGCCAAGCGTGCTCATACAAGCTCTTCTCGCACAAGTCGTACATCGTAGTTCCTGACAACTCCTCTGAGGATGACATCGCCCGTCTGGATGCCCTGTCCCGAATATTCGGCATCGGCTTGGTCATCTTCAATCCGTTGGACCCGAAGAATCCGGACTTCCGAATCCGCTCACGAGCAGCCAGGGAGGAACCAGACATGTTCTACGTGAACAAGAATTTGAAGCTCGTCGAAGACGAACTCTTCACTTAGGCCCTCAGTTGCCCTGCATATTCCGCAGCCGCCGGCGGTGCTGGGAGACGCGCACGTAATCGACCAGCATTTTCTGGGGGAAGACCGTGGTGGCGTCGGGGTTGCCCGGCCAGGAACCGCCAACCGCGACATTCAATAGCAGAAAAAACGGGTGGTTGTAGACCCAGGCTGCGCCTTGCGGAAGAGACGCGGGTGTGACCGTTTCGTAGAGTTGGCCGTCGACGAAGAACTGGACATTCTGTTGGGACCACTCTACGGCGAAGACGTGATAGTCATCAGCAAACCGTTGTCCGGCCGGCAGGGTGTAGCTCGCGCCGATGCCGTATGCGCCGGAGTAACCCGGCCCGTGCACGGTGCCATGGACGATGGAAGGCTCGCGGCCGATGTTTTCCATGATGTCGATCTCGCCGCATTGCGGCCAGCCGGCGATTGGGATGTCTGCGCCGAGCATCCAGAACGCCGGCCAGATGCCCTGGCCCGCGGGGAGCTTGATGCGGGCTTCGATCTTTCCGTATTCGACGACATATAGGCCCTGCGTCTTCAGGCGCCCTGATGTGTACTGGCCGGGAGCAAGCTCGCGAATCTCGATCACTAGGTTGCCGTTGCCGTCGAGGTAAGAGTTGTCGCGTGAATCGGTGTAGGTTTCCAGCTCCTGGTTGCCCCAGCCGCCCGCGCCGGTATCGTATGTCCACTTGGTGGGATCGGGCGGTGAGCCGGCGGGGCCGTCGAAATCGTCATTCCAGACGAGGGTCCAGTAAGGAGGGGCGGCGATTGCGGTAGCGGCGAAGAGGAGGACGAAGAGGCATAGCGCCGCTCGTGGCATCAGAACACCGCGTGAAACCGGCGGCGTAAGGCGAGCGCGGTGATGGCTGAGATGGCGAAGAACCAGATGAGCCAATGGAGATGCAAGATCGTCGCGTCCGGGTAACGGATTTCGATCCATTTGATGCCATTGTCTGACAACGGCGGTTCGGTGGGGTACAACAACAGATTCAGGAGCGATCCCCGGCGTTCGGAAAGGAAGTGGAAGCCGCCGCCAGCGGAAATCCTCTTAGCGAACGAACTGCCGGCGTGTGAGATTTGCAATTCGGTCGTCGCGGCGCGCAGAGGGCGGATGCGCCAGCTCACCTGGCTTTCGGCCAGCACATGAACGGGCGGCGTCTCAACGGCAACGTCCCCAGGCGCTTTGAGTTCGAATGGGCCGGCAGCGTCCTTTACCTGCGCGGTGAGGATGGCGGACTCACCCACGGCGAGCGGTGCATGCCCGTAGAAAGACTCCAGACCGGCGAGCAGCAGCCCCATGGGGAGCAGCATCCACAGGAACGGGCGCAGCATCAGCTTCATGAATCGAAGATTGGCGACCAGGAGATCACGCTGAGCCCGCAGAATCAGCATGGGCTCATCCATGAAGAGACGGAATTCCAACAAGTGCGCTTGGGCGATACCTTTGGCACGGCGCACGGCTACCGGGTCCGACGCGTGGCGGAATACCAGGAGCATCCCGATGCCAGCCAGAATGCTGACGGGAACGAGGGTGGCGAGGGCTGCGAGGCCGAGGTCGATCTCTGTCACTCCAAGTAGCCCAATCCTTTGAGCTTCTTGACGATTTCCTCTTTCGAATCCGAATCCTCGAAGTGCGCGAGCTCTTTTTCGATGATGTGCTCGATGAACTCTTCGACCGAGCTATAGCCGGCGTGCTCGGCGATGCGAGAGGCACGCTGGACTAAGGTTTTATTCAATTTGACAACGGTTTTCATGATGCATGTGCTCCTGCGTCCGTCAGGCAAAACGGAAAACGGACTTGCCTTCCATCCAGGCGGGCGCCTCAATTCCGAACAAATCGAGGGCCGTGGGCGCCATGTCTTCGATGCCCGGATCTTCGGCCTGGACCTTACGGTTGGAAAATAGCACGCCGGGAACGAGCAGCGGGTCGACGCAGTGGTCGCCGCTCCAGGCCTTTTTGTTGTCGTCGAAAACGCGCGCGGTGACTTTGCCGACCGCGGCTTCCCACGACGTACGATACCCTGTCGCGTAGCCCACGACGAAATCCGGCGCGGCGCTCAGATACGGACCTTGATAGAGCGCTCCCGTGGCGTAGACATTGCGAATACCGATGTTGCCGGTTTCTTCGTCGCGCAGGTTGGTGAGCTTCGCGATCAGCTCTTTGCGCAACGCGGCTGCATCTTTTGGATCGACGGTGCCGCTTGCTTCACGGCCCTTCAGATTCAAGTACATGCCACCCAAACCGAACGTGTAGGCGCGGGTGCGGCTCCAGTCGATGCCTTCGAAGTAATCTCCGCTTTCACGCGCGCCATCGAGTAACGCAAGGTAGCCGTTCTGGTGCAACCAAGAGTTCAGATTGACGCCGCGCTTGAACGAACAGAAACCGTGGTCAGAAAGAACGAACAGGGCGGTGTGATCATCCACGTACTTCGTTGTCTCGCCGACCAGGCGGTCCATGTCGCGATACAGAGCTTCGATGACACGACTGTCGCCTGCGTCGAGATGGCGATAGAACATGTGCTGCACGCGGTCGGTGGTGTCGAACACGCACGCAACCACACCGCGGCGGGTATGCTGAAGCGCGCTAAGAAACATGGATTCGCGCTCACGCTTGATCAGTTCGGCCTGCTGGAGGAAGGCGTCGTCGTCGATGGCGCCTTCGTTAAGAGCCCAGGTGTCTTCGGCCATGCCGAGTGTGGCGTAGGTACCGAGCAGCTTGGAGAGGTAGATGGCGTAATACGCTGGCTGGCTGATGGGAAGGGCGGGCCTTTCGGGGTCGATTTGAATCGGCGTGCAATAGAGCGAGAGTTCAGGTGCCGTCTGCGTGAGGAGAAACCGGGCGATGCCGTGGACGGAAACGCCGACGCCGCCGTGGAAGCGCAGGCGCACCCACGGCGTGTATTCACCTGGCCGCAAAGGATAGGACTCGCCTTGTATATCGAGGCTCGCGCGCTTGGGATCTTCCGCGTGAAGGATGCGGAACGGAATGCGCATCGCGCCGCTGCCCGCCACAAACGCATTTTCGGGGCCTTCCAGGTCGCCCTCCACGCAGTCTCCTGCGCGCCGCAGCGGATATCGGCTGCCACCTTCGACGTGGCCGGTTTCCACGTGCGTCGAGAAATGCGAGAAGCTGCCCTGTGTGCCGCGAAGGTCCGGCGTGCTCATGGCGGAGAGGAGGCGGCCGTCGAATTCGTCGGGCGGAAACGTAATGGGCACGCGCAGAACCGTGCAGCCGATGGAGTGCCGGCCGAGAATCTTCCAGAAGGGTTCGCTCTTGCGGCGCATTTCAACCGAGGGCCGCGACAGCGGAATGCGCCACTTGCCAAGCTTCAAGATGCGATGGGGCGGGCGCACTTTGGACGATGCCAGCTCCGGCACATAAGTCTTCAGGTCACGATTCAGAAAATCGAAAATGTTGTGCTTGGCTGGACTCACGCCGGTAGCAAACGTGGACCAGGCCACGGGCGAGAGCGCGGGGAATGTCGTGCGCAGTTTCGTGTAGGAGCCCTGCTCTTTGAGGCGGCTCAGATTGGGCAGCTTGCCTTCGGCCATGAAACGCTCGGCAAGGCCGGGGTCAAAGCCGTCGAGCCCAAGAAAGATGAGCTTTTTCACGCGCGCTTTGCGGTATCCCTGCTTGCTTCTCACCAGCAGCCACAGCATGCGGAACGGCCACGCGAGAAGCGAGACCACGCTCAGCACGAGCGATGTAAGCAGCGTAAGGAACGAACCGAGAAACGCAAATCCGGCACCGGGGCCGATGTAGGCGAGTTGCAGATTTCCGTGTGGATGGCTGACGCCGTGAAGGAGCAGAGCCAGCGCGCAAAGCGACAGGAGGATATCGCGCCGTTTCATCGGAGTTTGCCTTCGAGGAAGGGCACCTCGAGGACTTTTTCATGGAAGATCGGGCCGTGGCCGAAATATCCCTCTTCGCCGAACAGCTCGCCGTGGTCCGAAGTAATGGTGATGTAGGTGTTTCTTGGAACCAGATCGAACAACTCTTCCACCACCTTATCCAGATATTTTACGGCGTCGATCTGCCGGTTGCGCAGCATTTCCAGTTTGCGCTTGTTGAACATTTTCAAGCGACTGCCGCGCAGCTTCCCGCCGACAATGGCTTCGTCCAGGTGCTTGAACACGCCGTGCACGCCGCTGATGCGCGGCCATTCGTCCTCCGGCTCGTCGGGAAGAGCGTAGGGATAGTGCGTCTCGCCGACATTGAGCAGGTGGAACGACGGCTGGTCTTCGGGGAACACCATCTGGCGCACCATGGCACGCATGTCGTTGTGCTTTTCCATCAGGCGGTAGCTGTCGAAACCCGTATTGATGGCCGTGGCGGGATTCAACACCGGGAGGGACACCATGGCATTGGTGCGGTAGCCGAGATTTCGTAGCAACACGGGCAGCGATAGGCGCGGAACAAAACTCCGGAACTCGATGCCGCCTTCGCCTAGCCGCTCATTGAACTTGAAGAAGTCCTTTTTGTAGTATTCCGAGGCGTAAACATTCTTGGGGCTCGTGTGGGGCATCAAGCCCATCAATAGGTTGAAATGCGAAGGCGCCGTCCAGGAAGCGTAGGACCACCGCCGCTCCACCTTCCCGAGCTTGCGCATGGTACGCGGATGCCCCGCCAAGAAGGAATCGTACCGGCAACTATCAAATACGATGAGGATGTAATGGTTGCGAGCGACTGTTTTGGTCTTGCTGCGTGCGGCCACGATTGCCAGTGTAGCGTGGCAGTGTATGATTGTGCACTTTGGTCACGCAAGCTGGATGCTACATTGGTACTGGATTGTATGCCGGTGATGGATTCGATATGGAACGTTCTGGTTGGATGCCGGCACCGGAGAACGACCTTCCCTTTCACTCCGGCCCGGCCAAAGGGCAGCGGAGCAACGAGCGAAACTCACGCTGAGACGTACGTGGTCTGCCTGGACTGTGGCAAGCAGTTCCTCTACGACTGGGAGAATATGCGTCTTGGCGGCGCCGTCGATATCTCCAGTGGTGTGCCCGTCGCCGCGCCTGCAACTGTCAAAGTCCCATTTCGCACCAAGTCAAAAATGCGATATTTGTTGTGGGGCTCGGCGATTTCCGCGGCCGTGGTAGTGGGCAAAGCGGCTCACTCACGCAGGCAGGCCCGTGCCAAGAGCGCCACAAAGCCAGAAGGCCAAACCGACGGCAGCCAAGACACGAAGGCGCCTGGTTCCTCGTAAACGCAAGCCACAGGGCGCGGCGGGAGGCTTTGCGCCGGTAGCAGACGAAGATCAGAATCCACCTGAGGTACACTCCACAGAATCCGAGAGGAGCACTCCTATGAGCACCGTCGAGAGGTACAACCCCGGTTCATTCTGCTGGGTGGAGTTGGGAACGACCAATGCCAAAGCCGCGAAGGCATTCTACGGAGGCCTGTTCGGCTGGCACCCCAACGACATGCCCATGGGGCCGGACCAGTTTTATACCATGCTGCAAATCGATGGCAAAGAGATCGGCGCGTTGTACCAGATGGATGAGAACATGCGCCGCATGGGAATTCCGCCCCACTGGTTGGAGTACATTGCGGTTGCCAACGCGGAGGAGGCTGCGGCGCGCGCGAAAGCGCTCGGCGGCACGGTCTTGAAGGACGCGTTCGATGTCTTCGACGCCGGGCGCATGGCCGTCATTCAAGATCCGGCTGGAGCGGTTTTCGCGATATGGCAAGCCAACCGGCATATCGGCGCCCGAATCACGGCTGAGCCGCACACGCTGTGCTGGTCCGAGCTGATTACCAACAATACGGCCAAGAGTGTGGAGTTCTACACGAAGCTGTTCGGTTGGACCACGAGGGCGGGGCTGGCCAGTCCGCGGGACTACACCGAGATCTGGAACGGGGACCGGCCCATCGGCGGTCTGATGCAGATGGCGGCCGAGTTGGGCGACCTCCCCTCGCATTGGATGCCGTACTTCTTAGCCGTTAGCTGCGATGCAAGCGCTGGCAAATCGAAAGATCTGGGCGGCTCGGTTCAGGTGCGTCCCACTGATATTCCCGGTGTGGGGCGGTTTGCCGTGATCGCGGATCCACAGGGCGCCGTATTCTCGCTGTTCCAACCGGCGAGAGTCCAATGAGCCCGTCGCACCAGCGCGTTTGTGATAGCCTAGCAGTTTCTTAGGAGGCAATCGTGGCCGGAGCAAACGATCGCGTTCGGGTGGCGGTGTGCGGTATCCGCGGCCAAGGGTTCGCGCATGTTGAAGAATACTCGCACCTGGATAACGTGGAGATCGCGGCAGTCTGCGACGTGGACGAGAACATTATTCGCAGGCGCCTGGCGGATATGGAGCTCCTCGGGCTTCCCAAGCCTAAGGTCTACAAGGATCCCCGCCAGTTGATGGAGGACAAATCCATCGATGCGGTTTCGGTCGCCACACCCAACCACTGGCACGCGCTGATCACGATCTGGGCCTGCCAGGCGGGCAAGGACGTGTATGTCGAAAAGCCCGGCTCCCACTTCTGGTGGGAAGGCCGGCAGATGGTGCGGGCAGCGGAAAAATACAACAGAATTGTGGCGCACGGCACCAACAGCCGCTCTGATCCGGCCGTGATCGACGGCATCGGCAAGCTGCGCGAGGGGCTGATCGGTGAAGTGTATCTGGCGCGAGGGCTGTGCTTCAATCCGCGCGACACCATAGGCCGCGCGGCGGTCGAACCCGTTCCCGCAGGCGTTGACTACGACCTGTGGACCGGCCCCGCGCCCAAGCACGAGTTCACTCATAACCGTTTCCACTACACTTGGCACTGGTTCTGGGACTACGGCAACGGCGATGTCGGCAACCAAGGCATACACCAGATGGACATCGCGCGCTGGGGATTAGGCGTCGGTTTTCCAATCAAGGTCTCGGCCATGGGCGGACACTTCATGTTCGATGACGACCAGCAGACGCCCAATGTCCTTCACTGCGCGTTCGAATTCGACGGCGCGGGCAAGCGCAAGATGCTGGAATTCGAGGTGCGCCACTGGATCACCAATCATGAAGCGCGCATCGGCACTCCGGGATTCGGCGGCGAACCCGTGCCCGGGTTCCTCGGCCCTGGTAATGAAGAGGCGCCCAACATGGCGGGTAACACGGTGGGCAACATCTTCTACGGCTCGAAGGGCTACATGGCCGTCACGAACGAAGAGGATTATCAGGGTTACCGCACATGGCTCGGCAAGGAACAAGAGCCAGGTCCGAGGAATTCAAAACGCGGAAACAACTGGGCCAATTTCATCGATTGCGTGCGCAGCAGGAAGAAAGAAGAGCTGAACGCCCCGATCCAGGAGGGGCACATTTCTTGTAGCCTGGTTCACCTGGCCAACACGTCTTACCGCTTGGGGCGTACAATCCACTTCGACCCCGCGACCGAGCAGGTTGTGGGCGATGAAGAGGCCAGCCGCCTTCTGCGTGGCTCTCATCGCGAGCCGTTTGTAATTCCGGAAAACGTTTAAACGTTACAGCGTCCAAACACTACGATGACCAGACAGACGAGCAGACTTTCCTTCGCATTAATCGTGTGCACCCTAACATGCGGTGCGCAGCAAGCCGTAAACATCCAACGCAACGGCAACCAGATCGAGGTAACGATCGGCGGCAAGCCTTTCACCACTTACTATTTCGATCCGAAAGTCGCCAAGCCCTACCTGATGCCGCTGCGGAGCGCGCAAGGCACCATCGTGACGCGCGGCTATCCGGTGGCAAATGAGGTGCCAGCAGGGAGCCAGCATGATCCCAGCTTCGAGCCGCACCAGCGCCCCCTGTACTTCACGCATGGCAGTATTGACGGCTTGGATTTCTGGGGCGAGGAAGCTTTCGACAAGTACTACAACGATCACTTTAAGCAAAATTATGGCCACATGGTCATGCAAAAGATCAGCGAAGCGCGCGGCGGCATGATTCGCGCCGAGTTCACGCTGGAAGGCCCGGGTGGCATGGTAATCGGTGACGAAACCCAGACCTTCACGTTCCGCGGCGACGACCACACGCGCATCATCGATTGTGAATTCACCGTGCATGCGACCCACGGTCCGCTGACCTTTGGCGATACGAAAGAGGGAACGTTCGGCATCCGCCTGGCGAAGCAGCTCGATTCTCCGCCAAGCCACATGGTCAACTCGCAGGGAGCGGAAGGCGAGAAGGCGATCTGGGGCAAGCGCGCCGACTGGGTGAACTACGACGGCAAGGTGGAGGGTGAGGACGTGGGCATTGCGATCTTGGATCATCCCAAGAGCTTCCGGCACCCAACTACCTGGCACGCGCGTGGGTACGGCTTGTTCGCCGCCAATCCGTTTGGGCTGCGTGACTTTACGCGCGATCCCAAGCAGGACGGGAGCTGGACGGTTCCCGTGCAGCAGTCGCTCACTTTCCGCTACCGGGTGATCATCCATCACGGCGATTATCATGCCGCAAACATCGCCGAGGCGTACCAGAAATACGCCGCCGAGCCGTAGAGCTTCCGTGACAGCCGCCGGCCGCCTCGCGCTAACCGTCGTTGCCAGCGCTTTCGCACTGCTTGCCCAAGCGCCCGCTGACCCTGAGCCGCCCGGCTGGTTTGCGGGCGATCCGCACGTGCACTGCGATTGCGGTGTAGCAGGCGGGCTGACCGTAACGCCCGAACAGGTGTTCGCCGCCATGAACACCAATCATCTGGCGGTGGTTTCGTTGCTCGCGGACATGGGCAATGGCGAGGTACGCGACGCCGCGCGTGATCTTCCGAAGATCAATGGCCGGGACTTTCCGCTATCTACCGCCCGGCAAATTCTGCACTGGGATGCCGAATGGCATTTCGATCCGCGCGGGGTGACGTTCGAGCAGAAGGCCATCGGCGGGCATCTGATTCTGCTCGGTCTCCAGCACGGCGAAAGATCGTTCTCCGAGTACACGTACCCCTTGATCCAGCGTGCCAAGCAGCAGAAGGCAGTCGTGGGATATGCCCACATGCAGTATCTGAAGAACGACATTCCACAGGATCTGGATTGCTGCGCACCTCTGGAATATCCGGTGGAGACCGCGCTGGGGACGATCGATTTTCTTGCGGAAGATGTGAATGGCGGCGAAGGCACGATCCAGGGCTACTATCGCCTGCTCAATTGCGGCTTCCGGCCGGGACTCGGCGCCGCCACGGACTTCCCCTGCAACGCGCATCAGCCCATCGGAACGCAGCTCACCTACGTGCACACGGCCGATGGCAGGCTGACCTATCGCGGCTGGATCGACGGCATCGCGGCGGGGCGGACGGTGATCTCGCGGAACGCACATCGCGAGTTTCTGGATCTGCACGTGAATGGTAAAGCCGCTCCAGGTGTTGAGATCGCCCTCAACGGCAAGGGACGTGTGGAAGTGGATGCCCGCTGGTCGGCGGCGCTTCCGCTATCCGGACGCATCGAAATCGTTCGCAACGGTGTTGTGGTGGCCAGCCGCGACGCCTCCGCCGCACCCGGTGCTGCCGCAGCGCTTCATGCGGCGCTCGACTTCAGCGAAAGTGGCTGGATCTGCGCGCGGCGCGTCGATACCAAGGGCCATCAAGTGCACACGGGCGCAGTCTACATCTCGATCGACGGCGCTCCAATTCGCGCCAGTTCCACGGATGCCGATTTCTTCGTCCAATTCATCGACAACCTGATCCGCCACACCTCACCCGGCGGCGACTGGAACAGCTTTTTCGTCCACGATCTCAACGCGGCGCAAGACCGCTATCGCCAGGCTCGTGCGATCTACGTGCGCATCGCCGCGGAAGCCCGCGAGCGCGGCCACTGATTAAGGCTGGCCCGGCTTATCCCGCCACATGCCCAGCATTTTATAGAGGTTGATGAGGTGGTGCTGCATGATGGTCTCGCCGGCGCCGACCTCAATCGCTGTGCTGACATCCGCCCCATACCCGCCGTACGCGGCTGAGCGGATATCGGGAATGTAACCCGGCCAGCCCCCCACGGTGCTGTAGGTGTAACCGTAGAAAAGCGGATACGGCACGTCGGCGTGCTGCTTCCAGTAGGTTTGGAACCTGTGCATCGGCTCACCGGGCACGGCGGCAATGGCGATCTCTCGATTGATGAGGACAGTCGTGATGCCGACATCGAGCGTTATGTGTTTCTCCCAGCGATCCGCAAAACGCATCGTTTCGCTCTCAAACTGGATGGGGTACCGAACCGGCGCTGTGGGCTTGATGCTGCTCACGCGGCGCAGCACCTCGTCACCCAGCAGCTCGCCCATCTTCTGCATCGTGAGCAGATCCTCGTCTTCCTTTCCCGTGCGGGCTTCAAACAGGGGATTGATGTCGCCCGCGCCGCCTTGCACGAACATGCACTGGACGCCCGGGATCGCCGCCTCCACCTTGGCCTGCATGGCGCCGGGATAGTCGGCGGAATACAGGCAACTGGTTGACCCGAGCACGACCGCGTGACAGGCGTAATGTACCAGAAGCGCGCGAGCCGCGCCGCTCATGTCATCCAGCCGCACGAGGGTGAATTCCGGATCGACCGGCCCGTAGGGAATGCGCTCAAGATTGTCGAACAACGCGCGGGCGCGGCCATCTTCGCCCAACAATAACCGGTTGTAGCCCAGTTGCAGCGAGCCACGCCCCACGCCCAGCCGGGCCGGAAACATCGACGACGACGCACGCTGAATCGCATCAAAAACCTTCTTCTCCATTTCCGCCTGGTACGGGGAAACCTTGAACGAGCTCGGTGTCACGCCGCGCACGCTTTCCTCGTAAGGGAGAAACGATGGCGTGGAGTGGCTATGCGACGCTGCCAGCAGCAGAACCGGAATTCCCAGCTTGGCCGCAACGTCGCGCCGGAGATTTTCAGAAACGATGCTGCCAAGGTCAAGCGTCACGATGGCGAGCCGCGACTCGCCCGCCGCCAGCACCAGTGCCTTCGCAAACAGCGGATCGTGCGTGCCGTTCGCCGGGCCGCACTCGCGGTTGTTGTAGCCATACATCGGCCCGAACGAGGACGGCGTGATATCGGCCTTGGCCACGCCCGCTTCGAGCTGGAGGTCGGCTGCGTACAGGCTGAAAGAGGAAAGCGCCACGAGTACCGCAGGGACGAGATTTTTCATGCGTCCATTCTAGTCTGCGCGGCCCGGTAACGGTTAGACACGGCTGGAATCACGCCGTGCGATGCGACAATGGGTTCGAGTCTCTTATGCCTCTCGCCATTGTGCAGGTCGACGCATTCACCAATAAGGCCTTTGCCGGAAACCCCGCGGCCGTGTGCGTGCTGCCCGCGGCCCGCGATGAGGCTTGGATGCAAAACGTGGCGCGCGAGATGAATCTTTCGGAAACCGCATTCCTGGTGCGGCAGGGCGATGGATTTCATCTGCGCTGGTTCACCCCTGCCATCGAGGTCGCCTTATGCGGCCACGCCACCCTTGCCAGCGCCCACGTGCTTTGGGAGTGCGGACATCTTAAGCCCGGCGAACAGGCCCGCTTTCACACGCTCAGCGGTCTGCTTACGGCGGATCAGCAGGGCGAATGGATCGAAATGGATTTCCCCGTGAAACCCGAGGAACCAGCCGCCGCACCACCGCGCATGAGTGAAGCGCTGGGCGCCGAGCCGAAGTACGTGGGCCGGAACAAGTTCGATTACATCGCCGAACTGGAGTCCGAAGCCGTGCTCAGAAGCCTGAAGCCAAATTTCTCGCTGTTGTCCGAACTTCCCGTGCGCGGCGTCATCGTGACGGCACGATCCGAGACCGCGAGCTTTGATTTCGTTTCGCGGTTCTTCGCTCCGGGTTCCGGCGTCAATGAAGACCCGGTCACGGGTTCCGCACACTGCTGCCTGGCTCCGTACTGGGCCAAGCAACTGGGGAAAACGGAATTTCTCGCGTATCAGGCATCTCCGCGCGGCGGCGTGGTGCGAGTCCGGCTGAATGGAGATCGCGTCCTTCTGGGTGGCCAGGCCGTCACCGTGTTGCGCGGTGAGCTGATCGCCTGATCTTGTCACGCCTGCGTTAGACTGTGGGCTGATGCGTCACAAGCTGATTGCTGCGCTCCTGTTCCTAACGTTCGTCTGTTCGTTGGCAGGCTCAAGCAAGCTTCTGGTCACGGTGGTGGAGCAGAAGTCCGGCAAGCCGGTGACCGATCTCAAGGCCGGGGATTTCACGTTTCTGGATGACAAGACACCGCGCCAGGTCGAGTCCGCCGAGTATTCCAGCGCCATTTTGGATGTGATCATGCTGCTTGACACCAGCCTGGTGGGCCCGATGGTCCAGCCCGCCGCCGAGAACATGATCGCTCAGCTCCAGCCGAAAGAGCAGATGGCCGTCGTCTCGTTCCATTCCTCAGCCGACCTGATCCAGGATTTCACTTCGAGCAAGGAACTCCTCAGCCGCGCCATCGGGCAGGTGAAATACGGCAACTCACCACACGTCCTGGACGCGCTCTATGCCACGATCGACGGCGGGTTCCAGAACAGCACATTTCGCCGCGTGATTCTGCTATTGAGTGCCGGGATCGAGGGGAACAGCCGGACAAAAGAGAGCGAAATCATCAGTCTGGCCCGGCGCAATGGCGTGTCTATCTTCGTGGTGTACGTGATGGGTTACGAAAAAGCCATGTTCGAGCTGCTGGCGGGACAAACCGGAGGAGCGCTGTTCAACCTGAAAAACATGAAGAAGGTGTCCGACGAGCCGCCCGGACCGCGCATTTTTGAGACGCTGCGCTCCCACTACACCCTGACGGTTGCGGGAAACCTATCCATCGGGCAGAAGGCCAAAATCGAGATCCGGCGGCCTGAGAAGCTCTTCGCTTCCGTCCTGCCGGTGGACTAATTCCGGGCGATCTGGTCCTTCGGCGTGGATAGATACCCGACGATCTTGTCCTTTTGTACCTGATTGACGACGATCTCGTACGGCTGTTTCGCCTTCAGGACGTAGAACTGCACCGGCTCGTTAATCGTGCGGTCTCTCTTCTCCGTCAACTTGTCGTCCGCCAGAACCTCAATCGTGTACTTGTTCTTCTTGGGATCCGTCTTCTTCAGCGTGATGCTGATGTCTCCCACACGCTGCGGCTTCTTGGCCTTCCCCAGATTGAATTCGAAGATGTTCCGCTCGCCCAGGCGCTTCAGCGCTGCGATTTCCTGCCCATTGGTGGCAATATAGCCGCTCTGCACGCCCAGATCGCCCGTGACCTTCTTCAGATCGGCCACCGTCTTTTGCAACTCCGCCTGCGTCATACCGAGCTGCGACTTGACTCCGGTTACGTCGGTGTTCACCGCCGCTATCTGAGTGTCAGCCGACTGCCTCACCTGACTCAGCTCAGCGGCCACCTGCTGCTGCTGCTTCCGTTGTTCGGCCTCAAGTTGCTGTTGGATCTGGTCCGCCTTCTTGAGCGCCTCTGCCTTGGCTTGGCTGGCCATCGTGCTGGCTTGACGGCGGGTGTTCTCCAAATCTTCCTTCAGGGAATCGATGTGCCGTCGCGCGGTCTGATTCGTTACCGACGACGTCTCGCGGAGATTGGTGATTTCCGTCAACACCGTTTCACGAAATCTCGCCGATTCGGTCTTGAGCCGGTCGAGCTGGATGTAGAGGTACACATTCGCCGCCAGCATGGCAACGATGGCGCCCGTCAAAATGGCGGTTTTCATCCCGCCAGAACCGCTTGGTGGCGGGGGGGCTTGATAGGTTGCGTCTCCCACAGGCACACTCCTGATATTGAAATTCCCAATGACTCAACATTATAGACCGTTCCCCGGCAAGTTACGTTACCGTCAAGTTCAGTAACACTGGTTGCTTGGCCCCGGCGTTGTTACAATAATCGATTCGCTAGCTCCGGCGGGACTTCCCACCCCTACATTTGCAATTCTCGGGAGAAAAATAGAATGCGATTGGTGACGTTAGAACGCAACGGGTCTGCCGAACCAGGACTCATTTCCGGCGATCAGGTGATCTCTCTGAAGGGTGCCGGATTTTCGACGCTTCTCGCGGTCATCGAAGGCGGGCTGGAGGCGCGGCCGCAGGCCGAAAAATGGCTGGAGAGACCGCCAGCCAGCGCTGTCACTTCCCTCGCTAGTACCCGTTTGCTGGCGCCCATACCCCGGCCGCCAAAAATCATCTGTGTGGGCCTCAACTATCGCGATCACGCCATCGAATCCAAGATGGAAATTCCCAAAGTGCCGACCATTTTCGCCAAGTTCGCCACTTCGGTGATCGGCCCCGGTGACGCCATCGTGCTCCCAAAGAATTCCGTCAAGCCCGACTACGAAGCAGAATTCGCGTTTGTCATCGGCAAACGCGGCCGCCACATTCCGAAGGAGCGCTGGCAGGAACATGTCTTCGGGTACACCAACCTCAATGACGTCAGCGCGCGCGATTACCAGATGGCCACCACGCAATGGATGATGGGCAAGACTTTCGACACTTTCGCGCCTTTCGGCCCAGCCATCGTGACTGCCGACGAGATCCCTGATCCCCACGCGCTCGACATCCAGATGATCATCAACGGCGAGGTCCTACAGAACTCCAACACCTCGCAGCTCATCTTCCGCATTCCGGAGCTGATCGAGTACCTGTCGAGCGTGTTTACGCTAGAGCCGGGAGATATCGTATCGACGGGGACGCCCTCCGGCGTAGGCTTCTCCAGGACCCCGCCGCGCTGGCTGCGGCCGGGAGATGACGTAGTGGTGAAGATTTCGGGCCTGGGAGAGCTGCGCAATCCGGTCCGAGCCGAGTAGGGCTTACCGGCCGGCCGGCGGTTCGGGACCGAGCATGATCTGTGCGAAGCGGCCCCAAAGGAACGCCAGGCCGTTTACCAGGTGGAAGCAAATTAGCAGAAGCACGGCACCCACCATGCACCAGACGGTGGCTTCGTCTTTGGTGTCGACCTGCCAGAAGCCGAAATCCAGCGGCATGGTGCGATACATCAGCGGCGCCAAAATCAGGGCCACCGACAGCGAGAAGGACGTGACCAGCACCACGAAGGCGGCAATCCCAAACGGAAACTTCAACACCAGATAGGCCAAGCTCTTCCAGGTGGCGGTGTCTCCGAACAGCGCCTTCAGCTTACCCAGCAATCCTGGACCCGAAGGCGGGGACGGAGGAGACGGTATGTTCAGGTGAAGCATGGTTCGCGCTAGCAGGCGCTCGAACGCCCCCAGCCCTAGGCAGGCGATAAGAACACCGATCAGAATCGGTATCCCGATGAAGACAATCAGCAGGCCCGTCCCCATGCTGAAGCCGGCTACCAGGAAAACAAAGTAGGCTATACCCAGCGGAAAACCCAGTAGCAGATACAGGAGGTTGAGATAGGTTTGCCCGTCGGTCGCCGGACCAAAGATGACGTCGAGCAAATCCCGTTCCGCCGCCTGTGAAGTCTCGGTCATAGCCGCCATCCAACAGATTATACGCGGCGGCGGAGCGCAATGTTCGGCCGATTACACAGCCATTCTGAGATCGATCCTGCCGGTCACTGCTCGACAACGGGCAGCGTCACGTTCGACGGAAACCGGTTCGACCGGTACACGCGCTGCGTCGCCGGCTGATAATCCGACTCAGAGGCCGTCCAGATGTTGTCGACGAACGTTTGCGGATTGCGGTCGATCACCGGGAACCATGTACTCTGCACTTGGACCATGATGCGGTGCCCTTTCAGAAACGCGTGATTGTTCGTGTGGAGATCGATGGCGTAGTCGGTGACCTCATTGGGCACCACAGCCTTGGGATGCGCGAAGCTCTCGCGGAACCGCGCCCGAAAAACCTCATCCGCAATGATGAGCTGATAGCCGCCCATCTTCGGGTCCTTCGGATAATCCTCTGGATACACATCGATCAGCTTTACGATCCAGTCGGCGTCGGTGCCGGTTGTCGATGCGTACAGATGTGTCATGATATCGCCGGCAACGGCCACGTCGTTCGCCAGCGGTTCGGTCTCCCAACTGAGAACGTCCGGGCGGAGATGAACGAAGCGCTGATCCTCTACCAGCCATGCGGGCCAGCCAGGGCCAGGATAGGTCGGGCTGATCGGACGGTGGCGGTACGGAACAGGATGCGCGGGGTCGGACACATAACTGTCGAACTCTTCGCCGCCGTCAGGTTTTGCAAACGAAGCCGTGCTAGAACGATGAAAGTACAGCGGCCGGTCAACGGTGCGGCCGCGCGGGGGCCACTCATCATACGACTCCCAGCGGTTCGATCCTGTCTGAAACGTAAGCGCCTCGGGCTGCTGCAAGGTTCCTTTCCCTTTCAACCAGTAGGCGAACCACGGCGCCTGCACTTTCTCGCGAAAATATGCCGCTGTGTCACTCTCGAAATCGATATCGCCCAGCTTGCGGCCGTCTCCCCGTGCCCAACCGCCATGGTTCCACGGCCCCGCAATCACATAGTTCATGTGATTCGCGTCCTTTTTCTCAAGCGTCTCGTAGATCTTCATCGGACCGTAGAAGTCTTCCTGGTCCCACCAGCCGGCCACGTTGAGGTTCGGCACCTTGGGAGTGTCCAGGTAAGGCGTCACCGCCTGCTTCTGCCAAAATTCGTCGTAGCTTGGATGCGCCTTGAAGTCGTTCCACGTGGGCAGTTTTCCGTGCCCGTAGACCTTGTTGAAGTTGGAGAGTGCTCCCAGCGCCATGTACCACTCGAAGGTGTCGTATTTGTCAAATTGGAAATGAAAATTAGTATTCCCGGTTTCCATCAGCGCCGAGTACTCGAGGCCGTAACTCAACCGGAACGCTCCGTTGTGATGGAAGTCATCGCCCAAGAACTGATCGGCCGGCGACGCCTGTTCGGAAACCGCCTTGAGCGCAGGGTGTGGATCGATCATCGCCATAACAGTCAGCCAGCCGCCATAGGATATGCCCAGCACGCCGGCACGCCCGTTGTTATTGGGGATGTGATCGAGCAGCCAAGCAATCGTGTCGTAGGTGTCCGTGCTCTCATCAATCGCCTTGGGATCGCTCTTGTCGCGCGGCGGACGGAACATCACGAACTGGCCTTGGGATTTGTACCGTCCGCGGATGTCCTGAAACACGAAGATGTAACCGTCCGTGACGAAATCCCTGTAGCTGGTGGGCAGCATGCCGTTGCGGCCGTTGTCGTTCACCGAACCGTACGGTGTGCGCGTGATCAAAAACGGGAGCTTCTCGTGCGACGATTTGGGAATGTAAATGTCGGTATACAGCTTCACGCCGTCGCGCATGGGGATCTCAACCTCCCTGCGGTCAAAGATCCGAGCGATGTCCGGTTCGGGAGGTGTAGGCGCGGCCGTGAGGGTCAGCGGCATTAGCAGAAGAGCGGTGCGCAGCAAATTGGAGTGCATGCGTGGACAGTTTACCGCGCGTGATGGCTCGCCCGAAAATACCTTCTAGAGTTTTGCGTTTTCCTGTTGCCCCGAAGACCGGCAAGAGGTAGACTCTCTGATCCCGGAAAGGAAATGGTGTGGCAATTTATCGTCTCCTGATCTTCTGCAGCGTTGCTGCCGTTTCCGTTCTTGCGCAGTCGCGCACGTTCACCAGTGGCGATCTTTACAAACTTCGCTCCGCCGGCGGCGTGGCGCTCTCACCTGACGGCGCGCGGCTGGCCTACTCGGTCACCCGCAACGACGGCGCGGGCCGGCCGTACTCGCAATTGTCGATTATGACGCTGGCGGACGGACGTTCCATTTCGTTTTCCAAAGGGAAGGAATCCTCGGGCGGTGGCGAGTGGTCCCCGGACGGCCAGTGGGTCGCGTACAGCGGCAAACTCGGCGACAAATCCGGCTTAATCATCGCGCATCCGGACGGCTCTGGTGCGAAGTTCTTGTCAGCACTGGAATGGACCAACAGCCCGCTGCCGAACACCGGGAAGCGTTTCGCATGGTCGCCGGATTCCAAACGGCTGGCTTTCGTCAACGCCGTGCCGGGGCCGGAAACTGCTGATGCCACTGGCGACCCGATCGTCATCACCCGTTATCTCTACAAGCCCGATTACGACGAGGGTTTGTCGCACTTCAACGACAACCGGCGCCTGCACATCTTCGTCGCCGATATATCGAGTGGACAGATCCGTCAGATCACTGATGGCACGCACTACGAGCACTCCATCGATTGGTCGCCGGATGGGCGCGAAATCGCCTTCGTGTCCAACCGGGAGCCCAATGAAGACCAGTTTTTCAACTACGATTTGTTCGTCCTGAATGTCACGAGCGGCGTTATCCGTAGGATCACGGCAACCGAAAATGCCGAGTATCAGCCGCGCTGGTCTCCCGATGGCAAGACGATCGTCTACCTCGGCACCAAGCGCGGCCTCACCGATCTGGAAACCACCATGGAAGACACGCACGTCTGGTTGATCGATGCTGATGGCAGCAACCGGCGCGAGCTAGGAGCATCCATCGACAACCGCCAGATGGACGCCGGCTGGTCGCCTGACGGCAAATGGGTCTATTTCACGGTAGCGAAGCGCGGCAATAATTTGCTGGCCCGCATACCGGCCGCCGGCGGCAAGGCGGAAACTATCGTGGCGGATCGCGGCAGCGTGGGAAGCTGGTCGGTCGGCACAGCCGGCAACATCGCGTACTCCTTCGCGGCACCCAACGATCTTTCCCAGATTTATTACGGAGAACCCGGCCAGCCGTCAAAGAAGCTGACGGACCTCAATGCGGAGCTGCTGGCGGGCAAGCAGATCGCCGAAGTCGAGCCCTTCACCTTCACCAGCAATGACAACAAGTACGACGTGGAAGCGTTTCTGACCAAGCCGTTGAACATGACGGCCGATTCGAAACATCCCATGGTCGTGGTGATTCATGGCGGCCCGCACGGACAGCAGGGTGCTTCCTTCAAGTTTCGCAATCAGGTATACGCGGGCCTGGGCTGGGCGACGTTGATGGTGAATTATCGCGGTTCTGTCGGTTACGGGCAGAAGTTTGCCGCCGCCATCTTTGGCGACCAGAATGGAAACGAAGCGCAGGATGTCATTTACGCAGTGAGTGCCGCGCTGCGCCGCAATCTGTGGATCGACCGTGACCGCCTTGGAGTCGAGGGGGTCAGCTACGGCGGCCAGTTGAGCGCGTGGCTGGTCACCCAAACTAATATCTTCAAAGCGTCGATTCCCACCGCTGCCATCATCAACCTGGTCAGCTACAACTACATGACTTACTACAATCAGTATGAGCAGATGGAGTTCGGCATCTTCCCGCACCAAGCTAACTTGATGGACCTGCTCTGGCAGCGCTCCTCACTCAAATACGTGGCCCAGGTGCATACACCGGTGATGCGGATGCACGGCGAGAATGACGCTGACGTGCCGATTGCCGAGGCGGAACAGTTCTACATCGCGCTCAAAGACGTGGGAGTGGAAACCGTTTTTGTCCGCTACCCACGCGAGGGGCACGGCCTGCGCGAACCGAAGCACATTGTGGACAGTATCGATCGGTCCATCAACTGGTATGAAAAGCACTTCCCTAAAAAGTAATTGCAGGCTTTCCTGGGGACAAACGATATACCGCGACCGTTTTACTGCTGCAACGACTTTGATGAGTCCTCGGGCTCCGTTTCCTTTTTCAAAGCGTCCTTGAAACTGCGAATCCCCTGGGCCAATCCTTTGCCGAGTTCGGGCAACTTCTTCGGACCGAAGCAGAAAAGTGCGACAGCGAGAATCACGAGCAGATGTCTGGGTTGTAACAGGTCTTCAATCATAAATAAGCTCCTTGCTATTGTGACACGGTTGGTTCACTCGGTGTTGCTTCGATTTACTGGCTAGTAGGTTCATGTTATTCGAATGCGCTCCTGGCCTCCTCACGCTGCCCTTTGAATGCGCGCGTCCTTGACTATCTGCAAGAAGCGCCCTGACAGTTCTCGAATCCAATCCACCTCACGCCGCTGGACAGCCTCCGGATTGATCAAATCCCGGCCAATGCCGACTCCCGCCGCTCCCGCGACGATGAAATCAGCAGTGTTCCGCTGCGTCACGCCTCCAGAGGCGATCAATCGTATGTCCGGGAACGGCGACTTGAGAGCTTTTATGTAACTGGAGCCGCCGAGCAATGAACATGGAAAAACTTTGACAAAGTCCGCGCCCGCTTTCCATGCAGTCATGATTTCGGTGGGCGTCAATGCGCCCGGAAAGGCCACCACATCGTGCTTCAGCGCGAACTCGACAATCTGAATGTCTAACCCCGTGCTTGTCAGAAACTTAGCACCAGCGTCCAGGCAGCGGTGAGCTGTTTCCACATCAAAGACCGTACCGGCGCCAACGATCAACTCGGGCCGCTCGCGCGCAAGCTCGGAGATCACCTCGATAGCTCCAGGAACCGTCATCGTCACTTCCGCGATTGGAATTCCGCTATCTGAAACCGCTTTCACGGCAAACAACGCGTCATCAGCGGAGGAGAGACGAATCGCGGGAATGATCCCGATCTGCTCGATGCGAGTGCGGATGGTCTCCCTGTTCATACGCCCTCCGGTTTCGGAGCCGGAGTCAGCGGCCCCGGAGGTTTCGGTACCCGCGTTTTGAGAATAACGATATCCCCGCATCCCACCCTTAGGTTCAGTGTGTGCGCCGCCGGTGAATTCTCGTTCATGATTCGATGGCCAATGAGCCAGAATCTGCGCTGTTCTTGCCCAGGGAAGTCAGAGTACACGTTGCCAACATTGCTCTTCGCATGAATGCTGTAGCGGCCTTCCCCGGAAAGATGCAACAAAATCTCTCCCTCAAGCAGAGTCACCTGGATGTCTCCGCCCAAGCCGTCAACATTCACCTCGCCAACGCCATGCTCGGCAATCAGCCGGGCGCTGCTTGGCGCCTTGATGCGGTATTCGAGATCGAAATTAGTTTCTCCCAGAGGATAAGGGGGAAACGTCCCGTGCCGGGGAAAACCCGTGGTGATGACCAACTCATCGCCGTGGCGTTCGGCCACGACGCGCACCTTGTCCAGTTCATGCGCGCCTCTTTCGCGTTCATTGATCGCGTAAGCGGCCTTCGTGGACTTAATCGTAGTGATCTCCACGCCGGGCCGGTCCCATGCTTCCACCGTCAGGACGCCAATCGAGTTCGTCAGTTTGATCGTGCCGCCGGAAGGAAAATCCACGCGCTCAATTTTGCTCACCTGCACCTTCTGCTTGGGTTGGTCGGCGGCAAACAGCAGACAACTGGTCCCGAATCCAATCACCGTCAATATCCGCATGATCATTAGACGTACACTCCAAACTGCGTCACCGCGTACCGGTATGTTGTCTCATAATCAACCGAGGTGCAAGGCCGAGTGGTGGCAAAACGGAATCTATTCGTGTGCACCTTCCCCTGACTCGTATACGCTCCTCGCCTCTTCTACCGGCGGCAAATGATCCGTCGGGCGCGCCCACCAGACATAAAAAGTGGGTAACAGGAAAATGCTCATGACGAGGTCGGCGATCAATCCTCCCACCACCACGATCGCAAAGGGACGCTGAGAATCGGAGCCGATCGCGTGGGACAGTGCGGCCGGAAGCAGACCGAGCGTGGCTACCAGCATGGTCATCATGACCGGTCGGAGGCGGCGCGTCGCGCCTTCAATCGCGGCTTCAACGATCGGCATTCCCCTCGAGCGCAACTGATTGATGTATTCGACCATGATGACGCCCGTCTGGATCGAGGCGCCAAACAGAGCCATGAACCCGACGCCCGAGGAGACGCTGAAGTGCGTGCCCGTCAGGTAAAGCGCCATGAGGCCACCGACACGGGCTACCGCGACATTGACCAGGTGCAGGGATGCCCATTTCGCCGAGCCGAAAGCGCCGTAGATGATCATGAAGATGAGAAAAACGGTCAAAGGCACGATAATCAGCAGCCGCGCCTCGGCACGCTGTTGACTCTCGTACTCGCCCTCCCATTTGATGTGGTAGCCGCGCGGAAGCTGAACCTGCTTTCCGACCTTGCCGATCGCCTCTTCGACGGCGCCGCCCAGGTCGCGGCCCCGGACACTGTACTTGATAGCGACATACCGCTCGTTCCCTTCCCGATAAATCTCGGAAGCACCGTCCCGTTCTTCGATATTGCAAAGCTGGTCCAGCGAAACTCGTTCGCCTGTGGGTGAGAGCAAGCGAATGTTCTCAATCGCGTCCTTCTGGTCACGGTACTCGGGCAGATAACGCAGGACTAAGTCGTAGCGCGCTTCACCCTGCAGAACTTGCGTAAGGGCGTTGCCACCAGCCGCAGTCTGGATCGCATCTTGCACGTCCGCTACGTTGATCTGGTAGCGGGCGGCCTTTTGCCGATCTACCGTCACGTTCAGATTCGGCTGGCCCAGTACGCGAAAGACTCCCAGGTCCTGGATTCCCTTAACCCCCCGCATAATAGCCACGATCTGATCGGCCTTGTCCTCGAGAACCTTCAAGTCCTCACCATAAACCTTCGTGGCAAGCTGCCCTTTGATTCCGCTGACCGCCTCTTCCATGTTGTCCGCGATCGGTTGGGAGAAATTCCAGATCACGCCGGGGATCTTCTCCAGCTCGCGGTTCATCGCGGCTATCAGTTCCTCTTTGTTCTCGTGAAATCCCGGGCGCCACTGTTCCTTTGGCTTCAGACCAACGAAGTACTCTGTATTGAAAAAGCCGGTCGTATCCGTACCGTCATCCGTACGTCCTGCCTGACTGGTGCATTCGGTCGCCTCTGGAAACGAGCAAAGCAGAATGCGGGCTTGATTCGTCAGCCGGATGCTTTCACTCGGTCCGGTGCTGGGAGCCAGCGTGCCGCGAACCCAAAGCGAACCTTCGTCCAAGTGAGGCAGGAATTCCGATCCAATCGCTGGGCCGAACCATAGATACAGGCTGGAACACAATGCCACTAGCGAGATGGCCACCATGACCCAAAGATGGTGCACGGACCAGGTCACGGTCTTGCGATATCCGTTGGTAATCCAGACGAGGACTGGGTTCTGCCATTCGGCGGTCTCTTTGCGGAACAGAAAGCTCGCCAAAACGGGTGCGATCGTCATGGAGAAGATTACAGCCCCCAACAAAGCGAATGCGACGGTCCACGCCATCGGCCGGAAAAGCCGGCCCTCGACGCGCTGCAGCGTGAATATCGGCAGATAGGCAGTAATGATGATGGTAATGGCGTAGAATACGGGGCGCTGCACTTCGTGCGCGGCATCGCGAATTCTGTCTCGAATCGACTTGGTCACTTGCCCCTGGTGTCCCAAGTGGCGCACGATGTTTTCGACCATCACCACCGCCCCGTCCACAACCATGCCAAAATCCAACGCTCCCAGGGATAGCAGGTTGGCGGGAATGTGCCGGAGATCCAGGCAGATGGAAGCGAACAACAAAGAGAATGGGATGGTCAAGGCAACGATGAGCGCGGCGCGCACACTTCCCAGAAACAGGATCAGGACAATCGTCACCAGGATGAAGCCCTCAGTGAGATTGTGCAGAACTGTGTGCGTCGTGAAGTGAACTAGATCGGTGCGGTCGATGAACGGAACGATCTTTACGCCCGTAGGAAGGATGTGCTCGTTCAGCTCGTTCACCTTCTCGTGCAGGGCCTCTAGCGCTGCTTGCGCCTCGGCATCTTTTCGCATGGGCACCCAAGCGGAAACCACATCGTCGTTGTCAATGATTTTTCCATCCTCGCGCCGTATGGCGCGGGCAAATTGTCCGAGCCGGATCTTCGGGCCCTGCGCAACAACGGCGATATCCTTGATACGGAGAGGCGTGCCGTTCTTGGTCAAGATAACCGTGTTCTCGATGTCATGCACGTTCCTGACCAGACCCACTTCGCGAAGGTTGATCTGCTGCAGTCCCGCTTCGAGGAAACTACCACCGGCATTCGCGTTGTTGTTGGCGAGTTGTTGCTCCACCTGGGCGATACTGAGCCCGTAGGAGATCAATTTGTTAGGGTCGAGACGGACCTGATACTCGCGCGTGGGACCACCGAAACTGGCTACGTCGACGATATTGGCCGCGGCTTTTAGGTTTTTCTCCACCACCCAGTCTTCGATGGACTTGAGTTCCATTACGTCGTAAGCAGGGTTGGTGTTGTGCAGCGTAAAGAAGTATATTTGGCCGGCGGGGCTCCAATCCGTTCCCATGCTCGGAATCACGCCCGGCGGCAAAGTAACCTGGGAAAGCCGCTCCAGCACTCTCTCGCGGTTGCGGAAATTCTCCTCTTCGTCGTCAAAAATGAGCTTGAGATCGGAGAGCCCAAACAAGGAGAAGGACCTCAAGTGTGTTACGTGCGGGATACCGTTCATCACGATTTCCAGCGGAATGGTAACCTGCTGCTCGATTTGCTCACCAGAGATCCCAGGCCACTGCGTAATGACCTCGACGTAATTGTCGGCGACGTCGGGGTACGCTTCGATCGGAAGAACGTGGAACGCGACGATTCCCCCGGCGAGCAGGAGAATCGCGAAGGCCAGCACGAAGAGCCGTTGGTTCAGGGCAAAATCAACTACCCGTCGAATCATTTATTGCTCCACAGTATTCTGGAACACCAACGCATTCGAGATGACCTGTCCGCCAGGCTTGAGGCCGCTGACGACCTCCTGCATCTTGTCCGGCAGCATGATTCCCGCGACCACTTCCTGGCGCCGGAAGCGGCCATTTCCTAACGGTGTATAGACCCACTCGCGGTCGTGCAGGTGCAGAATCGCCGTAGCCGGCACTGTCGCGTGCTTTTGCGCCTGCTGGCCGTGGAAAGTGGCCGTGACAAACATGCCCAGGCGCATGAGCCCTGGATTGTCCACTTCCAGGCGGACCTTGGCAGTGCGAATGTTGGGGTCTATGATCGGCAGGATATTGCTGATCCGCGCTTTCAACACTCGCTCCGGATAGGCTGCCAGATGGATGTCGGCGTACTCACCCATGTGAACCTGCGACATGTTGTTCTCCCACACATCGCAGATAATCCAAACCCGCGACATGTCAGAAATCGTGAATGGGTTCGGTGGTGTCAGAGCCTGAACGCCTGACTGGTTCGTGATTTGTTGGTCCGTGATTGTCCCTGACACCGGAGCGAAAACTTCGACGATACCGGTGGGATGGTTGGGGTCGACCCCAAGCAGTCCGAGTTGTTCCTTAGCGGTCTCAAGAACTACAACGTTGTCGTCCTCGGCGTTCTGGGCTATTTCCTGAGCGCTTTTCGGAATCGCTCCGTGCTCGTACAGGACGTTAGCGCGGTCGAGCTGGATCTTGGTCAATTCCTCGTTCTTGACAGCCTGGCGATAATTGGAAAACGCGCCCGCGATATCCGAGCTTCTCACCTTGAACAGGAGCTGGCCCTTTTTCACCTCATCGCCAAGCCGCGCGTCGATTTCCACGATGCGTCCGGTAGCGAGCGACGGTACCGGCACCTGCCGCGAGACGTCCGGACTGACGACTCCGGTTGCGTTCAGCTCCGGCGCGGCAACGTGCTCACCCGCCGTCGCCAGCGGAAACTGCTCCGGGTGATCCACCTTGAAGTTGTTGGGGTCCAGGTCCGGCTGCACCGTTGTCGGGACTGCGCCTGCTGCCGCACCTTCTTGCGCCGTGACCTTCCGATCGCATCCGCTGACGAGCAGGCACAGACCTATGCACACAGTTGCTTCGAAAATAATCAGACGGTTCATTGCACAACCTCCCGGCCCGCGGCCATGTTCATTTGCGCCGCGGCGGTCAAGTACGAACCAATCAGGTTCAAGTAGGCCAGTCGCGTATCCCGGTAAGCTTTCTCCGCATCCAGGTAATCCAGCAAAGACGCGCCTCCGTTCTTGAAGGAAAACGATATTCTGTCGCGAACATCGGTCGCCAACGGCATGTATTTGGCCTTATACGGCTTCAGAAGATTCACGTTTTGGACTAGCGTCCAGTAGGCAGAATCGACGTCACTGAAGACCAGTGCCTCGTTGGCATCGCGCAATCGCTCGTTGCGGCCGATGTCGAGTTGCGTTCGCGCCTTCTCGCCCTGATTTCGGTCGAAGATACGCAATGGAATCGAGATACTCACACCGAAGTATGCCGGGATTGGGGGATTGCGCGCGAAGTCCATGCTGATCGTCGGATCGGTCGAGCCATTGGCAACGGCGAGCTGGTGCGTGATCTTCGCTAATTCCACGTTCTGCACAGAGGCTTTCAGGTCCGGCCGTGCATCCAGCGCGATACGCCGAAATTCATCGAGGGGTCTCAGCCCATCGGTGAAATCGAACGGTCCGCTGACGTCGAACCGCTCAATCGGCGTCCGGTCGTTGATGAGCATCAAAAGCTGGATCTTGGACGTCCGAAGATTCACGACTGCGGTTTCATAGTCCGATTCGAACTGGACCCGCTGTAGCTCCAGGCGATCCAGATCCACTTGAGCCAAGTCGCCTGCCTTGAAGCGCAGACGATTCACGTCGAGTTCGCGGTCCCAGTACTCCAGGTTCTCTTTCGCGTTCTGAAGTACCGCTTTCGCTTGCAATGTTTGTACGAACGCAGTCTGCAAGTTGAACAGTAGACCGCGCTCCTGGTCCAGGTAAGTCGATTCCGCGACGGCAGTGGATTCCTTGGCCTGGTCGCGCCGCAACTCCCGCTTATGCGCCCTCTCGTGCAGATAGCTGACGGAGCCAGAAGGCAGGGAGAATGCGAAGGGGCTGTAACGGTTCGGACCTCCGTTCGGGGGCGGCTGCGTCGTGAATGGATTGATCTGATCGAGCGTTCCACTAACGTCTGGGTTCGGACGCAAGTAGGCTGTGATTTCAGCGGCCCGCGACTCATCGATGTTGAGCTGGGCAGCCTTCAAGGTCGGGTTCGTAGCTTCGAACTTGTCTCTTATCTGCTGCCAAGTGTAAGTGGTCTGCGCGCGCGCGCTTTGGGCCAGACAACCAGCGATCAGGCTCACCAGGCAGAGAAGTCGGGCCCTGTGCGCAGTGCCCGAACACACTAAAGGAATGACGATTTTCAGCATCTGTTCAAGAACTGCTTTGCCCTTAAAATGGTATGTGCCCCACCCGCGATGATGAAGTCAGTTCGGGCAGCATTTTGGATTCTGGCGGGTACGCTTTTGAGTCCTCCACGGTCCGTTTTTCGTTGTCGTCGTTCCTCTTTGCAATTAACGTAGAGAGTGGCCATTGGATGAGGATGTGCAGTCCATCCGATACAGACTTGTCATGGAGGAACACCACGGCAACGACACCCCGACTTTAGCTTTCCCGCACCGGGGAAACCACCTATCTTCAGTTCATGCACGTTGGTCTTTGGATAATCGTTCGAACAATCGGTCGACTTTTGCGGCCGGTCTTTGGCTGCGGCCTAATCTTTTGGCCAGAGGATCAATCTTTGCGCCAAGAGTCGCTTTCTTTTGGCTGAGATACTTGGCGCGGCGGGCGATTCAAAATAACATGGACTCGCTGCGGAGTGACCTAAGCACAAAGAGGGCATGGTCGCGAGGTCAAGAGATCGAGACTAGCGACGGCGGAAGCTATGAGCGAACAGCCACAAGAGAAGCGAATTCGCCTGGTCCTTTTTGATGATCACGCTCTTTTTCGCGCCAGCCTGGGTCGCTTCTTGGCGTTGGAGCCGGGTTTTGAAGTGGCGGGCCAATGCGGCAACTGCGCCGAGGCACTGGAGATCCTAGAACGTTCCCCGGTTGATGTCGTCTTGTTAGATTTCGGCCTCGGCACGGAGCGCGGAGATGAGTTCATCTCGACTGCCCGGCGTGCTGGCTATCACGGTCGATTCCTGATCGTGGCCGGAACAGCTGATGCGCGTGACTCTGCTGTCGCATTAAAGCTCGGTGCCTCCGGCGTGTTTTCAAAGTCCGAGGCCCCGGACCGCCTTGTGCAGGCCATCAGACTAGTAGCGAATGGCCAAGTCTGGGTGGATGAAGGTGTCATTCAGCTTCTGTCTAACCAGTACGATCAAAGATCTGTTAGCTTTCTGACAGGCAGAGAGCAAAAGGTGCTTCTCGGCATCGTGGGAGGACTGACAAATAAGAACATTGCGGAAGAAATTGGCCTGTCTGAAAGCTCTGTGAAGGGAATCGTACAGCAGCTATTTTACAAAGCAAAGGTGCGAAGGCGGAGTCAGCTGGTGCGAGTTGCGCTCGAAGGCTCGTTGGGGACTGTACGGCAGTTGAGGAAACCGGGGCGAACGGGCGAGCCCGATTCTGACAGGCCTGCGCTGGCAAGCCGCCGCGAATTTCATAACTGGCCGCCGGCCAAGTGATTAATCTTTTGATTGGCCTATTAAAATGTTAGAGTACGCTTCGGTACTGTTCGAGCGCCACTCGTACGAGTTGGCTGCGCGTCCGGACACTCGTTTTGGCGAAAAGTTGTTGCAGCGTGTTCTTGACGGCACTTTCCGAGATCTCCATTCGGCCTGCTATCTCTTTGTTGGTGAACCCCTGCACCAACAAACGAAGAACGTCCGTCTCCCGGCTGTTTAATTCGGCTCGTTCCCGATGCTCTGATGCCAGTGAACTCGATCCCCCAACTCCAGTGTCTTCAGTGACGTCTGCGATGATTGCGGCCACTTTGGGTGTGGGGCCCTCCTTGTATGTGGAAAACCAGACGTCAGCGGTAAAAGACTCACCGTTTCCTCTGTGTCCTTGACATTGCATGGAGGCACGGAACTGTGGTGCTTCCTCCCACCGGAGGGCGTGGTGCAGTTCGGGTAGAAATGCCGCGATCGGGTTGCCAATCAACTGGCCCTCCCTCGGCGCCATCAGTTCGGCGGCGGCGCGATTGGCGAGTTCGATGAAGCCACGCTCATCAACGGTCACAATCGCCGCCGGGCTCGTTTCGACTAAAGCCTTCAATCTCTGCTCCGTCTGCAGGTTCAATCGGCGATTGCGAACCAGTTCTGCGACGAACAATCCGCAACCGGCAAGCGCCAACGTCTCGAAGGCCAGCCGAACGATGGACTGATCCAGTGAACTGAAGACCTCGGCCAGAATCGCGCAGACGACGCCAAGCAACGCGATCGACCAGCGCGGAAGGAATGCCGCCGCCAGCATGATGGGAAACAAGTACAGGAAACCCAATGACACGTAAGGCTTTGTCAGCCAATCCACCACGGCAACCACCAAGACAATCGCGCCACTAAGCAGCAAAACAGGTGTCCTGTTCTGCTCTTCCCATAGACGATCAAGACGCACCATGAATCTGTCTTAAGCTTTTCATTATGACGACGGCCCGCAGCGGTTTCATCGATCCTTTAGCTAATCAAAGGATTAGCCAGAAGGATCAGATGTTGCCGCGAAGTTTGGCCGAGGCCTTGGAAAAGCACGCAGTCGCGATGCGCCTTCGCTCACCGCGTCTCAACGAGCCTTTGCAGTGATTCCGAGGTGGATGGCTCCCGGGCCGGAGCCAGTGGCGCGCACGATTCGCGCTTCACGACCTGGGTCGGGATCGTGCACCGCCGCGCAGGCCGATTGGGCACGGTAATCCGATCCAACAGCAACTCCCCAAGATGTCTGCCGATTTGCTCGCAAAACACGTGAGCCGTTGTAAGAGGGGGATGGAGACTCTCCGCCTCAATGTCGTTGAAGCCCACTACACTGATGTCCTCAGGAACCTTGAGCCTGGCGTCTCTCAACGCCCTGTATACCCCCCGGGCAAGGACATCGCCACCAGCGAAAATCGCCGTAACGGGCTTCCCCTGGCCGAGTATGGATTTAGTTGCCAGAAAGCCGAGATCCTCCTCCTGCTGAATGTCAAAGGAGCTGAACTGGGGGACCAAACCCATTTCCAACATGGCCCGGCGGTAGCCCTCGTATCTCCGGGCATCCCAGGCTAGCTGGCAGTTTCCAACAAACCAGATGTCCCGGTGGCCTAGAGACTGAAGATATTGCGTCAGTTCATATGCACCTTGGGGATCGTCTGACCATACGGTGTCACATTCTTTTTCTGTCCACTGGCCCAGAACGTTGTTGCCCAACACCACAAACGGAACTTCCTTCTGACCAAGTAGATCCAATAGATTTTTCGTGTTCGTTCCCGCAACGATGAACCCGCTTACCATGTCGCGGCGACGCAGTACTTGCGGCAAGTGGATGTCCTGAGGCGGGACGCCGGATGTGTACCGGAACGACAAGTACAACAGGTTGTAATCACGCTCAGCTAAGTAGGCCTCCGCGCCCCAGCGAGCACTCGGGAGTGGAAATAATGCAACACATCGCGGTTGCAAAGAAGGAACGTAACTACCTTTGGTTTGTTGCTACGGGCCAAACTGAAGCTCAGATTCGATGCAGCTTTCAACACACGGTCCCGGACCTCAGGACTCACGCGAGCGCTTCCGCGAGCGATGCGAGACACCGTTGAGGGACTTACGCCTGCCGAGGCGGCTACGTCATGCAGGGTGAGCTTTTTACCCATCAAATCTTCACCATGCCGCAATGCTCCACAGCACTTGGGAAATGTTTCATAAGGCTCGCTCCGGTCGAGGATACCACCCTTCGAATACAGATTGGCGTTGCGGACCCTTGAACCTACATTACTCCAACTTGACCGCCCCAGTGGTCTTCCATTTTGCCGCGTAAAGTCGCGGAAACGGTTGCGCGCCGGCAACCCGCGCCTCCATGAAACGCGCCTACATTACTCCATCTCAACGCTGAACCCGCCAGTCGCCATGCACTCCTCAGAAGAGGCCGATCTATGATATAGAAATCTTTCTTGCAATATAAGAAAATTTCACATTAGTTCATTAGAGACCAGCATTCTCTAAGGAGGCTTCAATGATTCATTTGTGGTATTTCATTTGGTCAGCGTGACACACCGTGCGAGATTCGACTGGCGCCCCCATTCCCCATGCCGGCGTTGTGGTTGCGGATGCCGACAAAGGGGTCAAGTTCGCGACGCAGACAAACGACATCGGCGAGTACGTCGCCACTCCACTGCAAGTCGGCCGCCGAAATCCAGGCCGAGACTTCGAGCTTGGGCGAAGTCATCAACAGTCAAGAAATGGTGAATCTCCCCTTCAACGGCCGGAATTTCGCCCAACTCGCCTTGCTAAGCGCCGGTGTTTCACCGAGCGAGCCCGGTTCGCGAAATCAGACCTCGTACGGCTTTGCCGCCAACGGCGCCCGTTCTCTCCAGCACAATTTTCCCCTCGATGGTATTGACAACAATTCGAACCTGCCCGACCTCTTCAACTCCACGAGTTACGCCATCCAGCCATCCGTGGAGGCATTGCAAGAGTTCAAGATGCAGACCGACGCCTGCAGTGCTGAATTCGGCCGAGGTAACGGCGCCGTGATCAATGCCATACTGGCCTGACCGGGAATGTGTACCAGTTTGATAGAGAGTATAACTCTGTGCGCAAGACCGGGTCATGACGAGCTTCGAGGTCTCCCTTCGCCTGCATTTTAGGATGGGGAACTCGGCTGGTGAGGACCGGGGTCCACGATACCCCAATGCACTGTGCGGACGCACAGTGTTGTAGTGCTTCCGCCACATCTCTATGACCACCTGCGCTTTTCTCAAAGAGAAGAAAATCTCTCCGTTTAGACACTCATCCCGCAGTTTTCCGTTGAACGATTCACAGTACCCGTTCTCCCAAGGGCTGCCTGGCTCGATGAACAGCGGCTGCGTGCCCGCTGTTTCCAGCCAGCTTCTCACTCGCCGGGCGGTCATTTCGGCTCCGTTGTCGGAGCGAACGTGCTCTGGCACGCCGTGCTCCGGGAGAACTGGAAATCACTGTTTCATCGCCTGGGCTAAAAGATGGAATCTCTGCCGCATCGTCTCCGGGATGGGCAAGAATTAGACCGGAGATTCCGCGGGCAGGGTGGCTTGTCGTCAATGTCAGGAGCAGCAGGAGAGCGGCGCGGCTTGATGCGCCGTACCTGCCGCGTGGAACGCTCCGCAGTCGATGACATGGTCCCTGGCGCGCATGCCCCTTGCGCCGGGTTAGCGCTGCGCCACAATCGATGCTTCGGCGCTCTGCAAGTCCAAGCTGGAGCGTTCTCCGTTGATCAGGACGAACCCCAGATTGATGATCTGCTGTCCTGTGCAGTCGTAGTCTTGATAGCATAGGAGCGTGTTCGTCGGCAAGATGAATTCCACCGCTACGCCGGAACCCGCCGCTCCCGCCAGCCGTACGCTGGTGCTGAAATCGATGCCGTCGAAATCCGGCCGGCTCTTCAGAGACGCGAGTGCAGGCCGGATCAGATGCGCGATGTGCTCATCGAACGCCAGCGCCGCTACGCGATACTGCGAGCCGCCTT
>CAVWAJ010000005.1:0-8707 GCA_963752965.1 Terriglobia bacterium | reverse complement strand
TCAGGCGACTGCGGAACAAGAGGTCGGGCATCGTCACGCTATCTTGCTCAGCCAAAGTAGTACGTTGATTCTGCCGGCCGGGCTACCCTGGGGAACCACAACGGCCGGCGCAGATTTCCGGGTCCTGGCGCTGGCCGCGCGAGCGCTTTCCATTTCTGGTAAACGGCATGAGATAGATTAGTATCGACGAAAATGTCGCCGTAGCGATCGTCGGGGCCGGCTTTCTCCACGCGCACAACCTGGTGCCAGCAGTGCATACCGCTGAGGGGATCGGGGTGGACCGGGAATGTGATGTCCTGATGCACGCCGGCGTCGCTCCACCAGATCCGTCGGGTATCGGGATCGGAGCTCTCGTACGGCTCGACGCTGTGTGATCTGGCGCATCTTCCATTGGCCTTTTCCGACTTCTTTCAGGTCAACCCAGGCGCTGGTGAAGCGTTCGATCTTGTCGTCCTTGTGCATGCGCCAGCGGCCCAGGTGATGCGAGCAGGCAACGACGCCCGGCGTCAGGCCCTCGGTGACCCAGGCGTGGAGCACGAAATAGCCAATTTCCGTGTGCACCTTCACCAGATCGCCGGTGCGCACGCCGCCGATTTTTTCCGCATCGAGGGGATTCACCCAGAGCGGATTCTTGTGGGCGATCTCGTACAAGAACTTCGCGTTGCCCGATCGCGTGTGGATCAGCGTGGGCAGGCGGAAGATGGGCAGCAGGGTGTACACATTTCCGTGAGCGTCTTTCGGCCAATCGACAACCGGCATGTATTGTGGATCAAAATCAGCGCCCGGCTTGCCCGCCGCAAGGTCACGCGCAGAGCGATGCACATGGCTGCGGTAGTACTCCGGGAGCGCAAATTCAGGCCACTTCCAATCCGCCATCGTCCTGGAGAAGAGCTCGAGTTTGCGCGAAGGCGTGTTGTAGCCAGCGACGACCTTGCCGTCGAGCGCGACGCCGACCGGTTTGCCGCCTTTGTTGACCACGCCATTGGGCCCGACCGTTGAACCCTCCAGATCAGCGGCGGGAACCGGTTTCTCGTTGAGCTTGTACACGTCCGTGGTGACTTCGAAGGCGGCATACTTCCGCATGTATTCGAGCGGGGTCAGGTTCTCTTTTTTCGCAGCTTCCGGAAGTCCCGGGACGGAGTTTTCGAAAATCCAGCGATAGTATTCGTCCACCGTGATCTTTTGACCCGGCCGGTAGGGCGACTCGAACCACTGCCGAATGCCCATGGCGCCGTCGGGGTCGATGGCCCAAGAGAGATTGATCCAGAATTCATCCTCCTCCCAAACCTCCCCGGGATTGGCCTGATAGGTGAACTCCACCTTCTTTCCGTGTTTCTCCTGGAATACGCGCAGCACGGGCTGACGGAAGCCGATCCATTTGCTGGCGTGGGTCTCCTGGCTCATCAGATCGTGGCGCTCGGAGCTGTATCCCATCGGCAGGACGTAATCGGCGTACCAGGCGGTTTCGCTCCAGGTGGGAGTCAGCGCGGCGTGCAGGCCGACCAGCTTCTCATCGCGCAGCACCTCGATCCAGGAGAAGCCGTCGGGGTAAGTCCAGACCGGGTTGAAGACTCGGGTGAAGTAGGCTTCGAGCCGGCCGCGCCCTTCTTTGAGCAGGTGAGGCAGAAGGAACGACATTTCGTGAGTGCAAAGCGGCCATTCCGGCGGGTAGAGCAATTCATTCCAACGCTTCTGCGGGGGCGGCACGCTGAAAGGCTTGGGGACAAACTTGTTCCAGGCGTTGAGATTGTGTCCGCCTTTGGTTCCCACCGAGCCGGTGAGAACGTGCAAGAGCATCAGGGCGCGCACCGCCTGCCAGCCGCCGAGGTTTCCGGATGCGCTGCCGCGCCAAAGATGCGAGGCGAAGCGGCTTCCGGCGTCGGCGATTTCCCGCGCAACCTTCACGATGACGTCCGCCTTTACTCCGCTTTCCTTCTCGGCAAATTCGGGAGTGTAGTGGGCGTAGTGGCGTTTCAACGCCTCGATGGCGGCATCAAAGTTTTGACCGTCTGCTTTGAAACCATCCACCTCCAGCTCTTCCCAGTTGGTCCAGTTCTTCATGAACGCTTTATCGAAGCGGTTCTCGTCAAGAATGACTTTGGCCATGGCAAGAAGGACGGCGGCCTCGGTGCCGGGATAGCTCGGCATCCAATAGTCCCCCATGCTGGCGGTGTTCGAGAGCCGGGGATCCATGACCGCGAGTTTGGCGCCGGCCATTTTGCCGTCAATGATGCGCTGCGCGTGCGGATTGAAATAATGTCCCGATTCAAGGTGGGCGGATAAGAGCAGAATGAAGCGGGCGTTGGCGTGGTCGGGCGAGGGACGATCGGCGTGATGCCAAAGCACGTAGCCCAGGCGCGCCGAGGCCGAGCAGATGTTGGTGTGCGAGTTGTGTCCATCAATTCCCCAGGCTTGCAGCGTGCGCTCCATGATGTAGTCGTAGCCGGGCCGGCCGACGTGGTACATGACTTCCTCGCCGCGGCCCTCCTGGATGGCCTTGCGGATGCGCGCGCCGAAAGTCTCGAGCACTTCATCCCAGGAAGTGCGCTCCCACTGCCCGCCTCCGCGAGGCCCCACGCGCTTCATGGGATAGAGCACGCGGTCGGGATCATGAATCTGGTTGATGACGGCCGGGCCCTTGGCGCAAAGGCGTCCCCGGCTGCCGGGATGCTTGGGATTTCCCTCGAACTTGGCGACCTGGCCCGTTTCTTTATCGATGTAAGCCAGAAGCCCGCAGGCGGATTCGCAGTTGAAACAGATGGTGGGAATAAGCTGGTAATGGCGCTCCACTCGGCGCGGCCAAGCTTCGGGATCGAACTCGACCCAGTCGTCCCACTTCTCCACGGGCGGGCACGAGGAAAGCCGGCCGCCACCATTGCTGCGATCATTCACTTTTGGGACTCCCATATTTTTTCTCCCTTAGCTATTGGGCACTCGTTGCCCGGCCATGACAAAACACCATTCGAATGCCAGCAGGCCTCCGAGAGCGAGCAAGCCGGATAATGCAGCAGCGAAGGCGCTGACAGAAGATGCGAAGAGCAAGAGCAGAGGTAAGACACCGCCCAAGCCCACGGCTCCGCCCCAGAACAATTTTCTGTAAGGTCCGCGCGTGATCAGCCAGACTGCATATTCGGCGTTAACCGTGCTGTGAGGGATAGCGATCTCGCCGGCGACCATCAGTAAGTGCAGGATTAGCGTGATGGAGAGCGCCACGATCGCAAGTGCTTGTGAGCGGGGCGACGCGCCTAATCGCGTGGGAAGAAACATCAGCACGGCGGCGCTCACCAGAACAGCCTGCACCACGAGGTGAACCGGCAATAACGGAGTCTGCCAAAGATCTCGGCCTTCGCATTGTCCAAAGAGAAATGCAGTATATCCGGCTGCTCCAATGCCTGCGATCACCGTTGGCCAGAGTAAGAATCGGCAAAGTATCGCGTGTCCCGTGATTGTGCCCAACAATAACGCTCCGCAGAACATGCTGTAAATCACCAACAAGAAAGCCCCTTTTGATAGCCAGGATCTAGGCTGCGTAGATGTCAGAACTTTAAGGAAGCGATCTTTGCGGCTCAGATCGGAGATGAGCAGCACGATGGTCGCAGCGATAAAGATGAGAGCGAGAGTCGAGAGGACGATGTCTCGCAAAGGATTCAGCGACATGCGTCCCAGCGCCAGTCCAATGGCAGGAACCGCAAGCAGGCCGGAGCCGACCGCCTTCATCCAGAAATAAACCGGCACCTGCCAACCCCAGGGGCGATCGTGAGCGACGTCATAGGCCGCCAGGGTATTCCTTTGCAGAAAAGGACTCGTGAGAAAGTAGGCCGCCCCGCCTCCGTGGACGTGCCGATTGCGTTCCGCCCACATGTAGAAGGATTCATGGCGCGCGGCGGTGGGGGCCATGGTGCTTTCGTCGGCGTCAATGTAGAAGACTTTGGGCCGCGTTCCCTGTTCCGGCTTGCGCACGCGGACGGTTTCGCGCGCCACCAGTTGCGCCACTTCGCTGTCAGGATCGTCCAAATCGCCGGCGATAAGGGCGCGCTCCGGGCAAACTGCTGCGCAGGCAGGTTCCAGTCCTATTTCGATGCGATGCGCGCAGAGATGGCATTTGGCCGCGGTGTTCCGGTCGGGGTCAACATAAATGGCATCATACGGACAAGCCTGCATGCAGGCCTTGCACCCGATGCAGCGGGCGGGGTTGAAATCTACAATCCCGTCTCTGCGCTGGTACATGGCGGTTACCGGACAGATTTCGACGCATGGCGGTTTCTCGCAGTGACTGCAGCGGGTCACCTGGAAGATACGGCGCGCGTGCGGGAACTTCCCCTTCTCCACATACTTGACCCACGTCCGGTTGACGCCCAGCGGAACCTTGTTCTCGGTTTTGCATGCCACCGTGCAGGAATGACAGCCGATGCACTTGCGGCTGTCGATGACGACTCCGTATCTCATGCCGTAGCCTCCCCTAACAGAGCGGTCACGCGCGCGGCCACGGCCGCGCCGTCAATCATGCAGTTGCGGATCGGTTTCATGCCGGTCGCGCATCCCGCGAGAAAAACGCCATCGCGGGTCGCATCATGCGGATGCCGGAACCATTCCCGGCACAGAAAAAATCCATCGGGACCACAGGTGATTCCCAGACAGCGGGCCAACTCGTTAACCCCCTCGCACGGCCTCATTCCCGTCGAAAGCGAGACCAGATCGAATTCGCCGGTGAAGGGGCGGTTCAGCAGCGTGTTTTCCGCGCGGACGGAAATAGACGCGTCTGGCAGTTGCCGGCACATGGAGACGCGGCCCCGTATGTAGCGGACGCCCCGCTCTTGTGCCAGTGAGTACATCTCTTCGAAACCGCGGTCGTAGGTACGAACATCCATGTAGAAGCAAGCCACCAGTGCCTTGGGATTGCGCTCCATGACCGTGCTCGCCTGCTTGGTGCTATACGAGCAGCAGATGCGGGAACAAAAGGGCGCTCCGATGCGCTTGTTGCGCGAACCGACGCAGAACACGATCGCCAGCCTCTCGGCATCCTTGCCGTCGCTCGGCCGCACCAGTCTTCCGCCGGTTGGGCCGCGCGGGTTCAACATCCACTCCAACTCGGTGGCCGTAATCACGTTGGGATAAGCTCCATACCCATATTCTTTGAGGCTGGTGGGATCGAAGGGCGTGAATCCCGTGGCGACAACGACCGCCCCGGCCGCGATGGAGCTGCCGTCGCCAAGTTCGACTGTGAAGTCGGGAAAATCTCCGCGCAAAGCGCTGACCACCGAGCCGCAGCGAACGTCAATGAGAGGCGCTGCTCGCAGGTCGCGTTCCATGGCGTCGGTGAACTCCTTGCCATCGTGGAATCCGTCGTCGTTGAAGAAGGGAAAAGTCCTGGAGAGCTTGGGAACCCTGCCCCCAAGTATCGGGGACTTCTCGACCAGTACAGAGGGCATTCCGAGCGAGTTCAGCACCAGCGCCACCTGCATGCCCGCCACCCCGCCGCCGATGATGCATACCGGTTTCGCCATACCAGTTCGCTACGTGACCTCCAGGTTCTCTTTTGTCAGCCATTCTTTGGACTTGTCGTAAGGAATCCCAAGCTTGTCGAGAAGAGGTTCGACAGGCACGGTATGGCCCTGAATTCCCACGACATCGTAGGGATCCCAGCCCAGCAGCAAGCCTGCAAGCTCCGTATAGGAGAGTGTCGGGATGTTGTACTCCACGCCGGTCATCTGGAGAATGGCCCATTGCTCCTTGTCGAGAATGAGGTTGCAGCCGGGACAGTTGGTGAGAATCGCGTCCGGTTTCCACGGTTCCATGCTCTCCAGTTTCTTCAGAACGCAAGCCATGCGTGTAGCCGCGATTGGGACGAATCGCGCATTGCCGGAACCCCATGCCGCAGCAGTGACGCCGCTCCGGGTAGTCCACGGTCTCGCCGCCCCAGGCGCGAATCAGCCCGGCCAGCACGTCGCAAGATTCCGATCCACCAATCGACTTCTCGGGGAAAACCTTGGCGTAGTGGCATCCAACATGATCCACGATACGCAACGGTCGTCCGGTGTTGTGATCGACCAACCGATACCGCAGCTTCTCCGCCAGAGCCTCGCGATTGCGATACATGATGTCGCTCGCATGAACCACATGTTTGGGAATCTGCAATCGCCGGCCGCACGCTCGCTGCAGCCAGCGATCCACGCGCTCGTGCAGCCCCGGCTCATGCTGATACATCTCCATGCATTCGTTGTGAATTGCGAACGATGTCACGCACGCGGTGGTGATATTTTCAACGCCGATTTCTGCCGCGACCGACCACAGACGCGCTGTTACCAGCAGCGTACTTTCGATCGAGATAAGGTCGCCGTGCGACGAAAAGCCCGTGCAGCACGTGCATTGCGACTCCGCACGATCTCCCGCCGCCTTCCATCGCAGCCCAAGCAAATCGTAGATGCGGCTAATGAGAACCTCGGCCCCCGGGTTGACAGCACCCAGAATGCAGCTCGGCGTAAGAAAAAAATCGTTTTCCGGGATCTCTTTGATAGTCTCGGGCGCAATCATCGATGTCGCCATGTCTGTTCTTCCTTTGTCTATCCTTCGCGGTGAACCCGATCGTGATATTCGTCAATCGAGACGCCGCTTTTCCTCGCGTCCTCACTTGCGTATTCCTCAAGCTGATTCCACAACACCAGCGTGCCACCGGAGGCCAGGCACGAACGAAATTCCGCCAGCGTTTGCGGTGAAAATTTGCGTCCGCCAAAATGCCCTGGCCGATCTGGATTGGCACCTAAGCGAACCATCTGACCCTCCGCCTCGGACTGATATTTTGCATAGCGCGGGCCGAAATCCGGGTGACCTTCAGCCGTGATATTCCGGAAGTACAGGGTGCAGGCGCGATTCCACAAATTTCCGCCGCACAAATGCCGCATTGCGTATTGCTGCCGCCCCCTCACGCTGTGCAGGTGATATCCCTTCAGTTGGGCCAGAAAGCGCAAGGACGAGATCAGTCCCATCAGATTGTTTTCCAGCGGGCACATGCGGCTTGCAGGAACCGCATTGTCCGCAATACCAGAGAACATCGGACTTCAGGAGTTCGACCAGGCGGTCTTCGCTTTTCGAGAGAACGGCGTCAACAATGGTGCGGGGATTGTACTCGGGATAATACTGGGCGGCCGGGCACTGCGAAGTGCAAACGCCACAAGCAATGCAGCTTTTCAGGGCGTGTTTCGCAACGAGATGGTTCTGCAGCCACCATGTGCAGGGCTCATTGCGGGCCTTTTCGTACCACTCCTGCATCTCCGCATCGCAATTCTCTGCCCACTGGCGGATTTCGCGCCGGTCTTTCTCCCGTTCCAGCGATGTTCCATAGAGGCGTCTGAGGTTCGGGTAGGTGTGATCGGCAGCGAACTCGTTGTCCCGCATGGACTCGTAGGCCGTCACCAGTTTGTCGTCCGGAATGTCTCTGAGTTCCTCGTGCCCTTTCGAAAGCAAGTCGGCAGGAAATATTTGTTCGTGTTGGCGAGATATTGCGGTTCATGCCGCCACCCTTCGAGGTTCCAGATCGGCCAAGGGCGACTCTGCGATTGCTTTGTACTGTTCCGCTGTGAGCGCAACCGTGCGGTAGAGCACATGTGCGAGCTTGGAGTTTGCTGAACCCGCAAGCAGAGCGAACACAAATACCAAATGCAGAAAGTACGTCGGGTAGGCCAGCACGCCCACATTTGCGTAGCGAAAGATTTCAGCCAGCAGGCCGGTAACGCTTACGAGCAAAAGCTCCAGCAACAGCACCCAGTCAAACCATGAACTTGCATCCCGGTTCCGAGATGCCCGCTGACGTTGAACGCAGAAGTACAGGCTCCCGCTGACCACCAACACTGCGGCAAGATTACCGAGCAATTTTGAAGGGGTGGAAAACAGGCAGAGGATAGGGAGCACCGAGAGCGATGAGCGTGGCCGCGGCACCAGCCAGCGCCAGCAGCGTGATGAAGCCGTAAAACACAGAGATGTGCGCCCATCGGCTCCAGGGAAACTGCTGACATTCGGAGAATTGCTGGTGGGTGGCGATCTGGCGAGTTACGGAGGCAAGGGAGTAAACCAGACGGCCAAGGTTGGCTTCCCAGAGCGATTCCCCGGTGAATGCCTTCCACGCACGTGCCGCGCTGATCACGGCACCGATCATTACCATGCCAGCAATCGCTCCAAAGAACAGATTCAACGTGAAATGGGGAAGCATGCTGGCATAACGCACCGGCGTGATCTGGGGCGAGAACGACCCGCCGACAGCGATGGCCGCCAGCAGCAGAGCGATGGCCGTCAGCAGCATGGGCAGAAAACCGCGCCGCTGACTTGCCAAACGACTCCACCAGCGGGGCACGGAATAGTGCTCCACGGCCAGGCGACGAATGGCTGCCATGATCCGGCCAGGCCCGGCATTGGCCGGGCAACGCGAGGTACAGTCCTGGCAATTGAAACAGAGCCAGACGTTGGGATCGGCAAGCAGTTTGTCCACTTCGCCCAGTTGCAGAAGCGTCATCTGGCGCCGCGGGAAAAGGGCGCCGTCGGTTTCGGCAAGATGGCAGTTCACCGTGCAGGCGCCGCACTGCAGGCAGGACAGCAGCGAATTCCCGTCCGCGCAATATTGGGTGAGCAACGCCGCCGTCGCGCGCTGCCGAACGGGAAGCAGCGTCAAAGAGGAGTCCCGAAGCAGACGAATCGTTCTTCCGCGTAAACGCCATCC
>CAVWAJ010000004.1:0-36762 GCA_963752965.1 Terriglobia bacterium | reverse complement strand
TGCCGCACCTTCTTGCGCCGTGACCTTCCGATCGCATCCGCTGACGAGCAGGCACAGACCTATGCACACAGTTGCCTCGAAAATAAGCAGGCGGTTCACTGCACAACTTCCCTGCCGGCGGCCATGTTCATTTGGGCCGCGGCCGTCAGGTACGAGCCAATCAGATCCAGGTAAGCCAAACGGGTGTCCCGATAGGCTTTTTGGGCATCCAGGAAATCCAGCAAGGAGGCGCCCCCGTTTTTAAACGAAAAAGCCATTCGCTCGCGGACATCGATCACCAGCGGCAGATACTTGGTCTTGTATGACCTCAGAAGATTCAAGTTTTGGACCAGCGTCCAGTAGGCCGAATCGACGTCGCTGAAGACCCGCGCATTGTTGGCATCCCGCAATCGTTCGTTGCGGCCGACGTCGATCTGAGTTCGCGCTTTCTCGCCCTGGTTCCGGTCGAAGATACGCAATGGAATGCTGACACTCCCGCCGATTGTCTGGTCGGCAAAGGGGATTTGGCGAACGAGGAATTATGCGAATACCACAGGCTGAACGTCGGATCGGCCGCGCCGTTGGCCACGGCCAACTGGTGGGCGATCTTTGCCAATTCCACGTTCTGGACAGAGGCTTTCAGGTCCGGCCGTGCTTCCAGCGCGATACGCCGAAATTCATCGAGGGGCCTAACCCATCGGTGAAATCGAACGGCCCGCCGATGTCAAACCGCTCAATCGGCGTCCGGTCGCTGATGAGCATCAAAAGCTGGATCTTGGACGTCCGAAGATTCACCACGCGGTTTCATAGTCCGATTAAACTGGACCCGCCGCCCTTCAAGGCGATCCAGATCCACTTGAGCGAGTCGCCCGCCTTGAAGCGCAGACGATTCACGTCGAGTTCGCGGTCCCAGTATTCCAGGTCCTCCCTCGCGTTCTGAAGTACCGCTTTCGCCCGCAATGTCTGGACGAACGCAGTCCGCAAGTTGAACACCAGACCGCGCTCCTGGTCCAGATAATTCGATTCCGCGACGGCAGTGGATTCCTTGGCCTGGTCACGCCGTAACTCGCGTTCATGTGCCCTCTCGTGCAGATAGCTGACGGAGCCAGAAGGCAGGGAGAATGCGAAGGGGCTGTAACGGTTCGGACCTCCTGTTCGGGGGCGGCTGCGTCGTGAATGGATTGATCTGATCGAGCGTTCCACTAACGTCTGGGTTCGGACGCAAGTAGGCTGTGATTTCAGCGGCCCGCGACTCATCGATGTTGAGCTGGGCAGCCTTCAAGGTCGGGTTCGTAGCTTCGAACTTGTCTTTTATCCGCTGCCAAGTGTAAGTGGTCTGCGCGCGCGCGCTTTGGGCCAGACAACCAGCGATCAGGCTCACCAGGGATACAAGTTGGGCCCTGTGCGCAGTGCCCGAACACACTAAAGGAATGACGATTTTCAGCATCTGTTCAAGAACTGCTTTGCCCTTAAAATGGTATGTGCCCCACCCGCGATGATGAAGTCAGTTCGGGCAGCATTTTGGATTCTGGCGGGTACGCTTTTGAGTCCTCCACGGTCCGTTTTTCGTTGTCGTCGTTCCTCTTTGCAATTAACGTAGAGAGTGGCCATTGGATGAGGATGTGCAGTCCATCCGATACAGACTTGTCATGGAGGAACACCACGGCAACGACACCCCGACTTTAGCTTTCCCGCACCGGGGAAACCACCTATCTTCAGTTCATGCACGTTGGTCTTTGAATCATCGTTCAACAATCGGTCCACTTTTGCGGCCGGTTTTGGCTGCGGCCTAATCTTTTGGCCAGAGGATCAATCTTTGCGCCAAGAGTCGCTTTCTTTTGGCTGAGATACTTGGCGCGGCGGGCGATTCAAAATAACATGGACTCGCTGCGGAGTGACCTAAGCACAAAGAGGGCATGGTCGCGAGGTCAAGAGATCGAGACTAGCGACGGCGGAAGCTATGAGCGAACAGCCACAAGAGAAGCGAATTCGCCTGGTCCTTTTTGATGATCACGCTCTTTTTGCGCCAGCCTGGGTCGCTTCTTGGCGTTGGAGCCGGGTTTTGAAGTGGCGGGCCAATGCGGCAACTGCGCCGAGGCACTGGAGATCCTAGAACGTTCCCCGGTTGATGTCGTCTTGTTAGATTTCGGCCTCGGCACGGAGCGCGGAGATGAGTTCATCTCGACTGCCCGGCGTGCTGGCTATCACGGTCGATTCCTGATCGTGGCCGGAACAGCTGATGCGCGTGACTCTGCTGTCGCATTAAAGCTCGGTTCCTCCGCGTGTTTTCAAAGTCCGAGGCCCCGGACCGCCTTGTGCAGGCCATCAGACTAGTAGCGAATGGCCAAGTCTGGGTGGATGAAGGTGTCATTCAGCTTCTGTCTAACCAGTACGATCAAAGATCTGTTAGCTTTCTGACAGGCAGAGAGCAAAAGGTGCTTCTCGGCATCGTGGGAGGACTGACAAATAAGAACATTGCGGAAGAAATTGGCCTGTCTGAAAGCTCTGTGAAGGGAATCGTACAGCAGCTATTTTACAAAGCAAAGGTGCGAAGGCGGAGTCAGCTGGTGCGAGTTGCGCTCGAAGGCTCGTTGGGGACTGTACGGCAGTTGAGGAAACCGGGGCGAACGGGCGAGCCCGATTCTGACAGGCCTGCGCTGGCAAGCCGCCGCGAATTTCATAACTGGCCGCCGGCCAAGTGATTAATCTTTTGATTGGCCTATTAAAATGTTAGAGTACGCTTCGGTACTGTTCGAGCGCCACTCGTACGAGTTGGCTGCGCGTCCGGACACTCGTTTTGGCGAAAAGTTGTTGCAGCGTGTTCTTGACGGCACTTTCCGAGATCTCCATTCGGCCTGCTATCTCTTTGTTGGTGAACCCCTGCACCAACAAACGAAGAACGTCCGTCTCCCGGCTGTTTAATTCGGCTCGTTCCCGATGCTCTGATGCCAGTGAACTCGATCCCCCAACTCCAGTGTCTTCAGTGACGTCTGCGATGATTGCGGCCACTTTGGGTGTGGGGCCCTCCTTGTATGTGGAAAACCAGACGTCAGCGGTAAAAGACTCACCGTTTCCTCTGTGTCCTTGACATTGCATGGAGGCACGGAACTGTGGTGCTTCCTCCCACCGGAGGGCGTGGTGCAGTTCGGGTAGAAATGCCGCGATCGGGTTGCCAATCAACTGGCCCTCCCTCGGCGCCATCAGTTCGGCGGCGGCGCGATTGGCGAGTTCGATGAAGCCACGCTCATCAACGGTCACAATCGCCGCCGGGCTCGTTTCGACTAAAGCCTTCAATCTCTGCTCCGTCTGCAGGTTCAATCGGCGATTGCGAACCAGTTCTGCGACGAACAATCCGCAACCGGCAAGCGCCAACGTCTCGAAGGCCAGCCGAACGATGGACTGATCCAGTGAACTGAAGACCTCGGCCAGAATCGCGCAGACGACGCCAAGCAACGCGATCGACCAGCGCGGAAGGAATGCCGCCGCCAGCATGATGGGAAACAAGTACAGGAAACCCAATGACACGTAAGGCTTTGTCAGCCAATCCACCACGGCAACCACCAAGACAATCGCGCCACTAAGCAGCAAAACAGGTGTCCTGTTCTGCTCTTCCCATAGACGATCAAGACGCACCATGAATCTGTCTTAAGCTTTTCATTATGACGACGGCCCGCAGCGGTTTCATCGATCCTTTAGCTAATCAAAGGATTAGCCAGAAGGATCAGATGTTGCCGCGAAGTTTGGCCGAGGCCTTGGAAAAGCACGCAGTCGCGATGCGCCTTCGCTCACCGCGTCTCAACGAGCCTTTGCAGTGATTCCGAGGTGGATGGCTCCCGGGCCGGAGCCAGTGGCGCGCACGATTCGCGCTTCACGACCTGGGTCGGGATCGTGCACCGCCGCGCAGGCCGATTGGGCACGGTAATCCGATCCAACAGCAACTCCCCAAGATGTCTGCCGATTTGCTCGCAAAACACGTGAGCCGTTGTAAGAGGGGGATGGAGACTCTCCGCCTCAATGTCGTTGAAGCCCACTACACTGATGTCCTCAGGAACCTTGAGCCTGGCGTCTCTCAACGCCCTGTATACCCCCCGGGCAAGGACATCGCCACCAGCGAAAATCGCCGTAACGGGCTTCCCCTGGCCGAGTATGGATTTAGTTGCCAGAAAGCCGAGATCCTCCTCCTGCTGAATGTCAAAGGAGCTGAACTGGGGGACCAAACCCATTTCCAACATGGCCCGGCGGTAGCCCTCGTATCTCCGGGCATCCCAGGCTAGCTGGCAGTTTCCAACAAACCAGATGTCCCGGTGGCCTAGAGACTGAAGATATTGCGTCAGTTCATATGCACCTTGGGGATCGTCTGACCATACGGTGTCACATTCTTTTTCTGTCCACTGGCCCAGAACGTTGTTGCCCAACACCACAAACGGAACTTCCTTCTGACCAAGTAGATCCAATAGATTTTTCGTGTTCGTTCCCGCAACGATGAACCCGCTTACCATGTCGCGGCGACGCAGTACTTGCGGCAAGTGGATGTCCTGAGGCGGGACGCCGGATGTGTACCGGAACGACAAGTACAACAGGTTGTAATCACGCTCAGCTAAGTAGGCCTCCGCGCCCCAGCGAGCACTCGGGAGTGGAAATAATGCAACACATCGCGGTTGCAAAGAAGGAACGTAACTACCTTTGGTTTGTTGCTACGGGCCAAACTGAAGCTCAGATTCGATGCAGCTTTCAACACACGGTCCCGGACCTCAGGACTCACGCGAGCGCTTCCGCGAGCGATGCGAGACACCGTTGAGGGACTTACGCCTGCCGAGGCGGCTACGTCATGCAGGGTGAGCTTTTTACCCATCAAATCTTCACCATGCCGCAATGCTCCACAGCACTTGGGAAATGTTTCATAAGGCTCGCTCCGGTCGAGGATACCACCCTTCGAATACAGATTGGCGTTGCGGACCCTTGAACCTACATTACTCCAACTTGACCGCCCCAGTGGTCTTCCATTTTGCCGCGTAAAGTCGCGGAAACGGTTGCGCGCCGGCAACCCGCGCCTCCATGAAACGCGCCTACATTACTCCATCTCAACGCTGAACCCGCCAGTCGCCATGCACTCCTCAGAAGAGGCCGATCTATGATATAGAAATCTTTCTTGCAATATAAGAAAATTTCACATTAGTTCATTAGAGACCAGCATCTAAGGAGGCTTCAATGATTCATTTGTGGTATTTCATTTGGTCAGCGTGACACACCGTGCGAGATTCGACTGGCGCCCCCATTCCCCATGCCGGCGTTGTGGTTGCGGATGCCGACAAAGGGGTCAAGTTCGCGACGCAGACAAACGACATCGGCGAGTACGTCGCCACTCCACTGCAAGTCGGCCGCCGAAATCCAGGCCGAGACTTCGAGCTTGGGCGAAGTCATCAACAGTCAAGAAATGGTGAATCTCCCCTTCAACGGCCGGAATTTCGCCCAACTCGCCTTGCTAAGCGCCGGTGTTTCACCGAGCGAGCCCGGTTCGCGAAATCAGACCTCGTACGGCTTTGCCGCCAACGGCGCCCGTTCTCTCCAGAACAATTTTCCCCTCGATGGTATTGACAACAATTCGAACCTGCCCGACCTCTTCAACTCCACGAGTTACGCCATCCAGCCATCCGTGGAGGCATTGCAAGAGTTCAAGATGCAGACCGACGCCTGCAGTGCTGAATTCGGCCGAGGTAACGGCGCCGTGATCAATGCCATACTGGCCTGACCGGGAATGTGTACCAGTTTGATAGAGAGTATAACTCTGTGCGCAAGACCGGGTCATGACGAGCTTCGAGGTCTCCCTTCGCCTGCATTTTAGGATGGGGTTGGCCGGCGAGGACCGGGGTCCACGATACCCCAATGCACTGTGCGGACGCACAGTGTTGTAGTGCTTCCGCCACATCTCTATGACCACCTGCGCTTTTCTCAAAGAGAAGAAAATCTCTCCGTTTAGACACTCATCCCGCAGTTTTCCGTTGAACGATTCACAGTACCCGTTCTCCCAAGGGCTGCCTGGCTCGATGAACAGCGGCTGCGTGCCCACTGTTTCCAGCCAGCTTCTCACTCGCCGGGCGGTCATTTCGGCTCCGTTGTCGGAGCGAACGTGCTCTGGCACGCCGTGCTCCGGGAGAACTGGAAATCACTGTTTCATCGCCTGGGCTAAAAGATGGAATCTCTGCCGCATCGTCTCCGGGATGGGCAAGAATTAGACCGGAGATTCCGCGGACAGGGTGGCTTGTCGTCAATGTCAGGAGCAGCAGGAGAGCGGCGCGGCTTGATGCGCCGTACCTGCCGCGTGGAACGCTCCGCAGTCGATGACATGGTCCCTGCGGGCATGCCCCTTGCGCCGGGTTAGCGCTGCGCCACAATCGATGCTTCGGCGCTCTGCAAGTCCAAGCTGGAGCGTTCTCCGTTGATCAGGACGAACCCCAGATTGATGATCTGCTGTCCTGTGCAGTCGTAGTCTTGATAGCATAGGAGCGTGTTCGTCGGCAAGATGAATTCCACCGCTACGCCGGAACCCGCCGCTCCCGCCAGCCGTACGCTGGTGCTGAAATCGATGCCGTCGAAATCCGGCCGGCTCTTCAGAGACGCGAGTGCAGGCCGGATCAGATGCGCGATGTGCTCATCGAACGCCAGCGCCGCTACGCGATACTGCGAGCCGCCTTCCTTCTCCTGGAGAGTCGTCGTCATCGAGAGTTGCAGGTACGCGCCCTTGTGGAACGGAATGAAACTCGGCGGCGCATAGGAAACAAAACGCGCTTCTTTATCCAGATCGTGAACCAAGCGGTCCAAATCCTCCTGATGCGCACTTTGCAGTTTGCTCAGACTATCCTTTGAAATCTCGGGACGCGGATCTGCTGCCAAGCGAACCGGCGGTTCCGCGGCCACCACGGGCGCAGCCGGCTTTTCGCGCTCGACAGGCGCTGGGGTAACGATGGCCGATAACCCTCCAACTTCCGGTGCCGGCTTTGCGTCCACGCGAAGAGGCGCCGGCGCTGGTGCCGTTGGGGTATCCGCCGCAAATTCACTCACGCGGCTTCCCCAGCCATCCAGAGGCTCGCGATTCACGAACAGCAATCCCTGCATCAGCGCGGCTTCCCGCTCCGCGGGACTCGTAGCCGCCATCAGTTGGCGCGCGGCCGCCCGCGGCAGAATGAATGCAGCATTCTCGGGATTCTCCGTGCTCACGCCCAGAACTTTCTTTCGTACATGATAGGAAATCTCAAACGCGAACCCCTGCACCTTCTCTTCGCTGATGAGCTTCGGAACAGCCACCTGCAACATCGGGATGATGACGTCGTCCAGGGTGCGTCGAGCGCGTTCTTCCCTGTGCATCAAGTCCGCCGAATACGCCGCGTAATAGTTGGCCGTAATCTCAACCACCGTTTGGTTGCGAAACTTGTCGAACCGGATGGACCGCTGATCGCCCCGCTGCTGCTGAGATTCGTTCAGATCCAGGGTACGGCTGAAGTAAAGCCGATAGGGAAAGGAATGCGATGAAATCTCGACGCCCACTGCCTTCAGATCGGCCAAGTGCGCCTGCTGTAGCTCACGCATCTGCGCGTCCCGAATTTCCGGCGGGGAGACAATCTGGGCGGAGCCGCTATTCGCTGCGGCGATGAGGACAGCGACCACAATCGAGCATCTAATTCTTCGCATAAACCAAACCTTTCAAACGATATGGTGGATCGGCAACCGCTCGAATGAACGCGACCAGCGCGTCGATCTCAGACTTCTGCAGCGTAGCTCCGTAGGGCGGCATCTCGGCCGACTTATTGAGCGCCGGCCCGCCGTGCGTGATGATGTTCGTCAAATCCCCGTCGCTCACGTTGTTGAGGAAAGCCCCATCGGTAAACGCGTGCGGCGCCGCCTTGAGATTATCGTGATTGGAAACTCGTTCCGCGCTCGATTCGGAATCGTGGCAGCGCGAGCAGTACCGGTCGTTCAACTGGCGGCCCAAATTCTGCTGGTACCCGAGCGCGATCTCTTCCGATCGCAGCTCGATTCCTTTTCCTGCTTTGTCTCGTGTCGTCGCGAGGATCTGATAGCGCCCCGCGACGCCGCCCAACATGACGCTCGCACTCAACTGGCCGTCGGTGCCCGTGAGCCCTTCGACAGGATCAACCGCCGCCCCGCCGCTCACGTGAAACGAAACCAATGCGCCGGCCAACGCGGCGCCTTGCGCGTCGTTCACCTGTACCACCAATGGCTGCTCAACCGGCGTGCCGCTAGCCGCTATTTGCTTGCCGCCGCTCACTTCCACGAGCGCAGCTCCAAACGCCTTGGGCTCGACTCGTGCAACTTGCTGCTGCCGCCCACAACCTGCAAACAGCGCCAGCGCAAACAGTGTGAACGAAGCCCGTATCATTTCTTCGCAACCTCCTGCACTGGTGCTTTTTTCTGATCCGCCAGGAACGCCGTCAACGCGCGGGCATCGTCATCGCTCAAGTGCTGGTTCGGCTCGATCGTCCCCGGCCGCAGCGCCTGCGGGTTTTTCAGATAGTGGAACATCCACGCCGGTGTCAACCGCGTGCCCACCTGCGTCAGCGTCGGCCCGACGTACCCCTTGTCATTCTGCGGATCGACAATGTGGCAGGACTGGCAGGCATACTTCGAGTAAAAAAGCTGCCGACCGTGTTCCCGATCCTGCGCCGTGAAGCTTGCTGCATCCATCGAATCCGCCTCGAACGCGGGGGTCTGGTAGGCGGTCATGATGTAATCCGCCAGCGTTGCGATTTCCGCATCCGTCACATTGAATTTCGGCATGCGCCGGATCAGCGCGGGCCGCAGCGTGTTCGGGTTCTTGAGAAAGCTCACCAGCCATTGCCGCCCGACTGCGCTGCCCTCCCAAGTCAGGTCTGGCGCCATATCGCCGCCACGCCCGTTGATCGTATGGCAACTGAAGCACTGCATATCTTCCATCAGCTTTCCGGCTTTTCCAGCGGGCTGATAGTTCGAGACAGCCGGGCCCGGCACGCGCAACACCGCGGGCAGCGTCTGTGCGCGTTCCGTCTGCGCCAAGAGCGCGGTCACCAAAGCATCCACCTGGGCCGGAGCGAAGCCGTATTGCGGCATCTTCAATTGATTGCCGAACACTCGGGGCTGTCGAATCTTGGCGGCCAGATAATCGGGCAACGTGTGCGCCACCCCGGGAGCAAACACCAGCTTCGAGAGCGACCGGCTGCCTACCGCGCTCAGATCCGGCGCAAAGTTGTCGGGCCGGTTCACGCCGTTGATCTCATGGCACGAGGCACAGCCGCGCTCATTCACCAGCGCCTTGCCGTGCGCCACCTGATCCTGCGTCGCGGCCTCCAGATGCACGTTAGCGAGCAGATCGCTATCCGTCTTCGCCTCGAGAAAACCCGCCAGCAGTCCGAGCTGTTTCTCGTTGAACCGGTATCGCGGCATCGCGGTATGCGCCGCGTAGCCTTTCGGATTGCGCAGCCACTCGTCCAGCCACTCCGCCTTCACCTTGGAGCCCACCCGCGTCAACTCCGGCCCGATATCGCCGCCCACCATCAGCCCCGCCGCGTTCTGCACCGCGTGGCAGGAAGCACAGAAGGCTTCGCCATAGACGCTTGCGCCCTCCTGCGCCTCTCCCGCAGCCGCGGCCGTTTTCAAAGCAACTGCCGAACGCGACGGCATACTCTGGCTCAACAGGAATGCCGAGATGTCCCGCGCGTCCGCATCCGTCAGCTTGAAATCCGGCATCGTGGCCGAAACCGAATATGCTTGTGGGTTCTTCAGCCAGGCGTAAATCCACTCCCGCGTGGTTTTCTCGGCGATGTGCGTAAGCGGCGGAGGTTCATCCGTAGCCGTCACGCGCGCACCCTCGGGTGTCTTCAGCGTGTGGCAACCCACACATCCGTACCGCGCCAAGAGTTTCCTACCAAGGTTGAGCTGCGGTGTTCCGGCCTGCGCATTCTGATGGCACTGTCCGCACGATGCTTCGACATATCGCGCCGGCAATAGGGGCTGCTCCCATGCCTTCGTGCTGCTATGCGCTTCCTCCACCGTGGTGGCCGCGCCCTGCCCCCGATGGCACATCACACATCCGAATTCGTTCAAGGTGTGTGGTATCGGCGGGTGCGGACGGAACGGCTGTGTGCTCACATCCGCGAGCGACGTCTCCTTCATGGCCAGGTGGCACGTGGAGCAGCGGTCCACTACCGCCAGATCTGGCAACCAGGTCTGCTGCAATCCCGCTTGGAAACGGCGCTGCAGCGTGGCTGCGTCTCCGCGCTGGCGAATCAAGCGCAGGTATTGTGATTGATATTGCGCCCACTCACGAAAATGATGTTTCGCCGGCACCACCGCGAGGCACAACACCAGCACGATGCTGAGTGTGCCGAACGCTCGCGCACTATCGCCGAAAAGGAATTCCCACGCCGCTCGGATCTTCCGTCCCATCATGCCCTCCACGGCCAGACCCACGCCCAGCCGGGGCCGCGGAAGAACGTTCCCACCACAGTCAGCACCGATGCCTGAATCAGGAACCACGTCATGATCCAAAACGAGAGCGGTTTCGACACCAGCCAGCGCCGGAATCGGCCCGGCGAATCAGGCAAGCTCGCTGCTGCAAGAAATAGGAAAGCCGCAACGGTTACGGTCGGGATCAGGATCACCCACACCCGCATGGCCAGAAACAACGCCACCAGCGCTGCCACCACGATTCCCACGATGCGCATCCGACGCTGCTTGTCCCGCAGCCAGACTCCCTGCGCTTCCACGTTGATGTTGAAGTACGGAATCACGATGAGCGCCACAATCACCATCGTCGGGATCAGCACGCCCGCAATCACTGGCGGGAAATAGTGCAGCAGTTCTTGTAGGCCAAGGAAATACCACGGTGCTTTCGCCGGGTTGGGCGTCTGCATTGGGTCGGCCAGCCCCTCGAGCGGTGCGTCCCAGAACAGCGCCAGCAGCACCAGCGCAATCGCAAGCACCTCGATCGCCACCGCCGCCCGGAATAGCGTCTCCGGCCATGTCATCACCAGTGCATCATCTTTAGCTTTGACGTGGGGCGATGTCCGCCGCGTGACAAACGCCACTCGCACCGGCGCCTTGCGGCTATCGGAATCCAGAACCGCCTCGAACTTCTTGGGCTCACTCATGCGGTTTTCCCTCGCCGGTATACAGGCCGCCATCCTTGCGGATGCGCCAGAAGTGAATCCCTATGAACAAAATCGCCGCCAGCGGCAGAATCACACAGTGCAACACGTAAAAGCGGAGCAGCGCGTTGGCGTTCACCGAGTTCCCGCCCAGCATCAGAAAGCGCATCTTCTGGCCCAGTACCGGTACCGCCGACATGATGTTCGAACCCACCGTGATCGCCCAATACGCCAGTTGATCCCACGGCAGCAGATAACCCGTATAGCTGAGAAACAAGGTGATGATCAGAAGCACCACGCCGATCACCCAGTTAAACTCGCGTGGCTTCCTGTAAGCGCCACGGTAAAACACCTTGAACATGTGCGCGAACACCAGCAGCACCATGGCGTGCGCCGACCACCTGTGCAGATTCCGCAGAAACACACCCGCCGAAACCACAAACTGCAGGTCCTTCATGTCCGCGTATGCTTGCGGCACCGAAGGATGGTAGTACAGCATGAGCGGAACCCCCGTGCCCACCAGAATCAGGAACGTCGCGAGACTGAGCGTTCCCAGGTACCAGGTCACGCTGAAGTTCAGCGCCGCGCGCCGCATCTTCACCGAAAACAGATGCAGGAAGATGTTCTGCTGCACCGCGAGCGCCCGGCGCAGGTTCGTCGCTCCCGTTCCGCTGCGGAACACCGAGCGCCAGACGCGCGTCTCGCGCAATTCGTTGATGTATGCTTCGATCGCGTTCGCCATGCTAGGTCCTCAGAAACTGCCTGGCGGGAATCATGGTGGAGCGGTCCACCATCAGGTCGCCTTCGTCGCTGATCCACATGCGGAGCCACGGCAGAGGCCGCGGCGCCGGGCCTTCGATCTTCACGCCCTCCAAATTGAACTTGCTGCCGTGGCAGGGGCAGGCGATCTGATTTTGTTCCGGTGCCCAGGCCGTCAGGCAGCCCAAGTGCGTGCATACGGCCGAGAGAGCGTAGAAGCCTTCGGGCCCATGGATCACGTAAATGCCGGTCTTCGGATCGGCCGTCACCGAGCCTTGCGGGAAGTGTTCGGGTTTACCCGCATTGGTTATCGGTGAAGGTTCGTAAAGGACGTTCGGAGACAGGAATTCCGTACCGAACACCACCGCGCCCGCGCCCGCGATCCCCAGGCTGCCGAGGCCAAGCTTCACGAATGTCTCGCGGCGCGTGCAGCGTGGTTCTGTGTTTTTCTCATCCGCCATGGTTCACCTTGCCTGTATCTGAATCAATTGCGGCAGTTCGTCCGTCACCAGGTGATAGGCTTCCATCGTGATCACTTGCACAGGGCACCTCTCCGCGCACAGCCCGCAACGGATGCAGCGAGTTTCGTCCTTGATCATGGCCGAGCCGGTGATAATGCCGAGTTCTTCGGCCGCGACATCGTCCAGTTCCACCCGATAGAGCTGCTCGTTCTGCTGAATGTGATCCATCACCTCGGGAGTGAAGTTAATCTGCTCGAGCGGCACCAGCTTCAGGCAGTCTTCCGGGCAGATATCCACGCAGCCCCCGCACAACACGCATTGCGATCCATCGGGTTCGTTGCCTTCGAAAACCGTGTTGACCCAGCAGCGCAGACACCTTCGGGCTTCGCGCATCGCGCTCTCCGCATCGAACCCGACTTCCACTTCGGTCACGCCCGTTCGCCGGTCGAGCGGAAGCATCGGCACAGGTTGCCGGTTCCAGTTCATGTAGTCCGCGAACATGCGATGGCGGTCGAGTACTTCGACTTCAATCTCCGGTTCGGCCCGTTTGCGTCCGGTGAGATATTCGTCGATGCCGGCCGCGATACGCCGCCCGTCGCCCACGCTATCGATGATTAGGCGCGGTCCGAATACGCAGTCGCCACCCGCAAAAGTCCCCGCGGCGCTGGTCATGAGGCTGCCGCGGTCAGCCACAATCAGGCCACGCGGCGACACCTGTACGCCATCCTCCGGCCGCAGAAAATCCAGCTTAGGTGCCTGGCCAATCGCCATGATGATCGTGTCGCACTCAAGCACCGATTCGCTGTTCTCGTAGAACGCAGGGTTGAACTTTCCGGAGGAATCGAACACCCACTTGGTCTGGAGCGTCTCAAGTCCCGCAACTTTTCCATTGCGTCCCACCACCTGCTTAGGGCCACGCCCGTCCCGCAAGACGATGCCCTCGGTCTCGGCTTCTTCGATTTCCTCAAGCGCCGCCGGCATCTCGTTGCGCTTTTCCAGGCAAACAATGTTCACTTCCCGTGCGCCCAACCGGAGTGCTGAAAGTGAAATGTCCACCATCTCGTGCGCCGCAACGGCCGCGATGTTGGTGTCGCTCGGAACTTCGCCGGCCCCCTCAGTCCCATGTTGCTTTAGAACTTCGCGCGCGGCCGATCGCGCAACATCCATGGCTACATTACCACCGCCGATCACGACCACTTTCTTCCCGATCGTGAAGCGATACCCCAAGTTGGCGTTGAGCAGGAAATCGATCCCCTTGTGAACACCATCGAGGTCCACCCCGGGGATTGAGAGGTCGCGGCTGCGGTGAGCGCCAACCGCAATCACCACGGCATCGAAGCCCTGCGCGCGCAATCCTGAAATAGTGAAATCCCGGCCCGCCGCCGAGTTCAGTTGGAGCGTGACATTGCCGATATCGAGAATTTCACGGATCTGCGCATCCACGACGCTTCGCGGTAGCCGGTATTCGGGAATCCCCAGCCGTAACATGCCACCGGCCGCAGGTGCCGCCTCGAAGATCGTGACCTGGTAGCCCATCACCGCCAAATCGTGGGCCGCCGAGAGGCCGACAGGACCACTCCCCACGACTGCCACCCGGTAGGCCAGCTTGCCCGCGGGCTCCCGTCTAATATTCAGAGGATGTCTGGATTCCGGTCCGTATCGTTCAGTGAGAAAACGCTTCAGCGCCCGGATGGAGATCGGTTTATCGATGGCGCCGCGGCGGCAGGCAGTCTCGCAGGGATGTGCGCAGACGCGCCCGCAAATGCTGGCCATCGGGTTGGGGTCCCGCGCACACCGGTAGGCCTCTTCCAGCCGGCCCTCGGCGATCAGCGCGACGTAGCGCCCGGCGTTAGTTCCCGCCGGGCACGCCATCATGCAGGGGAAGTTGCTGTTCAGCCAGTCACGGTCGACTTTCTTGTCTTGAAATCGCGTGCGCATGGTCGCTGTGCTCGCTGAACGGAGTGGTCGGCCTTATTTGGAAAGAGAGAAATCTGCAGTAGAGTCACCCGCCACTTTCACAGGTTTCGACTGCACTTTCATGCCTTCGTGCCAGGCCGAAACGCTGTACTGTCCGTCCGGCACATCGGCGATCTTGAAGTTCCCATCCGCGTCGGTCACGGCGAAATACGGCGTCGGAGTCACGACGATATAGGCGGACATCTCCGGATGCACGTTGCACAGCAGCGGCACCACTCCGGCAGTATCGAACTTGAATTCGCGCTTCTGCCCCGAGGGCCAGGTCCCGAGGTTGTGGCTCAGCTTCTTATTGCCATTGATCGCTGGCCAGAAAATGTTGTGTGCCACTTTATCGCTGTTCAGGAATTCGACCGTGGACCCCACCGGCACCGCTGCAACATGCGGCTGAAACAACAGTCCTTTTTGGTCAATCACGATGTGCTCGGCGGGCGCCGGAAACGTCTTTCCCGCAATCGCCTCGACATACACCACCGAGACTCCTTTTCCCGCCGTCACCTTGCCCGCCAGGCTACTACCCGAAAGCGCCACCGGCAAAGCAAGTACGCCCGTCAGGAACGCTATCAATACGACTCTCGTGAGCTGATTCGTCATGTCAGATGCCTTTCGATTTCTTTAGTACACGAATTCCAAACCAACCAGCGCGGTATTCACCCGGAAAGGATTGACCGGCTGTTGGACGCCCGTTGTGGGATCGGTCGCGATCAGGACCGTCTGTTTGGGCCGAAACTGATATTCAAACGAGGCTTTGATGTTCGGGTGAATCAGAAACTGAATTCCCGGCGTGAAGCGATTTCGCTCCGAGGAAACCGGGCCGAAGTACGGCGTGTTGGTGGCCAGCAGAAGGCCGTTGACCCGGTCGGCAACGGAATGTACGCCATCCCAACGGCCGATCGCCATGATCCAAGGCAGAACCAGGTAGTCCGCCTCTAGGAACCCGCCATTAAACTTGGCTGGAACGCTGGTCATGAAACCCACCGGCGGTGGGCTCGTGGAACTGATCGGCAACGGAATCAGCAAACCCTGCGCGTTCACTGGCAGCAGGTTGTTGTCCTTGCCGTACATGTAAACGCCGAATAGATTGAAGGTGCGATAGTTGAAGCTAAAATCTCCGCCGGCCCGATAGTATGGCTCGCGCGCGTACAGCAGTTGAGGATTGCCATTAGCCAGTGCACCCTCAAGACCCTGCTGCGACTTGCCCTCCAGGTAAAACGTGCCGAAATTGAGATAGGTGTGATCCCGCGGTCCGGTCGTCCCCGCGGCTTGCACGGATTTCCGGCTCTCGGAGTCGCGCTCCAGGTTGAAGCGGTATGCGAACCGCGCATACACGTTTTTGAAGCTCGAGTCCGAAGCGAACCCGACGCCGCCGTTCGCGCCGCCAGTAGCGGACGGCACATAGGGGCTGCTCGTTTGGCTTGTTCCGCTGGTATTCTGGTCGAAAATCGCGACCGAGTAGTGATAGCCACCGTAGGTGTGGCCCCCGCTAAGCTCGACTCCCCTGGCTGCGTTGGCGAAAGTAAATTGGTTATTGACGTTCTGCGAGAGCGACGCCATGGTGCTGATCGCCCCGATGTTGGCTTCTGAATAGATATCGTAGGGGCTGAGGTTGATGCTGCGGGCCTGTGTGAACGGCAGGTCCAGCTCGAACTGACCCGCGCGCACGGTAAAGGTATCTTTGGGAAGCTTGAGAAACCGCCCAATGTTCACGAACCGTAGATAGCCGTCGCCCAAGCCGCCATTCCCGTTGTCACCGGCGACACTGATGTCGTCATCCACCCAAAAAGCGATGTCGCTGCCAAAGTTTCCGGCCGTGAAGATGCTGAAGAAGCCGGTCTCGAAATCAGAGTTCGGAATCACTTGCGGCAGCGTCCCTGGAGCGGCTAAAGAGTTGAATTGGTTGCGATTGCTTCCGGTCCACTGAAAGAAGTTGTTCATTCGCAAGCCAATCGGCGGCATGCCCGGAATCGATCCCGGCCACACGGTCTTCGGCCATACTTGTTTTTGCGCTTCCGCACCCAACAGCGTGGGTGCGACCTTCAGAAAATCCGCATCATCCTTGGGGAATTTGAACCCCGCGTCCTTGAATGCCTTGCCGAAATCATTCAGCTTCGGAAAGTCCAGATGGCATGTAGTGCATGACGTCTGGTACTGGCGAGAGAAAGCCGGAATGGCATAGGTCTTCGTCGATACAGACAAAAGGAACAATGGAATCAGTAGGACGGAACTGGGGATCAGAATTCTCAGCGACTGCCGAATCTGCATTAGACGACCTCCTCCGCGCTAATAACCGAGTGTTCGCGGTGTTTATGGTTGCGACTGCGGTGCAAGAGGAGGGCCACCCGTCAAGTGGCTGATTTTACTATGTTTATATTAGACCGGCCACACCGGATGGGTGCTTTCGCGCAAGCCGGGGGCGACGGACGGTTAAATAACGCGCTAATTACCCCAGTCTTCGTGAAATGGACAACCAAACGTCACTAACTGCCAGGCTGAATACGGCCTGCCGCGCGCACGTCAATAGTCACCGTGTCGCTAACGCGAAGGAAAAGCGTACTCGGGTTCTTCATTCCCCACCGGACATAGGGCACGCTGAAATGAGTGGTGACATCCAGCCCGTTGCCGGTGGAGGCGGCCTCGACCAATATCGTCATTTCGTGGTCCTTGCCGTGAATCCGAAACAGGCCGTGGATGCTCGGCTTGGATGATGCACCCTCTATGTGATCCGGATAGAAGGCGATGTCCGGATAGTGATCGCTCTCGAGAATGTTCTTGTGCATTCTCTTGTCTCGCGCTTCACTCCCGCTATCGCCGCTCTGGGCATCAATAACGATCTCTCCGGAGCATTTACCGGTCTTAACGTCGTAACGAACGGCTCCGCGCCTCAACTTAAACGTACCGTGGACGGTGTGAAGGATGTCACTCAGCGTGAACTCGATGTGCGTCTGGGCCGGATTTAGTTCGAGCACCTTCTCCTGCCCAAATAGCGCCGTAGTCACCGTCAGAAGGATCAGAATGGTTGATTTCATAGAAAGCGCCGACATGCACGGCTAACAGTTTCGCGAAAAGTGCCGGATGGGCGGCCATAGCGCACATCGCCACACGTCTGACCTGCGCACGATCGCCGAGCGTAAGCAACACCCTTGCCATCCACTCGGGACGCCGCGCAATTTGGCGATGTGTCCGCTGGTACCTCTCCAAATCGCCACACTCGATGGCCTCGGCCAGCGCCGTAGCCTGGCGAAAGGCAAGGCAAAGCCCCTGGCCCGTGATGGCATCGACCGATCCCGACGCATCCCCGATCAATGCAATGCGATCGCGATAAACAGCTTTGAGCTTGCGCGATGACGTAACGGCCCCACGCTCGGTACTGATGATTGTGCCGGGCGTGAGCCGTCGCGCCAAATCGGGAAGTTCCCGGAGAGCGTCATCTAATCGAAGCTGCGATTCTCGCGAGATCGCCGCGACGCAAACCGAGTCCGTCGTCACGGGCGTGACGTAGACCTGGCAAGTGCGGCCCCAATGGATTTCCATGCAATCCGTCCATGGTTCGATCCGGTAATGCCGGCGAAACCCGAAGCGGCAGCAATCACGAAGGCGCACATCGAGGCCTGCCCATTTCCTCGCGAGTGAATTCTCGCCATCCGCGGCAATGATCCAACCGCACCGCAAAGCCTCGCAATCGACTTGTGTGCCCCAACGCAGCTTGACTCCAACGGCTTCGGCCTTTTCGATCATCATTCGATGTAGAGTTGTGCGCCGAACACCTCTCCCGCAGCCAGACGGAAAACTGGCAGCGACCGCCCTCCCTCGATCGAGAAAGCGAATGCCTCGAAACGGGAACGAATCGGCCGCGCTAATGGAGACCCCGAGGGTTGACAGCGCCGCGAGGGCGTCCGGCATAAGCCCTTCGCCGCAAGCTTTATCGGCTGGAGGAATAATGGCATCCGCGACCGTCACGTTGAAGCCCCTCCGGCGCGTCGCGATCGCCGCAGCCAGGCCAGCCGGCCCGCCGCCGATAACGAAGATGTCCGTATTCACCGCCGCACTCCTGTGCGTAAAGGCGCAGTGCCTGATCGGCGTGGAGCAACCTCATGGAAATGCACAAAGAGGCGCCTCAAATGTTGATCGCCCTTCGCGCCAACCCAAGCGCTTCCGACCAGAATATGGTAGACATGTGCGCCTGGTCGACCACGTCGTGGATCGCCGAAACGAACGCGTCGATCTGCTCGTCGGTCACCACAAGCGGTGGAGCCACTTTCAGTACCATGAAATTGTTCCCGCACATTTGGGTCAGAAATCCGCGATCGCGGAACATTCGCATCACCAGCACCTGACCGAACAATCCGGGATGGATTTTCCGAAACGCCTCGAACGCAACACGCAGGCTCAGCCGCCGAGGAGGGGCAAATACGATGCCGGAGAGGAGCCCGGCTCCTCGAACCTCTTGGACCATTTCGTAACCAGAGAGAGCCGACCGCAAGCGTATCCGTAGATACTCACCGGCATCAGCGGCCCGCTCGCCCAGTCTGTAACGTTCGAGGACATCAAGCGTCGCAAGCCCGGCTCGCATGGAGATGTTGTTTTCGCTGAAGGTCGACGCGTGAATAATGGCGTTTCTGAGTGAATCGAAGACGGCGCCATATACAGCGTCCGACATGAGTACGGCGCCGACGGGAATCAACCCTCCACTAAGCGCTTTGGCGAGCACCACCATGTCCGGGTCCACGTCGAAGTGATGCATGGCAAGGAAAGGGCCGGTACGGTACATGCCTGTCTGAACCTCATCCAGCACGAACAACGTTCCGTGTTTGCGGCAGAGCGCTTGCGCGGACTGCATATATTCGCGGGTGGCCGGCCGTATGCCGCCCTCAGACTGGATCGGCTCCATGAAGAAGGCGGCAAATTGCCGTGTCGCGAGCTGCCTTTCGAGCGCTTCGATATCCGCAAACGGAATCGCCTGCGTGCCGGACAGCATCGGCCCGAAATTGCCGCGCCAGAACGGATCGCCGATCATCGAAAGGGCGCCACAGGTCAGCCCGTGAAATGCGCCATCGTTGTAAAGCAGGCCAGCGCGGCTGGTTTTTGCGCGCGCGAACTTGATCGCGGATTCGACGCCTTCGCTGCCTGAGCTGCAAAAGAAGACCTTGCTCAACCTGCCACCGGCGCGTTCGCAGAGCCGGCCAGCGAGTTCGCCCGCCAGTTCGGGGATGTGGCTCTGCAACATGACCGGGCCGCTACGGTCGAGTTCTGCTTTAATCGCGGCGATAATTTCCGGATGATTGTGCCCGGTATTGTGAACGCAGTAACCGGAGAGAAAGTCAACGATACAGCGGCCGTCGGCCGTAAACAGCTCAGCGCCCGAGCAGCGATCATAGCGGACGTCCATCCCCAACACGGACAGCAATCGCTGCCACTGCGGATTTACAAACGTCGCATAATCGGATGCCGCTGATACCGAAATCTTCGGTTGAGCCACGAATGAGTTCTCTGCAAAGAGCTACAGGCTGCTAGACGGCCCGCGGAGTGAACGGGTTTCATGAGCCTCACTCTCGCTCGGAAATACGTATCCGTCGGATCCTCTCTGTGCTCCGAACTCCCCTAATGGAGTACAAACGGAGTACACGGCTCCGAGCCGCGACTCCGCTCCCTGTCGGATTGAAGTAGAAGCAGCCCGTTACCCCACACGGAGACGAACACCCGGGTTTGCCGGCGCAGGTTCGTGCGGGTAATCCCGAGTGATTGCCCTTTGCGAAATCATCTGCGCCGCCTTGACGGCACGGCCTGGCGGCGGCTGCTTCGCAATCGGCGGCCTACTGAAACGCGCGCACAATTTCTTCTCAGACGTGGCTTAAAATCCCGAACCGGCTCACCAAATCTTCAGGGTTGACTAAACTTCAGGTTGTCGTCGGGTTTGGCAGTCGGGCTACAGGATATGTTAGCCACGTGCGGCGTGTATTTCCAGCTCGACCCTGTGCTCCTGATGGTCGTCGACAAGGGGGATAGCCTTGTCGTTTCTCTCCACGCCGTCAACTGTCACCGTCGTTCCGTCACCTGTGACAGGCGTTTGGCGGACAACAATATGGTAGACAGTCTCCCGATATCGGTAGTGCACCTTGAACTCTTTCCAATGCGCTGGAAGGCACGGCGCGAAGTGCAGTTTATCCACCTCGAGCCTCAGCCCGAGGAGTGATTCCATGATCAACCGGTACATCCAGCCGGCCGAGCCCGTGTACCAGGTCCATCCACCGCGGCCAATATGCGGCGAGAGAGCGTAAACGTCGGCCGCGACCACGTACGGCTCGACCTTATAGGTTGCAGTGGCCTCTGGAGTTGCGCCATGGTTCACCGGGTTGATCATGGCCAGCAGTTCCCACGCACGGCGGTTGTCGCCCAATGCGGCGAATGCCATCACGGTCCAGATCGCCGCATGTGTATACTGACCGCCATTTTCTCTAACGCCCGGAACATACCCTTTGATATAGCCGGGATCCAAATTCGATTTGTCGAACGGAGGATCCAAGAGTTGGATCAGAGCATCGCTCCGGCGAACAAGGTGCTGATCCACCGATGCCATAGCCATGTGCGAGCGCTTGGCATCGCCGGCCCCAGATAAGACAGACCAGCTTTGCGCGATCGAATCAATCTGGCATTCGGAGTTACTCGAAGACCCGAGCGGCGAGCCGTCGTCGAAGTAAGCGCGGCGGTACCACTCGCCGTCCCAGCCATGCCGCTCGATATTCTCGCGCACGCGATCCGCCTCGCTCCGGCAACATTCGGCGAAGGAGAAGTCTTTACGCATGCGGGCGACTTCGACAAATTTTGTGAGGACGTCGTAAAGGAAGAATCCCAGCCAGATGCTTTCCCCTTTGCCGTTCTCGCCCACTCTATTCATGCCGTCGTTCCAGTCACCGGAACCCATGAGCGGCAGGCCGTGTTGACCCGCTGTGAGGCCTCGCAGGATAGCTCGCACGCAGTGTTCGTACAAGGGAGCGGTTTCTTCAGACACGCTCGGCAGATCGTAGTACGAATCTTCGTCCGGGTTTACAGGGCGGCCATCGAGGAAATGGACGGGCTCATCCAGCACTCCCGTGTCCCCTGTACTCAGAACGTAACGGGACGTGGCGAGCGGCAACCATACATAATCATCCGAACAATGTGTGCGGACGCCTCGGCCCGAGGGAGGGTGCCACCAGTGCTGGACATCTCCCTCGCGGAACTGACGGGCCGCGCACAGGAGTAGGTGCTCGCGCACCAGACGCGGCTCGGCGTGGATGAGGGCCATGACGTCCTGCAGTTGATCGCGGAAACCGAACGCGCCCCCAGACTGGTAGAATCCGCTCCGCCCCCACAGACGGCACGCGAGAGTTTGATAAAGGAGCCAACCGTTGGCCAAAACGTTGACGGACTGGTCGGGTGTTTCCACATGAACCGCGCCGAGAGTGTGCTTCCAGTACTGCCACACCGCTTCGAGGGCGCCGCGTGACGTAGCGGGCTCCCGGAAGCGCCGCACCAGGTTGCTGGCGTCATGGGCGTCTCTACCTACGCCTAGCCTGAAGACAATCTCCCGCTCTTGCCCAGCGGCCAGCTCGAATGGAACCTGGATCGCCGCACAAGGATCCAATGCGACCCCTACTCTGCCGGAAAGCCGAGATTGCATCATAGCGGCCGGGATCCGAAGCGTGCCGTTGCGCCCAAGAAACTCAGTGCGATCGCCGCTCACGGTCCGGACCGCGTCATCCACATCGAAGAACGCAATCCGGCCCGCGAACTCCGTGTTGTATGGATTCCGCGCGAACAGCGCACCGCTCGCGGGATCGATTTCGGTGACCACATGCATGGATGATTTAGACCGCAGATCGCCTAGCACCCATTCGACATAGCCAGTCGCGGAGAGCTGGCGCGTTCGTCCTGACTCGTTTCGCACTTTGAGAACCGAAAACTTGACCGATGCGTCCAGGGCCACATAGACCCATAGCTCCGAGTGGATGCCGCTCTCGGTGTGCTCGAACACGCTGTAGCCGAATCCGTGGCGGCTGATGTACGGGCTCGTTCCGCGCCTGGGCAGGGGTGTCGGGGACCAGAAATAGCCGCTCTCTTCGTCGCGCAGGTAGAAGGCTTCTCCGCCCGAATCACTCACCGGATCATTCGACCAGGGAGTGAGACGGAATTCGTGGGCATTCTCACCCCAGGTATAGGCGAGGCCGCTCTCTGAGATGACGGTGCCGAAGTGCGGATTGGCCAGCACGTTGACCCACGGCGCTGGCGTCGTCTGTCCCTCCGAGGTCGTGATTACGTACTCTCGCCCATCCGGAGTGAATCCTCCGAGGCCATTGAAAAAGATCAAATCGCGGGACGGCGACTCGGCGCCTGCTGCGGACTCGGTACGATGAGTCCGGGTCGGAGCGAATGGCGGAACCGGCACTTCAACAACGCTCCGGCCATCGATCTGGTCCGCCAGCGATCCCCGCGTATCCGTAATGATGGCGCGCGCGACCGATTGGATCAGAATGCGATCCTCGCCCGATATCTGGTCACCGGACCTTATGAAGATGCCGCCTGGCCGATCGGTCACGTTGGCTTCGACGCCCGCGGCAATCAGCCCCATGATCTGGTCGTGTAGCAGCTGCCGGTAACCGCCGTGATCCTCGTTCCAGATCACTAGGTCTGATGCCAGTCCTTTGGAACGCCAATACGCGTGAGCTTGCACGAGTTGGCGCACTAGTTCGATATTGGCCGCATCTGCGATCTGCACCAGCACGATAGGCAGGTCGCCGGAAATGGAGTAGCCCCACAAGCCTGACTGGCCACGGCGGTTCTTGATGAGAACGCTTGCGTCGGCGCGCAGCGAGGAATTCGCATAGATGACAGAGCCGGCGAGTCGGCCATAGAGTTGCGCGTCGGATTCCGTGGCATTGAGCTGCCGCAGGAGCACCTGGCTATGTGTCCAAGCTAGATCGAAAACGCGATTCGCCAGGCGCTGGTCCTGGTATTTCTCGACAAGGCCGAGGCATGCGTCGCGGTTGGCGCCGATGCCGGTGACCATATTGATCGTCACCGATTGTTCCGGATCGAGCGTGATTCGACACCGGATTGCGACGATTGGGTCCAACACCGAGCCTTGGCTGCCCGAGAGCGCCGGGGGGTCGCTTATCGCTTGCGGATTGGCGACGGTGTTCCCACGGCCGATGAACCGCGTACGGTCAGTCTCATAGGAAACTCCTCCAAGATCCGCTCCGTGTACCGCCATCAAATGAAACATCCATGGAGACTGTTCATCGCGGGAGCGTGGCCGGCGCGTACAAAGGATCGCCTGGCGTTCGGGGACAATCTCGGTCTGAACAAAAAGGTTGCTGAACGCGGGATGCAGCGCGTCGGCAGCAGGTGAAGCGAGAACGACCTCTGCGTAACTCGTGACATCGATTGCTCTGCGCGTCCGTGAGCGGTTGGTGACGGTTAGTCGCCTCAACTCGATATCATCCTCGGGTGAAACGGCGATCTCCGTGTGCGTGTCGAATACGTAGCCGCAAGAGCGAAACTCGGCTCGTCCCTCAGAGAAGATTGCTTCGTAAGTCTTCCGCTGCTTCAGTGTCGGCTGATACGCGGTGGACCAGAACTCTCCGCTTTTTACGTCGCGGATATAACAGAACGTGCCCCAGTTGTCGCAAACGGTGTCCTCGCGCCAGCGGGTGACTGCGATATCCTTCCACCGGCTGTACCCACCACCCGCGTTGGTGATCATCACGTGGTATCTGCCGTTCGACAGCAATTGCACTTCTGGAATCGGCGTGTTGGGGCTGCTGAAGGCGCGCACCGACGCCTCCGGGACACTCGAAGCGGAACGAAAACCGGAGGGCTCGGCGGTGTGGGAGTTGAATGGTGTAGTCCTTGGTATCCGTTCCTGTAGCAACAGCGTGGTCGCCTGGAACGAGGGATACGATTCGAATCGCCTCTGCATGGGGCGGTCGAGGAGCAGATAGGCCAAAGATAGGAGGCTCATTCCCTCGTGATGGGCCATGAAGGACCGAACCACGGCAGCCGATTGGCCGCGCGGCACACGGGACGGCGTATAGTCGATTGCTTCATAGAAGCCGTATCTTCCTTCAAATCCACCGGCGGCGAGCCTCTGCAGGTTGAGGCAGGCATCTTCGGGCGCCACCATCAGCGCGAGCGCCGACGCATACGGCGCAATGACCAGATCCTCGGCCAGCCCGCGTTTTAGCCCCAGGCCTGGTACGCCGAATGCGCGGTACTGGTAGTTGAGATGAACGTCGATCGTGTTGTAACCGGATTCGGACACTCCCCACGGCTTACCGCACGACTTTCCGTACTCGATCTGTCTCCGCACCGCCGCCTTGTAGGTCCGGTCGAGCAAAGTATTTTCATAAGTCGGCATGACCAGTAGGGGCATGAGGTACTCGAACATCGAACCGCTCCAGGAGAGGAGAATCGCTTCTCCACCTACCGTTGCGAGCAGACGCCCCAACGCAAACCAACTCTCCTGCGGAAGTTGCTCCTGCGCAATCGCCACGAAGCTGCACAATCTTGCCTCGGAGGCCAGCAGATCGTAGTAACTCGCATCCCGGCGGCGCTCACTCACGTTGTATCCGATCGCCAGTAAGTGGCGCGTCTTGTCATACAGGAAGTCGTACTCCATGGCGGCTAGCTCGCCACAATCGAGCGCGAGACGTTCGATAGCCTCAATCCTTGTAGTCGCTCGCAGGCTTGCGTCCGGAGAGTCCAGTTCACGCCTGGCCAAGTCGCGCAGCGTTGGGACCTCACCGATTTCATCAGCGACGCCGGTAGCGTCGCCAAGCGTCAGCTCATCTAGGGCGCCCTGGCATTGCCGCGCGAACGCATCTGCCCACCATTTCGTTTGGCTCTCGGAATAAGGACCAAGGTGATCGGTCAGATCGGTGGCGGACGCCGCCAGCCGGTCAAGATAGAGTCGGGTAGACGCAAGCCCGGTCGGCCGGGACTCCAGATTCATGTGCAGTTGGGAGAACTGCGCTGCACAGGCTCCTGCCGCAGTCTTCTCCAAAACGCCAAGCGTGTCCTCGAGCCCGTCGAACAATCGCGATCCCAGGATCTTCTGATCGGGAAGAACCATCAGGCCCGCGCACAATGTCAGCAGATGACCGGCGAGATTCCCGCTGTCCACGGTGGAGATGTATAAAGGCGGCAGCGGTCGCAGAGACTGCGTGTCGTACCAGTTGTAGAAATGGCCCCGGTGCCGTTCTAACCCTTTCATCGTATGAAGCGCATTCGCCGTGCGCTCGATGAGTTGTGCCGGGGAAATATATCCAAAGTCGCAGGCGGACAGATTAGCAAGCAGCGCAAGGCCCATATTGGTGGGTGATGTGCGGTGCGCGATAGCGCCTACGGGATGTTCCTGATAGTTATCTGGCGGTAGCCAATGGTCTTCAGGGCCCACGAATGTCTCAAAGAATGCCCAGGTCTTGCGCGCAAGATTCCGCAGGAAAATCGTCTGGTCGACCGTCAGCCTGGCAGGTCGGCGAGCCAGCGGCAAGCTGATCCACCATGCAATTGCGGGCGAGACTAACCAGAGGCCCAACACAGGCCCAGCCACGGCCAAGGCGGTTGGCCTTGAAAGCGCCAGATAAATCACCGCGGAAATGGCAATGGCGGGTGCCACCCACATGGATTGGCAGCAGGCGAAGAGGTCCTGGCGGCCACTGCGATCCGGGTCGCTCGATGGATTCCATTCCAGCAATCGTGTATGTGTGAACAGCATCCTTCCGGCGGTTCGGACAATCGCATCCAAACTGAAGAACGCTTCGTACGGGAGGCACACGAGGGTAAATACGGCCTGGACAAGATGCCGCTCGGTCGAACGCATCCAGGCTGCGAGGTGCTGGCTGAGCAGTACATCATCCGGCTTCTGAAACACATCCAGAATCGAGGCCAACAAAGATGGGATCAGAATGATCGCGATTACCGATAAGGTCCAGAACCAAGCTGGCAACAGGATCGTCCAGCCCGCGGCCAACAGCAGCATCAATGCCGCGGGCGTCAGACTACGCCGAAGGTTGTCCAGAATCTTCCAGCAGGACAGCCTGGAGAGAGGATTTTTCTGGTGGTGGCGGCTCGGGCCGGGAACACGCGGTAGCAGCCACCGCGCAATCTGCCAGTCGCCACGAATCCAGCGGCGCCGGCGGCTGACGTCGGCACTGTAGCGAGCGGGATATTCCTCGTACAACTGCACGTCACTCAGCAGGCCCGCTCGCGCGTAGCACCCTTCCAGAAGATCGTGGCTCAGGATACGGTTCTCGGGAAAGCGCCCATTGAGTGACCGCTCGAATGCATCGACATCGTAAATCCCTTTGCCAATGAACGAGCCTTCGCCAAACAGGTCCTGGTACACATCGGAGACAGCGCGAGTATACGGGTCGATGCCTGGTTCACTCCCCCACAATCGCGCATACCGCGACCGGTTCGTGCCCGGCAGGCTCACGGCGACGCGTGGTTGAAGGATGCCGTACCCCTCGGTGACCCGCTGCTTGTCTTCGTCAAACCGTGCCCGGTTCAGCGGATGCGCCATAGTTCCCACAAATTGCCACGCCGCATCGCGCGGAAGTTGTGTATCGGTGTCGAGGGTGATGACGTACTTTACACCCGGCAAAACTGATGTCTTACCAACGACGAGCGAGAAGGGATCACCTGTGTGACCAAATGTTCCCCCGCGCAGAAGCGAGTTCAATGCCGCAAGCTTTCCTCGCTTACGCTCGTAGCCCATCCAGAGCCGCTCTCGGGGATTCCAGCATCGCGGGCGATGGAATAGAAAAAAGGTGCCGCTCCTTGCCTTCGCGTACTTTTCGTTGAGCTCTTCGATCCCCTTGCAAGCTAGGCGTAACAGGGGTTCATCCTCCGGTAGAGTTTCCTCACGCGCGTCTTGAAAATCAGTCAACAGGCCGAAGTGCAAATTCGGGTCTTGATTGGCGAGGAACCGGACTTCCAGCGCCTCGATCAGATCCTCGACGTTTTGAGCACTGCCGAGCATCGCCGGCACCACAGCCAGGGTACGCAATTCTCTTGGAATTCCTTGGGAGAAGTCCATGCGCGGCAACGCATGGGGCGTCGCCAGCAACGTCGCCAGCCAGTTCGCCAGCGCGACCGCTAGCTGACTTACGCACAGAAGCAAGACAACACCAGTCAGTGTCAGTACCCAGCCATGAAACCCACCTGCATATGCTTTCGCCAGTAAACTCGCTGTGAAAAGCACCGTAATCAGCAAGATCGCGCCCAGATAGACGGACAAAGGAAAGCGGCGGACAACCCCGTGGAAAGTCCCGGATACAGACGGGCGGATGTGAGCTGTTCGCGCAAGCTGCGGAAGTCCCTTGTCGATCAGGAAGAAGCCAACGTGCGCCGTTCGATTTTCGCCGCCTTTCCGGGCTAGACCCTCGTGTGCCAGTTGGATCGCGTTGCGCGCCACATCGCCTTCTGGCAGCCGGCTGCTCTTTGCCACCTTCTCCACGACATGACGGTAGCGGTCGCGTGTGGCAAAATCCATTCTGCCGTATACCCCGCCGGGATCTTCGCGCAGCGTCTGCTCGACCACGCTCATCGTCTCGACGAACTCGCGCCAGTCCATCGCTCCGAGAAATCGGAGGCTGCCGATTGTGTTGCTGATCGAAACCTGGTCGGCGGCCTGCTGTTGGTTCTCCGACTGCACCAACTGCTCAATCGTCAGGCCGGACTCAGAGAGTTGCTGCTCAATCCAGGTGAGCGGCAATGCCAAAGCAGGACTCTGTCCCTGCAACCGGCGCGCAAATTCCGCGACGAACGAGCTCACCATAGGAGGACTCGATCGGGCCATGTCCGCGATCACCAGAATCAGGCTTTTCGGGTCCTTCTCGGCGACCTCCGTCATCTGGTCCGCCCAAGAGTCTGCATGGCTCCGGTCGATCCTGTCGGCCGCGACCCGGGTGCCCACGCGCCGGAGATTCTCGATCAGTGCCAGGCGTAGCATGATCGGGATGGCCCACAATTCGCCTAACTTCAGAGCCGTGACTGTTTGGTAAGCTGCTACGAAGCTGGTGAGGCTCTCGGGATCCACCCGTCCGTCACCGTGAGAAATCGTCTCCAGTGCGATGTCATACACGCGCGGAAGTCCAGCCGAAGCTCCGTTTATTAGAGACGGCAGTTCCTGGCTGTATCCTCTTGGCAGGTGTCTCTTGGCTGTCCGAATCTGCTCTTCGATGAGATAAAAGTTATCGAGAAGCCACTCTCCGGCAGGTGTAAGTCGGCGGTTCTCCTGAACCGCGTCTGTCAGCAGGCTGCGGACCCCAATCAGAACTTCTTCGTTCTCAGCCAGGCGTGTTAGAAGCCGATCGCGGGCGCGGTCCGGACTCAACTGATGCGAGGCCGCCAGCGTCTTGCCATGCAGCTTCATTTGATCGGCGCTGAACAGCTCCGATCGCAGCGGTGGCTCGTCGCCGGCGTACTTCTTGGCCAAACCATTTCCGCGGAGGCTTGCACTCAACTGGAGCCAGCCGTTGAAAACGGTTTTGTTGCTAGCCCTCACCCGTCCAGTTAAACCGACTGACATGATCCCCCATCGTGCCGGGCATCAGCCATTTGTGGAAGGCGCTGGTTTGGATCAAGGGTGAGTTTCAGAGCCATACGTTTCATGCGTTCCCCGATGTCGATGCTTGGACTAGTAATTTCGGCAAAGAAACGGGATATCCTGTCAGGACATGTATTTAGACTAGCTAGCTCATCGTGAGGGGATCCGCCGAATCAGCCGTCCACCCATCCCATCAGGAGTTGATCGTGTGTAGGCATCTCGCGTGGCCGCTGCTTCTCGAGAGGGACACGCCATCACACTTATCGGCGGTACTTCAACGAGATAGTCATAAATCCCCCGCCGTCGCTCGACAGAGTCCGGCGGGGCGACGATGCTCCTTCCGAGAATCTTACATCCTTCGACGCTCTCACCCACCTCATGATTGAATCGGGAGCGAACCATTTTGGTCATCATTGTCCTTGCTTCGCCTCGTTCATTTTCCACCGCCGTCACTACCGTGACCTCCTTCTTGGAACGAGAGCCTCCGTTGCCGGAGTGCCGATACAATTGTGGACGAGCTGCGCTCACATTGATGCCCCGTCCCTTGAGTTCAGCGCCGTTCAGGGCCGCGATCGCTTTTTCCGCGGCGCTATCGTCTGTCATCTCGACAAACGCAAAGCCTCTCGGGTGGCCGGTCTCCCGATCAATCATCATCCTGAACCGGTCCACTAATCCATGTTTCTCAAAGATGGATCGGATGTCCTGTTCAGTGGCGTCCGGGCTAAGGTTTCCTACGAAAATATTGTTCATCTGGTATCTCCCTTGGCGCCCTAAAGGGCGCAATTGGTCTGAGCGAGTGGTTTCAGATGTCCGGGTCGAGCTTGTTCTGGCCATTCAACCGGGTGAGATCGAACCTGCGAGTTCCGCTCTAAGATATCGGCCCATTCGGGATCAGCTCTAAGGTTGACGAAGATTCCGAGGGTGCAGCCATACGGTCCACTGGCGAGAAATACTTCATCACCAGTCCCTAACGCTGACAGGTTATTGGGAGCTTGCACTAGGTTCCGTCCTTTTCTGGCAAAAGCCATCCGGGACGGACGGTAAAGGTGGCCGGAAAACAGCTAGGCCGCTCGGCTCATGGTGGGTGATGCCAACTCCAAGTTTAGCAGATGGCCGGGTAGCCAACGCAGAAAGTAATTGCGGCCCCGATCGGACTACATATCCGTATCGGGGCTTATAGCGTGGGAGCCTACCAGCGTTTGCGAAAACCGCCGCCACCAGCGCCGCCACGATCGTTCTTTGGTCGGGCTTCGTTGATGTTCAGCGCCCTGCCATCGACGCTTGTACCGTTCAAAGCAGCGATAGCCTTCTCACCCTCACCATCGTTGTCCATCTCGACAAATCCAAAACCTCTTGGTTGTCCCGAATCACGGTCCGTGCAGATGTTGACGCGTCCGACAGTTCCGTGGGGTTCAAACAGTGAACGCACGGTCTCTTCGGTTGCTCCAAAGCTGAGGTTGCCTACATAAATATTCTTCATTCGTTTCGTTTCCTTTACTGGTTTGAACAACGGCTAATTTGGAAGGTGGACGAATGTAGCGAAGTAGGCTAAACCAGTCTGCCTTGAATAATTGGGCGGAATCAAATCCATGATGAGCATAACACAGATACGTTCACTTTAGGCGTTTCACGGCCAGGCACTGGCTCTGGGGGTGCGCGCTTGCGACGCCGGCTAGGAGGTCGGACGTGAACGTAGCCATGCCACACTTGCGCGGCAAGTGGTCGCCGACGAGAGCGGTCTTGCGGACTTTAGAATTGCTTTTCATGAGGGCATTCCTTTGCTGCCCGGCGGCCTCGCGCCGCTTCGATCAATCTGAATCTCCGGATTGTGCGACAGACGGGAAATGAAGTGGATCCCTCAGATTTTGTAGTTCCCGGTAATAGTAGATTGGTGAAGGTCGCTTTCCGCTCAGCTTCAGAGCCTTCAGGAACGCGATTTCCTCTTCGGTGGCGCCGCCACTCAGAGATGCGTCCTTCAGGAATTGCGCGAGCCCTGGCTCTATGGCGACGCGCTTTGGTGGCTCCTGTTCGGCAAAGGCAAATCGCTTCCGAGTGTCGGCAGCAAGCCGGCGGTTTAGAATGACCTCCATGCCAAAGCTCTTAAGATCTATATCCCAAGAGTCGATCATCGGATCCAGGAAGGCGACGCAGTTTTCATCGGAAATGTTAAAGACGTCCGTGTCCAGGAACTCGAGAAGGGCAACGCGCACCTGCTCATAGCTGCGCGCGCTTGCTTGGGCCATCAGACGCAGCCACTCTTCACTTTCCAGTTCCTCTTTGGCAACTCCCTGGGCGACATCCAGAAGCTTTTGAGTAACCAGGCGTTCGAATTCGCCGAACGGCTCTTTCTCGAAAATCCGCCGCACTTCTTTTCGCCGAGCGGAATCGCATTTGCGCAGAATTAACTCTCGACACTCTTTGAAGAGAGGCCGCGCGGGTTCTGCTACTCTTTTCCTCAGTTCCTCCTTACGTTGCAGCTCGGCCAGATTCGAAAGTTCACCGTTCGGGAGTTTCAAGGCTCTGCCGATCTTCTCGTAAATGTCGGTGCGACTAGGCGCGGGAGGAGCCTTTTTCCGGGCCAGCAGTTGCGAGATGTACGATTCGGTTACTTGAGCGGCCGCGGCGAGATCTTTTTGCTCAAGGCCAAGTTCTTTTAAACGATGCCTGATCAGGAGGGAAACGTCCATCGGATGGTCCTGCCGAACTTAACCCTCAGAGGTTAATCGGCACTCCAATATTCACATAAGTACCGCTTGACAAGCAAGGCTTATTAACTAATAATAGTTAACGGCTGAGCGCTTCCGCCCACTCGCAGATCATCTGAGCTAAGTCAGGCGATCTGATCATCGTCCCCTTAGGTCACCCAGACAACCGAGGATGTCGTGATGTCCCAGGAGCTGAATCCGGTTGCCCAGGACTCCCGCCGCTGACGGTTGCGGAAATGAGGACCAGGCATGCCAGCCTTCGTTGCAACAGAGGAACTTAGGGCGCGAATAAACAAGCGAAGGAGGTACACGAACATGATGGGCAGTGCAACTGCTGGTCCCGCATTCCGCGAGCGCGATCCCAGGTTCTGTGAACTGAAGCGGCCATGACGGACACAATCACAGCCGGCAACATTTTGGTTCGGGAAGGCACGCATCTGCCGAGATCCCTCCTGCTACAGACCGAGGCTGATTCGAATGGATGGGCGGCGGTTAACGGCGCTCGTTCCGCCTTCGAGAAGGCGATTCAGGAAGAAGGATGGACTTTCTTCTTCATGGCTGGGGAGATCAAAGCCACGGTCTTCGGATTTGACAGGCAAAAAGCGCTGCGCTCCGCTTTGAAGCGACTCATCGCGAACGTGAAATCACAGCACTGCAACAGCATCGAGATTGCGCGGGTTACGAGTAAATCGTTCTTGAGCGTGCCCTATGTGAGTGTCTGCGCTCACCCACGGCATCTGCAGAAGGGCATGCTTTTCTCCGGCTCACGCGGCGGGCTCCGGCCCGGCACATCTTTCACAGAATCAAATTCAAATGGAGGCTAACGGCATCATGAAGATTCGACCCCTATACGACCGCATCGTGGTGAAGCGGATCGAGGAACAGGAAACCATGCGCCACGGCATCGTCATTCCCGATTCTGCGAAGGAGAAACCGCAAGAGGGCGAAGTCATTGCCGTCGGGCGCGGCAAGCGGCTCGAAAATGGCACTTTGGTGGCTGTCGACGTCAAGGTCGGCGACCGCGTACTGTTTGCGAAGTACTCTGGCAGCGACACCAAGGTAGGTGACACTGAGTACCTGATCATGCGCGAGGACGACATCCTCGGTGTGCTGGATGCAGCCCCCCAGGCACTTGCTAAAGCTAGCTAATTCAAATCCGCAACACGAGGAAAATATCCATGGCAAAACAGATTACTTATAGTGACAACTCCCGTCAAGCGATCCTGCGCGGTGTCAACCAGCTCTCCGACGCAGTGAAGGTGACGCTCGGTCCCAGAGGACGGAATGTAGTTCTCGAAAAGAAATACGGTGGCCCCACGATCACGAAAGATGGTGTGACGGTGGCCAAGGAGATCGAATTGAAGGACCCACTCGAGAACATGGGCGCCCAGATGGTGCGGGAGGTGGCATCGAAAACCTCTGACATTGCCGGAGACGGCACCACGACAGCCACGATTCTGGCCCAGGCAATCTACCGGGAAGGCATCAAAGCGGTCACCGCCGGGGCGAATCCGATGGCAATCAAGCGCGGCATCGATAAAGCGGTGGAAGTTGCGGTCGAGGAAGTTAAGAAGCTGTCTAAACCTGTGTCCGGCGAGATGATCGCCCAGGTGGGCAGCATTTCCGCCAACAGCGATACCACCATCGGCAACATCATTGCCGAGGCCATGAAGAAAGTGGGCAAGGATGGCGTCATCACAGTCGAAGAGTCGAAGACTATGGTGACGGAACTGCAGACGGTTGACGGGATGCAGTTCGACCGCGGCTATCTCTCCCCCTATTTTGTGAGTGACGCCCAGCGCATGGAGTGCGTTTTCGAGGACCCCTACATTCTGATTCACGACAAGAAGATCAACAACATGAAGGACCTGCTGCCAATTCTCGAGCAGATTGCGCGCGCAGGTAAGCCGCTGTTAGTGATCGCCGAAGAGGTGAAGGCGGAGCCCTGGCCACGCTCGTAGTCAACAAGTTGCGCGGCACGCTCAGCGCCTGCGCCGTGAAGTCGCCGGGCTTTGGCGACCGCCGCAAGGCAATGCTGGAAGATATCTCGATTCTAACTGGCGGCAAGGCAATCATGGAAGAGACCGGCATCAAGCTAGAGAGCATCGAGCTGGAGGACCTTGGGCGCGCCAAGCGCGTCACGGTGGACAAGGACACCACAACTATCATCGATGGCGCCGGATCGCAGAAGAACATCGAGGGACGAATCAAGCAGCTTAGGGCCCAGATCGAAGAGACAACCTCGGACTACGACCGCGAGAAACTGCAGGAGCGACTGGCGAAGCTGGCCGGTGGCGTGGCGATCATCAAAGTGGGCGCCGCAACCGAAACCGAGATGAAGGAAAAAAAGGCCCGGGTCGAGGACGCTCTACATGCCACGCGTGCGGCAGTCGAGGAAGGCATCGTACCCGGCGGAGGCGTGGCGTTGCTGAGAGCTTCAGTTGCGTTGCAGGCTCTCAAGGTAGAGGGCGACGAGCAGTTCGGCGTCACCATTGTCCGTCGCGCGTGCAGAGTCCGTGCGGCAGATCGTGCTGAACTGCGGTACCGAAGGCGCCGTGGTGGTCGAGAGGATCAAGACGAACAAGGATCCGAACTTCGGATTCAACGCCTCCACCGAACTCTACGAAGATCTGGTGAAGGCCGGCGTGATCGATCCTACCAAGGTGACTCGCACAGCTCTTCAGAATGCAGCGTCCATAGCCTCTCTCATGCTCACGACCGAAGCCATGATCTGCGGAATTGTGGAGGAGCCAAGCGAATAAGTGCTCGCGCGGCGGGAGGGGTCAAGGACACGGATGAACAAAAGATTGCTAAAGCGCCATAAACGACAGGTTTTGCGCGCCAAAGAACGGGGCAAGCTGTCGGAGCCGGACCTGAGAACACCGGAACAACTGACGGCAGCGCGCGAAGCAAGCCGGGCTGTGGCCAGCCGGCGAACCGACCCCCGCCAACATTACTCCACGGCGTCGCCAAATCGCGCCGGTCCTGCGGGAACCATTGCCACCAAAGCTGACGTAGAGCCATGATCCGCGGCATGGTAGGGCTCTGCTCCACTCACTGCCCGCATTGCAGATCCATCGACTTTAGAAGCGTAGACGCCCGAAGTTTTATGGAGACGGCTTTCCAATGGCTTCTTCAACCCTACTGGTGTTGTCTTTGCGGTCATCGCTTCTTCCTGTTCCGATGGCAAGTGCCGGTTGGGGGCACGGCGTAAGAGCGGCCGTACGCAAGACACCGCGTTGATGTAGACTTCCCTGCAACTAAGCAGTTAGGATGCGGCCGGCGTCCTTGCGGCTCGTCTCACTGAGTTTATGGAGTTGTCGTGACCAAAGACAGTCATATTCACACCTCGGATCTTCTCGGGTTCAGTCGGCTGGCGATTGACGCCACTGCCGGGACTTACTGAACTGGTAGAAGCAATGCACGACAACATCGCTCGTGCCCCAGGAATCCACGATATGCCATCCCAGGGACCGCCCAGCGGCATTACGGGTCTGGTTTACGAGAGCATCCGATCGGTGACCGGGTTGGTGGGTGGTGGGATCGAGGCCATTCTCGCTCCGCTTGTACCAATGCTGGAGGAGAGGAGTTCGCCGCCTGAACGCCAAGCCGTGCTAGCAGCGCTGAACGGCGTGATGGGTGACTATCTGGCGGCAACCGACAATCCGCTGGCCATTCCCATACGCATGCGCCACAAAGGCAAGCCCTTAACGATCGAACGGAAGGCTCTGGCAGGCGCTATTCCCCGGTTAAACAGCAAGCTGGTCGTACTGGCGCATGGGCTGTGCATGAATGATCTGCAGTGGAAGCGAAAACGGCACGACCATGGGGCGGCGCTAGCCCGCGACTTGGGATACACACCGGTGCATCTGCACTACAACAGCGGCCTGCATGTCTCCACGAACGGGTTTGCCTTCGCCAAGTTGCTTGAGGCCCTTCTCGATCAATGGCCTGTACCGTTGGAAGACTTTGTAATCATCGCCCATAGTATGGGAGGCCTAGTATCACGAAGTGCCTATCACTACGCCACGGTGGCGGGCCAAAAATGGCCGCGGCAACTGCGCAAGATCATCTTCCTTGGCACGCCACATCACGGTACGCCACTGGAGCGTTTAGGTAACCGGGTGATCGGTGCCTTGGATCTAAGCCCCTACACTAACGCCCTCGCTCGTCTGGGTAAGATTCGAAGTGCCGGCATCACCGACCTCCGCTACGGCAACCTACTGGACGACGATTGGTATGGGCGTGATCGCTTCGAGCAGTCGGGAGACCTTCGACAACCGATGCCGCTACCAGAAGGAGTACAGTGTTACGCGATTGCCGCGACCCGGGAGAAGCCGGGCGGCCTCAACGACGAGCTTCCCGGAGACGGGATCGTGCCCGTGGACAGCGCCCTGGGCCGTCACGAAGACCCTGCAATGACCTTGTCATTCGCCGAATCCCAGCGGTGGATCGGTCATGCCATGAACCACTTTGACCTCCTCAGCAAGCCTACAGTGTACGAGCACATCAAGCAGTGGCTCGGGGTGCAGTCACATGCCCCGACTGCCATTACTTAATCAATTTATTTCGTGTCCACTCCCGCTTCGCCAACGACCAGTAACTGAGCGCAGACAATAGCCCTAACTACCTGTTTACGTATGCCAGTTGCGGTGCTCGATGAACGTTTTTGGTTCGTAGGTCTTGCCTTCGGCCAGCCGCCTCTGTTCCGCGGAAAAGCCCGAAAAATTTACACGGGTCCACTAGTGACAGGATGATCACTTTCAACCGAACGGCGATTGTGGTGAAGCCAGACCAGCCATTCCTGGATTGGCTGCATCGGGCGGATCCAACGAGCAACGAGTTAAGTCAGGAAGATCTCCAGCGAGAGCCGACGGTCTATCTGCTACCGGAGTGTGAGAACGAGGAAGAAGCGCGCCAATATCTGGGGGAGGTGTGCGGTCAAATGTTCGAGGAGCAACTGGATGGGTGGTATCGTGTGCCTGCTACGTGGCCGAACCGGCGTGATCTGGACGCGTTCGATCGCTGGTTCGAATGGAGCTTTCACTCGATGGTGGTCGATCTCTGCGACCTTCCGCTAATCCAAGAGGAGATGTGAACCGCACGGCTTCATTTTGTAGCAAGGCGGGCTCAGGTTTTGAGTTCTTGGACTTGCACGG
>CAVWAJ010000003.1:0-84976 GCA_963752965.1 Terriglobia bacterium | reverse complement strand
TCCCAGGAGACTTCGACGGGTCCGTTGCCAGTCCGGCTGATTTTCACATTCTGGGGCGGCTGTAACCCGCTGCCCGGACGCTGGAAGAAGTTCGTTTGGGTGCCGTGCAACGCGGCCACGCGATCCTCAATGTCCCGTCTGTCCCGCAGCGAGAGCGGCCCCGCCGTCTGGCAAGCCGCCAGATTGGCCACGAATTGGTCGCGTTCGGGATCGTTGTTGGGGTCGGTCTCTCCGATTCCAACCACGACCGCGGAGACGCCGCGCGCGGAGAGCGTGTAGTGCAGGAAATCCTCATAAGAGACCTTTCCCGGCTGGCCCACCGTCTTGATCCATTCGCCAGCGTATCCCGGCTTTTTTCCGTAGAGGACGCCGTCGGCGAGGAGTTTCATGCCGATCACACCCATATTCTTGGCTTCCGCTACCGGAAGCGCGTTGGTCTGGAAGCTGAAGTAACGCGGGTCGTTGGGGTTGATGGTGCACATGAGTGCTTCGATGACGTTGCCCTTGTCCTTACGCATGGCATACATGACGGACGACGGGTTTTCGTGGCAGCTCATGCCGATGTGGCGTATCCACTTCTTGTGCTCGGGATTCAAACCGGTGAGATCGGTGCCGTCCCGGTAGTCGATCAGGCAGGCCAAGGCGCCCACACGAGGCAGCGACGGATCGCCCGGATTGGCGAGCCCTTCAAAGATGGCATCCACGGCGGTCTCGCTGTTCAGGTTGTGCACATGCATCATGTCCACATAGGCACCGTCCGGTATAGACCCCTTGCCGTCGCCGAACATCTCTGTCAGCGACAGTTTCAGTTCTTCCAGCACGGATTGGTTTCCACGTCCGGGAGGACCCGCCTCGGGCGCGCCAGCGCGAACAATGGAATAGCGCAGGCCGGTCTTGGTGCTCACGAAGAGACGGGATCGCAAGGCGGCCTGGTATCCGGCTCGCCGGGAATTAGGTTCAAAGCGCGAAACGCCGCACCATAGTTGCGCTGGCTAGCCCCATAGCTGTTTCCCGTGTCCAGGAATGTCACGCCGGCTCTGACCGCCTTGACGATGAGCGCGACGGTATGTTGCCCGGATTCAGCAGGCACGTGACTCCGCCGATGCCGAAGGTAGTCACCTCACGGCCGGTGCGACCCAATACGCGGGTTTGCAGCTTGTCACCGGCTGAGCGGGCAAATGCCCGGTAACGGGACAAGGGTAAGAAAGTGGTTGCGATAGAGGCCGCGCCGGACCAGCGCAGCGCGTCCCTTCGGCTGAACGTCATTGGCATGTGCGTCTCCTGGTAACATTCCAGCATATCTAGACCAGAATGTCCTGTTCAGCTTTCTAAGCCTACGCCGATTCAATTGGCCCTAATGTGATCTGGTTCTGAATTTAATTCCGGGTGAAACTCAAGCTCGCGAAACTGCCCTGTGGTTGGTCCTTGCGCGTGGAGGTACGAAAGAAGTTGACCCGCGCGTCGTTCACCATTGGCGGTCCGAACGTCTTCGTGTTGCTCATGACAAATCTGTTGGGCGCGAGTCGGCGTCGAAGAAAAGAAACCCGGCGCGCTGGCCGATGGCAATGCGTTGAAGACTGCGGTCTGATTGGTGGTGGATTGCCAGAGCCGAAGAACCTGTGATAGCAGTAGCTATCGATCGCTGTTTTCATGAGCGGTTTTCAACAGACCTCGACTGGCGTAAACCTCAGCTGCTTCTTCGACCCAGCGGGCACACTCGGGCGCGTGAAATCGCAATCTTAATTGACCGGCGAGCTTTCCCAATTCTGCGGCTGTGGCCCGAAAAGGCCGAAGAGCTTCGTAAATCTGCAGGATCATACTGTCGGGCACTTCCACCAGTTCAGCGGCGCGCCGGAAATTCTCGCCCAGTTGCCGCCAGCCGCCGGCTGTGGCTATTTCGGCCTGATGCAACAAAGCCTGCTGGGAGATGGAAAAGTCCTCCATCCCGCCCCAGCCGCCGGCAACGCGGTCTAACGAGAAGTCGTAGAGGGGCACGCCAGTCTTGCTGGTGATGCTCTGATCCTGCAAGCGTGCGGCTCTACTCGTATTCTTCTCAGAATTAGTCATAAAGGTGTGGGCTCCTGCGCTTTGATCCTGAGCAACTCTGCGGGGCGGCCCGACTGCACACACTCGGTTTCGTGCCGGTGCAGAATGGTTGTCTTGACGATGTATTTTAACCGCGCCATGTTGTCCACCGGCACCAAGAGAGGCTCGACCGGCCGGCCGGATGCGTACCGTGCGGCATTTCGACCGATACTGCGGTAATGCTCTAGGGACAATTGAGACGCCTGCGAAAACAGCTCTAGATTATTTAGGGGAAGCAATCGACGACGATGGATAACTGTCGTGCCTTTCGATTGGATTCCGATAGCGATCCCGGAACCACTCAGCCGAGATCCTTCGAAAGAAATCTGCCCGAGATCTGACGTCCTGTAGATTTTGATCACCCGCGCGGTAACGCCCTCGTCCGCTACACCGGCCTGCAGCTGAGCGAGCACCTCGGCCAGAGGCAAGTCATTGACTGTTTGTTGCAGCCTGGTCCCAAAGGCCGGTCCGACTGCGATGACAACCTCCAACCGATTGCCCGGCTGCGCCTCCCCGCACTCTTCAACTGCCAGCGTAACGGCTGAGGCGGCATGCCGCGGAATCCGGGGATCATAAGCCTGCGGAATGTTACAGATCTCTTCCCAGCGAGTGCCGCTCGGCCGATAGCCGGTTCCCGGTCCCATATAGTCATTGGCATCGTTAACGCCGCTCAAAACCTCGAAACGACCAGTGAAAATGGCCGAGGGCTGAAGATAGTCCCCAATAACGCGCTGCCGTTCAATCTCGAAAATGTTTTGGGCGATGTCGAGAAATCCATTCTTTGCGAGCGCCTGCACCGCGCCCAAGACGGTATCGGGACCGGACAGGAACTGCTCGGCCGCCGCGAGATCCGCGGCCATGTCGCGGTCCGGCATATCCGGGCTGGCATATGCTGTTTCCGCCGCATCGATTTCAGCTTTTGTGATAGGGGGAAAGCCGAATCTGGCAAAAACCACGGCCAGTGCCTCGGCCGCGCGCCGCCGTACTGCCAGAGTCTCATTCTCGACGACGGGACGCAGCCCACCATCGACTTTCATATCGCGTTGCAGTACCAAATAGTCGTCGAGATCGTCTGCGTCCAAATTGCCGCCGCCGAACATGTTGTCCTGCTTGGGAATGGAACTATAGCCGGAAAAGATGAAATCCGCGCCTGGTAAGAACTGCAACATCAGCTTGGCGCTCTTGCGAATGTCCGAGTGCGAGGCCATCGCATCATTGCCGGTGGCCACTTCCAGACCCAGCATGGCAGCCAGCAGATTCTCCGCGGCGACTGCGGCCACCCCGCCCGGCAACGATTCCGGTAGCGCGATGCAACTAATCGACCCGTTCTGCACGCCTTGGCTGCCAGCACCTTTAGTCATGAGCAAGCAACGCGCCTCCAGGTACAGCATAGATTGTCCGTTCGCATGCGCCATCAGCGCTTCGGAGCCCGTGCCACTTGTGAAACGGATCTTCACCCCTCGCGAAGCATACGCAGAAGCCAGAAATCCCTTCGACCAAGGCGTGTCGTCACCATCTATGAAAGCTGGATCGGTGCCGTAAACGGAAAGAGTCTCCGCATATGTGGTGAGGCCCTTCATTGCAAGCTTGAGACTCATCGCCTCTTCGACGGCGCATTGCGTCAGTACACCGCCGCGGCCGGTCTGCGAACCGACCAGTACCGCAAGCGCATTCCAAGGTGCATAGCGCGCCACTCCGACCGTAGTCTCAATCTCAGCAAAGCCCCGGAAGGCAGCTTCGGCTGCATCAGCTGCCAGCAGCGCCGGGGAATCTTTCCGGTTGGTGACATGAGCTTGGTTGGCTGGTGTACGGCGCACTCGCATTTTTTGCAGCGCCATCATCATCTCGACTACGTTCAGATAGCTAACGACCTCTACCAGTTTTGCCGCCGTCAACCCATTCATGAGCCGGATCACTTGCGCGCGAGGCACATGGATGTCCACCAGCATGCGAGCGAGTTGGAGTGAATCCGTTGCCATCGCTTCCTCGGCCACATCGAGCTGAATGGCATGGGATGCGATGAAGGTATCAATCATGTCGAATTGCTCGCGCGGTTTACCATCCATCTCGACAATCTGACCATTCTCAAGGCGCAGGCTAGGATGCGGATCAGCGGTGGCCCCGAGAAGCACGAGTCCGGCCTCGGGCCACTCCTGAATGAAAGTGTCCTTATTGATTTCGCGCGCTGCGCGCACCGCAAACCTGCGAGACTGATTCATGGCGAGCCGTTACATTACCATCGACTGCTCGGACAGAGCAAGTGCCGTGTTCGGTTCCGTGCGCCACCGGAACACCGTACCTCGATGTTCACGCTGCGGTCATACTGCTGCGGAGTGAATTTGTCGCCATTTATCCTGGGCACTGCTGTCAATTTTCCGGTCTGCGGCGTGATACGGCCGAGTGGCGGGAGACCCATGCGTCCGCCTCGTCGTCGTTTAGCCGACCGTCTTCGCCTTCACCAGCGCCCATCTCTTTCGTTGCGCAGCCGCAATTTTCTCTCGTGCCGCGAGACTCATGGTACGCTTCGCGCTGACCGGCTTCGAAGGTTTCGATTTCGCCTTGATAGCTGCCCACCTCTTCTTCTGCGCCGCTGCTATTCTCCTCCTCGCAGCCGGGCTCAGTGGACGCCTACCTGTTTGCCTCGGCTCTGCTACTTGCGCGCCGTTTCCGGACCCGAGCTGTTGCCGGATGTCGGCTATCTGGCCTTCAACGTTCCGCTTCATCTGCTCGAATCCAATTAGCGCTGCTTCGAGTAAGGATGTGTCGGCAATTCTTCGTCCTGTTGGCATATAAGTGCTCTCCTGGATTCACTACGGCTTCGGTAGTCGAGTAACAGAGCCGATTATAACTCAGTGGATAGACCGCGTCGCACTACCGGGCGGAGGCTGGCAAGGAGGAGATCGTGAGTTCAAGTCTCACCAATTCCACAACATTCCAAAGAGAGCCGGCCCGAGACCACCGCTCTATGACACTCGGGATGTACGATCACACACAGCCACTCCACGCCGGTCGCGCTACGCTGTGGGTGTGGCCAAATCACCTGTCTCGCTTCTCCACCGCATGCTTCCGTTTCTCACCATTGGCCTCTTGGCGGCTGTGGCATACGACGGCTGGGTCTTCTACTCGCGCTGGAGCTATGCACGGCAGGCTGAGCGCATTCGGCAGGAGAAGGAAGCCGTAGCTGCGCGGAAAGCCTTGGATATGCTCGGAGGCGGCAGTCTGAAGGTTCTGAGCTTTTACGCAACTCCGGGTGCGATCCGCCGCGGAGATCACGCAAACCTCTGCTTCGGCGTGATCGGCGCGCAAAGCGTCCGGATGGAACCTGCGATCGCTACCCTTCACCCGGCCCTGAGCTACTGTTTGCAAGTCTCTCCCGCGAGAGACACGGAGTACAAGCTGATCGCGGAAGACGGTGCCGGACGCTCGGCTACCTCGACCGTGACCATCCGGGTGATCCCTTAGACGCGGAAGTTGCTTCTCCCACGTTTTTCCACGTCAGGCCATGCGCCTCGCCTGCGCATTTCTTTTCGAGCACCTTGACCCACGCCCGCTTGGGCCCGCAGCATTTTTCGACCCGCGCTCACGACTATTTGGCAACCAAACGCTCTTGAAGAAAACGACGCGGGACGTGGATACCGTTGACTGGATCGAACAGCTACAGCAGGACCTTCACTATGCCGTGCGCGTGCTATCCAAGAGTCCTGGATTCGCGATGGTCAGGATCGCGACGTTGCCTTTGGGGATCGGAGCAACCACAGCCGCCTTTAGTGTCGTCAATGCCGTCGTGCTTCGTCCTCTCCCGTTGCCCCTCGGGAGAAAGGGTCACGTCGATTCGAGTGAAGTCTGCGCTGGCGGGAGAAACGGAAATTCATGGTGCGCCCGGAGAGATTCGAACTCCCGACCTTCTGGTTCGTAGCCAGACGCTCTATCCAACTGAGCTACGGGCGCAATTGCGGGGACTCTTTCTAATTTATCGGGTTGGCAGGTCTTCCGCAACCCACTCGCCCTCCACCTCGGCTGCGACAGGGTGTCACTTTCGCGACCGCTAACCGGGTGGCGTTATCCACTCTCGTCACGCAGTTCTAAAACAACGGGTTACGCCCCCGGCCTCGGCGTTCGGAATGTGGAAGGCCGGTTGCCATTCCATTATTCGTGAAACTTCTGCAACCGTTATTGAAATGGTCTCGCGGTTCGGCGCCGGATACGGGCCCCGACGGGACCACCGCTACCCGTGAGCCCAAGCGGGACGCGCGGTTCTACGGCCGGTGCAAGATCATGTGCCCGGTAACGCTCGTCTGGCAGGATGCCGAAGGCCGCACGAAAAGAATGCAGGTGCGCGGCGTGGACATGAGCGGCGCGGGCGCGTGTGTCGAGTCGTCCAAGCCGGTGACGCCAGGATCGCACGTCTATGTGCAGGTGAAGGATCTGAAGCTAATGGGTAGCGCCGTCGTGCGGCATTGCTTGGTCAGTGGCAGAAAGTTCCGGATCGGTTTGGAATTTCCCAAGCCGCTGACGAACAACTTCTGACCGGCAGACTGGGGACGGACGCCTCAGGTGTGTGACATTTTGTCGCGGTGGGTATACGTGTCTGCGGCAGTGAGGGCTATCCAATCGGATAGCCCGTTATCCAAACGGATAGATTGACAAAATCTCCTGCACGAGAAATGATTGCGCTACACCAGTTGATTTTCAGGATTTGGCCGCCCATTCGCTCGCTATGGATCTCGGCCTCCGCGCCGCGCCGCCGACGTCGCCTATGGTACTGCGATTGCTGGTTAACTAGTACCGAATGCAGCATCGGGAGGCCAACGCAACGGACCGACGGATTGCATCGGGCGTCTGGGGGCAACGTTACGTTTCGTACAGAGCGGCAACAGGAGGCGGAGCCATGCTAGGTTTGATTCTGAACGCATTATTCGGCTGTAGTCACGGTCGTATTACGTTCCCGATTACGCCGGGACGAAGGGTGGTTTCGGCCGGTGTTCACCGGCACGGAACTTACGTGGTCTGCCTAGACTGCGGTCAGGAGTTTAGCTACAACTGGGACGAGATGCGCGTCGGTGAGCCGGTCCGCCGCCGTTCCTGTGCCACTGCCGCCGAGTCCTTCTCGCCGGCCAATCAGTCGTAGCATTCACATACCAAAATAGGGAGCCGGAGACCCACGAACGGATCTCCGGCACACACGTAGGAAAATCGGAATTAGCTCTTGGTGTTGGCATTCTCCACGCGCAGGTTGTTCGTCACCTGGCCGAAGCTCAGGCTCTGCGAGGCGCGGATGCCCGCGATATTCTTTTCCATCGTGTTGTTCACCACGCCCTCGAGCGTCACGTGCCCGTTATCCACGATGATGTGGATGGGCGGCACCGCCTGGATGCCGTAGCGGGAAAGTGCGGGGTCGCGATAAATCGCGCGCGCCACTTGCAGACGCAGCCGGTCATCGAACAGCGAAGTCGGCAAAACCTCTAGCTCGTTGACTACGCTGCGCACACCCGTTACCTGTTGCGCAAGCCTGCCTAGATCGGCCTTCTTGAACGGTTGGCTCACCTGGCCCTGCAGGTCCACCTCACCGTCGCGCACCTCGACTTTCACGTTGTCCCACAGCGTGTATCGCGGATACATCCGGATCTCGTGTACGACCTTCTGCGCAATCTGCTTGTCGGCGTCGCTTACCGCTGGATCGTTGTTGGAGGCCATCGCGCTCCCCGCCGCCACCAACAGCGCGGCCAGCATCAGCTTGAGTTGGGATCTGTTCTTCATGAACTCTTTCCTCCTCCACTTCTAATTACGGCTTTCTTGAAAAGGAGGTTGCTGTAGCCGGCGGTGGTTTTTGTAAGACTTCGTAAAGGGAAACGCGCAGTTCCTGCTGCGAACGGCTTTTTCAGCAGGCTCTCAGAACGACCACAGCACGCTGGTATAACCGGTGTGTGCGCGGTACGCCTGATCAGGGGTAATTTGTCCTGTGAAGAAATCTTCGTGGTAGCCGTAGTACTGATACCCCACGTTCCAGCGAATGCGGTTGTTGATCTTCACCGACAAGCGCCCCATCGGTGACTGGAACTTGATGGGGAACGTCTGCGCGGCCTGGAACTCGGGAATCGTTGTTCCGAATCCCGTCCCGTACGGATTGCTGCGCCCATCGCCGGTATCCTGCACGTGGCTGTAGCCCAGATACAGGTCTGCCCGCCGCCCCAGCGTAAAATGCACTCCCGCGTTGCCCGTCTGGAGGTTGCTGATGTACAGCGAGTACCCGTTCGTCGGAGTCTCTCCGCCATCGAAGAACGCGATTCCCCCGAGCGTATCCAGGTGCATCTTCGAATAGTCGGTGTTGAACGAGAGCCAGCGCAACGGCATCCACGAGACGTTCGCGGCATAGGTTCTCGAGTGCGAGCTGTAAGCGGTGAACGTTACCGAATTGTTGTTGTAATTCGACTGCGAATAGGCCGATACCAGCAGACTTTTCATTTTGTATTGCACGCGCGCGCCCAGCGCCTGGTAGTCTTTGTCGCTCTTAGTGGTGAACGGCTGATTGGCGCGCCCCACCTCGCCGCTAAGCACGATGGTCACCGGCTCAATCGGGCGGAACCTCACTCCGAACACTCCCGCGTTCAAGATGCTCGTCTGGTAATACCGCGTTGGCGAATCGAGCACCGAAGTGATCAGACGGTCGGAGTAATGGTATCCGCCGTAGAAGCTGAGCCATTTGTAGGCCTGGTAATTCAAATCCGTTTGATTCGACAGCGTGCGAATCCCGAGATACAGAAAGTCCTGGGTGACGCTGGTCCCTGTGGCGTCGTTAAATTGAATGAATTCGGAGAGCCCCACGGTCCGCACGTTGTAAACGGCCGTGCTGTTGGTCACCGTCAGCTTGGAAGTGGGAAACACGCTGAATGTCAGGTTCCCCGTGCCCACCGGGCGCTGCCCTGTCCCCACTGCAACATTTTGCAGCCCGATGATTCCGGCGCCACCGAGAAAGGTGTTGTCCTGTAGCACGAATGCGCGCCGCGTGCCCGTGTAGGTAAAGCGCCCGTTCACGCTGTACCACTTCCGGTTCGTAAACAAACCGACGCGCCAGTAAGGGCTGGTCCCATGGTAGGGATTCGCGAGCTGCGAAGGGATCGTATTCCCATTCACACCGGCCTGCGCGGGCACCCGGAAGTCTTCTTTGAAATCCTCCCACCCGTGCATCCAGTTCACCGTGAAGCCCAGAATCTGGAACTCATTTCCCACCCGGTACTCGTTCCGCGCCTCGCGCAACGACGTGAACCCGGCCGTATCCAGCTGGGGCGTGGCGGCCGGAAAGCCTCCCGTTGCTGTCAACTCCGGACCTTCCTGCACCCCGCGCGAATAGCCCAGGAAAAATTTCATTTTCGACTGTGGAAACAGCGTCAGATCGTCATCCTGCGACGTGTACCGCGTATCTCGAAAATTGCCGCTCTCCTGGCCCGCGCTCACAAGCCCGGGATTCACGTAATCGTTCAGCCGCCAGTTCATGTCGAACCGGTACAGCCGGTTCTTCTCCACACGCAGCGTCGCGGATTCGTAAGGATCGTTTCCCAGCCCCTGCGTCGTGAGAACGATGCTGTCGAAATACTTGCCGTGGCCGCCTAGCGAATTGATGCTGAAATAGCTGCTCAGCAGGCGCACGCCGTTACCGTAGTTCACCTGGCTGTTGTAGGAGTCGATATTCCCACCCAGCGAGTTCCACCGGTACCCTGTTTCAAACGAGTTGGCGATGTTGTATTCCGAGACATTGTCGCCGCGGGTGGGACCAACCTGCTCAGGCGTGGGCGCCACCGTCTGCTGCGCGTTCGCCGCGCCGGCGAGGAGCAAAGCTAAGATCGTTGATTTCATTCGCCGCCTCACTTCAGGAAGAATGCGTCCAGGTTGGAGCCGTGAATGTGGCTATGGCAGTTCGTGCAGTTCTGAAAAAGCGGCGAACGCAAATTGTGGAATTGGAAAGGCACCGGATCGCCCTGCCCGGTCCGGCTGAACCCCGGCGCTCCGTTGTGGCATTCCAGGCACATCGTGAAGACCACCGGCCGCCGCAGCAGCCGTGAGTTCGGCGAGCCGTGCGGATAGTGGCACATCTCGCAGCCTTCCACGCGCACCGGCGGATGCTCGAACACAAACGGCCCGCGTTTTTCCTCATGGCACTTGAGGCATGGCTCCTCGTTGGCCATCGCCGCCTGCATCATGCGCGGCCGCTCCCCATTTCTCCAGGTGGGTTGAAACGCGCCATGCGGATTGTGGCAGTCCGTGCACACCATCGCGCCTTCATTCACGCGGTGCTTGAACGGCATCGAGAACTGCGAGCGCACGTCGGCATGGCAGCCGTAGCACATCTCCACCTGCTTGTCCGCCAGTAGAAATTTCGGTGCCGGAGATTTGTGGATCGAGTGGCAGCTTGTGCAAGCCACTCCCGCCTCGGTGTGCGACGACGTCCGGATGTTCGCCCGCGAAAGCGTGTTCGCGTGGCACCGCAGGCAATTGTCCAGAATCTGCTTTGGCTCCAGTTGTGAGAACGCCACGATCGTCGCCTTGCCTCCATGCGCCGCCACGTGCGCGCCGCCCGGACCGTGGCAACTTTCGCATCCCGTGTGCTCCGGCGTCTCCTTGCCCGACGCTACGCTCTTGAAGTGCGGGTTCCTGTAGAACTTCGACCACACGTCGGCATGGCAGGTCTTGCACGCTTCGCCGCCGACAAAGCCGTTCTCCTTCTGCGCCAGCGTGGGCAGCGCGAACAGGAGCGGGAATAAAAGTGCACCGGCCAGGGTCTTCATTCTGTCGTTCGATCAATCCTTCCCTGATTATCCCGGTGGTGCCCGCGTCTCTGATGTAAAAAGAGCCCCGCAACAAGTGCAAAATCATGCGGATAGGCCGGCGCGCAACATTTGTATACGCAAGATCGTCTATTCGTAATGCCGGCTGCGTGAGCTCACACCGCGGCTGTTACATTAATATCGACACAAGAAGGAGACAGTGAATGCGCCTGCTACCGGGAACCCCATCAAGAGCCACTTTACCCATGCTCATGATCGCGGCCGTGCTTGCCGTCGGACCGCTTCCTGCCCTCGGCCAGTATCCTCCGCCAGAGCCGTTGCCCCCGGAGGAGTTGGACCGCCTCGTCGCGCCCATTGCCCTTTATCCCGATTCGCTCCTGGCCCAGACCCTCGCCGCGTCCACGTTCCCCGAAGAGATCCCTGATGCGGCGCGCTGGGCCGATGAACACAGCTACATAAAGGGTGACGATCTCGCTCGTGCCATTTCCGAAGATCACCTGCCGTGGGATCCGAGCGTGCAAGCCCTGCTGCCGTTTCCCTCCGTCTTGGACCCGTTGGCGCGCGATCCCAACTGGACCCGCCGCCTCGGTGACGCCTTTCTCGCCCAGCACGACCAGGTCATGGATGCCGTCCAGCACATGCGCCAGCAGGCGAGGGACTACGGATACCTGCGGAGCAATGGGCAGATGCAAGTGATCGCGGCCGGCCCGGCCATCGAAATCGTGCCCGTCAACCCGGCTTTCTTCTTCGTGCCGGTCTACAATCCCTTGCTTGTTTTCGCCGCGCCCAGGCCCGGTTTCCGCATCGCCGCCGCCATTTCATTCGGTCCGGGAATCGCCATCGGTGCTGCCTTCGCGCCGTGGGGCTGGGGCGCCGTCCACTTTGATTGGGGGCTCCACACCGTGATCATCAACAACCACCCGTGGGGCCGGACCTTCGTCAATCGCGGCGCGTACGTCCATCCCTACAGCCTCCAGCGCTACCACCCCGAGCACCGCGAGGAGCACCACGAGCTCCACGGACGCCGCTAGTGGGCGCACGCTTCAGCGTGCCGCTGCCGGCTTCAGCCGGCAGGTTTACCGCACTTTCGGCATCTCGACAATAATCCCCAGGCCGTCCAACAGCGTCCAGACCGCGCGCTCGTAGCCGATCAGCGCCTTCCGGTAGCCCACGTACGCCTGGAGCAGCGAGCTCTCCACCGTCGCGAGGCGTGACTGTGCGTCCAGCACCTCGAACGCCGTCACGCCGCCCAGTTCGTATTTCTGCTGTTCGGCCTCGACGTTCTTTTGCGCCAGATCGCGCGCCGTCTTCGCCGCTTCAATCTGCGCCGCGCTCATCTGTATCTGGCTGGTCGCCAGCTTCACGTCCCGAATCACTTGCTGTTCGAGCTGCCGCTCCGCGTACCGGTCTCTTGCCCGGCTCACTAACGCTTCGGCCAGGCCGGCCTCGGCCGTACTGTTGCGCACCGGCAGCGTCATACTCACCTGAAAGCCGTAAGTCGGCGCTTGGAACGCGAACATCTGGTACAGTGCGTCGCCCAGCCCGCCTACCGCCACCGTGGTCGGCGCCGAGCCGAGCGGCCCCGTCACCGCAATCTGATTCCCGCCCAAACCGTTGCCCCCGCCAAACGCGCTCAAGTCGAACCGCGGAAGCATCGAATCCCGCGCCACCCGCGCATTCAGGTCGTTGATCCCCTGGTGTCTCCGCACCGCGCTTAGCTCCGGACGTTTTTGCATCGCGGCGCTGATCGCCTCCTCTGTGGGTGCAACCGGCGCGACCGTCGCCACTGCGTCGTCCTCCAACACGATCTCCATGTTGCGTGTCGCCGGATCCAGATCCGCTCCGATCAGCCGCCGCAATCCATCGAGAGCATCCCGGTGCGCGTACTGCGCCTGAATCACCGCCACCTTCCGCTGCGCCACCTGCGATTGCGATTGAAAAATATCCAGGCTGGGCAGCGCGCCCAGGTCGAGCGCCAATTTGTCGCGCTCGTAGGATTTCTGCGCCAGATCGTACGCCTGCTGCTGCACCTTGATGTTGTCGCGCGCTTGAATGGCATCCCAATACTGGCTCGCGTCGGCCGCCACCAGATCCGCGATCCGTGTCTCGCTCTGATCGGAGGTGATCAGCAGTTGCGTCCGCGCAATCATCAGCGGCGCCCGCAATTGCAGGTTGCGGCGTCCTTGCAATAGCGGCTGCGTCACCTGAAAATTCATGAACGTCGAAATATTCGGATTGAGATAGTAGAATTCGCTGTTGGTGGAGCTGCGTATCCCGTTGAACCCGAAATTCAGAATCTGGCCCGATTCCAGCGTCTGCTGGTAATAGATGTTGCTGATCTCTCCGAGCGAGCTGAGATTTGGTGCTCCGCCGATCTGGCTGAATTGCGGCGTCACCGAGCGCGTGCTGTTGAAGGTCCCCTGGATGAACGGGTCGAACGGCGTTTTCGCGCTCAACACCGCGTCCGCGGCGTTCAGCACGTCCAGCCGCACCATGTTGATCTCTGTATTGTTCTTCAGCAGCAGCTCGATGAAGTCCTTCACGTTGAGGTGCAGCTTCCCGTCGAACACGTGCTCCTGAACCTTCGCCACCTCGCGCACTTGCACGTTGGGCCCGTGAAATCGGTCCGTAATGAAGTCGCGCACCGAAGCCGCAAACACCACCGGAGTGACCAACATGGCGAGCATCGCGAGTGGCAACCCGTGGGGCGGACGCCCTCGTCCGCGGCCGGCGCCCTCGCCGGCCTGCCGCTGCCCAAAGCACCATCGCCTATTCATACCGCAGCGCCTCAATCGGATCGATCCGCGAAGCCTTCACCGCCGGATAGATCCCGAAAATCATGCCCACCGCCACCGAAACACCAAACGCAATGATGATCGACGACGGGGTCACGATTGTCTTCCATTCCGCCGTCCGCGCGATGAGCCATGAAAGAATGTAGCCGAATACGATGCCCAAGATTCCGCCTCCTACGGAAATCAATACAGACTCCGCCAAAAACTGCCGCACAATGTCGTTGCGCCGCGCTCCCGTCGCCCGGCGCACGCCGATCTCCCGCGTCCGCTCCATCACCGTCGCCAGCACGATGTTCATAATTCCAATGCCGCCCACCAGCAGCGAAATCGCCGCGATCGCCACCATCACGTACGTAAAGATTGTCTGCGTGCGCTGCTGTTGCGCCAGCAGATCCGCCGGAATCACCACGTTGAAGTCCGCCACGTTGTGATGCGTCGAATTCAGGATCGCCGTCACTACCTTCGCCGTCTCCACGCTATCCGCTCCCGGCTTGAGCCGCATATCGATGCCGTCGAAATCGTCTTTCAGAAAATTGTTGTCCCAGAAGCGGTATTGAAACGTGTTCAGCGGAATATAGATCGCGTTGTTGCGATCCTGCCCCTGCGCGCCCGAGCCGGAGCCCGAGCTCAATTGCCGCCCCAGCACTCCCATCACTTGCACCCACGTGTCGTTCACCTTGATGTACTTGCCCACCGCTGGACCGTATCCCAGCAGGTCCACCTTGGCTTTCTCTCCCAGTACGCAAAGCGGTGCGCTGGCTGCGTCCTGCCGTTCGTCAAAGAACGTTCCTTCCACCGTCTCCAGGTTGTGAATCGCGGCATAGGATGGCTGCACGCCGATCAGGTCCGGCGCATCGCGTGGCGCCTTGGGCAGCATACGCGCCGGCCGCAGCGACTTGCTCGGCGAGATCAACTCCAGCCCGTCAATATTAGCTTTCAGAACGCGCATGTCGCGCTCTGTTAATCCGGGCGATGAACGCCGCCGCACTTGCAGTTCCTGATAATCGGTCGCCGGACGAGACTGCACGAGCACATTGCGCACGCCCAGCTCCTCGATGAAACGCAGCGACTCCTGCCGCGCGCCGGCTCCAATGGCGAGCATGCCGATCACCGCCCCCACGCCAAACACGATGCCCAGCATGGTGAGCGCCGTCCGGAATTTCTGGGCGGCCAGGTTTGCCGCGGCCTGCGGCAGGTCCGAAAAATACCGGGAAAATCCGCGCGTGCGTTCCGCGATCGAGACGACCGTTGCCGGTTTCATTTTTGAAGGGCCTGCAACGCGCTGCCGCCGGCCTTCTTTTCCGTCTGTTGATCCGGATTCGCCAGGGCCACCACCTGCCCTTCCGTCACTCCCGTGATTGCCGCCTGGCTTTCGCTGCGCCGCACCAGCTTCACGTCCGCCGCCGCGAATCCCGAGCCCGACTTCACGTACACGTACGTCCGTCCATCGCTCTCGAAAACCGCTTGGCCCGGAACCCAAAGCGCATTGTGCAGGACCTCGGTTTTGATCACCACGTTGGCGTTGATTCCCGGCCGCAGCTCCGGCGTCGGATCGTCCAGCGCAATCTTGCACTCGAAGTGCCGGTCCCAGGGAGGTCCGGTCGTGCCGCCCATGTCTTTCACGTATCCGTGGAACTTCTGGAACGGCAAAGACACAATCTGTATGTCAACTTTCGCGCCCGTCGTCAGGTGGCCGCGATCCAGTTCGCCGATGTTGGCTGCCATCTCCCAGCTTTTCAAATCCGGGATCTCCGCCACCACCATGCCCGGGCTCACGCGATCTCCCACGCGGAACGGCGGCAGCGACATACCCCTGTAGCCCCAGTTAATGTTGGGGTTCTGCCGGATGGCCACGTAGCCCCCACGGTGCGCTTTGATCGTCATGGCGTCGATGTTCTTTCGCGCCGTGGCCGCTTGCACTTCGGCCTTCTTGCGCGCGGCTTCCTGGATGGCGATCCCCGCCTCTCCCGTCGCCTTGTAATTCGCCAGATCCTGTTCGAGCTGCTTCAACTTGTCTTTCGCGGATTCGAGCGCCAGATTGTTCTGCTTGGCTACGATCGCCGATAGCATCGGGTTCTTGCGGCAATCCAGCTCCGCCTGCCGGACATCCGCCTTGGCCTTCACGAGCGAGTAGTTGTTCTCTTCCTGCTGGGCATCGCCATCTGCCTTGGCCTTGATCACCTGTTGCTCGGCTTCGGCCAGGTCGGCTTCGGCTTCCTTTTGCTTGTACGCCTGCTCGGTCGTGTCGAGCTCCAGCACTACGTCGCCTTCGTTCACCACTTCCCCGGCTTTGCGCAGGAACCGGATGTGCATCTCGCCTTCACCCGTCATCGGCGCGGCCACCTCTTCGGAGTTGCCGCCCCGCAGTTCTGCCTTCGCCGTCACCGTCAGCGCTACGTCGCCGCGTTTCACCCGCGTCGTCGGCGTCGCCGCGCTGTGCGCGGCGTTCATGGATCGGTACAGCCGCGCGCCACCCCACGCGAGACCCGCCACCGCCAGGGCTGGCACAAGCCACAGAAGAATGCCGCGAAGCGGTCGGCGCCGCCGGCGGATTGCCACAACGGGTGTTGGCTCCGGCCCCGCGGGGGCCGTGGGAGTTTGAATCGCCGGAGTGCTCATGGCTGCTTCTTCTCCAGGTTGAGTTCGGTCAATGACACTACACTGTTCTCCGCGAGGTCCCGCACGGCAACTTCGTCCGGGTTGCGCGCAATGATTTCCACCTCTACCGCCCGGTAACTGCCGTCCTTCTGCGCCGCATAAACAATTGGCTTGCCGTCGCGCGTGAAAATCGCCTTGCCCGGCAGGCTGATGGCATTCGGGATGCGGCTGGTGATCACGTCCATGCTGCCATTCATGTCCGGCCGTAAGCGATCGTCCGCGATTGCGATCTCCGCGTACACATGAAAACTGCGAATCGGCGGCCACTCTCCAAACGTCACCTGCGTCAGCGGCGTCACCGACGCCACCTTTGCCGCGTACGTCTTTTCTGGCAACGCGTCCACGTGTACCCGCGCGTCGGCGCCCGCTACCACACGCCCACGGTCCACCTCGTCCAGCCTTCCTTCCATGCGGATTGTGGAAAGATCTGGAATCACCGCGAGCGGCGCCCCCGCCCAGATGTGATCGCCCACTTTGAACGGCTGCCGGTTCATCCAGCCCTGCGAATTGTTCATCTGGTAAATGACCACGCCATCGAGCGGTGCCTTCATCTCCATCTGCGCGAGTCTTTCTTTCGATAGATCCACTTCCGCCTGTGCCTTATCGCGCTGCCGGGTGACGGATGCGATCTTGGCCGTGTCCGACGCCTTGTGCAGGTTCACCGTCGCTTCCTGCACCTTGAGTTTGGTTTCGGCGGATTCCAGATCGACCTTGCTCTCCTCTCCCTGGATCACGCTGACGATGGCTTGCTTCGAGGCCTCGAGCCGCGCGCGCTCCACCTGGTAGCGCGCGTTCGCCAGATCGAGCTTGTCCTGTTCTGCGGTGATGCGCGCCTGCGCCTCCGCCTGCTCCACCGTGGCCTGTGCCTGTTGCAACGCCGCGTTTTTCTCGTCCAATTGCTGGCGCGCGCTCGAAGGGTCGAAACGAACCACCGGGTTGCCGGCTTTGATGTGCCCGCCCGCGGGCGCCAGCCACACAATCTTCAAATCGGGTACGTTGACCGGCGCAACCAACTGCACCGAGTGCCTGACCGAAAGTTCTCCCCGGCACACCACAATGACCGCGAACTCTCCCTTGCGCGCCCGCGCCGTCGGCGGATTCACCGCCGCCTGGACTTTGCGCAACTTGTATAGCCCGCCCCCCCCCGCAATCACGGCGGCCGCCAAAGCTAACCCGACGAGGATTCGTTTCGATCGCCGGCGCGCCATTTCAGCCTCTCGTTTCCTGTGGATCCACTGGTGACAGCACAACGTCTCCCCGCGCGAGTCCTGAGGTGATCTCGATCCAGGTGTCGTCGAATCCGCCCACTTCGACGGCCCGTTCCTCCTGCCGGTCAGGCCCGGAAATCCGCGTAACGTACGGTTTGCCTTGGACGTAGTGCAACGCGGCTCGCGGAACCAGCAGCGCTGGCTCTTTCGCAATCACTTCAAGGTCCACTGCCGCCGAGAGGTCCGGCAGTATGTGCGGATCCTGATCGTCCAGCCGGAACCGCGCCGGAAAAGTCCGTACCACGCTATCCAGCAGCGCGGTGGCAACCGGACTTGCCGAATCGAAATGCGCTTTGAACGTCTGCCCTGGATAAGCATCCAACCGGACGATGGCTTGTGTGCCTTCAGCCAGCGCTAAGCGGTCCGGCTCACCCACCGCCACTTCCACCTCCATGCCCGACGGATCGAAAATCCGCAGCAGCGGTTCGCCGGACCAGAGTTGGTCGCCTTCCTGGGCCGGACCGAACGTGTCGTTGTGCCACGAATTCTCCCGCGACACCATACCCGGTAACGGCGCCTTGATAACTAGTTTATCTGCATTGGTTTGGGCACGCTCCCAGGCCAGCTTCTGCCGGTCGCGCTGCAACTCGAGGATTTTCAGATCGGCCGCTTCCGAGATGTCGTGAAAATGTCCAGACCGTCTGAGACTTTCCACGTGTACCTGTGCATCTTCCAGCTTGGCCTGGTTCTTCAGCCGGTCTATCTCGCTTAAAATAGGCCCTTTGCGCAGCTCAAGCTGGGCCTTTGCCAGATCCGCCTGGGCCTGTTGGAGGTCGGCGGCGCGCTTTTCCGCATCGGCGCGATGCTGCTCCCGGCGCTGGTCGACTTGGTGGCGCAGATCCTCAAACTTGGCCTGCGCCTCGCGCGCATCGTCCATTTGCTTGACGCGGTCAAATTCCGCCAGCACATCCCCTTCCTTCACCGCCGCGCCTGTAGGGATGAGCTTCGTCAGGGTCATGTCTCCGTTCTGGCCGTGGATCTGTGGTACCCGGATGGTCAGCGCATGGACCGCCTGTACCGTCCCATTGGATCGCACCCGACGGTGCAGCCGGTCGAAGCGAACCTTTATTTTCTTAAGGTTGGCCGTGAATGGAGAGTTAGGTGGGAGGGGAGCGGTTGTCGCCACCGCGCACAGCAAAAGAACCCCAGCCACGCGCATCGAGCCCGTCCTTTCTTATTTAACCGGGGAATCGCAATATTAGACGCCAAAACTTTTGCATTCGTTGGGTAGACGGCGCGCCTTGGGAAATGATTTCGTGTTGTCCAAAGTGAATCTTGGCTTTAGGCACTTCGTACACAAACAATAGAATTGACGGACTCTTTCTCAAGTGGCAAGAATACCACTTAGTACTAGCAGAGGCTCCCGGTCGATTCTATTGATTTGGCTGGTTGCGCTGCTGGTCCCGGGCTCGCTCCTGGCGCAGCGGCATCGGTTCCGTTACTACACTCATCGTGACGGCCTGAAAGACACAGAAGTACATTGTTTACTACAAGATAGAACCGGTTTTATATGGGTCGGCACAGCCACGGGCCTGTTCCGCTACGACGGTTCCCGCTTCACCGCTTTCGACGTTTCCGGTACCAGTAACATCATTGAGGCACTTGCCGAGACATCCGACGGAACATTATGGGTAGGAACCAGCAACGGGTTGGCGCGGATGCGCGACGGGCAATTGCAACTCGTTGATTCGCTGGGGCGGGTGGGGATCGGTGGGCCATCGAGTCTGGTTTCTGATTCACAAGGACACTTGTATGTGGGGACCGGTAAAGGGTTATACGTCGGTCAGCCGGTTGGTTCCCAGTACGTGTTCCGGCATTTGCCGAACCCCCAAGAGGTCGCCGATCCGGCAGTTTACGGCATACACCTAGACCGGACGGGCACTGTCTGGCTCGGCTGCGGCAAGAGCCTGTGCACATTGAATCCAAATGGGATACAGGTTCTGGAGGGAGTTCCGGCGGACCGGTGGGATGCGATTCTGGCCGACCGGGACGGAAACCTCTGGATACGCAGCTTGAATCGAGTGATGGTCCGGCCCCGTGGCGCGAAGCAGTTTATTTCCCGTGATCGTGGATTGGCGCATGCGGCGATCGGCATCGCCTCGTTGCAGATGGACCGGGACGGACGGTTGTTTGCGTCAAGCGAAGCGGGGCTGAGTTTCTTGAACGGCGACGAGTGGGAGACGATCGGCATTGAGCAGGGGTTGCCGACCAATCCGACCTGTTGCATTTTGCAGGACCGGGAGGGCTCGATTTGGATAGGCCTGGCCGGGGCGGGGTTGGCGCGGTGGCGCGGGTACGAGCGATGGCAGTCCTGGACGGCTTCCGAGGGACTCGCCGGCAGCAACGTCCAGGCGATGCACCGGGACCGATCAGGGACCTTATGGGTGGGCACCGAAAACGGCCTGCAACGGTTCCAGGCGGACGGGAAAATCTCGCGGGTTTGGACCGAAAAAGACGGCTTAGGCGGACGGAGAGTGCGGGCCATCACCTCGACGGCGGACGGGGCCATCTGGGTGGGAAGCTCGCCCGGCGGTGTCTCGCGCCTGTATCCCCAAAGCGGAAAAATTCAGCATTTCGAGCTGGGCACGGCCACCGAAGACGACCTGGTGACCGGATTCGCGATCGACGGGGAGGGCCGGCTATGGGTAACCACGCAGGGGGCGGTGTTTCGCAGCACTGCTTTCGACGGCTCACTGGAATTCGAGCGCCAAATCCCGCCGCCCAGCTCGGCGGCGGAGACGTTCGGCCAGATGCTGATCGACGCGAAGGGCCGTTGGTGGCTGGCTGGCTCTCTCGGTTTACTGCGCATGGAGAACGGCCAATGGACGAGGTATTCCGCCAAGGACGGGATGGCAAGCGACGCCGTCGACTCGGTAGCGGAAACTCCCGATGGCAGCATCTGGATGTCGTACACGGACTCGCTCGGAACCTCACGCCTCAGCTTCGAGCACGGAGCACCGCGGTGGCAGCACTTCTCCGAACGGAACGGACTGAAGTCGGACGAAATCGCGGCCATTGCGGCGGATACGCGGGGTTGGCTGTGGGCCAGTTCGAATGATGGCGTGGATGCCTATGACGGCCAGAAGTGGCGGCACTTCAGCCAGGCGCAGGGCCTGCTTTGGGAAGATTGCGTAGGCCGGTCGTTGTTCGCCGATGGCGACGGCAGCATGTGGGTTGGAACCAGCCGAGGGATCTCACACTACCTGCCGCCGGTGCACCCGTTGCCCGATGTGCCGCCTCCCGTGGTGATCACATCCGTCCGGTTTAGAGACCGCTTGGTGGGGCTGTCACCGGACCTGACGGTTCATTATCAGGACCGCCCGCTGGTGGTGGAGTTCGCGGGTTTGAGCTTCGTGGATGAAGACGCGGTACGTTTCCGCTACCGGCTAAAGGGCGCGCACGAGAAGTGGGTGGAGACCAGCCAGCGGGAGGCGCGGTACCAAACGCTACCGGCCGGTGCGTATGTCTTCGAGGTGATGGCCTGCAATCCGGCTGGCGCGTGGAGCAGGGAAGCGGCCAGTTTTTCATTTCGCGTTCTGCCGCCCTGGTGGCAATCGTGGTGGGCATACTCGTTGCTGGTGGCGTTGCTCGTGACCGGCATGCGCTTGTCATGGACCTGGCGGGTCGCGCAACTGAAACGAGAGCACCGGCGCCTGGAAGCGGCGGTGGAGCAGAGGACGCACGAATTGCAGATGGAGAAGGCGAACGTGCTCGTGCAGAAGGGGCGGGTGGAAGAAGCCAATCGCCTGAAGGGCGAGTTCATCGCCAACATGAGCCATGAGATCCGGACCCCCATGAATGGGATTCTCGGCATGGCGGAACTGGCGAAGGGAACCACATCGACAGACGAACGGCAGGAGTATTTGCAGGACCTGACCGCCTCCGCCGAGTCGCTCCTGTCCGTATTGAACGATCTGCTCGACTTTTCGAAGATGGAAGCCGGGCGCGTGGACCTGGAGCAGATCCCGTTCTCGGTCGAGCAGTGCCTGCATGGCGCGGGCCGGACGCTCACGGCCGCAGTCACACAGAAGGGGCTGGAATTGCGACGGCACGTGGCGCTGGAGATTCCCCGGCTTGTAGTGGGAGACCCGGGCCGTCTTCGCCAAGTGCTGCTGAACCTGATTGGCAATGCGGTGAAGTTTACGGCCACGGGTTGGATTGCGGTGGGCGCAGCGGTCGAATCGGTAGACGAGCAGGGGATGCTGCTGCATTTCACGGTAGCCGACAGCGGGGTCGGGATTGCGGCGGATAAGCACGAGGTGATTTTTGACGCATTCCGGCAGGTGGATGGTTCAACCACGCGGAAATACGGCGGCACGGGTCTCGGCTTGGCGATCTGCGTGCGGCTGGTGGATCTGATGGGCGGCCGTATCTGGGTGGAAAGCGAAGTAGGCCGGGGGAGCGTGTTCCACTTCACGGCGCGATTCGGCAGAGTGCCGGAAGGCAGAGACGGCTCCACCGTTCGGGGAGTCGACGGGCGCGAGGCGGAGGCGGCTCACAGCAGGAAGAGCTAAGGCAAAAGGCAAAAGGCAAAAGGCAAAAGGCAAAAGGCAGCAACATCTCGATGAAGGCGCGGGAGTTGGATCGGGGCTGTTGCAAGGTGGGACGCGGTTCAAAGCCCGTCCGAATTCCACTTTTGCCGTTTGCCTTTTGTCTTTTGCCTTTCATTCTTCGCTGTCCTACGTTGGAATGAGTGGCGACATTCGAAGTGGTGGCGGAGTGTGGGGAGACGCGGGCGCGCGCGGGGGTGCTTTATACGGCGCACGGGGCCATCGAGACACCGGTGTTCATGCCGGTGGGGACGCAGGCCACGGTCAAGGGGCTCACGCAGCGGGATCTGGCAGAGGAACTCGACGTCCGGATTCTGCTGGCTAACACCTATCATCTTTACTTACGGCCGGGACACGAACTGGTACGCCGCATGGGCGGGCTGCATCAGTTCATGTCGTGGCCGCGGGCCATTCTGACGGATTCGGGCGGGTTCCAGGTTTTCAGTTTGAGCGACCTGCGGAAGATCACGGGCGAGGGTGTGACGTTTCAATCGCACCTGGATGGGAGCCGGCACGTGTTCACGCCGGAATCAACGGTGGACGTGCAGATGGCTCTGGGCAGCGACGTGATGATGGTGCTGGATGAATGCCCGGAGTATCCGGTGAGCCATGAGTTCGCGCGGGAATCGATGGAGCGGACGGCGGAGTGGGCGCGCCGGGCGTTCGAGCATTGGCGAGGGAAGGTGGCGGAGGACGGGGGAGAGCAGGCGCTATTTCCGATCGTGCAGGGATCGATGTTCGCGGATCTGCGGCGCGAGTGCGCGGAGCAGTTGGTAACGCTAGGAGCCGAGGGATACGCGATCGGGGGGTTGTCAGTTGGAGAGCCGCGGCCGCTGAGTCTGGAGATGGTGGAGGCGAGCGAACCCGTGCTGCCGCGCGACCGGCCGCGCTATGCGATGGGCGTGGGCATGGCGGAAGAGCTGGCGGAGTACGTAGCGCGCGGCGTGGACATGATGGACTGCGTGCTGCCCTCGCGGAATGCACGCAACGGGTACCTGTTCACTTCGGCGGGGCGTGTGATCATCAAACATGCCCGGTACAAAGACGACCCGCGGCCGATTGATGAGAAGTGCGGCTGCCAAACGTGCCGGAACTACAGCCGCGCGTACATGCGGCATCTGTTTCAGGCGGGGGAGATGCTGTACGCAGTACTAGCCACCCATCACAACATCCGGCGGTACCTTGACATCATGCGTGAGATCAGGCACGCTATCCTACTGGGCCAATTCCCCGAATATTTAAAGGACGTCCGGTCGGTACCGGTCGACGTAGAATAATCCACATGTGGTTCCATCCGTGTATTTGAATCTGTTTTTGATGCAGCAAATCCCCAGCGGGCTGGGCGGCATCCTGCCGATCGTCCTGATCTTCGCGATCTTTTACTTCCTCCTTTTCCTCCCCATGCAGCGGCAGAAAAAACAACAGCAGAAGATGCTGAAGGAGCTGCAGAACGGGAACGTGGTGCTCACGAGCGGGGGTATTGTCGGGACGATCGTTTCGATCGACGAGGATACGCTCACGCTGCGAGTGAAACCGGACAACATCAAGCTGCAAGTGGCGCGCAGCGCGGTTTCGAATCTGGTCCCTCAGGACGTGAAGAAGTAGGCAAGCAGGCAAGGTCAATATGAAGAATCTGAACACCAAGACCATCGTGATTGTGCTCACGATTCTGGTCTGTATTTACGGGATTATCGGGATACCGAAATCCGCCGCGGATCTGAAGACCAACATTGCGGACCGGATCAAGCTCGGGCTGGACCTGAGGGGCGGGAGCCGGCTGGTGTTGCAGGTCCAGGTGCAGGACGCGGTGAAGGGGGAAGCCCAGACGACCATCGACCGGCTCAAGGATGAGCTGCGCAAGGCCAATATCGATTTCGCTTCGATGGACAGCAACGACCCCACGACGATTGAGACCGCGGATACGATCCAGATTGCGATCAAAGGCATTCCGGCGGATAAAGCCGGCGCATTTCGCGGTATTGTTGCGGACCGCTTCACGCCGTGGATTTTGACGGCGAACAGCCCGACCGAATACCGGATGAATCTGCGGCCCACGGAAATGCTGGCTCTGAAACGCGACACGGTGCAGCGGACCTTGCAGACCATCGAGAACCGCGTAAATGCTCTGGGTTTAACCGAGCCGGTGGTACAGCAGGAAGGCAGCGCCGATCGGGACTTCCGGATCGTGGTGCAATTGCCGGGCGTGGATGATCCGGGGCGCGTGAAGGATATTATCGGCACGGCGGCGGTGCTCGAGATCGTGGAAGTGAAGGACGGCCCGTTCGGCAGCGAAGACGAGGCGCGCGCCAAACACGGCGGTGTGCTGCCGATCAATACGCGGCTGCTGAAAGCGCTGCCGCGTGCGGCGGAGGACCCCGGGCAGTGGTTTCTGGTGAGCCGCGGATCGGTGATTAACGGGCGCGATGTGCGCAACGCTCGCGCGGGCACGGACGAGTTTCGTAAGTGGGAATGCAATTTCTCGCTGTCGCAGGATGGCGCGAGGCGCTTCGAGAGATTTACCGAGGCCAACATCGGCAACAAGCTGGCGGTGGTGCTGGATAACCGGATTCGCAGCGTGGCGACGATCGAGAGCCGGATCAGCGATCAGGGGCGGATCAACAACATCGCCACGGAGCAGGAGGCGACGGACCTGGCGCTGGTGCTGCGCTCGGGGTCGCTGCCTGCCGGCATTGAGTATCTAGAAGAGCGTTCGGTGGGGGCATCGCTGGGCGGAGACTCGATTCGCGAGGGTATTGTCGCCGGGATGGCGGGACTGGCGGCGGTGATTCTGGTGATGCTGGCGTACTACAAACGGTCTGGTATTAACGCGGTACTCGCGCTGGTACTAAACACGATTATTCTGGTGGCGGCGCTTGGGTACTTCCGGGCGGTATTAACGCTGCCGGGCATTGCGGGCGTCATTCTGACGATTGGTATGGCGGTGGATTCCAACGTTCTGATTTTCGAGCGCATTCGCGAGGAACTGCGGGCGGGCAAGGCGATTGTTTCGGCGGTAGACGCGGGTTTCGGGAAAGCCTGGTGGACGATTGTCGATACGCACGTAACGACCATTGTCTCGTGCGCGTTCCTGTTCCTGTTCGGAACGGGGCCAGTGCGCGGATTCGCGGTGACGCTGGTGATCGGCCTGCTGGCGAATGTGTTTACGGCGGTGTTTGTGTCGAGAGTGATTTTCGATTACGAGCTCGGGTCCAGGCGCCAATTGCAGACTTTGAGTATTTGAGCGGATTGTGATACGTTTTGTAATCTTCGGCAAAAAGGGGCTCAGGCAGGATGCTGGGCCGGGAACAAGAACCGGGTCCGCGGTGTCCAAATATATTAAGCACCCGTACGGCCCAGGCACGGTTGGGTAATGGAGTTATTTAAGAACACAAACTACGATTTCCTCGCATGGAAGTGGCCGTTCATCATCGCCTCACTGGTGCTCTCGGTGGCGGGATTGACGAGCCTGGGGCTGAAGGGCGGTCCGAAGTACGGGATCGACTTCAAGGGCGGCACGGTGATGACCGTGAAGTTTGCAGGTAAGCCCCCGATTGACGAGATCCGCACGGCGGTGAAAAGAGTAGTAACTGGCGAAGTGAGCGTGCAGACATTCGAGACGTCATCGAACGAAGTGGCGATCGGGACGGAACTGGCGGACGAGCGGCAACTGGACCAGAACCGGCGAGTGGTTCTGGAGACGCTGCAAACGACGTTCGGGCATCCGGTAAGCGGAAAGCTGGACTTCAATAGCGCGGGTCACGATGCGCTGGAGAACCGGCTGCGGGATGCACTGGCGGCGAACAATGTGGCAATGTCCGATGCCGACCTGCAAAAACTGGTGAAGAACCTCCTGGATTTCCGGGACACGCCGCCGCGCTCAGGACTGCTGACGAATTTCGATCAACTTTCGGCGCTGGCGGGTTTGAAGCCGGGCGTCATTAACACGCTGAAACAGGAGTGCTATCTGGCGCCGTTTGCGGTGCGCCGGGTGGAGGTGGTGGGTCCCAAGGTGGGGGCAGATCTGCGGCAGCGGGCGATTTGGGCGACGCTTGCCGCGCTCGGTGGAATGTTGGTATATATAGCGTTTCGCTTCGAGTGGATTTACGGCGTGGCGGCAGTGGTGGCGTGTTTTCACGACACGATCATCACCATCGGATTCTTCTCCTTGTTCAACAAGGAGATCACCATGACGGTGATCGCGGCGCTGCTGACGCTCGTCGGCTATTCGATGAACGATACGATCGTCATCTTCGACCGCATCCGGGAGAATCTGAAGCTGTCGCGACGCGAGCCGCTCGATCAAGTGATCAACCGCAGCGTGAATCAGACCTTAAGCCGGACGATCATGACATCGGGCCTGACATTTCTGACGGTGATGGCGCTGTTCCTGTTCGGTGGCGATGTGCTGCACGGTTTTTCTTTTGCGCTGGTGGTGGGGATTTTGATCGGGACGTATTCCTCGGTGTTCGTAGCCAGCCCGATTGTTTTGTTCTGGCACAACTGGTTTGACGCGCGAAAGAGGGCAACGGTAGTGGCGGCGCCGGCGAAGATGGGCCCTGCCAAGCAAGCAGTGCGCAGCAAGAGCTCGGTAAAAGCGGTGAAGTGAGATTGCGGGCCGCGCGGGGAAAGGGCGGCGAGACCTAAAAAGTGAGGGGTTATGTTTGAGCAAACATTTGTCGAGAGTGCGGGCAAAACAAACCGAACGTGGACGGTGCTGGTATCGTTCCTCGGGCAGATTCTGTTGATCGGAGTGGCGATCCTGATTCCCATGATCTACTTCGACGCGTTGCCAAAGACGCAGTTGACGAGCATGTTCTTTGTGCCTCCGCCGCCTCCACCACCTCCACCGCCACCCGCGGCGGCGCCGGTGAAGATGGTGAAAGTAATTCCGCGCCAGTTTGACGCCGGGCGCCTGATGGCTCCCAAGTCGGTGCCGAAGGACATTGCGATGATCAAGGAAGAGGAGCTGCCACCGCCTTCAGCCTCAGCCGGTGTGGTGGGCGGCGTGCCGGGCGGGGTGCCGGGCGGCACTGCGGGCGGCGTGATTGGCGGCATCATCGGGTCGGTGCCGAGCGCGGCTCCGCCACCTCCTCCGCCTCCGGTGCAGGAGAAGAAGCAGGTAGTGCAGCGCATCCGCGTGGGCGGCCAAGTGCAGCAGGCGAACCTGATCCGGCAGCCGAAGCCGATCTATCCGCCGCTGGCAAAGCAGGCGCGCATTCAGGGTGTGGTGAGGTTTAACGCCATCATTGGCAAGGACGGCACGATCCAGAATCTACAGTTGATCAGCGGCCATCCGCTGCTGGTGCCCTCGGCGCAGGAAGCAGTGAAGCAATGGCTGTACAAGCCGACGCTCCTCAACGGAGAGCCGGTAGAAGTGGCAACGGTGATCGACGTGAATTTCACGCTGAGTCAGTAGTAGGGGACAGTAAAGCACAGATAGCTGAACGCAGGAAACTAAACATCTTACGCAGGAGAAAAAGGAACCATGTTTTTACAATTGCAGGTTTTGGCGTTTTGGTTGTTGCAGGAAGGCGGCGGCGGCGCAGTTGGCTGGGACGTTCGGTCGCTGTGGATCCAGATGGGCCCGCTAGCGAAAGCCGTAGTAGCCGTAATGTTCATCATGTCGGCTTGGTCGATCGGTGTCATGATCGACCGGTTAATGGCGTTTAGCGCGGCGCGGAAGCAATCGCGGCAGTTTGCGCCGGCGGTAGCGGGCGCGTTGCGCGAAGGCAAGCTGGACGAGGCGGTGAAGATTGCCGACCGTTACAAGAAGAGCCACCTGGCGAAGGTCGTTGTGGCGGGGTTGCAGGAGTTTCAGGCGCACCAGATCAGTTCAGAGATTCCCGGCGAGGAGATTGAGGCCTCGAAGCGCGCCCTGGAACGTTCCGAAGCGATCGTACACGCGGAACTGAAGCGCGGGATCAGCGGTTTGGCGACGATCGGCTCCACGGCGCCGTTCGTGGGTCTGTTCGGAACGGTCGTCGGCATCATCAACGCGTTCACCTCGATTTCGACGGAGAAGTCGACGGGTTTGGGCGCGGTGGCTGGCGGCATTTCGGAAGCCTTGGTGACCACGGCTATCGGATTGTTCGTGGCCATCCCCGCGGTGTGGATGTATAACTACTTCACGGGCAAAATCGAAGCATTTGACGTGGAAATGGGCAACTCGAGCTCGGAGTTGATTGATTATTTCCTCAAGCGTTCGCAGCGGGGAGCCGCTGCCCGTAAGTAGGGTCTAGCGTTCAGCCATCAGCCTGCAAGTGACACCGGGCGCCCGCAAAAGGCGCCCGGCGTTACAGGGTTGAAAAGGGGAGATTGCTATGTCGTTAATGATGAAACAAGGGGCTCCGCCTCCGGTAACGGATATTAATGTGACGCCGATGGTGGATGTGATGCTGGTCATCCTCATCATTTTCATGGTCATCACGCCGATGTTGAGCAAGGGCGTGAGCGTGGACATGGTGCGGACCAAGAATCCCATCGCCATGCAGGCGGCGGACAAGACCGACGCAGTGATTGTGGCGGTGACGCGCAACGGGGACTGTTTCCTCGGGCAAAACAAATTGCCGGTGGAGGATCTGCCGCCCAAAGTGAAGGATCTCCTGGCGAACCGCATCGAGCACACGGTGTTCTTGCGAGCAGATTCTCGAGCCCGTTACGAAAAAGTGGTCGACGTGGTGGACAATCTGCGAGCCGCGGGTGTGGACCAGCTCGGGCTGTTGACCGAGCAAGTTCAAGAAAAGCAGCAGAAGCCGAGCAGTGCGCCGGGTTCAGCGGCGGGCGCGCCAGCGGGGCAGTAGAGCGAATGCAGGAGTCATAGGAGCAATTTTATGTCAATGGCAGTTGGCGGCGGCAAGGGTGGGGCCAAAGCCGATATCAATATCACACCGATGATCGACGTTCTACTGGTACTGATCATCATTTTCATGGTGATCACACCGCTAACGCCGAAGGGACTGGAGGCGTTGGTACCGCAGCCGACACCTCCGAATCAACCGCAAAACCAGTCGGATCAGCGCACGGTGGTTATTCAGATTGCGAAAGACCACTCCATGAAGATCAACCAGGAGGATACCGACGACCAGAAACTGGGTCCCCGCTTGGAAGAGATCTTTAAGACCCGCGCGGAACGCGTGGTCTTCGTGAAGGGTGATCCGGACCTGGAGTACCAATACGTGGCGAAAGCCATCGACATTGCGCATGGCGCCGGCATCGACAAGGTGGGTCTAATGACCGCCAAGATGGAGGCTGGACAGTAATGAAGCGCAAGGCAGGAGTTTTGGCGGCTGTAGCGGCTTTGGCGTTGATCACCACGGGCTGCGCCAAGCTGAAGGCTCGCGACAATCTCAACAAAGGCTCGCAGGCGTTTAAGAACGCCCAGTATTCTCAAGCGGTGGAGCGGTTCGAGGAAGCGGTAAGGCTCGATCCGAGTTGGCCGCCGCCGCGGCTGTACCTCGCCATGGCGTACTACATGCAGTACATCCCGGGCGCCGAGTCGGCCGAGAACCAGCAGATGGCAGACCATGCCCGCGATCAGTTCATGAAGGTGCTGGAACTCGACCCGAAGAACGACACGGCAACGAAGTCCATCGCTTCTCTCTATTTCTACGAGAAGAAATGGGATTTGGCGGAGCAATGGAACAAGAAGGTAATTGAGCTCGATCCCAAGGCCAAGGAATCCTATTACACGCTGGGCGTCATCGCGTGGACCAAATGGTACCCGGTTTACGGGACAGCGCGTGCCAAGTTGTCGATGAAGCCGGAAGATCCCGGTCCCATCAAGGACAAGAAGGTCAAGGAACAGCTGAAGCAGGAGTATCTGCCCGTAATCAACAGCGGGATTGAAAGTCTACAGAAGGCGCTTGAGATCGACAAAGAGTACGAAGACGCCATGGCGTACATGAACCTGTTGATCCGCGAGCGCGCCGATCTGGACGACAACTCGGACCAATACGCGAAGGACATCGACACGGCCAATGGCTGGGTTCAGAAGAACCTGGAGACCAAGAAGATCAAGGCCGCGCGGAAACCTACGACCACAGGCATCAACGCACAGTAAGAAAAGCAGGTTTCAGGTTCTAGGTTTCAGGTGCCAGGGTCACGAACACCTAGCACCTGGAACCTCACACCCTCTACAATTAGAAAGTGGCCACCGAACCTAGCGGTGTCAGTGTATCACCGGAATCGGGCGGTGCGGTGCCTCCCACGTCAGCCCCGGCCTCGGCCGTTGACAAGCTGTACGCCGAACTGCTGAGCAAAGTCCGGGAAGTGCGGCCGCGCGACGATCTGACGCCGCTCGAGCAAGCATTCCGTTTCGCTTCCGAAAATCACAAACTGCAAACGCGCGACTCCGGTGAGCCATACATGGTGCACCCGCTGATGGTGGCGCACATTCTCGCCGACATGCGGATGGATCAGGTGAGCCTCGAAACGGGCCTGCTGCACGACGTAGTGGAGGACACGAGCGTAACGGTTGAGGACGTTCGCAAGAAGTTCGGCGAGGACGTGGCACGCTGCGTGGATGGCGTCACCAAGCTGAGCAAGCTGGACTTTTTCTCGGCCGAAGAGCGGCAAGCCGAGAGCTTCCGCAAGATGCTGCTGGCGATGGTGAACGACATCCGGGTGATCATCGTCAAGCTGGCGGACCGGCTGCACAACATGCGCACCCTGGGTTTCATCCAGAATGCCGAGCGGCGCGAACGCATCGCGCGCGAGACCATTGAGATCTACGCTCCCATCGCGCACCGGCTCGGGATGGGGAAAATCCGCGGCGAACTGGAGGACCTGGCGTTTCGGCATATCGACCCGGCGGCGTGCGAGGAGATTACGCGCGTGATCGAATCGGGCCGGCACGCCAACGAGGAATCGCTCGACCGCATCCGCCAGATGATCGAGGCCGAACTGCGGCGCGAGGGCGTCCCGGCGCGTGTCGAGAGCCGACTGAAACGTCCGTATTCGATCTACCAAAAGATGAAGCGGCAGAAGATCGCGATCGAACAGGTCTACGATCTGATGGCGGTGCGGATCATCACGGACTCGGTGAAGAACTGTTACGCCGCGTTGGGAGTGATCCACAACGAATGGCGGCCGGTGCCAGGGCGCATCAAGGACTTCATCGCCATTCCGCGCCCGAACCTGTACCAGTCGCTGCACACGTCGGTGGTGGGGCCGGAAGGCCGGCACTACGAGATACAGATCCGCACCGAGGAGATGCATCGGGTTGCGGAAGAGGGTATCGCGGCGCACTGGAAGTACAAGGAGGGCAAGAAGGGGCCGGCGGATGATGACCAGCGGATCGCGTGGTTGCGGCACGTGGTGGAGTGGCAGCGCGACATGCAGGATCCCGGAGAGTTCATGTCCACGCTCAAGGTGGATCTGTACCCCGAGGAGGTGTACACATTCACACCGCGCGGAAAAGTCATCGTGCTGCCGCGCGACGCGACGCCGATCGATTTCGCCTACGCGATTCACTCGGATGTGGGCCAGGCGTGCGTCGGGGCAAAGGTTAACAGCCGCATCGTCCCGCTGCGCTATACGCTGCGCAATGGCGATATCGTCGAGATCCTGACGCAGCCGGGCCACGAACCGAGCAAGGACTGGCTGGCGCTGGTGAAGACGTCGCGGGCGCGGAACAAGATCAAGCACGTCATCAACGCCAACGAACGCGTCAAGGCCATCGAAATCGGGCAGAAGTATCTAGAGAAAGAGGCGCGGCGTTTAGGCGTGCAGTTGAGCAAGATCCAGCGTGCCGATTTGGAGAGGGTGGCGGGGGAATACGGGGTCAGCAAGATTGAAGACCTGTACGCCGCGCTTGGATACGGAAAGTTCTCGGCGCGGCAGGCACTACAAAAACTGGCTCCCCAGCAGGTAAAAGAAGAGCAACTCGAACTGCCGAAGCCCGCCGCCACGGATTTGCCGGCTGGAACGGCGCTGCAGCAGCAGGATGGCGACGCGGTCATCAGGGTAAAGGGCGTGGACGATCTGATGGTTTACCGCGCGAAGTGTTGCAACCCGATTCGGGGAGAGGCTATAGTCGGCTACGTCACGCGAGGCAAGGGCATCGCTGTCCATTCCAAAGTGTGCCCCAACGTGCAGAATCTCTTGTACGACGTCGAGCGCAAGATCGATGTGGAATGGGCGCGCAACACCGTCGACACGTTCCCGGTCCGGATGGTGGTGCACACCGACGACCGGCCCGGCCTACTGGCTCAGATCACGTCCTTGCTCTCAACCGAAGACACCAATATCCGCAGCCTGGAGGCCCGGACGGAGATCAGCGCGGCGGACGGAGCGCTGGTCGAGATGACGGTGGACGTCCGCGACAAGAAGCAACTGGAAAAACTGGTAGGGGCCATGCGGCGCATCTCCGGGATTCGCGACGTCGAGCGGCTTCTCAACTGAAAATGGCGTCTACCGATCCCGAACACATTGCCATCTCGAAGTCGAAGGGCATCACGATCGACTGGAAGGATGGGCACGCCAGCAGGTATGAGCTGGATTATCTGCGGGAACACTGCCCCTGCGCCACATGCACGGGCGCACACGGTACGCCGCCAACGACCCAGCCATCCGCTACGCCGTTTCCCATGTACAAACCTACTCTGAAGATGGTAGACGTGGAGGCCGTTGGCAACTACGCGATTCGCATCGTGTGGACGGATGGCCATAGCACGGGGATTTATTCGTTCGAGCATTTTCGCCGTATTTGCCCGTGCGACGAGTGCGCCGGCGAAAGAGGACCGGTGGCATGAAGGCGGGCGCGGTATTTCCCGCGGCGCGCAGAGTCGAGATCGTCACGCTGGATGAACCGAGGATTTCATCCCCCACGCAGATCAAATTTCGCATTCTGGAAGTTGGTGTTTGCGGAACGGATCGTGAGATCTGCCGCTTCCATCACGGAACCGTGCCGGATGGCTCGGAGTTTCTGGTGTTGGGGCACGAGTCGTTAGCCGAGGTCGTCAAGACGGGCAGCGCGGTGAGCCGGTTCCGGCCGGGAGATCTGGTGGTGCCGATGGTGCGCCTGGGGTGCGATAACGCGGCGTGCCTGGCCTGCCGCGCGGGCCGGCCGGATTTCTGCTATACGGGTGGCTTTCGCGAGCGAGGCATCAAGCAGGCGCACGGGTTCATGACGGATTTCGTGGTGGACGAGGAACAGTCCGTCAACCCGGTGCCACGAGAGCTGCGGGAGGTCGCGGTGCTGGTGGAACCGCTGACGATCGCCGAAAAAGCGCTGCTGGAGATCAGCGCCATTCAGAAGCGGCTGCCATGGAAGCAGGGCGCGCGGCGCGCGGTCGTGCTGGGAGCGGGGCCGGTCGGGCTGCTGGGAGCCATGGCGCTGGTGAACGCGGGTTTCGAGACTTACATTTACTCGCGCGAGGCGGATGGGGATCCGCGAGGCGAAGTGGCGGCGGCGGTGGGCGCCAAGTACATCTCGTCCGCGACGCAATCGGTCGAACAGCTTGCCGCCACGGTGGGCAATATCGATGTGGTCTACGAAGCGATTGGCGCATCGCAGACCGCTTTTGACTTACTGGAGGTACTCGGCGCCGACGCGCTGTTCTGCTTCACGGGTGTGCCACGCCACGGGCAACCGATCTCGATTCGGGCAGACCGGCTGTTGTTCAACCTGGTCCTGAAGAACCAGGTGATCCTGGGAACGGTCAATGCGGGCCGCGATGCGTTTGAGGCGGCGGTGCGCGATCTCGGCGTGTTTTACCGGCGCTGGCCGGGGGCGGTGCGCTCGCTCATAACACGCCGATACGCGCTCGCAGAGTTCCGGGAGCCGATCCTCAAACCGAGCGGGATCAAGAACATCATCGTTCTGGACGGAAAGAATTGATGCCAGACGCGAAGATCAACGCCGAGCGCCAGCGGCTCGCCGAGGACGCCCGGCGCGAGAAGAACTGGAAGCGCTGGGGACCGTATCTTTCCGAGCGGCAATGGGGCACGGTGCGCGAAGACTATTCCGAGTTCGGCGCGTGCTGGGACTACTTCCCCCACGAACACGCGCGTAGCCGGGCCTACCGGTGGGGAGAAGATGGCCTCGTGGGCATTTGTGACCGCGAGGGCCGGCTGTGCTTCGCGCTGGCCTTGTGGAACGGCCGCGATCCGATTCTGAAAGAGCGTCTGTTCGGCTTGGCCGGGCCTGAGGGCAACCACGGCGAGGACGTGAAGGAGTGCTATTTCTACCTGGATTCCACGCCCACGCACTCCTACATGAAGGCGCTTTATAAGTATCCGCAGGCGGAATTTCCCTACCATCGGCTTAGTGAGGAAAACCGCCGCCGCAGCCGCCGGGACCCGGAGTTCGAGCTGTTGGACACGGGCGTGTTCGTGGAGGATCGGTATTTCGACGTGTTCCTCGAATACGCCAAGGTGGACACGGACGATATCTTGATCCGGATCACGGCTGTGAACCGCGGGCCGGAAGCGGCCAGTCTTCACCTGCTGCCAACGCTATGGTTTCGGAACACGTGGTCGTGGGGGCGCTCGGGAGAAGGCTACTGGCCCAAGCCCAAGCTTTGGCGATCGGGTGAGCGGCAGATCTCCGCCGAGCACGCTTCTTTGGGAAAACTTCAGCTCGAGTTCGAGGCAGGCGCGGAGGCTTTGTTTACCGAGAACGAAACGAACTTCGAACGGGTGTTCGGGTTCGAGGCCGGTACGCCGTATGTGAAGGATTCTTTCCACGATTACGTGATCCATGGGCGCTCGGAGTCCGTGAATCCGGAGGGAGTGGGGACGAAGGCGGCGGCGTACTACAAGTGCGAGTTGGGGGCAGGGGAGACGCGGGCGTGGCACCTGCGGCTTCGCGCCGCGGCGGCCGAACCAACCGGTGAAATGCCGGTTTCGGTGATCGAGCAGAGAATCCAGGAAGCCGATCAATTCTATGACGAGTTGCTGACGTGCCGGCCGGAAGGGCATGCGATCTCGCGGCAGGCGTATGCGGGGCTGCTATGGACCAAGCAGTTCTTTCATTACGCGGTGGCCGATTGGCTGGAGGGTGACCCGTCGCAACCGGCGCCGCCGGCGATCCGCTCGCGCGGACGGAATTCGGACTGGGGGCACCTGTACAACCGCGACGTGATCTCGATGCCGGACAACTGGGAGTACCCGTGGTACGCGGCCTGGGACCTCGCATTCCACATGATTCCGTTCGCGCAGATCGATCCCTGCTTCGCCAAGGAGCAGCTCGTTCTGTTGCTGCGGGAATGGTACATGCATCCCAATGGCCAGATTCCCGCCTACGAGTTTGCGTTCTCCGATGTGAATCCGCCGGTGCATGCGTGGTCCTGCTGGCGCGTGTATAAAATGACCGGGCCGCGAGGGAAGCGCGACCGGCTGTTTCTCTCTCGTGTTTTTCAGAAGCTGCTGCTGAATTTCACCTGGTGGGTGAACCGCAAGGACGTCGCGGGGAAGCATGTTTTCTCCGGCGGATTTCTTGGGCTGGATAATATCGGAGTCTTTGACCGTTCCAAACCGCTTCCTGGCGGCGGGATGCTGGAACAGGCGGACGGCACGGCGTGGATGGCATTCTTCTGCGCCACGATGCTCTCTATGGCGCTGGAACTGGCGCGCGAGGATCCCTCGTATGAAGACATCGCATCCAAGTTCTTCGAGCACTTCGTGGCCATTGCCGATGCGATGAACACGCTGGGCGGCAACGGGCTTTGGGACGAGCAGGACGGATTCTACTACGACCAGCTTCACGCCGATGGGATCAGCATGCCGTTGCGCGTGCGGTCGGCCGTGGGCCTGGTGCCGCTGTTCGCGGTGGAAGTTCTGGAGCAGGAGAGGATCGAGGCGGCGCCCGGATTTCGCAAGCGCATGGAGTGGTTCCTGAAGAACCGGCGGGATCTGGCCCGCCAGATTTCCTACATGGAGCCGAGCGGCCAGAACTCGCATTCGCACCGCCTGCTGGCGATTCCTTCGCGCCACCGTTTGGAGCATGTGCTGCGTTACTTGCTCGATCCCAATGAATTTCTATCGCCATACGGAATCCGATCGCTCTCGCGGGTGCATCTGGAACGGCCCTTCGTGTTGCAGGTGGATGGAGAAGAGCGCCGGGTGGACTACGAACCGGGCGAATCGACCGAACCGCTGTTTGGCGGAAACTCGAACTGGCGGGGTCCGGTATGGTTTCCCTTGAACTATCTGCTCATCGAAGCGCTGGAGCGGTATCACCACTTCTACGGAGACGAGCTGCGGGTGGAGTGTCCCACAGGCTCGGGAACGTTGATGAACCTGAATCAGGTGGCGTGCGAACTGGCCCGGCGCATAGCTGCCATCTTCCTCCCCAACCAGACAGGCCACCGCCCATGGCACGGCGACATGCGCATTTTTGCAGAGAGTCCACACTGGCGGGAACTTGCGTGGTTCTTCGAATATTTCCACGGAGATAACGGACGCGGCTGCGGAGCGAACCACCAGACGGGCTGGACGGCGCTGATCGTGCGCATGCTCGGGCGCGTTGGGTGAGTGCAGTCCGCGGCGCGGTCAGGAAGGGCTTCAATCCACCCCCGCCCTCCGGTTACAATGAGTTCCTATGATCAGGCCCGAAACCGTGCTGGATTCCTGGAAGACGGTACGGCAAGACACAGCGCAATCGGTGGAGGATTTCCCCGCCGCGGAGATGGATTTCAAGCCGGCCGGCGAGATGATGAGCTTCGGCGAGATCGCCCATCACATTCTTGTATCGAGCTACGGCATTACCGGAATGCTGCTGGATGGTGTGGACAACATGGCTACGCCGCAATTTCGAGAGACGCTCATGAAATATGCGGCAGGACTGCCGGGCCCACAGGATGCGCCGGGTCTGGCCCGCGCGTTGCGCGAGAGCCTGGAGCAACGCATCGCGCAGATCGCAGCGCAGCCGGCGGAGTTCCTCGCGCATGTGATCACGCGATTCGACGGGCAACGGGTCACGCGCCTGGAAATGCTGCAAATGGCCAAGGAGCACGAGCTGACGCATCGCGCACAGCTTTTCGTGTACTTGCGGCTGAAGGGAATCGTGCCGGCGACGACGCGCCGCCGTACGGCCAAGCAGCAGCCGGCCTGAAAAGCGGGTTGACGGGAGGAAGTTCTGATATAAGCTAGAAACGAGAAGCGAATTATGGTCACTTGTCCTGTATGCAATGGCGCAATCGATGTGGATGAGGAAGATGTGGACGAAGGTGACTCGTTAAGCTGCGACGAGTGCGGCGCCGATCTGAAAGTAGTGAGTACCGATCCACTCGAACTCGAGTCCGCCGAGGATTTGGAAGAGGAAGACGAAGAGCTCAAGGAGGATGAGGAAGAAGAGGAGGAGGACTGGAAGTAGCGCGTGGGATTCCGCTGCTTGCCGGGGAAACCGGAATGTGCCAGCCTTCGTCTCAATGAGCCATGGGGGCAACTTGTCTGGAAAGCTGAAACGCTGCGCCGGAGCCTTAGCGGTTACCGTGCTGCTCTTGGGCGCCACTGGTGTTTTGGCGGCCAAGAAGAAGAACCCGGAGGACGCCCTTCGCTCCGTGCATGGGACGGTTTCCGATTCGAACGACGCGCCGGTAGTCAGCGCCATCGTGCAGCTCAAGAATACCAAGACGCTACAGATCCGCTCTTTCATCACCCAGGATCGTGGTGTCTACTACTTCAACGGTCTTAGCCCCGATGTGGATTACGAGGTCCGGGCCGATTATCAGGGCGCATCCAGCCCCACCAAAACCGTGAGTTCGTTCGATTCGCGCAAGGACGTGAACCTCAACCTCAAGCTCGCCAAGCAGTGATCTGACGTCACATGGAAGGCACTGCCGCCACCCCCTGATAGCACATTACAATTAAAAAGTGACTCTTTCCGCCAAGCTGCCCCTCCTCTTGTTGCTTGCGCCTCTTCTCGTGTCGGCGCAGGACCTCAAGGAATTCGAAAAACGCGTCACCGAATTCACGCTCGCGAACGGCATGCACTTCATCGTTCTGGAGCGCCACCAGGCGCCGGTGGTTTCGTTCCACACCTACGTGAATGCAGGTGCGGTGGACGATCCCGAAGGCAAAACGGGCCTGGCCCACATGTTCGAACACATGGCCTTCAAGGGCACCGAGACCATCGGAACCAAGATCTGGCCGGAAGAAAAGAAGGCCATGGCGGCGATCGAGGAGGTTTACGACCGGCTCGAACAGGAGCGCCGCAAGGGCCCGCACGCCGACGCGAAGAAGATTGAGACGCTCGAAGGGGAAGTGAAGGAAGCGATCGAAAAGGCGGATTCGTATGTCGTGCCGAACCTGTATCCCACGATCATCGAGGAAAACGGCGGTGTGGGACTGAACGCGGGCACCCAGCTCGATTCCACCGAATACTTCTACAATCTGCCCGCGAATCGAATCGAGCTGTGGTTTCTGATGGAGTCGCAGCGTTTCCTGCGCCCGGTTTTCCGGGAGTTTTACAAAGAGCGCGATGTGGTGGCCGAGGAGCGGCGGATGCGTGTGGAGTCCAGCCCGCAGGGCCAGTTGTTGGAGGCGCTCACCGCGGCTGCTTTCGAGGCGCACCCCTATCGCCGCCCGCCGGCTGGCTGGGCGAGTGATATTCAGAGCCTCCGCGTGCAGGATGCGGAACAGTTCTACAAGACATACTACGTGCCGGCGAACATCACGATGGCCATTGTGGGCGATGTAGACCCCAAGCAGGCCCGCGCCTTCGCGGACAGATACTTCGGGCGCCTGCCGGCCGGGCCGCTGCCGCCACTGGTCCACACCATCGAGCCCGTGCAAGACGGACCGCGAACGGTGCAGGTAGAATCTCCCGCGCAGCCGTTCGAAGTCATTGCCTATAAGCGCCCCGACCAGTACGACAAGGACGATCCCGTTTTCGACGTGATCAGCAGCATTCTCTCCGGCGGACGGACCGGCATTCTCTACAAAGAGATGGTGCGCGATAAGCAGATCGCGCTGGCGGCGGGGGCCGAAGCCGACATGCCTGGATCGAAGTACCCCAGTCTGTTCGTGTTTTATGCGTTTCCTTCTCTGGGCCACACGATTGAGGAGAACGACAAGTTGTTAGGCGAACTCATCGAGCGTTTCAAGAATGCAACGGTGGATGCGGAAGCGCTGGCGCGCGTCAAAACCAAGACGCGGGCGTCGCTCGTCCGGCGCCTCGACAGCAATTCCGATCTGGCCCAACTGCTCACCGATTATTACGCCGCGTACGGGGACTGGCGGAAGCTGTTCACTTCGATCGATGACATCGACAAAGTGAGCGCCGCCGACGTGCAGCGCGTCGCACGCAAGTATTTCATTAACAACGGACGAACGACTGGCTCTGGTTTTCAGCCGGCAGCGGCAAACGGAGCGCCATCCGGCCAGCCTGCTGCGCAGTCAGGAGAAAAGCAATGAAACGCGTTGCCGTCATCGCGCTCCTGGTGGCCGGCACGCTCGGTGCGCAGACCAAAACAGAAGCCAAATCGCCAGCCCCCGCGGCTTCGGCGATTCCCTCATACAAGGAGCTGAAGTATCCGCCGCTGCGGGCCATCAAAATTCCCGACGTCGCCACCTTCACGCTGCCCAATGGCATCAAGCTCTACCTGTTGGAGAATCACGAATTGCCGCTGGTGCGTGGCTCGGCTCTGGTGCGCACGGGAAATCTATTTGATCCAGCGGGCAAGGTGGGGCTCGCCACCATCACCGGTATGGTCATGCGGACCGGCGGCACTGCGGACAAGACCGGCGACCAGCTCGACGAGCAGTTGGAGAATATCGCGGCATCGGTGGAGACCTCGATGGACGAATCCTTCGGCCAGGCTTCGTTTTCCTGCTTGAAGGAGAATACCGATGAGGTGCTGGGCGTTTTTCACGATGTGTTGACGTCGCCCGGCTTGCGGCAGAACAAGATCGACCTGGCAAAAACTGAACTGCGTAGCGGCATTTCGCGGCGCAACGACGATCCGCACGGTATTGTGGAGCGGGAATTTGCCGACACGGTGTACGGCCGGAACACTCCGTACGGCTGGCAGCTCGAGTACGCGACCGTGGACCGGATCACGCGCGACGATGTGGCGGGTTTCTACCAGCGCTATTTCTTCCCCGGGAATGTGATGCTCGCGGTCATCGGCGATTTTTCCGCCGCCGACATGAAGGCCAAGCTGGAAAAGCTATTCGCCGGCTGGACCGTGAAACAGCCGCCTGTCCCGCCCTTTCCTCCCGTAGACGCCAAGCCGGAGCGAGGCATTTTTCTCGCCACCAAAACGGATGTCGACCAGACTTTCTTTTCCCTGGGCCATCTGGGCGGCGAGCTTCGCGACAAGGATTTTCCGGCGTTGCAGGTGATGGCCGATATTCTGGGCGGCGGGTTTCACAGCCGTCTGGTGCAGCGCGTCCGCACCAAGCTGGGCTATGCCTACGATGTTTCCGCGTACTGGGGCGCAAATTACGATCACCCCGGTTTGTTTCAGGTTTCCGGCAGCACCAAGTCCGCATCCACGGCCGACACAATCAAAGTAATCGAAGAGGAAATCGAGAAGATGCGGACGGGTCCGGTGACCGCGGAAGAGCTCGAGAGCGCCAAGCAGACCGTGGCCAACAGCTTTGTATTTAATTTTGATACGCCCGCGAAGACCTTGAATCGTATTCTGCGCTACGACTATTACGGCTACGCGCGAGACTTCATTGACCGGTACCAGCGCGCGATTCAGGCGGTGACCCGCGAGGATGTTCTGCGCGTCGCGCGTGAGCACTTGCAACCGAAAGACTTCACCATCGTCACCGTTGGAAATCCGCAGCAATTCGGTACGCCCCTGGCAACTCTCGGACTTCCGGTTGCACCGATTGATTTGACCATTCCCGAACCGGAAATGGTAAAGGCAGGAGCTCCGGCCAAAGCCGACAGTGCCGGCATCGATAGGGGGAAGAAGTTGCTGGAGCGTGTGCAGCAGGCAGTTGGCGGAGTGGAGAAGCTCGCCGCGATTCAGGATGTCAGCGAGACACGCGACCTGATTATGGGCAGCGGGGCGAAAATCCAGCAGCTCAACCTCTGGGTCGCGCCCGATCAATTCCGTCAGGAGAGCCAGCTTCCATTCGGCAAGGTGATTGTCTATTCAGACGGCAAGAGCGGATGGATGTCCACGCCGCAGGGGCTGCAGCCCATGCCGCCAGCTCAGTTGAAGCAGGTCCGTGAGGAACTGTTCCGCGACTACTTCCGTCTCCTGCTGAGCGACCGCATGGCGGACCGCACGGTGAATTCTCCGCGCGACGGTGTGATTGAGATCAGCGATAAGGATGGCGACGCCGTTCAGCTTCTCGTCGATGAAAACACCGGTTTGCCAGCGAAAGAAGTCTACCGGTCCGAAGGGCCCATGGGACCTCCCGCGGACATGGAGGTGACGTTTGCAGACTTCGCGGAGACAGGCGGCGTCCAGGCGCCGAAGAAAATCACGATCAACCGCGGCGGGGCCAAATACGCGGAGATCAATATCACCGGATACAAAGTGAATTCCGGAATCAAGGCCGAAGAGCTTAGCAAGAAGCCATGAAAGCGGCGGTCTTGGTTTGCTGCGCCGCTTTAGTGGGCGCGCACGCGGAAACGAATCTGGAGCGCGGCAAGCGCGTGGTGGATGAGGCCCTCGCGGCGCTGGGTGGCGAGAATTTTCTGCATATGCAAGACCGCGTCGAAAGCGGGCGCGCGTATTCGTTCTATCGCGAAAAACTGAACGGCCTCTCCATCGCCAAGATTTACACGCGCTATCTCATTCGGCCCGAGCCGCCCGAACCCGGCTTTCTGGGAGTGCGGGAACGCGAGGCATTTGGCAAGAAGGAAGACAGCGCTGTGCTGTTCGTCGAAGGGCAGGGCTTCGACGTCACGTTTCGCGGCGCTCGCCCGCTGAGCAACGAGGTGCTGCAGCGGTTCAAAGAAACCACACTCAGTAACGTCTTCTACATTTTGCGCCAACGGCTCGGCGAGCCGGGACTGATCTTGGAATCACGCGGGTCGGATGTAGTGGAGAACCAGCCCGTGGACATCGTCGACATCACCGATGCCGACAATCACACCGTCACGGTCTACTTCAACCAGATTACCCATTTGCCGGCCAAGCAGGTGAGGTACCGTCACGACCCCAAAACCAAGGAGCGCATCGAGGAAGCAACGCGCTTTTCCAAGTTTCGCAATGTCGGCGGTGTGCAATGGCCCTACGATATCCAGCGCGAGCGCGACGGGGAGAAGATCTATCAGATGTACTCGGATAAGGTGGAGGTCAACCAGGGCTTGACGGACAATTTGTTCACACTGCCCGCCGATATGAAAATCCTCGCCAAGCCCAAGTAGCGCGGACTTGGAAGGGACGGGCTGCTAGACCGGCAGCTCAATCTCTACCAGCAAACCCGGATGCGCGTTGCGAGCGCGCAATTTCCCCTTGTGCAATTCGACGGCGCGCCGCGCGATGGCAAGGCCCAGCCCAACACCCCCGCTCCCCCGGTTGCGGTCCTGTTCCACGCGGAAGAACGGGTCGAAAATCCGGTCGAGCGCCTCCTCGGGAACTCCCGGCCCATAGTCGCGCACCGAAATTCGGATCGCACTCGCCTCCCGCGCCAGTTTGACTTCCACGGAAGTTTCGGGCGGAGCGTATCGAATCGCGTTGCGAATAACATTCTCGCTGGCACGCCGCAGCAGTTCCGCGTCACCTGAAATGGTGACCGGGCCCGGCGCGTCCAAATGCACGGCGCTGCCCCTCGCGGCGGCTTCCACCAAGCCATCATTCACAACGTCCACCAGTAGTTCGTCCAGGCGCACGGCCTGTGCCCGGAGTGCATTCGGGTCCACCTCGGCGCGAGTGGCTTGCAGAAGTTCGCACACCAGTGCATTCAAGCGGTCCGATTCCTTTTGAATACGGTCGAGCGCTGCGTCGCGGTTTGTGCCGGTGCGCGCAAGTTCAATGGAGACGCCCAGCCGGGCGAGCGGCGAACGCAGTTCGTGCGAGATGTCCAGCAGTAACCGGCGTTCGGTGGCCATCAAGTTCTGAATGCGCTCCGCCATCTGGTCGAACGTGCGCGCCAACTGGCCCAGCTCATCGCGGCGCGTCGAATGCGCTCGAGCGGAGAAATCGCCCTGGCCGAACTTCTCGATGGCAGTCTCCAATGGGCGCAGAGGTGACGTCAGGTACCAGGCGAGCAAATAGCAGAGCAGCAGGACCGCCGCCAGCACGAACAGCTGTTCGGGCGGAAAGAAAGCCCGTGCGGCCTCCTCGCCGCGAATCGAAAGGATGAACCAGTAGCGCCCGTTTTCCGAACGCCGCGCAATCACAGATCGGTCCCGTCGCAAGAACTCGCCCCACCGCCCGGCACGGATCAAGTCGCTGTGATCCTCGCCCGTCACCAGATCGCGCCCTTTTTCGTCGGTCAACATGGCGTCCGCCTGAAAGATCTCTTTCACGCGATCCAGGTCCCACCGCAACGCTTTCGATCCGCCGGTTTCGTAAGCTTCCCGCGCCTCCCGCGCCTGAAAGCGAAAGGCGCGCGCCATCGGTGCGTGGCGCATCGCGTCATCGAAACGTGCTTCGATGACGCTGAAACTGACAAATGCGATCACTACCGTTGCCAGAAACCACAGCAGGATCTTCGCGAAGAGCGATCTCACACGGCGCCCTCAACCTGCTCGTCCGGTGTGCGGCAAAACTGGTATCCGACGCCACGGATGGTCTTGATAATTGGCCGGTCGTTTTCGATCTTCTTACGCAGATGGCTGATGTGCATGTCGACCGACCGGTCGAATGCCGTTGCCTTGCGGTTGTAAAGGTGCTCCATCAGATCGTCGCGCGATACCACCCTTCCGGCGGAACGCATCAACAGCTCGAGGATGTCGAATTCGAAGGTGGTCACCTCGATGGGCCGGCCATTCGCCGATACCTCCCGTGTCCCCGGGTCAATTCGCACGCCGTTGATCTCGATCGGCCCCTGCGGTGAGGGCGGCCGATCCAGGCGCCGGAGAATCGCGCGGATCCGGGCCAGCAGTTCGCGCGGGTTGAAAGGCTTCGGCAGGTAGTCGTCCGCCCCCATCTCCAGACCCGCGATGCGGTCCATGTCTTCGCCCCGCGCAGTGAGCATCAGCACCGGGACCCGGCTTTGTGGGCGCAAACGCCGCAGAATTTCGAAGCCGTCCAGGCCGGGCAACATGACGTCCAAGATCACCATATCGAAGCCGCCGTGCAAGGCGCGGTCCAGGCCGCGTCCGCCTTCGTGCTCGCACTCGATCGAGAATCCTTCGCGCGACACCAGTTCCACCAGCAGAGAGCACAACTCGGCGTCATCGTCGATCAATAAGATTCTCACGGCTAGAATTTATCATGCGGCGGGCGCGCTGGAGCCGCCGTTTACATATATTTACAGGGGAGGCTCGCCGCGGAATCGTATCCGTGATATGTTCTTGGGAACTCATGAACCTGGTCCCCCAGACAACGCAGGTTTCGAACTCGTGGCTACGGGCCGCATGGCCCACATTTAGATCCCCGCGAGTGGCCCGGCTGCTGGCACTTACTCTGACGCCTCTTCTGCTGGCGCACCCCACTTATGCGCAGAAGCGGCGGGAAGCCCTTCTCCAGTTGCGCGATGATATCTCCACGGCCATGGCCCATGCGGCCCTGACCGAAAAGCAAACCCAGAAACTCGACCACTGCCGCCAGACGTTGCTCCTCGCCGCCCAGTCAGGCCGGATGCGCAAAGCAGCTACCAAGCGAGATCTGGATGGCGTGGTGAAGGACATCGAGAAGGCCTTCACCGGCGGACCTTTTCAATCGGAAGACCGCGATGCGGTCCGGGAGGATATCGCCCAGTTGCGCGCCATTGAGCGCAATCAGCAACTCAAGCGTTCCAGCGGGTTTTGAGTCAATCCGCTTTACCCACGGCCTTCTCCTGGAAGGACGCTGCCAAGTAGGCTACGACGCGCTGTCTGTTACAATGTATACCATCGCACGGCGTCGCGAGCCGTGCAGCCGCGGCGTTACGAACGGGAAGAGTGCCACGGGCACCATGGATTTTGATCAACTTCACACGTTCCTCGAGATTGTCCGGCTGAAGAGTTTTTCCAAAGCCGCGCAGACGTGCTACCGCACGCAACCGGCAATCAGCGCGCAAATTCGCCAGCTGGAACAAGAGCTGAAAACCGAACTGTTTGAAAGGTTCGGAAGCCGGATTTCGCTTACCACCGCCGGCCGCCTCTTCGCCGGATACGCTGAGCAGATTCTCGATCTGCGCCGGCGCGTGCAAGACGAAATCAACGAGCTCGAACGCGTGCCCAGGGGCGAACTGGTCATCGCCGCCAATGAAGCAACCTGCATCTACGTCCTCCCGCAAGTCTTCGCCGAGTATATGAAGCAATTCCCCGGTGTGCAGTTGCAAGTGGACCGGTCCTACGGCTCCCGCGTGGTCGAAGCCGTCACCGAGAACATGGCGGATTTCGGCCTCACGCAGTTGCCAGTGCAGGAGAAACGCGTGCAGGTGGCGGACATTTATCGCGACGAGATCCGCGTCATTACCGCGCCGAAACATCCCCTCGGTGATAGGGCTTCGGTCACCTGTTACGATGTCGCGCCGTATCCATTGCTTCTGCCCAAGTCCGGGACTACGCGCACGCGCCTGAATACGTGGCTCGAGCCGGTGGAGGATCAGGTACAGGTTTCCATGGAGCTCGATTCCACAGAGATGATGAAACGATTCGCCATGGCGGCTCTCGGAATTTCCTTTCTGGCTGCGTCCAACTGCCGCGAAGAAATCGCGGCCGGGAAGTTGCGCTCCGTGGCCCTGGCGCCTGAGCCGATGTTGCGCCGTTTGGGGCTGATCTATCGTAAGGATAAGGCCCTCTCGAAAGCGGCCCTCGGGTTCATTCAAGTGATTTTGGAAAACTTCGGTGAACCGGCTCGTGAGAATGTGAAAGGGCCGCGTCTGGCGGTTCGATAAGCACTATGACCATGCGTTGCCCAACCTGTAACCGGAAGATGGACGGCAGTCCCCGCAACTGCCCTTATTGCGGCCAGCTATTGCCGGAACGGATTGCCGGAATGCTGAAAACATCCACCATTCTGATTTCTGCCGACGACACCGATAGTGTCTATCGTTCGGTGCGGGAAGTTCCCGAGCCGTTGCGCAAGAAGTTGCTGCGCTCTACCAACGGCTTGAATTCGCGAACCATTTTGATCGCTGACCGCCGCGGCGAGCAGCAGATCGCCCGGGCGTTGAAAAACCTGCCCGCCCCGCCTGCGGAGATGCCAGCCACCCCTTTGAGCGCTCCCGTGCCCTCAGCGCCGCCGAAGCTGACTCCCGCGCGGGCCGCCGGCATTCTGCTCGCGGGCGCGACCGGTGTGGTGGCATGGCTGCTTCTTTTTCGACGATAACAAGTGCTTGCCAGTGTGATAAAGTACGGTAAATTCATTGCGTGTGGAGTGTGCCCATGAAGGGATTCAATAGTCGCAGAGACTTTTTTGCGTATTCCAGCAAACTGCTGGCTGTCGGTGGACTCGCCGGCCAGGCGGCTTCGCTCGAAGCATCTCCGGCGCCGAATCAGCCCGCGGACGAGGGCGAAGACTACTACGACAAGCTCGGCGTCACCAAAATCATCAACGCCGCCGGTACTTTCACCATTCTCACCGCCTCCACCATGCCGCCGCCGGTGCAGGCCGCCGTAGCGCGCGCCGCGAAGCATCCCGTCCGCTTGATCGAACTCCAGCAAAAGGCCGGTGAGTATCTCGCCAAGCGTCTGCGCTGTGAGGCGGCCATGGTCACAGCCGGCGCAGCTTCCGCGCTGACACTGGGCACCGCCGCGTGCGTGACCGTTGCCAACAGGCAATCCGCGCCTCACGACATGCCCACCGAAATGGCCAGTCTCAAGAACGAGGTCATTGTCCAAAAGGCTCACCGCTACGATTACGACCACGCGCTGTTGAACTGCGGCATCCGCTTTGTCGAGGTTGAAACAGTGGCGCAATACGACGCTGCGTTCACCGATCGCACCGTCATGGCCCACTTCTTCAACGCGGCCGAGCAGGGCCAGATCAGCCGCGAAGACTGGATTCGCGTCGCGCACAAACACGGTGTGCCGTGCTTCAATGACGCGGCGGCCGATGTCCCGCCCATCTCCAACCTTTGGAACTATACGCAGATGGGTTTCGATCTGGTCACTTTCTCCGGAGGCAAGGGAATTCGCGGCCCCCAGAACGCCGGACTCCTGTTAGGACGGAAGGATCTCATCGCCGCCGCCGCTCTCAACAACAACCCGAATGATGACGTGGTCGGGCGCGGAATGAAAGTGGCCAAGGAGCAAATCGTCGGCATGGTAGCCGCCGTCGATTGGTTCGTCAACCAGTCGGAAGAAACCATGCAGTCCGAATTCCGCCAGCGCGCCGATCGCATTGCCGCGCATTTGAGGAAGATTCCGACGCTCCAGTCGCAGATCGTCGTTCCCCCCGTCGCCAACCAGGTGCCGCACCTGCTCCTCCGCTATGACCAGGAGCGCGTGAAGATTTCTGCGGTTGAGGTGAAGGAGCAACTGCGCCGCGGCACGCCCAGCATCGAGCTCCATCCCGCCACCGGAAGCACCCACGCCAGCGCTGCCTTGCCCACCGACGCAAACACGATTGTGGTGGGCGTATGGATGCTCGAGCCCGGCGAAGACATGATCGTGGCGCGGCGTCTGCATGAGGTTCTGACCAAGGCCGCCGGCGTCTGAGGGTTTTGTTGAACAACTCGCCGGCAGCGCCTGCAAGCAGGTGAAGGCATCTGCCTCACCTGAGGAATCAAGGAGAACGCGTGAACTGGAACTGGGTTTACGTAATCACTATCGCTGCGCTGAATCTCCTGCTATGGTTCTGGAAATCGCGGACCGAAGCAATTGCGAAGGAGAAGGGAACGATTATAGCCCGCAATCAAGATTTGGAGCTGATACTCACGGAAGTGAAGGCTGTCACCGCTTCTCAAAAGGAGATCGAGGCGAAGATATCCGACCGGGTGTGGGAGCGGCAGTGGCGGCTTAATCAGAAACGTGATGCGTACGTCGGGCTTCTGAACGCATTCACCGAGTTGGGTTCAATTTACGCAAAAATGCAGTTAGCGCTTCGTGGTTTGGCCAACGAGGATTACACCCACGTGGACGCCCAAATCCCGGATCTGTTGGCCGGCGTAGATCGGGCGGTCTCATTCGCGAGGCTGTTCGTCAGTCCAGAAGCGCTGGCGGCGGTTGAGGCGTACAGGCGTCACGTAATACCCGGCGACCGCAGCGCACGTGCCGACGCCGGTCGAGCGGCAGTGCGAGAGGCAGAGGCCAGCATTGTTGCGGCAGCGCGGGCTGACCTGGGTCTGGATACCCCCGAGCAAGCCACCGGCGTTCTCAAAGCACGCCATGCGGGGACCTCGGCGTGATTCCATTGACCATTCCATCGCTTAGTAACCATCGGCTAAGGTCTGCGCGGGCTGCTGACCTTGGCGATAGATATCAGGAAGCGAGGCGGCAGGAACTGAGAGGCCGCAATGCGATCCTGCCGCCTCTTACTTCAGCCCTGACCCTTCGCCATCTGGTGGGCTTCCTGCCCTGTGTCCCTTAGGGCTTTGAGCCATTCATCCGCTTTGCTCTGTGCTTCCTCCCGTACCATCCCGTAGCGTTCTTGCAGCTTGCCCACAAGCACGTCACGCCTCCCGGCAATCTGGTCGAGGTCGCTGTCAGTGAGTTTCCCCCATTGCTGTTTCACGGATCCTCGAATCTGTTTCCACTTGCCTTCTAATTGATCCCAATTCATACGTACTGGTTCTCCTTGTGTATGAAATCGGCCAGAGTATTACTGGCCAAGAAGGAGAGGTGCACCCTGAATGCCAGCCCGTTAACGCGCGCGGTATCAATACGCGGAACACGCCTCGACTTCTTAGGCAAGGTAAGAAATACCAGCGCCCGCGTAAACGGGTGTAAAGGGCTGGTGCGATCCCTCACGGAGTCCGTACCCCACCTGCCGTCTAATAACCATCGCCAGCGACTTTCTGTCACCCAAAGGTGACTGAATGTCACCGCCGCGTCTTCCTTATTCCGCAGGTCAACCACTAAGTGCTGAAAGCAAAGATACTTCTGCCATTGTTCCCGATTGGCATATGCGTTGCCTGTTGGGAATTGTCTAGAGATAACTGGCAAAGGAGGCCAACGATGAAACAACAGCTCAGCAACTTCATTCGCGAAGAACAAGCGCAGGACCTGATCGAGTACACGCTGCTCATGGCGTTTGTGTGTCTGACGTCAGCCGCACTATTCGTGGGTGCCGGCACTAGCGTCTCCGGCATCTGGACATCAACGAACAGTCAGTTAGCCGCCGCCAACACTGCCGCCACCAATAATTGATTGCTTGTTTAGCTGGGACCGCGGCTGTTGAGCAACCTGACACCAATCACTTCAGGTGGTGCTTCGACATCTTGTAGCGCATGCGGTCGCGGCTGATGCGCAAGAAACGCGCCGCCTGGGATTGATTGCCGCCGGCTCTCTCAAGCGCCGAGACGAGCAGCCGCCGTTCCTGCTCCTCGAGCGAGAGATCCTGTTCCGACGCGGGGGATAGCAGGAGGGCATCGCCGGTGGCCGAGGAGGGGCGCAGGTTCTCCGGTAGATCGCCGATATCAATGACTTCGCCCATCACCATCATGCAAGCGCTGCCCAGAACATTCTCCAGTTCGCGCACGTTGCCTGGCCAGGCATACTGCGAGAGCACAATCTGGGCGCGCTGCGTCAACCCCTGGATAGGCTTTTGATATTGCTCCGAAAATTTTCGAATGAAGTGGTGCTCCAGAAGCGCCAGGTCTTCTTTCCGTTCGCTGAGGCGGGGTGTCCGGATCTCTACCATTGAGAGCCGGTAGTACAGATCTTCCCGAAACCGATTCTGCGCAATCAGCGTTTTCAGGTCGTGGTTGGTCGCGGCAATCACGCGCGCATCCACTTTGCGTGGCGTCAGCGAGCCCACCCGCTGCACTTCCTGGTTTTGCAGCACGCGCAGCAGTTTGGCCTGCGTGTTCATCGGCATATCGCCGATTTCATCCAGAAACAGCGTGCCGTTGTGCGCGTACTCGAACAGGCCCATCTTGTCCTGGTTCGCTCCGGTGAAGGCTCCCTTAACGTAACCGAATAGCTCGCTCTCGAATAGCGTCTCCACCACCGCGGAACAGTTGCACACGACGTAACGGCCGCCCGATACCGGGCTGAGTTGATGCAGCGCACGGGCCACCAGTTCCTTGCCGGTCCCCGTGGCGCCCGTCACCAGCATGCTCCGGAAATGCGGCGCCACGCGGCGAATGCGGGCGAATAGCTCCCACATCACCGGACTCCGGCCCACCATACCTTCGAAATGGCTCGCAGAAAGCAACTCGCTGTCGAGGCTTACCGCCCTCTGCCGCTGCCGCGCCTCCTCCATCAGCTTGCGGACACGGTCGCGCAGCAGCGCAATCGACACCGGCTTGTTGAGATAATCGCTTGCGCCCTTCTTGATCGCTTCCACCGCCGACTCTGTCGAGTAGTGGGCCGTCATGAGGATGACTTCGATGCTGGGATCGAAGTCCACAATCCGGTCCAGCACCTCCATGCCGCTCAGCTTCGGCATCACCAGATCCAGCATCACAATTTGCGGCCGCTCATGAAAGACAATATCCAGCCCATCTTCGGGATCGGTCGCGGTAAAGATCCGCAGGCCCTCTTCATCGGACAATGCCTCGGTGATCAGCTCCAGGCTTTCCGGAGTGTCGTCGATGGCGACTAGCTTGACGTGAAACGGAGGTTGTGAGGCCATAGGAGTTTATAGGGCGGAAGGGCCCCCTTGCTCAGGTACGATGTACCCCCAATAGTTCGGCGACCTCGGCTCGGAAGTCGTTGATTTCGATCGGTTTCGTGATGTACGCGTTGAATCCTAAGGCAAGCGCTTTTTCCCGGTCGCCCTGCATGGCGTAAGCCGTCAGCGCGGCGACTGGAAGCCGCGACAACTGGGGGTCCGCGCGAATTTCACGGATCACCGTGTTGCCGTCCTTCACCGGCATCTGAATGTCGAGCAGGGCCAGGTCGGGATGATGGGCGCGCACTTTCTCCAAAGCCTCGCCGCCATCGGCGGCTTCAATGACCTCATAATCATCGTTTTCCAGGATTTCGCGGATGAGCTCGCGACTGACAGGATTATCGTCAGCGATTAGGACTCTCTTCGTTCCCTCGTTGGGGGCGGTCACTGTTTCTCCGGCCGGAAGCTGATGTGACGCGTCGAATCGATGCAAGCAGCTGCTCTCTCGATACCGGCTTGACCAGGTAATCAGCCGCGCCCATCGAAATGCCTTTCTTCCGTTCTTCTACAACAGAAACAATAATAACCGGAATGGTAGCCGTCGCGGGCGTCATTTTCAGTTCGGCCAGGGCTTGCCACCCTGTCTTCCCCGGCATCAGCAGATCGAGCGTGATGACGTCGGGCGCGAGGTCGCTCGCCGCGCGCACGGCGTCCGCGCCCGAGCTGATCGTTTTCACGCGATAACCAGCTTCTTCCAGGCGGCTTACCAGTAGCTCCTGAGCCGCGCCTTCGTCTTCCACGATCAGAATGAGTGGCGCCTCTTTTTCCGTGTCTGCCGCTTCCGGGACCTCGCTCAGTTCCCGCGGCATGGTGAAAAAGAACCGGCTGCCCTTACCCGGTTCGCTCTCCAGCCAGATCTTGCCACCGTGCTGTTCGACTAGCCTCTTCGTGATGGCCAGGCCCAGTCCCGTCCCCTCGCGAACGCCCTTGGTCGTGGTCCCCACCTGGTGGAAGCTGTCGAAAATGGCTTCGTGCTCTGCCGCCGGTATCCCGATGCCGGTGTCGCTGACACAGAACTGAACCGAGCCTTGGCCGTCGGAGATCTCGATCGAGACCCGTCCGCCGGCCGGCGTGAACTTGATGGCATTGCTGAGCAGGTTATACAACACTTGTTTGAAGCGCAGACGGTCGGCGAACAGGACCAGCCCGTCGCCCAGCGTCTGTTCAAATTGGATGTTCTTTGCTGCTGCCATGGGCCGTATGGTGGCCACCAGTTCCCCTACCGCCGCCGAAACCCCGAAGTCCTCATACTTGAGCTCCAGGTGGCCGGCTTCGATTTTGGATAGGTCGAGAATGTCGTTGATGAGGTCGAGCAGGTGCCGCGCCCCCTGTTGAATATGCCCCAGGAACCGCTTTTGCTTCGGCTTGAACTCGGCTTCGCCCTGCTCTGCCAGCAGATCCGAGAAGCCGATAATCGAGTTCAATGGCGTCCGCAGTTCATGGCTCATGCTGGCCAAGAACTCATCCTTCAGCCGGTTCACCTTCTCCAGTTCCCGGTTCGTCGCGATGAGTTCTTCGGTTCGCTGCTCCAGGTGTTGATTGAGCGTCTGGATCTGCTCTTCGGCCCGCTTTCGCTCGGTCACGTCGCGAACCACGCAGATCACGCCGTCGGCACCGTCGGAGTCGTATGGGCTGAGCGTGACGTCCACCGCGAATTCGCTGCCGTCGACGCGGCGCGCGTACAGCTCCAGGCCCGTGCCCATGGGCCGCATCAAGGGGTGGCTGAAGTAGGCGTTCCGGTGATCCGGGTGCTCGCCACGAAACCGTTCCGGGATCAGGAACTCAATGGGTCTTCCAAGCAGCGCGGCACGCGTACAGCCGAACAGCTTCTCCGCCTGCACGTTCACGAGTACGATCCGGCCCAGGCGATCTACTTCGAGGATGGCGTCTGGCGCAGCTTCAAGAAGTTTTCGGTAGCGTTTCTCAACTCCAGCCTCCGCCCGGGCTGCTTTTTCGCTGGCCAAGAGTTGAACCCGTTCGTTTTCGGCGCGTTTGTTGTTGGTCGTGTCGACGAGCATGGTCATCATGCCCGTAATCTCGCCCGCGGAGTCCCGCAAGGGCGCCGACCAGACACCGACCTCGATCAAAGATCCGTCTTTGCACAGCCGCGTTGTTTCATATCCGGCCTGGCTCAGACCCTGCATGCGCGATGCCACTAGAGACCGGTACTCTGGCTCCAATTCCTTTGGAATCGTTGGGTTATGGTGACCGACAACCTCGTTCTCAGTCCAGCCGAAAATGCGCTCCGCGCTCGGGTTCCACATGCGCACTTGGCCCACCCCATCAAGGGCGATAATCGCCACCGGAGACGCCTCCACGATGGCGTGCAGATCCTCGACTGTTTCCCACAGGGTTTGCTCTGAATCGTCGCCCGGATTTTGGCTCATGTGCAGTGACGCGGAAAGCCGCGCCAGAAACAAATTCCTATTATGCCAATTCTCGGGCACCGATCCCCTCGGTCGTGCAGAAAAATGGCCGCAAGTTTCACGCCGGTAAGTTGTTGATTATGAATATTAAGTAGGGATGGCCTGCGCAATCACGCGAGGGTGAGGTTCCCCAATGTGGGGGATCTCACCATAAATTATAGTAGCCGTTGCGCCTAGTCACCTCAACCGGCAGGCCAAATAGAGCCGAGAGCCGCTCAGCGGTCAAAATCTCCCGTTTGGCGCCATCCGCCTCGATACGGCCCTGGCGCATCAGGATCACACGTTCTGTCTCCGGGATGACATCCGCTAAGTGATGTGTAACCAATACGATACTGATGCCAGAGTGCGCGAGATGGCGCGTCAGCAGTTGGAGTTCGTGTTGTGCGAACGGATCGAGCGACGTGCTCGGCTCATCGAACAGCAACGCCCGCGGTTCATGGACTAGCGCGCGAGCGATTAGGACGCGCCTGGCTTCGCCAGACGACATTTCCGTAGTGAGCCGGCTTGTCAGGTGCGATACTTCCAGGCGCGCGAGCGCGGCTTCGGCCTTTTCTAGCATGGAATCGGTGACGTGCTGGTGGGACCAAATGCCGACGCTGCTGAAGAAGCCGGATAGCACGACATCGCGGCCGGTCAGGTCACGGGTGAAGGTGCTCATCAGGTCACTGGAGACGATGCCCAGCAATGAACGGAGCTCGAATACATTCCAGGTATCCTGGCCAAGGATCTTGATGGACGAGCCCTCCCGCACCAGGGGGTAGCATTCGCGGGTGATGGCTTTAATGAGGGTGGATTTCCCACATCCGTTCGGCCCGAGGATAGCGACGTGTTCGCCGACGCCGATGCAGAGCGTAACCCTGTCGAGCGCCAGCCGGGTACCGCGGACGACAGAGACCTGGCGGAACTCGATGAGGGCGGGGAAGGCAGAGGGCACGATTTCGAGTGTAGCCTGAACGGCCTCTGTCGTCTGAGGATGGCCGTAAATGACGCAACGGCAAAGATAATCAAGAACGGGTCCGTGATCGGAATTCTGAAGCGGCTCACTACTTGAAATGGAATTTGTACGATCCAGAACAAGAGCGCGCAGATAGCGCACCACAACGCAAGGCGCCGGTCGTGCTTCCGCACGACATTCCAACCCATCAGGGCGAAAGCGTAAAGCGACACCCCCAGAAATCCGGTAGCGGGGACAACGACCGTCGAATGATTCTGTGGATTGAGCCAGGGTCTCCAATAGACCCAGGCATTTCGAGCCAGACGAAGGCCGAATGCCGCCGGGTTTTCGGCGAACGTCTTAAACGCGCGCTTGTACCATTCTCGATTCCGACTGGACGGACTACTGGCCAGTTTGTCGATTTCACGAGCGGCGGCCGGCGACGTGACGTTTTCAAATCGAGCCGCAGCATCGAAGAACTCCTGAGGGTCCGCAAGCCGATCGATTGCTGCCAACTCGGCGCTCGTTCCTCTCCAGAAGTTATAGCCGGCTGCGTCGTTGACGAGAATCAACTCGTGAAAGCGAATGCCATTCCGGATGACCCAAGGGCCGAGACATATTGCGGCGCCGACGGCAAACCAAGTGAGGAGCCGGATAGGATGATTCCGTTTCGCAGCGCCGAGATACAAAAGAGTGGCCACGAGCAAAGGCAAGAGAACAAGGCCGACCGGACGGACGAGAGCCGCCGCGCTCGCACACACTCCAGCTATGACCACGAGATGCGGGACCGGACTGCGGACCGCTCTTAGTGTCAACCAGATTGATGTTAAGAAAAAGAACATGAACAGACCTTCGGTCCGCACATCAGATGACTGGGCGATGAAGAAGGGATAGATCGCGGCGACTGCTGCGGAGAGAAGGCTGGCCCGCCTGTCCTGGAGCAGTTCTTCGGCCAGGAGGTAGACGACCGATACCGACATCGCATCAACCAAGGCGAGCGCAACCTTCATGAGCCACACCATTTCCGTATGGCATAGTGTTACCGCGATAACAAAGAACGGCAATCCAGGAGCGCGAAAGAACGGCAGCCAGCTTCGGTCGGGGTACGAACCCGAGGAGCAAACGCTTGATGCCGCAGTAACATAGTCAGCGCCATCGCCGAAGTTGATCACGGGAGGCCCCGTTGCGCCGATTGTCGCTAAGCGCACAACGAGCGCGACGGCCACAACTGTCATGAGGAAGACGCGTTCGTTCTTCCGCATCGGCTTCTGAATAGTTGACGCAGAGCAGTTCTGACTGGGTACGAATTGTCGTGGACCGCAGCCGGCCGTCGAATCGGACCGGCACGGCGAACTCAAGTTCGCCGCGGCACGCTGAAAAGGGCGCGCCACGAGGCTCAGCAGAGCGCTTAGTGCTGCCACTCCACCGGTTGGCCCTCGCCGGGGAAGGGCCAGGTGGTGTTGTTCAGCAGTAGTTGCTTTTCGCGCTGCTGCTTTGGGACCTTATTGACCTTGAGGTTCTCGAAGAAATGCACGCCGCTTTTGCCGGCGGTGGCGAGGTCGATATCGCCGTCACCATCGAGATCCGAGACGATGAATTGCGTGCCGACTCCGGCGGTTCCATTCACGGAAATGGGGAAGCGCGTGAACTCGCCGGTGTGGCGGTTTATCTTGTAGTAGTAGACGACCAGCGGATCATAGGAACCGGGGTCGCCGCCATCGTGGCCGCGATAGCGCTTGCCGGCGAGCAGTTCCATCTCGCCATCGCCATCGATATCGGCGAGCGCCAGAGTGTGGACCTGTGAAAAGGATTCATCGATGGTGTGCTTCACCCAGCGTCGGTGCGCGGCGTCGCCCTGCTGCTCGAGCCAGTACAGGCCGTAGCTGTGGCCGCGGCCGTAGATAAGATCCATCTTGCCGTCGTTGTTCACGTCGTACCCGATGATGGGAAATCCGGTTTCGCCCAGGTCCCATTCCGGGCGCCATTCCCATTGGTCGTGATCGGCGTCGATGTTCTTGAACCAGCCATGCGGCATGAGGATATCGACCTTGCCGTCGCCATCGACATCCGCCATACCGATGCCGTGGCCGTCCTGATCGCGAGTCCCGACGTGGTGGACCTTCGGCTCGGGTCCGGCGAAATCAACCCACATGACGCCGGCATGGCCATAGTGCGCGAGCGCGAGGTCGGCCTTGCCATCGCCGTTGATGTCAGCCATCCAGCCGCCCTCGGTTTCGACCGTATGGGCGATGAGATGGCGCTGCCACATGACGCCGGGCTTCTTGGGATTCTCGTACCACCACAGGCCGTCGGTCATCCAGCCCACGGTGACGACATCGGGCGCGCCATCGTGATTCACGTCGACGGCCCACTCGCCGCAATCGGAAACGAACTCGCCGACGATCTCGACCGTGCGGTATTGATGGCGCTTCCATTCACCGCCTTGAGGCCCGGGGTTCTCGTACCAGTAGGCGCCGCTAAGGAGATCAGGCCGGCCGTCGCCGTTCATATCGAGCGTGGTGATGCCCTCGGCGTGATCGTTGCCGAGTTGATGGACAAGATAGGTAGTTTGCGGAACGTTGCCGGGAGCGTTCCCGCGAGCTTCGTTGAGTTGGGCGATGATCACGCGCGCGAACAGGATGAGTGCGGCGAGAGCGAGGCAGACGGCGAGGGAGCGCTTCATAGGGTTTAGTGTAATGGCACGGAGAGGGCTTTGGAAGCGGGGCGGGGCGAGTTCCTTGCATCCTGTACCGGCGGTGCGCTGTCATAGTGACATGAGGATTTTCGTCACGGGCGCCACCGGGTTCATTGGGCACGCCGTCGCCACCAATTTGGCACGCGCCGGCCACAAGGTCTATGGCCTTGCGCGTAGTGCGGAGAAGGCGCAGCGGCTATCGGCAGCGGAGGTGCTTCCGGTGACGGGCGACATGAGCCAACCCGAGACTTATCTCGAAGCAGCCAGCCGATGTCAGGTGCTGATTCATTGCGCTGCCGAGTATTCCACCAGATACATGGAGCTCGATCGGCGCACGGTTACTGAACTGCTGAAATCGGCGCAGGCGAGCGGCCAGCCGCGGCTGTTCTTGTACACGAGCGGTTGTTGGGTTTACGGAAGTACAGGTCCGGCCGCGGCGGACGAATCCACGCCATTGAATCCACCGGCGATGGTGAAGCCGCGCGTCGAGACCGAGCGCCTGATCCTGGCGGCGAACAGCGATCGCGCACGGACCATTGTGATCCGGCCGGGCTGCGTGTATGGCGGCGAGGGCAGCCTGACGGCCGCTTGGTTTGAAAGCGCGGAAAAAGAAGGGGCGGCGCGTATTGTGGGGGACGGCAATTTTCACTGGGCGATGGTGCATCTTGCCGATGTGGCGAAATGCTACCGGCTGGCGGTGGAATCCGCATTCGGTGGCGAAGTCTTCAACCTGACGGACCGCAGCCGGTTCACGGTGCTAGAGTGCGCCGAGGCGGCGAGCGCAGCGGCGACCGGGTCGGCAAAGGTCAAATCCGTTTCGGTCGAAGAAGCGGCGAAGACCATGGGACCGATGGCCGAATGCCTCACGCTCGATCAGCATATCGATTCCTCGAAGGCGGCGCGGCTACTCGGTTGGCAGCCGCGACACGGCGGGTTCGTTGATGATGTAGCGCGTTACTACTGGTCGTGGAAGGCGGCGCGGGGATGAGAACAGGCCGACGAGGACGTCGGCCGCGGACCAGGAGGTCCGCCCCACGATTCAGCCTAATTTGTATGGCGCGCGGTACTCGTAGTGCAGGAATTCGTTGGCCGCTGCGTTGTTGGTGAACCGCTCGGCCTGCGCGTCCCAATCGAGATGAGTTCGGGTTTTGTGGGCGATGTTGCCGATCAGCGACGGGACGGTGGAGCGGTGGCCCGTGAGCACGTCGGCATTGCACTTGCCGCGGGTTTTGATGCAATCCAGAAAATTGCGTGCGTGACCAGTAGTGTCATACGCGGGGGGCCCTTTCACGGACTTGGGTTCCATCGCGGTTTTCAGGGACGCGGCGACATGCTCGCCGCCGGCGCGATCCAGCGGATTGCCGTAGCCTTGGCCCTGGTTGTATCCCTCGTAGGCATCAGCGATTTTCTCCGGCACTACTTCCCAGTTCGCGTAGTTGATGTACAGGGTGCCCTTGGTGCCGCGCAGCTCTATCTCTGAGTTCTTGGCATTGCCTGGCGCGGCGTTGGCGTTGTACTGCTCGAACACGACGAGCGTGGGGCCGTCGAACTGCCACAGGACCTGGAGCGTGTCGGGGATTTCGCGATTGTCATGGATGCCGGCGTACTTGCCGCCGATCGCCGTGACGCTGCGCGGGAAGTCCTGGCCGAGGCACCAGCGGATCGCGTCGACGTAGTGCACGCCGAAATTGGTGAGTTGGCCGCCCGAATAATTGTAGAACCAGCGAAAGTTGTAATAGGCGCGGTTCGAGTCGTAAGGCACCTTCGGCGCGGGGCCCAGCCAGTGGTCCCACTCCCACTCGCTGGGAGCCGGCGAATCGGAGGCAGGCCCGAGACCGTTCGGCCACTCGTTGTGGATGTGGAAACAACGAGCGACGGTCACGTGGCCGATGCCGCCAGAACGGACGAATTCCGCGGCTTCGCGGTAGGTTTTCCAGGAGCGGCGATTGGTGCCGACCTGCGTGACGCGCTTGGTGCGCTCGGCTGTATCCACCATCTTGCGGCCTTCCACCACGGTCAGGCTCAGCGGCTTCTCGACGTAGACATCCTTTCCGGCGTTGCAAGCGTCGATGAACATCAGAGCGTGCCAGTGGTCGGGAGTGGCGATGACGACGGCGTCTACGTCCTTGTCTTCCAGCAGCTTTTTGTACTCTTTGTACCTTGCCGGAGTGGCGCGCGATTTTTTGACGGCGAGGTCCAGGTAGTCATCGCGGAGATCGCAGACCGCGACGGTCTGGCAGTCGCCGTGCTCCAGGAAGGCGTCGTGGACCTGATCGCCACGGTTGCCGAGACCGATATAGCCGATGCCGACGCGGTCGTTGGCGCCGAGGATGCGGGAATAGCTGAGAGCGGTAGCCACGCCGGCGCTGCGGGCGAAATCTCTGCGGGTGAGATTGCTCATGGATAGTCTCCTGTTCGTGCCGTTGGTTTCTGCCCTTAGCAGGCTATCAAACTGTGCGCGTCATTGCGACAACCCAAGTGCAGCCTATTCCACTTCGAAGTCCGCGGAGCGCAGGGACGTGGAGTGCCCGGCCGAATCCATGGCCTGCAACTCCACGCGATAAGAACCCGCAGTGAGCGTGCTGACTTGCAGCTTCAAACCAATCGGAATCACCGGACTTTCCGGACGCGCGAGTTCGTTCACTTTCATCAGCCCGGTATCCTGTTTGTTCTCGCCGGTTTTCCGGTCCACGACTTTGAGCTGAAGGCCAACGTCCGGAGGCGCCGGGCTCAGAAGAGCTGGTTCGTAGATTTCCAGATAAAGCACACCGGCGTCGGTTTTCTTGAAGCGGTTCGTGCCGGCGGGAGTAATCTGCACTCCCTGACTCACGAGCGGCGTCCGGCCCTCCAGCAATTCCGCGTCGAGACCGGTATCCAATTGACTCGTACGGTGAACTTCCTTGCTGAGCGCGACGGCACTCAGGATGAATTGCTTGCCATCGTAGGGATCCACGGTCAATGGCATTTCCAGCTTGCCGAAGGCTGCGCCGCCGGAGCTGAACGCGACCTTTAGCGTGTACTTGCCGGGCGCCACCTCGAATTGGTACTCGTAGTGCAGCGGTCTTTCTTTGAACGACTCCAGCTCCTTCTTGTTTTCGAGATCGATCTTCGCCGTGTCGCTGAATCGTGCTCCCACGGTTCCATCAGGCCGGTACGCAACGCCCAAAATATTAATGGCCGCGTGGAATTTTCCTTTCGACTTTTCGAATGCAATGGAGTCCGATGGTATTTCCATCGCCACATTTAGCCGGGCCGTGTTGGGCGAGGAGTAGAAGTAGGGAACCAGCATGGAGGCGGCGATATTCCCGGCTGCGGAGCCGGCTACGCGATTCTCAAGGTCCTTCTCGGTGGCGTTTCCCGCCAGCAGATCGACCGGTTTGACGTTGCAGTATCCGCTGCGCGCCCGCACGGTTGTGCCCGAGCGCTCCACCTTCACGCGAATCGTGTGGCAGCTTCCTTCGGGCGTGTCCGTGGGCGAATAACCCAGGATGTAATACTCGTTTTGCTCTCTGCCGATTTTCTCCAGGCCACCCAGCAAATCGTTGGTATTGGCGATGAGGAAACCGCCCGTGCCCGCGGCCAAAGCATACATGACTTCCTGATTGGTCGTTGCGCTCGGCGGAAAAGGTGGAACAATCTGCCGGGATTGCGTGTACGGGTTGTTGATGTAGTTCTGACCCGGGACCGAGGAACCGCCGCCGCGGCCACCGCCCGTACTGCCGCCGCCCGTACCGCCGCTGCCGCCCTTGCCACCGCCGGTGCCGCCGCCAGTCCCGCCGCCTTTCCCACCACCGGTGCCGCCGCCAGTGCCACCACCAGTCCCGCCGCCGCTGTGTCCACCACCTCCACCACCTCCGCCAACTCCACCGCCACCGCCGCCACCACCATGCTGCGGAAGGAACGAAGCCCCGAAAGAGCTGAAGCTCGCCGGCACCAACGGCACGGAGGGGAAATGAGAAGCAGCATGCAGCGCCGGCGCCACCGGCTCCACTTGGGTAATAGGCATCCCGCCCGCCACCAGGCCGCGAACGTCAATCGGATAAATCGCCACGTTGGACCGGTTGCACGTGTCGATTGTTGACGTCAGCTCGGATCTGACTTCCTCCGTCAACGGAAACCCCGCGGTCAGCAGCACGAGAATCTTGCGCCCGGGCACGGAGGCGAGGTTCTTTGCCATACTTCGCAGTGCCAGCATTACACTGCGCGCGCCGAAATCCGCCTCCGCGTTTCCCAGCGACGGCATGCCGAGAGAGGCAACTTCAACCGGCGCCGCGTTGGGATCGACCGAAGACGATTTCACACCGCTGACCACCCGCTTGAGCCGTTCGGCGTCGGACGTAAAATTCTGCGCAATATGAACGCTGCCGCCGAAATTCACGATCGCAATCAGGCGATTCGGTCCGGTGTTCTTGTCGATGAATTTTCCGGCCGCCTGCCGGGCCTGGATCTGGTCGCCGGGCTGCATCGTCGAGTTGTCGAAAAAAAGGACGAGGTAGTGTTTCTGCGAATTATTCGGGGAGGCGGGATCGGCTTCGAACGAGAAATTCTTGATGGGCTGTTCCTTGTTGTCTTCCCAGACGTGGAAATCCTTCACGGTAAGGTCGCGAACGTACTCGCCCTTTTTATCGGTCACGACCGTATCCACCAGAACCAGCCGGGTCTCTGTGCGGATCACGGCAGAGGACTCCGCCGGAGCCTGGGCACTCGCGCGCTCGCCGCGCTCCATCACGCCGGCCAAACAAAAAACTCCAGTGAACAGCATCATGCGGCGAAATTGCATACTCTTCTCCCTCTACTGAATCTCAACGGCCCCGTTTTGTGCCGACATCAATTGCCCCTCGGCGTCCCGTACCACCAGCCGAACCATGTAAGCGCCCGGTTTGACGTCAAAGCTTCTCCGTACCGTGATGCCCTGGCCCAACTTCTTTTCGAGTGTCTCATCCCGCAAGCGCATCTCGATCGTCTCCGAATTCCCGGTCACATAGGTTCCATTGCGATCGAAAAGAACCACGACGAGTGTGATATCGTCCCGATTCCTCCCATCCTGCTTTTTGAAGTGAACGTGCCGCACGTCCAGGCGAACGGCGACGGCTACGTGGGCGCTGTCCTCTCTGGCTTTGAAATACTGGGTGTGCATCTCAACCGGGATGTCGTGCATTTCCTCGCGGGAGAACACAGCGTCCTCGATTTCCTGTTTGGCAGTCTCGGTGGCATCGGCCAGCCGCCTGGGGGCATAATAGCCGCGGCGCGCTTGCAGGCCGAGCTTGTTCGTATCTTTCAACGTGACCTTCAACTTGTGAAAACTGCCGTCCATTTTCAGATTCTCAGGTGAGAATCCCAGCATATAGACGTACTCGGGAGCTGCGGCAACGCGTTGGAGCCCCCCGTCCAGATCGTTGCTGTTGTGAAAAAAGGTGCCACCGGTTCCTTCCGCCAGCTCGGCTAACACATCGGCCTCCATCGAGGCGCTGGTCTGGTCGTATTGCGCCGCGTAGGGCGCCCCCGCGGGCACATTTCCCTTCTGGCTGGCATCACCGCCGGGAATGACGACGTACAGGCCGCGCGCATCCAGACTGCTGATGATTACGTTCGCGTGGATGGCACGGTCGATGACGTCGGTCTTATTTTGGACGAGATCATCCGGGGTGAAGAATCCGGGCGAAAGCAGAATGAGCGCGCGTTGCCCCGGCATGGCTGCAAGCCGCCGGATGACGTCAAGCAAAACACTCAGCGCCAGACGGGATTCGTGGTCACCCGCGGACAAGGCGGTCTGGGCTGCCGACCGGGCCGCTTGCTGCGCAACGATGAGCTGGGTCTTCGGGTCCAGATTCATGCAACTCAGAGCGTCCTGCGTCGCGGCTTGAAACGCCATCTGGTCGTTCTTGTTCTGGATCAGGTCCGCTTCGTAGTAACTGACATTGGGGCATTCCATGCTTCGCATGCCTCTGGCGACGGGCCGCGGCTGCAGTCGAAGCAGAGTCTCCCGCAACTTGTCGCGGTCGTCAGTGAAATCCAGGTTCGTCTGCCCGGATGTCGAAAAGATGGCGGCGCGCGCCGCTGGATCCAGGGAGGCCAGATGCTTGATGGCCGCGTCGCGTACACGGATCAAATCGCCCACGTCTGCATGGACGTCGTCAAACAAATAAGCTGTGTAACGCTCCGGCAATGCGGGTGGCGGAGGCTCTCCCGGTTTCTCATCCGCCTTGGCCACGGCGGTTGCGGCCTCCCGCGCACCGGATTTTTCGACGGAGAATTTCGTGATGACCTGCGGCTTACCCTTGTCGAAGAGCTGGAAGTCTTCCTTGTGCAGGCTCCCGACGGCGTGCCCGCCGGCGTCACGCACCACAACCGGCACCATCACCAGATTCACACGCGATTTGAACGTGGCGGGCGCTTCGTGCGAGGTCATCTCACTTTCCGGTTGCGCTTGCCCGTAGGCCGGGCTGGAAAAACAGGCCAGCAGCCCAGCCAGGCAACAGAGCGGAAAGCGGGCTGGAAGACACGGATGCGATGCGCGATTGGGTTTGCGGATCACCGAGTTCTCCGGCTCAGAGATGCTCTTCGTTCGCCCCAGGAGCGATGGAACGAGGATAACGCTCGCCCACCACGGCGATGGATGCTTCCATTTGAAATCAGGTCAATTCTACTCCCTTTTTACGGTCCATGGGCGGTCCTGTGACATGATTGAATGTAAAAAGGGACAGGAAAGGCGGGCATTTGAACGTTCTGGATCAATTCAAGATCGAGGGGAAGACCGCCCTGGTTACCGGTTGCAAGCGGGGCATCGGCCAGGCGATGGCTGTGGCTCTGGCCGAAGCGGGAGCCGATATTATAGGAGTCAGCCGCTCACTCGAAGCCAGCGGGAGCGCGGTCGAGAAGCAAGTACTCGCCGCCGGCCGCAGGTTCAAAGGATACGCCGCGGATTTCAGCAGCCGCCGGGCCGTCTACGCGTTCCTCGAACAGGTAACCACCGATTTTCCCGTGATCGATATCCTGGTGAACAACGCGGGCATCATACGGCGGAAGGCTGCCGTGGAACATCCTGACGAATACTGGGATGAAGTCATCGAGACCAATCTGAACGCGCCATTCGTATTGAGCCGGGAGATCGGAAAGCGCATGGCGGAACGCGGCGCGGGCAAGATTATCTTCACCGCCTCGCTGCTGTCGTTTCAGGGCGGCATCACGGTGCCGGGATACGCCGCAAGCAAGGGCGCCATCGGCCAGCTCACGAAGGCGCTGGCCAACGAGTGGGCGCCCAAAGGAGTGCAGGTGAATGCCATCGCGCCGGGCTACGTCGTCACGGACAACACCACCGCGCTGCACGATGACCCGGTTCGCAACCCCGCCATCGTTTCCCGCATTCCGGCTGGGCGCTGGGGAGTTCCTGAGGACTTCAAAGGCGCGGTTGTATTCCTCGCTTCGCACGCTTCCGACTATGTGAACGGCTCCATCCTTGTCGTGGATGGCGGCTGGCTGGCCAGATAGCGAAAGTCGCTCGCCGCTAATTTCCAGGAATCGTAGTTACCGAGCTCTTTGAGACCAGTGCGCCGTTGCCATCGACGAAGAAGAACTGGTAGAACACATTGCCCAGGGTGCTGTCCAACATCAGGCTGCAACCGGCAGTGCAACTGGTGCCATCGGTCTGGCTGTCGAGATCCTGGCTGTAAATATAAGCCTGGTGCAAAATCGCGCCCACGGCATTGGTTGGCAGAGCCGGGGCGGAGATGGGGACGGTAGAAAGATAGTTGGTGCTGGCAGAATTGGGAAACAAGTAGATCACGGTCTCGCCAGCCAATACCGTCACCGTATCCGTGGCGGCGTCAGCAAGAAGCGCGGTTTTGATTCTCGTGCTACCCACAATATACCGGGTAATGCTGTTGCCGGTTCGATACGCGCTGAGATTCAGTGTCAGCGTGCGGCCAAAGTCAGTACCATTCACGGCCATGAACAATTTGCCGTTAGATCCCTGCCGAGCTGCCGTCACGATGGTAGCCCCGAGCGCAGGCGAAGACAAAGGCACGCCGAGGATGAACGGTTGCAGCGTTTTGGTTAACAGGTTGGCGGTGTAGCCCATTGACTTCCAAATCGCCACTGCCTTTGGATCTCCCGTCGCAAACGGGCTCGCTCCGGTTTGCAGTTGCGACCCCACCGCATAACCCGCGCGAGTGCTTTGATCGTTGGAATTCTCGAATTGATACAACCTGACTCCGGCGGTGCCTATCGCGGCTGCGGTCATCATCTCCGCCGAAACGGCGGTCGGTGACGTGCCAGGCTCGACTAAACTGTCCTGCGGGGGATTGTAGTAAGCGGCGCCGGCGGTCTCCTTGTTATAAAAATAGCTGCTGATGCTGCCAAGAATGACCTGCGGCCTGTCCAGTCGTGCGTAAGGCTGCCGCTGATAGAACAATGACCGCATCCAGTACACTCGTTCGGCTACGCCCGATCCCCAGGTATAGGTGGTGCCTGCCTGGAACGAGTCCCAATAGTGCGACATGTAATCGCTGACCTGGCTGTCCTTTCCGGCCCAACTATCTTGCACACTCACCGGTGCGATTCCCAGTGCCGGCCAGGAAATCGGCACAGTGGGACTGGCGGTCCGCACCCAAGTGGCAATAGTCGATAGTGCGGTGTTTGGAACGGGAGGATCACATGGGGCAGTGGGGCAACCTCCCGCGCTTCCGGCCCACCACAAGAACTCCAGGTTCGGGTCGTTGGCTACCGTGGATACTCCATTCACTGTCCCTGCCGGAACAAAAGTGAAGGAACTATCCGTGACGTTGCTGGCGCTGAACATCTGTCCCGGTGGTGTGTTCAAGTTGCTGTTGACAGAGCCTGTCAGCGCGAAGCTTGTGCCGGCGTAAAATCTGCCGGAGTTTACGGGATTATTGGGCCACGTGACGGTGCAGGTCGTGCCCGCACAATTGACGGATGTGAACATGTTGGGCTCGCCGACTTTTCTGGGAGGAGTTGGAGTGGCGCCCCACATCATGCTGCCTTCGTCGATCATGTCGATGCCGATGGCCACGCCCGAGCTCGCCAGACTTTGGATGGCATGTTGCACCGCTTGCTGGCCGGAGGGCCAATTCAAAGTCCACCAGGCTTCATTGCCGATGTTTCTGCAGACTTCGTCGCCCATAGTGTAGAGATGATATCCGTTGTTCGCCGCCCAAGCCCAGCCTGGCGCCAAGTTGCCGTCGTAAAAGGATTGCCAGTCGCTGTAGGTCTCCGTCGTGTCGCGGGGGTTCTGGTAGAAACCCTGTTCTAACGTGTTCACGCCAGCGCGCTTGGTTTCGGTGTTTAGTGAGGAGTCGGCCTGAACGTCGGTAGGTTGCAGCGCAAAAGGAGACACGGGAAATATCGACACTCCCGGCTGGTAGGAGAGCAGCATCTGTCCGTTGCCGGCGAAGTGGGGGATAGCCAGAGTGTTCATGACCCAGACAGTTACTTGCGTGCTCTTGCCACTGTCGGTCAAGGTGACCATTGCCGATCCCTGGTTCGTGCCCGCGGTCAACAGTCCCGCAGAGCTGACGGTGGCTATGGTTGTGTCGCTCGAAGAGTACGAGGGAGCGGCACAAGGCCCGGTGGTGCTGTCGGTGAACAACTGCGTGCAGGACAATGCCAACGACTGGCCTGGTTGCAGATAAACATGTTCGTAACCCGCGCTAAGATCCATCAGAGTGTGGCCATTACTTGTCGTTATGATGTAGCTCAAACCGATGCGATGGTCGTAGAAGGTTTTGTTGTTTTGTTGGCCTGACGGCCAGTAATCCGATGCCACCTCGATATGCAGTTCATGCGTGCCGTTTGGCACCGTCGTCGTGTCTAGCGCTTGGGAAACCGACACCGGATTCTGGCCCGCGTTATCGGTCCAGGCGATGGCCTCTTGTTGTCCATCGAGGAAAATGTTCCACCGCGCCGGATAGTATCCCTGCGGATCCAGGCCCGTCAGCGACAATGTCACACTCCCACTCAGCGGTTGCGTGAGATCCGGTGATGCGATGCTAAGGTATCCCCCGTGATTGTTGACATTCATGGGTACGGAGGCTTGCGCCAGGACGGCGCCGGTGGAATCATACGCGGTCGCGAGCAGTAAATAGTGACCATCCGTGGCAAACCCGGTGTTCCAAGAGAGGCCAAAAGGCGCAACAGTCGCTACTCCCAATCGCAGCGAGCCTAAGTCATATGCCACGCTGGCCGTGGTCGGCGCGTTGGAAGTATCTACGGAGAAAGCGTAAGTCCCCGAAACATTGGCGCTGGCCGCGGGTGCAGTCAGGGCGATGGAGGCCGCGGAACTGTTCGCTGGGCTGGTGTTGCAGGCGCTTCCCAACGCTGCCAGGATTTCCCGTTGGACGTCAACAATGTCGCACTGCGCGGTTTGGTCCAGCCTGGTAGTGCAGACGGAGGTGCCAAGTACTTGATTGATCATCACTTGCACGTCGACAATATTGACTGCTCCGTCGTGATTGATGTCGCAGGGCGAGTATGATGTCAGCGCCGAAGCAGCGCGCACGATGAAGACCAGCAGACCGAATCTCCTCATGACTTCTCCCTCTTTCAGTGGCCAGACGTGCCCGCGACTCTCTAGGCAAAAATTAAGTTTAAGAGATAAGGGTCCTGTAATTCCAGATTCCAAAAGGATAACTGTCGTTTACAGTACGCTAGTACCTTTCCATTAGGCGGCCGGCGGCGTTCCGTTTAACCGTTCCGTCACGTAACTGTAGTAGCCTGTTGGCTGCACCGATGACCGAATCCATACCGGAAAAGCTGCGCGCCAGTCTCTCTCAGGCGCAATGGGACCGGGCCCTCGATCTCCTGCAACAGCTCGATCCCACCGCCGCGGCGAACCTGCTCATAACCGTCCCGTTCGAGCAGCAGCAGGTCTTGTTCCGCCGGGCGCCTGTTGAATTCGCCGCCAAGCTCGCGACGATCTTGCCCTATTTCCACGCCTACGTGCTGCTGCATTCGCGGCCGATCCTGGAAATCAATGCGATCGTCGACCACATGAACCCCGCCGAACGGCTGCAATTCTTCGATGAATTGCCCGAGGAAGCCTGGCAGCGGCTCATGGACGAGCTCTCGGGGCAGCAGCCGGCCGAACCGGGCGCGCTCGGAGTAACCGCGGCCATTGAGCCCGCCGTCGCGCCCATCGAGCCGATCATCCAGGCGCGGCAGGTGGAAAAGCGTTTCGCACGGCCGGACGGCGGCGAAATCCAAGTCATTGCTCCCACGGATCTCTCCGTAGAGCCAGGCGTCATCCTCGCTCTTCTCGGCCCATCCGGTTCGGGCAAGTCCACATTGTTGCGAATTCTCACGGGACTCACCCAACCGTCGGGCGGGGAAGTGCTGTGGCATGGGAAGCCACCGAGCGAATCTAGTCCCAACGTCGCCATCGTGTTCCAGAGCTTTGCGCTGTTTCCCTGGCTCACGGTTCTCGAGAACGTGGAAGTCCCGCTGCTCGCGCGCGGCGTAAAGCAAGAGGAACGGCGGCAACGAGCGATCCGCACCCTCGCTTCGGTCGGATTAGAGGGTTTCGAAACCGCCTACCCGAAAGATCTCTCCGGAGGCATGAAACAGCGTGTAGGATTCGCGCGCGCGTTGGCCGTCGAGCCCGAGATTCTGTTCATGGATGAGCCCTTCTCCGCTCTCGACGTCCTCACCGCCGAGAATCTCCGCAGCGAGCTGATGGAGCTTTGGACGGACAAGAAGATACCGACCAAGAGTATCTTCCTCGTCACCCACAATATCGAGGAAGCGGTGCTGCTTGCCGATCGCGTGATTGTGCTCGGACGAAATCCGGCCAAAATCCGTGCCGATTTCCGCATCCCCCTGCAACAGCCGCGGGACCGGCACTCGGCCGAATTCCTTCTGTACGTGGATTACATCTACAAACTGATGACGCAGCCCGAGCTTGAGGCCGGACCGCTCGCTGCCGCCGGGCCAGCCGCAAGAGCGGCCTACCAGATGTTGCCCCATGCCCGTACCGGTGGCATTGCCGGATTTCTGGAGCTGCTCAACGACCATGACGGCAAAGAGGACCTCTACCGCGTTGCCGAGGAGCTTCGCATGGAGGTTGACGACCTGCTGCCCATTCTCGAAGCCACCACCCTGCTCGGTTTCGCCAAATCGGATCGCGGGGACGTCGAGATCACACCCGAAGGCAAGGCCTTCGGCGAAGCCGACATCACCACGCAGCGAACTCTATTTCGCGACGCCGCGCTCGCGCATGTGGCCCTCCTGCAACAAATGAACCAGGCTCTGGCGAGTAAGTCCGATCACAGCCTGCCGCTTGAATTCTTCCGCGACGTCCTGGACGAGCATTTCTCCGGCGACGAAGCGCAGCGCCAGATAGAAACCGTGCTCAACTGGGGCCGCTACAGCGACATTTTCACCTACGATCCGGAAACCGGCCGTCTGACGCTCGACCAGCCCGCCAAACCCGCGGACGCCGGCGAGGGCGTGCGCCAACATTGATGCCCCAGCCCGCTGCCAAGACCGCATCCTTGTTGCCTTGGAACATTCTCCCGAGCTCCGTCTTCGCGCTCCTGAAAGACCTGCCGATTGTCGCCGCCGGCTTGGGTCTGTTCTATGGCTTGCTGTCCTTGGCGCACTACTGGGCCGGCCCGGTCACGACCCAGGCTGAGATCCAGCTCAGCCCTAGCGCGCTGCCGAAATACGCCATGTTCTCGGTCGCCCGCATCGCCATCGCTTACTTTCTCAGCCTAGCGCTTACGCTCGTTTACGCGTACGTCGCCGCGCACAACGCCAGAGCCGAGCGCATTCTCATCCCGCTGTTGGATACCTTGCAGTCCATTCCGGTTCTGAGTTTCCTTCCCCCGGTGATGGTCGCGATGGTGGCGCTATTCCCCACCCGGCAACTGGGTTTGGAGCTGGGCTGCGTCGTGCTGATTGTTACCGGGCAGGTCTGGAACATGACCTTCAGCGTCTACTCCTCGCTCAAAAGCATTCCGCGCGAGATGCACGAAGCTGCACAGACTTATCGCTTGAGCTGGTGGCAAACCTTCATCCAGCTCGAGCTGCCTTATTCGGCCATTGGATTGGTCTGGAACTCCATGATGTCCGTTGCCGGCGCCTGGTTTTTCTTAATGGCCTGCGAGATGTTCGTTCTGGGCAACCGCGATCTCCGTCTGCCGGGCCTCGGCTCCTACCTGCAAACGGCGGCTAATGCGGGCGACATGCGTGCGATCCTCTGGGGGGTCGCCGTTATGATCGCGGTGATCGTCGCGATGGACCAGTTGATCTGGCGCCCCATTATCGCCTGGAGCGAAAAATTCAAATTCGAGCAAGTTGAGGCGGCCCAGACACCCACCTCACCCGTGCTCGAGCTACTGCGTCGGTCGAGAGTAGTATCCCGTCTCTTACGAGTCTCGTTGATACCGGCGCGCGAAGCTATCACTTTGTCCTTGGCGAAGCGCCACGCGGCGCCTAGCCACGCTCGGCGCCATCTCTGGACATGGATGGGCGTGGGCCTTTCGATCGCAGTGCTCGCCGGCATTCTCTACGCCATGGGAAAGATGACAGTCATGCTGGCCGCGCTCTCGCGGCCCGAAGTGCGCAGTATTTTCTGGGGAGCCGGAGCCACCTTCCTGCGCGTCGAGTTCACTCTGCTGCTGGCAGGACTCTGGACGGTCCCGGTCGGCGTCTTCGTCGGGCTGCGGCCGAGGCTTGCGGCGATTGCTCAGCCCATCGCTCAGGTCGCGGCTTCGGTGCCGGCCACGGCGCTGTTCCCCGTCGTGCTGCTCATCCTGATTCGTGCCGGTGGAGGACTGGGAGTCGGCTCCATCGTCCTGTTGCTGCTGGGAACACAATGGTACATCCTGTTTAACGTCATCGCCGGCGCGAGCGCCATCCCCACCGATCTCAAAGAAGTCTGCGACATATTCCACCTCGGTCGAGTCGAACGCTGGCGGCGTCTGATTCTGCCAGGGATTTTTCCCTACCTGATCACCGGCTTCGTCACGGCATCCGGCGGCGCTTGGAACGCCAGCGTAGTGGCGGAATATGTGCGTTTTCAGAAACAGACGTATTCGACCACCGGCTTGGGCGCGGTGATCAGCCAGGCTACCGAACGCGGAAACTTCAGCGTACTGTTGGGCGCGACCGTAGTCATGGCGATGGTCGTGGTGACCGTCAACCGCCTGCTCTGGCGGCCGCTATACGGCCTGGCGGCAACCAGGTTCAAGTTGGAAAACTGAAAGGCTTTCCGCAGAAAGCTATTCCGCGCTTTGGGATGGTAGAAGCGGTACCTTCCGAAAACTGGACTCGACGCTGCAGAACAGATTGTAACGGATGATGTACCAGAAAGCCGCCACCCCGTCCCAAACGCCGATCTTTTTACCTTCCTGGTAAGTACGCCCATGGTAACTGATCGGCGCTTCATAGATAGAGCACTTCAATTTAGATACCTTGGCCGTAACTTCGATCTCGAAACCGAATCCTGTCGACGTGATAATCATGGACCGGATGATCTCACCCCGCAAAGCCTTGTAGCCCGTTTCTACATCAGTCAGGTTGATGTTAGTACACAAGTTAGACAAAAAAGTAAGTGCTCTATTCGCCAGATAATGGTAGAAGTACAATACGCGGGACGCCTTTCGAACCATGAATCGAGAGCCGTACACAACGTCCGCGTATCCCTGCACGATCGGCTGAATCAAGCCTGGGATCTCTATCGGATCATATTCCAAGTCGGCATCCTGGACCATGACAATATCGCCGGTTGTGTGCTGGAACCCGGTTTTCAGGGCTTCAGTCTTCCCCGAGTTTGCCGCGTGCCGCACAACCTTGACCTGCGGATATTCGGCGGCTAACCGCTGTGCGATCTCCGGCGTTCTATCCGTCGAGCAGTCGTCCACGACGATGACCTCGCGCAACTGCGGCAGTTGCGTGAGCTTGCGAATCACTGTGGCAAGCGTGTTTTCCTCATTGTAAGCAGGCACTACTACGGAGAGATATGGCGTCGCTTGGTCGATAACTCTCATAAGAACCGCCGGGTTACAGAGCAGTATCTTCCAGATTATCTTACGTTAGAAGGCTGTTTGTGCTGCACTAGAGGTCCCCACCGAATTACTCAGAGTCGCGGAAACGGAAGCTATACCACTACTCAGAGTCTGGCCTGTGCCCACCGTACCACTTAGCGTAAACGGAACCGTCACCGCAAACTCGCCCCCGAAGGCATCGGACGCTGTGCTCGCGAACCAGGCTGCGGCCACATGGGTCAGATCGATGTTCACCGGCCCGCCGGAGAATGTGAAGCCCGCCGCTGCGGTGAATTGGACGGCGAGGGAACTGAGCGAACGCGTCGTGGAATACCCTACTACGGTCAATACAAAACCGCTTGCCGTCACATTCCCGGCCTGAATGGAAATAATGGCGGGTGCGGCAGGGGCTACGCTGAATGTGAGCGTCAAGGGCGAGGCTGGGGTCAGGCTCACAGCGCCAGCCTGCGTGGCAAATGACGGAGTCAACGTGATCGTGCTGGCCACGGTCCCGGTTTGCAGTTCGATCTGCGGGCCTTGCCCGGCGAAAATCGCGTCCGTGGTGTTTGCTGCGATGACGAATGCGACCGTACGGCCGCCGGTCGAAAACTGCACCGTCGCATCAGCCGGAAGATCGCTCGAAACGCTCAGCGTCAGTGTCCCCGCGATAGCTGCCGGATACGGGCTGGCGAGTGTTAGACTTACGCTCGGCTGAGTCATTGGAGAAACGGTGCCGCTGGGACCGGTCAAAGTGTAGGCCGGCAGCGCTGGCGGCGGCGTGCCCGAACCAATCAGCCCGATGGTCGAGTTCCCCACACGCAGCGTTCCACTGACAAACCCCTCGGTGGTTGGTGCGAAGCTCAACGTGAAGCTGGACTGTCCATTCGGCGCCACGTTGGCCGGCAGCGCAGGCAATCCGGACACCGAGAAAGGGCTGTTTGTCTCGACAATGCCGATGTTGAATATGTTGGCCGTCACCGTTCCGTTATTGGTGATCACGAAAGTGACTTGCCCGGTTTGTGTAATCGTCACCGGCGTAAAAACAACCGAGTCCGTGGTTCCGAGCGTCACTGTGGTCCCCGCCGCCTTATAGGAAAACACCAGCTTTGCGCCCAGTCCTTGTCCCGACACGGTAAGCGAGTCGTTGCCGACCACCAGACTGGCCTGCTCTGTCGCGGCCTGCGTCGGGGTAAAGGCCAGCTTGAAGGTGAAACTCGCGCCAGCCGCCAGTGTTTCCGGAAGCGTCGGGGCGTTAGTCAGCTGATAATCCTGTCCGGTCAGGATGATCGAGCTGATCGTGGCGGATAAGTTCCCCGTGTTTTGCACCGTGATGGTGGCCGTGCTTGTTGAACCGATGTTGGTTGCCGGCATTGTGATCACGCCGCCCGCCGTAACCGTGGTTGTCTGCCCGCCCTGTGTGACCTGGTAGACGAGCTTAGCCGCGCTCAAAGTGCCCTGCAGCCCGAATGTCACCTGCGTGCCGGAATCGAACGTGATCTGAATTTGGCCTGCGTCGGTGCTCGCTCCGCTGGGTTGATAGCGAATCAGTACCTGGAGGGTCTGTTGCGACGCAACTAAGTCCGGGAATGCTGGGAGCCCCGCCAACGCGAACGCAGAGCCCGTGCTCGTGATATTGTCAATCCGCGCCCCCGCGCCGGTGTTGGTAATGTTCAACACCGCTTGCGCGACTGAGTTGAGCGTCGTTGCCGGAAACGTGATCGTTCCCCCGGACTGCAATGGCACGGCGTTCTGCGTAGTCGCCAATACGTAGTTGAACGTGAAATTGGTCTGTGCCAGAGCGGGCGCCGCGAGCGCCAATAAGAAGACTGCGCGTTGACTGATCCAGCGCGAATGCATCTACCGGTTGTCCTCTGCCGTTAAGCCCTGTGTTCCAAGCGCCGCTCGCATGTCCTAAGGAGGGCCTCCCACGCTCGGGGAACCTGGTGCGATCGTGATCGTGTGCGTGCTGCCAGATCCTCCGCCCCGCGTCGCCAGGACGATTCCCGCCGCCAGTCCGGCGCCGCCGGCGATAAGTCCGATCTTGAACCACTTGGAAGACCACAGGCTCTTGCGTTTGGCCGCCGTCCGGTTCAACTCAGCGTCGCTAACCCGCGCCGCATTGGACATCGTGATCGTAGTCTCGCCGATCTGATTGCCGTAAGCGGCCGTCACGTGGACCTGAAAACTCCCGATTTCGTTATTGGCCGTCCAACCAGTCGCCGCGGCCTCGCCCTGACCGTTCGTTCGCACCGTCTTGGCGCTTTTCTGATCGGCAAACACTGCGGACGGCCCACGCAGCGGAAATCGAAAAACCACCTCCGCGCCTTCGACCGGACGATCCTGAAGATCCAATACCTCGACAACTAGCGGAGCCATCACCCTGCGCTCCAGATCGTTGCTCTCTCCATTGCCGGCGAGCGGAACTACTTTGAGGCTTTGCATGGCCGCCGCCGGTGCCGCTGCTTTGGTCTCCACAGGGGCCGTCGCTTGCTGGGCTCCGGCGTTGGGCGGCATAACCAGGAGAGCCGATACCACCTGGGATAACCAGAACCGGGCGGGCACGCGTTTGCGCTCAGATCTCATGTTGAACGAACAGTATAACGTAAAGACCCCGAAATTTACTTCAGAGCCAGGTAGATAAGTGGAGTGAGGGTGGAAAGGCCGATGGTTCCTACTACGGTTAAGATCGTGTGCTGACTCGATCGCGGAATATACAGTACGTCGTTCGGCAGCAGCGGGAAGTCATTCACCTTGCCTTCATATATGCCGTTGAGGTCCACATCGATCTCGGCGCGACGGTTGGTGTTGAGGACCGGCCGCAAGACCCTCGCTCTGGCCCGGCTGGCGTCCTTCGTGAAGCCGCCCGACAGAGCCAAAGCTTGCGTGATCGACATCGAGGCTCGTTCACCCAGTTCGATTCCACCGATTTTCACAACCTCGCCCGACACATAGATCAGCTCCGCACGGTCCACGCTGACCACGTCGTAGGGCTGGAGGACAATGTCCTCGGCGGGATTGATGCTTTCGCGCAAGCTTGCGAAGCTGATTTCCACCGTGTTGAATTTCTTCTCCGGGTCCTCTACCGCGGCGGGCAGTGGAATGACACCGTACTCGGCTTGCCGCCGGACCTTGATCCGCCGGCTCGCGTTCGCTTGGAGTCCGCCGACCACAGTCAGCATTTCCAGGAGGGTCCGGCGCCCTTGCAAAGTGTAAATGCCCGGATGCAGAAACATCCCATCGAAGAACACCGGTGCACCGTGGAACTGAACCGGGGTCACGAAGACCTGGGGTTGCACGATATACTCCCGAAGTCGCCGTACCAGCTCCGCTTCCAGTTGAGCCTGCGTGAGCCCGCCCGCCTTCACACGGCCTAGTACAGGCAGATTGAGGAAGCCTTCCGAATCGATCCGGAATGGCTTTTCATTGATCTCGTCCATCCCCGGAGCCCGGATCTGGATCTGGTCGTTCGGTCCGAAGGTATAGTTGGCACGAACCGATTCCCCGGCAAGTTCCGTCGGGAGCTGCGCCTGGCCGGCAGCGGTCGCAGGGGAAACCTGAGAGGCCTGGCTACCGGCAACCGGCTGAGGCTGTTGCGCAAGGGCTGGAAAGCTCAGGGCGGCCGCGAGCAGGCAGCCGCTTAATTTGCTGCGAATCATAACAAGCATGTCAATTCTCGCACGCTTCGCTTCAAAGTGCACTGGGACGATCGATCAAAACTGGCTTCGGCGCCGGGGAGGAAATGGGGCGCACCCAGGTCCGGTCCACTTCCGCCGAGACCGATCGCTGGAGCAACGAGATCGAGACCACCAGCCGGAACTGGCCTTTGACGTCCTGCAGTATCCCCTCCACACCGGCCAAAGGCCCTCGTTCGATGAGCACCCTCTGGCCCACCTCGAGGAACGGCCAGGGTTTCATCAGCAAACCCGATTGGACCATTGTCCGTATGTTCTCGATCTCCTGGTCCGGTATGGCGGTTGGCAGCTTTCCGAAGCCAACCAGACTCACGACCCCCGGTACAGTCACAACCGGGAGGCGATCGTGGGGATTGAGTCGGGAAAACACGTATCCCGGGAATAGGAATTGTTCCATGGTTTTGGTCCGGTCCGACCAGCGCCGCTGCACTTGATAGGAGGGCGAAAATTCCTCGAAACCCCGCTCACGCAGATGGGCCGCGGCGATGCGCTCGTAGTTGGAACGGACATGGAGCGCAAACCACGCCAGAGTTTGGTCCGGCCGGTGGTCGTCCTGGCACTCCTTAGTCATTGAAACGATTCCAATTCCTTGCATAATTCTACAAAACTTTGGGATCGTTTGCCGCAAGTACCGTTTTTGTAGTACCAGTACCGTCCTCGGCCAGCGTTCGCAACAGTTCGGCCACGCTCCAGGCCTGCGCAATGCAGCCGCCGCTCCTGTGCGGTGGGTCACCGTCGAAAATCTCCGGAATCTGGCCCACGCCCTCGTCCTCGATATACCGCCGGAACTCGGCTAGCCATCGCTCAACCTGGCGATGGGCTTCCGGAGACCGGTCATTCACATCCATATACGCCGTGATGAACGGCCCCAGCAGCCAGGGCCAAACCGTCCCTTGATGATAAGCGCCATCCCGGCTGTGCACACCGCCTTCGTATCGGCCCCGATATTGCGGGTCGCCGGGCGCGAGACTCCGCAGTCCGTACGGAGTCAGGAGATGTTGTTTCACGGCCTCGACGACACTCTTGGCTTTTTCGCGAGACAGCATCTTGTGATGAAGGCTAACGGCCAGGATCTGATTCGGCCGGATGGAGCCGTCGCGCGTTCCGCCATCCACAACGTCGTAGAGGCAACCGGCGGACTCGTTCCAGAAAAGATCGGGCAAGCTCCGCTGTGCGCGCTTGGCCAGCGCCTGGAAATGGGTGCGATCGGAGGCATATCCAAATGAAAGCGCCAGATCTTCCATCACGCGCAGCGCGTTGTACCAGAGGGCCTGGATCTCGACGGACTTTCCGCGCCGCGGCGTAACCACCCAATCGCCAGCTTTTGCGTCCATCCAGGTGAGTTGGACTCCGGGCGCGCCGGCCAACAGAAGCCCGTCACCGTCCACGCGGATGCCGTAGCGGGTGCCGCGTTCGTGCCACGCGATGATGTCCGCGAGCACGGCATACAAATTGGCCCGGACGAATTCATTGTCGCCGGTAAAAGCGGCGAGCGCGCGCACAGCTTCGAAGAACCACAGCGTGGCATCTACCGTGTTGTATTCCGGCGTTTCGCCGGCATCGGGAAAACGGTTCGGCAGCATGCCGCGGTCAACGTGCCCGGCGAACGCAAGCAGGATGCTCTTCGCCACTTCGGGGCGGCGTGTGGCCAGGGTGAGGCCGGGAAGAGCAATCATGGTGTCGCGGCCCCAGTCGCTGAACCAGTGGTAGCCGGCAATCACCGAGTGGAATGGGCCTCGTTGGACGATGAATTGATCGGCGGCTTGTACCAACTCCTGGACGAACGGGTCGTTCGACGGCACGGCCGCTACGATCTTGTTGCGCCGCTCGATCTCGGCCGTGCAGGCTGCCGCAACCGATTCGATAGCACGAGGCTCAGTGGATGCCACGAGCACGGGGCGCCGATCGCGATTCAAATCGAAAACGAGCAAGAACGGCTGAAACAAGTCTTCTTGGTAATCGAGGCCACGCTGCTGCTCGGCCGCGTATTCGAAATGGCGGTACCAATCGCCGCACGGATGCACCTCACCTTGTGTGTGCACCACGTGCAACGGAGGAAGATCCGGGTAAGGCCTAATCGTCACCGAACCCGCTTCAATCTCCAACGTCGCGCTGAGTGCGGCGTTCTCATGTGTCAGGCTGTGATAATCGCGAAACGCGATCAGCGGACGGAGCTCGATCGTGCATGTGCCGGGCTTGACGCCGGAGGGCGGCGTGCGAAGTTCGTATTGCACGACGGTGCTGTTTTCACCGTGAATCATGAAAACAGACTTCTCAAGAATGACGCCATTAGCCTCGTAGACAAACACCGGAAAAGGGTCGCGCCGGAATTCTTTCATATGCAGGTGACCGGCTGGATGGATCACGCCAGGGAAGCGATTGCAGCCCAGTTCGATTCGCACGCCATCAATCACCAGCGTTTCCTCAATCTTCGACAGGAGAACCACGCGGCCAACCGGAGGCTTTGTCGCGGCCACCAGCAGCCCGTGATACCGGCGCGTGTTCAATCCAACAATGGTGGACGAAGCAAATCCGCCAATTCCGTTCGTCTCCAGCCACTCGCGGCGGGAGGCGAGATCCAGGTTGCGGCATATCGTTTCGTCAAAGCAGATCATGATGATTAAGCCGCGTAGCGGTCGGCCGGAAGCTTCGCCGGAGTACGATCAAGTTTATGCTCAACTGGCTTGTGGTCGGGATAGGCGACATTACGACGAAACGTGTCCTACCAGCTATCCTGACAGAACCGCGGAGCCGGCTGGTGGGGATTGTCACGCGAGATCCGGCCAAGGCCGAGCGCTACGGTGTGCCGGGCTGGACCGATCTGACGGATGCGCTGGCGGCATCGGACGCCGAGGCCGTGTACGTCGCGACGCCGGTTTTCCTGCACGCGCCGCAAACGATCGCGTGCCTCCGCGCCGGCAAGCACGTTCTGTGCGAAAAACCCATGGCGCTGGACTATACAGAGGCTTGTTCCATGCAAGCCGCGGCGGAGGAGACAGGCCGCACGCTTGGTATCGCATACTACCGGCGGACCTATCCAAAAGTGGAACGGGGGCGGCAGTTGATCGAAGCGGGGACGATCGGCCGGCTCGTTTTTGCTGAAGCCACGTCGCACGATTGGTTCCCCGAGGTCGAAGGCTTCCGCGGCTGGCTCACCGACCCCAAGCGCGCGGGAGGAGGGCCACTTTACGATATTGGTTCGCACCGCATTGATCTAATGAACTATCTGTTCGGCAAGCCGGCCCGGGTCACCGGCCAGGTGTCCACGCTGGTTCAGCCCATTGAGGTGGAAGACAATGCCACGGTACTCATCGAATATGAAGGCGGCGTGAGGGCTTGCGTGGATGTCCGCTGGCATTCGCGGATTCCGCGCGACGAATTTCGCATTCGCGGCACCGATGGCGAGATGGATCTAACACCGCTAAACGGGCCAGCGCTCGTCTATCCTGGCGGGCGCGAGCATCTTCCCGCGCACGAAAACCTGCACTATCCTTGCGTCTCCAACTTCGTCAGTGCTGTGCTGAAAAACGAGCCGCTGCGCTCAACGGGCGCTTCGGCTCTATGGACCGCCTGGGTGACCGAGCAGGCAATCAAGCGCTGAGGATGCGCCGCACCAGTTCGGTGTTCTCTTTGACTTGATCCGTGAAGCGCGGATACATGCCCATGATGATCGCGTCGGCCGGCTTGATGTTCGCGAGCGCAAAGCGGACGGCCTTCTCTCGCTCCTCAGAGGAGTCAATACGGCGTCCGGCGCCGAACACTTTGAATGCCAGGCACGGCTTTTTCGTTGCGCGAATCATCTGGCACATGCGTTCGGGATCCTTCTCCATGTACGTTTCGCCGATGGGCGCTTCGCCAAACGCCGCCCGCGCCTCCTCCGGCGTGCGCGATACGCGATACAGGCAGGTTTGATAGTAATCTACGTCCCAATCTTCGCTTTCGATGATGTCGAAAACGCCGGGGTTGTGCGCCGAAACGCCGACCATCACGCCGGTGTCCCGGACCATTTTGCAGAACTCCTTCACCTTCCACTTTTCCCCGGTGCGAAAGCGTTCGTCGGTACGATTACCATGGTGTCCGATTCCGAGCGGCTGCATCTTGGCCACCACCTGCGGCAGGATTTTCGGGTTTTTCATCAATTCGAAATCGGCCAGCAGCACGATGTTCATCCGGCCGCCAAGCTCGCGGTAACGAAGATAGTCGGCCAAAGGCTGGTCGTTATAGTGCAGTTGCCAGGTGCCGATGCCATTGCGTTCCGCGCTCTGCAGCACCTGCAGCTTACGCTCCTGCGTGTAGAACTCCCGCATGTGCGCATCGAGGATGCGGTTGAAGTGCGAGTAGCCATAGAAGGGATTGGACCCGATGATGAGCCGGGTGATTTCCGCTTTGCCGAACTTGACCGTCGGCAATCGAGGCGTAGAGACGTCCTGAGCACCGGCTCTGCTTTGCATGGCCAGTGCGCCGCTCAAGCCCGCTGTGGATTGGAGGAACCGGCGCCGGGTATCTTCTCCGGAATCACTTGGCATGGCATTCTTCCTTTCTGGATATTCTGGTCTGATTCTAAGCTGGATCGCCAACGGCGTCAATGCTGGCCGGTTCTGTCGGCGGCTCAAGCTAACCGTCCGCCGTATTGAGGAAGGCTGGTGGAAGAACTTTCGGGACGGTGCACTAGCCTCTGGGGCCGTCCTCCGGAAAATCCATCAGATTCTGCATACGATCCGGCATGTGCAATCCGATGCGGTAGGCGATGCCACATGGTGTGCAGTGACGGACGCAGCCGCGGCCCAGGGTAGCCGCCTTTGCCTCCACGGAGACCAGCGCTCCCGGCGCGACCGGGCCTTCGGCTTCCACGAGCATCCCGAATTTGCTGATGTCCATCGCCCGCGCCCGCAGGAGATGACTTCCCTGGCGGTCTTCCCAGCACAGCACAACCTCGCGGTTGATCGCCAGGCGGGTATGCAAACGCCGGTTGGTACGGGCCTGTACGGCAGCCGTGCCTGTTTGTTGTGAACCTGATTGCGGTGTGCTCATCACGCCTCCTGCATTCCAGGCGCCCTGATCGCCAGGGGCCCAAGTTGCGGCGGGCCCGTAACGCAGCCCGCTCCACCGATATTCGATTTTAGTCGTGCCGGAGCGCGGTTCGAACCGTATCTTTCGCTGCCGGGCAGCATCTTTTGATGGCGGCTAACCGCCACCGCTAACCAGCCTGCTAACCGACGCCATCAGGAAATGACAGCCCCGTCGCGCCTGCCCATGACACCGCATAAATCGAGCCACGAACGATCCTGCACATAACCAAAGATATCTGTACTGCGGTGCAATGTGGTTCTAGAATTGAGGGGAGATGAGTGACGGTCCCTGGCCGGCTAAACCCCGGACGCCCAAAAGGAGTGAACAGCTTGCCGGCGGAGAGCTTGCTTTTGCGGTGTAAGTGGGCCGAGGATTCTTCCGTTTCTGTTGGGAGGGCTTGCCACAACCCAAGATAGGCATTGCGACATGGAGAGTGAGTTTTGATCTCGATCCGCAGAGAAATTGAGGAATCCGAACACTTCGCCAGCGGTTTCACAGCGCTGCTGAAAGTCTTTCTGGAACTGGTTACGGCAGTCCCCAAGGTGGCGCTGCCCGCAAATCCTGAACTCTTCGCGCAGGTTGGAAAGAAGCTGGAGCAGGCAACCTCTCCATTAAGACAGCGCCCGCCGGTCGAAGTCATCCGGGGAGTGGGAGACATCGCACTCCAGCAGATCGATCGGATCTGCGCTTCCAACCAAGCCGCCCTGAATGAGCGTGACGCCGCCATCAAGGACGTGGTCGCCACGGTGGCGAAGGCGGTTAGCGGATTCAAGAGCGACGGGGAACGCCACAAGTCCACTCTCAGCAAATTGGCCGATGGATTTGAATCTCTTTCGCGGGTCGAAGATGTGACGGAGCTCCGCCGAAGACTGCGCCAGGACGTACACTCGCTCCGCGAATCGGTCGAGGCAATGCGGCGCGACAATGAAAGATCCTTCCACCAGTTCGAGGCGGAGGTCGCGGTGTTTGAGCAACGCCTGGAGATGGCCCGGAAGGAGTCGAGAGTCGACCGGTTAACCGGCTTGGGCAGCCGCCGGACGGCCGAACTGCATCTGCAAAAAATTGCCTCCGGCCAGCAGCTCATCAGCCTTCTGCTTTTCGATATTGAAGGATTTCGGAAGATCAACGAGGAAAAGGGCACGCCGTACGGCGACAAGTTACTGCAAGCGTTCGCTCATTCGCTGGAGGAAAAGTTTTCGGGTGCCGGGGCCTTGTTTCGCTGGGCGGCCGACGAGTTTCTGGTGATCGTGGAAGGCGTGCCGGCAATCGCCGCGGAGAAAGGCCGGAACGTGTGCTCTTCCTTCGCATCAGGCAAGTACATCGCCGCAGACAACGGCTCCAAGGCTCCCTTGCGCGCGAAGGTGGCTTTCGGCGTCCATCAATACGCTCGTGGCGAAAGTATCGGAGAGGCGTACTGCCGCACCCGGGAGGTTCTGGACCGGAGCCGCGAGGGGGTCGGGGTGTGAGCTACGCCGACCTGCAGCAAAGGCTTTCCGCTTTGGTCGCGTTTCAGTGCGTGCTCGTCGGTCTGCGCGGTGTCGACGCCGATGCCTCCGAGGAGATGCTGTGGCAGACTCTGCTGCCGGATCTCATCAAACACTATGGGTTCCGGGGAGTGTGGTACTGCCAATGCGTGGACCATGGCGTGCGCCCGGTGGCCTCGGTTTCGGCCGTGGCGGAAGGCCTTGCCGACCTGCCCAAGGAGATCGACGAGTCTTCTCCCATCTTGGGGAGTCCCGATCTGGCTCTGCCCATCTCGATCGAGGGCCGCATCGAGGGCCGGCTGCTGGTTTACAATGCCGGCGGTGTGGGAGCGGAGCAGGAGCAGCAGATCCGCATTCTGGCGGAGGAAGCAGCCACCATGCTTTCCGAACGGCGCTTCCGGCGGCGGGCCGAAGAAGAGCTTAGAGAAGCGAAATCACAGGCCGAAGCAGCCAACCGCGCTAAGAGTCTTCAGCTGGCTAACATGAGCCACGAAATCCGCACGCCATTGAACGGCATCATTGGCATGACGGAATTGGTGCTGGACAGCGAACTGACGGCGGAGCAGCGGGATCTTCTCAATGATGCGCGAAAGGCCGCGAAGTCCCTGTTGGAACTGATCAATGATATCCTCGACCTGTCGAAAATCGAGGCAGGCCGCCTGGAACTGAATCCCATTGAGTTTTCCCTACGCGACTGCGTCGGCGCGGTTGCCGCCACATTGGCGATTACCGCCCAACAGAAGGGATTGAATTTCACGGCCGGCGTAGCGCCGGAGCTGCCGGACGAAGTGGTTGGTGATCCCTTCAGGCTCCGCCAAATCCTGTTGAACCTTCTGAGCAATGCCATCAAGTTCACCGGGGCAGGATCGGTTGCTTTAGCCGCAAACCTGGAGGCTCACCATGAGGAGACGATCACCGTGCATTTCTCGGTCTCCGATACAGGTGTGGGAATTCCGCAAGAGAAGATTGGCACGATCTTTGAGGCCTTTCGCCAGGCGGAGTCGTCCATTTCGCGAAAATATGGTGGCACTGGTTTAGGACTGACGATTTCCGCGCAGCTGGCCGCCATGATGGGCGGGCGCATTTGGGTGGAAAGTCAACTTGGCGCGGGCAGTACCTTCCACTTCACGGCCACGTTTCAATGCGAGCAAGAGTGTGTTCACACCGCGGTTCCGGTGGGATTGCTGGCTGCGAAGTAGAGCCGTTACGAGCTTCCCGTTAGGTTCCCCTATTCATACCGCAAGGCGGTCATAGGATCGACGCGTGTTGCGCGCCGCGCCGGGAGAAAGCTCGCTAGTGCCGCAACAGCGCAGAGCGTCACGACAACGGCGCAGATGGTCGCGGCGTCCAGAGGCCGGACACCATAAAGTAAGCCGGACAATAAGCGTCCCGCCGCGAGCGAAGCCACTAGGCCGCCCAAAAGGCCAGCGGCTACCGGGGCCATGGCCTGGAGAAAGATCATGCGCAGGATGTCCGCGGTGCGGGCTCCCAGAGCCATCCGGATACCCATTTCGTTGGTGCGCAAGGCGACCGAGTAGGAAACGACGCCGTAGATTCCGAGGCTGGCCAGCACCAATGCGGCGACAGCAAAAAGCAGCGTGAGATTCATCTGGAAACGCTTCTGCGCCACGGATTGCTCGACGATCTGTTCCATGGTTCGGAATTGCGGAACCGGCAACTGGGCATCGAGCCGGCGGATGGAGGTGCGAACAGCGGAGGAAATCGCCGCCGGCTCGACGCCCGTTTTGACGGCAAGCGACAGTCCGCCCCAAGTCTCCCGCTGCCAGTACGGAACGTAAATCGTCATGGATGGATCCCGGTCCAACGTCACGCCCTTGACGTCGCCGACGACGCCGGCCACCTCAATGAATGGGCCATCGGGATTTCCAATCTTGAAACGCTTGCCTACAGGGTTCTCGCCCGGCCAGAGCTTTGTGGCAGCCAGCACGGACACAACCGCGAGTTTGCGCTCACGGTCGGCCTCTTCGAAGATTCTGCCTTGCCGCAGCGAAATGCCCATGGTGCCGAAGCATTCGCTATTGACGCCGCGAATGTCGGCCACCGGACGCTGCATGAATGGCACGTTGGTTCCCTCGACCGATACTAGATTGTTCCCTCCTTCGCCACTCAGGGGAAGCCTGTTCGAGACGCCGGCGGAGACCACGCCCGGCAGCGCCCGCACGGAATCCAAAAGCGCGCGGGTGAAGCGCACGGTCTGTGGATGCCCCGGGTAGCGATTACCGGGCAGACTCAGGTTCACGGTGACGATCTGCTGCACGGCGAATCCTTTGTCAGCATCGAGCAATTTCACGAAACTGCGCAGCAACAGACCACCGGCCATCAGACACAGCGTGCTGAGGCCCACTTCGAAGCCAACCAGAAGCGCGCGCAGCCTGCCGGAGCTGAGCCCTTCGGTCGAGCCGCGCGCCGCCGTCTTCATCGCGTCCTGAGGATCGGTGCGCGCCATACGCCAGGCCGGAAGTATCCCGAAAAGCAGGCCCGCGAGAATGGAAATCGCGGCCGTGAACAGCAGCCTGCGGAGATCGAGATGAACCTCATCCAGCCTCGGCAGGTCGACGGGCGCGCGTGTGAGGATCACGCGAAGCGCGCCGTAAGCCAGCATCACGCCGGTCACACCACCGATTCCCGCAAGGAGGAGGCTCTCGACCAGTGTCTGCTTCACGAGACGCCAAACACCAGCGCCCAGTGCAGACCGAATAGCGATTTCCCGTTTTCTGGATGCGGCGCGCGCT
>CAVWAJ010000002.1:0-14283 GCA_963752965.1 Terriglobia bacterium | reverse complement strand
TACGAACCAGAAGGTCGGGAGTTCGAATCTCTCCGGGCGCACCATGAATTTCCGTTTCTCCCGCCAGCGCAGACTTCACTCGAATCGACGTGACCCTTTCTCCCGAGGGGCAACGGGAGAGGACGAAGCACGACGGCATTGACGACACTAAAGGCGGCTGTGGTTGCTCCGATCCCCAAAGGCAACGTCGCGATCCTGACCATCGCGAATCCAGGACTCTTGGATAGCACGCGCACGGCATAGTGAAGGTCCTGCTGTAGCTGTTCGATCCAGTCAACGGTATCCACGTCCCGCGTCGTTTTCTTCAAGAGCGTTTGGTTGCCAAATAGTCGTGAGCGCGGGTCGAAAAATGCTGCGGGCCCAAGCGGGCGTGGGTCAAGGTGCTCGAAAAGAAATGCGCAGGCGAGGCGCATGGCCTGACGTGGAAAAACGTGGGAGAAGCAACTTCCGCGTCTAAGGGATCACCCGGATGGTCACGGTCGAGGTAGCCGAGCGTCCGGCACCGTCTTCCGCGATCAGCTTGTACTCCGTGTCTCTCGCGGGAGAGACTTGCAAACAGTAGCTCAGGGCCGGGTGAAGGGTAGCGATCGCAGGTTCCATCCGGACGCTTTGCGCGCCGATCACGCCGAAGCAGAGGTTTGCGTGATCTCCGCGGCGGATCGCACCCGGAGTTGCGTAAAAGCTCAGAACCTTCAGACTGCCGCCTCCGAGCATATCCAAGGCTTTCCGCGCAGCTACGGCTTCCTTCTCCTGCCGAATGCGCTCAGCCTGCCGTGCATAGCTCCAGCGCGAGTAGAAGACCCAGCCGTCGTATGCCACAGCCGCCAAGAGGCCAATGGTGAGAAACGGAAGCATGCGGTGGAGAAGCGAGACAGGTGATTTGGCCACACCCACAGCGTAGCGCGACCGGCGTGGAGTGGCTGTGTGTGATCGTACATCCCGAGTGTCATAGAGCGGTGGTCTCGGGCCGGCTCTCTTTGGAATGTTGTGGAATTGGTGAGACTTGAACTCACGATCTCCTCCTTGCCAGCCTCCGCCCGGTAGTGCGACGCGGTCTATCCACTGAGTTATAATCGGCTCTGTTACTCGACTACCGAAGCCGTAGTGAATCCAGGAGAGCACTTATATGCCAACAGGACGAAGAATTGCCGACACATCCTTACTCGAAGCAGCGCTAATTGGATTCGAGCAGATGAAGCGGAACGTTGAAGGCCAGATAGCCGACATCCGGCAACAGCTGGGTCCGGAAACGGCGCGCAAGTAGCAGAGCCGAGGCAAACAGGTAGGCGTCCACTGAGCCCGGCTGCGAGGAGGAGAATAGCAGCGGCGCAGAAGAAGAGGTGGGCAGCTATCAAGGCGAAATCGAAACCTTCGAAGCCGGTCAGCGCGAAGCGTACCATGAGTCTCGCGGCACGAGAGAAAATTGCGGCTGCGCAACGAAAGAGATGGGCGCTGGTGAAGGCGAAGACGGTCGGCTAAACGACGACGAGGCGGACGATGGGTCTCCCGCCGCTCGGCCGTATCACGCCGCAGACCGGAAAATTGACAGCAGTGCCCAGGATAAATGGCGACAAATTCACTCCGCAGCAGTATGACCGCAGCGTGAACATCGAGGTACGGTGTTCCGGTGGCGCACGGAACCGAACACGGGACTCGCTCTGTCCGAGCAGTCGATGGTAATGTAACGGCTCGCCATGAATCAGTCTCGCAGGTTTGCGGCGCGCGCAGCGCGCGAAATCAATAAGGACACTTTCATTCAGGAGTGGCCCGAGGCCGGACTCGTGCTTCTCGGGGCCACCGCTGATCCGCATCCTAGCCTGCGCCTTGAGAATGGTCAGATTGTCGAGATGGATGGTAAACCGCGCGAGCAATTCGACATGATTGATACCTTCATCGCATCCCATGCCATTCAGCTCGATGTGGCCGAGGAAGCGATGGCAACGGATTCACTCCAACTCGCTCGCATGCTGGTGGACATCCATGTGCCTCGCGCGCAAGTGATCCGGCTCATGAATGGGTTGACGGCGGCAAAACTGGTAGAGGTCGTTAGCTATCTGAACGTAGTCGAGATGATGATGGCGCTGCAAAAAATGCGAGTGCGCCGTACACCAGCCAACCAAGCTCATGTCACCAACCGGAAAGATTCCCCGGCGCTGCTGGCAGCTGATGCAGCCGAAGCTGCCTTCCGGGGCTTTGCTGAGATTGAGACTACGGTCGGAGTGGCGCGCTATGCACCTTGGAATGCGCTTGCGGTACTGGTCGGTTCGCAGACCGGCCGCGGCGGTGTACTGACGCAATGCGCCGTCGAAGAGGCGATGAGTCTTAAGCTTGCAATGAAGGGCCTCACCACATATGCGGAGACTCTTTCCGTTTACGGCACCGATCCAGCTTTCATAGATGGTGACGACACGCCTTGGTCGAAGGGATTTCTGGCTTCTGCGTATGCTTCGCGAGGGGTGAAGATCCGTTTCACAAGTGGCACGGGCTCCGAAGCGCTGATGGCGCATGCGAACGGACAATCTATGCTGTACCTGGAGGCGCGTTGCTTGCTCATGACTAAAGGTGCTGGCAGCCAAGGCGTGCAGAACGGGTCGATTAGTTGCATCGCGCTACCGGAATCGTTGCCGGGCGGGGTGGCCGCAGTCGCCGCGGAGAATCTGCTGGCTGCCATGCTGGGTCTGGAAGTGGCCACCGGCAATGATGCGATGGCCTCGCACTCGGACATTCGCAAGAGCGCCAAGCTGATGTTGCAGTTCTTACCAGGCGCGGATTTCATCTTTTCCGGCTATAGTTCCATTCCCAAGCAGGACAACATGTTCGGCGGCGGCAATTTGGACGCAGACGATCTCGACGACTATTTGGTACTGCAACGCGATATGAAAGTCGATGGTGGGCTGCGTCCCGTCGTCGAGAATGAGACTCTGGCAGTACGGCGGCGCGCGGCCGAGGCACTGGCCGTGGTTTTTGCCAGATTCGGCTTTCCCCCTATCACAAAAGCTGAAATCGATGCGGCGGAAACAGCATATGCCAGCCCGGATATGCCGGACCGCGACATGGCCGCGGATCTCGCGGCGGCCGAGCAGTTCCTGTCCGGTCCCGATACCGTCTTGGGCGCGGTGCAGGCGCTCGCAAAGAATGGATTTCTCGACATCGCCCAAAACATTTTCGAGATTGAACGGCAGCGCGTTATTGGGGACTATCTTCAGCCCTCGGCCATTTTCACTGGTCGTTTCGAGGTTTTGAGCGGCGTTAACGATGCCAATGACTATATGGGACCGGGAACCGGCTATCGGCCGAGCGGCACTCGCTGGGAAGAGATCTGTAACATTCCGCAGGCTTATGATCCCCGGATTCCGCGGCATGCCGCCTCAGCCGTTACGCTGGCAGTTGAAGAGTGCGGGGAGGCGCAGCCGGGCAATCGGTTGGAGGTTGTCATCGCAGTCGGACCGGCCTTTGGGACCAGGCTGCAACAAACAGTCAATGACTTGCCTCTGGCCGAGGTGCTCGCTCAGCTGCAGGCCGGTGTAGCGGACGAGGGCGTTACCGCGCGGGTGATCAAAATCTACAGGACGTCAGATCTCGGGCAGATTTCTTTCGAAGGATCTCGGCTGAGTGGTTCCGGGATCGCTATCGGAATCCAATCGAAAGGCACGACAGTTATCCATCGTCGTGGATTGCTGCCCCTAAATAATCTAGAGCTGTTTTCGCAGGCGTCTCAATTGTCCCTAGAGCATTACCGCAGTATCGGTCGAAATGCCGCACGGTACGCATCCGGCCGGCCGGTCGAGCCTCTCTTGGTGCCGGTGGACAACATGGCGCGGTTAAAATACATCGTCAAGACAACCATTCTGCACCGGCACGAAACCGAGTGTGTGCAGTCGGGCCGCCCCGCAGAGTTGCTCAGGATCAAAGCGCAGGAGCCCACACCTTTATGACTAATTCTGAGAAGAATACGAGTAGAGCCGCACGCTTGCAGGATCAGAGCATCACCAGCAAGACTGGCGTGCCCCTCTACGACTTCTCGTTAGACCGCGTTGCCGGCGGCTGGGGCGGGATGGAGGACTTTTCCATCTCCCAGCAGGCTTTGTTGCATCAGGCCGAAATAGCCACAGCCGGCGGCTGGCGGCAACTGGGCGAGAATTTCCGGCGCGCCGCTGAACTGGTGGAAGTGCCCGACAGTATGATCCTGCAGATTTACGAAGCTCTTCGGCCTTTTCGGGCCACAGCCGCAGAATTGGGAAAGCTCGCCGGTCAATTAAGATTGCGATTTCACGCGCCCGAGTGTGCCCGCTGGGTCGAAGAAGCAGCTGAGGTTTACGCCAGTCGAGGTCTGTTGAAAACCGCTCATGAAAACAGCGATCGATAGCTACTGCTATCACAGGTTCTTCGGCTCTGGCAATCCACCACCAATCAGACCGCAGTCTTCAACGCATTGCCATCGGCCAGCGCGCCGGGTTTCTTTTCTTCGACGCCGACTCGCGCCCAACAGATTTGTCATGAGCAACACGAAGACGTTCGGACCGCCAATGGTGAACGACGCGCGGGTCAACTTCTTTCGTACCTCCACGCGCAAGGACCAACCACAGGGCAGTTTCGCGAGCTTGAGTTTCACCCGGAATTAAATCCAGAACCAGATCACATTAGGGCCAATTGAATCGGCGTAGGCTTAGAAAGCTGAACAGGACATTCTGGTCTAGATATGCTGGAATGTTACCAGGAGACGCACATGCCAATGACGTTCAGCCGAAGGGACGCGCTGCGCTGGTCCGGCGCGGCCTCTATCGCAACCACTTTCTTACCCTTGTCCCGTTACCGGGCATTTGCCCGCTCAGCCGGTGACAAGCTGCAAACCCGCGTATTGGGTCGCACCGGCCGTGAGGTGACTACCTTCGGCATCGGCGGAGTCACGTGCCTGCTGAATCCGGGCGACATACCAGTCGCGCTCATCGTCAAGGCGGTCAGAGCCGGCGTGACATTCCTGGACACGGGAAACAGCTATGGGGCTAGCCAGCGCAACTATGGTGCGGCGTTTCGCGCTTTGAACCTAATTCCCGGCGAGCCGGGATACCAGGCCGCCTTGCGATCCCGTCTCTTCGTGAGCACCAAGACCGGCCTGCGCTATTCCATTGTTCGCGCTGGCGCGCCCGAGGCGGGTCCTCCCGGACGTGGAAACCAATCCGTGCTGGAAGAACTGAAACTGTCGCTGACAGAGATGTTCGGCGACGGCAAGGGGTCTATACCGGACGGTGCCTATGTGGACATGATGCATGTGCACAACCTGAACAGCGAGACCGCCGTGGATGCCATCTTTGAAGGGCTCGCCAATCCGGGCGATCCGTCGCTGCCTCGTGTGGGCGCCTTGGCCTGCCTGATCGACTACCGGGACGGCACCAATCTCACCGGTTTGAATCCCGAGCACAAGAAGTGGATACGCCACATCGGCATGAGCTGCCACGAAAACCCGTCGTCCGTCATGTATGCCATGCGTAAGGACAAGGGCAACGTCATCGAAGCACTCATGTGCACCATCAACCCCAACGACCCGCGTTACTTCAGCTTCCAGACCAACGCGCTTCCGGTAGCGGAAGCCAAGAATATGGGTGTGATCGGCATGAAACTCCTCGCCGACGGCGTCCTCTACGGAAAAAAGCCGGGATACGCTGGCGAATGGATCAAGACGGTGGGCCAGCCGGGAAAGGTCTCTTATGAGGATTTCCTGCACTACACGCTCTCCGCGCGCGGCGTCTCCGCGGTCGTGGTTGGAATCGGAGAGACCGACCCCAACAACGATCCCGAACGCGACCAATTCGTGGCCAATCTGGCGGCTTGCCAGACGGCGGGGCCGCTCTCGCTGCGGGACAGACGGGACATTGAGGATCGCGTGGCCGCGTTGCACGGCACCCAAACGAACTTCTTCCAGCGTCCGGGCAGCGGGTTACAGCCGCCCCAGAATGTGAAAATCAGCCGGACTGGCAACGGACCCGTCGAAGTCTCCTGGGACACCGCCTACGCCGGCGCGGAACCTCTTGTGAGCTATGAGATATTCCGCCGCGAGGAAATGATCGCACGCGTGCCCTATGCGCCACAGACCACCGAGGAGCCTTTCCGTTTCACCGATAAGGGCATGACCGGCAGCTATCCTGGCGGGCTGTGGTACCGCGTGGGGGCGGTAGACGCCGGGGGTGGCAAGGCAGATTCCATGACCGTCCTGGCGCCGTCGGTCCGCCGCGCCGGCTGACGATCCGCGATCGCTGGAGCCAAACGCTCGGGCTCCTCTTTCCGGCTTTGGCCGGTGCCTGGCTTGCGGCGGCTTTCGCGGGCAAAAATGGATATGACCCGCACTGACAATGGCGGCGACCGTTCCCCTGCTCGTGCCAGCAGAAAACGACGGCGGCCTACTCCGGCGTCGTCATCTTTCTCGGCTCGCATGATATTTGGATCATCTCTTGGATCAGGAAAGTCATCCGGGCCGCCACTGCACTCGAAGAGATTGATCTAGCGCCTAGCTAAATACACGAACAAGCGAAATCGGAGACATCACGGCGGTAGTTTGCAGAACCGACGAAGTCTCGTCTGGCCACAGGTAGCTCGTCGCCTCAGGGGTGGAAGGTTTCTCGCGTCGCGGTTGTTTCGCTCTCCTTTGCGGTTACGAATTGTTCATGTACCACTGTAAGTCCCCCTGATGTAATCCCAGGTTCGGCCGCAGCGTCAGCGACCCATCGGAGTTTGTCTTCTGGTGACAGGCCCATCTCAGGGGGTACCGCACTCCCTTGACCTCTAACTCGGCCTTCAGTTTTAGCCCTTCCCACTTGGCGTCCTCCGGCAGCACGAATTGTGCCTGCCGGATCTTACCAGGCAGCGGATAACCTGGATCCAGACTACCGCCTACATTCACCTTGCCATCATCGCTGGTAACATGGACGCGTAACGCCCCGGGAACTCCGGCGATGCCATCATTTGCGAAACCTATAATCAGGCCGGGATGCTTCTCCGCTTCGTAGTACCAGATAAATGATGGCCGCACGTTGTAGCCAATTCTGCGGTTAATCTGGTCGATCGCCTTCGGAAATTGCTGGTAGTAATGCATGATCCCGCCGGCGCTGATGTTGTTGAAATTCCACAGCGACCAGTAGTTCGCACCGAGGTCAAGAACGTGCGAAATGATCATGTCCGTACCGGTTATGCCTTCATGGATTTCGAGTGACTTAGTTGATCCATCGGACATGGCTACTTCCGAAAACGCCGCCACCCATGGCGGGCGATTACTGATCGTCTCGATCTGCATGTTTTCGATATAGATGGTATCGGTCCGAATCCAGTTGGCGCTGCGGATGGTACGATCCAGGATTTCCGAGTTACCCACCCGGCTCGCATCCGGCTGCGTATTGGTCACCAGCGGCGTCTTCGTCCAGGCCTCTTGTTGGGCCGTCCACATGTTCACCCAGGTCTTCTCGGCGGTGGGGTAATCCGGGTAAGGGTTGTTGCTGAAAGGCCAGGTATGCCCCTCGCCCCAAAATCCGTACATGAAGGTGTCCATGCACTCAACCAAAGGGTCACCGTTCAGTTCCGCTGCCAGCAGCCCGTTGAGTTCCTTGAAAGCGTCCTGGAAGTATGCATGATCGCAGCGTGGTTCGGCGTAATCATGCTGTGAGCGCGCCGAGGTCGGACTGTTCTTCCATTCCCCAATCAGCTTCACCATCGGAACATTTTCAAGAACGAAGTCCGGCAAGGCCGGCCCTCGATAGTCCGGAGCGCTCATTTGAATCCGGAACCCGATTCGCTTGTTGTACTGCTTGGCGAGTTGGAAGGTCTGTTTCCAGTAATCCGGGAAATCCAGACGCCCGCGGCGCTTCTGGATTTCGCGCCACGTCGGGCGGAGGTAGACTTTCTGACCCAGCGGAAGCCGCACCAGTTCTTCGATTGCCTGTGCCTTGTCGTCCGAAAGGATTTCGTCAAGACCCGAGTTGGCGGTGACGTACGTCACAAGCCCCCTTCCGAAATTGGGCACGACTTCCTCGGACGGGCTGGTGGCCATCACCACCGAGCCTCCCGGGAAAACCTGCTCTGGCGGGTACTCGGGAAAAGGGCCCTGGTCGAGCCGGTCCGTGACGGGCGGTCCCGAACCAAAATCGTACTTGTCCCAATTGTGAGCGGGAACATAGGCTGCGGCGTGCTCCGCGGTCATTTCTGCAGCCAGCCCGGCTAGAGCGGCGGATCGGAAAAAACTTCTTCGCTTCATCGGACAGCGCTCTCCGTCTGGCTGAACTCACTCTGGGGTCGCTCAGCTGTGGCTGAGCATACACCAAACTGATTCGGTTTTCCAAGTTCTTCAACGGCCGTTGCAGCACCGCTTACGGTCCCGGCGAGCTCACTCATCGGCAGGCTTCCTGGGCGTGCCTGGTCTGACTCGCCCAGCGATGCGTTTAACCCGTACCAGAACCTATCCTGCTGTGAAGGCGGCGCCCGCAGGTTCTTGCCGGTTGACGCCGCACTATGTTTCGAAGGCGCTCAACTCCAGAATTGCCGACACTCCGGAAGTGATCCCTTCGGCTTAGCCGCACCGGTTCAACTTCCGGCACGTGAATTGCTACAGCTTGCCCACCTCGTTATGCAGGGCTGCAGGGCGGCCGCGGGTATGTCATCGAGCAATCTGCGCGGCTAGAGTGGAACGACCGTGTCGGGACCTGCTCCGATCGGTGTGTCAATCACGCGAATGATCTTTCTGCCCGGCACAGAGACGATGGCAATCTTCTCGCTGTCCTGAAGTCCGAGATACGCGGTTCGGCCATCCCTGGACAGGGTCAGGGAAAGAGGGTGCCCCGGTAGCGTGAGTCTACCCGTTTCCGTGCGCGTCCGCACGTCGGCAAATCCCACACCCCCACCGGCTTGAAGGTTGTACACCAGAGTTCCTTCATCGGAAGTCAGAGCAATTCGCGCCGGCCCGTCGCCGGTCTTTATATCGCCGACGACCTGGCGTTTAGTTGCATCGATGACCGAGATGGTGTTGCCAGCATTGTTCGTCAAGTAGATCCACCTCCCGTCCCTGGTCATGACGCCGCCCTGCGGATTCCTGCCAACCGGAATGAGCTTCTCGACCTCTCCTGACGTCAGATTGACTACCGCGGCTTCTCCTGAGTTGGAGTTGCTGGCCCATGCGGTTTCCTCATTTGGACCCAGCAAAACCATGTGAGGATTCTCGCCTCTGACTTCATAGCGGCGTAGTACTCTCCTGCCAACGGGATCGATAAGCAGCAGCCCATAAGGATTTTCAATCGTAACAACGAGGCGACCGGTCTTCGGAACGACTACGATCCCGTGGGGGCGGCGATACACACCGAGATCGATGACTCCGGCCTTCGCGCGCGCCCGAACATCGATGATGGAGATCGTGTTGCCGCCCTCTCCCTTGTCGGTCATCCAGAGGAGTCCGTTATCCGTCACATAAAGTAGACGGCCGTCGGGAGAAAACACCATTTCGTGAGGGAAAGTGCCAACCTTTACCTCGCTCAGCCGCTTGCCGGTGGCAGCATAGAAGGCCACCTTGCCAGCCTTCTTCTCCACCACAGCCAACTCGGGGGCAGCGGTTGACGGCGTTGCGGCCATTCCAGCCGTCAACCCGGCTACCGCGGCGGTCCCGATAAACTTCCTTCGCTTCATATGATGATGTCCTCTCTGCACACGTGGCGTGTTCCTTCCATCCAGGTGTAGTTCGGCTGCAGAAATTTTCCTTGCAGCGTGACAGACTCATACTCGATGTCGATTTATCTTAAGTCGCCAGTAGGGGAGTGGCAGGAACCCTGCTGCATTTCATGGGTTGACCGCGCGGCTCCTATAAGACCCTTAGGTTACATGCGCCTTGTTAAGGTAAGCAACGTCTGCAGCGATATCAGCCGTGCTATAAATTTATGGGCATCTGTCTTGGAGAGAAAAGTGAACGGGTACATGATCAGCTTCTTGTTCGTGGTGATTCTTGTGTTTCTGACCGCTCGTCCTGCGCTTTCACAAACTCCGCAGGGGAATGCAGCCCAGGCTCCGGCCGCGCAGAAAGGAAGAGCTCCGGAGAACCTGCCGTGGACCCGCTTTCACCCGGCAGCGCCACCGTACCAGCCGACCGATACGGAGAAACAACAAATTCAGGCGAAGATCGACCAACTGGACGGGATGATCCACGAACTTCGATCCACACGGGCGGATGACGGCCTCCTGGCGGACGTTGAGATCTATGCCGAGGCGGCGCGATGGAAGATGGCGTATCTCGAGGAGTTCTTTCGCCAGGCGTCGGTTGCAGACACTCTCAGCGTCCTGGATAAGGGTATGGAACGAGCGGCGCAATTGAAAGAAGGCAAATCGCCGTGGACAAGCCAAAAAGGCCGCGTAGTTCGCGGTTTCCGCTCGGCGCTGGACGGTTCGGTACAACCGGTGCGGGTCACCGTTCCCGACGAGTATGACGGCGTACGAGCATTTCCTCTAGATGTCGCTCAACATGGGCGCTTTACGCGCTTGTATGAAGTCGAGACTCTCAGCTCATGGGAAGGGGCCGAGATTGATTATCTTCCCGGCACGCTGCAAATCGATTTATTCGGACGCGGTAAGAATACCTATCACTGGCCTGGCGAAGCGGATGTTTTCGAAGCGATGGCGTTCGCCAAGAAAGCCTACAAGGTCGATTCGGAACGGGTGACGCTACGCGGTTTTTCGATGGGCGGCGCCGGCGTGTGGCACACGTCTCTGCATTACCCGGATCTGTGGACCGCTGTTGAGGTCGGCGCTGGGGACAACACGTCGCATCGAATGCCGATCCTCAATACTTTGCCGGCCTATCAGCAGGCTATGTGCAAGATCTTCGACAACATGTATGAGTGGGCGCTGAATGCGTACGATATTCCGTTTGCCTCGTACGTCGGCGAGAACGACCGGAACCTCGTGAAGCACAACAGCGCTAAGGAGGAGTTGATCAAGGAAGGCATCCACTTCGAGGGGGACCCTTTCTCTCTAAAGGCCACGGATGCACCGTCGATCCAGTTTCTGATCGGTCCGAAAACCGGGCACGACATGCACCCGGAGAGCCGGAAGGTATTGAATGCGTACCTGTACGATCGCATCAAGATGGGCCGCCAGATCCCTGACCACATCCGGTTTATGACCTACACGACACGGTACAACCGTGATTATTGGGCCACCCTCGACGGCCTCGAAAAGCATTACGAGCGTGCTCAGGTGGATGCGAAGCGATCCGACAACCGAAGCCGATACGAGATTACTACCCGGAATCTCACGCGCCTCGTTCTGCGGCAAACCGACCGCGCCACCTCCATCACCATCGATGGCCAGAAGCTGCGGGTAAACTCCGCATCCGAGATGACCTTCGAGAAATCAAACGAGCATTGGAAATTGGCGAGTGGCCGCGAGAAGGGAATCCGAAAGAAGCACGGGCTGCAAGGTCCGATCGATGATGCATTCCTGGAACCCTTTCTAGTGGTCCGTCCCACTGGTACCCCGTGGAACGCGGCGGCGAATGAACAAGCTCTGCGGATTCTGCGGCGGTTCGAACGGCAGTATACGCTTGCGTACCGGGGCCACATCCGGATTAAAGACGACAAGGACGTTACGGCCAGTGATTTCACGAAGTATAACGTTGTGCTGTTCGGTGACCCAGGAAGCAATCGATGGATCGCGGAACTTCACGGTAAGCTGCCGCCCCTGCACTGGACCAAAAAAACGGTCGCGCTGGGCAGCAAGAGCTTCCCGGCCGCGGAGTCGGTGCCGGCATTGATCTATCCAAGCCCGCTGAGCCCAAACCATTACGTCGTGATCAACAGCGGCCTAACTGCCGCTTGGGCCGACTGGGCCGGAGATTTCCCCACGCCGCGCTATGGAGACTTTGCTATCTTCAAAGTCCAGCAAGACTCCGACGATCCAGAAGCCGCATACGCTGGCCTATTTAATGAATCCTGGAAGTTGCAGTAGTGTACGGCGCTCTGAAGCAGGCTCCGGATGTCGGGTTCGAGGAGATCAATTTCGGGGTCCGGGCCATGCACTGCATAGATTTGTAGCAGATCTCCTGCCAGCGGAGAGTTCCGACGAGGCCGTAGAAGATGAAGCTGCGTCCGCACCGGACTCCGTCACGTCACTTGAAGAAGTTGAAAAGCGGCATATCCTGCGAGTGCTCGAGAGAGCCGGTTGGTCAATCAACGGACCCAATGGCGCGGGCGTGGTCCTCAACCAATACGCTTCGTGGCTTGATGAAGAGGTTGGGCATTCGACGCCCGAGTCACTCTATTTCGTGAACAGCAGAGCGCCCACGCGTTTAGCTCACGAAATACCGGCACGCCGTCTGAAATCGTCTCTTCCTAGCGTGCCGCCAACTGCCTCTTTTCCAAGCAGATCGTTAGGCTATTAGCCAACGCACCCAAATAGACGCGAGTTTGCATTACTGGGGGCGCCGTATGAAAGTGAAGAATTCCCGAAAGACCGACCGCCGCGGCCATGGACGCTCAAGCCAGGCTTCGTCCGATAACGATATGAACCGCTATGCGGATGATCTTGCCGCAGTGATTGAGGCTCTCAACCTGAAAGATGCCGTGCTGGTTGTCCTGCTCTCTACTGGCACGATGTCCTCACCACCCAGCGCGCGTAGCGGCTAGGGTTCGTGCACGGGCGGTGCTCGGGGGACTCCCGCGGCTGCGGGAGAGGTTACACTGCAAACACGGAGTGTCAGCGTGCCGTCAAGAACCTTCCCTCTGTCTGAAGTCTACGGTCTACTTGAGCCGGGGCCGGTCGTCTTGCTCACGACCACCAGCAAGCGGCGAGCCAACGTCATCACCCAGTCATGGCACACGATGATCGAGTTCCAGCCGCCGATGGTGGCCTGTGTCGCCAGCAAGCGCAAGTTCACTTTCAACGTTCTGAAGACGAGTAAGGAATGTGTGATTAACATTCCGACGGTTGAACTGGCGGAGAAGGTGGTGGCCTGCGGGAATAGCTCTGGCCGGGAGGTCGATAAGTTCAAGACCATCGGGCTCACTCCGGTCGGCGCCTCCCGCGTGCGCGCACCGCTTATCGCCGAGTGCTACGCCAACCTGGAATGCAGGGTGGTCGATGCGAGGGAGGTGAACAGGTACTGTCTTTTCATCCTCGAGGTCCTTAAAGCCTGGAGCGACCCGGCGAGGAAACACCCGCGTACGATCCACCACATGGCAGGGGAGCCTTCATGGTCGCAGGCAAGACAATCAAGCTGCGTTCCAGGATGAAGCAGCAGCCGTTGAAGCAGGCAGCATGCTCTTGTGATCAGCCCCAACAATAGTTCTGTGCCATTCCCATTTCACTTGTGCTCCGTAGCCCCGGTGGTGGCCTGCTGCACGTCGGACCGTAGCCAAGCCGGTAGACATCGGCAGAAACAGCGGACGATTTGAACCGGAGCCCGCTCGTAAATGTTTGATAATGGAAGCGGCGGAAGCGGTGGACGACGAGCCTTCGAACTACGAGCCACAAGGCCGGGAGTTCAAATCTCTCCCGGCGCACCATGAAAATCAGAACATGCGAGGCACAGCCGGCTATTGCAGCCGGTTGTACTTTCTAAGCGCCTGGCGCAAGCCGTCATGTGGGAGAGCCACAACCGTTTGGTTATTGGCTCCGGTCATGGTTTCGGCGCCGACCATGGCATTGATGATGGCTTCCTCGGTAGCCTCTGCGGTGGCTGTGAACAGGTTGTTCATCTCATTATTCGGAAGCATCTTCAAGTCGGCAATACCCGCCGGCCGCGCCGCATCCGGATTCGCCGTGGAGAACGCGATAAAGATATCGCCAGAGCTATTGCCCGAAGTGGATCCGGTTCGCGCCAGTCCCATGGTGGCGCGGCGGGCGAGGCGCTTGAGCTGATGCGGCAGTAAGGGCGCGTCAGTGGCCACAACAATAATGATGGAGCCGACTTCTGCCTCGTGGGGCGCCGGCGCAGCCGAGCGCGAGCTGGTTTCAGGAATCTCGCGGCCCACCGGAACGCCCACTACCATGAGCTGGTTGCGAGTTCCGCAGTTACACTGCACAAGCGCCCCCACTGTATAGCCTCCGTAGCGCACGTCCAGCTTTCTGGATGCGCTGCCCGTGCCACCCTTAAAACCGTAGCATCTCATCCCCGTGCCGCCACCATGATTGCCTTCCGCCACTGGCCCGGACCGCGCACCCTCCAGCGCTGAGAAAACGTGTTCCGGCTTGACGTGGAATCCGTTGACATCGTTCAGCCGGCCATCGAAAGTCTCGGCAACAACCGGCAGGGAGAAGAAACTA
>CAVWAJ010000001.1:0-28296 GCA_963752965.1 Terriglobia bacterium | reverse complement strand
AGGTAAACCGGCTGCCTTCGTCAGCTTCGCTTTCCACTTCCACCGAGCCACCAATCAGATCAGCCAGCTTGCCACACAGGTAAAGGCCGAGTTCTGAACCCTCCGGAGGATTACCTCGCCGCACGCGCTCGAACACCTGCCGGATCCACTCCTGGTCTTTTGGCTTGAGGCGCGCGGTCGGCTTCACGTACACGGCCATCAAGTCCTGACTGTCGCGTGAGGCCTCGCATGTCCCAATGCGCAATGAGCCTCCGTCGCTGTATCTCACCGCCTGCCTCGCTAGCGTCACCAGAATCTGGGTGAATGCCCTTTGATGTGTCCGAATCATGACCGACGGATCCGGCAGATCGACCTCCAACCTAACGGACTTTGCCTCCGCGATCGGTCCTACAATTGCCTCCACTTCTTTCAGCACTTCCCGGCAGGAAGTTTCCGTGTGTTCGATTTCTACCGGGCCGGACTCCACCTTCGCCAAGTCGAGTACGTCGTTAATCAGGGTCAGTAGATGCTTGCCGGCCGCCTGAATCCTCTGGATCTGCCGCTCCTGATCGTCCGTGAGCGGGCCGGGCAGGCGCATCAGCAGAGTGCCCGCAAAGCCCAGGACGGCGTTGAGCGGCGTCCGCAACTCGTGGCTCATGTTCGCCAGGAACAGATCTTTCGTGGCGAGTGCTTTTTCGAGTTCCACGTTCTTGTCCTGCAATGTGCGCTCGAACTGCTTGCGCTCGCTAACGTCCCGGATCGAGCCGATCACTTGCAGACCCTCCTCGGTTTCGATGGGGCTCAGACTGATCTCGACCGGGAACTCGCTGCCATCCTTGCGCCTGCCCCTCAACTCCAGGCCGGCGCCCATGGGCCGAAACTGCGGTTGATGGAAATATTCGCTGCGATGCGCAACATGAGTGTGGCGGAATTTTTCAGGAAGCAAGGTCTCAATGGACTGGCCGGAAAGCTCTTCCCGCGAATAACCGAATAGCCGCTCCGTTTGTGAATTGGCCTGCACCAGCTTGCCCTCCCGGTTCACCACGACGATGCCGTCCGGCGCGGATTCCAGCAGTTGCCGGAACTTTGCATTAGCGCGCTCGGCGGACTTCCGCGCCGAGATGTCGTGAGTGATTTCCAGGATCTCCAGTACCCCGCCTTGGGTACGCCGCGAGGCCCACCGGCTGAGCACCGTGACGGTTGAACCGTCGCGACGCGTTTGCACCAGTTCTCCTTCCCAATAGCCCGACTGCTGTATTGCCGCCAGTATCCCATCAAGACTCACTGGGAACTGCGTCTGCAGCAGCTCATGACTCCTCTGCCCCAACGCCTGTTCCCGCGGCCAGCCGTAAAGGGCCTCCGCGCCCCGATTCCATAAGCGAAGGGTGCCATCCAATTCGCGAACGAAAATGGCGTCGTGCGCCAGGTCCAGTAGTTCCGCCTGACGGCGCAACGACTCCGCCACTCGCGCCAGTTCCGCGGTTTCCTGGGCGAGTTTGTGGTACATGCCGGCTACGTTCGCGGGGTTGGGCATTTCGACTAGGCCTGGCAGCAGCGGCGCCAGTAGCAACGCCGTCACAACGGAAGCCAGGGCAGTAACCGCCTTGATCACTCCATCCAGCCGGTAGGTAGCGTGCCACACAGTCCACGCGCCTAGCAAATGAGTGGTGCCACAGGCCAGAATGAACACGGCGAAAGCCACCAGAATCCAATTAAAACCGAAGTCCCGCCGCTTCCGTACAAACCAAAAAAGCAGCACGGGAATCGCGTAGTATGCCAGCGCGATCACCAGATCGGAAATGACGTTCAACCACAGGACACCGGGGTTCCAGAGATAGCAGGTGCCGTGCGGAAGGAAGTCGCTATCCAAGAGCTTCTGGAAGAACTCAACCATAAGCGTGTCTCAGAGCGGGAAGACGCGGCGATTTACGCGGAGCGGCCGACTCCTGGATCATCTCTCCGAGACCCCTCCGGCTGAGGACCCATCCCCTCCCCCCAGGCGGCCTCTACGCGGCCATCCAGCGCTTCCCGAACCTTGACAGCCAGGGTGCGCGGCGTAAACGGCTTTTGCAGAAAGGGAATGGAGGAATCGAGCGGCCCCTGCTGTGCGACCACATCGCCGGTATACCCGGACGAGAACAGCACTTTGATGCCAGGGCGGTCACGCCGGATATCGTCGGCGATCTCGTTGCCGCACTTTCTTGGCATCACGATGTCGGTAAAGAGGAGATGAATCTCGCCCTGATGCCGCCGGGCCACCTCCAACGCGTCCTCCCCATCGGCAGACTCAAGCACTGTGTAGCCAAGCTGGCCGAGTACACTGGTTGTCAGCCGGCGAACCCGCTCGTCATCTTCCGCGAGCAGTACAGTCTCGTTGCCTAGAGGCAATGGCTGGTATTCATTGCGAGACTTTTTCGTTTCGCTTGCCTCCACGGTGCGCGGCAGGTACACCTTGACGACTGTGCCGCGATTCGGTTCGCTGTATACCCAGATGAAGCCGCCGCTCTGCCGCACAATGCCATATACCGTGGAAAGTCCGAGACCTGTCCCCTTGCCCAGCGCTTTGGTGGTAAAGAAGGGCTCGAACAGGTGGGAGCGAGTCTCGGCATCCATCCCCGAACCGGTATCGCTCACCGCCAGCATCACATAATCTCCAGGTGGCACTTCCGGGTGTTCCGCGAGCTGCTCGCCTTCGATCGTGTGTTTCGCCGTTTCCACCACTAGTCTGCCGCCGAGCGGCATGGCGTCTCGCGCGTTCAGCGCCAGGTTGAGAATCACCTGGTCGAGCTGCCCGGGGTCGACCTTCGTATGCCAAGGCTCTTCCTCGCAGCGCGTCACCAACTCGATGTTGGAGTTGATCAGGCGTCCCAACATCTTCGTGAGATTAGCCACGGCGCTGTTGACGCTGATCACCTTCGGCTGTAGCACCTGCTTGCGGCTGAACGCCAGCAACTGGTTGGTCAGCACGGCCGCGCGCGCGCCGGCGTCGCGGATGTCTTCGATGTCGTGCCGCCGCCGGTCATGCGGATCCATGGCGGAAAGCACCAGATCACTGTGGCCGAGAATCACGGTCAGCAGGTTGTTGAAGTCATGCGCCACGCCGCCAGCCAGCCGGCCCACGGCTTCGAGCTTCTGCGCCTGCCGGAGCTGCGCCTCCAGACGCTGCCGCTCGGCCACGTCGCGCACGATGGCCTGTATCCGCCCGTCCTCCAGACCGCTCATGCTGACTTCCACTTCCAGGAAGCTGCCGTCGTGGCGTAAGAAGCGGATTTCTTTGAGGAATATCTGCCCCCGAAGCTTGTCGATAGTCCAGGGAACGCTGATCCGGTCTTCCTTGGGAATCAGGTCTTGCATGTTCCGCCCCAAGAGCCCTTCGCGGTGGTATCCCAGCATTTCCAGCAGCTTGGGATTGGCTTCCACGCAGTCCCCCCGACTGTCGGCGATGGCGATGCCGTCGGACGCCTGCTCCACCACCATGCGATACTTCTCCGCGGCCTGGCGGCGTTCCATCACCTCGTGCTCCAGGTCTCCGGCGCGCTGCTTCAGTTCCTTAAAGAGCCGCGAGTTTTCATAACCCACGGCCAGTTGTGCTGCCATCGTCGTGAGCAGGCGTTCGTCATCGGCGCTGAATTCGGAAGCACCGGCCTTGTTCCCCAGCCCCAGCCACCCATAAACCCGACTGCGCGTTAGGATTGGAACCACGAGGTATACCGCCAAAGGACCGATCTCGGGCAAGCATCCCGGCATCCCTGCATCGTCGGGCCAATTCCGACCTCGACGGCCTCGCTTGTCCCCCAATACCTCGCCTACCGCACCGCCCAGGCCGCACGTGGGACATGGAGAATTGGGATCTTCGGGCTCAACTTGTGCCGAGCAGTAACGCTTCGCCGCATTCCCTTGGTCGTCCGTAATGCATGCGGCCGAGCAGGCTGCTCCCATGACTTCACGAGCCGCTTTGCAATACCGCTCGAGCAGAACGGAGGGGTCCTGGGCCACATTCAGCTCGTGCCCAATGTCGATCAGCGCCTCCAGGCGCGCGCTCAGGTCCCCAACTGCGCCGGCCTGTTGCGAAAGCTTGTCGGTGAGCACGCGGATGTGCTCCCGGTCGAATTCCTCAACGGGCGTTGCGGGCGTGGCCGCGGGCGCCAGGCCAAGCGCGGCGTCTACCGTGCGCAGCAGTTCCTCCGGCTCGGCGGGCTTCGCCACCACGTACTCCACGCCACACTTGGCGGCGAGCTGGTGCGCCTCCTGCATTAGATAATGGGCGGAATAGAAAATGACGGGGGTCGAGGCAAAAGCAGGATCGGAGCGCAAGCGCCGCGTAAACTCGTAGCCGTCCATGGTCGGCATGAGGATATCGGTGATGATCAGATCGGGCCGATCCGCCTGCGCGCGCTCCAAACCCTCGGCACCATCACAAGCCTCGACCGTGCGGTGATTTCGATAACCCAACAGGGTCGTCAGAAGTTCGCGGTTACTCTCTCGGTCGTCCACAATCAGGATGATGGCCATTCCATCTCCAGGGTCTAAGGATCGAGCCCTCCGTGATCACACTGTTGCACTTTGCCACCGAGAGCGAAAGAAAGGAAGTTCTGGATTGTGGCGGTTGTCTCACGGGATTTATCCCACCCCCGGCGTGTTGTGCCTAAACATACAGTCGAACCTGGAAACCTGCGGGAGCGGAAGTCTCTAGCGCGCATCATAAACCGTGGCCCTGCCATTCCACACACGACGAGCCGATATTGTCACCTTGTGAAGGTCGTGGCAATCGGACGAAACACTGATATTGCAGCGGGATACGCTGGTCTTGAGCGCGGGAGCACTTAAAATTCTAGGGGGCGTGAATGAATTCACTCTTCGTCGTCTGTCGCGGCCGGCGGTTCGAAGCCGTCGAGCAACTCCGGGTTGGCCGCGAAACGCTTGAGAACTCGAATAATGTTGCCCGTACTGAAACCGGCGCGCAACAGGTGGCGATAGGCAGAAGCGAGATCCTTTTCGTCCTTGAAAAGGCCAACACGTTTTTTTCCCCGATACTTACGCCTTATGTGCTCTTCGATGAGCGCGACCTCATCCACGTGCTGGAAGGTTTTCCCGGCGGTGGACTCGGCCAGCGCGGGAGCAACGCGCCGGCGAAGTAAATCGCGCAGAACGCGATGTTTGCCAAGCCGCTGGTTCTCCAGGCGCGCGGCGGCAAAACTTTCGGCAAAACGACGGTCGTCCAGGTAGCGGTACTCCTTGAGCCGGGCGACCGTGGCCTCCACATCCTCGGCGCGATCGGCGCGGGCGCGGAGTTTCTGGCGCAGTTCACCCGATGAGCAGGCGCGCGCACCCAAAGTCTTGAGCGCAAATTCCCATAGACCATTCGCATCCAGCGGCGCGCGTTTGCGGGGTTTGCTCATGCTGTCAACCGTACCGCAGTTTAGCTGTTTTCACAGGGCAGCTCCATCAAACCCGGCGCGGCGCGGAGTATACTGAAACTGGTTGACGGAACCAACGAAGGGAGAGACATGGACAGCGATGATCTGGCGAGCTTTCTGCTCGGCGTAGGCATAGGGGTGGGCCTTGGACTGCTGTTCGCGCCCAAAACCGGTGAGGAAACCCGCGAGCTGCTGCGTGGAAAAGCGGGCGAAGGCAAGGAATATCTGAAGAAACGCGGATCGGAGTTGCGCGACAGCGCGAGCGAAATCATCGAGCGCGGCAAAGAAGCCATCGGCCGCCAGAAGGATACGCTAGCGGAAGCGGTGGAAGCGGGCAAGCAGGCTTACCGCGAAGCGGTTGGGCAGCCCGGGCCATCAGAAGGACAGGTAGCTCGCTAAGCCAAAGTTTCTATGCCGGATGATGTTTTTCGCTGGGTGATTGCGATTGGTGTTTTTCTGGCGCTGGTCGCGTTTGTCGTGCAGACCTGGGTGGTGCTGGCCATGTTCCGAGTGGCCAAGGCCATGCAGGATAAGCTGATGCCGGTTGTGGACGCCACCGGTCCGCTGATCGCAACTGCGCGCCGTTTCGCGGACGAAAATGGTCCGAAGATTTCGCAGATGACCACCGAGGCGACCGAGGTGGTGAAGTCACTGCACGTGCAAGTGGAGCGGATGAGCGAAGTGGTCAAAGATGTCAGCGATCGCGCGCGGGCGCAGGTGGCGCGCATCGATGGCGCGGTCGACCTCACGGTGGATCAGGTCCAGCAGGCCAGCGAGACGGTGAAACAGGCAATTCTGGCTCCGGTTCGTCAAGTGGATGGGATCATGCACGGGATCCGGGCGGCCATTTCGGTGGTGGCGCAAGGACGCCGCGAATCGGTGGACCACGCCACGCAAGACGAAGAAATGTTCATCTGATGGCGAAGCTGGCGTTGGTTTATGGGGTGCGTCTTTTACCGGCTGACGAGCTGGAGTCGGTAGGCGAAGCTCCGGTGAAACTCAAGAACGGCCGCCAAGCATCGGTAACGATGCACCTTATTGAAGGCGGGACCGAGGCGGAAATCCGCAAACAACTCCTGCAATCGCTCGACGCGTTTTTCGAATTTTATCCCGAAGTCTAAGGTTACGGGGCCAACGGCAGCGGTAAAATGCCATTGATCTAAATGAAACCGCTGGCACTTTTGCTGCTCTGTTCCTGGGTTCTCTGCGCCGATCCACTGCACTGCACCAACGTCGCCGCCTCATCGCCGGACCTTGGTGCGCGCATCGATAACGAGACGCTCGTCGTCACCTGGCTAGGAGAGCGGGGCGCCAGAATGCGCGCGGCGTTCGCGATCGATCGGGCAGCGCCAGTGGTACGTGAGCTTACAGCAGGCAACACCACGCTGGTCCGCAATCTTACGCCCGAGTTCAGCACGGTGAGCGGTGTGCGCCGTGCCGCACATGGTCTCGACTACGAACACCGCTGGGATGTGTTCTGGGACGCACCGCTCAGCATCCCGGGACATGGGGAGAATCCGGGTCTGCCGCGCAAGCCCGAAGAGATCCGGCACGCGGTGTCTTCGTTCGATACACATTCGTGCGAAGTGCGGGAGGATGGCGCGAGGATCGAGATTTCATTTCCCGGCCTCTCACTCGGCATCTTTTCCGGACGCCTGCAGTTCACGGTTTACCGCGGCTCGAACCTTGTGCGTATGGAGGCGATCGCAAAAACCGGCGAGCCTTCAGTGGCATACAAGTACACGGCTGGGCTGCGGGGGTTCTCAACCGGCGATCTGGAACGCGTGGCCTGGCGCGACGCGGGCGGCAATCCGCAGAAATACGAGTTCGGTGGAACACCCAACCATAGCCCGCTCCCGCTCATCGCGCGCAACCGGCTGGCCGTGGCCGAGGGTCCGGCGGGCAGTATCGCGGTGTTTCCGCCGCCGCACCAGTTTTTCTTCGCGCGCGAAATCGAAGTCAACAATGGCTACGTCTGGTATCGCAAGGACGGGGAGCGGAGTTTTTCGATGGGCGTGCGCCAGGGTGACAATGCAGGCGGGTACGAGCCGATTTGGATCGAGCGCGTCTATGCGCTTTATAACGCGCCGCCCGGCACCTGGCAGCACATGGCGATGTACCTCTATTTAAGCCCGGCGAATGCCGCCGCCACACGCGATGCCGTTCTGGCGTGCACGCACGGTGACCGCTTCCGTCCGCTCGCCGGCTACCAAGTGATGGCTACGCACTTCCACACGGCATTCGCCAAGGAACTGACCGATGCCGGCAGCCTGGACGTGCAGCCGCCGTGGATCAGCGCCATCCGCGATCTAGGCGTGAATATCGTCATGCTCGACGATTTCCATGACGATGGCCACCACGAAGACAACGGGCGCATCCGGCTCGACGAGCTGCGTAATTACTATGAAGCCTGCCAGCGCCATGCCGACCGCGATTTCCTGATCCTGCCGGGCGAAGAGGCCAATGTCTATTTGGGGGGCCACTACAACCTGCTGTTTCCGAAACCGGTGTACTGGACGCACGGGCGTCCGGCCGGGGCAGACTTCCTGGAGCAAGGTGTTTACCACCCGGCGAATGCCGCCGATCTGTTCGAGATGGTCCGGCGCGAGGGCGGGCTCGTGTGGCAGACACATCCGCGCACCAAGGGATCGACGGGCTTTCCGGACCGCATTCGCGCGCTAGACTACTTTCAAAGCGATCGATGGCTAGGCGCCGGATTCAAGTCGATGCCCGTGGATTTATCCGAATCCCGGCTGTGCGAAAGGCGCTGTTTCGGGGTGCTGGACGATATGAACAACTGGGGCGCGCCGAAGTATCTGGTCGGCGAGGTCGACACCTACAAGAAGTTCCCGGATTTTGATCTGTATGGCGACTTCAACGTAAATTACGTAAAGCTGGACGCCCTACCGCCGGCGACGGACTGGACCCCCATCAACCGCGCCTTACGTGGCGGCGACTTCTTCGTCACGACCGGCGAAGTGCTCATTCGCAACTTTCGTGCGAACACCACCAGTGTGACGGCGGACATCGAGTGGACCTTTCCTCTGGAGTTCATGGAAGTGGTTTCGGGAGACGGCGAGCGTGTGGATCGTAAGATCGTCCGCACTCCTGAAGCGCAGGCGTTTGGAACCCAGCACGTCGAAATTCCCGTGGACCTCTCGCGGCAAAAGTGGGTGCGCTTTGCCGCGTGGGATTCCGCGGTAAATGGAGCGTTTACCCAACCGGTGCCACTGAGAAGGTAGAGGAGCTACGCGGCCTTTTGCACTTTGCCGCTGCGGATGCAGGAGGTGCACACGCGCAGGCGCTTGGTGGCGCCCTGGACAACCGCGCGAACCGACTGCAAATTGAGGTTCCAGCGGCGCTTGGTCACGTTGTGGGCGTGACTGATGCGGTGCCCGAACTGCGGGCCGCGGCCACAAACGTCACATACTTTCGCCATGGTTACGAAGATCTCCTTCAGAAGCTGTAATCTTCGATTCTAACACGACCCATTGACATCGGTCATATATTAGTTCAGTCTAGGCATAGAGCCAATAGGTAATCCGATGGAACCCAAACAACAGCGCGATTTATTTCCTGGAGCACTCGAGATGATGATCCTCCAGATTCTGCGCAGCGGGCCGATGCACGGCTATGCGCTGGTGCAAGTGATTAAGCGGACCTCCGACGACCTATTGCAGATCGAGGAAGGCTCGCTCTACCCGGCGTTGCAGCGAATGCTGAAGGCGGGCTGGGTGGCGGCGGAGTGGGGTATGTCGGCGCGTAATCGCCGGGTGCGCATTTACAAGATCATGCCGGCGGGGCGGAAACAGCTCGAACGCGAGATTTCTAGTTTCGAGCGGATGCTCGATGGGATTGCCCGGGTAATGAGGCCGGCCGAGTCATGAAGTGGAGTTTGATTCGACGGCGGCGCCTGGCCGCTGAGGCGGCGGAGGAAGTGGCGGCGCACATCGAAGAGAAAGTCGCCGATCTGATGGAAGCGGGAATGTCCGAGCAAGATGCCCGGCACAAAGCAGCCCGCGAATTTGGCAACGCCATGCTGGTGGCGGAAACCAGCCGCGAAGTGTGGACGTGGGCTTGTCTGGAACGGTTGGGACAAGACCTGCGGTACGCTGTGCGCTGGTTGCGGCGCGATCCGATGCTGGCGCTGACTGCGGGGCTGACGCTGGCGATCTGCATCGGCGCGAACACCACGGTGTTCAGCATTGTGAATTCGATTCTGCTGCGGCCGCTGCCGTATCCGGGTTCGGAACGGATTTACGCGGTGATCGAACACACCGGGCCGGGTCCGGCAGAGGGTATAGGCGCGGACTACTACAGTCTCCGCGAGCAAAACCGCGTGTTTGAGGAGATAGCGGCATTCGATTCGACGACGCTCAACTGGACCGGCGTCGAGAAGCCGGAACAGCTCGACGCGGCGCAAGTCACACCATCGTTCTTCCGCGTCATGGGCACCCCACCGATGATGGGCCGATTTCTCGCCCCGGAAGAACAGGGGGAGAAGGCCCCGGCAGTCGTGGTGTTGAGTTATGCCTTCTGGCGCAGTCGGATGGGCAGTGATCCGCGCGCGGTGGGAAGAACGATCACGCTGGACCGTCTGCCGAATACCATCATCGGAGTGATGCCGCAGGGGTTCGATTATCCGAGGGGCACCCAGATTTTCAGGCCTCTGCCGATGGACGAAGCCACACAGCGGCCGCGATCGGTGATGCGGCCCATGCGCCTCGTGAACATGCTGGCGAAGTTGAAGAACGGGGTCAGCGAACTTGAGTTGACTACAGAGATGGCACGCCTGACGCACAACATTCGTCGTGAGTACCCCAAAGAGTCCGAGTCGGGCGGATTTCTCGATCGGATGGCCATCCTGGCCCAGCCGCTACAGAAGCGCCTCACCGGAGACTTGCGCCCCGCGCTATTAGTGTTGAGCGGCGCCGTGGGACTGGTGCTGTTGATCGCATGCGTCAATGTGGCGAATCTATTGCTTGCGCGGGCCAGCGCACGGCAACGGGAACTGGCTGTGCGGCTCGCGCTGGGGTCGCATCGCCGGCGGATCATCCAACAGATGTTGACCGAGAGCATGATGCTGGCACTGCCGGGCGGGCTTATAGGCGTTGCCGTGACGTATTTCGCCGTCCTGGGTCTGAATGCGTGGAAGCCGCTGGTTTTGCAAAACTATCCGGCAATCACAATGGACCTTCGCATTCTGGGCTTCACTTTCGGATTAACTCTGCTTACGGGATTGGTTTTTGGAATGGCGCCCGCGGTGACAGCCGCAGGGTTCAGTATTCACGAGGCCCTGAAAACAGGCGGCCCGGTGCACAGCGGCGGGCGAACAGCCGTCCGGTTGCGGCAGTTGCTGGTGGTGGCGGAGCTGAGCGTGTCGCTGGTTCTGCTAATCGGCGCGGGTTTGCTGGCCCGTAGCTTTTTAAAGCTGGCGCACACCGACCTCGGGTTTCCAGCGGAGAATCTGCTGACGCTGCGCGTGAATCTGGTGGGTTCACGCTATGCCACGGCTGAGGCGCAAAAGACTTTCTATGAAGAAGTACTGCGGCGAATCAAACAACTGCCGATGGTACGCCAGGCGGCGGTCTCGACGGAGATTCCATTAGGAGAATCGTGGGGCAACATCGTCGCATTCGAGGTCTTCGGCCGGACGCCTGTGCCGTTGGCGCAGTGGCCTCAGGTCAATCTTACGGCGGTGAACCGCGACTTTTTCCAGACGCTTGCCGTGCCGTTGCGTAGCGGCCGGATCTTCGATTCCGACGACAGCGCTAAATCGTCAGACAAAATCGCGGTCAATGAAGCATTCGCGCGCAAGATATTCCCGGGAGAGAATCCTCTCGGGCAACGCCTCATCCTTTACCGGAACAGCGGGGACTGGACGATCGTAGGAGTAGTCGGCGACGTCCGAGGAAGTGCACTGGGCGCTGAACCCGCGCCGTTGATTTATCGCTGCATTGACCAGGTCCGGAGCCGTTTCCTCACTCGTATGGGGCTCATGGTCCGAACTACCGGAGATCCGCGAACCGCCATTCGCGCGGTGGAAGGCCAGGTCTACGCGGTAGATCGCAACCAGCCCGTGTTTGACGTCAAAACGATGGACGAACGGCTGGACGCTTCGCTCGCACCGCAGCGATTCCATCTGGTGCTGATTGGAACGTTCGCAGGGATTGCGCTGGTGCTGTCGGCGCTTGGCGTCTACGGAGTGCTCTCGTATCTGGTGACGCGGCGCACGCGGGAGATCGGCATTCGGATCGCGATGGGGGCGCAGCCGGGCGAGGTGCGACGTCTCGTAGTGGGAGAGAGCTTGGTACTTGCTGTGCTGGCGGTTCTGGCGGGGCGCGGGGGCGCGTGGGGGCTGACACGATACTTGCAATCGATGCTCTATGGCGTGACGGCGCGGGATGGCGCGACGTTCGCGGTGATGCCGGTCGTGCTACTGGCCCTGGCCATCGCGGCTTCTGTTGTGCCGGCATGGAGAGCTTCGCGAATCGATCCCATGGCGGCGTTGCGGGAAGAGTGATTTACGCCTACAGCCGGTTGATCAGGCTAGCCACATAGCCTGCGCCGAAGCCGTTGTCGATATTGACGACGGTGACGTTGCTCGCACAACTGTTCAACATGCCGAGCAGAGCGGCGAGGCCGTTGAAGCTTGCGCCATAGCCGACGCTGGTGGGAACGGCGATCACGGGGCAGGAAACGAGGCCGCCCACGACGCTGGGCAATGCGCCTTCCATGCCGGCGCAGACCACGAGTACTCTGGCTTCGGCGAGACGAGCTCTACTCTCCATGAGGCGATGAATGCCGGCGACGCCGACGTCGTAAATGGATTCCACCTGGTTACCCATGACTTCCGCGGTAACCTGGGCTTCCTCGGCGACGGGAATGTCGCTGGTGCCGGCGCAAACTACGGCGATTTTGCCTTTGCCGCGCACCGTTTTGTCGCGCCAGAAACGCATGGCGCCCGAGAGCGCAAAGTATTCGCCGCCGGGCAGGTTCTGTTCGATGGCCGCGGCGGTGGTGGCGTCGGCGCGCGTGATGAGCACATTCTGAGACATGGCGAGCAGGTGCTTGGCGATGCTGACGACCTGATCGGGCGTCTTGCCCTTGGCGAGGATGACTTCCGGCATGCCATGGCGCAACTCGCGGTGATGGTCAACCTTGGCGAAGCCGAGATCCTCGAACGGCATGTGACGGACGCGAGCGAGCGCGGCCTCGACATCCACCGCGCCTTCGCGCACTTGCTCCAGCAGGCTGCGGAGCTGCTCCTGATTCATACGAACACAAGAATATCAGAACCTCAGTGTCTGGCCCACGCTGAGTCCGAGGCGTTGCGCTTCGCCGGCGCGCATTTCGAGCACATATTGCTCGAGATGATGGCCGCCGTAAGTCAGGCAGTCTTCCGGCTTAGTGGTGCAGATCGGCGTGTCGGCTGAGATTTCGACGATCTTGCGGTTGGCATCCATGAAGACGATGTCGAGAGGCACTTTCACGTGCGGCATCCAGTAGCGGTAATAGCTGGGCTTCTGGTGCACAAACAGCAAGGCACGGCGATGCGGCAGAGCGTCACGGTACATCATGCCGTGCTCCATTTCGACGGGGTTGGTTAACACCTCGGCGCGGATCTCGCTGCCATCGGGCAAGATGATGGATTGGGAGTTGAGCTGTTCTTCGACGGTGTCCGGATTCTGGTGGGAACAACCCACACAGAAAGACATCGCCAGTACGGCGGGGAGCAAAAGGCGCATGCGCTAAAATGGTAACTTCTTTTGCTCTGGTGCTGCACAGGCCGGAGGCCTATTCCACCTCATGTTCTGGAAACGAGTCCGGCTGACGCTCGACATGATCAAGTTTGAGCACTCGGTGTTTGCGCTGCCGTTCGCGCTCACAGGAGCGTTGCTCGGGATCCGGGAAGGTGGGCTGAGCCTGCGCGCGCTGGGATGGAAACTGGCGTGGATCATTGTGGCGATGGTGGGCGCGCGGTCAGCGGCCATGGCGTTCAACCGCCTCGCCGACGCGGAGATTGACGCGCGCAACCCGCGCACCCGCACGCGCCACATTCCGGCAGGAACGCTTTCGGCCGCATTTACATGGGGCTTCGTGGCGATTTCCAGCCTGGTGTTTCTGTACGCGGCGCGCGAATTGAATGCGCTGTGCTTCAAACTCGCGCCTGTGGCGCTGGGTGTGATCTTCTTTTATTCGTTTACCAAGCGGTTTACCGTGTTTTCTCATCTGGTGCTGGGCTTCGCGCTGGGGATCGCTCCGGCCGCGGCGTGGATTGCGGTGCGTGGATCGCTCGATCCGCGTATTCTCTGGCTAACCGCCGCGGTGATGTTCTGGACCGCGGGATTCGACATCATCTACTCGTGCCAGGATTACGAATTTGACGTCACCGAAGGCCTGTTCAGCCTGCCGAAGCGGATCGGTGTGGCCCGCGCACTGCGCGTTTCGCAATTGCTGCACGTCCTCATGACCTTGTGCTTGCTGGCTCTGGCGCACGGCTTGGATCTCGGGCTGCTCAGCCTCGTGGGGATCGTCGCCGTGGCGCTGCTGTTGATTTATGAGCACAGTCTGGTGAAACCGAACGATTTCTCGCGTGTGAACGCGGCTTTCTTCACCATGAACGGCTGGGTAAGCGTGCTATTCTTTGTGTTTTGGGCCGCGGATGTTTTGCTGGCGCGGCGCGCGTAATTCATGCCAGTTTTTGTCGAAGATTCACGATTGAAACCGATCCTCGAGAAAGTCGAGGCCCGTGAACGTTTGTCCTTCGACGATGGTGTCGCGCTTTACGGGACTTCCGATATTCTCGCGCTGGGCTATATGGCCAACCTGGTTCGCGAGCGCCTGCATGGCGGCATCACTTACTTCAACGTCAACCGGCACATCAATCCCACGGACGTGTGCGTGGCGAGCTGCCGCCTGTGCGCGTTCGGTAAACGGGCGAAGGATCCGAAAGCGTACACCATGTCGCTCGACCAGGTGTGGCACGTGGCGGGCGAGGGCTGGACGGAAGCCGTCACCGAGTTCCATATCGTGGGTGGGCTGCATCCAGAGCTAACGCTGGATTGGTACTGCGAGATGTTGCGCGGGCTGAAACAGCGCTTCCCGCAGGTGCATCTGAAAGCGTTCACGATGGTGGAGATCGGCTACCTCGCCCAGCGCACGCGCATTTCCATCCGGGAGACACTCGAGCGGCTGCGCGATGCGGGTATGGATTCCCTGCCCGGCGGCGGCGCGGAGATCTTCTGCGACCGGGTGCGGCGCATCATTTGCGATCACAAGATCACGGGCGAAGAGTGGTTGGAAACCGCCCGCACGGCCCACCGGCTGGGCTTACACTCGAACTGTACGATGCTCTACGGGCACATCGAAACCGACGAAGACCGCGTCGATCACCTGCTGAAGCTGCGTGCGCTCCAGGATGAGACGCAGGGTTTCGTGACTTATATCCCGCTGGCGTTTCATCCGGACAACACTCCCTTGCAACATATTCCCAAGACAACAGGCTTTCTCGACATCAAGAGCATCGCGGTCGCGCGTTTGCTGCTCGACAACATTGCGCACATCAAGGCGTACTGGATCATGATGACGCCCAAGATCGCGCAGATCGCGCTGCGGTTTGGCGCGGATGACATCGACGGCACGGTGGTGGAAGAAAAGATTTACCACGATGCCGGCGCCACGACCAGCCAATCGCTGCGTCGCGGCGAGTTGCTCAGTCTGATCCGTAAAGCGGGCCGCGAACCGGTGGAGCGCGATACGCTCTACCGGCCCGTGACGCGCACGGAAACAGCGTTCACTGTTCTGGTATAGCCGGCCTGAGGTCCGGCTAGAATCGGCATACCAGATTTTATTATTGAAGGAGGCGTTTATGCGTAGATTTTCATGGTTCCCAGCGGTCCTGGTGCTGTTGGCGGGTTGCGGCGGCGGTTCCCAGCACACGCCAGACGAGAAATATTACCTGCTTGCGGTGAACGTGAAGATCCCCTACTGGCAGGCTGCCGCCAGTGGTTTGGCGCGGTCCGCGGCACAATTGAAAGTACAGGCCGAAGTTACCGGCCCAGATGCATTTGATCCCCAAGCGGAACAGCAAGAGTTGCGGCGGCTGATCGCACTCCCACAGAAGCCATCGGGCATTCTGGTCTCCGCGGCTGATGCCGGGCTCATGAAAGGCGACATCGATGCCGCGATTTCCGCGGGAATTCCGGTAATCACCGTGGACTCGGATTCGGCCGGCAGCAAACGGCTGGCATTCATCGGCACCAACAACTACGAGGCCGGCGTTATGGGAGGCCGCGTGGTGGCCAAGCAGCTCAGAGGCAAAGGCAACGTCGTGGTTTTCACGATGCCGGGACAGGCGAACCTGGTGGAGCGGCTGAACGGCTACAAATTCGCCTTCAGTGAATACCCGGGGATCAAGATCGCCAGCGTGGAGGACATCAAGGGCGATCCGCGCATTGCTTTTGACAAGACCAGCGAGATCGTCAACAAGCAGCGCGACAAGGTGGACGCCTTCGTGTGCCTGGAAGCGCTGGCGGGTAAAGAAGTAGCCGACGTGCTGGACCGGAACAAGGTGAGCGGCAAGACGGTGGTGGCCATGGACACCGATGAAGACACGCTGAAGTGGATTCAGAAGGGGGGCATCGTCGCGACCATCGCGCAGAAGCCATTCACGATGGCGTACTACGGCGTGAAGATGCTCGACGAATTGCACCATCACGCGCCGCCGTCGCTCGACAGTAACTGGGCGCAGGACCCATTCTCGCCGCTGCCGACTTTCGTGGACACCGGTGCGACGCTGATCACGAAGGAAAATGTCGACAACTTCCTGAAGGCCCGGGACGCATCAAAAGCGCCGCCGAAATCTTAGGTCCTGGCCGCTAGCGCGGTGTTCGGTCAACTCCACGAGATGTCGATCATCTGGCGCGAGCGAAAGGGCGTAACGCTGTGCACCAGGCGCGCATTGGAGCCGGCCACCGCAGCTTCGACGACTGCGCGCAACTCTGGTGGCGTGTAGGCGCGACGGATCGATTGGCAGCCGTCCGCAGCCACAGTGCGTATAAGGAGCGGCGAGAGGAAGGTGGAGAACAGGGTCAGTGGCAACCAGTGGCGGACCAGATCGAGAATGACGAGCCGGTGCACGGAGCGCGCGGCGTTGCGAATCAGCGCCACAATCTCAGCTTCCGCCGGATGGTGAAAAACCGTCATGCACACCGCCACGTCGGCCTCAGGTAACCGGTCGCGGGTGGCGTCCGCCTCGACAATCGGCACGCCGAATGTGTTGCGAAGCGGCGGTCGCCTCTCGATGCCCATGACTTCCACACCCAGGGTGTGGCGAATGGTATTCAGCAACTCGCCGTCGCCACAGCCGATATCGAGCACGCGGCCGATGGGCCGTGGATGACGCTGTAGGGCATCCAAAATCGCGCGCTGATTTCCGAGGAAACGATGCAGCGAGCCAAGCTGCCGGTGAAAGGGCTCCCAGATTTCGTGCGGGACGCGCGGGTCGTCCATGATTTCGGGCGCCAGAGAGCGCTGCATGCGGGATTGCCTACTTCAGCGGCAGCGCATTCTTCATGACGTAGCCACCCTCGGCGGCGAGCGGAACGTAGTGAAACTCTTCGGCATACTGCATTCCGTGCTTTTTCCCCACGGCCGCGGCGCGATCGCGCACCTGAATATCGACGAGCTTGTTGATGGAATTTTCGTCGACCGTATCGAGCAAGGGCAGCCGCAGATTCGCCTCAGCGAGCTTTTCTTTGAGGGAGTGCGCTGTGTGCCGCATCATGGTTTTGTGCTGCTGCAGGGCGCGGATCTTACGGTCGATAGTTGCTGTAATGTCGACGATCCTATTGGCGTCCTGCTCGTCCAACTGCCTTGCCCAGTAATAGCGGTCGATGACCGCCCAACGTTCCAGGCCCTGCGAAAACTGCTCCGGTAGGAACAGATGCCCCTGCGAGGTCCAGGCGGCGTCTTCCGCGGCGCGCGCGGTCTTCTTGTGATCGGGGTTCTCCTCGTACTTAGCAGAGGGATCGAACGTGAAGATGGTCCACGGCTTCAGCTTGCGGAACAGAAGAATCAACCGGGCGCGTATTTCGGTTTCGGAGAGGGCGTCCATCTCATCGTTGCGGAAATCCAGCGAGTATATTTCCTTGATGCCGATCACGTCGGCCGCCGCGCGCATCTCGACGGTGTTGCGATGGCTGGTTTCTCCTACGTCCAGATCGTAGGAGTCCTTCTCGTCGTTGGTGACACGGATCAAGTGCGCGGTGTAGCCATCGTCGATCATCTTGGCGATCGTTCCGCCGGCGAAGCCCGTGAAGTCGTCGGCGTGCGCTGTGATCACGATCAAGGTTCGGCCGTCGTAAGTCTTGGCATAGGCAGCGCCAGCTGCCGCAGCCACCGCGCCCGAAAGAAACCCGCGTCGCGAAACAGATCGCATGTAACACCTCACGAGTGCCGGATGACCAGCACATCTCCATCCTTGACAATGTACTCCTTGCCCTCGAGCCGCAGCAGGCCCTTCTCGCGCACGGCCGGATAGCCGCCGAGATCCACCAGCATTTTCCAGTTCACCACTTCGGCGCGAATGAACTTCTTCTCGAAATCCGAATGAATCGCGCCAGCGGCTTTCACGGCCGGGCTGTCGATGGGAATGGTCCAGGCGCGCACTTCGGTCTCGCCGGCGGTCAGGAACGACATCAAGCCCAGCAGACGATACGAAGCCGTAATCAGGCGCTCGAGCCCCGATTCCTTCAGGCCGTAGCTCGTCAGGTATTCGCGCGCTTCCTCGGGCGCCAACTCGGCCAGCTCGGCCTCCACCTTGCCGCACACTGCGGTGAACTCGGTGTGAGGCCGCCCTTTTAACGGCCCGGAACGGTACTCTTCTTCGACCTCACGCAGCCGTGCCGCGTCCTGCTCCCCGATGTTCAGCACGTACAGCATGGGCTTTTGCGAGAGAAATTGAAACCCGCGGATGCGCTTCTCTCCTTCGGCATCAAGCGTAAGCTGCCGCAGAGGCTGGTTGGATTCGAGCAGCGCCTTGCACTTTTCCAATAACTCGAACTCCCGGTCCAGCTCCGGGTTCTTGACCTTCTTGCGGTCCTTGTCGAGGCGTTCGAGCCGCTTCTCGATCACCACCAGATCGCTCAGAACCAGCTCGGTTTCGACATCCTCGATGTCGCGCGCGGGGTCGACCGAGCCTTTCTCGTGCGGCACCGTCTCGTCCCGAAAGAGACGGACGACGTGCGCGAAGGCGTCGGCGACGCGCAGCCCGGCGAGATAGCTCGGGTCACGCAGACTTTCCTTTGAAATGGCGGGGAAGTCGACATACTCCACCGTAGCGTGCGTGATCTTGGGCGGCTCATAAATCTTGGCGAGCGCATCGAGCCGTGCGTCAGGAACCTTCGCGACACCCGTACGCGCGGCTGTGGAACCGAGCCGCGTGTCTTGATGGGCGCCGGTCAGAATCGTAAACAGTGAGGTCTTGCCCACCATGGGCAGACCGATGATGGCAGTTTTCATGAATGGATTTCGGCTTACAAAGGAACGTCAATCTGGCTCAGAATCTCTTCGATGATGCGATCACCGAGATCGCCGCGCCGCTGTGCCAACGCCGCGCGCGCGTTCACCACCACGCGATGCGCAAAAATCGGCCCGGCCAACCGCTTGATGTCGTCCGGGATGGCGTAGTCGCGGCCTTCCACCAGCGCCAGCGCTTGCGCCGCACGGAACAGCGCCTGGGAGCCGCGCGGGCTTACACCCAGTGCCAGCGATTCGTGGCTGCGCGTCTTTTCGACGATGGCGAGCATGTAATCCACCAGCGATTCATCGACGGCAACGCGGTGCACCAAGGCCTGCAACTGCAAGATTTCCTCGGCGGAAAGCACGTGCTCAACAGCCGAACCGGACTCACCGAATTTGCGCAGGATGTCGCGCTCGCTCGCACTGTCCGGATAACCGATGCGCAGCCGCATCAGAAAACGATCGAGTTGCGACTCCGGCAGCGGATATGTGCCATGGTGTTCCACCGGGTTCTGCGTCGCGATCACCATGAAGGGCGTGGGCAGCGGATGCGAGCGGCCGTCGATCGTCGCCTGGCACTCGTTCATGGCTTCGAGCAGCGCGGATTGTGTCTTGGGAGTGGTGCGATTGATTTCGTCGGCCAGCAGAAAATTGGTGAAAATCGGCCCGGGCTTGAACTCGAACGCCTCGGAGTGTGCGTTATATATGGTGACGCCGAGCACATCGCTCGGCAGCATGTCGCTCGTGAACTGGAGGCGGTGAAAGCGGCCGTCCACCGAGCGCGCCAGCGCCTGCGCCAATGTGGTCTTCCCCACACCAGGCACATCTTCAATGAGGAGATGCCCGCGGGCAAGCAGACAGACCAGCGAAAGGCGCACCACTTCGGCCTTGCCCCGAATCGCCGAGCCTAGCGCCGACTCGAGCGCAGCCAGTTTCGCAAATGCGACGGGAGGGTCGAATGCTACCGGCGGGGCTTCCATTATTTCCCGCTGGGCCATTAACGCTATAATACTAAATTCGTCCCTGAATAACGGCAGTGCGGAGTTGAGCAGCTTGGTGCCGTTTCCGGAAGGGCGCGTAGCTCAGTTGGTTAGAGCGCCTGCTTCACACGCAGCGCGGCCCGCTCCAAAGCTTCTTTAGGTTTACCGCCACTTTCAAGGTTTTCAATAACTTGGGGAATCTGCTTTTCGCTCAAAGCCAACCCGAGTCACCCCAATGCCAGGGGTTCTGTCACGGTTTTGCCACGGTCGTTCTTGCGCATCTGTTGCGCCCATTGAAGGCGTGACCTCTCGCGAAACAACTGGCACACTGGGCCAGCAAATCAAGGAATCCACTTTCGCTACACGTTCGAAACCACTCTGAAACCAAAAACTTGGCGCTACGCTAATAGCGTATACTAGTAAGGTCGTGCGGGTTCCAATGACAGTGGTGGAGACTCCAGGGTTCTTGCGTGACTCCGCGTCGGCCTTGACTGAGCAGGAGCGGAGTGAACTTGTTTCTTACCTCGCCGCGAACCCCGAAGCGGGAGACATTATTCCAGAGACTGGTGGCGCCCGAAAGGTTCGCTGGAGGGCGAAAGGACGAGGTAAACGCGGAGGTGCACGGGCGATCTATTACTATCACGATCAATCGCTCCCCCTGTTTCTGCTCAGCGTCTTCGCCAAGAACGAAAAGACGAATCTCACGAAAGCGGAGCGAAACGAAATGAAGGAACTGATGCCCCGTCTTATCGCGGGGTACAGGAAAAGGAAGGCAAAATGAAGAATTCTCGCACCACCAAAGGTCGCAAGCCGAGCGCGGGCAGCCGAATCATTGCGAGCCTGAGGGAGGCAGTCGATTGGGCTGAAGGGAAGGATGTCCCGGTCCGCGTAACCACTGTGGAAGTGCCGACGATTGACGTGCGTGCCATGCGCAGACGCCTTGGATTGAGTCAAGCGGCATTCGCAACGAAGTTCGGGTTCCAGCCTGCGACCCTGCGGAACTGGGAACAGGGCCGGACACGTCCGGACGGACCCGCGCGCGTTCTACTCGCCGTGATCGCCCGATACCCGGACGCCGTTGAAGAAGCTCTGCGGAAGGCAAGCTGAAGCAGATTGTAAATGCCGAAGCCAACCAGCCAGGAGCGGCGTAAGCAACTCCTCAAGCAGCGCCAGGCTGAATTCCAACTCGAAGTGAGCTCACCTATCATGGCCCAGCCACTCTGAAGTGATTTTGCACCTCCCGCTGAGCTCCGGCTGCTGACTGAGCTGGGAACCCTACCTTGTGAAGCCTAAAGAGCCGCTCAAAAAACTCGATTACGACTGCCTGCCCGGCATCGCCATTTAATTCCTCGGCGCCAAAACGGTATACATCATAGCCAGCGAGGCGTAGATCCCGATCCGCATTTAACATTGCCGCGTACAAGCCCGGATCGGCCAAGCCGCTTTTGTCCGCGTAGTGGTGTTTGCCGTCTACTTCGATAACAACGCGCACCCTATTAGGAAGAAGCATCAAGAAATCCATTCGAAATCGAAGCAAAGCTTCCGGACCCCGCTCCTGAACAGTTTTTGGATCCCAGTGAAGCCACACCTCGGGGAGGAGGGCGGGAAGAAGGGGGATCGCTCGGCCAAATCTTTTGAAATACGTCCTGAACAACAGCCGCTGGGGGGAGAGCTCGATGGGAGGCAATCGATCAGTCTTTTGTAGAGAGCCTTCTTAGCCGCATCCTCGCCTAATTGTTCACGATCAGCCCACCAATCTTGAAGTTCCTTCCACCTGAGTCCTTCCGTTGAAATAGCCACGATTGACTTCTGGTTTTCCGCTGAGCGAGATGCGGCAGCGGCCAAGCACTTCTTCCAGAAAGCCTTGCAGGCTCCTGGTCATCCCCTGCCGCGGGTCATCACAGTAGATGGCAACCCGTCTTACCCGAAGGTGATCGCGGAGTTGAAGCAGGAGGGGAAACTGGGACGGCGATGCCGCTGTCGAACCTGCCCGTATTTAAACAATGTTGTGGAACAGGACCATCGAGCGATCAAACGGCGAGTGAATGCCAGCCAAGGTTTTCGATCGTTCGATGGAGCCTGGCGGACGATTCAAGGCTATGAGGTTCTGCACATGATCCGGAAAGGCCAAGTGAGGTGGTTGCCGAAAGGGGACGTCGTTGGGCAGATTCAGTTTATCCGGGAAATCCTCGGATTGAAAGCTGATTAGTCGACCGACGAGCTTGGCGGTTGGCTCGGTCTCGCCGACAGAATTGTTTTTGCAACACGGCCCTTTTGGTTACGGACAACCTCGCCGGGTTCAGCGACGACGACCTGGCCGAGTTCGGCGCGTATCGCGAAATATCCGGAGCAATGAGCCTAGCCGGTCAACCTCGTGCCTTCGAGCGGGCCTGCTTGAAAGCGTTCAAAGCCGTCTCGCGGTAGACCTTCTTTAGGATGTCGTCTGACAGGCCCATGCCGTACATCGGCCAGTGATAGTTGAAGTTGAAATAGAAATCCTGGTCGTAGAAATGTTCGTCGGTCGATTCCAGAATCCGGTAGGTAAGGCTGAACAGGTGCGGGCTGAACGGGATGTCGGTGCCGTACGTGACGCGATGCGCCCATTTTTGCAGGAACTGAGCAGTGAATCGCGGGATTGTGGCGGTCTCGTGAAAACGAGCGGAAAAATCGGTGTAGAAGTTCGGATTGCGCTCGAAAATGCCGCCGAGGCGGTCGAGGTCGTAATCGAGGTTGGCGAGGTGGCTGGAAATGAAAACCGTCCTGGGGTGCCGTTTCGCGGCGGCTTCGTAACTCAGGATCAGTTCGTTGTGCTGCATGATGCCGGGCTTGTTGTCCAGCCGCCAGCTAAATCCGTTCATGAGGCCGTCATTGAACCTGTTCTGGGGCAGGTAGGACCAGTACGGGTCGGAGACGTGCAGGTTGATCGGCATGCCGAGGTCGGCGCATTTTTCCCAGATCTCATCGAGCTGCGGCGAATCAGGGTGGCAGCCTTGAACGGGGTCGCGCTGCTGCGGTCCGGCGCCTCCGCCGCCGCGAGGCCGCGTGCCTTGCCAGTTGGGAGGGCCGCCCATCACGCCGCCGATGCCCATGCCCTTATCGTGAATTTCACCCACACCGACGGCGCCCATTTTGTGGCACCGCTCCAGCTCCGCAATGGCGGTCTTTTGCCATCCGGGCTGGCCCATGCCCCGCATGTCGATACCGCAATAGATGTAGAAGCGCTTCGGGTACCTGTAGTAGATCTTGCAGATGTTGTCGAATACTTCTGCGCGATACACCGGTCCCTGGCCGACGGCGGGGAACACCACGGAGGATTCGAGTCCGGCGGCGTCCATGATGCGGACTTCCTCGTCCACCTGTTCCGGGGTCTTGGATTGCGCGTGGTGATGGCAATCGATGGCCGGGTACTTAGCCTTCTTGATGTCCGAGACGGGGATCTTGTAGATGGATTTCGGCCGGTAGTCCTTGAGTAGCAATTGGTCGGGCAGCACCGAATCGAGCGCACTATCCGGGGCCGCACCCTGCGGCTGTGAGCCGCCCGGACGCACGGCCAGACCCGCGCCGGAAAGCATCATCCAATTTCTACGATTCATCCTGAGGCGACTCACGTTTTCGTTCTCCCGTAGGCCCGGCAGACACCGACAACTCGGCATCACCCTGGATTCGGGTCCGACCGGTCCCGGACCCCAGGGCATCAGTTAGTATATCCCGCGAGGCCAGCTGAGCTGGTGGTAGCAGCAAGGCGAGCAGGAGGACCGCTAATACATTTCGTCCTGCACAAATCCTACGAGGGCCAGCTGTGGACTCAAGTCCTCCTGGTCGCCTGCTGCTACCACGAGGTCTGCCGGGGGGCGATACGATAACCTCCCCCCCGACAACTTCATAGAACCTCCGGAATGGGTTCAGTGCTAACACCCAGACGGCCATCGAGGTCAAGCCTCGTGACCTAAACTCACGCACGAATCGGCGCACCAACAACGTTCCCAACCCTTGCCGTTGCGCGATCTGGAGTATATAAATCGCATAAAGTTCACCGTCGCATTTTAACTGACCCGTTCTCTCGGCCCCACCACAGATGAATCCCACGACTTGTCGACGGCGTCGCATCCCACAAGCGTTACCAGGCCCGGTTGCGCGAGTGCCTGCTTCCAGGAGCTTTCGCGGTTATCAATCGACAGGATTCGAGCAGGGTATCTGGAAAATCCCTCGTTCCCACCACGCCAGATAATCCTCGATCAGGTATTGGTTGGCTTGTGCGATCGTCTTCACCCCGGCCACGCGCATGCCTTTCACCAGTCGGTCCTGAGCCGTTCCGAAATTTCTCTCCACCCGCCCTTTAGCCTGCGGAGAATGCGCCGCAATCCAGGTGATCCCCAGTTCCCGTAACGCGCGGCCGATCTGTGTGGGTGGCATCTCCACCGGATCTTTGTCCACCCCTGGCTCGTCCCGACGCCGCTTCTCGTTGTTTCGGAACAAGCTCGCCTTGTCCGTGTAAAACGTCAGCGGTCGGCCGAACTTCTCCAGGTAGCTCCACAGCAGCTTCATGTTCTCTTCGGTCGAATCGTGCTGCACGAATCGTGCGAACAACCGGCTGGTCGCATCGTCGATCATGGCGATCAGGTACAGCTTCTCGCCGCGCCCTTCCAGCCAGTCGTGCTCGCTGGTGTCCCACTGCACCAACTCCCCAAACCGGCTTCGCCGCGGCCGCCAGATGTGAACCTGCTTGACCCTCTCTTTCTTCACCCGCCACAGCTTGGCCGCAATCATCCACTGGCGCACCGTTTCTTTGCTGGCCTCGATCCCATGTTTGTTCCTCAAATACTCCGCCGCCAATTTCGGCCCGAACCCCTTGTAGACCGGCGCCGAAAGATCTCCACCGCTGATTTCTCGACGCTCTTGGCGATCCGCCGGTTAGAGGGCTTATTGCGCAACCCATGGGTACGGCCTTATCGCCGTGCTTCTTCAAGCCATACAGCAGCCGCTTTACGTGTCGCACGCTGAGCCCCAGTTCCTCAGCCGCTTCGCGCTGCGTAATCAGTTTCTTTCTAGCTTTCTTGAGCGCTACTAGCCGGTCACGATCGGCTTGGGTCATTAGTAGTTGTCCTTCTTGCATCCCCCAAGCCTGGGGTTGTCAAGGGGACATTTCTACTTTGCCCAAAGGGGACATTATCATCTTGCTGCCACAGGACCTCAATATAGGGACTGGCGAAAAAATGAGCGAGGAGGTACACGAAAAATATGACCAAAACCGGGAATAGAACGTGCTTGCCCCGCCGGATGTCGGACTCCGTTCCGGACAACTCACGCCACTCACCTGCGGCGTCGACCCTCCGGCATTTGAATGTGCGGACGGAGATCAGGGTGGATTTCCTGCCCGTCGGGCGCGGCCCGGATCAACGTCAGGCTGAACACGACGCGGCAGATCGCGCACGTTTTGCAGATCAGCCTGTCGGAGCTGTTTCGCGGGCTGGGCTAAGGCCAGGCGCGCCCAGGGCCGAGCGGCGCGACCGCACAGGACCTACGGCGCGTTGGCGGTGGCGGTTGGGGAGCTTGTGCAACGAGTTGAGGCTGCGCTCGGGAGGGGCGAAGGACGCGGCGGTCCACCGCATGAAGGCTCGAACAGAGCTTGTGGGCGATTTCGAGGACATCCACAGGCTCACGGCAAATGTTGAAGGAGCTGGCTAGGTAATCTTCAGCGCATCGTCCGATTTTCCCATTCGTTTTGCGACAAGGCCAGTCACGACGCATCCGATAACAAAACCGATTCCCCCGGCGATAAACATCACGAGTTTGACAGTCCCTGCAGTATCGTCTGCCTCCTGTTTGACTTTTTGCAATGCTGCCCAAGTCGCCCTACTGTACACGTCAGTTCGGAGATTACTGATTTCCTTCTCGATTTTCTCTTGAACGTTTTCGTCTTTCTGCTGGCTTACCCTTTCCGTGTGTTCCTTTTTTGCGACGACATGCTTTTTCTTGGCGGCCTGTAGCGATGCATTCACCATGAGCAAGGCCAATATCCATACTGCACAGCTCAGGAGAATCTTGCTTGATTTCATGGCTCAGTATCACACAAAACGCCCATGCTGGAAATTTCCGCACGGCTGCATAGCGAAATTCTGCCGCAACTACCTGCCGAAGGGCAGTGTTGCAAAAACTGAGTGAACCAGTCTGATAGACTGCAGTATATTCCATGATCAAACCGCGGCCAGCGCAGTTCAAGTGGCGGCACTTCGAACCCGAGATCATTGTTTGCGCGGTCCGTTGGTATCTGCGGTTCTCGCTTTCGTATCGGGACGTCGAGGAATTGCTCATCGAACGAGGTCTCCCTGCTGACCACAGCACCATTTGGCGCTGGGTGCAGCGCTACGCCCCCGAACTGAACAAGAGATGCCGGCGGGAATTGAAACCAACCAATGGCTCCTGGAGGGTCGACGAAACGTACATTTGCCAGGGTGGGAGCTGGCGGTACCTGTATCGTGCCGTCGATTCCACCGGCGCCACGATTGACTTCTGGTTTTCCGCTGAGCGAGACGCGGCAGCGGCCAAGCACTTCTTCCAGAAAGCCTTGCAGGCTTCTGGTCATCCCCGGCCGCGGGTCATTACAGTAGATGGCAACCCGTCTTATCCGAAGGTGATCGCGGAGTTGAAGCAGGAGGGGAAACTGGGACGGCGATGCCGCTGTCGAACCTGCCCGTATTTAAACACTGTTGTGGAACAGGACCATCGAGCGATCAAACGGCGAGTGAATGCCAGCCAAGGTTTTCGATCGTTCGATGGAGCCTGGCGGACGATTCAAGGCTATGAGGTTCTGCACATGATCCGGAAAGGCCAAGTGAGGTGGTTGCCGAAAGGGGACGTCGTTGGGCAGATTCAGTTTATCCGGGAAATCCTCGGATTGAAAGCTGATTAGTCGACCGACGAGCTTGGCGGTTGGCTCGGTCTCGCCGACAGAATTGTTTTTGCAACACAACCGGTTCTTGAGTATGTGAAAGCCTTAGCGTGGCCCGTCGCGGCTCTCGCGATCGCTCTCATTTTTCGGCGAGAGATAAGGGCTATTATGGCGAGGATTCGCAAGGCGGCGCTGCCCGGCGGCGTGTCGATAGATTTCGAGGAGCAGATTCTTGAGACCAAAGAACTAGCTACTCGCATTGAAGCTACGCCACCATCTCCAACTCGGCCACACACAGCAGTACTGCCGCTAACGGAGGCCAATTCTCGAATGATCTCGTTAGGCCTTAAGCCCACGCCCAGTGGCCTCGACTTGAGCTACTACAGATCGATTGCGGCCCAGGACGCGACGCTAGCGTTGGCCGGACTCAGAATCGAACTCGAAATACTCATCAGGAATCTTGCGAAGGGATTCAAGATTGATGTTCCCCATGAATCACCATCGAGGGTGTTGGAACGGCTACGCGATGCCTCGGCGGTTACTGAAGATCAATTCGCATTGGGGAAGCGAATCCTCTCGCTGGCGAATCAGGCAGTTCATGGTCGCACAGTATCCCGCCGGGAAGCAGAGGAAATCATAGAGGCGGCGCAGGTGCTCGTGGACGATTACCGAGCATGGCTGAGCTGGGGATTCGGCGACGGGTGGGAATCTAATAGTAAAGAAGTAGCCAACAGGCCCAGGATAGAACCCGCCTAACGCCGCACTGACTACTGGTCCGACCTCACTGGCCGCGAGGCCGCCCGGTCCAAATGCACGGCGCAGTTGACGACGCTGGCCACGGGTTGCTCCTGGATTACTAAAACTACAGCGTATCCGGAAGGTGTCGGAGGAGTCCGACCTCCGAAAAGCTGGCGCCTTAGCTGGTACACTCAGTCTGATCAATCCGCACGAAGCGCCGAATGACCACCCGCAATGACGATCGACGACGTGACCGCCCGTCGCGCTATTCCCGCGAGCAGCAACCCATTCAGCCACGCGTTACCGATCAGGAAATCCAGAAGTGGATCTCGCGCCAGCACGGCTTCGTGCCTGAGAGCGCGTGGCTTCTGCACTGCAAAGAGCAGTTCGGCCTGGTCACGCCGGGAACCGCGCCCAAAGAGAATCCGTGCCCGCCGGAGAAGGTCGCGGCGATTAAGCAAGCTTTCCGACGGTTCGGGCTGCTTTGAACGGCCGGGCTACAGACCTGCCGTTGCACGTCAATTGACGAGAACGACTTGGGGCACGAGTCCTATGCAGCGCTTCTGTGGTTTGAAGAGGAGCACGGGGCAGGCCGCCGGATTTATAGTTCGGGGTGTCACCTTTCCCTGGGTGCATCACGAGAGCGCGGAATTTGCTTTAGATTACGCCATCGCCTTTCTGGAGGCGAAGCTTAAGCCGGGGATAGGCCTGGAAGCGAAGACTGAATCATCCTGAAGGCCTCCCGAGCGGCTGCTCGCAGAATCGCTCA